>NZ_JBWKZI010000001.1:0-2482500 GCF_059424385.1 Sphingobium sp. GW456-12-10-14-TSB1 | reverse complement strand
TTAGCTCAGCTGGGAGAGCGGTTGCTTTGCAAGCATCAGGTCATCGGTTCGATCCCGATAGGCTCCACCATCCCCTCGATATTTCCAGAGATGAAGAGAAACGGTTTGCCAGCCAAGGGCTGGTGATATGGAGCGCATTGCGCTCCTCTTTGACATTGTGAATGGGTTTTTTAATCGATGCCGTGGCGACATGGTTTTCGGTTCCGCGCGATCTTCGGATCGGATGGAAACGGAAGCGATGATCGTACACGAATGATTATCTGGCTGAGTTTAATAACCGCATTGTTTCAACGGCAGGAAAAGCACTTGATCTTCCAGTGTTGTCGTTGGTGGTGCGGACTCTCAAGCGTGAGGTAAGGGCATCTGGTGAATGCCTTGGCATGTACAGGCGATGAAGGACGTGGCACGCTGCGATAAGCGTGGGGGAGCCGTGAGCAGGCTTTGATCCCGCGATTTCCGAATGGGATAACCCACCTTCACCATTTAATCTTTGGTTCCCCGCCTTGGCGAGGACTAAAGGTTAAATGGGAGAGGTATCACTAAGCTGAATAAAATAGGCTTTGGTGAAGCGAACCCGGAGAACTGAAACATCTCAGTACCCGGAGGAAAAGACATCAACCGAGATTCCGTTAGTAGTGGCGAGCGAACGCGGACCAGGCCAGTGCCTGTGATTAAGCAAGCAGAACATTCTGGAAAGTTTGACCATAGCGGGTGACAGTCCCGTATGCGAAAGCAAGATCACAGGACTTGAGTAGGGCGGAGCACGTGAAACTCTGTCTGAACATGGGGGGACCACCCTCCAAGCCTAAATACTCGTACATGACCGATAGTGAACCAGTACCGTGAGGGAAAGGTGAAAAGCACCCCGATGAGGGGAGTGAAACAGTACCTGAAACCGGATGCCTACAAGCAGTGGGAGGGTCCTTGAGACCTGACCGCGTACCTCTTGCATAATGGGTCTGTGACTTAGTGTATCAAGCAAGCTTAAGCCGTTAGGTGTAGGCGCAGCGAAAGCGAGTCTGAACAGGGCGACGAAGTTTGATGCATTAGACCCGAAACCCGGCGATCTATGCATGACCAGGTTGAAGGTGCGGTAACACGCACTGGAGGACCGAACCGTTCAATGTTGAAAAATTGTCGGATGAGTTGTGCTTAGGGGTGAAAGGCCAATCAAGCCGGGAAATAGCTGGTTCTCCGCGAAATCTATTGAGGTAGAGCGTCGAATGATTGCCGTTGGGGGTAGAGCACTGGATGGATGCGGGGGTCGCGAGATCTACCAACTCTAACCAAACTCCGAATACCAACGAGTCTAGTTCGGCAGACAGACGGCGGGTGCTAAGGTCCGTCGTCAAAAGGGAAACAGCCCTAACCTACAGCTAAGGTCCCCAAGTCATCACTAAGTGGGAAAGCATGTGGGATTTCCAAAACAACCAGGAGGTTGGCTTAGAAGCAGCCATCCTTTAAAGAAAGCGTAACAGCTCACTGGTCTAAACAAGAGATCCTGCGGCGAAGATGTAACGGGGCTAAAGTGATGCACCGAAGCTTAGGGTTCAGTCTTTGACTGAGCGGTAGCGGAGCGTTCCGTAGGCCGTTGAAGCGATCTGGTAATGGGTCGTGGAGGTATCGGAAGTGCGAATGCAGACATGAGTAGCGATTAACAGTGTGAGATGCACTGTCGCCGAAATTCCAAGGGTTCCTGCTTAAAGCTAATCTGAGCAGGGTAAGCCGGCCCCTAAGACGAGCCCGAAGGGGGTAGTCGATGGGAACCACGTTAATATTCGTGGGCCTGGAGGTGTGTGACGGATGGCGTAAATGGTCTGGGCTTATTGGATTGCTCCAGGCTGTGAAGTCGTCCCAGGAAATAGCCCCTCCGTATAGACCGTACCCTAAACCGACACAGGTGGAATGGTAGAGTATACCAAGGCGTTTGAGAGAAGTATCCTGAAGGAACTCGGCAAATTGCCTCCGTACCTTCGGAAGAAGGAGGCCCCACATATGCGCAAGCACTTGTGGGGGGCACAGGCCAGGGGGTAGCGACTGTTTAGCAAAAACACAGGGCTCTGCTAAGTCGGCTTCAAGACGACGTATAGGGCCTGACGCCTGCCCGGTGCCTGAAGGTTAAGAGGAGGAGTGCAAGCTCTGAATTGAAGCCCAGGTAAACGGCGGCCGTAACTATAACGGTCCTAAGGTAGCGAAATTCCTTGTCGGGTAAGTTCCGACCTGCACGAATGGCGTAACGACTTCCCCACTGTCTCCAGGATATGCTCAGCGAAATTGAATTCTCCGTGAAGATGCGGAGTACCCGCGGTTAGACGGAAAGACCCCGTGCACCTTTACTGCAACTTCAGAGTGGCATTAGGAAAGAGCTGTGTAGCATAGGTGGGAGGCTTTGAAACTTGGGCGCCAGCCTGAGTGGAGCCATAGGTGAAATACCACCCTGCTGTTTTCTGATGTCTAACCTCGCACCGTTATCCGGTGCAGGGACCCTCTGTGGTGGGTAGTTTGACTGGGGCGGTCGCCTCCTAAAGAGTAACGGAGGCGCGCGATGGTGGGCTCAGGACGGTTGGAAACCGTCTGTTAGAGTGCAATGGCATAAGCCCGCCTGACTGCGAGACTGACAAGTCGAGCAGAGACGAAAGTCGGTCATAGTGATCCGGTGGTCCCTCGTGGAAGGGCCATCGCTCAACGGATAAAAGGTACGCCGGGGATAACAGGCTGATGATTCCCAAGAGCTCATATCGACGGAATCGTTTGGCACCTCGATGTCGGCTCATCACATCCTGGGGCTGGAGCAGGTCCCAAGGGTTTGGCTGTTCGCCAATTAAAGTGGTACGTGAGCTGGGTTCAGAACGTCGCGAGACAGTTTGGTCCCTATCTGCCGTGGGCGTCGAAATTTGAGAGGAGTTGACCCTAGTACGAGAGGACCGGGTTGAACATACCTCTGGTGTACCTGTCGTCACGCCAGTGGCGCAGCAGGGTAGCTATGTATGGACGGGATAACCGCTGAAAGCATCTAAGCGGGAAGCCTCCCTCAAGATAAGATTTCACAGGACCGTGGAAGACCACCACGTTGATAGATCGGATGTGGAAGTGCGGTAACGCATGAAGCTAACCGATACTAATTGTCCTATTCGCGCTTAAACGGTTCATAACGAACCGCAGAGTCCCACCATCAATGACAGCTCTGGACAACAGATGCCTGACAGACATGGTCGGTTATAAAGCCAGCCAGATACACATCTTACAAACAAACGTGCACGGTATCGATTGAAACCCCTTATATGCGCCTGCTTCATTGCTTGGTGACCATAGCGTCTGTGACCCACCCGATCCCATCCCGAACTCGGCCGTGAAACCAGTCTGCGCCGATGGTACTATTGCTCAAGCACTGGAAGAGTAGGGCGTCGCCAGGCATTGAAGCACGCGCATATCAGGACAAAAACCCATTCACAGTTCATCAAAGGGCGGACCCAAAAGGTCCGCCCTTTGTCCTTTGGTGACGCGGGATGGAGCAGCCCGGTAGCTCGTCAGGCTCATAACCTGAAGGTCGTAGGTTCAAATCCTACTCCCGCAACCAAACACACACACAACATACGCCGCCCAGGGAAATCCTCGGGCGGCGTTCCTCGTTCAGCAACACAGGCACACGCAATCGGCGGCGTAGGCGGCGATGGCGGCTATCCGCTCAGGCCGTCGCGGCAACGCAGCCAGACGTCTACTGCCCCCAACTCGCAGCGCGATAGGCGCCCTGCCGCTCCAGCATCCAGCCTGGATATTCCGCAGGCAAGCGGCTGACCGCGTCCAGCGTCGACAGATCCTCAGCGGTCAGGCGGATCGTGGTCGCGGCCAGATTGTCGGCCAGTTGTTCGGGACGCTTCGCCCCGATGATCACACTCGTCACAACGGGCTGATGCAGCAGCCACGCCAGCGCGATCCGCGCCACGCTGACCCCATGGGCCGCCGCAATCGGGCGCAGCGCATCGATGACCGCATAGCCCCGGTCCCGATCCACGGGCGGAAAATCGAAGGCTGCACGGCGACCATCGCCCGCCTCTTCATGCTCACGGCTATATTTGCCGGACAGAAAGCCGCCCGCCAGAGGACTCCATACCATCAGCCCCAGCCTTTCGCTCGTCAGCATTGGCGCGATCTCACGCTCCAGGTCGCGCCCGACCAAAGTGTAATAGGCCTGTAGCGACAGGATGGGCGCCAGTTGGACACCTCGAAAAACTCTGGCGTTTGATCGGCGGATTTGATTCACTTCGTCGGCGATGCGTAGGAGGCGATGATGGCAAGTCAGCCTGGTTTCTTCGATCTTTCGGACCGGTACGATGCGCTGAGCGCAGCGGGCGATCCGCTGGAGCGATTAGCGGCAGTTGTGGATTTCGAGGTTTTCCGTGGTCCGCTGGTGGCAGCGCTTCGTCGCTGCGTTCGCGGCAAGGGTGGGCGACCGCCCTTTGATCCGGTGCTGATGTTCAAGATTCTGGTTCTACAGGCGCTCTATTCGCTGTCGGACGAGGCCGCCGAGTTTCAGATCAAAGACCGGTTGTCATTCCAACGGTTCCTGGGCCTTGGGCTCGATGGCACCGTGCCGGATGCGACCACGGTGTGGCTGTTTCGGGAACGCCTGGTAAATGCCAAGGCCATAGACAAACTTTTCGCTCGCTTCGACGCTGCCCTCAAGGATCGGGGCTATCTCGCCATGGGCGGGCAAATCATCGACGCTACGGTCGTGCAGGCACCCAAACAGCGCAATACCGAAGCGGAGAAAGCAGCGATCAAGGAAGGCGGCGTGCCCGAGGGCTGGAAGCCGGCCAAGACCCGGCAAAAGGACCGTGATGCGCGCTGGTCGATCAAGTACAGCAAGGCCAAGATCAAAGAGGGCGCCGATCCCAAGGCGGCTAGGCCGGTCGATCTGGCCATCCCGATGTTCGGGTACAAGAATCATATCGGCATCGACAAAACCCATGGGCTGATCCGCACCTGGGATGCCAGCGCCGCCAATGCCCATGACGGCGCACGGCTGCCGGTTCTGATCAGTAAGGACAACACTGCCTCCGGCGTCTGGGCTGATACCGCCTATCGATCCAAGAAGAACGAGGCGTTCCTGGCCAGTGGCATGTTCACCAGCCACATTCACCAGCGGCGTAAACCGCGGCGAGCGTTGCCTGAGCGGATCGCCAAGGCCAATACCCGGCGTTCCAAGATCCGCGCCCAGGTCGAGCATGTGTTCGCCGGGCAAAAGAACCGCATGGGGCTGGTCGTGCGCACCATCGGCATCGCCCGCGCTACCATCAAGATCGGCATGGCCAACTTGGCCTATAACTTCCAGCGCTTGGCCTGGCTCGAAGGGCGAACTGCGCCTGCTTGATATGAACCAAGCGCCACCGACGGTAAATCCGGCCACTGCGGCACCGGCAATATCGAAATCACCGACAAATACGCTGCAACATCACTCCTTCCACGCCGCCTCAATCCGCACCGTCGACCCTACACGCAAATCCAGCGGTTCTTCGAGGTGTCCAGTTGCCGGGCGCGCGCCAGACCAACCGCCTTCATGATCTGCCACGCGGCCCAGTTGGACAGGCCGATATAACGCACCAGTCCCTGGCGTACCAAAGCATCGAGCGCATCAAGCGTTTCCTCAATCGGGGTTGCCGCGTCGAAACCGTGGATCTGATACAGGTCGATATATTCCATCTGCAAACGCTGCAGGCTGCCCTTGATCTGGTCGTGAATATGCTTGCGCGACGCGCCGTTGGCGTTGGGGCCGCTGCCCATGGGGCCCAGCACCTTGGTCGCAATTACCAGATCTTCGCGGGCAAGGCCCAGATTGCGAATGGCCTGGCCCAGGATGCGCTCGCTCTGGCCGCCGGCATAGACATTGGCGGTATCGATGAAATTCACGCCGGCATCCACCGCCGCCCGCACCAGCGCATCGGCCTCATCCTGCTGCAACTGGCCGATCAGGCCCCATATGCCTTCGCCCCCGCCAAAGGTCATGGTGCCAAGGCAGATTTCTGAAACAAACAGGCCGCTGGGGCCGAGTGGGCGATAGCGCATGGGGGATTCCTTCAATGGGGAGGGATGCTTAAAATATACGCCCCGACAGCGACCGGGCTACGCCAATTCTCGCAAACTCTTGCCCGATAGTCGCAAAGCGCGGGCGCGGGGTGGATCGGCGGAAGGCCCGCGGCTACCATCGCGTCATGAGAGATGCGATGGACCATCTGCGCGGGCTGCTCGCGCGGCACTGGCACGCCAAGGGGCGAGAGACGCAGATTGACGGCCTGTTCCTCAGTCATGCCGAACAGCCCAGCGACATTATGCGATCCATCTATCGCACATCATTCTGCGTGGTGCTGCAAGGGTCGAAGATCAGCCTGCTGGGCGAGCAGGCATGGCGCTATACCCAGGGTCAATATCTGATCGCGTCGATGGACCTGCCGGTAACGGCCCAGATTGTCGAAGCCTCGCCCGATCGGCCCTATATGGCCTTCAGCCTGACCATCGATCCGGCGATGATCGCGGAACTGGTCGTCGAACTGGAGGATGCGTCGCCTGCCGCCGAACGCGGGCCGCTGGTGGTCGGCGCGCTGGACCCGTCCTTGCTCGATCCCCTCATTCGCCTGTTCGCTTTGCTTGATACGCCCCGCGATCTGCCGGTGCTGGCCCCGCTGATCCGCCGCGAGATCGTCTGGCGGCTGCTGAACGGACCGCACGGGGGAAGCCTGCGCCAGATCGGGTTGGCGGGCGGCGCCATAGCGCGCATTGCCCGCGTGCTGCGCTGGATCACCGATCATTATGCTGACCCGATCAGCATCGATGAACTGGCCGGCATGGCTGCGATGAGCGCGGCCAGCCTGCACCGCCATTTCAAGGCGGCGACGACGCTGACACCCATCCAGTTCCAGAAGCAGGTCCGGCTTCAGGCCGCGCGCCGCCTGCTCCTGTCGGAAACCAACGAAGCTGCCGCAGCGGGCTTTGCGGTCGGCTATGAAAGCGCATCGCAATTCAATCGCGACTATCGGCGTCTGTTCGGCCAGCCACCGCGTCGCGATGTCAGCGCCATCAGGAGGGACGTCACGGCAGATCTGGAAGTCTGAGGCCGTTATCGGCGACGAAGCGCCGGTGTCGGGGGCGGCCCATGCCGTTCACGTCGGCGACCAGAGGACCGGGGTGGTCCTCAATGCGGTTCCGACCGGTCTATCCGCCCGCCGTCGAGCAAAGGTGCGGCATCGATGGTGTCGGCGTCCATCAACACCGCCAGCTTTTCCGCCGCGGCAAGGATCATGGCCTGTTCCCAGGCTGGCAGGGCATCGAACCGGTCGATGAAGCGCATTTGCAACGGATCGGGCGCGCCCGCCAGCGCCTTGCTGCCATCGGGCAACAGGGTCAGGTGGATCTGCCGCTTGTCGCGCTCCCCGCGCTGGCGCTGAACGAAGCCGAGCGCGACGAGCCGATCCACGATCGCGGTGATCGTTGCCTGGCTGAATTGCAGCGTCTGCGCCACTGCCGAGGGCATGGCTGATCCGCGTGTGTCGATTTCACGCAGCACCAGCAATTGCGAAGGCGTGAGGCCTGTCGTGGAGGCGAGCTGGCGGCTGCCAATCTCTGTCGCGCGCAGCACGCGGCGCAGGGCGCGCAGGGTTAGCGAGGCTATTTCGGAGTTCATCCCAACGCCCATAGCGCGAAGCCAGGGGAAGCGCCATTGCACCCTAAATTTCCATTTTTATCCTTCATTGATTGAAACATTATTTGCCGTTCGGGGTTGAAAATGGCGCCCTGAAAAGGCATATAGTCGACCATCTCGCCGGGGAATCTGCTTCTCCGCGTAAAAATATAATTCGGGAGATAAACAATCTTCGATTCCCAAGCTACAGCGGCCGCTTCGCCGCCACGGGCTTCTGCGCGCTCTGAACAGGGCGAGGGGCAGGACATCATGTTCCGCAAGCCCGTTGCGACTGACGGGCCGGTCATCAGCGGATTGATCGCGGCCTGTCCGCCGCTCGATCCCAATTCGGCCTATTGCAATCTGCTGCAATGCACGGACTTTGCCGATAGCTGCATCATCGCCGAACGCGCTGGCGCGGTGGTTGGCTGGGTATCGGGCTATCGCCCCCCGGCAGCGCCCGAAAATTTCTTTGTCTGGCAGGTCGCGGTGTCATCCGCCGTGCGGGGTCAGCGTCTTGGCGGGCGCATGATCGAAGCGCTGCTGGCGCGACCAGAGCAAAGCGGCGTCGCCTATCTGACGACCACCGTGACCGAAGATAATCGCGCATCCTGGGGCCTGTTCGAAGGACTGGCGCACCGCTGGAACGCGACGCTTGAAAAGACGGCCCGTTTCGAGCGCGAAGCCCATTTTGCCGGCGCACATGACACCGAATGGCAGGCGCGTATCGGCCCGCTGCCGACCCTGACGCATATTTGAAAGAGATTTGACCATCATGACCATCATCACACAGCCCAAACCGACCGCGTCCATTCCGGACACCCGTATCTATGAACGGCGTGAATCGGGGGTGCGCAGCTATGCCCGCGCCATGCCGCGCCAGTTCAACCGCGCGCAGGGCGTGTGGATGCACGACAATCAGGGCGGTCGCTATCTGGATTTCCTGTCGGGCTGCTCGACGCTGAATTATGGCCATAATCATCCGGTGCTGAAGAGTGCGCTGGTGGACTATCTCGCTGGCGACGGCATCACCCATGGACTTGACCTCCATACCGACGCCAAGGCGGATTTCCTCGCCGCGCTGGAAGATGTCATCCTCAAGCCCCGCGGCCTTGATTATCGCGCCATGTTCACCGGACCGACCGGCACCAATGCGGTGGAGGCGGCGATCAAGCTGGCGCGCAAGATTACCGGTCGCGAAATGGTGATCGCCTTTACCAACGGATTCCACGGCATGACGCTGGGCGCACTCGCCTGCACCGGCAATGCCGCCAAGCGCGGCGGCGCGGGCGTGCCGCTGAGCCATGTCGCGCATGAACCCTATGACGGCTATCATGGCCCCGACGTCGACACTGCCGAATTGCTGGAGCGGCGCTTGTCCGACCCGTCGAGCGGGCTGGACGCGCCAGCGGCCATTCTGGTCGAAACGGTGCAGGGCGAAGGCGGTCTCAATGCCGCGTCGCCGGAGTGGCTGCGCAAGATTGCAGAGATCGCCAAGCGTCACGGCGCGCTGATGATCGTCGATGATATTCAGGCGGGCTGCGGCCGCACCGGCAATTTCTTCAGCTTCGAAGGCATGGGCTTCACGCCTGACATCGTCACGATGGCCAAGTCTTTGTCGGGCATGGGCCTGCCCTTTGCGTTGACGCTGTTCCGCCCGGAACTCGATCAATGGGCGCCGGGCGAGCATAATGGCACCTTCCGGGGCAATAATCATGCCTTCGTCACGGCGACGGCCACGCTGCGCCATTTCTGGAGCGACGATCGCTTCCGGCAGGATGTTGCCCGTCGCGGCGCGCTGCTGGCGCGGCGACTGGACGCGATGGCGGCCGAACATGGGCTATCCACGCGCGGTCGCGGCATGATGCGCGGCATCGACGTCGGATCGGGCGATGTCGCCGCAACCATCACCGCCGCCTGCTTTGCGCAGGGGCTCATCATCGAAACCAGCGGCGCGCATGACGAGATCGTCAAGGTGCTGGCGCCCCTCGTGATCGAGGACGCCGTGCTGTCGGCCGGCCTCGACATTCTTGAGGAGAGCATCCGGTCCGCGCTGGGCGTCACTTATGGCGTCGCCGCAGAATAAGAGGAGTTATCAGCTATGATCATTCGCAAACTGCAGGATATTCGCAAGTCCGACCGCAACGTGAAGTCCAAGGGCTGGGAAAGCGCGCGCCTTCTGCTGAAGGACGACAATATGGGCTTCTCCTTCCACGTCACCACCATGTACGCTGGCGGGGAATTGCACATGCATTACCAAAATCATCTGGAGGCGGTGCTGGTGCTCAAGGGCACGGGCACTATCGAGGATCTGGACAGCGGCATTACCCATCAACTGGCGCCGGGCGTCATGTATGCGCTCAATGCACATGACCGGCATGTGGTGCGGCCCGAAACCGACATATTGTGCGCCTGCACCTTCAATCCGCCGGTGACCGGCACGGAAGTGCATGACGAAAATGGCGCTTATCCCGCCGAAGCCAGCGTCGCGCGCGAACCGGCGCTGGCCGAATAGGGCCGGGCGATGGCGCTGCCCCTCACTCGGTCGAAACGAACCGATGCAGCGCCGGCCGGTCCCGAACCGGCCATTTCGAATTTTCCATGAACGAACAAAGGGGGAGTCCCATGAAAGACCTCTACCCATCCCGCCATGCGACCATGGCGGAATTTTTGCCGCGTCTCGATCCCGTCGTCCATAGCGCCTGGAACGCGAACGCGCCCGTCAGCCGCGAACAGGCCGACGCCTTCGACCGCGACGGCTTTGTCGTGCTGGAGGATCTGTTTTCCGACGCGGAGATCGCGTTTCTTCAGAGCGAGGCCGGGATGCTGCTTGGCGATCCCGATGCGCTGGAGGAGGAAACGGTCATTACCGAACCGGGCGGCAAGGAAGTCCGGTCGATCTTCCGCATCCATGCCCAGAGCCGGGTGATCGGACGACTGGCCGCCGACGAGCGGCTGGCCGGGGTGGCCCGCTTCCTGCTGGGCGACGATGTCTACATGCATCAGTCGAGACTGAACTATAAGCCGGGTTTCCAGGGCAAGGAATTCTACTGGCACAGCGATTTTGAAACCTGGCATGTCGAAGATGGAATGCCGCGCATGCGGGCGCTGTCCATGTCGGTGTTGCTGGCGGAAAATACGCCGCATAACGGCCCGTTGATGCTGATCCCCGGATCGCACCGTCAATTCCTGACCTGCGTTGGCGAAACGCCGCAGGATCATTACCGCCAGTCGCTCAAGAAGCAGGAATATGGCGTCCCTGACGAGGACAGCCTTGCCGAGCTGGCCCACAAGTTCGGCATCGTCGCCCCGACGGGAAAGCCGGGATCGGTGGTGATCTTCGACTGCAACGTCATGCATGGGTCGAACGGCAACATCACGCCGTTCCCGCGCGCCAATGCCTTCCTGGTCTATAATGCCGTGTCGAACCGGCTGGACGCACCCTTTGGCGTCGACCGGCCGCGCCCCGACTTCATCGCCGCGCGCGGCGAGCCGCAGGTGATCTCGCCCGTCAGCGGGCCGCTAATGGAGGAGGCACTGGCATGAGCAATATCCATAGCGTCGAAAAGATCGGCGGCACCTCCATGGCCGCGACCGCGACATTGTTCGACAATGTGCTGATCGCGGGCCGCAAGGGCGCGGACCTCTACAACCGGATTTTCGTGGTGTCGGCCTATGCCGGGATGACCGACCTGTTGCTGGAACATAAGAAGAGCGGTGACGCTGGCGTCTATGCCCGTTTCGTCGCCGACGATGATGCGACGGGCTGGCGCCAGGCGATGGACATGGTGCGCCGCGCGATGCGGGACCATAATGCCACCATGTTCGTCCGCGCCGACCGGCTGGCGGAGGCCAACGCCTTTGTCGACATGCGGATCGACGCCGTGGCCGCCTGCCTTGACGATCTGGCGCGTCTGCGCAGCCATGGCCGCTTCTGCGTCAAGGAACAGCTGATGACGGTGCGCGAACTGCTGGCGGGTCTGGGCGAAGCGCACAGCGCCCATTCGACGGCGCTGCTGCTGCGCGACCGGGGCGTCAATGCCCAGTTCGTCGATCTCACCTTGTGGGACCAGCAGGACATGCGCGAACTGGACGATCGGATCAGGCAGGCATTCGCATCGATCGACCTGTCGACCACCCTGCCGATCGTCACTGGCTATGCCGGGTGCACGGAGGGCATGGTGCGGCGCTATGCGCGGGGCTATTCGGAAATGACATTTTCGCGCATCGCGGTGCTGACCAAAGCGCGCGAAGCGATCATCCACAAGGAATTTCACCTGTCGAGCGCCGATCCGCGGCTCGTCGGCACGGGCAAGGCCCGCAAGATCGGTCGCACCAATTATGATGTGGCGGACCAGCTGGCGAATCTTGGGATGGAGGCGATCCATCCCGGCGCGGGCAGGGGGCTGCGCCAGACCGACATTCCGCTGCGGGTACGAAACACGTTCGACCGGGAGGATGGCGGCACGCTCATCTGCGGCAACTATGTTTCGGACACGCCGCGCGTGGAAATCGTGACCGGCGTGCGCCATGCACAGGCCCTGCAATTTTTCGAGCAGGATATGGTCGGGGTGAAAGGCTATGACGCCGCCATTCTGGACGCGCTGGCCCGCCATGGCGCATGGATCGTCAGCAAGGCATCCAACGCCAACACCATCACCCACTATCTGTCGGCCGATGTCGCGACGGTGAAGCGGGTGATCGCCGACCTTCAGGCGCAATATCCCGATGCGTCCATATCGGCCCACCCGGTTGCGATCGTGTCCGTCATCGGCAGCGACATTTCACGGCCGGGACTGATGACGGACGCCTTGCAGGCGCTGGCGGACGCGCATGTGCCGATCGTCGCGATGCAGCACCAGATCCGCAATATCGACGTGCAGTTCATCGTCGATGTCGACCAGTATGACACCGCCGTTCGCGCGCTGCACCGCGCGCTGGTGGAAGATGGCCGCGAAGCGATGGAAGGCCGGCGCGCGGCCTGAGCCGCGCATCCGCATCATCCATGCTTGCCGCCGTCCATCCCGTCCGCAGCCTGCTGCTCGCCATCTTCATATTGATGGCGGGCAGCGGCTTTCTGTCCACGCTCATCGGCCTTCGGCTGGAGCGGGCCGGGGCGGGCACGATGGCGATCGGCGCGGTCGCCACCGCCTATTTCGGCGGGCTGGTGATCGGCGCATTGCGCGCGGGGTCGATCGTGCGGCAGGTCGGGCATATCCGCGCATTCGCCGCCTTCGTGTCGCTGTTGTCGGCGAGTACGCTTGCCTATGCGCTGCTACAATATCCACTGTTCTGGGCCTGCCTGCGCCTGATCGACGGCATGTGTGTCGCGGGCGTGTTCATCTGCCTTGAAAGCTGGCTCAACGACCGGGCCGAAGCCGAAACGCGCGGCAGCATATTGGCCGCCTATATGGTCGCGCTCTATTCGGGACAGGCGGTCGGGCAGTTGCTGCTGGGGGCAAGCGGGGCGCTGCCCGCGGTGCCGTTCCAGATCGCCTCGATCCTTGTTTCGCTTGCCATCATTCCGCTCTGCCTGACCCGCAGCAGCGCACCCGCGCCGGTAGAGGCGGAAGCCTTCACGATCCGCGCCCTGTACGCATCCTCGCCGCTCGGCACGGTCGGATCGGTCGCGACGGGGCTGATGCTGGGCGCATTTTACGGCATGGCGGCGGTGCATGTCCGGCGGCTGGGGCTGAATCTGGGCGCGACCGCCAGCTTCATGATGATCGTGATCCTGGGCGGGGTTGCGCTGCAATGGCCGTTGGGGCGCCTGTCCGACCGACTCGATCGGCGGCGGGTGATCGTCGGCTGCTTTGCCGCGACGCTGGCGGTCTGCGTGCTTCTGGCGATGCTGGCGTCGGGCGGACTGGCGTTGCTGGCGCTGGGCGCATTGTTCGGCGGCCTCAGCTTCGCGCTCTATCCGCTTTGCGTCGCGCACTGCAACGACCGACTGCTCGCGAACGAGCGGGTTGCGGCGAGCGGGCGGCTGGTCTTGCTCTATTCGGTGGGCGCGGCGATCGGCCCGCTGGGGGCCGCGATGATGATGAGCCTTGCCCCTGGCGGCGGCCTCTTCCTGTTCATCGCCCTCTGCGCCGCCGCGACGCTCGCCTTTGGTCTGTGGCGGCAGGCAGCGACACCCCCTGTTCCTCTGCCTGACCAGCAGAGTTTCCAGATCGTGCCGCGCACGACGCCGATGGCGGCGCTGCTCGATCCCAATACATCGGACGGACTTGACGAATGACCGCTTCTGCCATGCCCGCCGTGCCCGACGCCCTGGCGCAGGCCGACAACGCCACCCTGCGCCGCGCGATCGCCGCGTCGGCGCTGGGCAACGCCACGGAATGGTTCGACTATGGGATCTACGCCTATGGCGTGACCTATATCTCGGCCGCGCTTTTCCCCGGCGAGGTGGACGATGCGGTGCTGTTCGCGCTGGCGACCTTCGCCATCTCCTTTCTGGTGCGGCCTCTAGGTGGCCTGTTCTGGGGACCGATGGGCGACCGGCTGGGGCGCAAGTCGGTATTGGCGCTCACCATATTGCTGATGTCGGGCGCGACGCTGGCTGTTGGCCTTATCCCCTCCTATGCGCAGATCGGCTGGGCCGCGCCTGCGCTGCTGATCCTGCTGCGGATGGTGCAGGGCTTTTCGACCGGCGGCGAATATGGCGGCGCGGCGACCTTCATGGCCGAATATGCGCCCGACGACCGGCGCGGCTTTTATGGCAGTTTCCTGGAGTTTGGTACGCTGGCGGGCTTGTCGTTCGGCGCGGCGCTGATGCTGGGCTTTTCGCTGCTGCTGGGCGACGCCGCGATGCATGACTGGGGGTGGCGCATCCCGTTCCTGGTGGCCGCGCCGATGGGCCTGATCGGCATGTATCTAAGGTCGCGGATGGAGGATACACCGGTGTTTCGCCAGCAGGCCGCCGAAGGCAGCGGATCGCCACCGCTCGCACGGCTGTTGCGCGACCATAAGCGGCCGATGCTGGTCGTCGCCGGACTGGTCGTGGCGCTCAATGTCGTCAACTATACCTTGCTCAGCTACATGCCGACCTATTTGCAGCGCCGCATCGGCCTGTCACCGGACGAAGCGTTGATCGTGCCGATCATCGGCATGCTGTTCATGATGCTGTTCCTGCCCTTTGCCGGGCATATGTCCGACCGGGTCGGCCGGCGGGCGATGTGGCGCCTGTCGCTCATGGGCCTGCTGGTGGCGGTCGTGCCGCTCTACATGCTGATGGCGACGGGGCTGGTGGGCGCGATTGTCGGGTTCGTGCTGCTGGGCCTGCTCTATGTCCCGCAACTGGCGACGATTTCCGCAACCTTCCCGGCGCTGTTCCCGACAGCCGCGCGCTTTGCGGGCTTCGCCATCGCCTATAACATGTCGACGTCGCTGTTCGGCGGCACCGCGCCAGCGATCGGCAGCGCGCTGATCGGCTGGACCGGCAATGAACTGATGCCCGCCTTCTACATGATGGCGGCCTGCGTCATCGGCCTGATCGCGCTCCGCTTCATGCCGGAAACGGCCGGTCGATCGCTGCACGACGACCCGTTCGCGCGGGCCGGCATGCGGGATCAGCATGAGCCGTCCAAATGAATAAGCCCGCAGGATTGCGGGCTTATTCATTGGCGGTCTGCTGGTTCCGCGTGATGCTGTTCAGGCCCTCTGGTCAGTGCTGACCATAGGCCGTCACAGCCACGGATCAGCCGACCAATATGTCGTCCAGCGCATAGGTCTTTTTGACACCGGCCAGCGTGGCGAAGGTGTAGGATTGCCCGGACAGCGTGGCGATGATGTCGAGGCCGTCGGGGCCAAGATGGGTGGAGAAGGTCACGGCCGGGTGATCTTGCCGAAGGTCGCTGACGTCGATATGATCCTTGCGGAATTCGAAGTCGGCGATCGTGTCATGACCATCGTTGAGCGAATGGAACATGAACGTGTCGGCGCCGCCCTTGCCATAGAGCAGGTCGTCGCCGCCGCCGCCTGAGATCACGTCATTGCCAGCATTGCCGACGATCTGGTTGGCAAGGCTGTTGCCGATGACGGTCGTGGCTTCCTTCGTGTTGACGATGACATTTTCGACATTGGTGTCGATCGTGTAGCTTGTCCGGTAGAGCAGGACCGTATCGGTGCCCTGGTTGGCATGTTCGATGATATAATCGCCCACCTTGTTGATGGCGTAGCTGTCATCGCCCCGGCCGCCGCGCAGGATGGCGGCGCCATTGCCCGACAGCTTGTCGTTCGTTTCCGCTCCGATGAAGCTGTTGAGCTGCTTGTCCAGGCTCACCTTGTAGGTGGCGTTGGCGCCTTTCGCCGCGCTGCCCGCATCCTGCATGTCGAAATCGGTGGCCGTCAGGCTGTTCATGTCCCTG
Source organism: Sphingobium sp. GW456-12-10-14-TSB1 (assembly GCF_059424385.1). NCBI lineage: Bacteria > Pseudomonadati > Pseudomonadota > Alphaproteobacteria > Sphingomonadales > Sphingobiaceae > Sphingobium > Sphingobium sp. GW456-12-10-14-TSB1. The sequence goes on along the minus strand of NZ_JBWKZI010000001.1, from coordinate 2,466,459 downwards.
TTGTCGAGGATGATCTGACGACCGCCCGACAGGGTGACCACCGTATCCTGACCGACCTGCTGCATCGCCGCCTTCAGCGCGCCGAAGCTTGCAAATTCATCTCCAGCCATGTGGATGATGTCGCCCGCGCTGAAATCAGTGATGCGGGTGACTGCGTCGGCCTTGCCCACCAGGAATATGTCATTGCCTGCGCCGCCGCTGAGCAGATTATTGCCCGCGCCGCCGATCAGCAGGTCATCGCCCGCATTGCCGCGGATGATATTGTCGCCGTCATTGCCGATGCCCACGGCGCCTTCGGTCCGGGTAATCTCCAGATTTTCGGTATGGTCAGGCATCACCATATAGCGCGATGTCGCAACGATGGTGTCGATGCCGCCGCCAGCCTTTTCCACGACCTTGGCCGCTTCGATATTGCTGACGATATATTTGTCGTCGCCCAGGCCACCGGCAAGCGTGCCGCTCTTGAACATCAGCAGATCGTTGCCGTCCGTGCCCTGATTGACCGCGACGCGCCCGGTTTCGCCACCTTCTGCCCATTTCAGACCCGGTTCAACCGGCTTCGATGGCGCGGCCTGGGCCTCGCTCGGCAACTGGGGGACGACCGGCTTTTCCGGAACGCTGGGCGCTTCCGGCACGATCGGCGCTTCGACCGCATTGGGCGTTTCCGGGGCGCTGGGCGCCGGGGTCGGGGCCGCGGCCGTGCCAGCCAATTTGTCGAGCACGTCCTGCAGGCTGCCCAAAACGCCGGTCGTCGCGGCGGTGATGGCCGCCACGGCATTGTCGACGAAGGACACGGTGTCGCTGCCGGCTTCGATGAACAGCGTCTTGGTATCGCGCGTGATGAAATTGTCCGTCACGCTGATATTGTGGCTGGTGAAGGTGCCATATTTGGTGGCGGCCGAATTGCCCACCAGGACGGCGGTGTAATAGCCTTCTGCCGCTTCGAGATAATTGCCCGTCGCAACCGAATCGACCGCGCCGCGAAAGGCGAGGGGGCGTTTGCCGACATCTTCCACACGGTTGCCGACCACGGTGACATCCGACGCCTGGAAGGCGTCATAGCCTTCGAGCATCTTGTAATTATAGGATGTCCAGCCACCCACGGAGATGCCGTCAGCCGTCACGCCATGGACGTAATTGTTGGAAATCAGGATGTCCGACGATCCGCCCTTGGCAAAGATCGCCGCGCTGGTCCCGGTATTGCCGCTGACGTCATTATGCGAAATCACGCCATGGATGATCGACATGAAGTCGATGCTTTCGTCGATGCCGCCGGTAATGACATTGTTGGTGACGACGACGTTGGAGCCGCCATTCGCCTTCACGCCATCCTGCACCACATTGTCGATCACGTTATTCTTGATAACGATGTTCTTGATGGGGTCGGTATAGTCGTTGCCGTTCTGGCTGAACTGAATGCCGTTCTTGCCGCCGGTGACGTGAAAGCCGTCTACGATGAAATTTTCGGTGCCCCCGCCGCCGATCGTCGCCATCGTGTCGCTCTTGGCCGTGATATGGGCGGCCTGTGGGCCGTCTGCCGAAATCAGCCAGATGGGCGCGCTGTCGGTTCCGCTGACATTGCGTGGAATCAGGACATTTTCGACATAGTCGCCGGCCTTGACCATGATGGCCGCGCCGGGCGTCGCTGCATTGACGGCTGCCTGAATCGTTGTGAAGGGTTTTTCCGCCGATCCGTTCGGCTTACCCCGATAACTTGCATCCCCGTCGACCCATATTATTTTCGTGGGCGTGACGTCGCCCCAGAGATCTTCAGTCATGAAAAAATACTCCCGCTGCCCGATACGGATAGGCGAGAGCGACTGAACACCGTGTAATATGGTAGAGTTAACTTCAGATTAGGTATAAAAATATTTCGCGGTCATCCGTTATAGCTTTCTGGGCCGGACGACGCCCGAAAATCCACACTATATCCTTTGGCCACAGCCAGGAAAATTGCGCGGCCTACTTGGCAGGCGCTTTATCTTCTATCATGACCATGGGCGTCGATGCAACGGCATCAACGCCCGCGACTATGCGATCATAGAATGATATAGTCGGCGCTGCTGAGCGCAGTGACGTTCAGTATCTGAAAACTGTTCTGGATGCTGTTGTCCGCCGTCGCGATGGTCCACAACTGCGTGGCGTTATTATAGGTCAGTGTCGCGCCCGGCCCATATCCTGAAAATTCCAGCCGGTCGCCGGTCGCTACCCCGGCCCCCTCGAAATCGGCGATTATGTCGCCCTGAACATGCCCGACCTTGAACTGGAACGTATCCTCGCCCAACCCGCCATAGAGCGTGTCAGCGCCGCCATCGCCCGAAATCTTGTCCCGTCCGCCGCCGCCATAGATGATATCGTCGTCGGCGCCGCCGGATATGACATCATTGCCGTTGCCGCCGGACAATATGTCAAAGCCCTTGCCGCCGGTCAGCCGATCGGAACCGGCACCCAGCGTGATGATGTCGTCGCCCGATCCGGCCGAATAGTTGAAGGTTTCAAAGCCGGTAATCTGCGTGCCGTCGGCCAGCGTGACGATCACCCCGGCCTGTTCCTGCAACGAAAGATCGACAATCTGCGCGTCGCTGAACTGCGACCGGTTGAGGGCCAGCGTATCCTTGCCCGCGCCGCCGATCAGCATCAGGTCGGGATCGTTGCTGGTCACGATGTCATCGCCCGCGCCCGCATCGATCCAGTCGAACCCGCGGCTGCCATCGATCTTGTCGACGCCATTGCCGCCCTGGATGATGTCGTCGCCATTGCCGCCATAGATCAGATCGTCGCCGTCCATGCCCTCGATCACATCATTGCCGTCGCCGCCCGAAATCTGGTCGGCATAGGCACCGCCGCGCAGCATGTCCGACCCGCTGCCGCTCGCAATCTGCAAGGTTTCGATATTGACCAGGCGGGTGCCGTCGAACAGTTCCAGGATCGGGCTATTATTGGCGTTGAACGAACTTGTGTAGCTGATGTCGACGAAGATGTCGGCGGTTGCGGTCGACCGGTCGAGATAGATGGTGTCGATATTGTGGCCGCCATCGATCAATCCGTCGGCGTCATAGCTGATCAAAAGATCCTTGCCGTCGCCGCCGCGCATGACGTCGCGGCCAGCGCCGCCATCCAATATATCGTCGCCCGCTTCCCCGGTCAGGCGGTCGTCGCCCACGCCACCATAGAGGCGGTCATGGTCCGCGCCGCCATCCAGTTCGTCATTGCCAGCGCCGCCGAACAGGTCGTCATCCCCGGCGCCTCCGCGCAACTTGTCGTTGCCGATATTGCCATAGAGCCGGTTGCGGCCAGCGCTGCCGCTGATCGAGGTATCCTGATCGCGCAGCGTATAGACGTCCTCGATCGAACTGGTGCCGACCTTGTACACGGACGCATTGCGAGTCAGGATGACTGCGTCATGGCCGCCACCCGCGGCTTCGATGGCCTGGTCGTTCCGGTCGTCGAACACATAGATGTCATCGCCCAGGCCGCCATACATCATGTCCGCGCCACGCTGGCCGCTGATATAATCCGCCGTCGCATGGCCCGACCGGTCGCCGTACAGCACATCGTCGCCCGACTTGCCGATGATCTGGTCGCGGGCCACCGCGATGCCACCGTCGACACCGCCGACAAATCCATATTGTTCCGGGTCATATGTGGCGAGCGGATCGAAGGCGGCGTTGCCGCCCAGGTCATAGGTCGTGGCTCCGGGCGCATTGGTGAACAGCGCCTTGCCTTTGAAGATATTGTCGGCGAAGCTGATGTCGTCGGAAAAGCCGGTCAGCCCCCTGGGAATATATTGTTCCGCAACGCCGTAAAGGCTGGCTGTGACGCCCCGCGCGACACTGGAAATATTGGCCGTGTTGAACAGATTGTCGGTGACCAGCACGTCCTGCGCGCCTTGCAACAGCAGCGACGTGGGATAATCGGTCGCGATATTGCCGCTCACCACGGCATGTTTCACTTCATAATTGACGAAATGCGCGCCGTCCCCGTCCGCGCCGACCTCGATCGGCAGATAGGCGATGCCGGTGGGGCTGCCGATCTTGATCGCGGGGCCTTCGGTCGAGCCGATCACATTGTTGCGGATTTCGACGAAAGTGGAACCGCCCTTCACCGTGATCGCGGAATCGCCGGTGTAATCGCGTCCGTCCAGCGCTTCCCATTCATCCTTGGACGTGATTTCGTCAATGACATTGCCCTGGATCAGCAATTTCGACGTGCCGACAAAATCGATGCCCTGTTCATGCGCGCCGATGATGCTGTTGTTGACGATCTGGATGCCAAAGCTCTGGGCGATGTGGATCGCGTCAATGCCCCAATCGGTAAAGACATTGTTGATCAGGAGGATATTTTCGACCTTGTCGCCCGCATAGCCTTCCTGAAAGGCGGCGTTCGCGCCGAAATTGCGGCTGACGAGATTGACGCCATAGGTGCCGATCGTGTCCGATCCCTGCACCGTGAACCCGTCTATCACCCAATTGGCGGTGCCCCGGCCGGATATGGCGCTGGTTTCTGCGACTGCGGGCGGCGCGATGACGGCCGCGCCCGCGCCGTCGGCGGAAATCAGCCGAATGGGGGCGTCGGTCGTGCCTTCGACACTCAGGTTGAGCGCTTCATTATAGGTTCCGGCCCGCACCATGATGTCTGTGCCGGGGCCTGCATTGTCGATCGCATGCTGGATCGTGGCGAAGGGGGAATCGGCGCTGCCGGTCCCGGCCGCGTCGTCGCCGGTCGTCGACACCCACAATATGGTAGTGGCTGGCGGCGCGTCGCTGAAGATGATCGTGTCGTGAGCGGCCTTGATCGTGATGTCGATCGATTTCTGAAAGGTGAAGCCGGTCGAATCCTCGACCTGGACCACGACGGTGCGCTGCGTGCCTGCGCGAATGTCCAGCGCGCTGTTGACGACCAGCTGGTCGCCGACGATGGCGAAGGCGCCGCCAGCATCGTCCACCAGCGAATAGACATGGGTGTCGCCCTTGTCCGGATCATCCACGAACAATTCGCCCACCGGAGTGCCGATGTCCGAAAATTCGTTCACCCATGTGGTGTGCAGGCTAAGGTCCAGCGGCGCGTCGGGCGTGTCGTTGACGTCGACGCGGAAAATGATCTGGGCTCTGTTGGGGCCGTCTGTGGCAAAGACGGTCAGGTTGAACCAGTTGGAAAAATCCTGCGGCATCTGGCCTGAAAAGGTCATGGTCGCCGGATCGAAGCTGAGCCAGCTGTTGACGTCCGAACCGACGCTGCCGCCGAAGGTCAATATGCTGTCCGGGTCATTAAACAGGCCGGTCGCCGGAATCGTAACGGAAAAGAAACTATCCTCCTCGACCACCAGGTTGGGCAGGGTTCCAATGACGAAGGGCCGTTCCGACACGGTCAGGTCGAACGCCAGCGTCGCGCTGCCGCTTTGATCGCTGGCGTTCAGGAATATCGTATAGTCATGGTGCCCGTCGGTCGGGCCACGACCGCTGAACGTCAGCGTGTCGGGCGAGAAGGTCAGCCAGTCGGGCAGGGCGGACCCGTCGGACAAGGTGGCGCTGTAGGTCAGCGCGTCGCCATCGGGATCAATGAAGAATGTCGCGGGTATGACGAGAGAGTAGGGCGTGTTCTGACCGGTCAGCTGACCTTCGATCACGCCATTGACCTGCGGCGGGCTGTTCACCGGCGGGGGTGGCGGCGAATCGCCTTCCGGATCGCCCGTGCCGGTATCAGTGCCTGTATCGGTACCGGTTTCGCCATCCTCTTCAGCGACATAGTCGGACGGGACAATATCAAATTCAAATAGCCCGTCTGTCGTCATGCCTGTCAATCCCATCTGGATGTCAAAAGGAATGAGACACAAGTGCCTCAAATCGCTTTATTTTCTTGCATGAGATGTCGTTTCCGGACGCCTGGAACGCGGTGACATTTGTCCTGCCCGAAAAGGCTAATCAAAGGTTAAGCACAACGCAAGCGCAGCAAAAATCTGTTCGTCGCAAAATCGTCATTATACTGTCCTGTATTGATACGGACTTGCGCCGAGTTTGCGGGCTCAACGCAGGCGCGAGGCATTATTCGATTGAATCTAAAATATTTTTTCAGCGAAGCCGCGATGGCGGAGGCGCTTTGCGCGCGCTTATTTATACTTTGCACGCCCTGTTCGCCCTGAGCCCGCCTATCTGCGCAGTTGCCATGGTGCGCCGCGATAACTTATGGCAAGGGGTGGTGACGGCGCGCGGGGCCGGCCGGGTCGGGGCCTGCACGCGAAACCGGCGGGACGGTGGGGGCTATGATCAAATATCGCCAGGACATTGACGGGCTGCGTTCGCTGGCGATCTTGCCCGTGCTCTTCTTTCATCTTGGCGCGATCCGCCTGTTCCCCGGCGGCTTCGTTGGCGTGGACGTGTTTTTCGTGATCTCCGGCTATCTGATCACGAAGATCATCTATGACGACCTGTCCAATGAGCGATACAGTATCGTGCGTTTCTACGAACGCCGCATCAGGCGTATCGTCCCGGCGCTGATACCGGTCTATCTGTTCGTCTGCGTCGGCGCGCTGCTGCTATATTTTCCGAGTGAAGGGCGGGAGATCGGGCGAACGGTGGTCAGTTCGATCTTCTTCGTTTCGAACATCCTGTTCTACGCAAAGTCGGGCTATTTCGATGCCGGGGCCAAGACATCCCCGCTGCTGCACACCTGGTCGCTGTCGGTGGAGGAGCAATTCTACATCGTCCTGCCGCTGCTGCTGGTGCTGATCCTGCGCTTTGGCTTTGCCGTGCAGCGCTATGTGTTCGTGGCGCTGACGATCATCAGCTTCGTGGCATCCGTGGTGATGGTCAGGCTGCAACCCGAAGCGGCCTTCTACCTGCTGCCGTTCCGGGCGTGGGAGTTGATGCTTGGATCGTTGATCTCGGTTGGCGTGGTGCCCGCCATCCGCAGTCGCCCGCTGGCGGAAATCGTTGCGGGCGGCGGACTGTTGCTGATCATCGGGTCGATCCTGCTCATTTCGGAAAAAATGCCCTTTCCCGGCCTGCTGGCGGCGCCCGCCTGCCTTGGCGCGGCGGCGCTCATCCATGCGGGCGCCGGTTTCCAGACGCTCCCGACCCGCCTTTTGTCGCTGGCACCGGCGCGCTTTGTGGGCCTCATATCCTATTCGCTCTATATCTGGCATTGGCCGGTCATCGTATTTTATGCCTCAAGGACTGGCGAACTCGACAAGGCCGACAAGCTGATCCTGCTGGCGATCATCACGGCGCTTGCCATCCTGTCCTGGCGCTTTGTCGAACGGCCGTTCCGCAAACCCCATGGGGCCGATTCCCGCATGGGACCGGTCTATGGCTGGGCGGTCGGCAGCTTCGTCGCGGTCACGGCGCTGGCCCTGCTGATCGCTCCGGCGCGCAAGGCGATATGGCCCGACTATGCCGTTCCCGAACAGATATTGGCGTTTCAGACGCCACCGCGCGCGGCCATGCGCAATGGCACCTGCTTCATCGCCAGCGGATCGGGCGCGCAGGATTATGACGCGGTCCAATGCCTGTCGCTGCGTGCCGGCGCGCGTAACGTCCTGCTGATCGGCGACAGTCATGCGGCCCATCTCTATGCCGGGCTGACCAAGGCGTTTCCCGATGTGCATTTCCTTCAGGCCAATGCTTCGGGCTGCATGCCGCTTGGCCGCTTTGCCGGGCCGGAGCGATGCACGCAGGTCATCAGCAAGGCGTTCGATTTCGCCGCCGCCCATGGGAAGCAGCTCGACGGCGTGATCATTTCCGCGCGCTGGAAAAAGGGCGATGCTCGCCGCATCGGCGACACCATCGCGCGGATCGGATCGGCCGTGCCCGTCACCATCGTCGGCCCCAGCGTCGAATATCGACTGCCCTTGCCCAAAATATTGGCGCAGGCCTGGCCCGATCAAAGCGGCGGGTCGTCCGCTTCTTTCCGGGGAGAACCGGGACCGGGTCTGGACAAGGCCATGCGGGTTGCGGTCGAGCGGGCGGGCGCGCGCTATATTTCGATGGAGGAGGCCATCTGTCCGGGGGGCACATGCCGCGTATGGGCAGGCCAGCATATTCCGCTCCAGTTTGACGAAGGCCATCTGACGACCCAGGCATCGCATCTGATCGTCGCGCAGATCGCGCCGCAGTTCCGCTTCCGATGACCCATATGTCGCCGCAGGCCGGGCAGCATGATCTGCCGGAAAAGGGCAGACCGGAAAAGGGCAGAAAGGTCATGGTCCTGACGACCATGACCCATGCGTCGGGCGCGCCGATCGCCGCGCTGCGGCTGGCCGCCGGGCTGGAGGCGAGCGGCCATGAGGTCAAGGCCGTGTTCCTGTATCACCGCGAGCCGATGAACGGCGCGGACTATCCGGCGCAAAAGCTGCTGGGCCATGTCCCCCGCACGCCCGCCGACATGCTGCGGATCATCGTGCGGCTATGGCGGTGCCTGCGCGCGCACCGGCCCGACGTCATCATCATGTTCCTGCCGCTGGCATCGGTGGTTGGCGCAAATGTCGCGCGGCTGGCCGGAATTCGCCGCCGGATCATGTCCTTTCGCGTGCCGCGCGACACCTATTCGCCGGTCATGCGCGCCGCCGACCGCCTGTCCGCATGGCTGGGCAGCTATACCGATGTCGTGGGCGTGTCGCGCGCGATGCTGGCCGGATGCGCGGCCTATCCCCGCTGGCTGCGCGATCGGGCCGTCGTCATCCATAACGGGCTGAAGGACTGGCCACGCAGCACGCTGGACAAGGGCGCGGCGCGCGCGCTGTTCGGCTTGCCGACAGATGGGCGGCTGGTCGGCGCGCTGGGCCGGCTGGAGGAGCAGAAGAACCCCGAACTGCTGGTCGAAGCGCTCGCCCAATGTCCCGCCCATGTCCATCTGGTGCTGGCGGGCAGCGGCAGCCTGCATGACCGGGTCGTCGCATTGGCCGACAGCCTGGGCGTGCAGGACCGGCTGCATCTGCTGGGCGATGTCCCGCGCGACAAAGTCCCGCATCTGCTGGCGGCGATCGACCTTTTCGCCCAGCCATCGCGGTTTGAAGGACAAAGCAACGCCCTGCTGGAGGCGTTGCATGCCGGCCTGCCCTGCCTGGTCAGCGATATTGCGGAACAGGTGGAAACGCTCGTCGGGGACGATGGGCGCGCCGCCGGGCAGGTGCTGCCGCTCGATGATCCCGCCGCCTGGGCGCGGGCCATGGCGGAAGAAGGGCAGGGCGCTGATCTGGACGCCATCATTGCCGAGCGCGCGGCCCTGTTCACCTTCGCCGCCATGATGCGGTCCTATAATGCGTTGCTGCGTGCGCGATGATCGGGTGCCGACCAACCGCCTGCTGCACGGAATGCAGCCCTGCGCAGGATCAAATTCGCCGTAACGGAAGGAATGGCGATTGCATGGTGACGCGGCCTGCGTATAGCAGAGGCGTCGGGGATGCTGCACAGGCTTTTACGGCATTGCAGCGCTAGGAAATCAGGAGCGGCTTTATGAAACTGTTCGTCATTGGCTTTCCCAAGTCGGGTACGACTACGCTGCACAAGGCGCTGGAAGCCAGTGGCATGTCCACGCTTCATTGGCGGCAGGGCGACAAATTCTTGGGCAAGATGATCTATGACGCCTATATGGCGGGTGAAGATCCATTGCGTGACTTTGGCAACATTGATTGCATCACCCAGGCGGACGTGTGTCTGCCGCGGCACAAGCTGAATTACTGGCCGAACCTGGATTTCCAGATCATCGCGGCCATCCGGCGCTATCATCCCGATTGCCTGCTGGCGCTGAACTATCGTGATCCGGTCAAGGTGGTGTCGAGCATGAATCGCTGGCTGGACATGCGCAAACGCTTCATTGCGTCCGACATTCCCGGCCTGCCCAAGGGCTTTGGCGCCAAGGACAGCGAATTGCTGACCTGGATCGAGGGGCATTATGATGCCTGTCGCCGGTTGCTGGGGTCGGACCCCAAATTCTTCGAATATGATATTGAAGACCCAAAGGCGCCGCAGATATTGAGCGAACGGCTGGGGGTCGAGCTTGCCTGGTGGGGCAAGGCCAATGTGAATGAGGCCGCCTGAGGGGACAGGCGTGCGGCCAGCCCGCTCGACGGGTTGTCAATCGATCGGATGAACCGGCCCCTTTGTGGGCGGTGTAGGGGTAGCAGGGGCACATCCGATGGCGACAGCGCGGCGACGGCAGATGCCATATTGGCTGGCGTCCATATTGACATATGGTTTCGTCAATGTGGTGACGCGCGGCGCAAGCGGCGTGCTGACGCTGCTTTACGCCTATCGCCTGACGCCCGGCGAACTGGGTTCCTACGCCATTTTGATCACCATCGCGGCGTTGATCGACGTCGTCACCAACCTGGGCGTGACCCAAGCCATCCTGCGGCAATATTTCGATTTCAAGCATGATGGCGACGCCGGGAAGGCCTTTCTGGCGCGGGTCATACGACTGACCCGGCTGATCGGGCTGACGCTGGTCGTCGTGGCGGGCCTCATCTGCCTGTCGATGTGGGACCATCTGGTCAGCAATCATCTACCCAGCTGGCCCTATCTGCTGCTGATGCTGGTCTATGCCTATGTCATGCGCAGCAGCAAGATTTTCGATATCGTCGCGCGCACGCTCGACAAGCCGGGCATGTTCGCCACCTATCGCCTGGTGCAGATGGCGGCGCTGATCCTGTTGTCGTTCCTGTTCGTGTTCCAGTTGCGCTGGGGCCTGCAGGGCGCCTTGCTGGCGACGGTCGGGTCGGCGGTTTTCGGTGCGGCGATCCGATCCTATCTGTTCCGCAACCAACTGCCTGCGTCCGGCCGGTCCGACCGATCGGAAATCACGGCGCTCTACAGCTACGGCCTGCCGCTCCTGCCGCGCGAACTGGCGGAATGGGGCCGCATTCCCGCCCAGCGGCTGATCGTCGCGAGCGTCATGTCGGTCGCCGATGTCGGCATGTTCTTCCTGGGCAGTTCGATGGTCGCCATGCTGACCATGCTCACCGATTCCATCGAAATGTGGCTCAATCCGCAATATATGCGGTTGCGGACCAGCACGGGCGCGGACGTCAAGGCGCGGCTGCACATGATTCGCCAGATGCTGCTGGGCGTGGTAACGCCGGTCTATATCGGGTCCATCCTGTTCCTGCCCGACATCATCCGGCTCGTCCTGCCGCCCGGCTATGCTGCGACCCTGCCGATTCTGGGGCCGCTGCTGCTGGCATCCTATGTCCAGATCCAGTCGCAGTTTCAGCAGCGCCAGCTCCTGTTCCTCAAACGCACCGTCTCGGTTTCGGTCGTGACCATCTCCACCTCCGCGGCCTCGCTGGCGGCGGCCTATGTCGCGGGCGGCCATTGGGGCGTGCAGGGTGTTGCCTGGGCGGTTGCTTTGGTCTCGACCGTCGGGCTGATGGCGGGCCGGGGCGTCGTGAGCCGCTATGAGGAGAATGAGCTCACCCTGTCATCGTCCCTGTGCGGCCTCCTCATCGTATTCCTGCCGGCGCTGGTCATGTCGTTGCGCACCGACATGGCGTTCGAATGGCTATGGGAAGGGGTGAAGATGCTATATCTTCTCCTGGCCACCACGCTGGTTTTCCTGTTGTGGATGCGCGGCCATCTGGCGGAGCTTATGGGCGGCAAGGGCCAGAAAAAGAACAAAGGGATGGAGTCGGGCAAATGAGCGGCCCAGCGATTGAGGCATCCGCAGCGCCAGAGGCCGCAAGCGCGCCACAGAGCGCGCCGGAGCGGCCACGGCTCGCCCATCTGGACGTGGGCCGGGGCATCGCGATCCTGCTCGTCGTCATCTTTCACGCCTATCGCGGCTTTCTCAATGCCGGGACGGCGGGGGCCGGGTCGATCTGGCCGTTGCTCGACTATAGCGTCTATATATTCCACATGGCCTTCTTCTTCATCGCGGCGGGCTATTGGGTGCCGCGTGCCTTGAAGAAGGGCAGGGGGCCTTATCTGAAGGACAAGCTGGCGACGACCTGGTGGCCGGCCGTGCTCTGGTCGCTCATCTATATCCTCATCAACAACGTCATGGCCTCCTATGTGAACAAGGCTGTTCCCATGGACGATCTGTGGCGGATACTGTTCTTTCCCGCCCTGCATTTCTGGTTTCTGGGCGTGCTGTTCCTGTTCTTCCTGTGCATGGCGATCAGCCGGAACCTTTCCTTCTGGCTGCTGGTCGCGGTGGTCGCCTGCGGACTGGTCGATGTCTTTCCGATGCGGGAAACCTTCGCGCGCTATTGTCATTTCGGGATATTCTTCGTTGCCGGGGCCATATTGTCCACCAACCGGTCGCAGATGACGGGCAAATGGTGGCCGATCGCGCTGGTCGTGCTGGGCGCCACGATCTGGCTGGGGTTTGACAGGGGGATTGGTCTCTATTCGGGCTGGCTGGTCCCTGGCGGCTTTGCGGGGATCATCCTGCTGCTGGCGCTGGCCCAGGCGATCGCGGGTTATCGCGTGGGACAAGTGCTGGGGTGGATCGGCCAACGATCGATGCCGATCTACGTCCTGCACATTCTGCCCATGTCGGCGGCGCGAATCATCTTGCATCGCGTCGCGCCGGATTTGAATCTGGACCTGCGAATCCTGATCGTTTCCACCTCCGGCCTGGTTTTTTCGCTGATTGGCTATGCACTTGCGGCTCGACTGAACCTGTTGACCCTTACCGGACTGGGCAAGGACAAATCGCGCATTGCCGCGGCGAACTAGGACGTAAAATATAGATGGCGGAACGCCGTTAAATTTTTTTTCATGCAAATTTCGCGCATGCGAGATGATGCGGAATGACTTGACAAAATCGTGGCGATGGAATCCATACGACGGATACATCCCAGGCCGCGACCACAGGTTCGCGGCGCTTAGCTCCTGCATCCCCCGAAATCCGGCGTTTCAAGGCGTCACTTGTCGCATCGTCCGGCGCATGACTGTTGCTGTCGAGTCGATTGTTGCGGCGGCATGGACCTGCGGGGCGAGTTTGCGGAAATTATGACAATCTATGTTTACTGTCTCAAATAGAGGCAATCTCGCAATAGCGTAACGGCGAAGCATTGACGTGATATAGTTACCAAGTTACTAACGCCCCGCGGACAACGAGGCAGCAAACGTCTCTGGCTATAACCGCTTGAAGCAGTGAAATGAATTCGCGGGCGCAGCAGTTGAGCAACATTAACTAACAGGAGATGTCTTATGGCAGTCATTAAGGGTACGCCGGGCAACGGCAACACCGCAGACGATCTGACCGGCACCGATGCGTCGGACCAGATTGCGGGTGGCGACGGCAACGACCGGATTCGCGGCGGTTTGGGGGATGACTTCATCTCCGGCGGCGCTGGCGATGATGGCATCACCGGCAACCAGGGCGACGACCTGCTGTTCGGTGGCGACGGCAATGACGACCTCAATGGCGGCGCGGACTATGACACCGCCCAATATCGTGGTGCGCTGAGCGACTACACCATCTATCTGAACGATCGTGGCGAAGTCATCATCATCGACAGCGTCGGTGGTCGCGACGGCCGTGACACGCTCAAGAACATCGAAGCTCTGAAGTTCTGGGAAAACGGCGCGTACAAGACCTACGCAATCGCCGACATTCTTCCCTGATCTAGCTGGGCTATTCGGCTGGTGCAGACAAACAGCGCTGCACCGGTCGATTTGCCTGCCTTCATCTTGTGAACAGTAAATTGCCGCTGACGCTGGGGATATGATCCACCAGAGTCAGCGGCAATTTGCTTTGGTGCGCCATAACGCGGCTCTACGCCATGCCGGTCTGTCGCGACTTGCGCGACTGGGGCGTTTTCATCTTTGCTGCTGGCAAATCATCCCCTGGCGGATGGATTGCAAAGCCGTTGCATCCCTGCAAAGGCAGGAATGAGGGCAGGGGGCATCGGTCGCATGATTGGCGCCCCTGTAACGGATAGCCTGTATCGGTTAGCTCTGTGTCGGATTGGTGCTGTGCCAGTTTAACACGCGCGCCGTAACGGCAGGATGGATGTGTGGCGCGGAGCCGACTATCGGCAGGTGGCTGGCGCTAAATGCCTTTGGGGGGCGAGCAGATAGATGATCTACCGCAGGGATATCGACGGACTTCGTTCACTCGCGGTACTGCCCGTCGTGCTTTTCCACGCCCATGTGGCGGGGTTCGATGGTGGTTATGTCGGCGTCGATATATTTTTCGTCATTTCGGGCTATCTGATCACCTCCATCCTGGCCAAGGACATTGATGCCGGGCGTTTTTCGCTGGTCACCTTTTACGAACGGCGCATCCGGCGCATCTTTCCTGCCCTGTTCGTGCTGTTGCTTGCCGTGCTGGTCGGCGGCGTTGCGATATTGCTGCCCAGTTTCCTGCGCGAACTGCCCGGCACGGTCATCGGCACCTTGCTGTTCGTGTCCAACATCATCTTCTGGATGAAGTCGGGATATTTCTCCGGCGATTCCGAACAAAAGCCGCTGCTGCACACCTGGTCGCTGGGCGTCGAAGAGCAGTTCTACATCTTCTTTCCGGTCATCCTCTTCCTGCTCGCCCGTTATGCGCCGCGTTATCGTCTGCCGGTTGTCGCCGCCATGGCGGTCGCATCGCTGGTGGCCTGCATCGTCCTGACAAAGCCCTATCCCGATGCCAGCTTTTACCTGATTCATACCCGCGCCTGGGAATTGTTCGCCGGCTCCCTGCTTGCGCTGGGCGCTGTGCCACAGGTCCGATCGCCCATGGCGCGCGAAGTCGTGAGCCTGGCGGGGGCTGCCGCGATTCTGGTGGCGATATTCAGCTTCACCGACCAGACGCCGTTTCCCGGCTATGCCGCGCTGCTGCCCGTGCTGGGCAGCGTCGCCCTGTTGCACAGCGCGCCCGGCACCCTCGTCGGCCGGCTATTGTCGATGCGATTGCCCGTCGCGATCGGCCTGATCTCCTATTCGCTCTATCTGTGGCACTGGCCGATCGTCGTTTATGGCCGGTTCCTGGGCCTGTTCGCCCTGGGCGCGGCCGGGTCCGCCATCATTGTCGGCCTGTCTCTGGCGGCCGCGACCCTGTCCTATTTCTGGGTCGAGCAGCCATTTCGGAAAAAGGACCGTGTCGGCCGCGCCCGCCTGTTCATGCTGGCGGCGGTGGGCGCGCTGATTCTGGTGGCGGGCAGCGCCGCGCTGTGGGTCAAGCATGGCTGGCCGGAGCGTTTTGCCGCCTCGACGGTCGCCTATGACAATGGCCGTTACGATGTCAGCCCGCAGCGGGGACGGTGCCACCGCGACGAGGGGCATGACCGGCCGCTCGATCGATCCTGCGTGCTTGGCGCAGGCGCAAGCAAGGCTGTCCTGTGGGGCGACAGTCATGGCGTGGAGCTGGCCAAGGCGCTGGCCGTCGGCGACCATGCGATTACCCAGATCACCTATTCCCACTGTCCCCCCGCGATCGGCTTTGATGATCCCTATCGTGCGGGGTGCAAGGCGCATAACCAAAGGGTGGCGGACTGGATCGCGGCACAGCCGATCGACACGGTGGTGCTGGCCATGCGCTATCACACCTATCAGGACGCGCCCGGCTTCTTTCAAGGGCTGGACCGGACGATTGCGATGCTCCGGCGCGCGGGAAAGACCGTGCGAATCATTGGTCCCGTACCTTTCCCGGGATTCGACGTCCCCACCCATCTTGCCAATGGCGGCACCCCGGCCATATCCCGCGCGGCGTGGGAAGCGGCGGACCGCGATACATTGAACTGGCTTGCCCGCAACGTGCCGTCGGATATCGCTGTGCTTCGGCCATCTGACACGCTATGCAACCGCACGTCATGCGCGCTCGCGCGGGATGGGCGTTCACTATATTTTGATGCCAATCATCTAACCCTGTTCGCAGCCAGATGGGTCACGCGGGAATTCTGGCAGAATTCCACGAACTCGCTTTCTCGTTCTGGCAAGAATATGTAGAACTCTGTTCATAAGACGCCAAGTCGGACGGGGCGGCTTGCGGCTTGATGCAGGACAAATTGATGCTGAAGGTATTTGATTCGGAATCGGAAATCGGTTCGGCGCTCCGTCGATTCCGCTTCGCCATAGGACAAATCAGCATAATCAGCGCGGTGCTGAACATTCTGATGCTGGGCGGCTCCTTTTTCATGCTGCTGGTCTATGACGAGGTATTGCCGAGTCGTAGCATCCCTACGCTTGTCGGCCTGTTGATCATCATCACTATTGTCTATTGCTTTCAGGGGGTGCTGGACCTGTTGCGGTCCAGGGCGATGATCCAGATCGGCGCATTGGTCGACCGGGAAATCACGCCGCGCGTCTTCGACGTCATTACCAAGATGGAGTTGCGGCGGCGCGAAATGCCCGAAGGGACGCAGGCCGCGCGCGATCTGGACGCGATCCGCTCCTATGTTTCGGGGTCGGGGCCGCTGGCCCTGCTCGATCTGCCGTGGGTCTTTCTCTATCTGGCCGTCTTGTTCATGTTCCACTGGACGCTGGGCGTGCTCGCGTCGATCGGCGTTGTCGTGCTGGTCGCCATCATGCTGGCCGCCGACCGCATGACCAAATCGGCCACGATGAAGGCGACGCAGATCGGCTCCAGCCGATCGATGCTGATCGAAATGTGCCGGCGTAATGCCGAAGTCATCTATGCTCTGGGCATGCATCGCCGCGCCCGGCAATCGTGGGAAGACGCGACCGCCGCCTTCGTCCGGTCGACCGACCGGCTCGCCGATGTGGGCGGTCGGATGCAGGGGCTCAGCAAGACTTTCCGCATGTTGCTTCAATCCCTGATGCTGGCTGCGGGCGCCGCGCTGGTGATCGACAATCTGGCGTCGGGCGGCGTGATCATTGCCGGTTCCATCCTGAGCGCGCGGGCGCTCGCCCCGGTCGAATCGGTCATCAGCAACTGGAAGGGCATGACCGGCTGCGTCCAGGCGTGGCGGCGGCTCGACGCTATGCTCAAGCAGGTGCCGGCGCCGATGCCGACCATGGAGTTGCCGCCGCCAAGTCAGCAATTGTCGGTGGAAGGGCTGACGCTTGGCCCGCCCGGCGCGAAGAAGGTGACCGTCAGCGATGTCACCTTCACCCTGAACGGCGGCGACGTGCTGGGGATTATCGGCGCGTCGGGGTCTGGCAAGTCCAGCCTGTTGCGCGGCCTGGTCGGGATATGGGAGCCTTTGCGCGGCGCGGTCAGGCTGGACGGCGCGTCGATCGACCAGTGGGACCCGGACATTTTGGGCGCGCATATCGGCTTCATGCCGCAGATGACGGACCTGTTCGACGGCACCATCGCGCAGAATATCGCGCGTTTCGACCCGGAAGCCCGGTCGGAAGACATTGTCGCCGCCGCCAAATCGGCCGATGTCCATGACATGATCGTCAAGCTGCCCAAGGGCTATAATCACCCCCTTGGCACCAATGGCGGCAATTTGTCCGCTGGCCAGCGTCAGCGCGTGGCATTGGCGCGGGCGCTTTATGGCGATCCCTTCCTGATCGCGCTGGACGAGCCCAATTCCAATCTGGACGCCAATGGCGAAGACGCGCTGGGCGCGGCGATCCAGGCGGCGCGCGCGCGTAATGCGATTGCCATCATCGTTGCGCATCGCTCCAATATCCTGACCCATGTCACCCATCTGCTCGTGATGTCGAATGGCCAGATGCAGTTGTTTGGCGTGCGTGATAAGGTGATGGAGAAAATGAAGCTGCCTGCGCCCCGCCCGCCCCGCGTGGACGACAAGCCGGCGGCGATTTCGTCGGCCGGCGCCGCTTAGCAGTTCGACAGGGATTTCGGCATGTATTATCTGATCACCGACCAGCGCAGCGATCGTCCTGTCGAAATGACGCCAGCCGTCAAGCTGACGCGCAGCCTGCGCAACGCAATGCTGCTGGTGGGCATACTTGTTTTCGTGCTGGGCGGTCTGGCGGCCTTTTTGCCGATGGCCAGCGCCGTCATCGGGTCCGGGGAAGTGACGGTTGAAAGCCGCATCCGGCAGATTGGTCATCCGACGGGCGGCGTGATCAAGGATTTGCCCGTGCGTGAAGGCCAGCATGTCAAGAAGGGGCAGTTGCTGATGGCCCTCGACAATCGGGTCAGTTCAGCATCGGCGGCGATGACCGGCGCGAATATCGACCAGCTTGAAGCGCGCGAAGCCAGGCTGATCGCGGAGCGGGACGGATTGCCGTCGATCATTTTCCCGGCATCGCTGCGCGCCCGCGCCAAGGATCCGGCGGTTGCGGAAATCATGCGTGTCGAACAGCGCGCCTTTGCGTTCCGACGGGCATCGCGCGGCGGTCAGGAAGCGCAGGTGCAGGAGAGGATTCGCCAGACCCAGACGCAGATCGCCGGGTTCGACGATCAGGTCGTGTCGCTGCAAAAGCAGGCGGAACTGATGGACGATCAGCTGGCGGCCACCCGGATGCTGTGGGAAAAACGCTATACCACGCTCGATAAGCTGAGGTCGCTGGAACGGGCCGCCATCGCCGCGCACAGCAGCGTGGCCGACGCGCGGGTTCAGGCCGCGCAGGCGCGGGCGCGACTGTCGGAAATCAGCCAGCAGGGCATATCGATCACGTCCGATCTGAGCGGGCAGGCGGGGACTGATCTCGCCACCGTCCAGTCGCAGCTCATCGAACTTCGCCGCAACAATATCACCGCGATCACGGACGATGAACGCAATGCGATCCGCGCGCCATCCGATGGCGTCGTCGACAAGATCAAGTTCGCGACCATCGGCGGGATCGTGCCCGCGGGCGAAACGCTGATCGAACTGATCCCCGATGGCGACGATATGGAGGTGACGGCGCGCATCTCCATCGCTGATATCGATCAGGTCAGCCCCGGCCAGCCGGCCATGTTGCGCTTTTCCGCCTTCAACATGCGCACGACGCCCGAAATCGCCGGAACGGTCGTCTATGTGTCAGGGGATCGCCGCACCGATGAGCGCAACGGCATGCCCTATTATGTCACGCGCGTTCAGGTGACGAAGGACGAGCTGAAAAAGCTGGACGGTTTGAAGCTGAAACCCGGCATGCCCGTGGAAACCTTCATCAAGACCGGCGAACGTTCGATGCTGAGCTATCTGGTCAAGCCGTTGAGAGACCAGCTCTACCGCGCTTTCCGGCACGACTAGCGCATTTTCCGGGCGGGCGGCAGGGTGCCGCTGGCCCGGAAAGACCCGTGCGATAAGGACGATGGACTGGCGCCCGCACAAACGCGCGGCGGCGGGCGTCGCTTACAGCGTCAGGACGATGCCCATGCTCACCCAGATGCCGTCGAAACTGTCGATCGGCGAATTGGTGTCGCGGCCATTATAGGAAACCCGCGATGTAACGGACCAGCGGCGATTGAGGCGATAGCGCCCAAGCAGGCTGGCGCCATATTCCGTCGCATTGCCGGTCGTCACGCCGACCGGATTATAATGGACCGCATTCGCGCTGGCCGTGAACAGCAGCGCGGGCGTGGGCACATAGTCGACGGCCACCGTTCCGCGTGTGAACTGGTCGCCAGCCACCAGCGGCGACGCGGTTTCCTGAATATCGCGCAGGCCATTGACCCGCACCGTCAGATATTCGGTCGGATTCCACAGCAGGTTGATATTGTAGGACAGGCTGCTGACATCGCGAAGCTGGGGCACCTGATCGCGATATTTGCGGGTCAGATAGCCGATCGTCGCGACGCCATAGAGGCGCTGGCTTATGTCAAAGCCCAGCCCGACTTCACCCTTTACGCGATAGGAGTTGCGATCGGGCGCCAGACCCGAAGGAAAGCCAGGTTCCCCCGGCCCCAGGTCATAATAGAAACGGTCATAATCGACCTGACCGATGACATCGATCCCCTCGCGCACCCGATAGCCAAGCCGGGCATTGCCGCCCAATTGGCTATAGTCGCGAAAATCCTGGTCGATGACGGTGCCGGTGCGGCTGATGGCGTCGGCAAAATCGACCCGCCTGCCATGGACGCCAAAGCGATAGCTCAACCGGCCAGCGGAAAAGGCATAGGCCAGTTCGCCGTCGAACCGACCATGATGGACGGGCGAGCGCGCCAAGGTGACATTGTTGCGGCCCGTGCGTTGATCCACTTCGCGCTGGGCGGATGCTTCGAATGTGATGTTCGCGCTGTCGACCGCGCCCCAGCGGTTGCGGGTCAGGACGCCGAATTCCGAAAAATTCTCATCCTTTGAATCGAAATGAAACCGGTTGGAATTGAACAGCTGGACGACATGGCTCGATTGCTGGCTGTTGCGGGCCATGGTGACACGGGGGGCCAGAGTGACATAGGCGTCGCCCCGGCGGTCTGCGTCCGATGCCACCACATTGTCGGTGCCGGTCAGGTCGTAGGTCAGCGCCGGATAGACAAAGACCGTGCCGATCCGGCCGCCGATGGGCTTATATTCGTCAGGGACACGGGCTGCCACGCCGACATCGTCGGGGATTTGTTGCGCATAACCCGTTACGGGGATGGATGTGACCGCGGCAGTCGCCGCGATCCAGAAGTAATGTTTCAATTGAAACCCCCAAGCGGCCTGACGTATCATGGTCACCGGCCTCTATACACCAGAGTCGATGCCTGTAAATCTCCGGTTAACCATCAAAATGCAGGGCGCGCATGGTCGCCCTTTTTGTACGAGAAGCGCCTGCCCGGGCAGGCATCACATAGGCTGCACACGCCGTTGGGCGATGGGAGAGGTGAGCGATGAACCATTTTGCGATTGCAGGGATCGTCCTGACCGCTGTTACTGGCCTGTACGTCGCGTCCGCCAGCAATCCCAATGTCGTGGGCGAACGCCTGCTCGCCCAGCAGCAGGATATTGCGGCGCTGCGCATGGATGCGGACGTCCTGCCAGCGCTGCCGCCGACCGGGCTAGACGCAGCGGTATTCCGCAAGGCAAAGCCGCAGCGCTTCGTCTGGGTATCGGCTGGCGCGCCCGCACAGTCGGGGAATGGCAGCCGCGACCGTCCCTTCGCCCGGATCGGCGATGCGGTGATGATGGCCCGCCCCGGTACGGCCATCATGGTGAAGGCGGGCACCTATAACGAAAATGTCCTCTTTCCCAAAAGGACGAACGGTACGCCCGACGCGCCGATCTGGCTGGTGTCGGCGGACGGCCCGCAGGCGGCCCGGATCGTGGCCCCGCGCGAAGGCAAATGGGCCGCGATCGGGGGCGGGGGGACCGACAATGTCCTGGTGCAGGGATTCCATGTCACCGGGGGCCATAATGGCATCCAGTTCAGCCAGAATGGCTATGACTATCACGATACCGTCAACAATATCGCCGTCTATGGCAACGTCATCGACAATCCCAAGGAAGATGGCGTGAAGATCAACGGCGGCAGCAATGTGATCGTCGCGGACAATGTCATCACCAACTGCTATGACGAAGCCATCGACCTGCTGGGCATCGTCAATGGCCAGATTTCGCACAACAGCGTGTCGAAGGTGGACTCGCGGACCGGGGCGATATCGGTCAAGGGCGGCAGCGACCGGATACTGATCGACGCCAACAAGATCAGCGACATCACCTCCGATGGCGTGCTGGTCGGCGGCTGGACCAGTCCGCGCATGGCGTCGCGCCCCGGCTATGAGGGGTTTGAGGCGCGTAATGTCCGCGTGACCGGCAATCTGGTCCAGGGAGTGGGCAAGCGCGCGGTGAACATCATGGCGGCCCAGCGCGTCGACGTCAGCGGCAATTATCTGGATGTGTCCCCGACCTATGGCGCGGCGATCGAACTTGGCCGCAACCACCCCCGCGCGGCGGTCGCCCTCTATTCCTCCGATGTCGCGATCGCCAATAATCAGTTCAGCCGGAAGGCGGGCCGCATGCGCTCCATGGAGGGGACGGGCAAGGTCCGGTTCCTGAACAACCGGAACGGAGGGCGACCCGCCCTGTCCGCGGGCGCGCGCCCCGTACCGCTGCCCTTTTCCCGCTGACGGCGCGCGCGGCGCGTCGTCATCATCGCTTGAGGCGCCTGTCCCGGCGCTGATCCTGTCGGCCGCGCGTCGGACGGCTGGCTGACGACGCCTCCCGGCGCCACTTGCCTGACATTATCGAAGTTTTTTTATTGTTCGGACCGGGGCCGGGCCGACGGCGGTTCGCGCGACGATAATGCCGATTTTTCAAATCAATAGCTGCGAGAATCGCCCGTTTTTCGGGGCAAATGGCCCGTGCCGGAGGGCCGCAACCCCTGCGGCGTTAAGGAAACTTTGTAAAGAAAAATCGTTGGGTAGCTGTACGAGAAAAAAACCTATGCTAAGGATAAAAGAAAACCATATTTTGGAGAGGTCGTATGTTGAATTCTATGCCGCGCAGTTATGCGTCCCGTTTCTTGATCACCGCGAGTGTTTCTGCCGCGCTTTGGATCGGAATTGGCACTATTATATTCACGGGTTTGCAGTAAAACTGCCAATTATCAAATATTTGGGAATCTGCTCACGGGCAGTTCAGTGACGGCTGCGCCTATGCGTAGTCGGCATGCATGTTGGTCTGTGTCGATACAGGCGTCATGCTTGTCCGCTACTGCAAGCGCAGCATTTTTTGTCGCATAGCCGCGCGGACATTAAAAGCAAGCCACAGACAATATATTTGCAATTATATTACAACATCGCCCTGTCGAATGTACCAAAGATGCTTTTCCGCCGACCCCTCGACGGGCAGCGTTATTGGCACGGCGATCCCCGCCGTGATCGCCTGGCGGAAATCGTCCCTGATCGCCCCTCTCAAGCCGACTATGCTGGCAGGCCGATCATCGACAATTGCCGCCCATAATCCGGCTCGTTGCGATGGCAGGACCGGCGATAGCTGAAAAAGCGGTCCGGCTGGCTGTACGTATCCTCATCCAGCAGATCGATCCGCCCGACCCCGGCCGCCGCCAGCCGGGACGCGACATAGGCGGCAATGTCGAACTGCACATGCCCCAGCCGCCCCGCCGTGAAGAAGCGCGCATTATCGGCATCGTCCCGCTCGAACCGCTCGGCGAAATCCAGCGTCACCTCATAGGAGGAGCGCCCGATGCAGGGACCGATCGCGCAGCCGATCCGCTCCCGCTGCGCCCCCAGCGCCGTCATCGCCGCGATCGTCGCGTCGGTCACCCCGCCAATCGCGCCCTTCCATCCGGCATGGGCCGCGCCGACCACGCCCGCCGCCCGGTCGGCAAACAGCACGGGCACGCAGTCCGCGGTCAATATCCCCAGCAACAGGCCCGGCCGATCCGTCACCATCCCGTCGGCGGCGGGGCGCTCGGCGTCCGGCACCGCGGCGCTGACGGTCACGACGTCGGGCGAATGGACCTGATGCACCGTCACCAGCGCCGCGCCGGGCATCACCGCGTCACGCGCCAGTTCGCGGTTCCGCAGCACCGCCGCGCGATCGTCCTGCGACCCCAGGCCGACATTCAGACCCGCATGAACACCCTCCGACACCCCGCCGCGCCGCCCGGCAAAGCCATGAGGCAGGTCATGCAGGCCGGGTGCTGTCAGCAGGTCGATCATCGTCACTCCTCATCATTCGACCATGGATGGTCATGTCTTGGTCGCGCAACATACTTGCGCGCGCGCGATTAGGCGATAGTCTCCGGTCCCATAGCAAAAGGGGGCGGGTGATCCGGCCGCCGGGGCAAGACATCGCAAGATAAAGGGTTTCCATTCATGATATTCGGGCGCGTAAAATCTCTCGACGCCATATTGGCGACGGCAGAGAAGAAATCGCTGCATCGTTCGCTGGGCGCATTCCAGCTCACCATGCTCGGCATCGGGGCCGTTATCGGCACCGGCATTTTCGTGCTGACGGCCGAAGCCGCGCAAAAGGCCGGGCCGGGCATGATGATCGCCTTCGTCATTGCCGGCTTCGTCTGCGCGGTGGCGGCGCTCTGCTACGCGGAAATGGCGGCGATGGTGCCCGTGTCCGGCTCTGCCTATACCTATAGCTATGCCGTGATGGGCGAATTGATCGCCTGGATGGTCGGCTGGGCGCTGATCCTGGAATATGCGGTCGCGGCGGGCGCGGTGTCGGTCGGCTGGTCCGGCTATGTCGTGGGGTTGATCGAACATACATTCCACATGGACATTCCCGATCTGCTGACGCGGGGACCGTTCGATGGCGGCGTGGTCAACCTGCCCGCAATGCTGATCGCCGGTCTGGTCACCTGGCTGCTGGTCATCGGCACCAAGGAAAGCGCGTCGGTCAACGCCGTGCTGGTGCTGATCAAGGTCGCGGCGCTCACGCTGTTCATCGTGCTGGCGCTGCCGGTGATGAACATGGACAAGTTCACCCCCTTCGCCCCGCTCGGCTTTTCGGGCATTTCCGCTGCCGCCGCCTCGATCTTTTTCGCCTATGTGGGCTTTGACGCCGTGTCCACGGCCGCTGAAGAAACCAAGAACCCCCAGCGTAACATGCCGATCGGCCTGATCGGTTCGCTCGGCATCTGCACCATCTTCTACATGCTGGTTGCCGCAGGCGTCATCGGCACCGTGGGCGCGCAGCCGGTGACCGAAGGCGGCATCCCGATCGCGCAGGGCGGCATTGCCCTGGCGCCCGGATCGACCGCGCTGTCGCAACAATGCGCCGCACTGGCCGCCGCCGGTACCGAAGCCGTCACCTGCTCGAAGGAAGCGCTGGCCTGGACCCTGCGTGAAATCGGCTGGCCCCAGATCGGCAATCTGCTCGGCCTGGCCGCTGGTCTCGCCCTGCCTTCGGTCATCCTGATGATGATGTTCGGCCAGACCCGCATCTTTTTTGTCATGAGCCGCGACGGCCTGCTGCCGGCGATGTTCTCCAAAGTCCATCCGACCTACAAGACGCCCTATGTCATCACCATCCTGACCGGCATCTTCGTCGCGCTGTTCGCCGCCTTCTTCCCCGTCGGCATCCTGGCGGACATCTCCAACTCCGGCACCCTGTTCGCCTTTGCCGCCGTGTCGATCGCGGTGCTGGTGCTGCGTCGTACCGACCCGGCACGCAGGCGGCCCTTCCGCACCCCGGCGATCATGATCACCGCGCCGATCGCGATTCTGGGCTGCATGTATCTGTTCTGGAGCCTGGGCGTCGAAACCAAGCTGATGTTCGTGGGCTGGGCGGCGGTCGGCCTGATCGTCTATTTCGCCTATAGCCGCAACCGCAGCCATGTGGGGCGCGGGATCAGCGACGTGCCGGAACTGGATGCGGGCATCCCGCCCCAGCCGGTGCCGCCGCTGCCCGGCGCGCACACGCCGGGCGGAAAGGACGCCTGATCAAGCAAGGCGCCTGATCGAACATCGAACGGGGCGGGTAACACCGCCCCGTTTGTCGTTCAGTGGACCGTTTCAAACTCTACGTCGCGCAGCCCGCTATTGTTGGGCCGGGTGAACAGCCTGCCCCGCTCCGCCCAGATCACGATCAGGAAGCTTAAGGAGCCGAACACCAGCAGCCCCATGGCCAGCGGCAAGGTGGTGCCATTGAACGCGCGGCCCACGATGCTGCCCAGCGTCGCGGACAGGGCAGTGGTCAGGAACGCCTGAAAGGAGGAAGCGACGCCCGCACCTTTCGAAAATGGCTCCATCGAGATCGCGCTGAAATTGGACGCGGTGAAGGCGACCGTCAGCATCGTTATTCCCTGCAACAGCATGAAGGTGACGATCGTCTCCCGCCCCGACAGGATGACGCTCACATGGACGATGGCGATCAGGATGAAGGCGATCAGCGCCGCCTGGCTCAGCCGCCGCGCGCCAAAGCGTGATACCAGCCGGCTGTTGACCAGGCTGCCGACCCCCATGCCGGCCGCCATCAGGGCGAAGGCGATCGGGAAAATTTCTTCCGCTTTGAACACGTCGAAGAATATCTGCTGCACCGACAGGATGAAGCCGATCAATCCGCCCATCACCACGCCGCTGGCCAGCATATGGCCGATCGAACTGCGCGTGCGCATGATCGTCCCGACCGTGTGCAACAGCCCGCCGACCGTGATTCGCATCCGGTTTTCCGGTCGCAATGTTTCGGGCATCCGCGCCATCAGCCATAGCAGGATCAGGCTCGCCATTATCGCCAGCGCCCAGAAGATCCAGCGCCACGGCGCGATCCACAGGATCGCCTGCCCGAAACTGGGGGCCATCACCGGGATCAGCATGAACACCGCAAAGATCAGCGACATGACCCGCGCCATCGCATCGCCCCGGAACCGGTCGCGCACGATTCCCACGGTGATGACGCGGCTCGCTCCGGCGAAAAAGCCGGCGCAGGCGCGGCCGATCAGCATGACCGGGAAGCTTTGCGCCGCTGCGCAGGCCATGGAGGAGAGGATGAACAACAGCATCGCCCAGGCCAGCACCTTCTTGCGGCCATAACGGTCGGACAGGACGCCAAACAGCAGCGACCCGATTCCCAGCCCCAGAAAATAGACGCTGATGATCAACTGCCGGTCATTGGGCTGCGCGATCGCCAGATCGCGGCCGATGGCGGGCAGGGCAGGCAGCATGGGGTCGATCGACAGGGCGTTCATCGCCATGAGACAGGCGCATAGCAGAACGAATTCGCGAAACTGGATGTCCTTGCCTGCTGGCGGGGAAGGGGGATTTTGGGCCATGGGTCCGGCTATGGGGACTAAGATGCGCCGATGCCAGTCCTAAAATGCTACTATTCGCTGCCCGGCGCGGCACCCATTAACCTTGCCCGCCCCCGCAATCGCGCGAGTCCGGCCCGACAAACGGTCAAAGCCGTTAACCATTTTTTAGCGGCTGCCGGTCCAACCTGCTCTTCGTGGAAAAAGAACAAGGGTTGTCGACCATTGGGTTAGCGTTGGAAAAGGGAACAGGGTCATGGGCAATAGTATCAAGAGTGCGCAGTTTCTAATCGAGAGCCGCATGGCGCGGGCGGCCAGCGGATCGGCAGAGGCCTGTTTCGATCTGGGCGTCGCCTATAGCTGCGGCACCGGCGACATGCCGATCGACCTGATCGAAGCGCATAAATGGTTCAACCTGGCGGCCCTTGGCGGCAGCGAAGAAGGCCAGGCGATGCGCGCCGAAATTGCCGAGGAAATGACCGCTCGCGAAATCGCCGAGGCCCAGCGTCAGGCCCGCGCATGGATCGCCCTGACGCAGGCGCGCGCCGCCTAATCAGCCTTTCTGAACGGCGTTCGCCCGGCCAGCCATAGCCGGTCCTGCTGCACGCCTGCCCGCTCGGCGGTCAGGAAATCGGCCACTGCGCGCCGAAACCCGGCATCGGGAATATAATGCGCGGAAAAGGTCGGCTCCGGGGCATAGCCGCGCGCCAGCTTGTGCCCGCCCTGCGCGCCCGCTTCGACGCGAGCAAGGCCGCGCGCGATCGCGACGTCGATCGCCTGATAATAGCATAGCTCGAAATGGAGGTTCGGCACCTCCTCGTTACAGCCCCAATAGCGGCCATAGAGCGTATCCGCGCCGATCAGGTTGAGCGCCCCTGCAACCGCCCGTCCGTCGCGCAGCGCCAGCATCAACAGCACCCGGTCGGCCATCGTCTCGCCCAATAGCGAGAAGAAGGATCGCGTCAGATAGGGCGTTCCCCATTTGCGTGAGCCGGTATCCTGATAGAAATCCCAGAATATATCCCAATGCGCCTCGGTCAGATCCGGCCCGGTCAGGTGGACGATGTCCAGCCCTTCGACCGCCCGTGCGCGTTCCTTGCGGATATTCTTGCGCTTCGCGCTCGACAGGTCGGCCAGGAAATCATCGAAACTGCCATAGCCGCGATTGGACCAGTGAAACTGGCTGTCCTCGCGAATCAGCCAGCCCGCCGCCTCGAAATCGCCGACCTGGTCCGGTGCCACGAAGGTCGCATGGGCGGACGACAGGTGGTTGCGCTCCACCAGCGTCTCGATCCCCGCGATCAACGCCGGGGCAAGGCTGCGGTCGCGCAGCAGCAGCCGGGGACCGGGTACGGGAGAGAAAGGCGCGGCGATCTGGATCTTGGGATAATAGCGCCCGCCCGCCCGTTCCCAGGCATCGGCCCAGCCATGGTCGAACACATATTCGCCCTGGCTGTGGCTCTTGGCATAGAGCGGCGCGGCGGCGGCGATGCGCCCGTCCGCCCCGTCGATCATCAGCGGCAGGGGTTGCCAGCCGGTCCCTTCGCCCACGCTGCCCGACCGCTCCAGCGCGCTCAGGAAATCCCAGCTGAC
Organism: Sphingobium sp. GW456-12-10-14-TSB1; assembly: GCF_059424385.1. NCBI lineage: Bacteria > Pseudomonadati > Pseudomonadota > Alphaproteobacteria > Sphingomonadales > Sphingobiaceae > Sphingobium > Sphingobium sp. GW456-12-10-14-TSB1. The sequence continues at coordinate 2,438,422 of NZ_JBWKZI010000001.1, read as the reverse complement.
GAACGGATTGTCGGCCCCTGCGCAGGCATCCCACTGCGCACGCGGCAGCTCCGCCACGCCTGCCGCGATACGCGCCACCACATCAGTCATCGGCGTGCCTTCACGCGATCGGGTCTGGCTGCTTCAATCACAGCCGGGGACATTGTGTCGCCCCGGCTGTTGCGCAAGGTCCGTCGCGTCAGTCAGCGGCGCGGACGAGCACGACGGCGTCGATTTCCACGACCGCGCCCAGCGGCAGCACCGGCACGCCCACGGCGCTGCGGGTATGCTTGCCTGCCTCGCCAAACACTTCGACCATCAGTTCGGACGCACCATTGGCGACCTTGGGCTGGTCCGTGAAGGATGGCGCGCTGGCGATGAACGCGCCCAGCTTCACCACCCGCTCGACCCGGTCGAGGCTGCCGAGCGCCGCCTTCATCTGCGCGATCAGGTTGAGGCCGCAGATGCGCGCGGCGGCGACGCCATAATCCAGTTCCCTGTCCTCGCCCAGACGTCCGGTCATCAGACCGTCGGGGGCCAGCGAAATCTGCCCGGAAATGTGCAGCAGGCCGTTGGCCTCCACGCTCGACACATAGGCGGCGACCGGGGCGGCGGCCTGGGGCAGGGTGATGCCGAGTTCGGCAAGGCGGGCGTCGATGCTCATGATAAGGCTCCGTCAGTGTAGGATGTTTCGATTGGTGCCGGTCCGGTGGCCAGCTTTTCCATGATCCAGCGTTCAGCCGCTGCCCAATTGTCGATCCGCGCATGGGCGTGCGGCGCGGCGGGCACGGTTATGGCGATCTCCGGCTCGCCGACCATGTGCAGCCGCCACACGTCGGGCGCATGGCGCGCGACGGACGTGTGATGTTCGGCCAGATCGTCGATGAACAGCGCGACGCTGGCATCATGCGCGGCGACGATCGCCGCCAGCGGTTCGCCCTTCGGCCCGTGATTCCACTGGACCGGGAAGTCGAGGCCAAACGCCGCCAGCTGCTCGACCCGTAACTGGTGATGGCGCTCGCCGATATTGGTCAGCACGACGATGTCGGCGACCTGCGCCAGCCGCCCCAGCGCGGCGACCGCGCCCGCGATCGGCGTCTGCCGGTGCATTTCGGTATCGAAAAATGCGACCAGCAACCCCCACACCAGTTCGCGCTCGACGACCTGCCCGCTATCCTTGTGCCGCAGCGCCTCTGCAAAGCCGCGATCATGCATGTCGAAATGCACATTGTGCGTTTCGTCCAGCCAGTCGCGGAACGGCACGACCATGTGCAACAGCACCTCGTCGCAATCGGTGATGATCAGCGGGCGGTTCATCGGCTCAGTCTCTCCTGCGCGGCGATCAAGGTGTCGGGCGATGTGTCGATCGCCTCGGCACAGGCGATCAGGTCCGGCTCATGATCCGCCAGAAAGGCCAGCACCGCGCCCAATATCGCCGGATTGTCGATCCCCGCGCGCAGGGTGTCGCTGTCCAGGCCGGTCAGCGCCAGCAGCCGGTCGGCCCGCTGCCCGTCGGCCAGGATCCAGCCCAGCGCCATCAGCGCCAGCGTCGCAGGGTCTGCGCCGCTATCTCGCTTGCCATTATGGGTGTCGGGTCGCATGATCGGGTCTCGGCGGGGGTGCGGCCAGGATGTGGCGCGCTTCGGGGCTGCTTGGAAATTATGGGTGACTGGTGGCAAAGCGCGTGCTTGTTGTCGAGGACAACGAACTCAATCTGAAACTTTTTTGCGATCTGCTGCGTGCGCATGGCCATGAAGTGTTGCCGATGCGTGACGGTCGCGACGTGCTGGCGCAGGCGCGCGACTTTCTGCCCGACCTTGTCATCACGGACATTCACCTGCCCCATGTCAGCGGGCTGGACCTCATCATTTCCCTGAAGGCCGACGATCGGCTGTCCAGCGTGCCGATCATGGCGGTCACCGCCTATGCCGGGAAGGGGGACGAGGAACGGATTCGCGCCGCCGGGGCGCAGGCCTATGTTTCCAAGCCCATTTCGGTGCTGCGCTTTGTCGAACAGGTGAACAGCCTGCTGTAACAAGCCTGTCATGTCGCTTTCATCACCCTGACCCGGTGCCGCCGTCCGCCTGTCATCCCTGACTGGCACTGCCCGACGGCCACAGGGGCGCGGCGCTCTGCCGACGGCCCGGAACCGCAATAAGGGTAATCATCATGTCCCATCTGACCGACGAAGCGCGCGCGCCCTATCGCGATGCGCAGCCGACCATTTCCATGGGCGACAACAGCCTGGAAGCCATCGTCGCGGCCAATCCGGCGCGCCGCACGATCCTGAAGAACGGCCTGCTGGGCCTGTCGATCCTGCCGATGCTGGGCACGCTGGCCGCTTGCGACGATGATGATGACGGCGCGCCCACCCCGACGCCCACACCCACGCCGACCCCGACGCCGACCGACAGCTACACCGTCAGCTTCGCCCCCGTCGCCGCCAATATGAACGACACCGTCACCGTGCCGACCGGCTACACCGTCGACGTGCTGCTGAAGGCGGGCGATTCGGTGGAAACCGGCACCCCCTATTCGGGCAGCTTCCCGACCCCGGCCGATGCTGAAAAATGGGCGGGCGGCAACCATGACGGCATGGAATATTTCGACCTGTCGGGCGTGGACGCCAATAATGGCGGCCTGCTGGCGCTCAACTTCGAATATCCCGACTTCAACATCCTGATGTCCGGTTCCTACGATCCGGCCACCGCCACCGCCGACCAGAAGAAGATCGCCCTGTCGGCCGTCGGCATCGGCGTGGTCGAAATCGCCAAGGGCAGCGACGGCAAATGGGCAGTCAAGGCGGGTTCGCGCTTCAACAAGCGCTATACCGGCAACAGCCTCTATCGCGCTGGTGGTCCGGCTGCGGGCCTGCTGTCGGCGTCGATCAAGGGCATGCTCAACAATTGCTCGTCGGGCCGTACCCCCTGGGGCACCTACCTCACCTGCGAGGAAACGACCGACAATTATCTCGATCCGGTCCAGCCTGAAAATGACTATGGCTGGGTGGTCGAAATCGACCCCTATCAGGAACTGGCCGCCCCGACCAAGCGCACCGCCATGGGCCGTTTCAGCCATGAAAATGTCGCCTATATGGCCAATGCCGACCGCCGCGTCGCCTTCTACATGGGTGACGATTCGACGCCGGGCTGCATCTATAAATTCATCCCCGACCGCGCTTTCTCCACCGCGAACCGGGCGGCCAATATCGACCTGCTCGACTATGGCACGCTCTATGTCGCCCGCTTCAACGGCGATGGCACGGGCGAATGGCGCGCACTGGTACAGGGTCAGAACGGCCTGATCGTCGGCGCGTCCGATCCCGGTGATGTCAGCCAGTCCACCACGCCGCCTGCGCCCGCTACGGTCAATTTCGCCAATCAGGCCGACGTGCTGATCAAATGCCAGTCGGCGGCGCGCGTTGCTGGCGGGACCATCATGGACCGTCCCGAATGGATCACGGTCGCGCCCGACAACAGCGCCGTGTTCGTGACGCTCACCAACAATAGCGGCCGCCGCGTCACCGATCCGGCCAACCCGCGCGTCACCAACCGTCACGGCCACATCATCAAGTTCAAGGAAGAGGGCAATTCGCCGCTCGCCACCAAGTTCAGCTGGGAAATCTTCCTGCTGGCGGGCGATCCGGCGCTGGCGTCGGGCGGCGCCAATCTGGTCGGCGACATCAAGGGCGACACTTTCTCCAGCCCCGATGGCATCCGCATCGATCCCAAGGGTCGCCTGTGGGTCCAGACCGACCATAGCATTCCGGGCACGTCCGGCGTGACCGGCAAGTCGATCGAGGATATTTTCGGCCAGAATGCCATGTTCTACATCGACCAGACAACCAAGCAGTCCAAGCGCTTCCTGGTCGGCCCGAAGGGCTGCGAGATTACCGGCCTTGCCTATACGCCGGACCTCAAGACCTTCTTCGTCAACATCCAGCATCCCACCGGCAACTGGCCGGTATCCGGCCAGCAGCCGCGCTCCTCGACCATAGTGGTTCGCCGCACGGACAGCCAGCCGGTCGGTAACTGATCGCTGATCCTGTTCACCGTCATTCCGGCTTTTGCTGGAATGACGGTGAACAATCCCGGCAAACAGCAAAAGGCCCGTTCCAGCATTGGAACGGGCCTTTTACAATTCCGACGTAGCGCCTGGAACCCTGTATCCCGGCGCAAGGCCGGAATGACGACCGGCGGCTAACGCCGCCTTGCCGTCACTTGATCTTGGCTTCCTTGAACTCGACATGCTTGCGCACGACCGGGTCATACTTCTTGAAGCTGAACTTTTCGGTCTGGGTGCGCGGATTCTTCTTGGTGACGTAGAAGAAGCCGGTGTCAGCGGTGCTGACGAGGCGAATCTTGACAGTTGCTGGCTTGGCCATGGCCTTGTGTCCCCGGTCGTGAGCTATAAAAAAAGTAAGAGCGGCCCGCCAAATGTCAGGACCGCCCCGTTTCAGCGGTGGCCCATGGGGCAGATTCGCCGCGCTGTCAAGGTTGGCACGCCGGTTTTGGCCGGTTTACCCGGTCTTAACCAGACAGGCGCATCATGCCCATGGGGACGACAGGACAGGGAAGGGGCTTTCCCATGCGACATGATCCGATGCTGGCGATATTGGCCGACCTGATGCGCCGGGTCGACGGGCTGGCGGGCCAGCGCGGTCATCTGTCGGTCGTCCGGCTGCACGATGAAGTCGACCAGATTCGCCACATCGCCCGCGCCTTCCACCTCGATGTGGTCGAAGGACTGGCCGGGACGCTCGAATCGGCGCTCTCGCTTCATGGCCTTGGTCCGGTGGTCCTGTCCTATCTCGATCTGATGCGCGACGCGATCAGCAGCGACATGCGCGCGGCCGACATCGTGCCGATCATCGCGCAGCGCTCACCCGCCCCCATCGCCACCCTGCGCGCCTGAACCAGCGCCGCCGATGGACGCCCTGCTGCTTGCCCTGCTCGGCTGTCTGCTTGGCGAAATTGGCGACAAGAGCCAGTTGCTCGTCCTTGCACTGGCGACCCGCTTTCAGCGCAATGGCGCGGTGATCGCGGGCATCATCGTCGCCGCCATCGCCAATGCGGCGCTGTCCGCCACTGCCGGGGCCTGGATCGGCCCGATGCTGGGTTCGGACCCGCGCCTGCTCTTCCTCTCGCTTTCCGTCCTGTTTCTGGGGATCGGCCTGTTATGGCCGGTCACGTCGCCCGATCCGCTGGCCAGCTGGCCGACCGGCGCATTCGTCACCACGATGCTGGGCCTGTTCATCCTGGGCTTTGGCGATGGCCCGCAATTTCTGATTCTGGGGATCACCACCCATAGCGGCAATCCGGTGCTGGCGGCGATGGGCGGCGCGATCGGCGTGATCGCGGCGTCCGTGCCCGTCGTGCTGCTGCGGGACCGGATTTTCGCCGTCCTGCCCATCCGCGCGATCCGGCTGGGCGGCGCCGTGCTGTTGCTGCTGGTGGGCGCGATGCTGGCGCTGTCGGCGCTGGCGCTGGTCTGATCGCTTTCTTCCATCAGGCTGATCGCGTTTTTCCGTGGCACCATATCGGCCTTTAATCATTATATGTCCGAAACCAATTCGCACTGCCCAGGAGGACATATGACCGCCGCCGATCTCAAGACACCCACCGACCTTAAAAACAACGCTACCAAGACCGTGGCGCAGGCGCTCAACGGCGTACTGGCGGACAGCTATGCGCTGTATCTCAAGACCAAGAATTTTCACTGGCACGTTTCCGGCCCGCATTTCCGCGACTATCATCTGATGTTCGATGAACAGGCTGCCGAGATCCTGGCCACCACGGACCTGATCGCCGAGCGTGTGCGCAAGACCGGCAATGTCACCCTGCGCTCGATCGGCGATATTTCGCGTCATCAGAGCCTCACTGACAATGACGCCGAATTTGTCAGCCCCGCCGACATGCTGATGGAATTGCGCAACGACAATCTGGCGCTGGTCGAATCCTTCCGCGCGGTGAAGGCTGCCGCGACCGAAGCGGGCGACAACGCCACCGAAGGCATTGTCGACGACTGGACCGATCAGGCCGAACAGCGAGCCTGGTTCCTGTTCGAAGCAGGTCGCGGCGCCTGATTTCATTCCTCAGCCGTTCGGTTCGCGCCCTCGACAGGCTCGAACCGGACGGAGCAGGGGGTCAGGGTTCCACGACAACCGCAATATCGACAATCTCCACCGCATCGGGCTTGCCCGCGAAATCGACCGTCTCGCCGACCGTCGCATCCATCATTGCGCGCGCCAGCGGGGCGGAGAAGCTGATTCGCCCTTCCGCCGGATCGGCCTCATCATCGCCGACAAGTCCGACCGTCTTGTCCCGTCCATTGATCCGATAGGTCACCCGGCATCCGAACGCCACGGCGTCGCCCGTCGCGACCGGGCGCAGTTCCGCGGTTGCCAGCCGCGTTCGCCAATAGCGCAGCACGCGGCCATGCTTCTTGGCATCCTCCTCGGCCATGCCGCTCAGGTCCACGGCCTCCAGCGCCTCGACCTTCTCCCGCGTCAGCCGCAATCCGCGCGCCGTCACCCAATTGGGTCCCGGCGGGATCGGCAGTTCGAACTTGGGCTCCATATGCTCATCATCGCCCTCGCGACGAAAGGCGACACTCATGACGCTCTCCTAGACATTATTATCCGTTCGCCCTGAGCGAAGTCGAAGGTGAAGAGACGGACAAGGCTTCGACGGTCGCTCAGTCCCAAAGATATTGAGGGTCAATCCTCATCGAACAAGCCGGCCAGCTGCTCCACCATCGTCCCGCCCAGTTGCTCGGCGTCCATGATGGTCACCGCCCGCTTGTAATAGCGGGTCACGTCATGGCCGATGCCGATCGCGACCAGCTGCACCGGCGATCGATTCTCGATCCAGTCGATCACCTGCCGCAAATGGCGTTCCAGATAGGTGCCGCTGTTGACCGACAAAGTGCTGTCATCCACCGGCGCGCCGTCGGAAATCACCATCAATATGCGCCGCTCTTCATTGCGGGCGATCAACCGGCCATGCGCCCAGAGCAGCGCTTCGCCGTCGATATTTTCCTTCAGCAGCCCTTCGCGCATCATCAGGCCCAGATTCTTGCGCGCCCGCCGCCATGGCTCGTCGGCCTTCTTATAGACGATATGGCGCAGGTCGTTAAGCCGCCCCGGCATCGGCGGGCGTCCGGCGGCCAGCCATTCCTCGCGCGCCTGTCCGCCCTTCCACGCCCGCGTGGTAAAGCCCAATATCTCGGTCTTGACCCCGCACCGCTCCAGCGTGCGCGCCATGATGTCGGCGCTGATCGCCGCGATGCTGATCGGCCGCCCGCGCATGGAGCCGCTATTGTCGATCAGCAGCGTCACCACCGTATCGCGAAACTCGGTATCGCGTTCGATCTTGTAGGTCAGCGACCGGGTCGGGTCGATGATGACGCGCGCCAGCCGCGCCGCATCCAGCATCCCTTCATCCTGGTCGAAATCCCAGGACCGCGACTGCTGCGCCATCAACCGCCGTTGCAGCCGGTTGGCCAATTTGGTCACCGCCCCCTGCAAGCTGACGAGTTGTTGGTCGAGGAAGCCGCGCAGCCGGATCAGTTCATCCTCGTCGCACAATTCCTCAGCAGTGACGATCTCGTCATGCTTGAGCGTATAGGCCTTGTAATCGAAGCCGGGCGGCAGGTCGGACGTCGGCCGGTTGGGGCGGACCGGCATCATGCCTTCCTCGCCCATATCGTCCGCGCCCGCTTCGCTGTCGGCGTCGAAATCGTCGCTATATTCGGTTTCGCCGTCCTCGGTATCGCCGCCCTGATCCTCGGCGCGGGCCTCGGCATTCACATCGCTGTCGCCCGACTCGTCCTGCCCCGAATCGCCGTCCTCGGATTGATCCTCCTCATCGTCGCCCTCGTCCTGGGCTTCGGGCTCTTCGGTATCGGGCGGCACGTCGGCGTCGATCAGCGCGAGATGCTCCAGCATCGCGGTGGTCAGCTTCTGGAAGGCGCGCTGGTCGTCGATCGCCAGCGCTAGCGCGTCCAGATCAGACCCGGCCTTGTCCTCGATCCATTCCTCCACCAGCGCCACGCCCGCCGCGACATCCTTGGGGATCGCCTGGCCTGTCAGCCGCTCGCGCACCTTGAGTGCCAGCGCGGTGGACAGCGGCACCTCGTCCGCCGACCGCGCCCGGCGGATCGCGTCGGACTTCAACCGCATGTCGAGCGCATGGTTGAGGTTGGCGCGCACCCCCTCCATCTGCCTGGAGCCGATCGCCTCGACCCGCGCCTGCTCGACCGCGTCGAACACCGCCCGCGCCACGGCCTCGCCCGGCGCGGAGGCGGCATGGATTTTCGCACTGTGATGCCGCAATTTCAGCGCATTGGCGTCGGCAAAGCCCCGCGCCAGCGCCACCTGATCGGCGGGTAAAGTGCGCGCGGGCGTCGGCACCTTGATTGCCTTGCCCGCCAGATGCGGCGCGTCGGCGGTAAAGCCCACCTCCACTTCCATGTCGCGCGCCATCGACCGCGCCGTCCCCGACAGCACGTCCTTGAAAGCGTCGAGAGGGGAGCGTTCGGTCATGGCAGATCCTTCAGCGCTGCAAGGCAGGCCGCGCGCAAAACAGGCAGGCTGTCGGTCATCGTGGCGAAAATGATCCTCAAATCCAGCGCATCATAATGGTGCCGCAACATATTTCCCAATCCCCGGACGGCGTCGGCCGGAATGGATGGGGCAATTGCCGCCATCCGGTCCTTGCCGATCTTGATCACCGCTTCGGTGATCCGCTGCAAACAGCGTTCCGACGCGTCGATGGTTTTGCGATCGGCGGCGAAACGCGCATAGTCCATTCCGTCGATATAGATTGCAATCGCATCGCAATTTTCAACGATGTCCAGCAGCCGATGCTGTTCCCGACTAGAAGACACGCACGCGATCCCTGTCGATTTCAGCCTGGAAGCGCGCTTTCCGCGCCGGTTCGCTGACCAGATCGACCCGAACGTCCAGCCAGTCTCCCAGCCAGCTCGACATGGCCGCAAAGCGGAACAGGTCCATGCGGGCGGCATCGTCGATGGTCACGGCGACGTCCACGTCCGAATCCGATCGCGCATCCCCGCGCGCGGTCGATCCGAACAGCGACAGGCTCACGACGCCCATGGCCCGCAATTCTGCTTCATGGGCTTTCAGGCGGGCAATGGCTGTCTGCTTGTCCATGACACTCCTGCGGCTTTTACCCCGCTTTCCCGACCACGCTTTCCGGCAAATCCTTGCCGAACACGCGCTGATAATATTCGGCCACCAGCGCCCGTTCCGCCTCGTCGCACTTGTTGAGGAAGGACAGGCGGAAGGCGAAGCCGACATTTTTGAAGATCAGCGCATTCTGCGCCCAGCTGATCACGGTGCGCGGCGACATGACGGTGGAAATATCGCCGTTGATGAAGCCCTGCCGCGTCAGTTCGGCGACCTTGATCATATTCTCGACTTCCTTGCGGCCGCCCTCATGATCATATTCGCCAGACTTCGCCAGCACCACCTGCGCCTCGGTCGCGGCGGGCAGATAGTTGAGCGCCACCACCAGATTCCATCGGTCCATCTGGCCCTGGTTGATCTGCTGCGTGCCATGATACAGGCCGGTCGTATCGCCCAGACCGACGGTATTGGCGGTCGCGAACAGCCGGAAATAGGGATTGGGGCGAATCACCCGATTCTGGTCGAGCAGCGTCATCTTGCCGTCTGTTTCCAGCACGCGCTGAATGACGAACATCACGTCGGGGCGGCCGGCATCATATTCGTCGAACACCAGCGCGACCGGCCGCTGCAACGACCAGGGGAGCAGGCCTTCCTTGAATTCGGTAACCTGCTGCCCGTCTTTCAGGACGATGGCGTCACGCCCGACCAGATCGATACGGCTGATATGCGCGTCCAGGTTGATGCGGATGCACGGCCATTTCAGGCGCGCGGCGACCTGCTCGATATGGCTCGACTTGCCGGTGCCATGATAGCCCTGCACCATGACGCGCCGGTTGAACGCAAAGCCCGCCAGGATCGCCAGCGTGGTATCCGGATCGAACACATAGGCAGGATCAAGGTCGGGCACCCGCTCGTCGGCTTCGCTGAAGGCGGGGATCTGCATGTCGATGTCGATGCCGAACACATCGCGGGCGTCCACGAACCGGTCGGGGACATCCATCAGCGTTTCGGCGCGCGTATCGGGCTGAACGTTGGAAATATCAGTCATCGGGTCTTCATCTTCCTGCGAGTCACGCCTGCCGTAGCCGATCCATCAACGGCGTGTCGATAGAGTGGGGGCAAGGGCGCGTCGGATCAAGCGGCCCATTGGGCCAGATTGGCCTCCTGTCCGATCAGCGCCAGCCCGTGCGCGATAGATGTCAGTTCGCCCCCGGTCGCGATCCGCTCCGCCCCGAAGCGCGCGTCGAATATGCCGCGGATCGCCGGAATCAGCGACGATCCGCCGGTCAGGAACACCCGGTCGATCGCGTGCGGCGCCACCCCGGCGGTCGCCAGCGCCTTGTCCACGCATCCCTCGATCCGGGCGATGTCGGGCGCGATCCAGCGCTCGAAATCGGCGCGGCGCACCTGCGTCTCGATCTCCAGCCCGCCACCGGCAAAGCGGAAATCCGCTTTGTCCTGCGTCGACAGCGCCCGCTTCAGGCTGCCCACCGCGTCATAGAGCGGATAGCCCAGTTCCTTTTCGATCACCGTCATCATCCGCCCGATCGCGGCGGGATCGTCAGCCGATTTCTGCAACCGCGTCAGCTCGTCCATCGTCCGCCGGTTGCGCATCAGCGCAAGGCGCGACCAGTCGGCAAAGTCGGCGAAATAGCTGCGCGGTATCTCCAGCGTCTTGCCGAACGACTGGTAACTGCCGCCCTTGCCCAACATCGGCAGCACCAGATGGTCCATGATCCGATAGTCGAAACGGTCGCCTGCAATGCCGATGCCTGCCGATCCCAGCGGCGTCGCCCGCCGCGCCGCGCCCGCCGTATGGTTGGGCGCTTCCACTCGTACGATCGAAAAGTCGCTGGTGCCGCCGCCAAAGTCCGCGACCAGGATCGTCGCAGCCTGGGTCAGGCGGCTGGCATAGCTGAATGCCGCGCCCAGCGGCTCATAGACATAATGAATGTCCATGCCGAAATCGGCGAACATCGCGTCATAGCGCTTGCGCGCCAGCGCCTCGTCAGGCCGCGACCCGGCATAGGTCACTGGCCGCCCGACGACGATCCGCTCTGGCCTCTGGTCCAATGCCCCGCCCGCATGGCCAACCATATGCGCCAGGAACATCGCCCCCAGTTCCTCGAAGCGGTAGCGCTTTTCGAATATGTTGGCGCTCTCGAAAATCGGGCTGGCGGCGACCGACTTGAACGACTGGAGGAAGCGGCTGTCTTCGGGATATTCCATATATTCCGCGATCGCCCACGGCCCGGCCTCATGTGCCAGGCCGCCCTTGACGCCGTCCTCATGCCAGAAACAGAGCGCGGAACGGAACACCGCCCCGGTCGCCTGGCTACCGGCAAATTCGACCAGATCGGATTGCTGGCCGTTGGCAATCGCAACGACGCTGTTGGTCGTGCCGAAATCCAGGCCCAGCGCGCGCGGCACATCCTGCATGCTTTTGTCTCCGGGGAAGGGGGGGGCGCGCCCTATGGCATCGCCATCGCATCGGGACAAGGCTGTCCTACTCGCGACTATGCTGCCATGCTCTGCCCCGGCTCTTTCCGATCGTCGATCTTGCGAAAAACTTGCCATGCGCAACATGGGCGAATTTTGCGAACTTCCGCCAAGTCAATTCCACCACGAATGCTGGCGAAAGACTTTTTTCAGACATACTGGATTAGGCCATGATGATGATCACGATAGTCGTTTCATGCCTTGTGGCGATCAACGTCGTCACCATGCTGGCATTTTATCTCGATAAAGCCAGCGCTATTGCCGGTGAACGACGTGTGCCTGAATCGGAATTGCTCACGCTCGCTTTCGTTGGTGGCACGCCAGGTGCGTTTCTCGCCCGCCAACTGTTCCGCCATAAAACCCGCAAGGAACCGTTTTCGACGCATCTGATGGTCATCGCGACAATCCAGATCGGCGGATTGATCGGCTGGTTCTTGCTGTAATCAGGCGAAAACCGCTGCCTTCTTCAGATGGCCATAGGCCTCGATCACCGCCTGCAATGCGCGTTCATGGCTGCGGTCGCCGCCATTATGATCGGGGTGATAGCGGCGCAGCAGCGCGGTGTAGCGCATCCGCAAAGCCTTGCGATCCGCGTCAATGTCCAGTTCCATGACGCGCAGCGCCTTGCGGTCCTCCGCCGACAGAAACTGGCCGTCCTGCCGCATCTGCGCATCGGCCCGCGCCTTGGCCACCCGTTCCTTGAACTTCGCGCCGATGGCGTCGAGCGGGTCGGAGAAGTCGGACCATTTGGGCGGCGGGCTGTGGGCGTTGGACGAAAAGGCGCGCGTCTCCCGCTCCCACCCGGCAAAGGGGCGCTGGGCGGCGGCGATTTCCTCCGGCGACATGCCGGTGAAGAAATTATAGCCCTGATTGAATTCGCGCACATGGTCCAGGCACAGCCAGCGCCAGCGCGGCCCTTCATCGCCGGGACGGGCGCTGCCTTCCAGCGGCGGCGCGCGGAACTCGCCCGGTTCGGGGCAGCCACTCACCCAGCAGGGGCGGTCGCCCTCCACCCGGCCATGGAAGCGGTTGAAGCGGCGGGTCGAGAAAGGGTCGGTCGACAAAGTTGTCCTGATGCAAGTCGCGGCAAAGCGACTATATAGGCGGCATGACTCAGATTCTGAAAGGCCCAGTGGCCACCGAAATCGAAACGCGGCTGCAAAATGCCCTGGCGCCGCAACTGCTCGCCGTGATCGACGACAGCGAAAAACATCGCGGTCATGCGGGGCATGACGGCTCTGGCGAAAGCCATTTCACCGTCGACATCGTGTCGGATCGCTTCACCGGCCAGAGCCGCGTCGCCCGCCAGCGCATGGTCAACGCAGCGCTCGCCGACCTGCTGCGCGACAAGGTCCACGCCCTTGCGATCAAGGCCCGCGCACCCGGAGAAGCCTGATGACCCTCGATGATCTCGTCATCCAGACGATCAGCCCGACCACCCATGATCTGGGCGATTTCAAGGTCCACCGTTCGCTCCCTGCCAAGGGGCGTACGATGGTCGGCCCGTTCATCTTCTTCGATCAGGCCGGGCCAGCGAAGATAGGGGCGGGGCAGGGGATTGATGTCCGCCCCCATCCGCACATCAACCTCGCCACCGTGACCTATATGTATGAAGGCGCTTTCTTCCACCGCGATTCGCTGGGCACGGAACAGATTGTCGAGGCGGGCGCGGTCAATCTGATGACGGCGGGCAAGGGCATCGTCCATAGTGAGCGTTCCCCCGACGAAGAACGCGCCAAGCTCTCCAAACTGTCCGCCATCCAGACCTGGCTCGCCTTGCCCGACCGCCAAGAGGAAATGGACCCCGCGTTCGAGCATGTCGGCGAAGCCGGCCTGCCGGTGATCGAGGCGCATGGGGTGTGCGCCCGTGTCATCATGGGGTCGCTATGGGGCGAACGCTCGCCCGTCACCACCTATGCCGACATCCAGCTGTCGCCCGGCGGCCGTGTACCGATCGACCCGTCAGCCGACGAGCGCGCGATCTATGTGTCGGGCGGTGATGCCGCGCTCGACGGGATGATGCTCGCGCCCCAGACGCTCTACGTCCTGCGCCCCGGCACCAGCGCCACGCTGATGAGCGTCGATGGCGGCCGGGTCGTCCTGTGCGGCGGCGAAGCCTTCAAAACGCCGCGCCATGTCTGGTGGAACTTCGTGTCCTCCCGCCAGGACCGGCTGATGCAGGCGCGCGAGGATTGGGACGCCCTCCGCTTCCCGCTGATCCCCGGCGACGATAAGGAGTTCATTCCCATCCCGCAGGGCCGGCCCAAGACGGTCAGCTATCCGTAATTCCTCCCCATTTCGGGGAGGGGAATTGTATATGACTTTTCGTTATCCAACGACGTCATCCTGAATTTATTTCAGGATCCATCATGCCCCAAAAGCCGTGGCTGGAGACGCGAAATGGATGCTGAAACAAGTTCAGCATGACGATGAAGGAGGGGGGGTAGGCTTGGCTCTCCCTTGCCCTACTGCACGAAGGCCAGCGACAGATTCTCGGCATTTTTGGGAATGTCGATCCGGCTTTCGTTGATCGACGCTTCCTCGCCCGGCTTCAGGCGGTTCTTGTCCGCCTTCGTCGTCCAGCTGAACACCAGCCGATTCTGCCGGTCGCGCAACTGCACCAGCACCGGCGGCACCGGCAGCGCCTGTGTCCCACTGTTCACGATCCGCGCGCCAAAGGCGAAATATTCCTCGCCAGTCGGCAGCTTGCGCCGCTCTGCGGGTTTGGACAGGTAGAAGAGCAGGTCAGGATCGCCCTCTTCGGCAACCAGTCCCAGGCTGACCGCCCATCCGGGGGGGCCGAAATAATAAAAGGCGCCGCCCGCCGCCGCCACGACCAGGGCAAAGGCGACCGCGGCATAGGTCCATAGCTTGATCGGATTGCGCCGCGGCTTGAACGGCGGCGCGGGCGCGAACTGGCTGTCCTGTGCGGGATCGACCGGCGCACCGGCATAAATGTCGTCAATACGGTTGTCCGCAGGCGCAGCGATCGGCGGCGCGACGGGGGCCGCTTCCTCCGGCACGACGGTTTCAGCCGGGGGGGCTTCCGGTGCGGGGGCAGGTACGGGTTCAGGCGCGGGCGCGGCGACCGTTTCGACCGGCTCTGCGACCGGCGGTGGCGGAGCGGGAGGCTGGACCGGCGGCGGAGCAGGCACCTCGTCCGGCCCGCTTTCGCGCGGTGGCAGGGTCGCCGGCTGCTGGAACCAGCTATGCTTGCACGCGGCGCAGCGGACCTGGCGGCCGGCCGGACCGACGGCGCTGTCCGGCACGACATAGCGCGTCGCGCAATTGGGGCACACCAGTATCATGTCGCTTCATAGGCATGGCATGGACTCGCGCGCAAGCGGTCAACTTATGTTGACGTCATTCCGTCGCGACTCGCGGTCGGATGCGGGCCGGGCTTTACGGCTGCCCGCCCACTGTGCCATGGCTGTCACTCCGGGGAAGCAGGGAGCGCGCGAGCGCCATATTTCAAGACATGTCGGCCATCGTCCAGTTCGAGAATGTCGGTCTGCGCTATGGTCTGGACAGCGAGACCCTGTCCGACGTCAGCTTCACGCTGGCAGGCGGTGGCTTTTATTTCCTGACCGGCGCGTCGGGCGCGGGCAAGACATCGCTGCTCAAACTGCTCTATCTGGCCCAGCGTCCCAGTCGCGGCGTCATACGGCTGTTCGGCGAGGATGTGGTGACCCTGCCGCGCAAGCGCCTGCCCGGTTTCCGCCGTCGCATCGGCGTGGTGTTTCAGGACTTTCGCCTGGTCCCCCATCTGTCCGCCTATGACAATATCGCCCTGCCGCTTCGCGTCGCGGGGATGGAGGAGGGGGAGGTTGACGCCCCCGTCACTGAAATGCTTGGCTGGGTGGGGCTTGGCGATCGCGGGCAGGCGCGGCCCGCGACCCTGTCGGGCGGGGAGCAGCAGCGCGTCGCCATCGCCCGTGCGGTCATCGGCCGACCCGAAATATTGGTGGCGGACGAACCGACCGGCAACGTCGACGCGGACATGGCCCGCCGCCTCATGACCCTGTTCGAAGCGCTCAATCGCCTGGGCACCACCATCGTCGTCGCCACCCACGATCTGCCGCTGATCGCGCAGGTATCGGGCGCGCAGATGATGCGGCTGGACAAGGGGCGGCTGGCTGACCCGACCGGATCGCTGCGCTATCCGCCGCGCCCGCAGGGCGGCGAGTGATGGCGTCGCGCACCGACCGCCGCGCCGCCGCCGCTGCGCGTCATCGCCTGTTGCCGGGCGGGCGGGTCGCGGGGCCGATGCTGTGGATCATCGCGATCATGATGTTCCTGACCGTGCTGGCCGCCGCCGCTGGCCTTGGCCTGGGCGCTGCCGTCCGGTCGATGAGCGCGGACCTGGCCGGACGCGCCAGCGTGCAGGTGGTCGAGGCGAACCCGCAACTGCGCGACCAACTGGCGGCGCGAGCGCTGACCGCGTTGCGCGGCGCGGACGGGGTGCAGGCCGCCGCGCCCGTCGATCCTGCGCTGCTCGCAGATCAGGTCCGCCCCTGGCTGGGCGAAGAGGCGACGAGCGGCGACCTGCCGCTGCCCGCGCTGATCGACGTGACGCTGACGCCGGGCGATGCTGATGCGAAGGTCGCGCGCTTGCGCCGCCTGCTGGGGGGATTGTCGCCCGCGCTGCGGATCGAGCCGCATGCCGCCTTCCTGCTGCCGCTTGCCGGATTGCTCTCCGCCCTGGGCTGGCTGGCTGCCGGTGTCGTGCTGCTGATGGCGCTGGCGACGGGCGCGGTCGTGGTGCTGGCGGCGCGAGGCGCGCATGACAGCCATCGCGGCACGATAGAGGTGCTGCACCTGATGGGAGCCACCGACGTCCAGATCGCCCGTCTGTTCCAGCGCCGCATTGGCCTCGACGCGATGCTGGGCAGCGCGCTGGGCTTTGCTTTCGCCGCGTTCGTCATCCTGCTGATCGGTCTGCGGCTGGGTGCGACCGGGTCGGAACTGCTGGGCGCGGTGCGCCTGCCGCCTGCCAGTTGGGCGGTGCTTGGGCTGCTGCCGGTGGCGGGCGTTCTGCTGGCGACGCTGGCGGCGCGCTGGACAGTGTTGCGCGCATTGGGGCGGGCGCTGTGATCGTCCGGCTGTTCGCCGTCTCGATACTCGGCTGGATGCTGGGCTTTGCGTGGTTCGCGATCTTCCTGCCCCAGCCGCTCGACGGTCGGCAGACCGACGCGATCGTCGTGCTGACCGGCGGCGCGGGGCGAATCGACCGGGGGATCGCTTTGCTGGAGGGTGGCGCGGCCAAGCGGATGCTGATTTCCGGCGTCGACCGATCGGTTCGTCCGGTCGAACTGGCGGCGCAATATCAGGCGCCCGAAACATTGTTCGCCTGCTGCATCACATTGGGCCGCGAAGCGATCGACACACGATCCAACGCCATCGAAACCGCCCGCTGGCTGGAACGGCGCGATTATAAAACAGTGCGGCTGATCACGACGGACTGGCATATGCGCCGCGCCGCGCTGGAATTGCGGCAGGCGTTGCCCGGCCGGGTCGCGATCGTCTATGACGCGGTGCCCAGCCGCCCCAGCCTGACGATGCTGGCGCGGGAATATAATAAATATCTGCTGCGCCGCACCGCTGCACTTCTTGGCATTTGATGGCATAGCGCCCCGATGATCACCTTGCTGCGCTCCACCCTCTTTTCCCTCATTTTCTATCCCGGCAGCTTGCTGCTGGTGCTGATCGCCCTGATCGTCGGCCAGTTTTCGCCGCCCGCGCTGCGATGGGTGTCGACCCTGTGGGGCTGGTTCCATCGCTATTGCGCCCGCTGGCTGCTGGGGCAGAAGGTGGTGATAGAGGGCGACCTGCCGCTTGGTCCCTATCTCTATATCGTCAAACATGAATCGATGTTCGAGACGATCGACATGCTGTGCGTGTTCGACCGGCCGGTCATCGCCGCCAAGCGGGAGCTGTTCGATATTCCGCTGTGGGGAACCATTGCCGACCGTTATGGCCTGATCCCGATCGAGCGCACCGCCGGGGCGAGCGCGATGCGGACGTTGCGGACCCAGGCCAAGGCGGCGAACGCCGCCGGAAGGGCGGTCTGCATCTTTCCCGAAGGCACCCGCGTTCCCCATGGCGAAGCGCCGCCATTACGGGCTGGCTTTGCCGGATTATATACGCTGCTGGGGCTGCCGGTGGTGCCGATTGCGCTCAACAGCGGGCTGGTGTCGCCCAAGGGCAGCTTCCTCAAGAAAGCGGGCGTCATCACCTATAAGGTCGGAGAGGTCGTGCCCGCCGGGCTGGACCGGCGGGAGGCCGAAGCGCGGGTCCATGCCGCGATCAACGCGCTGAACCCGCCCTCTGCTCTAGTGGATTGATTTTGACATTTGCATCCCCTGGCGGCTGGGATGGGTCTGCAAATGTCAGAATCGGACCACTGGCCTAATGCGCCCGGCCGAAGTCGGGCTTGGCGTCGTCCTGACCCTGTTCGATGATCGACCGGCGGATGGCGCGGGTATGGGTGAACAGGTTGAACAGCGTGTCGCCGTCATTCCAGCGGATTGCCCGTTGCAGCGCTGACAGATCCTCCGAAAAGCGCTGGAGCATTTCCAGCACCGCGTCCTTGTTGGCCAGGAACACGTCGCGCCACATCGTCGGGTCCGACGCGGCGATCCGCGTGAAATCGCGAAAGCCGCCAGCGGAATATTTGATGACTTCCGATTGGGTAACATTTTCCAGATCGCTGGCCGTGCCGACGATGGTGTAGGCGATCAGATGCGGCAAATGGCTGGTCACCGCCAGCACCAGATCATGATGCGCCGGGTCCATCGTCTCGATGTCCGCGCCGACCCGCCGCCACAGTTCGGCGACGCGCTCGACCGCCATGGGGTCAGCGTCAGCGGGCGGGGTGACGATGCACCAGCGCCCCTTGAACAGGGTGGCGAAGCCCGCTTCCGGTCCGCTATTTTCGGTGCCTGCGACGGGATGCGCCGGGATGATCGTCCGCCCCGGCAGGGCGGCGACCAGCTGCGCCAGCACGTCCGCCTTGCACGATCCCACATCGCTGACGATCGCGTCGGCGGGCAGATCGTCGGCCAGCTCCGCCGCCGCCGCGCCCATGGCGCGGACCGGCACGCACAGCACCACCAGATCCGCGTCGGTCACCGAAGCCCCCGCCGTGTCGGTGATGTCGTCGCACAGGTCGATCCGCCGTGCGGTTTCGCGCACCGCCGGATCGGCATCATGGCCAGTGACGCGCGCCGTGGGCATCTCCGCCCGGATGGCGCGGGCAAGCGAAGAGCCGATCAGGCCAAGGCCGATGATGGTGATCCGGGCGAAAGGCAGCATCGCGTCAGGCCGATTCCGCCATGGCGCGCAACGTGTCGGCCACGACGCGGACCTGCGCTTCGGTGCCGATGGTGATGCGCAGGCCGTTGGGCAGATCCTGGCCCGGCAGCCAGCGGGTGGCGTAACCGGCCTCCCACAATCCCTTCATCGCGGCCTCGGCGGTCAGCTTGCCATCGAACAGGATCAGCAGGAAATTGGTCTTGCTGGGTACGACGCGCAGGCCGTGATTGGAAAGCGCGCCGATTTCGTCGGCCAGCCACTCGCGCCAGCGCGCATTATGGGCGCGGCTCGATTCGATCCAGGCACTGTCGTTGATCGCGGCGATGGCCGCGGCCTGGCCCGCGGTCGTGACATTGAACGGCGCGCGGATGCGGTGGAGAATCTCGATCACCTCCGCACTGGCATAGCCCCAGCCGATCCGTTCGGCCGCCAGCCCGTGAATCTTGGAGAAGGTGCGGGTCACGAAAATATTGCCGGCGGTCCTGGCCAGTTCCAGGCCCCCATCATCCTCGCCTTCGTCCAGATATTCGGCATAGGCCTGATCCAGCACGAACAAGATGTCGGGGCGCAGGCCCGCATGCAGCCGCGCAATCTCTTCCCGGCTGGTCATCGTGCCCGTCGGGTTGTTGGGGTTGGCCAGGAACACGACCTTCGTTTTCTCGGTCACGGCTGCCAGCAGCGCGTCGACGTCGGTGGCATAATCCTTGTCCGGCGCGATCACCGGGGTCGCCCCGACCCGGCGGGCGGCGATGTCATAGACCGCAAAGCCATAGCGCACATACAGGACTTCATCGCCCGGCCCGGCATAGGCGCTGGCGGCGATGTGGAGCAGTTCGTCCGACCCGGTGCCATAGATGATCCGCGCCGGGTCCAGCCCATGCACCGCGCCGATCGCTTCACGCAGCTTCGTCGCGCTCGGATCGGGATAGGTGGCAAGATCGGCGGTGGCGGCCACCAGCGCGGCGCGCGCGGCGTCGCCCGTCCCCAGAGGGTTTTCATTGGCCGACAGCTTGATCAGCGGGCGGCCATCATCGGCCGCCGCCTTGCCCGGCACATAGGGCGAAATGCCAAGAATCCAGTCCTTGGGCGATGGCTTTGTCAGGGTGTTTGCAAGTGTCTCTGTCATGGCGACGGGCTTTAGCGGCTTCCGCGCCAAAGGCAAAGCGCCCGTCCAGATTGACAGCGCTCCGCCGTGGTCCTAGCCCGGCGCGACCATGGCCAGCCTTTCAATGACAGATGATAGTCGTTTCGGCCTGCGCCGACAGGTTCGGCTTGCCGGGCCATTGCCGCTGGACAGCGGCGCGGCGCTGGGGCCGGTCGACATCGCCTATGAAACCTATGGCACGCTAAACCCGGACCGATCCAATGCGATCCTGATCTGCCATGCCCTGACCGGCGACCAATATGTCGCGTCCGACCATCCCGTAACGGGCAAGCCCGGTTGGTGGTGGCGGCTGGTGGGAGAGGGGAAGCCGGTCGATCCGGCACGCCATTTCATCATCTGCGCCAATGTCGTCGGCAGTTGCATGGGGTCGAGCGGCCCGGCCAGCCTGGACGTGGCGACCGGCCTGCCCTTCGCCATGCGCTTTCCCGTGCTGACCATTGCCGACATGGTGCGGGCGCAGGCGATGCTGCTCGACCATCTGGGTGTCGACCGGCTCTACGCTGTGATCGGCGGGTCGATGGGCGGCATGCAGGCGCTGACCTGGCCGACCTTGTTCGCCGACCGGGTGGAACGCTGCATCGTCATCGCCTCGACCGCGCGGCACAGCGCGCAGAATATCGCCTTTCATGAAGTCGGGCGGCAGGCGATCATGGCCGATCCCAACTGGCGCGGGGGCGATTATTATGCCGATGGGCAGGTGCCGAGCGCGGGTCTGGCCGTTGCGCGGATGGCGGCGCATATCACCTATCTGTCCGAAGCGGGGCTGACCGAGAAATTCGGACGGCGCCTCCAGGGCCGCGATGCCAAGACCTTCGGCTTCGATGCGGATTTTCAGGTGGAAAGCTATTTGCGCCATCAGGGGCTGAGCTTTGTCGAGCGGTTCGACGCCAACTCCTATCTCTACATCACCCGCGCCATGGACTATTATGACATTGCAGAGGATCATGGCGGGTCGCTGGCCATGGCCTTCACGGCCAGCAAGGCGCGTTTCTGCCTTGTCAGTTTCGATACCGACTGGCTCTATCCCACGGCGGAATCGCGGATCATCGTCCATGCGCTGAATGCGGGCGGGGCGCAGGCCAGTTTCGTCGAACTGTCCAGCCCGTTCGGGCATGACGCCTTCCTGCTGGAATGTCCCGAACTCAACCGGGTGGTCGATGGCTTCCTGAAAGGCGGCCGGGCGTGAGCGATCAGTTGCGCCCCGATCTGGCGCTGATCGCGCGCACCGTGCGGCAGGGCGCGCGGGTGCTGGACGTCGGCTGTGGCGACGGCGCGCTGATGGCGGCGCTGCGCGACAATGCCGGGGTCGACGCGCGCGGGCTGGAGCTTGACGGGTCGAATGTCGCCGATGCGGTCGGGCGCGGCCTGTCGGTGGTGCAGGGGGATGCCGACACGGACTTGCGCTATTATCCCGACGCCAGTTTCGACTATGCGATATTGAGCCAGACGCTCCAGACGACCCGGCGGCCTGATCTGGTGGTGGAGGAATTGCTGCGGATCGCTGCCCAGGCTTTCGTATCCTTCCCCAATTTCGCCCATTGGCGCGGGCGGATTTCGCTGCTGTGGGGCGGGCGGATGCCGGTGACGCGGCTATTGCCCGACACATGGTATGACACGCTCAACATCCATCATGTGACCGTGGACGATTTCCGCGCGCTGGTGAAGGATCGCGGCTGGACCATCGACGGGCAATGGTTTCTGAAGGGCGACAGGGAAACCACCCACGCCAATGCCAATCTGTTTGCCGAACATGCGGTGTTTCTGCTGCGGAAATAGGCCGGGTCAGATATTGCCCTGTTCCTCGATCGGCACATCGTCCTGGGGCCGGTAATAGAGGCTGGCGCAAAGCTCCGCCTCGCATCCCCCTTCCAGCACAAGATCGTCCCGCCACGCGTCGCGCACGAAATCCATCGTGTCGAGATGGCGATCCTCGAAATACATGCGATGCACATCGTCCCGGCCAGCGCCGTAAACGATCCGGCCAACTTTCGCCCAGATCGACGCCATGGTGCACATGCCGCATGGCTGGAGCGTGGAATAAAGCGTGGCCCCGCGCAGGTCCATGTCGCCATGGACCGGCCCGGCGGCGCGGATCGCCATGATTTCCGCATGCGCGGTGGCGTCCTTATGCTCCTCCGTCTGGTTGACCTGTTCCGCCAGGATGCGGCCGTCGATCACGATGATCGCGGCAATCGGCGTGTCGGCAGGGGTGCTGCCCTTGCTGCGTGCCAAGGCAATGGCGCGCTGCATCCACTGGCGGTCGGTCGGTGTAATCATGGCGGCAATGCTCCGATGGGTGAACCGCCACAAAGCGCCAGCGCCGGTTTTGCTCCGCTTATTGCGGGCGGCCAATGCCCTTTTCGATCAGCGCGTTGGCGATGGCGGCGATCTCGTCCGCCGGGCGGCTGTCGTCCCAGACGCCGTAGCGCAGCCCCAGAAAGACATTCATGCCCATGATCGCCCAGGCATGCACCTCCTCCACGTCCGGGCGCACGTCGCCGCGCTCTGCTGCTTTGGCCAGGCGCGTCGCCATGCGGGCCGCGGTATTTTCGTAATGGGCGCGGTAGGCGGCGGCATCGACAAATTCCGATTCGTCGATGATGCGATAGAGTTCCTTGTGCGACCGGGCGAACTCCAGAAAGCTGAGCAGCCCGATTCGTTCGGCGTCGATGCCGTCGCGCGCCTGCGCGATCCGGGGCGACACATAGTCGCGCACCTGCCCCGACATATCGGCCACCAGCGCGCGGAAAATATCGTCCTTGCTGTCGAAATAGGTGTAGAAACTGCCCAGCGCACAGCCCGCGCGGCGGGTGATTCCGCTGATTGATCCTTCGTGAAATCCTTTTTCGCCAAATTCCTGCGCGGCGGCCGCCAGCAGGCCGCGGCGGGTGCGTTCCCCGCGCGCCGTGCGGGGCGTCTTGTCGTCCCTGCCTGGCCCCTGGTCGGTCATAGTCTCTCCCCGTCGCTGTGTTCTTTTAGCGCAATCTGGTCGCATCGATAGCCTGCTCCATATTTGAAGTTGAAAGCTGGTTCAACTTTCATTATCGAATCGGTCAAGACACATGGCGACCCGCCAAACGGGCGCATCATTCAGGAGAGGTTCCGCTCATGAAGGCTCATCACAGCATCCGCGCTCTCGCCCTTGCCTCCGCCGCCTGGACCGGGGCGCTGGCCCTGCCCGCGCTCGCGCAGGACGCGCCGCAAGCCGCCGTGGACGACAGCGAAGGCGCGATCGTCGTCACCGCCCGCCGCCGCGAGGAAACGCTGGTCAGCGTGCCGATCGCAGTCAGCGCCTTTTCCGGGGAGAAGCTGGAAAGCCAGGGCGCGATCGACATTACCGATCTCGCCAACTTCACGCCCAACACCACGCTGGAAGCATCGCGCGGCACCAATTCGACGCTGACCGCCTTCATCCGCGGCGTGGGCCAGCAGGACCCCGTGTCCGGTTTTGAACAGGGCGTCGGCATCTATCTGGACGATGTTTACCTCAACCGGCCGCAGGGCGCGATCCTCGACATTTATGATGTCGATCGGATCGAGGTGCTGCGTGGGCCGCAGGGGACGCTCTATGGCCGCAACACGATCGGCGGCGCGGTCAAATATGTGACCAAGATGCTGCCGCAGGACTTCGCGCTCAAGATCAAGGGCAGCTACGGCACCTATGATCAGGCCGATGGCATCATCAGCGTGTCGGCCCCGGTCGGCGACATGATCCGGGTCGGCGGCGCACTCGCCCGCCTGTCGCGCGGCGGCTTTGGCAAGAATCTGACCACCGGCGAAGATAATTACAACAAGGATGTCTGGGCCGCGCGCGGCACGTTCGAAATGGGCGGCTATGGCCAGCCGGTGCTGATGCGGATCACCGGCGATTATACCAAGGATAACAGCAATGCGCGCGGCGGCCACCGCCTGATTCCCGGCCAGTTGTCGGGCGCGCCGGTGCTGGACGACGTATTCGACACGCGCGGCGGCCTTGCCGACCCCAAGCAATATGTGAAGTCCTACGGGCTATCGATGAACATCACGGCCGAACTGTCCGACGCGGTGACGCTGCGGTCGATCAGCGCGTGGCGCAAGGATGACAGCGCATCGCCGATCGATTTCGACGCGCTGCCCGCCGTCGATGTCGACGTACCGGCCTTTTACTTCAACGAGCAGCTGAGCCAGGAATTCCAGCTTCTTTATGACAGCGGCCCGCTGCATGGCATGCTTGGCTTCTACTATCTGGATGCCAAGGCCGATACCGCGTTCGACGTGCGGCTGTTCACGACCGTTGCTGGCCTGACCGCCTTTACCCAGGCCGATGTCGACACGGAAACCTATGCCGTGTTCGGCGACTTCACTTTCGACATTTCGCAGCAGCTGAGCATTTCGGCGGGCGGTCGCTATACCTGGGACAAGCGCCGCGCCGACATTTTGCGGCAGAATTATCTGGGTGGCGGATCGCCCGTCTTTGGCGGCGCAGGCGTGGCGTTCGGCGCGCCCAGCACCGATTTCAACGGCCAGCGCGAATATAAGAAGTTCACGCCCCGTGTCTCGATCAGCTACAAGCCGACGCCCGACCACAATATCTATGCCAGCTATGCGCAGGGCTTCAAGGGCGGCGGCTTCGATCCGCGCGGGGTGGGCACCAATGCGCCCGACCTCAACGGCAACGGCATTCGCGAAGATAGCGAGATCGCGTCGTTCCTGAGCTTCCGTCCTGAAAGCGTCAAAAGCTATGAAGTGGGCTATAAGGGCAACTTCATGAACGGCGCGCTCTATGTCGCGGTCGCGGGCTTCTATGCCGACTATAACGACGTGCAGATCCCCGGCTCGGTCGCCTGCACCGTCAGCGTGGGCGGCGTGCCGACGCCATCCTTCTGCGGTGTCGTGTCCAATGCGGGCAAGGCGCGGTTCAAGGGGCTGGAATTTGAAAGCAACGCGCGGCTGGCGCAGGATTTCCTGACGGGTGGTGACCGTTTGAGCCTGTCCACGGCGGTGGGCTATATCGATGCGGAATATCGCGAATATGTGACCAATATCGGCGGGGTGCCGACCGATGTGGCCGCGTTCCGCAAGGTGCAGAATACCCCCAAATGGACCGCCAGCGGCACGCTCGGCTACACCACGCCGGTCGGCGACGGCAACCTCTATGCGGGCAGCACCGTATCGTGGCGCAGCAAGACCTATCAGTTTGAAATCCCCAACCCCTATATCGACCAGAAGGGCTATGCCCTGTGGGACGCCAGCATCGTCTACACCGCGCCGGACGACCGCTGGACGCTGGGGCTGCATGGCAAGAACCTGCTGGACAAGGAATATAAGACGTCGGGCTATACCTTCGTCGCGGCCAATGCGACGACCGGCGCGATTGTCAACAATGCCGCGGGCTTTCCCACTCCCACGCTGGGCCGCGAAGGCACGCTGACCGCGTTCTACGGCAATCCGCGGCAGGTGTTCGTGACCGGAACGGTGAAGTTCTAGGTTCGGTATTCCCGCGCGGGTAGGAATCCGGTTCCAGGGGCGGGACCGGGTTCCCGCCTGCGCGGGAACACGCTTTTGCTGTGCGGCAAGGGGCGTAAGGAGCATATATGACAGACCGAACGGTTCCCTCCGCCTCTCCCCCCGTTTCCCCCGCCTATCGCGGTGTCGTGCTGGCGATGCTGCTGCTCGTCTACACTTTCAACTTCCTCGACCGGCAGATTCTGGGCATCCTCGCCGGGCCGATCAAGGCGGAACTGGGCCTCACCGACGGGCAATTGGGCGCGCTGGGCGGGATCGCCTTTGCGCTGCTCTATTCGACGCTGGCGATTCCCCTGGCGTTGCTGGCCGACCGGACCAGCCGGACCTGGGTGATCACCGTCAGCCTTGCAGTATGGAGCGGCTTTACCGCGCTGTGCGGCATGGCGGGCAGCTTCTGGCAGATGTTCGCTTTTCGCGTCGGCGTAGGCGTGGGGGAGGCAGGCGGCGTCGCGCCATCCTATGCCGTGATCTCCGACTATTTCCCGACGCATCAGCGCGCGCGGGCGCTGTCCATCTATTCGCTGGGCATCCCCCTGGGATCGGCGGGTGGCGTGCTGCTGGGCGGTTATATCGCGCAGGCGGTCGAGTGGCGCACCGCTTTCATCGCGGTCGGCGTGGCTGGCCTGCTGATCGCGCCCTTGTTCCGGCTGGTCGTGCGCGAACCAGCACGCCCGGTACTGGCGAACGATGCAGTGCCGGTCAGCGCCGTGTTCGGCATATTGGCGGCCAAGCGCAGCTTCTGGCTGCTGGCGCTGGGCGCGGCGTGCAGTTCGATGTGCGGCTATGGCGTCGCCTTCTGGCTGCCCAGCCTGCTGATGCGCAGCTTTGGCCTGGACCTGTTGGGCGCGGGCCAGTTTCTCGGCGCGCTGCTGCTGATCGGCGGCGTGGCGGGCGTGCTGCTGGGCGGCTGGCTGGGCGATGCCATGGGTAACAGGGACAAGGCCTATTATGCCTGGGTACCTGCGATCAGCTATGTCGTGGGAATGCCCCTGTTCGTGGTCGGCGTGCTGTCCGACAATGTGGGCTTTGCCTTTGCGCTGTTCCTGATCCCGCAGGCTTTGGTCTATGTCTGGCTCGGCCCGGTGCTGACCGCCGTGCAGCATCTTGTCCCCGCCCATATGCGCGCCAGCGCGGCGGCGAGTTTCCTGCTGATCAACAATCTGGTCGGGCTGGGGCTGGGCAGCTGGAGCGTGGGGGCATTGTCGGACGCGCTGACGCCTGCTTATGGCGTGGAGGCGCTGCGCTATGCCATCGTCGCGGCGCTGGGCTTCTATCTATTGGCCGGGCTGTTCATGGCATTGGCGGGCCGGGCGCTGCGCAAGGATTGGGTCAGCGCCTAGCCACCGGGGGGATTACCGCTCCTTGGTCGCGCTGAACTTCAGCTTGGGGTGGCGTTCCTGCTGATAGCCGATGTCCCATGCGCTGCGTGCCATGAATACCAGCGCGCCGTCGCGGTCCTTGGCCATGTTGGCCGCGTTGAAGCCGACGAAATCCTTGATCGCACCCTCATCGCCACTGATCCAGCGGGCCGTATCAAAGGGTGAAGGCTCCAGCGCGGCGGCGACCTTATATTCCGCGTCCAGCCGGGAAATCAGCACTTCCAGCTGCAATTGCCCCACCACGCCGACGACCCAATTGCTACCGATTTCCGGGTAGAATACCTGGATCACGCCCTCTTCGGACAGGTCATCGAGCGCCTTGCGCAGCTGCTTGGTCTTGGTCGGGTCTTTCAACTGGACCCGGCGCAATATTTCCGGCGCGAAATTGGGCAGGCCGGTAAAGCGCAGCCCCGGCTTTTCGCTCAGCGTATCGCCCACGCGCAGCGCGCCATGGTTGGGAATGCCGATAATGTCGCCGGGATAGGCCTCGTCCGCCAGTTCGCGGTCCTGCGCGAAGAAGAGGATCGGCGAATGGACCGCCAGCGCCTTGCCCGACCCGCTGGGCGTCAGCTTCATGCCGCGCCGGAACTTGCCCGACACCAGCCGCATGAAGGCGATGCGGTCGCGGTGCATCGGGTCCATATTGGCCTGCACCTTGAAGATGAAGCCGGTGACTTCGCTGCCCTCCGGCTCGACGGCGGCGGGTTCTGCGGGCTGCGCGCGCGGCGGCGGGGCGTGGGCCGCCAGCGCGTCGATCAACTCGGTAACGCCGAACAATTTGAGCGCGGAGCCGAAATAAACCGGCGTCAGGTCTCCCTGACGATAGCGGGCAAGGTCGAATTCGGCATAGCCGCCCTGCGACAATTCGGCCTCCTCGCGCAATTTCTCCAGCCCGTCGGGCGACAGGAAATCGGCGAGTTTCGGATCGTCCAGCCCGGTAAACTGGTGCCGGGTGCCATCAAATTCGCGGCTTGGCCCGCTGGGCTGCATCAGCCGGTTGGTGGCGAAGTCATATATGCCCTCAAACTCGCCGCCCATGCCGACCGGCCAGCTCATCGGGCAGACGTCCAGCTGCAACTGGTCCGCCACCTCGTCGAGCAGGCCGAACGTCTCGCGGCCTTCGCGGTCCACCTTGTTGACGAAGGTGATGATGGGCAGGTTGCGCAGGCGGCACACCTCGAACAGCTTGCGCGTCTGCGGCTCGATACCCTTGGCCGCGTCGATCACCATCACGGCGGAATCGACGGCGGTCAGGGTGCGATAGGTGTCCTCGCTGAAATCTTCGTGACCCGGCGTATCGAGCAGGTTGAACGTGATCGTCTCGCCATCGCGCGTCCGCTCGAACGTCATGACCGATGATGTCACGGAAATGCCGCGCTGCTGCTCGATCTTCATCCAGTCCGACCGCGCACGCCGGTTCGCGCCGCGTGCCTTGACCTCACCGGCCAGATGGATCGCGCCACCCTCCAGCAGCAGCTTCTCGGTCAGCGTGGTCTTGCCCGCGTCAGGATGGGAAATAATCGCGAAGGTGCGGCGGGATGGAATGGTCATGATGATTTTCTGGGTCGGGAGTAATAAAGCCGTTCGCCCTGAGCGAAATCGAAGGGCCATGCCGAGCGGAGGCGAGGCACTTCGGCTTCGCTCAGTGGAGGGCTTCGACTTCGCTCAGGGCGAACGGAATCTAGGTTGCGCCGTTACACGTCCACAAGGCTGACGTCCATGCGGAAGGCGCGGCTCTCGCCCGGTGGCAACGCGATGATGCCCTGCTTTGCCCACACATCCCCTTCGAACCCGACCAGATCGGCCATCCCCGCCCAGGGTTCGACGCACAGATAATGGGCGCCCGGCTTCTGCCAGAGGCCCAGCCATGGCGTATCGGGAAAGTCGATCTTCAGGCGCGGCTGGCCCGGCACGCCCCAGAGCAAGGAGCGGCTGGCCAGATCGTCCCAGATCAGCGCATCCCCTTCGAACATGGCATGGCTGGGGACCAGCGTGTCGCCATCGACCGGGGACGCCACCGCTTCCCGCGCGATCAGGCCGGGTTCCGCGCCCACCTTGCGGATCGGCGCGGGTTCGGGCTTTTCAAAGATGATGCGGTGATCCTCCAGCGCGCCGCCATAGGGCAGGGGCCAGGCGAAGGCGGGGTGATAGCCGAAGGAAAAGGGCATGACAGCCTCCCCCCGGTTGGTCACGGTCGCGGTCATGCACAGGCGCGCGCCTTCGATCGCGAAACCCATGTCGAGCCGGAAGGCGAAGGGATAGACAAGCAGGCTCGCCGCATCCGCTTCCAGCCGGAAGGTCGCGGCGCTGTCGCTGCGCTCGACCAGCGCAAAAGTGCTGCGGCGGGCAAAGCCGTGCTGGGGCATGGCATAATCGCGCCCGTCCAGGCGATAGGCGTCGCCGCGCGACCGCCCGACAAAGGGGAAGAGTAAGGGGGCATGACCCGTCCACCAGCGCGGGTCGGCGTCGGTCATCAACTCGCGCCCCTGCGCATCGCGCAGCGACCAGAGTTCCGCGCCCTGGGCGGATATGGTGGCGCCAAGCTGGTCCGAAGCGATGCCGACCGGTGCGTCTGTCACGTCCTGCTGTCCTCCTGTTGAAGCGGGCCTGCCTTAACGCCGATGCCGTCGCCTGTCTCGCCCCGACGCGCGCTCGTTTCGCAAGGGAACCGAAAGATTGCGTCGCTGGTTTTGTCGGGCGGGAGACATGATCATGAAACTATACGCAATGGCCGCGCTATTATTCTGTTCGACATCGGCGCTGGCGCAGGAAGCGGAAAAGCCAAAGGATGAGACGTTCAAGAAGGCGGGCAATATCGCCAGCCAGCCGGTCCGCGACATTGGCCTGGACAAGGACGAAATTCCGCCGGTGCTGGTGAAGGCGGTAGAAAATCCCTATGCGCCCCCTCCATCGCGCAGCTGCAAGGGGCTGAAAGCGTCGCTGGGTGAACTGAACGCGGTGCTGGGCGAGGATTTCACCGTCGGCGCCAAGGCGAACGAGAATCGCGCGGGCAAGATTGCAGAGGCGGTCGGCAAGACGATCGTCAATTCGCTCATTCCGTTCCGTGGGCTGGTGCGGGAAATCAGCGGCGCCGCGCCGCAGGAACGGCGTTTGCAGGCGGCGATCACGGCGGGGATTGCCAGACGCGGCTATCTGCGCGGCATGGCGACGAGCAAGGGCTGCAAGATCACAAGCTGAGCATATTCCTCGCCATAACCCCGTGGGGGTATGCGGGCATCCCACCGGCTGCATAGAGACGATGGAAGGTGGTCTGACTGCCTGCCGATGGCTGGATCATTTGCGACCCATGGTCTGGTCATCGGCCCTTGGTTCGCAAGGGTCAGGCCGGTGCGGCAACCGGAATGGCTCTTTCGCGCATTTCGAGACAGACGTTCGTCAGTCACGTCCCGCCTTCGCTTCACGATGCTTTCATGCTAGGTCGCCGTCCATATAGTGGCGAGACCCATGATGAACGACCTGACCCAGACCCCTGAAATGCTGATCGCGATGATGGGCGCGCGCGCCCGTCGCGCGGCGCACATCCTCGCGCAGGCGAGCGACGAGCAAAAGGCCGATGCGCTGCGCCGCGCGGCACAGGCGTTGCGGGACCAGGCACCGGCGATCATCGCCGCCAATGCGCGCGACATGGACAATGCCGCCGCCAATGGCCTGTCGCCGGCGATGCTCGACCGTCTGAAGCTGGATGCGGGCCGGGTCGCCGCCACCGCCGACGGCGTGGAGCAGGTCGCGGGCCTGCCCAATCCGCTGGGCAGCGTGATCGACCAGAGCGTGCGCCCCAACGGGCTGGAACTCAGCCGCGTGCGCGTGCCGCTGGGCGTGATCGGCATCATCTATGAAAGCCGCCCCAATGTGACGGCGGATGCCGCGGCGCTCTGCCTGCGCGCGGGCAATGCCGTCATCCTGCGCGGCGGCAGCGAAGCCAGGGAAAGCAACCGCGCGATCCTGAGCGCGATGGCAGAGGGGATCGTGGCCGCTGGCCTGCCCGCCGACGTCGTGCAACTCATTCCCACGACCGACCGCGCCGTCGTGGGCGCGCTGCTGCGGGCCAGCGAATTTATCGACCTGATCGTGCCGCGCGGGGGCAAGAGCCTGGTCGCGCGGGTGCAGGAAGAAGCGCGGGTGCCGGTGCTGGCCCATCTGGACGGCATCAACCACAGCTATGTCGATGGCGCGGCCAACCCGGCGATGGCACGGCAGCTGGTGGTGAATGCCAAGATGCGCCGGACGGGCGTGTGCGGCGCGACCGAAACGGTGCTGATCGACCGCGC
Source organism: Sphingobium sp. GW456-12-10-14-TSB1 (assembly GCF_059424385.1). Classification (NCBI taxonomy): domain Bacteria; kingdom Pseudomonadati; phylum Pseudomonadota; class Alphaproteobacteria; order Sphingomonadales; family Sphingobiaceae; genus Sphingobium; species Sphingobium sp. GW456-12-10-14-TSB1. Next base: position 2,407,141 of record NZ_JBWKZI010000001.1, on the reverse strand, counting down.
CTATGGCGACGCGCCTGCGCTGGTAAAGGCGCTGCTAGACGCCAGATGCGAAGTGCGCGGCGACGAAGCGGTGCAGGCGATGGACGCGCGCGTCATCGCCGCGAGCGAGCAGGATTGGGACACCGAATATCTCGAAGCGATCGTGTCGATCCGGCTGGTCGATGGCGTCGACGGCGCGATCGACCATATCGCCGCCCATGCCAGCCATCATACCGATGCGATCATCACCGAAGATGCCGAAACCGCGGCGCGCTTCCTGAACGCGGTCGACAGCGCGATCGTGATGTGGAACGCCTCCACCCAATTTGCCGATGGCGGCGAATTCGGGCTGGGCGCGGAAATCGGCATCTCCACCGGCCGCCTCCACGCGCGCGGCCCGGTCGCGCTGGAGGGGCTGACGACCTACAAATGGATTGTCCGCGGAACGGGACAGATTCGGCCGTAAAGGGTGGTTGGGGGACCGACCGCTTTCGGCGATTATCAGTGATTAGCGGACTTCGGTTCTGCGAGGCGCAATTGTGTTGCGCGGATCATAGGCTTACCTGTCGCTCCGTTGGGAATAACATCTCCCGATAGGAAAACTCTTTGGCTCACAAAACCGAGATTATCCGCAGGCGCTGAATGCACAATGCGGTCGTAGGCTTGATCTACCGCGTTGTTAGCCGCCGCAAAGCCCACGCCGGGGCAGCTATGACCCGACACAGATGCTCCACACTCGATACATTCACTGCCAGAATAGGCGGAAAGAATCGCCGTGCCTTCAACCTTGTCACCGACAGAAACGGACCAGCATTGCTCGGCAGCTATATAGACCGGCTTAGGGGCACAGGATGCAAGCACAACAGCGCTTATCAAAGTAGAGGCCGATGACCGCATTCGGGCATCTTCACAGAACGCCTTATTGTCTGCAAGTGGGCGTTCATTGCACTCCCTTTCGTCATGCCGGGCTTGACCCGGCATCCCGCTTTTCTTTGCGCAGATAGCGGGGGCCCAGATAGGCCTGTCCTGCCCCCGCCCAAGGGTCCGGGGCGACGGTGAGGCCTACCCCTTCACCACTGCATCGATCGCCTTTAGCTTCGCCAGCATCGGCGCGACCCAGTCCAGTGGGAGCATGACCGGCCCGTCGGACGGCGCATTGTCCGGGTCCTGATGCGCTTCGGCGAAGATCGCGGCGACGCCCGCCGCCACCGCGCTGCGCGCCAGCACCGGCGCGAACTCGCGCTGGCCGCCCGATGCCGAACCCAGGCCGCCGGGCTGCTGGACCGAATGGGTGGCGTCGAATATCACCGGATAGCCGGTCTCACCCATCACCGGCAGCGCGCGCATGTCGCTGACCAGCGTGTTGTAACCGAAACTCGCGCCGCGTTCGGTCAGCAGGATGCGGTCATTGCCGGTCGAGGCGACCTTTTGCGCCACCGCCGCCATGTCCCATGGGGCCATGAACTGGCCCTTCTTGACGTTGATCACTGCGCCGGTGCGTCCGGCGGCGAGCAGCAGGTCGGTCTGGCGGCACAGGAATGCGGGGATCTGGAGGATGTCGACCGCCTGCGCAGCGGCCTCGACCTGTCCCGCATCATGCACGTCGGTCAGCACCGGGCAGCCCAATGTCGCCTTCACCTCCGCCAGGATCGCCAGCCCCGCGTCGATGCCGACGCCGCGCTGGCCCGACACCGATGTCCGGTTCGCCTTGTCGAACGAGGATTTGAAGATGAACGGCACGCCCGCCTGCCCCGCGATCCGCGCCAGCGCATCGGCCATGAACAGCGCATGGTCGCGGCTTTCGATCTGACAGGGGCCGGAAATGAGAACGAAGGGCAGGTCGTTGCCGATGGTGATCGGGCCGACCTTCACATGGTGGGGAACAGTCATGCCGGTCACTTGGGCGCTTTGGCAAAGCGCCGCAAGAGCTGGCCGCGCCACAGCCCCTTGCCCGGATGATAATTCCAGCAGAACCAGCCGAAGCACAGGCAGGCGATCAGCGAAGGCAGCGCCATCGGATCGCCATTGGCCTTCATATGGCGGTAAAAGGCCATGTCCGCGCGCCACCGGTCCCGCTCGCTGCCGCCCCCGTTGATGCCATAGACATTGTCATGCTTCCTACAGCCGATGTTTCGGTTGTATTTACGGTGGTCTATGAAATAGCAGTAGTCGCGTTCGGGTGTGCTCATGACCCGATTAGGGCCGGGGCAGTGCAAAAATTCAAGCGTAAAGTCTTTTATCTTGGCGGTTTTGATCCGCGCGGCGTGCGTTTTTACCACCAGCTCTATCGCGACCAGGCCGGTCGGTATGACCGGCTGACGGGCGAGGGCGTGACCGTGGGCGGACGCCGCGCCGGGCCTGCGGGATCGGTCGTCTCGACAATCTGGTCGGTCGACAATGAACAGGCCGGGGTCGAGACCGACTATGAATTTCTCCGCTGGGAGGATCTGGTCGGCAAGGTGTGGATTCGCAACCCGCTCACGCTCGCCTTCCGCTCCATCGCCACCTATGTCGGCCATGGCCGTTTCATGCAGTTCAAACGGATGAAGGCGTTGCGCGCCGGTCCGGTGCTGACCATCTGTTATCCACCCTTTCTGGCGGTGATGATCCCGCTGCTGTTCGCGCTGCTCTCCGCTTTGCTGCTGTGGAGCGTGCTGCCATTCTGGGCGGCGGCGCTGGCGGGGATCGGCATCAGCGCGATGGCGTCGGGCAAATGGCTCAACAAGCTGGTCGTGCCATGGCTGCTGCGCTTTACCTATTATCACCACACGCTCGCCGCTGGCGGACCGGGCGACGCGCTGGACGCGCGGCTCGATGCCTTTGCCCGGCGCATAGCCGAGGAACTGGATGAACCGTGGGACGAGGTGCTGTTCCTCACCCATAGCGCGGGCACGATCCTGGGCATGTCGGTGATGCGGCGCCTGTTCGACCTGCGCGGCATGGCGCTGCCGGATCATTTCGCGATGGTGGGCATGGGGCAGGTGGTGCCGGTCGTGGCGCTACGGACGGACGCCCGCTGGTATCATGCTGATTTGCGCGCGCTGGCGGACAAGCATTTCCGCTATGTGGATCTCAGCTTCCCGCCCGACGGCGCGGCCTATTTCAACGTCAATCCGCTACTGCTGGAAAGCGACACGCATGCCGCGCGGGTCGACATGCTCTCGCCGCGCTTCCACCTGTTCTACGATCCTGAAAATTATCATGGCGGCTGGTCGAACAAATATGAGGCGCATTTCGACTATTTGCGAGTAGGCGATCGCCTGTCGCCGGTCGATTTCCTCAGCCTCACCGCGGGCCGCCGCACCCTGGACGATGCCATCGCCGCTTTCCGGACGATTCCATGACAGAACCGCTCTTCACCCCGCCTTTCCCCCAGCCCACGCGCAACAAGCGCACGATGCTGCGGCGCTTCTTCATCGGCTGGCACAGCTGGATTCATGTGCTGTTCGAAAAAAGCTATACGATGAAGATGGGCGAGGTGCGCGGGCGCGGGCAGCTCATGTATATCGCCAACGAACTGCCGCTGGTGGACCGTATCCTGAAGGGCGGGACCGAATTTCCCAAACATGCCGAACTGGTCAAGGGGCTGTCGCCGCTGATCGGCAACAGCGTCTTTTCCGCCAATGGCGTGGACTGGGAAAATCAGCGGGCGATGATCAATCCCGCCTTCGCCCATACCGCGATGAACAAGACGATGCCGCTGATGGTGGAGGCGGTCGCAGCGTTCCTGGCGCGGATCGACGGGATGGACCGCCGCAAGGCGATCAACATCGACGCGATGATGACCCATGTGGCCGCCGACATCATCTTTCGCACGCTCTTTTCCCAGACGCTGGATACCAGGCGCTCCTTCATCATCCATCAGGCGTTCGGACGGTTCCAGCGCTATTCCCATTCCGCGTCCATGCTGGGCCTATACGGCTTCCCAAACCGCTGGTTCGAACGCTGGTCGGAACGGCCCGCCAACGCCATTCGCGGCGTGTTCGCGCCGATCGTGGCGGAACGGTTCAACGCCTTCCATGCCGGACAGCCCGCGCCGCACAAGGACATCCTCCAGTCGCTGATCGAGGCGCGGCATCCGCAGACGGGCGCGCATTTCACCTTGAAGGAGGTGATGGATCAGGTTGCGACCATCTTCCTGGCGGGCCATGAAACCTCCGCCAGCACCATGACCTGGGCGCTCTACCTCCTGTCGGAATGCGCCCATGTTCAGGAACGCGCACGGACCGAAGTGATGGCGGTGGCGGGCGACGCGCCCCTGACCCCGGCGATGCTCAAGGACATGGGCGTGGTGCGCAACGTTTTCAGGGAAACGCTGCGCCTCTATCCCCCGCTCGCCTTCTTTCCGCGCGAAGTGCCCTGCCCGATGCAGATGCGCGACAAGAATCTCGTCCCAGGCGCGATGCTGGTCGTCGCCCCCTGGCTGACCCAGCGCAACAAGGATAACTGGGCCTGCCCGCACAGTTTCAATCCCGATCGGTTCGACGATCCGGCCAATGCCGACATGATCAAGCAGGCCTGGCTGCCCTTCAGCCGCGGCCCGCGCGTATGCGTGGGGGCCGGCTTTGCCCAGCAGGAAGTGATGACCGTCATCGCCGACGTGCTGCGCCATTATCGCCTGTCGGTGCGGCCCGGCTACAAGCCCGAACCGATCAGCCGCCTGACCGTGCGCCCGCGCAAGGGGATGATGCTGATGTTCGAGAAGATTGGCGTTTGACCCCACCCCCGTTGGTCGTCACGCCAACTCTTCCTCCGGCACGACATCGACCATCGCCTGGATGCTCTGCCCCCCGCCGCCCACGAACAGGCCGTCCATAGGCGCAACATCGGCATAGTCGCGGCCCATCGCGACGAAGATGTGGCCGTTGCCGGTGATGCAGCCATTGGTGGGATCAAAGCCGATCCAGCCGCGCGTCGGCCCGCACCACAGCATGACCCAGGCATGCATCGCGTCCGCGCCGATCAGCCGCGGGCGGCCGGGCGGCGGATCGGTGCGCAGATAGCCGCTGACATAGGCGGCGGGCAGCCCGGCCAGTCGCAGCGCGACCACCATGACATGGGCGAAATCCTGGCACACGCCATGGCGCGCGGCAAAGGCGTCGGCGACCGGCGTGCTGGCGTCGGTCGCGCCGGGATCATAGGCGAACTCGGCGCGAATACGCAGCGCCAGCGCCAGCGCGGCGGCGACCACTGGCCGGTCCGGGTCCAGCCCGTCGCCGACCCACGCGCCAACCTGCGGCAGCAGCGGCGCGCGGGTGGAGGCGTAGAGATAGAGGGCCGGGGCCGATGCGCTCATGTCGCGATCGGCCAGCGCGGCGTTCGCCACCGCGCCGATGGTGGGGTCATCGGGCTGGGGTTCGGGCGGGGCGCTGTCAGCCACGCCGACACGAAAACGGCTCTCGATCGTCAATTGCCGGATCGGGCTTTCGATCACCAGCCGGGCGACATGAACCGGCCAGGCGCCGGGCCGCGATTCGATGGTGGAGGGGGCGGGATCGACCGTCAGCGCATAGTCGGACGTCCATTGCCCGGCCCAGGGCGCGGGGCGCAGGCGCAGGTTGAACCGGGCCAGCCGCATCGGCGCGGCATAGCGCAATATGGTCTGGTGGCGGACATGGTAGATCATGACAGCAGGTCCGCTCCATCGGCCTTTTCCGCCTTGCGCACTTGCAGGAAATAGCGCTGGCCGATGGCGTCGGACAGGGCCAGCAGGCGGCTTTCGACGTCGTCTATGTCACCGATGGTCAGCATGTCGCCGGTCAGCGGGCTGAGCCGGGCGACCAGTGCATCGGCCAGGCGTCTGGGTTCCTCCGGCATGCCGTCCGCGCGCAGCGTCGGCAGGGCGGCGACATGGTCGGCCAGACGCTGCGCCTGATAGACGATGGCGCGCGGATTATACGGCTCCAGCGCGACAAGATCGCGCACCGGCGGCAGCGCCGGGCCGGTCAGATAGCGGGTACGATAGCTGATCTGGCTATCATTAAGGTCCAGCAGGACGGTCAGGTCGTCCGCGCTCGCGCCTTCGCCGCCGAACAGGCCAAGCAGGCGGCAGCCATTGATCGCCCGCTCCATCCGTCGGCCCATATCGTGAAAGCGCCAGCCATCGCTCCGGCCCATATTTTCCGCCGCCAGCCCCGACAGCGCCGAAATCCGCTCGATCATGCGCGACGATGCGTCGAGCAGCGTTTCGGTCACCGCGCCGTCAAATGTCGGCAGCGGCAGGCGAACGAGCCGCCAGAAGTCGCTTGCCAGCCGGTCGCGCAGCCCTTCGCCGATATTGCCGACGCTCGCCATCAGCGCCCGGACGCTACCCGATTGGCGCGCGTCGCCCAGCGCGGTCGCACAGATCGGGCCGATGGGGCCGCCGCCATCACGGGCGATCGCGCCCCACAGCACCAGTTGCCCGACCAGCCGGTTCATCGTCGGCGATGCAACCGACGGGCCAAGGTCGGCCTCTATCGATCCGCCGACGATGGCGCGGATCAGCCGCAGCGTCATTTCCGTCCGCTCGATATAGCGGCCCAGCCAATAGAGATTGTCCGCCGCCTTGGCCGGCAACATCCCGCCGATCCGCCGGATCGCGGGCGCGCCGCCGCCCAACAGGGTGTCGGGCGGCACGGCTACGCTATCGACCACGCACATGTCGGCGGACATGTCGCCCTTGCCCATCAGCGCGGCGCGGATGTCGCCATGGCCCGCCAGCCGCGCAAAGGCGCCGGGCATCACCCGCCACTGGCCCTGCGCGTCGCGCGCCACGAACACGCGCAGGGTGAAGGGCAGGGGGGTGAGGCGCCCGTCGACCACCGCCGGGGTGGTGGACAGCTTCACCAGTTCCTGCCCCACATAATCCATCGGCCGCCGCGCCATCGCTTCGGCCAGCATGGCGCGTTGCTTAACGTCCAGCGCCGATCCGGGGGTGAAGCGCGCATCGGGCAGGCCCGCCACATCCTGATCGAAGGCCGATCCGACGACCAGTTGATCCAGCCGGTCGCGCACATAGGCGCGCTCCCCGCTCTGCCCGCACCACCAGGTCGCGATATTGGGCAGGATCAGGTCCGCGCCCAGCAGCGCCTTGCTCAGTTGCGGCAGGAAGGCAGCAAAGGCGCGCGATTCGATCACGCCCGCGCCCGGCCAGTTGCTCAGCACCAATCCGCCGCGCGCGCAGGCGTCGAACAGGTCGGGCACGCCGATGCGCGACTTGCTGTCGAAGGCCAGCGGGTCCATGAAGCGGCTGTCCATCCAGCGCCACAAACCATCGATGCGCTTCAACCCCTGAATGGTGCGGACGAACAACTGCCCGTCCGTGACGATCAGATCGTCGCCCTCGACCAATAACAGGCCCAGATACCGGGCCAGATGCGCCTGTTCGGCATAGCTCTGGTTGAAACGACCGGGCGTCAGCAGACCGATGCGCGGGTCCGATCGTTCGCAATCGGCGGCCAGTCCCCGGCGCAGATCGTCGAAAAAGGGGGCCAGCCGCCGCGTGTTCATCGCACCCAGCAGGTCGCCGGTCGCGCGCGACCAGGCCAGGCGGTTTTCCAGCGCATAGCCAACGCCCACCGGCGTCCGTACCCGGTCGGCCAGCACGCGCCATTCGCCCGCCGGGCCGCGCCCGATGTCGGCGGCATAGAAATGCAGATGATGGCCGCGCGGGGGCGGGGTGCTGTTCATCACCCGCCAATAATGCGGGCTGCCGGTGATCACGCTGGCGGGCAGCTTGCCGTCGCGGACCAGCGACTGGCTCCCATAAATATCGCCGATCACCTGTTCCAGCAATTCGGCGCGCTGGGCCAGGCCCCGCTCGATATGCGCCCACTCGGCCGCATCGATCAGCATCGGGATCGGCCCCAATGGCCAGGATCGTTCCTGTTCGTCCCCGGTCAGGCGGAACGCCATGCCCAGGTCGATCGCCTGCCGCGCGACATTGTCCGCCAGCATGGCCGGGTCGCCCTGCGCCTGCGCCGACAGCCGGTCCAGCATCGTGCGCCAGCGTGTCTGCATGGCGGGCGATGCACCGGCGTACAGGTCGCCCGCCGGTGCATTGGCCAGATAGGCGTCGGCCCAGTTTGCATATATGGCGGTTTCCACCCGGTCGCCCTTACGCGCCCGGATGCCTGAAACGCAGGTCCAGCGTCATCGGAAATTCACCGGCCGGTTCGGCGGCGGGCATATCGACCGGGCCGGGGGTGTGGCCATGGTCCTGAAAACGCGCCTTGCGCCGCGCTTCGGCTTCATAACCGTTGATCGGCAGCGTGTCGTAATTGCGCCCGCCTGGATGCGCGACATGATAGACGCAGCCGCCCAGCGACCGGCCGCTCCAACTGTCCAGCACGTCGAAGGTCAGCGGCGCGTTGACGGGCAGGTTGGGGTGCATGCAATTGGCAGGTGCCCATGCCTTGTAGCGGACACCGCCAACCCCTTCGCCCGGCACCGACGTCGCCGTCATCGGCACCTGCCGGCCGTTGCACGCAACGATATGTCGCCCGGCCACCAGACCCGTGGCGCGGACCTGCAACCGCTCGGTCGAACTGTCGACATAGCGCACCGTGCCGCCGATCGCCCCGGTTTCGCCCAGCACGTTCCACGGTTCGAGCGCATGGCTGATTTCCAGCCCGACGCCGCCCGCGTCGACACTGCCGTGGATGGGGAAGCGGAACTGCCGCTGCGCCTCGAACCAGTTGGGATCGAAATCATAGCCCGCGCCGCGCAGGTCGGACAGGATTTCAAGGAAATCGGCCCAGACGAAATGGGGTAGCATGAAGCGATCGTGCAGCGTCGTCCCCCAGCGCACCAGATTGCCCTGCTGCGGCTGCCGCCAGAACCACGCCGCCAGCGCCCGGATCAGCAATTGCTGCGCCAGGCTCATCCGCGCTTCGGGCGGCATTTCAAAACCGCGAAACTCCAGCAGCCCCAATCGCCCGGTCGGACCATCGGGCGAGAACATCTTGTCGATGCAGATTTCGGTGCGGTGGGTGTTGCCCGTCACATCGACCAGCAGGTTGCGGAACAGCCGATCGACCAGCCAAGGGGCCGGGGGCGCGCCTTCCCCGGCAAAGGGGTTTGGCACCTGCGCCAGCGCGATCTCCAGTTCATACAGGCCATCATGCCGCGCCTCGTCGATGCGCGGCGCCTGGCTCGTCGGCCCGATGCACAGGCCCGAAAACAGGTAGGAAAGCGAAGGGTGCCGCTGCCAGTAGAGGACGAAGCTCTTGAGCAGGTCGGGCCGCCGGATGAACGGCGAATCGTTGAGCGTCGGCCCGCCCAGCACGATATGATTGCCCCCGCCGGTGCCGACCGACCGGCCATCGACCATGAACTTGTCGGCGGTCAGGTCGCATTCGCGGGCATAGGCGTATAGCTGTTCGGTGATCGCGACCGTTTCGTCCCAACTGGATGCGGGATGGACATTCACCTCGATCACGCCGGGGTCGGGCGTGGCTTTCAGCACCGCGATGCGCGGATCGGGCGGGGGCGAATAGCCCTCGATCCGCACCGGAATCCGCAGGGCCTCGGCTGCCGCCTCGACCTCTGCGATCAGCTCCAGATAATCTTCCAGCGCCTGCACCGGCGGCAGGAATACCGACAGATAATGGCCGCGCGGCTCCACCGTCACGGCGGTGCGGACCGCCCCTTCGATAATGACCTGTTCCACCCGGTCCTGCGCAGCGGCGCCGCCCTCTGGCCCCGCGACCCGCTGCGATTGCTGCGCGCGCACGTCCTCGACATCGGCCTGCTGCATCACCTGCGCCCGGAAATCGGGCAGGGGCTCGCGCGGCTCGCTAGTGTCGCGCGGGTGGATATAGGGATAGTCCGACGGCGGCACATAAGGCAGGGAGCCGAGCGGCAGGCGATACCCCAGCGCCGAATCCCCCGGCACCGCGAACAGCTTGCCGCGCCGCAATTGCCAGATTTCGCTTTGCCAGCGAGGCGTGCTCGCCTGCGACTGCCAGCGTTGCACCGGCAGGACATAGCCGATCGGCTGGTCCAGCCCACGCTCGAACGTCTTGACCATCCGCGCGCGCGCTTCGGGATCGCTGATCTTGGGGTCGTCGGTGGTGGCGTTGATCGGCAGTTCCGATTCCTTGATCGACCAGACCGCCGGATCTTCAAAGACTGCATGGGTATAGTCGTCGGAAAAGCCCATATGGGCCGCCATATGGCTCAGGAAAGCGCGGGCGTCGTCGGGCGTCACGGAGCGCGCGCCTGCCGGTGCATCATCGGGCGCGATCAGGCTTTCATCGTGCCAGATCGGCGTGCCGTCCGTCCGCCAATAGACGGCATAGGCCCAACGCGGCAGGCTTTCGCCCGGATACCATTTGCCCTGTCCATGATGCAGCAGGCCGCCCGGCGCGAACTGGCCGCGCAGCTTGCGGATCAGCCGGTCGGCATAGGCCGCCTTGGTCGGGCCGACCGCATCGCCATTCCATTCGCCCGCATCGCCGCCATCCACCGCCACGAAGGTCGGCTCGCCACCGATCGTCAGCCGCATGTCCTGCGCCTGCAAATCCGCGTCGACCTTTGCCCCCAGCGCCATCACCGCGTCCCATCGCTTGTCGGTGAAGGGCTTGGTGATCCGCACCGCCTCGGCAATGCGGCTGACGGTCATCGCGAAATCGAAATTGACCTCGGCGGGTTCGGCCATGCCGCTGATCGGCGCGGCGGACTTGTAATGCGGCGTCGCGCAGAGCGGGATATGCCCTTCGCCCGCGAACATGCCGCTGGTCGCGTCCAGCGCCACCCAGCCAGCGCCCGGCACATAGGCCTCCGCCCAGGCGTGCAGGTCGACGACATCCTGGCTGACCCCCTTTGGCCCCTCGATCGGCTCGACGTCCGCGACCAGCTGGATCGAATAGCCCGACACGAAGCGCGCGGCAAAGCCCAGCCGACGCAGCAATTGCACCAGCAGCCAGGCGGAATCGCGGCATGACCCGGTGCCGATCTCCAGCGTCTCCTCCGGCGTCTGGACGCCCGCTTCCATGCGGATGACATAGCCAACCTGCTGTTGCAGGCGGCGGTTCACCTCGACCAGGAAATCGACGGTGCGGCTTTCATGCCCGGCATATTGGTCCACCATCTTTTCGAACAGCGGCCCTTGCGGCTCGACATCGAAATAGGCGGCCAGATCGGTTTTCAGCTGCTCGTCATAGGCGAACGGATAATTTTCCGCGTACGGTTCCACGAAGAAATCGAACGGGTTGATGATGTCGAGATCGGCCAGCAGGTCGACCTCTATCGTGAAATGATCCACTGGCTCTGGAAAGACGATGCGCGCCAGCCAGTTGCCGTGCGGGTCCTGCTGCCAGTTCAGGAAATGCCCCGCCGGTTCGATTTTCAGCGCATAATTGGGCACTTTGGTCCGGCTGTGCGGCGCGGGGCGCAGGCGGATGACCTGAGGACCAAGCCGGATCGGGCGGCTGTAGCGATAGGCAGTGCGGTGGTGGAGCGCGGCTTTGAGCATGGCGGGATCAAACGCTACCCCCTGTTGCAATGCAATATGCAAATGGTTCGGGGGGCAAAGAATCTGCGCGGCTCCGGCCCGCCCCGGCGATGCAGCGACAAGTCACTGGACCCCGCCCGCCAAACCCACTACCCTTGCCGCCATCCCCGGGGGACCGTCCGCAGACGGTTGAGAGGCGGCTTTGTGGCCGCGACCCGCTGAACCTGATCCGGCTAACACCGGCGTAGGGAGGGTTAAGCGCGCACTCACACCGCCCGCATTCTCTCTCTTTCGCTGCAAGGAGAGTGACTTATGGCAGACGTCCCCGCCCGTACAGAGATGCCCGAAGCCGAAGGCTTCATCCGCCGGCAGGCGGCAATGAACGTCACCACTGGCGCTATCCGTGGATCGAAGAAAATCCATGTCGGCCCGCTCAACGTCGCGATGCGCGAAATCACGCTGGAACCGGGCAGCGGCGAGCCGCCGGTGCGAGTCTATGACACGTCCGGTCCTTACACTGATCCCAATGCGCAGATCGACATCATGGCGGGCCTGCCCCAATTGCGCCGCGACTGGATCATGGCGCGCGGCGATGTGGAGGATTATGATCCGCGCGCGGTAAAGCCCGAAGATAACGGCCTCAAAGGCCCGGATCGCTCCGGCGGCGTCGCCCAATTCCCCGGCCACCACCGCCGCCCGCTGCGCGCGCGGTCCGGCATGAACGTCAGCCAGATGCATTATGCCCGACGCGGCATCATCACGCCGGAAATGGAATATGTCGCGGAACGCGAAAATCTGGGCCGTGCGCGCCTCGCCGAATATATTCGCGACGGGCAGGATTGGGGCGCGGCCATCCCCGATTATGTGACGCCCGAATTCGTCCGTGACGAAGTCGCGCGCGGCCGGGCGATCATCCCCAGCAACATCAACCACCCCGAATCCGAACCGATGGCGATCGGCCGCAATTTCCTGGTCAAGATCAACGCCAATATCGGCAACTCAGCCGTCGCCAGCGACGTCGCCTCCGAAGTCGACAAGCTGGTCTGGTCGATCCGCTGGGGCGCGGACACGGTGATGGACCTGTCCACGGGCCGCAACATCCATGACACGCGCGAATGGATCATCCGCAACTCGCCCGTGCCGATCGGCACCGTCCCCATCTATCAGGCGCTCGAAAAGGTCGGCGGCGTGGCCGAGGAACTGACCTGGGATATCTTCCGCGACACGCTGATCGAGCAGGCCGAACAGGGCGTCGATTATTTCACCATCCATGCGGGCGTCCGCCTCGCCTATATCCCGATGACGGCGAAGCGCGTCACCGGCATCGTCTCGCGCGGCGGCTCGATCATGGCGAAATGGTGCCTCAGCCATCACAAGGAAAGCTTCCTCTACGAGCATTTCGACGAGATCACCGAAATCTGCAAAGCCTATGACATTGCCTACAGCCTGGGCGACGGCCTGCGCCCCGGATCGATCGCGGACGCCAATGACGAAGCGCAGTTTTCCGAGCTCTACACGCTGGGCGAACTCACCAAACGCGCCTGGGCGCAGGATGTGCAGGTGATGATCGAGGGGCCGGGCCATGTCCCCATGCACAAGATCAAGCAGAATATGGACAAGCAACTCGAAGCCTGCGGCGAAGCCCCCTTCTACACGCTGGGGCCGCTCACCACCGACATCGCGCCGGGATACGACCATATCACCAGCGGCATCGGCGCGGCCATGATCGGCTGGTACGGCACGGCGATGCTCTGCTATGTCACGCCCAAGGAGCATCTGGGCCTGCCCGACCGCGACGATGTGAAGGTCGGCGTCGTCACCTACAAGCTGGCCGCCCACGCCGCCGACCTTGCCAAGGGCCATCCCGCCGCCAAGGTCCGCGACGACGCCCTGAGCCGCGCCCGCTTCGAATTCCGCTGGCGCGACCAGTTCAACTTGAGCCTCGACCCCGACACCGCCGAACAATATCACGACCAGACGCTCCCCGCCGAAGGCGCGAAGTCAGCCCATTTCTGCTCGATGTGCGGCCCCAAATTCTGCTCGATGAAAATCACGCAAGAGGTCCGCGATTTCGCCGCCAGGCAAAATCAGGACGCCGACACCTTCATCGCCGCCAATCCTCCCCGGCACGGGGAGGGTGGAGGGGGCGCACCGCTGGACGCCGCCACCGCCGAACAGGGTATGGCGGAAATGAGCCGGGTGTTCAGGGAAACCGGCAGCGAGCTATATATGGGCGCTGGGGACAGGGAACGGGATTGAGGGGTCGGATGATCCGGTATTGGTTGAACAGATTTTTGGGACGATCGGTCCGGCAACCGTTGGCTGTAGCTAATTACTCTCCGTTGCCGCCGCATCCAGCCAATGTGCCGGGCACATTCTATGTTGAGGATGGTTGCTGCATATCCTGTGGCGTTTGGGAAGATGTGGCCCCCGATGGAGAAACGCCACATTGCTATGTTTCCCATCAACCAGAAACCGAGGATGAGTTTGGTCGGATGATGGACGCAATGCACGTTGGTGAAGTGGATTGTATCAGAGCGCGGAATTGCCGCCCCGATTGGGCGGAGCATTTAAGAAGGGCAGGACTGGGCGATCAGATCGATTCCGATTAAATTGGCAATCGCGACATATTGCGTTATAACCCCCGTATGAACGCGCCCCTCAAAATCACGAAGATCGGTAACAGCGCCGGGGTCATCCTGCCCAAGGAGTTGCTGGCCCATCTGCACGCCAGTGCCGGAGACAGCCTCTCGGTCGTCCTTACCCCGCGCGGGATCGAACTGTCTGCCGCCGAACCGGATTTTGATGCGCAGATGGCGGCGGCGCGCGATGTCATGGCGCGGCGCAAGCGGGCGCTGCGTGAACTCGCCAAATAATGGCGGACCGGGACTGGGTCTGGGTGACGCCCGCCGTGGCGGAGGCGGCCCATGCCGAACAGATTGCCGAACATGGCGGCGGGGGCGACGGGCTGCGGGATCGCGGCCTGTTTGAAAGCGCCATGGCGCGCCCGCACAATCAGATGCTCTATGGCGATCCTGACGCGGCGGCGCTGGCGGCGGCCTATGCCTATGGTCTCGCGCGCAATCATGCCTTTATCGACGGCAACAAGCGGATCGCGGCAGTGGTCAGCGAAACCTTCCTGCTGCTCAACGGCTATCGACTGACCGCGACCGACGCCGAACTGGTCGTTGCCTTCCTTGAACTCGCCGCCGGCAATCTCACCGAAACCGACCTGGCCGACTGGTTCCGCCAGCATATCGCCGCCGCCTGAAGCCCGCACCTGTCCTACGGCGCCGGTTGCTGCTAACCTGCGCCCCGGCTCCTTCCCACCGTCTGCTTTTCCTGCCCCGACAGCGCACCCTCGCGTTGCTCGTCCGCCGACTTTGGGCAAAATTTCCATGCGCGACATGGGCGAAGTTTGCGAACTTCCGCGCCGATTACATCTTGCGACAATTCCCGCTGGCCATTGCCAATATTTTGCGACAACTGCCCGCTAGAGGAGAGGCAAGAGATATTGTCCGGGGGTAAATGCGTGCGCCGATCCACTTCGTTCGTCCTGTTTTCGCTGATGCTGGGGGCCGCGCCCGGCGCGCTGAGGGCGCAAGTCGCGCCGCAGGCCGATCCGCAAATGGACGATGGCGAGGAAATTGTCGTCACCGGCCAGCCACAGCGCGGCGCGGTGCCGGGCAAGATCGAGCCTGAGCAACAGCTTAGCGGCGCGGATGTGCGGGCGCTGGGCGTGACCTCCATTTCCGAACTGCTCACCGAATTGTCGCCCCAGACCAACGGTTCGCCCGTCATCCTGCTCAACGGCAAGCGGATTTCCAGCTTTTCGGAAATTTCCGACCTGCCCTCCGAAGCGGTCGCGCGGGTCGACATATTGCCCGAACAGGTCGCGCTCTCATACGGCTATGCCGCGACGCAAAAGGTCGTCAACATCGTTCTGCGTCAGCGTTTCCGCGCCGAAACCGTCGATCTGCGCGGCGGCACCACCACCGATGGCGGGCGCGACAATGGCCAGGCGGAGGGCGGCTTCCTGCGCATCCAGGGCGATAATCGCTTCACCCTGAACGTCAAATATCGCCGCGCCGCGCAATTGCTGGAAAGCGAGCGCGACATCGTCAACACCGGCGCGTCCCGCCTCACCGCCACCACGCGCGGCGCGGAAATCGACCCGGCGCTCTCCGCACTGGCAGGTGCGATCGTGACCCAGACCAGTGTTCCCGCCAGCGCTGCGACGGCCCTGCCGACGCTGGCCAGCTTCGTGCCGGGCGCAACGACAAGCGACGCGGTCGACCTCACCCCCTATCGCACGCTCAGCCCCGCGACCGAAAATTTCAGCGCCAATGCGACCCTGGCCCGCGCCCTGGGCGGCGTGTCGGCGACGATCAACGGGCGGCTGGAACTGTCCGACAGCGATTCGCTGCAAGGCCTGTCGCGGGCCGCGCTGACCCTGCCTGCGGCCAGCCCTTTCTCCCCCTTTGCCAATGACGTCGCGCTTTCCCGTTATCTGGTTCAACCCGGCGCATTGGGGCAGCAGGTGCGCGGCACGACGGCGCATGTCGGCGTCACGCTGAACGGGCGGCTGGCGGGTAGCTGGCAATGGTCCTTCACCGGCAATGGCGACCTGTCGATCACCCGTACCCGCACCGACAGGGGCGTGGCGACCGGCGCGATCCAGGCTGCGCTCGATGCCGGCGACGCCAGCGTCAGTCCCTATGGCAGCTTTGCGCCCGACCTTCTCGCCACCCGCCTGACCGACCGGGCCCGCGCCAGGTCGCAGGCGGTGCAGGGCGATCTGCTGATCAGCGGCGCACTGTTCGACCTGCCAGCCGGGCAGGCGATGACGTCCGTACGTATCGGTGCATCGGCCAACGGCTTTGAAAGCCGCTCCACCCGTGCCGGAATAGAAAGCCGGTCCGACTATAACCGTGAAATCGGCAGCGGGCAGGTCAGCATCGACCTGCCGCTCACCAGCCGGTCTCGGCATGTGCTGGGCGGCATCGGCGACATTGGCGTGAACCTCAACCTCGCCGCGCAGCAGCTTTCCGACTTCGGCACCCTCTCGACGATCGGCTATGGCCTGCGCTGGCAGCCGGTCAAGGCGGTGCAGTTTTTGATGTCCGCCAATCAGGATCGCGCCGCGCCGACCGGCACGCAGATCACCGACCCGCTGGTCGCCACCCCCAATGTCACCGTGTTCGACTATGCGACCGGACAGAGCGTGTTCGTCACCCAATTGTCGGGCGGCAATGCGAACCTGCGCGAAAGCGTGCGAGACCAGTTCCGCCTCAGCGCCAATATCAAGCCGCTCGCCAAGCCCAATCTGACGCTGACCGCCACCTATCTCAACAGCCGCACCAGCAACCCGATCGCAGCCTTCCCTTCGCCCACCCCGGCGATCGAGGCGGCCTTCTCCCAGCGCTTCCTGCGTGACGCGGACGGCAATCTGCTTCAGATCGACACCCGCCCGACCAACTTCCTGGCGGCGCAAAGCGAGCAACTGCGTTGGGGTTTCGATCTGTCGATCCCGATCAAGTCGCATATCCAGAAGGTCGTCGAAGCCTGGCGCGCGGCAGGCGCCAAGCCGGAAGACCGTCCGCCCGAATTGCAGGGCCTGTTTGGCAATCGCCAACCCCGGCCGGAAGGCGCCCGCCCACCCGGCGAAGGCGGCGACCGGCCGCGCGGCGAGGGTGGCACGGGTGCTGGCGGTGGACGTTCCGGCGGTCGCGGTTCTGGTGGCTTTGGCGGTTCGCGTGGCCCCGGCGGCGGTAGCGGGCGGCTGAGCTTCAGCCTCTATCACACCTGGCATCTGACCGAGAGCATCACGATCGCGCCCGGCGTGCCGCAACTCAACCTGCTGGATGGCGACGCGACCGGATCGTCAGGCGGCCAGCCGCGTCATGAACTGGAAGGGCGGATCGGCTATATGAATAACGGCATCGGCGCGCGGCTGGGCCTGGACTGGGAAAGCGGCACCCATGTCGATGGCGCGCTTGGCGGCAGTTCGCGGCTCGATTTTGGCAGTCTGGCGACGGTCAATCTGCGTCTGTTCGCCAATCTGGGCCAGATGCCGCAACTGGTGAAGTCCGTGCCGTTCCTGCGCGGCGCGCGATTGTCGATCGGTATCGACAATATCTTCAACCAGCGTCGCGAGGTCACCGACGCGAGCGGAATGACGCCGCTGCGTTACCAGCAGGATTATCTCGACCCGCTGGGCCGCGCAGTTACGATCAGCTTCCGCAAGCTCTTCTTCCCCAATTTTGCCGCCAATAATGGGCCACGTAGTTAAATGGGTGTTAGCCACGTCTAAAGCCTGTTCCGCCCCGGTCGTTATGATGCTCATAAACGGTTCGGGGAGACGGCAGATGAAGCCTATCAGAATTGTGGTGGTCGACGATTCGCTCACCATCCGCGCGATGATCGAAACGCTGCTCGAACGCGACCGCCGGGTTGAGGTGGTCGGCATCGCGCGCGACGGGGTGGAAGCGATAGAGATGATCCGGGCCGAAAAGCCCGATGTGGTGACGCTGGACATCGCCATGCCAGGCAAGGACGGCATGACGATATTGGACGAGATCATGGACATGGAACCATGCCCGGTGATCATGCTGTCCAGCCTGATGCGGGACGGCGCGCCGATCGTCGCCGAAGCGATGGACCGGGGCGCTGCGGCCTGCTTCAACAAGGCGATGATCGTGCGGGAAGCCACCCGCTTCGTGACCCTGATCAAGAGCGTGGCGCGCGGCCTGATCGAGGCGGAAGCGGAACCGGTCGCGATCGCCGCCTGACCAGATCTGGACAAGGAAAAGGGGGGCAGAAGCATATCGCTTCCGTCCCCCTTTTCCTGTGCCCATCAGTCTGGGCTCGATGAATTGGAACTGGCCAACGCCATTGCCTGCGCCGTCCCGCTGGCGGGTTTTATGGTCGTGTGATTGTTGGACAGGATATAGGCGCTCAGCGTCGCAATGCCCAAAAACAGCGCCGCGCCAATAACCGCCAGGCCGTTATGCCCGCTGCGGCTGGTCCGCTCCTGTCCATCGCGATCATCCCTATAATGCATCGGCAGTCTCCATTGAGTTGGTGTGCCGATGATAATCTCCGCTCAGATGTGCAGTTCCAGCCTGATTTCGTGATATTTTATTGCTGAGACCGACAGTTGCGACGCCGTCAGGATGCCAATGCCTTGGGCGCGTTGCGCAGCGCTCCAATGTCCACCGCTCCGGCAAACTCTACGCCCATGCGGTCGTCCTTCGACCAGCGGGCGGTGGCGTTGACGAACTGGCCTTCGCTCAGTTCGATCGCGAACAATGTGCCCAGCGGCACGTTCCACAACCCTTCGATCAGGGCGCCGGTTGACGATATGTTGCGGACCCGTCCGGTATAGACATGGCCGTCATGATGCACGGCTATCGTGCGCAACATGGTCTTGCGCGCGGGACGACTGGACTGGAAGCCGTCCGCCGACGCCGCCGAACCATTGACCCGCTGACTTGCCAGAACGTCGGCGGCGGGCATCGGGCGACCATAGATATAGCCCTGGATATGGCTGCACCCCAATTGCCGGATCAACGCCAGTTCATCCTGCGTCTCCGCGCCTTCGGCCGTCGTATCCATGCCCAGCGCTTCGGCCAGGCTGACGATCGCCTTGATGATCGCGCTGTTGCGGCTGCCCTTGGTCGCGGCTCCGCGCACGAAGCTCTGGTCGATCTTGATCTTGTCGAAGGGCGCTTTTTTGAGATAGCCGAGCGAGGAGTAGCCGGTGCCAAAATCATCGAGTGCCAGCCGCACGCCCAGTGCCTTGAGCCGCGCAAACATGGCGTCAGTGCCGTCATCGTCGTTCAGGAATACGCTTTCGGTAATCTCCAGCTCCAGCCGTTCCGGCGCCAATTGCGCGCTGGCCAGGGCATTCATGACGGTCGACGGAAAACCGGGATTGGCAAATTGTGTCGGCGACACATTCACCGCAACGCGGATGTCATCGAGCCACTGGACGGCGTCGCGGCAGGCGGTGCGCAGCACCCATTCGCCGATTTGCGCGATCAGGCCGGTATCCTCGGCGATCGGGATGAACAAGGCGGGGGAAATCGGCCCCCGCACCGGATGTTCCCAGCGCAGCAACGCTTCATAGCCGGCAATCTGCTCCGTCTTGGACGACACCACCGGCTGGTAGACCAGATGCAGCCCGTCGGCGGCCAGCGCGTGGCGCAGATCCTCCTCCAGCTGGCGGCGATCTTCGGCATCGGCATGCATGTCCGACGAATAGAAGCGGTGGACGCCGCGGCCATTGCCCTTGGCCGCATAGAGTGCCAGGTCGGCGTTGCGGATCAGCGCGTCGGCTGTCACCCCGTCCTGCGGACAAGATGAAATGCCGATCGACACGCCGATGACGACCGCCGTTCCCTCGATCGAATAGGGTTGCGACACGGTGGCGATGATGTTCTGCGCCAGTTGCGCCAGTTGCGCCTGATCCTGGCGACCCGGCAGCAATATCTTGAATTCATCACCGCCCTGACGCCCGACCAGGCCCCGGTCGCCTACGACCCGCTGCAATCGCTGGCTCACCTGCCGCAGCAGTGCGTCACCTGCCGGATGGCCCAGCGTATCGTTGACGCTCTTGAACCGGTCCAGGTCCAGCATCATCAGCGTGCAATCGCCCGCTTTGCCATGCCGGTCGGCCACAGCCTGCTCCAACGAACGCAGCATCTGAATGCGGTTGGCGAGGCCGGTCAGTGAATCGAACTGGGCCAGCCGCGTGACTTCCGCCTGGCTGCGACGCATTTCGGTCAGGTCGGTGCCTGATCCGCGAAAACCGTGGAACTGGCCATATTCATTGAATACCGGCTGGCCGGAAATCGACCACCAGCGTTCCTCCTTCGCCATGGCAGCGCGGACGGAAATGTCGGAAAAGCCAGTGCGTGCCGACAGGTGAAAACCCAGCGTGCGCTCCCCATCGCCCTGCTGCTTGTCGCCGGGGCGGATCATTTCAGTGATCGGCCGGCCGATCAGCCCACCCTTGGGCGCGTCCAATGTGCGAACGAGTGTATCGGAAATATAGGTCAGGCAACCCTGCCGGTCGGTTTCCCAGAACCAGCCGCGCCCGGTGCGCTCATGCTCCTGCAAAAGCCGGTCAGATCGCTGCGCACGCAAATCCTGCCGCTGGCGTTCGATGGCCCGCTCGCGGTCCGCCGTCGCCTGTCGCAGCGTGGCGACTGCCATGATGATAACGCAACTGACCAGCAGGCCGATCTGCGCCGGGCCCGCCTTTGCCGCCACCGACACAAGCAGCGCACCCAGAAAATAGCTGATCCCCAACAAACGGCGGTCGCCCACGATGCATACCGCCAGCAGCGCGACTGCCAGTTCCGGCACAGCGGCCAGGAACAGCGAGTCCGACACCGTTTTCGGATCATGCTTTAACCACAGGCTGAAGCTGAGGCCGGACAGGAACAGCATTGGCAGCATCAGCCAATTCTGGATGTGGGGCATCCGCTCCTGAAACACCGGCCAGCGCGGCACCAGCATCAACGCGCCGTCCACCAGCAGCATCACGACCAGGACGCCGAACTGCTGCGCATCATCGGGACGGAAGAGCGGGATGCCCAGCAGGCTTATCACGCACAGCTTGGACAGCAGGATCAGCGGCCATAGCCGAGCGATCTGGACGAATGCGCCTGAAATCCAGGACGCGGCCACCTCGGTCCCGCTCTCTGCCAGCCCCAGCGCGACCATGAGGGACATGGAGCGGGAGGGAGTATCGGACAGGGACGCGCGCAATCGAGACATGCGCGTTGTTTAACGTCCGTTCCTTTACATAGAATTACTTCAAATAAGGGGACTTTTGCATGTTTAACGACACTAAACGCGCTCGTTAGACATGGCTTTGGTCACACCCGCATCGGCATCAATACATAGAGCGCAGGGCTGCGGTCATTCTCGCGGATCAGCGTAGGCGCGGCGGCATCGGCCAGATGCAATTCGACCGTCTCGCTGTCGATCTGTCCCAATATGTCGAGCAGGTAGCGCGCGTTGAAGCCGATGTCGAAACCCTCGCCCTGAAACACGCCGGACACTTCTTCGGCGGCGGTGCCATTTTCGGGGCTGGTGACCGACAGGGTGATCTTGTCGCGGTCCAGGCTCATCTTGACCGCGCGGGTCTTTTCGGTCGCGATGGTCGCAACGCGATCAACCCCTTCCTCGAAGCTGCGCGGGTCGATCTTGAGCAGCTTGTCGTTGGCGGTCGGGATGACGCGGCTATAGTCGGGGAAGGTGCCGTCGATCAGCTTGCTGGTCAGGATCGCGCTGCCCAGGCCAAAGCGGATCTTGCTGGCGGACAGCGAAATCTGCACCGACCCTTCGACCTCGTCGAGCAATTTGCGCAGTTCGCCGATGCATTTGCGCGGGACGATGATGCCGGGCATCCCGTCCGCGCCATCGGGACGAGGCACGGTGACGCGGGCGAGGCGATGGCCATCGGTCGCCGCGGCTTTCAGCACTGGCTGGCCATCATCGGACACATGGAAATAGATGCCGTTCAGATAATAGCGCGTCTCTTCGGTCGAGATCGCAAAGCGCGTCTTGTCGATGATCTGCTTCAATGTTTCGGCGGGCAGTTCGAAGCTGGTCGGCAGGTCGCCCTCGGCGATCACCGGGAAATCGTCGCGGGGCAGGGTGGACAGGTTGAAGCGCGCGCGCCCGGCCTGAATCAGCATCTTGCCATCGGCCGCCGCCAGCGACACCTGGCTACCTTCGGGCAGCTTGCGCGCAATGTCGAACAAAGTGTGGGCGGATATGGTGGTCGCGCCAGCCTGCTCCACCTGCGCCGAAATACTTTCGACCACCTGCAGGTCCAGATCGGTCGCCATCAGCTTGATAGCGCCGTCCGCCGACGCTTCGATCAGCACGTTGGACAGGATCGGAATCGTGTTGCGCCGCTCGACCACCGACTGGACGTGGCTCAGGCTCTTCAACAGCGTCGCGCGTTCGATGGTGGCCTTCATGTCCCTGTTCTGTCCGTTTCTTTTTCTGCAAGTGCCCGGATGCAGTCGAATCCGGGTGACTATGATGGATGGTTCTTCATAACCGCTGTTGCGGCATGGGCAAGCACTCGCTCGCGCTTTCGCGCAGCAGCACCCTTGCAAAACGGGACAGGGTGCGCTCTGCCTTGGCAGATGAGCCGCATCGCCGCCTGTCTGATGATCTTGCTGCTGGTCGCATCGCCTGCGTTCGCGCGTGATTCGCTGGGCATGTTCGAAACCTGGGGGGCGTTCCGGGATCCCGCCACGCCGCGCTGTTACGCGATTGCCCGCCCCGTCAAGCGCGCCGGGCGGGTCAGTCCGGGCTTCGCGGCGGTCGGCACCTGGCCACGGCAGAAGGTGCGCGGCCAGGTCCATTTCCGCCTGAGCCGCAACCGTGCGGACAAGGCGCCAGTGACGCTCACCGTCGGCGAACGCCGCTTCACCCTGGTCGCGGGGCGCAGCGACGCCTGGGCCGCCGACGCCCGCGGCGACGCCACGATCATCGCCGCCATGCGATCCGCCAGCAGCATGAGCATCCAGACCAGAGACGCGCAGGGCCGCGCCTTTGCCGACGCCTACGCCCTGCGCGGCGCGGCGACCGCGATCGACGCGGCCGCGCTGGGGTGCGCGCGGCTGCGGTAAAGCGGCAACGCTTTAATCGTCGCCGAAAATCGACTATGGGCGCGATCATGCAATCAGCCGCCAACCCCATCATGCCGATTCCCGGCCTTGTCGACCCTGTGCCCGTGCCGCGCGCCGTGACGCCGCGCGCCGATGGCCGCACCGACCTGCTCGGCCTGTCGCGCCCGCAGATCAAGTCGGTGCTGGAGGAAGCGGGGCTGGACGCAAAAGCCGCCAAGCTGCGCTCCAAACAGCTGTTCCACTGGCTCTATCATCGCGGCGAGACGGATTTTGAAGCGATGACCGACCTTGCCAAGCCGATGCGCGGCTGGATGGCGGAGCGCTTTGTCGTCGGTCGCCCGCAGGTGGTGGAGGCGCAGGTTTCGAACGATGGCACGCGCAAATGGCTGCTCCGGTCGGACGACGGGCAGGATTATGAAATGGTGTTCATCCCCGATGCCGATCGCGGCACGCTGTGCGTGTCGAGCCAGGTCGGCTGCACCCTCAACTGCCGCTTCTGCCACACCGGCACGATGCGACTGGTCCGCAACCTTACGCCGGGCGAAATCGTGGGTCAGGTCATGCTGGCGCGCGATGCGCTGGGCGAATGGCCCAAGGGGAATATGGGCAGCGCTGCCGCGGTGCCGGACGATGAAGATGAGGACGCCCCGCAATATTCGCCCGACGGGCGGATGCTGACCAATATCGTCATGATGGGCATGGGCGAACCGCTTTATAATTTCGAGCATGTCCGCGATGCGCTGAAAGTCGTCATGGACGGCGATGGCCTTGCCCTCTCGCGCCGCCGCATCACCCTGTCGACCAGCGGCGTCATTCCGATGATGGCGCGCGCCAGCGAGGAAATCGGCGTCAATCTGGCCGTCTCGCTGCATGCCGTGACCAAGGAAGTGCGCGACGAACTGGTGCCGATCAACAGGAAATATGGGATAGAGGAACTGCTCCAGGCCTGCGCCGACTATCCCAAGGCCAGCAATGCGCGCCGCATCACCTTTGAATATGTGATGATCAAGGACAAGAATGACAGCGATGAGGATGCGCGCGAACTGGTCCGCCTGATCCGCAAGTATAAGTTGCCGGCCAAGGTCAACCTGATCCCGTTCAACCCCTGGCCCGGCACGGACTATGAATGTTCGACGCCCGACCGGATTCGCGCGTTCAGCAGCATAGTGTTCGAAGGCGGCATTTCGGCCCCGGTCCGCACCCCCCGCGGGCGCGACATCATGGCGGCCTGCGGACAACTCAAATCGGCCAGCGAAAAGAAAAGCCGCGCCGAACTCGACCGGCTGGCCGAGGAAAAGCAGGCGGCGCTCGGCTGATCGTCGCCCCACGGCGACAGGATGCAGCAAGCCCCGCCCGCAACGGCGGGGCTTTTCATTGTGGGGGACTGACGATGACCGATGAAGAGATTGAGCGGCTGGCGACCGGCTTTTGCGGTTGCACCCTGCCCAAGGCGGCCTGGACCCACGGCGCGCATTTTGCGACCGCCCTTTGGCTGATCCTTCAACGTCCCGACATCGTACCGGAACGCGATATGCCCGACATGATCCGCCGCTATAATGAGAGTGTGGGCGGGGTGAACAGCGACATGGGCGGCTATCATGAAACCATCACCCAGGCATCGTTGCACATGACCCGCATGACACTCGCCGCCCTGCCGCCGGACTCAACGCCCGCCAGCGCCTTCGCTGCGCTGATGGCGTCGCCGCTGGGGAACAAGGACTGGCTTTTCGCTTACTGGTCGCGGGCGACGCTGATGTCGGTTGCGGCGCGCAGGGGCTGGGTCGCACCGGACCTCAAACCTCTGCCTGCATAGAAAAAGGGCGGCCCCACGGACCGCCCTTTCCCTTATTCCAAACTGATCGACAAGGATCAGAAACGGAAGCCGACGCCAACCATCGCGGCGTCACGACCACCGATATTCTGCTCATATTCGGTGCGCTGATATTCAGCCGAGATATAAGTGTTGGGGGTCGCGGCGAATTCCAGACCGCCGCCGAAACGGACGCCCTCGAACGCCGCGCCAACGCCCAGCGTTTCGATGCGGGTAGTGGCATAGCCGACCTTGCCGAACGCCAGGACGCGCGGGGTGGCGACGAAGCCGAGGCGCAGCGACGCGGCGAGATCACGGCTGATTTCCACGCCGGAATCGCCGACAGTGGTGTCGCCCAGGCTGACTTCGACGCCGCCGGTGATGCGCGGTGCGAGCGCCAGGTCATAGCCGGCGGTCACGCCATAGGCGAAGCCGTCCTCGTCACCCGCATTGTCATAGCCCAGCGTCACGCCCGCGCGCGGCCCGGTGAAGGGCGCAGCATCCTGAGCGAAAGCAGGGGCCGAAACACAGGCAGCAGCGATCGCTGCGAAAATCACAGTTTTCATAAAGTCCTCAATATATATTCATGGCCGAATGGCTAATTCATCCAGCGTTCAGGTTCGATGCAAAGAAATAACGATAAAAATGACATGGTTCCTCTTGCCCATATATCCACCTTGTCAGTGGCTTATATGGTTGCGATCGGCATCGTCGTCGCGCAATCGCCATCTAGGTTGGCTCTTTTCGTTTGCAAAGGGGCAAGGTCTTTATTTCAAATGATTTCAACTGTCTGTTGCAAAAGTGTAACAACATGATGGAATGGCAGGCGCGCGCCATTGCGAACAGCCGTGGACTGGGCCGCGCGATCGGTTAGGATAGGGACCATGGACAGCCAGACCCCCAAGAAGGCAACCGGCACAGTCAAGCGGCACCGCCTGTCGACGCGGCTGTGGCACTGGCTGAACGCAGCCCTGCTCTACACGCTGTTCACCAGCGGGCTGGGCATCTTCAACGCCCATCCTCGTCTTTATTGGGGGCATTATGGTGCGAATTTCGATGCCGCCTGGCTCGAACTGGATCGCTTCCCCGGATGGCTTACGCTGCCTGCGTTTTATAATCTGGCCATGTCGCGCCACTGGCACCTGACCGCTGCGCCGATCTTTGCCTTTGCGCTGCTCTTCTACATGCTCTGGAGCCTCGCCAACCGGCACATCGCCCGCGATCTCGCCTTCCGTCGCGATGATCTCGCCCCGCGTCATATCTGGCAGGACATCAAGGACCACGCGCGGCTGCGCTTTCCCACCGGCGACGCGGCGTTGCGCTACAATGTGCTGCAAAAGGCCAGCTATATCGGCGTCATCTTCATTCTGTTGCCGCTGATCATCCTGACCGGGCTGACCATGGCGCCCGGCATGAATGCGGCGTGGCCATGGCTGGTCGATCTGTTCGGCGGACGGCAATCGGCGCGCTCTCTCCACTTTATCGCCGCCTTCGCGCTGGTCGCCTTTTTCCTCGTCCATATCCTGATGGTGCTTCTTGCCGGGCCGGTGAACGAGGTGCGATCGATGATCACGGGCCGCTATCGCGTGCCGGAGGAACGCCCATGATTCTCACCCGCCGCCATTTGCTGTTGGGCGCCACAGCGACGCTGGCGGGATGCGACCGGCTTGGCCGTAACGAGGCCGTGCGGGAAGCCCTCTTCTCGGCCGAAAATTTCCATCGCTGGGCGCAGCGCAGCCTGATGGCGCGTGACGCGCTGGCGCAGGAATTCCGCCCCGATCAGATCTCGCCTATCTTCCGCGCCAACGGTACGGCCAATCCCAATACGCCTGCCTATAAGGCATTGTGGCGCAGCGGCTTTGCCGATTGGCGACTGCCTGTGACCGGACTGGTGGCGCGCCCGCTGTCGCTGTCTTTGGCCCAGTTGCAGGCGATGCCTCACCGCACCCAGATCACCCGCCATGACTGCGTCGAAGGCTGGAGCGCGATCGGCAAATGGCGCGGCGTCCCGCTCAAACCCATATTGGAGACCGCGGGACTGAGTGACCGCGCGCGTTATCTCGTCTTTCGCTGTGCCGACGATATGGGCGGGGGGCGGCCATATTATGAAAGTATCGACCGGTTCGACGCTTTCCATCCCCAGACGATCCTTGCCTATGCGCTCAACGATCGCCCGCTGACTGTCGCCAACGGCGCCCCGCTCCGTCTGCGTGTCGAGCGGCAATTGGGGTATAAGCAGGCCAAATATCTGATGGGGATCGAAGCCGTCGCGACCCTGGACGGCATCGGCAAGGGCAAGGGCGGCTTTTGGGAGGATTATGCCGGTTATGATTGGTATGCGGGGATTTGATCTGCGTTCCTGTGAGTGACAAGGTATCGTCATGACACTGTTCGAGCGAATATTGCGGCGGTTGGTCACCCGTGGCCAGTTGACCATTTTTACCCCAGATGGCGCGCATTTCACCGTCGGCAAAGCCGATCCGGCCTTTCCCGATCTGGCGTTGCGGTTGCAGGATAAAAGGGTCGCCTTCGACATTGTGCGCGATCCGCGACTGGGCATGGCCGAAGCCTATATCGACGGGCGGGTGACGATCGAGGGCGGCGGCATCCTGGAATTCCTCTCCATGATTCGCGCCAATAATCCATGGGAAAGCGGCCGTTCCATTGACGCAAAGAATGTGCTGGCGCGCGGTCTTGGCACCGTCCGGCAAAAATTGTGGCGCGCCAATCACAAGGCGCGGGCAAAGGCCAATGTCGCCCATCATTATGACCTGTCCGCCGCGCTATATGCCCTCTTCCTCGACCGCGACCGTCAATATAGCTGCGCCTATTGGCCCGACGCGGACAATGAAGCGGGCATCAGCCTGGATCAGGCACAGGAGGACAAGAAGGCCCATATCGCCGCCAAGCTGCTGCTCAAGCCGGGGATGCGGGTGCTGGATATCGGCTGTGGCTGGGGCGGCATGGCGCTCTACCTGCACCGCACCTGCGGCGTCGATGTGACGGGCATCACCCTTTCGGAAGAACAACTCAAGATCGCACGGCAGCGGGCGGCCGACGCGGGGGTTTCAGACCATGTCCGCTTCGAACTGATTGACTATCGCGACATGACCGGCCCGTTCGACCGAATCGTATCGGTCGGCATGTTCGAACATGTCGGCACGGCCCATTACCGCACCTTCTTCAACACATGCCATGATCTGCTGACACCGGACGGGGTGATGCTGGTCCATACAATCGGCCGCATGGGCGGGCCGGGCACGACCGACGCCTTCACCCAGAAATATATCTTCCCCGGCGGCTACATCCCGGCCCTGTCGGAAATGGTGGCCGGCAGCGAGGGTACGCGGCTGATGGTCACGGATGCGGAGGTCCTGCGCATCCATTATGGCCTGACCATCCGCCAATGGTACAAGCGGGCGATGGCCCACCGGGCGGATATCATCGCGCTGTACGACGAACGATTTTTTCGCCTCTGGACCTTCTATCTGGCGGGCGCGGCGACGGTGTTCGAACATGGCGGCATGGTCAATTACCAGGTTCAATATGCCCGCAACCGGCGCACCCTGCCGATCACCCGCGATTATATGCAGGAAACGGAAGCCGCGCTTCAGGGCCGCTGACTGGCTGAACCGCCGCTAAATGGCGTGTTCGCGGACGGTTCAGTCGGCTTGGGCCATTGTCCCCTCATGGTCCTGCCTCTGGAGCGGCGGGGCAGTGAGGAGAGCAGGATATGAACATCATCTGGAAAGGTGCCGCGGCGCTTGGCCTGACCGTGGCGGGGCTGAGCATGGCAGTCCCGGCGCAGGCACAATATCATGGCGGCTATCGTGACGGCTGGCGCGGCGACCGTGGGCATCACTGGAACAATGGCCGGTGGGACAATCGCCGCCACTGGCGCGGCCATCGGCGCGACTGGCGCGACAATCGCCGCTATTATCGTGGCTATCGCCAGCGCTGCTGGACCGAATGGCGCTACGACTATTATCGCCGCCGCGACGTGCGCGTGCGCATCTGCCGCTAATGGCATGACCAGCCTGCAACCCGCCGCCAACCGGAGGCGGGTTGCAGCATCGCGGGCAAACGGCTAGGCGCGGGCGCAACATTGCAGGAAGCATCTCACCATGAGCGACACGCCCCCCGATCATCTTTCCACCAACCCGCGCAGCCCGCATTTCGACATGGACGTCCTTCAGCGCGGGATCGGCATTCGCTTCAAGGGACGCGAACGCAATGATGTGGAGGAATATTCGATTTCCGAAGGCTGGATTCGTGTTGCCGCCGGCAAGACTCGCGACCGCCACGGCAATCCGCTGACGATCAAGTTGAGCGGGCCGGTCGAAGCCTGGTTCCAGAACCCAGCGGAACCGTCCGAAGAGAAATCCGCCGACGCCGAATGACCGGCATCGGCGCATTAGCGTCGGTCAGTTCAGTCTCGTTTCCCGCTTCACATCGGCGATGATCGCGCTCAGCGTCCGTTGCGATGGGGTGCTGTCGGCATATTCGACGATGAAGGGGTCGGTCTCCAATTTCGGCGCGGCCTTGCGCGCCGTCGCCTTGGCCTGTGCCATTTTCGGCGCCGCTGGCTGACCGCGCGTATAAGTTGGCGTACTGCGCGACGGCGTCACTCCGGCAGGCAGGCGTACATCGTCCCACTGGTCGCGATCGACACGGGCAAAACGGACGCTGCTACCCAGCGCCGGGTCGGGCGTAAATTCGTGCAGCTTCGCCTTGGCCGGGTAGATGAAGCCGAATGTCGGATTGGTGCGCGCACCCATCTGCGCGGTTGGGCTATGCCACACCCGCACCTGGCTCCAGTCGCCCGCATCCGACACGTCGATCGCCAGCACATCCTCCTCAATCGCGCCCGGCGCTGACCAGTTGGCATGGCGGATCAGCACACGCCGGTCGTCCAGCACGCGGCTGACCACGGCGACATGCCCCAATGTCATCGGCCCGACTGGACGGAAGGCCAGCACGGCACCCTTTTTCGGCTCATGCCCGCGTTGATATTGCGCCGCAGCCTGGTCCCACCAGGTCAGCGCGTCGCCGCGAATCTCCACCCCTGACACAATGCGCGCGTAAGGCACGCATTGCAGTGCGCTCGCACCCAACAGGGGTGCCGCGCTCAGACCAGACAGCAGGCACATTGCCGCCCAGCGTAACTGTCGAACCATATGCGATTCCGAAACCTAAAGAATCGCCCCACCGGGATCGATCCTAGATCGGACCCTTTATGAAGAGGTTAAGCCGTTCAGAAAGCCGAACGGGCAGCGCCGGTGACACTGGCGTCGGTGACGGCGTCAGCCATGGCGACCTGCACCGGCTGTTCGATGTCCTTGGGCTGGTCGGCATAGATGAAGCCGTTTGCCGGATTGGAGCGCAGCCCCAGATTGCCGATCGGGCCATACCATACGCGGACATCCGACCAGTCATTGTTGGCGGACACGTCCACGGCGCGGACATTGCGTTCGATACCGCCGCGATAGGACCAGTTGGCATGGGTCAGCAGCACTTCGCGCGGGCTGACCACCTTGCTCACCATCGCGACATGACCGACCGGCATGGCGCGGCTGGAGGCGAAGGACAGGACAGCGCCGACACGCGGTTCATGACCGCGATCATAACGGCCTTGCGCCTGGTCCCACCAGGTATTGGCATTGCCGTGGAGCTGGATGCCCGACACCTGACGAGCAAACGGAACGCATTGCAGAACACCAGCGGTCGCAGGCGTAACGATCAGGAAAGAGAACGCAAGCATAGCACCGGCGATAAGCCGTTGAAAACTAACGATCATGCGAATGCGACCCCGACTTTGATTCAGGCTTTTGCCCCGTTGAGATGCTTTAGGGCAGAGCAAGGGCGCGTTGAAAAGTGCCGGGCGACGAGTCGTTGCGGTGGCGGGTTATATTGCGGAACGAAAAACATGACCCGCTGTTACAGTCAGCCGGGTTGCAGATGATAATTCGTTGAAAAGGCTCGATTCCGTGCCTGTCATCCATACCTGCCCGCCCGTATGTTCCAGCCGATCGAACAAGGCGGCCCGTCGCGACGGGTCGAGATGCGCGGCCACTTCATCGAGCAACAGCACGGGCGGTTGGCCGCGCTGCTCGGCGACCAGCGTGGCATGAGCCAGCAGGATCGACAGCAGCAAAGCCTTTTGCTCACCGGTCGAACACAGGGCGGCTGGCTGGCCCTTGGCGATGTGGAGCACCGACAGGTCGTGCCGGTGTGGCCCGGACAAGGTGCGCCCCGCCGCCGCATCGCGCCGCCTTTCCCGCGCCAGCCGTTCGGCCAGGGGCAGGTCGCTGCCATCCTCCTCGCTTTCTATCGCGATCATGGGACGGGCAAAGGGTGCGTCGGGCTGCCCCGCCAAGGCCAGGTTCAGCCGCGCGACCAGATCGCTGCGCGCTGCCGCCAGCGCCACGCCATGCTCGCCCATCTGCGCTTCCAGCGCGGCGAGCCAGGCTGGATCGGCCCGGCGCTGGTCGGTGAGCAGCCGGTTACGCGCCCGCATCGCTGCATCATAACGCGCGCTGTGGGCGGCATGGGCTGGATGCAGCGCCAGCGTCAATCGATCCAGAAAACGCCGCCGCCCGCCGGGGCTGTCCAGAAACAGCCGGTCCATCGCCGGGGTCAGCCAGACGATCGACAGATGGTCGGCCAGTGCATTGGCCGATGATGCTACCCCGCCGATCCGCACCTGCCGTCGGTCGGGCGTCGCAGCGACCACGCCGGTGCCCAGCACGACCCCATCCACCTCTGCCGCGATGCCAAATCCGCCCGGCCCGTCCTGCCGCGCCATGGCCCGCAACGCCGCGCCGCGCAGCCCGCGTCCGGGCGCCAGCATCGACACCGCCTCCAATATATTGGTCTTGCCCGCACCATTGTCGCCGGTCAGCAGGATGAAGCCATGATCGGGCACGATCAGCGCGTCCGCATGATTGCGGAAATCGCTCAGGGTCAGGCGGCCGATCATCGTCCGGCTGTAGCCCGGTCCATCGCCATGGGAAAGCGTTTAGCAGCGCTTGCGCGTCACCGCCGCCCCGTCATTGACGATCGTCAGCGTCGCACCGTCCGCCGCCGGTCGCAGCGTCAGCGTGCGGGTCCAGCTTTGACCTTCGCCAGTGAATGCCGCCTTGACCGCGACTTCGCCTTTCGCGCCGGGCGTTACCGCTTCGACCGTGCCGACGCTTTCATGAAAAACCAGCTGGTCGGGCAGGATGTTCAGTTCCAGATCGGCTGCCCTGTCCCCGCACCGATTGCTCACCCCGGTCCAGCGACCCTGTAGATCGATCGGAATCTTCCCCGATGTCGCTTGGTCGGGCGACGGTGTTGGCGCAGTGACGTTGGCTGGCGGCGGCGCTTCCGGCGCAGGCTCGATCGGAGCATTGATATTGGCCACGACGCCGGGTTGCGACGTCTGTTTGTCGGCAGGCTTGTCGCAGGCAGCAAGGGCGATCACCGGCAGCAGGGCAAGGGCAGGGCGCATCCTGCAAGAACCGGCGAAACGCCCGGCGGTTCCTGTCTCCTGCCGTGACGGACCTTTGCGGGCATGCTATCCTCCGGCCCGATCATGAAGGAAGGAAAGCATGGCATGCCGGTACTGGGAATGGGCGGACTATTTTTTCGCGCGCATGATCCGGATGCGCTCAACGCCTGGTATCGCACCCATCTGGGCGTGGGTGCGGGCTGCGTGTCCGATCCCGACGCCCAGCCTGACGAATGGACCTGGCGAACATTGGGCGGACCGATGGTGTTTGCCGCGTTCAAGGCCGACAGCGATTATTTCGCCGCGGACAAGGCGTTCATGATCAATCTGCGGGTATCCGATCTCGATTCCCTTCTGACCGGCTTGCGGGATGCGGGCATTGCCGTCATCACCAATGCGGAATGGGATCATCCCGATGTCGGGCGTTTTGCCCGCATTCATGATCCCGAAGGCAATGCCATCGAATTGTGGGAGCCGCCCGCGCCCGCCGCCTGACCGTCCGTTTAAGGAGCCTGATGATGAAGCGTCTAACCCTGTTGCTTGCCGCCGCCGCGACCCTGCTAGGATCGAGCGGGGCCATGGCTGCCCTTGCCGTCGGGGCCAAGGCACCCGATTTCACCACGCGCGGTGCGCAGGCGGGCAAGACTTTCACCCTGACCCTGTCGCATCAGTTGAAGCGCGGCCCTGTCGTCCTCTATTTCTTCCCCAAGGCGTTCACGCCGGGCTGTTCGGCCGAAGCGCGCGAATTTGCCGAGAATATCGACAAGTTCAAGGCGGCCGGTGCGACCGTCATCGGCATGTCGGCAGACCCCGTTGATGATCTGGTGGCGTTTTCGACCAAGGAATGCGCGGGCAAGTTCGCCGTTGCTTCGGCCGGGCCGGGGATCGTGTCGGGCTATGACGTCGCGCTCAAGATGCGGCCGGGCATGACCGACCGTACCTCCTATGTCATCGCTCCGTCTGGCCGCATCGCCTTCGTCCATTCGGAAATGAACTATGCCGAACATGTCAAATCCACGCTGGCGGCGGTGCAGGCGATGAAGCAGAAATAGGCGGACCCTGCTGACACCCGTTCGCGCGCCTGCCAAACGACAGCCCTTTCCTTCGCGAAGGGGGATAAGGCGTCGAATGGCGCAGGGCGAACGGGTGCCGGACTATCCGGCCAGAAAATCCCCACTCGCAATCCGCTCCAGCCCGGTCGCGTCGCGCGTGTAAATATAGGTCCAGGCCTCAATAGGGCCATCAGGGCTCTGCACGTTCACCTTCTCCCGCCGATATTCGTGCGGTTCGGGGAAATGCACGGTACATTGCTCATATTCGTCCAGTCGGGCGAGTAGCGCTGCCGGGTCGGGCAGGGCGAACAGATGACCCATCACCTCGCCTGCATCATCGGGCACGAAGCCCGGATAGGCTTCCACCCGATATAGCGAGCCGCGCGCCGTGGCCAAACCGACGGCGGGGGCCACGCTGCGCAGCCAGCGCGCCATCGGCCCGTCGAAGCCGGGGCGCAACGTGCCATAGACGAAAAGCAAGGGGCTGCTCATGCTGCTCCTGTGAAAATTATACCGATAAACGGGAAATTTCCCCAATTGATGGAAATGAACGCGGGCGAACTTGCGGACATGACGCCTGAAAATCGCGAATTTCCGGGCAAAAGTGAAACTGGCACGGCTCCTGCAATCCTGTTTGGCATCAAGGCCGGATCATCCGACCAGCCAAAAATCAGGGAGTTTCTACCATGTCCATCGCCAAGGTCCACAACACCGCCGTCGCTCTTGTCGGCGCTTTCCTCGTCGCCAGCCTGTTCGTCAGCGCGGCCGTGCCGGTTCTGCCGATCGCCTGATCGACCCGTATTTTCAACTGCATTACCAGAAGGCCAGATTCATGAACAACAGCTTCACCCTCGACCGTCGCCACGGCAAGATCATGGGCGTGTGCGCGGGCTTGTCCAACCGCACGGGAATTGACGTCACGCTGATCCGCGTCGCCACTGTGTTGCTGACGCTCTGCGCACTCGGCCCGGTCGGCGTTGTGGCTTATCTGCTCGCTGGCTGGCTTGCTGAAGGCTGAGCCAACGCCAAGTTGGATCACAGTCGTTCCATAATAAAAGAGCCGCCCCGGCATTGGCCCTGGGCGGCTTTTTATCATCCCGATGATTGGGGATATAGAAGAGCGCGGATAGCGCTCAGGCGTAAAGCACCGAATAGAAGGTCAGCATCTGCACGCCAACCGCAACCACCAGCGCAGCGCCCTGAAAAGCCTGTCGCATATATAACTCCAATATGATCGTTCATTGCCGCCCCATATGGGCGGACCGGGCCTATGCGCCCGTCAAGATTTTGTAACAATCGCAAAGCACGGCATTTCGATTGCAACAAATGCAACAGACTGTGACTATATGGCCGCACTCAGCGCCAGCGCTGCCGCGGGATTGCGCACCTTCGCGCCACTGATGAAGAAGGCAAAGGCATCGCCTGCCGCGGCCTGCGCCCGCAGCCGTTCCGCCCAGTCCGTCAGCGCCGCCGCGCTATAGCCCGTGCTTTCGCCCTCCAATGTCTGCATCAGCCGCGTGTAGGAAAAGCCGACATCGGCACCCCGGATCGCCGGATAGGTCTCATGATCCGCCAGCACGATCGCCGCTCCCGCGTCCCGCGCCATTGCCAGAAAGGCCGGATCGTCGAAACTGGCGTGCCGCACCTCCAGCGCGTGGCGCAGCGGCACGCCATCGACGCTGGCGGGCAGCAGCTTCAGGAACGCGCCGAAATCGTCGGGATCGAACGCCTTGGTCGGCATGAACTGCCACAAGATCGGACCCAGCCGGTCGCCCAGTTCGGCTATGCCTTGCCCGACAAATTTGCCAACCGATTCGCCCGCTTCCGCCAGCACCCGCCTGTTGGTGCAATAGCGCGAAGCCTTGACCGCGAACTGGAAGCCGTCCGGGACCGCCTTCGCCCAACCCGCGAAAGTCGCCGGTTTCTGCGTGCTGTAATAGGTCGCGTTAATCTCGGTCGCGGTCAGATGTTGCCCGACATAGGCCAGTTCATCCTTCTGCCGCAGCCCGACGGGATAGAAAGTCCCGCGCCACGGCTCGAACACCCAGCCGCCAATGCCGATCCTGATCCGTCCCGCCATCCCGACCTCCCGCTCAAAATTGCGCTACCTATGTCTATCTCACTGTCGGCCTTTTCAACCCGATCAGCCACGGCTTGACCCCGCGCGTCGGTTTCGGCTTCCCGTCGATCCGCCGCGCTCGCAGGATTTTGACGGGCTTTATGATCATCTGCCCCCGCATCGGTCCGGTTCCGCAACAGGTCGGCACCGCCAGTATCTTTTTGACCACGTCCATCCCGCCGACGACATGGCCGAACGCGGCATAGCCGATAGACCCTTCGCGCGCATCCATCGTGGGGGTCGCGCCAATGGTGATGAAGAAATTGCCCATCGCCGAATTGGTCCGATTGGGCCGCGCCATGGACAAGGTGGCGTCCAGGTGGCGAATCCCGGTCTGGCTGGTCGGCTCATGCACCACCGGCGGCAGCGATCGCCGCACGTCCATATCGATCCCGCCCTGGATCAGTCCTTGTTTCGGATCGCTCTTGCGCCGCGCCGCACGATAGAAGGTCACGCCGTCGAACCGTCCGTCATCCACATAGGTCAGGAAGTTGGCCGACGTCTGCGGCGCGCGCTTCGTATCGAGTGCCACGGTGATCGTCCCCACCGACGTCTCGATCGCCACCCGGATATAGCCGGGCGTCGCTCGGTTTGTAGGCGCCGCACTGGCAAAGCTGGACGAAAGCAGGACCGACAGAATGGCAAGACAACGGGCAAACAGACGCATCGACAGACAAACACTCGCGGCAGGAGGGGGCAAGCCCAAGGCTAAAGCCGCCGCATGGTCAGCGCAATCGCCCACTGCCATATTGGCTGCGGTTGGCGTGATGAAGATGAGGAAAAAATGGTGCCCGGAGACGGATTCGAACCGCCGACACAGCGATTTTCAATCGCTTGCTCTACCAACTGAGCTATCCAGGCACGGCCAACTGCGGATGGCTCCGCCCGATGGAAGCGTGCCTATAGTCGTCAATCTGCGTCGCTGTCTAGCCCATAATCGCTGCTTTTTTGCATCCCTTCGTCTGCCGCTGGCCCCGGCACGCGATAGCCTTCGCCCAGCCATTGCAGCAGGTCGCGGTCGCGGCAGGCGGGGCTGCAAAACGGGCGGGTTTCGGGCTTTACGGGCTGACGGCAGACCGGGCAGGCGGCGGCTTTAGGCGGCATGGCCCGCTCCCAACGCCAGCGTCGCGTCCGCCGTCGGGGTGATCGCACCGCCGCGCCGCTTGGCCAATTGCTCGATCCAGTCACTCTTGCGATGGAGCAGGTCGATGATCGCAGGAGCAGCGGTCAGTGTCACTGCGCCGCCATTGCCGTGCCGCTCCGCCCGGCGCAGCAGCGCCAGTGCCGCCGTCTCGACCGGATCGGCGCGCAGCAGTTCGATAAGGTTGGCCCGCTCGCGCTTGCGGATGATCTGGAGGAAGCCAAATCCGTTAACCGCCGTGCGCTCGAATGGCAGCGGCAGATATTTGTCGATCTGCGCCGCGGCGATCATCCGCTCATCCTTGTTGTTCATGGTTGGCAGGTCGATGCCGATCGACCCGGAAAGTCCCATGCGGCGAATCGTCTGCGCCGCGATCTTTGCGCCCTTGGGACCAAGCTGCGCAGGTGGCAGCGACCCGTCAACGTCGATCAGCAGCATGGCTGGCGTAACGTAAAGACGCAGCGCGGCGGCTTCCGTGCCGACATCTCCACTGATCGCCTCTTCCATCAATTCGGTCCAGCCGACCGCTTCCAGCCGGTCCTCCTCATGCGCGGGGCAGGGGACGACGGGGACGCCGGTGGCGCGCAGCCGTTGCAGCAGGCTTGGCCCGGCATGCGGCTTGCTGCCTGGTTGAGCGATCCGGCCCTTGGCGCGCTTGGGGCGGCCTTCTTCAGGGATCGCCTCGCGCAATATTTCGACCAGCACGGTCGACCCTTCCGACGTGCGCGGCGGCATTGGTTCGATCAGCACCTCTTCCTGGCTTGTCAGCCGGACAATGCCGCGCTTTTTGGGAATAAGCGTCTGGGTCAGGCGCCCTTGCGCTACCGCACCTGCGCGCACGCCACCAGTTTCCCGCTCGATCAGCGCCTCGACCAGGCGACCATTTTCCACCAGCGCGGCACGGAATTCGCCAATGCCTTCTTCATAAAGCCATTCGGCCATGTCTATTCCTAATCGAGAGCATAGCCCGCCGCCTTCAACAGCGTACGGGTTTCGTAAAGCGGCAGGCCCATGATCGCGCTGTGGCTGCCCTGAATTGCGCGGATCAGGCCAGCAGCGCGACCCTGTATGGCGTAGCCGCCTGCCTTGCCCCGCCATTCTTCGCTGGCAATATAGCGGTCGATCTCGCTGCGTTCCAGCGACTTGAAGGTAACGATATTGGTCGACAGGCGATGCCGTGCGTGCCCCGTTGTGTCGATCAGCGTGATCGCGCTGAGCACGCGATGTCGCCGCCCGGACAGCAAGGTGAGGCAGGCGCGCGCCTCCTCTGCCGTTTCCGCCTTGGGCAATATGCGCCGACCGGCGGCAACGACCGTGTCGCCAGACAGGATCAACGCGCCCGGATGCCGCGCCGCGACAATCGCTGCCTTGTCCGCGGCAACCCGTGCGGCATAGACGGTCGGCAATTCCGCCTTGCGCGGCGTTTCGTCGCAATCGGCGGGGTCTACCTCATCGGGCGCAACGCCGATCTGCCCCAGCAGCGCCAGGCGCCGGGGGGAAGCGGAAGCAAGAATGAGCCGCATCGGGCCTGACACCCGTTGGCTTATTTGAAGCGGTAGGTGATCCGACCCTTGGTCAGGTCGTAGGGCGTGAGTTCGACCAGCACCTCGTCCCCCACGAGGACGCGGATGCGGTTCTTGCGCATTTTACCAGCGGTATGGCCGAGGATCTCATGATCATTCTCAAGCCGGACGCGGAACATGGCGTTGGGGAGAAGCTCCACAACCTGTCCGCGCATTTCAAGCAGTTCTTCTTTGGCCATAATATCCCGAATTCAAAAAATCGCGTCGCCATAGCGCCAATTCATGCAAAATGAAAGGCGGCTTCATGCGCTGAAATGATCGCCTGCTGCGACGAGTGCGGCAAAGATGCGATCCAGCTGCTGTTCGTCGATACAATAGGGCGGCATCAGATAGATGGTGTTGCCCAATGGCCGCAGCAAGAGGCCATGTTGCAGGAAGAAGGCGCGAAGCCGCGGCGCGAGGTCCGACAGATAGCCCGCATCCGGTGTGACGATGTCGATCGCCGCGATCGTACCCAGCTGGCGCGGATTGGCGAAGGCGGGATGCTGCGCCAAGGAAGCGAGCCGCGTCGTGATGCCATCGGCCAGCGCGGCGAGTCGGCCACGCACATCCTCTTCGCGCCAGATGGCCAGATTTGCCACGGCAGCGGCGCAGGCGATGGCGTTGGCGGTGTAGCTGGACGAATGGTAGAAGAGCCGGGCGCGATCGGTCGATCTGTGTGCCTCGAAAATGCGGGCCGTCGCCAGTGTCGCGGCGAGCGGGATCGCGCCGCCGGTTATGCCCTTCGCCACCGCCATGATGTCCGGCGCTACTCCCGCCTGTTCGCAGGCGAACAGCGTGCCGGTGCGGCCCCAGCCGGTCATGACTTCGTCAGCGATGAACAGGACTTCGTGGCGACGACAGATGGCGGCCATGTCGCGCAGCACATGCGGCGGATAGAGCAGCATTCCGCCCGCACCCAGGATCAGCGGCTCGACGATGAAGGCCGCTGGCTTGTCGCGGCAGGCCGCTTCCAGCGCGTCGAGGCTGGCCTGCTCCTTGCCAGGGGCAGGGAAGGGAATGGTGCCGACATCGAACAAAAGAGGCGTCCAGGCGGCATTATAAACACCGCGTTCGCCCACCGACATCGTGCCGATCGTGTCGCCATGATAGCCATGTTCCAGCACCAGGATGCGGCTGCGCGCCTGCGCCTGTCCATCGAGCGCCAGATTGTGCCAATAGCCCAGCGCCATCTTGAGCGCGACTTCGACCGCCGTTGAGCCGCTGTCGGAAAAAAAGACGTAAGCCAGCGGGTCGCTATCGGGCGATCGTGGAGCAATCTCTATCAATCCGCGGGCGACTGTTTCGGCCGGTTCATGGGTGTAACCGGCAAAAATCAGCTGATCGAGTTGCCCTGCCTGCTGTGCGATGGCGGCGGCGATGCGCGGATGGCAATGGCCATGGGTCGTTACCCACCAGCTCGAAATCGCGTCGATCAGCGCGCTGCCATCGGCCAGATGCAGCAACGCCCCTTCGGCGCGCACAACACGCGGAATCGGCTCGTTCAGGCCATGCTGGGTGAAGGGGTGCCAGACGGGGGAGGTCATATGGCGCGGCTTTAGGCCAAGCCCTTGCCCATGACCATCCCCCGTGCGGCCCTTACCAGATCTTCACCCGATCTTCCGGCTTCAGGCTCAGCTTGCCGTCGGGTGCCGGCTTGAAGGCGTCATACCAAGCGTCGAAATTGCGCACGATGTCGGCGCGATACTGGGACGGGGCGTGGGGATCGGTCACCAGTCGCTGGCGCAGGTTCGCCTCCCGATAGTTGCGCCGCCATACCTGCGCCCAGCCCAGAAAGAAGCGCTGGTCGCCGGTCATGCCGTCAATCACCGGGGCCGGCTTGCCGCCCAGCGAAGCATGATAGGCGTCGAGTGCGACCGCGAGGCCACCCAGATCGCCGATATTTTCGCCCAGCGTGAACGCGCCCTTCACATGCACGCCGGGGAAGGGCTCATAGGCGTCATATTGCTTGACCAGCTTGTCGGTCAGCCCCTTGAACTTGGCGACATCGGCTTCGGTCCACCACTGGTTGAGCTTGCCGGTCTCGTCATATTTCGCGCCCTGATCGTCGAAATGATGGCTCAATTCATGGCCGATCACCGCGCCGATGCCGCCATAATTGACTGCCGGATCGGCGTGGGGATCAAAGAAGGGCGGTTGCAGGATGGCGGCGGGGAAGACGATCTCGACCATGCCGAAATTGGCGTAGGCGTTGATCTCCATCGGGGTCATGCCCCATTCCCAGCGATAGATGGGCTTGCCCAGCTTGCCGATATTATAGTCGAAATCAAACTGGTTGGCGCGCATCGCATTGCCCAGCAGATCGTCACGCTGGATGGTCAGGCCCGTATAATCGCGCCACTTGTCGGGATAGCCGATCTTGGGGGTGAAGGCGGCCAGCTTCTTGTGTGCGCGCGCCTTGGCGGTGTCGCTCATCCATGGCAGGCCGTCGATGCGGCGGCCCATGGCGGCGAGCACATTTTTGACCAGGACGTCCATCGCCGCCTTGGTTTCGGGCGGGAAATATTGCGCGACATAGACTTTGCCGACTTCTTCGCCGAGCGAATCCTTGAGGAAATCGACGCCCCGCTTCCAGCGCGCCTCACGTTCCGGCGTGCCGGACAGGGTAGTGCCGTAAAAGGCGAAGTCGGCATTGGCGATGCTGTCGGGCAGCTTGTCGGCATAGGCGTGCAGGCTGCGCAGCAGCAGCGCGTCCTTCAAAACGCCGATCGGCGCCTTGGCGATCAGCGCGGCCTCGCCAGTAATGGCGGACGGCTGGGCGACGAGCAGTTCGGTCGGGGTCAGGCCGTTGGCCTTGAAATAGGCGGCAAAGTCAAAGCCGGGTGCGGCCTTTTGCAGCGCAGCCAGCGTCAGCTTGTTATAGGTCTTGTCCGCGTCGCGGCTGTCGATCTGGGTCCAGTGAACCTTGGCGATCTCTGTTTCGAACGCCATTAGCGCGGCGGCGCGCGCCTTGGCGTCGCTTTCGCCCGCCAGTGTCAGCATATTCTCCAGATGCGCGACATAGGCGGCGCGGATCTTGGCCATTTCCGGCTTTTCATCCAGATAAAAGTCGCGGTCGGGAAGGCCGAGGCCGCCCTGGCTCATGGAGAGGATATAGGTTTCGGGGTCTTTATCGTCCTGCCCGACATAGAAGCGGAACGGGCCGCTGATCCCCGCGCGGGCGGCCTTGGCGGCGACAAGGGCGTAGCCGGCCTTGTCCTTCACGCCCTTGATTTCGCCCAGCCAGGGCTTGATCGGGGCCAGCCCCTTCGCCTCTACCGCGGCGGTGTCCAGATAGCTGGCATAGGCCGCGCCGATCTTGCTGTCGGGATCGTCCTTGGCCGTTTCCAGGATCGCGCGGGTGCGGGCGCGCGACAGTTCGTCCAGCGTGTTGAACGCGCCATAGTTGGATTTGTCGGCGGGAATGGGGGTGTTCTTCGCCCATGTGCCGTTGGCATGGAGGTAGAAATCATCGCCGGGCTTGACCGACCGGTCCATGCCTGCGGCGTCGAAGCCGTAGCTGCCATAAGTCGGCTTGGCGGTGGCGGGGGCGGGGGTCGCGGTCGAGGGGGCAGGCTGTTGCGCGTGCGCGATAGCGGCGGTCAGCGCCAGCGCGGAGGCGGCGGCGCGCAGGAAAAGGTGTTTCATCAAAGCATCCCTTGCTTGGCAGTAGGCGCAACGTAGCGCGCCCGGCATGACGGGACGTTGAACGCCTGTCCAACAGTCCTGTCCATGTCGTTGGTCGAATATTATCGGCCGTTGAAAGGATCGGAAAGCCGGATGTGGCTGGCGAACGCGGCGGCCAGCGTGGCGGGGTTCAGCGGATCGAGCAAGGGCAGGCGGCCAAGGCTGCGGACATTGCCCAATTGCGGGATGATCCGTTCATTTTCCTCATGCGGTTCGCCGATGAAGG
Source organism: Sphingobium sp. GW456-12-10-14-TSB1 (assembly GCF_059424385.1). Classification (NCBI taxonomy): domain Bacteria; kingdom Pseudomonadati; phylum Pseudomonadota; class Alphaproteobacteria; order Sphingomonadales; family Sphingobiaceae; genus Sphingobium; species Sphingobium sp. GW456-12-10-14-TSB1. The sequence continues at coordinate 2,364,976 of NZ_JBWKZI010000001.1, read as the reverse complement.
CGATGCCCGCGATCGGCACGTTGCGGGCGCGGAGCGCTTCGATGCTGAGCAGGCTGTGGTTGATCGTGCCGAGCGCGGTGCGGGCGCACAGGATGACGGGCTGACCCCAATGGGCGAACAGATCGGCCATCAGCAGTTGTTCGTTGACCGGCACCAGCACGCCGCCAGCGCCCTCTATGACCAGCGGGCCATCGACCTGCGGCAGGGCGAGGCGGTCGAGCGAGATTTCCACCCCGTCGATCCGGGCGGCGAGATGGGGGGAGGCGGGGGTGTTGAGGCGATAGGCTTCGGGCAGGATATGGCTGGCGGGCAGGCCGGACAGGCGGGCAACCTCCTCCTTGTCGCCGTCGGGTTCCACGCCGGCCTGGATCGGTTTCCAGTAATGTGCGCCCAGCGCCGCCGCCAGGCCAGCGGCGAACACGGTCTTGCCGATGCCGGTGTCGGTGCCGGTGACGACATGGATGCTCATCGCACGATCCTTTGCAATTCGCGGCCCAGCGCGGCGATGTCGGCGCGGCTGACGTTGAGCGTCAGCGAGATGCGCAGACGGCTGGTGCCGGGCGGGACGGTGGGCGGGCGGATGCCGCGCACGTCGAAGCCGGCTTCCTGCAGAGCGGCGGCGGCGGCCATCGTGCGGGCGTCGTCGCCCAATATGACCGGCACGATCTGGCTGCGCGGGGTAGGCAGGCCGAGCGGGCCGCAGATCGATTCGGCCGCGTCCTGCCGCAACGTCGCCAGCCGGTCGCGCAGGTCGTCCGCTTCCTCGATCCGGTCCAATGCCGCGGACACGGCGACCGTCATCAGCGGCGATGGCGCGGTGGAGAAGATGAAGGCGCGGGCGCGGTTGATGAGATAGTCGATATGGATGCGCTGGCCGCAGATCAGCGCGCCCTCAACGCCCATCGCCTTGCCGCAGGTGTGCAGGGTGATGACATTGTGCAGCCCGTCGAGCCCGGCAGACAGGCCGCGCCCGCCCGGACCGAATACGCCGGTGCCATGGGCTTCGTCCAGGATCAGCATGCCGTGATGCCTGGCCGCCAATTTGGCGAGATCGGCGAGCGGGGCGATGTCGCCATCCATGGAGTAGAGCGTTTCAACCGCGATCCAGATGCGCCCCTTGCCCCCTTCTGCGCGGAAGGCGGCGATCAGGTCGGCAAAGCTCTGCACGTCATTATGGCGGGCGAACACGGCGGTCGCCTTGCTCATGCGGATGCCGTCATGGGCGCTGGCGTGGATCAGTTCATCGGCAACGATCAGGTCGCCGCGCTGGGGCAGGGTGGCGAACAGGGCCAGATTGGCGACATAGCCATTGGCGACGAACAGGGTGGCCTGGGTGCGGAAGAAATCGGCGGCCTTCGCCTCCAGCCCTTCATGTTCGGGGGCATTGCCGCGCAGCAGTCGCGATCCGCCGGACCCGACCGGCACGCCGCGCCCGATCGCGTCGGCAACAGCGCCTGCAATGATCGGATCGCCCGACAGGCCGAGATAGTCGTTGGAAGCGAAATCGCGGCCCGTCCGGGGGATCAGACGGCGCAACCGGCCACGCGATTCGAGCGCGACCAGCTGTCTGGCAAAGGGTTCGGCGGTCATGGCCGGGGCTATAGGCGCGGGGGCGGAACTTCGCAAACTTCGCCCATATTCATATATGCAAATTTCAGGCGAAACCTTGAGCGGCCCCCGACGCGGCGGCGGGGGTGGGACGGACGATGGGAAAGAGCGGGACGGGCGGAACTGTAGCAGAAGGGGGTGGTGTAGGACAGGGCGACCCTTCAACGCCGATCGTCAAGGCAGGCTGATGTCGCCGTGAAACGGAGGTTGGGCGCCTTGCCCAGAATCATCGCCTAGAAGCTGAACCCCAGCGACACAGACGCGACATGGTCATTGCTGTCGTCGGCCGAGGGGCGGAAGCCGTGCTGGTGGAGATAGCCGATTTCCATATTCACATTTTTGGCGAGCGGCGTGGTGATGGCGATCAGGTTGCGCATCCGTTCTTCGCCCTGGACCCGCTGGAAATTGGTCTTGTTGAGATCGAAGAAGCTTTCATGGCTGAGCACCAGCGCGGTCTTTTTGCCGTCCTGAAACGGCAGCACGAACTTCACATAGGGACGCAGGCGATAGGCCGTGCCATCGACGCCGTCGCGCCAGCGCTCCTCCATCCGCATCCGTGCGCTGAGCCTGCCGCGACCGATTTTCAGGATATTGTCGGCGGTGATCTGCTGGCGGCCGCGATGCTCCATGACGGTGAAGTCGCCCCCTGCATATTGCGGATCATGGGTATAGCCCGCCCATAGCGTGACCTGCTTGCCGATCCTGTAACCGACCAGCGTATTGGATTCGACTTCATACAGCCCCTTGCGGTCGTCACTGAAGCGCAGGACAACTTCCTGCGACAGGCGCCATTTGTCGCCCAGCTTCACCGTCGCATTGGCGGTGGTCCATAATTGTTCATCCTCGCTGGCGCGGGCGGCATTGGGCAGTGCCAGTGCGGCAAGCAGGGGCAAAAGCATAAGGGACAGGCGCATGGGTCATCGTCTCCACCGCCTGCGTGGCGGTGCGGCGCCTCTATGACCGTTGCGTTACAGTAGAGTGACTGAAAAATTGCGTTTTTGTGACACAATGTTGCCAGACGAGGCTGTCACGCCGGGTTATGGGCTTTCAAAAAGGCGTCCATCTGTTCGAGAAACTCCAGCCGGTCCGCTTCGCGGGAAAAATGATGATCGGCCAGCGGCTGTTCGACATAGATATAGTCGCGCCCCTCGACCTTGCCTGCGGCCTTGAGCTTTTCGGCCATTTCGCGGGACTGATTGACCTGAACGCGCCGGTCCTTCTTGCCGTGCATCAGCAGGATGGGCGTGGCAAACTGGCTGGCAAAATGGACTGGCGAGACCGACGCGAAATCGGGAGCCTGTTCCTTCAGCCAGTCCTGGCGCGTGCTATGGTTGAGGAAGCGACGATCATAGCGCATCATTGCCGCCAGATCCGATACCCCGGCATAAGAGACGGCGCAGCGATATTTCGCCGGATCGCGCTGGGCCGCGCGCATGGCGGCATAACCGCCATAGGAAGCGCCCACCATGCAGACGCGTTTGGGATCGGCAATGCCTTGCTTGACCGCCCAGTCGACCGCATCGTTCAGGTCGTCCTGCATGGCAAGACCCCATTGCCCTTCGCCCTTTTCCGCAAAGGCGGTGCCATAGCCCGATGACCCGCGATAATTGGGTTGCAGCACGGCATAACCGCGCCAGGCGAGGAACTGCACCCACCAGTCCCAATCTTCGCTGTCACGGGCGAACGGGCCGCCATGAGGCATCAGGATGAGCGGCAGATCCTTTGCCGCCGATCCGACCGGCAGGGTCAGGACGGCGGCGATGTCCAGCCCGTCGCGCGCCTTGTAGTGGATGGTCTTGACCGGGCCGAGATGGGTTTTCGTGCTGAACCGGCCACTGACCTTGGACAACAGGCTCATCGCGCCTGCATTGGTATCATAATAATAATAGGCGCCCGGCTGATCGGCCGAGCCGACATGGACGATCATCCTTTGCCGGTCGCGGCTGAGCGATATGATACGCGCGCGCCGATCGGGAACCGCCTTGTCCAGATCCGCCTGAATCTTGGCGAGAGTGGCGTCGAACCAATGAACCGACGGCCCGTTTGCGGTGTAGGCCACACCGGCCAGCGCCATTCCGCTGCTGTCGGTCGATATGCTGCCTATGTCGAAACCCGGCGCGGAAAAAATCTTCTTCCCCAACTCCAGCGTGGTCAGGTCCAGTTCGTAGAGGGCATCGGTGCCCTCGCGATCATCCTCTGCAATCGCCTTGTTCGGATCTGCGGTAAAAAGCAGTGGCGAGACAAGGGATTCGCCACGGCGGCGATCGGCGCGATCGATCGTCCGGAACGATGCTTTCCCGTCCGGTCGATAGACAAGTTTCGCCGTTCGCGTCGCATCACTATAGCCCACGCCCATGCGAACCGTGCCGGCTGCGTCGGCAAACCAGCTGCGCACGAACGTTTTCGGGGCGACGACGCTGTGCATCCGTCCGGTGCTGACGTCAATTTCATCGACCCTTGGCCAGAAACCCGGCTCGTTGTAAAAAATGGATGTCTGGTATGAGAGCATGATGCGCGGCGTGCCGTCGCGCGCCATCCAGATGACATCGTCGGCATTTTGCGCAGCGTCCTTTTTCGCCAGCAGGATCACCTTGCTGCCGTCACGTTTTATGCTGACGACGCGGCTGATATACCAGGGCGTCCCCTGCACATTGCTTTCAGCGCCCACGCCAGCAATCAGCCAGTCGTCATTGACCCATTGCCACCAGTTGAGGTCGTTGTCGCTCAAGCCTATCGAGCGGATACGGTCGGCCCCTTCATGAACGTCCGCGATGACGAGTCGCTGTTCGCCGTTCACCGCCACGCGGCTGGCGATATGCAGGCCGTTGGGCGACAGGGCCGGCGCATCCATGAGCGGCAGCGCCGCGAAATCCTTAAGCGTGTAGGCCGGTGCGTCGGTCTGCGCCGGAGCAACGGTGGCGTCGGTCTGCGCCAGCGCCGCGAAAGGCAGGGCGCTGCTCGCCAGCCATGTGAAAAACGCTTTCATTCCTATGCCCCCGAAACGACCAACCCCGCCCTGGGAAATAGGGCGGGGTTGGCGCTTCGTCACGATATTTTTGTTATCGTTTCAGTCCGTTGTGGGGACTACATGCCCCCATGCGCCAGCGCGGCGAGCAGCAGCAGCGCGACGATGTTGGTGATCTTGATCATCGGGTTGACGGCCGGGCCGGCGGTGTCCTTGTAGGGATCACCCACCGTGTCGCCGGTGACGGCGGCCTTATGGGCTTCGCTGCCCTTGCCGCCATGATGGCCATCCTCGATATATTTCTTCGCATTGTCCCATGCGCCGCCGCCACTGGTCATGGAGATGGCGACGAACAGGCCCGAAACGATGACGCCCAGCAGCAGCGCGCCAAGGGCGGCAAAGCCGTTGGAGACGCCCGCAACGGCGGCGATGACGAAATAGACGATGATCGGCGCAAGGACGGGCAGGAGCGAGGGGACGATCATTTCCTTGATCGCCGCCTTTGTCACCAGATCGACCGTGCGGGCATAATCGGGCTTGCTGGTGCCGTCCATGATGCCCTTGTTTTCCGCGAACTGCGCGCGGACGTCTTTTACCACGTCACCTGCGGCACGCCCCACGGCGGTCATGCCCATCGCCCCGAACAGATAGGGGAGCAAAGCGCCCAGCAGCAGCCCGACGATGACATAGGGATTGGAGAGGCTGAAATCGACCGGGGCGGTAAGGCCCAGCGCCGAATTGTAGAATTTCAGATCCTCCGTATAGGCGCCGAACAGCACCAGCGCGGCCAGCCCCGCCGAGCCGATGGCATAGCCCTTCGTCACCGCCTTGGTCGTGTTGCCAACGGCGTCGAGCGCGTCGGTCTTGACCCGGACGCTGTCATCGAGATGCGCCATTTCGGCAATGCCGCCGGCATTGTCGGTGACAGGGCCATAGGCATCGAGCGCCACGACCATCCCGGCAAGCGCCAGCATGGCGGTAGCGGCAAAGGCGATGCCGATCAGGCCCGCCAGCTGATGGGCGACGATGATGCCCGCGACGATCACCAGCGTGGGCAAGGCGGTCGATTCCAGGCTGACGGCCAGCCCCTGAATGACGTTGGTGCCATGGCCGGTTTCCGACGCCTTGGCGATGGAGCGGACCGGGCGATAATTGGTGCCGGTATAATATTCGGTGATGACGACGAGCAGCCCGGTGACGGCCAGCCCGACCATCATCGACCAGAACAGGTCCATGCCGGTATAGCCGCCGACCCCGTCCAGATCCGCACCGAACACTGCGTTCATGTCGCCCAGCGTGCGCCAGCTGACATAATAGATGGCCGGGATGGAAAGGATCGCGGTGACCCAGAAGCCCTTGTAGAGCGCCCCCATGATCGACTGGCTGGACCCCAGCCGCACGAAATAGGTGCCGATGATGGAGGTGATGATGCACACCCCGCCCACGATCAGCGGGAGCGACATCAGGCTCATCTTGAAGGCATTGTCGACGCCCGCGACCAGCAGCGCGATCAGCACCATGGTCGCGCCGACGGTGACGACATAGGTTTCGAACAGGTCGGCGGCCATGCCCGCGCAATCGCCGACATTGTCGCCGACATTGTCGGCGATGACGGCGGGGTTGCGTGGGTCGTCTTCCGGTATGCCGGCTTCGACCTTGCCCACCAGATCCGCGCCGACATCGGCGGCCTTGGTAAAGATGCCGCCGCCAAGGCGCGCGAAGATGGAGATGAGCGACGCGCCGAAGGCCAGCGCGACGAGGCTGTCGATGACGAGGCGATCGTCGGGCGCATGGCCGGCCGGGCCGGTCAGATACCAGAAGAACAGGCTGATCGCTAGCAGGGCAAGGCCCGCCACGAGCATGCCGGTGATGGCCCCCGCGCGGAAGGCGACGGTAAGGCCGCTTTGCAGCGTGCCGCGACAGGCTTCAGCGGTGCGGACATTGGCGCGCACCGAAATATTCATGCCGATAAAGCCCGCCGCACCCGACAGGATCGCGCCGATCAGGAAACCGACCGCCGAAGTCAGCCCCAGAAAATAGAATACCAGCAGCGCGACGACCGCGCCGACAATGGCGATGGTGGTATATTGGCGGCCCAGATAGGCTTTCGCCCCTTCCTGAATGGCGGCGGCGATCGATTGCATGGTGGCGTTGCCCGCAGGCGCATTGAGCACCTGCCGGCTGGTGAACAGGCCGTAGAGCACGGCCAGCAGGCCGCACCCTATGGCGATGATGACGATTGGCATAGACGTTCCTCTCCCCCGTTTATGACTTTCATCGGCCGCTCCGCAGGGAATGACGGGCGAACGAAGGGCGCATAGGCGGGCGGCCGGACGGAGGGGGTCCGGCATCTGGCACCGCGTCAATCAGCAACAGGCACACGCACATAAGCGGTCCAACCGGGCTGAGAATAGGGTGAGATGAAGCTACAGACCCGGCAGCGCGCGTCAAGCGGGTTGGGGGACTATCCGTGTTCCCAGCCAAGTGTGGCCGGTAATGGCACGGTTGCGCCGTCGATCATGAGGGTCAGGCCCGCCCCGGCACTGACATGGCCGATGCGGATGGCGCGGACGGGGGGCGTTTCGCCGCGCGGCAGGGTGAAGAGCAGTTCATAATCGTCCCCGGCCTGGGCGGCGGCGATCTGTACCGCGGTGCTGGCCCCGCGCACGCTCTCCAGCGCGGGGGACAAGGGGATATGGTCGATGGTGATGGTGACGCCGCTGGCCTGCGCCATCCGCTGCGCGTCGATCAGCAGGCCGTCCGACAGGTCCATCATCGCGCTGGCGAGCGGGGCGATCAGCGCGCCTTCGGACAGGCGGGGGCGGGGGCGGCGATAGGCGTCGACCAGCGGGCCGGACGCGCCGGGATCGGCACGGGCAAGGGTGAGGCCGATGCCTGCGTCGCCGACCGGGCCAGTGACATAGAGCATGTCCCCCGGCTGCGCGCCGTCGCGCGTGGGGATGGGGCCGCCTGCCTCGCCGATCGCGGTCAGCGTGTAGCTGCGCGGCGCGCTATCGGGCATCTTGACCGTATCGCCGCCCAGCAGCGGCAGGCCATGGCGGTCAAGCGCGTCGCCCAGCCCGTCGAGAAAGGCGGCGTCCCACGCTTCGTCGCCCGACAGCGCATAGTTGAGCAGGCAGCCGACCGGCCGTGCGCCCTTGGCCGCGAGGTCGGACAGGTTCACGGCGGCGAGTTTCCAGCCAATGTCGGCGGGCGGATCGGTGGGGAGATAATGGACCTCCTCCACCATCGTGTCGCTGGTGAGGATGAGTTTCGTGTCGCCGACCGGCAGGATCGCGACGTCGTCCATCAACCCCTGCGCGGCGGGATGGTTGGCCAGCAGGCGCAGCAGGGCGAGGAAGCGGGATTCGGCGGACATGGCAGGAGTCTAGCCTTCTGACCATCAATCCGAAATGCTTTCATCCGTTCGTTTCGAGCGAAGTCGAGAAACGCCGCGCACAGGTTTCTCGACTTCGCTCGAAACGAACGGAGGGGGTTTTACTTCCGCGCGTCCTTGGCCACGGCATCCAGCAAGCCGTTGACGAAGCCGGATTCGCGCTTGTCGTAGAAGGCGTGGGCGACATCGACATATTCGCTGATGATCGTCGCAGTCGCGATGTCGGCGCGGGCCAGCAATTCATAGGTGCCCGCGCGCAGGATCTGGCGCATCGGCTTGTCGAGCCGGTCTAGGCTCCAGCCGCTCGACAGGCGGGCGACGATAAGCGCGTCGATCTCGTCGCGGCGCTTGTCCACGCCGGACACGATATCGTCGAAAAACGGCTCCTCCGCCGGGGCGTAGGTGACATCCTCGATCGTGGCGCCCAGGCGATGGGCATGGAATTCGTGCAGCAGGACATGGACGGGCGTACCCTCCATTTCGAGCTGGTACAGCGCCTGGACCGCGGCAAGGCGCGCGGCGGAGCGGGATTTGGAGCGTGCGTTCATAATGTCTTCCTTAGCCGTTCGGGCTGTTTTTACGAGTCGCTTGCCTCGAAAAATGTCGAAGCGGCTTCGCCTTCGGCTCTGCCCAGCCCTTCGACTTCGCTCAGGGCGAACGGAATTTATGTTAAACGGAGAGATACTGACGCCGCGTGCGCTGGCAGGCCTTCGGCCTGCGCCAGCGCCACAGCCGCCGGGCCGATCGCGCGGATCGCGGCATCGTCGAGGCTGAGGAAGCTGGTGCGTTTCATGAAGTCCAGCACCGACAGGCCCGACGAGAAGCGCGCGCGGCGGCCCGTGGGCAGGACGTGGTTCGGCCCGGCGACATAATCGCCGACCGCTTCGGGCGTCATGCGACCCAGGAAAACCGATCCGGCGTGCCGTACCTTGGCGAACAGCGCGTCAGGATCGTCCACCGCGAGTTCGAGATGTTCGGCGGCGAGGCGGTTGACCAGCGGCATCGCCTCTTCAAAATCACGCACGACGATGATCGCGCCATTGGCGGCCCAGCTGGCGCGGGCGACCTTTTCCGTGGCGAGCTGGCCAAGCCGCCCGTCGACCGCGCGATCGACCGCATCGGCAAAGGCTGCGTCATCGGTGAACAGGATCGACTGGCTGGTCGGGTCATGTTCCGACTGGCTGAGCAAGTCGGCGGCGATCCAGTCGGGATTATTCCTGCCGTCCGCGACGACGACGATTTCGGACGGCCCGGCGACCATGTCGATGCCGACCACGCCGTAAAGCTGGCGCTTGGCTTCGGCGACCCAGGCATTGCCGGGGCCGGTGATGACGTCCACCGGGGCAATTCGATCCGTGCCATAGGCGAGCGCGGCGACGGCCTGCGCCCCGCCGACGCGCCAGATTTCTTCTATACCCGCAATCTGCGCGGCGGCCAGCACCAGCGGGTTGATCTCCCCATTGGGGGTGGGCGTGACCATCGCGATGCGCTGCACGCCCGCGACCTTGGCCGGAATGACGTTCATCAGCAGCGAACTGGGATAGGCGGCGCGCCCGCCCGGTACATAGAGGCCCGCTGCGTCGACCGCGCTCCAGCGCGCGCCCAGGCGCACGCCCGCGCTGTCCACGCCGTCGCTGTCCACGGGCTTCTGCTTTTCATGATAGGCGGTGATGCGCGCGGCGGCGAGTTCGAGCGCGTCGCGCAGCGGGGTGGAGAGCGTGTCGAGCGCGGCGCGGGTTTCCGTCGCCGTCACGGCCCATCCGGTGACGTTCAGGTCATGATGGTCGAAACGCTGCGTATAGTCGGCCAGCGCTGCGTCCCCGTTCGCGCGCACGGCCTTCAATATGGCGGTCACGTCGCGCGAGACATCTTCATCGGCTTCGCGGCGCGCGTCGACCAAGTCGGTGAAGGCGGCGGCGAAATCGGGCGCGGTGGTGGTGAGGCGCTGGGTCATGGACGTGATCCTGACGCCAGAAAACCGCGTGCTCCCGCGCAGGCGGGAGCCCAGTCGACAGGGCGGAGCTGGGCTCCCGCCTGCGCGGGAGCACGGTAGTTCCGGTTATGCCGCATCCTTGACCCCCACGGCCTTGCGAAACGCCTCCACCATTGGCGCGAGTTCGGCCGAGCGCATCTTGAAGGCGGCGCGGTTGACGATCAGGCGGGCGGAAATGGGCATGATGATGTCGGTTTCGACAAGGCCATTGGCCTTGAGCGTCGCGCCCGACGAGACAAGATCGACGATACGACGCGACAGGCCGAGCGAGGGGGCCAGTTCCATCGCACCGTTCAGCTTGACGCATTCCGCCTGAAGCCCGCGCGCTTCATAATATTTGCGCGTCAGGTGCGGATATTTGGTGGCGACGCGGACATGGCTGATCGCGGCTTCATCTTCATCGGCCAGATCGGCTGGCTGCGCGACCGACAGGCGGCAATGGCCGATGTCGAGGTCGACCGGCGCGTAGAGTTCGGAATAGTCGAATTCCTCGACCACGTCGGAGCCGACAATGCCGATCTGCGCCGCGCCATGGGCGACGAAGGTGGCGACGTCAAACGCGCGCACGCGGATGATCGAGACATTGGCGTGATTTGTCGCGAAGCGGAGCGCCCGGCTCTTCTTGTCATGAAATTCCGCCTCCGGCTCGATACCGGCTTTGGCGAGCAAGGGCAGCGCTTCATCGAGGATGCGGCCCTTGGGAATGGCGAAGGTGAGGGTGCGAGTCATGACGCGCGGGCCTTAGCGGGGCCGGGGGGGGAGGGCAAGGATTTGGGGATGGAGAAGCGGGACGACGACATTTGCGGCGAAGTATGACTCAAGATATTGAGTGAACCGAGATGAGGCGGAGAGTAACAGTGGATGAGGGCATCCTTGGGCCTATAGTCGGATTAGCCGTATCAACGATCGCCGGATGGCAGCTGCTGCAAGGCTTCCGGGGCGGCATAATGCAAACCCCTTACTGGGGTTTTACCATGACAGGCCGCAGACAAGATCAGCCATTTCGTTTCTGGTTGCTCACTCTGCTTCTCGCCTTCTGGATGATTTGCGGCATGGCATTATGCATCGGCGTGCTGTTTTTCCCGAACGGTATTGCTACGTAAATTATATCCATTTGTGTCATCCCGGCGGAAGCCGGGATCCCACTTCTTCTGTGGCTCGCGAAGAAAAGCGGGATGCCGGGTCAAGCCCGGCATGACGAGGTGGTGGAGGTTACGCCACTTCCGCCATCGCGCTCTGCGTGCTGGCGATCCAGCCGCCGCCCAGCACATGGTCGCCGTCATAGAGCACAGCCGCCTGTCCCGGCGCGACGCCATATTCGGGGGCGTCGAACAGGAGTTGTCCGTCCACCAGTCGCGCGGGCACGGGTTTGGCCATAGACCGCACCTTGGCCGTCAGTGGCCCGGCAAAGTCGCGGCCCAGCCAGTTGATGTCGGTGAGGGTCGCGCCCGATACCGCCAGTGCGGCCTTTGGTCCCACGATCACGCGCTTGCCCGCCGCATCCAGGCGGATGACGTAGAGCGGATCGGGCTGGCCGCCGATTTCCAGCCCCTTGCGCTGGCCGACGGTGAAATGGATCATGCCCTTGTGCCGGCCCAGCACGCGGCCATCGACATGGACGATGTCGCCGCCTTCGTCCGCGTCGGGGCGCAGTTTACGCACGATTTTCGCATAATCGCCGTCGGGGACGAAGCAGATGTCTTGGCTGTCGGGCTTCAAGGCTACGGCCAGCCCCAGTTCGGCGGCGATTTCGCGCACCTGCGGCTTGGGCAGGGCGCCCAAGGGAAAGCGCAGATAATCAAGCTGCGCCTGGGTGGTGGCGAAGAGGAAATAGCTCTGGTCGCGGGCGGGATCGGCGGCGCGGTGTAACTCTGCGCCCTGCGGCCCCTCCACCCGGCGGACATAATGGCCGGTGGCAAGGCAGTCTGCCCCAAGGTCGCGCGCGATCTGGAACAGGTCAGTGAATTTCACCCCCATATTGCATTTGACGCAAGGGATAGGGGTGCGCCCGGCCATATATTCGTCGGCAAAGTCGGCAATCACGGATTCGCGAAAGCGGCTTTCATAATCGAACACATAATGGGCGATGCCGATGCGGTCCGCCACGGCGCGCGCGTCGCGTATGTCCTGCCCGGCGCAGCAACTTCCCGTGCGGCCAACCGCCGCGCCATGATCGTAAAGCTGGAGCGTGACGCCGATCACTTCCGCGCCGGTTTTGGCGGCGAGCGCGGCGACGACCGAGGAATCGACGCCGCCGGACATGGCGACGACGATGCGCCGCGCGTCAAGCGGACCTGCCAACTGGAATTGGGCTAGCTGAAACTCTGGCTGCATGGCTGTGCCTATAGGGATGATGGGCGTCGGGTGCCAGTGTTTCAGCTTTGCGACGAAGCGAGCGCGCATTTACCGACCCTTATCCATTGCCGCGTAGAAGCAGCGTCATGGATTTGAGTTTTCTTAGGACAGGCGGGCTTACCCCCGCCCATGCCAGACCCCTTGGCCGCGGACGCGTGCCGGTCTGGCCGTTCCTGCGCGCCGCCTGTGCGGCACAGCAGGCGGCCAGCCCGACGGCGCTGGCGGTTGCGGGCGTCCTGCGGGGGCAGGATGGAACGGAAGACTGGATTCAGGAACTGGCGGGAATTTTCGCGCCACGTTCCAGCGGCATGATCGAGGCCGTTCGGCTTGCAGGAAGCTTTAATCCGCTGATCGCGAACCGTTTAGCTGTGGGGAAAGGATGATGAAGGTGGCGTTTACCTTAGCGCTTTAGCCGTTCTTCAGGGCTGAACATATATCAAGGTTTCGCTGCTGGATTTGACAACGCCAGCGCCGCTTTTGAGGGTAGTAATGATTGAAAACCAGAAAATACGACCAGCCCAGGTCGTCGGGCCGCTCGGAGAACCGCTGACGCTGGACAGCCTGCCGCCACCGGACACGACCCGATGGGTCGTGCGGCGCAAGGCCGAAGTCGTGTCGGCCGTCAACGGCGGGTTGCTGACCGTGGATGAAGCGTGCGCGCGCTATAATCTGACGCTGGAAGAATTTGCCGGCTGGCAGCGGGCGGTCGACCGGTCGGGCATGCATGGCCTGCGCGTGACGCGCATCCAATATTATAAATCCCTCTATGAACGGCAGCAGAAATATTAATCTGTCGCCCAGGCATCGGTGATGCAGCATGAAAAGGGGCCGCCGGACAGCATCCGGCGGCCCCTTTTGCGTGAGGGCCGGTCCTGAAACGCGTCCTTGCGCAGCCGCACCGATAGCGGCCGGGTGGCGCTGAAATGGTCGGCGGCGGCAAAACCGCCTGTAACGACGCGGGACGGGGATGGTTTCCCGCCCGGAATCATTTTTGGCTCATGGAACGCTCCGCCCCGTGCACCGTTAATCCCGCAGCACCCAACCCGCTGGGGGCGTGGTCAAGGAGATTAACATGGGCATCATTATGTGGCTTATCGTCGGAGGCATCATCGGCTGGCTCGCCAGCATGATCATGCGGACCGACGCGCAGCAGGGCATCCTGCTCAATATCGTCGTCGGCGTCGTCGGCGCGTTCATCGGCGGCATGATTTTCAGCGGCGGTTCGATCAACAATGCCGGCCTGTCGCTGTACAGCTTCCTGGTGTCGCTGGTCGGCGCAGTCATCCTGCTGGCGATCGTCAATCTGGTCCGTCGCGGGTCGGTGCGCTAACCGCACCCCTGAAAAGACTGACCACCCAAAAGACCGTGCCCCCAACCGGGCGCGGTCTTTTCATTATGTCCCGCCTATCGTCGCGCGGCGAACCAGCGATAGAGCGCCAACACGGCGACCGATCCCAATATGGCGGCGATGAAACCTGCCCGCTCACCCGGCGCGTAGAAGCCCGCGAGTCGGCCGACGAAGCCCGCCAGCAGGGCACCGGCGATCCCCAGCAGGATCGTGACGATACAGCCGCCAGGATCGCGCCCCGGCATGATCAGCTTTGCGATTGCCCCCGCCAGCAGGCCGATGATGATCCAACCCAGCAAGTCCATGGCCCGCTCCTCCCTGTTGATCTTCGCGCCCACGCGCATAGCGCCATAATCGGGCGCTTTTGGCAAATGAATCCACTGACGGGCGGAAATTGCAAATGATTGCGCTAACAATACCGCCTGCCCTTTCCACCGTTCCGGTTTATACAATCGCGCAATATCGCTTTGCCCTCCCCCTTTGACCCATGATATTGGGGGTTGAGGCCGGTGCTATATTGATATAATACAGTTGCTGGATGGCGAAGCGCCGGATAGACAGAATCGCATGAATTACGAAACCCAGGTCACGGCCGACTCAGCGGTCGTCATCGACGATGAGGATGCGCGTGCGCGCAAGCGGCGGCTGTTGCTGGTCGCGGCGGTGGTCATCGTGGCGCTGGTCGGCGGTGCGGTATGGATTTCGACCAGGGGTGGCGGCGCCGCAGCGCCTGCGGTCACCGCACAGGTGCCCGTCGTCACCGTTAACAGCCCCGGTCAGTCGACCGTCGCGCGCACGGTGACCGCCACCGGATCACTTGCCGCGCGGATCGACATGCCGGTCGGCGTCGTGGGTGAAGGCGGCATGGTCACCCGCGTATTGGTGCAGCCGGGCGACTGGGTTCGCGCCGGGCAGGTGCTGGCCGTGATCGAACGGTCGGTGCAGGCGCAGCAGGTCAATTCGCTCGCCGCGCAGGTCGATGTGGCCCGTGCCGACGCCAAGCTGGCGCAGGCGCAGCTGGATCGCGCCAAGGCGCTGGTCGGGCGTGGTTTCATTAGCGCAGCGGACATCGACCAGCGCACCGCGACGCGCGACGCGGCCATGGCCCGCGTCAATGTCGCCGTCGCCCAGCTGGCCGAACAGCGCGCCCGCACCGGGCGGCTGGATATTCGCGCGCCCGCCAACGGCCTGGTGCTGACCCGCGCGGTCGAGCCGGGGCAGATTGTGGGCTCTGGCAGCGGCGTGCTGTTCCGCATGGCCAAGGATGGCGAGATGGAATTGCTGGCGCAGGTGGCCGAGGGCGACCTGGCGACGCTGCGTCCGGGCAATAGCGCCATCGTGACCCCCGTGGGGGGCAATGACCAGTTTGCCGGACGGGTATGGCAGGTTTCGCCTGTGGTCGATCCGCAGACGCGGCAGGGCATCGCCCGCATCGCGCTCCCCTATCAGCCCGCGATCCGGCCGGGCGGCTTTGCGTCCGTCACGATCACCAGCGGATCGGGCAACGCGCCCTTGCTGCCGGAATCGGCGGTGCAGAGTGATCCCAAGGGCAATTATGTCTATGTCGTCAATGCCAAGAATGAAGTCGAACGGCGCAACGTGACCGTGGGTCAGGTGTCGGAGGCCGGCGTTGCCGTGACGAGCGGCATCACGGGCAATGAAAAGATCGTGACGTCGGCCGGCGCCTTCCTGACGCCGGGACAGAAGGTCAAGCCGGAGCGCCTGAAGGCTTCGTAAGAATATTCGGCGGCCCGCATCGGGGCGGCTGTGCGACGGAATGAACGGACGGATTGCGTCCGGCGAAGGAAGCTGTAGCCCATGAATTTTCGCAATATATCGGCTTGGGCCATTCGCAATCCGGTGACGCCGCTCGTCATGTTCGCGGCGCTGTTGCTGGCTGGTCTGGTCAGCTTCAGCCGGATGGACATCAACAATAATCCCGATGTCAGCTTCCCGATGGTCAGCGTGGTCGTCAGCCAGCCCGGCGCGGCCCCGACCGAACTGGAAACCCAGGTGACCCAGCGGGTCGAAGCGGCGGTGCGCGGCATCAGCGGGGTCGACGAAATCACGTCCTTCGTGTCCGAAGGCCGATCGCTCAGCAACATCCAGTTCGCGATCGGCACGCCTGTCGACCGGGCGGTCAACGACGTCAAGAACGCTGTCGATCAGATCCGCAGCGACTTGCCCGACGGCATATTGGAACCGCAGGTTACCCGCGTCGACATCGACGGCGGGCCGATCGCCTATTTCAGCGCCGAAGCGACCGACATGACGCTGGAGGAACTGTCCTGGTATGTCGACAATACGGTCGCAAAACGGTTGCGGTCGGTCAGCGGCATGGCGGCGGTCAACCGCGGCGGCGGGGTGAGCCGCGAAATCCGGGTCATTCTGGACCCGGCCAAATTGCAGGCGTTCGGCATCACCGCGGCGCAGGTGAACCAGCAGCTCAATCAGGTCAATCTGAACGCAGCGGGCGGGCGCACCGAAATCGCAGGCGCCGAACAGTCGATCCGCGTGCTGGGCAACGCCGCCAATGCGCGCGACCTGGGCGCGACGCAGATCGCCATCAGCGGCGGACGCACGGTCAAGCTGGCCGACATAGCCGATGTGCGCGACATGTATGCCGAACAGCGCAGCCTGTCGCTGATGAACGGGCGCCAGGTCACCAGCTTCAGCCTGGAAAAGGCCAAGGGATCGTCCGACGTCACTGTCTATGACGATGCGATGAAGGAACTGGAAAAGCTGAAAAAGGAAAACCCCAAGGTTACCTACAAGCAGCTTTATACCAGCGTCGATTATACCAGGGAGCAATATCATAGCGCGATGGCCGCGATGATCGAGGGCGCGGTGCTGGCCGTGGTCGTCGTGTTCCTGTTCCTGCGCGATTGGCGCGCAACGATGATTTCGGCCCTGGCCATCCCGTTGTCGGCCATCCCGACCTTCTGGTTCATGGACATGCTGGGCTTTACGCTGAACGGCATTTCCTTGCTGGCGCTCAGCCTGGTGGCCGGTGTGCTGGTCGACGATGCGATCGTGGAGATCGAGAATATCGTGCGGCATATGCGGATGGGCAAAAGCGCCTATCAGGCGTCCATCGATGCGGCTGACGAGATCGGCCTGGCCGTGCTGGCGACGACGATGGCGATCGTCGCTGTGTTCCTGCCCGTCGCGCTGATGCCGGGGATTTCCGGGCAGTTCTTCATCCAGTTCGGCATGACCGTGGTCGTATCGGTTCTCATGAGCCTGGCGGTCGCGCGCCTGATCACGCCGATGATCGCCGCCTATTTCCTCAAGGCCCATGGCGCGGAAAGCCATGGCGAGGGGTGGTTGATGGATCGCTATATGGCGGTGCTGCGCTGGTCGCTCGACGAACGCCGCGCCATCGCCCATCGCGCGCGGGGCGGCTGGCGTCGTTTCACCAGTGTTTTCCTGGACCACCGGATGTGGACGGTCGGCTTCGGCTTCCTGGCGTTCATCGCCACGATTGCCGCCTTCGCCACGCTGCCGATGACGTTCCAGCCGGTCATCAACACCGATTTCAGCCAGGTGAAGATTGAAACCGTGCCGGGCAGCACATTGGCGCAGACCACCGCCATCACGCGCAAGGTGGCCGATATGCTGGCCGCCGACAGCGATGTGGTGGAAGCTGCCTTTGCCGATATTGAAACCACCAGTGCCGACATATTCCTGACGCTGAAAAAGGATCGCCCCATCTCTTCGGTGGAATGGGAACGCAAGGTTGCGCCCAAATTCCAGACGATTGCGGACGCGCGGGTGAATTTCCAGTCGCAGTCGGGCGGCGGCTTTGGTCGCGACATCATCCTGATGTTCGGCTCTGACGATCCGGTAAAACTGGAGTCGGTGGCCAATCAACTGGTCGCGGAAATGTCCAAGATCCGCGAACTGCGCGCGCCGCGCGTGCAGGGCGACATGCAGCGCCCCGAAATCATCATCAAGCCGCGCCTGGACCTGGCCGCCAGCATGGGGGTGACCACTGCGGCGCTGAGCCAGACGATCCGTATCGCCACGATCGGTGAGATTGACCAGAACAGCGCGAAATTCTCTCTGTCGGACCGCCAGATTCCGATCCGCGTGTCGATCGCCGAGGATAGCCGCAAGGATTTCAGCACGATCGAAAATATGCCCGTACCCACCATCAATGGCGGATCGGTGCCGTTGAAGGTGGTCGCCGACATCAGCTTTGGCGCGGGACCGACGCAGATCCGTCGCTATAACCAGATCAGGCGCATCGTCGTAGGCGCCGATCTGGCGCCGGGCATCGTGACCAGCGAAGGCATGGCCAAGCTCAACGCTTTGCCGCTGATGAAGGCGATCAACGAAGGCCGCGTGCCGGGCGTGCAGAAGATCAATGCGGGTGACGCCAAGTGGCAGCTGGAAATGCTCCAGAATTTCGCCATCGCCGTGGTGTCGGGCATATTGCTGGTGCTGGCGGTGCTGGTGCTGCTCTACAAGCGGATCATGCCGCCCTTCGTCAATCTGGGGTCGCTGCTGCTTGCGCCCCTTGGCGGCGCGCTGGCGCTGCATGTCGCGGGGCAGCCGCTGTCGATGCCGGTGTTCATCGGCCTGCTGATGCTGCTGGGGATCGTGGCCAAAAACTCCATTCTCGTCATCGACTTCGCGCTGGAGGAGATGGAGAAGGGCGTGCCCAAGTTCGAGGCGATCATGGATGCAGGTCATAAGCGCGCCCAGCCGATCGTCATGACCACCGTGGCGATGGTCGCGGGCATGGTGCCCACGGCCCTGTCGCTGTCGGGCGATGGCGCCTGGCGCGCGCCGATGGGCATTACCGTGATCGGCGGGCTGATCCTGTCCACCGTGCTGACGCTGGTGATCGTCCCTGCGACCTTCAGCCTGGCGATCGCGATCGAAAGCTGGGTCGGGCCGCGCCTGGGCCGGGGGCTGCTGACCTACAAGCCGGGCGACGACAAGGAGACGCCGGGGCACGTGCAACCGGCGGAATGACGCGGGCGGTGCCCTTCCCAAAAGAACGCTTTGCCTGAACGAAACGGCGGCGTAACCGTTGGGGAGCCATGAAGCTGCTCCGCGTCCCCCGGTCCATCGGCGAAAGCCAGCCCAATCCCGCGCGACGGATGCGGCTGCTGGCGACGGGCATGTTGCTGGCGATGGCGGCGTTGTTCATCGCCGCGCGCAGCACCGTGCACATGCACCCGGCCATCGGCTTCGTACAGGCCTTTGCCGAAGCGGCGATGGTCGGTGGCCTGGCCGACTGGTTCGCGGTCACGGCCCTGTTCCGCCATCCGCTGGGCCTGCCCATTCCGCACACCGCGATCATTCCGCGCAACAAGGACCGGATCGGCGATACGCTGGCCCTGTTCCTGCGCGACAATTTCCTGACCCCCGCCGTGGTCGCGCGGCGGATGCGCGGCATGGATGTCGCGGCGGCGGCGGGGCGGTTCCTGGCCAGCCCGTCGGCGGGCGACGGGCGGCTGCGCGAGGGTGCATCGCGCCTGATCGCCGATATGCTGGAGGCGCTGGACCAGGAACGGCTGGGCGGCATGGTCAAGGGCGCGATCGGCCAGCGGCTGCGCGGCATCAATGTCGGCCCGCTGGTGGGGCAGGCGATCGAGGCGGCGATGCGCGACGGTCGCCATGCGCCGGTGATGGACGGCATCATCCATTGGGCCGATCGTACGCTGGAAGCGAACGACCATCTGATCCGCCAGATGGTGCATTACAAGGCGGGCAAGCTGTTGCGATGGACGGGGCTGGACGAAAATCTGGCCAATGCGATCATCGACGGGCTGCGCAAGATGCTGGCGGAAATGGCGGCCGATCCGGGGCACAGCTTGCGCTTGAAGGCCGAAGAGGGGATGGCGAAGCTGGCGTTCGACCTCCAGTTCGACATCGAGATGCAGGCGAAGGCGGCGCAGATCCGCGACGAGATTCTCGACAATCCGGCGATGCAGCGCTGGATCGACGGATTGTGGGAACAGGCGCGCGGCGGCCTGCTGCGCGCGGTGCGCGATCCGGGCAAGGCGATGGCCGGGCGGCTGGGCGAGGCGCTGCGCCAATTGGGTGGTACGTTGCAGGAGGATGCGCGGCTGCGCCACGTCATCAACCGCTTTGTTCGGCGCGCGGCGGTGGGGGCGACCGCGACCTATGGCGACGCCATCGTCCGGCTGGTGAGCGACACGGTGCGTGGCTGGGACGCGGGCACCATCACCAACCGGCTGGAGGGCGCGGTGGGCCGCGACCTGCAATATATCCGCATCAACGGCACGCTGGTCGGCGGGCTGGTCGGCCTGGTGATCCACACTGTCGACACGCTATTCTGAACGCGCTGATCCGGCCCCCATGTATCGCTAAAAATCATGTTGCATCATATCATTGAAACATGATGTAATATGTCACGCACCGTTCAAAAGCGGACGGGCGGGAGAGGAGTCGGGCAATGCGTTTGAGCATCATGCAGGCAGCTATCGGACATAGGCATATAGCAGGCGGAGGCGACAAGCCGGCACCGTCGGGCTATCGCGGCGGCACCGGATCATCGGTTGGCATTGGCGGCGCGATCGCCGTTCACGCGCTGGTGATCGGGGCGTGGCTGCTGATCCCCAAAGAGGTAATCGATACGGTGATCACGCGCCCGTTCGAGACCTATGCCGTGCCGGAGGAGAAAGCGCCGCCGCCAGAGCCTGTCGAAACGACGATCGAGCAGCCGATCAGGACTCGCCCGACCCAGCAGCAGCCGACAACTGCCGACGCGATCGTGACTGGGGCGCAGGGCGATCCGGTCGTGATCGGCAGCGCCGGGACAGGGGAGGGGATTGATCCTGGTCCCACCATCATCCTGCCGCCTGCCGATCCGCCCCGCGCGCCGGTGCTGGTCGACGCGGGTATCGATCCGCGCGCGCTGCCCCAGTTCCAGCCCGATTATCCCGGCGCCATGATCCGGCAGGGGCTGGAAGGATCGGTGACGGTGCGGGTGACTATCAATGCCGAAGGGCGCGTGACAGACATTGCGCGGGTGTCGGCGACGGATGAGAGCTTCTGGCTGGCGACCCAGCGCCATGCGCTGCGCAAATGGCGCTTCCGCCCCGCCACGCGGGACGGCGTGCCGGTGGCGACGACGAAGATAATGACCGTGCGGTTCACATTGACGGACCGATAGATGTTTTTGCGCCCCGCCCGCCAGCGGGAGGGGTTGGGGGAAGCGCGACGGCAATTGCCGTGCCTTCCCCCTTTTGCATCCGGGCGCGGCCTGCACTATATGGGCGATATGGCGATTTTTCCCCGTCCCGTTTCCCCCAAGAGCGCGCTAGGCGATCTGTGGGGCTATTTCCGGCAGCCGCGCCAGCATAAATGGCCGCTGCTGGGGGTTTCCATGGCGTTCACCTGGGTCATCGTGTGGGCGTTCATCACTGATGCCAACACCAACACCATGCCGACGCGCAACAAGATCATCTATTTTCAGAGCTGGGACGCGAATCGCAGCGATGCCGCGATCATCCTGCAACAGAAAATGGACCTGGCCCGGCGCGACGCCATACTGCAGAAAAAGCAGGTGGAGATGCAGAAGATTGCCGATGCGTTCGGCATCGACTGGCGCGCTGACGAGGCCCGCAACACTGCGCGGCGCAAGGAAGCGGTCAAGCAGATCAACGCCATGCTCGACCAGCGGCTGGTGAAGGCAGAGGCGGAGGTCCAGCCAAAGCCTTCATCCGAACCGGAAGTCGCCAAGCCCTGAGCCAGACGTCGACGTCCGCCGCCGACCGGCGCTACATGGCCGCCGCCATCGCATTGTCGGGGCGCGGGCGCGGCCTTTCCACCCCCAATCCCAATGTCGGCTGCCTGATCGTCCGGCACGATCGGGTCGTGGGGCGGGGCTGGACCCAGAAGGGGGGGCGACCCCATGCCGAGGCGCAGGCGCTGGCGCAGGCGATGGAGCAAGCCCATGGCGCGACCGCCTATGTGACGCTGGAACCCTGTTTTCATCTGTCCCCGCGCGGGCCGCGCTGCGCCGACCTGCTGGCGCGCGCAGGCGTCGCGCGGGTGGTGATCGCGCTGCGCGATCCTGATCCGCGCACCGATGGGCAGGGTGCGGCCTGGCTGCGCGAACGCGGCGTGACGGTTGAGATGGGGCTGATGGCGGCGCAAGCGGCGCGCGCGATGGCGGGCTTCGTCCTGCGCCAGACGCGGGGGCGGCCGCATGTGACGCTGAAACTGGGCCTGTCGCTCGATGGGCGGATCGCGTTGGCGGATGGGTCCAGCCGCTGGATCACCGGGCCTGACGCGCGCGCCCACGCCCATGTCGAACGCGCCCGGCATGATGCGATCGTGGTCGGCGGCGGCACGTTGCGCGCCGATGCGCCGGGGCTGGACGTGCGGCTGGCGGGGCTGGAGGATCGTTCGCCGCGCCGGGTGCTGCTGAGCCGCAGCGACGCGCCTGTCGGCTGGGAGCGGATCGGCGCGCCCGAAGAGATAGCGGCGCTCGACCGGGTCGATCATCTGCTGGTGGAGGGGGGGGCGGAAACGGCTGCGGCCTTTTTGCGGGCGGGGCTGGTCGACCGGTTGCTGCTGTATCGCGCGCCGATCCTGATCGGTGCGGGGCTGGCAGGAATCGGCGACATTGGCCTTGCGGACTTGGCCCATGCGCATGGCAGCTGGCGGCTGACCGACGAACGGCGGCTGGGCGTTGATCGTCTGGAGGTTTACGAGGCGGTGTCGAGCGCTTAGAGGAACGACCAACTCATCCCGTTCGGGCTGAGCGGGGCTTCGACTTCGCTCGGGGTGAACGGACAATTGGATTTCGACCTATGTTCACCGGCATCATCACCGACATTGGCACCATCCGCCAGGCGGAACAGCGCGGCGACCTGCGGCTGGTGATCGGCAGCGCCTATGACATGGAGTCGGTGGCGATCGGCGCGTCGATCGCCTGTTCGGGTGCATGCCTGACCGTGGTGGAAAAGGGCGCGGACTGGTTCGCGGTCGACCTGTCGGCCGAAACGGTCGCGCGCACCGCGCCGGGCCTGTGGGTCGAGGGCGGTCGGCTCAACCTGGAACGCGCGCTCAAGGTCGGGGACGAACTGGGCGGGCATATCGTCACCGGGCATGTCGATGGCGTGGGTCATCTGGTGTCGGCCACGTCCGAAGGCGATTCGACCCGGCTGGTCATTGCCGCGCCTTCCACGCTGGCCGCAGCGCTGGCGGCCAAGGGATCGATCACGCTCGACGGCATTTCGTTGACGGTGAATAATGTCGAGGATCAGGCGGATGGCAGCGTGCATTTCGGCCTGAACATCATTCCGCACACCGCCGCTGAAACGACTCTGGACGCGCTGCCGCAGGGGCGTGCGTTCAATCTGGAGATTGACGTGCTGGCCCGTTATCTCGACCGGATGATGAGCCTTCGCACGCGCACAATGTGATTGCCTCTTGAAATAATCACATTGTAATGTGATATGCGGATCATCCCGGCGTTCGGGAAGGAGTCCGCTGCCATGTCCTCTACCCTGATTGATACCGTCCGCAGCCTCGTCACCGATGGTGGCATGTCGCGATCCGGCCTGGCCCGTGCGGCGGGGCTGCACGCCAATTCGCTGCGCAAGCTGGGCGAGGGGGACTGGAACCCGACCGCCGATACGCTGGGCAAGCTGGAAGCCTATCTGTTGAAGCGCGAGGGCGGGACCGCGCTCGCGTCGCCGGAAGAAATCATCAATGAAGCGCGCAATGGCCGCATGTTCATCCTGGTCGATGACGAGGATCGGGAAAATGAGGGCGATCTGGTGATCCCGGCGCAGATGGCGACGCCCGACGCGATCAATTTCATGGCCACCCACGGGCGCGGCCTGATCTGCCTGGCGCTGAGCAAGGCGCGGGTCGATGAACTGGGGCTGAGCCTGATGAGCCGCAACAATGGCACCCGCCATGAAACCGCCTTCACCGTGTCGATCGAGGCGCGCGAGGGGGTGACGACCGGGATCAGCGCAGCCGACCGCGCGCGCACCATTTCCGTCGCGATCGACGGGTCGAAGGGCCGGGGCGATATTGTGACGCCGGGCCATGTCTTTCCGCTGGTGGCCAAGGATGGCGGTGTGCTGGTGCGCACGGGCCATACCGAAGCGGCGGTGGACGTCGCGCGGCTGGCGGGCCTGAACCCGTCCGGCGTCATTTGCGAGGTGATGAAGGACGATGGCACGATGGCGCGCCTGGACGACCTGATCCCCTTTGCCGCCAGGCACAAGATGAAGATCGGCACGATCCGTGACCTGATCGCCTATCGCCGCCGCCACGACCATATCGTCGAACGCCGCGCCGAAACCACGTTCCAGAGCCAGTGGGGCGGCGACTGGAAGGCGATAAGCTTTTACAACAAGGCGACGCGGACCGAGCAACTGGTTTTGCAGAAGGGCCATGTCGACCCGGACACGCCAACGCTGGTGCGGATGCACCAATTTTCGCCACTGACCGATACGTTCGGCAAGCAAGGTTCGCGCGCTGGCCTGCTGCAACGGTCGATGGAGATTATCAGCGCGGAAGGGGCGGGCATCATCGTCCTGCTGCATGGCGACGAACCCGACATACTGACCCGCATGCTCCAGCAAAATGCCGGAATTGCCGTCGGCGATATGGACGAATTGCGCAACTATGGCGCGGGCGCGCAGATATTGGCCGAACTGGGCGTGCATGACATGGTCCTGCTGACCAACAGCCATCGCAGCCTGATCGCGCTTGACGGCTATGACCTGGCCGTGGTTGGGCAGCGTCCGATCGAGCTGTAAAGGATTTATCATGGCCAAGTTCCTGATCGTCGAAGCCCGCTTCTACGACCATCTCAACGACCTGCTGATCGAAGGCGCGAAGGCTGCGCTGGACGATGCAGGGCATAAATATGAGGTGGTGACGGTGCCGGGCGCGCTGGAAATCCCCGGCGCGATTGCGTTGGCGGCGGAAAGCGGCCGCTATGACGGCTTCATCGCCATCGGCGTCGTGATCCGCGGCGAAACCTATCATTTCGAGGTGGTGTCGAACGAAAGCGCGCGCGGCCTGATGGCGCTCAGCATGGATGCGATTGCGATCGGCAACGGCATATTGACGGTCGAGAATGAAGCGCAGGCGCTGACCCGCGCCAAGCGGACCGAAAAGGACAAGGGCGGCGAGGCGGCCAAGGCGGCCATCGCCATGCTGGCCCTGCGCGAGCGCTTCGGGGCCTAGGCTGTTTGCGCCCCCGCACGCGGGGGGCGCAATGACAGAGCGGATGGACCATGGCCCCGGACGGCCGGGAAATACCCGTCGTCCCCCATGGGGCGACGGGTTCATTTCGATCAGGCGGTGGCCGGTTGCTGCTCCAGCGCGGGATAGTTGGTATAGCCATCCTCGCCCGGACCATACCAGGTTTCCATCCCCTTGATCGGGTTCAGCGGCGCGTCGCTTTCCAGTCGCTCCACCAAATCGGGGTTGGCCATGAACGGGCGACCGAAGCTGATCGCGTCGGCAAGGCCGCTGTCCAGATCCGCTTGCGCCCGTGTCTTGTCATAATCGCTGTTCAGGATCAGCGGCCCCTTGAAATGCTGACGGATCAGCGGTGACTGGCGCGGCACGTCGGTTGCGCCGAACGTGCCTTTCTCCCCCGGTTCGCGCAGTTCGAGCGACGCGATGCCGATCGCGTTCAGGACTTCGGCGGCATGGGCGAAAAGCGGGCCGGGATTGCTGTCATTGACGCCCTGGCTGTCGCCATTGGGTGACAGGCGTACCGACACCTTGTCCGCGCCGATCGCGTCGACCACCGCCTGTGTGACTTCCGCCAGCAAGCGCACGCGGTTTTCGATGCTGCCGCCATATTGATCGGTGCGGAAATTGGCATTGTCGCGCAGGAACTGGTCGATCAGATAGCCGTTGGCGGCGTGGATCTGCACACCGTCGAAACCGGCGCGGATCGCGTTGCGCGCGGCGGTGACATAGGTGTCGATCAGGCCGGGAATTTCCTCAAGCGTCAATGGACGGGCCGTTTCGAACGGCGCTTTGCCCTCGTAAGTATGGGCCTCTCCCGCCGTAGCGGTGGCGCTGGACGACACCGGCTGTTCGCCCGTGACGCTGCTATGGACCTGCCGCCCCATATGCCACAGCTGGACGATGATCCGCCCGCCCGCGTCATGCACCGCCTGCGTCACCGGCTGCCAGGCCGCGACCTGTTCGTCCGACCAGATGCCCGGTGCATAGGGCCAGCCCAGACCCTGGCGGGAAATGCCCGTCGCTTCGCTGATGATCAGCCCAGCGCCCGCGCGCTGGCGATAATAGTCAACCATGATAGGGGTCGGCACATGATCGCGAGTCGCGCGGCCACGGGTCAGCGGCGCCATGACGACGCGGTTGGGTGCGCCAATGGCGCCGATCTGGACGGACTCGAACAGCTTGGACATGAAAATTCCCTTTATAAAAGTTGCAAATTGCAACGGGACGTAAAGCTGAAAGCCAGCTAGGGAGCCGCGATGGTCAGTTCAACCCCCAATGCCCGTGCAGGCATGCCCAAATTTGCATTTCCAGCACTGATACTGGCCAATCTCATCCTGCCACTCGGCCCGGTGCTGGTGCGGATGGCCGATGTGGGGCCGGTAGCGGCGGCATTCTGGCGGTTGACGCTGGCCCTGCCATTTCTCCTGATCCTCGCCCTGCCGCGGTTGCGCCGCACGATGCCGACGATTCGCGAATGGTCGGCGCTGATCTGGTCGGGGCTTTTCTTCGCAGCGGATCTGGCGGCGTGGCATATCGGCATTCTCTACACCAAAGTCACCAATGCCACCATATTCGGCAATATGAGCGGTCTGATGCTGCCGATATGGGGAATGGTCGTGCTGCGCCAACGGCCCAGGGCCATGCAGGCGATCGCCCTCACCCTGGCGACGGCAGGTGCGGCGGTGATGATGGGGGGCAGCTATGAACTTTCGCCGCGTTACCTTCATGGCGATCTGCTCTGTCTGCTCGCCGGGGCGACCTATACCGGCTATCTGCTGATCGTGCAGCGGGCGCGGGTGCGGCTCGACAGTTGGTCGGTGCTGGCCATGTCGACCCTGTTCAGCATCCCGCCGCTGCTGCTGTGCGCGCTGTGGCTGGGCGAACGGATCATGCCGGGCGACTGGACCCCGCTGGTGGTGCTGGCGCTCAGCAGCCAGCTGGTCGGGCAGGGGCTGCTGACCTATGCGATCAGCTGGTTCACGCCGCTGGTGCTGGGCCTGAGCCTGCTTTTGCAACCGGCGGTGTCGGCGGTGCTGGGCTGGGTGCTGTTTGGCGAATGGCTGAGCGTCACCGATATGGTGGGGACGATGGCGGTCGCCGCCGCGCTGGTGCTTGTGCGCTTGCCCTCGCGCGCCTAGATTGGTGGCATGAGCGACGATATTGCCGACATGACCCTCGATGAAATCCGCGTCCTGCTGGCGCCCGTACTGGCGCGCCATGCGGCCTTTGACGGGTGGCGCAAGGAAGCGGTCGCCATGGCTGCGGCGGAAAAGGGCGTGGACGCGGATATTGCCGCGCTGGCCTTTGCCGACGGCCCGGTCGACATGATCGACGCCTGGTTCGCTAGCATCGACGCGCGGATGCTGGACGCTTTGCCAGCCGACACGCTTGACGCGCTGTCGATCCGGCGCAGGATCATCGCGCTGGTGGAGGCGCGGCTGGACCTGCTGGCGCCCGACCGCGAAGCGTTGCGCCGCGCCATCGCCATCCTTGCCCTGCCGACCAATGCGGCGCGCGCGACCCGGCTGGGCTGGCGCGCGGCCGATGTCATGTGGCGCGCGGCGGGCGACACTGCCACGGACCTTGCCCATTATACCAAGCGGATGACGTTGGCCGGAGTCTATGCCGCCACGCTGTTGGTGTTCGTGGACGACGAAAGCGAGGCCCATGCCGACAGCCGCGCTTTCCTGGCCCGGCGGATCGAAGGCGTGATGCGGTTCGAAAAGCTGAAGGCGCAGGTCAAGGGCGTGGGTGGGGGCGAGCGGCTCAGCCTGGCGCGCTTCATCGGGCGACTGCGCTACCCGGCGGTGTGATCTGTCGCGCTGGCGAACATTTCCTTCTGGCCTTTCCTAATCGGTATTGATAGTCACTCGCAGCAACCGACCTGTGAGTATCCATTCCGTGCGTCTGACCGAACTGCCTCTGCGCCAGCCCGCCTATGTTGACCTGATCGACTGGTCCGCGCTTTCCGCGTCAGAAGGCCAGCGTCTGCGCGAGTTTGGCCTGTGCGAAGGCGCGAGCGTGGAGGCGCTGCACCATGGCGGCCTGTGGGGCAAGGGGCCGATCGCCTGCAAGGTGGGTCGCATGACCATCGCCATGCGTCGCAATCACGCCGCCGCCGTCACTGTCCGCACCGGACCGGACGCTGCGCCATGAGCGCGCTGCCGCTCGTCGCGCTGGTCGGCAACCCCAATGCGGGCAAAAGCGCGCTGTTCAACGCCCTTACCGGCGCGCGGCAGAAGCTGGGCAATTATCCGGGCGTCACGGTGGAGCGCAAGGCGGGGCGGCTGGCGCTGGCTGATGGTCGTCCGGTCGAACTGGTCGACCTGCCCGGTACATACAGTTTGAACGCCGCCAGCCCGGACGAACAAGTCACGCGCGACGTCGTGATGGGGCGGCAGGCGGGGGAAAGGCAGCCGGACGCGCTGGTGATCGTGGTCGATGCGTCCAACCTCGACAATCATCTGCGTTTCGCGCTGGAGCTGATCGCCCTTGGCCTGCCGACCATCGTCGCGCTCAACATGGTGGACCTTGCCACGCGCGACGGGCTGGAACTGGACGCTGCCGTCCTGTCGCGCGAACTGGGCGTGCCGGTGATCGCCACCGTGGCGGTGCGCAAGCGGGGGCTTGATCATCTGCGTGAGGAACTGGCTGGCTTGCTGGGCAGCGTCGTGCCCGAAGCCAAAGCGCCGCTGCCGGAGCGCGATTTCGATGCGGTGCGCGATGAGGCACGGCGGATCGCCCGCGCCGCCATCGTGCGCGAAACCCCTTCGCGCCGTCTGACCGCTGCGGTCGATCGGGTGGCGCTGCACCCGGTATTTGGGCTGTTGCTGTTGCTTGGCCTGCTGTTCGTCATGTTCCAGGCGGTCTATGCTTGGTCCGAAGCGCCGATCGCCATGATCGAGGGGCTGGCGGAGGCCGCCGCCAACAGCGTGCGCGATGCGCTGCCCGACGGAATGCTGCGGTCCTTCCTGGTCGATGGCGTCATCAACGGCGTGGGATCGGTGGTGGTGTTCCTGCCGCAGATCCTGATCCTGTTCTTTTTCATCCTGATGCTGGAGGCGACCGGCTATATGGTCCGCGCCGCTTTCCTGATGGATGGGCTGATGGCCAGGGTCGGCCTGTCGGGGCGCGCGTTCATTCCTTTGCTCTCCTCCTTCGCCTGCGCCATTCCCGGCATCATGGCGACGCGGACGATCGCTGATCCCAAGGACCGCCTCACTACCATCCTGATCGCGCCGCTGATGACCTGTTCGGCGCGACTGCCGGTCTATGCCGTCATCATCGGCGCCTTCATCCCCGCGCGCGACATATTGCCGGGTGTGGGGCTTCAGGGGTTCGTCCTTTTCTGCCTCTATATCTCTGGCATTATCGGCGCGATGCTGGTGGCGCTGATCCTGCGCATGACCGTGACCAAGGGGGCGAGCGGCGGCTTCCTGATGGAAATGCCCAAATATCAGTGGCCCCGGCCGCAGGACATAGTGCTGGGCCTGTGGCAGCGCGCGGTCATCTTCCTGAAGCGCGCGGGCACGATCATCTTCACGTCCACCGTGATATTGTGGGTGCTGCTGTCCTACCCCAAGCCGCCCGAAGGCAGCGCGGTGAGCCAGGTCGATTATTCGATTGCCGGGCGGATCGCCGGCGGGCTCAATGTCATTTTGGAGCCGATCGGCTTCAACCGCGACATTTCCCTCGCCCTCATCCCGGCGATGGCCGCGCGCGAAGTCGCGGTGTCGGCGCTGGCCACCGTCTATTCGATCGATGCTGGCGATGACGAGGCGCTGCTGGAGCGCAGCCTTGGCGACCGGCTGAAGGACCAGTGGCCGCTCCCGACCGCGCTGGCCTTCCTGGCCTGGTTCATCTTCGCGCCGCAATGCATATCGACCATCGCCGTGACGCGGCGGGAAACGAACGGCTGGAAATGGCCGCTGTTCATGGTCGGATACCTGTTCGTGCTGGCTTATGTCGCCGCGGGCCTGACCTACTGGACCGCGACCGCAGCAGGACTATAAGGGCCGCTTTAAGGCTTTCGGAGGAATCATGGCAGGCTCGGTCAACAAGGTCATTCTGGTCGGCAATCTGGGCGCCGACCCGGAGGTCAAGAGCTTCCAGAATGGCGGCAAGATATGCAATTTGCGCATCGCTACGTCCGAAAACTGGAAGGATCGCAACACCGGCGAGCGCAAGGAGCGCACCGAATGGCACAGCGTCGTGATCGGCGGCGAAGGGCTGGTCGGCGTGGCCGAACGCTTCCTGCGCAAAGGCTCCAAAATCTATATCGAAGGCCAGCTGCGCACCCGCAAATGGCAGGACCAGAACGGCAATGACCGCTATTCGACCGAAGTGATGGTGCAGGGGCCAGGGGCCGTGCTCACCATGCTGGATGGCGCGCCCGGTGGTGGCGGCCAGGGCGGTGGTGGCCGATCGCAGCAGGGCGTCAGCGATTGGGGCGCGTCGTCGGGCGGCTATGACGATTTTGGCGGTGGCAATAGTGGCGGCGGCTTTGGCGGTCGCTCGTCGAGCGGCGGTCGCGGCAGCGCAGGCAGCCCCAATTTCGACAATGATCTGGACGATGAAGTTCCGTTCTGACCGGCCTCTGTCCGCAAGAAAGAATCCAGTCCAATGCAGGTTCTTTTGACCGGATCTTCAGGATGGCTGGGGCGCTTTCTGGCGCCCCTGCTGCGCAGGGCGGGCCATGATGTCACTGGCCTGGACGTTGCGCCCGGTGCCGATACCGACATCGTCGGGTCGGTTGCCGATCGCGCCCTGATCGACCGGGTCTTTGCCGAACGCGGCATCGAGGCGGTGATTCACGGTGCCGCGCTGCACAAGCCGGACATCATCCGCTATCCGGCCCAGCGCTTTGTCGATGTCAATGTAACCGGTACGCTCAACCTGCTGGAGGCAGCGGTTGCAGCTGGGCATGATCGTTTCGTCATGACCTCCACCACGTCGCTGATGATCGACCAGCGCATCCGCGACGAAGCCGGGGACGCGGCGATCTGGCTGGATGAAAGTGCCGGGCCGCTGGCGCCGCGCAACATCTACGGTGTGACCAAGCTGGCGGCGGAGGGGCTGTGCCGCATCCACCACCTGACACATGGCATCGGCTGCGTCATCCTGCGTACCGGGCGATTCTTTCCCGAAGATGATGACACCCATCAACTGCTGTCCGGCCCGAACATGAAGGCCAACGAACTGCTGCATCGCCGCCTGACGGTGGAGGACGCGGCACGCGCGCATCTGGTGGCGCTGGAACAGGCACCGGCCCTGAGCTGCGAAACATTCATCCTGTCCGCGCCGACGCCCTTTTCACGCGACGAGGTGCGGGGGTTGAAGCAGGACGCGTCCGCGGTCATTGCCCGCCATTTTCCCGATGCGGCCAGCCTCTATGCCCGACAGGGCTGGCACCTGCCGCGAAGCATCGGCCGTGTCTATGACGCCAGCCGCGCCGAACGGATCATGGGCTTTCGCTGCGAAACGGATTTCGGGTCTGTGCTGGCGGCGCTGCGCGAAGGGACCGATATGCCCTTCGCGCATGACGCCAACTATGTATCGCCGCAGGTACAGTCCTTAGCGGACTGATTTCGACATTCGCATGCCACCCGGCATCCAACGATGTCGAACGTCAGAACAGGACGACTAAGCCGCCGTCGCCACGCTGTCGATGCCCAGTTCCTGCGTCGCAAACGCCCGGATATGATCGCGCAGATCTTCGCGCTCCAGCGCCAGTGCCAGATTGGCCTCGACATAGCCGGCCTTTGACCCGCAATCGAAGCGGCGGCCGTCAAATGTCACGCCATGGAAAGGCTGCTTGCCAATCATCGCGGCCATCGCGTCGGTCAGCTGGATTTCCCCGCCAGCGCCCTTTTCCTGCGTTTCCAATATCTTCATGACATCGGGTTGCAGGATATAGCGGCCCGGCAGGATCAGGTTGGACGGTGCGGTCCCGGCGGCGGGCTTTTCGACCAGCCCCTTCACCTCCGTCAGCACGCCATCACGCGCGCCCGGATCGATCACGCCATAGCTGGGCGTCTGCTCCATCGGGATTTCCAGCGCGCAGACCAGATTGCCGCCGACCTTTTCATAGGCGTCGACCATCTGCTTCATGCAACCATTGCCCGGCGCGCCCTTCATGAATTCGTCGGGCAGCAGGATGGCAAACGGTTCGTCACCGATAATGTCGCGCGCGCACCAGATGGCATGGCCAAGGCCCAGCGATTCCTGCTGGCGCAGGAACACCGCATTGCCCGGCGCGAGCCGCGTTCCTTCCAGCGCGGACAGATCCTTGCCGCGTTCGCGCTGCAAGGTTTCGCATTCGAAGGCCATGTCGAAATAATCTTCGATCGCGCCCTTGCCGCGCCCGGTGACGAAGATCATCTGCTCGATCCCGGCCTCGCGCGCCTCATCCACGGCATATTGGAGCAGCGGGCGGTCGACCACCGGCAGCAATTCCTTGGGCACCGCCTTGGTCGCGGGCAAAAAGCGCGTGCCCAGTCCCGCGACAGGAAAAACAGCTTTGCGAATCGGCTTGTTCAAGTTGGACTCCCCTTAACCCCAAGGCCCCCACGGCCCGACATGATTTGCCGCACATGCGAAAAAGGTCAAGCACAGGGGCGGAATTTCCCGTGTGCGCTGCACCCTATACTGCCAGCAGCCGGTTAGCGATCGTTTCCAGATCGCTTATTTCGTGATCTAATTGCTCAAATGTGACGAATTGGTGGATATTGCGATGGTCGCGGCAAATAAAGCCGCCAGGCTCCGGCTGGTGAAAGCCCTGGATGATGAGCGCGCGGAACCTGTCGATCCGCTGGATGTCGCGTTCGATGGCGGCGATTTCGGTCAGCGCGCTGGCGTTGCGCCGGTCGCGCATCGCCACCATCGTGCGCAATTCGGTCATCAGCTTGGCCATGGACGGGCGGGTGCGCGCGCCCACGGTGCGAACGTCGCCCATCTTTTCGCGCATCAGACCGATCTTGGTTTCCAGGCTTTGTTCCAGCATCGTCCAGGCGCATACCAGTCGCCCGACCGCGCATAGCAGCGCCGCATCCTCCGGCGCGTAATCCGACACTGTTTTTCCACTCACGTCTGCAACCAAATGTACGCCCACGCCCCATTCTCCTTGTTCATCCCTGTCCTGCGCAGACGGAGACGGATAGGCCAGAGCGGCAGGCGCCATCGCTCGTGGCGGTGGCACGGAACATCGGAAATTGTGCAATATTGGCGGCGAGCCGATTGGCCTATCGCTTAGAAATCAATCGCTAAGCCTTTGCGTTCCCAATCGCCGTAGCGAACCGGGCTTAACTCTTCCTGAGGCTGAGGCGGGCTGTCGATCGGGTCCGGCTGCGGCACGGGCGGGCTTTTGGACAGGTGGGCGGGCGGCTGCACATGCGCGGGGCGCTTGCCATTATAGTGTCCCATGAAGCCGCCTTTCGATTGCGGAGCGCTACGGCAGCGCCCTGTGCCAGCCTTCATTTGGGCGACCGCCGATCCAAGCGCAAGGGCGGGGTGGCATGGCGAACCTATCTTATCCGTCCAAAATCGCCTAGGCGCTGCCCCATGGCTCAATCTTCCCGCCCCGCTGACGTCCCCGGCCTGCCTGCGCGTCGTTCCGCCCTCAAACTGCTAGATGCCGTGTTGCGGCGCGGTGACCCGCTGGAAATCGCGCTGCATGGCGCCTGTCAGGGGCTGGCCGACCGCGCGGACCGGGCGCTGGTCCATGCCATCACTGCGGAAGTGCTGCGCCACCTGCCCGATCTCGACGCGCTGATCGACGGCGCGACACGGCTGCCGCTGCCCGATGATGCCAAGGCGCGCATGGTGCTGCGCATCGCACTGGTGCAGGTGCTGGTGCTGGGTACCGCCCCGCACGCCGCGATCGCCACGGCGCTGCCGCTGGTCGATGGCGGGCCGCGCAAGCTGGTCCATGGCGTGTTCGGCACGGTGACGCGCAGCGCGCCGGTGCTGCCCGATCCGCCGACCCTGCCCGCCGCCGTCGCGGATCGCTGGGCCGCCCAATGGGGCAGTGCGATGGTGGAGGCGGCTGCGCGCGCCTATGCTATCCGTCCGCCTGTGGACGTCAGCCTGCGCGATCCGGCCGCCACCGCCGAATGGACCGCGCAACTGGGCGGCGTCAGCCTGGCCCCCGGCCATGTCCGCCTGCCCGACGGGGCCAATATTCCCGATCTGCCTGGCTTTGCCGATGGCGCGTGGTGGGTGCAGGATGTTGCTGCATCCTGCCCGGCACGTCTGTTGGGTGCCGGGGAAGGGCGTCATGTGCTGGACCTGTGCGCAGCCCCCGGCGGCAAGACGATGCAGCTGGCGGCGGCCGGATGGCGCGTGACCGCGATCGACCAGTCGAAAAAGCGGCTGGAGCGGCTGACCGAAAACCTGACCCGCACCGGCCTGTCCGCCGATGTCGTGCAGGCAGATCTGCGCCAGTGGCAGCCGGACCAGCCGGTCGACGCCATATTGCTCGACGCGCCCTGCACCGCGACGGGCATCTATCGCCGTCATCCTGACGTGCTGCACCGTATCGGCCCGCGTCAGATTGCCGAGCTGGCGGAGTTGCAGGGCGCGTTGCTCGCTCGCGCCGCCGACTGGCTGAAGCCTGGCGGCGTGCTGCTCTACGCCACCTGCTCGCTGGAACAGGCGGAAGGGGAGGAACAGATCACCCGATTGCTGGCCGCCCGCCCGGACTTTGCGCTTGTGCCGGCGCAGGCTGGCGAATTGCCCGACGGCATGACCCCCACGTCGCAAGG
Organism: Sphingobium sp. GW456-12-10-14-TSB1; assembly: GCF_059424385.1. Lineage (NCBI taxonomy): Bacteria > Pseudomonadati > Pseudomonadota > Alphaproteobacteria > Sphingomonadales > Sphingobiaceae > Sphingobium > Sphingobium sp. GW456-12-10-14-TSB1. The sequence goes on along the minus strand of NZ_JBWKZI010000001.1, from coordinate 2,330,332 downwards.
CTGGCTGCGCACGCTGCCCGACACATTGGCGACCCAGGGCGGCGCGGACGGATTTTTTATCGCGCGCCTTGCAAAAGCAACGAACTAAGCCTTAACCATGGAGCGCTTAGGATGACCATTCCCTGTCTGGAAGGTGCGCCGTGCGTCCGATCGAACCCTTGCCTTTGCACCATAGCTGGCCGCTCTACGACCTGCACGAACATCTCGCCCCGGTGATGCTGGACCCATCGCTGGCGCGCAACGATGCGGCGCTGGCGGAACGGGGGCTGGGCCTGTGGCATTGCGACCTGACCGATGACAGCCTGACCTGGACGGCCGGCGTCTATGATATTTTCGGGCTGGAGCGGCATATTCCCGTGCCACGCGCCCTGTCCGTATCGCTTTATGCCCCGGATTCGCGCGAAGCCATGGAGCGGCTGCGCACCTATGCCATCCGTCACAAGCGCGGCTTCACCCTGGATGTCGACATTCATCAGGCCGACGGGATGGGGGAGTGCGCCATGCGGTTGATCGCCGCGCCGGTACTGGACGATGCGCAGGAGGTGATCGGCCTGCACGGCGTCAAACAGATGCTGCCGCACGGGACCACCCCTTCGCACCGGCTCGATCCAACGATTTTCGTTATGTTATAGCGGCTTGGGCGCGTTCCTTGCGCCCCATCCAAATCACCCGTTGCCCTTGGACCGAGGCATAGCTAAGGCGAACGGTTAATGACACCCTCGATCCTGATCTCGCCCTCCATCCTCTCTGCCGACTTCGCCCGTCTGGGCGAGGAAGTCCGCGCGATTGACGAAGCGGGCTGCGACTGGGTCCATATCGACGTGATGGATGGGCATTTCGTGCCGAACATCACGATCGGCCCGGCAGTGGTCAAGGCGTTGCGGCCGCACACGAAAAAGACGTTCGACGTCCATCTGATGATTTCCCCGGTCGATCAGTATCTCGACGCTTTTGCGCAGGCGGGCGCGGACATATTGACCGTCCATCCCGAAGCGGGGCCGCACATCCACCGCTCGATCCAATATATCAAGTCGCTGGGCGTTCAGGCTGGCGTGGTGCTGAACCCCGGCACGCCCGCCAAGATGCTGGATTATCTGATCGACGATGTCGACCTGATCCTGGTCATGAGCGTCAATCCCGGTTTTGGCGGTCAGAGCTTCATCGAAAGCCAGCTGCGCAAGATCGAAGCCTGTCGCAAGATGATCGACAAGAGCGGGCGCGACATACGGTTGCAGGTCGATGGCGGCATTGATTTCACCACCGCGCCCAAGGCGATCGCCGCCGGGGCCGACGTGCTGGTCGCGGGCACTGCGACATTCCGAGGCGGGCCATCGGCCTATGCCGACAATATACGGAAGCTGCGGGGCGGGTGAACGAGGTCCGGCGCATGTCCGCCCGCAAGGTGCCCGAACCCGCCGCTCCGGAAAGCAGCGACGACGGCATCGAACAGGGCAAGCGCCTCATCCGCGTCGCGGATGACAAGGGGCTGTCGCTGGCGCAGAAGATCGCCAATCATTTCTATCTGCTCAGCTGGAAAACGCCGATCCACGGCCGCAAGCTGCGCGGCAAATATCCGCTCAAGCTGCTTGCGGTTCCCGATGACGAATTGCCCGGTGACACGCGCGCGGGGCAGGCGATCCGCGCGGGCTATTTCCTGTTTCGCGGCAAGAAGCAGATTATCGACACGCTCGATTTCGCGCGGCTGGACCTAGATCCCGCCTTTGCCGACTATCTGCACAGTTTCCGCTGGCTGCGCGATCTGGCGAGCGTCGCCAGTCGCGAACAGGCAGCGCCGATCGCCGAAAGCGTCATGCGCAAATGGCTGGCCGTGCATGCCGAAACGCCCAGCGAACAGGCCTGGCGGGCGGACAATGCGGGCTGGCGGCTCTTTTTCTGGACCGCCCATGCGCCGCTGATCCTCTCGTCGAGCGATCTGGTCTATCGTTCGCTGGTCCTCAACTGCATCGCCCGCACCGCGCGGCATCTGGACCGTATCGCCGACAAGGCGCCCATGGGCCTGCCGCGCATCGTCGGCTGGAGCGCGATCGTCGCCGCTTCCATGCTGATGCCTGGCGGCGCGGCGCGCAAATTGTTCGGCGAAGCGGGCCTGAAGCGCGCGATCGACAGCGGATTCTACCCCGATGGCGGCATCGTTTCCCGGTCACCGCTGGCGCAGGTAGAGGCGGTCATGGCGCTGTCCATGCTGCGCGCGGTCTATGACGTACGGCGCGAAACGGCTCCCGGCTTCCTCAATGACGGGCTGAACCGCATCGTCCCCGCCTTGCTGGGCCTGACCCATGGCGATGGCGGCCTTGGCAACTGGCAGGGCGCGGGCGCGATCGATCCTGCGATCGTCAATGCTGTGATCGCGGCCAGTCGGGTGCGCGCCCGGCCGCTGCGACAGGCGCGCGACTGGGGTTATCAGCGGATCGCGGCGGGCGTGAGCGTGGTCCAGATCGACGCCGCGCCGCCGCCGGTCGCGCGGCTGGCCGATGCAGGCTGCGCCTCGACCGGCGCGATCGAGATCAGCGATGGACCCCATCGCCTGGTCGTCAATTGCGGCGGCGCGGGACTTGAGGGGGCATGGATACCCCGCGATCTGGCGCAGGGGCTGCGCACGACCGCCGCGCACAGCACACTGGTGCTGGACGATTGCAACAGCACCGCGCTGATGCCCGACGGCACGCTGGGGCGCGGCGTTACCGAAGTGGAACTGAACCGGCAGGAACTGGACAATGGCAGCCGGGTCGACCTGTCCCATGACGGCTATGTCCGCCGCATCGGCTATGTCCACCGCCGCCTGCTGCTCGTCAGCGGCGATGGCAAGGAAATCCGCGGCGAAGATATGCTGACCCCGGCGCAGCGTCGTCGCAAACCCGCCAAACTCCCGGCCGTTTTGCGCTTTCACCTGGCGCCGGGCGTCGAACCGACGCTGACCGCGGACAATCAGGGCGCGCTGCTGCGCATCGACATGGGCGCGTTGTGGCAGTTCCGCACCGGCACCGGCATATTGACCGTCGAGGACAGCCTGTGGGTCGATGGCGACGGCAGGCCGCACCCAACCAAGCAGATGGTGGTGACCAGCGAGGCGCTGCCCGGCGGGTCGAGCATCGGGTGGCTGTTCAAGCGGGTTGGGTGAGGATGGCCGTGCGTAACGGAAACGGCTCATTTGATCTGTTTCTCAAGCGGTATCTGATCGTCACTGGAACCCTCTCGGCCATCATACTGGTTGCACCATGGATTCTGATTTTCGGTTTCATGCTGATGGTCCTTCCCGGCGTTTTTCTAGTAGTCATGCCAACAGCGTTTCTGTGGGGCGCGATGTTGGCCGCCTTCTACTGGGCGGGCGGCTTCCTGCTGTCTCCATTGCGGGCGGCGATGCTGGCGATCGTGGTCACGGCCGGGCTTGTCTGGGCCATCCCGCAGCCCTCCATCAGCGCGGGCAGGCGACTAGCGGCGGACCATCAACTGACGAATGTGAAGCCGGCCGGACCGATAAAGCCCTTCGGCGATATCCGCATGGAATTCGGCATCCCCGATTTCGGTCGTGGTCCTTTCAGTTGCGACAGTCGCTGTGTCGCCCTCCTGTTCGAGGATTCAGTGCATAGCGTCACTGTCAACAGTAGCAGCGGCCTGTCGTTCGAAGATATCCAGCGTGGCGCCGCCCCCTTGTCTCATCTTGCGCAGACCTATCGGCTCAAACCATTGAGTGAATGCCCGGCAAGCCCACCCGTCGATCGCAACTTGAGATCGCCATTTGGCGAAACAGAACAGGACAGATGGAAGCTGGGTCGCTTGCATGAGGAACATCTCGCAAACGACGTGTGTCTTGTCGCGGAACCGCCGCTGACTGATTATGATCTGCTTCTGCGGGAGGGCCGATGGGGGCGGGGAGAGGGAGCGGGGAAGCTTCCTTGGCTCCTATCCCGCAATCGCATTCATCTGGCCTATGTCGAAATCCGGGACCGTTCGCATCGCCCGCTGTTTCGGGTCGCAGATACGGCCGTGGAGATGCCTATCCCCGTGCTGACCATTCTGCCCAATATGGGGTATGGTTTTGATTATGACTGGGGATGGGGCCGGTATTGGATGCCCCGAGAGCTAATAAGCTGTCTCGACTGTTCCTTGGAGAAGATCGACGCGATGCTCCAAGTCCGGCGCAAGTGGGATTGACGGCAGGGCTGTATTTTTCCGCCATCTGCCCTTAAGGGACCGGCGCAAACTCGTCCTGCAACCAGAAAGCCTTTCCTCATGACCGACTATCCCATCAAGCGCGCCCTGTTGTCCGTGTCGGACAAGGCTGGCCTTATCGAATTGGGGCAGGCGCTGGGGAAGCATGGGGTGGAGCTGGTGTCGACCGGCGGCACGGCCAAGGCGTTGCGCGATGCGGGCCTGACCGTCATGGATATTTCCGACCTGACCGGCTTCCCTGAAATGATGGATGGCCGGGTCAAGACGCTGCATCCCAAGGTGCATGGCGGGCTGCTGGCCGTGCGGACCAACCCGGAACATGTTGCGTCGATGGACGAGCATCAGATTGGTGCGATCGATCTGGTCGTGGTCAATCTCTATCCCTTCGCCGCGACCGTCGCCAAGGGGGCGGAGCGCGAGGAGATTATCGAGAATATCGATATTGGCGGGCCGTCCATGGTGCGCTCTGCGGCCAAGAATCATGAGAGCGTGGCGATCGTCACCGACCCGGCCGATTATGCCCGGCTGATCGCGGAAATGGATGAGAAGGGCGGGGCGACCAGCTACGACTTCCGCCGGATGCTGGCGGCCAAGGCCTATGCGGCGACCGCCGCCTATGATTCGATGATCGCCAGCTGGTTCGCCTTTGCCGATCAGGGCGTGACCTTCCCCGAAACGCTGGCCGTTGCCAGCACGCTTGGCACTACGCTGCGCTACGGCGAAAACCCGCATCAGTCCGCCGCCCTCTATCTGCCCACTGGTCCGTCGGCCAACGGCATTGCCCAGGCGAAGCAGATTCAGGGCAAGGAACTGTCCTACAACAATTACAACGATGCTGACGCCGCGCTGGAGCTGGTCAGCGAATTTCGCGACGGCCCGCCGACCGTGGTGATCGTCAAGCATGCCAACCCGTGCGGCGTGGCGACCGGCGCGACCCTGATCGAGGCCTATGAGGCTGCGCTCGCGTGCGACAGCGTGTCGGCCTTTGGCGGCATCATCGCCGTCAACCGCCCGCTCGACGGCCCGACTGCCGAAGCGATCAGCGGTATCTTCACCGAAGTCGTCGCCGCGCCCGACGCCGATGACGCGGCGCGCGCCATCTTTGCCAAGAAGAAGAATCTGCGCCTGCTGCTGACCGGCGACCTGCCCGATCCCGCGCGCCCCGGCCTCCAGCTCAAGACGATCGCGGGCGGGGTGCTGGTACAGAGTCGCGACAATGGCCGGATCAGCCGTGACGTGCTGAAAGTCGTGACGAAGCGCGAACCGACCGAACAGGAACTGGCCGACTGCCTCTTCGCCTGGACCGTCGCCAAGCATGTGAAGTCCAACGCCATCGTCTATGCCAAGGGTGGTAGCACTGCCGGTGTCGGCGCAGGTCAGATGAACCGGCTGGAATCCGCGCGCATTGCTGCGTGGAAAGCCAAGGATGCGGCTGAAAAGGCAGGCTGGAGCGAACCGCGCACCATAGGTTCGGCGGTCGCATCCGACGCCTTCTTCCCCTTCGCTGATGGCCTGCTGGCTGCGGTCGAAGCGGGGGCCACTGCGGTAATCCAGCCCGGCGGATCGATCCGCGACGATGAAGTCATCGCCGCCGCTGACGAAGCGGGCCTTGCCATGGTCTTTACCGGGATGCGTCACTTCCGGCACTGATGCTGGTTCAGCCGTACCGACGGCCAATGCGCAAATTGATCTGCGCGTGCGAAACAAATCCTTTCGCACGCGCAAAATAACGGTTTTCCGCCACTTTTTGCCAATTGGCCTCTTTTCATTTTATCCGGGCAGGCCTATTTAGGCGTGGACCCGGTGCCCAAGTCAGGTGTTGGGCAAAGAACAGAAAAATGTTCGACAGGAGAAACAGGATGACTGCAAAGACGCTGGTGGCGCTGGCCGCCACGATGGCCCTTGCGCTGCCCGGCGTGGCGAGTGCGGGCAATGACAATATGGATGTGATCGTCGATGGCCGTGCGGGTACGGAAACCCGCTCGATTGCCGTTTCGGTCGCTGACCTGAACCTGGCCAGCACCGCCGGTCTGCGCCGCGCCGACTATCGCGTCACCCGCGCCGCCAAGCAGGTCTGCGGTTTCGTCAATGGCTCGATCATTCCCGTGACCCAGGATTATCGCAATTGCTTTGGCGAGGCACTGACCGGCGCTCGCAGCGATCTTAACGCCATGGCCCAGCGCCAGGGCTGATCATCTGCCCGGTTCCCCTCACGAAGGGGACTGCAGGGGGCCGTTCCGCATCGCGGGGCGGCCCTTTCTGTTGTTGCCCGATGGCGCGTTTGCTGCCTGATCCTTACCGCGCATTAACCACTCCTTAGAATATTTCCTTCACTCCCAGGATCACGAATGACCATCCGGGGGAATTGCCTGTCATGCCGCGTATCGACCAAAGCGTGGACGTCGCCATCATCGGCGCAGGCCCGGCGGGCCTGACCGCGGCCTATCTGCTGACCAAGCAGGGTTATAGCGTCACGGTGATCGAAAAAGACCCGGTCTATGTCGGCGGCATCAGCCGGACAGTCGAACTGGACGGTTTCCGCTTCGATATTGGCGGCCACCGCTTTTTTTCGAAATCGCAGCAGGTCGTGGACCTGTGGAACGAGATATTGCCCGACGACTTCATCCAGCGCCCGCGGATGAGCCGCATCTATTATGAAGGCAAATTCTACAGTTACCCGCTGCGCGCGTTCGAGGCACTGTGGAATCTGGGCGTCTGGCGCTCGACGCTGTGCATGGCGAGCTTTGCCAAGGCGAAGCTGCTGCCCAACCGCAATGTCCGCTCCTTTCAGGACTGGACCGTCAATGCGTTCGGGCACAAGCTTTTCTCGATCTTCTTCAAGACTTACACCGAGAAGGTGTGGGGGATGCCGTGCGATGAAATGTCGGCGGACTGGGCAGCGCAGCGGATCAAGGGCCTGTCGCTCTGGGGCGCGGTCACCGACGGCCTGAAACGCTCGCTCGGCCTCAACAAGAAGCCCAATGACGGCATGGCGACCAAGACGCTGCTGGAAACATTCCGCTATCCCCGCCTTGGCCCCGGCATGATGTGGGAAAAGGCGCGCGATCATGTGGTCGATGGCGGCAATCAGGTGTTGATGGCGCACAGCTTCAAAAGGCTGGAGCAGGACCAGGGTACCGATCGCTGGCGGTTGGTGGCGCAGGGGCCGGAGGGTGAGGTCATCATAAATGCCGCGCATGTCATTTCGTCCGCGCCCATGCGCGAACTGGCCGGGCGCATCCATCCGCTGCCTGCTACCCTGCCTGAGGCGATGGACCTTAAATATCGCGATTTCCTGACCGTGGCGCTGATGGTCAAGGGGAATGATATTTTCCCCGACAACTGGATTTATATCCACGACAGCAAGGTGCAGGTCGGGCGTATCCAGAATTTCCGCAGCTGGTCGCCGGAGATGGTGCCGGACCCGACACTCGCCTGTGTGGGGCTGGAATATTTCTGCTTTGAAGGGGACGGCCTGTGGGCTTCGTCCGACGCTGATCTGGTCGCGCTGGCGACGAAGGAGATGGCGCAACTGGGCCTGTGCAACCCCGGCGATGTCGTGGGCGGCGCGGTGGTGCGGCAGGAAAAGGCCTATCCGGTCTATAACGACGCCTATGCCGCCAATGTGCAGGCGCTGCGCACCGAACTGGAAGCGCGCTATCCCACGTTGCACATGGTCGGTCGCAACGGCATGCACCGCTATAATAATCAGGACCATGCGATGATGACGGCGATGCTGACCGTGCGCAACATCGTTGCGGGCGCACGCATCCATGACGTCTGGTCGGTCAATGAAGATGCCGAATATCATGAGGCCGGGGAAGAAGGTCAGGACGCCGACGCGCAGGCTGCGCTTGCCAGCACCCGCGCCGTCCCGTCGCGCCTGAAGGCTGCCTGATCCGGTGCGCATGTTGGTGGCGCTGGTTTCGCGTCTGATGTTTGCCCGCTATCTGCTGGCCAGCATCTGCGCGCTGTCGAGCGACATGGCGCTTTTCCTGATGCTCGACCATGTCGGCGCCGCCCCCATGCTGGCGGCGTTTGGCGGTTATGCCGTCGGTCTGATTGTCCACTGGACCATCAGCATCCGTTTCGTGTTCGATACCGGCACCGGCCCGACCCACGCGCAGCGCGCCGGGTTCGTGGCGAGCGCCCTGCTGGGGATGGGCATTACCCTTTCCATGGTCGGCGGGCTAAGCCTGATCGGCGTTGCTCCGACGATCGCTAAATTGTTGTCCGTGCCGGTCAGCTTCCTCACCGTTTATGCGATCCGCAAATATGGCGTCTTTGCCCGCGCCTGACGGAAAGCGGGCGGCGCTGCTTGCGCTGCTTGCCTGGCTGCTGTGCAGCGCGGCTATGCTGTGGCTGTTCCGGGGCGATTTCGCCACGCTTGGCTTTCGCGATCCCGATGACGCCATGCGTCTGGTGCAGGTCCGCGACTGGATAGGCGGGCAGGCCTTCTGGGATGTCAGCCAGCATCGCGTGAACCCGCCCATAGGCGGGCCGATGCACTGGTCGCGGATCGTCGATATGCCAATCGCGGCGCTGATCCTGCTGCTGCGCCCGTTGCTGGGCATGGCGACGGCGGAACTGGTCGCCTGCGCCGTCGTGCCGCTGCTGCTGCTGGGCGGGCTGACCGCCGCGCTGTTCGTCGCCACGCGCCGGATTGCCGGGACGATCGTGGCGTTGCTGGCCATCGTCCTGCTGCTGACCGCCCCGTCGATCCTGGTCCAGTTCACGCCGCTCAGAATCGACCATCATGGCTGGCAGATCATGGCCGCCGCGCTGGCACTGGGCGGCGCGATGGACTCGCGCCCGGTGCGCGGGGGCATCGTTGCGGGGCTGGCACTGGCGCTCTGGCTCCAGATTTCGAGCGAAGGCCTGCCCTATGCGGCGCTGTTCGCTGCGCTGTTTGCCCTGCGCCACTGGATCGACCGGGCCGAAACGCCGCGCTTCGTCGGCTTCACTGTCGCACTGGGCGCAGCGGCGCTGATCCCGCTCATCTTGTTGCGTGGGCCATCTGCCGTACTGGCGCGCCAGTGCGACGCGCTCTCCTTCGTCTATGTCTGGCCCTTGGTCGCTCTGGCGGTTGCGACGCCTGCCGCCGCAAGATTGATCGGCCCGTCCACCGCGCTACGCCGCTGCCTGATCGGCGCGATCGGGGGCGGCGCGGCGCTGGCGACCTTCCTGCTGACCGGCGGGGCGTGCCTGTCGGGTGATCCCTTCGCGGCGTTGGGACCGCTGGCCTATAAGCTCTGGTATTTGCAGGTCATGGAGGGGCGGCCGATCTGGGAACAGAGCCGGTTGATGGTGGGCGTCATCCTGCTTCCCTCGCTATTCGGCCTGATTGCCACGCTATTGGCGGCGCGCGCGGCCAGCGGCCCGGTGCGGATGCGCTGGCTGACAATGGTGCTGCTGCTGGCCGGGGCGATGCTGGTCGCGATCATGGTCATGCGGGCCGTGTCCGTGGCGCATCTGTTCGCCCTGCCCGGCACCGCCTGGCTGCTGTTCGCCCTGTTCCGCCGGGTGCAGGCGTCCGCCAGCGCGATGGTGCGGATAGCCGGTTCGGTCGCACTCGTGCTGCTGACTCCGGCTGGTCTCTGCGCGCTGTGGGTGGCGTTGGCCGCAAAGCCCGAATCGGCCCGAGATGCCAGCGCCAATTGCCGCGCGGCCACGGTGCTGGCCCCGCTGCGCACCCTGGCGCCCACGACCCTGTTCGCGCCGATCGACCTTGGCCCCGACATTCTCGTCCAGACCCGCCATAGCGTCATCGGCACTGCCCATCACCGCAATGCAGCGGGGATTACAGCGGTGATCGAAGGCTTTGTCGATGCGCCGGACCAGGCAAGAACAGTGATCGGCGCAACCAGCGCGCGCTATGTCGTGACCTGTGACGGCCTAAACGAATATCGCCTCTATGGCCAAGCCAATGGCAAGGGTTTGGCGGCGATGCTGGCACGCGGCACGATACCGCCATGGCTGGAGCCTCTGCCGACCAAAGGCCCGCTGAAAATCTACCGGATCAGGCCGCCACGAAGCTGAGCGCGACGCCGTTCATGCAATAGCGCAGGCCCGTGGGCTTTGGCCCGTCGTCGAACACATGGCCCAGATGCCCGCCGCAGCGCGCGCAATGAACCTCGGTCCGGGGATAGCCCAGTGCGAAATCGCGACTGGTGCCCACCGCCTTGGGCAGTGGGGCGTAGAAGCTGGGCCAGCCAGTGCCACTGTCGAACTTGGTCTTGGAGCTGAACAATTTTTGTCCGCATCCAGCGCAGGCGAAAATGCCCGCGCGATGTTCCTTGTTGAGCGGGCTGGTGAAGGGATGCTCCGTCGCCTGCCTGCGCAACACATTATAGGCGAGCGGCGATAGCCGCTTGCGCCATTCCGCATCGCTCAGGGCATAAGGATAGGCGGCCTCCGCCGTGCCAAGGCCCAGCCGCCACCAGCCCAGCGCCATCGCGCCGGTCGCTATGCCGCCCAGGAAGAATCGCCGGTTCATGACGCCATTAAACATGGTTCAGCCTGTCGTGTTCCTGAACAGGCGTTTCCACCAGCTGCCGCCCGACTGCATGACATGGCGGCGGAACAGCAGCACGCCCACGCGGATGATCAGCGCCACGAACGCCGCCTGCCACAGCAGCGCCAGCAGATGCGGCCACAGCGCATCGGATTGCGCCGCGCGCGCGATCATCGCGAAGGGTGAACTGAACGGAAAGATCGTCGCCGCGACTTCCGCGGGCGATCCCATATGGTCGACGGCGTAATTGGCGAAAAAGAAGATCAGCATCTGCCCCATGGTCACCGGCATGTTCAGTGTCTGCACTTCGCGCACCGTAGCCGCCTGCGCGCCGATCCCCAGGAACAGCGATCCCAGCAGCGTATAGGCCATGGCGAAATAGAGGGTGGCAAGGATCAGGAATATCGGCCAGCCCACCGCGGGGGCTGGCAGGCTGGACCCGCCCCCATGCAGCGCCAGGAAGATCGCGAAAGCGGTGCCGCCCCAAAAGGCGATGCCGACAAAGCTCATCGCCAGCATCGCCATCAGCTTGCCGAGGAAAATCGCGTCTATCGGTACGGCGGCCGCCAATATCTCTATGATCTTGTTCGTCTTTTCCTCAACCAGATTGGACAGGATCATTCCCGCCAGCAGGATCGTCAGGAAAAACATCACCACCTGCGCCACGCGGCCGATCAGCAACCGCGCCTGCGCCTGCGCGCCAAGGCTCTTGGCGACTTCCTGCCGCTCCACCTGCACGAGCCGCAGCGTATGTTCCGCTTGCGCCGCGCTGGCGATCAGGCTCATATCGCCCTGCAACTTGTCGAGATCTTCCGCTTTGCCGGTCAGGATCGGGTGCGCGACCGATCCGGAAAGGATCGCCACCACCGCCGAATCAGGGCGCGCCAACTGCTCGCGCGGTGCCGGGGTCAGCGGCACGCGCCGCAGCCTGACCAGCGCCTGATCCCCCATCCGTTCGGTCAGACGGGCATGGGCGCGCTCCAGCTTCGCGGCCTCCCCTGCTGGCATGGCGATGCCCACCAGCGGGCGCAGGTCTGTGCTGGCAATCTTCTCGCCCAGGCCGCCAAGGGCCATGCCGATCAGAATGGGCAGCAACGGGCCGAGCAGAAACAGGATGAAGGTGCGCGACAGCACGACGGCGGTGAAGTCCCGCCGGGCGATGACCAGCGCGGCGCGCAGCATCTCTCTCATGCGTCCTGCTCCCGTGCCTGCGCTTCTTCCATCTGGCGCGCGGTCGCGGCACCGGCGATGGCGACGAAGGCGTCGTGCAGGCCCGGCCGTTCGATCGACAGGCTTTCAATTCCCGCCTGCCCATCCAGCAGTGCGCGTAACAGCGGCTCGATCCCGTCATCCGGCAGGGCGAAATGCCATGCGCCATCCTCCACGACGGTATCGGTGGGCAGCGCGCGCCGCCACGCCCCGTCGCTGGCTTTGGTGCGCAGCCGCACCTGCGGGCGTAGCCGATCGCGCGCGTCAGCCACTGTCCCCTCGAACCGGATGCGTCCGCCCGCGACGATGGCGATCCGTTCGCACAGCCGTTCGGCATGGGCGATGACATGGGTGGAAAAGAGGATGGTGACGCCTCGACGCGCCTGCTCACGGATCAGCGCCTCCAGCTTCTCCTGATTGATCGCATCCAGCCCGGAAAAAGGCTCGTCCAGCAGGATCAGCCGGGGTTCGTGGATGATCGTCCCGAACAATTGCACCGTCTGCGCCATGCCCTTGGACAGTTGGCGGATCGGCTTGTCGATCGCGCCGCCCATGCCATGCCCCTCCAGCATCGCCCGCGCCCGTTCGCGGCCCTGCTTCAGCGGCAACCCGCGCAGCGCGCCCATGAAGGCGATCGCCTCAAACGCCTTCATCGACGGATAAAGCCCGCGCTCTTCCGGCAGATAGCCGACCTGCCGCGCCATCCGCAGCGGGGCGGGGTCGCCCAGCAGCGACCGCGTGCCCTCGTCCGGGTCGATGATGCCCAGCAGGGTGCGCAGCAGCGTCGTCTTGCCCGCGCCATTTGGCCCCAGCACGCCATAGATGGACCCGGCAGGCACGGCGATGTCGACGCCGTCGACCGCGCGGAAACTGCCGAATGTCTTGACAAGGCCATGGCCTTCGAGCGCATAGCGGAGGGGCGGGGCCGGAGTGTCGCCGTTCATCCGCTCCTGATAGTGTCCCCCCATGCCAACGCAAATGGAAAGCTTGGAAACCCGTCTGAAGGTGCAGGCCGCGTCGCTGGGCTTTGCCGCCTGTGCCATCGCGCCTGCGGACGTGGCGCCGCAGGCCGGCAAGCGGCTGGGCGAATGGCTGGATGCGGGCCATCATGGCGACATGCTGTGGATGGAGGAGCGTGCGGGACAACGTGGATCGCCGCGCGGCCTGTGGCCGGACGTGCGCAGCGTCGTCATGCTGGGGATGAGCTATGCGCCGGGGCGCGATCCGCTGGCGCTGGCGGACGTGCCGGACCGCGCGCGCATATCCGTCTATGCGCAGGGCAAGGACTATCATGATGTCGTCAAAAAGGGTCTGAAAAGCCTGGCCCGCTGGCTGGTGGATCAGCAACCCGGCGCGCTCAAGGTGTTCGTCGATACAGCGCCAGTCATGGAAAAGCCGCTGGCGCAGGGGGCGGGGTTGGGCTGGCAGGGCAAGCATAGCAATCTGGTCAGCCGCCAGCATGGCAGCTGGCTGTTTCTGGGGGCGATCTACACCGAAATCGCGCTGGAACCCGACGCGCCGGAGGTCGACCATTGCGGCAGTTGCACCGCCTGCCAGACGGCCTGCCCGACCGATGCCTTCCCATCCCCCTATGTCGTCGATGCCCGCCGCTGCATTTCCTATCTGACGATCGAACATAAGGGGCCGATCCCGCACGAACTGCGCGAAGGCATAGGCAACCGCATCTATGGTTGCGACGATTGCCTGGCGGTCTGTCCCTGGAACAAATTTGCCGATCAGGCGGCGGCGAACAAGGCGTTCGTGGGCCGCGCCGAACTCGCCGCGCCTGCCCTTGCCGACCTGCTCGCGCTGGACGATGCCGCGTTTCGCGAAATCTTCTCCGGCTCCCCCATCAAGCGCATCGGCCGCAATCGCATGGTGCGCAATGCGGCGATCGCGGCGGGCAATAGCGGCGACGCGCGCTTGCTCGGCCGGTTGCAGGTGCTGGCGGGCGATGACGATCCGGTGGTCGCGGAAGCGGCGACCTGGGCGATCGGGCGGCTGTCAGTCTAGCGCGCCCGCAATGCCGTCGCGCAGGCCGACGGATCGACATCCGTGCCAGCAGGCGAGCGCGCGTCCACATGGGTGACCACTGGCTCCTTGCCGCGCGCGGGGGCGTAGAGATAGGTGTCTAGGACGCAGCGGCCATTGGCAAATTGCAGCTTGCGCACCGTTGCCTCGCGAATGTCGAGCCGGGGCGTGCCGAACATCTGGGTCAGGGCGCGGGCGTCCGCGCCCATCAGCGGGCCGGGCTTGCCAAAGGCGCTGGCCGGGGGACCGGCGGGCGGGGGGGCGATGCCGGTCTGCGGCACCACGCTGCCAGCGCCGCAGGCGGCAAGCGGCAGCGACAGCAGCGCGATCAGGGTAAGGCGGGGGGCGTTCATACAGGCTTCCTTCTGACGCCGTGCAGCATGTGGACCGCCATAGCCGCGCTCCAGATCGGCGCAAGCAGGTTGACCAGCGGGACAAGGAACAGAAGCGCCGAAGCGAGCCCCAGAAGCCATCGGCTGCCGCGCGGGATCGGCGGATGGCCGGGATGGCGTGGTTCCACCATGTCGGCCAGATCGCGACCCAGCAGATAGGCGTTGAGCGCCAGAAACAGCCCGATCGTCCCCACGCCTGTCACCAGCAGCGCGATATAGGCAGGCAGCGCCAACAGGTTCCAGCCGATCGTCCGCGCGACCGAGGCCAGCGCATAGCGGATGCTGCGCGCCGGTCCGACCGGGCGCGCATGGGCCGCAGCGTCCGGGTAACTGTTGCTCTCGACGGCGACGACAATGTCGTCGGCGAACAGGCCCATCACCGCCATCGCAGTCGCGCGAAACAGCAGCCATCCTGCCGCGACGACGATCAGGGCGGTCGCCGCCGCCTCCGCCAGGCCGCCGCCGCCCCAGCCATAATGGAGGCGCAGCGCATGGAATCCTGCCCACAGCCCCACCGCCAGCAGGGCAAAGACCAGAAGCGTCAGCAACAATGTCTTGACCAGCAGCCGCCTGGCGGCGGCATGGAAGATCAGCGGGAAGGCGCGCAGCGCGGCGGTCAGGACCATCGCGTCCTTATCCTGCCTGTCGCGAGGCCCGTCAATCGCACGCTGTTGCATGGCGACACGCGCGCCGATAGAGACGGCACCCGGACATTCCCCGTACCATAAGGATATTGCGTGACCGCTTCCGCTTCAGTTTCGGCCCCGACGCTTGACGTCGTCGCCATCGGCAACGCCATTGTCGATGTTCTCGCACGCAGCGATGACGCCTTTCTGGCCGAACATGCGCTGACCAAGGGCGGGATGCAGCTGATCGACGCCGATATGGCCGAAGCGCTCTATGCCGACATGCCCCAGGCCAAGGAAATCAGCGGCGGATCAGCCGCCAACACGCTGGCGGGGCTTGCCGCGCTGGGCAAGACGTGCGGCTTTATCGGCCAGGTGAATGACGATCAGCTGGGCACGGTATTCGCCCATGACGTTCGCGCGCTCGGCATCCGGTTCGACACACCGGCGATGACTGGCGACGTGCCTACCGCCCGCTGCCTGATTCTGGTGACCCCCGACGCGCAGCGTACGATGAACACCTTTCTGGGCGCATCGCAATTTTTGCCCGAAGCCGCGCTCGACCTCGACATGATCCGGTCGGCCGGCATCCTTTATCTGGAAGGCTATTTGTGGGACCCGCAGCAGCCGCGCGCGGCGATGCGGGCGGCGATCGACGCGGCGCGCGGTGCGGGGCGCAAGGTCGCCTTCACCCTGTCCGACAATTTCGTCATCGACCGGCATCGCGCCGATTTTCTGGACCTGATCGATCATGGCCAGATCGACATCCTTTTTTCCAATGAAGGCGAAATCCAGTCGCTCGCGCAGATCGACGATTTCGACAAGGCCGTGGCGACGATGGCGGCCAAGGTGCCGGTGCTGGTGTCGACCCGCAGCGAAAATGGTGCGGTCGCGATCGTCGATGGCATGCGTTACGAGGCACCCGCCGCGCCGGTCGCGCAGATCATCGACACGACGGGCGCTGGCGATCTGTTCGCCGCCGGTTTCCTTGCCGCCCATATCGATGGCCGCAGCGTGGCCGATTGCCTGGCATTGGGTGCAGCGGCGGCGGCCGAAGTCATCTCCCACTGGGGCGCGCGACCGGAGGATGATCTGGGCGTGATCCGCGACAGGCTGTTCGCCTGATCAGTCCGCCTTGCGCTTGCGGAACAGGGTGCGGTCATCGGGGCCAAAGCCCCAGCGCCAGATGACCACGCCATAAGCGCCCAATATCGCCCAGACGCCGACGACCAGTTCGACCCATTCCAGGCGCGGCGGCAGGGCGACGAAGGCCGCGCCGACGATGCAGGCAACGCCTGCTGCGCTGAGCAATGGCCAGCGCCAGGCGTTGATCGGCGCATCGAGCAGTCGCGCGAGCAGCCGCGCCTTGACGAAGGCGCCGACCGCCAGCGCAAGGCACAGCGCCAGCGCCGGGGCGGCGGCGACCGCCATGACCGGGAGGCCAAGTCGACGGGCGAGCAGGATCAGCGCGAAGCTGAAAACGGCCTGACAGCCGATCATGCCGAGCGAGATCATCAAATTGCGGTGGCGCGCGATATAGACCAGCGCTGATTCGCTGACGACTGCGGTGGCGGCGATCACTTCGGCCAGCAGCAGGAAGGCCAGCGCCCCGGTGCCGCTGACGAAATGCGGGCCAACCAGCCCCATCACCGCTTCGCCGGGGATGCCGAGTGCCAGCGCAATTCCGGCCTGCGCGGCGATGATCCAGAACCCGACCTGGCTGACCTGCCGCGCGATCCCGGCCAGATTGCCCTCCGCCAGATTGCGGGTGATGACCGGGCCCAAAATCGGGTCGAAGCTGGTCTTGAGCTTCTGCGGCAGCGATGCGACCTGTTGCGCGACATAATAGATGCCGATGACCGCCGGGCTGACGAACAGGCCCAATATGGCCATGTCGAGCCGCCGCGATCCCCATTCCACCCCGTCGGCCGCCGCCAGCGGCAGGTTGCGCCGCGCCAGCCGCCATAGTCGGCCAGAATCAGGCCGCCAGCCCACAGGCAGGCCATAATGGCGCGCCATCGGAATGATGGAGGCGATGAAGGCGGCGATCATCGACACGGCGTAGGACAGGATCAGCCCGTCACGGGTCGAATAAAAGGCGAAGGCGAAGGCGCCGATGCTGATGGCCCAGGGTTCTATGATAGAGCGCGCCCGCACTGTCGCGCCAACGTCGAATTTATAGGCGCAGGCGGCCAGCGCCACGTCCGACCCGGCAACCGCGATGACGACCAGCGCCAGCAGCCGGTCGAGGCCGTTGATGCCGCTATTGGGGAACATGGCCTGCGGAAAGGCGACCAGCAGGCCAGCGCCCGCCAGCGCGGCGATCATCGTCACCAGCATTGCGTCGGTGACGACATGGGCGTGGGGCCGTTCGGTCTGGCTGAGCGCTCCCGCCAGCCCGCGTTTCAGCCCCAGCGTCGCGAGTTGCGCGACAAATTCCACCACCAGCACGGCATAGGCGAAGCGGCCCAGCGCTTCGGCGCCATAGACGCGACCGGCGATGAACAGGAAGGGCAGCCGCGCGGCCAGGCGAAGAAGGAAGCCGAACACATTGGTCCGCCCGCCCTTCGCCAAGGCGGCGATGTCATCCTCGTCCTTAGGCGCAGGATGCTGCCCGGCCAATCGATTCCCCTCTGTCGTCGCGTCTGTTGACCCAAATGTAGCCATGATGGTGCGGGCGCGCGATGGCTTATTCGGGCCGCAACGGGCGCGCGAGCAGCGCGTCGATCACGGTGCCGAGCGGCGCAGCGTCGGCCAGCAGGGCGCAGACCGCTTCGACCACCGGCATTTCGACCCCTGCCGCGCGCGCCGCATCGCGCAGCACCGGGGCGGTAAACGCGCCTTCGGCCACGGTACGGCGGTTGGACAGGAGTTCAGCGGCGCTACGCCCTTCGCCCAGCCCCTTGCCCAGCGAGAAGTTGCGCGAATTGGTGGAGGAACAGGTCAGCACCAGATCGCCCAGCCCCGATAGTCCGGCCAGCGTCTCCGCCCGCGCCCCGCGCGCCAGGCCAAAGCGCGTCATTTCGGCAAAGCCCCGGCTGATCAGCGCCGCGCGGGCGTTAAGGCCCAGACCCGCGCCGTCCGCCACGCCACAGGCGATCGCCAGCACATTCTTGACCGCGCCCCCGATTTCCGCGCCGGTGACGTCGTCGGACAGATAGGGCCGGAACGCCGGGCGGGCGATCCGCGCCGCCAGTTGCGCGCCCAGCACGGCATCGTCGCACGCCAATGTGATCGCGGTCGGCAACCCTTTGGCCACTTCATGGGCGAAGGTCGGGCCGGACAGGACGGCGATGGGCGATGTCGGCTGCACGGCGCGCGCCACTTCACCCATCAGCAGGCCGGAGCCGGCCTCGATCCCCTTGGAACACAGGACCAGCGGCACACCGGCTGGAGCCTGGCGGACGACATCGCGCAGATGTTGCGCCGGGCTGACCACCAGCACCATGTCGCAATCGCCCAGGTCGGCCATCGCGCCGGTCGCCCGGATCGACGGGGCTAGCTTGATACCGGGCAGATAGAGCGGATTTTCGTGCCCGCCATTGATCGCGTCGACCACTTCGGTCTCCAGCGCCCACAGCGTCACGGCCTGTCCGTCGGCGGCGAGCAGCTGCGCCAGCGCCGTGCCCCATGCGCCGGCTCCGATGACGCCCGCCTTCATGCCTTGCCCATTCATGCTTTCACTCCGGCGCCACGCGCCTTTTCCGCTGCGGGATCCAATGGCCAGCGCGGCCGGGCGGGAACGGTCAGATCGTCGATCAGTCCTGCGGCGAAGCGCTCCGCCCCGGCCCAGGCGATCATCGCTGCATTGTCGGTGCACAGCCACAAGGGCGGCGCGGCGAAGGGCAGGCCATGGTCCGCCGCCAGCTGTTCGAGCGCCGCGCGGATCGCCTGATTGGCTGCGACGCCGCCCGCCACGACCAGCGCGGTCATGCCGTCCGCCTGCGTCAGCGCGCGGCGGGTGCGGTCGATCAGGCAGTCGATCACCGCCTGCTGGAAACTCGCCGCAATGTCCGGTTGCGAATATTGCCCGGACTGGACCGCGCGCATGACCGCGCTTTTCAGGCCCGCGAAGGAGAAATGCGGTTCCGCCGTGCCGAGCAGCGGGCGGGGCAGGGGAACGGCCCTGGGATTGCCCTGCGCCGCCGCCTTTTCCACCTGCGGGCCGCCGGGATAGCCAAGCCCCAGCAGCTTGGCGGTCTTGTCGAACGCCTCGCCCGCCGCATCGTCGATCGTGGTGGCCAGACGCGCATAGTCGTCGGGGCCGCGCACCAGCAAAATCTGGCAATGGCCGCCCGACACCAGCAAGAGCAGGTAGGGGAATTGCAGCGTCCGGTTGGACAGGCGGGGCGAAAGGGCGTGGCCCTCCAGATGATTGACCGCGATCAACGGCTTGCCCGCCGCATGGGCCAGCGCCTTGGCCGTCACCAGACCCACCATCACCCCGCCGATCAGGCCCGGCCCGGCGGTCGCGGCGATCACATCGACCTGATCGAGCGTCATATCCGCATCCGTCAGCGCGGCTTCGATCAGGGGCGCCAAGGCCTCAACATGGGCGCGGGCGGCGATTTCCGGCACGACGCCGCCATAGGGGCGGTGCGCCTCTTCCTGCGTGGCCAGCCGATGCGCCAATATCCTGCCGTCGGCCGTCACCAGTGCCGCTGCGGTTTCATCGCAGCTCGATTCCAGGCCAAGGATGATTGTCATTGCCGCTTCCATCTAATGCCCGTGCCCATTAGAGCAAGCCGCATATGATTTTGTTCGACCGACCGTTGCGCCTCGGCACCAGGGGTTCGCCCCTTGCGCTGGCCCAGGCCCGCATGACCGCCCGCGCTTTGTGCGATACCCATGGCTGGCCCGATAGCGCCGTGGCCATCGTCACCGTCCAGACCAGTGGCGACCGGATACAGGACCGCGCACTGGCGGAAATTGGCGGAAAGGCGTTATGGACCAAGGAATTGGACCGTGCGCTGGCGGAGGGTGACATAGATTTCGCCGTCCACAGCATGAAGGATGTGGAAACGCTGCGCCCCGCCGCGATGCGTATCGCCGCAATGCTGCCGCGCGCCGATGTGCGCGACAAGCTGGTCGGGGCAGACAGTTTCGACGCGCTGCCCGACAATCCGGTGGTCGGCACCAGTTCGCCGCGCCGCGCCGCGCAGGTGGCGCGGTTGCGACCGGACGCCACCATCACGCTGTTCCGGGGCAATGTCGCGACACGGCTCGCCAAGCTGGCGGCGGGCGAAGTTCATGCGACGCTGCTGGCGGCGGCGGGGCTGGACCGGCTGGGGCAGGGGGAGGTCGGCATCACGATTCCCTTCGACACGATGCTGCCCGCCCCATCGCAGGGGGCGGTCGGGATAGAGACGCTGGCCGACAATGAAGCCGTGCTGGCGGCGCTGGCCGCGATCAGTGACGCCGATACGTTCGATTGCGTCATGGCCGAACGGAACGTGCTGATGGGTCTGGGCGGCACTTGCCATTCGCCGATCGCCGCGCTGGCGCTGGTGGATGGCGACCGGCTGCACCTTCGCGCAGAGATCATCAGCCCCAACGGGCAGGAGACGGTACGCGATGAAGCGCGGATCGACCGGCATGACAGCGATGCCGCGCAGGCGATGGGTCGATCGCTGCTGGACCGGGCCAGCCCGGCGCTGCGGTCCCTGTTCGAGGGATGAGGCGGGTTATTGTCCTGCGGCCCGAACCGGGGGCGGGCAGGACGGCGCAGGCCGTGGCGCGGCTGGGATGGGAGGCGGTCGTGCATCCGTTGTTCGCGCCCCAGGCGCTGGAATGGACGCCGCCGCCTGCCGGGGATTTCGACGCGCTTTTGATGACCAGCGCCCATGCGGCGCGGCTGGCGGGTCCGGCACTGGCGGCCTATCACGGACTGCCCGCTTATGCGGTGGGCAGCGCGACGGCGGCGGCCATGCGGGCGCAGGGCTTTGACGGGGTGAGCGCAGGCGATGCCGACGCCAGCACGATCGCCGCGCGGATCGCAACCGAGGGCCATCGCACGGTGCTGCATCTGGCGGGCACGACGGTTGCGCCCATGGCGACAGGATCGCTGCATGTCAGGCGGATCGCGGTGTATAGCATGACCAGTCTGCCGCCCGATCCCGCGCTGTTGGACGATGCGACGCCGGGATCGGTGCTGCTCGTCCATTCCCCGCGTGCGGGCGAGCGGCTGGCGGAGCAGGTCGCGCCGACTGCGCGTGCTGCGCTGCATATCGTGGCCATCAGCCCCAAAGCGCTGGCGGCGTGCGGAAGCGGCTGGGCCAGCGGTCATGCGCCCGACCAGCCGGGGGATGACGACATGCTGGCTCTCTTGCGCGGTTTGTGCGAATGACGGATGTCATGACAGGCAAGAGGGGCAGCATGAGCGACGAGGATGGCCTTGGCAGCATGACCCCGACCCCGCCTTCCGCCCGGCGACGGAGCATGGTGCCGCTGCTGGTTTTGATCCTTCTGGCCTTTGTGGTGGGGGTTGGCGTCACCATCTGGGCCTGGCCGCAAATCCAGAGCCGCATGGACGAACCGCAGCCACAGGCGGCCAGCATGGCCCCGCCACAGGCCAGCACTGTCCCGCGGACCCTGACGCAGCGCTCCTTGTCCATTGACGCCGCGCAGATGCTCGACGCGCGCGTGGTGCAGCTGGAGGAGCGGTTGACACGCATCACCGTGGAGGCGCAGGCGGCGTCGGGCAATGCTGCGCGAGCGGAGGGGCTGCTGGTCGCCTTCGCCGCGCGCCGGGCGCTCGATAGCGGGACGCCATTAGGCTATATCGAAGGGCAGTTGCGGCTCCGCTTCGGCCAGGCCCAGCCGCGCGCGGTCGCGACCATCATCAATGCCGCGCGGGAGCCGGTGACACTGGCCGACTTGCGCGGGGGGCTGATCGACATTGGCGAGCGGGCCACGACGCCGCCTGCCAATGCGAGCTGGTGGAGCGCGCTGGAACATGAAGCGCGCGAACTGGTGACGATCCGCCGGGCGTCGTCTCCTTCGCCCCGTCCGCAGGCCGGGTTCGACCGGGCAATCCACTATCTTGACGGCGGGCGGGTCAATGCCGCGCTGGCAGAGGTCGAGCGGCTGCCAGGCCGTGCGGCCGCTGATCGCTGGATCCAGCTTGCCCGCCGCTATCTGGAGGCGCGCCGCGCTCTTGACCTGATCGAAACGGCAGCCATATTGGAACCGCGCGTGTTGCGCAGTGCGGAGGGCGCGCCGGTCGCGCAGACGTCGCCGCTTGCCCCCTGATCCGATATTGCGATAAACAGTTTATCAGTTGCGACGAAACCGATGGACGCGGACGGCGTTTGTCACGACAGTGTCATCTTTGCCTCCAGGCCAAAGGGATTTTGTCGTCGTGCCTCCTTATGCTGCCGTCACCACTTTCTGGAAGGATCGCCTGGCGTCCGGCCCCCGTGCCGCCCGGCCTTCGATTCAGCATCTGGTCGGCAATATGGCGCTGCCCTTCGATCTGGCGCGGACGCGGGCGCAGGCCGATATATTGGCGCGGACGATACAGGGCGATGGTCGCACGCTGCTGCTGATTCCAGGCCTGCTGGCATCGGATGCGCGAATGGAGCCGATGCGCGCGATCCTCAACAAGGCCGGATTTGATGCCCATCATTGGGGCATGGGGCGCAATTATGGCCCGAAGCCGGACAGCCTGGACGCGATCGACCGGCGGGTGGACGAAATAAGGCGGACGACCGGCGGGCCGGTGACGCTGGTCGGCTGGAGCCTTGGCGGACTATATGCGCGCGAATATGCCAAGCTGGCGACGGCCAAGGTCGGCGGCGTGGTGACGCTGGGCACGCCTTTTTCCGGCGACCCGCGTGCCAATCATGCCTGGCGGCTGTATCAGCTGGTGTCAGGTACGCCGGTCGATCGCCCGCCCTTTCCCTGCATGCGGGAGGTCAAGCCGCCCGTTCCGACCGTGGCGCTCTGGTCGCGGCGCGACGGGGTGGTCCTGCCCGAATGCGCCAAGGGGCGCCGGGGGGAGCGGGATAGCGCGATCGAGGTGGATTGCACCCATATGGGTTTCGCGGCCGCCCCGGAAGGCATCGCCGCCGTGGGCAAGGCGCTGGCCTTGACGCGCGCCTGAGGCGATCCAGGCCCGCGTAGAGCGGATCGGATCGCCTTTAGGTTCGCAGCCGGGCCAGGGCTTCGTCCCGCCCAATCAACGGCAGCAATTGTCCCATGTCCGGCCCGTGATCCAGCCCGGTCAGCGCGCGACGCAGCGGCAGGAACAGCGCCTTCCCCTTGCGACCGCTTTCCTCCTTCAGCGCATGGGTCAGCGTGCGCCAGATGTCGGCGTCGAAGGGGGCATCCGTTAGGATGGCGTGGGCGCGGGTCAGGAAGGCGCGGTCGTCCGGATCAGGCGCGGGCGCGTCCACGGGACCTGTGACGATCCGCCACCAGTCGGCGGCACCCGCAACCGTCTCCAGATTGGGACGGATGGTGTCCCATGCCTGGCCATCCATGCCATCGGGCAGACGGGTGGCAACCGCCTCATATGGCAGCAGATGAACGATCTTCTGGTTGAGAGTGGCGAGTTCGCCTTCATCGAAGCGGGCTGGGGCGCGGCCAAAATGGGCAAAGTCGAAACTGTCGACCAGCGGCTGCATGTCCGCGAACGGCTCGATGGGTTGCGAACTGCCCAGTCGCGCCAGCAGCGAGGCGATGGCGGCAGGCTCCAGCCCGATTTCGCGGAAATGGGCGACGCCGAGCGAACCCAGCCGCTTGGACAGCTTGCCCTCGCTTCCCGTCAGCAACGCTTCATGGGCAAAGGCCGGGAGCGGCGTGCCCAAGGCCGTGAACATCTGGATTTGTGTCGCGGTGTTGGACACATGATCCTCCCCGCGCAGGACGTGGGTGACGCCCATGTCAATGTCGTCGATCACCGAAGGGAGCATATAGAGCCAACTGCCATCGGCGCGGCGAATGACCGGATCGGACAATGTTTTGGGGTCGAAACGCTGCTCGCCGCGGATGAGGTCGGTCCAGACGATGGGCTGGTCATGGTCCAGCTTGAAACGCCAGTGGGGCGCGCGCCCTTCGGCTTCATAGGCGGCGATCTGATCCGGCGTCAGCGTCAGCGCGGCGCGATCATAGACCGGCGGCAGGCCGCGCCCCAGCAGGATTTTGCGCCGAAGCTCCAGTTCCTGTTGCGTCTCATAGGCGGGATAGACATGGCCCGACGCCCTGAGCGCCTCGAACCGCGCTTCATAAAGGGCGAAGCGGTCGGACTGCTTCGCTTCGGCGTCCCAACGGAGCCCCAGCCATTGCAGGTCGGCGCGGATGGCATCGGCATATTCGGTGCGTGAGCGTTCGAGGTCGGTATCGTCGAGCCGCAGGAGAAATTGCCCGCCGCTTTTTTGCGCCCACAGCCAGTTATGCAGCGCGGCGCGGATATTGCCGACATGAAGGTGGCCGGTGGGCGAGGGGGCGAAGCGGGTGATGACGGTCATGTTTATCACTCATTCCCCGTTCGGTTCGAACGGAGGTTGTTAAAGGGTGCGAAATGCGTTGGTGATCGGATAGCGCCGGTCGCGGCCGAAATTGCGGCTGCCCAGTTTGACGCCGGGCGGGGACTGGCGGCGTTTATATTCCGCGACATAAAGCAGCCGTTCGATCCGCGCGACCGTATCGCGATCGAAACCGCGCGCGACCAGTTGTTCCACCGACAATTCCTCCTCCACCAGGCCATAGAGGATCGGGTCCAGCACCTCATAGGGGGGCAGGCTGTCATCGTCGCGCTGGTCGGGGCGCAGTTCGGCGCTTGGCGGCTTGGTGATGACCCTTTCGGGCATGACCGGGCCGGCGGGGCCAAAGCCTTCGCCCAGCGTCGGGACATTGTCGTTGCGCCAGCGGCAGAGGTCGAACACCGTGGTCTTATAGGCGTCCTTCAACACCGAATAGCCGCCCGCCATGTCGCCATAAATGGTGGCGTAGCCGACCGACATCTCGCTCTTGTTGCCGGTGGTCAGCAGCATGTGGCCGAATTTGTTGGACAGCGCCATCAGCGTTACGCCCCGGATACGCGACTGGATATTTTCCTCGGTCAGGTCGCGCTGGCGACCCGCAAACACTTCGCCCAGCATCGTGTCGAACGCGCCGACTGCCGGTTCGATGGGGATAGTGTCGTACCGCACGCCCAGAAGCCGCGCGCATTCGACGGCATCGTCCAGGCTTTCCTGACTGGTGAAGCGCGACGGCATCATCACACACCAGACGCGATCGGCCCCCAGCGCATCGACCGCGACTGCGGCGGAGAGCGCCGAATCGATCCCGCCCGACAGGCCCAGCACCACGCCGGGAAAGCGATTGCGGTTCACATAGTCGCGCAGGCCCAGCACCATCGCATTATAAATGTCGGCAGGCCGCTCATCCAGAACATGGACCTCGCCGGGCAGGCAGACCCACTGGCCGTCCCATTTTTCCCAATGGGTCAGCACCAGCGCTTCTTCCCAGTCAGGCATTTGCTGAGCGATGCCGAAATCGGCGTTCATCACGAAGGACGCGCCGTCGAACACCAGTTCATCCTGCCCGCCGACGCGGTTGAGATAGGCCAGCGGCAGGCCGGTTTCGCGCACCCGCGCGCCCGCCACCATGGTCTGGCGGCGGTCATCCTTGTCCACCTCATAGGGGCTGCCATTGGGGCTGATCAAAATCTCCGCCCCTTCCGCTTTCAGATGCGCGGTGACGAAGGGGAACCATATATCCTCGCAGATCGGTACGCCGATCTTCACCCCGCGAAAGGCGATCGGCGCGGGCAGCGGGCCGGGGGCGAACAGGCGTTTTTCGTCGAACGTGCCATAATTGGGCAGTTCGCGCTTCTGCCGGATCTGGGTGACTGCGCCGCCTTCCAGCAACGCGACGACGTTGAACAGGACGCCCTGGGCGGCAACCACGGTGCCGACCAGCATCGCCGGGCCGCCATCCGCCGTCGCCTGCGCCAGCCGGTCCAGCTCCTGATTCGCGCGCTCGACCAAAGCGGGTTTCAGCACCAGATCTTCGGGCGGATAGCCGATCAGCTGCAATTCGGGATAGACGATCAGGTCCGCGCCCACGGCCCTGTCCCGCCATGCCAGCATCGCGTCGGCATTGGCGGCAAGGTCGCCCACCGATTGGGTCATCTGGGCAAGGGCGATCACGAGTTTGTCGGTCATGGTCGGGCCGTTAGAGCATTTTGCCGCCACGCGCAAAAGCGCCTTTCCAGCAGGAACGGACGCGGCTAAAGGGGCGGCGTTTTCACGCAGCGTCATCAATTCGTCACGCCGCCAAATAGCAGGGGAACTTGGCCATGAAGCTCATGACCGGCAATTCCAACAAGCCGCTCGCGGCCGCCATCGCCGATTATATCGAAATTCCCCTGACCGACGCCAGCGTCCGCCGCTTCGCCGATGAGGAAGTGTTCGTGGAAATCCACGAAAATGTCCGGGGTGAGGATGTGTTCGTGATCCAGTCCACCAGCTATCCGACCAACGATAATCTGATGGAATTGCTGATCATGATCGATGCGCTCAAGCGCGCATCGGCCAAGCGTATCACCGCGGTCGTCCCCTATTTCGGCTATGCCCGGCAGGACCGCAAGCCCGGCCCGCGCACGCCCATCAGCGCCAAGCTGGTCGCCAACCTGATTACCAAGGCAGGTGCCGACCGCGTCCTGTCGGTCGATCTGCACGCGGGACAGATTCAGGGTTTCTTCGACATTCCGACCGATAACCTGTTCGGTGCGCCGGTCATGTCGGCCGACATTCAGGCGCGCTTTGGCGATCGCAACATCATGGTCGTGTCGCCCGACGTCGGCGGCGTGGTGCGCGCGCGGGCGCTGGCCAAGCGGCTCGACAATGCCCCGCTTGCCATCGTCGACAAGCGCCGCGAGCGCGCGGGCGAATCGGAAGTCATGAACATCATCGGTGACGTGTCGGGCCGTTTCTGCGTGCTGATCGACGACATCGTCGATTCGGCGGGGACGCTGTGCAACGCGGCGAGCGCATTGAAAGCCGCAGGGGCAGAGGAAGTCGTCGCCTATGTCAGCCATGGCGTGCTGTCGGGCGGCGCGGTCGCGCGGGTCGAGGCGTCGGACCTGCTGGAACTGGTGATCACCGATTCGATCCAGGGGACGGACGCGGTCAACAATGCCGCCCATATCCGCCACCTGCCGATCGCCCCTTTGCTGGGCGAGGCGATCAAGCGGATTGCGGACGAAAGTTCGGTGTCCAGCCTGTTCGATTGAGGGGTCTAACCTGCTGGCAGCAGTACCAGCGGCAAGGACAGGATCATGATCAGCGCGGCCACGACGCGCTGGCCGCGTGATATGCCAAGCGGCTTGCCCTGCCAGATCATGGGGCAAGCCAGCACTGCGAGCGCGATCAGCAGGTTGGACAGGGTGGCCGCGCCGCCGACCGGCATGTCCTGCCGCAGCGCAAGCCCTGCGAACAGGCCGACAAAACTCAAAAACCAGCCGATCAGCGCCATGCGCCCGCTCCCGCCATCCAGTCCCCAAGACTAGCGCGACGAGGTTGCCGAAGGCTTAAGCGGCCCAGGGATCGTAGCTGCCAAAGCTCCAGACATTGCCTTCCGGGTCGAGCGCGCTGTATCCGCGCCCCGGATAACCGTCATTATCATGCGGCTCATCGACCACCACGGCGCCTTCGTTGCGGGCATGGAGGCAATGGGCATCGACATCGGGCACCACGACATAGACGCACCCCGTCACCCCGCCCAGGTCGCGCGCGGTGGACCATGTGTAGAGCGATTCGGCGGCCATGTCCTGCACACTGCCGAGCATCACCATGCCGTCATTCAGCACCAGTTGGGCATGGTGGATGATGCCGGGGTCGGCATCATCGGCATAGACGGCGTGGCGCACGAAACCGAAGGCTTCGCACAGAAAGTCGATAGCGGCGGGGGCATCGGCATAGCGCAGGCATGGGATAACGGGCGAACCGGGCATTTTTCCCTCCTTCTCCATAGATCCGCAGTCTAGCGCAACGGCCGCGCAGCCGCTAGGCGAAGGGCATGACCACCCGTGATGATCTGGCCCTGGCCAACCACCTTGCCGACGCCGCCGGCGCGGCGATCCGCCCCTTTTTCCGCGCCCGCTATGACATGGAATATAAGGCGGACAAATCGCCGGTGACGCAGGCCGATCGCGCAGCAGAGGCGGCGATTCGAGCGATTTTGGAGAAGGAGCGTCCGGGCGACGGCATCATTGGCGAGGAATATGGATCGGTGCGGGAAGGCGCCGAGCGGGTGTGGATACTCGACCCCATCGACGGCACCCGCAGCTTCATCGCCGGGCGGCCGATCTTTGGCACGCTGATCGCGCTGACACAGGGCGGCTGGCCGACGATCGGCGTCATTGACCAGCCGATCGCCAATGAACGCTGGGCCGGGATGGCCGGGCAGCCGACGACGTTCAATGGCCAGCCGGTTCGCACCCGCGTCTGCCGCGCACTGGAGGGGGCAGGCATTGCGACGACCAGCCCGCACCTCTTCGACGATGGCGATGTGCCTTATTATATGGCGCTGGTCGCGGCGGTTTCCGGTGGATCGCCGCGTCAGGGGCCGGTCTATGGCGGCGATTGCTATAATTACGGTCTGGTTGCGTCCGGCTTCCTCGACATCGTGATCGAATCGGGTCTGCAATCCTATGATTTTGCCGCGCTGGTGCCAGTGGTCGAGGGCGCGGGCGGGTTGATGTGCGACTGGAATGGCGAGCCGCTGACGGCGGACAGCGATGGGCGTGTTCTGGCGCTGGGCGATCCGGCCCGGCTGGAAGATGTGCTGGAAGCGATGGCTGGGGCGACAGACCATCATCATCATTGAAATTCCGCGAATCGCTTGCCTTTCCGTGCATACCCGCCTATGCGCGCCCTTCGCGATTCAGTGGGACCGCCCGGCTAACTAGGGCTGCCGGGGCTGTCTGCAATCGTCGCGCTACGCAAAGGAGACGAAAATGCCCAAGCTCAAGACCAAGAGCGGTGTGAAGAAGCGCTTCAAGTTCACCGCTTCCGGCAAGGTCAAGCACGGCGTCGCTGGCAAGCGTCACCGCCTGATCAGCCACAACGCCAAATATATTCGCCAGAACCGTGGTACTTCCGTGCTGTCCGATGCCGACGTGGCTCACGTCCGCCTCTGGGCACCCTACGGCCTGAAGTAAGGAGTAAGGGACAATGGCACGCGTCAAACGGGGTGTAACCACCCGCGCCAAGCACAAGCGGATTCTGGAACAGGCGAAGGGCTATTATGGCCGTCGCAAGAATACCATCCGCGTCGCCCGTCAGGCGGTCGAAAAGGCCGGCCAGTACGCCTACCGCGATCGCAAGGTCAAGAAGCGCAGCTTCCGTGGCCTGTGGATCCAGCGCATCAACGCGGGTGTCCGCGCTGAAGGCCTGACCTATTCGCAATTCATGCACGGCCTGAAGCTGGCCGGCGTGCAGCTGGACCGCAAGGTTCTGGCCGACATTGCGATGCACGAAGGCGAGGCGTTTAGCGCCATCATCGCCCAGGCCAAGGCTGCGCTGCCCGCAGCATAAGGCCGGTCGGTCGCAAGATCGTCAAAAGGGCGCCGGGGCAGATGCTTCCGGCGCCCTTTTTGTTTGTTGCGATCCTACTAACCCGTTCGCCCTGAGCGAAGTCGAAGGGCACCACCGAACGGAGTGAGGCGCCTTCGCTACGCTCAGGCGGGGGCTTCGACAGGCTCAGCCCGAACGGATTTGGGGTTGGCCGGACATCAAAAGGACCAACCCGATGTCGCTGCATCTCTGGTGGCTATATGTGACTGCCGTGTTCCTGATCTCCGCCACGCCGGGGCCGAACATGCTGCATGTGATGACGCAGAGCATTGCCCATGGCCCGCGCCGTGCGCTGGCGACCATGGCGGGTCTGATGAGTGCGGTGCTGCTGTGCCTGATCGCGTCGGCGCTGGGACTTGGGGCGTTGCTCAAGGCTTCGCCGCGCCTGTTCGACGTGCTGCGCTATGCCGGGGTCGCCTATCTGGTCTGGCTGGGGATCAAGGCATGGCGCGCGCCAGTCGGCCTTGCCGCCACCGCCGCGCCTGCACGGTCCCATCATGCGCTTTATGCGACCGGGCTTTTGACCGGATTGTCCAATCCCAAGCTGATCATCTTTGCGGCGGCCCTGTTCCCGCAGTTCATCGACACAGACCGTCCGTTCGGGGTGCAGCTGGCGATCCTGGTGGTCAGTTTCGTGGTGATCGAAAGCTTTTGGTACAGCATTTACGCGCTCGGCGGGGTCAAGCTGGCCCGCTGGCTGGAGCCGGTGAACCGCCAGCGCCTGTTCAACCGGGCGAGCGGCGTGATGTTCGTTGGCTTTGGCGGCGCATTGCTGGGCGCGCGGGCGTAAGCCTTCCATTGCGCGGCGCGTCTCGCTAAGGCGCGGCAATATTTCCGCTTCTCAGGAATGACATCAGATGACAGACATTAGCGCATTGAAAGCCGGGCTGATCGCCGACATTGATGCCGCAGACACGCTGGACGCGGTGGAAGCGCTCCGCGTCGGCGCGCTGGGCAAGAACGGCGTCGTGACCGGGCTGCTCAAGACGCTGGGCGCCATGTCGCCGGACGAGCGGCTGGAAAAGGGGCCGCCGATCCAGGATCTGCGCGAATCCGTGACCGCCGCGATTGTCGCGAAGAAGGCGGCGCTGGAGCAGGCGGCGCTGGATGCGCGTCTGGCGTCGGAAAAGATCGACATGACGCTGCCCGCCGATGTGGGGCCGCAAGGGTCGGTGCATCCGGTTTCGCAGGTGATGGACGAACTGGCGGAAATCTTCGCGGATCTGGGCTTTTCGGTCGCGACCGGGCCGGAGATCGAGGACGACTGGCATAATTTCACCGCGCTCAACATTCCTGAGACGCATCCTGCGCGTGCGATGCACGACACTTTCTACTTCCCCGACGAGGAAGGTCAGAAGCGGATGCTGCTGCGCACCCATACATCGCCGGTGCAGATTCGCACGATGATGACGCAGGCGCCGCCGATCCGCATCATCGCGCCCGGCCGCGTCTATCGCAGCGACAGCGATGCCACCCACACGCCGATGTTCCACCAGATCGAGGGGCTGGTGATCGACAAGGGGATCACGCTCGGCCATCTCAAATGGACGCTGGAGACCTTCCTGAAGGCCTTTTTCGAGCGCGAGGATATCGTGCTGCGGCTGCGCCCCAGCTATTTCCCCTTCACCGAACCCTCTGTCGAGGTCGATGTCGGCTATACGCTGGTGAACGGCCAGCGTGTGATCGGCGGCGACGGCGATGCAGCGGATGGCGGCTGGCTGGAGGTGCTGGGCAGCGGCATGGTGAACCGTCGCGTGATCGAGGCATGCGGACTGGACCCTGACGAATGGCAGGGCTTTGCCTTTGGCACCGGGGTCGATCGCCTCGCCATGCTCAAATATGGGATGAACGATTTGCGTGCCTTCTTCGACGGCGACCTGCGCTGGCTCAAACATTATGGTTTTTCAGCGCTGGACGTACCCACGCTGAGCGGAGGAGTGGGCGCATGAAGTTCACACTGAGCTGGCTCAAGACGCATCTCAAGACCGATGCCGACCTGGCCACCATCCTCAAGACGCTCAACGCCATCGGGCTGGAGGTC
This sequence comes from Sphingobium sp. GW456-12-10-14-TSB1, assembly GCF_059424385.1. Lineage (NCBI taxonomy): Bacteria > Pseudomonadati > Pseudomonadota > Alphaproteobacteria > Sphingomonadales > Sphingobiaceae > Sphingobium > Sphingobium sp. GW456-12-10-14-TSB1. Next base: position 2,298,743 of record NZ_JBWKZI010000001.1, on the reverse strand, counting down.
GACGGTGTCGAAAATCCGGCAGAAAAGCTGGGTGGCTTCAAGATCGCGAAGGTCTTGACCGCCGATCGTCACCCGCAGGCCGATAAACTGCAGGTTCTGACCGTCGATCATGGCGATGGCGCACCGCTTCAGGTCGTGTGCGGCGCGCCCAATGCGCGCGCGGGCCTTGTCGGCGTGTTCGGGATCGAGGGTGCCGTCGTTCCCGCCAATGGCATGGTGCTGAAAAAGACCGCGATCCGGGGCGTCGAATCCAACGGGATGATGTGTTCGACCCGCGAACTGGAGCTGGGTGACGATCATGACGGCATCATCGAACTGGATGCAGCCGCGCCGGTCGGGCAGGTCTATGCCGACTGGGCGGGCCTAAATGATCCGGTCATCGACGTGTCGATCACGCCCAACCGGCAGGATTGCATGGGCGTGCGCGGCATCGCGCGCGATCTGGCGGCGGCTGGGCTGGGTACGCTGAACGCCATCATCGTGCCGGATATTGCGGGTGTGGGGCCGGGTCCGGACGTGCAGACCGAGGATATGGAAGGCTGTCCGGCCTTTTTCGCGCGCACCGTGCGCGGCGTCACCAATGGCCAGTCGCCCGAATGGATGGCCAAGCGCCTGAAGGCGATCGGGCAGAAGCCGATCAGCACCCTGGTCGACATCACCAACTATATCATGATCGACCTGGGCCGACCGCTGCACGTCTATGACATGGCAAGCCTGAAAGGCGGCCTGGTCGCGCGCAAGGGCAAGGCGGGCGAACAGGTGCTGGCGCTCAACGGCAAGACCTACACCGTCGATGAGACGATGACCGTCATCGCAGACGATGAAGCTGTCCATGACATTGGCGGCATCATGGGCGGCGAACATTCGGGCGCTCAGGACGGCACGACCGACGTGCTGATCGAATGCGCCTATTTCACGCCCGAACGGATCGCGATGACGGGCCAGAAGCTCAGCCTGACCTCGGACGCGCGCGGGCGGTTCGAGCGCGGCGTTGACCCGGCCTTTCTGGACGATGGCCTGTCGATCGCGACCAGCCTTGTGACGCATCTGTGCGGTGGTACGCCCAGCGAAGCGACCCATGCGGGGGCGCCGCCGGTAACACCCAAGCTTGTGGATTACCGGCCCGACCAGTGCCTGACGCTGGCGGGCGTCTATGTGGCGGCGGACGAACAGAAACGCATCCTCGAAAGCCTGGGCTTTGTCGTAAGCGGGCAGGACAATCGCACCGATTATGAGGATGGCGTGCCGGTGACCGTGCCGGGCATCTGGTCGATCACGGTGCCGAGCTGGCGCCGCGACATCGATGGCTGGCCCGACATTGTCGAGGAAGTGGTGCGGATCGTCGGGCTGGAGCATGTGCCATCCACCCCGTTGCCGCGCATGCCGGGCGTCGCCCGCCCGACCGCGACGGCGGAGCAGCTGGTCGAGCGCCGCGTACGCCGCACGGCGGCGGCGCGCGGCCTTGCCGAGGCGATCAACTGGTCCTTCCTGTCGGAAAAGGAAGCCGCTTCCGTGGGCGGGGGGCAGTGGACCCTGGCCAATCCGATCTCGGAAGATTTGAAGGTCATGCGCCCTTCGCTGCTGCCGGGCCTGCTGTCGGCCAGTCGCCGCAACATGGATCGCGGCGCTGCGTCGGTGCGGCTGTTCGAGCTGGGACGGCGCTATTTCAAACAGGGTGAGCGGGCGACCGTTGGCTTCGTGCTGGCGGGCGAGAAGCAACCGCGCAGCTGGCAGGATGGCAAGGCCCAGCCCTTCACCGCCTATGACGCCAAGGCGGACGTCATGGCGCTGCTGGCTGCGGCGGGTGCGCCGGTCGCCAACCTCCAGAACTTCGGCGAGGCATCTGCCGCCTATCATCCCGGTCAGTCAGGCACGCTGCGGCTTGGCCCCAAGGTGGTGCTGGCCGAATATGGCGTGTTGCATCCCGGCCTTGCCAAGCAATTCGGGTTGAGCGGCACGGTGGTGGCGGGTGAAATCTTCCTCGATGCGATACCGGGCAAGCGCAAGTCGGGCTTCATGCGCGCGCCCTATGCGCCACCCGCCTTGCAGGCGGTGAAGCGCGACTTCGCCTTTGTCGTGGCTGACTCGGTCGAGGCCGATGCGCTGGTTCGCGCCGTCAAGGGCGCGGACAAGAAGGCGATTGTGGACGCGCGCCTGTTCGACGTCTTCACCGGGCCGGGCGTGGACGAAGGCAGCAAGTCGCTCGCCATTGAAGTGACGCTCCAGCCGGGCGAGAAGAGCTTTACCCAGGAGGAGCTGGACACGATCAGCGCGGCCATCGTCAAGGCGGCGCAGAAGCTGGGCGGGGTGCTGCGCGGATAGGATGGATCGAGGGCGGGTTCAGCCCGCCTTCGCCCGCAGCGCGATCGCCATGCCAGCCACCGCCAGCATGGCGCCGCCAGCTGCCAGTCCGGTCCAGCGATAGCCCTCCAGCAGGGTGGAGATCAGCATCGCGATCACCGGGATGAGGACGCTTGTATATGCCGCGCGCCCCGCGCCCATGCGCTGGATCAGGCGGAAATAGAGCGGGAAGGTAATGACCGACCCGACCAGGCCCAGCCACGCCACGCCCAGCCAATAGCCCGTACGCCATTCGGCCACCGGCGGGCCGACCGTGGCAAGCGCATAGGCGGCGTCCACCGCCGCGCCGATCAGCATTGCCCAGGCCAGCACCGCGATCATCGGCAGGCGGCGGGCAATATCCATCCCCTGCATGACATTGGCGGCAGAGGCGCTGAGCAACCCGGCGAGTGCAAAGCCGACCCCCGCCAGCACGTCGCCCGGCGCTATGTCGGCGGCGTGATATTCATGGGTCAGCATCAGGATGATGCCGGTCGTCGCCACCACCGACCCGGCAATGAAGGCGCGACTGACGGGCTGACGGAAAATCAGGAAGGCCAGGATGGAGTTGGGGATGAGCAGCATGGCGTAGATGACCGCGACGACGCCCGAAGTCAGGGTAAGTTCGGCGCGATAGACGAAGTTGAAATTGAGCACGAACTGCGCCGTGCCCAGTAACGCGGCAAAGGCCACCCCCGCGCCGCCAATCCGCAAGGACACGCCGCGCATCCGGCAAAAAATGGCCATGGCGACCCCCGCCAGCGCGAAGCGGTAGCAGACCGACCAGCTGGGCGGCACGCTGCCAATCTGGTCGCGAATGACGATCCAGGTCGAACTCCAGATCAGCGTGACGAGCGCGAAGGGGACGAGTATGCCGCCTTTCGCAGTCGGTTCAGCCATGGTCGAGTGTCCGCAACGCGGCGGCGAGCGGCGCGACGCTGGCGGCGTCCTGTGACCAGTTGGTGACCAGCCGCGCGGCCCCTTCGCCCCAGTCGTAAAAGTCGAAACCCTGCGCCCGCAGCGCCGCTGCATCGGCGGCGGTGAGGCGGATGAACAGTTCATTCGCTTCGACGCGGTGGAGCAGGCGGGCGGGCACGGCCTGCGCCAGCGCCTGCGCTGCGGCATTGGCGGCGCGGGCGTTGGCCAGCCACAGGTCGCCTTCGACCATCGCCAAAATCTGCGCGGCAAGATAGCGGCCCTTGGAGAATAGATGCCCCGACCGCTTGCGCCAGCGGGCAGCCTCGGCGGCGCGGGCGTCTGCCTGCGGGCCGAAAAAGAGCAATGCCTCGCCGATCATCCCGCCATTCTTGACGCAGCCAAAGCTGAGCGCGTTGACGCCGGCGCGCCATGTCAGATCGGCGGGCGCGCAGCCCAGATGCGCCACCACATTGGCAAAACGCGCGCCATCCATATGGAAGCCCAGGCCGTGGGTGCGCGCGATGTCGCCCAGCGCTGCGACCTCGTCGGGCGTGTAGGCGCGGCCATATTCAGTGGCGTTGGTGATGCTGATCGCGCGGGCTGGCACCTGATGCACGTCCGGGCGGATCGCCGCGAGCCGCGCGCTGACCATGTCGGGATGAAGTTTCGCGCCCTCGCCGGGCAAAGCCATGAGGCTCGCGCCATGGGTGAAGAATCCGGGCGCGCCGCATTCGTCGACGACGATATGCGCTTCTTCATGGCAGATCACGCCGCCATAGGGCGGGCAGAGCGTTGCCAGCGCGATGCTGTTGGCGGCCGTGCCGGTCGCGATCCACAGTGCCCGGACGCGCGTGTCGAACAGGGCCGAGAAAGCGTCATCCAGCCGGGCGCTCCACTGGTCGCCATCATAGCCATGATCGGCCAGATCGGCAGCGGCTATCGCCGCCATCACCTGCGGGCATAGCGGGGTCGCATTGTCGGAAAAAAAGTGCATGGCCAAGCGATAGCGGGCGGACAGGGGAGCGCCAAGAGGCCAGCATGCCAATACTGGCCTGATGGGTCAGTATAGTTGACGTTGTTTCGCGCGTCTATTTGTGACATAGGCTCGCCCTCCAACCCAAGGAGACAGACTATGGACGTCGAGCAGACATCCCGCTTCACCGTAACGCCAAGCCCCAGGGCTTTGTCGGCGGACGAGCGTGAGCAATTGCTGGCGGACCCCGGTTTCGGGCGTATCTTTACCGATCATATGGTGACGATCCGCTACACTGAAGGGCAGGGCTGGCACAGCCATGCCGTCGGTCCGCGTGAGCCGTTCCAGATCGACCCGGCCTGTGCCGTGCTGCACTATGCGCAGGAAATCTTTGAAGGGATGAAGGCGTATCGGCTGGCGGATGGCAGCATCGCCATGTTCCGCCCGGAGGAAAACGCCCGTCGCTTTGCCGAATCGGCCGATCGCATGGCGATGCCTGCGTTGCCGCAGGAGGTTTTTCTCGAAGCGGTCGAGGCGCTGGTCAAGATTGACGCCGACTGGATTCCGGACGGCGAAGGCAGCCTCTATCTGCGCCCCTTCCTGTTCGCGAGCGAGAATTTCCTGGGCGTTCGCCCGTCCAACGACTATATTTTCTGTGTCATCGCATCGCCCGCCGGTGCCTATTTCAAGGGCGGCAAGAAGGCCGTGATCCTGTGGGTATCGGAACATTACACCCGCGCTGCGCGGGGCGGCACGGGCGCTGCCAAATGCGGCGGCAACTATGCCGCATCGCTGATCGCGCAGAAGGAAGCGATCGGCCATGGCTGCGATCAGGTCGTGTTCCTGGACGCAGCGGAGCATAAGTGGGTCGAGGAACTGGGCGGCATGAACGTCTTTTTCGTCATGGATGACGGATCGATCGTCACGCCCCCGCTCGGCGGCACCATCCTGCCCGGCATCACCCGCAATTCGATCATCACCCTGGCCCGCGCCAAGGGGCATGACGTGCGCGAAGAACCCTACAGCTTTGCCCAGTGGCGCGCCGATGCGGCCAGCGGCAAGCTGCGCGAGGCTTTTGCCTGCGGCACGGCGGCGGTCGTCACGGCGATCGGCACGGTCAAGAGCGTGGATGGCGATTTCACCATCGGCAATGGCGATGGTGGCATCGTCACCGAAACCCTGCGGGCGGAACTTACCGGCATCCAGCGCGGAACGGTCGCCGATCCGGCGGGCTGGGTACGGATGGTTTGATATCTGGACGCATAGTGCTCCCGCGCTGGCGGGAGCACTATGCTATTTGGTTCAGGTCGCTTCCCAATCGCCCCCCAAGCGCCTAGATAGCGGGTCATGGAACGCTTCGACGTCGTGATATTGGGTGGGGGCCTTGTCGGCCTGACCCTTGGCATCGCCCTTTCCGGCCATGGCGTGCGCTGTGCCGTGATCGACCCTGCCGATCCGGTGGACACGACCGCCAGCGGCTTTGACGGCCGCGTATCGGCAATCAGTTCGACCAGTTTTGCGATGCTGTCGGCGATCGGCGTCGCGCCGTTTCTGGAAGGGAAGGGTTGCCCGATCGACCGGATCTGGGTCAGCGACGGGCTGGAGCCGGGGGCGCTCGATTTCGTGCCGGATGCCGACGATGGCGTGATGGGGACGATGATCCCCAATCGCGACCTGCGCATTGCGCTGGCGCAGGCGGCGGCCGATGCCGTCCATCTCACCCGCTTCCAGCCCGATCGCGCCATCCATGTCGACCGCAACGCCGATGGCGTGACGCTGACGTTGGCGAGCGGTGCCGTGATCTGTGGCGCGCTGCTGGTCGCGGCGGAGGGGCGCAACAGTCCGACGCGCGAGGCTGCGGGCATCCGCACCACGCGCTGGCAATATAAACATACCGCCATGGTCACGGCGATCGACCATGAAGTGCCGCACGCCAACACGGCCTATGAGATTTTCTATGTCGGCGGCCCGTTCGCGCTGCTGCCGATGCTGCCTGGCACGCGATCGGCGATCGTGTGGACTGTGCCCACGCAGCAGGCGCCCGCCATGCTCAAACTGTCCGAGCGTGCCTGGCTGGCCGAAGCGCAGAAGCGGATCGGCGGCTTTCTGGGCGAAATCCGTCTGGCAGGGCCGCGTTCCTCCTATCCTTTGGGCTTCCACCACGCCGCGCGCATTACCGATACGCGGCTGGCGCTGGTTGGCGACAGCGCCCACGCCATTCACCCGATTGCGGGGCAGGGGCTGAACCTGGGCTTCCGTGATGTCGCCGCGCTGGTGGAGGTGCTGGTGGAGGGCAAGAGGCTGGGGCTTGATCCGGGCGACGCGCAATTGCTGGCGCGCTACCAGCGCTGGCGGAGCCTGGATTCGCTGTCGGTCAGCGTGGCGATGGACGGGCTGGTGCGGCTGTTCGATGTGCCGGGGCGTTTGCCTGCCTTGGCGCGGCGCGCGGGACTGGCCGCGGTGCAGCGGACGTCGCTGCTCAAGGGACGCTTCATGGCAGAAGCGCGTGGGCAATCAGGCGCGCTGCCACGGTTGCTGACGGGCGAGATGGTCTAGTCGTTCGTTTGGCATGCCCTGCGCTGGTGGCAGGGCCGGATGATCAGGCCGTTCATCCAGCAATCGTAACCGTCATATCATCCGCCGCAGCACATTGTCCTTCAGCACGACATGATGGCGCAGCGCAGCGGCGATATGGACGATGATGAGCGCTACCCAGGCAAAACCCATCACCTCATGCCCCTCGCTGGACAGGCCGACGATCGCGTCGCCCTTGGTCACCGCGAATTTCGGCACGTCGAACAGGAAGAACCAGTTGAGCGGCCGCGTACCCGCCGATGTCATGACCCAGCCGGTCAGCGGGACCAGGATCATGAAGGCGTAAAAGACGCCATGGGTGGCGTGCGCCGCCGCCTTTTCCCAGACCGGCATCGCGCTGGGGAGCGATGGCGGGCGGTGGCCGACGCGCCAGGCCAGTCGCGCCAGCGTGAGCGCCAGTACGGTGAGGCCGATCGACTTGTGAACCGGCATCACCGCCCAATCCTTGGGCAGGGCGTCATGCCCGATGCCTAGGACCAGATTGACGATGATCAGGACCGCCAGGATCCAGTGCAGGGCGCGAGCGACAGAGGTATAGCGGTCCATGGCAACTCCTTGGGCGTAGGCGTCAACCCTGCCGGTTCGCGACGAGATTGTCGACCACCGACGGATCGGCCAACGTACTGGTATCCCCTAGCGCCTGCGCCGACACTTCGCCCTCCGCAATTTTACGGAGGATACGACGCATGATCTTGCCCGACCGGGTTTTGGGCAGGCCCGGCGCGAACTGGATGGCATCCGGCGTGGCGATCGGGCCGATTTCGGATCGGACCCATTTGATCAGCGTCTTGCGCAGCTCATCGCTTGGCTCGTCATGCGCGTTGAGCGTCACATAGGCGTAGATGCCCTGGCCCTTGATATCATGGGGGAAGCCGACGACGGCGGCTTCGGCAACGCTTTCATGCAGGACCAGCGCGCTTTCAACCTCTGCGGTGCCCATGCGGTGGCCCGACACGTTGATGACGTCGTCCACCCGGCCAGTGATCCAGTAATAGCCGTCCGCATCCCGCCTCGCGCCATCGCCGGTCGTATATTTGCCGGGGAAGGTGGTGAAATAGGTCTGGAAGAAGCGATCATGATCGCCCCACACGGTGCGCATCTGACCCGGCCAGCTTTGCGCGATGACGAGATTGCCTTCGGTCGCGCCCTCCAGCACATGGCCTTCCGCATCGACAATCTGCGGCACCACGCCGGGCATCGGCAAGGTGGCGGAGCCGGGCTTCAGGTCGGTGGCGCCGGGCGTCGGCGCAATCATCGCCGCACCTGTTTCCGTCTGCCACCATGTGTCGATGATCGGGCAGCGCCCTTCGCCGACAATGCTGTGATACCAGCGCCAGGCTTCCGGGTTGATCGGCTCGCCCACGGTGCCCAGCAGCCGGAGTGATTTGCGGCTGGTCGAATGGACGAATTCGTCGCCTTCCTTCATCAGCGCGCGCAGCGCCGTGGGGGCGGTGAAGATGGTCTGGACCTGATGCCGGTCGACCACTTCCCAGATGCGCGCTGGCGTCGGATAGTTGGGCACGCCTTCATATATGAGCGTGGTCGCGCCGTTCGCCAGCGGGCCATAGACGATATAGCTGTGGCCGGTGACCCAGCCGATGTCGGCCGCGCACCAGTAAATGTCGCCTGGCCGATAGTCGAAACAGAGTTCGTGCGTCAGGCTCGCCCAGAGCAGATAGCCGCCGGTCGTGTGTAGCACGCCCTTGGGCTTGCCGGTCGATCCCGACGTATAGAGGATGAACAGCGGGTCTTCGGCATTCATCGGTTCGGGCGGGCAATCGGGCAAGACGTTCGCGGCTTCCTCATGCAACCAAAGGTCGCGACCGGGCGTCATGGCCACAGTGCCGCCGGTGGCCTGCACGACCACCACTTTCTTCACACTGGGGCAATCCTTCAGCGCGGCATCGACATTGGCCTTGAGCGGCACCGTCTTGCCCGCGCGACGACCCTCGTCAGCGGTCACGACCAGGGTGGAATCGCAATCGATGATGCGCCCGGCCAGCGCTTCGGGGGAAAAGCCGCCGAACACGACGCTGTGAACCGCGCCGATCCGGGCGCAGGCGAGCAGGGCGAAGGCGGCTTCGGGGATCATCGGCAGATAGAGGGTGATGCGATCGCCCTTCCTGGCGCCAGCGGCTTTGAGCACATTGGCCAGGCGGCACACCTGTTCATGCACCTGTGCATAGCTGTAGCGGCGCGGCTCCGCATCGGGCGAATCGGGTTCCCAGACGATCGCGGTCTGATCGCCGCGCGTCGCCAGATGGCGGTCGATGCAGTTGGCGCTGACGTTCAGCACGCCGTCGGCGAACCATTTGACGCCAAAGTCGGCCTCGGCAAAGCTGCTTTCATTGGCGCGGGTCGGCGGCGTGATCCAGTCGAGCCGTTGCGCCCGTTCCAGCCAATAGGCGTCGGCATCGTCAATCGAGCGGGCATAATCGGCAGCGCGCGCGGCCTTGTCCATCAGCGCATTCTTGGCCCAATCTTCCGGCACCGGGAAAAAATCATCAGACATCGGGCACCCCTTCCGTAGCGAAACCGTTGTTTGGATGGCCTTCTATCGTCCTGACACGAGGATCGGAAGCGCTGTTCATGCCGTTTATCATCATCCTTTTGGTCGATATGACCGGAGCGCCAGATCGACCGTCTTTCATTTTGCCGCTTTCCCCGGCGCTCCGGCACGCCTAACAGGAATCGCCTATGTGGCTTCTCTATCAATTTCCGCTCTGCCCTTTCTCTCGCAAGGTCCGCCTGCTGCTGGGGGAGAAGGGTGTCGGCTATGATCTGGTACGCGAATCGCCCTGGGAGATGCGCGACGAATTTCTCGATCGGAACCCGGCCGGGACGACGCCGGTGCTGATTGACGAGGCCAAGGGCATCACCCTGATCGACAGCCAGGCGATCTGCGAATATTTCGAGGAAACGGTGGAGAAGTTCCCGCTCATCTCCGGCTCGGCTGCTGGCCGGGCGGAAGTGCGGCGGCTGACCGCCTTTTTCGACCAGAATTTCTATGGCGACGTGGTCGGCCCGCTGCTGCACGAGCGGATGAAGAAAAGGCTGATCGAACGCGCCCCGCCCGACGCGCGCATCCTGCGGGAGGCCATGAAGCGGGCGAATGTCCATCTGGATTATATGGACTATCTGCTCGACCATCGCAGCTGGATGGGGGGCGGTACGCTCAGCCTGGCGGACATTGCGGCGGCGGCGCACCTGTCGGTCGCGGATTATCTGGGTGGCATCGATTGGCAGGGCCATGAGCCGGTGCGGCGCTGGTATGCAGGTTTCAAATCGCGCCCGTCCTTCCGGCCGCTTCTGTCCGAAAGGATGGAGGTGATTACGCCCCCGCCCCATTATGAAAAGCCGGATTTCTAAGGAACGCCGGACGCGCCCCCCTTCAATCCGTCTCCGCCGCCAGATAGACCCGGTTGCGGCCATGTTCCTTGGCCAGATAGAGCGCGCGGTCGGCGGCCTTCAGGGCGCTGCGCGGGTCTTCATAGGCCAGCACGTTGGCAACACCGGCGGAAAAGCTGACACGTTCCATCCGTTCGCCATTGGTGCGGTTGACCAGGCTGCGGGTGGACAGATCCTCCCGCACGGCATCGACGGCCTCGCATGCTTCGGCAGCGGTCTTGCCGCGGAACAGCATGACGAACTCCTCGCCACCATGGCGGGCGACATGGCAATGGTCGTTGGAAACTTTGGCCAGCAGACCAGCGACGAATTTCAGCACCCGATCGCCCGTTTCATGCCCATGCGTGTCGTTGACATGCTTGAAATGGTCGATGTCGCAAAAGGCGACGGACAGCGTCTCGCCATTGTCCTGCGCCAGCTTCACTTCCTCCCGCAGCACGCCTTCAAAGGCGCGGCGGTTGGGCAGGCCGGTCAGATGATCATGTTCGGCGGCGCGGCGGGCATTTTCCAGGCTGGATTTGAGCGCCTGCGTCTGCTTCTGGTTTTCGCGCAGCTGGGTTTCGACCAGTCGCGTCTTTTCCACCATCGACCGGGTCAGGCCGACAAGGCGCGCCAGCACGGGTTCGGCATCACCGCCCTCGGCCAGGCCCTTGGCCTGCTCCTGCAATGCGGCACCATAATCCTTGGCCGAATTGCGCGATTCGTGCATCAGGCCGGTAAACTGGGTCAGATTTTCCTCGACCTTGTCCAGCATCGTGGCGAGCGAATCGGGTGTGACTTCATCCGGGCTCTGACTGGCCGCGACCGATTCGATCCAGCCGTTGGTGATCTTGCCGCGCTCCATCAGCACTGCCTTGATCGCCTTTTCCACGCCGATATTCGCGCCGGTCAGATAATCGAGCGCCACGCTGAAATTGATGGGCGTCAGGTCCAGGTCATGGGCGAACAGGAAGTCGCCAATCTCTTCATAAAGGCGGCGGCGGCGCGTCACTTCGCGGTTCGCGGCGGACCCCGCGCGGGGGCGCTGATCTTCCGCGCCACCCTCGTCGTCATCGGCCTTGCCCGACAGGCCTTTCGCCCATCGCGCCAAGCGGTCGGTCAGCCCATGTTGCGGGCTAGCGGAAGGTGAAGTTGCCCCGTTCATGAGGGCTATAACGGCGGTCGCGGATTAAGGTTAAGAGCCAGGACAGATAAAAATTCGCTCGGCGTCCCGTCAGATATCGGCGGCGATCAACCAGTCGCGGAAGATACGCACGGCGCGGGTCTGGAGCGCGCGGGGACGACAGACGAAATAATAGCGATAGGGGCTTTCGACGCGGATCGGAAACAGGCGGACCAGCCGGTTGTCGGCAGCTTCCTTGAAATGGCTGGCGTGCATGAAGGCGACGCCAAGCCCCTGTGCTGCCGCTTCCAGCATCAACTGTCCTGAATCATAATTGTCCGTCGCCAGCGGTTGCAGGTCGGGCAGGCCGACCGCTTCCTTCCAGGCATCGAACGCCAACGGCATGTCGCGGTGGAGCAGCACAGTATGCTGTGCCAGTTCCCCCGGCGACGTCAGCGCATGGGGCGATTCGAGCAGAGATCGCGCGCCGATGACATAGACTTCGTCATGATCCAGTTCATGCGCATAGAGCGCGGCGTCGATATCCTTGGCCAGCACGATCGCCGCGTCCAGCCCTTCACCCAGCCGGGCGACGGCATGGGGCGTCGTTTCGATGTCGATGTGCAATTGCGGATGCAGCGCGCGCAGCGCGCCCAGATGGGGAAACAGCCTTTGGGTTGCGAACAGGGGCATGACCGCCAGTCGCAGCCGCAACTGGTTGCCGCCGCTCTGGATATTTTCCAGCGCCTGCGCAAGGGAATCGAGGGCTGGCGCGATATCGTCCAGCAGCCTCTGCCCCTCAGCATTGATTTCCAGCGCCTGATGCTTGCGGTCGAACAGTGGGCGGCCGATGAAGCGCTCCAGCGCCTGAACGCGGCGGCTGAGCGCTGGAGTCGAGAGTGCGAGTTCTTCCGCCGCAGCCTTGACCGAGCCAAGGCGCGCAACCTGAACAAAGGCCTCCAGGGCCGTAAGGGGCGGCAATCTGCGCATCTGTCTTCACTAATCCGAAGCCGGTGCGCTGCGTCGCATCATGTCTTTTTGTCGATCGCAGCGGCAGCCGGTTCCAAGCATCCTGTCCACACTCAGCAGGAAAATCTCCAAAATGGCAAGATGCATTTTCTGCAACTCCCCTTTTCTTTTCGCACTTGCAATAAATTCTGCCGCGGTGCACATAGGGGGTGCCTTTCAGGCATCCTCTCCTAAAACTTTCCGGGCTGGCCTTTGGGCTGGCCCTTTTTTTGTGCGCAGGGCTTCGCCTCCTGCCCCTTTTCCTTGGCCGCGTCGTTTCCTATTTCGTGATTGAGCGAAAAGGAGGGGCCCGCAATGGCGGAAGATGACGTGACGGGACGGCGGATTCAGGTTGCCAATGCGCGACCAGAAGATGCCGGACGCGGGCTGGCGCGGCTGCCACTGGCGGTTATGGCGCAGCTGAGCCTAGCTGAAGGCGATGTGATCGAGATCATTGGCAAGCGATCGACCGCTGCGCGGGTAGTGCGCCCCTATAAGGAAGATGAAGGGCTGGACGTGCTGCGCTTGGACGGGCTGCAACGGGCCAATGCCGGTGTCGGCTCCGGCGATTTCGTCCATATCGACAAGCTGGAGTCGCGCGCGGCCCAGCGTGTCGTGTTCGCGCCTGCACAAAATAATCTGCGGCTTCAAGGGCATCCCGAAGCGTTGAAGCGGGTTTTCTTTCAGCGTCCCCTGACAGCGGGCGATGTCGTCGCGACGGCTGGGCAGCAGCAGGTGCCACCCGGCGACATGCCGCCCCAGTTGCGGCAGATGCTGGCCGCGCCGGCTTACGCTCTGCAGGAAATCCGGCTCGTCGTCGTATCGACCATACCCAAGGGCATCGTTCATATCGACGCCGAGACCGAGGTTGAGCTGCGCCCCGAATATGAGGAACCCAAGGAAGCGCGCCGTGCTGACGTCACCTATGACGATGTGGGCGGCATGGCCGATACGATCGACCAGTTGCGCGAAATGGTCGAATTGCCGTTGCGCTATCCGGAACTGTTCCAGCGTCTGGGCGTCGATCCGCCGCGCGGGGTGATGCTCCATGGCCCGCCGGGTACGGGCAAGACCCGGCTGGCGCGCGCGGTTGCCAATGAATCGGAAGCCGAATTCTTCCTGATCAACGGGCCGGAAATCGTCGGGTCTGCCTATGGCGAATCGGAAAAGCAGCTGCGCGAGGTTTTCGAGGCGGCGTCGAAGGCTGCGCCGTCGATTCTGTTCATCGACGAGATTGATTCGATCGCGCCGAAACGGGGGCAAGTGACCGGCGAGACCGAAAAGCGGCTGGTCGCACAACTCCTGACGTTGATGGACGGGCTGGAGGCACGCACCAATCTGGTCGTGATCGCGGCGACCAACCGCCCCGAAGCGATTGACGAGGCGTTGCGGCGTCCCGGTCGGTTCGACCGGGAAATCGTCGTCGGCGTGCCCGACGAGCGTGGGCGGCGCGAGATATTGGGCATCCATACGCGCGGGATGCCGCTGGGCGATACGGTCGACCTGTCGGAACTGGCGCGCATGACCTACGGCTTCGTCGGCGCGGATTTGGCGGCGCTGACTCGCGAGGCGGCGATCGAGACGGTGCGACGGTTCATGCCGCGCCTCAATCTGGAGGACGGCACGATCCCGCCTGACGTGCTGGAGGAATTGTCGGTCACCCGCGATGATTTCATGGCCGCGATCAAGCGCGTCCAGCCATCGGCCATGCGCGAAGTGATGGTGCAGGCGCCCAATATCGGCTGGTCCGACATTGGCGGGCTGGATGACGCGCAGATGCGGCTGAAGGAAGGGGTGGAGCTGCCGCTGAAAGACCCCGATGCCTTCCGCCGCATCGGCATTCGTCCGGCCAAGGGCTTCCTTCTCTACGGCCCGCCCGGCACGGGCAAGACCCTGCTGGCCAAGGCTGTGGCGCGGGAAGCGCAGGCCAATTTCATCGCCACCAAATCGAGCGACCTTCTGTCCAAATGGTATGGCGAGAGCGAGCAGCAGATTGCCCGGCTGTTTGCCCGCGCACGGCAGGTGGCGCCGACCGTCATCTTCATTGACGAGCTGGACAGCCTGGTCCCCGCGCGCGGCAATGGCATGGGCGAACCGCAAGTGACCGAGCGGGTGGTCAATACCATCCTGGCCGAAATGGACGGGCTGGAAGAATTGCAGTCGGTGGTGGTCATCGGCGCGACCAACCGGCCCACGCTGGTCGATCCGGCGCTGCTGCGGCCGGGGCGGTTCGACGAACTCATCTATGTGCCGGTCCCCGATCGGGCGGGCCGTCAGCGCATCCTGTCGATCCATACCGGCAAGATGCCGCTGGGCGATGATGTCGACCTGGCTTCACTGGCGGCACGGACGGAACGCTTCACTGGCGCTGATCTGGAGGATCTGGCGCGACGGGCGGGCCTGTTCGCGTTGCGCCAGTCGCTGTCGGTCGACAAGGTGATGATGGCCCATTTCGAAGCGGCGCTGGAGGAAACGCGCGCATCGGTGACGCCGGAAATGGAGCATGAATATGAAAAGATCCAGGCGACACTGAAGCAGAAGGCGTTGCAGGTCGACCCGATCGGCTTCGTTTCCCCCGGCATGTTGCGAGGGGCGAGTTGAAGGGACAAGCAGGCGGCGAGGGAAACCATATGCCGCCTGCGCGTTTCTTGTCATGTAAATGCAAAGCGGCTTGCCAGTCGCACTGATATTTGCGACGCCCGACCACGATCATAGACAGACGGATAGTGATGGCCTCCATTCCCTTGAAAAAGAAAAATATTCCGGGCGGCAAGCCAGGTGCTGGCCGGTTTCTCCAGCAATGGGGCATGTTTTTCCGCCAGTTCGTCAGGCATCCCGGCATGATCGGATCGATCATTCCTTCCTCTGCGACGCTGGTGGACCGGATGCTGGATCAGGTCGATTGGCACAATACGCGGCTGTTCGTCGAATATGGGCCGGGGGTCGGCACCTTCACGCAGGCGATACTTGATCGGTTGCACCCCGACGCGATCCTGTTGGCAATTGACCTCAATCTGGATTTCGTCGCCTATCTGGAGGCGCAATTCGACGATCCGAGGCTGAAGGTCGTGCATGGGTCGGCTGCCGACGTGCGGCGCTTTATCCGGCAAGCGGGTCATGTCCAGGCGGACTATATATTGTCCGGCATCCCCTTTTCGACATTGCCCGACACGGTGGGCGCGTCCATCTGCGCTGAAACGCGCACCGCATTGCGGCCGGGCGGCGCTTTCCTGGTCTATCAATATTCACGCTATGTCCGCCGTCTGCTCGACCCGTTATTCGCGCATGTCCGTGAAGGACGGGAATGGCGCAATATTCCGCCTTGCTGGATGTTTTGCGCCATGCGGGAAGAAGCGTTGGCGCAGGCGGCTTGATCTGGGTTAATCCATAACAGTAACGCCCAGAATCACTTGCCCCTTTTCCTTACGTATATTTGACTTGAACCAAATATTGCGTATCGGATGCCTGCTTGACTGTGGGGGTTATGGGGGATGGCGTCACGCGCCACGAATGGGGATGAATGGGCAGACCTGTTTCTGTCCGCCGCGCTGGACCCGGAAAACTGGGACAGGGCGATCAGGGCAATGGACGCCGCGACCGGGTCGCGCCATGGCCAACTGATCGGCTTTGGTCCCGGCGCCAGCAGTTTCAACTGGATCAGCGACATTGATGACAGCATCGTCGCCAAGACCGCGACGATCGACCAGTCCCGACCTGACCTCAATTATCGCGTCGCGGCTGACGCTTTGCGCGACAGTCCGACCATCGTCCACGAAGCGCAATATGATGTGGCGCGCCAGTCGCTGCGCGCGGACGACTATCTCGACCTTTGCGCCGATTTCGACATTTTCAATGGCTGTCAGACCCGCCTTCTGGCGGGACGGGAAGGGATGATCGGGCTGGCGTTGCTGCGCGACAGCAAGGATGGGCGCACAACCCAGGAGCAGCGCGACCTGTTTGGCGCGATTGCCCCGCACGTCCGCACGGCCGTGTTGCTTCAGCGCGCGATCGAGCAGCAGGGATTTGCGCTGTTGTCCGGCACGTTCGAGGCGATGGACCGCGCCTGCTGGCTGCTCGATGCGACCGGGCGGGTTGGGGGCATGACCCCGCGCGCCGACGCGCTGCTGGCGACCAGCCGCATTCGCGTCCGTGATGGCTGGCTGGCCAGCGAACGGCCCGATGAAAGCCGCGCCATCGCTCGCGCGGTTCGCGCCGTGATAGACCCGCCTGGCCGCGCTGCCGATCCGGTCGCGCTGCGCGATGATAGCGGGGGCGTGGGCATCATGCTGGAATGCTACCCCTTGCCCAGTCGACCCTGGGCACTGCCGTTCGCGCCGCGCGCCATCATGATCGCGCGGGTTGGCGCGCCGACGGACCGGCACGTCCAGCTGTTGATGCGGACATTCGGCCTGACCCCGGCCGAAGCCGACATCGCCATCCGGCTGGCGGCCGGCCAGTCCCGCGCCGACATCGCGGCGGCGCGCGGCGTATCGGCCGAGACGTTGAAGGTGCAACTGCGCAGCATCTACGACAAGACCGGATGTCGCCGGGAGTCGCAACTTGTGCGGATCGTCGGCCTGATCAGCCATTGACGCTATCCCTTTCGGCGCGCCTGCACTGTCCGAAGGGATGAGAACCTAAGTCTAATTTTCCTGTCCGTTCGGACCCGCCACTCTCCTGCTTCGGCCGGGGGGAAACCGGCGTCACGAACGGGAGGATGATATGAAAGGGACGTTGCGCCTGATGAGCGCGGCGGGAGCGCTGCTGCTCGCCGCCACCGCTGCACCGGCCATGGCCGGCACCACGGCCGATCTGCTCAAGCGCCTGCATGAAAAGGGCATCCTGACCGATGAGGAATATCAGGAGCTGCTGAAGGGCCAGAGCGCAGAGGCCGCGCAAGCGCCGCCAGTCACTCCGGATGCGTCGGGCGGCAAGCCGCTGGTCCGCATGGCCGACAGCGGTGTGGGGCTGCAAATGGGCGATGTCACGCTCAAATTCTCCGGTTCGGTCAATGGCTTTTACGTCCATGACAATGGCGAGGCACCCAATGCGACCAACACCGTCGTAGGCGGCGTGGCGACGGTGGGCGGCAACAGCTCGGCGATCCGCAATGGCCTGCTGCCCGGCTTCCTGAAGGTCGAGGCGATGACGACGCAGGGCGGCTGGGACGTCGGCGCGCATTTCGGCATGTATCCCGGCATCAACTCGGTCAATTATGCCGCGGGCGGCGGGGCCAACAGCCCCGGCAATCCCCGCGCGCTCCAGACCGCCGGGATCGACTTTCGCCAGACCTATCTGACCTTTGGTCGGGCCGGTTTTGGTGAAGTGAAGATCGGCCGCGACATCGGGCTGTTCGGGTCCGAAGCGATCCTCAACGACATCACCCTGCTGTCGTCGGGCACGCCGGCAGGCAATGTCGCCCCGTCCAACACGACGCTGGGACGGATCGGCACTGGCTATATCTACACCGATTTCCAGCCGCAGATCACCTATACCACGCCCAATTTCAACGGTTTCACCGCCAGTGTCGGCATTTTCGAGCCCTTGTCCTCGCTCACCGGCCCGGCGGAATCGAACAAGCAGCCGGGCTTCCAGGCGAAGTTCGTCTATGATGGCAAGCTGGGCGAGGTTGCGACGCGGCTGTGGCTGTCGGGGATCAGCCAAAAGCATAATGTGATTGCGGGTCCGGACTATACCGGCTGGGGCTGGGATGCGGGTGCCAAGGTCACGTTCGGGCCGGTCACGCTGGTCGGCACCTATTATGATGCGTCGGGCCTGGGCACGACCGCGCTCAACCTGTTCGATACCGATGGTCTTGGCAACCGGCGCGACAGCCATGGCTTCTATCTGCAGGGGCTGGCGACGTTCGGCAAAATCTCGGTTGGCGGCAGCTATGGTGAAAGCCATCTCGATTATGCCAATGCTGCCGATGCACTGGCCAATCCGCTGCTCGTGGACAAGAATGGCAGCTGGGTCGGGCAAGTGCGTTACGGCCTCAACAGCTGGGTGACGCTGCTGGGCGAATATGTCCACACGACGTCGAAAGCGCATAATGGCAATGAGGCCAGTTCCGACGCGCTGGCGGCCGGGGCGATCCTGTTCTTCTGACCGGCTGGTCGACCCAAGGAACAATGTTACGGGGCGGGGACTGCATCCTAGAAAGGGTGCGGTCCCTTTCCGTTTGCAAAAATGCTGAAAAATCAGGACAGGGGGCGCCGAGGGGATTGTCATGAAAACCACCATTCTGCCCGCCTTGCTCTTGTCCATACCTACAGCCGCGCTGGCGCAGGCGCCGGACGATGCGGGGGATACGCCGTCGATCATCGTCACTGGCACGGGCCTGTCGCTGCCGCCCGGCACTCCGGCCTATGGGTCGGTGGTGATCGACCGCGCCCGGTTGCAGGACAGCGCGTCGGGCCGGATCGAAAGCGTGCTGGGCGATGTCGCTGGTTTCCAGCAGTTCCGCCGGTCCGACAGCCGGTCCGCCAACCCTTCGGCGCAAGGCGCGACCCTGCGCGCGCTGGGCGGCAATGCGTCCAGCCGGACGTTGCTGCTGCTGGACGGCGTGCCGATGGCCGATCCCTTCTTCGGCTATATTCCGTTCAACGCGCTGGTGCCTGATCGGCTGTCGGTCGTCCGGGTGACGCGCGGCGGGGGTATCGGCGCATTTGGTGCAGGGGCGGTCGCGGGCACGATCGAACTGGCCAGCGCCACGCGCGATCAACTGCCGATCTTTGCCGCGAGCGCCTTTTATGGCAGCCGCGATTCGACCGAATTGTCCGCCAGCCTGACGCCGGACCTTGGCAGCGGCTATGTGTCGCTGTCCGGGCGGTGGGACAGGGGAGACGGGTTCCAGACGACACCCAAGGGACAGCGCGTCGCCGCGACCGTGCCCGCCGCCTATGACGGATGGTCCACCAACATACGCGCGGTCGCGCCTGTCTCCGCGAACGCCGAACTGCAATTTCGCGCAACCCTGTTTGAAGATAACCGCACGCTGCGTTTCGCCGGTGCGGACAGTATGAGCCAGGGGCAGGACGCCAGCATCCGCTATATCAATCGCGGGCCGTGGCAGGTCGATGCGCTGGCCTACATACAGGCGCGCAATTTTTCCAACATCGTCATGTCGTCCTCGACCTTCCGCAAGTCGCTAGACCAGCGCAACACGCCCTCGACCGGCCTTGGCGGCAAGATCGAACTGCGGCCGCCCGTCGGTGGCAACCATCTGCTGCGCGTCGGTGTCGACACCCGCTTCGCCACCGGCGACATGTTCGAGGACGCCTTCAACGCGAATATCGCCAGCAACCCCGCGACCTTCCGCCGCCATGCCGGAGGGAAGGAACTGACCAGCGGTATTTTTGTCGAGGATGACTGGACGATTGGCAAGCTGGTCCTGACCGGCGGGGTGCGGGCCGATCGCTGGTCGATCCGCAACGGTTTTTACCGGCAGGTCAGTGCGACGACCGGGGCAGTCACCAACAGCGCCTTTGCGGACCGGTCCGACTGGGAAGTGTCGGGCAGGGTCGGCGCGCTCTACCGGGTGACCGAGGCGATAGCGTTGCGCGGCGCGGCCTATAGCGGCTTCCGCTTACCGACGCTAAATGAACTCTACCGTCCGTTCGTAGTCTTTCCGATCACGACGCAGGCCAATGCCGCGCTGACCCCGGAAAAGCTGAAGGGGGCGGAAGCAGGCATCGACCTTACGCCCGCACCGGGCGTCACCCTGTCGGCCACCGCCTTCTATAACCGGCTGGACGACGCCATCGCCAATGTCACCATCAATGCGACCACCCGCCAGCGTCGCAATGTCGATCGCATCGTGGCGAAGGGGATCGAACTGACGGCGGCAGCGGCGCTGGGGGACATGCGCCTTTCCGCCTCCTACGCCTATAGCCACAGCAGCGTGCATGCGCCCGGTGAACCCTTTGACGGCCTGACCCCGGCGCAAAGCCCCCGCCATGCCGCCAGTGCGACCATTGCCTATAGTCCGGCGCAGGGGCCGACCCTGTCGACCACGCTGCGCTATGTCGCCAAACAATATGAGGATGACCTGCAAAGCGACGTGCTGCCTGACGCGCTGACACTCGATGCCATCGCACGGCTGCCGGTCGGCCATGGCGTGACGCTGGTGGCACGGGGCGAAAATCTGTTCGACGAGAAGGTCGTGACCCGCAATGCGGGCGGGTCCATGGACCTGGGCACGCCGCGCACGCTGTGGATCGGCATCAGTTTCGCCAACTGACAAGCCGGTCTTACGGCAATCATGCATGATCTTGTCTGCGTCGGCAGACCGGCTATGGCTGTGTCATGACAGAGCAGGGCAATTGGGCGATCGGGGCCGACGTCACGATCGCGGACGTGGCCGACCGGGCGCAGGTATCCATTCGCACGGTCTCCCGCGTGATCAACGGATCGCCCAAGGTCAATGCCGAAACCCGCGCGAAGATAGTGGACGCGATCGCGGCGCTGGGTTTCCGCCCCAGCGCGCGTGCGCGGGGACTGGCGACCGGACGCTCCTATCTGATCGGCATGATCCATAATGACGGGAATGTGCTGGTGCTGGGCGACGTGCATCGCTGCGTCGCGAACGAAGCGACCGCACAAGGCTATGAAGTCATTGCCCACGCAACCCTGACGGGTCAGGACGGTTCGGTCGAGGATGTGCTCGATTTCGTGCGGCGGTCCCGCGTCGATGGCGTCGTCATTCTGGCGCCGGTCTCCGGTGTGCCGGGCCTGGCTGACGCCCTTCGGACCCTGGGCATCCCGGCGGTGGCGCTTTCATCGGTCCGCCTTCCCGGCTTCGACGCCATGCTGGTATCGGGCGAACGCCATGCCGCCGTGCGCGTGGCCGAACATATCGTGGCGCTGGGCCATAGGCGCGTGGCGCATGTGTCGGGACCACCCGCAATGCTTTCGGCGCAAGAGCGTCGCGCGGGTTTCCTGTCCGCCTTGGCGGCTGCGGGCGTGGCGTTGGTGGGCGAGGAGGCAGGCGATTACAGCTTTGAGTCAGGCGTGGCGGCGGCGGAGCGGTTGCTGTCGATCGACCCGATGCCGACCGCGATTTTTGCCGCCAATGACATCATGGCCGCAGGCGTGATCAAGGTAGCTGCCTCGCGCCGTCTGGTGGTGCCGCGTGACCTGACCGTCATAGGATTTGATGGCAGCCTGTTGGCCAGGATGATCGTCCCGGCGCTGACGACGGTGCAGCGGCCCATGGGGGAGATGGCGCAGATGGCCGCCCGCTGTCTGTTCGATATCATCGCCAAACGGTCTGTCGACACGCTGATCGAGGTCGACCTGCCGCTGCTGATCGCGGAATCGAGCGCACCGCCGCCCGCCTGACGGCAAGTTCATGTTGATGTCCGGGGGAGAAATGGTGCTGCCGGTGAGGATTGAACTCACGACCTCAGCCTTACCAAGGATGCGCTCTACCACTGAGCTACGGCAGCACTATTTCATGTCCGCGGGCCTGTTCGGCCTGCGGAGCCGGGCCTATGGCTGTGCGCGCCGCCCTTGTCAAGGCGGGTTGCGGCGGATGCCACATTTTGCTTAAGGCCATGCCATGACGAGCGAACAGGATGACCGCAAGGCGCGGCTGGCGCAGGCGTTGCGCACCAATCTGCGTCGGCGCAAGGCGCAGGCGCGGGAAGTCTTGCCTTCGCCGCCCGCGCCCGATAGTCCCAAGGATTAAAGCGGCGCGCAGGCGCTCTCCAGCCACGTCTTTGCATCGCCATCCAGCTGCGGCCCGACGACCGACAGCACCTTGGCATGATAGGCATCGACCCATGCCCGCTCGTCGGGGCTGAGCAGATCGAGCGCGATCAGATGACGGTCGATCGGGGCGAAGGTCAGCGTTTCAAAGCCCAGCATCGGCTTTTCCGCGCCCGCAATGGCGCGGTCCTCCACCAGCACCAGATTTTCGATGCGGATGCCATATTCGCCCGTCTTGTAATAGCCAGGCTCGTTGGACAGGATCATGCCTGCCTGCAACGGCTCGTCGCCGCCGCCGAACGTCGCGATCCGCTGTGGTCCTTCATGCACTGACAGGAAGCTGCCAACGCCATGGCCGGTGCCATGGGCATAATCCAGACCCTGCGCCCAGAGGAACTGCCGCGCCAATATGTCGAGTTGCCCGCCACGCGTCCCCACCGGGAACACCGCGCGCGCCAGGGCGACATGGCCTTTCAGCACCAGCGTGAAACGCTCCTGCATCTCGCGGCTAGGCGCGCCGATCGCCAGCGTGCGGGTCACGTCGGTCGTGCCGTCGCGATATTGGCCGCCCGAATCGACCAGATAGAGCGTGCCCGTCTCGATCGGGCGGTTGGTCTTTTCCTCGACCCGGTAATGCACCACTGCGCCATTCGGGCCGGCCCCGCTGATCGTGTCGAAGGACAGATCCTCCAGCAGGCCGGTTTCCTTGCGGAACGCTTCCAGCCGGTCGGCAGCGGTCATTTCGGTCTGGCCGCCCTTGGGCGCTTCCACGGACACCCAGTGGAGGAAGCGGCTCAAGGCTGCGCCGTCACGGGCCTGCGCTGATTTGTGCCCGGCAATCTCGATCGGGTTCTTGATCGCCTTTGGCAGGATAGCAGGATCGCGCAGCGGCAATATGGTCGCGCCGCCGCTGTCGAGCGCCTCGAAGATCGCCGCCACCGCCCGTTCGGGATCGGCCACCACGCTTTTGCCCGCAAAGCCCGCCAGCGCATCGGCAAAAGCGGCGCGATCATGCACCCGCACGGCATTGCCCAGATGCTTGGCGACGGCTTCGTCCATCTTTTCGGGCGCGACATACAGGTCCGCAGTCGCGTCGGCATGGACGATGGCATAGGCGAGCGCGACTGGCGTCCGGTCCACATCCTTGCCCCGGATGTTGAAGGTCCAGGCGATGGAATCCAGCGCGGAGAGCACCGCGGCATCCGCCTTTTTCCCGACTAGCCAGTCAGCCATCGCCTGCCGCTTTTCCGCCGCGCTCTGCCCGGCATAGCGATCGTCATGGACGACCAGCCGTGCGTCGCTGGGGGCAGGGCGGTCGGGCCACACCAGGTCGATCGGGTTGGTGTCCACCGCCACCAGCGTCGCGCCCTTGTCCGCCAGTGCCGCGCTCGCCTGCTCCACCCAGGCACGGGTATGGAGCCAGGGATCATAACCGATCCGCCCGCCCGCCGGGGCATGGGCCTTCAGCCAGTCCGCGATGGAGGTTTGCGGGACGCTCTCATATTGCCACAGCGCGCCGTCAACCTGTTCGCGCACCTGCAACGTATAGCGGCCGTCGACGAAGATCGCGGCCTGTTCCGGCAGCACCACGGCGCTGCCCGCCGACCCCTGGAACCCGGTCAGCCAGGCGAGGCGCTGGGCGTAGGCGCCGACATATTCGCTCATATGCTCGTCGGTCAAAGGCACGACGAAGCCGTCCAGCCGGTCGCGCGCAAGCTGGTCGCGCAGGGCGTTGAGACGGTCTTGATAGGTGGACATTCATGCTTCCTTGCGTATCGGCCCTCTTGCGCAGGCCATAATGACAACAACATAAGCAGGCTGTGGCCTATATGCCAGCGCCCGCCTTGTTCTCGCAGATGGATAGTGAATGACCGTAAACACCATGTCGCCCGTTGCCGCTCCCGTCGCGCTAGCGCGGCCGCACAGCATCACCCATCATGGCATCACCGTCAGCGATGATTATGCCTGGCTGCGTGATCCGGGCTATCCCGATGTCAAGGACGCGGATGTGCTGGACTATCTGGCGCGGGAAAATGCCTGGTTCGAGGCGGCGATGGCCCCGCACAAGGGGCTGACCGACGCGCTGTTTGCCGAGATGAAGGGGCGCATCAAGGAAGATGACAGTTCCGTTCCGCAAAAGGATGGCGACTATATCTACTGGCGCGCATTCGAAACCGGCGCGCAATATCGCAAATGGTATCGCAGGCCCGTGGCCGCAAAAGACGATGGAAGCGCTGACCAACTGATACTGGACGAACCGGCGCTGGCGCAGGGCCATGACTATTTCCGGCTGGGCGCGATGTCGGTCAGCCCGGATGGCCGCTATCTGGCCTATGCGATCGACAATGACGGGTCGGAACGGTTCGAGGCGCGGATCAAGGATCTTTTTACCGGCGAGATTTTGCCGGAGTCGATCCCCGACACCTTGTCATCGCTGGTGTGGACGTCCGACAGCAAGGGGCTGCTCTACGGCCTCGCCAATGAAAACTGGCGGACCGACAATGCCCGGCTGCACTGGCTGGGGCAGAGCGTCGAGTCCGACGTCGAACTGTTCCACGAGGCCGATGAGGGGTTCCGCGTCTCGATCGGCCTTACCTCGTCGGAAAAATGGATCGTCATCGCGACGGGCGATCATGTGACGACCGAAGCCTGGCTGATTCCCGCCGACAATCCCACTGCGCCGCCCCTGCTCGTGTCCGCGCGGCAGGCGGGCCGGGAATATGATGTCGATGAACATGAAGGTACGCTCTACATCAGGACCAACGACACCCATCCCAATTTCCGACTGGTGACAGCCACGCTGGCAGCGCCCGGTCAATGGACGGAGGTGATCGCGCCCGATGCGCATTTCTATCTGACCGACTTCACCCTGTTCAAACGCTTCTACGTCACGGAAGGGCGGCTGGACGGCCTCGATCAGATCGAGCTGCGCGATTATGCGACGCACACGCCAAAGCGACTGCCATTCCCGGAGGCAAGCTATTCCGCGTCGCTGGATGACAATCCCGAATATGACGTGACGGTCCTGCGCATCGGCTATGAATCGATGGTCACGCCCGACACGATCTTCGACTATCATATCGCGCAAGAGCGGTTCGAGCTGCTCAAGGTACAGGAAATTCCGTCAGGCTATGACGCCAGCCGCTATGCGACCGAGCGACTGATGATCCCGGCGCGCGACGGCACGCAGATTCCGGTGTCGATCGTCTATCCCGCCGGTCTGCCGCGCGATGGCAGCGCGCCGCTGCACCTCTATGGTTATGGCGCCTATGGCATGGCGATGGAGCCGGGTTTTTCGACAGGGCGGCTGTCGCTGCTGGATCGCGGCTTTGCCTTCGCCATTGCCCATATTCGCGGCGGCGATGATCTCGGGCAGCAATGGTATCTCGACGGTAAGCTCGACAAACGCAACAACACCTTCACCGACTTTGTCGATGTGGCCAGGGGGCTGATCGACCTTGGCTATAGCAGCAAGGGACGGATCAGCATTTCGGGCGGCTCTGCTGGGGGCGAACTGATGGGCGCAGTCATCAACAGCGATCCCGATCTGTGGGGCGCGGTGGTGGCGCATGTGCCTTTCGTCGATGTGCTCAACACCATGCTGGACGAAACGCTGCCGCTGACGCCGGGCGAATGGCCCGAATGGGGCAATCCGATTGAGGACAAGGCAGCGTTCGAGACGATCCTGGCTTATGACCCCTACGCCAATGTGAAGGCGCAGGATTATCCGCCGCTGATGGTGACCGCAGGGTTGAACGACCCGCGCGTCACCTATTGGGAGCCGGCCAAATGGGTGGCCAAGCTGCGCGCGACCAAGACGGACGACAATGTCCTGCTGCTCAAGACCAATATGGGTGCGGGCCATGGCGGCAAATCCGGGCGGTTCGAGAGCCTGCACGAAAGCGCGGAGGAGTTTGCCTTCATCTTGTGGCAGATGGGGATGGCTGGGGCGTGATATTTTTCCAAATCCGTTCGGTTCGGGCGGCTTCGAACGAAGTCGAGAAGCGCCCGACAAGAACAAAGGTGTCGAGAATTGTTCTCGACAGGCTCGCACCGAACGGAGGATAGAGATGGCTGCGTCCTACACCACCCAGATCACCGCCCAGCCGGCCGACATCGACATACTTGGCCATGTCAACAATGCGGTCTGGGTCCAGTGGATGGAGCAGGTCGCGACCGAACATTGGACCCATGATGCCGACCCGGCGCATGTCGAAGCCTATGTCTGGGTCGTGACCCGTCACGAAATCGACTATCGCGGCAATGTGGCGGAGGGCGAGACGGTGACGGTCCGCACCTGGATTCCCGATGCCCCCCGCGGCGCACGCTTCGACCGGCTGATCGAATTCAGCGGCCCCGATGGCAAGGTGAAGGTCACGGCCAGATCCACCTGGGCGATCGTGGATAAAAGCACGGGCCGCATATTGCGCGTGCCGCCGGAGGTGGCGGCGAATTTTGGGGGTGAGTGAATCGATAATGCGGCAGTTGGGTGCCAGTTGAGACTGGGAGTGAAAAATGCACCGCTGGATTGCAGGCTATACCCAGAGCGAACTGGATGACGCACAGGATCGTTATGCCTTACGCTTTCCGCCAGACCTGATCGACTTGCTCTTGGACCGGCAGCCGGAAGACGGCTACAATTGGGCATCAGAAAATGACCGCATTAGGAAAATGCTGAACTGGCCGTTGGACTGTTTATTGTTCGATGTGGAAAATGGCCTCTGGTGGCCAGGCTGGGGAGATATTCCTGCTCTATCGGTGGAGCGAGCCGAGATCGTGCGCGCCGCGTTCCAATCAGCACCGCGCCTGATCCCGTTGCTTTCCCATCGCTTTATTCCCGAAGTGCCGAACGAAGCGGGCAATCCGATATTCTCGATGTATGGGTTTGATACGGTTTATTATGGGGCAAACTTGGAAGAGTATTTTCGCAACGAATTTGAAGGTCGTTACGAAATCAGTTCTCCACGACACATACCCTTCTGGTCCGATATCATTCAGCGACAGCAGGATATTTATCCCAGCTAATTGCCAAAAGCTAAGGCCGCACCACCTCAAACACATCCCCAATCCCCGGCTCGACCGGCATATCCTCACGCTCGGCCGCCTGCCGGTTCCACATCACGGCATAGAGGCCGTCCGCCCGCACCAGATCGGCGTGGCGGCCCCGTTCGACGATGCGGCCCTGGTCCAGCACGATGATTTCGTCGGCGTCGACCACCGTGGACAGGCGGTGCGCGACGATCAGGGTGGTGCGTTTGCGGGCAATGTTGCGCAGCACATCCTGAATTTCATTCTCCGTCCGGCTGTCGAGCGCGCTGGTCGCTTCGTCCAGCACCAGCACTGGCGGGTCTTTGAGCAGCGTGCGGGCGATCGCCACTCGCTGCTTTTCCCCACCCGACAGTTTGAGACCCCGTTCGCCCACGCGCGTATCATAGCCCATCGGCAGGCCAAGGATGAAGTCGTGGATCGACGCGGCTTTGGCGGCGGCCTCGATCTCCGCCTGGCTCGCGCCCTCGCGGCCATAGCCAATATTATATCCTACCGTGTCGTTGAACAGCACCATATCCTGCGGCACGATACCGATCGCCGCGCGCAGCGACGCCTGCGTCACGCTGGCGATGTCCTGCCCGTCTATGCTGACCTGGCCCGATTGAATATCGTAGAAACGGAACAGGATGCGCGCGATGGTGGATTTGCCCGCGCCCGACGGCCCCACGATCGCCAGCGTCCGCCCGGCAGGCACGGTGAAGCTGACGTCGTGCAATATCTCGCGTTCGGGATCATAGCCAAAGCGTACATGATCGAACCGCACTTCGCCGCCCGACGCGATCAGGGCAGGCGCGCCGCCCAAGTCGGCAATCTCCTGCTGCGTGTCTATCAGCCTGTACATCGCTTCCATGTCGATCAGGCCCTGCCGGATCGTGCGATAGACCATGCCGAGCAGGTCCAACGGCCGGAACAGTTGCGCCAGCAGCGTATTGACCAGCACGACATCGCCGGTGGTGAACTGCCCGCGGCTCCACCCCCACACGGTATAGGCCATCGCGCCCGCCATCATCAGGTTGGTGATCAGCGACTGGCCGATATTGAGCCAGGCCAGGCTATTCTCGCTCTTCACCGCCGCCTGCGCATAACGGCGCATCGCCGTGCCGTAACGGCTGGCTTCGCGTTCTTCCGCGCCGAAATATTTGACCGTTTCGAAATTCAGCAGGCTGTCGACGGCATGGGCGACAGCGCTGGTGTCCATGTCGACCATGTCGCGGCGCAACTGGTTGCGCCATTCGGTCACGGTGCGGGTGAACCAGATGTAAAGCGCGACCATGGCCAGCGTCACGACGACGAGCCACGCACCGAACTTCACGAAGAAAATGACGCAGACCGCGATCAGCTCCAGCACGGTGGGCGCAATGTTGAACAGCAGGAAATAGAGCATCGTATCGATGCTCTTGGTCCCGCGCTCGACAATCTTCGTGACCGCGCCTGTGCGCCGGTCGAGATGGAAGCGCAGCGACAGGCGGTGCAGGTGGACGAACACATCGTCGGCCAGCCGCCGCCCGGCTTCCTGCCCGACCTTCTCGAACACCGCATTGCGCAGATTATCGAACAACACGCTGCCAAAACGCGCGCCTGCATAGACCGCGACCAGCGCGATCGCCAGGCTGGCGGTCGGTTCCATCCCCGGCACCATCCGGTCGATCGCGGCCTTGTAGGCAAAGGGCATGGCCAGGCTGATGACCTTGGCCGCCAGCACGCACAGCATGGCGACGACCACCCGCCGCCGCAACGCGGGCGCATCCGCCGGCCACAAATAGGGCAGGAACCGCCGGAGCGTCGCCCAGACGGGAGGTAGTGGCGCGGATGTGGGCATGTCAGGCGGCATAGGCGCTATGTAGAGCGCGGCGCCA
This sequence comes from Sphingobium sp. GW456-12-10-14-TSB1, assembly GCF_059424385.1. Taxonomy (NCBI): domain Bacteria; kingdom Pseudomonadati; phylum Pseudomonadota; class Alphaproteobacteria; order Sphingomonadales; family Sphingobiaceae; genus Sphingobium; species Sphingobium sp. GW456-12-10-14-TSB1. The sequence goes on along the minus strand of NZ_JBWKZI010000001.1, from coordinate 2,269,783 downwards.
GATTATCCAGCGGTGGTTTAGAGGGTGCGATAACACACCACATCCGTTCGTTTCGAACAAAGTCGAGAAACCAAAGCACAGCGTTTCTCGACTTTGCTCGAAACGAACGGCTAGTTGGGAAACGGCATACCCCTACCGCCCGAATTTCTTTTGGGTCTTGCCATAGCGCAACTTCCGCGTACCCGGCTTGCCTTCGGTCGCGCGTCCCTTGGGCGCTGCCACCTGTTGATCGTGCGGCAAGCCCAATTCCTCCGCCTCCAGCTTGCGGATTTCGTCCCTGATCCGTCCCGCTTCCTCAAATTCCAGGTCAGCGGCGGCGGCGCGCATCTTCTTTTCCAGATCCTCGATATAGGCGCGCAGATTGTGGCCGACCATGTGGGGCCGGTCGGCATCGCCGGTTTCCACCAGCACGCTGTCCTTGTTGGCCACATGAGCGATGATGTCGCCGATGTTGCGCTTGATCGTCGTCGGCGTGATGCCATGTTCGCGGTTATAGGCTTCCTGCTTCTCGCGCCGCCGCCCGGTTTCGTTCAACGCGCGTTCCATGCTGCCGGTGATCCGGTCGGCATAGAGGATCACCCGCCCGTCCACGTTCCGCGCCGCGCGCCCGATGGTCTGGATCAGCGAGGTTTCGGAACGCAAAAAGCCTTCCTTGTCCGCGTCCAGAATGGCGACCAGCCCGCATTCGGGGATGTCCAGCCCTTCACGCAGCAGGTTGATGCCGATCAGCACGTCATAGACGCCAAGCCGCAGGTCACGGATCAGTTCGATCCGCTCCAGCGTCTCGACATCGCTATGCATGTACCGGACCTTGATTCCCGCCTCATGCATGAATTCGGTCAAATCCTCGGCCATCCGCTTGGTCAGCGTGGTGACCAGGGTGCGATAGCCATTGGCCGTGACCTTGCGGCATTCGTTGATCAGGTCGTCCACCTGATCCTCGACCGGCTTGATCTCGACCGGGGGGTCAATGAGGCCGGTGGGGCGGATCACCTGTTCGCTGAACACGCCGCCGGTCTGCTCCATTTCCCATTTGCCGGGCGTGGCGGAGACGCTGACCGTCTGAGGCCGCATGGCGTCCCATTCGTTGAAGCGCAGCGGACGGTTGTCGATGCAGGACGGCAGGCGGAAGCCATATTCGGCCAGCGTGATCTTGCGCCGATGGTCGCCGCGCGCCATCGCGCCGATCTGCGGCACGGTCTGGTGGCTTTCATCCACGAACAGCAGCGCGTTTTCGGGGAGATATTCAAACAGGGTCGGCGGCGGTTCGCCGGGCAGGCGGCCAGTCAGGAAGCGGCTGTAATTTTCGATTCCCGCGCATGATCCCGTCGCCGCGATCATCTCCAGGTCGAAATTGGTCCTCTGCTCCAGCCGCTGCGCCTCCAGCAACTTGCCCTCGCTCTCCAGCTCCTTGAGCCGTTCGGCCAGTTCGAAGCGGATCGCCTCCATCGCCTGCTTCAGCGTCGGGCCGGGGGTGACATGGTGGCTGTTGGGAAAGACTTTCACATAATCGAGGCTGGCGACCTTCTTGCCGGTCAGCGGGTCGAACTCGACGATGGCCTCAATCTCGTTGCCGAAAAAGGATATGCGCCAGGCGGTATCCTCATAATGGGACGGGAAGATTTCCAGATTGTCGCCCTTCACCCGGAAATTGCCGCGCGCAAAACCTGCGTCGTTGCGCTTATATTGGAGCGCGACCAGCTTGCGGATGATCTCGCGCTGATCCTCTATCCCGCCCTTCTTCATGGAAAAGGTCATGGCCGAATAGGTTTCTACCGAGCCGATGCCATAGAGGCAGGAAACGGATGCGACGATGATGCAGTCGTCCCGTTCCAGCAGCGACCGCGTGGCCGAATGGCGCATCCGGTCGATGCTCTCGTTTACGCTGCTTTCCTTCTCGATATAAGTGTCCGACCGCGCCACATAGGCTTCGGGCTGGTAATAATCATAATAGCTGACGAAATATTCGACCGCATTGTCGGGAAAGAAGCTTTTGAACTCGCCATAAAGCTGCGCGGCGAGGATCTTGTTGGGAGCCAGGATCAGCGCCGGGCGCTGCAACGCCTCGATCACCTTGGCCATGGTGAAGGTCTTGCCGGAGCCCGTAACGCCCAGCAGCACCTGATCGCGCTCGCCTGCCAGTGCCTGTTCCACCAGTTCGGGGATCGCGGTGCATTGGTCGCCCGATGGCTCATAATCGCTCACCAGCTTGAACGGGCGCCCGCCCTCGCTCTTGTCCGGTCGCGCGGGGCGATGCGGCACGAAGCTGGTTTCGGTGTCGGGCTCGTCGAGCGTGGTGCGGATCTGGATGGCCATGGGGGCAATATGGGGTGTTTGCGTCAGGACGCAATTGACGTCAGGGCTTCAACTCGAACGCGCCTTTGGGCGGGGGTGGATAGATAACAGGCTTGTCACCGAAACGCGCACGCAGGGCGGCTTCCCGCCGTTCGTCATCGACAACTTCCACGTTGATCTCTTCGGGATATTTCATGCTGACGTGGAATTTTTTGTCTTGGATGGCATATTCCAGAACCGACCATCGCATATTTGGTCCATCTGGTTCCAGATACCAAGCTTCCCACAGCACGTCGCTAAGATTTGTCTCACGCGGATTGTAATAGCGGATGACTTCTCCCTCATCCCTAAAAACGCTGGGACTCACCCAACCCTCGCCGATTTCAACATAAAGGAAAACACCATTCGGATCGCCGCCGACCAAGGCGGCCAATTCGAGTCCAATCTCGTTCATGAGCGACCCCAAGGCGTCAAGTTTATCGGTCACGGGGCTTGACTTTGCTTTCGTTCGAGAAATCCCTGAATTCTTCCCTGCCATTGACGCGCCACGTGACATGGATGCGATAGGGCCGTTTGGATGTTCCTTCATATAGCGGAACGATATGGACGACGACCCTTTTACCGTCTCGCAAATTCCTCGCCCAGCCATCTTCCATGGCGCGATAGGCGCCACGGTGGAAATTCCGGTCCTGGGCGAAATGGTTGACGCTGTCGCCGGGACCGTTGAAGCTGGCAGCGATAAAATGACCGCCATCATCGCCCGGACGGCGATCTGGCTGACCCGCCTGAGCCTGAGCACGCCGTGAGCGCGCGGCAATCGGGCCGTCTGTAAGCTCAGCGACGACTTCCCTCGGTCGCGCAATGACATCAATATGGAAATCATAGCCATTCTTCGTCTCCTTGCGCCAGTTGTTGTCGAGGATCTGGCTTTCCAGCGACGGTGGATCAGCGGGGTCTGGCGGTGATTTTCCGCCATGCGTATCCATATAATGCGCCAAGGCCAGAAACTTGTTCTTGGCGGCCCGTCCGGCATCCAGATAGGTCTGATGCCCATCCATTTCGGGGAAAATTTTGCAATGTCGCACCGGCTTGATATGCTCGGCTATCCACGGCCCAGCCCATGCCGACGCGATGAGGGGATAAGCGATGATCAGAGCTGTATTTGCCGCCGCCACCATGACCCTGTTGCTCGCTGCCTGCGGCGACAAGCCCGGCGACGCGCCAGCCAATGGCGGTGTGTCCATGACCAAGGAAGAGGTCAAGGCTGCGGTCGACAAGGTGCAGTTGAAGGCGGGCCAGTGGGAAGGGCGCTTCACCGTGCAGGATATCGACCTGTCCAATATGCCCGGCGCGCCCGCTGGCATGAAGGACCAGATGAAGAGCATGATGAGCCAGACGTCGCTCAAATATTGCGTCACGCCTGAAGAAGCGGCCAATCCCAGTGGCGAGATGTTTTCCGGTCAGGAAAACAAGGATTGTACCTATCAGGGCTTTGCCGTCAGCGGTGGCAGCGTGAAGGGGCAGGTGTCGTGCAAGGCGGATGGCGGCACGATGCAGGCCAGCATGTCGGGCACCTATGGGCAAGAGGCCTATTCGATGGACATGGACATGAAGATGGCGGGTGGCCCCAATGGCGCGGCCATGGCGATGAAGGCGCGTTCCGAAGGCAAGTGGATCGGCCCTGACTGCACCAAGGCGGAATAAGTCTCCACGCATTTCCGCTTGCGCTTTGCGCGCGACGGGTAGAGCCTCTTGCCTGTTCCGACCAAGAGAACAGGGGAGAGGTTATGCGAAAGACCGTGCTGGCGGGGATGCCGCTTGCGATCATGCCGCTCGTAACGATGTTGGCCCTTGGTGGCTGTAGCGAACCGGCCCCGGCGCCGGAAGTCGAGGAAACGCCGATCCTGATGCAGGCGGGCGAGTGGGTGTTGACCCGCAAGACCACCGGTTACAACACGCCGACCGTCACGCCGGAGCAATATCAGGCGGCGCTCAAGCAGACGAGCGAGGATAAGGTCTGCCTTTCGGTCGATGCCGAAGGGTTGCCGGACGTGGCGGCGATGGCGGGCAAGGATGGCACGGACTGCACCTATAAGGACAAGATGGTCCGCAAGGGCCGCATGATCGCGACCCTGGCCTGTACGGCGGGCAAGGGCACGTCGGAAATTGCGCTGGAAGGCAATTATACCGCTGACACGCTGACGCTGGGCGAAACCATGACGCAGTCGGAAGGCGGCGGCGCGGTGCTGCGCGCGACCTATGACCTGTCGGGCAAGCGGATAGGCGACTGCCCCAAGGGCTGACGCCGGACGGGGCGCTATTCCAGCGCCCTGATCGCGCGCCAGTCGCACTGTCGCTTGCGCTTTGATCCCTTGTCCTGCGCTACGGCGGCGTAGGGCGGCACCAGCAGCGACTGGCCGATCCGCAGCGGGGCGAAGCGCTGGCGCTCTATGCCTTCGCACGCCAGGAACAGGTCCAGCATACGGGGCGGCGTATTCCATTGTTCGTAGGACAGGTGGAACGTCCCCCAATGGATCGGGATCGCGGTCGACGCGCCCAGCCGTTTGAACACTTCCACCGCCTGTTGCGGGCCGATATGCGCGTCCGACGCCATCTGCCCTTTCCAGAAGCGGAACGCGCCGATGGGGATCAGGGCCAGCCGGATCGGGCCGAAGCGTGCGGCTTCATAGGGCCAGCCCATGTCGCCCGCGCCGGTGTCGCCTGCAAAGAAGATGTTGCCCGCGCGCGTCTCGATCAGAAAGCTGGACCAGAGCGCGCGGTTGCGATCCGTGCCCCAGCGGCTGCCCCAATGATGGTTGCGGGTCACATGGACGCGATAGTCGGGGCAATGTTCGTAATTGCCGCACTGGATCACTGCCTGCGGGGCAAGCCCGTTGAGCGCCGCGCCGCTGACCGACTGGCCCCAGTCAAGTGCGGTCGACGGGATGCCGTGCGCCTTCAATATCGTGTCATTGCCCAGGCTGGTGACGATCCTGGGCCGGTCGCGCTCCCACAATCGCTTCAGCGTCGGCAGGTCCATATGGTCATAATGATTGTGGCTCAGGACGATCAGGTCGATCCGGGGCAGATCATCGAAGCGGATGCCCGGCGGCGCGATCCGCCTGGGGCCGAAGGGGGGCAGGGGGCTGGCATGGTCCGACCAGATCGGATCGGTCAATATGTTTATGCCCGCCGCCTGCACCAGCACCGTGGCATGGCCCACCCATGTCGCCACCATCCCGCGCGGCGCCGCGAAGGGCGCGGGGCGGGCGGGCTTGACGGCGATCGCGTCGGGCCATTGTGGCCGGTCGTCATGGCCCAGAAGCCAGCTGGCGATAAAGCCCCGTCGACTCGTCCCCGGCGGGGCGGGCACGTCGATCACCCCATCGGGATTGAAGAAATGCGCGCCGTCATAGTGACGGCTCACCGGCCCTTCATAATAGATGCGGTCAAGGAAGGGCGGCACGATCGTGACGGCCAGGCACAGGGCGACCATTGCAAACAGCAATGTCACCCCGATGCCCTTCACGAATTTGGCAATCACTCCGCCGCGATGCCCGCCGCCTTGAACATGTCGGGATCGGTTGCTTCGTCCGCATTGGCGGGCGTTGCGCGGGTCTTGCGGCGGTCGAACGCGTCCCAGACCTCGTTCCACTGGCCGCGCGTCGCGCCCTTTGAATATTCGGTCGCGCGGGTTTCAAAGAAGTTGGCATGTTCGACGCCATTGAGCATCGGGGTCAGCCAGGGGAGCGGATGCTCGTCGATCATGTAGATGGGTTTGAGGCCCAGCTGGCCCAGCCGCCAGTCGGCGATATAGCGGACATATTTCTTGATGTCCTTGGGCGTCATGCCCGGCACCGGACCCATTTCGAACACCAGATCGACAAACGCATCCTCGATACGGACGGTTTTTTGGCACATGTCCATGATGTCGTCCTTGACCGAAGGGGTCAGGCACTGGCGTTCGGCGCAGAAGGCGTGGAACAGCTTGATGATGCCCTCGCAATGGAGCGTTTCGTCGCGGATCGACCAGGTGACGATCTGCCCCATGCCCTTCATCTTGTTGAAGCGCGGGAAGTTCATCAGCATCGCGAAGCTGGCGAAGAGCTGCAACCCTTCGGTAAAGCCGCCGAACATGGCGAGCGTGCGGGCAATATCCTCGTCCGTGTCGACGCCGAACTGTTGCAGATAGTCGTGCTTGTCCTTCATCTCCTTATATTGGAGGAAGGCCGAATATTCGCTTTCGGGCATCCCGATCGTGTCGAGCAGATGCGAGTAGGCGGCGATATGGACGGTTTCCATGTTGCTGAACGCGGTCAGCATCATCTTGATCTCGGTCGGCTTGAACACGCGGCCATATTTTTCGTGGTAGCAATCCTGCACTTCCACGTCCGCCTGTGTGAAGAAGCGGAAAATCTGCGTCAAAAGGTTCCGCTCATGATCGGACAGCTTCTGCGCCCAATCACGGCAATCCTCGCCCAAAGGCACTTCTTCGGGCAGCCAGTGCAGCTGCTGCTGCCGCTTCCAGAACTCATAGGCCCAGGGATATTCGAACGGCTTGTAGACTTTGGAGGCTTGGAGAAGGGACATGAATCGAACTCCTTAGTTCGCAAAATAAGTGAAGGCAGCAGCGGCAAACAGGCCGATCATGCCAGCCAGAATTTCTTTGCGACCCTTGGTTCGGACGGTCGCTTCATCAGCGGGTGGAGTGGTGCCATAGGCTTGCCATTCCCGCCGCTGCTCAAAATAGCTTTCCTTGCCGCTAGCAATGAACGCCGCATTTTTCCGCGCGACCTGCTCCGACCGGATCATGGCGTGGGCACCATAGCCAATCGAGCAGAGGGACATAGCGACGACGAACCACATCACTAAAACTCCACTCCGAAGCATGACCAGCGCGCTCTCCCGACGGGAGAGGGAATTACATCACTGGCAGGCCAGGCACTCGTCATAATCGGTGCTGCCGCCGGCCAGTTCGAACTTGGGTGCGTCGATCGTGTTGTCGGCTTCCACCCCGCCCGCGAAACCCGCGCGCTGCACGCTCTTGGACCGCAGATAGTAAAGCGACTTGATGCCCAGTTCCCACGCGCGGAAGTGGAGCATCAGCAGATCCCATTTCTCCACATCGGCGGGGATGAACAGATTGAGCGATTGCGCCTGGTCGATATAGGGTGTGCGGTCGGCGGCCAGTTCGAGCAGCCAGCGCTGGTCGATTTCGAAGCTGGTCTTGAACGTGTCCTTTTCTTCCTGACTCAGGAAGTCGAGATGCTGGACCGAGCCGCCATGCTCCAGGATCGAGTTCCAGACATTGGTCGAATCCTTGGCCTTTTCGACCAGCAATTTTTCCAGATAGGGATTCTTGATCGAGAAGCTGCCCGACAGCGTCTTGTGGGTATAGATGTTCGCCGGGATCGGTTCGATGCAGGCCGACGTGCCGCCGCAGATGATGGAGATGGACGCGGTCGGCGCGATCGCCATCTTGCAGGAGAAACGCTCCATCACGCCCTGATCGGCAGCATCGGGGCAGGGGCCGCGCTCGATCGCCAACTGCATCGAGGCTTCGTCCACCTGACTCTTGATATGCTTGAACATGCGCAGGTTCCACGACTTGGCCATGGCCCCTTCGAACGGGATACCGCGCGCCTGCAGGAAGCTGTGAAAGCCCATGACGCCAAGCCCGACCGATCGTTCGCGCATCGCGCTATATTTGGCGCGCGCCATTTCGGGCGGCGCGCGGTCGATATAGTCCTGCAGCACATTGTCGAGGAAACGCATGATATCCTCGGCAAACAGCTTCTCATCCTTCCACTCGTCCCAGGTTTCCAGGTTCATCGAGGAAAGGCAGCACACGGCGGTGCGGTCATTGCCGAGATGGTCGCGACCCGTCGGCAGGGTGATTTCGGAACAGAGATTCGATGTCGAGACTTTAAGGCCCAGATCGCGATGATGTTTGGGCATCATGCGGTTCACCGTGTCGTTGAACACGATATAGGGCTCGCCCGTGGCCAGGCGGGTTTCGACCAGCTTCTGGAACAGCGCGCGGGCATTGACGGTGCCGCGGATCGACTGGTCCTTGGGGCTGCGCAGGTTGAAATCGCTGCCGTCGCGCACCGCTTCCATGAACTCGTCGGTCAGCAGCACGCCATGATGCAGGTTCAGCGCCTTGCGGTTGAAGTCGCCGCTGGGCTTGCGAATTTCAAGGAATTCCTCGATTTCCGGGTGCGAGACGTCAAGATAGCAGGCGGCGGAACCGCGACGCAGGCTGCCCTGGCTGATCGCCAGCGTCAGCGAATCCATGACGCGGACAAAGGGGATGATGCCGCTGGTCTTGCCGTTGAGGCCAACCGGCTCGCCAATGCCGCGCACACTGCCCCAATAGGTGCCGATGCCGCCCCCGCGTGAGGCCAGCCAGACATTCTCGTTCCAGGTGTTGACGATGCCTTCCAGGCTGTCGTCCACGCTGTTGAGATAGCAGCTGATCGGCAGGCCGCGTCCGGTGCCGCCGTTGGACAGGACCGGGGTGGCGGGCATGAACCAGAGACGGGAGATATAGTCATAGACGCGCTGGGCATGCGCCTGATCATCGGCATAGGCCGCCGCCACGCGGGCGAACAGATCCTGATAGCTTTCGCCGGGCAGCAGATAGCGGTCGTTCAGCGTGTCCTTGCCAAACTCGGTCAGCAGCGCGTCGCGCGACGGATCGGTCACGACGTCGAAGCGTCGTTCCTGCACCGAGGAAGAGGACAAAGGTTCGGCCTTGGTCGGCGCGACAGGCTGTTCGCTCACCCGGTCCATCACATCATCCATCACAGTCGCCACGTCGTTTGTACCACCCTGTCCACTATCACGAAAATCCATGTACGCCCCCGAATGTTCCCGTTCCGTTCGATTCGGTCAAGCGGTGTTCGGCAGGTGCCAACACCCTAGCAGATACCGTATCGCAACGGGGTCGAAATGGGACCAACTGACGGGATTGCAGGGACAAAATCCCCCTTGCGCTGAAAACCGGTCCAGCGACGCAATCACTATCTGTTGGGTGACCCCCGTTTACCCGATACCACAGATAGTGCCATAGCCTGTTTTGCGCGCAAGAGGGTAAATGACGGTTTAGGGACTCAATTCGTCGCTGTTCCGATTCCGTTCATCGCTGTTTCTACCCGTTGCGACGCAGCGACGCGTGGACTTTCCTCGTTCCCCCGAAAGACAAGAGCGAAAAGCGGAATAAAAAATAATTTTGGCTTGCCACGCAAATGCGTGGGCGCACGCAAAAGGGGCTATGGTGTCGCCTCCGACTGACTGCCCCGTTCCCCCTATGCAGAGGCCGACCGATGATTCTCTATTATCACCCGCTCTCTTCCTATTGCTGGAAAGTGCTGATCGCCTTTTACGAAAATGGCACGCCCTTCACGCCGCGCATGCTGGAGGGCGAGGATGTGGCGCAGGAATGGCTGGCGCTGTGGCCGATCGGCAAATTTCCCGTATTGCGCGATTCGACCCGCGACATGACCGTCGCCGAAGCCAGCATCATCATCGAATATCTGGCGACGCATGAGCCGGGCACCTTCCGGCCGATACCGCTCAACCCCGACGCTGCGCTACAGGTGCGGATGATGGACCGGCTGTTCGACAATTATGTGATGACGCCGATGCAGGCGATCGTCGCCGACCGGCTGCGCCCGGCCGACTCGCGCGACCCTTATGGCGTAGAGCAAGCGCGCGCCCTGATCGCAAAAGCCTATGCCTTGCTGGAAACGCGCATCGGCGCGCAGGGATGGGCAGTGGGCGACAATTTCACCCTGGCCGATTGCGCGGCGGCCCCCGCGCTCTTCTATGCCGACAGGATCGCGCCGATCGGCAGCGATCATCCTCGCCTCGCGGCCTATCTCGCCCGGCTTGTCGCGCGGCCCAGCTTCGCGCGGGTGCTGATGGAGAAGGAACCATGGTGGCCGATGTTCCCCTTTGCGAACGGCTAGGCCTCCCCTCTCTGGACAGGCGGGCGATTCCTGATTAGCCGCTGCCCGAGCAGGAACCCGCCGTGCAGGGCCGGGCCGCAGACATAAGGGATTTGGGTAAGATGACGCTCATCAAGACCGCCGACCTGATCGAGAGCGTCGCCGACGCGCTTCAGTTCATCAGCTATTATCACCCGATGGATTATATCCGTGCGCTGGGCAAAGCCTATGAGGCCGAACAAAGCCCGGCGGCCAAGGACGCCATCGCCCAGATCCTGACCAACAGCCGCATGTGTGCGGAGGGGCATCGCCCGATCTGCCAGGACACCGGCATCGTCAATGTGTTCGTCAAATGGGGCATGGAATGCCGCCTGGACGATAATAGCCGGTCGATGCAGGAGGTGATCGACGAAGGGGTGCGCCGCGCCTATCTCAACCCCGAAAACCGCCTGCGCGCCTCCATCCTGCGCGATCCCGCGTTCAGCCGCCAGAATACCAAGGATAATACGCCCTGCGTCCTGTCGGTCGAAATGGTGCCCGGCAATAAGGTGGTGATCGACGTCGCGGCCAAGGGCGGCGGCAGCGAAAACAAGACCAAGTTCAAGATGATGAACCCCAGCGATTCGATCGTCGACTGGGTGCTGGAGATGGTGCCGCAAATGGGTGCCGGCTGGTGCCCGCCCGGCATGCTGGGCATCGGCATTGGCGGCACCGCGGAAAAGGCGGTCGCCCTGGCCAAGGAAAGCCTGATGGACGCGATCGACATGGGCGAGCTCAAGGCGCGCGGACCGCAGACCGAGATCGAGAAGATGCGGGTCGAGATTTTCGACAAGGTCAATGCGCTGGGCATCGGCGCGCAGGGTCTGGGCGGCCTGTCCACCATACTGGACGTCAAGATTTACGACTATCCCTGCCATGCGGCGGGCAAGCCTGTGGCGATGATCCCCAATTGCGCCGCCACCCGCCACGCCCATTTCACGCTGGACGGCTCCGGCCCCGCCTATCTGGAAGCGCCCAAGCTGTCCGAATGGCCCGACGTCAACTGGACGCCGAGCAAGGAAGCGATCCGCGTCGATCTCAACACGCTGACGCCGGACATCGTCCAGGGCTGGAAGCATGGCGACCGGCTGCTGCTGAACGGCAAGATGCTGACCGGGCGCGACGCCGCGCACAAGCGGATCAAGGACATGCTGAGCCGCGGCGAGAGCCTGCCGGTCGATTTCAAGGGCCGCGTCATCTATTATGTCGGTCCGGTCGATCCGGTCGGCGACGAAGTGGTCGGCCCTGCCGGTCCCACCACCGCAACGCGCATGGACAGCTTCATGGACATGATGCTGGAGCAAGGCCTGCTGGGCTGCGTTGGCAAGGCCGAGCGCGGGGTCGCGGCGACCAAAGCCATCGCCAAGCATAAGAGCGCCTATCTGATGGCGGTCGGTGGTGCCGCCTATCTGGTCGCCCGCGCGATCAAGGGGGCCAAGGTCGTGGGCTTTGAGGATCTGGGCATGGAAGCGATCTACGAATTCGATGTGCAGGACATGCCCGTGACCGTTGCGGTCGATAGCGAAGGCCAGAATGTCCACCATCTCGCCCCGCTGGTCTGGCAGGAAAAGATCAAGCGCGAAGGGTTGCTCGAAAACGCCTGACGCAAGCCGCCCCCCATGCCGTGCGTGGGGGGATCAGCTAATCGCACCAACCTGGATCAAGGGGCCGGAACCCCGGCCGCTACACGGCATTGTCTCCGCACCTTCATGCCGGAGCCAGTCCCATGTCCTTCACGCAACTCGACCCACCCTTGCCCGTCCATGTGGAGGGCAAGGGGAAGGGCTATGCCCTTGCCGTCATCGATTATGGGCAGGAACATAATCTGATCTGGGTCACCGGCCTGTCCGACAGCGGCGAAATCTGGTGCGCGCCCAATCCGCTGGTGCGGCTGGAGGGGAACTGGACGATGGGGCGGAACCTGGCACACCATGTACCGCCCGGCGTCCAGCCCAGCTAAACGCAAACAACTGTCTGGCAAGCGCCATACACCGCTGTTATCCTGTCCCCCATGACGGGGGAAATCGACGCGGCGGGGGACGCCATCACCGGAGGCATGATCGCGCGCGCGGTCGAGCCGGGGCATGGCGAATCCGATCATGATGGCCATGGCAAATGCCTTAATTGTGGCGCGGAACTGACCGGCGCCTATTGCGCGCAATGCGGGCAGGCGGCGCATCTCCATCGCAGCTTCGGCGCGATCGGCCATGATCTGGCCCATGGCGTGCTGCATTTTGAAGGCAAGATATTCCGGACATTGCCCGAACTGGCGCTGCGTCCGGGTAAGCTGACGCGACGCTACATCCATGGCGAGCGCGCGAAATTCGTGTCGCCCTTCGCGCTGTTCCTGTTCAGCGCCTTCCTCATGTACGCCATCTTCTCGCTCACCAGCGGCCATGGCGCCAGCGCGGGCAAGATGGTGCAGATGGACGATGGCGCCATCGCGGAACTGCGCGCCGAAGAGGCCAAGGCCGACGCGCGGATTGCGAAGATAGAAAGACGGTTGAAAGAGCCGGGCCTGACGCCGAAGCGGCGCGAGAAGCTGAACGAGGATTTGAGCGAGGCGCGCGAGGAGCGACAGGGCATGACGCTCGCTGCCAACATGACGCAAACCCTGCGTGGCGAGGGCATGAATGGCGGAGTCGCGGCCACAGTGGGAGAGGTCGTCAGCGCGGCGGCGAAAGACCCGGAACTGGCCTATTACAAGCTCAAGGCCAATGCCTATAAATTCTCCTGGGCGTTGATCCTGTTTTCCATGCCGTTCGTGTGGCTGCTCTTCCCGTTCAACCGCCGCTTCAAGATGTACGACCATGCGATCTACGTCACCTATTCGATCGCCTTCATGTCCCTGCTCTTTTCATTGTCGATGCTGTTGTCGGCGCTGCATGTCACCGCCGGTTTGGTGACGACGGCGCTGCTGCTCTACGCCGCCTGGCATATGTATCGACAGATGAAGGACGCCTACAGCCTGTCGCGCTTTGGCGCGATGTGGCGGCTGCCCCTGCTCTATATGTTCGCCTGTCTCGCGCTGGCGCTGTTCTTCACCATGCTGGTGATGATGGGATGACGCCGGGCGTCCGGCGGCCATAGCAGCGCGATGATCACGTCCCCGATCTGGTTGCCCGCGACGCTGATGGCGGGCGGGATGCAGGCTTGGCGCACCGCCGTCCAGCGGCGCGTCAGTCATAGCCTGTCGCTCAATGCGGCGGGGCTGGTGCGCTACTTTTACGGACTGCCGTTCGCTATTATGTTGTTGGGCGGATATTGGCTGGCCAATCCAGCACCTCTGCCTGCACTGGGGCCGTTGTTCCTGCTTTTCTGCATCGGCGGCGGGCTGGCGCAGATCGTTGCGACCAACCTGCTGATCCTGGCATTTGGATACCGCAATTTCGTCGTCGGCACCGCGTATTCCAAGACCGAGGCGGTCCAGGGCGCGCTACTGTCCTTCCTGCTGATGGGCGAGCGTCTCTCGCCGCTGGCCTGGGGCGGGATCGGCTGCGGCGTGGTGGGCGTGATGCTGCTGTCGACCGGGGGCAGGCGCATGGGGGCGATGGATTTCGTCCGCGCGCTGGGCCAGCCCGCTGCCCTCTGCGGCATAGCGTCTGGATTTTTCTTCGCCCTGACCGCGATCGGCATCCGCCGCGCAACGCAGCAGGTGGACACGGGCGACGCGGTCCTGGCGGCGCTGGTCGTGCTGGTCGTGACGGTCGCGCTTCAGACCCTGATGCAGGGCGGCTGGCTATTGGCGCGCGAATCAGGCGAAATGCGGCGCGTGTTCGCCACCTGGCGGGTATCGGGACAGGTCGGGATGCTCTCGGCCCTAGGATCGGCCTGCTGGTTCACCGGCTTTGCAACGGCGCCGGTCGCGCTGGTGCGGATCGTCGGGCAGATCGAGGTCGCCTTCACCATGGGTTTTGCGCATTTTTACCTGCGGGAACAGATGCAGCGGAGCGAGGCCATCGGGCTGCTGCTGGTGGTGTCCGGGGTGGTGCTGGCGCTGGCCGGATCGCTCTGACGCATCGCTAATCTTTCCTTTACCATGTTGAGCTAGCCCTCGATCCGTGGGTAGCGAAACGAAATCCGAAACCGTTGCAAGAGCGGTTATGAAGGTGGCCAAATTGTCGGGCGACCTGGGCATACGCACGCTCGATCTCCAGGCCGACATCAGCGAACTGGCCGACCGCGTAACGCAGCAGGCGCGCACGATCGAGGCGATCAGCGGCGCAGCGACGCAATTGTCGCACGATGGCGAAAGCGTGGCCAATGCCGGGCAGGATGCGCGCGCCAAGGCGGTGGCGGCCCGTTCCATCATCGACGATTCCGGGCGGCAACTCTCCGCCGCCAACCATGTCTTTGTCGATCTGATCGATCAGGTCAGCCGTATCCATGAGCGGCTGGACGGCTTTGGCGAAGCGCTCAAGACCGTCGCCCATGTCACCAATGTGATTAGCGGCATCGCGCGGCAGACCAATTTGCTAGCGCTCAACGCCACGATAGAGGCGGCACGCGCGGGCGATGCCGGTCGCGGCTTTGCCGTCGTCGCCGCCGAAGTGAAGAAACTGGCGCAGGAAACCGGCGCGGCCACGCACACGATCGAACAATCGATCGCGGCGTTGACCAGCGAGGCGGGCGGGATGCTCGACAGCATCAACCGCGGCGCGCAGACCGCGCGCACCGCGCAATCGGACACGCGCAACATAGAGGCGCTGGTGGAGCGGCTTGGCTCGCTCATGGTCGACCTGTCGAGCAATACCGAGGGCGTGGCCGAACGGATCGCGTCGATCGTGGGATCGGCGGGGGAAATCCGCACTGGCCTGGCCGCGCTGGCCAGCACGTCGGCGGACAATGCGGGCGGGTTGCAACGCCTGTCGGGCCGCGTATCGACCGCCAGCGACGATACCAACATGCTGCTGCAATATCTGGCCGAAAGCGGGGTCGCGATTCCCGATTCGCCCTATATCAGTTTCAGCCTGGAATCGGCCGAGATCGTCAGTCGCGCGATGGAGCAGGCGATCGACAGCGGGCGGATCAGCGAAGCCGCGTTGTTCGGCGATCTGCCAACCCCTATTCCCGGTACCAATCCGCAACAATATAGCCATCCCGTACAGGATGTGATGTTGCCCGCCGCGCGCGCGCAGCAGGAAAAGGCGCGCGCCTTCACTGGCCTGTTCGGCATGACCTTCACCGACCGCAATGCCTTTGGCGCGATCGCCATGCCCGAACGCGCCCATCCGCAGCGGCCGGGCGAAGATGTATGGAATGCGGAATATTCGCGGCAGGGCCTGATCTTCGATTTCGCCGATACGCGCGAACAATGCCGCACGACGCAGCCCTTCTGCATCAAGGCGTATCGCCGCCTGACTGCGGCGGGCGATGTCATCCTGCTCAAACAGGTGATCGCGTCGATCCATGTAAAGGGCCGGCACTGGGGCATACTCCAGATGGCCTATCAGGATCAGGGCTGAGGCAGCGATTATCGGATCGCCGCTGCACGATCCCGCCATTCTCCCGATTGCACCATCGGTGCCCTGCTCCCCGCCTCATCCTGCTCCACGATGAACGGGTGGTTTTGTGTCGTTCATGCAACAAGCTCTATCGTCATGGGTTCTGACATTCACGAATATGCCCATGCAAAGGACTCTGCCATGACGTTCACTTTCAGACAGGCTATTGCTGCCCTGTCACTCGGCGCGATGACGCTGACCGGCCTGGCCGCAACGCCCGCTTTCGCCCAGCCGGGCCGCGACAATCGCGAACGGCGCGACGATCGCCAGGACCGCAGGGCCGACCGCCGGGATGATCGCCAGGACCGACGCGCCGACCGGCGCGATGATCGCCGCGACTGGCGCCGGGATCGTCGGGACGACCGCCGCGTTGCCTATCGTCGGCCCGGTCGCGTGGTGTACCGCTATGACTGGAACCGCCCCGATCCGCGTTATGGCCGCAGCTACCGGCCCGACCGCTATTATCGCGCCGGCTATGCGCCGATCCGCGTCGATCGCCGCACCCGCATCTATCGTGGCTATGATGACCGCTATTATTGCCGCCGGTCGGACGGCACCACTGGCCTGATCGTCGGCGCGGCGTTGGGCGGCCTGCTCGGCAGCCAGATCGATCGCGGCCAATCCAATGTCGCGGGCATATTGATCGGCGGCGGCGCAGGTGCGCTGCTCGGCCGTGAAATCGACCGGGGTGGCCTGAACTGCCGCTAAGCGGGACGAAGGGGCGGGCGCTGCGCGTTCGCCCCGTTCAGCACCATCCGTGACGCGCGCCATCCCATTCGCGTGCCAGCCCTTCGGCGACGAGCATCCCGCCGATCGATTCGCCGCCGCGTGTCACGACCCTCAGCGATCGACCGTAGCGGTCCGTATCCCGGTCCCCGCTCTCCAGAGAAAACGCCCCCGCATTCATCAGGGCCTGCAACCGCTCCGTCGCCCGCGCGCCCAATGCACCCTCGGCGGCGCAGCGTGGCCCGTGGGTTTCGGGCGTGTCGATATCGGCGATCCGATATTTCTCGCCGCCAAACCAGAATGTGTCGCCATCGACGACGCAATTCACACCGCCCCCGCTATGGCAAAAGCCGAATTGCGCGGACAGCGCATCGGCGGCCATGCTTTGCCGGGGGGGCTCCAGGGGCGGCCAGGCACCGCGATCCATCCAAATCGGCCCGTACCAGCCAAGCAACAGGCCCAGACATAATGTGTAGATCAACGCCGGGCCGCTGAAGCCAGAGCTGCGCCGTTGCGCGCGTCCATATCTCTGTCTCGCCATGCCGCGACGATAGGCGGCTATTGGCAAAGGGGGCGTTAAAGCCGGTCCAACCTCTCGCCAATCCGGTGAGGATCGAGTTTGACGCGGATCAATGACGCGCGGTTCCAATGCGTCATGCTGGCCATTCCATCATCCGAAACGGAGCCAGTCGATGAACGCCGCCGCGCCGCCCAGCCCCTATGTCCGCATCGGCGGCGAACCGGTCGTCGCGGCGATCGTCAACCGCTTCTATGACCTGATCGAACAGGACAGCCTCTACGCTGACCTGCGCGCGGTTCACGCCGCCGATCTGGGGCCGGTGCGTTTGGGCCTGACACGTTTCCTGTCGGGCTGGCTGGGCGGGCCGCGCGACTGGTTCGCGCGCGGTCAGTGCGTCATGTCGCTGCACCGCGCTTTCCCCATCACGCCCGCGCTTGCCGACGACTGGGCTTTGGCGATGACATGCGCGATTGCAGGTCAACAGGATATGGACCCAGCGATCGGCGACGCAATGGCGCAGGCGCTGGGTCACATGGCGCGCGGCATGATCAATTTCGCGCTCGACGGGAGCAGTGAGGCGGCCTGATCGACCCGATCAGTCCTCGCTGCTTTCCGCCCCGTCCTCATCATCCATTGCCGGTTCGCCGGCATAGGCGTCCATGTCGATCTGGCCGGATCGGTTCATGGCGTTCATCTTGTCGACAAGGTCCGGTACGTCGTCGGGGATGATCTGGGCCGGATTGCCATGTCCGCCATGTTCGCTCTCTTCGCTGAGGTCAGTCGTCCGCGTCCGCGCGGACTCCGTTACATCCTGCGCCTGCGTGCCCGCCTCATTCTGTTCGCTATTCTCATCAATGTCATTATCGGGGATCGGATCGGCCATGGACGCTCTCCTGTAGCTGGTTCAATCCCGTCCCAACGGTCCGCACGGCACGCCGTTCCGCGTCGCCCTCGCTGAATCCACTGGACAGCATCAGGCCAAGGGGGCAAGGGCGGGCGCGATCCTTTCGCACTGCAGCAGGAATCCATCATGTCCCGCCAGCTTATTTCGTCCGGCTCGCCCTTTGAGGCGCAGGTCGGCTATTCCCGTGCCGTCGTCCAGGGTGACTGGTGCTTCGTCGCCGGCACCACCGGCACCGATCCGGAAACCAAGACCATGCCCGACAGCGTGGCCGAACAGGCCGCCAACGCGCTCAAGGTCATCGGCGCGGCGCTGGAGGAGGCGGGCTTTGCCTTTTCAGACGTGGTGCGCGTCACTTATTACATCACCGACCCTGCCTATTGGGACGAACTGGGGCAGGCGACCGCTCCTATATTCGGCACCATCCGCCCCGCCGCCAGTTGCGTCGTCGCCGGACTAATCAAGCCGAACATGAAAATCGAAATCGAAGTCACCGCATTCAAAGGGTAAGCCGCCATGATCACGATGTACGGCATCAAAAATTGCGACACGATCAAGAAGGCCCGCAATTTTCTCGACAATGAGCGCGTCTCCTACAGCTTCCACGACTATAAGGTGTCGGGCGTGGACAAGGCCAAGCTGGAGGAATGGGTGATGGAACATGGCTGGGAAACCATCCTCAACCGTTCCGGCACCACCTTCAAGGCGCTGGATGCCGGGGACAAGGCGCATATCGATGCGGACAAGGCCATCCTGCTGATGATGACCAACCCGTCGATGATCAAGCGCCCGATCCTGGACACGGGCAAGCAAACCATCGTCGGTTTCAAGGCGACGACCTATGAGAACGCCCTGGCAGGTGCCATAGCATGACCGGGCGGCGCCTGATCCGCGCCTGCCTGACGCTCCTGTTGCTCCTGTTGCCGGTGGAGATGGCCATGGCCGAACCCTTGTTGATCGCCCATCGCGGGGCCAGCGGCGAGCGGCCGGAACATACGCTCGCCGCTTATGAGCGGGCGATTGACGAGGGCGCAGACTTTATCGAGCCGGATCTGGTCCTGACCAAGGACGGCATATTGGTCGCCCGCCACGAAAATGAGATCAGCGGCACGACCGATATTGCCGATCACCCCGAATTTGCCGATCGCAAGACGACCAAGACCATTGATGGCGCAGCGGTCACCGGCTGGTTCACCGAAGATTTTACCCTGGCCGAACTGCGTACCCTGCGTGCGCGCGAACGGCTGCCCATGCTGCGCCCAGCCAACACCCGCTTCAACGATCTCTATCTCATCCCGACATTTGAGGAGATATTGAAGCTCGTCCGCGCCAAGGAGGCGGAAGCGGGTCGCCGCATCGGCCTCTATCCCGAAACCAAGCATCCCAGCTATTTCGCCGGGATCGGACTGCCGCATCAGGCGCCGATGCTCGCGCTGCTGGAACAATATGGCTATCTGACGGAGGCCGACCCGGTCTTTATCCAGTCGTTCGAGGTCGGCAATCTTCAGGCCTTGCGCGCCGCCACCCGGCTGCGGCTGATCCAGTTGATCGATAGCACCGCTGGCCCGGCCGACCGGCCGGACCTGAGCTATGACGGCATGATGAGCGTCGAGGGGCTGCGCGCGATCGCCGACTATGCGGACGGCATCGGTCCTTCCACCAATCGCGTACTGGCTGACAGCGGCGCCACCGCGCTGGTGGGGCAGGCGCATGATGCCGGCCTACAGGTCCATATCTGGACCTTGCGGATGGAAAATATGTTCCTGCCCGCCCAGTATCAGCGGACCGACGACCCGGAAGGACGGGGCGATTTTGCGGGCTATGTTCGCGCCGTGGCGGCGACCGGGGTGGACGCGGTCTTTACCGATTTCCCCGCCCAGGCACGCGCCGCGCTGGAGAAAGCCGCGCCCTGACTTGTCAAACGCATCGGCTGAGCGAATAACGGAAATATGCTGTCCCAAAAGACCCGTTATGCCATCCGCGCGCTCCAGCATCTGGCCGACCGCTATCGTCAGGGACCGGTGCCGCTGAACGAGATTGCCACGCGCCAGAATATTCCGGGCAAATTCCTAACGGTGATCCTGTCGGAATTGTCGCGCGAAGGGCTGGTGGCGACGCAGCGGGGCAGGGACGGGGGCTATTGGCTTGCGCTCGCGCCGGTCGACATCAGCTATGGCGACATTGTCCGCCTGACCCGTGGGTCGCTCGCGCTCACCCCCTGCGCCAGCCGCTTTGCCCATGAAAGCTGCACCAACTGCCTGCCCGAATCGGAATGTCGCCTGCACCGGGTGATGCTTCGCGTGCGGGATGAAACCGCGCGGGTGCTGGACGGGATCAGCCTGGCCGAGCCGTTCGCGGCGCTGGGTGAGGCATAGGCCTTGCGCCGACCGCGTCGCTTCGCCACATCGGGCCTATGACGACATCCCCGCAAGCTACGTCCCAGCAGGACCGCCCGCTCAGGGCGACGCTGATCCCGGTCACCCCGCTCCAGCAGAACTGCACGCTTTTCTGGTGCACCGCCACCATGCGCGGCGCGTTCGTCGATCCAGGCGGCGACCTGCCGGTGTTGAAGCAGGCAGCGGCGCAGCATGGCGTGACGATTGAAAAGCTGCTCGTGACCCATGGGCATATCGATCATTGCGGGCAGGCGGGCGTGCTGGCCCGCGACCTTGGCGTGCCTATTGAGGGACCGCATGAGGATGACCGCTTCTGGATCGACAAGCTGGCGCAGGATGGCGCGCGCTGGGGCGTGCCGGGCGAAAGTTTCGAGCCGGACCGCTGGCTGGTCGATGGCGATCAGGTGACCGTGGGCGATCTGACCCTCGACGTCCTCCATTGCCCCGGCCATACGCCCGGCCATGTCGTGTTCCACCACGCCCCCAGCAAGCTCGCCATCGTCGGCGATGTGCTGTTTCAGGGGTCGATCGGTCGCACCGATTTCCCGCGCGGCAACCATCAGCAATTGATCGACGCGATCACCGGCAAGCTTTGGCCGTTGGGCGGGGATACAGCCTTCGTCCCCGGCCATGGCCAGATGAGCAATTTTGCCCATGAGCGCCGCACGAATCCCTTCGTCGCCGATTCGGTGCTGGGCTGATCCTCGCCGATATGGGGATGTGACGGGCGCCCGCAGTCAGGCGCCCCATCCTTTATACATGGGCTGACAGCGCGGGCGGCGCCGGCATCTCCCGCGTGGCGGTGTAGGCGATCGTCAGCGCCGTGATCGCCAGGCCGGCCGTCACCAGCCATGTCAGCAGCGCACCGCCAGCCCGCCAGGGGGTGGGGGCTTCGGCATCCATGCCAAACGCATGGGCCACGCGCGCCACGATATAGACCAGCGCACCGATCCACAGCCATAGTGACGCGCCAACCGCCAGTTCGACCACCAGGAACAGGATCAGCACGATCGGGGTATATTCGACAAAATTGGCGTGCGCCCGCATCCGCCTGGCCAGCAGCGTATTGCCCGCATCGCCATGCAATATTTTGCCCGAAATGCGAATCCGCGCGCATCGCGTCGCTATCCACAGATTGAGCAGCGCGCAGGCCGCGGCGAAGGTCAGCGTGATCGGCAGGAGCATCGATTTTCCCTTCATTTCTATGCCCTGCACCCTAGCCGCTGCGGCTTGGCAGGCAAGGAAGGACTTGCGCCCCGATCAAAAAGCGCTATAGGCGCAGGGCTTCGCGATCACCCAGGGCCGCATGGGTCTGCGGCGCCTGTGGCGTCAGCTTTCATGTTGGATCTGGCCGTTCGCACAACCTGATAGATTTACGGAACAAGGTGCCGATATGGCTGTCCCCAAAAGGAAAACGTCCCCCTCCAAGCGCGGTATGCGCCGTAGCCATGATTCGCTGCGCGTCGAAGCGTTCCAGGAATGCTCCAACTGCGGTGAACTCAAGCGCCCCCACAATATGTGCGGCGCCTGTGGCCATTATAACGGCCGCGAAATCGTCGCCGTCGGGGCGTAACGACTTTTCGATCTCCGCAAAGGGGTGATCTAGGGTGTCCAGCCAGCCGCGAATCGCCATAGACGCGATGGGCGGGGATGAAGGCGTGCGCGTGATGATGGCGGGTGTGGCGCTCGCCCGTCACCGCCATGACGGGCTGCGCTTCACCCTGTTCGGTGACGAAACCCGCATCAAGGCGGCGCTCGACAACCATCCCAATTTGCGCGCGGCGTCCGACGTCGTCCATGCCGATACCGTCGTCGATGGCGCTGACAAGCCGAGCGTTGCGATTCGCAAGAAGAGCAGCTCGATGAGTATGGCCATAGCGGCCGTGAAGTCGGGTGATGCCGGTGCAGCCGTGTCGGCGGGCAATACCGGTGCGCTGATGGCCATGGCCAAGCTGGCGCTGCGCACCATGCCCGGCATTGATCGGCCCGCACTGTCGGCCCTGTTGCCCACGCGTGGCGACAATGACGTCGTCATGCTCGATCTGGGCGCGAACACCGAATGCGACGCCCGCAATCTCGTCCAGTTCGCGGTGATGGGGGCAGCCTATGCCCGCATCGCATTCGATCTGGAGCGGCCGCGCGTGCGCCTGCTCAACATTGGTACCGAAGAGCTTAAGGGTACGGACGAAATCCGCGACGCTGCGGCCATCCTGCGCGCTGCGGACGTCCTGCCGATGAGCTTTGACGGCTTTACCGAAGGCGACAAGATCAGCCGGGGCGATACCGACGTCATCGTGTGCGACGGTTTTTCCGGCAATGTCGCGCTCAAGACGATCGAAGGCACGGCCCGCTTCGTCACCGACGTGCTGCGCAACGCCTTCACCAGTTCGATCCGTTCGAAGATCGGCTTCCTGATCTCGAAACCCGCGATGCACCTGCTCAAGCATCATCTTGATCCCAACAATCATAATGGCGCGGTATTTCTGGGCCTCAATGGCGTGGTCGTCAAAAGCCACGGCAGCGCGGACGCCAAGGGCATCGCCAATGCGGTTCATGTTGCCGCCCGCCTGCTGGAAGAAGACATCACCCGCCGCATCGCGGCCGACATGGCCGCCGTTCAGGCGCTTATTGCCTCGTCGAAGCTGGAGCAGCCCGTCAAGTGATCCGTCGTGCGATTCTCCTGGGGACCGGATCGGCGCTGCCGGCGCGTGCGGTCAGCAACGCGGAACTGGCACAGACCGTCGATACCAGCGACGAATGGATTGTCGAGCGCACCGGCATCCGCAATCGCTATATCGCGGGCGAGGGTGAAACCACCGCCTCGCTGGCGGCCGATGCGGCGCAGGCCGCTCTCGATGCCGCGGGCGTTGCGGCGCAGGACATCGACCTCATCATTCTGGCGACCGCGACCCCGGACCAGACCTTCCCCGCCGCCGCCACCAGGGTGCAGGCCGCGCTGGGCATCGATGATTGCGTCGCCTTTGACGTCGCGGCCGTCTGCTCCGGCTTCCTCTACGCCATGACCGTTGCCGACAGCATGATCTGCTCCGGCGCGGCCCGGCGCGCTCTGGTGATCGGTGCGGAAACCTTCAGCCGTATTCTCGACTGGGAAGATCGCACCACCTGCGTCCTCTTTGGCGATGGCGCTGGCGCAGTCGTGCTGGGCGCGGAGGAAAGCGCGGATGGCGCGCGCGGCATATTGGCCAGCAAGCTGCACGCCGATGGCCGCCACAACGGCCTTCTCTATGTCGATGGCGGACCGTCCACGACGCAGACCGTGGGCAAGCTGCGGATGAAGGGGCAGGAAGTGTTCCGCCACGCCGTGGTCAATCTCGCCTCGGTGCTGAACGAAGTCATGGCGACGGCGGGCCTGTCCAACAGCGATATCGACTGGCTGGTGCCGCATCAGGCCAATGCCCGCATCCTGGACGCTACCGCGCGCAAGCTCAAACTCTCGCCCGACCGGGTTGTCGTGACCGTCGATCGCCACGCCAATACCTCGGCTGCGTCGGTGCCGCTGGCGCTCGATTGCGCGGTGCGCGACGGCCGGATCAAGCCGGGCGACCTTATCGTGCTCGAAGCGATGGGCGGCGGCTTCACCTGGGGTGCCTGCGTCCTGCGGGTCTGATCCCGCAAAATCACGCAACCTTGCCAAAGCCCTGCGAATCCCGCACATTCCCGCAAAGGCCATCCGACTATGGTGGCCCAAGGGGTGGAAATGGGGAATCCGATGATCGGCACAGGCACATTAACGCGCGCAGACCTTGCTGAAAGCGTCAACCGCCACGTCGGCCTGTCGCGGGCCGAAGCGGCAGCGCTGATCGAATCGATCCTGGGCCATATGTCCGACGCGCTGGAGCGCGGCGAAAATGTGAAGATTTCGAGCTTTGGCACTTTCGTCCTGCGCGACAAGACCCAGCGCATGGGCCGCAATCCCAAGACCGGGGTGGAAGTGCCGATCGAACCGCGCCGCGTCCTGACCTTCCGCGCCAGCCAGACGATGCGGGATCGCGTCGCAGGCGACTGACGGGCGCTAGTGGATTGATCCTGACATTTGAACACGCCTTATCCCATAAGGTAGCAAATGTCAGAATCGGACCACTAGGATGGCTGGGTGCGGAGTTTCGCGACGATGGCCCGCGCCGCGCGGGTTACATCGTCCCACGTCTGCGCAAAGCCCGCTTCGTCGCCATAATAGGGATCGGTCACGCCGCTCCCCTCCCGTCCCGGCACCATATCCATCAACAGCGCCAGCGTCGCGCTTCCATCGGATGGCCGGATACGCCGCAGATTTTTGAGATTATCGCCATCCAGCGCGAAAATATGCGCGAAGCTGCGGAAATCGGTGGCGCGCACCTGACGCCCACGATAGCCCGATATGTCGATGCCGTGGCGCTGCGCCTGCCGCACCGCGCGCGGGTCCGGGGGACAATCGACATGCCAGTCGCCCGTTCCCGCCGAATCAACGATGATGTCCAGCCCGGCCCGTTCCGCCTCCGCCCGCAACGCAGCCTCTGCCAGGGGCGACCGGCAGATATTGCCCAGGCACACGAAAAGGACGGATGACATGGTTGGGGCCGTCATCCCTCCGCCACCGCCGTCGACAGGCCCAGTCCCGGTACGCCGATGGAGCGCTTGCCCGAAAAATCGGTGCGCGCGACGATGACGCCCAATTTCTCCATATAGTCGATCAACCGGCGCACCCGCCCCGGTGAACTGGTGCCATAGGCCCGCGCCAGCGCCGCATCGTCCGGGCAGGGCTGGCCCTGCATCGCGGCGCGCGCGATCAGCAGGAAGGGGGCCAGCATATCCTCCGGCAATGGGTCCGCCGCGCGCATCGCCGGTTCCCAGCGGACGTCGGCTGCGTCCATCATCCCCGCCTGCGCCATGGCAAAACGCTTGCGGAAGGCTGGCAGGTCCAGCGGCGGGGTACGCAGCCCCTTCATCCGGCAGCGGACGCCAAAATCCTGATACAGCGTCGCTATGCTGGGCGCTGCATCGCCCAGATCGGCGACGATTTCCTCCAGCACCGTCATCACCACCGGCTCATTCTGGCCGAAATCCAGTTCAGGCGCGGCGGGCCGCGCCTGTGGCGAATCGGCCAGCGCGCGGATGATGTCCTCGGCGGCGCGGGGCGGGGGATCGGCACGGGGCGGCGCGACCGGCACGGCGTCCGCCGCTTCGGGGGCGAACAGCAATTCCTGAAAATCCTCGCCGCTGGTGACGGGGGGCGCCATCAGCTTGTGCGTGCCGCCCCGAGTGCTGGTCTTGACCGCGCCGATCTTTACCGCGACCGGACGGCGGCAGATCGCCGGACCCAGCGCCAGGAACCGTCCGCGCTCCAGATCGCGGATCTGCTCCGCTTGCCGCCGCTCCATCCCCAGCAGGTCGGCGGCGCGCGCCATGTCGATGTCCAGAAAGGTGCGCCCCATCAGAAAGTTGGAGGCTTCCGCCGCGACATTCTTGGCCAGTTTCGCCAGCCGCTGGGTTGCGATAACCCCTGCCAACCCGCGCTTGCGCCCCCGGCACATCAAATTGGTCATCGCCGCCAGCGATACCCGGCGCGCCTCGTCCGATACGTCGCCAGCGGCGGCGGGCGCAAACATCTGCGCCTCGTCGACCACAACCAATGCGGGATACCAATGGTCGCGCGGCGCATCGAACAGGGCGTTGAGGAAGGATGCGGCGCATTTCATCTGCGCGTCGATCTCCAGCGCTTCCAGGCTCAGCACCACCGACGCGCGATGTTCGCGTATCCGGGTCGCCATCTTGACGATCTCGCGCTCATTATAATCGCCCGCGTCAATCACGACATGGCCGTAGCGGTCGGCCAGCGTGACGAAATCCCCCTCCGGGTCGATCACCACCTGCTGCACCAGCGGCGCGCTTTCTTCCAGCAGGCGGCGCAGAAGATGCGATTTGCCCGACCCCGAATTGCCCTGGACGAGCAGCCGGGTGGCAAGCAATTCCTCCACGTCGACCAGCACGTCCTTGCCGTGGCTGTCGGTTCCTATGCTGATGCTGGCGGTCACGCTCATCCTTTGGCCCAGCGGACCGGGTTGGCGCAAGAACTTGCTCACCAATTTTCAACCTGTGCCCATTAACCGGGGAGGATGGTTAAGAATCCCCTCCTCGTTCGTGTCCGCGACATGATGCGCAAACGTGCATTGCTGGCGGGTAGCAACAATCTGGGGGATACGATGGTGCCGCTTGGCGGCGTCATAATGCTGGCCTTGATCGGCACGGCCATTCTCCTTGGCCTGCTCAGTGCCCAGATCGAACGCAATGCCGACGCCTATCTGCATCGCGTCGTCAATGGCGCGTTGCTGCGTGAGCGGGCCGCGGTGGGGGATGCTGTCATGGCGTCGGCGCGCTGGGACGATGCGGTGGGCCATGTCTATGGCGATTTCGACAGGCAATGGGCCGAAAGCAATCTGGCGACGGAAGTGGCCGATTCCTACGTACTTGACGTCCGTGGACGGACGATCTGGTCGGCGGCGGGCAGCGAATTGCCCCGGCGCGCGCGCCGCCTGCCGCTGGACCAGGCGCTGGACCTGCCGGTACTGCATGAACTGATGACGGCGCTGCCGCAGAGTCACCGCGCCGCGCTGGACGAGCGCAAGGCCGTTGTCCGCTTCGTGCGGTTGCAGGGTCAGGCGGCGATCCTGGGCGTCCGCGCGATCACGCCGTGGAAAGACGTCGCTCACTTGCCGTCCGGGGATGTGCGTTATCTGGTGCTGACCAAACCGATCGACGCCAAATTGCTGGCCGACATGAGCCGCACCAATCAATTGCCGCTGCGCTGGAATGTCGGCACCACCGGCGACACCGAAAACGGTATTCGGGTCAAGGATGTCACTGGGCGGGTGCTGGGGCAGGTGGAATGGCGCCGATCATCGTCGGGGGCGAAGGCGTTGCGCCAGATCATGCCCGCCGTCGCCATCATCGTCCTGACATTCCTGGCCATGTCTGGCTGGCTGGCATGGCGTCTGATGGCGGCGCATCGGGCCTTGCGCAAGCAGGTCCAGCTGTCGCGCGATGCGGAAAGTGAAGCGCGCTCCGCCGCCGAACAGGCCAGCAAGGCGCTGGTGCAGGCTGAAGCGGCCCGGCAGGCGTTGGCCGCCAGCGCCGATCAGGTCGCGGCGGAGGAACGGCGACATCAGGAAGAATTGCGGCGCAACGGTCGCGTGATAGCCGAAGCGCTGGAACGGTCCATGGCCCTGCTGGTGACGCAGCTGTTCGAAACGGCTGCCGCGCTGGAACATAGCGCCGACGATACGATGCGCACGATCGACGAGCAGCAGCGGCACGTCGATACCGTGACGGCGCGCGCGCGCGATACCGCCGGATCGGCCCAGGCGATCGCCGCGACCATTGACGATCTGACGGCATCGATCGGGGCTTTCACCGGCACTGCCTATGACATCCGCGAATCGGCGGCGAGCGCCAGCGGACAGTCGGCCGCCGCCCACCACGCCAATGATAATCTGCGTCGCCATGTCGGCAGTGTCAACGAAGCGACGAAGCTGATCGCGGAGATTACCGGCCAGACCAACCTGCTGGCGCTCAACGCCACGATCGAGGCGGCCCGCGCCGGAGAGGCGGGGCGCGGCTTTGTGGTCGTCGCCAACGAAGTCAAGGCGCTGGCGGCCCAGACGGCCCAGACCACGCGGGAGATTCAGGCGCGCGCGGATGGGATCGAACAGGCGGCGGAACAGACCTTCGCGCTTGTCGGCTCGGTCGATACGGTCCTCGCCAGTCTGGTCGAAACGATCGGTGCGGCGGCCTCATCCGCCCAGCAACAGCTTGCTTCGGTTGAGGATATTCAGCGCGTTTCCCGTTCGGTCGCGCTGGATGCGGGCGCCACCAATCAGGCGGTCGACGCGATTTCCCATGCCCTGCGGCATTCGGCGCAGGCCGCCGCTGCCACCCGTGCCCAGGGCGCGGCCGTACGACAGGGGGTGGAACAGGTGCAGGCAGAATTCGGCCGGCTGATCGAGGCGCTGAAGGCGGCTTGAATCGCGCAGCGCAAACGATGGGAAATGCTTGACCCTTTTACTGTTGCAATGCAGCATCGTTTCCATGGCGACTCTCTCCTCATCACCGTCCGCTCCTGCGATCACGCAGAACCCCGACATCCGCTATCTGGGGCGCCTGCTGGGCGATGTGATTCGCGCCTATGGCGGGGATAGCCTCTATCGCCAGACCGAATATATCCGCTCCGCCTCGGTCGATCGGGCGCGCGGCATACAGGGCGCGGACCTTGTCGATACCGGGCTGGACGCGCTCAGCCTCGACGACACGCTCAACTTCACCCGCGGCTTCATGCTGTTTTCGATGCTCGCCAATCTGGCCGAGGACCGGCAGGGGGTCGCGGCGGACCCAGGGGCCGATGTGGCGTCGGCGATCGCCCGGCTCGATTCGCACGGAATTGATCGTGACGCGGTTCTGGGGCTGCTGGCGCATTCGCTGATCGTCCCCGTTCTCACCGCCCACCCGACCGAGGTGCGGCGCAAGAGCATGATCGATCACAAGAATCGCATTGCCGATCTGATGCTGCTCAAGGATGCGGGTCGCCAGGAAACGGCTCACGGCGAAAATCTGGATGAGGCGATTTTTCGCCAGATCGCCCTGCTGTGGCAAACCCGTCCGCTGCGCCGTGAAAAACTGTTCGTCGCGGACGAGATCGACAATGTGCTCACCTATTTCCGCGACATATTCCTGCCTGTCCTGCCCGCCCTTTATACGCGGTGGGAGCGGGTGCTGGGCGCGCGCCCGCAAAGCTTCCTGCGGGTCGGCAGCTGGATCGGCGGCGACCGCGACGGCAATCCCTTCGTGCAGGCGCCCCAACTGGAATTCGCGCTCAAGCGGGGGGCGCAGGCGGCGCTCGCTTATTATCTCGATGCGCTGCATGCGCTAGGCGCGGAACTCTCGCTGTCTACCGAACTCGCCCATGTGCCGCAGGCGGTGCTGGATATTGCCGACGCCAGCGGAGACGAGTCGCCCAGTCGGCAGGACGAACCCTATCGCCGCGCCATTTCGGGCATCTACGCCCGGCTCGTCGCCACCTATGTGGCGTTGACCGGGGATCAGCCTCCGCGTCCCTCCAGCCTGAAAGGGCAGGCCTATGCCAGCCCCGCCGATTTCCGCCGCGATCTCGTCACCGTGGCCCAAGGGCTGGCGAGCGAGGGCAATGGCGCGCTGGCGACCGGGGGCGCGCTTGGCCGTCTGATCCGTGCGGTCGAAACCTTCGGCTTCCATCTTGCCACGCTCGACATGCGTCAGAATAGCGACGTGCATCAGCGCGTCGTTGCGGAACTGCTGAAGGTAGCGGGGGTCGAGCCGGACTATGCCGCGCTCGACGAATATGCCCGTATCGCGCTGCTGCGCCGGGAACTGGCCAATAACCGCCCGCTGGGGTCGCGCTTTTCCGACTATTCGGAGGAAACCGCGTCGGAACTGGCGATCGTCCATGCCGCCGCCGAAGCGCACCGCATCTATGGCCCCGCCTGCATCACCCATTATATCATTTCCAAGGCGGAAAGCGTGTCGGACCTGCTGGAGGTCAACATCCTGCTCAAGGAAGCCGGCCTGTGGCGCGCCGGCGTAGAAGGTTCGCCGCCCCAGGCGTCGATCATGTCGATTCCGCTGTTTGAAACCATCGCCGATCTGGAAGCTGCGCCGCAGATCATGTCGGCCTATTTCGGCCTGCCCGAAATAGCTGGCGTCGTGAAGCAGCGCGGCCATCAGGAAGTGATGATCGGCTATTCGGACAGCAACAAGGATGGTGGCTACATCACATCGACCTGGAGCCTGTTCAAGGCAAGCAAGGCGCTGGAGCCGGTCTTTGCCGAAGCCAGCGCGGCAATGCAGCTGTTCCATGGGCGTGGCGGCGCGGTCGGGCGCGGCGGTGGTTCCGCCTTCGCCGCGATCCAGGCTCAGCCGCGCGGCACCGTGCAGGGGCGCATCCGCATCACCGAACAGGGGGAGATGATCGCCGCCAAATTCGGATCGCGCGACGTCGCCATGACCAATTTGGAGGCGATGACGAGCGCGACCCTGCTCGCCAGTCTGGAACCCGAAGGCATTTCGGACAAGGACGCAGCGCGTTTTGCAGGCGCCATGGACGAACTGTCGCAAAACGCCTTCAATGCCTATCGCGATCTGGTCTACGGGACGGACGGCTTCAAGGAATTCTTCCGGCAGCTAACCCCGATTCAGGAGATTGCGGGCCTCAAGATCGGCTCCCGCCCCGCCAGCCGCACCAAAAGCGACCGGATCGAGGATTTGCGCGCCATCCCCTGGGTGTTCAGTTGGGCGCAGGCGCGCGTCATGCTGCCGGGCTGGTATGGCGTTGGCCATGCGATCGCAGCCTTCGAGGACAAGGCGCTGCTCGCCGACATGGCGCAAAGCTGGTCTTTCCTGAAGTCGGCCATGGGCAATCTGGAAATGGTGCTGGCCAAATCGGATCTGGGCATTGCGGCGCGCTATCTGCCGCTGGTCGAGGATCAGGCGATGGCCGAACGGCTGTTTGGCCGTATCCGTGAAGGCTGGGCATTGACCCATGACGGGCTGATGGCCGCAACCGGGCAGAGCCGTCTGCTGGAAAAGAATCCGACGCTGGAAACGTCCATCCGGCTCCGACTGCCTTATATCGAACCGCTCAACCTGCTTCAGGTCGAACTGTTGAAGCGCCACCGCGCGGGCGAGGATGATCCGCGGATCAAGGAAGGTATCGAATTGTCGATCAACGCCGTCGCGACGGCCCTGCGCAACAGCGGATGAAATGGAAATCCGGAACGGCGGCAGTCCAATGCGCCGTTCCGGACCCAGTCCCTGATCAGGGCGAAGCCTGAGCGGGGATCGGCTGGTGGGGCGGGCCGTTACAGACCGCCCGATCCTTTAGAATTTCGCGACGACACCCGCCATCGGACGGATCGACCGGAAATTGCCCAGCGTGTCTGCCTGCACCCGGAAACGGATGTTGCTGCTGGCGGCCGAACCGCCCATATCAGCCGCCGACAGCTCGACGCCCGCGCCATAGGTGGTGCCATGGAAATCCGGGCTATCGGGGCCAAGCGCGTCGAAATTGACCCACTTGTAACCGACCTTGCCGAAAATCAGGCTGTCCTTGCCCGCCTTCACGCCGACCCGGCCAGCTGCGCCATATTCCCAGTCGATGTCGCCCGAAACGCCCTTGGACGCGGACCCTTCGACGCCGACGACCAGCGGGCCAGCGACATTATAGTTCACGCCAGCGACGCCTTCGACCATCCGGCCCTTATAGCCGACCGGAGGAATGCCTTCCTTGCCGGTTTCGCTATCGAAATTATGCACACCGCCCATCACGCCGACATAGGGCTCGATGCGGCTGGGGGAACCAGCCTGATCCTGCGCCATGGCGGCGGGAACGAAGGACGCGGCAGCAACTGCCGTCAAAAGCAGTGTCTTCATGGGTATGACCCTTTTCTGTTGTGGATTGGTGCGACGGTGTGGACCCGCCGGGTCGCATGAATGAGCGCTACAAGCGGCTCAGGCGACGCGGGATAAATGGCCGGCCTTGCCCGAAGGTTTCCTGAACGGATTATAAATATCGCGCAAAAGACGATTATGTGGCGGAAAAAACACGCTTTCTGTCACCCCGATGAACGAAATGCCACTTATCTGAACCTGCGATAAGCACTCGGCTGCCCTGCCAAATCCATTCACAACCAATTCAACCGCCGGGCGTTACGTCATCATCAGATGGGAAAGAGGAGAAAGACGATGACGGGCTTCCGACATCGGATTCTGGCCGTGATCGGACTGGCAGGCGCGCTGGCACTGGGCGGCTGCGCCTATGACGATGGCTATGGTTATGGCGGCGTGAGTGTCGGCACCGGCTATTATGGCGGTGGCGGCTATTATGGCGATGGCTATTATGGCCCGACTGGCTATTATCAGCCCGGCTTCTACAATGGATGGTATGACAATTTCTATTATCCCGGCACCGGCTATTATGTTTACGACCGCAATGGCCGCCGCCAGCGCTGGAACGACCGCCAGCGCCGCTATTGGGAAGGCCGCCGTGCCGAGCGGCGCGATGACCGGCGCGACGACCGACGTTATGGTCAGTGGCGCGGGCGGGATCGTGACGGGCGCGATGGCCGCTGGCAGGGCCGCGATGGCCAGCCGGGCACGCCGGGCACGCCGGGCACTGGTAACTGGACCAATCGTCCCCGCCCTTCGCAGGGCACGGACAGTCCGCGCGGTCGCGGCAACTGGCGCGGCAATGATGCCGTGCGCCCGACCCCGCAGCCGGGTCTGCGCCAGCCGCAGGGCCGCCCGCAAATGAACCAGCCTCGTCCGCAACGTAATTGGGGTACCCGTCCGGCACCGTCAGAACGCGCCGTTCGCTCGCGCGCGCCCGGCGCCTCGCGGCAGGAACGTCCTGACTGATGCGGGGTTCGGTAAAGGCTATCATGCTGCTCCCCCTCCTGTTCGTCGCGGCCTGTGACGGGCGGGAGGAGAGTGCGATCGACAATCTCGCCAATGGCGCCAATGCGACCCAGGTGGAAAATAATGTCCGCGCTGAGGCGATGGCGGTCATGGAACCGCTCAACCCGCCAGCGCCGGGCACGCCGGGCGGCTTGCCCGACGACCGTACGCCGCTGGAAGAAGGGGCGATCGACCCCGGCAGCGGCCAGGGGGCGGCGCAGGTGGTGCAGGGCTATTTCGCGCTGCTGGAGGAAAAACGGTTCGAGGACGCACAGGATTTGTGGAATCCGACCGGTGCGATCGGCCAGCAGGACGACGCGCATTTCGTCGCGCGCTTCCGTGGCTTTAGCGAAATCCACGCCAATATCGGCGCGCCGACCGAGCCGGAGGGTGCGGCAGGATCGCTCTACGTCAGCGTGCCGGTGCAGATTTACGGCAGGCTCGCGGCCAATGGCAAACCCTGGTACGCGCTGCGGCAGGCCATATTGCGCCGGGTGAATGACGTCCCCGGATCGACCGCTGAACAGCGCCGCTGGCATATCGAAAGTTTCGGGCCTTATACCCCGCCAACTGTCGACGCAGCCGATAATTCGGCGCAGGCGACACAGTCCGTTTCCCCAACCGACGGGATGGCGGCGAAGCGCTGATTCATGATGCTCGCGCGGGCCGCTCGTTCCTCGACGGAGCGAAGCCTGTGATCGCATCCATAAAAAAAGCCCGCCTCCAATGTCTGGAGGCGGGCTTTTCATTCAGCAAAGTCAGGCGACGCTTGCCTTGACGATCTTGCCGGGCGTGCGCGGCGGCTCGCCCTTGGGCAGCGCGTCGACATGCTCCATGCCCGACGTCACTTCGCCCCAGACGGTATATTGGCCGTCCAGGAAGGTCGCATCGTCGAAGCAGATGAAGAACTGGCTGTTGGCGCTGTTCGGGTTGGACGAACGCGCCATCGAGCAGACGCCGCGCAGATGCTTTTCGCGGCTGAATTCGGCCTTCAGGTCCGGCTTGTCGGGATGACCGCCCATGCCGGTGCCGGTCGGGTCGCCGCCCTGCGCCATGAAGCCGGGGATGACGCGGTGAAACACGACGCCGTCGTAAAAGCCTTCCTTGGCGTTTTCCACGATGCGCGCGACATGGCCGGGCGCCAGGTCGGGCCGCAGCTTGATGACGACGTCGCCGCCACTGTCGAGGCTAAGGGTCAGGGTATCGTCGGCCATGAAAAATCCTCTCTTTGGGGGATGGGGTAGTGCTGGCACCCATATAGAGGCTGTAAGTCACGATGGAAGCCCGTGTTTTGGGCTTCTGGCCCGTCTGCGCCATTGCAATTATATTGTGCATGGGCGAAAGGATCGGAATGCAACAGGAACCGGACAGTAGGGGGCGCCATGAGCGAGCGCGGCGACATAGCCCAGCCCCTGTTGGACGGGGATGATGCAGAGGAAGCGATCGCCGCTGCGGCTGAATCGCGCCATGATGAGGATGACCGGCTAAAGCCCGAATTCGTCTCCGCCGTGCTGGATGCGGTGGAGGAAGGCGAGGCCGAACGTGCGCGCGACCTCGTTTCGCCGCTCCATCCCGCCGACATTGCCGACCTTCTCGAACTCACCCCGGCCGACCGGCGCGGCGAGCTGGCCACGGCGCTGGGCGACCTGGTCGGCGCGGAAGTCCTGTCCGAACTCAATGACTATGTCCGCGACGATCTGATCGGTGATCTGGCGCCCGAACAGGTCGCCGAATTCGCCTCCGAACTCGATACCGACGACGCCGTCGCCATGATCGAGGATATGGAGGAGGCCGACCAGCAGGCCGTCCTTGAGGCGCTCGACCCGGAAGATCGCGCTGCGATCGAAAGCGCTTTGTCCTACCCGGAGGAGTCCGCCGGCCGGCTGATGCAGCGCGATCTGGTCGCGGTGCCCGAACATATGACCGTGGGTCAGGTGATCGACTATCTGCGCGACAATGGCGACCTGACGACCGATTTCTGGGAAATCTATGTCGTCGACGCCATGCACCGGCCGATCGGCTATTGCCAGCTCAGCTGGATTCTCACCTGCCCGCGCAGCGTCGCCATGGCCGACCTGATGAAGCGCGAACAGACGCTGATCCCGGTCGACATGGATCAGGAGGAAGTCGCGTTGCGCTTCCAGAAATATGCGCTCATCTCCGCCGCCGTGGTCGACGGCAGCGGGCGGCTGGTCGGCATGATCACCGTCGATGACGTCGTCCACATCATTTCCGAAGAAGCGGGCGAGGATATTCTGCGCCTGTCGGGCGCGGGCGAGGGCGACATCAACGAACCGATATTGATGACCGTGCGCGCGCGCCTGATCTGGCTGGTCGTCAACCTTGGCACCGCCATGCTCGCCGCTTCGGTCGTCGGCCTGTTTGAAGGGACGATCGCGCGCTTCGCGATGCTGGCGGCGCTGATGGGCATCGTATCGGGCATGGGCGGCAATGCGGGGACGCAGACGCTGGCCGTGGTCGTGCGCGCGCTTGCCACCAATCAGCTGACCAGTTCCAACACGGTGCGGATGATCGGCCGGGAATTCCGCATTGCCGCGACCAATGGCGCGGCGCTGGGGACGCTGATCGGCATCGGCTCCTACATCATCTACGGGCGGATCGACCTGTCGCTGGTGTTCGGCGCGGCGATCCTGACCAATAATCTGGTCGCGGGGCTGGCAGGCGTGCTGGTGCCGATCACGCTGGAACGCAATAATGTCGATCCCGCCGTGTCGTCCGCCGTGTTCGTGACGATGATGACCGATTCGCTGGGCTTTTTGAGCTTCCTGGGGCTGGCGACCTTGTTCCTGCGTTGAACCGCGACGCGCGCGTCCCCAGATCGCCGCCATGCCGCTGCACATCACCAAGATCGCCTTCCAGAGCGAAAGCCCCGCCAGCCTGAAAGCCTGGCTGGAAAGCCACGCCGATGAAGCGCGGCTGACCACCCGCTATCTGCCCAAGCGGGTCGAGGAAATGGCAGGCGGTTCGCTCTACTGGATTCACGGCCACCGCATCGTCGGCCGCAGCCCGATCCTTGGCTTCGCCGAAACCGGCCAGGGCCGCCACTGGATCCGCATCGCGCCGACGCTGATCCCGGTCCATCCCATGCCAAAGCGCGCCCATCAGGGCTGGCGCTATCTGGCGCAGGAGGATGCTCCGCGCGACCTGGGCGAAGGGGAAGAAGATGCAACTGCAGCGATGCCCGCCGCACTGCTGGGGGAACTGGCAAAACTGGGGCTGGTGTAGAGGCGCGTGCCCTTCTCCCCGCCGGGAGAAGGATATGAAGCCTTACCGCACGCAGTGCGGTTAGGCGCAGTTGGAAGAGGGGGGCGTTCGCTAACGACAAAAAGTCGGTCGCTTATTCAAGAATGCGTAATGCTCAGAAGCAGACGTCGATTTCCCAAAAAGTGCGGTTTCGTCACTTTCCAACTGACCTGATCTGCCATCCCTGCGGGTAGAAGCGGGCATTTGGGGCAGCCTTGGAGGTCATACTGGTTGGCCTTGGCTTCGATAGATACACGGTCACCGTTTGGCCTTTTTTCAGATATGGTCCGGGAGGTGAGCACATGCCCCGGCCGTCATAAACATGATAATTTAGCGGATAAGTTGGATAGGGAAACTGCCCGGAGACTACCTGTTGGACACGCAGAGTTGCTAGGGCAAATCCGGACGTGGCCACGTCGTTCGTGACCTTACCGATCAACACAACGTCGTAGTTGGCGCGGGCGGGATCGAATGGGGGTGAAGCCACCGTGCAGGCGTAACTCGGGGGTGAAAATACGAGCGTAAACCCAGTAATCGCTGATAATTTAATGTGCTTCATAACCAGTCCACTGTGTTGCCCGAACGATGTTAGATAGCAAATGGAGACTATTCGGTAACCGACTACACAAAATGCTGACCGGCCTCACAAAACGTCCGTTTCTGCGCCGGCGGGCTGGGAAGCAAACATTCCGGAACCCACCCACCCTCACCCCAACCCCCGCACCCGCTCTCCCACGACGCGCAGTTCCTCGACAAACCGCGCCCGCTCCTCCGCCGCTTTCGCCGCATCCGGTAGCCGCAGCAAATAGCTCGGATGCACCGTGATCCAGCCTTCCGCGCCGTCCGCCAGCGGGATCGCCGTGCCGCGTAGCTTGCCGATCGTCACCGCCTTGCCCAGCAGGGCGCGCGCCGCGGTTGCGCCCAGCGCCACGATCACGCGCGGGCGCACCAGCGCCAGTTCCTGTTCCAGCCACCACCGGCACGCCTGCACCTCGCCCGCCTGCGGGGTCTGGTGGATGCGGCGTTTGCCACGCGGCTCGAACTTGAAATGCTTGACCGCATTGGTGACATAGGCCCGCGCCCGATCCACCCCGGCCTCCGCCAGCGCGGCGTCGAACAATTGCCCCGCCGGGCCGACAAAGGGCCGCCCGGCCAGATCCTCCCGATCGCCCGGTTGCTCGCCAATGAAGAACAGGGGCGCATCGACCGGCCCTTCGCCAAACACCGTCTGGGTCGCGGGGCCATGGAGCGGGCAGCGGGTGCAGCCGCGCGCTTCCTCGCGCAGCGCGGTCCAGGCCGCCATGGCGTTGCCGGGCCGTTTTTCAGGTAAAGGGGCTGTTCCGATCATCGTCGCCTCGCGTGCCTGCGCGCCCGCCACCAGCGCCGGGATGAGCGCCGCTTCGGGCAGATTGCGCCAATATTTTTTCGGCATTTCGGACAGCATCGCCCCGACCTTCAACCGTGCCGGATTGAAGATGGCGGCATAATAGCCCTTCCATATATCCTCTACCGGGTCGTCCCCCGGCGCATCGCCGCGCGTTGCGCCCGGTCCCTCGGACAGCGTCTCGCCATCCCAGTGGATGCTCAATTCCGGCGTTAGGATCGACCAGCGCATCGTCGCGAAGCGCCGCACGAAGAAGCCCGCATTGGCGCGTACGATATGCTGTTCCGGCTCGAACCAGGCGACAAAGCGTGTGCCATCCGCATCCTCCAGCGCCCGGAAGCGGACGAAGGCGCGCATCTTGTGGATGTCGCGCCGCACCGCCTTGGCCAGTCCCTCGATCCGGCGCAGCAGCGGATCGGCCTTGTCCTCCATCGTGCCAGGCCGGTCGCGCAACTGCATCAGCAGCGCGTAAAGCAGGGCGAAGCGTTGGGGATCACGATGCAGGATCGCGCTCTGGGCCAGATCGACGAAGGCGCGTGGCACGCCGAAGGCGCCTTCAGCCGCAACGGGCGGCGGCGCATCGCTGGCGAACAGGTCGCCATCATCCCCGCCGACCTGCCAGACGATGTCGGCCGGATCGACCCCGGCCAGCGCAAAGCCGCGCGCCTTTGCCCGCCATCCGTCAAAATCATCCGGGGCGGCCAGCGACGCGCGGTACATGGGCGTTTTAGCTGTCGGCCTCTGCGCGCGCCAGTTCGGCGGGCTTGCGCTTGGCAAAGGTGGCGGCCAGCGATTTTTCCTCGTCAGCCGTCAAATCCTTGGCGGCGTTCGGGAACATCTCTTCTTCCTCCTCCTCGATATGGTGGAGGTAGCGTTCCTTCATCTTGGCGAATTTCTTGCGCCATGCTTCGCCATCGAACTTCAGGTCGTCCAGCTCTTCCAGATAATCGTCGATTTCCTTATGCTCGGACACGCTGTGCTGCGCATCCTCGCGCAGGTCCGGGCGTGCCAGCATGGTCGCATAGAGCGTCTCTTCCTCTGCAGCCGCATGGGCGCTGACCTCTACCTTGAACTGATCGAACAGTTTTTTCAGCCGGTCGGAATCGTCTTTCGCGTCCGCCATCTTGGCGAAAAGCTGACGATGCGCGTCATGATCCTGTTTCAGGCGGTCGAAAATCGTGCGGTCGGCCATCACCTATCCTCCTCTTGGGTTCGGGAGGAGAACGGCGAAACCGGCAATAAGGTCCGCGTCAGCCGAACAGGAAGCGGAAGATGATCGCCACCGGTATCCACAGCATCGCGCCGACCAGACTGGCGGCCCAAAGCTGGAGCAGGTCGCGGCGGAACCGCAGCGCCAGCCCGTTGCGCGAAAGGTCGCTGCTCTCCAGCATCTGCCAGCGCCTTTCCAGACCGCGCGCTGCAACGGCAAAGCCCGCGATCGCGACGATGATGCCCAGGTGCAGCACCAGCGATCCGCCCATCTTGGCAACGATGAAAATCTGCAACAGGCAGAAGGTGACCAGCGCCGCAGCGAGATGCGTGCTGATCCGCTTTGCGTAACCGACCTTCCGGCTGGCGATGGCATGACCGTCGAACATTGTCGCCAAGACCCTGACCCCCTTGGATGACTGAGTGTCAAGAGTTTCATGATCCATTCCTGCGATCAACCGGAAAATGCGTCATTTTCATGAAAAAAGATCAAGTTGTGCGGGGGCAGGGGTCATCTGGCTGCGCAGGTCCGCTTGATCGGAAAGCTGCACGGGGCGCCAATCGCTGGCAATCAGAAACGGGCGCAGCTTCTTGATCGATGTCGTCAGTCGCGCGACATCGTCCAGTCGTAACCGGCGGTGACGCCGACTGGCGAGGATGCGGTTGACCGCCTTCACCCCCAGTCCGGGTATGCGCAGCAGCATTTCGCGCGGGGCGCGGTTGACGTCGACGGGGAAAATGTCGCGATGGCGCAGCGCCCAGGCCAGCTTGGGGTCGATGTCGAGCGGCAGGCAGCCCGTCACCGGATCGGTCGCGCTCGCCACCTCCTCCGCGCCATAGCCGTAAAAGCGCATCATCCAGTCCGACTGGTAGAGCCGATGTTCGCGCAACAGCGGCGGTCGCCTGAGCGGCAGCACGGCGCTGGGCGATGGGATTGGCGAAAAGGCGCTGTAATAGACCCGGCGCAACCTGTGTCGGTCATACAGGCTGCTGGCGCGCGTGATGATCGCGCTGTCGCTGGCATCGTCCGCCCCCACGATCATCTGGGTCGATTGCCCGGCGGGGGCAAAGCGCGGCGCATGACGATATTTGCGCCGCGCCTCGCCCATATCCTCCATCGCATGGCGCATGCCCGCCATCGCGCCTTCGATCCGCACGCCATCCTTTTCCGGCGCCAGCCGCTCCAGCCCCGCCTGTGTCGGCAATTCGACATTGATCGACAATCGGTCGGCAAACAGCCCGGCCTGATGCGCCAATTCGGGGTCTGCATCGGGTATGGTCTTGAGGTGAATATAGCCGCGGAAATCATGCTCTTCGCGCAGGCAGCGCGCTACCGCGACCATCTGCTCCATCGTATAGTCGGAAGAGGCGATGATCCCCGAAGACAGGAACAACCCCTCGATATAGTTGCGCCGGTAGAAGCTGAGCGTCAGGTCGACCACCTCCTGCACGGTGAAGCGCGCCCGCCTGACGTCGCTCGACCGTCGGTTGATGCAATAGTGGCAATCGAAAATGCAGCTGTTGGTCAGCAATATCTTGAGCAGGGAGATACAGCGGCCATCGGGCGCATAGGCATGGCATATCCCCATACCCTCGGTCGATCCGATTCCCTTGCCCCCGCGCGAATCCCGCTTCGCCGTGCCCGATGATGCGCAGGACGCATCATATTTGGCCGCGTCGGCCAGGATTTCGAGCTTTTGACGAGTGGAAAGGGCGACCATATCGTTCCTGATATGTTCTAAATTGCCCCCTGTCCACAATCTCGATCAACTGGTGGGCGGATCAGACTTCGCCGTCGAGCACCTGCCGTACCTTGACCGCCAGCTGGTCCAGCGTGAACGGTTTGGCCAGGAAGGAAACGCCGGGGTCCAGCATCCCGTTATGGACGATGGCGTTGCGGGTATAGCCGGTGGTGTAGAGCACTTTCAGCCCCGGCCGTGCCTCGCGCGCTCGGTCGGCCAAGATGCGGCCGTTAATGCCCGGCATGACGATGTCGGTAAACAGCATGTCGATGTGCGGCTGGATCGTGAGCATCGCCAACGCCTGTTCGCCGTCCGACGCCTGCACCACGGTATAGCCCAGTTCGCGCAGCGAATCGACCGACATATGCCGCACCCGCTCTTCATCCTCGACCAGCAGGATGATTTCCTCGCCCTGTGCGCGGGGCAGGCTGTCGGACAGGGGGGCGACATAGCTGCCGGTCGCATCCGGCCCATAATGGCGCGGCAGGTAGATTTTGATGATCGTCCCCTGGCCGGGCTCCGAATAGATTTTCACATGACCGCGCGACTGTTTGACGAAGCCGAACACCTGGCTCAGCCCCAGCCCGGTGCCCTTGCCCACGCCCTTGGTCGTAAAGAAAGGGTCGAACGCGCGCGCAACCACGTCCGGCGGCATGCCGGTGCCGCTGTCGGTGACCGATACCATCACATATTGGCCCGGCGTCACCTCGTCATGGGTCGCGGCATAGGCATCGTCCAGATGCGCGTTGCCGGTCTCGATCGTCAGCTTGCCGCCGCCCGGCATCGCGTCGCGGGCATTGACGCACAGGTTGATGATAGCGTTTTCCAGCTGGTTGGCGTCGATGCTCGCGCGCCACAGGCCGCCTGCCAGCACGGATTCCACGCGCACATCCTCACCGATCGTCCGGCGCAGCAGTTCGGACATGCCACCGACCAGCTTGTTGACGTCGGTCGGTTGCGGGTCGAGCGGTTGCTGGCGCGAGAAAGCGAGCAGCCGCGCGGTCAACTGCGCGGCGCGCTGCGCCCCTTCGGTCGCATTGTCGATGCCCTTGATGACGCGGGGGTCGCCATCGTCACCCAGCCGCCGCCGTGCCATGTCGAGCGAACCGATGACGATCGCCAGCATATTGTTGAAATCATGGGCGATGCCGCCCGTCAGCTGGCCGATCGATTCCATCTTTTGCATCTGGCGCAACTGCGCTTCGGCGGCCTCGCGCTCCTGCGCCTCGGTGATCAGCCGTTCGTTGGCCTGTTCCAGTTCCCGCCCATGCGCGACCGCTTCGCCCATGCGCCGCTGCGCGGTGCGCAGCGCCATCAGGCCCAGCAGAATGGCCAGCGCAGCGCTGACCGCAAGGCCGCCGGACACCAAAATGCTCAGCCGGTCATTGTTCGCCGTGCGATCGCGCAACAACGCTTCCTCGCGCGCCTTCATCGTGGCGATCCGTGCCCGGATGCCCGCCATCAATATCTGGCCGCGCGTAAAAATGCTGGGGTCGATGGGAAGCCCCGCCCGCTTGCGGGCTATCGCTCGTTCCAGATAGGCGCTGCGCCGCGCGATCAGATCATCCAGCCCGTCGACCGCTTGCGCCTGCACGGGATTGTCTCTCACATCCTGGCTGAGCGTCGCCAAATCCCTGCGCCACTGGCGATCGAATCCATTATAGCTGTCCAGAAATTCGGGCCGTCCGGTCAGCAAATAGCCGCGCTGGCTGCTTTCAGCCGCCTGGACCTGCACCATCATCGCCGACAGCCGGCTTTCCACCCGCAACGTATGTGCGACCCAATTGGCGCTCGCCTGCTGGCTGCGATACAGCCAGAATGTACCCGTTACCGCCATCATGACGACCAGCATTGCAAGCAATAACAGGATGATCGACCGTTCGGGGCGGATGGCAGGCATGGCGCCTTTCATGGTTAAATGCAGCGCGCAGGGCAAGCCCCAATGCAAAGCGTGCAATCCCCAAAGCCTTGCCATCGCGCCAGCATCGCGCCATCACCCGCGCCATGCAATGGCAATTCTGGATCGATCGCGGCGGTACTTTCACCGATGTGGTGGCGCGCGGCCCCGATGGGCGGCTGCACACCGCCAAACTGCTGTCCAGCGACCCGGAACGCTATGTCGACGCGGCGGTAGAGGCGGTGCGCCGACTGACGGGGGCAGGGGAAGGGCCGATCCCGCCCTGTCGCTTGCGGATCGGCACCACCATCGCCACCAACGCCCTGCTGGAGCGCAAGGGCGAGCCGACCCTGCTCGCCATCACGCGCGGTTTTCGCGACGCGCTGCGCATCGGCTATCAGGACCGGCCAGACCTGTTCGCGCGCCACATCATCCTGCCCGACCCGCTTCATGCGCAGGTGGCGGAGATGGACGAACGGGTCATGGCAGATGGCACGGTCCTGACCGCGCTGGACCGGGACGCCGCCCGCGCGGCGTTGCAATCGGCCTATGACGGCGGCCTGCGCGCGATCGCCATCGTGCTGATGCATGGCTATCGCTATCCCGCGCACGAACAGGCGATCGCAGCGATCGCCGCCGAAATCGGCTTTACCCAGATTTCGACCAGCCATGACGTCGCGCCGCTCATCAAGCTGATCGGGCGCGGCGACACCACATTGGCCGACGCCTATCTTTCGCCCGTGCTGCGCGCCTATGTCGACGGGCTGCGCAACGCGCTGGGCGATCGGGCCGACATGCTGTTCATGCAATCGAGCGGCGGCCTGATCGACGGCATGCTGTTCCGGGGCAAGGACGCGATCCTCTCCGGCCCGGCGGGCGGCATCGTCGGCCTGGCCCGGACCGCGGAACAGGCCGGTTTTCGCGCGGTGATCGGCTTCGACATGGGCGGCACCTCGACCGACGTGTCCCATTATGCCGGTGCCTATGAGCGCGACAATGAGGCACAGGTGGCCGGTGTGCGACTGCGCGCGCCGATGATGCGTATCCACACCATCGCGGCGGGCGGCGGATCGATCTGCAGCTTCGTCGATGGCCGCTTCCGCGTCGGGCCGGAATCGGCGGGCGCGGTGCCGGGACCGGCCTGCTACCGGCGCGGCGGACCGCTCACCGTCACCGACTGCAACCTGCTGCTCGGCAAGATCCAGCCCGATCATTTTCCCAGCCTGTTCGGCCCGAATGGCGACCAGCCGCTCGATGCCGATGCGGCGCAGGCGCGCATCGCCGCCATCTGCGCGCAGGTGCAGGCGGAAACCGGCCAAACCCTGAGCGTGCGCGACGCCGCTCAGGGCTTCATTGCCGTCGCCGTCGCCAGCATGGCCAATGCGATCAAGCGCATCTCGGTCGCGCGGGGCCATGACGTGACGCGCTACACGCTTGCCAGCTTTGGCGGGGCAGGGGGGCAACATGCCTGTCTGGTCGCCGATGCGCTCGGCATGGACCGGGTGATGATCCATCCGCTGGGCGGGGTGCTGTCGGCCTATGGCATGGGCCTGGCCGATCGTCGCGCGGTGCGCGAACGCACGCTGGCGCTGCCGCTGGACGCGCAGACCATGGCGGACCTCGATGATGCACTGACGGCCCTGGCCGCCGACGCCCGCGCCGACCTGCCCCAGGCCGACCGGATCGAAACGCTGCTGCGACTGCGCTATGACGGCACCGACAGCCTGTTCGACGTGCCCCTGGCGGACATCGACACCATGCGCGCGGATTTCCTGACCCAGCATAAAGCCCGCTTCGGTTTCGCCGGGCAGGGGCGCATCCTCATCGACATGGCCCGTGTAGAGGCGATTGCCGGGGCGAGCGAAGCGATGACCGACATCGCCGCCATCGCCGCGCAACCAGCACCGCCGCTCGCCCATGTCGATTACGCTGGCGAAGCCGCGCCGGTCCACGACCGGGCGGGCCTGGCCCTTGCCAGCATCATCGACGGACCGGCGCTCATCATCGACCCTGTGTCCACGACCGCCGTCGAACCGGGCTGGCGCGCGCGGCTGGACGCCATCGGCAATCTCATCCTCACCCGCCATGCCCCGCGCCCAGCACCGCAGAGCGGGGACGCCAGCGCGGTCGATCCCGTCCGGCTTGAAGTCATGGGCGGCCTCTTCATGGCTATTGCGGAGGAAATGGGCGCGGCGCTTCAGAACAGCGCCTCTTCGGTCAATATCCGCGAACGGCTCGATTTCTCCTGCGCCCTGTTCGACGCGGCGGGCAATCTCGTCGCCAACGCCCCGCATATGCCCGTCCATCTGGGCAGCATGGGCGACAGTATCCGT
Source organism: Sphingobium sp. GW456-12-10-14-TSB1 (assembly GCF_059424385.1). Lineage (NCBI taxonomy): Bacteria > Pseudomonadati > Pseudomonadota > Alphaproteobacteria > Sphingomonadales > Sphingobiaceae > Sphingobium > Sphingobium sp. GW456-12-10-14-TSB1. The sequence goes on along the minus strand of NZ_JBWKZI010000001.1, from coordinate 2,225,144 downwards.
ACGATCATGGCGCGGCGCGGCATCGGCCGGGACGGGACGCCGATCGACGGGCGCGGGATGCAGCCGGGCGACGTCTATGTTCTCAACGCCCCCTATGATGGCGGCACCCATCTGCCCGATGTCACCGTGGTCATGCCCGTATTCGTCGGCGGCGACGCCCCGGCCTATTATGTCGCGGCGCGCGGCCATCATGCCGACATTGGCGGCATCACCCCCGGATCGATGCCGCCCGGCAGCGTGTCGGTCGAGGAAGAAGGCGTCATCCTCGACAATGTGCTACTGGTCGATCGCGGCACATTTTGCGAAGCCGACATGCGCGCGCTGCTGGCGTCGGGGCCATGGCCTGCGCGCAATATCGACCAGAATATCGCCGATCTCACGGCCCAGATCGCTGCCTGCGCACGCGGCAGTCAGGAATTGTTACGGATAAGTAACGATTATGGCGCGGCCACTGTCGCCGCCTATATGGGCCATGTGCAGGATCAGGCCGAATCCGCGGTCCGCCGCCTTATCGGTCGCCTGTCCGACGGCCATTTCACCTATGCGATGGACAATGGTGCGATTGTTCAGGTCACTGTTCAGCTTGATCAGGGCACCGGATCGGCCACGGTCGATTTCACCGGATCGTCAGCCCAGCTTCCCGGCAATTTCAACGCCCCTGCTTCGGTCGTCCGCGCCGCCGTCCTCTACGTCGTTCGCACCCTGATCGACGAAGCGGTGCCGATGAATGACGGCTGCTTGAAGCCCATCACCATCATCGTCCCTGAAGGCTCGATGCTCCGCCCCCGCCATCCCGCCGCCGTGGTCGCGGGCAATGTCGAAACCAGCCAGGTCGTCACCGACGCGCTGTTTGGCGCCCTGGGTGTCATGGCGGGCGCACAGGGGACGATGAACAACCTCACTTTCGGCAATGCCCGGCACCAATATTATGAAACCATCGCCGGGGGTTCGGGCGCTGGCCCCGACTTCGATGGCGCGCCGGTGGTCCAGACCCATATGACCAACAGCCGCCTTACCGATCCCGAAATCCTCGAAACCCGCTTCCCGGTCTTGCTGGAAGAATTTTCGATCCGGCCCGGCTCCGGCGGGCAGGGCGTGCATCGCGGCGGCGACGGTGCGCTGCGCCGCATCCGCTTTCTGGAGGATATGACCGCAGGCATCCTGTCCAACCGCCGCACCGTCCCGCCCTTCGGCCTTGCGGGCGGCGCGCCTGGCAGTCCCGGCCGCAATGCGATCGAACGGGCGGACGGGGGCATCGAACCGCTCGGCCCCACCGCCACCACGGCCATGCGGGCAGGCGACATATTCGTCATCCAAACCCCCGGCGGCGGCGGCTTCGGCGCTTCCGATCCCGCTTGACAACAGCCCCGCGCGGGGCTGTTGTCACAGGCAGGGGGAGGGGTGAATGACGCCGGACGCAGCAACGCAGATCAGATGGGGCGTCGGGGCCGCGATCCTCGCCGTGGCGCTGGTCGCGATCCTCGCGCTGATCCCCGATCCCTTCTTCCGCCAGCGGGTGATCGCCACGACGCTCGACGATGTGGAGGGCGTTTCCCCCGGCGTGCAGGTCTATTTTCGCGGCGCGCCGATCGGGCAGGTCCGCTCGGTCGAACTGGACGGCCCCAGCCGCACCTTCGCGGTCCATATGGGCGTGGCGAAGGACTGGCGGCCATCCCCCTGCGCCTTTGCCACCGTCGCCGCCGCCAATCCGCTGACGGCCCCGCGCATCGAACTGGTCGCGCTGGAAACCGCGACTGCCCAATGCGCGACTGCCCGCCGTGCCTATGGCTGTGATCCTGTCGCCGGGCCACAGCGCGCAGACGCCATTGCCGGATGCCGCCGCCCTGCCGACCTGTTCGAAACCGCATCGGTCGCGATCGGCGAAGCCGCTGCCGTCGCCCGCACCGCCAACGCCATGGCGCAGCGGCTGTCCACGATGTTGCAGGGCGACGGATCGGGCAGCGCGGTCGATATGGCAAAGGTCGCCCGCAACGCGACGGAAACGCTGGCCGCGCTCAACTCGCTCAGCACCCAACTCGACCGCAGCTTCAGGCCGGGGCAGGGTGACATCGCGCTCACCCTCTCCCATGTCCGCAAGGCGACCGGGCGCGCATCCGAAATCGACGTCGCTGCGCTCAACGGCATATTGCGCGAAACCCAGGCGATGGTGGCGCAGAACCAGACCAGCATCGCCGGGTTGCTGGCCGAAGGGAAGGGCAGCGCCAGCGAAGCACGGATGATCCTCGAAGGGGCATCCGCCTCGCTGATCGCCACCAGCGCCAATCTGGAACGCACCAGTGCCAGCCTTGGAAATCTCAGCGAGCGGCTGGCGGGCGATCCGACCTTTGCGATCCGGGGCCAGCGCTACGCCGATCCGCCACCGCCGGGAGGAAAGAAATGATCCGCCTCGCCTCGATCCTCCTGCTTCTCACGCTCCCGGCCTGCGCTGCGCTGAAAGGCGGGGACGCCCCCGTCACCATGCGGGTCTCCCCGCGCTTTGCCGTCGGCCCGCTCCAGCCCGCGCCCACGCTCGCCGTCGCCCCGGTGCAGGCGCGGGGATTGAGCGGCGGAGCACGCTATGCCTATGTCGATGCCGCCACGCCCGGCGAAATCCGCCAGGCCGCGACCCTGTTCTGGGAAGAACCGCCCGCCACCACGCTTGCCCGCGCGCTGGTCGCCGGGCTGCGCACCCGCTTTGCCGCCGTCACCGGGCCGGACCTGTCGCTGGCTGCCGACCGCCGAATCGTCGCCACGCTCGACCGGTTCGAGGAAGTGACCGGCGCGGGCGCAGCGCAAGCCGTTATCGCCTTCGACGTGACGCAAGTGGCGCTGGGGAAGGCGGTCTGGACCGGCCGCTATTGCGCGACCCAGCCGATCACCTCGGCGGCAGGCACGGCGCGCGCCGCCGCGTTTCAGGGCGCAATCGAGCAGGCGGTCGCGGCCTTTGTCGAGGACGCCGTGTCGGGCAGGGTTACTACTGCTTCCTGTTGAACAACATTATGTGTTCCCGCGCAGGCGGGAACCCAGTCCCACCCTTTGAACTGGGTTCCCGCCTGCGCGGGAACACATAGTGCTTGGCTCATACCAACCGCCCCGCCTCCAGCCGATAGACCCGCTCGCACAATCGTTCCGCCAGCGCCGCATCCTGTGTCAGCAGCAGCAGCGCGCGACCATGCGGCACAGTCCGCCGCCGCACCTGTTCCTCCAGCGCCGCGCCGCGCGCATAGGCGCCCTCGAACGGCTCGTCCAAAATCAACAGGTCCGGATCGCGCATGAAGGCCCGCGCCAGTTCCGCCCGTCGCCGTTCGCCGATGGACAGCATGTCGGCGCGGATGCCCGCCGCCTGCTCCAGCCCATATTCCAGCAGCAGCCGGTCGATCCGCCGCCTTGCTCGCGCGTCGAGTCCGCCCATGCGCCCCAGCGCCAGCCGCATATTCTCCTCGACGGTCAGGTCGCCCAGCAACGACCCGCCCTGCATCGCCAACCCGCATCGGGCGCGCAGCAAGCGGCGCTGGTCGGTATCCGCCTCGTCCAGCGCGATCCCCATCAGCCGCACCATGCCGCTGCCCGGTTCCGCCAGCCCGACCGCCAGCCGCAACAGCCAGCCCTTGCCCGCGCCGCTCTCCCCCACGATGGCGACCCGCTCACCTGCGCCGATGTGCAGGTCGATCCGGTCCAGCACCCGCGCGCCGCCCAGCACCAGACTGACGCCCTCAAATGCCAGCATCTCGCTCATGCCAGGGCTGTCCACAGGACCGCTGCGGCAAAAATTCCCAGCAACCCGGCGGTAAAGGCCGTGGTCGCGCGACGGCCAATGTCGGCGGGGGACCGCACGCGCCTTGCCCCCACCGCGCCGCCCACGCCAAAGGCGATCAGCGCATAGACCAGCACCTTGGCCATGCCGGTCAGCATCGCGGCCGCCGCCTCATGGGAAAAGGCGAAGCCCGCCCACTGCGCCCAGCCGATATTGGCTATCAACCGCAGCGGCAGCGCACAGCCGACCAGCGCCGCCAGACCGGCAAGCATCATATGGATCGGCACCGACAACAGCACCGCAACCAGCGCTGGACCCAGGGCATGGCCGACAGGATCGCGCCCCAGCGCCTCCAGCGCGTCAATCTCCCGGTTGAGCGACATTGCCCCCAGCCGCGATGACAGCGCCACCGACACGCTGCCCGACGCGAACAGCCCGACCAGCAGCGGCACGATGTCGCGCAGCAGCGTTTCGGCCAGCGCCGACTGGACCGGAATCTGCGCATTATACAATGCCAGCAGCCGCGCCGCGCCGATCCCGGCGATCATCCCCGCCAGCGCGGCGAGCGGCAGCAGGGTGCGCAAGGGGCGCCACACATGCAGCGGCAAGCTATCGGCCAGTTGTCGCTGCGCCAGCCGGTCGCCCGCCACCAGCCGCCGCGCCATGCCGCGCGCCGCGCGCCCGATCAGCCACAGTCCTGCGCCCACCGCGGCGACGATCTTGCGGCTGCCCCTCAACGTGCCCATGGTGCCCGAACGATCGTGCCGTCGCCGCCCAGTTGCACGGCGCGATCATCCTCGATCGGGCCGGGCGTCAGGACCAGTTGCGCATCGGGCATCTCCCCCGGATCGGTCGTGGCGTATAGGCTGTCCGCCGTGCGCACCAGCGCTACCGCCATCCGCGCATCCGCACCGTCCAGCCTGTCGATGATCGCCTGAACATGGGCGTTCAGCAGCAACTGGACCAAATGTCCCCGCTGATGCAGCGCGCCCATCATCGCGCGCGCCCAGCCATCGGCCAGATCGCCCGCGAACAATGGCACCCGGTCGGGATATTGCGCGTACAGCGTCGCCAGCAGCGCGCCCGGATCGGGGCAGGCGCCGTCGCCGCCGGGTAGGATGGCCACGCGCAGCACCCGCAAGGCCCGCCGCCCCGACGCGCCCAGCAACCGCGCCATGATCCGCACCTGCTCCCGGTCCAGATCCTTGATCGCCTCGCTCAACTCGTCATAGGGAATGATGTCGGGGTGCAGCCGCTTGGCATCGTCGCGCACCGCCCCGAATGTCCAGCCCTGCACCAGCTTGGCCGCCATCCAGCGATCATGTTCGGCGCGTGACAATTCCTCCAGCTCGTCGGGCGTCAGCACCAGTGACGGCCCGCTCCCTTCCACCAGCCGCGCGCCGATGTCGCGCAGCTTCAGGCTATAACAGTCAGCGACCAGCCGGTTATCGTCGCGAAAGGATTCGGGCAGATCGTCCCACTCCTGCATCGACGCGCGCACGCCGATCCGCTCGCCTTCGGCAAAGCGTCCCTCCAGATAGAAGTCATGGATCGACCGCGCCAGCACGTCATGCCGGTCCTGCAACAGCATGTCGGGATCGGCCAGATTGGCCAGTGCCCCGAACGGCAATATTCCTGCGCCCAGCCGCGCGTCATACCCGCTATCCATGCGCACATGGATCGGCGGCGCGACCAGCGCAGCGGTCCGATAGCGTGCATCGACCGCCAGCGCGATCGCCAGCGTCCGATCGTCGCCGCCCGCATCGATCAGGATCGCGACGGGTTCCCCATGTGCCGCGACATGCTGGTCGATCAGCGCGCCAATTCCCGTCGGGTCGGCGCGTGCCTCGACAAAGCGCAGCGGCGACAGTGTGTCTGCGCCCGGATTGCGCGCGCGGAAACCCGCTTCGGCCTTCGCCGCATCGGCCAGATGAATGACAAAGCCCGGCTTTCCGCCATCGCGATAATGGCCGCCCGCCAGCGTACGAAGCACATAGCGTTCGATCAGCGGCGTGAAGCCGATGACCAGCACCCCGCGCCCCGCCTGTCCCGCGCGGGCAAAAGCGTCGATCGGGCGGGCCAGCGCCAGCTGTCGCGCGGCGATGTCCGGCAGCGCCGCCATCCGTACCCGCGCAGTCTTGCGGTCGCCCTGCTCGAATCGCTGCTCGACGCTGCGTCGCAGGTCCAGATCATCGACGCGCAGGATGACGTCCAGCGGATCACCGGCGGCGCGTACCCGCGCCGCCTCAGCCATCAGGACGGCGGCCAGCGCGATGTTGGTCCGCGCCTCGCGGCTCAGCAGCATCGCCGCCCGCGCCTTGTCCAGCGCCAGCGCCTGCACGCTTTCGTCCGTCGCCGCCTGCTCGACCTCCGCTGCCCCGGCTTCGATCGCGTCGGGGACCCAGCCGGCGCGTCGATCGCGTGGCCACAGCAGCACCCGCCGCCCTTCGTCCAGCGCGCCGAGCGCCGCCCGCGCGGCCAGTTCGCTATCGGCGTCGCCGGAAATCACCAGATGGTCGCCGCGCGCCCGGACAAGCGCCAGCCGCCAGGGATTGCGCACCTGCGTCCACGCCAGCCCGGCCATGGACCATACAGTCAGCAGCGGCAGCGCCCAGCGCGCGATATGCAGCGCGACGGGCAGGTCGCGGTCCTCCAGCGCCTGCGGGAAATGGCCGACGGCCAACCCTAGCGACCGAAGTGCATCCTGCGGCAGGGTAGAGGCGATGCCCGCCTGTTCACAGGCCTGGGAAAAACCCCATATGCCCAGCAGAAAGGCGATCCCCAGCGCCCCGAACCGCACGATCGGCGCGACGGGCGGTCGCCATGCTCCCTTGCGCCAGTGCATCGCCAGGATCAGTTGCTGGTATGCAGGCGGACGAAGGCGGCGGACACGCCGTCGCCGGACTGGCCGACCAGCTTGGCGCGCAACCGCGTCAAAAATTGCCGTTCGGTGCCATTGATCACTTCATCATCGCCAAACAGCGGCTTGTCGGACGCCAGCGCGACGATCATCTCCGGGCCGAACGGCGGGGCGACCGCATAGCGCTGCGCGGTTTTGGACAGGCCGATCATCACCTGCCGCACCCCCTTGCCATCGGGTTCGGGATGGCCGCGATGCAGTTCCACCGCGCTGCCGTCGGCCTGGAGGTAGATGATGCTGATATAGGGCCGCGCCGCCGTGGTGGTGGCGCTGACGCCGAAAATCTCATTCTCCTTCATCGTCACCGGATCGCCGTCCCGCGGCATGCCCGCCTCGGTCAGCGCCGCGATCCGCGTTCCCGTGCGGGCCAGCGGCGCCGCCAGAGTCAGCGCCGCCTCGCATTGCGGCCATGGCAGATGGCGCACCTCGAACTTCGCATTCGGGTCCGCCTTCAACGCCGCCTCGCGCAGCGCCGCAATGGCGTTCAGGTCGCCGGAAAAGCCCGACACCGCGCCGCCTTTCACGCTGACGCCGCCGCATGGCATGGCGGCGGCCTGTTCGCGCAGGATCTGCGCCGCGCTCTTGGGCGCTGGCGTAGGCGCACCAGGCGCGACCGGCACGACCGGCGCTTCGAGCGAATAGGCTTCGCCCGTCAGCAGCCGGAAGGTCTCATAGTCGATCCAGGCATAGCCCTTGTCACCCCAGATCGGGCCCCAGCTGTTCATAATGCGCAGCGCCTGCCGCTCCTCGTCATAGCCCACGATCGCCATGGCGTGATAACTGGCATGTTCGGGCTTTTCCGCGCGGCTGTAGATGCCATCGCCGCGATGGGCCTTGAAATCGGCAGAAACCGGCATGGCGAATATCACCGGCGCGCCGCGCGCCAGCGCACCCTTCACATCGTCCAGGATGATCGGCGTGCGCCAGTCGTCCTTGACCTCACGATCAACCGCGCGCCAGTCGAGCAGGCGGTAATTGCCCGCCTTGGCCTTCAGCGCTTCGGGCGCGGGGATCGCGCATTTGGTCATGTCGTCGGGAAAGTCGGCCAGGCTGACCGTCCCCTCATTCTTGAGCAATGTCAGTGCCTGGACGATGCTGATCGTCCCCGCGCACGGCGATCCGACCGGACGCAGCCTGTTATAAACATAGGCCGGGCTCATCTGATCGGCAGGGGTGGCCGGCTGCACCGCCTTGTCGCGGAAATTCAGGAAGGTGCGCGCGGCATAGGTGGTGGCCCATGCGACGCAATTGGGCTGCGGTCCCTGCGATCCGGGCGGAGGATAGGCATTGGACAGGTCCACCCGCTTGGGCAGATAGGCGCGGAACCGCCCCTGTTTGGGCAGCTTGGCATAATCTTCGGGAGAAACAGGTTCAGCGCCGGTCATGAACTGGCTGTCATTGCCCTGCTGCGCGGACGATCCCGCGGCACAGAGCGCCAGCAATGCCGGACCGCCCCATGTGACGAAACGACGTGTCATCACCCGTTCCTCCCGAAATTCTGGTTCTAGAAGCGATAGCCGATGGTCAGCGTCACCGCGTCATAATCGAAATCATGCGAAAAGCTGCTGGTGCCATGGGTGTAGATCAGGCCGATGCGCAGTTGCTCCGCCTTGCTCTTCTGCTCGGCTTCGCGGGTACGCACGCCGATGCTCAGCGCCGCCTCGTGCACATTTTCATAGGATTGCGGATCGTCGGTCAGCTTCGTCCAGGTATAGCTGGCGCGCAGCGATCCCTGTCGCCCGCCGAACATCCGTCCCTTGAACGGCAATTGATAGGCGAGCCCGTTGCGGAAGGTGAAGACATTTTCCTTCAGATAGAAGGCGGGATCGCGCCCCAGCCCCCAATCGGTGGTGGTCGACCAGCCGATCATATTGCCGATGGTCAGGTCGCCGCGCCCGACCTGTGTGATCTTGTATCGGCTGCTGGCCGACAGGGTAATGAGGTCGCTGCTGGTCGATCCGAAAAAGGCGCCCGCGTCGGTCACGCCATAGGCGACACGCGGGGTGATCAGCCAGTTGGGCTGGACCGGTATCTCGATCCCGGTGGACAGCGTCCCCATCGTCGCGGTCGCGCCATTGTTGACGTGCAGGACGTTCAGCACCGGGTCGATCAGCACGCGGGCGCGGCTGCCCTCGAATGGCCGCAGCGCCTTTTGATAGCGCAGCTCATAGCGCTGGCCTTCATTACCATAGGCGCCCCAATAGGTGATCGCCGCGCCGATCGTGTCGGCATCCCCCTCCATGTCGAAACCCGGCGTGTCCGGATCGTCATCATAGTCCAGGTCATTCAGGTTCAGCGCCGTCGATACCGCGCTATGTTGCAGACTGTTGGGACTGCCCACCGTCGCCAGATAGGGCGCGGCCTGCGCCATCCCCGGCACAATCGCGATCAGCGCTGCCGTCGCCAGATATATTCTCATTCTCTTACCCCCTTTGCGGCACCGGTTTCCCCGTCCGGTGCCAAACCCACATGAAAAATTGTCAGGACGCGGCGAATATCTCGTCCGGGTCCAGATCCCGCACGACCCGCAGCCCTGCATCCTGCCGCCGCTTGGTCGGCGGCACGGTGAAACGGTTGGCCGATCGCAGCGCGTCGGGCGCGCTTTCGAACGATCCGCCCCGGATCACCCGCATCCGGCACGACTGGTCGGTGCATCCCGATGTCCATTCCCACACATTGCCCTGCATCTGATTGAGGCCCAGGGCGTTGGCGGGATAGGCGTTCACGCTTTCGGGATAACCGCGATAGGGCGCGGTGTCCGATCCGCGATAGCGGGCGGTATGGTCATAATTGGCCTGGCTCGGCGCAATATCGTCGCCCCAGGGGAAAGCGGTCGGCGCGCCGCCCCGGCTGGCATATTCCCATTCCGCCTCTGTCGGCAGGCGATAGGTGCGGCCTGACTTGACGGTCAGCCAGGCCAGGAACGCCTGCGCATCCTCATAACTGATGTCGGTCGCGGGGATCAGCGGGTTGGGATTTTCCTTCGCCCAATTGCCCAGCTTCGCGCAGGCATTGTCGCGCACGCACCCATTCCATTCCGCGATCGTCACTTCATAGACGCCGATCGCAAAGGGCCGTTCGATCCGGACATCGGCCTGCACCGGCTCGTCGCTGCCGCGCCCCGGTTCCGACGCTGGCGACCCGAACGGCGTGGTGCCGGCGGGGATGGCGCGCATCCATGGGCAGTTGGCGCAATCATAGAAGCGGTCATTCGCGGCCCGGTCGCAGGAAATGAAGCAGGGCGGCGCGCCTTGCAGGCCATAGTCGAAGGTCGGCTTCTGGAAATTCTTGCCCGACGACAGCGCGACCCGATCGGACACGCGCTTCAAGGCGTCGGCGATATTCTGCTGCGGGCGGCGGATTTCCTCGGCCAGCACCTTGGAAAAGATACCGTCGTCGAACGCGAACTGGTCCGCGCTGGTGGAAAAGGCGACCAGATAACCCTGATCGGGCCGGATCGCGGCGGCGGGCGCGCGCACCATGCGGCGCAGGCCCTTGCTCCCGGCCAGTTCACCCACGGCGCTCGTTTCGACCCCGGTCTGGTCGGCGATCATCTGCGCCAGTGACGGCGGCGGCGCGGCCAGCACGTTCCGGCACATGTCCAGTACGATCAGCATCGTTTTCGCGCCGGACCCCAGCAGATTGCGGGTCAGCGCCGCGCGGGTCAGCGTCGCCGTTTCCGCCGTCACGTCGCGCCCGGCATCCACCGGCAGCAGCATGACGTCGCCATAGCTGCCCAGCGCCGCGCCATGGCCGGAAAAATAGAGCATGCCGAACGCCTTGGGTCCGGCAGCGGTCAGTTTCGCGCGGAAATCGGCAATCGCGGCCAGCATCGCTTCGCGCGACAGGTCACGCCGCACCTGCACCGGCCCTTCGCCATTCGCATCGACAAAGCCGGTCGCGCTGAGCGCGGTGGCGATCTTGTCGCCATCGGCATAGGTGGACGCCAGCTTGTCGAAGGACTGATACGCGCCATTGACGATCACGAGCGCCAGCCGGGGTTCGTCCGCCGCTTGCGCCGCGCCGCTGCCAGTCAGCAACGCGACGAACAGGCTCAGCGCTGCCATGGCGCGGAACAGGAGCGCGGGAAACAAAACGGGGCGTGGGGTCATTTGGATGCCTTGCGCGGCGCGAATTCTACTTGAGTGACGATCTGGTCTACCGAATCGACATGCAGCACCGCGTCATAGGCGCGCGCAGCCTTATAGGGTTCAGCCGGGCCGCCGCCGAACAGCTTGGCAAGGAAGCCACCCAGGCCCCGACCCTTTTGGCAATAGGGGCTGACGGTGACCATGCCACCGCTTTTTTCGACCTCGTTCAGCCAGGCGCCCAGCGGCGCGGGCGCTTCATTGGCGACCGGATAGGGCGATTCGATATCGACCACCACCGTCTTGCCCCGCCGCAGCGCGCCTTTGAGCGCGCGGTCGAACCGGGCCGGGTTGGCAAAACGAAGGGTGGGTTTGGCAAAGGGACGGTCGCACGATTTCAGCACGGCAGGAACCGGAGCCGGCGCGCGCGCCGGGACTGGTCCCGCGCCGGCCGGGGCGGTCGGGCGCTGCTTTGCCGGCGCGATGGCATTGGCCGCGGGAGGGGTGACCGGCTGCGACGCATTGGCAGGCGCAGCCTGTTGCCCATTCGTAACGATATTCGCGGGGGACGTTTCGGGTTGCAGGATGCGCACGCCGCGCCCGGCAGCGCCATCGGTCGCGTTGCCCGCCCCGCCTTGCGCCGGTGTCGCGGGCGGGTTGGCCTGCGCCAGTGCGGCGGAGGAAGATCCTAACAAAAACCCCGCCGCAGCAATGGTTAAGAAGCTTCTGACTATTATCATCGTCCCACCCCGTGTCATGATATAGTTATTGCTCCCCAAACCATTATGAGATTATGGGGTAATAACTGAACAGGCAACAAAAAATCGCGGGAGATCCCAAGTGGGGAAGGGGCTTCTTGGACTCTGGGCAACAGTATTAACCGCTTTTGTCACAATAATGGCATCTCCTTCGCTCGCTAAAGCCGAAACCCGCGCCCTATTGGTGGGCGCATGGCAGTTCCACTCGTCCCAGATCATGGATCTTGCTGGTCCCGAAAATGATCTTGCAGCGATGGAAACAGTGATTCGCGGTCAGGGCGCCAGCGATGTCACAATATTGCGCAATGAAGGTGTCAGTCGGACCACGGTTGAAACCGCGCTCCATGCTTTGGGGCTACGTTCCAAGCCGGGCGACTGGATATTCCTTTACTATACCGGCCATGGCGCGTTGGCCGAAGCCAGCGTGAAGGGGACGCGAGACGGCGATACCGACCAGTTCCTGCCGCTGCCCGGTTTCGATCCTGACAGCAAGGACGCTGAACGCTTCATCGTCGACAAGGATTTCTACACCTGGCTGGCCCTCTACGTGCCGCGCGGCGTGCAGGTGCTGATGATGGCGGACACCTGCCATTCGGGCACGCTGCACCGATCTGTCGATCCGCGCGCGATGGGCATGACCCCGCGCCTGACGCTGGGTGGCCGCAATGTCGAACTGGGCTCTCGCCCCGCGCCGCGTTTCGCCAGCACCTTGGCTTCGGTCGAGGGCGCGGCGCTCACCGCCACGCGGGAAGATCTGCCAAACCTTTTCTATATCGGCGCTGCCCGCGACGATCAGATCGCATGGGAAAATGCCCTGCCGGTCGAAGGCGCGCCGACACGCGGTTTCCTTACATGGTCGTTCGAACAGGGGCTGACCACGCCAGGAGCCGATGGCAGGGGCATGGCGGCGGATCAGGATGGCGATGGCAAGCTGACCATCGGTGAACTGGGCACCTATCTCAATGTCCAGGTCCGCATGTTGAGTGGCCAGCGGCAGGAAAGCAGCATCATCATCCCGCCGGGCCGCGAAGGGCAGGGGCTGTTCGCCACCGTGCCGCCGCCACCCGCGCCCCCCGTCGCGCCGCCGCTGCCCGGCCTCTACGTCGCTGATGTGAAGGCGCGGGCCAGCGTCGCCGGCCCTGACCATCCCTGGCGTGTCCTGAGTGATGGCAAAGGCGCGGATTTCGTCTGGGACAATGTCCGCCACGTCATGCTCCGCCGCACGGGCGACATGGTCGCGCAAAATGTCAAAACCCTGCCGCAGCTGCGCGGGGTCATCGACAAATGGGCCGCGATCGAAACGATGCGACCGCTCCTGTCCGAACAGCGCGCCCGGCTAGTCGTCGGCCCGCTCGACAATGGTGCGCGCTATCCGTCCGGCGCGCCGGTCACGCTGGCGCTACAGGCGGACGGCCAGCGTGTCGCCGCGCCACAATATGCCACTGTGTTCAACATAGCGTCGGACGGCACGATCCAGCGCCTTTTCCCGGTCGCGCCGTCGGACGGCGACGGTCGCCTCGCCCCCGGCCAGTCGCTGCCGGTCCTCGAAAGCCAGGTCATCGCTCCCTATGGCGCGGACCATGTCGTTGCCCTGGTGACGCCTCAGCCGCCGGAAGCCTTCCGCGTCCTGCTGCGCACGGTCGAAAATCAGCGCGCCGCCAACTGGCTGGTCGCGCCGATCCGCGAATTGCTGGCCAAGTCGCCGGGGCACGCGAGCCTGTCGATCGGCGAGCTTTATACCGGCAACTGACGCGATGCCTGTCGCGCCCGTCCGGTCAATTGCTCAAAATCACCGTCCGGCTCTTGGCCGCGCTCTTGTTGCCGATGTCGATGCGATATTCTCCCGACGCGCGGGGCGTCACCGCGCAGACCGGCGCATAATCGGCATTGTCGTCCAGGCACAATTGCTTGCCCGACGCATCGAGCAGGCGGATATACATGCTGGTGCCGATGTCGCCGATCGCGCCGATGCGCAGCGGCTCGCCACCCTTGGCGGTCACGGTGAAGCGATAGGCGTTGCGCGGATTGACGTCCTGTACCCGCCGCACCAGCCCCTTGCCGAACGCCGACGCCATCACCCCGCGCCCAGACGCGGACTGGGACAGGCGAATCTGCAACAGCAATGCCTGATCGTCACGGGCCAGCGCCTTGGCCTCGGCAAACAGCGCGTCGGGGGAAAAGGCCGCCTCGTCCCCTGCCGCTGCTTCGCCTTCGCTCATGGGCACCTGCTTCAGCATCCGTGCGGCTGTCAGCATCGCATAGGGATCACCCTCGCGCCGGGCGAAGTCGGCCACTTGCCGCGCGGCAATCGCCTGTTCGAACGGATCGGCGGGCTTGACTGCGGCGGGCTGGGCGGCGGGCGCGGCCTGCTGCGCCATCGCGCCACCTTGTGCCAGCATCATCGCAGCGCTTGCGACTAGGATTTTACGCTTCATGTCCAACCCTTTCAGCAAGATAATCTCCATTCCCGTGGATACTGCCACGGCCGTTGGAAAGCCAGTGCTGAGCGGCGGCGCGGACTTGGCCAAACAATTGACCGCGCTGGTGGGCGGGGCGGGGGCGGGGCGCTATGCCGCCTTCATCAGTTACAGCCATGCCGACATGAAGGTTGCCCGCTGGCTCCACCGCGCGATCGAAAATTATCGCGTGCCAAAGGCGCTGGTCGGCACGGGGGGCGATCGTGGCCCTATCCCCGCCCGTTTGCGCCCGATTTTCCGCGATGAGGATGAACTGGCGGGTGCAGCCGAACTCGGCCCCAAATTGCTGGGCGCGCTTGCCCGATCCGATGCGCTGATCGTCATCTGCTCGCCCACTGCCGCCCGGTCGGTCTGGGTCGACAAGGAAATTCGCAGCTTCAAGACGATCAATCCGGACGCGCCGGTGTTCGCGCTGATTGCGGCGGGCAAGCCTGGAGATCCCGACACGGACTGTTTCCCCGCGCCCCTGCTGTTCGCGCTGGATGCCCAGGGCGAACTGGATCGCACCCAACCGCTCGAACCGCTTGCGCCCGACCTTCAGAAAAACGACCGCAATATCGTCAAGCTCAAGCTGATCGCCGGGCTGCTTGGTACGCCCTATGCCAGCCTCTACCGCCGCGACCAGCGCCGCAGCCGCCGCATCGCCGTGGCGCTTGGCTCCTTCGCCTTCCTGCTGATCCTGCTGCTGAGCGGCCTGTCGATCGCCGCCTTCACCTATGCCCGCATGGCGGTGCAGCAGCGCAACGAGGCGCAGGCCGCGCGCAAGCTGGCGGAGGAAAATGCTGACAAGGCCGAACGCCGCGCCTGGCTGGCCCAGGTCGCGGCGCAAGAGGTGCGACGGCTGGCGGATGAGGGGAACAACTGCCCGCCGCCGTGAGCATCCTCCCCTTGTAGGGGAGGTGGCATCGCGTAGCGATGACGGAGGGGTGTTGCCCTATCGTGAGGGCGGCACCCCTCCGTCTGGCCTGTGGCCAGCCACCTCGCTCGCCGGGGGAGGACAACAAGTCTCCCTAATCCCGCCAGCTCCGGTCCACCCGGTCGATCAGCCGCACCATCGCCTGGAAATCCGGGACGCCCGGCCCCACCGGCAGTTGCACCCCGGCCAGATCGCGCTGATGCACCGCGATCACCTCCGCGCTCAGTTCCACCGGCGTTCCCGCCGCGCCAGCCGCCACCTGAATCTCGCATGCGCGCTGGAGCAGCCAATGTTTGAGGAACGCCTCTGGCAGGCTCTGCGCCATCACCAACGTGCCATGGTTGCGCAGCATCATCACCCGCTTGTCGCCCAGATTGGCGATCAACCGCTCGCCCTCCTCGCTGCGGATCGTGACGCCCTCAAAATCATGATAGGCGATTTGCCCGGCAAAGGCGGCGGCATAGAATCTGATCGGGCGCAGTCCCTCGGCGGTGGCGCTCACCGCCATGCCCGCCGTGGTGTGGGTGTGGATGATGCAATGGGCGTCGGGCAGATGGCGGTGGAACACGCTATGCTGGACAAATCCGGCGCGGTTGACCGGATAGGGGCTGCCATCCAGCACCGCGCCGTCAATGTCGATCTTGACCAGATTGGACGCGGTCACTTCATGATAGCCCAGGCCGAACGGGTTGATCAGGAAGGCGCTTTCCTCTCCGGGCACCCGCACGGTGATGTGGTTATAGATGAGCTCGGACCAGCCCATATGGTCGAATATGCGGTAGCAGGCGGCCAGCTGCTGGCGCGCCTCCCATTCGGCGGCGGACATATCGGGGCGTTTTGCGGCGCTGGCCATGGGCGATCCTCTCTTATATCATGGCCAGGACTATCCGCTTTCCGCGCCCGTTAGTCCATAGTGCGGGCTTTAGGGTTGAATTGCTGCGACTCTGCTGGTAGGGCGCGCCCCACACGGCGTAGGGCGACCTGCGACGACTCACAGGCTTTGCTATTGCGACGGGCTGTCGGGACGGATTGAAAAATCCCGGCAAAAGGCTCGTTTTCGATTGGAGATTGACGGACTTATGCAGATCATCGTTCGCGACAATAATGTCGACCAGGCCCTCCGCGCGCTCAAGAAGAAGCTGCAGCGTGAAGGCGTGTATCGCGAAATGAAGCTGCGTCGTCACTACGAAAAGCCGTCGGAAAAGCGCGCCCGTGAAAAGGCCGCCGCCGTGCGCCGCGCCCGCAAGATGGATCGCAAGCGCGCCGAGCGCGACGGCGCGAAGTAAGCGCCGCCGGGGCGGCCCGTGCCGTCCCGCTTTCCTGCTGCCTGCCTGCCCCTGAATTGCGAGAAGCGTCGCCATGTCCACAACGGCCGTTCCCCTTCGTCCTATCGCCAGGGGGTCTTTGACGCGCCTCTGGATTGGTGTCGCCGCGCTTGCGCTGGCGGCTGGCGGTCTGGCCTGGGCCGGGCAGCAGGGCGTCAAAGCCTCGCCCGCTACCTTCATGGCGCAGAATGCCGATGCTGAAGGCGTGATCACCACTCCGTCGGGTCTGCAATATAAGGTGCTGGCAGAAGGCACTGGTCCCAGCCCTACCACCGCCGACGTGGCGCTGGTAGGCTATAAGGGCACGCTGCTCGACGGCACAGTGTTCGACGAAAATCCGCAGGCGCCGATGCCGATCGACGGCGTCGTCCCCGGCTTCTCTGAAGGCCTGCAAAAGATGAAGAAGGGCGGCAAATACCGCCTCTGGATCCCGCCGCAGCTTGGCTATGGCGATCAGGCCGCAGGTCCGATTCCCGCCGGTTCGATCCTGGTCTTCGACGTCGAACTGCACGACTTCAAGTCGCGCGCCGAAATCATGCAGATGCAGCAGATGATGCAGCAACAGCAAGGCGCAGCAGGCGCCCAGCCGCCGCGCTGATCACACGCAAAGCCGAATGAGACAAAAGGGGCCGCCAAAACGGCCCCTTTTTTGTGCGCCGGGTAGATGACGCCAGCGCGAAGCAAGGCTCCCTTCCCCCTTGGGGATCGACGCTGGTGGCGCGCGGCGCCGTGAGGGTGTCACGCCCTCGTCCTTAAAGGAAGAGGGGTTAGACGGAGGGTCCAAAAGCGATCAAAAGTTGCCTCTGGAATATGCTGTGCCGCGACTTGGAATCGGCCATTTCCTTGATCGTCACCCCAGCCTTCGCTGGGGTGACGGTGAAAGGCATGTCTCCTTTACGGTGCTTGCACCTGTAAACCAGACAATCTGCTCCCCGCTCGCTCTCGCTACCCAACCATCCTCAATGCTTCCCCGGCTTCCCCGAAGTCCCAGGCGCCGTCGGGTTCAGCAGCGTCGCGCCGCCGGGCAGGCCGGTGCCGCCCATGTCCAGGCTCTGCGCTGCCTTTTTCGCCACGCGGGTCGGGTCGTCGCGTTCCTTGATCGCGGCCCTGGTTTCCGCGTCCATATCCGCATCGTCCGCATTGTTGCCGCCACGGGTCCAGCCCAGGATGATCGACATGCGCCGGTTGCGCGGGTCATAGGCGTCGTTCTTGATAAAGGGTTCGCGGTCGGCGACGCCTTCGATCCGGGCGAAGCGATTGTTGGGGATGCCGCTGTCGGCCAGCGCCTTGCGCGTCGATTCGGCGCGGGTCGATGACAGCAGCCAATTGTTCATGGTCCGGCCCGACGCATAGGGCAGGCCATCGGTATGGCCGCGCACGATCAGCGGGTTCGGCATGGTTTGCAGCACGGTCGCGACTTCGCTGATCAGCGCGCGGGCCTGCGGCACAAGCCGGTCGGTGCCCATCGCGAACATCGCGAAATCCGCTTCGTCGATCAGGTCGATGCGCAACCCTTCGCGGGTTTCGGTAAAGCGCACATTCTTGCGCAGCTTCGCCATGCCCTTCTGCCGCGCCATGCGCGCTTCCAGATCCTTCTTGATCGATTCGAACTTCTGCCGGTCGGCGGCGCGCATCGCCTTGCCGCCCTGATCCTTGGTGCCGGTCGCGTCACGCGGGATGGTGATGGACAGGTTGCCCTGGCCGCCGGTGGTCGGGTAATTTTCCTTGCCTGTGATGCTGTCGCCCCCCATCAGCCCGGTGGAGCCCGCCGAGGCCATTTTCAGCTCGACAAGGGTCGGGGTGAAATAGTCGGCTAGCGCCTTGCGCTGCTTTTCGGTGGTTGCGCCCAGCAGCCACATCAGCAGGAAGAACGCCATCATCGCGGTCACGAAATCGGCATAGGCGACTTTCCACGCACCGCCATGATGGCCGCCATGGCCATCGACGATGATCTTCTTGACGATGATCGGCCGGGGTTCCGGCTCGTTCGCGCCGCGCTTTTTTTCCGCCATGGCTTATTTGCCCCGCATGCCGTCAAACACTTCGGCAAAGCCGGGCTGGTTGGCATGGGTCAGCCCGGACCGGGCCGCCTCGATCACCAGCGGCTGCGGATGGCCGTGCAGCGAAGCGATGATGATCTGCTTGACGACATGGTAGATCGCCCCGTCCGCCTCAATCACCGAGCGGCAGCGGTTGGCGAAGGGATTGACCATGCCATAGGCGAGCAGAATGCCAAGGAAGGTGCCGACCAGCGCCGATCCGATCATCGCGCCCAGAATGGCGGGCGGCTGGTCGATCGATCCCATGGTCTTGACCACGCCCAACACCGCCGCGACGATGCCGAGCGCGGGCAGCGCGTCGGCCAGCCCTTGAAGATTGTCGGCGGGTTTGATCGCTTCATGATGGTGGGTCTTGAGGCTGTTATCCATCACCTCCTCCACCGCATGCGGATCGAGCGTGCCGGACGAGATGACGACCAGACGCAGCGTATCGCTGATCAGGTGGATCAGCGCCTTGTCCTTCATCAGCTTGGGATATTCGGTGAAGATGGTGGAGGTCGAAGGGTCTTCGATATGCGGCTCCAGCGCCACCGGTCCTTCGACCCGCAGCGTTTTCATGAGCTTGCTCACCAGAAAGATGCAGTCCAGAAAATCCTGCTTCTTGTACTTGGCGCCCTTGAACACCTTGCCCAGGCCACCGCCCAGCGCCTTGAGGTCCGATCCGCTGTTGCCGATGATGAGCGCGCCGACTGCCGCGCCGCCGATGATCAGCATTTCGTGCGGCAGCGCGTGAAGCACCGGGCCAAGATCGCCGCCGGTGAAGGCGAAGCCGCCAAACACCATGACAAGCAGGACGACCAGTCCGATGGCTGCGAACATGCGAAATTCCCCGATATAAACGATCCGGCGGCGTTTCGCCCCCGGCGGCGTCCCATGCGACGCCCTGTCATCTGGTTAATACGGACTGGTTAGCGTCCGGTTTAGGACGACGACTTAATTTCGTCGGATCAGCTGATCAGGTCGAACAATGTCCGCTGGTTGATCCGGGCGAAGGCCGATTGCGCGGCTTCCAGCTGCATCAGTTGCGCCTTCACATTGGAAATGACTTCGGTCAGGTCCGTCGATTCCAGCGCGGAGCGCCGTTCGGTCAGATCAAGGTCGATGTCGGTCAGCCGGTCGCCGACCACATCCAGCCGGTTGCTGCGCACGC
This sequence comes from Sphingobium sp. GW456-12-10-14-TSB1, assembly GCF_059424385.1. NCBI lineage: Bacteria > Pseudomonadati > Pseudomonadota > Alphaproteobacteria > Sphingomonadales > Sphingobiaceae > Sphingobium > Sphingobium sp. GW456-12-10-14-TSB1. The sequence continues at coordinate 2,205,696 of NZ_JBWKZI010000001.1, read as the reverse complement.
CCTGCCGCGCCAGTTCCACCGTGATATGGTTTTGCCCGATCTTCATCGCGTCCAGGCTCGCCGCAACCGCATCGTCGTCCCCGCTTTGCAGGGCGGCGATGCTCTGGCCCAGCATGTCGTCGATCGACATCGGCGTGCCGTTGACGTCGATCCCTTCGGAAACTTCCTGTCTCGTCGCAACCACGGCCAGGTTGAGGCCGCGACTGACCGGCACCAGCACGCTCTGCTGATCGTCGAAAACCGATACGCCCTGATAGTCCGTCTGGTTCAGCAGTTCGCTGATGGTCGCGCGGATGGTCGACATTTCCTCGTAGATCGCGACGCGGCTGGTATCGTTGACCGATCCGTTGCGGGATGACGACACCAGTTCCTGCGCGCGGGTCAGCAGATTGTTGACCTCGTCCAGATTGGCTTCGGCATTGGCGGCGCGGGTCTTGCCATAGCTGATATTGGTCTGCCACGCGGACTGCTGCGCCTGCGCCCGGCCCACGTCGGACAGTTGCACCCATGCGAGCGCGTCGTCCGACGGCTTGTTCAGCGTGACGCCGGTGGAAATGGCGGTCTGTCCGTCGACGATATTCTGCGACAATTGCTGCTGCCGGCGGATTTCGGCGAGCATGATCTTGTTGGTGATACCTACCATGGCTCAGCCCTTTCGCGGCTCAGAGAATCTGAAGGATGGAATCGATGGTTTCCTTGGCGACCTGCAAGATCTTGGCGCTGGCCGAATAGGCCTGCTGGATGCGCAGAAGGTCGGCCGCTTCCATGTCCAGATCGACGCCGCTCACCGCTTCGCGCGCTGCGACCGCCTGGTCGCTGCGGCTTTGCGCAGTGGTGTTTTCCGACTTTGTCGCCGCCAGCAGATTGCCATGGGTGGCGATCAGCGCGGTCCAGGCCTGTTCGACGCTGCCATTGCCACGCAGGGTGGACGTGACGGTCAGCAGGTTGCCGTTCAGCGTGCCGTTCGATGATCGGGTGGCCAGTTCCGCCGGATCGGTGATCAACGCCGCGACACTGGCCGCGCTGCCGCCATAGGATAATAGCGCCGCGCCGGCATTGCCGGCATCGGTGACGCCCTGCGCGTGCCAGGCGTTCATGTCGGTGACGAATTGCCCGGCAATCGTGTCGAGGCTTGCGCGGCGGTCGGTGACGGTACTGGCCGCAGAAAACAGGCCGCCCAGCGCGCCATTGGCTGGCGTGGCGAGCGCCGTGCCGTCGGCCAGCGTCAGGGCCAGCGTGCCGTCGGCATTGCTGTTCGCCACCAGGCTGGCGGCGACATTGCCCTGTACCAGCGTTTGCCCGCCATAGCTGATCTGCGCGCTGTCATGCGCGCCAAAGCTGATCGTGACGTTCAGATTTTCGGTCAGGTCCTGCAAGGCGGCGTCGCGGCTGTCGAGCAACTGCGAATAGGCAGAGGTGCCCGGCTGCGCGCGCAACAGGCTATTGTTGATGTCGGCCAGCGCTTCGAGCGAACGGTTGACCGTGCTGACCGACGCCTGCGCTTCGGTCGCAATGCCCTCCGACACGGCTTCCAGGTCCGCGGCGGTCTGGTTGAAGGCCTGCGCGACGCGGGAAATGCTGTCCAATGTGGTGACGCGCAGCGATGTGTCGGACGGGCTGGCGGCCAGCTTTTCCATATTCTGGAACATGCCGGTCATCAGCGCGCCGATGCCGGTGCCCGTGTCGTTGAGCGCATTTTCAGCGTCGCTCAGCCAGCGCAGCCGTGCGGTCGAACTGCCCAGCCCCATGCCAGTCAGCCGCACCGTGGCGTCCAGATAGGGGTCGGTGCCGCGATTGATGCTCGTCACCTGCGTGCCGCCGAAATTCGCCTTGGACACATACATGGCCATGGTGGATGTGGACGCGCCGGATTCGGCCGTCGTTACGGACCGGCGGGCATAGCCATCGGTGCTGGCATTGGCGATATTCTCGCCAATCGCCGCCATCGCGGTGCGATAGGCGCGGGTGCCCGAAGCGCCGATGATGAACAGGTCGCTCATGGCGTTGTCGTCCCGGCGGGTGCGTCAGGCGCAGGCTTGGCGCCGAACTGCTTGATCAGCAATTGCGCGATGCCCAGGCTGTTGCCGCTCGCCATCGCGTCGGCGGTGCGCGAATCGGCCATCGACTGAAACTGCTCGGTCGCGCTGGAATCGGAAATGCCTTCGGCCAGGCTGGCGGATCGCATCGCGCCGATCATCTGGCGGAGGAAAATCGCTTCGAACTGCTGCGCGGTCTTTTCCAGACTGGCCTTGTTCGCGGGCGTTGCGCCCGACGGGGCGGTCGCGGAGGATGTCGCGCTGATCTGCATCACAATACCACCAGTTCCGCTTTCATTGCGCCCGCCTGCTTGAGCGCTTCCAGGATCGCGACCATGTCGGCAGGAGATGCCCCGATGGCGTTGACCGCCTTGACTATATCGGCCAGCGACGCCCCGCCTTTAAAATTAACCATAGGTTTTTTCTGTTCGTCGATGCTGATGTTGCTCGACTCTTCCTGCGCTGTCTGGCCCCGGCTGAACGGCGCGGGCTGGACGATGCGCGGGCTTTCATTGACGCTGACGGTCAATTTGCCGTGCGCGACGGCGGCGGGATGAATACGCACCGCGCCATTGATGACGACCGTGCCGGTACGCGCGTTGACGATGACCTTGGCTGGTGCATCGGCGGGCGCAATCTCGATATTTTCGATCATGCCCATCATCAGGATGCGGTCCTCCGCCCCCGGAATGGCGTCGATCGTCACGGATACAGCGTCCATGGCGCGGGCGCGGCGATCGCCAAAGGCGCGGTTGATGCCGTCGGCTACGCGCAGCGCCGTGGTGAGGTCCGCTTCCGCAAGGTTGAAGGTCAGCGTGGGCGCGGTATCGAACCCGGTCGCCACCGCGCGCTCTACCGTCGCGCCGCCGGGGATGCGCCCGGCCGAGGGGATATTGACCGACACCTGGCTGCCATCTGCGCCGGACACGCCCAGACCGCCCACGGCCAGATTGCCTTGCGCCATGGCGTAGATTTCATTGTCCGCACCGCGAAGCGGCGTCAGGATCAGCGTGCCGCCGCGCAGCGACTTGGCCTTGCCCAGCGCCGACACGGTGATGTCCAGCCGCTGGCCGGGCTTCGAAAAAGCGGGCAGGTCTGCGGTGACCAGCACGGCCGCCGCATTTTTGAGCGCGGGATTGATCCCCTGCGGCAGCGTCAGGCCAAAGCGCGACACGACGCCCTTCATGCCCTCGGTCGCATATTGCAGGCTGTCGTCGCCCGTGCCTGCCAGCCCGACGACGATGCCATAGCCGGTCAGCTGGTTGGGGCGAACGCCCTGGAACGTGCCCAGATCCTTCACCCGTTCCGCCTGCGCGGGCACGGCGAAGGAGGCTAGCAGCAGGATCAGCGCGAGGAGAATGCGGTTATGCCATCCTCCCCTGGAAGGGGAGGGGGACCGCGCCCGTAGGGCGTGGTGGAGGGGTGTCCCGCCAACGATAGGGCGACACCCCTCCGTCTGGCCGTTGGCCAGCCACCTCCCCTTGAAGGGGAGGATGAAGGTCGGGCGCGAGGCTAGGATCACGAAACGCTCCATCAAAACGGGCTGATCTTTGAAAAGAAACTCTGCAGCCAGCCTTGCTTGCTGGCACGGGCGATCTCGCCCTTGCCGGTGTAGATGATCTTGGCATCGGCCACGCGGGTCGATGCGATGCGGTTGTCCGGGCCGATATCGGCCTGGCGGACGAGACCGCTGATCTGGATGAACTCGTCGCCGCGATTGAGCGTCAGCGCCTTTTCACCCCGCACCAGCATGGTGCCATTGGGATATGTCGCCGCGATCGTCACGGTAATCTCACCCGACAGCGCGTTGGACTGGGTCGCCCCGCCCTTGCCGTTAAAGCCGTTCTGGCCGCCCATGGCGACGTCGCTGGCCGAAAACAGCTTGGACAGCAGGCCGGTCGATGGCGGCGTCAGGCCCAGATTGCCGTCGCGGCTGGTGTCGGCGCTGTTGCTCTTGGTCGCCTGCGTCCGCTCGACCAGCACGATGGTGATGATGTCGCCCACCGCCGTGGCGCGCGCGCCGCTGGTCAGGGGGGTATAGCCCATGGATGCCTGAAAGATCGAACCATTGGATGGCGGCGCGACCGGCTGCGCCACCACGGTCGGCGCATAGAGCGCGCGCTCGGTATCGCGCTTCTTGCCCGCATAAGCGGGGGCGGCGGCGAGAGCGACCAGTGATGTGGCGGTGAAGGCGATGAGGAGGGTGCGCATCAGTCCGATCACATATTCTGGTTGACGTACTGGAGCATCTCGTCCGTCGCCTTGATCATCTTGCTGTTGACCTCATAGGCGCGCTGGGTCTCGATCATGTCGACCAGTTCCTCGACGACATTGACGTTCGACGTTTCGAGGCTGCCCGATCGGATCGATCCGCGTCCTTCAAGGCCCGCGACGCCGACCTGCGGCGTACCGCTGGCGGCGCTTTCGACCAGCAGGTTGCCGCCGATCGCGGAAAGCCCCGCTGCATTCATGAAAGTCGCCAGTTCGATCTGGCCAAGCTGGGTCGGCGTCGCTTCACCCTGGAGCGTCGCGGACACGGTGCCGTCATTGCCGACCGTTACTGACGTCGCGCCTTCCGGCACGGTGATTTGCGGGATCAGCGGCAGGCCGTCGCTGGTGACGACCGTGCCTTCGGCGGTGACGCTGAAATTGCCTGCGCGGGTATAGGCGATGGAGCCGTCCGGGCGCTGGACCTGAAAGAAGCCGGAGCCTTCGATCGCCATGTCGAGCGCATTGCCGGTTTCGGTCAGCGTGCCCTGGGTGTTGATCTTGCTCGTCCCCTGCAACGACACGCCGGAGCCAAGGTTGAGGCCGGTTGCGAACTTGTTTTCGCTGTCCGAATTGGCGCCGGCCGCAATCATCTGCTGATAGGCGAGCGTTTCGAAATCGGCGCGGTCGCGCTTGAATCCGGTGGTGTTGACGTTCGCCAGGTTGTTGGCGATCACGCGCATCTTGGTGTTTTGCGCATCGAGGCCGGTGCGGGCGACATGAAGGGCGGCGTTGCTCATCGTCTCATCTCCGTAAAGCGTCGCAGTGAAGGGACGCCTGATGCCTCAATAAAAGCAAGGTTCGTGCCAGATTAACTATCAAGCCGCATCAGCGATGCGCCGCCATCGTCCAGCTGCTTGGCGGTGTCGATCAGCTTGACCTGCGTTTCAAAGGCGCGACTCGCCTCGATCATCTGGACCAGCGCGCTGGTTGGATTGACGTTCGATCCTTCGATCGATCCGCTGGTGACGGTGGCCAGCGGGTCTTGCGGCAATGCGCCGCCATTGACTTCGCGGAACAGGCCATCCGTGCCCTTGGCGATGCCGGAACCCGTCGCATTGACGAGCTTGAGCGCATCGATCCGCTGCGGATTGGCCGCGTCGCCACCCTGCGGCACGCCCCAGATACTGCCATCCTGCGCGATCGACACGCTGTCGAGCTGGGGCAGGGTGATGGGGCCGCCTTCACCCAGTACGGGCATGCCGTCGCCGGTGGTCAGCAGGCCGCTGTCACTGATCTTCAGGTCGCCGCGCCGCGTATAGGCTTCGCTGCCGTCGGCGCCCTGAACGGCGAGCAATGCATCACCGTTCAGGGCCACGTCGAGCGCATTGCCCGTCTGGGTGACCGCGCCTTGCGCCATGTCGGCGGCGATCACCTGTTCGGATGCCTGTGCGCGGGTGTCGAACGTATCGCCCTTGATCCAGCGGGTCTCGGCATTGGCGATTTCGGCGCGAAAGCCCACCGTATTGGCGTTCGCGAGATTGTTCGCGATCGACGCCTGCCGGGCCATTGCGCCGCGCATCGCGGTAAGTGCCGTATTGACGAGCCGGTCCATGGAAAATTCCTACGTTCGCTGGAAAGTCGCACCGGTCCCCACCCTGTAGGCAGAGACCGGCGCGGTTCGCTTATCAGGTGCGGATGTTGACGATGGTGGTGGTCAGCGTGTTCGCCGCCTCGATCGCCTTGCTGTTCGCCTGAAAGTTGCGCTGCGCCGCGATCAGCGACACCAGTTCGTCGGTGATGTCGACGTTGGACCGCTCCAGCGACCCGGTGTTGACCGCGCCGAACATGCCTTCATTGGCCAGACCCAGGATCGGGCTGCCACTGGCGACGGTGGACGACCAGTGTGCATCGCCCTGCTGGCGCAGGCCTTCCAGGCTGTTGAAGGACGCCATGGCGACCTGACCCAGATAGACGGTGCTGCCATCGGCATAGATGGCCGATACCAGCCCGTCCTTGGCCACGCCCACGCTGGTCAGCTGCGCGCCGTCGGGCAGACCCTGATAGGTGGTCGGCACCTGCAGATCGACCAGATCGGCAGGCGTGCTGGCAGCCGTGGGGGTCGTGGTCGGAACGCCCGTGTCGGGATCGACGGGGAAAACCTGCATGCGTGCGCCGGTGGTGTCGAGCGCGTAGCGATCGTCATCGACCGAGAAAGCGCCGTTGCGGGTGTAGCTGATCGTGCCGTCTTCAGCCTTGACCGTGAAGAAGCCTTCGCCGGTGATGGCCATGTCCAGCGTCTTGTCGGTGGTTTCGATCGTGCCTTGGGTGAATTGCTGGCTGATGCCCTGCACGCGCACACCCTGGCCAGCGACCTGATGCGTGGTCTGCATCGGCGCGGCGGCGAAAATGTCGCCGAACTGCGCCTTGCTCTTCTTGAACGCGGTCGAATTGACGTTGGCGACGTTGTTGGAAATGGCCGAAAGATCGGCCTGCGCGCCCTTGAGGCCGGACAGGGAAACATAGAAGGTCATGGCGTAACTCCCTAGGTGAACAGAAAATGGGGGTGAAAATAAGCGTGAAAAACGAGTGGATTAGCTCAGGCTGATGGCGTCCGACGGGCTGTAGGTGCCGAGCGCGGTGATGAGTTTGGATGCGGAGCCGTCCGCCGGAGACTGGACGGCGGCGATCGTCGCCCAGGTCGCGACCTTGCTGGGGGTCGCGCCCCTGACCTTGACCTGAAGCGCGGCGTTGCTGACGGTTGCGCCGGTGTCGTCCTTGCCATCCCAATAGAAGCTGACATCGCCCGCGGGCCGTGCGCCCAGATCGATCGACTTGACGACATTGCCATTGCCATCGACCAGATCGACCGATGCGCCATCGACTGCGGCGGGCAGGGTGATCTGGCCAGCATAGAGGCCATTTGCGTCCGGCGCGGCGATATTGCTCTGCACCAGCATGGATTTGCCGATCCAGCTCGCCGCATCGCCCAGGCGCGTGCCCGACAGCTGTTCCTTGATCGACGCCAGATTGGCGTTCATTTCGGCAATGCCGCTCGAATTGGTGATGGTCGCCATCTGCGACACCATTTCGGCGTTGTTGACCGGCTCGAACGGGTCCTGTGTCTGCATCTGCGCGGTGAGCAGGCGCAGGAAATCCCCCTGACCCATTTCGGATTTGCCGGTGCCGACCTTGGCAGTCGGATTATAGACCGAAAGCCCGGCGCTGTCGGTGACGGTGGATGTCGTCATTTGCCGATCCTTATGGTTTCGAGCATCAGGGACTTGGCGGTGTTGAGCACCTGCACATTGTTCTGGTACATGCGCGCCGTCTCGATCATGTCGATCATCTCGGCATTGCTATCGACCGCCGCTTCCCACACATCGCCATTGGCATCGGCCAGCGGGTGATTGGGATCGTGCCGCTTGGTCGGCTGCGCGTCGGTTGTGACCACCTTGTCGACCTTGACCGTCGACACGCCTGGGCTGTCGGTGACTGACTGGAACACCGGCTTGATCGCGCGATAGGCTTCGGCGGCGCTGCCGGTGACATTGCCCGCGTTCGCCATGTTGGAAGCCGTCGCGTTCAGACGCACCAGCTGCGCGCTCATGGCGCGACCGGCAATGTCAAAAACATTCATGGGGCCAGAGCCGCTCATGCTCATTCTCCCTTCAGTGCGCGGTTGATGGTGTTGATGCGGCCCTCAAGGAAGGAGAGGGTCGTGCGATATTTGACGGCATTTTCCGCAAACAGCGTCTGTTCGGTGCTCAGTTCCACCGTGTTGCCGTCCAGGCTGGGTTGCAGCGGGACGCGATAGCCCATGGCGTCGTCGACGGCCTTGGACACGTCAGCCGCGCCGCCGCTTGCTTGCGTCGTCGCCTGCTTCAGCGCGGCGTCGAAATCGATGTCGCGCGCCTTGTAGCCGGGGGTGGAGGCATTGGCGATGTTGGACGCGAGCAGGGACAGACGCTGCGAACGAAGCGCCAGCGCCTTTCCATGGATCCCGAACAGACTTTCTTCCACCGACATGCCTTTTGCCCTTTGCCAGGCCTAAAAGTTGGTCGACCGCTGCCGTTCTTATGCCTGATGGCGTTCGATACGGGCGATCCAGCCTGATATTCGCAAGAGCCGTGCCAATTTGCGCAGGTGACGCAGGGGTAGGGCGAAAATCCCCGGAATACGGGGCTTTGGCGGATAGGGGCGGCAAGGGCGGCAAGAAATTGCCGGTCGGCGGCACTGCCTTGCCGCTGTCCGGTGACGGCCAAAATGGGGACGAATTTGCATGATCGCGATGATGGGCCATCTGTTCGACCCGCTGACATTATTGGCCATGGTCGCGGGCATAATATTGGTCGCGCTGTTCCAGAACGGGGTCGCGGCGCTTGGCCGGGCGATCGCGGCGCTCGTGCCGCTGGTCACTGCCGATCCGACGCGGGATCGTGATGCGGCGCGCGCCGCCATGCTCAAAATCGATCAGGTGGCGCAGCTGCGCGGCCTGTCCTGCACTGACCGGGTCAAGACCGCCAATCCCTTCCTGACCGAAGCCGCCCGCAGGCTCGCCAACAGCGACCGCGCCGACCTGTTCGAATTATGGGCGGCGCAGGCGCTGGCCGACCGGGCGCAGCGCCATGCCGGTGCGCGCAATGTATGGTTGTCGATCGCTGATGCCGCGCCCGCGCTGGGCATGGCCGGGACGATCATCGGCCTTATTGGCATGTTCGCGGCGATGGATGATCCCGCCGCGCTCGGCCCCGCCATGGCGCTGGCGCTGCTCACCACCTTTTATGGCGTCGTCATCGCCAATATGATCGCAGCGCCCATTGCCGCCCGCCTGGCCGACCTGTCCGAACGCGAACTGGCGTGGCAGCAGGAGGTCGTCGCCCGGATGCTGGGCATCGCGCGGCGCGAAAATGCACCGCTGCGCCGGGCGTCGATCCGCGAAGTCGCATGAGCGCGCCCACCACCGTCGCCGCGCGGCGCAACCGCTGGGCGGTCAGTTTCGCCGATCTTTTGCTTCTGCTGCTGGCCTTCTTCGTCCTGTTGCAGGCCAGCGGATCGCGCCGCGACGCCATGCTGGGGCAGGTCGCGCAGCAATTTGGCGGCCGCGTCATGCGGCCGGGCGTGGAGATTCGCGCGGTCGAACTGTTCGTGCCAGGCGAAGCCATGCTCACCGATCAGGGCCGCGCCCGCCTCTCCGTCATTGCCCGCCAATATGCCGGGCAAGCCAGTGGCGTGGAAATTCGCAGCCATGGCAGCGACCGCGCGCGCCAGCGTTTCGACGACTGGGATCTTGCGGCCGCCCGTCTCGGCGCAGTCGCCCGCGCGCTCAAGCTGGACGGCATACCGCAGGATCGGTTGCGGATTCGCGGCCTCGATCAGGCCGATGGCAGGGGCGGGCAGGGGCAGGTGATCCGCATCGCGCCGGGCGCCAAGACCGAATAACAGCCCAAACTGGCACGGATATTGCTGAATTCCCCGGAAAGACCCTCCGTCTTTTCAGGAGACAGAATGTGTTTCGAGCCAAGCCAATCCTTCTTGCCGCCATTGCCCTTGTGGCCGCGCAACCCGCGCTGGCGCAGCAGAAGTTCGAGAATCTGGACCGGATCGACAGTCTGGTCGCGATGACCGTAGGCGCCAATCTGGGTGAACCGGGCGGCCCCGTCGCGCCGGTCGACCGCCGCCTGAAGCTTGCCGCTTGCCCCACCACCCCCGCGGTCGATGGCCCCATGTTCGGCGCTGCGATCGTCAAATGCGATGCGCTGGGCTGGCGCATTCGCGTGCCGCTGGTCGCGGGAGCATCCGCCGCCACGTCGGGCGCTGTGCCGCGCACCGCTGCCGCCAACCGTTTCACCCCCGCTGCCCGCCCGGCCCCGGCGGAAAATGTCGTCAAGCGCGGCGATCCGGTGCAGTTGATGGCCGGCAACGCTGCCTTCAGCGTCTCTCGCGTGATGATCGCGGATGAAGATGGCGCGGTCGGCGAAACCATCCGGGTGCGCGAGGACAAGAAGTCCGCACCGATTTTTGCGCAAGTTGTGGAAATGGGACTTGTGCGTATTCCTGGATTTAAGGATTTCTGAACCTGTCCGTTATAGGTGTAAGGGACGAGTGAAGGATTAGACCCATGATTAAGTCCGTCGGCCAAAGCATCAGCGCCGCCATAGAGGCGAACCGCCTGCGTGAAGGGGGCAAGACGCGCGCGTCGTCGGCCACCGGCTCGACCACCGCTTCGTCGTCGGCATCGTCGGCCAGCCCAGCTTCGCGCATGGCGGCGGAAGGCGCGCCGATCGACATGGATCGTGTCGCCGCCATCAAGGCCGCGATCGCGTCGGGCAACTACCCCGTCAACCCATCGGCCATTGCCGAGCGCATGGTCGCGCTCGACCTGCCGGTCGCTGGTTAAGGAACCGGGCAGATGTCGCTTGGCCTTGCTGCGCTGGACGATCTGTTCGAAGCGTTCGAGGATCTGCGCGACGTGCTGGATGGCAATGATGCCGCGGCGATCGAGATCGCCAGCAACCGGGTAAGCCACAGCGCCGCCGCCATCCGCGCCATCGGGGCATGGCGTTCCGAACCCCAGACCGTTGCGCGGCTTAGCGCGATGCTCCCTTTGATCGACAGCGCGCGGATACGGGTCAATCTGCTCGCCGATCATGCGAATCAGCGGCTGGCGATGCTCGCCGCCCATGGCGCGCGCAACGCCCCGCTGACCTACAGCCGCTAAAAAGGGCGACCAAACGCCAAGAGGAAATAACGGCGCCCATCGGCGCCGTTTTTCGTTTTTGGCGGATGTTCGCGCCATCAAAATCCTCCCCTGCAAGCGGAGGGGGACCGGCGCAGCCGGTGGAGGGGTGTCGCCGTATCGATGCCGCGCACCTGCTCCGTCTGCGTAACCACAATCGCAGAAAAGCAAATAGTTGCGCCAGCATTAACCAAATCTTGGCATAAGCCTTGCTCTAATGCTCCCCAGAACCAAGTGGGGAACATGTGCCGATGTCGGCTTTTGCAGACATTACAGCGACGGGGACATCGACAGGCAATCGCGTCACGAACGCGATCGCCATGGCGAGCCGCCGTACGGGCGTGGATTTCGCCTATCTGCTGGGTCAGGCCAAAATCGAATCCAGCATGAACCCCACCGCGCGCGCGACGACATCGTCCGCGACCGGCCTTTACCAGTTCATCGACCAGAGCTGGCTGGCGGTCATCGACCAGCATGGCAGCCAATATGGCCTCGGCTGGGCGGCCGATGCGATCAGCCAGGGCAGCAATGGCCGCTATTATGTGTCGGACCCGGAATTGCGCCAGCAGATACTCGACCTGCGCAAGCATCCCGAAACCGCGTCGGTGATGGCGGCGGAACATGCCGCCGACAACAAGGCCTTTCTGGAAAAGCGCCTTGGCCGCGAGGCCGAGCCGGTCGATCTCTATCTTGCCCATTTCCTGGGGGTAGGCGGCGCGAGCAAATTCCTGTCGGTCCATGACCGCGCGCCCGATGCCACGGCAGCCTCGCTCTTCCCGTCGGCGGCGCGCGCCAACCGTTCGATCTTCTACGATCGCGCCGGCCATCCTCGCAGCTTCGCCGACATTCGCGATCGCTTCGCCTCCAAATTGCAGAAGGGCGCCGATAGCCTGGGCGGCCCTGTCCAATATGCCGACGCTTCGCTGCCCGACGGCGCAAAGACGGTGCAGCCCGCCGACTATGTGCGGATCGAAACCCAGCGCCTTGAACAGCAAATCGATGTCGGCATCCGGCCCCAGCCGCAAACCGCACGTCTCGCCTATCTCATGCTTGCCACCCTCGGAAGGTAACGGCTCCTCATGTCTCCCAACCAAATCAAAGCGAAGATCTGGATGAGCGCCGCCAAGGGGGCGGTGCTGCCCTTCGCGACGCTGATGGTCGTGCTGTTCATGATGGTGCCGGTCCCGGCGATCATGCTCGACATCGGGTTCATCACCAACATCATGATCTCGCTCGCCGTGCTGATGGTGGCGCTCAATGCCGCCAAGCCGCTCGATTTTTCTGCCTTCCCGACCGTGCTGCTGTTCGCGACGCTGCTGCGCCTCGCGCTCAACGTCGCATCCACCCGCGTCGTGCTGGTGCAGGGGCATGAAGGGTCCGATTCGGCGGGACAGGTGATCGAGGCGTTCGGCCATTTCCTGATCGGCGGCGATTATGTCGTCGGCATCTTCGTGTTCGCCATCCTGATGATCATCAACTTGGTGGTCATCACCAAGGGCGCGGGCCGCGTGTCGGAAGTCAGCGCCCGCTTCACCCTGGACGCCTTGCCCGGCAAGCAGATGGCGATCGACGCCGATCTGAACGCGGGCCTCATGACCCCCGAAGAAGCCAAGCTGCGCCGCGCGGAAGTCGCGACCGAAGCGGATTTCTACGGCTCGATGGACGGTGCCAGCAAATTCGTGAAGGGCGACGCGGTCGCGGGCATCCTGATCCTGGTGATCAACATTATCGGCGGCATCATATTGGGTGTCGTCAGCCACGGCCTGACTATGGGGCAGGCGGCGGAAACCTATATTCTCCTGGCCATCGGCGATGCGCTGGTCGCGCAGATCCCGGCCTTGCTGCTGTCGATCGCGGCGGCCTCCATCGTCACCCGCGTCAAGAGCGAGGACGACCTGTCCGGCCAGATCGCCAACCAGTTCGGCTCCGGCCGCGCCTGGGTGCCGGTCGCGGCGATCCTGACATTCCTAGGCATGCTGCCCGGCATGCCGCACATGATCATTCTGCCGGCTGCCGCCGTTTCCTGGCTGATCGCCTGGAACCTGCGCAAGGCCAGCCAGAAAAAGGCAGCCGAACCCGAACCTGCGCCGCCGCCCGCCAACCCAGCGCTGATCGAATGGGGCGATGTGTCGGACGGCGCGCTGCTCGGCCTGGAAATCGGCTATGGGCTCATCAGCCTGGTCGACGAACGCAAGGGCGCGCCACTGATGGCGCGGATCACCGGCATTCGTCGCCAATTGTCCAAGGAACTGGGCTTTGTCGTGCCGATGGTTCGGGTGAAGGACAATCTGGCGCTCGAACCCAATCAATATCGCATCACCATCGCCGGTGTCGTCGTGGGCGAGGACGAAATCTGGCCGGACGACCTGCTGGCCCTGGACAGTGGCGCGCTGGAAGGCACGGTCGCAGGGCGCGCGGCGAAAGACCCGACCTTCGGCCTCGACGCGGTCTGGATTCCGCAGGCCAAGCGCAGCGAGGCGGTCGTCGCGGGCTATACGGTGGTCGATCCGCCGACGGTCGTGGCAACGCATCTCAACCAGCTGATCGCCATGAACGCGGCGGAAATGTTCGGCCTCGATGAAGCGCGCAAGCTGCTCGACAATCTGAAGGATGTGGCGCCCCAGCTGGTCGATGGCCTGACGCCCGCGACGCTCAGCCTCACGCAGATCAGCGCGCTCTGCCGCGCCCTCCTGTCCGAAGGCATTGCGCTCAAGGATTTCCGCCGCATCTGCGAAGCGATGGTCGACGCCGCCCGCCCGGACATGAGCCACGAGCAACTGGTCGAAGCGGTCCGCCAACGCATCGGCGCGCTGATCATCCAGGGGCTTGTTCCGGTCAAGATGCCGCTGCCGGTCATCACGCTCGACGGCGATCTCGAAGCCTTGCTGGCGCAGGCCATGCGCGTGGCGGGCGATGCGCGCCACCCGATCGAACCCGCGCTCGCCAACCGTATCGTCGAAGCCGTGGTGCAGGCCGCGCGGCCCCTGCTGGGGCAGGCACGCAATTTCGCCATCGTCACCTCGCCGGTCGCGCGCCGGGCGATGGCGCGGCTGTTCAAGCCGCATCTGCCCGAAACGCCCGTGCTGTCCTTTCTGGAAATACCGGACGGCAAGGGTGTGGAGGTGGCCGCCGTCGTCGGTGGCGAACAACGTCCAACGCCGCGCCACGATCCCGCGCCCCGTCATGATCCCATGATGCAGCGCGAACGGGTCGCTTGAGGAGAGGCTGACCGATGTACATGAACAAGATCACGTCCGGCGCCCACACTTATGGCAGACCGGGGGACAACAGCCCGGAACGGCTCGCGCGTCAATATATGCCGCTGGTCCGCAAGATCGCCTGGCACGTCCATGGCCGCGTTTCCACCGCGATAGAGGTGGAGGATCTGCTCCAGATCGGCATGGTCGCGCTGGTCGAGGCCGCCAATGGTTTTGAGGATCGCGGGCTGGGTTTTGCCGCCTATGCGCAACTGCGCGTGCGTGGCGCGATGATCGACCATCTGCGGCGGCAGGCGACGATTTGCCGGTCAGCCATGGCCAGGCGCAAGGATCTGGCCAAGGTGCGCAACCGGCTTGAACAGAAGCTGGGGCGCCTCCCGACCGAAGCGGAAATGTCCGCTGACATGGGGCTGGAACCGGCCGCCTATCGCGAAATCGCCGACAGCGTGGAAATGGTCCAGCACACAAGCATGGACGAAGTCTATTCCGACCAGTCGATGTGGTTCGCCGATGTGGAGGATCGCGCCGATGACATATTGGAACGCGAATCGCTCAAGGCTGCGATCGCCCGCGGCATCGGCGAATTGCCGGAGCGCGAGGCGCTGGTGCTGCAACTCTATTTTGTCGAGGAACTCAATCTGGAGGAGATCGGCCACACGCTCGACATTGGCGCGGCGCGGGTCTGCCAGATCAAGAAAGCCGCGCTCGACCGCCTGCGCGAGAAACTGCGCGACTGGCATTGAGCACAAACAACCTCCGTTCGCCCTGAGCGAAGTCGAAGGGTTGTCCTTCTTGCGAAGAAGAACAAGGCTTCGACAAGCTCAGCCTGAACGGTTTTGGCCGTAGCCCGCCTCACTCATCATTCGCGGCAAACGGCCCCATCCGCCGCTCGTCGCCATTTGGCCAGCGAAAGCGCAGCGGGCGATAGCTTTGCGTGCGCCACCATGGATCGGCGACCACGAACAGGCCGCCTTGCTCCGCCCGACGCCCCAGATCCTTGCGTGCGGTCAGCGCCGCCAGCACGGGGGCCAGCAACAATCCCGCCACCACCGGGCTGATCCAGCCCAGCCCACCGGCCTGCACGGCCATGGCGGTCAGCCCGATCCCCAGCAGAATATGCCATTTGAACAACCAGATCGCATCGAGCGCGCCCATGCCGTCACGGTCGCGGGTCTGCCCGTTCCAGCTGCTCTTGCGCCCCATCAATATGCCAAAAAGATTGATCGTTTGCGTGAGCATGGCCACCGGCGCCATCAGGATGGACAGCACAATATCGGCCATCACTCCGCGCGTCATCCGTGCCGCGCCGCCAAAGCCGATCCGCCGCGCCGGGTCGATCATCGCCCAGATCATCGCCAGCAGCTTGGGTCCAAACAGCAATGTCGCCGTCACCGCCAGCAGCCCGCCAGACGGCAACACTGCGCTCGGCGGCCACACACCCGCCAGCGCGCCGCCCAGCACCACCAGCATCAGCGCCAGCCATAGCGGCGACGTGCAATAGGCCGACGCGCCGACCAGCAACTGGAACCGGCTGACCGGATGCAGCCCGGCAATCTTCATGAATAGGGGCACATGCTGGATATTGCCCTGGCACCAGCGCCGGTCGCGCGTGAACAGGTCGGGCATGGCGGGCGGGAATTCTTCGAAACTGTCGTCCGCGTTCACCATATGCACGTCCCAGCCGCGCCGCCGCAGCAGCGCCGCCTCGATCATGTCGTGGCTCATGATATGCCCGCCAAAGGGCGCGCGGCCCGGCAGTTCCGGCAGGCCGCAGCTCTGCGCGAACGCCTTGACCCGCACGATGGCGTTATGGCCCCAGAACATGCCTTCGGACCCGGCCCACCAGATCATGCCCGCCGCCGAAATCGGCCCGAACAGCCGACTGGCAAATTGCTGCCAGCGCGCAAACAGCGTCGCGGCGCCCACGACGGTGGGGACGGTCTGGATCAGCCCGACCTGCGGATGCCGTTCCATGTCGGCGGCCAGCCGCGCCATCGTCTGACCGCTCATCACGCTGTCCGCGTCCAGCACGACCATATAGTCATAGCCGCCGCCAAAACGCTCGACCCACTCGGCGATATTGCCCGGCTTCCGCCCGATATTCAGCGCCCGGCGGCGATAATGGACGGGGCGGGAAAAGGATTCGCGCAATTCCAGATAGGCGCGACGCTCGACCTCGCCATTTTCGGGGTTGGAATCGGACAGGATGAAAAATTCGAACCGTTCACCCCCCATCACCTGCGCCAGCGATCGCTCCATGATCGACAGGCGACCCAGCACGCCCAGAAAATCCTCGTTACAGACCGGCAGCAGGATCGCGGTCTTTCCCGCCAGCGTGGTGGCGGATGTCAGTGCGTGCGGCGTCACGGCGCGCCCCTTGCCCACGGTCAGCAGCAGGAAGCCGATTGACGCAGTGGCAAAACCGAAAGCGATCCAGGCGAATAGCGGGATGAACAGCGCCAGATAGACGCCCTCCCAGGCCGAAATCCCGTCCAGCCCGATCGACCGGCGCATTTCATGCGCGGCCATGGCGGCGGGCAGCAATGCCAGCAGAACGACCAGCAGGCGGCGCGCCCACAGATCGATATTGAACCGCCGCCGCGCGATCATCGGCGGACGACCGGCAAAATCCTGCACCGGCATGGCGATCGGCGTTTCCGCCGGCACCTGCTCAAATGCCCTTGGCATGGGCTTTTCTCCGGTGACGGCATCCGCCGTCAGCACGCCTCCCGTCACTTGCGTTCCAGACCTGATTAACTTTGACCCAGAGGACAGAACCGCTCGTTACGCTGGCGGTTCCCTTCATCCTGTGATTGGATAATGCACATATTCGCTCAAAACGCGACCTGCACTCCGCAATTGCAGCCGAACTTCGGACTGGACGCCCGCATTGGCCGCCAGATCGATGACCGCGCGGTACAGGCCCGGCTGCCCCAGCACGGGATACCCCGCCGCCTTGATCAGCCTGCCTCCGGTCACGTCCGTCCACACATCCGGCCGCACGCCATCCGGCGCATCGGCAAAATCGACCACCAGTCGCTGCGCGTCGGGCTGGTCGCCACGCCCGCGCCAGACATTGGCGACCCTTGCCAGCGCGGTTCCGGCCGGATTTTGCGCCGCCGACCAGTCCAGCCGGTAGGCGAGGTCAATCCGCCGCCCTGGCACCGGCGCAGCATCGGGCGTCCAATAGGCCGCGACATTGTCGGTATATTCGCTGTCCGTCGGAAAGCTGTAGAGCCGCACCTGCCCCGCGCCCAGCGGCCGGGCAGGGGTCGCCCAAAGCGAGGGGCGACGGTCGTAAAAGACGCCATCATCCTGATAATGGGCAAAATCGCGGTCCCGCTGGAGCAGGCCAAAGCCCTTCGGATCGCGCTCGGCAAAGGCGCTGATCTGCGGCATGGCGGGATTGACGAGCGGCCGGGCATGGACGCTGCCATCGCCACTGGCGATCGACAGCATGTCGCTGTCATGGATTTCCGGTCGCCAGTCGGTCCCCTGCCGGCGGTTGGCCTGATCATACCAGAACATGCTGGTCATCGGCATCAGCCCCAGTTCGGGGATCGCGCGACGGGGGAACAGCGCGGCGGTCACATCCTGCCGCACGCCGTCCTTGCCCAGGCTGCTGACGAACCGGAACGCGCCGGTGATCGACGCGCCATCCAGCAGCGCGTGGATGGTAACGCTGCTGTCGCCCGTCCGCTCCAGCCAGAAATGGGTGAAGCGCGGAAATTCCTCCTTCCCCTGCAGGCTGGTATTGATTGCGATCGCGCGGGCGGACAGGCCGAACTGCTTTTGCGGGCTGGGCGCGCGGAAATAGCTGGCCCCCAGAAAGGACAGCCAGTCGCCGTCGCGCGCGGCGTTCATGATGCGGAACCCGGCAAAGCCCGCGTCGGGGGGCAGTTTCTTGACAGGATTGCTGTCCGGCGCATCGAACATGGCCGGATCATAGCGCAGCGGCGTCGCGCGCCCCTTGTCGACCAGCGCGATCTGCACCGGCTGCGCCGCCGTCCGGCTGAGCGGGAACAGGCGGACGCCGGTATCGCCGGGCAAATCGCCCCAGATGGTGCGATCCTCGGCAAAGCGCGCCTGATGCAGCGCGTCATAGTCGATCGCCTGCGCGCCGGGATAGAGCGGCGTTTCGGCAAATGGCGCACGGGCAAGCCGCTGCGCCCGCGCAATCAGCCGGTCCCAGGAAAATGGCTCGCTGGCGGCCTGCGCCATCAGCCTGTGAGGAAGGACCAGCGCAGCGCTGGTGGCGGCGATCATCGCGCGCCGGTTGATATGGGTCATGGCTTTCATCATGGAAGGCATAACCGCCAAAGCCAAGGGCGTATCCTTATATCCCTATGCGATGGACATGCCGCCGCACCGGCCCGCTCCCCCACCCGGCCATCCAACGTCAGTATCCTATGGGTGGCCGGGTGGGGGAGCGGGCCGGTGCGGCCTCACAAAATGCGCCCTTTCGCGCATTTTCAGGAACGCGACGAAACCCCCGCCCGGGGGGACGAGGGTTTCGCATATACTGGTCGTTAGATCGAAGTTGTGACCCCCGGCACGGTGGGGACTGTTGATGTGCCGGGGGCTACTTGGCGCGGCTGTCCGGTGACCAGGACCTCAGCCGACCAATTCGGTTGGCCTGACTTAGCCGATCAGCTTCAGCACGCCCTGCTGGCTCTGGTTGGCCTGTGCCAGCATCGCGGTCGACGCCTGGCTCAGGATCTGCGACTTGGCGAGAGCGGTCGTTTCGGCCGAGAAGTCGGCGTCTTCGATGCGGCTGCGGGCGTCGGTCAGGTTGGTGACGTTGGCGGTCAGGTTGTTGACCGTCGACTCCAGGCGGTTCTGCGCGGCACCCAGCTTGGCCTGGGCGGTCGATACGGCCGACAGGGCCGTGTCATAAAGCGCCAGGGTCGCCGTGGTGGCGGTGCCGGCACTGACCGTGGCGGCCGCCGCGCCGACGACCGGCGAAAGGTCGATGCCACCGAGCGAAAGCGAGACAGTGTCGTTCGCGGTCGCACCGGCCTGGATCGAAACCGTCGCAGCCGTGGTCGGGAACAGCGAGATGCCGTTGAACTTGGAATTGGTCATCGTGGTGCTGATCTGGGTGGACAGCTGGTCCAGTTCCGACGTGATGTTCGCCTTGGCGTTGGTGTCGTTGGTGCCGTTCAGCGCCTGAACGGTCAGTTCACGCATACGCTGCAGCATGTTGGTGACTTCGCCGAGCGAACCTTCAGCGGTCTGGGCCAGGCTGATGCCGTCATTGGCGTTGCGGATGCCCTGGGTCATGCCGCGGATCTGCGAGGTCATGGTCGAAGCGATCGCCAGGCCAGCGGCGTCGTCCTTTGCGCTGTTGATGCGCTTGCCGGTCGACAGGCGTTCCATCGCAGTGCTCAGGCCCTTGCTGGCCATCGAGGAAGCGTTGGCGGAGCGCAGAGCGGCGGTGTTGGTTCCGATAACAGTCATGGTGTTTCCCTTTCCGTGTCAATCAGGTCGCTGCCATCCGTTAGAGCGCTTGCGGCCTCGAAAGGGGATAACGGCGGGGTGCGGCGGGCTTTTAGGGGCGCTGTCGAATTTTCTGCATTTTTCGTGTTTTGCCCGTCGCTTACCGGCCCTCCACGCGCGCGCGTTATATATTAAGTCGGTTTGGGCCGTTGCCGTGGCGGAAAATAATTGCCGCCATGCGGCAAGTCCTGCCGGCAATTAACCAATTGCTAACCACGGTAGCGCACATTGGGACCATCGAAGAAGGCCAGGGCGTACGGGGGTACAAGCTGGCCAGCCATTTGGGGACCAACTAATGTCATCGCTCGATATGAGCCGAGGCGTCTGTGCGCTCGTTCCAGGGTTGCAGCACTGGCTGGAAAATGCCCTGTTCGCTGTCCGGGTCGTCGATGCCGCCGCACCGCGCGAACGCGATAGCCGCCGCGTGCTGCTGGCGACCGAAATCGGCCACGCGACGCACCGCGATATATTGATCTCGCTTGTCGACGGCGCGCCTTCGCTGGTCGCCGCCGCCAACGGACTGCCCGCCCGTGTCGCCTTCGGGCTGGAAGATATGGGCTTCGCCTTCGCCCTGATCGCCGAACTGGCTCGTCCCGCGGCTATTCCTGCGGTGGGCGACAGCGCCAGCGCGCGCCTCATGACGCTTGCCGGTCGGGTCGCGCGCAGCGAAGCCACCGTTCTCATTCAGGGCGACACCGGCACCGGCAAGGAAGGCATGGCGCGCTTCCTTCACGCCCAGTCGGGCCGCACGTCGGGCGATTTCATCGCCGTCAATTGCGCCGCGCTGCCTGAAACCATGATGGAAGCGATGCTGTTTGGCCATCGCAAGGGCAGCTTCACCGGCGCGGCCAATGCGTCCGAAGGGTTGTTCCTGGCGGCGGACGGCGGCACGCTGTTCCTCGACGAAATCGCCGAACTGCCGATCGCACTTCAGGCCAAGCTGCTGCGCGCCTTGCAGGAAGGCGAAGTCCTGCCCGTCGGCGCGACCCACGCCGTCCCGGTCAATGTCCGCGTCATCGCCGCCTGCAACCGCGATCTGGCCGCCGAATGCGCCGCCGGACGGTTCCGCGAAGATCTCTACTGGCGCTTGAATGTCATGCCGCTCGACCTGCGCCCGCTGGCCGAACGCCCCGGCGACATCGCCGCGATCGCCGCCGCCATGCTGCTGCGCTTTTCGGACATGGCCAAGGACGGTTTTGTCTGGCCGACCGCCGCCGCGCTCGACAAGCTGGCCGCCCATGCCTGGCCGGGCAATGCCCGTGAACTGGGCAACGTCCTTCAGCGCGCCCTGGTGCTGCGCGATGGCGATCGGATCGACGCGCACGACCTGCATCTGGCGAGCGCGCCCCGGCCCCAGGGCCTGCATATCGTCTCGCCCGAACCGGCCGAACCCGTCCGCCTGCGCGACGTTGCCCATCACAGCAAGCTGGAAGCGGTCCGCACCGCGCTGCGCGAAACCGACGGCCACCGCGCCGCCGCCGCGCGCAAGCTCGGCATTTCCGAACGCACGCTGCGCTATCGGCTCGCCGAAATGCGTGATCTGGCTGCGGCTTGAAGGGAGGATAGGGCATGACCGGCATTTCTCCGACAGACAATGTGATGGCGATCCGCAACGCCATCCTGCAAAAAAACGCCGCGCTGCGCGACGTCGCCTCGACCGGGTCGGTCGGCGGCGCGAACGCCCCAAACGGTACTGCGCCCGGCACCGCGCCCGGCGGCTTTACCGAAGCGCTCAACAGCGCGCTGCAACAGGTCAACGGCCTGCAAGGCAAGGCCGGTGAGGCCGCCGCCGCGTTCGAGCGGGGCGAAACCACCGACATCGCCGCCGTCATGCTGGCCAAGCAGCAGGCGTCGGTCAGCTTCGAAGCGACCCTTCAGGTCCGCAACAAACTTCTGTCCGCTTACAAGGACATCATGAGCATGCCGGTCTAAATCATGAGCGAGAACGCACTCACCATCGATGGCGGCGCTGCCGCCCGGCCCGCCCTCCCGGCGACCGCTTCGTCCGGCTTCGGCTCGGCCAAGGGGGTCGACGCGCTGCGCGCGCGGCTCACCGGCTTCATGAAACAGCCAGCGGTAGCCAAGAGCCTGCCGCTGCTTGGCCTGCTCGGCGTCCTTGCCGTCGCTGGCCTCGCCTGGATGGCGCTGCGCGAACCGCCGCAGCGTGACCTGTTTCGCGGCCTGCCCGACGGTGACAAGTCCGCCGTGGCGCAGGTTCTTGACCAAAACGGCATTCCCTACGACTTCGACAATAGCGGCGCGATGACCGTGGGCGAGGGCGATTATTTCAAGGCGAAGATGATGCTCGCCGCGCAGGGCCTGCCCAAGAGCGCGCCCGACGGCAACAGCATGATCGACAGCCTGCCCATGGGCGCCAGCCGCGCGGTCGAGGGCGAAAAGCTCCGTTCGGCCCGCGAAATGGACCTGGCGCGCACCATCGAGGCGATCGACAGCGTCGAAAGCGCCAAGGTCCACCTCGCCGTCGAACCGCCCAGCGTATTCCTGCGCGACCGGGCCAAGCCGTCCGCCTCGGTCATGCTGCGCCTTGCCAATGGCCGCACACTCACCGATGCGCAGGTCAGCGCGATCGTCCACCTCGTCGCATCGTCCATTCCCGAACTTTCGCCCGACCAGATTTCGCTGGTCGACCAGAATGGCCGCCTGCTCAGCAAGAATGACAGCGACTCCGGCGACGATCGCCAGCTCGCGATCCAGAGCCGGATCGAGGACCGCTATCGCCAGTCGGTCGTCGCGCTGCTCACCCCGATCCTGGGGGCCAATAATTTCTCGACCGAAGTCCATGCCGAACTCAATTTCGCCGAGCGGCAGGCGACCCGCGAAACCTATCCGCAGGACGAAGCCAGGTTGCGCACCGAACAGGGCACCTGGGCCTCCGACCCGCGTGGTCAGGGCACGGGCGAAGCATCGGGCATCCCCGGCGCGCTCAGCAATCAGGCGCCCGTCAACCCGACCGTGACCCAGACCAATCCCAATGGTCAGGCCGTGCAGCAGGGGCAGACCGCCGCGCAGACGCCCGGCACGCCGCCCAACCCGCTGATGAAGACCGAGGAAACCTTCAACCGCAGCTTTGAACTGGGCCGTGAAGTGTCCGTTACCAAGGATGCGGTCGGCACCGTCAAGCGCCTGTCGGTCGCCGTCGCGCTCGACAATGCACCCGATGGCAAGGCGCGCACGCCGCAGGAAATCGCTGCCCTCGAAGCCTTGGTGAAGGGTGCGATCGGCTTCGACCAGGCCCGTGGCGACGTGGTCGCGCTCTCCTCGCGCAGCTTCCTCAAGACGCCGGAGGAACAGCCCCTCTGGTATGAGGCGGATTGGGTCTCGCCGCTCATCCGCAACGTCTCGGCCCTGCTGGTCGCGCTGCTGGTCATCTTCGGCATCGGTCGCCCGCTGCTCAAGCGTCGCGCCGCGGCACAGGAAGCGATCGCCGCCGACACGGCCCAGAATGGCCAGCGCATCGGCCGCGAAATTTCCGGCGAACTGACCCGGCAGGCGGTCGAGGCGCCCGATCCGGCCCGCCCGGTCACGCTCGATATGATTTCCTCCACCTATGACTATGCCCAGCGCGCCGACCTCATTCGCAACTTTGTGAAGCAGGACCCCGACCGTGCCGCCCTGGTCGTCCGCGACCTCCTGAAGGAGGGGAAGAAGGAAAATGCCTGAGATCGTTCCCGGTCGGCCAGAGGCGCTCAAGGGCAGCGCCGCCGCCGCCGTCCTGCTGATGCTGTTCGACGAGGATGAGGCCGCGCAGATCCTTGCGCGCCTGGAGCCTGAAGAAGTGCGCCAGCTGGGCTATGCCATGTATGACGTCGCCGATGTCGATCCTGAAGAGGTGAACGAAGCGCTCGATCATTTCGTGACCAAGGCGAAGAAGCGCACCACCATCGGCTATGGCGCGACCCGCCATATTCGCGGCGCGATGACCAAGGCACTGGGCGAGGAGCGGGCCGAAACCATCCTCGCGCGCATCACCCCGCCGACCCGCTCCACCCAGCTTGAAATGCTCAAATGGATGGACGCCAAGGAAATCGCCGCGCTCATTGAGGCGGAGCATCCGCAGATCATGGCGATCGTGCTGGCCCATCTCGAAGCGCCGATCGCGGCCGACGTGCTGCAATTGCTGCCGGTCGAATATCAGGAAGAGATTGTCTACCGCATCGCCACGCTCGGCCCGGTGTCGAACGAGGCGCTCGATGATCTGGAACAGCTGCTGCTGCGCGGCCCCGCCAAGAAGCAGGGTGCGGCATCGCAGCGTGGCGGCACGATCGAGGCGGCTGCGATCATGAACAATGTCCGCAAGGATAATGAGCAGCGGATCATGAAGGCGGTGGCCAAGCGCGACAAGATGATCGCCCAGACCATCGAGGAAGAGATGTTCGTGTTCGATAACCTTATCGACATGGACGATAAGAATCTCGGCACGCTGATGCGCACCGTCGACAGCGCCGTGCTGGTTGTTGCGCTCAAGGGCGTCAACGACCTGCTCAAGGCCAAGATCTTTGGCTGCATGTCGGCCCGCGCGGCGCAATCGATCGCCGACGAGATCGAGGAACGTGGCCCGATCCGCCTTGCCGAAGTGATCGACGCGCAAAAACTCATCATCGCCACCGCGCGCCGCATGGCCGACGCCGGCACCATCATGCTGGGTGGCAAGGGGAATGACTTTGTCTGAAGCATTTTCAAGTCGGCCCTTTGCCGACGGCTCGGAAAATGCGGCAACCAGGACTCTGGAGCCGCGCCGCGCCAGCGGAAGCGGCTCCAGAATCTGGGGCGCAGAGGCAGTGCAGGATGTCGCGCCGGTCTCGATGACCGGCGTGCGCCAGGTGGAAAGCGGCGGCTTTCGCAGCCTCTATACCTCGGTCCCCGGTCAGCATACCGCCATGATGCGCCATGGCGTCATCGAAATGGAGCCGGAGGCCGATCCGCTGGAGGAGGCCCGG
The DNA here is from genome assembly GCF_059424385.1 of Sphingobium sp. GW456-12-10-14-TSB1. Taxonomy (NCBI): domain Bacteria; kingdom Pseudomonadati; phylum Pseudomonadota; class Alphaproteobacteria; order Sphingomonadales; family Sphingobiaceae; genus Sphingobium; species Sphingobium sp. GW456-12-10-14-TSB1. Next base: position 2,181,038 of record NZ_JBWKZI010000001.1, on the reverse strand, counting down.
CTGGAAGCCTTCACCATGGGTTTCGACGAAGGCTGTCGCGTCACCGCCCAGACCCATGCCGATGCGTCTGAGGCGCATGAACGGCTGACGCAGGCACTCGAAATGCTCAGCCCCGCGCCCAGCGGCATGTTGTCCACCATGCTCTCGGCCACGGTCGTGCGGCTGGTCGAACAGATTGTCGGCGAAGTGGAGATCGACATCGAACGGCTGGTGCAGCGCTGCGACACCGTTGCCGCCTTTATCGAGGATAATCAGGGCAAGAGCGCCCTTCACCTCCATCCCGACGACATCGCCCTGCTCGAAGGCGAATCGATCGGCGTGTCGCTGGTTCCCGACAAGGCGTTGCACCGCGGCTGCGTCCGGCTCGAAACCGCCGACGGCTGGGTGGAGGATGGCCCGGACGTTCGCCTGTCCCGCCTGCGCGCGCTGATGGACGATATGGAGGGCAAGTCATGATCCGCGCCGCGCTGGCGCAGGCCGAAACCCTGTTCGATCATCTTCAGGTCCAGAATCGCACGCCCCGCCGCGTGGGCCGTCTGGTCAGCCATGATGCGGGCATGCTCGAAGTCACCGGCTTTCGCCGTCCGATCGGCTCCGGCGCGCGCGTCATGGCCAGCGACGGGTCGATCTGCCGCGCCGAAGTCGTCGGCTTTCGCGGCGATCGCACATTGCTGGTGCCCCTCGACGCCGACGCGCCACTCGAAAACGGCATCCGGGTCGAACCCGATAGCCAGGCCAATATGGTGCAGGTCGGGGAAGGGCTGATCGGCCGCGTCGTCGACGCCATGGGGCAGCCGCTCGACCGCAAGGGGCCGATCATCGCGGGCGGCGTCTGGCCGCTGAACGGGGTCAAGGGCAATGTTCTGGATCGTGGCCGCGTCACTGAACCGTTCGACCTTGGCGTCCGCGCCGTCAACGCCCTGCTGACCGCCGGGCGCGGCCAGCGCATCGCCATCATCGCCGGGTCGGGCGTCGGCAAATCGGTACTGATGGGCCAGATGATCGCCGGGGCCGAAGCCGATGTGGTCGTTGTCGGCCTGATCGGCGAACGGGGCCGCGAAGTCAGCGATTTTCTCGAAACCAAATTGAAGCACATGATGCACAAGAGCATCGTCGTTGCTGTTCCTGCCGATCATCCCCCGGTGCTGCGCCTGCGCGCCGCTGCGCGCGCCACTGCCATCGCCGAATATTTCCGCGCCCGTGGCAAGAAGGTGCTGCTGCTGATCGACAGCCTGACCCGCTGCGCCCACGCCCAGCGCGAAATCGGCCTGGCTCTTGGCGAACCGCCCGCGATGAAGGGCTATCCGCCCTCCGCGCTCGCGCTCATCCCCCGTCTGGTCGAACGGGCAGGGGTGGATTCCCGCACCGGCGGGTCGATCACCGCGCTCTACACCGTGCTGGCCGATGGCGATGATACCGACGATCCGATCGTCGACGCCGCTCGCGCCATTGTGGACGGCCATTTCGTCCTGTCGCGCCATCTGTCCGAACAGGCGATCTTCCCGGCCATCGACATTGGCAAGTCCCTGTCGCGCGTCATGGCCGACGTGGTGCCCGACGACCATCGCATGGCCGCCGCCAATTATCGCCGCCTGTGGGCCGCTTATGAGGAAAATCGCGATCTCATCCTGATGGGCGCCTATCGCCCCGGCAATGATCCGGTGATCGACGAAGCGGTCCAGCGCCGTCACGAAATTCTCGACTTCATCCGGCAGGACCAGAAGAGCCGTATCGATCTCGATACCAGCGCCAACGCGCTCGTCGCGAGCTTTAGCGCATGAAGGGGCTTGTGTCCCGCCGCCAGCGCGTGCTGCGCGTACGCCACGTCCAGCATGCCATGGCCGTCGCGGAGACCGCCCGCGCGCGGGACGAGGCGGACGGGCTCGCCCGCAATATCGAGCGCCTCAACAAAGTGCGCAGCGAATTGTTCGAGACCGAAGGGGCGGCCACCGGCGCGTCCTTCGCCGCGATGCAGGAACTGGCCACCCGGCTGGAACAGGCCGGGCGACAGCTGGACGGCGCCCTTTATGACGCCCGGCGCAAGGTGGAGGCCAAAGAAGGCATGACTCTTGCAGCGAACCGCGAGAAGGAAATCGCCACCCGCCTCAAGGACCGCGCCCGCGCGACCCTGGAGGAATGGCGCGAAAACAAGCTGGCGGCACTGCCGAGCTATCGTCGGATGCAGCGAAACGGGGAAGTCTGACATGAATATGATCGCCAGCCTCAAGGCGCTACTCTTCGCCAGCACGCCTGTTGGCGGGACCGGCAAGGCCGATACCTCAGCGGTGCCGGACGGCACGGCCGACTTTGCCGCGATGATCGACGCCGCCAGGCTCGCGCCAAACGGATCGCCCGCCGCCGCCAGTGATCCGCAAGGCCATGGCGCTCAGCCTTTGGCGATGCCCCAGACCAGCATGCCTGACCCCGGCGACAATGCGCCTCTGCCCGATGCCCCCGCCGTAAACGCGCCGGTTCCGACAGATGGCGACGCCTTGCCGCTTCCAGCCGCCGCCCCGGCGGTGCCGCCCAGCCCCAGCGCGCCGATCGCCGCCGCGCCGAAGCCGCACGCGCCAAGCCCGCTGCCCATCACCCAGCCATCCGACGATCCCCAGACGGCCCCGCCTGCACCGGCTGCGCCCATGCAGTCGGTGGCGCAACTGCTGGTCGCGGCGCACATCGCACCTACCGAGGCGGCCGTTATCGGCCCCCAGCAAACGCCAGCGCCCGCCATCGCGCCGTCCGACGCAATGCCTGGGACAGACACGGACGCGGAGCCATCCGACATCGACGCGGAGCGTCCGGAACAGCCCGATGCCCCGCCGCAACCGCCCGCCATGGCGACGATGCCGCTGCCTGCGGCACCTCTGCCCGCTACGCCCGTGTCGGATACGCCCGCCAAACCGGCCCCCAAGGCCGAGCATCATGCGATCCCGGAACAAGGCGCGCCAATGCCTGCGCCCGCGCCCGCTATCGCGCCGTCCGACGCAACGCCGGTGACAGACGCGGACGCGGAGCCATCCGACATCGAAGCTGCGCGTACGGAACAGCCCGACGCCCCGCCGCAACCGTCCTCCATGGTGATGATGCCGCCGCCTGCTGCGCCGCTGCCCGCTACGCCCCCGCACCAATCCCCTGACGCGCCGTCGGCTTCCTCTCCCGCCACGGTCCAGCCCGCCGTCGCGCCAGCCGTAACAATCCAGCCTGTCGGCGATCAACCGCAATCGATTGCCAACATGGGCGCGGAACAGCCAGCTGCTCCCATCGCGTCAGCGACGCCGACCGGAAATGCCGCTGATCCTGCTGCCGTGCCAGCTGCGATCGCGCCAGTGCCGGGGCAGGCCGCTCCGCTCGCGATCGCGCCCAGGCCGCTTGACGCCACGGCGACCGGAACGGTGACCGTGCCCAGCCCCATTCTTGCGCCCGATCCTGCGCCGACGCTTCCCGAACCCGCGTCGGACCCGGCGCCCATCATAAACGCCGCCAATATGTCCAGCTCACTGTCGGCCAGGGCAGAAGCCCTGTCGCTGCTCCAGCTTGCGCGTCAGCATATGGCCCGTCAGTCCGCGCCGTCGCCTGCGGCCGGGGGCGACACGGCACCCGCTGATGCACCCGTCGCCGCGATAACGGACGCGATGCCCAGAGCCATTGACCCCGCCGTCCCCGCGCCCGCCGCGCCGCCGCTGACGATCCCGACCGTCGCCCCCGCGCTTCCCGCGGTCGATCTCTCCGCCACGCTTGGCGCGCAGGTCGTCGACATGGGCGTGTCGGGCCAGTGGATCGATTCGCTGGCGCGCGACATTGCGGGCCTCTCCGCCAATGGCGCGCAGGGCCGGTTCCAGATCAGCAGCGACCAGCTCGGCCCGATCGACGTCAGCATCCGCCAGGGCATTGACGGCGCAGCGGTCAGCCTGACCGTCTCCAGCGACATCGCCGAAGCCGCCCTGCGACAGGACAGCGACCGGCTGCGCCTGGACGCGGGTCTGTCTGCCGTGCGCATCAGCGAGGTGAAGATCGAACGCGCGCCGCATGTCGGCGATGCGGCGCGATCCGACCCGTCGTCGCAGCAGCAACCCTCGCAACAGCAACAGGGCCAGCACAACGGCCCGTCCGCCAACTGGCGGGGCGCCGGACAGGGCACGGGCCAGTCGCAGCAGCAAGGCCGCTGGCAACAGCGTGAAAATATCGCACTCGCCCATAAAGCGGGCGGGGATCCGGCCGTTCTTAACCATGAGCAGACTGGTGATGCCGCCAGCCAAGCCATTCGCGCGCGCTATGCGTGACCAGCGCTATCCTGGGGGATATGAACGATGAGCGACGATCCTAAGGCCAAGAAGAAGAAAAAGGGCGGGGGCATGAAAATGATCCTGCTGATCGTCGTCGCCATGGTGGTCGGCGGCGCCGGGGCGGCCGGTGGTCTTTACGCCGCCGGTTTCTTCAGCCCCAAGGAAGAAGGGCCCAAGGAAGACCCCAACAAGCCCGTGCTGGTGCTGGCCGGCGAAAGCGCCGAGGAAATCGCCAAGGCCCATGCCGCGCCGCATGGTGAAGCCGCAGCGGCGGCCCATGGCGCGCATGGCAAGGGCATAGACCTGCCCGCGCCTGCCAACCCGGCCGCCTATCAGGCGACCTATTTCCAGCTTCAGACCCCCTTCACCTCCAACATGTCCGATACGGACGCCTTCGCCCAGATTTCGGTCGCGGTATCCACCTATTACGACCTGCGCGTGATCGACGCGATCAAGACGCACGAAATGGCGATCCGCAGCCAGGTGCTCATGATGCTCGCGCAGCAACCGGAGGAGATGCTGTCGACCCCAGAAGGCAAGCGGGCGCTCCAGGGCAAGATCAAGGGCATTATCAACGATATATTGAAGCAAAAAACGGGTTATGGCGGCGTTGATAACGTTTATTTTACCAATTTCGTTATTCAATAGGCCTGTCTGAAAGGTCGGGAAATCCCCTGACCCGAAGGGCAGGGGACCAAGATGGACGACGTTCAAACCTACGCCTTCGGGCGCGGGGAATCGCAGGCACCAATGATGCTGTCGGGGCTGGACCGGCTGGGCGAAAAGCTCGGCCGGCGCATCCGTGCGCTGGTGGAACCGATCTGCGGCGTGCGCCCGCAGGTGGAGGCGCAGGACGCGCAGCTGCTCGATTTTTCCGCCTGGTCCGCCCAGGTGCCCGCCTTTACCAGCATTTCCATCTACCGTGTGGCTCCGCTCAAGGGGCAGGTGCTGCTGCGCATGGACGCAGCGATGATTTCCACCCTGGTTGACTGTTTCTATGGCGGTATCGGCAATCGTCCCTTGCCCCCGCGCGGCGAATTCACGCCGACAGAGGACCGGCTGATTGCCCGGCTGTCTGAATCCCTCCTTTCCCGCCTGGTCGAGACATGGTCCGACATCCTGCCGCTGGAACCGGCGCTGATCGTGCGCGAAACCGGCGTCGGTTTTGCTGCCTCCGCCCAGCCGGGCGACCAGATGGTCGTCCAGCGCTTCATGATCGGCATCACCCGCGATCAGCTCTGGCCGGTCGATCTCGTCTTTCCGCTGGCCGCCCTGCGCGCCGTCGAACCGCTGATGGGCACCAGATTGCCCGCCGACGATGATCAGAAGGATCCCGTCTGGCAGGCGCGCATTGCCCGCCGCATGCGCGACATCCGCCTTCCCGCCCGCACCGTGCTGGCCCGTCCCAACCTGTCGCTCGCCGAACTGATGCAGCTCAAGGTCGGGGACGTCATTCCCGTCACCATCAGCCGCAGCCTGCCGCTGATCGTGGGTAACCGCATCGTCGCGCGCGGCAGCATCGGCGAACAGGATGGCCGCGCCGCCTTCCAGATTGAAAAGATTGTACAAGGACCCGACCAATGAGTGACATGAGCGAGGCCCCCCGCATGGAGCGTGGAGATGATCCGGTCGGGCGGATGAGCAATAACCATCAGTTCAAACTGCTGGCCGACATTCCCGTGCGCATGTCGGTGGAGGTCGGCTCCACCTCGCTGCGCCTTGCCGAAGTCATGGATCTGGCCGAAGGCTCGATCGTCGAACTGGACCGGCAGGCCGACGATCTGCTCGACATCATGGTCAATGGCGCGCTGATCGCCAAGGGTGAGGTGGTGACGGTCAATGGCCGTTATGGCATCCGCATCATCGACATTGCCGCGACCGAAAACCGGCTGGCCGGGATCGAACGGCGCGGTTGATCGCACGCATCGGATTTTACGCTTGCCTTGACGGCCGAAACTGCGGAACGCAGGGCATTAACCATAATCTGCGGGCGGCTTCATGATGGTCTGGTATTTCGTCAAATTGCTGATCCTCCTGCCGCTGGTCGGCGGCATGGCTTTTGGCGCGCTGTGGCTGTGGCGCAAATATCAGCCGGGCATGATCGGCGCGCAGGGCGACCGTTCGCTCAAATTGCTCGAAGCCCTGCCGATGGGGGCGTTCGGCAAGCTTGCCGTCGTGGAGTTTGAGGGCAAGAAAATCCTCCTCTCGGTCACCCGCGGCCGCATCGAAAAAATCGCGGAAGGCGATCATGTCCGTGTTCGCTGACTTGCTCCTGCTACCTGACAATCGCCACCCCGGCGAAGGCCGGGGTCCAGGGCGTTGGCGCGCAGCTTATGCCACCCCGGACTCCGGCCTGCGCCGGAATGACGGGATCAGAATTGCGCTGGCGCTGACGACCGCCTTTCTTGTGATCCTGCTCCTTTCCACTCCCGCCTTCGCCCAGGCCGCACCCGCTGCGCCGGTCGACAATGGCGGCGCATTGAGCCGCGCCATGGGTCAGATTTCGGGCGACGGCCGCTCGCTCTCGCTCAGCCTGCAAATCCTGATCCTCATGAGCCTGCTGACGGTGCTGCCGTCGCTGATCCTCATGATGACCAGCTTCACCCGCATCATCATCGTCCTCTCGCTGCTGCGGCAGGCGCTGGGCCTGCAACAGACCCCGCCCAACCAGGTGCTGCTGGGCCTGTCCCTGTTCCTGTCCCTGTTCGTGATGCGGCCCGCCATCGACCAGATCAACCAGCTGGCGTTCGACCCCTATGGGAAGGGGCAGATCAGCATAGAGGAAGCGGTCGGTCGGTCGGGCAAGGTGCTGCACGGTTTCATGGCCAAGCAGACGCGCGAAAGCGACCTCAAGCTGTTTGCCGGTCTGGCCGAAGCCCCGCCCTTCCGCACGTCCGCCGACATCCCCTTCACCATCCTGCTGCCCGCTTTCGTCACCAGCGAACTCAAGACCGCCTTCCAGATCGGCTTCATGATCTTTCTGCCCTTTCTCATCATCGACCTTGTCGTCGCCTCCACGCTGATGGCGCTGGGCATGATGATGCTGTCCCCAACCATCATCTCCATGCCGTTCAAGCTGCTCTTGTTCGTGCTGGTCGATGGCTGGGCGCTGACCATGGGGAGCCTGGCGGGGTCGTTCGCGACATGATTGGCGTGCTTACTCCCCTTCCGTTCGTTTCGAGCGAAGTCGAGAAACGGTTGTGCGCAGGTTTCTCGACTTCGCTCGAAACGAACGGCGTTGGGTTGCCCGGCTGATGGAAAACGCCGATTTCTTCATGGGCTTGGCCCAGCAGGCGCTCTGGATCACGGCGCTGGCCGCCGCGCCCATTTTGCTGCCCGCGCTGGTCGCGGGTCTGGTGATCGGCATGGTGCAGGCCGCGACTTCAATCAACGAACAGACGTTGAGCTTCATTCCCAAGATCATCGTCGTCGGCGGCATGCTGGCTTTGTTCGGTGGTTCGATCATGGTGCTGATCGCCGATTTCACCCGCGAGATTTTCGAGCGGATACCGGACCTGCTGCAATGATCGCACCGGGCTTCGCAGGAGTAGAGGCCCAGTTGTGGATCTGGCTGATCGCCATGATCCGCCCCGGCGCGGCCTTCATCGCGGCCCCGGTATTCGGCGCGCCCGCCGTGCCGCTGCAATTGCGCCTGATCCTCAGCCTCGCGCTCGGTCTTGCCGCGCTCAACACCGTCACCATCGTCCTGCCGCCCGATGGCATCGCCAGTTTTGAAGGCGTGATGATGGTCGCGGGCGAAGTGCTGGCTGGTCTCGCCATGGGGTTTGCGGTCCAGATCGGCTATGCCGCCGCTTTCGTTGCGGGGGAAACGATCGGCAACGCCATGGGCCTCAATTTCGCGGCGATGGTCGATCCGTCGTCAGGGCAGGGGACGCAGGTGGTGGGGCAGTTCCTCTCCATCCTGGCGACCTTCCTGCTGCTTGGCATGGACGGGCATCTGCTGCTCGCGGCCTATGTCGTCAAAAGCTATCAGGCGCTGCCCCCCGGCGCGGCGATGCTGTCCAACGATGCGGTCTGGCATCTGGTCGAATTTGGCGGCGCGTTGCTGGGCGCTGGCGTCACCGTCGCGCTGCCGGTCGGCTTCGCGCTGGTGCTGGTGCAGATCGTCATGGGCATGCTGGCGCGCGCCGCGCCCTCGCTCAACCTGTTCGCGGTCGGCATGCCGATGGCGATGATGGCGGGCCTTGTCCTGCTGGCGATTGCCGCGCCGATCATGGGCGAAGGGCTGACGGTCGCGCTCAAGGCAGGGCTGGATCATGCCCAGTCGATCGCGGAAGGGCGCTAGACCATGGCGGACAGTCCCGGCGGCGGCGAAAAGACCGAAAAACCGACACCCAAAAAATTGCAGGACGCCGCCAAGAAGGGCGACATTCTCCAGTCGCGCGAACTGGGCACGGCGCTGGTGGTGATGGCGGGTATCGGCTGGCTGGCGGTGACCGGCCCCTCGATGATCGACGCCTTGTCGGACATGCTGACACAGGCGCTCCGCTTCAGGCGGGACGATATTGTCGATTTTTCGCCCGCCGAACGCGGGCTGGACCTGCTGACCGGCATCGCCCTGCCGGTGGCTGGCGTCATGCTGGCGACCTTCCTCGCCGCCATCGCCGCGCCCGCCTTGCTGGGGTCGCTCGGGTTCCGCCCAGGCGCCTTCGCGCCCAAGGCGTCGAAATTGAATCCCGGCGCTGGCCTCAAGCGAATCTTCGGCACCCAGGGGCTTATCGAACTGCTCAAGTCCATCGCCAAGGTCGGGCTGCTTGGCAGCATCGGCGTGTGGATGATCTGGGACCGGCTGACCGCGATCATCGGTCTTGGCAAGCAGGGCATCGCACCCGCCATGGCCGACCTTGGCAATATGTTCATCCTGACCTGCCTGGTGATGGCGGGCGGTCTGTTCCTGATCGCCGGCATCGACGTGCCGGCGCAGATCATGCAGCGGGCCAAGCGGCTCGGCATGTCCAAGCAGGAAATCAAGGACGAGCATAAGGAAAGCGAAGGATCGCCTGAACTCAAGGGCCAGATCCGCCGCCGCCAGTATGAAACGCTCAATGGCTCCACCCGGCAGGCCGTGGCCGAAGCCAGCGTCATCATCACCAACCCGACCCATTTCGCCGTCGCGCTGCGCTACAAGCCCGGCGTCGATGCCGCCCCGGTCGTGGTCGCGCGCGGCAGCGACGCGATCGCCGCGGCCATCCGTGAACTGGCCGACCAGAATGGCGTGACCGTCCTCCAATATCCCGAACTCGCCCGCGCCATCTATTTCACCTCGCGCACCGGGCAGATCGTCAATGAAGGGCTCTACATGGCGGTCGCGACCGTGCTGGCCTTCGTATTCCGGGTCGAAAACCGCATGGCGAGCGAGATGGACCGGCCGTTCATCACGGTTCCTGAAGACCTGCGCTTCGACGCCGACGGCAAGAAGCATTAACGCCTCCATGGACAGGCTCCGCCTGCTATGGATCGGCGCGGGCCTTACGCTGCTGATATTCGTTCCGGCCTATTGTCTGACCCTGTCCTTGGGTCCAGCCATCCCCCGCGATGGCACATCGCTGGTCGTCGGGCGCGATTTCCTCAACATCTGGATGTATGGCCGCGCCGCCTGGCAGGCCGACCCGGCCCGCTATTATGACATGCCGACCTATCTTGCGGCGCTCGGCCCCGTGGTCGGCGCGGGCTATCCCGGCCAGCTCTGGTCCTATCCGCCCGTTGCCCTGCTGATCGCTGCCCCTTTCGGCCTGCTTCCCTATCTTCCCGCCCTGTCGCTGTGGACAGCGTGCGGCATTGTCGGCTTCACTGTCGCCCTGCGCCTATGGACCCGCGACTGGCGCATCATCGCGCTGCTTCTGGCCGCGCCCGCCGCGCTGATCGGCCTCATGTCGGGCCAGTTCGCGCTGCTGGCCGCCGCCATCCTGCTGGCCGTGCTGCGCTGGCGCGAAAGCCGCCCCTGGCTGGCAGGCGCGCTGGTCGGCCTGCTGCTGGTAAAGCCCCAGCTTGCCCTGTTGATCCCCTTGCTGTTCGTCGCGACCGGCAACTGGCGCGCCTTTGCCGCCGCCACCCTGTCCAGCGTCACGCTGGCGGGCGTCGTCGCGCTGATCTGGGGCATCGACATCTGGCACATCTATATCGCCACCGGCATCGCCAACCAGTCGCTGGTGCTCAGTGATCCCGATCATCTCGCCGGGCCGTTCATGCCCACCCTGTTCATGAACCTGCGCGTCATCGGCGTGCCCGTCCCAGCTGCGAGCGCGCTCCAGACGGCGCTGGCGCTGCTCGCCGCTATTCTGGTCTGGCTGCGTTTCCGGCAGCGCCCTGCGCCTGACGACCTGCGCGCCAATCTCCTGTTCCTCGCCTGCGCCGTTTCGGCCACGCCCTACATGCTCTCCTACGACACGCTGGCGCTGGCTGCCGTGGCAGTGCTGGCTCTGGCGGCGGGGGAGGGGCGAATCGGGCCATCGCTCGCCTTCTTCCTCCCCTTGCTTCAGATCGTCGCTGGCATGGCCGGGCTGCCGGGGCCGGGCCTCATCCCCATCCTTCTCGCCCTCCATCTGTCGGGCCAGCAAAAAAACATCGTGGTGAATTAAAGTTTAGCCGCACTCATCCGTAATCTCTTCACGGGGACGCATTATGATGGTGCGTCATGAACGACTATGGTTCACGCAGCGAAGTATCGCCGATAGACAGGGCCGCAACGCGCGCGCTGTCCCCGGTGCAGGCCGTCCCGCCTGCGTCGCTCGGCAGGTCGGGTCGCGAAGCGCCCGGCGCGCGTGGCGCCGCGTCGCAGGTCGACCTTGCCTCGATTGACGAGGATGTCGCCAGCGTTGCCGAATATGCCAAGGTTCATGTCGAAATTGCCGACATATTGGCCGACCTGCGATCAGCGACCAACCCGCCCAGCGTCGAAGCGGCTGCGGGCGCGATCCAGGCGCTGATGCCGGTGCCTATCATTCTGGTGCCGTTGCCGCCCGCCAGCAAGGAAGCGGTCGAACACGCCACCGTCATCGCCCGGCGTATGGTGGAACAGGCCGCCTATGCCAAGGCTGCTCAGGGCGCGATCAGCCGCGCCACGGTCGATCAGGTGCTGGCGTCCGCCAACGGATAATCCGCCCGGGACATCGCGCGAAAATCATTCCTAAAGGTCTTGCCGCTAGCGCCGTTCTTTCCTCTGAAAGGACGGCGCAATGGCATCGGTCACCTCCAATATCACCACCGCACTCGGCATTGGATCGGGCATCGACACCAAGTCGCTCGTATCGAGCCTGGTCGCCGCCACGCGCGATCCGAAGGAAAAGGTGATCACCGATCGCCAGAGCCTCAACAGCGCACGGATTTCCGCGCTGGCGTCTGCCTCCAGTTCGCTGGACACTTTTGCCGACGCGCTGACCACCTTGTTGTCGGGCACTGGCTATGCGGGGGTTCCCGCATCCAACGACACCAGCATTGCCTCGGTCAGCCCGCTGCCGGGGGGCGTGCCCAAGGGATTGCCCGCCCAGCTGGAAGTGCAGCAACTCGCTTCCGGCCGTACCCTGGCGTCGATCCCGGTGTCGGGCGCGACCGCCGCCAGCGCGGTCGGCGAAGGGGAACTGACGCTGACGGTCGGCGGCTCATCCGCTGCCATCACGATCGACGCCAGCAACAACAGCTATACCGGCCTTGCCGCCGCCATCAACGCATCGGGACTGGGCGTCACCGCGTCGGTCGTGACCGACGTGCAGGGGACGCGGCTGGTGATGAAGGGCGCGACCGGCGCGGCCAATGATTTTTCGCTGACCTCGGTCAGCGGCGATGATCTGGCTGCCTTCGCCTGGAATGGTACCGACAGCCTGACCATGGAGTCCAAGGCCAGCCCGCAAAATGCCATCATCAAGCTCGACGGGGTGGAGCAGCATTACGCCACCAACACCATCGACACCGCGATCGCCAATCTGCGCATCGACCTGAACAAGGCCGCGCCCGGCACCACCGTCACGCTGGCGACGACCGAGCCGACCACGTCGATGCGCGACCTGATGGTCGAATTTGTCGATGCCTATAATACGCTGGTCAAGGCGCTGAACACGGCCACGGCGACCGGCGCGGACTCATCGTCCGCAGGGGTGCTGAACGGCGAAGCCTCGATCCGCGACATGCGCCGCCAACTGTCCGCGATGACCTCCACGCCCTTGTCCGACACGGGCACCTACAGGACGCTGTCGGACATTGGCGTCGCCACCAATCGCGATGGCACGCTCAAACTTGATACCGACACGCTGGACAAGGCCATCGCGGCCGATCCTTCCGCGATCACGCAATTGCTCAACCCTGCGGTCGCGTCGGCGACCAATCCGGGGCTGGCGGGGCTGATGGACAGCGTACGGGACAAGATCCAGCTGAAGGACGGTTCCTTCGCGCAATCCCAGGCCAAATATAAGACCCTGGGCGAAACGCTGACCAAGCAGCTGGAAAAGCTCGACACACAGATGGCCAGCTACGAAGCGCAACTCACCAGCGTCTATTCCAAGATGGAAACGCGACTGACCGCGCTTAAGGCGACGCAGAGCTATCTCGATCAGCAGATTGAAATCTGGAACAACAGCAAGAATTAATCGGGGACGGCAGGACGATGTTCTACAATCAGGGTTATGCAGGCAATATGGCGGCGCGGCGCTATGCAGCGGTCCATTCGGGCAGCCGGACGGAAGGCGCGACCCCTCATGCGCTGGTCAAGATCTTGTTCGACGAACTGCTGATCGCGATGGAAGCGGCGGCGCTGGCGGAACGCCAGGGCGACCGGATGAAAGTATCCGACAAGCAGGCGCGGGCGATGTCGATCCTGTTCGCGCTCGAATCGAGCCTGGACTTCGACAAGGGCGGCGACATTTCCGTCGGGCTGGCGCAAATCTATCGCGAAGCGCGCCGCCTGCTGCTCGTCGGCGCCAAGGAAAGGTCGGCGGAGCCGGTCGATCAGGCGCGTGAACTGATCGCGGAAATCGCCGACGCCTGGAATCAGATCGGATAAGATGCGGCCTGTGACATGCGCGCTATCGCGCATTTTCAGGAATGCCAGCATGGTCTGACTGGCCCGTGTTGCGGGGTTGCACCCCAAACATGGCGTCTGTATAGGCGATGCTCGCAAAGGGCGGCCCGGCGGGGGCCGCCTTTTTGCGTTGTACCACCAGTCCTTCGTGCAAGGACGCGCATCAAGCCCAGAAAGGGAAGGCTCATGTCGATTACGCCGCTCATGCCCGTTTACCCCCGGTGCGATGTTCGTCCGGTGCGAGGCGAAGGTTGCTATCTGATCGGTGAGCGCGGTGAGCGCTATCTCGACTTTGCCAGCGGCATTGCAGTGAACCTGCTGGGGCATGGCCACCCCAGGCTGGTGAAGGCCATTGCCGATCAGGCCGCGACGCTGATGCATGTGTCCAACCTCTATGGCATGCCGCTGGGGGAAAAATTCGCGCAGAAGCTGGTCGATACGACCTTTGCCGATACCGTGTTCTTCACCAATTCGGGTGCGGAAGCGGTCGAATGCGCGATCAAGACCGCGCGCCGCTACCATTATGTCAATGGCCAGGCGCACCGGCACAAGATCATCAGCTTCGACAATGCGTTTCACGGGCGGACGCTGGGGACGATCTCGGCCACCAGCCAGCCCAAGATGCGCGACGGGTTCGAACCGTTGCTGCCCGGCTTTGCCGTGGTGCCGTTCAACGATCTGGAGGCCGCGCTGGCGCAGATCGACGACAATACCGCCGGTTTCCTGCTGGAGCCGGTGCAGGGCGAAGGCGGCGTGACGCCAGCGACGCATGAGTTCCTGACCGGCCTGCGCAAGGCATGTGACGAACATGGCCTGCTGCTCATCCTGGATGAGGTCCAGTGCGGCTATGCCCGGACCGGCACCTTCTTCGCGCATGAACAATATGGCATTACGCCCGACATCATGTCGGTGGCCAAGGGCATCGGCGCAGGCTTCCCGCTGGGCGCCTGCCTGGCGACGGAGGAAGCCGCCAAAGGCATGGTATTTGGCACCCATGGCACCACCTATGGCGGCAATCCCCTCGCCATGGCGGCGGGTCTGGCCGTGCTGGAAGAGGTCATGGCCGACGGTTTCATGGATCATGTGAAAGCGATCGGCGCGCGCCTGCGCGCTGCGCTGGAACAGTTGATCCCCAATCATGACGGCCTGTTCCAAGACGTGCGCGGCATGGGGCTGATGCTGGGCGTGAAGCTCAACGACAGTGTCGAAGCGCGCGGCTTTGTCGCCCATCTGCGCGACAATCATGGTCTGCTGACCGTGTCGGCGGGGCAGAATGTCGTCCGAATCCTGCCGCCGCTGGTGATTGACGAAAGCCATATCGCCGAATGTGTCGAAAAGCTGTCCGCGGGCGCGCGCAGCTATGCGGAGGCCCAGGCGGCCTGATTTTACCTTCGTTCGCGCTGAGCCTGTCGAAGCGTCGTCTTTCTTCCGCAAGAAAGGAAGCGGCTTCGACTTCGCTCAGCCCGAACGGTCGAGGGGGTTGTTACCAATGACCAGACATTTTCTGAACCTGTCCGACGCAGGCGGCGATGCCATTGCCGCGATGATTGCCGATGCCATCGACCGCAAGGCCGCGCGGGCCAGCTGGCCCAAGGGCCGCGCCGATGCTGACGCGCCGCTGGCGGGCCACACGCTGGCGATGATCTTCGAAAAAAACTCGACCCGCACGCGCGTGTCGTTCGACATGGCGATCCGCCAGCTGGGCGGCACATCGCTGATCCTCGACGGCGCGACCAGCCAGCTCGGCCGCGGCGAGACGGTGGCGGACACCGCCCGCGTGCTCAGCCGCATGTGCGACGCGATCATGATCCGCACCGATGATCATGCCAAGATCGAGGAAATGGCCCATTACGCCACCGTCCCGGTCATTAACGGCCTGACCGACCTGTCGCATCCGTGCCAGATCGTAGCGGACCTGCTGACCGTGGTGGAACATGGGCTGGCGCTTCCGGGCGGCCAGTGGGCCTGGCTGGGCGACGGCAATAACGTCCTCCATTCGATTATCGAGGCGGCGGGCCTGCTGAAGTTCGACGTCCGCATCGGCGTGCCGCAGGGCTATGATCCCGATCCCGCTTTTGCGGCAGCGGCGCAGGCGCTGGGGGCCAGCATCACCCTGACCCGCGATCCCGTGGCGGCGGTGGCCGGCGCGGACGTGGTCGTGACCGATACCTGGATTTCGATGGGCCAGTCCCATGCGGAAGAAAAGCTGGCGGCGATGATGCCCTATCAGGTCACACCCGCGCTGATGGCAGGGGCGAAGCCGCAGGCCCGCTTCCTCCACTGCCTGCCCGCCCATCGCGGCGAGGAAGTCGTCGCAGACGTGATCGACGGCCCCCAGTCGCTGATCTGGGACGAAGCGGAAAACCGCATCCATGGCCAGAAGTCGGTCCTGCTCTGGGCGCTTGGAAAGCTCTAGAGCCGCCCTATATTCGGGTGAATGCATTGCCGCCCGATCCCGCAACCGGGGTCGGGCGGATCACAAGGAATCGTCATTCTGCCTCCTCATATCGACCATGCCATCGGCTTCACCATTCCGTCGCGTCATGCGCGCGGGCGAATCGTGCGGCTGGGGCCGGTGCTGGATCAGGTTCTGGCCGCCCACGCCTATCCCCCGCCGATCGAGCGGCTGCTGGCGTCGGCGCTGGTGCTTGCCGCGTTGCTGGGCAGCACGCTCAAGCAGGCGGGCGGGCAGCTGACGCTACAGGCGCAGACCGAAACCGGCGTCGTCCGGCTGCTGGTCGCTGACTATAAGAATGGCGAACTGCGCGGCTATGCCAAGTTCGACGCTGACCGGCTGGCCGAGCTTGGCCCGGACCCGACGCTGTTCGGCCTGTTCGGCAAGGGCTATCTCGCCATCACGTTCGACCAGTCGCTCACCGGCGAACGCTATCAGGGCATCGTGCCGCTTGACGGCGAAACGCTGGCCGATGCGGCGGAACAATATTTCTTCCAGTCCGAACAGATCCCCAGCATCATTCGCATGGGCACCCGCCATGACGCGGGGCAGGGCTGCATCGCCGGGGGCATGCTGATCCAGCATCTGCCGGAAGGCGAAGTGGGGCGGGAACGGCTGCATGTCCGTCACGATCACCCGGAATGGGAGCATGTCCAGGCATTGGGCATCACATTGGGCCAGGCGGAACTGACCGACGAGACGCTGCCGCTGACCGACATCGTCTGGCGCCTGTTCCATGAGGAGCCCGAAGTACGGGTCATGGAGCCGTCGCCGCTGGCCAAGGGCTGCCGCTGCGACATCGCCCATATCCGTGACGTGATCGGCCGCTTTCCGGCGGAAGAGCGGGTCGAAATGGCGGGCAGCGATGGCATTATCGGGGTCGATTGCGCTTTTTGCTCGCGCATTTTCCCGCTCGCGCTCGACAGTTTTACGGCGCATTGAGCGGATCGTTACGCTAACGACATTTGTAATTTGGGCAAACTTGCCCGCGCGCGCTATCAAAATGCCGCAATTGGGCTTCATCTGTCGGGTAGGCGGATTGCGGCCCATCGGGCGCGTAATCCATGGCGGGACATAGGTAATATCATGGCAAGGAACGGACTGCGGACGCTGGCCGTCGCGGCGGCGATGATGACGGGGAGTTGGGCCGGAGCTGCCCAGGGCCCGTCGCTCGCGGCGCTGCGTCCGTTGCAGCCTGGCCAATGGGAATTGCACGAACGCGGGGAGGGCAGCGAAGACGGCCAGACCCGCAAGCTGTGCATCACTGATCTGCGCCAGTTGCTTCAGGTCCGCCATGGCCGCACGCTGTGCCGCAGCTTCGTGGTCAGCGACGCCCCGACCATGGCGACCATCACCTATGATTGCGCCGCTGCGGGCAATGGCCGCACCGACCTGCGCGTCGAAACGCCCCGGCTGGTCCAGATCAATTCGCAGGGGATTGCCGATGGCGCCCCCTTCGCCTTTGCAATGGAAGCCCGGCGCATCGGCGACTGCCAGTAATCGGACCATGATTGCGCCGCTTGCACTGGCGCGTCACGGGCGGTAGCGCGGGGCCATGGGTTCCAATGAACGAAAATTCGCCGTCGTCCTGCTGTCGGGCGGCCTTGATTCGATGGTCGCGGGCGGCCTGGCGCGGGAAGCCGGCTATCATCTGCTGGCCCTGTCGATCGACTATAACCAGCGCCATCGCGTCGAACTGCGCGCGGCCGGACGAGTGGCGCAGGCGCTCAACGCCATGCGCCACATCGTCCTCCCGCTCGATCTGACGGCGTTTGGCGGGTCGGCACTGACGGCCGACATCGCTGTGCCAAAGGGCGGGGTGGGTGACGATATTCCCGTCACCTATGTGCCCGCCCGCAACACCATCTTCCTGTCGCTGACGCTGGGGCTGGCCGAAGTGGCCGGGGCCAGCGACATTTTCATCGGCGTTAACGCGCTCGACTATTCGGGCTATCCCGATTGCCGCCCCGAATTTATCGACGCCTTCCAGACCATGGCGGCCCTCGCGACCAAGGCGGGGGTGGAGGGCCATCCGATTCGCATCAACGCGCCGCTGCAACATATGAGCAAGGCGGACATCGTGCGTGAAGCGCATCGTCTGGGGCTGGATGCCGGGGTCAGCTGGTCCTGCTATGATCCCACCCCGGACGGCAAGCATTGCGGCCTGTGCGACAGTTGCCGTCTGCGGTCCAAGGGGTTTGAGGAAGCTGGCCTGCCCGATCCCACCATCTACGCCGCCCGGCCCTGAACGGCGGCGGACGATGAGCTATGCCGTCAAGGAAATGTTCCTGACCCTGCAGGGGGAAGGGGTGCAGGCCGGGCGGCGCGCGGTATTCCTGCGCTTTGCCGGCTGCAACCTGTGGAGCGGGCGCGAACAGGATCGCGCGCAGGCGATCTGCCGATTTTGCGACACCGATTTCGTCGGGACCGACGGCGATGGCGGCGGCAAATTCGCCGATGCCGATGCGCTGGCCGATGCAGCCCTGGCTTTCTGGTGCGCGGGCGATGCTGGCCGCTACATCGTCCTGACCGGCGGCGAGCCGATGTTGCAGGTCGATGATGCGCTGGTTGACGCGCTCCACGCCCGCGGCTTCACCATCGCGATCGAAAGCAACGGCACGCTGGCCGTCCATCCCGGCATCGACTGGATTTGTATCAGTCCCAAGGCTGGCAGCGATGTCGTTCAGCGCGAAGGCCATGAATTGAAGCTGGTCTGGCCCCAGCCCGGTGGCGGACACAGCATTGCCGATGTGGCGGCGATGGAGCAATGGGCCTTCGCCCATCATCTGCTTCAGCCGCTCGATGATCCTCATGCACAGGATAATGCCCGCGCTGCGATCGCGCTGGTCATGGATCGCCCACGCTGGCGGCTGACGGTGCAGGCCCATAAATATCTGGGCCTGCGGTAACGCCGGTCAGGGCTGCGCCTCGCCCTTTTGCGCATTCCATTGCTGCTGGCACTCGGGCTGCAAAACGCCCTTCTTCCAGCAATTGGCGGCCAGGGAGGGCATGGCGACCCTATAGTCGTAGCCGGGCGATCCATAATATTGCTCGCCCGCGACCACGAGCGACTTCTTGATCGAGGCCAGCCCATTGCGCGCCACTTCATGCAGAGTGCCGCGATCGGCGAAGATCGCCTGCCGCCCGACCACAGTGGCCGCCTGGCAAAAGCCCTTTTGCGCCTGCACGGTCGAATAGCCCGAATAGATGCGCGTGCCATATTGGTCGGACGCGGCCTGTCCGGGCCGTCCCTTGCCCACGGTCCGCTGGAAATAGCCCAATAGCACGGACTGCGCCGAATCGAGTTCCGCGTCGTGATGGGCGATCATCGCGTTATAGTTGCTGATCGCCAGGAGCGTCGGTTCGAACTGGCATTGCAATGCGGCGATATTGAGCGCCGCGCGCAGGTTCCACACCAGCCCGGCCTTGATCTCCGCCGCCGTCGCGCCGGGCAGGCCCATCGCGGTCGCGGCGGCCGCATCGGTCAGCGGCGGGGCCGACAGGTCGGGCGGCGACCAGAAAAACTGCGCGGCGGCGGGCTGCGCCATCATCGGCGCGGCGGCCAGCACGAAACCCGCAAGGATAGGGCGCAACGAGGAACGGAAGCTCATGAAACGATATTCTCCAAAGGGACGTCCTGCATCCCCCACCTATTCTCTCGACAAACTATATCAGGGCTGAACCGTCACTGATCGGCCAGAACCTCCGCATCTTCGGCCTGCGCCTTTTGCTCGGCTGGCTTGGGACGAGCGGCCGCCGCATTGTCGGCTGCATTGCTATTCGGCATCGCGACCGCCGTGCCTTCGCTCTGCACCCCGTCCAGATCGGTCATGGCATCGGTCGCAGTGCCGTCCACCACTTCCATATCCTTCATCTCGACCTTGTTGCCGCCCTTGTCGGCACTGCCACACGCGGCAAGCGCAAACAGCATGGCGAAAGCTACGGTCATTGCGTTACGGCGCATCCAGGTCTCCTTCAGGCCCGGCAGCCTCGCCCGGCGAAAGGCCAGACCCTAGCGGCCCGTTCCGCATTGCTCAACCCCCGTGCCGCATCGGCCCAAGCGATTGAGAAAAGCAGGGAAATGCGCCCGTAAAGCATCGTCCAGCGCGGCCATGGAGGCGCTGCCGCCCAATGCTGCGATGCTGGTGACGGGATATTCGCTGATCCCGCATGGCACGATGCCGGTAAAATGGGTCAGGTCTGGATCGACATTGATCGAAAAGCCGTGGAGCGTCACCCAGCGCCGCACCCGAATGCCCAGCGCGCCGATCTTCGCTTCCCGCCCGTCGCGGTCGTCGGTCCAGATGCCGATCCGCCCTTCCGCTCGCCGCGCGGCAATGCCCAGATCGCCCAATGCCGCGATCATCCAGCCTTCGAGGTGATGGACGAAATTGCGGACATCCTTGCCGCGTTTGCCAAGGTCGATATTGAGATAGCCGATCCGCTGCCCCGGCCCATGATAAGTATAACGCCCGCCGCGCCCGGCATCATGGACCGGAAAGCGCGGGTCGATCAGTTCCGCCGGATCGGCGCTCGTCCCGGCGGTGTAGAGCGGCGGATGCTCGATCAGCCAGACCCGCTCGTCCGCTTCGCCCGCATGGATCGCGGCGGCGCGCGCCTCCATGTCCGCCAGCGCTTGCGGGTAAGCGACAGGCGATCTGTCCACGCGCCATTCGACGTCAGGGGGAAAGGGCAAAATTTGGCTCATGACCCTTCCTTGACTTGGGCCGGGCGAGCGATCAAGTCTCGACCCGGTTTTACGCAGCGATCAGGCAGGCAGTTCAAGATATGGCAACGATGTCCATTGGCAAGGCATGGGAGGAGGCCGTGGCCTTCGTCGCGCGCGAAGCCACGCTGCTTTTCCCCGTCGCGCTGCTGTTCGTGGCGCTGCCGGGCCTGATCCTGCAGGAAATGACCCCGCCGGAACTCGCCGCCTGGTCGCTTTCGCCCACCGCATCGACCATGCCTGCGGTTCCCCTCAGCTACTGGCTGGGACTGATAGTGGCGGTCCTTCTGGTCTGGTTCGGATCGCTCACCCTGTTCGCGCTGGCCCTGCGTCCCGGCATCAGCGTCGGCGAAGCGCTGCGCCTGGGCCTCAATCGCCTGCCCGTATTGATCGGTACGGCCCTGGTGGTGATCGGGGCGCTGATGGCGGCTGCGATGGTGCTGGTTACCGTCATGATCCTGCTGTCGCTGGTGTCGAAGCCGCTGGCAGCGGGCGGCGGGGTTCTGTTGGGATTCGGGCTGGTCGGGCTGGCGCTCTTCGCCAGTATCCGGCTGATGCTGCTCAATCCGGTCGTGATTGACGGCAGCGCTGGCGTCATGCCCTCGCTGCGTCAGTCATGGTCGCTCACGCGCGGTCATTTCTGGCGGCTGCTGGCCTTCATTCTCATCACCCTGATTGTGTCGGCGATCGCCAGCACGGCGGCGCAGGCGATCTTCGGTCTGATCGGCGGCCTCATCGGCGGCGCGGAAGCCGCGCGGCTGATCGGCGGAGTCGCTGGCGCTGCCATTTCGACAGCCATCCAGGTCTATATGCTGGTCATGATCGCCCGCCTCTATCGTCAGGCGTTGGCGGACTGATCCAGCAACGGCACATGCGGCGCACAGTCGCGCGGTAAAATACCGGCGAGGCGCGGGTCGGCGAATGTCTCGATCTCGCGCCTGGTCGGGACGAACCCGGCCTTGATATAGAATCCCAGCGCTGCGGGACTATCTAGCGTGCAGGTGTGGACCCAGAATCGCTCCACCCCCTTGCGCCATGCCAGCGCCTTGGCCTGCGCCATCAGCCATTTGCCATGGCCCTTGCCGTTCAGTTGCGGCACCAGCCCGAAAAAGGTCAGTTCGCAATCGGGCATCGCGCGGAAGTCCAGCTCCAGCAATCCGACCTCGATCCCGCGTGGATCAGCAACGGCGTAAATCTCGACCATCGGATCATGGATGATCGCGGCGAGCGATTCGTCGCTCATCACCAGCCGTGAAAACCACAGCCATGGTTCGCCCACCCGGCGAAACAGGGCGCGATAGGTATCGATCTTCGGCGCCTTCCATCGCACCAGTTGCAGCGGGGCGGGTGGAATCGGCGCGGGGCGGGGGCGCGCCCGCATTTCCAGATGAGTGACGACCGCCGCCACCATCCCCGGCTCGACCGGGATCGACCCCATCGCGCCTTAGCTCCAGCTGGCCATGGGCGGCAGGCTCATCAGGATCGCCTCGATATTGCCCCCGGTCTTGAGGCCGAACAGCGTCCCCCTGTCATGCACCAGATTGAATTCGGCATAGCGGCCGCGCCATTCCAGCATTTGGGCATAGTCCGCCTCGCTCCATTCGTCGCCCATGCGCCGCCTTACGATCGGCGGATACGCCTCCAGAAAAGCCTCGCCCACCGCACGGGTAAAGGCGAAGTTGGCGTCGAACCCGGCATCGTCGGCACATTCCAGATGATCGTAGAAAATCCCGCCGACCCCGCGATGCACGCCGCGATGGGGAATGTAGAAATACTCGTCGGCCCACGCCTTGAAGCGGGGATAATAGTCCCCGTCATGCGCATCGCAGGCGCGCTTCAGCACATCGTGAAAATGGGCCGTATCCTCCTCGCGCGGCAAGGGCGGGTTCAGGTCCGCGCCGCCGCCGAACCAGCTTTTGGTCGTCACCAGATAGCGCGTGTTCATATGCACGGCAGGAACGTGGGGATTGGCCATATGCGCGACCAGGCTGATGCCGGTGGCGAAGAAAGCGGGGTTTTCGGTCGCGCCATGGATCGTCTGCGCGAATCCGGGGGCGAACTCCCCGCCGACGGTGGAGACGTTGACGCCGACCTTCTCGAAAATCTTGCCCTTCATCACCCCGCGCACGCCGCCGCCGCCTTCGCCGGGCGCCTGCCCTTCGGCTTCGCGGTCCCAATGGGTGTAGGCAAAGCGGGCCTCGCTGCCGGCCTCCCGCTCGATCGCCTCGAACGCGGCGCAGATTCGGTCGCGCAGCGATTCGAACCAGGCGCGCGCGGCCTGCTGCCGGGAATCGAGGGCGAAGGGGACGGTAGGCACGGGGGCTGGGGTTATCGGGGCAGGGGTCATTGCGGGAACTTTCCGGTCTGGCGCAGGGCTTCGGCGACGGCGATGCCCGTGGAAACGGCGATGTTCAAGGATCGAAACCCCGCCGCCATCGGAATGCGGATGCGGATGTCGGCCATGTCGCGTACCGCCTCCGGTACGCCGGCGCTTTCCGATCCCATCAGCAACACATCGTTGGCGTGGAAGGCAACGTCGGGCAACCGCTCCGACGCATGGGCGCTCATCAGCAGCAGGCGGCGGCCCTGCGCGCGGCGTTCGGCGTCGAAGGCCGCGAAATTGGCGTGGCGGGTGACATCGGCCGACGCGCCATAGTCCATGGCCGCGCGCTTCAGGCGCGCGTCGGAAAAGGCGAATCCGGTTGGCATGATGATATCCACCGGCACGGCAAAACAGGCGGCCAGGCGCAGGATCGCGCCGACATTGCCCGCTATTTCGGGTTGATAAAGGGCTATACGCATGACCCGCGCCATAATGCAGCGGGGCAAATTGTCATAGGGTCAGTGACTTTGCTGTTGGCAAAGAGCGCGCACTGAGGTTATCAGGCCCGCGAACCACGCCGGGGGGAAGGCGGGGCCGTTTCGCATGGCCATCCGAATTCCTTGACATAAAGGCGCCGGAAACGGCGCTCCGGCGGGATCAGGGACGTTCTTGCAAGGGTTAAGGTGCATGGCGATCGTTGAACATACAGACAGCACGGGTCTATCCGGCGATGATGGGGTGCGTCGTCGCGATTTCATCAACATCGCTGCGGTGAGTTTCGCGGGGGTCGGCGCTGTTGCCGTCGTCCTGCCGTTGATCGACCAGATGAACCCCAGCGCCGACGTGCTGGCGCTTGCATCGACCGAAGTTGATCTTTCGGCCATCCAGCCGGGTCAGGCGATCAAGACCACCTTCCGCAGCCAGCCGCTTTTCGTGCGCCAGCTGACGGAAAAGGAAATCGCCGAAGCCGACAAGGTGGACCCTTCCACGCTGCGCGATCCGCAGACGCTGGAAGAGCGCACCGTGGATGGCAAGAAGCAGTGGCTGGTGACCATGGGTGTCTGCACCCATCTGGGCTGCGTGCCGCTGGGCGCGGGCGAAGGTGAAAATCGGGGTGAATATGGCGGCTATTTCTGCCCATGCCATGGTTCGTCCTACGATACCGCCGCGCGCATCCGCAAAGGCCCCGCGCCCAAGAACCTGGAAGTGCCGAAGTTCGCCTTCACTTCCGACACCGCCATTCTCGTAGGCTGAGGTAAGAAACGATGAGCTTTCCCTGGGCTGAGCAATATACGCCGAAAAATCCGGTCATGGTGTGGATCGACGAGAAGCTGCCGCTTCCGCGTCTCGCCTATAACGCCGTTGGCGCGGGCTATCCCGTGCCGCGCAACCTCAACTATTTCTGGAACTTCGGTGTTCTCGCCGGTCTTGCGCTGGTGATCCAGATCGTCACCGGCGTGATCATGGCGATGCATTACGGCGCCAATGATCTCGTCGCGTTCAGCACCGTCGAACAGACGATGCGTGACGTGAACGCGGGCTGGCTGATGCGCTATGCCCACGCCAACGGGGCAAGCTTCTTCTTCATCGTCGTCTATCTCCACATTTTCCGCGGCCTCTATTTCGGTTCCTACAAGGCGCCGCGCGAAATGGTGTGGCTGCTCGGCCTCGTCATCTTCCTGCTGATGATGGCGACCGCGTTCATGGGCTACGTCCTCCCTTGGGGCCAGATGTCCTACTGGGGCGCAAAGGTGATCACCGGCCTGTTCGGCGCGATCCCGGTCGTGGGCGAACCGATCCAGACCTGGCTGCTGGGCGGCTTTGCCCCTGGTAACGCTTCGCTCAACCGCTTCTTCTCGCTCCACTTCCTGCTGCCCTTCGTGATTGCCGGTGTCATCATCCTGCACATCTGGGCGCTGCATATTCCCGGTTCCTCGAACCCGACCGGCGTGGAAGTGAAGGGGCCACAGGACACTGTGCCGTTCCACCCCTATTATACCGCAAAGGATGGCTTCGGCGCGGGCGTGTTTCTCATCGCCTTCTGCGCGCTGCTGTTCTTCGCCCCCAACTTCCTGGGCCACCCGGATAACTATATCGAGGCGAACCCGCTCTCGACCCCCGCGCACATCGTGCCGGAATGGTATTTCTGGCCCTTCTACGCCATCCTGCGCGCGTTCACCGTGGACTTCTTCTTCGTGCCCGCAAAGCTGCTCGGCGTGCTGGCGATGTTCGCGTCGATCCTGCTGCTCTTCTTCCTGCCCTGGCTCGACACCTCGCCGGTGCGGTCGGGCAAGTATCGGCCGACCTTCAACAAGTTTTTCTGGATCCTGTGCCTCGACGTGCTGATCCTGGGCTGGTTGGGCGGCGCGCCGGCCGAAGAACCCTATGTCATGATGAGCCAGTTGGCGGGTGCCTATTATTTCGCCCACTTCCTGATCATCCTTCCGCTGATCTCGCGTTTTGAAAAGCCGCTCCCGCTGCCCGGCTCGATTACCGAGGCTGTGCTGGCCAAATATGGCAAGACCGACGGCGAAACCGTCGCGGTTCCGGCCGAATAAGGGGTAGATAAGACCATGGTTCGCATTGGCGCATTCCTCGTCGGCCTCTTCTTTGCAGGCTGGCTGTTCATCTCCTTCCTGGTTGGTGCGGTGGCTTATGTCTCCGAACCGCCGCAGCCGACCGTGGAGCATGAATTCCACAAGCCGGTAAAGCATGTGTCCTTCTCGTTTGACGGGCCGCTTGGCAAATATGATCAGGCGCAGCTGCAACGCGGCTTCCAGGTGTTCAAGGAAGTCTGCTCGGCTTGCCACAGCCTGAAATTCGTCGCTTTCCGCGATCTTCAGGCGCTCGGCTATAACGAAGCCGAAGTGAAGGCGATCGCCAAGCAGTGGGCGATCAAGACCCCGTCGGTCGACCCGGCTACTGGTGAGGCGTCGAGCCGTGATCCTGTGCCCGCGGATCATTTCCCCCTGCCTTTCGCGAACAATGTCGCGGCGGCGGCGGCGAACAACAATGCGATCCCGCCAGACCTGTCGCTGATGACCAAGGCCCGCCACCATGGCAGCGCCTATGTCTATTCGCTGCTGACGGGCTTCCAGGCGCAGCCGGCTGAACTGCTCAAGGAGTTCCCGGATGCCAAGACGCCGGAAGGGCTGCACTACAACCCCTATTTCCCGAACCTCAACCTTGCCATGGCGCCGCCGCTGACGGCTGATGGCCAGGTGACCTATGGTCCGGGCCAGCCCAAGCCGACCGTCGACCAGATGGCGCAGGACGTCTCGGCCTTCCTGACCTGGACCGCCGAACCCAAGCTGGAAAACCGTCGGCGCGCGGGTCTGGCGACGCTGATCTTCCTGCTGATCGCGACGGGCCTGGCTTATATGTCCTATCAGAATATCTGGGCGGACAAGAAGAAGGCGGCCTGACCGTCCGGTCCGACAGGACAAGCATAGCAAAGGGCGCGGTTTCTTGAGGAAGCCGCGCCCTTTCTCTATAGGGGCGCGATGACGAGCGACCTGACTGACCTCATCCGCACCATTCCCGACTTTCCCAAGCCGGGCATCCAGTTTCGCGACATCACGACGCTGCTGGCTGATGGGGAAGGGCTGCGCGACCTGACCGCGCGACTGGCCGACATTGCCCGTCCGCTGGACCCGGACCTGATCGTGGGTATCGAGGCGCGGGGCTTCATCCTCGGCGCGGCGCTGGCGTTCACGCTCGGCAAGGGCTTCGTGCCGGTGCGCAAGAAGGGCAAGCTCCCCGGCAAGACCGTGGGCATCGATTATGTTCTGGAATATGGCACCGACCGGCTGGAACTGCATGAAGGCCAGGTGCCCAAGGGCGCGCGCGTGTTGCTGGTCGATGATCTGATCGCCACTGGCGGTACGGCTGTGGCTGCGGCGCAGTTGCTGCGCGAACAGGGGGCAAGCGTGCTCATGGCCCTGTTCGCGATCGACCTGCCCGATCTCGGCGGCATGGCGGCGCTCGCCGCCGAAGGCGTCGCCGCGCGGGCCATCATGGCGTTTGCGGGCGAGTAGCCGACCCCGGCACGTCGCTATTTTGCCAGCGCGGCCGCCAACCCGTCCACCGCCAGCGCCAACCGCTCGTCCAGCAGGCCCAGCAACGCCGTCCAGCCATGGATATGGGCCAGTTCGCCCGGCCCGTCAGAAATGCCGCGCAGCCCCATCAGCGGAACGCTATAACGGGCGCAGGCGCGTGCTACTGCAAATGTCTCCATGTCCACCATGTCGGCGTCGATCGCCGCATAGTCATCGCCGCCCACGATATTGGCGCCGGTCGACAGTCGCGCGCTCGGCAAAGCGAGGGGCGTGACCAGCGGCAGATCGACCGGATGATCCGCGAACGGCGTCACCCCCTTCACGAACCCTAGTCGCGACGCATCCATGTCGCGCCACGATACGCTGGCCACCTGCACCACTTCGCCCAGCTCGCAGATCCGCGATCCGGCCGATCCCAGGCAGACGACCAGATCGGGCAGGGCGTTTGCGCGCGCCATGTCGTGCAGGGCAATGCCGGTCGCCAATGCCGCCTCGATCGGGCCAACCCCGGTCATCAGCGGCGCGAATCGGGCGCGCAGTTGCGGCCCATATTCCGCGTCGGCCGCCATCACGAACAGCAGGCGTTGCCCCGAAATCGTCTCGCAAACCGGGATCATATCATCCTCCGCCTGTGGCAAAAGAGAAAGCCCGCCACCTGAAACCAGGCGACGGGCTTTGTCATGGTGGGCGTAGCAAGGATTGAACTTGCGACCCCTGCGATGTCAACACAGTGCTCTACCACTGAGCTATACGCCCACGGGAGTTGGGCCAATAGCCGGGGGACCGGACCTGCGCAAGCGGGAAATTGCAGGGGTGCGACATTCTTCTGGACAGGGCAGGGACGGCCCATATGCTGCGGTGCAAACAGGGGGACGCCAGACCTATGCTGCCATCGCCATCTTCGCCGATCCAGACGACGCCGCGTCTGCCATGGTATCGCCAACTCTATGTTCAGGTACTGATCGCGATCGCGCTGGGCGTCAGCCTTGGCCATTTCTTCCCCGACATGGGCGTGCAGCTAAAGCCGCTGGGGGACGCGTTCATCAAGCTGGTGAAGATGATCATCGCCCCCGTCATTTTCCTCACCATCGTCACCGGCATTGCCGGAATGAAGGAATTGGGCGCGATCGGCCGGGTCGCGGCCAAGGCTTTTGCCTATTTCCTGACCTTTTCGACGCTCGCGCTCATTGTCGGGCTGATTGTCGCCAATCTGGTCCAGCCGGGTGCTGGCCTGAATATCGATCCGGCAAGCCTCGACGCGGGCAAGGTCGCGGACTTCGCGCACAAGGCGCATGAAACCACGCTGACGGGCTTCCTGATGAGCATCATCCCGTCGACCATGGTGTCGGCGGTCGCGGACGGCAACATCCTGCAAGTGCTGTTCGTCGCCATCCTGTTCGGCATCGCGCTGACCATGATCGGCGACAAGGCGGCGCCGTTGATGGCGGTCCTCGAATCGGCCAGCCATGCCGTATTCAAACTGGTCGCTTTCCTGATGAAGGCGGCGCCGGTCGGGGCGTTCGGGGCGATGGCCTTCACCATCGGCGAATATGGCGTGGGCACGCTTGCCAATCTGGTCGGTCTGGTCGCGACCTTCTACCTGACCTCGCTGCTGTTCGTGCTGGTGGTGCTGGGCACGGTCGCGCGGCTGGCCGGCTTCAATATCCTGCACCTCATCCGTTACCTGAAGGCGGAATTGCTGCTCGTACTCGGCACATCCTCGTCCGAAGCCGCGCTGCCCAGCCTGATCGAGAAGATGGAGCGGGCGGGATGCCGCAAGTCGGTGGTCGGGCTGGTCGTGCCGACCGGCTACAGCTTCAACCTCGACGGCACGAACATCTACATGACGCTGGCGGCGCTGTTCATCGCGCAGGCATGCAATGTCGACCTGACCCTGCAACAGCAGGTGTTGCTGCTGCTCGTCGCGATGATTTCGTCCAAGGGCGCGGCGGGCGTGACGGGCGCAGGGTTCATAACGCTGGCGGCGACGCTGTCGATCGTGCCGTCGGTGCCCGTCGCGGGCATGGCGCTGATTTTAGGGGTCGACCGCTTCATGAGCGAGGTTCGGGCACTCACCAACTTTGTCGGCAACGCCGTCGCCACCATCGTCGTATCAGCGTGGGAAAAAGGGCTGGACCGCGAACGGCTCACCGCCGCGATGGCCGGCATCCCGCTCAACCCCACGGCCGATATGGAAGAAGTGATCGAGGATTGACGGGCGGGGTCAGTTCAGCCCGGTCAGGCTTTCGCTGCCGAACATCCGTTCAACCTCCAGCACCAGGTCGCGCAGGTGGAAGGGCTTGGACAATACCTTGGCCTGCGGCACGGCCTTCCCGGCCTTCAGCGTCACTGCGGCAAAGCCGGTAATGAACATGATCCGCATGTCCGGGGCTACGGACGCCGCATGCTGCGCCAGTTCGATCCCGTCCATTTCGGGCATCACGATATCGGTCAGCAACAGGTCGAATCGGTCGGACGCGATATGAGGCAGGGCTTCGGTGCCGGTCGCGACGGCCACGACCTCATAGCCGGATCGTTCCAGCGCGCGGGCCAGATAGACCCGCATACTCTCGTCATCTTCCGCCAATAATATGCGAACCATTGCGCCAGCTACTCTCATTGCCGTTTCCGGCCTGTCCCCCATGCCCCCGTCAGGGTGGCGTCCCTGTCCGATATATGCGACAAGGTGTAAACATTATCCAGCCAAGTAACCATTTTTGGTGCGGCCACTCATATGGCCGGTGAAAGGAGCCTTATTGGATCGTCCCGCGCCATGTCCTCCCGCCCGGACAGAGGCGGGTTTCGACCAATTCGGCCCCGCCAATCCCGACCGGCCCATCATCCTTTCCGTACCCCATGCCGGGCGCGATTATCCGCCCGAACTGCTGGCGCAAGCGCGGGTACGGCGGCAACAATTGCAACGGCTGGAAGATCGCTGGGCCGACCTGCTGGTCCATCCGCTCATCGCGCGCGGCTTCACCGTCGTCCTTGCCCGCGCCCCGCGCGCGCTGATCGACCTCAACCGTCACGAGCGCGAAATCGACCCTGCCATGCTCGTCGGTGCGCCGCGCGACGCCGCGCTTCAGAGCAGCGTCAAGCTGCGCGGCGGGCTGGGCCTTTTCCCCCGCCGCATGGTCGGCGCGCATGAATTATGGCACAAGCCTGTGGCGTGGAGCGAGGCGCAGCGCCGGATCGAAACGATTCACCGGCCCTATCATGCCGAACTGACCCGCCTGATGAGGGCAGCGCGCGACGCCTTTGGCCATGCGATCCTGATCGACCTTCATTCCATGCCGCCGCTGCCGCCGCCCGCCGCCGGGCAGGAAGCACCCAAAATCGTTCTGGGCGATCGGTTCGGGCGCAGCGCCTCCACCCGGCTGATGACGCTCGCAGCCGATGTCGCCGCGGGCCATGGCATCGTCGCGGCGCAAAACCATCCCTATGCCGGCGATCATCTGATCGAACGCCATGGTCGTCCCGAAAGCGGCATGCACGCGATCCAGATAGAGGTGGATCGCAGCCTCTATCTGGATGACGTGCTGGATCAGCCGGGGCCGGGCCTCGCCCGGATACAGGAGATCATCATGGCCATCGCCCAGGCGTTGGCGAATGAATTGCCGCGCGCCGATTATGCGCTGGCGGCCGAATAGGCGTCAGCCGCCGCGCGCGATGACCAGCCGCGCGCCTGTTACGCTCAGATGGTGCGAATCGAAATAGAGCGGCTTGCCGCCCTGCTCGATCGCGCAGTGCCGGGCATCGCACAGCGCGACTGCCGGATCGATCAGCCTGACGCCCCGTGCCTGCCATCGCGCAAATAGCGCGCGCAAATGGACGGTCCGGGCATCCAGCCAGGACCGCGCGACGCCTTGCGCCTCTGCCAGTCGCCCGGCGCGTGCCAGGTGGGCAAGGCGGCGCGGCACGTCGAAGGGTTGCGGAGGCACCGCGCCGATCAGCACGACCTCCCGCCCTTCGGCCCGGATCGCGGCGATGCTGCGGTCCAGCTTCGCCACGAATGCCGGATCGTCAAACGCGCCATTGGCCCAGAAGGCGGCCAGATAGACGCGGCGGATG
This sequence comes from Sphingobium sp. GW456-12-10-14-TSB1, assembly GCF_059424385.1. Lineage (NCBI taxonomy): Bacteria > Pseudomonadati > Pseudomonadota > Alphaproteobacteria > Sphingomonadales > Sphingobiaceae > Sphingobium > Sphingobium sp. GW456-12-10-14-TSB1. Next base: position 2,150,091 of record NZ_JBWKZI010000001.1, on the reverse strand, counting down.
GCGGGGTTTGCGCGCAATGCGGCAAATGCGGCGCGATTGGCCGCCGCGCACCGCGCATCCCTTGGCGCATCATAGCCCAGCACCGGCGGGCAACTCGATGTCGTGCGCTGCACCAGCGCCCATCCTTGCGCCCTGGCCTCCAGCGCCAGCGCATAGGCCAGTTCGACCCCATGGCTGTCACCCCACAGCATCGCATCGGGCGGGACCGCCGCGCCCAGCACGCATGGCGTCGCGCCACGGGCGAATATGTCGTGGCAGCGCTTGCGCTCGGGGCTGATGTCTTCGCGCCCGGCGGCCTGCGCCAACACCGTCGGCGCGAAACGCGATGGCCATGGTCCCGCCGCCATCAACGCCAGCGACAAGGTGCACAGCAGCGCCATGGTCGCGCCGGTGAAGCGGAAGATGGTGCGCGCGGGCATCGCCTGCGAATCGCGAAAGGGGCGCTCGACAAAGCGCCAGGACAGGATCGCCGCGACAAATGATCCGGCAATGACCGCGATTCGCGTCCAGCCCGTAACGGCCATGTCGGTCGCATATTCAGTGAACACGATCAGCGGCCAGTGCCACAGATAGAGCGAGTAGGAGACAAGACCCACGCCCACCAGTGGCGCCCGGCCAAGCAACCGTCCCGCGCTCGTTCCCGGCGCGCTGTGGATCAGCGCCGCCGCGCCCAGCACCGGGGCGAGGGCGGCGATGCCGGGGAACAGCGTGTCGCGATCATAACAGCCGACCGCGAACGTGATTCCGGCGATCCCGCCCCACGCCACCAGTTCGCGCAACCAGCGGGCCTTTAGCGCGGGCACGACGCCCAGCGCCAATGACGCCCCCGCCAGCAATTCCCAGGCGCGCGTCGGCAACAGATAGAAGGCGAAACCGCTGGTATCGCGCTGCATCGCGATCGACAGCAGCAGCGATCCTGCCGCAATCGCCATCACCACCGCCGTTCGCCAGCGGGGGGCGAAGCGGGCAATCAGCATCAGCAGGATCGGGAAGCCGATATAATATTGTTCCTCCACCGCCAGCGACCATGTGTGGAGCAGCGGCTTGACGTCCGCGCCCCCCGCGAAATAGCCGGTGTCGGTAAAGAACCACAGGTTCGAGGCAAACAGCGTGGCGGCCAGCGCGGACCGTGGCACCCCCTCCAGGTCACCGGGCAGATAGAGCCAGGCGCTCAGCGCCAGCACCACCAATATCATCAGCCCCAGCGCAGGGACGATCCGCCGGAATCGCCGCTCGTAAAAGCGCGCGAGCGAGAAGCGGCCATCATCGACTTCGCGGGCGATGATGCCGGTGATCAGATAGCCTGAAATGACGAAGAATATATCAACGCCGACATAGCCGCCATCAAATCCCGGCACATGGGCGTGGAACAGCAGCACCGGCAGAATCGCCAGGGCGCGCAGTCCGTCGATATCGCGGCGATAATGCATCGGCCCCGCTTAGGGGCAAAGCCCTGACATTTGCTTTACCGGCGACTCGAACGGATGTTGGGATGGTTAAAATTGCAGCAAGCGATTGCGTTTGGCGCAACCGCGCTTTCATCCTTCGCATTTGCGAAAATTCTGCCCCGGCTGCACAAGAACTGTGCCTTTCAGGCATCCTCTCCTAAACTTTTTGGGCTGGTCTGCGGATCGGCCCTTTTTTTTGGCTCCGGCTTGGTCTAGGCGAATTGCGCTACAGCCGCGCCATATAAAATGTTTCTGGAGAGGGGCCGCCGGTAAGACCGGCAGGGCGAGGCCATAGCAAGGGGGATTGAGCGGCGCTCCGCTCTCCCCCACTTTTCCTATCTCTGACCATCGCTGAACAGGAACGCCGCCGATCGGCTATTCCCGTCCATAGGCTGTGACCATTTCCACTTCCGCCTTGTCGCCCAGAATCACGCCGACGCGCTGGTGCAGGCTGGTGGCGTCGACATCCATGATCGGGATGAAGCCGTCGGTGGCGGCGCCGCCGGCCTGCTCGATCAGATAGCTCATCGGATTGGCTTCATACATCAGGCGCAGCTTGGCCTTGCCGGGCGTGCGATGGTCGGCGGGATACATGAAAATGCCGCCGCGCTTCAGGATGCGGTGGACGTCCGCGACCATGGAAGCGGTCCAGCGCATATTGTAGTCCACCCCGCATGGCCCCTGCGCGCCCATCACCCGTTCTTCGATATAGCGGGCGATGCCGGGCGACCATTGGCGGCGGTTGGACATGTTGATGGCGAATTCGCACTTGCCCTGCGGCATCTTCATGTCGGGATCGGTCATGACCCAGCTGCCGACTTCGCGGTCCAGCGTGAATTCATATACGCCGGTCCCGACGCTCAGCACCAACAGCGTCTGCGGGCCATAAATGGCATAGCCCGCTGCGACCTGCGCCCGGCCATTCTGAAGGAAATCCTCTTCCGTCACTTCGCGACCGGCACATTCGTCGGGCGCTTTCAGCACCGAAAAGATCGTCCCGACCGACAGGTCGACGTCGATATTGCTGGACCCGTCGATCGGATCGAACAGCAGCAGATATTCACCCTTGGGATAGCGGTTGGGGATGCGGTGGATCGTTTCCATCTCTTCCGACGCCATCGCCGCCAGATGTCCGCCCCATTCATTGGCGTCGAGCAGCAGTTCGTTGGCGATCACGTCCAGCTTCTTCTGCACTTCGCCCTGCACATTTTCACTGTCCAGGCTGCCCAGCACTTCGCCCAGCGCACCCTTGCTCACCGAATGGCTGATCGTCTTGCACGCGCGCGCCACGGTTTCGATCAACAGGCGCAATTCGGCGGGCAGCGCATTGGCCAGCCGCTGTTGTTCGATCAGGAAACGGGTGAGGGTGGTTCTGGCCATGAGCTGCCTTTCGCTTGGGACTGGTGCGCCGCAGCCGGGGGCTGCCGCGTGAAAAGGAGAACGCGCCTTCGCTATGCGACTGGTCTCGTCCAGTCCAGTCGCTTGGACCGCGCTTTTGCCGATGATAGCGCACCCATGTGACAAAGTGTGTCAGTTGGAACCAGCGGGCCTTCCTGTCGTTGCGCTGGCGTGCCGAAAGACCGGACGGAAGGATCATGATGGACAGCCTGCTCACCGCCTTTACCGATCCCGCCGCCCTGGCTGCGCTCGTCGCGCTGGTGGTGATGGAAGTGGTGCTGGGCATCGACAATCTGGTGTTCATTTCGATCCTGACGAACAAGCTGCCCGAACATCAGCGGCAAAAGGCGCGCCGTATCGGCATTGGCCTGGCGCTGGGAATGCGGCTGGTGCTGCTGTCGATGATCGCCTGGATCGTCGGCCTGACCGCGCCCGTGTTCGACCTGGGGATCATCGGCCCGCCCAATCAATATGGCGCGCCGACCTTTGAAACCGAATTTTCCTGGCGCGACCTGATCCTGATCGCGGGCGGGCTGTTCCTGATCTGGAAGGCGACCAAGGAAATCCATCATAATGTCGATCCCGCACGCGGCGACGATATGCTGGACAAGAAGAGCGTGGCGACGCTGACCTTCGGCAGCGCGATCGTGCAGATCATCCTGCTCGACATGATCTTCTCGCTCGACTCGATCCTGACTGCCGTGGGCATGACCGATAATCTTGCGGTCATGGTCATTGCCGTGCTGGTCGCCGTGGGTGCGATGGTGCTGGCCGCCGATCCGCTCGCCAATTTCATCGCCAGGAACCCAACCGTCGTGATGCTGGCGCTGGGCTTTTTGCTAATGATCGGCGCGGTGCTGATCGCCGATGGCTTCGGCGTGCATGTGCCAAAGGGCTATATCTACGCGGCGATGGCCTTTTCGACGCTGGTGGAGTGTCTCAACATCTTTGCCCGCCGCGCGCAACAGCGCAAAGGGGCATGATCAGGGGAGGGTGGGTTGATGGCATGACGGCAAGCCGACGCCATGCCTCGCCCCTATTGCGGGCGGCCACCAGGCAGTTCGCGCTCCATGCCGGTCAGGCCAGGGTCAGGAAAATTTCCGCCTCGATCATCCACGCGCCGCCCCTGTTTCGCCATTTGGCGCTATAGGCGCCTGACGCCAGCGTCTCGCCGCTGCCGCTCGCCACGCCCTGCCAATGGCCCTGCTCCATGGCGATCGGTTCTACCGGGGAAACAAGGATCGTGTCGGGCGTGCGGGTGTAGATCAGTCGCTCGGCTGCCGCGAATTCGCGTTTCCAGGCAATCAGTTGCGCCTTGCGCCCGGTGATGAGCGCGCTGTCGGTGCCCGCGACCAGCACGGCGTCGGGCGCGAGCAGCGGGCCGATCGCGGCCAGATTCGCGTCGGCCAGCGCGCGATTGAAGGTCGCGCGGGTCATGCGGATGGCGATGTCTGCGGTGGCGCTCATGGATGATTGTCCTAAAGCCCGTTCGTTTCGAGCGAAGTCGAGAAACGGGGCGTGTCGGCTTCTCGACTTCGCTCGAAGCGAACGGCTGTCGTGTTTACCCGCATCGCGCCGAGGTGATCGTCATCGCTTCGTCATAGCTGACGGTCAGCCGGTCGGGGCGAAAGTCCATCGTCATCGCCATGCCGGGGCCGCCCCAGCGCAGCGTTCTGGCCCCCGATGCAGCCAGCAGCGCCGCGCCGGTTTCCGCGCTCGCCTTTTGCCCGATGAAGCGTTCGACTGCAACGTCTCCAACAAATTGCACTAGGCCGTTCGGGTCGCAATTGCCGGGCACGGCGGGTGCTTCTGCGCGACGTTCGATACCGCCGGTCTGACATGCCGACAGAAGTAAAGCTGACCCGAGAAACATGGCTGGGAACTGTCGCATAGATAGGTTGCCTTATCCAAACACCGTTCGTGCTGAGTAGGGACTGAGCGAAGCCGAAGGCCCGTATCGAAGCATGGCGCGCATACGCATCCTTCGATACGCCATTTCGACTTCGCTCAATGGCTACTCAGGACGAACGGATGTTGTTTACTCCGTCCGCGTCATCTTCAGCCGACCGCCCTTGACCGCAAAGGCCAGCCGCCCCTCGACCAGATCGACCGCGTCGCGGCCATATTGTTCGTAACGCCACCCCTCCAGGATCGAGAGGTCGTTCCGCACGCCCGCCGCCAGCGCTTCAATGTCATCGCTGCGCGCCAGCAGGCGCGATGCGACATTGATGTCGCGCGACCGGATCTTGAGCAGCAGCTTGAGCAGGTCCGCGACCAGAGCGCCATCCTTGCCCAGCCCCGGACGCCGCGGCTCCCGGTCGGGCATTTCATCTTTGCTGAGCGGCTGCTGCTTGCCCAGCGCCGCCATCAACCGCGCGCCGATGTCATTGGTGCGCCAGGTCGCGGACAGGCCGCGCACCTTGCCCAGATCATCCTGCGTGCGCGGCGGATGGCTGGCAATGTCGGCCAGCGTCTCATCCTTGACTATGCGGCCGCGCGGCAGATTCTTGTCCTGCGCCTCGATCTCGCGCCATGCCGCCAGCGCTTTCAGGCGACCCAGCACATCGGCTTTCTTGCTGGCGATGCGGACGCGCTTCCACGCATCTTCGGGCAGCGTTTCATAATGGCTGGGATCGCTGATCCGCTCCATTTCCTGGTCCAGCCAGTCGCCACGCCCGGTCTTGCGCAACTCTTCCAGCATCTTGGGGAAAATCTGGATCAGATAGGTGACGTCGCCGATGGCATAGTCGATCTGGCGCTTGTCGAGCGGGCGGCGCGCCCAGTCGGTAAAGCGCGCGCCCTTGTCCAGCTGTACGCCCAGCCACGCCTCGACCAGATTGCCATAGCCGATCTGCTCGCCAAGGCCCAATGCCATCGCCGCAATCTGGGTATCGAACATCGGGTGCGGGGTCTTGCCGGTCAGATTATAGACAATCTCTATGTCCTGTCCGCCGGCATGAAAGATTTTCAGCACATCCTCATTGTCGACCATCAGGTCGAGCAGGGGCTTCAGGTCGATGCCCGGCGCCTTTGGGTCGATGGCGGCGGCTTCGTCCGCGTCGGCCACCTGGATCAGGCAGAGTTCGGGCCAATAGCTGTTTTCGCGCATGAATTCCGTGTCGATGGCGACATAGGGGGATTTGGCGATGCGGGCGCAGAAATCGGAAAGTGTCTTGCTGTCGGTAATCAGCGGATGGATTTGCATATGGTCATCGATCTTATTATGGGCAGGCCCGCTCCCTGGCGGGCTGGTCGTAGTGACCTTATGCCCATAGCCTGCCGTCAGGGCTTTGTCATTTCCGTAAAACGAAGCTGAAAGACCAAAACGCCATGCACGCCTATCGCACCCATACTTGCGGCGCCCTTCGTGAAGCCGATGTCGGCACGGCCGTGCGCCTGTCCGGCTGGGTGCATCGCAAGCGCGACCATGGCGGCGTGCTGTTCGTCGACCTGCGCGACCATTATGGCATCACCCAGATGGTGGCGAAGGCGGATAGCGAAGCGCTGCGCGTGCTGGAGGGGCTGCGTCTCGAATCGGTGGTGACGATCGACGGTACGGTCGTGGCGCGCGGTCCCGAAGCGACCAATCCCAAGATGGAAACCGGCACGATCGAAGTGGTGGCCGATGCCGTCACCGTCCTGTCGACTGCCGCGGAACTGCCGCTGCCGGTCGCGGGCGAGCAGGACTATCCCGAAGACATCCGCCTGCGCTACCGCTTCCTCGACCTGCGGCGCGAAACGCTGCACGCCAATATCGTCAAGCGCACGAAGATCATTTCGGACATGCGCCGCCGGATGGAAGGCGCGGGCTTTACCGAATATTCGACGCCGATCCTGACCGCGTCCAGCCCGGAAGGCGCGCGCGACTTTCTGGTGCCCAGCCGTATTCATCCCGGCAAATTCTACGCTCTGCCGCAGGCGCCCCAGCAATATAAGCAGCTGCTGATGGTCGCAGGCTTCGACCGCTATTTCCAGATCGCCCCCTGCTTCCGTGACGAAGACCCGCGCGCCGACCGGCTGCCGGGCGAATTCTACCAGCTCGACCTGGAAATGAGCTTCGTGACCCAGGAAGAAGTGTGGGACACGATGGAGCCGGTGATCGCCCAGGTGTTCGAACAATTTGCCGACGGCAAGCCCGTCACCCCGGCCGGCAGCTTCCCGCGCATTCCGCATGCCGAAGCGCTGCTGAAATATGGCAGCGACAAGCCGGACCTGCGCAACCCGATCGCAATCGTCGATGTGACCGACCATTTCGTCGGCTCCGGCTTTGGCATCTTCGCGTCGCTGGTCGAAAGCGGCGCCCGGATTCGCGCGATCCCGGCACCCGGTGCTGGCGCGGGCAGCCGCAAATTCTTCGACGAAATGAACAATTGGGCGCGGGGCGAGGGCTATTCGGGCCTTGGCTATATCAACATCAAGGATGGCGTGCCCGGCGGCCCGATCGCCAAGAATCATGGTGAGGAAGCGACCGCAAAGCTGATCGCGGCGCTGGGTCTTGGCGACAATGACGGCGTGTTCTTCGCCGCTGGCAAGGAAGCGCAGGCCGCCAAGCTGGCTGGCCTTGCCCGCACCCGCGTCGGCGAAACGCTGGACCTCATCGACAAGGATCGGTTCGCCCTGTGCTGGATCGTCGACTTCCCCTTCTACGAATATGATGAGGACACAAAGTCGGTCGATTTCGCGCACAACCCCTTCTCCATGCCGCAGGGCGGTCTGGAGGCGCTGAACACGCAAGACCCGCTGACGATCAACGCCTATCAATATGACATGGTCTGCAACGGCTTCGAAATTGCGTCGGGGTCGATCCGCAACCAGTCGCCCGAACTGATGGTCAAGGCGTTCGAACTGGTCGGCCTGTCCCAGCAGGATGTGGAGGATCGCTTCGGCGGCCTCTACCGCGCCTTCCAATATGGCGCGCCGCCCCATGGCGGCATGGCCGCGGGCGTCGATCGCATCGTGATGCTGCTGTGCGGGGCGCAGAATCTGCGCGAAATCACGCTCTTCCCGATGAACCAGAAGGCGGAAGACCTGCTGATGGGCGCACCCAGCGCCGCCGAATTCAAGCAGCTGCGCGAACTGCATGTGCGCGTGGTGGAGCCACAGGCGAAGGGTTGAGTTTTCCTTTTTCGTCATGCTGAACTTGCTTCAGCATCCAGGGTGTCGGACACTGTCCCTGTCGCCTTGGATGCTGGATCAGGTCCGGCATGACGATTGAGGATAGCTGCCCATGACCATCGACCTCGCGACCTACGAAGATGCGCCCAAATTCACGGGCGATTATGATGCGGCGCTGGCTGCGCTCCAGCAACGCCTCGCCAAGATTCAGGTCGCCCATATCCTGCACAAGCGCCGCAGCGTCATTCTGCTGGAGGGCTGGGACGCAGCGGGCAAGGGCGGCATCATCAAGCGGATGTCGGCCGACTGGGATCCGCGCTACTATCATGTCCATCCCATCGCCGCGCCCAATGAGGTGGAGCGCGACCATCATTTCCTCTGGCGCTTCTGGACGCGCCTGCCCGCCAGCGGCAACATCGCGGTCTTTGACCGTAGCTGGTATGGCCGGGTGCTGGTGGAGCGGGTCGAGGGATTTTGCAGCAAGGCCGACTGGAAGCGCGGCTATGACGAAATCAACGCGTTCGAAAAGCAGCAGATCGACGCTGGCATGAACATCGTCAAACTCTTCGTCCACATCACTCAGGACACGCAGGACAAGCAGTTGGCCGAGCGGCTGGACATCCCGTGGAAGCGCTGGAAAACCGGCGCGGACGACTATCGCAACCGGGCCAGGCGCGCGGACTATCTGGATGCGATGCACGCCATGTTCAAAAAGACCGACACGAAACATGCGCCCTGGCATGTCATTGACAATAATCACCGCAAGAGCGGTCGCATCGCCGCGCTGACCTATGTGGCGGAACGACTGGAAGCACTCGTCCCGATGGATTTCCCGGCGGCCGACCCCGCGGTCGTCAAGCTCGCGCAGGACGCCTTTGGCTATCGCCCGGCCAAATCCGCATAAAATTCAGTGAAAACAGTTACTTGTAACAAAAATGTCATGAAATTCTAACGGCTCGTTTACCATTGGGCGGCTAAGGCTCTGGCCATGTTTCATGCCCCCATAATCCCGCCGGACGCGCCCGGCCTGGTCAGCCTGCCCCTGGCGCAGGACAAGCCGGTTATCTGGCTGGGGCGTCCGCTCAGTGAGGCGGTCGATTGCTTCCAGCGGGATTCCGCCCTGCGCCTGCTGCCGGTGCTGGACGCGCGCGACCGGCCCGTCGGCGCGATCTATGAGCGCGACATGCGCCGCATCCTGTTCAACCCCTTCGGCCATGCCTTGCTGCGCAACCCCAGTTTCGGCGGGCGGCTGGACGATCATGTCCGCCCCTGTGCCCTTGTGGACCGGGGTGCGGGCCTCGATCGGCTGGTCGATCTCTATGCCGCGCAGGGGACCGGGTGCGAAGGGCTGATCGTCACGGACGACGGGCGCTATGCAGGCGTACTGGACGGCACCCTGTTGCTGCGCCTGACGGCGCAGCGCGACGCGCAGGTGGCGCTGGCGCGATCGGAACGGGTCGAGCAGATACGGCGCGAAAGTGCTGGCTTTCAGGGCGATGTCGCGTTGCTGATCGCGGACATGGTGGCCATGGCCGACCAGTTGTCGGCGCTCGCAACGCAGGCGGCGGAGCGTGCGGCGGGCGATGGCGCGGACAGTGCGGCGATGGCGGTCGCCGCGGCGCAGACGGCCGATCGGCTGGCGAGCATCGCGGCGGGCGGCGTCGAACTGGGTCAGATATTCCAGGCGATGGAGAGCGAGGCGCGCGATGCGGGCGCAGCGATGCGCGATGCCGCCGCGCGCAGCCGCGCAGGCATGGCGCAGGGCGAGGCGCTGCGGAGCGAGACGGAGAATATCGGCGAAGTCGTCGCCCTGATCGACAGCATCGCGGGCGCGACGGCGATGCTGGCGCTCAATGCCAGTATAGAGGCGGCGCGGGCGGGTGATGCGGGCAAGGGCTTTGCCGTGGTCGCGCGCGAGGTAAAGTCGCTGGCCCAACAGACGCGCGATGCCGCGGCGGGCATCGCCGGGCGGATCGCGCATGTCCGCGCGACGGTCGCTGACGTGGCGGCGGGCCATATGCATATGGATGCGGCCATGGCCCGCGCCGACCGTCTGTCGGCTTCGCTGTTCGACGCGGTCGCCCGCCAGGCCGCTTTCAGCCGCGCCATTGCCGAAAGCGTGGCGGAAGCGGGGTCGTCCAGCGACCATATCCGCTCCGGCGCGCAGGCGATCAGCGGCAATGCGGACGCGACCGTGCTGGGTGCGCGCGCGATGCAGTCGGTGGCACAAAGACTAGCCGGAGAGGCTCATCGGCTGGAAGCGCGCGCGGGCGGCTTCATCATGGCGATCGGCGCGACCTGACGATCCGTAGAAATCCCTCTGGCGTCGCGCGCAAATGGCGATAGGCTGTGCGTCCATAAAAAGGAGAGGAAGCCATGCTCGTCATGTTCGTGGGCACTGACCGCACTGAAACCGCCGTCAACGCGTCGCAAGTCACCTTCGTCTCGTCGGTCAATGACGGCACGCGCATCCGCTTTGGCGAAGGCCGCAGCGTGACCGTGACCGAACCGATCGCTGAAGTGCTCGAAAGCCTCAACCGCTCGCTGCGCCCGCACGACTAGACGCCGTCTCGCTTCTGTTCGCCATGACCGGGCGGCACGGCATCCTGTCGTGACGCCCGCCATGGGTGGCTTGCTATCGGGCGGCGGGCGCGCGCCTTGCACCGCGCAAGCGCGGCTCAGTCCGGATAGCGGATCGCCATCACCTCATATTCCTTCTCGCCCGACGGCAGCATCACGCGGCGCAAGTCGCCGATGGCCGCGCCGCGCAGGGCGCGGGCAATGGGGGAGGACCAGCCGATCCGGCCTGCCTCGATGTCGGTTTCGTCATTGCCGACCAGCGTGACGATGCGGTGATTGTCATCCTCATCGGCGATGGTGACGGTCGCGCCGAAATAGACGCGGCTCTTGTCGCCCTGCTGCCGGGCGTCGACGACCTTGGCGTCCTTCATCTTCTTGGACAGGCGCTTCAGCTGAAAGTCGATCTCGCGCATCCGCTTGCGACCATAGAGATAGTCGCCATTTTCGCTGCGGTCGCCATTGCCCGCCGCCCAGCTCACGACTTCGACGATGGCGGGGCGCTCGACGCCCAGCAAATGGTCATATTCCGCGCGCAATTTGGCAAAGCCTTCGGGCGAGATATAATTGGGATAGGGGGTCGTCATCCCTCGATCCCATAACCGTTCGGGCGGACCTTGTCGAAGCCTTGCGCTTTGCTCAGGGCGAAGGGGGCGACGATAGGCCTCTCAACCCGGCGTCTGTTTCCCCAGATAGCGGCTCAGCACCGCGCTGGTCCCGCGAAATTTCGCCCGTTCCGGGTTCATTGCTTCATAGACGACCGCATTTTCCAGCACCCGCTGCACATAGTTGCGGGTCTCGAAAATCGGGATCTGCTCGATCCAGCGAAGCATGTCCGCTCCGGGCAGGCGCGGGTCGCCATTGGCGCGGATCCACTTGTTCACATTGCCCGGCCCGGCATTATAGGCCGCGACCGCCAGCGGATAGCTGCCGCCATAATAGTCCAGCATCCGCTGGAAATAGCCCGAACCCAGCATGATATTGTAGCTGGGATCGTTGAGCGAGGCGGGATTGTAGCCCAGACCCAGCTTGCCCGCCTGTTCGCGCGCCGTGCCGGGCATCAGCTGCATCAGTCCGCGCGCGCCTGCATGGCTGACGATCTGCTTGTCGAACTGGCTTTCCTGCCGGGCGATGGCATGCACCATGGTCCAGTTATATTGCGCCGTGGGCGGCACGGGCACGCGCGGGAAGGCGCTTTCGCCATAGCCGGTCAGGCCGCTGGAAACGGCGCGACGGCCGACCATGACGCTCATGTCGGTGCGGCCGATCTTTTCGGCCAGTTCCGCGGCGAGATAATGATCGGTGTCGCTGTCGGCATTGTTGGCGATGGCGCGGGCGAATTTGCCCTGATCCTGCCAATAGCCCATCTGCCCCAGCGCCTTGACCGCGCGAACGACGGATCGCTGGTCGAACGCGGCGCGTTCGGCGGCGGAAATCGGCACCGGGCGCTCGACCGTGGCGGGCGCGGGGATCGGGCGGCCCAGCCGTTCGAGCGCCAGCTGACCGTAAAACTGGTCGGGATAGACGCCCGCCTGTGTGAAATAGCCGTTGGCGCTGGCGGCGTCGCCCGCCTGAAGCGCGGCGCGACCGGCCCAATAATAGCCTTTCGACCTGGTCTGGGGCGATTTGGCCGCATCGGCATAGCGGCGGAACATCGCCACCGCGTCGGTCGGACGATTGAGATTGTAGAAGGCGGTCGTCCCGGCCAGCCAGGCAAGACTGGTATAATCGTCCCGCACGCCGATCGGCTGGTCGGACAGGTCGACGCCCGGCGGCACGGCATCGTCAATCTTGCTGGCGATGCCCCAGGCAAAGCTCCACTGGCTGTCATTGGCCGCGGCGCGCGCCTGTCCCAGCAATATTTCGTAGAATTTCTCGACGTTGGTCGGGCGATAGCTGAGCGGGCCGCGATTGGCGAGATATTGGCGTGCCGCGACCCAGTTGCCGCTGTCGCGCAGCCACAACGCCTTGTCGGCGATAAAGCCTGCATCGCTCGCGCCAACTGGTTCGGCGGCCTGCATCAGCATCGCAGCGTCGGCCGACTTGCGGCGGAAGGCGATGCGCGCCTGATAGACGGCGCGCCTGCCCGGCGAGACATAGGCCAGCATGCGCGTCGCCCCGACCGTGTCGTTGGCCCACAGCAGCATGTCGGCGCGCAGGTCGTGATCGGCAGGCGTCAGGCCGGACCCGAAGAGAGACAGCAATCGCGCTTCGTCCGCAGCGCTCAGGCTGCCGCTAATCCAGGCATTGCGCGCGGCGACCCGCGCTTCGTCCGTCCGCCCCATCTGCATCAGCGCGGTGGCGTTGCGGGCGTGGCCGGTCGCGGTGCGCGGCGGGAACCGGGCGAAGAAGGCCGTGACCTGCCGGGGATCATAGCTGTCAGGATTGATGCCGGTTTCGGCCAGCCGCCGCATCCTGTCCTCACCCGGCCAGCCCGGATTGGCGGTGATGAAGCTTGCATAGGTGGAAAAGCCCAGCCCGTCGCTTTGCTGCAGCGCGCGCCACTGGTCGATCGTCGCGCCGATCGTGCCGTCGCTGGCCATGCCGACGCGGGACGCCACCCTGTTCCATTGCGCCCCCGGCGTGTCCTGCGCGGGCAGCGGCTGGACCACGGCGCCGGGCGGGTCGGCGGGCGCTGACGCGGGGGCTGGGCCTTCGGTCTGGGCGCTTGCGCCGGCGGTAAACAGCAACAGTGCAACAAGGGGCATACGGATAATGTAACTTTCAATCATTCGGGGCGTCGCCATGCTGGACATTATCGCAAATGCATCCTTATCAGCGCCTGAATGACGCGCTATAGCGCGCCGCTTGACTGATCATGCCCCGGCCGGCCGGAGAATTGAAGGAGTTTAATCATGTTTTCCGGCTCGATTCCGGCTCTGGTGACCCCGTTTCGCGACGGATCGGTGGATGAGGCGGCGTTTCGCGCGCTGGTCGACTGGCAGATCGCCGAAGGATCAAGCGCGCTCGTCCCCTGCGGCACCACCGGCGAAAGCGCGACCATGACGGTCGAGGAGCATAATCGCGTCATCGCCATCTGCGTCGATCAGGCCGCCGGGCGCGTGCCGGTGATCGCGGGTTGCGGCTCCAACGACACGCGGATCGCGCTCGATCATATGTATGCCGCGCAAGGGGCCGGGGCGGATGCCGCGCTGGTGGTCGCGCCCTATTACAACAAGCCCAATCAGGACGGCGTCTATCAGCATTTCGCCTATCTCGCCGAACGCTGCTCGCTGCCGATCGTCCTCTACAACGTCCCCAGCCGCACCATCACCGACATCGGCGTGCCGGTGATCCACCGCCTGTCGGAAGAATTTCAGACGATCGTGGGGATCAAGGACGCCACCGGGAATCTGGGGCGGGTCAGCGCACAGCGTCTCGCCTGCCGCCCGGATTTCTGCCAGCTTTCGGGCAATGACGAAACCGCATTGGGATTCAACGCCATGGGTGGCAAGGGGTGCATCTCCGTCACCGCCAATGTCGCGCCGCGCCTTACCGCCGATTTCCAGGCGGCCTGCGCTGCGCATGACTGGGATGGTGCCTTGGCGTTGCAGGATCGTCTTTACCCCTTGCATGATGCCCTGTTCAGCGATTCTTCACCCGGGCCTGTTAAATATGCCCTTACGCGCGTGCGGCCCGACATGCCCGGCGACGTCCGCCTGCCAATCACCTGGCCGTCGGAATCCAGCCGGGCCGCGGTCGACCGCGCGCTGGAAATTGCGGGGCTGGTATAGAAGGCCCATCTCCGTTCGGTTCGAGCTTGTCGAGAACTGCGCGGGAAGGGTTCTCGCCCTTCGACAGGCTCAGGATTCTCGAACCGAACGGATGAAAAAGTAGATTAATGGCCCGCCCCCGTCCCGTTACCTTCGACAAGAAAAAGATCGTCGCCGAAAACCGGCGCGCGCGCTTTGACTATTTCATCGAAGATGTGTTCGAAGCGGGCATCGCCCTGCAGGGGACAGAGGTGAAGGCGCTGCGCGGCGGCGAAGGGTCGATCGCCGAAAGCTATGCCGAGGTGAAGGGCAATCAGGTGTTTCTGGTGAACAGCAACATCCCTGAATACAGCCACGGCAATCGCCAGAATCACGAACCCAAACGCCCCCGCAAGCTGCTGCTGCACGAGCGGGAGATCCACAAGATGCACAGCGCCGTGTCGCGGCAGGGCATGACGCTGGTGCCGCTGATGGTCTATTTCAACAGCCAGGGCCGCGCAAAGATCGAACTGGCGCTGGCCAAGGGCAAGCAGAATCACGACAAGCGCGAAACGATCAAGGACCGCGACTGGAAGCGCGACCAGCAGCGCATCATGCGGGACAAGGGCTGAGCCATGGACAACCGCCTCAGCCGCTGGTGGCACGCCAATGCGCCGACGCGCGAAAGCCTGGAGCATAACAGGTTCCTCGCGCCCGTCGCGCACCGCGTGCTGGAACCGTCGCTGTGGCGCTTCACGCGCCGGTCGGTGCCCCGCGGCGTGGCACTGGGACTGCTGGTCGGCATCTTCCTGTTGATCCCCGGTGTGCAGATTGCAGGCGCGGCGCTGCTGGCGCTGCCCTTCCGCGCCAATATTCCTGTCGCGGCCGCCATGACCTTCCTGTCCAATCCCGCGACCACGCCGCTGATCCTGTGGCTGTCGGTCTATATCGGCAACTGGATGCTGGGCCGCAGCGCGGACGCATCGGGCTTCATGACGCTGGTGGATCATCATGCCACGATTGGCCAATGGGCCGCCTGGCTGGTGTCCGAAGCAGCGCCCGCCTTGCTGCTGGGTCTCTCGATCATCTCGATCGTTGCGGCCGCGATCGGCTATGTCATTGCCGACTGGGTCTGGCGTCATCGCATGGGCCGCAAATGGCAGGCGCGCAAATTGAGGATTGGCAAGGCCCATAAAAGCAGCGCATTGGAGAAACCAGCTCCTGTCCTCTAGGATGGGCAAGCGGGTTTGACAGTGTCGATGCAGGGGAAGGGCCGCCCATGGCCGCGCGGGTGAACAGCAATGGGGATGCGTGGCTGACCCAGTCGCGATCGGGTTTTGCCCTGCCGCTTTTGCTGCTGGCGGCGGCACTTTCGGCCGGGCTGATTTTCTATGCGATCGACAATTGGCTGCTGGCTGGCGGATTTGCGGCCACCGTCCTCACCATCGCGGCGCTCATGGCCTGGTATCGCCGCCTTTATCCGCCGCAACTTTCCGACAAGGAAGCGATCCCCGACTGGACGGTCGCCCGCGCTGCCGCTGACGCATCCAGTATGGCGATCGCCGTTACCGATCGCGCCGGGCGGCTGGTTTGCGCCAGCGACCTGTTTGGCGAATGGTTCGCCGGCTATCCCACCCCGCCCGGCATCACCGGCGATCCGGCACTCACCGAAAGCCTGTCGGTCGCTGCCCGCGCCGCCTGGCGCGATGGGGAGGCGAAGGTCGGCGGGATCGCGCAGGGCGCGCTGCGGCTGGATGCGGAGGTGGTGCGTACCGGCCGGGCCGAGGATTATCTGCTCTGGCGCTTTGCCCCGGTGCGCCAGCCCAGCGCGCTGGACGACGTCAACCGCTTCCTGACCGGCGAAGCGGGCCGCCAGCTGGGCGAGGCGGGCGTGATGGCGGTGATGATCGGTGGCGAAGGCCGCATCCGTGCCGCCAATGGCGCCTTCCTGCTGCGCGCCGCCGGGCGGATCGACGCCAATATCACCGGGCGCGATTTCGCCGGCCATATGCGCGTGGATGACAAGGGGCGACTGTTCCTGGCGCGCGAAGAGCAGGGCGGCCTGCCGCTGCGCCTGCTACAGGTGCCGTTGAAGCGGGTGACGCAGGGCAACGGCATGGCGGCGCAGGTCAGCGCGCAGGACGGGCCGATGCTGCTGCTGTTGATCGACGAACCGGCGGGCGGCGGCGGCACGTCGGCGCTTTCCTACATCGAAACCCTGCTGTCGCTGCTGCCCTTTGGCCTGGCCATGGCCGACCGCGACGGGCGGGTGCTGTTCCTCAACAATGCCTTTGCGCGGGTCGCTGGCCTCAAACCCGGCGACAAGCCCAGCTATCCCGGCGATCTGGTTGTGCGGGAGGATCAGGCGGCGGTGGCCGACGCGGTGCGGCGCTTTGCCGTGGGGCCGCAAATGTCGGGCGACATAGCCGTGCGCATGCGGGACCAGCCTGACGAGCCGATCGCATTGAGCCTGGCTGGCGTGCGCGGGCTGGGCGAGGCGGCGGTGCTCCTCTCGCTCAAGGATAATAGCGAGGAATCCAAGCTCAAGCGGCAGGTGGCGCAGGCGACCAAGATGCAGGCGATCGGCCAGCTGGCGGGCGGCGTCGCGCATGATTTCAACAATATCCTGACCGCCATCATCGGCCATTGCGACCTGATGCTGATGCGGCATACGCCCGGCGACAGCGACTATGACGATATTCAGCAGATCAAATCGAACAGCAATCGCGCCGCCGGCCTGACCCGGCAATTGCTCGCCTTTTCGCGCCAGCAGACGCTGCGGCCCCAGATCCTGCAACTGCCCGACATCGTGGCGGACGTCTCCAATCTTTTGAAACGCCTGCTGGGCGAAAATGTGAAGCTGGACGTCAGCCATGGGCGCAATCTGGGCGCGGTGCGCGCCGATCCCGGCCAGCTGGAACAGGTGATCGTCAATCTGGCGGTCAATGCCCGCGATGCCATGCCCGAAGGCGGCACGCTCAATATCCAGACCTATGCCGTGCCCGCGATCAAGGTGCGCGAAATGCGCCAGCAAATCCTGCCGGCGGGGGACTATACCGCGCTGCGCGTATCGGACACCGGGCTTGGCATCCCGCCCGACATATTGGCCAAGATTTTCGAGCCTTTCTTCACCACCAAGGAACTGGGCAAGGGGACCGGCCTTGGCCTGTCCACCGTCTATGGCATCGTCAAGCAGTCGGGTGGCTACATCTTTGCCGAATCCGAACTGGGGCGCGGTGCCAGCTTCGTCATCTACCTGCCTGTCTATGCTGGCTCCGATGCGAATGACGTCGCGCCGGTCAAGCCGCCGGTCAGGCGCAGCGAGACATGGGGCACCGGCACCATCCTGCTGGTGGAGGATGAGGACATGGTCCGTGCCGTCGCAGAACGGGCATTGGTGCGGCAGGGCTATACCGTGCTGACCGCCAGCGACGGCGAGCAGGGGCTGGAGGTGCTGGCAGGCGATGTCGCGATCGACCTTTTGATCTCCGACGTGGTGATGCCCAATATGGACGGCCCCGCCATGGTGGCGCAGGCGCGTCGCGCTTTCCCCGACCTGCCAGTATTGTTCATGTCGGGCTATGCCGAGGAGCAATTGCGCAAGTCGATCGACATCGCCAACGTCGCTTTCCTCCCCAAGCCCTTCTCGGTCAACCAACTGGCCGAAGCGGCGCGGGACGCACTGGCGACACGACCCGTGGCGGAATGACCCTCGAATAAGTTGTGCTTGATCAAGGTAATTATCCTGTCCATTCCCGCACCGATGGGTTAGCGCATGCGCGTATCAACAGGGGATCGCCACGGCATGTCGGACGGCAAGAGCATTTTGATCGTCGAGGATGAAGCGATGATCGGCATGATGCTGGAAGATTATCTCGACGCGCTGGGTTATCGCTTGCATGCGGTCGCCGCTTCGGTCGACGAAGCCTGCGCCCATGCGCGCGACGGCGGCTTTGACGCGGCTTTGCTCGACTGCAATTTGCAGGGTGAGAAAAGCTGGCCCGTCGCGGACATACTGGTCCAGAAAGGCGTGCCTTTCGTCTTTGCGACGGGCGGCATGGCCGACGATCTGCCGACCCATCATGCCGACCGTCCCACGCTTGCCAAGCCCTTCACGATCGGCGCGGTCGAGCGGGCGTTGGGAAAAATATTGGGCGAATAGGAAATTTCCGTTCCCCTCTTGTTCTATTAGAACAAACAGGATACATCATCGCCAGGCGCCGAGAGAATCGACGCAGTCCGCTTGACAGGGATTAGGCCGATGTCCGCTATGCTCACACTCATCGATTCCAAGAAGAACGGGACTATGGACAGACAAAAAGCATTGGACGCCGCGCTTGCCCAGATCGACCGGGCCTTTGGCAAAGGCTCTGCGATGAAGCTGGGCAGCCGGGAAAAGATCGAGATTGAAGCCATCTCGACCGGCTCGCTCGGCCTCGACATCGCTCTTGGCATTGGCGGCCTGCCCAAGGGGCGGATTATCGAGATTTACGGCCCGGAAAGTTCGGGCAAGACCACGCTGGCGCTGCACGCCATTGCCGAAGCGCAGAAGAATGGCGGCACGGCGGCCTTTGTGGACGCGGAACATGCGCTCGATCCGGGCTATGCCAAGAAACTGGGCGTCGACATTGACGAACTGATCGTGTCGCAGCCCGACACGGGCGAACAGGCGCTGGAAATCGTCGATACGCTGGTGCGCTCCAACGCTATCGACGTGCTGGTGGTCGACTCGGTCGCCGCGCTGGTGCCGCGGGCGGAAATCGAAGGCGAAATGGGCGACAGCCATGTCGGCCTTCAGGCGCGCCTCATGAGCCAGGCGCTGCGCAAGCTGACCGGCTCGATCTCGCGCTCCAAATGTATGGTGATCTTCATCAACCAGGTGCGGATGAAGATCGGCGTGATGTACGGCAATCCGGAAACTACGACTGGCGGCAATGCGCTCAAATTCTACGCCTCGGTCCGCCTCGACATTCGCCGCACCGGCCAGATCAAGGATCGCGAAGATATTGTCGGCAATGCGACCCGCGTGAAAGTGGTCAAGAACAAGGTCGCGCCGCCGTTCAAGCAGGTCGAATTCGACATCATGTATGGCGAAGGCATCTCCAAGATTGGCGAAATCCTCGATCTGGGCGTCAAGGCCGGGATCGTGGAGAAATCGGGCGCCTGGTTCTCCTACGACTCTGTCCGCATCGGCCAGGGTCGTGAAAACGCCAAGACATTTCTGAAAACGCATCCTGAGATGGCGGATCGTCTGGAAAAGGCGATCCGGGGCAAGACCGAAGAGGTTGCCGAAGCGTTGATGGCCGGACCCGAAGCGGAGGATGATGACGAATAAGCGCAGATGCTCGTCCGGCCCGATCAGCCGGAACGATCTCTGGCGCAACTCGTCCGCCCCTCGCTTCACGCACTGAAAAGGCCCGCCGCGCACCCCCTGCGCAGCGGGCCTTTTACCGTCCGGCTCCATCAACGCCGACTTTCCGATAGGATCGGGCCAGCGCAAGATAATGTCCGATTTGCCGGGAAATATGCGAAGTTAAGCGGTTCAGTGCGTCCGGCACTTGCGCCCTGCCTGCGCTCTCGCAATGCTCTGCACCCTAATGGCGGCTGGCGCGTTACCGCGTCTCCTTCCCGCTTTTGAAAGGCTCCCCTGATGCGCGTCGCGATCGAGGCGATACTGGACTATGACTTCGCCGAACCGACCGATGTGCTGCTGGCGGTGGAAGCCGCCGCGCTGCCGGATCAGCGCATCGTCAGCCAGTCCCATATCATCAACAATGCCGGGCCATTGACCAACAAGGTGGGCGGCAGCGGCGTTGGCCGGCGCACTTGGACCCGCACCGGCACCGGACGGATGCTCAGCACCTACCGCGCCACCGTCGATGTCGACCGCCCCGCGATCGACCTTGCCAGCCTCGCCAAAAGCCCGCTGCCCAGCCTGCCGGAGGATGTGCTGCCCTTCATCTGGCCCAGCCGCTATTGCGAGGCTGACCGCTTCGTCAGCTTCGTCTGCGGCCATTTCCCCGATCTGGAGGGCGGCGCGCTGGTCGCGGCGCTGCGCGACTGGGTGCGCGACAATCTCATCTATGTGCCCGGCAGTTCCGACGGCACGACCACCGCTGCCGATACCTTCGTTGCCCAACAGGGTGTCTGCCGCGACTATGCCCATCTGACCGCCGCGCTGATCCGCTCCCGCGATATTCCGGCCCGGCTCGTCTCGGTCTATGCCCTCGACCTTGATCCGCCCGATTTCCATGCCGTTGTCGAAGTCTGGCTCGACGGGGCGTGGCGCATCGTCGATTCTACCGGCCTCGCCCCGGTCGAAACCATGGTTCGCATCGCGGTCGGCCGCGACGCCACCGACATCGCCTTCATGACCGCTTTTGGCAACGCCATGATGAACGCCCAGTCGATCCTCGTCTCGCGCGTGGACGAGGGCTAGGCAGCCCGTCCCCGTTCGCCCTGCGCCTGTCGAAGCGTCGTCCTGCTTGATGTAGGGACAGGGCTTCGACAGGTTCGGCCCGAACCGGCAATCTCAAGAGCGCGATGCCCGCGCTCCGCTCAATAATCCTTGGAATAGCGCAGGTTCGCCGACGATCCGGCATTGGTCCCGGTCTTCGACAACAGGCTCAGCGTCCTCGATAGCGCGATCTCCAGCTGGGTGGCGGTAAAGCCTTTGGAATCGGTGATCACCTCCACATAGACATTGTTGGAGATATGCTGCCCCACCGCCAGGCTCGTGCCGCGCCCGGTCGTTTCATCGCCGCCGACAATGCCGATGCGGTCGATTCCCGACGCGCCCTGCAACTTGCCCATCGGGTTCAACCCGCCGCTGCCGCCGCGCAGGCCGTTGAGCGCCGCCGCCAGCTGCACCGCCTGCATCGCAGACAGGTTGGCGACATTATCGCCGAACAATATGCGCGACAGGATTTCGTCCTGCGGCAGGGTGGGATTGGAAATGAACGCGATGTCGGGTTGCTGCGCTGATCCGGTCACCTGTATGCCCGCCGTCACCGTATCGATCCGCGTCTGCGCCTTGATCGCCAGCACCGGGTTCAGCATCGGTCCGTTAAAGGTGATGACCCCCTGTTCCAGGTCGAACTGCTTGCCCGAAAAACTATAGCGTCCACGCAGCACTTCCAGCTTGCCGACAACCCGCGGGTTGGCGGTGGTGCCGGTCACCCGCATCGCTGTCTTCCATTCCGAATCCAGCCCCATGCCGGTGACATAGATTTCATTGTCGGCCCGCACCCGGATGTCGAGCTTCCAGTCAGCGGGCTTCGCCGCCGCCTGACGCGCGGCCTGGCGCTGGTCCAGAATGTCCGCGCCTTCGCCCTTGCGCCGCACGCCCTGCAATTGGCGAATCTCGGTGCCACCCTGCCAGGCGACCCTGTAGCGGGTTTCGGGCAGGCTCAGGTCGCCCTTGATCAGGCCGCCATTGGCCGCGCTGTTGGTGATGGCCAGCGTCCCGCTCACGACGCTGGTGATTGCTTCGCTTCGGGCCAGCCGGGCGCGGTCGAGTTTGATGGCGATATTCATCGGGAACCCGCTGTCGGCGGCAAGGCCCACCGTGCCGGACGCCTGGACCGTGCCGTCGCCTGCCCGGCCGGAAAAGTCGCGCAACTCCAGCCGGTCGTTCGTGAAGCGGCCATCGAGCTTCATCTGGGTGACCCGCGTGCCGAACGTCTCATTTTCATAGGTCAGCGCATTGGCGCGGGCGACGCCGTTGATACGCGGATCAGCCAGTCGCCCGCTGAAATCGGCTGCTACCGCCAGCCCGCCGGTCAGTTGCTGGTCGGCAAGACCCGCGAAGGAAAAGAGAATGTCGGCCGGTCCGGCATAGCGGATGCCACCGCCCAGCGGCGCCGCCTGCAACTGCTCGCTCCAGCTGTTGCCGGGGCCGGGCGGGGCGAGCGTCGCCACGAATCGTCCCAGCGTCGACGAACCGCGCCGGATCAGCCCGCGCAGGTCGCCGCCCGCGCTGGACAGCTTGCCCTCCATGCTCATCGACACGGGATCGGACACGGCGGTCAGGCTGGAGCGCCGGAAATCCGAGATGGCGAGCCGCGTGGTCGCAGTCGGGAAAGCATTGCCGGTCTGCACATAGTCGATCGTCCCGGTCGCCTTGCCGCCAATACCCAGTCCTGGCGAGGCCATGTTGATGATCGCCAGGTCAAAATCCTTGAACCGCATCTGCATGGCCGTGCTGTCGCCAGACCGTCCGGCCAGATCGACCTTGCCCTGCGGCAGGATCAGCGTGGCCGGTTCCAGTCGATAGCCCCCCGGCTCCGTACGGATGATCGCGGGGTTGGCGAGGCGGAAGGGTATATTGCCTGCCTTGCCCTGCAACGCCACGGCATAGAGATCGGGGCGCAGCGCGGCATTGGCCGCGATCGAGAAGGGGACGCCGCTGGAGCCATCGGCCACCAGCTGCGCCTTGCCACGCCCGCCCTGATAATCGACCTTGGCGCGCGCCGTGCGCACCACATAGTCGCCATAGGCAGCGTTGGCGATCTGCACGTCCGCCAGGATTCGGGGCTGATCGGTCAGCACCATGGAGGCGTTGACGATGGCGCGGCCGATGATCACGTCCGCGTCGCCCGGCAGCTTGGCGTTATTGGCGGTGGCGTTCACATCCACGCCCTGCGCCTCGCCAACCGCCGCCAGCCGCACCGCGCCTGTAATGCCTGACCCGTTCAGGCTCAGCTGACCGGCAAAGGGACCGGCCGCGCTCTGCCGCAGCGTGCCTGCCATATCGACCCCGGCAAAGCGGGCCTTGGCGATGTCGATCGTCAACGGGCCAGCGGCGGTACGGATCAGCACATTGGCGAAGAAGGGGCCATAGGGCGATCCGCCGGTCGCTTCGAGCCGATAGCCTGCGGCCTCTCCGTTCAGCTTCGCGACCACATCATTCAGCTGCACGCCGACATTGGGCCGTGCCGCGCGCAACACCGCCTGCGGTCGCTCCATCGTCCCGCGGACGGTCAACTCCAGCGGCCCATATTGGCGCGAGGCGGCGGTGGCGTCGAACGCGATCTGGCCGTTGGTGTCGTAGCTGCCCGAACCCGACTGGATGGTGAAATTGGGCGCCGCGCCCTTCAGCCCGGCGAGCGTGAACTTGCCCTCCGGCGTCATGCCGATCCGCCCGGTGGCGATGGCGTTGCCGCCCAGGAAATCGCGTACCGACGCATTGTCCCAGCGCGCTGTTCGCACACCAAAGCGGCCCGACAGGCCAAAGCCGCCCTTGGGTCCGGGGACCAGCTCTATATCGGTGTTGAGATTGACGATGCCGACGCCGTCGATCCGGTAATCATTGACCCGTCCTTTCAGCGCCCCGCGATAAAGGGCGTTGTCCAGATCAGCGAGGATTATTGCGGTCGCGTCGATCTTGTCGCTGTCGATCTTGAGGTTGTCGCTGATCAACCTCCCACTGGCATAGGCGAAATCGCCCTTCACCCGCAGATTGTTCATCAATCCGCCAGCCGCGGCGTTAAGGCCGGTCACCCGGCTCGCGGTGGCGTTGACGGGAATGCGGATGCGGTCGGCGTCGATCACCGCGCGGCCGGTGGCTTTCAGATTTTCGATGCCGGTGGCGTCGAACGCGAGATATTTGGCGCTGATGTCATAATCGATGAACGGCGTGGCCATCGGCCCGTCCAGAACGATGGCGGCGCGCACGTCGCGACCCTTGACCTTCTCCATGATCGCGCCGGGGGTCAGCAGCGCCGCATTGATCTTCAGCGCGCTGAACCGGCTCGTGCCCAGATCGACCAGGCCCTGCGCATCGGCGGACAGGGCAGGGGAACGCAGCGTCGCCTTCAGGTTGACGCGCCGTTCGTTCAGGCCTGCAAACAGGTCGACGTCCAGCTGCGGCGCAGTCAGGCGATCGACCGTGCCGGCCATCATCAGGCCGGGGCGCAGCGGCCCCTTGGCGGAGAATGCGCCATCACGCGCGGCGACGGCGATGTTGGCGATCTCGCCCTTGGGACTGGTCGCAACGATGCGCCCGTTCCAGGCCTGCCATGTCCCCTTGCCATCCAAGGTCGCGGTCATCCCGTCGGTCAGGCCCGACATGGCGGCAATGACACCGCCCCTGGGCGCGGTCAGCGTGCCGCTCATGGCCAGCCGATTTTGCGCCGGAACCGCGTCCAGCTTCGCCTGTAACCGGTCGCCGCTGTCGACGATCGCGTCGGCGGACAGGATCGCGCGGCCGTCGGCGATATGGGTTACGCCGTCGATCGCGATTTCGCGCTTCTGACCGATGACGGGCTTCGCCAGCACGAATTTGCCGATCTTCAGCCGGTCGACGTCAATGTCCAGATCCGGCAGGATAGGGGCATTGGGATCGGTCGGCGTGGCGTTGAACTGCGGGCTGCGCGCCAGCACCACCAGCGGGGTTTCCAGCAGGCTGACCGAAATATGGTTGTTCACATAACGAAACGGCTTCCACACGACATGCACGCGCGGGGACACCGCGAACACGCCCTTGGGGTCGCGCAGCACAAGATCGTGAATCACCATGTCGCTATAGATCGACCCGTCGATCCGTCCGACTTCGATGGCCATGCCCGATTCGAGTTTCAGCGCCGCGATCTGCTGGATCAGGAATCGCTTGCCCGGCTGGGTGTTGAGGCCCAGCAGCAGGCCCGCCACCAGCACGACCAGCGCCACGACAAGGCCGACGACCCCGATCGCGATCTTCTGCCACAAGGGGCGACCTTCGCGCACGATCACGGCCTCGCTAGGGACGGTCTGGGCGGGGGTGTCATCCTGAGTCATTAGAAGGCCTGCCCAATACCGATATAGACGGCGAATTTGGATTCGCCCGGCTGCCGGTTGATCGGCATTGCAATGTCGGCGCGGAAGGGGCCGAAATTGGTGTAGAAGCGCCCGCCAATGCCGACGCCATAGCGCATGTCGGAAAATTTCGGGATCGCGCTGTTATAGACCTGACCTGCATCGACAAAGGCCACCGCGCCATAATTGCCAAAACGATACCGGCCCTCGACCGCAAATTCATTGACCGATCGGCCCCCGATGGGATCGTTGTTTACATCTTTCGGCCCCAGTTCCTGATAGCCATAGCCACGCACTGATCCGCCGCCGCCCGCATAGATGCGCCGCGATGGCGCGACATCGTCGCGCGACACGCCACTGATCGTGCCAAGCCGGGTGCGCGCCGCGATAACCAGCGAATCCGACACGGGATAATAGCCGGTCAGGTCGAACGTGCCGCGCACATACGGCGAAACATTGCCCTGCAACGACGCTTCGGGCGACACGCGCACACTGGCGCGGAATCCCTTGGTCGGGTTGAGCAGATCGTCGGACCGGTCATAGCCGACCTGCACCGGCAGCGCGCCGATGAAATAGGTCAGCCGCTTGTTCTGGCCAGTCGCCGGATCGATCGTCGTCTGTTCGTTCGACAGCAGGATTTCCGCGCCATAGGTATAGGTCCAGCGCTTCTGGAAGATCGGCGTCGATTGCCGCGCCCAGCTGATGTTCAGCCCGGCGGTGAAGGCTTCATAGGCGTCATATTTCTGATGGTTGATCAGCGCACCGGCCTGAAACGTCTTGTCGCGCTTGCCCGCGTTGGACCGGCGGAACGTACCCGACACGCCCTGTTCCTGCGTGCCCGCGACCACGCCAGCGATCAGCGCGCCTTCGGGCGGAAACAGGTTGCGATGGGTCCATGTCCCTTCGGCGCGGAAACCCTGACCGGTGCCATATCCCACCTCGCCCGCCAGCGTGCGCGGCGGCCCGGCAGCCTGTTCGACGTGCAGGTCGACATATTCGGTCCCGTCCGGCCCCGCCTCGTTGGTGCGAACGGGATCGACCGCGACGCTGGAAAACAGGCCGGTCGCGACCAGTGCCTTGCGCAAATCATCGACCTTGCGGCTGTCATAGACCTCGCCCGGCTTGTAGCGGCGGATCACCTCGATATGATCGGCCCCGAACGCCTGCTTGTCGCCACTGGTGGTAATCTTGCGGAACGTACCGCGCGGCCCGGTGTCGACGGGCAGGGTATAGGCGCCCGTCACCGTCGCGGGGTCGAGCAATATGTCGCGCTCCCCCACCTTGGCGAAAGCATAGCCTTGTTCGGGCAAGCGCAGCGCGACATTGGCCTCCGCGCCTTCGACCGTCGTCGCGACGATATAGTCCCCGGTCTTGAGCGGCAGGCTGTCGCGCACCAGCCCCGGCGGCACGGTCGGCCCGGCCTGCACGATGATGTCGCCCAGCTTGTAGCGCTTGCCCGGCGTCACGGAAATCACGGCGGTCAACGTGCCATCGCCGGTCTGGTCGAGGCTGGCGAGGGCGGTCGCGTCATAATAGCCTTCGGAATAGAAAAGCCGTACCGCCAGCTTCTCATCCTCCTGCGCCCGTGCCTGCACCATCGCGGCGGTCTCTGCCTTGCCATCGCCGTCGATCAGCGCGGATGCATCCCGGAATTCGTCTTCAAGGCCCGTCTTGCCAAAACCCTCGATCCGGGTGGCATAACGGACGTCGGGCAGCTTTGCGTTCGGGTCGCTGTCGGCCGCGACGTTGGCGGGCACGGTTACGCTGTCCAGCGGGGGCAGCGGTTGCGCCAGTTCCTGCTCCTCAGCCGGCTCGATGGCAGGCGGCAATTCCGCCGCTGCGCCGGTCGAGGGCATTTGCTGGTCGATCCAGCTGTCGATCGACGGCAGCGGCTTGGCGGGGTCGCTTCCCTCCATCTGCGGCAGGCGCGCCTCGAACTGGTCGTCCGGCAGGATCGGCTCTTCAGCCTGCGTCGCATCATAGGGCAAGGATGGCGTGGTGGCGGGCGGCGGCGTCTGCGCCAGCAGCGGCAGGGGGGATGCGGTCGCGATAAGAAGGCCCAACATGTGCCGGACATGATGCGCCTGTCTTATTATCATATGTCCGTCACGCCCCTCTGGTCGCCAGCCATGAAGGCGGCCACAAAGCAGCAATACGCTCAAGCAGTTGCCGCGGTTCCGTCCGGCGGGCAATTCGCCGCGACGGCCCGCGCTTCCATCCCTGCATGCAAGCGACTAGAGCGGCGGCATGACATTTGCGCTCAACATCTCCCGCTCCATCACTGGCCAGCCCTGGAAATGGCGGGGGGAGGGGGCGGATGCGCGCGAACCGGGCTATGCGCCCGACGATCTGGTGACGCAATTGCTGCTGGCGCGCGGCTGTCCGCGCGACGCGCTGGATGCGCACCGCAACCCCACGATCCGCGCCTTCATGCCCGACCCCAGCCTGTTCCGCGACATGGATGCCGCCGCGGAACGGCTGGCCGACGCGGTGCAGCGGGGCGAGGATGTGCGCATTTTTGGCGATTATGACGTCGATGGCGCCACCAGTGCGGCCCTGCTCATCCGCCTGCTGCGCGACCTCGGACTCTCGGCGAAACCCTATATCCCCGACCGGCTGATGGAAGGCTATGGCCCGTCCGGTGAGGCGCTGGTGCGGCTGGCGGGCGAGGGCGCGACCCTGATCGTCACCGTCGATTGCGGCGCGCAGGCATTCGAGGCGCTGGCCATGGCACGCGACACCGGAGTCGATGTTGTCGTGGTCGATCATCATAAATGCAGCGCGGCGCTGCCCATGGCGCTGGCCCTGGTCAATCCCAACCGGCTGGATGAAGGGGACGAGGCCGCAACCCATGGTCATCTCGCGGCGGTCGGCGTCGCCTTTCTTCTGGGCGCGGCGCTGGTGCGGGTGCTGCGCGCCCGCGGCTGGTTCGCAACGCGGGCCGAACCGGCGCTGATGGAATTGCTGGACATCGTCGCGCTGGGCACGGTGGCCGATGTCGCGCAGTTGAAAGGCCTGAACCGCGCCTTCGTGGCGCAGGGGCTCAAGGTGATGGCCCGGCGGCGCAATATTGGCCTGGCCGCGTTGATCGACGCCAGCCGCCTGACCCGCGCCCCGCTATGCCATGACCTGGGTTTTGCGCTGGGACCGCGAATCAATGCGGGCGGACGTGTCGGGCAGGCCGATCTGGGGGTGCGCCTGCTGACCACGCAGGATTCTGCCGAAGCCGCGCGGATCGCCGAACAATTGAACCAGTATAATGAAGAAAGGCGCGCGATCGAGGCGGCGGTGCAGGAGCAGGCCGAGGCATTGCTGACGGCCCAGGACAATCGCGCCATAGCGGTGATCGCCGGGCAGGGCTGGCACCCCGGCGTCATTGGCATCGTCGCCGGGCGGATCAAGGAAAAGGCAGGCCGCCCAGCCATCGTCATCGCGCTGGACGAAGATGGCGTGGGCAAGGGATCGGGCCGATCGATCAGCGGGGTCGATCTGGGCGCGGCGGTGATGGCGGCCAAGGATAGCGGCCTGCTGGTCGCGGGCGGCGGTCATGCGATGGCGGCGGGGCTGACCGTGGCGGCGGACCGGGTCGATGCGCTGGCCGATTTCCTTGACGATCGGTTGTCAGGTGCCGTCGCCCGCGCCCGCGACGACCGGG
The DNA here is from genome assembly GCF_059424385.1 of Sphingobium sp. GW456-12-10-14-TSB1. Lineage (NCBI taxonomy): Bacteria > Pseudomonadati > Pseudomonadota > Alphaproteobacteria > Sphingomonadales > Sphingobiaceae > Sphingobium > Sphingobium sp. GW456-12-10-14-TSB1. The sequence goes on along the minus strand of NZ_JBWKZI010000001.1, from coordinate 2,121,412 downwards.
CGCTGCTGATCGACGCCGTGCTGGCCCCCGCCGGGGTCAATCCCGACTTTATCGCCGCGATCGAGGCGGGCGGACCCTATGGCGCGGGCTGGCCAGCCCCCCGCATCGCTGCCGGGCCGATGCGCGTGATCAAGGCCGATGTCGTGGGCAACGGCCATTTGCGCGCGATCATGGGCGGGGAGGATGGCCGCTCATTCAAGACCATCGCCTTCCGGCAGGCCGAGACCGATCTGGGGCAGGCGATATTGGGCGCGCCGCGCGACCGGCGGCTATGGGTCGCGGGTCGGGCGAAGATCGACGACTGGGGTAGCCGCCCGGCCGCCGAACTCCATCTGGAGGACGCGGCCTGGGCGGATTGAGGGTGGAGAAATCCGACACAGGAAAAAGGGGGGTTGACCCCTGCGCCGTCTCCTCCTAATGCCCGCCTCGCTTCGCAGCGCCATCCGGTGGCGCCGCCAACGGCCCCTTCGTCTAGCGGTTAGGACGCGGCCCTTTCACGGCTGAAACACGGGTTCGATTCCCGTAGGGGTCACCATCTTGCAGGCGGGCGTTCGATCGCCGGGCCTCGATGCTGTGCAGTTGCATGTTTTCCGCGCTAACCCGTAGTTTACCGTGATTGACCTTGATGGGTCTTAGGGTGCAACATTGCTGTCATGAAAAAGGCAGAGGGTGCATTGCTGACCATCAGTGAACTGGCTGATGAATTGGGCCTGCCCCAGCATATATTGCGCTATTGGGAAACGCGTTTCCCGCAACTGCGCCCGCTCCAGCGTTCCGGCAATCGCCGCTACTACCGTCCCGCCGACGTGGCGCTGGCCCGTCGCATCCATGATCTGCTCAACATCGAAGGCTTCACTGTGAAGGGCGCGCAGAAGATGCTGGTCGATGGCAATGGGACCGTATCGCCGGATGTGCCGGAGCCAGGGACGCACGATGATCTGCTGGCGCGGCTGGAGGGCATACGCGACCAACTGGCCCGCGCCATTCGCCTATAATTGCCGCGCGTAGATCAGGTCGCGGAACGGCACGTCGCCAACCATGAAGGTCAGCGATCCCACCTCAACGAAATCATGCCGCGCATAGAAGCGCCGCGCCCGGTCATTTTGGGGATAGACGGCCAGTAGCAGGCGGCTGGCCCCGCGCCGCCGGGCTTCCTGCGCAACCAGGTCCATGATCGTATCGCCATGCCCGCCACCCTGCCAGCCCGACAGCAGATAGAGCCGCTTCAATTCCCGGTCGCAGGCCGGATCGGTCGCGATCGGCAGGTCAGGCGGCGTGATCATCGCATAGCCCACCGGCGCGCCAAATGGTGTCTCGCCAATCAGGACGGTCTGCTCAGGATCGGCCAGTGCGGCCTCATAATAAGGGATGCCATGGGCGGTGCGGATATGACTGACCAGCGCCGCGCCGGGATGGTCGTGGGCGAAGCTGGACAGGAAGGTCGCCCCGCCAAGGATGGAAAGCGCAGGGCCATCGTCGGCCCCCGCGACGCGCCAGATTATGGGCGTCATGGCCGCCAGCCCCGTCAGCGCGTCCCCGGACCCAGCGCCGGGTCCAGATCGCGCGGGCGGGTGAAGCTGACCAGCGTGGCGATATTCTCCCGCGCCTCGCTCCAGCGGTCGACTTTGAGGTCCAGCACCGCGATGCTGGCGGTCGGGAACTTGACCTCCACATCCTCGCGCAGAGGATTGGCGCCATCGTCGGGGACGAGATCGAGGATCAACTCCTCCAGCCCCGGATTATGCCCGGCCAGCAGGGCGCTGTCGGTGCTTTCGGGCAGGTCGCGGATGACATCGAACAATGTCGGGGAGGAGGCGAGATAGATGCGCCTGTCCCAACGCGCGTCGAGCGATTCGCCAAAGCCGGTGAAAAATGTCTCCAGCGTCTGCACCACCCGCACCGCGGGCGACGCCACCAGCATGTCGAACTGCATCTGCCGCTGGGCGGCAAACTGGCCCATCAACAGCGCCGCCTTCTCGCCCCGATGATTCAAGGGCCGGTCGAAGTCGCGGGCCACCGGATCGTCCCAGTCGGACTTGGCGTGGCGCAACAGGGTCAGCCGCTTCATTCTCTCTCCAGATGGCTGTGGCCGGATTCGTGTCCCTGATGCCCTAAGGACGCAGTTTCGCCAAGGGTTTCGCGTCGCGAAGCGACACTGACCGCTATGATCGCTTCGTCCAGCGTCACCCGGCGGATCGGCGTGCCGGGCGGAAAGGCGCTGAGCAAGCGACTGGGCATGGCGGCCGACAGGATGACGAAACAGCCCTTGTCCTCGGCCCGGCGGATCAGGCGGCCGAACGCCTGCGCCAGCCGCGCACGAATCAGCCGGTCGTCATAGGCATTGCCGCCATTGGCCAGCCGCCGCGCGGCGTGCAGCACCGTCGGCTTGGACCATGGCACCCCCTCCATCACCACCAGGCGCAGCGAATGGCCGGGCACGTCCACGCCGTCGCGCAGCGCGTCCGTCCCCAACAGCGAAGCGCGCGGATCGTCGCGAAAAATATCGACCAGCGTGCCCGTGTCGATCGGATCGACATGCTGGGCGTAGAGCGGCAGCCCCGCGCGCGCCAGCCGGTCGGCGATGCGGGCATGGACGGCGCGCAATCGCCGGATAGCGGTGAACAGCCCCAGCGTGCCACCGCCCGCCGCTTCGATCAGGCGGCCATAGGCGCCCGACAAGGCGGCGAGATCGCCCCGCTTGATGTCGGTGACGATCAGCACTTGCGCGCGCGCGGCATAATCGAACGGGCTGCCGGCCTCGAACCGTCCGGCGCCGTGGGGCAGGTGGACAGCGCCGCTGCGGCTTTCCGCGTCGCTCCAGTCACCCCCGCCTTTCAGCGTCGCGGAGGTGACGATCACACCCTGTGCGGGCTTCAATACGGTTTCGGCAAGCGGTCGGCTGGGGTCCAGCCAGTGGCGGTGGATGCCAATGTCATATTCCCGCCCCTCGACCCGGTCGACCGTCATCCAGTCGACATAGTCGGGGTCGGCCGGACCGCCGATCCGCGCCAGCAGCGCCAGCCATGCGCTGATCAGGTCGCGCCGCCAGCCGAGCGAGGCCACCGCCCCCTCGATTCGCGCTCGCGCCGCGCCGTCCAGCCAGTCGGGTGCATCCTCGATCACTGCCTCCAGCCGTCGCGACAGGTGCGTCAGCGGGCGCAGCAAAGCATCGAGCGCCAGCGCGGCCTCCTGCGCCGCCTCGACCAGCGGACCATCCGGGGCGGCCAGTTCGGTCTCCAGTCCATAGCCTGCATCGGCCTCGCCCGTGTCCGCGGCACGCGCAAAGACAGTGCCGCGCACGGCCGTAAAGAGGGCTTCAAGCGGTCCGAACGGCTCATCGGCCACGACGCGCTTCAGCCATTCGTCGGCGGGCAGGGCCAGCGCCGCGTCGGTGGCGGCGCGGATCGCCTCTCCGCCCTCCACATCATAGCTGGCAAGGTCGGACAGGCGCGCCGACAGGCCGCGCCGTCGCCCGCGCGATCCGCCCTCCGGCCCCATGATCCAGCGGCGCAGCTCGATCGCCTCCTGTCCCGACAAGGCGACGGAAAAGGTCGAATCGGCAGCGTCAAACAGATGATGGCCTTCGTCAAAGACGATCCGCTGGGGTCGCTGGCCGGTTTCGCGGCCGCGCGCCGCGTTGATCATCACCAGCGCATGATTGGCGATGACGATGTCGGCATCGGCGGACGCGCGGGCCGACCGCTCGATGAAGCATTTGCGATAATGCGGGCAGCCGGCATAGATGCATTCGCCGCGCCGGTCGGTCAGCGCGGTGGAGCCGTTGCGGCGGAACAGGGTGGGCAGCCAGCCGGGCAGGTCGCCGCCGACCATATCCCCATCCTTGCTGAAAGCCGCCCAGCGCGCGACCAGTTGCGCCAATATCGCGGCCCGGCCGCTAAAGCCCCCCTGCAACGCATCTTCCAGATTGAGCAGGCAGAGATAATTTTCCCGCCCCTTGCGGACCACCACCCGCCTGGCCGCGACCGCCGCGTCGGGAAACAGCCGCAGTGATTCGCGGTCAAGCTGGCGTTGCAGCGCCTTGGTATAGGTGGATACCCACACCGTCCCCTGCGCTTGCGCCGCCCAGAGCGAGGCGGGCGCAAGATACCCCAATGTCTTGCCAATGCCGGTGCCCGCTTCCGCCAGCAGCATGTTGGGCTGGTCGCGGTGCGCGCGCGGGCGGAACGGGCCGATCGCGGCGGTGGCATAGGCGCGCTGGCCCGGACGCGCCTCCGCTCCGGCGCCGGTCAGCGTGTCGAGCCGGTCCAGCACCTGCGCCTCGTCCAGCATCACGGTGCGCGGGGCAGGGCGGGGCTGCGCTTCCTCCCATTCGGGCAATTTGGAAAACAGCCAGCGCTCGGCCTCACGCGGCTTGGCGATGCGCGGCGCGACCAGCGGCGACCAGGGCCAGCGCAGCCGGTGCAGCGTCTGCGCCGACGTCCAAGCGCCTTCCCGCTCACGCCAGTCCGGCGATTCGAGCCGGTCGAGCAGGGCCTGCGTCGCATTCTGGAGCAAGGCGGGAATGTCCGCTTCCGCGCCCGGTACCGGCAGGCCAAGCGCTTGCGCCAGCCCCTTGGGCGTGGGGACAAGGAAGCGGGCAGGGTGGAGAAACGCCCAAAGTTCCAGCAGGTCCAGGCCGTTTAGATCGGGATAGCCCAGGCGCTGGCCGGTCAGCGGCGCATTGAGCAGCAGCACCGGCGTTTCTGCCGCGCGACCGATAGCCTGCCCCTTGGCCAGACCTTGCGTCCGACCGCCTTCGCGCAACCAGATGCCGCCATGACTGGCGTGGAGGGCTGGCAGGGATGCTGGATCGATCACCCGCCCCGTTTAAGCGAGCGGGAACAAAAGGAAAACCTGTTTCAGCTGGTCCGGCGGCCAAAACCGCCACCGCCGGTGGCCGCGGCCATAATGCGGGCGCGCGGCTGGAAGGCGACGGGCGTGCGCCGCGCCGCGCGGGCCAGTTCCAGCTGGTCGTACAGCGGACCTTCGTTCAACTCATAGGGGAAGCGAATGCCCATGCGGTCTTCTTCGGACCAGCGCACGGTGCCAAAGGTGATGTGGCCGTCCAGATCGATCTGGCACGATGAACCGGCAGGCAGGGTGCAGCCGACCACTTGCGCGCCGCCTTCGCTCAGGTCGACGATCGTGCCTTCCAGGCTGTCGAGTACGGTCGTGACGACGATGGCGATGTCGACCACGATGCGTTCGCGGGTGCGCAAGATCTGCATGATGCCTCCAGAAGCCTGATTATCCCTCGATAGGGTTAATGAAGCTCTAATATGCGAACGGTTCTTAACGCAGATTTGCCCGCAAAGAGCGTTTCTTTTCGGCCTGTCCGGAGCTAGGGGCATGTCATGACCGCGACCGATCTATTCCGCACCGCCGCCCTGGCGGCCAAGGCCTGGCCCTATGAAGAAGCGCGCAAGCTGCTCAAGCGCTATCCCGATGGCGCGCCGGACAAAGGCCATATCCTGTTTGAAACCGGCTATGGACCATCGGGCCTGCCGCATATCGGCACGTTCAACGAAGTGCTGCGCACGACGATGGTCCGCAACGCCTATCACGCCCTGTCGGATATTCCCACGCGCCTGGTGGCGTTCAGCGACGATATGGACGGGCTGCGCAAGGTGCCTGACAATGTGCCCAATCAGGCGATGCTGACGCAGCATCTGGGCAAGCCGCTGACGCAGGTGCCCGATCCGTTCGAAAAGTTCGAAAGCTTCGCCCATCACAATAATGCGATGCTGCGCGAATTTCTCGACCGCTTCGGCTTCGACTATGAATTCGTCTCCGCGACCGAACGCTATCGGGCCGGGGCGTTTGACGACGCGCTCAAGCAAGTGCTGCGGCGGTATCAGTTGATCATGGACATCATGCTGCCCACCCTGCGCAAGGAACGGCAGGCGACCTATTCGCCAGTCCTGCCCATTTCGCCCAAGAGCGGTATCGTCCTTCAGGTGCCGGTGGAAGTCGTCGACGCCGAAGCCGGGATCGTCCGTTTCGAGGATGAAGGCGAAATGGTCGAACAGTCGATCCTGTCGGGTGGCGCAAAGCTGCAATGGAAGGTCGACTGGGCGATGCGCTGGTATGCGCTGGGCGTCGACTATGAAATGGCGGGCAAGGATCTGATCGATTCGGTCACGCAATCGTCGAAGATTTGCCGCGCGCTTGGTGCCCGGCCGCCCGAGGGCTTCAACTATGAGATGTTCCTCGACGAAAAGGGCGAGAAAATCTCCAAGTCCAAGGGCAATGGCCTGAGCCTTGAGCAATGGCTGACATACGGTCCGCAAGAGAGCCTGGCCTTCTACGCCTATCGCGAACCCAAAAAGGCCAAGCAGTTGCACATGGGCGTCATCCCGCGCGCGGTTGACGAATATTGGCAGTTCCGGGGCAATTATCCTGGTCAGCCGGTCGAACAGCAATTGGGTAATCCGGTCCATCATGTTCATGACGGCAAGCTGCCCGAAGGCCGGTTGCCGGTGACCTTTGGCCTGTTGCTCAATCTGGTCGGCGTCATGGGCGATGCCAGCCGCGATCAGGTGTGGGGCTATCTCACCAATTATGTCGCGGATGCCTCGCCGGAAACCTATCCTGATCTTGACGCGCTGATTGGCCATGCTCTGGCCTATCATCGCGATTTCGTGGCTCCCACCCTCCAGCGCCGCGCGCCCGACGCCAATGAGGCTGCGGCCTTGCGCAGGCTGGACGCGGAACTCGCTGCTCTGCCTGCCGACGCTTCAGCGGAGGACATCCAGAATATCGTCTATGCCATCGGCAAGGATGAGGCGTTCGGTTTTGCCGAATTGCGGGACTGGTTCAAGGCGCTGTACCAGACGCTGCTGGGCGCGGACCAAGGGCCGCGCATGGGCAGTTTCATCGCGCTTTATGGTATCGATAACAGTCGGAAGCTGATTGGTCAGGCGCTGGCAGCCTGAATCGGCGGATTTTACCGGAAAAGCGGAACTTTTCGGGCAGGCGCGCGTTCTGCGCAACGGTCCACCCCCCTTTCGGACTGATGGTGCGTTCTGCGTGCCATCGGCCGCGCTTGTCTGGCAACGGGCGGCGCGGCCAAGTTGGGCGGAAATACAATGAAAACGGCCCCGGACATCGCTGTCCGGGGCCGTTTCCCCATGGGCTGGCCTCTTACCAGAAGAAGCCGCGATGCACCTGGATCACGCGCCCATTGCGGACATTGACCAGCAGCACATCATTATAATGGCGTACCCAGCGCTGGTTCACGCCCGGACGGGGCAGGCGATAGCGATAGGGGTCGGCGATATAATAGCGCGAGTTGTAATAGGCCGGGCGTAGACGGACGCCGACATTCCACTGGTTGTAACGGAACGGCGCGCGCCAGTTGCCGCCGCGATACACGTCGCGGTGCGAGCGGCGATAGTCGCGCCAATCCTCACGAACTTCCTGGCGGGCCTGACGGACATCGCGGCGTTCATCGCGCACGTCGCGACGATCGCCATAACGCTGGGCCTGGCGCAATTCCTGCTTTTCTTCACGCAGATTGCGTTCGCTGCGGCGCACTTCGCCATAGGACTGTGCGGACGCGACACTAGGCGCGACCGTGGCGGCCAGCAGGCCCAGAATGATCAGTTTACGCATAGCATATCTCCTATTTCCTTGGCGGCTGAACCCTGTCCGGCTGGACCGGGTTCCCTGTCGCCAACACAGGGAGATATGGCGCAGCGCGCCTGAACGGCCTGAAAATGAAGCTGTCAGTTTTCAGTCATTTATGTCGCAAAGTGTATCGCTGGGGATGTTCGACAATGCGTGGCAGGGCGCATATCGACGCCGCACCGGCCCTTTCCCGCGCGCATGGGCGAAGGCCCATTCTCAAACAGATCTCGGCGTCCAGGGCCGTTCGCGAAACCATTTGGTGACGACATATTTGGTGCCCTGTTCGACTGGCCGGGCGGCGTGCAGACTGAAATTGTTGGGCGCGCCGTCAGCATCCATATTGTTCCAGATCAGGATCATCCCCTCGACCGGCGGCACCATGAATTCGCAATGGGGAAAATGCGTCTCGCCCCCCGCCTCGACCGGGGAAAGATAGATCATGGTCGTCCAGCTGCGCTGCCCGCCGGTGACACGCATCGCCGGCCAATAGTTGGCTGTGACCGGAAAATAATCGCAATGCAGCCGATATTCCTGGCCGCTGGTATAGCGCTGCCCCTGCAATGTTTCCCCATGATCCGCAGGCAGGCCGGTGAGCGCGCATATACGGTCGCTGATCGCCTTGACCAGCGGATCGAAGGGATCGAGATTGCAACTGTGGCTGGTCCGGTAATCGGCGTTCGCGCTGCCCGAAAACAGGGTCGAAGGCTGCGCGCCCGCATCGATAATGGCGCGCAGATCGGCGCATTCTTCGGGGCTGAGGAAATCCTGCCGCCCATAGATGGCGAGATGGGGCGACTCGATCCGGCTGACCATCGGGTTGCGCTCCAGCCGGGCCTGCACCTGCGCCCCGATCGCCGCGCGGGCGGAGGAGGCGATGCCGCCATCATCGTCACTGTCTGTCATTCCGTCACACTGCCACAGCGGCCGGTACCATGAAAAGACCCCGGCGTGTCACCGCACCGGGGCCAGTATTCCTGAAGGCCACTTCAGGGAGCGCGATTACCAGAAAAAGTCATGGATCACGTCGACGACATAGCCGTCCCGAATGTCCACCAGCAGCGCATCGTCATAATAGCGAATCCAGCGCAGCGTGCCGTAAGCGGGCGGCAGGCGATAGGCATAAGGGTCGTTCAGCCAATAGCTGTTGGAATAGAGCAGGCTGCTCAGCACGATACCCACAGAGAAACGGCGATAGCCATAGTCCCAGCCACGCGGCGCGTAGTAGCGACCCAGACGGTACTGATTGCCATAGCGGTTGCGATAGCTGTTCCAGTCATAGCGCCTGTCCTGCCGCCAGCCCTGATTCCAGCGCTGCTGGTTGCTCCAGCGGGTGCGATCGTCATAGCGGCGGCCATTGTTCCAGTTGCCCACCACGCCCCGATTGTCGTTCCAGCGCCGGTCATCGCGCCGATCCTGGCGATAATCCCGCCGGTCGTCGCGGCGATCGTTGCGCCAGTCCTGGCGATCGGCGCGTTGGTCCTGACGATAATCCTGCCAGTCATTGCGGCGATCGCCACGCCGGTCCTGCCGCGCATCCTGTCGATCCGGCGCGGACACTACTGCTGAGCTGCCGGGATTCCGCCACGGGCGGTCGGCGCGGGGCTGCTGTACGGGGGCCTGGGGCGCCGGTGTCTGCGCAACCGCGCGGTTCTGTCGCTGTTGCCAGCGCTGCGCCTGCTGCCCTTCGCCGCCCATCGGGCGCTGCCCATTGCCGCGCCACTGATACGCTTGACGGTCACCGCCGCCACGTTCTGCACGATCGCCGCGATTGCCACGGCCATTCTCATTGCTCTGGGCATAAGCGGGGGCGACACCGCTGAGCAGCGTTGCGGCCATGAGTCCCGTCAGCATCATCTTCCTGAACATCATCGTGACTTTCTTTGCGCGGGAACCTCCTGTCCCCTCATGCCGCCTTTCTAGGGCGCGCGCGATGTCGCAAGTCTGAACCTGTCCGTCAGCCATTTGAAAGAATCGCGGGACGTAATGAACCCAAATCCCGCCTCGCGCGTTATTTCGTTTTCGTATCGGTCTGTCCGCTAAAAACGGCCGGACCCGGATCAAATGCTGATCCAGATCAGTGCAGGGTGCTTGCCCCCTCTATAGGACTGCCGAGTGAATAAATCTCCCCATGTCAGCGGCGTCCGTCAGGCCCTGCGCGAAGCTACCAGCGACAGTCATAGCCATGTTGATGGCCTATTTTCAGCCTATCGGCTTGATTCAGAAAGCGATTATGCTGCGTTCCTGACGGCCCATGCCCGCGCGCTGGGCGCGCTTGAATCGGTTGCGCGCCCCGAATCGCCACGCCTGCCCATGATCGCGGCGGATCTCGCGGCGATGGATATGGCCATGCCTGCGCCCCTTTCGCTCGCCGATCCCGATCGCGATGGCTATCGCTGGGGGCTGCTTTATGCGCTGGAAGGGTCGCGGCTGGGTGGCGCGATGCTCGCGCGCCGGGTCGCGCCCGGCCTGCCGCATGCCTATCTGTCCGCCGTCCATGGCAAGGGCGGTTGGGTCGCGTTTCAGCAGGCGCTCGATCGGGCAGCCGCTGACGGGGGCGAAGACTGGCTGGACGACGCCGTGCAGGGCGCGCAGGCCGCCTTCGCCCTTTTTGCCGCCGCAACCCGCGCTGAACTGGCCACTGCCCATGGCTGATGGCGGCGGTACAGGCGCGGACTTCGCCGTTAATCTGACCAATTGCGATCGGGAACCGATCCATGTGCTGGGCACGGTTCAACCTTTCGGTTTCCTGATCGCGCTGACAGCCGACTGGCTCGTCTCGCGCGTATCGGCCAACAGCGCTGCCTTCATTGGCCTGTCCCCGGACGACATGCTGGGCAAGCCGGTCAGCGACCTGCTGGATGCCGATGCCATCCATGCGCTGCGCAACCGCATCACCCTGCTGCGCGGCGCCGACTCGGTGGAACGCATCTTCTCCCTGCCGCTGATGTCTGGCGGCGCGCCGTTCGATGTCGCCGTCCATTTTTCCGGTCCGCTGGTGGTGATAGAGGCCGAACCCGCCAGCGCCGACGAGATGGAAGCGAGCAGCACCGTTCGCTCCATGGTCGCGCGGCTGGCGCAGGCCGATGGCATGACGGCTTTCCTGCGCGATGGTGCGCGACAGGTGCGGGCGCTGACCGGCTTTGACCGGGTGATGGTCTATCGCTTCGCCGATGGCGGCGATGGCGAAGTCGTGGCCGAAGCGCTGCGGCCCGGCATCGACAGTTTCTTTGGCCTGCATTACCCCGCCTCCGACATTCCGGTGCAGGCACGCGCGCTCTATCTGCGCAACATTTTCCGGGTGATCGCCGATGTTCATGCGCAGCCCGTGCCGATCGTCCCGACGCTTGATCCGACCGGCGCGGCGCTCGACATGTCGCTCTGCCTCACGCGCGCGGTATCACCCATCCATATCGAATATCTGCGCAACATGGGGGTGGGGGCGTCGCTCTCCATCTCCATCATCGTCGAAGGGCGGCTATGGGGGCTGTTCGCCTGCCACCACTACGCCCCGCGCCTGCCGACCTTTGCCCAGCGCAGCGCGGCGGAACTGTTCGGCCAGATATTCTCGATGATGCTGGAAAGCCGCGAACGCGCGGAGACAGCCGACTATGAGGGCAAGGCGAGACAGGTTGCCGACCGGCTCATGTCGGCCGTGGCGCAGGATCATGACCTGCTGTCCAACGCGCGCTGGCTGGGCGACATCATCTTCGACACGATTCCGGCCGATGGCGTTGGTGTCTATATTGACGGGCAGATCAGCCTGTCGGGGCTGACCCCTGACACGGCGGCGTTCGCCGGCATCGTCTCCATGCTCAACCGCGTCGCCGCCAGTCAGGTCTATACGACTGATGCGCTCGGCCGCGTCCTGCCCGAAGCGGCCGCCTATGCCGATCGCGCCTCCGGACTGCTCGCCATTCCGCTGTCGCGCCGACCGCGCGACTATGTGGTGTTGTTCCGTGCCGAACAGTTGCGCGCGGTGCGCTGGGCAGGCAATCAGGACAAGCATATCGAATATGGCCCCAACGGCCCGCGGCTCACCCCGCGCAAAAGTTTCGAGGAATGGTCGGAACTGGTGAAGGGAACGGCATTGCCTTTCGTCCCCGCGCAATTGCGCGTCGCCGAAGCCCTGCGCACAGCCCTGCTGGAGGTCGTGCTGCGCCTGTCCGATTCAGCGGATGCGGAACGGCAGCGCGCGCATGAGAAGCAGGAATTGCTGATCGCGGAACTCAATCACCGGGTCCGCAACATATTGGCGCTGATTCGCGGGCTTTTGTCCCAGACGCGCAGCAGCGCCGTGTCGGTAGAGGATTTCATCGGCACGCTGGAAAGCCGCATCCACGCGCTGGCCCGCGCCCACGACCAGATCACTGCCGACCGCTGGAGTCCCGCACGCCTCTACGACTTGATAGAGGTTGAGGCGGGCGTGTATCTGGGTGAACGGCGCGACCGGGTCCGGCTGTCTGGTCCCAATGTGCTGCTGACGCCTGGCTGCTTCACGGTCATGGCGCTGGTGATCCACGAAATGCTGACCAATGCCGCCAAATATGGCGCGCTGTCGGACAATGGCACCGTGACGATCGACTGGCGCGTGGATCAGGATGGCAGCCTGCTGATCGACTGGCGCGAAAGTGGCGGTCCGGCGGTGGTCGCGCCCACGCGGCGGGGTTTTGGATCGACCGTGATCGAGCGATCCATCCCCTATGATCTGGATGGCCGCGCCGAAATCCACTACCGGCTGGCCGGGCTGGAGGCGCATTTCTGCATCCCTTCCACCCATGTCGTGTCGGTGCTGCCCGACGTCGTCGGCACGGATCGTTCGCGCCCCGTCGTTGCCGTGACGCCTGCATTGCTCAAGGGGCGTCACGTCCTGCTGGTGGAAGATAATATGATCATCGCCATGGACGGGGAGGACGCCCTGCGCGATCTGGGCGCGGATGTGACGACCGCCGCCACCACCGCCCGCGCGCGCGAAGCCCTTCAACAGCATCCGGTCGATCTGGCGGTGCTCGATTTCAACCTGGGCGCGGAAACCAGCATGCCGGTGGCCGATCTGCTGGCGGAGCAGGGCATCCCTTTCCTGTTTGCGACCGGCTATGGTGACGGACTGGAACTGCCGGATCGCTTCGCCGATGTCACGCTGGTCAAGAAGCCCTATTCGGGCGCGACGCTGGCGCAGGCGATGACGCCGCTGATCGAGGACGCAGCCTAGTCGGGCAGCGCTATGGCTTGGGCGCAGGCGCTGGCCGACCAAGTGCCGGGATCGTACGGGCCGCCTCCTCCGGGGTGATGCCCGGCGGCGGCGCGGCGGCGCCCTGATCGCCTGTGCCCGTATCTTCGCCCCGCATGATCCGCCCGGCCCGGCGGATCGCGCCGCGCAGCCGGGGATAGATGCCGCACCGGCAGATATTGGTGATCGCCGCGTCAATTTCCGCGTCGCTTGGATCATTGGTCCGGCGCAGCAGCACCGACGCCGCCATGATCATGCCGGGGATGCAATAGCCGCATTGCGACACATTGTCGGCGGCGAACGCCTGTTGCAGGGGATGACCGCGATCGGGCGACAGCGCCTCGATCGTGGTGACGAAACGCCCTTCGGTCTTGCCGATCGTCACTTGGCAGGAGCGTACCGCTTCCCCGTCTATATCCACCGTGCAGGCGCCACAGTCGCCCGTGCCGCAGCCATATTTGGTGCCGGTCAGGTTCGATGCGTCGCGCAGCGCCCATAGCAGCGGCGTGTCCGGGTCCATGCGATACTGGACTGGCCGGTCATTGACGGTGAAGCGCGTCATTCGGCGTCCGGCTCTTCCATCTCGGCCTTATGGTACAGGACTTCGTTGCGGACATGGATGATCTTCGACCCCAGCCGGATCTCCTGAATGAAGGTCGCAAAGCCGCCTGCCTGCAACAGCATCGCCAGGCTGAACAATATGGCGATCGGCGTCCCCAGATGGGCGTCGAACAAATTGCCCGCAAACAGCAGGATGACGACCAGACAGACGGCGCAGGCGGACGCAACCGACAGGAAGATCGCCATATTGACGACGCTCATTCGCTGGTCGAGGACGCGGATTTCATGCACCAGCCGGTCATGCTCGCGTCCGCGCGTGGTCAGGATCGCCGCCTCCACCGTCCGCGCCCGGTCGATGATCCGCGCCAGCCGGCTGACGGAGACATTCAGGAACGCGCCGATCCCGGCGAGCAGGAACACCGGGGCAAGCGCCAGCTGGATCGTCTGAGAGACCAGCGAAACCTGGGGAAGGGGGATCATGGCGCGACTGCGATCGTCAAGCCGCGCCCTTGGCTGGCGTATTGACGCCCATCGACTGAAGATATTTCTTCACGTTGCGGGCCGCCTGCCGCAGCCGCTGTTCATTTTCCACCATGGCGATGCGGACATAGCCTTCGCCATCCTCGCCATAGCCGACGCCCGGCGCAACTGCGACCTTGGCATGGGTCAGCAATTGCTTGGAAAATTCCAGGCTGCCCATATCCTTCAGCGCAGGCGGCAACGGCGCCCAGGCGAACATGGACGCGGGTGGGGCGGGGATGTCCCATCCGGCGCGGCCAAAGCTTTCGACCAGCACGTCGCGGCGCTTGTGGTACAGTTCGCGATTCTTCTGCACGATATCCTGCGGCCCGTTGAGCGCGGCGCAGGCCGCCGCCTGGATCGGCGTGAACGCGCCATAGTCGAGATAGGATTTCACCCGGCTCATCGCCGCGATCAGTTGCTTGTTGCCGACCGCAAAGCCGATCCGCCAGCCCGCCATCGAATAGGTCTTGCTGAGCGAGGTGAACTCGATGGCAATGTCCTTCGCGCCGGGCACCTGCAGGATGGACGGCGTCGGGTTGCCGTCATAATAAAGTTCGGAATAGGCAAGGTCGGACAAGACCCACACCTTATTCTCCTTCGCCCAGGCGACCAGTCGCTCGTAAAAGGCCAGGTCCACCGTCTCGGCGGTCGGGTTGGATGGATAATTGACCACCAGGATCGACGGGCGCGGCACGGTGAAGGCCATGGCGCGGTCGAGCGAGCGGAAATAATTGTCGTCCGGAGTCGTCGGCACCGACCGGATGGTCGCGCCCGCCAGGATGAAGCCGAACATATGGATCGGATAGCTAGGGTTGGGGGCCAGCACGACATCGCCCGGCGCCGTGATCGCGGTGGCCAGGCTCGCCAGACCTTCCTTGGATCCCATGGTCACGACGACCTCGGTTTCCGGGTCGACATCCACGCCGAAGCGGCGGCCATAATAGTTGGCCTGCGCCTTGCGGAGGCCCGGAATCCCCTTCGACTGGGAATAGCCATGGGCGTCGGGCTTGCGCGCTACCTCGACCAGCTTGTCGATGACATGGGACGGCGGCGGCAGATCGGGATTGCCCATGCCCAGGTCGATAATATCCTCTCCCGCCGCGCGCGCGGCCGCCCGCATCGCGTTCACTTCGGCGATGACATAGGGGGGCAGGCGTTTCATGCGGTAGAATTCTTCGGACATTTTGGGGGCTTTCCTGAAAGCGCTCGGTAGGGAATAGTGCGTGTCGCGCCGTTGCCGCGTCACAATCTGGCTATAACCGGCCAGCTTGCGCCGCGCCAGAAAAAGCGATGCGATGAAACGATGCCAGGAACAGGAGAGTGGCCATGGATAAAGCCGACATCATGGAGCCGCATCTGCCTACGCTGGAACAGATGCAGCAATGGACCCACGCAATTGGTCAGGCCCAGCAACTGATGCTGGAACAGGCGGCGGGCGCTGCGGGCCAGACGCTCCCCTTTTCGCCCGAAACGGTGGCGCGTATCCAGACGAGTTTCGCTGACGAAGGGCTGGCGATGTGGCAGCGCTTCATCGATTCAGGCGGTATGTTCCGCGACAAGCCCGAACCCGTGCCCGCCGACAGCCCGGCCGCGCGCAAGGACCGCCGCTTTGCCGATCCCGCCTGGACCCAGCACCCCTTTTACGACCTGATCCGGCAAAGCTATCTGCTCGTTTCGGACTATATGCTGCAACTGGCCGATGCCGTTGACGGTGTCGATCCCAAGCAGAAGGCGAAGCTGCGCTTTGCGACCAGCGGCATGCTCGATGCGCTTTCGCCCTCCAATTTCCCGCTGACCAACCCGACCGTGGTGGAAAAGACGATCGAGAGCGGTGGCGAAAATCTGGTCAAGGGCTTGCAGCATATGCTGGCCGATCTGGAAAAGGGGCAGCTGACCCATACCGACGGCACCCAGTTTGAACTGGGCGTCAATATCGCCGCGACGCCTGGCAAGGTCATCCATGAAACCCCGCTCTACCAACTTATCCATTATGCGCCTTCCACGCCGGATGTGCTGGCGACGCCGCTCATCATCTTCCCGCCATGGATCAACCGCTTCTATATCCTCGACCTCAGCCCGCAGAAAAGCTTTGTCAAATGGGCGGTGGATCAGGGGATCAGCGTGTTTCTGGTCTCCTGGAAATCCGCCGACGCATCGATGAAGGATCTGATCTGGGACGATTATATCCTGCGCGGCCAGATCGACGCGATCGATACGGTGCGCGATCTGCTGGGCGTGCCGAGCGTACATACGATCGGCTATTGCGTCGCGGGCACCACGCTGGCGGCAACGCTGGCGCTGCTGGCCGCGCGCGGGGAAGGGGGCAAGGTGGCGAGCGCGACCTTCTTCACCGCCCAGGTCGATTTCAGCCGGGCAGGCGACCTGACCCTGTTCATCGATGATGAACAGATGAAGCTGGTCGACCAATTGTCATCGCAGGGGTTTCTGGACGGGCGCTATATGGCGCTCACCTTCAACCTGCTGCGCGGTCGCGACTTGATCTGGAACTATGTCGTCAACAATTATCTGTTGGGGCAGGATTATCCGCCGTTCGACCTGCTCTACTGGAATGGCGACACGACCAATCTGCCCGCCCGCTGGCACCGGGATTATCTCACCCAGCTCTATCGCGACAATCTGCTGGTGGTGCCCGGCGCCATCACGGTAGACGGCACGCCGATCGATCTCACGAAAGTCACGACGCCCGCTTATGTGCAGGCGGGGAAAGAGGATCATATCGCGCCGCTGGAAAGCGTGTGGAAGCTTACCGAAAATCTGTCCGGGCCGGTCCGCTTCCTGCTGGCAGGGTCGGGGCATATCGCCGGGGTCATCAATCCTCCGGCGGCGCAGAAATATCAATATTGGGCGTGCGAGGATAGCCAGCCGACGCTCGACGCCTTCCTGACCGCGGCGCAGGAAAACAAGGGCAGCTGGTGGCCCGACTGGCGCGCCTGGATCGAACGACTCGATCCGCAGACCGTCCCGGTCAAAGGGGCGCGTGTGCCGGGCAAGGGCCGGCTGAAGGCGGTGGAAGATGCGCCCGGACGCTATGTAAAAGCGCGGTAATCGCGCTTTTTCCAGCCCTTGGATCGCCTCCTCCGCCCTGCTGCGTGACGCTTTTGTTGCAGCGCACAATAAGCCTTGCAATCACATGGCAAAGCGACTATTGTGCACTGCAACAAATGGAGGAAAGTCCATGGCCGTAACACCCAAGACCGGACGCAGCGCCCCGCGCGCTAAAAGCGCATCGACGACCTTGTCGGCCAGCGAAGCGCTCAAGGCTGCCGAAGCGGCGATTGCCCCCGCACCCAAGAAAGCGCCCCCGCGTAAGGCGGCGGCGTCCAGCGTGAAAGCAATCGACGCCAATCCCGCTGCCGTTGTTGCAGCGACGACCGCCGTCGACGCGCCGCCGCTTCCGGAACCGGTTGCCGAACCAGAGGCACAGGCGCCCGTAGACGCCACGCCGCCTGAGGCTCCGGCCGAACCCGAAATGACCAAGAGCTTGCCCGAGCAGGCCGAACCGTTCGCACTCAAGACGCTGTCCGCCATAGAAGGAACCAAAACGATGAACGACGTAATCGAAACCGGCAAGAAGTTCGCTGAAGACGCCAAGGCGAAGCTGGAAACCGTTTATGCCGACATGAACGAAAAGGCGAAGGCCAGCGTCGAAAAGTCGACCAAGGCCATCGAAGAATTCAGCGACATCGCCAAGGGCAATGTCGAAGCGATGGTCGAATCCGGCAAGATCGCAGCCAAGGGCATGGAAACCCTGGGCCAGGAAGCTGTCGACTACAGCCGCAAGAGCTTTGAAAAGGCGACCGCCTCTTTCAAGTCCTTCGCGACCGTCAAGACCCCGACCGAATTCTTCCAGCTGCAAAGCCAGATGTTTTCGAGCAGCTTTGACGATTTCACCAAGGAAGCCGCCAAGAGCAGCGAAGCGATGATGAAGCTGGCCAGCGATGTTGCCAGCCCGCTGACCGCCCGCGTGACCGTGGTGACCGACAAGGTGAAGTCGCTCGCTGCCTAAGCGATCGGACGAACAGCATCAGGGCGCGCTCTCCCTATCGGGGGGGGCGCCCTTTTTGCCGTCTGCAAAATTGATGGTTACCATCGCATCCAGCCATGGCGGCCCCTTGCCATGGGCCGGCAAATTGCCATATCCTCGACCATCATGACCAGCATTTTGACAGCATCTATGATCCCCGCGACGATGACGGGGGAGGATCGGGACGATCCAGGCGATGGCACCGGTCCCAGCGTCGGCATCGCCACGCGCACCCGGACCCGCACGAAAAAGCCGTCTCTCTACAAAGTGCTCATGCTCAACGACGATTACACGCCGATGGAATTCGTCGTGCACGTCCTCCAGCAATTTTTCCGCATGGATATGGAGCAGGCGACTCGCGTGATGCTGCATGTTCACCAGCGCGGCGTGGGCGTGTGCGGGATTTTCAGCTATGAAGTGGCCGAAACCAAGGTCAATCAGGTGATGGATTTCGCCCGTCAGAACCAGCATCCGCTGCAATGCACGCTGGAAAAGGCCTGATCGCCGACCTACGCCTAATTTACCGTAAAATTCGATCAGTCAGCATGTTTTAATCAATTTCTCTGGAACCTGAGCGCCGCTTATCCTTTCATCATTCGCAATATGAGGATGATGACCATGGCCGATAAGCCCATAATGACGACCAGCGGCGGCGCGCCGATCGCTGATAATCAGAACAGCCTGAGCGCTGGCCCGCGCGGCCCCCTGCTGTTGCAGGACTATCAGCTGCTGGAAAAGCTGGCCCACCAGAATCGCGAACGCATCCCCGAACGTGTCGTCCATGCCAAGGGCTGGGGCGCCCATGGCACGCTGACCATCACCGGCGACATCAGCAAATATACCAAGGCGAAGGTGCTGCAACCGGGCGCGCAAACGCCGATGATCCTGCGCTTTTCGACCGTCGCTGGCGAAGCGGGCGCGGCCGACGCCGAGCGCGACGTGCGTGGCTTTGCGATGAAATTCTACACGCCCGAAGGCAATTGGGATCTGGTCGGCAACAATACCCCGGTCTTTTTCGTGCGCGATCCGCTGAAATTCCCCGATTTCATTCATACGCAAAAGCGCCACCCGCGCACCAATCTGCGTTCGCCCACGGCGATGTGGGATTTCTGGTCGCTCAGCCCGGAATCGCTGCATCAGGTGACGATCCTGATGTCCGATCGCGGTCTGCCGACGGACGTGCGCCACATCAACGGCTATGGCAGCCACACCTTCAGCCTGATCAACGACGCCAATGAGCGTTTCTGGGTCAAATTCCACTTCAAGACGATGCAGGGCCACAAGCATTGGACCAATGAGGAAGCGGCGCAGGTCGTGGGCCGCACCCGTGAATCGACGCAGGAGGATTTGTTCGAGGCGATCGAGCGCGGCGAGTTTCCGAAGTGGAAGGTCCAGGTGCAGATCATGCCCGAACTGGATGCCGACAAGACGCCCTACAATCCGTTCGACCTGACCAAGGTGTGGCCGCATGCGGACTATCCGCCGATCGACATTGGCGTGATGGAGCTGAACCGCAACGCGGACAATTATTTCGCGGAAATCGAGCAACTGGCGATGTCGCCGTCGAACATCGTGCCGGGCATCGGCTTTTCGCCCGACAAGATGCTTCAGGCGCGAATCTTCAGCTATGCCGACGCCCATCGCCACCGCATCGGCACCCATTATGAGGCATTGCCGGTCAATGCCCCCAAATGCCCGGTGCATCATTATCACAAGGATGGGGCGATGCGCTTCACCCCCAACAACCCCAATCCGGCGGCCTATTATGAGCCGAACAGCTTTGGCGGGCCGGTCGAGGACAATAAGTTTCTGGAGCCGCCGCTGCGGATTTCGGGTGATGCAGACCGTTGGAACCACAGGGAGGGCAATGACGATTTCAGCCAGCCCCGCGCCTTGTTCGAACTGTTCGATGCGGGCGAGAAGGACCGGCTGTTCGCCAATATCGCCGCTGCCATGGGCGACATTCCCGACTTTATCGAGGAACGCCAGTGCAAGCTGTTTGACGCCGTCCATCCCGATTATGGGGCCGGCGTGCGGGCTGCGCGCGCGAAGATCAAGGATCGCAACCCGTCCATCTCGGCGCCAACCGATGAATTGCTGTCCGACGCATCGGCCTGACGGCGCGGCCAGATTTGCATGACGATCGACCCCGGCGCCTGACACGCGCCGGGGTTTTTGCATCGTTATTACAGGGGCTTTCCCCGCTCGCGGGCATTCATGGTGAGCAAATATTAAGGATGCCGCGCTAGCCTCCCCGCCAATATGCAACGGTCCGCTCTTCGTCACTCCTCCTCGATCTTCGCGCCTGTTGTCACTGGCAGCGTCTATTTCATCGTGGCGACAATGGCGTTGCTGATCTCTCGTTTTGAAGGTGGCCTTGCCTTCATCTGGGGTGCCAATGCCTTTTTGATGGCGGAGTTGCTGACGTCGCGCACCCGCTACTGGCCGCGCGCGATCATGGCCTGCGCCATTGCCAGCACCTTCGCGACTGCGTTGTTCGGCATGGGTCCATTGGCCGCGATCCCCATGGCGGCGATCAACGTCGTCGAATCGCTGATCGTGGCGATCATCTGTCGCCGTTTCGTACCGGATCGCCGGATCATCGGATCGATTCGTCCCCTCGTGGTGTTCATCATCGCCCTATGCGGCGTCGCCAATGTCGTCGCCGGGGTTATGGCGGCGGCGGTCGCCTCCTTCATCACGTCCGTGCCGTTCGGCGCATCCTGGCTGCAATGGTATAGCGGGCATGTGCTGGGCGGGCTGACATTCGCGCCGATCCTGATCCTGCTGTTGCAGGGCGAATGCGGTCGCTGGCTGCGGGATACGCCGAAGCGGGTCAAGGTCGAGGCCATCGTGCTGCTCGCGCTGTTCACGCTGGCCATCGTCCATGTGTTTTTCTGGGCCAGCTATCCGCTACTGTTCGCGCCACTCCTGCCGCTGGTTCTGATTGCCTTTCGCACCGGGCAGGTGGGTGCGGCGGCCTCCATCATCATCCTGGCGGTGGTTGGGGGAGCGGCGACCGTGCAAGGGCTCGGCCCGCTGAACCTCGTTCCCGGAACGGTCGGCGCGCGGGTGCAATATTTCCAATTCTACATCGCGCTCAGTTTTCTGCTCAGCATGTTGATCACGGCCGAACTCAACAGCCGTCGCCGCCTGTTCCTGATGTTGCACGACAGCGAGGCGCGGTATCGCGCCATTGCCGAACATAGCGGCGATGTGGTGCTCAACATCGGCGTGGACGGTATCATCCGTTACGCCTCGCCATCGGCCGCTGAACAGATTGGCTGCGCGCCAGACCTGTTGATCGGCCAGTCCGCCGCCCATCTGGTCGATCCAAAGGACCGGAGGATCGTCATCGCCACCCATCGCCGCGCGCTGGCCAATCCCGGCGTCAGCCACACCGTCGAATTCCGGTCCCTGCTGTCCGGCGGCGATCCGCAATGGTGCGAAATGGTGAGCCGCGCCGTGGTTGACGAACGGGGCGTCGCCAGTGGCGTCGTAAGCATGATCCGCGACATGTCCCGGCACAAGGCGCGCCAACAGGCGCTGCAAGACGTCGCATCGCATGATTCGCTGACCGGAGCGGATAGTCGCGGCGCCTTCCTCGAAAAGCTGGAAGCGGAAATCCTGCGCGCACGCCATGGCGCGCGGTCCTGCCTGCTGTTGATCGACATAGACCATTTCAAGGCGGTCAATGACCGCTATGGCCATGGCGCAGGCGATCGGGTGTTGAGCGCTTTTGTCGAACGGCTGCGGCCGGGATTGCGGGGTATTGACAGCATCGGACGTCTGGGCGGCGAGGAATTTGCGATTTTGCTCGTCGATAGCGACATTGATCGGGCCAGCATGATCTGTGAACGGCTGCGCGCTCGCATGGTCGCGCCGATTCCCGTGGGGGAGGCGGGGAGCGAGGCCATCTCCGTGACCTTCAGCGCCGGACTGGTCCGACTGGACGGTGGGTCAACGCGATCGGCGATGCTGGAGGCCGCTGACAAGGCGCTCTATCGCGCCAAGCATAGCGGCCGGAACTGCCTGCGCCTGGCGGCTTAGCTGCTTTTGGGGCCATCGCGCATAAATCATGATGATATGTTGTAACTTATAACGGTTTGGCCTATGTAGCGACCAGCATGTCGCAGACCATTCGCCACTTTCTGATGTCCGGCCGTCTCGATCGCTTTGCGATCGCGCTGTCGGGCCTGTGCCTGGCGCATTGCTTTATCACGGCTGTCGTGCTGGGCCTGCTGGCGACGGCGGGCGGTATTTTTGAAAGCCCGATCTTTCACGAAGCGGGACTGGTGCTGGCCATCTTGATGGGCGCGATCGCGCTCGGTCATGGCGCGCTGGTCCATCGGTTCATGATGCCCGCGGCGATCGGAGCGCTGGGGCTTGGGGTGATGGCAGGCGCGCTGACCATGGACCATGGCTGGCAGGAAAGCGTCTATACGCTGATCGGCGTCGGCATCCTGGCACTAGGGCACGATCTCAACCACCGCGCCGGGCGCTAGGCCCACAAAAAAAGGGAGCCATCCGACTCCCTTTCCCTATGTTCGGCTCGCTGTCGGTCAAACCGGCTTGTGGTTCAGCCGATGTTCGCCCTTCACCCAACGTACCGTGCCGGTGCTGGCGCGCATCACCACGCTCTCGGTCGTCAGCTTGCCACCCGGCAGCCGCTTGACCCCGTCGAGCAAAGACCCGTCAGTAACCCCGGTGGCGGCAAAGATGCAGTCGCCCTTGGCCAGTTCCTTCAGGTCATAAATCTTGTCGAGATCGGTGATGCCCCATTTGCGGGCGCGCTGCTTTTCATCCTCGTTACGGAACAGCAGCCGTCCTTTGAACTGTCCGCCGACACAGCGCAGCGCGGCGCAGGCCAGCACGCCTTCGGGCGCGCCGCCCGATCCCATATAGATGTCGATCGTGGTTTCAGGATCGGTCGTGGCGATCACACCCGCCACATCGCCATCGGGGATCAGCATGATGCCGCAGCCGATCGCGCGCAGTTCCGCAATCAGCTTTTCATGGCGCGGCCGGTCCAGCACGCACACGATGATGTCGGACGGTTCCACGCCCTTGGCGGCGGCGACCGCCTCGACATTCTCCTTGGCTGACCGGCTCAGGTCGATCACGCCGTCGGGATAGCCCGGCCCTACCGCGAGCTTGTCCATATAGACGTCGGGCGCGTTGAGCAGTCCGCCCTCTTCGGAAATCGCCAGTACCGCCAGCGCGTTCGGACCGGCCTTGGCAGTGATGGTCGTGCCTTCCAGCGGGTCGAGCGCGATGTCGATCTTGGGTCCGGTGCCGATCGCATTGCCGACCTTCTCGCCGATATAGAGCATCGGCGCTTCGTCGCGCTCACCTTCGCCGATGACGACGGTGCCGTCCATATAGAGGTCGTTGAAGGCCAGGCGCATGGCTTCTACGGCGGCAGCATCGGCTGCCTTTTCATCGCCCCGGCCGATCAGCTTGGAAGCGGCAATGGCCGCCGCTTCGGTGACGCGGACCATTTCCAGCACCAGAACGCGATCCAGCGTCGAACTTGCCTGTACCATCTTCATCCCTCTGCCTATCCTTATGGCCAGAGCGGATAGGCCGTTGCCCCGTCCTTGTCGAGCGACGAAGGAGGCCGGTCATCATGCGGCCATGATTGCATGATTAACAGGCAGAGCGATGAAAGCTCTGGCCAGCCTCCTCATTCTCGCCGCACCGGTAACCGCCCATGCGGCGGATGACGAATTGATGGCCGCGTATCGCAGCAAGACCCAAGTGATAAAACCCTGTGACCGCAGCGGCGATGCGATCGTCGTGTGCGGCAACCGGGCCGAGCGTAATGCCCGCGAACGCCTGCCCTTGCCGCGCGAGCCGGCGCAAAATGGCGGCATCGTGCGGGGGGATGCGCCGCGGGCTTCGGCGGCGGCCGTGCGGCAGGGCAGTTGCGGGGTGGTTGGCGGGCAGGGGACAGGGTGCGTTGGCGGCCTGTCGGTGTTCAAGGTGGCGGATGTCATGGCCAGGACTGTCACCGCCATTATCGATCCCGATGCGGATCTCGCGCCGCCACCGCCGCTGCCCGATCGCTTTGAGGGCGCCGGGCAGCATTAGCGTCGTTCAATCCAGAATATGCATCACCATCGGCGTGCCGATCAGGCTGTCCGATCCGGCCAGGCGATCGAGCGTGTCGCGGATGCAGCGTTCCTCGCCCGCATGGGTCACGATGGCGACCAGCACGCCATCATCCTGATGCGCGCCGCGCTGGATCATGCTTTCGATAGACACGCCTGCGTCGCGGGTGGCCGCTGCGATTTCCGCCAGCACGCCGGGACGGTCCTGTACCATGAAGCGCAAATAGGTGCGGCCCACCCTTGCGCCAGCATCGGCGGTATTTTGCGGCGTCAGCGCGGCGACCGGCATGGCGAAGGCATCGCCATATTCGTCGCGCGCGACATCGATGAGGTCAGCGACCACGGCTGATGCTGTCGGCCCATCGCCCGCGCCACGGCCCTGGAAGAAGAGGCGGCCGACAAAATTGCCCTCCGCCACCACGGCGTTCAACGATCCATCGACATGGGCCAGCGGATGGTCGAGCGGCACGAGCATCGGGTGGACTCGCTGGAACAGCCCGTCCGCGCCGTTTTGGGCCATGCCGACCAGCCGGATGCGGAAACCCAGCGCAGCGGCCTCGGCAATGTCGGCGGCGATGACATGACGAATGCCGGTCGTGGCGACAGCGGCGAAATCCAGTTCGGTGCCAAAGGCCAGGCTGGCGAGGATGGTCAGCTTGTGCGCCGCATCGACGCCATCAATGTCGAAACTGGGGTCGGCCTCGGCATAGCCCAGTTCCTGTGCTTCCTTCAGTACCTCGTCAAAGCCCCGGCCTTCCTTTTCCATCGTCGTCAGGATGTAATTGCAGGTGCCGTTGAGAATGCCGTAGACGCGCGATATTTCGTTCGCGGCAGCGCCTTCGCGCATGCCCTTTATCACCGGGATGCCGCCAGCAACCGCAGCTTCATATTTGAGCGCAATGCCACCCTTTTCGGCTAGCCGGGCAAGGTCCAGCCCATGATGGGCCAGCATCGCCTTGTTCGCGGTGACGAACGGCTTGCCCGCATTCAGGCAGTGGCGCGCCAGCGTCAGCGCCGGACCATCCGACCCGCCGATCAGTTCGACCACGACGTCGATATCGTCGCGCGTCGCCAGGCTGTTCATATCGTCCACCCATTCATAGGGGGACAGGTCGACGCCGCGATCCTTGTTCCGGTCACGCGCCGAAATCGCGACGACCTGAACCGGGCAACCCGCGCGCCGGGCAATCAGAGCCGCATTGGTGTTGAGCAGCCGGATGACGCCTCCGCCCACCGTGCCTAGGCCGACGAGCGCAACGCGCAGCGGGGCATGGCGGTGCAGATTGGTCATAGGGGCGTCTTTCTCTATAATCAGCGCGGATGATGAAGCCCGCGCTGATAGCGACAGGTGCGCGTGGGTCCAAGCAAAAGCTGTATCAGGCGGGCGTCCGCGTCCGTCCGCACGGGCCCAGTGCGTCGATCACCACGCGATAGTCTGCGCGGGCCGCTTCGGCGTCCTGCACGGACAGGGTCCGCACCGCGCGGGCGGGCAGGGCAGGGGGCAGCGTGCAGGCCAGGCGATACCAGAGCAGGCTGCCCGGCGCCGGCGCCTTCGCCGCTTCATCGACAATCTCGCCCAGCGCCACTGCCCAGCGGGGCTGCTCGCCGGGGCGACGGAGGATCGAGAGCGAGACGGGGTCGCCATTTTCGGTTCGCAGGAAAATCTGGGTCTCGCCCTCGCCAGCCACCGTGCCGGCAACATGGAAAGCATCGCCCAATCCCAGGATGCGGGGCGGCGCATCGCGTGCGACCAGCGCGGACAATATGGTTTTCACCCGCTCGATCTCTGCGGGGGTAGCCGGGATCTGCGCGTCGCGGGCAACCAACTGGATCTGGCCGGGCCGCCCGCCGGGCCGCGCGAACAGGATGACCTGCGCCTTTTTCAGCTTCGGCAATTTGCCGCGGGCGTCGACAGGCGCATCGTAGAGCCAGCTTACAAGGGGGGCGATTCCCGCCTCGCCGCGAATCAAACCCATGACGTCGCCTTCCACGAACAGCCGTTTATGGCCCGCCGGGACGTCCCCGGCCTGTTCGGGCTTCAACGGAATGATGTTGCGGATTCGCACATGGGCCACTAGCGGCGCGGTGTCCGCCAGGTCGACAATGTCGGCGTAGGACAAGCCGGTGGCGGCGGGCGCTGAGCGCGTTGTCATCGGAAGATGTTGCGCTAAAACAGGGAAAACCGGGAGATTTACGGCTGAAATGAGGCATGGCAGCGCGAGCCGGTAAAGCAGGGTGGAGGATTTCATGATCAGCTTCGTCCTATATTTTTGGCTCGTGGCAAGGATGTCACAGGCAAGTCATTCCGCTATGAAATGGTAACCGCAAATGAACATATCGATAAAGCGTTTGCGTGCCACGATGTGCCGCGATAGGAGTTTGTGCGGTAGCAATTGGACGGACAGTGGCCGAAGGTGGCCGGGATAGCCCGGTCGGCTTGGGTCGTTTTTGGCTGATTTGTATAAACCACTGGTAAGATGAGTTAAGGAGTGTCGTTGCCGAATGGCCTATGCTGACCACTCGCAAGGATCGAGTCGGACCGTCTCGATCATCATCGTCGCCCTGATTCACGCTGTTCTTGGCTATGCCTTCGTCACCGGTCTTGGCATGAAATATGTCAAAAAGGCGGCAGAACAGCTGAACGTGATCGACGTGAAGGAAGAGCCGCCACCACCGGACGAGGAGCCGCCACCGCCGCCGCCAGACCAGCCGGTCGAGCCGCCGCCGGTTGTGGCCCCGCCGCCGATCGTGCAGACCCCGGCGCCTGCGCCGACCATGACTGTAGTTAGGACGCCGCCTCCGGTGTTCAACCCCGTCCCGGTCGCTGCCCCGCCGCCACCGCCGCCGCCCGCGGCGCCGCCTGTCGCCGCAACCCGCGCAACGCCGCGCAGTTCGCCCGGCAGCTGGCTCAGCGATGCGGACTATCCGAGCCGCGCCCAGCGCGAAGAACGCTCGGGTACGGCCGGCTTCCGCTTGCAAATCGGTGCGGACGGTCGGGTAACCGACTGCACCATCACCTCCTCGACCGGCCACCCGGATCTCGATGAGGCGACCTGCCGCCTGCTGCCGCGTCGCGCGCGGTTCAAGCCGGCCAAGGGGTCTGATGGTGCGGAAATGCCCGATACGTACAATGGCCGTATCACCTGGCGTCTGCCGGAATAATCCAAACGGGCAAGGCGTGCGCCCGGCGCCGCCTCGCTCTAGCTTGATCTCATTGAGAGGGAAGTCTTGAACATGTTGATGTATCTCGCAGCTGCGGCGCCGAAGCCGGAAAACCCCTATGGTCTGATGGAAGCCCTGGAACAGGGCGGTACCATCGCCTGGACCGTGTTCATCATTCTGTGCGGCATGTCGGTCGGCACTTTCTACATTCTGTTCACCAAGCTGATCGAACAGCAGAAGGTGATCAACCAGGGCAAGAAGGTCCGCGCGACCTTCTGGCGCGCCGCCAACATCAAGGAAGGTTCGGCCAAGCTGGAAAAGAACTCTGCCTACAAGCAGATCGTCGATGACGGCATCAAGGCGCAGGAAGAACATACCAAGCTGACCGATCCGGTCGAAGCCCATGACTGGCTGCACGGTTCGCTCGGCCGTTCGGAAGCCGCGATCAACTCGTCGCTGGGCGGCGGTCTCGCCTTCCTCGCAACCGTTGGTTCGACCTCGCCGTTCATCGGTCTGTTCGGTACGGTTATCGGCATCTATCGCGCGCTGATCAAGATCGGTGCAGCCGGTCAGGCGTCGATCGACGCGGTCGCCGGTCCCGTCGGTGAAGCGCTCATCATGACCGCCCTGGGTCTGGCCGTGGCCGTTCCCGCGGTGCTCGCCTACAACTTCCTGCAGCGCCGCAACAAGTCGATTGCCGAACAGCTGAACGGCTTCACGGTCGATCTGCTGGCCTATCTGGTGTCGAACGGCGCGGTTAAGCCCAGCGTTGCTCCGGCTCCCGCCGCACCTGCTGCCAAGCCGGTTGCTGCGCCGACCAAGGCCTGATTGTCTTGAGATGCCGGCGTGGGAACCGGGTGGCCGCTGCGACTACCCGGTTCCCCGCCGACCATGGCCCTCGCGATGGTGAGGCGCCATCGACACCAATGTTAGGATATTATCAATGGCAATGAGTGTTGGCCCCGGCGGCGGTGACGACAAACCGTTGTCCGACATCAACACGACGCCGCTCGTCGACGTCATGCTGGTGTTGCTCATCATCTTTCTTATCGCGGTTCCGGTCGTCGTCCAGACGGTCGAACTGCAACTTCCCAAGGTGGCGTTCGAGCCGACCACGACGAAGCCGGAAAATGTCTCCCTCTCGGTCACGACCGGTTCGGACGGCAGCTGCGCAGTGTATTGGAATTTGACCAAGGTTGATTCCAGCGATCTGCTCAACCGCGCGGTGGCGAAGCTCGAAGCGGACATCAAGAAGGCAGGCGGCGTCGAAAATATGACGCCCGAAGACATGCCCGAAGTGCATATCCGTGGCGACATCAACACCCCCTACCGGTGCATCGGCGGTACGATCTATACGATGCAGCGCGCCGGTTTCCCCAAGGTGGGCTTCATCTCCGAGCCGGAACCCGGCACGACGACGACCCGCCTCTGACCGGCTGATTAAGGAGATTTCGCTATGGCCATGAGCATGGGTTCCGATGAAGGCGAACCGATGATGGAAATGAACACGACGCCGTTGATCGACGTCATGCTCGTTCTCCTCATCATGTTCATCATCACGATTCCGATCCAGACCCACGCGGTCAAGATCGACCTGCCGCAGAACGCACCGCCGACGAACACCCCGATCGATCCGGTGAAGAACAAGGTTGCCATCGATTCTGCCGGGGTCATCACCTGGAACGGTTCGGCGATCGATCTGCTGACCCTGCGTCAATATCTGCAGCAGTCGCTGCGCCTGCCGGTCGAGCCGGAACTTCAGTTCCAGCCGAACGCGCAGACCCGCTATGTCACCGTTGATGAGGTGCTGGCGGAGATCAAGCGTGCGGGCGTGACGAAGCTGGGCTTTGTCGGCAACGAACAATATGGCAACTTCTAAACGCTGATTGCCTGCGTCTGTCAGCTTGCACTAAGACTTCCCGTTTTTCCGGGCGGGCAGGGCGGCATCCGGGTTTTGATATTGCCCATGTTTCAGGGGTCGCCTTCGGGTGGCCCCTTTTTTATGCGCTCGGCCCCGCCCGGCCGACCGGACAGCGCGCCCGCTTCAGGGCAGACTTATTAACGCTTTGCTTACGCCGATCGTCGATAATGGCGGTCGAAGGGCAGGCGATAGCGAACGATGAGCGCCGACAGACAGACTGATGTGGACCGAAAGGCACGGCTGGCAGAGCGCAGCTATGTGCAGATCGGTGTGCGTATTCGTCGTCCTGGCGAAACCTGGTTCAGCAGCCGCATAGCCGACGTATCCGTCACTGGCTTTCGCCTTCAAAGCTTCATGAAACTCACCTGTGGCAGTGAATTATGGGTCATGTTGCCGGGCTTCGAAGGTCGTCGTGCCCGCGTCTTGTGGACGCGCGGCCATGAAGCGGGTTGCGCCTTCGAACGCCCGCTGCATCCCGCAATCCTTGATCATATCGTCAAGCTGAGCAGCGGTTCCGCCCTCGCCTGAGCAGGGCGCCCCAGATCAGGCCGAGGGCGCATCCTGAAACTGCAAACTGGCCAGACGCGCATATAGGCCGCCCTGCGCCACCAGCGCGGCATGATCGCCCTGCTCCACGATCCGCCCTTCGTCCAGCACGATGATCCGGTCGGCGGCGCGCACGGTCGCCAGCCGATGGGCGATGACGATAGTCGTGCGCCCCTCCATCAATCGGCCGAGCGCATCCTGCACCAACCGTTCCGATTCGGCGTCCAGCGCAGACGTGGCTTCGTCCAGCAGCAGGATCGGCGCGTCGCGCAGCAGCGCACGCGCGATCGACAGTCGTTGCCGCTGCCCGCCCGACAGGCGCGTACCCGCTTCCCCCATCGGACTGTCCAGTCCCTGTGGCAGCGCGCGCAGGAATCCCTCCGCATTGGCGGCGCGCGCCGCGTCCCAGATCTGATCGTCGGTCGCGTCCCACCGCCCGTAACGCAGATTGTCGCGGGCCGATGCCGCAAAAATCACGCTGTCTTGCGGCACCATCGCCATCATCGCGCGCAATGCGGCCGGGTCGGCCTGCGGCAAGGGGACATCATTCAGCCGGACAGTACCGGACGTGGGATCGTAGAATCGCAAAGCCAGCTGGATCAGCGTCGATTTGCCAGCGCCTGAAGGCCCGACCACCGCCACCGTTTCGCCGGGCGCTACGTCGATCGACACGCCATTCAGTGCCGCCTGGTCGGGCCGGGTGGGATAATGGAAACGCACATCATCAAATGTCAGCCGCGCGCCGGACACGGCGGTCGGAATGATCGTCGGGCTTTCGGGGGGCAAAATGTCGGGCGTCGCCGTCATCAGCTCATGCAAGCGGCTGGCCGCGCCAGCACCCCGCAGCAGATCGCCCCAGCTTTCAGACAAGGAGCCGAAGGCGCCCGCCACCAGCCCGCCAGTCAGGACGAACGCAGCGATGCTGCCCCCTGAAAGCTTCCCCGCGGCGACATCCAGCGCGCCCTGCCACATGACCGCCGTGATCGATCCGAACACCAGCGATATCACCACCGCCGTCATGATCGCCCGCAACCGGATGCGCCGACGCGCGGTGTCGAACCCCTTTTCGACCGTCGCGTCAAACCGCGCCGCCTCGCGCCGTTCCTGCCCGAATGCCTGGACGATTTTCATCGCCGCCAGCACTTCATTGGTCACGCTGCCGACGTCGGCGAGCCGGTCCTGGCTGGCGCGGGACAGGGCCCGGACCTTGCGGCCCAGGCTCAGCAGCACCAGCAGGATGACGGGGATGCCCAGCAGCAGCATCGCCGCCAGCTTGGGCGCAAGCGCGAACAGATAGATGAGGCCGCCAACGCCGGTGACCATGTTGCGCAGCGCGATCGACACGGTCGATCCGACCACCTGTTCGACGACAGCCGTATCGGCGGTCATGCGCGATGCGATTTCGGAAGGGCGGTTTTCCTCGAAGAAGCGCGGCGCCTGTCGCAGCAGATTGGCCTGTGTCGCGCTGCGAATATCCGCGACCACCCGCTCGCCCAGCCAGGACACGAAGTAAAAGCGCAGCGCGCTCGCCACCGCCAATATGATGACGATCAGCAGCAGATATTCGAACCAGCGGCTGATGTCGCCGCCGCCCATGAACCCCCGGTCGATCACCAGCCGGAAGCCGCTGGGGATGCCCAGCGTCGCCGCCGACGACACGATCAGCGCGATCAACGCGCCTGCAATGCGCCCCGGATAGCGCTTCGCGAAACCCCACAGCATTGTCAGGCTGCCGAGCGCGGGACGGGCGCTGGCGCGCGGCGACGGGGTGGGTATGTCCTCCATGCGCGGCGCTTAGCAGGCTGCCCGCAATGCCTCAATGGGGCGGGGCTGGTGGCGCGCGCGACTTTCGCGCATATGCGGGCGATCCGTTCACGCATTGGAGCCGCCAATGATCCACCTATTGTCCGCGACCGTCGAACGCTGGCCGGTCGCAGGCGCGTTCATCATCAGCCGCGGGGCCAAGACCGATGTGGACGTGGTCGTCTGCACCGTTGGCGATGGCACCTATGTCGGCCGGGGCGAAGGAACGGCAATCTATTATGAGGGCGAAACGGCGGAAGGGTGTGCGGCGGCGATCCGCGCCTATGCCGGGCCGCTCGACCGGCAGGCGTTGCTGACGCATATGCCACGCGGCGCGGCGCGCAATGCGCTCGATTGCGCGCTATGGGATATGGAGGCAAAGCGTGCGGGTGCGCCGGTCTGGCAACTTGCCGGCCTTCGCCAGCCCGCGCCGCTGCCGACCGCCTTCACCATCAGCCTGGGCGATCCGGCAACGATGGAAGCCGCCGCCAGGACGGCGGCCGGGCGCGGTTTTGCCCTGCTCAAATGCAAGCTGACGGGCGAGGGCGACCGGGCGCGCATCGCCGCCGTGCGGGCGGGCGCACCGGACGCGCGACTGATCGTCGATGCCAATGAAAGCTGGCATGATCTCGATATTGCGGCGGAGGCGCAGGCGCTGGCCGACCTGGGCGTCGAAATGGTCGAACAGCCCGTGATCCATGGTCAAGAGGCGGCGCTGGCCGGAGTCCGCGCGCCCTTACCGCTGTGCGCGGATGAAAGCTGCCATACCAGCGCGGACCTTGACCGGCTTGGCGACTTTGACGCGGTGAACATCAAGCTGGACAAGGCCGGTGGTCTGACCGAAGCGCTGGCGCTGCGTCAGGCGGCGCGGGACCGGGGGTTTCGCGTCATGGTCGGCTGTATGCTTGGCACCTCGCTTAGCATCGCGCCCGCTGCGCTGGTGGCGCAGGGGGCGGACTGGATCGACCTTGATGGCGCGCTGCTTCTGGCGCGGGATCGCGACGGGGCGCTGATGCTGGCCGATGGCCTGCTTCAGCCCGGCAGCCTGTGGGGCGCAGGCTGACGCCGCAGTTCAGACACCACGTACCGGCTGCACTTCTGCATAGGGCATGATCATCTGCCCGTCCGGCGCGGCGGTGAAGGTCGTCTGGGTCGGATAGGCAAATTCCAGCCCGGCGTCGTTGAACCGCTGCAATATGGCGAGGCCAACCTTGTGCCGCACCTGATATATCGAATCCCAGTCCGGCAGATACACGTCGAATTCGACTTCGAAATCCAGGCTGGATGCGCCGAAATTGACAAAGCCGGATCGGACGAAATTACCACCATGGGCTTCGATGATCTCCTTGAGAATGTCGGGGATCTGCGCAGCGAGTTGAGGCGGGGTCTGGTAGATGACGCCGATGGCAAATTTGATGCGGCGGTGATCCAGCGTGAAATAGCTGGTGATTTCCTTCTGCAACAGATTGGCGTTGGACATCACTTTCTTTTCGCCCGTGATGGCGCGCATCCGCGTGGATTTCAGGCCGATCTTCTCGACCGTCGCGGTTGTGGTGTCATAGGTGATCGTCTCGCCCCGGCGGAACGGCTTGTCGAAAATGATCGACAGCGCGGCGAACAGGTCGGAAAAAATCCCCTGCGCGGCCAGACCAATGGCGATGCCGCCAATGCCCAGACCCGCGACCAGGCCGGTCACATTGACACCCAGATTGTCCAGCACGACGATGGTGGCGATCGCGAACAGGGCGAATGTCACCAGAACGCGGATCAGGCCCATCGCATTGGCCAGCGTTTCGCCCTGACCATCCTCTGCCAGCGTCTTGCGCTCGATCAGCCCCAATATGATTTCCCGCGCCCAGATCGCGCCCTGCAACACGGCCGCGATGGTGAACAGGAAGGCGATGGTCTTGAACAGCGCGGCGGGCGGATCGGCATAGCCAGCGACCAGCTTGGCCGCGACCATCAGCATGAAGAAATGGGTGGTGCGCGCCACAGCACGGCCCAGCACATTGGTATAGCCAAGCGGGTCGCCAAAGTCGCCGCGCCACCTTTTGCCGAACTGGCGCAGGGCGGTCAGCGCGAGATAGATGAGAATGCCTGCGCCAATGGCGATGGCGATCTGGACATAATGGACCGACAGCCATTCGCTGGTCGATCGCCACATCTCGACAAGATCGGGGGTATGCACTTTTACGGCGGCGGGTTCAGTCGTGTTGGCCATGTCGGTCCTGTTAGCCTTTATCCGGCAAGCGTGTCGAGAAATGCGATGAGTCCGCGCTCTTCGCGAGACAAATAGCGTGTACGGCGCGGCAGGCGAAGCCCGGCGCGCCATTCATCCTGTCCATCCTTGCACAATTCCAGCAGCGCAGGGTGGACATAGCTTTTGCGGCTGATCGCCGGCGTGTTGCCGAGCGCGGCGGCCACTGGCTCCAATAGGGCCTTCATCGACACCGGCCCAGCGGCCAAAGTGGCAAAGGCGATGGTCGATGCCCCCCAGGTGCGGAAATGCTTGGCGGTGAAGGCACCGCCCATGGCCTGCGCAATATAGGCGTTCACATCGCTCGACGTGATCGGGCGGGCATCGCCATCCTCATCCAGATATTGGAAGAGATGCTGGCCGGGCAAATCCTGCACATTCCGCACGAAGCGCACCAGCCGCCTGTCGGTCAGCGTCACCAGATGCTGCTTGCCCGACTTGGCGCGATAGCGCAGCGTCAGCGCCTTGCCGGTCAGGTCGACATGACGGCGGCGCAGCGTCGTCGCGCCGAAACTCTTGTTAGTAGTGGCATAATATTCATTACCCACGCGCAACCGGCCGAGATCCAGTAACCGCACGACCGCGGCGATGGTCCGCTCCTTGCGCAATCCACGCCGCGACAGGTCCGCCTCCATTTGCGCCCGCAATTTCGGCAGGGCGCGACCGAACGCGGCGCAGCCTTCATATTTCTGTGCGTCCCGCCCGGCGCGGAATTCCGGGTGATAGCGATATTGCTTGCGGCCCCGCTCGTCATGCCCCGTCGCCAATATATGGCCATGGGGCATCGGGCAGAACCAGCAGTCGCGATAGGCGGGCGGTAGCGC
This sequence comes from Sphingobium sp. GW456-12-10-14-TSB1, assembly GCF_059424385.1. Classification (NCBI taxonomy): domain Bacteria; kingdom Pseudomonadati; phylum Pseudomonadota; class Alphaproteobacteria; order Sphingomonadales; family Sphingobiaceae; genus Sphingobium; species Sphingobium sp. GW456-12-10-14-TSB1. The sequence continues at coordinate 2,086,802 of NZ_JBWKZI010000001.1, read as the reverse complement.
GATGGCATTCAGCCGATCAATCTCTTCGCGATCGGCAATGCGGCATCCGTCTGGCTGATAATAGCCCCAGCCATTTTTGAGAGCGCGTCGCGAAATGCCGGGGATGCTGTCATCCACATGGATGAGGGGTTGGCTGGCCATATTTTCCTTCTCATGGCCAAAAACCCACCTTTCATCGCTTCGTTCCGCAACGTGTCGGGCCGTGGTCCGTTTGCCTGTTTCCATACAGGTGCAAGGAGAAGCCCCATGCCCGCCATTAATAACAGCCGCATCCTCATCATCGCGACCGACGGGTTCGAGCAGTCCGAATTGTTCGACCCTCGCGACGCCCTGATCGAGGCGGGAGCCAGCGTGACCCTCGCTTCGCCCGATCTAAATCCGATCCAGGGCATGAAGCATGATGAAAAGGGCGACACCATAACCCCCGACATCCGCCTCGATGCCGTCAGGATGGAGGAATATGACGCTCTGCTACTGCCCGGCGGCGTCGCCAATCCCGACACGCTGCGCACCAATGCGACGGCGGTGTCGGCGGTGCGCGCCTTCGTGACCGCGGGAAAGCCGGTCGCGGCCATCTGTCACGGCCCATGGCTGCTGGTGGAGGCCGACGTCGTCAACGGACGGACGGTCACGTCCTGGCCATCGGTACGTACGGACCTGCGCAACGCGGGTGCCGAGGTCGTCGATCATACGGTCGTGGTGGACGGCAATATCATCACCAGCCGCAAGCCCGACGACATTCCCGCCTTTGTTGAAGCCTTGATCAAGGCCGTTGTGGAAACCGAAGCCGTTACGGCCTGACCCGCAAGCCGCCGCCCACCCGCCACGGGATCGGGCGGCGGCGAAGCGTTGAAATGTGCGCCAGCGCCAGCGTCGCGCAGACGATGGCGGCGGGCAAGGCTACCGGCATAGCGGCAGGTAGCAGAACAGCCGTGACAGCCGCCGCGACCAGTCCGGTCAGCGCCAGTCCCAACGCATGTGCCTCCCCATCGGGACCGCGCAACCAGAATAGACACGCGCTGATGCCGGTCATGAAGCCGATCATGTAACGGATCGCCTCCCCCGCAGCGCCAAGGCCGAGCATCACCAGCAGCACAAGCACCGCGCCAGCCGAGCGCCGCGACAGCCCCGCCAATATGTGGGTGCAAACCGGATATATCAGCAATTCGCTCAGCGACGCGGCGACCAGGATCGCCTGCGCCCGCGCGCCATCGCCTGCGATCAGAGCCACCGCCGCCGCCGCTGCCCATGGGATCAGCCGCGCCGGCGCCATGCGGATATGGCTTATCCAGTTGCTCCAGCCGTTGCGCATGGCCCATCGCCGGTCCGCCAGCCTTAGCTGAAAACCGCCGAGGATGAACAGGGCTTCGACCCCCCATGGCATAAGGCTGGGGGCAATCAGTGGCGACGCCAGCAGCAGGCCCAGCAACAACCCATGGACCAGCCCCAATGCGCGCAGCTCGCCGCTCATGCCAGCGCCCCGCGCGGCCGGTTCATCGCCGCGTTCAGGTCCGCTCGCGCCGCGGCCTTGCGCCTCCGGCTCAGATAGGTGTCGAGGCCGATCTGGAGCGCCAGCATCATGAAGATGAAGGGCTGATAAGCGATGCCCACGAACAGCGATCCGACCATGTAGACGATATGCCCTTGTTGCAGCGCCAGAGCGAACGGTGCGATCCAGGCTTCGTCCGGTCCCGCCCGTTTGCGATACAGGCGGCGGATCATTTCGGTGCGGATGAAACAGATGCCGTGGATCAACGCCCAGAGCAGGAATCCGAAATAGCCCTGCTCGCCCAGCATCTCGAAATAGGCGCTGTGATAGGCGCGGCCCTTGTCGGTCACCAATCGCCGCTCGATCCGCTTCGTGTCGCCGTCACCCACTTCGCTCTGGGCGAAATAGGTAAAGCTGTTCTGCAGATAATTGTCGAAGCCGCCGCCGCCCGGATGGGTTTTCACATAGTCGAGCGTCCACATCCACACCGCCACGCGGGTCGATGCGCTCTCGTCGCCCTGATGATTCTCGATCGTCTGCATCCGCTGGGTGAAACTGGCGGGCAGGAAGGGGATGGATATGAGCGCCGCCAGCAGCATCAGCGGCCCATAGACGAAGCGGCGCGGCGAACGCACCAGCATCAATCCCGCCAGGATGACGATGCAGACCAGGCCGGTGCGCGCTTCGGTGCCGATCGGCATCAGCATGCAGGCGAGGCACAGGCAGTAGCAAAAGGCTTTCACCCGCCAGTCGTCCGGCGCGAATATGGTGCCATGCCTGGACAGCCACAGGATCAGCGGGATCAGCGAAATGGCGACGCAGCTGATGATCGATCCTTCATACAGGCCGCTATTATTCTCGACCATCAGGTTCAGCACGCCATAGCCACCGCCCGACAGGGCGGTTTTCATGCCGCCATTGATGATGATCGTGCTGGCGCACAGGATCATGAAAACGGTCATCGCCTCGATTCGCAGGCGCGTGCGCAGGGTGAGCGGCAGGAAGATGCCCGCAATGATCGCCTTCCACACCCAGTTCCATTTGGTCATCGCCTCGACCGGGAAATCGGCGGTCGCGGTGGTATAGCCGCACCAGAGCAGCAGGATCAGCAGCAGCGCCTGCCGCGCGGAAAAGCGGCAATCCTTCTTGTCGTCGACGACCAGCCAGGCGCCCACCATCGCGGCGAAGGCAATGGCGGAGATCGGGATCGAATTGAGCAGGAAATAGGACAGGCGCTGGGGCGAGACGATGTCGATATAGGCGTAGACGGCGACCAGCAGAAACGGGCGCTTCAGCCCCATCAGGAAAAAGACGCCCAGAAAGGCGACGAAGAACAGGTCACGCATCGCGCGCGCGCTCCTCTGCTGGCGGATCGCGATCCAGATCCGCGCGCGGCAACAGCCGCCACGCGGCGAGCAGGATCACGCCATGGCTGATCAGCAGGGACAGGGTGTCGATCATTGGGTCTTGGTGGTTCCACTGGCTACCGCTCCTCCCTAACGCGACACAGTTGACGGGCCGTTAAACCTTTTGCGCCTAAGTCTATGGGCTATGACCCATATTCTTCATGTGCTGGATCACAGCCTGCCGCTGCACAGTGGCTACACCTTCCGCACGCGCGCCATCCTGCGCGCGCAGATGGCCAGGGGTTGGGAGGTGCGCGGCATAACCGGGCATCGCCACAGCGCATCGGGTCCGCTGGAGGAACTGGTCGACGGCCTTCACTTCCACCGCACCCCCGGCAAGCCCGCAACGGGTAATCCGGTGCTGCGCGAGTGGCGCGACATTGCCGCCCATGCCGACGCGATCGAGGCGCTGGTGCAGCAATGGCGGCCAGACATCATCCACGCCCATTCGCCGGTGCTCAACGCCATCGCCGCGCAGCGCGTGGCCAAACGCCACGCCATTCCCCTGGTCTATGAAATCCGGGCCTTCTGGGAAGATGCAGCGGTCGGCAACGGCACCGGGACGGAGGGCAGTCCGCGGTATTGGCTCACCCGCCAGCTCGAAACCCACGCCGTGCGCAATGCCGATGCGGTAGCGGTCATCTGCGAAGGTCTGCGCGCCGATCTGGCCACGCGCGGGATTGATCCGTCCAAGATCATCGTGTCGCCCAATGGCGTCGATATGGACCAGTTCGGTACGCCCGTGCCACGCGACCCCGCGCTCACGGCGCAACTCGGTCTTGAAGGGGCCGATGTCGTCGGCTTCATCGGCAGCTTCTACGATTATGAAGGGCTGGACGATCTGATCGCAGCCATGCCGCGACTCGTCCGCGCCCGGCCCAGGGCCAAGCTGCTGCTGGTTGGCGGCGGCCCGCGCGAACAGGCGCTGCGCGATCAGGCGCTCGCTTCGCCCTTTGCCGACCATATCGTCTTTGTGGGCCGGGTGCCGCACGATCAGGTCGAACATTATTACGCCCAGATCGACATATTGGCCTATCCGCGCAAGGCGATGCGGCTGACGGATCTCGTAACGCCATTGAAGCCGCTCGAAGCCATGGCGCAAGGTCAACTGGTCGCCGCCTCCAGCGTGGGCGGCCATCGTGAACTGATAGAGGATAGCGTCACCGGAACCTTGTTCCCGCCCGACGATCCGGCAGGCATGGCCGCCGCGCTCGCGGGCTTGTTTGCCGATCGCGGCATCTGGGAAGAACGGCGCGCGGTTGCCCGCGCCTTTGTCGAGCGTGAGCGTAACTGGTCGTCAAACATTTTGCGTTACGAACCTGTTTACCAGCGGCTGCTGGCGCGTCCCGCCCGGACGCGCGCGGCCGCCTGAGGCAAGGTTGGACAATCGAAGTGGCCATCAGGGCAGCACGAACAAGAGGGATCGCCATCATGGCGCTGGTCGGCCTGGCCGCAGCGCTGCTGGTGTTGTGGATTCCGGTCGGGCTGATCGAAATGGTCGTGGCGTCGAGCGGCCTGTCGGAAACCTTGCCCGCCGCCGCCCCGCCGCTGGGGCTCAAAGCCCGGCTGCTGCTGGCCGGTTTTACCGCGCTGATGGCCGTGGGCTTTGTGGGAATGATGCGTCGGCAGGACCGGCAGGCTGAACAGGAAGGACGCATGGTGCGCGTCCAGGGAGCAAGAAAAATGGGTTTCGCTTTTTCAAAACTGACCGCGCTGGCGCGGGGACGTATTGCCCCAGTCGATGACGCCACGCCGTCGCTGCGTCGCGCCGATGCCCATCCCGATGCACCCGCCCGCGCGCCCATTTTTGCGAGTCGCGATTTCAACGGCCTCGACATTTTCGGCCGTACCGATGCATTGCGCAGGCCATTGGCGACGCGCTCCGAACCTGAACAGGATGCTGTCGTCCCGTCCGAAGGTCTGGTCATGCCCAGTGCGCCCTTGCCGATGGCCGATGAAGATTTGCCCCAGCCGACCTTTCAGCGCCTGGCCGCCCCTGCCGTCGAGCCGGATGTCGCCAAGGAAGCATCGCAGGACACCGCGCCGGTCATGCCCGCGCGGCTTGATCCCATCCCGACCCAGGGCTTGTCGATCACCGAATTGACCCAGCGGCTGGAGCGCGGCCTTGCCCTGCGCAGCCGCGCGCCGGCGGCGGATGCCGGCACGGTGCGGGTTATCGCCGATATGCCGGTTGCGCCCGCCGTGCCGGTGCGGGACATGGTGGCGCAGGATGCCGACGATGCCCTGCGCGCGGCCCTGGGCGCGTTGCGCAGCATGGCTGGCCAGGGGCGTTAAGCCCCTACCAGTCCTCGATCGTCAGCGCCGACAGTTCCACCCACCATTCATCTGCTTCCTGTCGCGAATCGTCGATCGTGATGTCGGCGACGAAATGGCCCGGTACCTGCCATTCCGCGCTCTCTATCCCCTCGGCAAAGGCGCGGAAGCGCGTCGTCGCTCTGGCGCCGGACAGGCGTAGAGTGACGATGTGGCGGCGTCCTTCGAACAGGGCGCTCGCCCAGGGGCGACTCACCGCACGCTCGATCACCGTCGGCGCGCCCGCCCGCTGGAGCAGCTGCTCCAGCAGCCGGGGTAGGGGATCGCGATGGGATTTTCCTATCGGTTTGTTTTGGACCAGATTCTTGATGCCAAATCCATGATGGACGCTTGTCATTGGCTGATGCTCCTGCGATATGTGTTCATGAAATGTTCTACTCGTCTCCTTACGCGGTCGCCCGGCTCGCGCCCCTGGCGCAGGTCGAAAACCAGCCGTGGATCGCGCGTGCTGGCGCGACCAAAGGTGGTTGGCGGCATGTCATGTTGGCGAAGGAATCGTTCGATCGCGTGCAACAGCATCGGCTTCTTTCTCCTCTTTCGGTCCGACTCACCCGCTGCAAGTCGATAGGCATATTCCTATCTCTAAGCCATTTTCCTACTTGTCTAGGAAAATTCCTATCATTATGGATTGGATATGGATGAATCGCAGAACGCCCGGATTGCGCTGGATCGGCTGATTGCCGAACGGGGGGAAAATTATGCCGATCTGTCCCGGCTGATCGGTCGCAACCCCGCCTATATCCAGCAGTTCATCAAACGTGGCACACCGCGTAAACTGGATGAGGCGGACCGGCATGTGCTGGCCCGCTATTTCGGTGTCGCTGAACAGATGTTGGGTGGCAGCGCCGCGCCGGTGACGGTCCCCGCCCGCACGCGCGGCATGCCTGCCGTCGTGGCAGTGCCGCGCCTGGCGCTGGGCGCGTCGGCAGGCGTCGGCACGCTGGACGAAGATGAGCGCACAGCCGGTGTGATGGCGTTCGACGCGCATTGGCTGCGTCATCTGGGGGTGCGGCCGCAGCGCGTTTCGATCATCCGGGTCGATGGCGAATCGATGGCGCCCACGCTTAGCGATGGCGATGACATCATGGTCGATCATGACGATGACGCCACCCGGTTGCGCGATGGCGTGTACGTCTTGCGGCTCGACGGCGTGCTGATGGTCAAACGGATCGCGATGGGGCCGTTGCGTGGCCGCTTCAGCGTCGTCAGCGACAATCTCCATTATCCCGACTGGACTGACATTGATCCGGCGCTGGTGGATATTGTCGGTCGCGTCGTCTGGACTGGCAGGCGTCTGGTCTAGCGCGGGCAGCCTACCTATCTTGGCGCCAAAGGAGTCCCGATTTGAACGACAATGGCGCGGTGATCCGCAAGGGCGTCGAATGGCGCGGTGCAAAGCTGGCGCTGGCGACGGTGGTATCGACCTGGGGGTCCGCGCCGCGCCCGCGCGGCAGCCATATGATCGTGCATCAGGATGGCCGCTTTGAAGGCAGCATTTCCGGCGGCTGCGTCGAAAGCGATGTGCTGCACCGCGCTGCCGAGGTGATTGCCGGGCGCGCCGCCCATGTCGCCACCTATGGCGTGGCCGATGGCGATGCCTGGGACGTCGGTTTGCCCTGCGGCGGCGAGATCGCGGTCCTGATCCAACCGGTGGGCGCAGACGGTTTTGCGCCCGACCTGTTCGACCGGATCGAGGCCGCCAGCGCGCGGGGCCGGGCGCTGACTTTGGCGACCGACCTTGCGACCGGGGTCACCCGCGAACAGGCAGGCGAGGGCGATTTCCTCAACCGCTATGACCCGCCCCGCCGCCTGCTGATCGTCGGCGCGGTCCAGATCGCCCAGTCGCTGGTGCCGCTGGCGCAGGCGATCGGCGTGACGCCGGTGGTGATCGACCCGCGCGGGCGGTTCCTGACGGCCGAGCGTTTCCCCGGCGTCGAACTGGACGATCGCTGGCCCGACGAAGCCATCACCGCCCGCTTCCCCGGCGAATCGACTGCCGTTGTGACGCTCAGCCACGACATCAAGATTGACGATCCGGCGCTGGAAGCGGCGCTCCGCGCATCAACTGGCTATGTCGCGGCGCTCGGATCGCGCAAGAGCCACGCCGCGCGGCTGGAACGGTTGGCGGCGCAGGGTTTTGATGCAGGCGATCTGGCGCGCATTGACGGTCCGGCGGGGCTGGACATCGGTGCCATCGGCGCGGCGGAAATCGCGCTGTCGATTACCGCTGGCATGGTCGCGGGCTTTAACGCGCGCCGCTAAAACAGAATGCCCCCTGCCGCAAGGGATGGGGCAGGGGGCATATCCCTCAAGCTGTCGGGCACAAAGGACGTCGCGCCCTAGCAAGCTGACCGTACAGATCAATCATAATATATAATCAAACGGTAACTTTATGTCCCATATTGAAATTTTACAATAGTATTATTACTCGCCCTAGCAGCATTTTCCGCCATTTTTGCCGCCATATCGCGCTTCCTGCCGATCGCGAAAAAACTGCGTCCGGTCCATCGCCGGCTGGTCGGGATGGTGGGTCAGCATGTGGCGCAGATAGGCGTCATAGTCGGGCATGCCGACCATCAGCCGCGCGGTCTGTCGCAACAGGCTCAAAAACCCGCTCATTCCGCAGGCACCAGTTGTGCCGGGATTTCGCGCGCCGTCGGCGCCGCGATTCGCCGCGCGGCGATGCAGGTGCGGATGGTGAAGAACAGCAGCGCCAGCACCACCGCCAGGAACAGCGCGACCAGCGCCGCATCGACCCGGTCATTGAAGATGATTCGCTGCATTTCCGGCATCGATTTGGCCGGGGCCAGCACTTCGCCCGCCTGCACCGCTGCGCTGAACTTGGCGGCATGGGCCAGAAAGCCGACCTTGGCGTCAGCGGAAAATAGCTTCAGCCACCCCGCCGACAGGGTGCAGACCAGCAGCCAGGCGGTCGGGATCATCGTGACCCAGGCGAACCGGTCGCGCTTCATGCGGAACAGCACCACCGTCCCCAGCATCAGCGCGATGGCGGCCAGCATCTGATTGGAAATGCCGAACACCGGCCAGAGCGTATTCACCCCGCCCAGCGGATCGGTGACCCCCTGATACAGGAAGAAGCCCCAGGCAGCGACCGTCAGCGCGGTGGCGACGATGCCGGGGACCATGCTCTTGCTTTCCTTGAAGCTCGGTGCCGCCAGCGCGATCAGATCCTGCAACATGAAGCGCCCGGCGCGGGTGCCTGCGTCCACGGCGGTCAGGATGAACAGCGCCTCGAACAATATCGCGAAATGATACCAAAAGGCCTTCATCGCCGGACCGCCGACGACATGGCTGAATATCTCCGCCATGGCGACGGCCAGCGTCGGCGCGCCGCCCGCGCGGCTGATGATGCTATGTTCGCCGACATCCTTGGCCGTCTGGGTGATCAGGTCGGGCGAGATCGGAAAGCCCATCGCTGTCACGGCGGCGGACGCGCTGGCGGCGTCGGTGCCGATCAGCGCGGCCGGGCTGTTCATCGTGAAATAGATGCCGGGGTCCAGGATCGACGCGCCCACCAGCGCCATGATTGCCACAAAGGCTTCCATCAGCATCGCGCCATAGCCGATCATCGGCGCATGCCCTTCGCTGGCGATCAGCTTGGGCGTCGTGCCGCTGGAAATCAGCGCATGGAAACCCGACACCGCGCCGCAAGCGATGGTGATGAACAGGAAGGGGAAAAGGCCGCCTGACCAGACCGGCCCGCCGCCCTCCACAAACTGCGTCAGCGCCGGCATCTTCAGCGGCGGCGCCATGATGACGATGCCGACCGCCAGCGCCGCGATCGCCCCGATCTTGAGGAAGGTGGACAGATAGTCGCGTGGCGCCAGCAACAGCCATACGGGCAATATGGAGGCTACCGCACCATAGCCGATCAATATCCAGCAGAGCGTCAGCGGCGTGAAGGTGAAGATCGGCCCCCAGAAGGGCGACGCTGCCACCGACTGGCCATAGACGATCGCGGCCAGCAGCCCGACCAGCCCCAGCAGCGACACTTCACCGATCCGCCCCGGCCTGATCCAGCGTGTATAGGCGCCCATCATCATGGCCAGCGGCACGGTCGCCGCGACCGTGAACATGCCCCAGGGACTTTCCGCCAGCGCCTTGACCACGATCAGCGCCAGCACCGCCAGGATGATGACCATGATCATGAACGCGCCGAACAGCGCGATCGTCCCGGCCCATTGCCCCATTTCCATGCGGATCAACTCGCCCAGCGATTTGCCGTCGCGGCGCATCGACACGAACAGGATCATGAAATCCTGCACAGCCCCTGCCAGCACGACGCCGACGATGATCCATAATGTGCCGGGCAGATAGCCCATCTGCGCCGCGAGCACCGGCCCGACCAGCGGTCCCGCGCCCGCAATCGCTGCGAAATGATGACCGAACAGGACCGTGCGGTCGGTCGCGACATAGTCCAGCCCGTCGGCGCGGCGCAGCGCCGGGGTAGGGCGCGAAGGATCGAGCCGCATCACCTTGCTGGCGATGAACAGCGCATAATAGCGATAGGCGACCAGAAAGCAGCTGACCGCCGCGACGACGATCCACAGCGCATTGACGGCTTCGCCCCGCGACACCGCGACGACGCTCAGCGCTACCGCGCCGATCACGGCCATCGCTATCCAGGGAAGATGCCGGTTCATCATGCTCTCTCACGCTCGTCTGCAGGAAAAGACGACAGTAGGGCGCTGGACCGGAAAGACAATCTTTCGCTAATGCCGCCGGGCAAAGGGCCAGTCGATGATATGGGCCGCCCACAGCGCCCACCAGATGATGACCGGCTGCAACGCCAGGCGCGGGGCATGATAGGCCCAGCCCAGATGCACGCCGCCAATGGCTATATCATGGACGGCATGGTTGATATTGGCAGGCCAGACGCACAGCGCATAGAGCGCCAGGCCGATCCCCGCCGCCTTGCGCAACGCCGGCACCATCAATCCGGCGGCTCCCGCCAGTTCAGCCAGTCCCGTCAGGAAAATCACCGTGGCGGGGAAGGGCACCCAACTCGGCGTGATCGCGATGAAGCCGCCGGGCGACCGCAAATGCGCGATCCCCGCGACCAGATAGGCCAGCGCCAGCACCCATCGCGCGATCCGCCGGGGGCGGCTTTCACTCACCGCTTGCGGACAAATTCGGCGCGCAGCACCAGGCCCTTGATCCCGTCAAACTTGCAGTCGATTTCCTGCGCATCGCCCGTCAGCCGGATCGACTTGATCAGCGTGCCGCGCTTCAGCGTCTGGCCAGCGCCCTTGACCGTCAGATCCTTGATCAACGTCACCTGATCGCCGTCGGCCAGCAGATTGCCGACCGAATCGCGCACTTCGACACTGTTCGGCTCACTGTCGGCCTGCTTCACATCGGCGGCGCTGATCCATTCGCCGGTCGCTTCGTCATAGACATATTCATCGTCGGCCATGGTCATGCGCTCCTGTTCGTTGCGCCGTCCATAGGCGCTCGCGCCATCAAGCGCCAGCGATCAGCCGATCGTCACGGCTTCCAGCACCGCCGCGCGCAGTTCGGGAATGCCCATGCCCTTCTCGCTGGACGTGGCGATGATGTCGGGATGGGCGGCGGGACGCTTGCGGATCGCTTGCGCGGTCTGCTCGGTCACGGCGGCCAGTTCGCTCGCCTTGATCTTGTCCGCCTTGGTCAGGATGATGCGATAGCTCACCGCCGCGCCGTCCAGCATGTCCAGCATGTCGGTATCGACTTCCTTGATGCCATGGCGGCTGTCGATCAGCACGAGCGCGCGCTTGAGCGCGGCCCGCCCGCGCAGATAGTCGTTCACCAGGAACTTCCATTTGCGCACCACATCCTTGGGTGCCTTCGCATAGCCATAGCCGGGCATGTCGACCAGGCGGAAGCGCAGCGGATCGCCCACGTCAAAGAAGTTCAGTTCCTGCGTCCGCCCCGGCGTATTGGATGTCCGCGCCAGATTGTTGCGGTTAGTGAGGGCGTTGAGCAGCGATGATTTGCCGACATTGGACCGGCCGGCAAAGGCGACCTCATTGACCGCCATGTCGGGCAGAAATTCCAGCGTCGGCGCGGACTTCAGGAAGGTGATCGGCCCGGAAAAGACCTTGCGCGCTTCCTCGATCAGGTCAGGGGATTCCATGTCGTTCACCTTTCAAATCCTCCCCCACAGGGGGAGGGGGACCGCGCCCGAAGGGCGTGGTGGAGGGGTGTCACCCTCGCGATAGGGGGACACCCCTCCGTCCGGCCTGCGGCCAGCCACCTCCCCTTGCAGGGGAGGATGATACTTACTTCGCGACTGCCGTGCTCAGCACGGGGTGGCGGCGGTACAGCCACCATTGCTGGGCCATCGACAGGCAGTTGTTGGTGATCCAGTACACCAGCAGGCCAGCCGCGAACGGGGCCATGATGAACATCATCATCCACGGCATGATCGAAAAGATCTGCTGCTGCATCGGGTCCATCTGCGCGGGGTTCAGCTTGAACTGGAAATACATGCTGATGCCCAGCAGCAGCGCCAGCACGCCGATCCCCAGGAAGGATGGCGGGGTGAAGGGCAGCAGGCCGAACAGGTTCAGGATATGTAGCGGATCGGGCGCGGACAAATCCTTGATCCACAGCACGAACGGCTGATGCCGCATTTCGATCGTCAGCATCAACACCTTGTAGAGCGCGAAGAAGATCGGAATCTGGATGAAGATGGGCAGGCACCCGGCCAGCGGGTTGACCTTCTCCGTCTTGTACAGCGCCATCATCTCCTGCTGGAGACGCGGCTTGTCGTCCTTATACTTCTCCTGCAGCGCCTTCATCTTGGGCTGCACCGCGCGCATTGCCGCCATGCTGGCGAACTGGCGCTGGGCGACCGGGAACATCAGGCCGCGGACCACGAAGGTCAGGCAGATGATCGCCACGCCGAAATTGCCCAGCGTCTCGAACAGCCAGTGCAGCAGGGCAAAAATCGGCTGCTCGAACCAATAGAACCAGCCCCAGTCGATCGCGCGGTCGAACAGCTTGACGCCACCACGCTCATAGGCCTGGAGCGTCTTGACCTCCTTGGCCCCGACGAACAGGCGCAGCGTCTGCGTGACCGACTTGCCGGGCGCCAGCATGGTCGAATCAAGCGCGACGTCGGCCTGATATTGGGTGCCAGCACCCTTGCGGAACTGGGCTGCGACATCGGCATCCTTGCCAGGCACCAGCGCCGACAGCCAATATTTGTCGGTAAAGCCGATCCAGCCGCCCTTGGACTGGAAATCGCGGGTGGACGGACCTTCGTCGAGATCCTTGTAATTCACGTCATAATTGGCCGCGTCGTTGAACACGCCCATCGGGCCGATATGGATGGTCCAGGTATCGGGGTCCTTGGGAATGCTCCTGCGGCTGATATAGCCATAGGGCTTTACGCCGACCGTACCGGCGCCGCTGTTCGACACTTTCTGCGCGGCGGTGATCATGTAATTTTCATCGACGCTCAGGCGAATCTCGAACGTCTGGCCAACGCCATTATTCCAGGTCAGGGTAACGGGGCTGGTCGGGGTCAGTTCGCTGCCCTGCGCGGTCCAGACCGTATCCTTGTTCGGCGTTTTCAGCCCTTCGCCCTGCCATCCGAAGCCGGCGAAATAGGCGTCCTGCGTACCGGCGGGCGAATAGAGGCGGACGTCGGGCGAATCCTTGGCGATGGTTTCCTTGTAGGTCGGCAGCACGATGTCATCGATGCGCGCACCTTTCAGGTTGATCGACCCGTCCAGCTTGGGCGTGCGGATGGGAATGCGCGGGCTTTCCTTCAGCACCACGGCGCGATCGCGAATCGCCGCCACGCTGTCTGCGGCCGGGTCCGCTGCCGGGTTGGCGACAGGCGTCGTCTTGCCACCTTCGATCTTCGTTGCGGGTGGATTGGCCGCTGGAAAGAAATAGGTGGACACATAAGGCCAGCCGAACAGGATCGCAGCGGTCAGCAGCACCGCCAGAATGATATTCTTCTTGTCGTCCACGTTGTTCGGCTCCGCCGTCTTATATCTGTGTCAGGGGACCGGGTCGTAGCCCGAACCGCCCCATGGGTGGCATCGCATTAGCCGCTTCCCTGCCAGCCAGCTACCCTTGATCGCGCCATATTTGCGCACGGCCTGGATCGCATATTCCGAACAGGATGGGGCATAGCGGCAGGAAGGGGGCAGGATGCGCGAAGGGCCGATCTGCCAGAAGCGCGCGATCAGGATGAGCAGGCGGGCCATCATGCGCCGACCTTGCCTTTGCCCCGGCCATGACCTGCCCCCACGCCATGGCGCGACGGCGCATCACCGGCCTGCGGCGCGCGCGCAATCTTGCGCAGCGCCTTTTCCAGCTCGGTGCGCAGCAAGGCGAAATCACGTTCCTTGCCGCCATCGCGGCCAATCAGCACATGGTCGGCACCGGCATAGCCATGCAGCGGCAGCAATTCCCGTGCGAGAACGCGAAAGCGGCGCTTCATCCGGTTACGGATGACGGCGCCGCCAATCTTTTTCGTGACCGTGATGCCGAATCGCATCGCCGGATCGCCATCGTCGCGGTCGCGCACCAGCAGGACGAATCCCGGCATGGGTGCGCGCTTGCCGCGATTGGCCGCCAGGAAATCGGCCCGCTTGCCCATGATGGCAGGCGCAGCCGAAGGCGGCCCTTCGATCAGGCGCTCAGGCTCTTGCGGCCGCGCGCACGACGGGCGCGGATGATGTTGCGGCCGCCGGGGGTCGCCATGCGGGCGCGATAACCGTGACGGCGCTTCCGAACTAGATTGCTCGGCTGAAAAGTGCGCTTCATCGTTCATTCCTCAAAAAACAACTAGAGAATCGGGCGTGACAAAAAAGGGCCGCCAAAGCAGCGGCCGCATGGTCAGGGGGCGTCCGATAGGCAAATGGGGGTGGGAAGTCAATGGGGCGAAGCCCGATCTTGCCGAACCGAAATCCTCCCCTGCAAGGGGAGGGGGACCGCTGGCGTAGCCAGTGGTGGAGGGGTATCACCCTCTCGATAGCGCGACACCCATCCGTCTGGCCTACGGCCATCCACCTCCCCTTAAAGGGGAGGATGGCCCATTACTTCCCCCGCGCCGCCGCCACGCCGCTCTTCAGCGCGTCAAAGCCGACCGCGCCATTCAACACCTGGTCGCCGATGACGAAGGTCGGCGTGCCGCTCGCCTGCAATTTCTGCGCGAGCGCGATGTTGGACTGGATTTCGGCGTCATATTTGTTCGACGCCATCGCTGCTTCCGCGTCCGCTTTGCTGATGCCGGCCTTCGCCGCCGCCGCGACGATCGTGTCGCGCGTCACTTTGCCAGCGCCATAGAGCGCCTTGTGATAGGCCATATATTGGCCGCGCTCGGCCGCCAGAAGCGATACTTTGGCCGCGTCGCTGCTTTCTTCCGACAGGATCGGCAGTTCGCGATAGACGATCTTCACCTTGGCGTCCGACCCCACCAGCTTGGCAAGATCCGGCAGCGATGCGCGGCAATAGCCGCAGGCATAGTCGAAAAATTCGACCACGGTGACATCGGCATTGGCCGCGCCTTCCCACGCCCCGGCATAGGGTTTTTCCAGCGCCATGCGATTGTCCGCGATCGTGCTGGACATGCGTTTCGCCTGCAATCTCTCGATTGCCTGCGGGATGATTTCGGGATGCTCCAATATATAGTCATGAACGATCTTTTCGATCGCGCTCTTGTCCGTGGTGGTCACGGCGGCGGGGGCCTGCACGGCCAGAGCGATCCCGGCGGCTGCCGCGATAAAGGCGAAAGCGCCAAGGGTCATCTGGATCATCCTGTTGGAAAGGGCCGCGCGGAATGTCGGCCGGTTGTGCTGCGTCATTTTATCGTTTCTTCCGCTGCTGCTCGATCGCGGCGCGCGATACCATCGCGATATCCTGCGCCCGCAGATAGTCAACTGTGCCCGGCTTCAACCCCTGCATCGCCGCGTCCGCACTGCGCAGCGCCATCGGATGCTGGCCCATCATCGCGTATCGCTCCGCCGTCGCCAGCGCCGCGCGTGGCGTATCGCCCCGCCGTTCATAGACGACGCCCAACTGATACCAGGCGAAGGGATTTTCCCGGTCGCGCGCCACTGCCAGGCGCAAAACCTGCTCGGCCTCGGCAAAATTCGCCTCATCCTCGGTCGCGATCAGCGCATGGGCCAGCAGCACGGAAATCAGCGGCTGGTTGGTCAGCCGCACCGCTTCGCGCAGCGGTGCAATCGCGTCCTTGGGGCGGCCGCTTTCCAGCAATATCTGGCCTTTGAGCTCCAGAAAATAGGGATCGTCCGGCATCGCCGCCAGCAGTGCGTCGGCTTCATGGAGCGCGCGTTGCGGATAGGCGCTTTTGTGCCAGGCATAGGCCCTGGCATAATGCGCCGGGATCGACTGGTCGCTTTCGGGATATTTGATCAGGGTCTGGGCGGGTTCCGACACGAAGCCGACCAGCTTGGCCTTGATCCGCTCGAACCGCGCCTCCAGCGCCTTGTCGACCGGCTTGTCCCACGCCGGATCGACCGTATAGACCTCGCGCAGCACATTGATGCGTTCCCCTGACAGAGGATGGGTGCGGCCATAGCTGTTATCCTGCGGTATCGCGAGGCGATATTCCTGATTTTGCAGCTTCTTGAAAAATTCCAGGCTTCCCCGGCCACTGATGCCCGCCGTGCTCAGATAGCGCGCGCCCGCCAGATCGGCGGAGCTTTCCTGACCGCGCGAAAAAGCCAGGAATTTGGACATCGCCGCCTGCTGGCCGAGGCCCATAATCCCCATGCCCGCTTCCGCGCCGCCCGCCGCGATGGCGGCGGCCCCCAGCACCAGGCTGAGCAAAGTCACGCCGGTCGCTTCGCGAATCCCTTCGCCAAAGCGGACGATATGGCCGCCCTCTATATGGCCCAGTTCATGCGCTACCACGCCCTGCAACTGGTTCACATTGTCGGCCTGCGCGATCAGCCCGCTATGCACCCACACATATTGGCCGCCAGCGACGAAGGCGTTGATTTCGGGATCGTTGATGACCAGCACCTGGACATTGCGCGGGGCCATGCCCGCCGCCTTGACGAGCGGCGCGGACATGTCGGCCATGAACGCCTCGGTCTCGGCATCGCGCAAGATGCTCTGCGCCAGCGCCGGGCGCGCCATCAGCATGAACACGCCCAGCAGAAGGGCAAGCCATCGGATCAATCGGACCATCACGCGCCGCCCATGCCATGCAGGCCATGAACCGCCGGTGAAGCGGCGCGCCAAACGAAAAACGCCGCTGCCGACCGGGCATGACCGGATAAGCAGCGGCGCTTGTTCATGGGCGAGCGATCCGGCTTTTATTGGCCGAACGTACGCTGCCACCAGCCGCGACGCGGCGTGCCATCGTCATTGACGCCTTCGGATTCGCTCTCCGCCGCGACAGGCTCGGCGGCAGGCGCTTCCTCGGCCGGAGCCGGTGCCTCGACGGCAGGCGCGGCTGCTTCGGCTTCCGCTGCGACATCGGCCTTCTTGCGACGGGTGCGCTTGGGCTTGGCAGGGGCTTCTTCGGCAACCGGCGCCTGGGCCGCGGCCGCTTCCGCCGCAGCGGCATCAGCCTCGATCTGCGCCTTGGTGCGACGACCACGGCGGGGCTTGGCTGGCGCCTTCTCGGCGACGACCTCTACCGGGGCTTCGGCTGCAACCTCGGCGGGCGCTTCCTCGGCGACGGCTTCGGTTGCGGGCGCGCTGTCGGCCTTGGGCTTGCGGGCGCGGGGACGACGACGGGTCTTGGGCGCTTCCTCGGCGGGCGCTTCCTCGACCGCAGCCTCTTGGGCCACGGCGTCTTCGGCGACAGGCGCGTCCTCGGTCACCGCCTCGGCAGTTTCCGCGTTCGCATCGGTTGCAGCTTCACCGCCTTCACGACGACGGCGACCGCCACGGCGACCACGGCGGCCACGACGACGGGCAGCGCCTTCTTCCTCGGCTTCGACGGGAGTGACGGCGGCTTCCGCCTCGCCATCGCTATCCTCGTCCGCTTCATCGGCGCCCGCCTCCTGTGCCTCACCGGCATCGTCCGCAGCTTCGCCCTCGACGCGATTTTCATCGCGCTGGCCGCCACGGCGGCGACGGCGGCGACGGCGACGGCGGTTGCCATCGCGATCCTCGCCCCGGTCACCCCGCTCGGAACGGTCGCGCTCAGAGGCGGCCTCTTCCTCTTCCTCGGCTTGCGGCTCTTCTTCTTCCTCTTCTTCCTCGATCAGGTCGAGTTCGTCGTCATCCTGATCCATCGGTGCATAGGTCACGACGCGTTCGGGGCGCGGGCCGCTCGGCTCGACCGACATGCGTGCGCCCTCCACCTCGCCATCGGGCAGGACGATGATGCTGACGCCGTAGCGCTGCTCGATCTCGTCCAGTTCGCGACGTTTGTTGTTGAGGACGTAGAAGGCGGCTTCCTGGCTGGCGCGCAGCGTGATGATGCTGCCGCGACCCCGCGCCGCTTCCTCTTCCAGCATGCGCAGCGCAGACAGGCCCGCCGACGATGCGGTGCGGACCAGGCCGGTGCCTTCGCAATGCGGGCACTGGCGGGTCGATGCTTCCAGCACGCCGGTGCGCAGGCGCTGGCGGCTCATTTCCATCAGGCCAAAGCCCGAAATCCGGCCGACCTGAATGCGCGCGCGATCGTCCTTCAGCGCTTCCTTCATCGCCTTCTCGACCTTGCGGATGTTGGAGTTCATCTCCATGTCGATGAAGTCGATGACGACCAGACCAGCCATGTCCCGCAGGCGCAACTGACGCGCAATCTCGCGCGCCGCTTCCAGATTGGTCGCAACGGCGGTCTGCTCGATGCCATGCTCGCGGGTCGACCGGCCGGAGTTGATGTCGATCGACACCAGAGCCTCCGTCGGGTTGATCACCAGATAGCCGCCCGATTTCAGCTGCACGACCGGGTTGTACATGGCGGCCAGCTGATCCTCGACACCGGCGCGCTGGAACAGCGATACCGGGTCGGCATAGCCCTTCACCTTGCGCGCATGGCTGGGCATCAGCAGGCGCATGAAGTCCTTGGCGGCCTTGTAACCATGCTCGCCCTCGACAATGACTTCCTCAATATCCTTGTTGTAGATATCGCGGATCGCCCGCTTGATCAGGTCGCTGTCATTGTGGATCAGCGCCGGGGCGGCCGACTTCATCGTATTTTCGCGAATTTCGTCCCACAGGCGGGCGAGATAGTCGAAGTCGCGCTTGATCTCGACCTTGGTGCGCTGAAGGCCGGCAGTCCGCACGATGCAGCCCATCGACGAAGGCAGCGCCATGTCGGCGATGATCGACTTCAACCGCTTGCGGTCCGCCGCATTGCTGATCTTGCGCGAAATGCCGCCGCCGTGCGACGTGTTGGGCATCAGCACGCAGTAACGACCGGCCAGCGACAAATAGCTGGTCAGCGCCGCGCCCTTGTTGCCGCGCTCTTCCTTGACGACCTGGACCAGCAGCACCTGGCGGCGCTTGATGACGTCCTGAATCTTGTAGCGGCGGCGCAGCGCCATCCGCTTGCGGCGCAGTTCGTCGGCGGCATCGTCGCCACCCCGGCTACGGCCACGCCCGCGACCATTGCCGCGCCCGCCTTCGCCTTCGGCCTGTTCGCCGCTCTCCTGCTCGTCATGCGCATCGTCATCATCATGATGATGGGTCGCCTCGACGGTTTCGACGCTGCCGCCTTCGCCGTCCTCGTCATCCTCATCGTCCAGATCGGCGCGCAGCGCAGCCTCTTCCTCGGCATGGGCGCGTTCTTCGCGCAACAGCGCTTCGCGGTCCTCACGCGGGATCTGATAATAGTCGGGATGAATTTCGCTGAAAGCGAGGAAGCCGTGACGGTTGCCGCCATAATCGACGAAGGCGGCCTGCAACGAAGGCTCGACCCGCGTTACCTTGGCCAGATAGATATTGCCCTTGAGCTGCTTGTGCTCAGCGGACTCGAAGTCGAATTCCTCGATCCGGTTACCCTTGACGACCGCGACACGGGTTTCTTCCCGGTGGCGCGCATCGATCAGCATACGCATTGTCATGTAATAGTCTCCGGCGTGGACGGGCTGCGGCACTTGGCCGCGCCGCCACGCGATAGTGAAGGGACGGCCGCGTGCGCGCCGAAAGGGGCGCAGGTTGCGACATCGTCCAGGTTTGAAGGAAATATTGCGCGTCTGCTGCGTCGGCAGGGCCGGACAATTCGCCGGGCCGGACCATCCACGCCGCATCGCCCGTTACCGGGGCAAGCGTGGAATGGAATTCATGCCTCATGCAGCGTCAACCTGTTACTGGCATCCTGTGGCGCGCAGGGTGCGCGCCGATGCCGCTCTTGTTTCCCCGCATCGCCACCGTGAAACAGGCTAGTCTTGCGGGAATATGAATGGGTAGCAGTCAAAGACCCACGGGGCAACGGCTGCCTGAAATATTATGTCTTGTTCGCGTCTGTTCAAAAATGGCCGGAGCAAAGCCCGTTCCAAACCAGCACCCGTATCGCCGCTCGTGCTGAAAATCCCGTTAACCGTCTCATTTTACGGAGCCACAACAGGCTTTGCTTAATCCGGGGTTTAGCGTGGGGACGCTGAACGGATAAGCGCATGACATTTGGCTGGACGGCCCGCATCCATGCGATGCACAAGCGGCGCATGTTACAAAGCCTTGCCCTTGCAAGCACTCTGACGATGGCGGCGCCCGGCAGCGCCGGCGGCATTTATGCCGTCGATGTACGCGACGATCGCGTCATTGTTCGTTTCGACGATCGGGTCGATGGCGCGTCAGCCTTCCTGCTTGATACGCCGCGCCGTATCGCGCTCGACATCAGCGGCGCGCAGATCAGTCGCGGCCAGTTCGCGCCCGGCAATGGCACGATCGCCGCAGTGCGTCAGGGCCAGTTGAGCGAAAGCACCGCCCGCGTCGTTCTCGATCTCGCCAGCCCGGCGACGCTGGGCGATGCGCAGATCGCGCCCGACGGCAAATCGCTCAGCTTCTCGCTCAAGGGCGCGACCGACAGCGTCTTTCGCACGGCGGTGGGCAGGGGCCGCACCAATTTCGACGCGCCCGCCAATATGAGCGCCCGACCGCGAAAGCGACTCCATTCGATCACCGTGCCGATCCCGTCCATGGCGCGCGGCGTCGCGCTGCCGCCGATCGAGGGCGCGCGTGACGGCACCCGTCCCCTGATCGTGATCGATGCGGGCCATGGCGGCCATGATCCGGGCGCGATCAACAAGGATAATGGCAAGCGCGAAAAGGATGTGACGCTGGCCATCGCCCAGGCGATCCGCGACCAGTTGGTCAAGTCGGGCCGTGTGCGCGTGGCGCTGACCCGCGACGATGACAAATATCTCGTGCTTCAGGAACGCTATGGCATCGCCCGCAAGCTGGGCGCAGACCTGTTCATTTCGATCCATGCCGACGCAGCGGAAAATGCCGACGCGCATGGGGCGACCGTCTATACATTGTCCGAAACCGCTTCCGATCGCGAAGCGGCGCGTCTGGCGGCGCGGGAGAATAAGGCGGACATCATCAATGGCGTGAACCTTGGCGGCCAGTCGGGCGACGTCTCCTCGATCCTCATCGACCTGACCCAGCGCGAATCGATGAACATCTCGGCCAATTTCGCGCGTCTGCTCCAGCGCGAAGCATCGCCCTATGTGGCCTTCCGCAGCGCCTATCACCGCTTTGCTTCCTTAATGGTGCTAAAAGCGCCCGATACGCCATCGGTCCTGTTTGAAACCGGCTATATCAGCAATGCCGAGGATGCGGCCTTTCTCGCCTCGCGCGAGGGGCAGCAGAAAATCGCCCGCGGCGTCGCCCGCGCGATCGAGGTTCACTTCGCCCGCAAGCTTGCGATGCACGGCGGCGCGGCCGGGGGCTGATCGCGCCAAAACGCGTCGCTGGCGGGGAAGGGGGGCAGGTTCGACGATCTGCGCTGGCCTTGGCGGCAATTTGACCTTAGAGCCTGATCCGTCATGGAAGAGGCCCGTTCCAATCCGCCCGCATCGTCCTTTGCCTATCGCCTGCGTCGCGACGCAGGGGGCGTGCTGGATCGTCTGCGCCCGCTCTGGCAGCGCCGCCTGTTTCGCTGGAGCGCGATCCTGCTGGGCGGCTTCCTGCTCTTTTGCGCGCTGTTCTGGCTGATCTTCGCGCGCGGCTTGCCCGACGCGGCGACGCTGCTGGAATATGAGCCGCCGCTGCCTACCATCGTGCGCGACATTAATGGCCAGCCGGTTCACAGCTATGCCCGCGAACGGCGCGTCCAGCTGCAATTCAGCGACTATCCCCCGCAACTGATCCACGCCTATCTGGCGGCGGAGGATAAGACATTCTTTGACCATCATGGCGTCGACTTCCCCGGTTTCGCTGGGGCCGTGCTTGATTATGCCAGCAAATTGGGGTCTGGCCAGCGCGCCCGCGGCGGATCGACCATTACGCAGCAGGTGGCCAAGAATCTGCTGATCGGCGACGAATATTCGCCCACGCGCAAGGTGAAGGAGATGATCCTGGCGTGGCGCATGGAAAATGTGCTGACCAAGCAGCAAATCCTCGAACTCTATCTCAACCAGATATTTCTGGGTCGAAACGCCTATGGCGTACAGGCTGCCGCGCGCGCCTATTTCGACAAGGACGTCGCCGACCTCAAGCTCCACGAAATGGCCTATTTGTCGATCCTGCCCAAGGGGCCGGCCAATTACCGCCCCGAAAGCCCGACCGGTCATGCCCGCGCGATCGAACGGCGCAACTGGGCGCTGGGCGAAATGGTGAAGAATAATTGGATCACCCCTGCACAGCGCGACGCGGCGGTGGCCCAGCCGCTCGGCACCGTTGCCGCGCACGGCTCCGGCTTCGACGCGCGGGCAGGCGGCTATTATATGGAAGAAGTGCGCCGCCGCCTGATCAGCCTGTTCGGCGAAAAGGCGAGCGATGGTCCCAACAGCGTCTATGCCGGTGGCCTGTGGGTGCGCAGCCCCTATGATCCGGTGGTGCAGGAAAGCACCAAGAATGCGCTGCGCGGCGGGCTGTTGCGTTTCGACGCCGGGCGCGGCTGGTCCGGCCCGGTCGGTCATATCAAGATAGACAATGGCTGGGAGCGGGAACTGGCCGCCAGCTATATCGACGTCGATTATGCAGATTGGCGCGTCGCCGTCATCGTCAGCCGCACATCGACCGACGCGCAGCTTGGCTTTGCCGACGGCAGCACGGGCACTCTCCCCGCCAGCGCCGCGCAGAGCCCCTATCGCAAAACAGGTGGTCCGGCCTTCTCTGCAATGAAGCCTGGCGACCTGATCGTCGTTGCGCGCAATGGATCGAACTGGGCGCTGCGTTCCATCCCCGAAGTGTCGGGCGGCATGATGGTGGAGGAGGTTCATTCGGGCCGTATCCGCGCGATGCAGGGCGGCTTTGATTCGCGCCTGTCCTCCTACAACCGCGCCACCCAGGCGCTGCGCCAGCCCGGTTCGACCATCAAGCCCTTCGTCTATGCCGCCGCGCTCGACAGCGGCATGACCCCGGCCTCGATCATCGTCGATGGGCCGCTGTGCGTCTATCAGGGCGCGGGCCTTGGCCAGAAATGCTTTCGCAACTTCTCCGGCGGCAGCGCTGGACCGCAGACGATGCGCTGGGGCGTCGAACAGTCGCGCAACCTGATGACCGTGCGGGCCGCCAGCCAGACGGGCATGGAGCGGGTCGTCCGCACCATCAAGGGCATGGGGATTGGCGACTACCAGCCCTATCTGTCCTTCGCGCTGGGCGCGGGTGAAACCACGGTCGAACGCATGGTCAATGCTTATGCGGCGCTCGCCAATCAGGGGCGGCAATTCCCCTCGCGCGTGATGGATTATGTGCAGGACCGACGTGGCAAGGTCATCTGGCCCGAACGCTGGCGCGCCTGCGATGGCTGCAACATGGCCAATTGGGACGGCAAGCCGATGCCGCGCTTCGGTTTTGAGGGCAAGCAGGTGATGAACCCGATGACCGCCTATCAGGTCGTCCACATCGCCGAAGGCGTGGTCCAGCGCGGTACCGCCACCGTACTGGCCGACCTTAAGCGTCCGCTCTTCGGCAAGACCGGCACCACCAACGGCCCGACCAATGTCTGGTTCGTCGGCGGATCGCCCGATCTCGTCGCTGGCGTGTATATCGGCTATGATCAGCCGCGCAGCCTTGGCGGCTGGGCGCAGGGCGGCCGCATCGCCGCGCCGATCTGGAAGGCGGCGATGGCTCCGATCCTGGAAACCATGCCAAAGACGCCCTTCATCGCCCCTGCGGGCATCCGCATGGTCGCGATCGACCGGCGGTCGGGCAAGCGCGTGTACGGCGCCTGGCCGACCAGCGAACCCAAGGCGGCGGTCATCTGGGAAGCCTTCAAACCCGAATCCGAACCCCGCCGCACGATCCGCAAGGAAGAGGCCGAAGAGCAAGCCAAGGTCGCCGCCACCCGCGCCGCCAGCCGCACCAGAGCGCGCACCGACAGCGAATTCCTGTCCGATCAGGGCGGGATTTATTGAGGAAAGATTAGAAGGTCTGGCGTAGCCGTACCCAATGATGATCTGCCATCAACCGGGCAGGAACATGAAGATGTAAGTCGGCGCTTTATACTCAAAATTCGGGGAAAGCGCGCAATCTTGAGGTGCCACGCCATAGGCCGCCCTGTCGACGCAGTTCAAGGCGGAGGCAATGTTTGTCATCAATGCGACGCGTCCGACTCCGACCATACGGTCGGTGCCGTTTCCGCCCTTGGACTGAGCAGCGGTCGTTATATCTCGCTGGAACAGAAGCTGGCCGTTGTCGATTCGGGTTAAGCTCCATCCCATCGTGACGCTGGCACGGCTGGAGAAGGAAATCTTGAACGGCGCATCCATGTCAATCCAGCGTGGCGACAAGCGAACCTTGGCTTCGGCATCCGTAGTGGCCAGCATGTTCAGCTTATTCATTGTTTCGCGCAGTGCTTTCTCAAAGCTGGACCGCTTTGCTGCCCCTGCCAGGCCCAGTGTCGCTTTTCCGCCCACGACACCGGGCATATCCGCCACTTGCTCCAATGCTATGCGACGATATAGCGGATGGTCCGGTTTCAATGGTGCGGGAGCCGATGGAGAAAATGAAAATCCGATAGGCGACAACGGTACACCGCCAGATGCCAATGCCGATTGCGGAGCCAAAGCCAGAAGGGCGAACATGGGAAGAATGCGCATTCGGCAGCGACTATCGTTGAGGCATTGCTATCCTTTTGCGGAACATCATTAATGCGTCCGCCCGCAGCGCTTTTTGACCCTCTTGCGACGAAATGCATCGGAACCGTTCGGGCTGAGCCTGTCGAAGCCCTGTTCTTCTTGACGAACAGCGATTTACGCAAGAAAGGACGGCCCTTCGACAAGTTCAGGGCGAACGGCTAGAGAGCCTTCCCTTTTGGGCCGAGTTTTTGGAGACCACCCATGCGCGCCGAAGCGCTGCAATATATTGACCGCATCGACGCCGCGCTTGCCCTGCTGCGCCAGTCGCTCGACTGGGACCGCGCGCTGCGCCGCCTTGACGAGTTGAACGCGCGCGTCGAGGATCCGACCTTGTGGGACAATGCCAAGCTGGCGCAGGAGGTCATGCGGGAGCGGACCAGGCTGGACAGCGCCATCGGCGCGACCCGTGCCATTGCATCGGAAAAGTCCGACACTGCCGAACTGATCGAAATGGCGGAAGCCGAAGGTGACGAGGACATGGTGTCCGAAGCCATCGCGGCGCTGAAGGCGCTGGCCGACCGCGCGGACGAGGACAAGATCAAGGCGCTGCTGTCTGGCGAAGCCGATGGCAGCGACACCTATCTGGAAATCCATGCCGGTGCTGGCGGTACCGAAAGCCAGGATTGGGCCGAAATCCTCAGCCGAATGTATCGCCGCTGGGCCGAACGGCGCGGTTACAAGGTCGAACTGGTCGATTATCAGGCGGGCGATCAGGCGGGCATCAAGTCCGCGACCTTCCTGATCAAGGGCGAGAATGCCTATGGCTATGCCAAGACCGAAAGCGGCGTCCATCGCCTGGTCCGCATCAGCCCCTATGACAGCGCCGCGCGCCGCCATACCAGCTTCTCGTCGGTATGGGTCTATCCCGTGATTGACGATGATATCGACATTGAAGTCAAGGAATCCGACCTCAAGATCGACACCTATCGCGCGTCCGGCGCGGGCGGGCAGCATGTCAACACGACCGATTCGGCCGTCCGCATCACCCATATTCCGTCCGGCATCATCGTCGCGTCGCAGAATGACCGTTCGCAGCACAAGAACCGCGCAACCGCGATGAACATGCTCAAGGCGCGCCTCTACGAAGCGGAACTGGCCAAGCGCGAAGCCGTGACGGCTGGCGAATATGCCGCCAAGACGGAGATTGGCTGGGGGCACCAGATCCGTTCCTATGTGCTGCAACCCTATCAGCTGGTGAAGGATCTGCGCACCGGGGTCACCTCGACCGCGCCCGACGACGTGCTGGACGGCGCGCTTGATCCCTTCATGGCCGCAGCGCTCAGCCAGAAGGTGACTGGCGAGAAGGTCGATGTCGAGGATGTCGACTGACATGAGCATGCGGGCGGTTCTGGCGGGCGTGCTTGCCTTGCTCACCGCCTGCGACCGCCTGTCGCCCGGTAACGAAACGGAGCGTTCCCCCGCTGCCGCGCCTTTCCCGCTCGCGGACCGCCCGGTGGCCCCGATCGTGTCGACCCGCTGGTCGAGCGAGGAGGCCCGCGACCGGGTGAATGAGGCGGAGGATATCATGGACCGCGCCGGAATCCGTCCCGGCATGACCGTCGCGGATATTGGCGCGGGCGAGGGCTATTATACCGTGCGGCTGTCCGCCCGCGTCGGCAAGAGCGGACGGGTGCTGGCAGAGGATATCATGCCGGAAGTGATCGAGGCGCTGTCGCGCCGCATCACGCGCGAAAAGCTGGACAATGTCAGCGTCAAGCTGGGCGCGCCCGAAGATCCCCGCCTGCCGGTCAACAGCTTCGACCGCATCTTGATGGTGCATATGTATCATGAGATTGCCGAACCTTATGCCTTTCTCTGGCACCTCAGCCCGGCGCTGAAAAAGGATGGCGAACTGATCGTCGTCGATTCCAACAGGCCGACCGAACAGCATGGCACGCCGCCGCGCCTGCTTGCCTGCGAACTGACGGCAATGGGTTTCCGATTGGAGGAGGTCATCCCCAAGCCGAGCGCAGGGGGCTATTTCGCCCGTTTCCGCCGCATCGCAGCTCGGCCCGACCCGTCCAGTATCGTCACATGCGCCTATCGCAGCGAAAATTAGGGTTAACGCCGCCCTGATCCTTTCTGGTGATTGGCTGTTGCTCGCAACTGCAATATGACGGTGTCGGGGAGATTCCAATCATGACCGACCATGCATCGCTCGCCCCCTCCGGGACCAAACCCCGCATCGCCGCGCGGCACAAGATGTTCGAGCCGGTGGTGCTGCACCTGCGCGGTATGCCGCTGCGCGCACATATATTGGATCTCTCGACAACCGGCGCGCTTGCCCATTGCGATCGTCCGCCGTCCACGGGCGATCGCGTCATGATAGAGACGAAAGGGATCATGGTCGTCGCCCATGTCGTCTGGGTCCGCGCCAAGCGTTTCGGCGTGCATTTCGACATCGCCTTGTCCGACGCCATGGTGGCCGGCCTTTTAAACGGCCTTTAGTCCCTGCGCCGCCAGCGCCGGAATAGCGAAACCCCCAATATCCCGCTGCCCACCACCGCCGCGATGGCACCGCCTGCGGACGCCAGCGCCCACGCGCCTGCCGCCAGCAACCCGGTCAGGAAATCGACGATGATAAGGGTGAGGTGGATCATCCGGGGAAGGATCGGGCTATTGCCCCAATTCCTTCGCCTCCTGATATTTCAACTCCAGAAAGCGGTTTTGCGTCGCCAGCTTGTCCAGATCGCCGCTGGCCAGGCTCTCGCTCATCCGCCCGATCTCCGCGTCGATTACCGCCAGCCCCTCGACCAACTGCTTTTCGGGCACCCGGCCATTGCGTTCCTCGCGCCGCAACGGCTGCGGGATCGACTGATAGCCTGTCACCAGTTCGGGCAGATGATCCGCCAGCAGCCTGCGCACTTCCAGCGCAGCGGGGTCTTGCGGTCCCAGCTTTTCCAGTTGTGGCGACAATATCTCCAGCTTCGTGCCGATACTGTCGACCAGTGTTACTGCCGGAGCCGGCAGCGCCTTGCGCTGATTTTCCAGCCAGATTTCGGTCTGGAGCGGCAGGGCGGTGAGCGGCGTTTCCGCCAGTGCCTCGGTCCGCACGCGGGTTTCCGTCGGCAGCAGGCCGATCAGCAACAATGCAGCGATCACCACCCCCAGCGCGATCATCACGCCGGTCGTCCCCAGTGGCACGACAAAGCCCGCGACCGCGCTGCCCAATATCACCGCCAGCACCGCCCAGAAGGCATATTTGACCTTGCGGATCAGCCCCGCATTGCGCCGCTGCCGCGCCCGCGCGGTCAGGCTCTGCCCGCGCTCGCTATGACGCCGCAGCACCGCTTCGGCATCGGCCAGCACGCGATCGGACCGGCTCATAACGACCACCGGATGTTGCTGGTGAACATCTTCATCCCTCGATCGCACTCAGCAGGGGATTGTCGGCCCGCGCTTCCTTCGACGCCTGCGCCTGACCCTCGGCCCTTGCGATATAGCCCTTGGACTTTTCGACCTCGTTCGACAGCGTCGTCACCGTCGTTTTCATATTCTCCAGCGCCTTGAGCTTGAACGTGTCGATATTGTCCATCGTGTCGTAGATATTCTGGAACGCGCGCTGCAACGTCTCGATCGGGATCGTGCTCGATGCGGCCTGCTCGTGAATCTGGGCGGTCTGGCTCTTGAGCAATTCGCCGGTCGAATCGATCATGTTCGCAGTCGTCGTGTTCAGCGCGCTGATCTGCTCCAGCACCAGCCGCTGACCCACCAGCGCCTGCGCCACCGTCACAGCGGTGCGCAGCGCCGCGACCGTCGTGGTGGACGCGCGGTCGACGCCCTTGACCAGTTCGACATTATTCTTCTTCACCAGATCGAGCGCCAGATAGCCTTGCACCGTCACGGCCATCTGGGTCAGCAGATCCTGCGTGCGCTGGCGAATGTAGAACAGCGCGCTCTCGCGGATCGCCTTCGCCTTGGTCGGGTCGGTCGAATCCAGTTCCAGCGCCTTGGCTTCCAGCCGCGCGTCCATCGTCTTGCTGATGTGGATCATCTGTTCCAGACGGCCCATCGTCGCCCACATATTCTGCCGCTCGACATCGATCGCGGCATTATCCTTGATCAGCGTGTCCTTGCCGCTGGCCAGCGATCCCAGGATGGAATTGATGTGGCTCTGCGCACTTTTATAGCTGTCGAAATAGTCACGCATCTTGTTGCCGAACGGGATGATGCCGAACAGCTTTTTGCGGCTGGTCAGGCTGCCGCGCTTGCCGGGGTCCAGATCCTCGACCGTGCGGCGCAGTTCGGCCAGGTCCGCGCCGACCTTGCTGTCGCTGTCCATCGCCCGCACCGGCCGGTCGAGGAAACGGTTGCTATGCCCCGCGGCCTCGGCAATTTCCTTGCGCCCCATATTGGTCAACTGGTCGACCCGCGCGCCGAACGCGGGCGAATTGGAATCCTGCGCCACAAGATCGTCGATGAAGGCGTCAACCTTCTCGTCCAGCTTGGATTTCTTCTCCGCATCGATCGGCACCAGCCCCGCTGCCCGCTCCGCGCTCACGACAGGCACCGGATCGGGCGGCGTCAGGTTGAACGGATCGCTGGAGGATGTCGTTGTCGCAGTAGCGGTCGTGGCCATGATATCTCCCTTGGTGTCATATTGATATAGAACACCCGCGCTTCAAGGCGCAATCGACAGGATAAACATAGGGGCCGTGCCGTCCAGTGGGAAGCGCGCCATATGTCGCGCCTGCCACGCGCCCTTGCCGCAACGCATCATTTCCTGTAGGGGCGCGCCCGAAGCCTCTGTGTGACCTTGTGTCGGCCAGGGGAGCCCATATCCCAAAGGCAAGACATGTCCCTGCGTAATATCGCGATCATCGCGCACGTCGATCACGGCAAGACCACCCTCGTCGATCAGCTTTTCCGCCAGTCCGGTACGTTCCGCGACAATCAGCGCGTTGAAGAGCGGGCGATGGACAGCAACGATCTCGAAAAAGAGCGCGGCATCACCATCCTGGCCAAGCCGACCTCGGTCGAATGGGAAGGCACCCGCATCAACATCGTCGACACGCCCGGCCACGCGGACTTTGGCGGCGAAGTCGAACGCATCCTCTCGATGGTCGATGGCGTCGTCCTGCTGGTCGATTCGTCGGAAGGCGCGATGCCGCAGACCAAGTTCGTCACCGGCAAGGCGCTGGCGCTGGGCCTGAAGCCGATCGTCGTCGTCAACAAGGTCGATCGCCCCGACGAACGGATTCAGGAAGTGCTGGACGAAGTGTTCGATCTGTTCGTGTCGCTCGACGCGACCGATGAACAGCTTGATTTCCCCGTCCTCTATGCGTCGGGCCGCAATGGCTACGCCAACGAAGATGCGTCGATGCGTTCAGGCACGCTGACCCCGCTGTTCCAGAAGATCGTCGACCATGTGCCGCCGCCAGCGCTCGACGTCGATGCGCCCTTCACCTTCCTGGTGACCCTGCTCGATCGCGACAATTTTCTTGGCCGCGTGCTGACCGGCCGCGTCACCAGCGGCAAGGTGCGCGCCAACCAGGCGATCCACGCGCTCGACATGGACGGCAAGATCATCGAAACCGGCCGCGCGTCCAAGATCATGGCGTTTCGCGGCCTCGACCGCGTGCCTGTCGAAGAAGCGCAGGCCGGTGACATTATCAGCCTTGCCGGGCTGGCGGTCGCAACCGTGGCGAACACGATTGCCGACGTTTCCGTGACCGAACCGATCCAGGCCCAGCCGATCGATCCGCCGACCCTGTCGATGCGCTTCGCCGTCAATGATTCGCCCATGGCCGGCCGCGAAGGCTCCAAGGTGACGAGCCGCATGATCCGCGATCGTCTGGAGCGCGAAGCCGAATCCAACGTCGCGATCAAGGTGACGGAATCGGAAGACAAGGACAGTTTCGAAGTGGCTGGCCGCGGCGAACTTCAGCTTGGCGTGCTGATCGAAACGATGCGCCGCGAAGGGTTTGAACTGTCGATCAGCCGCCCGCGCGTGCTGTTCGACACGGACGAGGACGGCAACAGGACCGAGCCTTATGAAACCGTCATGATCGACGTGGACGATGAATTTTCCGGCACGGTTGTCGAGAAGATGAACCTGCGCAAGGCGGAGATGACCGACATGCGCCCGTCGGGTGGCGGCAAGACCCGCATCACCTTCTCCGCCCCGTCGCGTGGCCTGATCGGCTATCATGGCGAATTTCTGTCGGACACGCGCGGCACCGGCATCATGAACCGCCTCTTCGAAAAATATGGTCCGCACAAGGGTCCGATCGAAGGCCGCAAGAATGGCGTCTTGATCTCCAACGGATCGGGTGAGGCCAATGCCTACGCCCTGGGCCCGCTCGAAGAACGCGGCATCCTGATGGTGGGCGTTGGCGAAGCGTTGTATGAAGGCATGATCATCGGCCAGAACGCCAAGACCGAAGATCTGGAAGTCAATCCGATGAAGTCGAAGGCGCTCACCAATTTCCGCGCCAGCGGCAAGGATGACGCGGTCCGCCTGACGCCGCCCTGGAAGATGACGCTGGAACAGGCCATCGCCTATATCGACGACGATGAACTGGTCGAAGTCACGCCCAAGACCATTCGCCTGCGCAAGCGTTACCTCGATCCGAACGAGCGCAAGCGCATGAGCCGGTCCAAGGCAGCCTGATCAAGCCTTCCCCTTTGCGGGGGACCGACCGGCCAGACCGGCACGGGGGCGGGCGGCAACGCTCCGCCCCCATATTTTTGAAGGAGCCGGAACATGGCCGACCTCTATCTCAAAGCCCTGACGTCCGAGCGCCGCGCTCTGTGGGCCGAATGCCGCCTCAAGGGATTGGTCAAGGACACGCCCCAACGTCAGCGAATCGTCGAGATCGATGCGCTGCTCGCCGCGCACAAGGCGAAACAGGACGGCAAACCGCGCGCCTGATCGTCGGGACCACGTACCTACGTACGTAACTAGATTGCATATCACTACCCTCTCATGTCACTTTAGCCACTAGCGCAAACCGAATCGCAACCTTGCGGGTGTGATATGCTTTGGCTGGACCTTGTGATGCCTGTAGCTTGTTGACGGGCAAAAGCGTCCACGCAGGAGGAACGAAGGAGTGGCCGAAACCCTGCCAGCCTTGAGCGAGGGTGAAAAGCAGTGCCTGCGGCTGGTGTCGCAGGGCTTCAATTCCAAGGAAATCGCGCGACAGCTGCATGTGTCGGAACATACGGTAGATCAGCGCGTCCGCACCAGTTTGCGCAAGTTCGGCGTCCCTTCCCGCAAGGAAGCAGCCCGCCTGTTTGTTTCGATTGAGCAACCACAGCCCCAAACTGGCACATATCAGCCTTTGATACATCAATCGCAGCGGCTTGCTTCCGATGCATCTCCTGCGTCATCCATCGCTCAGCCGGACAGGCCGGATGAGCAGACGGAACGAAAAGGGTTCCTGCGACGCATCCTCGCCTTCGGCCCACCGCTAGGGGGATCGATCAATGAACTGAGTATCGATGGCCGCATATTGGCGATGATCCGCGCCGCCGTACTGACCGGCGTTGGTGTCGTCACTTTGCTGCTGCTCATTGCCGGGGCCTTCAAGGCACTGGCCTGATCCTTCCTGTATCGCCACGCTGAAAACGCACCGCCTCGCATGGCGCCGTGCGAAGGAGATGACTTGTGCTCAATCTTGATCCCGCAAAGACCCAGGCCGTCGCCGATCAGACCAAGCAGGCTTTTGCCTCGCTGGACGGCGCGCTGGTCGATACCGCGCACCTCACGACCGCTTTTCTCGCTGCCGCTCAGGATTCCGGCCTTACCGCCGCCGAAAGCCAGCGCATCATCCTGCGCATCCATGAAAGCGCGACCAAGATTATCGAAGGGCGCAGCGACATGATCCGCGCGACGGCCCTGCTGACCCGTTGCATCGAACAAAGCCAGCATGCAGTCACCGCCTTCGGATGCCCGTTGGGAATGGACGCGCCCGCTCAGGACGATGTGCAGCGCCACCTGACCCTGGTCGCTTGACCAGGTGGAGCCGTCGGCATTGGATACACGTTTGATTTCTCCCCCCTCTCAACGGTGATCAAATGCTGGCGGCTTCTTTTTGGCTTTTGATGCTTTTAACCTGCGCCTTCGCACTGGCCTTTGGGGGGCGGGACGGGCGGCGCTTCGTTGTCATTTCGGCGGCGGCGGTGGTGCTCACCATTCCCGCCCAGCTCGCCGGGTCGTGGCAGGCGACGCAATATTGGCTGATGACGGTCGACCTGTTCACCTTTGTCGCATTGCTCTGGCTGATGCTGCAAAGCCAGCGCTACTGGCCGGTATGGGTCTCCGCCTGTCAATTGATGACGGTGCTGTCCCATGTCGCGACCCTGCTGCTGCAAAGTTTTTCAGACCGCATCTATGAAGGGCTGAGTACGGTCTGGATCATTCCCCTCATGCTGTTTGCCATCGTCGGCATCGAACTTGATCGAAAGTCGCTCCATGACCGCGCATATTCCGCCTGAGAGCATCGTCCCCAGCCAGGAGGCGGCCGACCTGATCGTCGCGCTGCAACGCTGTCTCTCCAATGTGCATGCCCGGCAGGAGGATGCAGCGGTTCTGGATGGCACTGGGGAGGGTCATCTGGCCGCGCTTTCGCGCTATATCGAAGCTCGGCGCGCGCGTGCCACGCTGCTAGGTCCGAACCTGTTCAGCGACCCCGCCTGGGACATACTGCTCCTCCTCTATCAGTCCGGGCTGAACGGGCGCGCGCTGACACTGGAGCAACTGAGCGAACAATCGCGCCTGTCGATGAGCGTCATCGTCGGGCAAGTCGGCGTTCTGGAAAGGCGCGGTCTTCTGGAGGAACATCAAACCTCGCCCAACAGCCGCCGACGCCGCGCCGTGCGTCTTTCGCCGCTGGCGGTAGATGCCATGTCCTCCTGGTCGTCGCTCGCGTTCGACGCAAACGGCTGACGCGCCCACCGGCGCCATTCGCCCGACATTGCGAGGGTGTTCGCCGCCACCGGGGCGATCGGGAAGAACAGCTATCCCTCAACTCAGGCTGGCCATGCCCGCGCTCCGCTCATATAGTCGCGCGCAACATCCTTCCCGCGAAAGCCTTTCATGCATCTTCTTATCGGTCTTGCGGGCATCCTGCTCATCCTTGCCATCGCCATTGCCCTGTCGTCCGACCGTCGCGCCATCCGGCTCCGCGTCGTCGGCGCGGCCTTCCTGTTGCAGGCGGGCATCGCCCTGATGGTTCTCTATGTTCCTGCCGGGCGCGCGGTCATTGCGGGCATGTCGAAGGGGGTGTCCAATCTTCTTGGCTATGCGCAGGCGGGCACCAATTTCATCTTCGGCCCGCTTGCCAGTCCCGAAATCGGCGGGGCCAGCTTCGCCATCGCTGCGCTGCCCGTCATCATCTTCTTCGCCAGCCTCGTGTCGATCCTCTATTATCTGGGGGTCATGCAGTTCATCGTCCGCTGGGTCGGCGGCGCGATCGAGGCGGTGACCGGCGTGTCGAAGGTGGAAAGCCTGTGCGCCGCCGCCAATATCTTCGTGGGGCAAAGCGAAAGCCCGCTCGTCATCCGCCCCTATCTGGCGGGCCTCACTCCGCCGCAATTGTTCACGGTGATGACCAGCGGCATGGCAGGCGTTGCCGGCACGATCCTCGCCGCTTACGCATCCATGGGGATCAAGATCGACTATCTCCTCGCCGCCAGCTTCATGGCCGCGCCCGGCGGACTGCTGATGGCCAAGATCATGATGCCGGATGTGCGACTGCCCGTGCAGGGCGAATTGCCGCTGGGTGACGATCCCGACATTCATCTGCCCGAAACCCGGATCAGCGGGGCAGGGCCCGCCGCCTTGCTGCCCGAAGGAACGCCGGGCGAACCCATGCCGGTCGCCAGCCATGACGAGGAAAAGCCCGCAAACATCATCATGGCCGCCGCGCAAGGGGCGCAGACCGGCGTGAAACTCGCCGTCGCGGTCGGCGCGATGGTGCTGGCCTTCGTCGCGCTGGTGGCGCTGGCCAACGGCATATTGGGCGGCATCGGCAGCATGTTCGGCTACCCGACGCTCAGCTTCCAGCAACTGCTGGGCTATGTCTTTTCGCCGGTCATGTATCTGCTCAATATCCCTTGGGAGGAAGCGCAGGTCGCAGGCGGCCTGTTCGGCACGAAGGTCGTGCTCAACGAATTCGTCGCCTATATCAATCTGGGCCAAGTGCAGGGCGCGCTGTCCCCGGCCAGCATCGCCATCGTCACCTTCGCCCTGTGCGGCTTCGCCAATTTCAGCTCGATCGCGATCCAGATGGCGGTGACCGGCAACCTCGCCCCCAACCAGCGCCCGATGATCGCCAAGCTTGGCCTCAAGGCGCTGGTCGCGGGCAGCCTTGCCAACCTGATGAGCGCCGCGCTGGCGGGACTGATGCTCAGTCTACGCTGATCGGTCATTATCCACCCGCAACGTTTGACTCTATCGCTGCCCGCATAAATCTATTATGGTTAACCCCATGGGGGCAAAGACAGTTTTCGCGGCCGCGCTGGCGGTTTCGCTCGGATCGCCAATGGCCGTGGCGCAAGCGCCAAAGCCGGGCCGGTTGGAAACCTATAAGGACTGGACGATCGGCTGCGACAATCGCAACCGATGCGAAGCGGTCTCGCTGTTGCCCGAAGGCAGCGATCTGCCCGACATACCGTTGATGATCGGCATCGTCCGCGCCGCTGGACCCGATGCCCAGACCGAAGTCTGGATCAGCCGGGAGGGCAAGGGCCAGGCCGACGTCACCCTGTCCGTCGATGGCCGCAAGATCGCCAGCGCCATTGCCCGCGATGGCGAAGCCACGATCCGCGGGCCGCAGGCATCTGCGCTCGCCATCGCCATGGCGCGGGGCACGAGCATGGAGGTGCGCGCGGGCGCAAGGCTGCTTGGCCGTCCCTCGCTCGCCGGATCAGGCGCGGCGCTGCGCTATATGGACGCGCGGCAGGGCCGGGCAGGGACCACGACCGCGTTGGTCGCGACCGGCACGCTTGGCCCGACGGCTGTAAAACCCGCGCCCGTAGCACCCACCATTCGTCGCGCGCTCGTCCCGGCCGGACCAGCGCCCGCCGCCCTGTGGCGTGAGGAACTGACCGCGCTCGGCAAATATACCGGCTGCACCGATGACATGCGCAGCGATCAGACCCCGGATCTGCAACGCCTCTCCAAAACCGAAACCCTCATCCTCGTCCCCTGCGGATCGGGCGCCTATAATTTCTCGTCCGTGCCGGTCATCGCCACTGGCGTTCCGGGCCGCCGATCCTTTCGCTTTGCCGCTTTCGATTTCAAGCCGGGCTGGAGCGAGGAGGCGGGCCATCCCATGCTGGTCAATGTCGGCTGGAGCCCGGAAAAGTCCCGGCTGGACAGTTTCGCCAAGGGCCGTGGCCTGGGCGATTGCGGCGGCAGCGAAGCCTATGTCTGGGACGGCCAGCGCTTCCGCCTGATCGAGGCGACCAGCATGGGCGAATGTCGCGGCGCCTGGCACTGGATCACGACCTGGACCGCGCGCGTCGTCGAATAGACGGCGTCACACCATCTGCACGACCGGCCCCGCGCGACAGATGCGGTCGCGCCCGGACTGTTTGGCGTCATAGAGCGCCGTGTCCGCCGCGCTCAATGCGCCGTCCACGGCATCTCCGGCCCAGCGGGACAGACCGGCGGAAAAGCTGATCGGGCGGCCATGAATCCGGCCGATCGGGTCCAGCCGCATCTGGTTGGCGATACGCGCCAGCGACCAGCAGGCTTCATCCTCTGCCGCGCCATGAAAGAAAACCACAAATTCCTCGCCACCCCAGCGCGCGACCAGATCGACGCGGCGCAACAGCGCGGACAGGCGGTCGGCAAAGGCGGCCAGCACCCGGTCGCCCTCATCATGGCCCAGCTGGTCGTTGACCTGCTTGAAATGATCAATGTCGATGATCGCGACACAGCCGCGGCGCTGGTCGTGGGGCAGGGCGTCGAGCTGCGCCAGAAAGCCGCGCCGGTTGGCAACCCCCGTCAGCGGGTCTTCATGCGCGGCGACATGCAGGTCGTCGATCTGCGCCCGCGTCGTGCTGGCGGCGCGATGGACCCCGGCATAGAGCGTCTGGATCACGTCGCCGACTTCCGGAAGCGCGGCATCCGCCTTGCCGTTGAACGTCTCCGCCAGCGCATGAATGGGGTTGAGCAACGCCCCCATGCCAATCAGCGCGATCGCTGTGCCAAACAGCGTCATCAGCGTCAGCAGGACAAATTCGGTCAGCGCGATCCGTCCGGTCATTAGCCCCCAACCACAATAGCCCAGCAGCGGCAAATGGGTGGCGATGAAACAGAGGGTGAAGAGGCGCAGGCGCAGCGAGCGCGGAAAAATGAATGACGTCGCGAGATAGAAATGCATGAAAGGCCCCGTAATTGCGAATGGTGCGCAAAGTCGGGGGGGGCGACTGAATGCTTTCCCAACAAACAGGGTTAATTTGGCCAGGTGGGACGAACCGTGCCGTAGCTGAGTCAGACGGGGGCGATTGTCAGCGCGATCCGCCCGGCACCCATTTGATATCGGTAGCGCCATTATCATTCACGCGGCGCGCCAGCACGAACAGCAGGTCCGACAGCCGGTTGAGATAGGCCAGCGCCTGCGGGTTCAGGGCCACGTCCGTCGCGGCTGCGGTTGCGCTGCGTTCGGCCCGGCGCGTGATCGCACGGGCCAGGTGGATGGCGGCGGCGGCAGGCGATCCGCCGGGCAGGATGAAGCTGTCGAGCGGGGCCAGATCGGCATTCATCGCGTCGATATGCTTTTCCAGTCGCTCGACCTGGCTGGCAATGATCCGCAAGGCCCATGGTTCGTCCGCACCATCGGGGACAGGCGTCGCGAAATCCGCGCCCAGATCGAACAGATCGTTCTGGATCGTCGTCAGCCAAGCCGCTTCCGGCCTGTCGGCCATCGCAATGATCGCCAGCCCGATCGCGCTGTTGGCCTCATCAACGTCGCCCACCGCCTGCATGCGCGGCGCATGCTTGGGCAGTCGCGATCCATCGACAAGCCCGGTGGTCCCCGCATCGCCGGTACGGGTGTAGATCTTGTTCAGCTTGACCATGGAATCGGCTAATTGCCCTTGGACAAGAGCAGGATGGCGACGATGATGATCGCCGCCGCCTGAAACAGCACGCGGTTCAGCATCATCTTATTCTGTTTGAGCCGCGACGGGCTTGGCCCGCTGCCTTCGGGCGCGTTCAATTCCTCCTTGGTGACCTGAAGGAAGGAGATGATGCCGCGGATCAGCGCAAACAGCGTTGCGCCCATGGCTAGGATGAGGGCGATGACAAGGACGGTGTTCATGGCCTGTAACCTAGGCGCTTGCAGGCCCGATGCCAACCGGAAAGCGTCCACCCCTAAGGTCAGCGACCAGTGCCGCGGCGTCCATACCCTGAGCGCGCAGGTCCGCCAGCGCAATCGACCCGCTTCGCTTGGCCAGGCGCCTGCCATCGGCATCCACGAGCAAAGGATGATGGATATAGGCTGGAGAGGGCAGGTCGAGCAGCGCCTGCAACAGGCGATGCACATCCGTCGCCCCCAGCAGGTCGTCGCCGCGCAGCACATGGCTGATCCCCATCGCGGCATCGTCCAGCGTGCAGGACAGATGATAGCTTGCCGGCGCGTCCTTGCGCGCCAGCACCACGTCGCCATGGGTGAGGGGCTCGGCCTTGTGCAAC
Source organism: Sphingobium sp. GW456-12-10-14-TSB1 (assembly GCF_059424385.1). Classification (NCBI taxonomy): domain Bacteria; kingdom Pseudomonadati; phylum Pseudomonadota; class Alphaproteobacteria; order Sphingomonadales; family Sphingobiaceae; genus Sphingobium; species Sphingobium sp. GW456-12-10-14-TSB1. The sequence goes on along the minus strand of NZ_JBWKZI010000001.1, from coordinate 2,048,729 downwards.
GCCTGTGCCTCCATCTGCGGGTATGACAGCGGAGAAAAGGACATCGCCTGCCATGTCACTGCGCCTGCCCGCGCCACGGCTTCCTGCATATCGATCCGCCACGCATGCGCCTCCCCCGCGCCAATCCGCCGCGTCCGCTCCTCCTCGCTCAATCCCCGGCACGTCCCCGGATAAACCGGCCCTTCCGGCCCGTGCGGCGCGCTCGTGCTGGCGGCAATGTCCGCCCGCGTACAGAAACAGGGATAGAGCAGCCCCATGTCGCGCAGCCGTTCCAGCGCCGCGTCATAAGTTGGCAGCCGCCGCGACTGGAAAACCACCTCGCCATCCCAGCCTATTCCCAGCCAGGTCAGATCCTCGATCATCCCCGCGACATGCTCCGCCCGGCTGCGCGTGCCATCAATATCCTCGATCCGCAGGCGGAACGTGCCGCCCGCCGCTCGTGCCATGTCATGCGCCAGCAGCGCCGACCATGCATGGCCGACATGCAGCCGCCCGGTGGGGCTTGGCGCGAAGCGGGTAACAACATGCTGTGGTGCGACGGATGATGTCATACAGGCTCTTGACGGGCGATATTGGTTAATGCTGTCATGCGGGTGTCATGTTGCTGGTTGATCAGCGACGTCGGCAAGGGGGTAGAGGCTTTCTATGTACCATCCCGACCTTATACGGCATCCGGAAAACTGTCCGGCATTGGTTTTGAACGCAGATTACACGCCGCTCAGCTATTATCCGCTGAGCCTGTGGCCGTGGCAGACCGCGATCAAGGCGGTCTTTCTCGACCGGGTCGACATCATCGCCTCCTACGCGCGGCAGGTGCACAGCCCCAGTCTGGACATGAAAATCCCGTCGGTCATCGCGCTCAAACATTATGTGAAGCCGTCCGAACATCCCGCCTTCACCCGCTTCAACCTGTTCCTGCGCGACAAGTTCGCCTGCCAATATTGCGGCAGCACCAGCGATCTGACCTTCGATCATGTCGTGCCGCGCCGTGCCGGTGGGCGCACCACATGGGAAAATGTCGCGACCGCCTGTTCGCCCTGCAACCTTAAAAAGGGCGGGCGCACACCCAAAGAGGCAGGGATGCAACTCCACGTTCAGCCGATCCGCCCGACCAGCTGGCATTTGCAGGAGCATGGTCGCGCCTTCCCGCCCGGCTATCTGCACGAAAGCTGGCACGACTGGCTCTATTGGGATGTCGAGCTGCTGGCGTAACGGCACGGCATTTGCCGCGCTGCCTGCTTTTATCAGACCGGCAACCAGTCCAGGTCCATATCCTTGTGCCGGTTGGTATAATGGCCGATTTCCTCCAGCCGCCCCATCTGGTGCAGCGTGATGCGACCGTTGGAGCGGCTGATCAGCCCTTCCTGTTCCATCTGGCGGATCATGCGGTTCACATGCACCGATGTCAGGCCGATCGAATCACCAATCTCCTCCTGCGTCAGCTTCAGGTCGAAACTGTCGCTGACGCTGTCGTCGGTTACCCGCAGCCGGTCGAACATGTCGAGCAGGAAGGAAGCGACCCGCGCCTTGGCCGATGTGCGGCCCAGCGACGCCAGCCGATCGGTCATCGCCACCCGCTCCGCATTGGACAGCAGGAACAACAGCGCGGCAACCCGCGGATATTCCTCCAGCAACCGGCGCAGCGCATGCTTGTCGAACGGGCACACCACCACGTCGGTCAGCGCGACCAGCGATTCGGGGGCCTTGCTGTAAATGGTGCTGGCCGACCCGATGAAATCGCCGGGGAAATAGACGCGCAATATCTGGCGGCTGCCGTCGGGCAGGATGACAAAACTCATCACCCGTCCTTCGCGCAGCACGAACAATTCGGTAACCGTATCATTGACACGCTGGATCATCCCGCCTCGCTTCATTTTGCGAGGATTTTCCTCCAGCCGGGCCAGGGCCGCCTTTTCCGCGTCGGACAGCGGCACATGCTTGGCCAGCCTTTCTGCGAAACAACTCGTTACCACCAATAAACCTCTTAAAAATTCTCGTTACGATGGCAAAACGCCCGAAGCGCCTTTTGGCTGCATTTTGGTTAACCGCACTAAACTCGATCAAGGTCTGATTAATTGTTTCCGGTTTACGGCAGGGCCCCATAATTCGGCGCCGGGTTACCTTGCACGGCGCGCGTTTGCCGCTATTAACCCTGACCTAATGGACCGCATCATCATCCGCGGCGGCAAAGTGCTCAACGGCCGCCTTCCCATCTCTGGCGCGAAAAACGCAGCGTTGACATTGCTGCCTTGCGCCTTGCTGACTGACGAGCCGGTGACGCTGCGCAACCTGCCGCGCCTCGCCGACGTCGACAGCTTTGGTCATCTGCTCAACCAGTTGGGCGTTTCGACCATGATCGAAGGGGCCAGGCCGGAAGATTTCGGCCGGGTCATGACCATGCGGGCCGGGCGCGTTACATCGACCGAAGCGCCCTATGACATAGTGCGCAAGATGCGCGCCTCGATCCTGGTGCTTGGCCCCCTGCTGGCGCGCGCGGGCGAAGCGCGGGTATCGCTGCCCGGCGGCTGCGCGATCGGCAACCGGCCGATCGACCTGCATCTCAAGGCTTTGGAAGCCTTTGGCGCGATTATCGAGATTGCGGCGGGCTATGTCCGCGCCAGCCTGCCCGACGGCGGCCTGCCCGGCGGCATCTACACTTTCCCGGTGGTCTCGGTCGGTGCGACCGAAAACGCCCTGATGGCCGCAGTTTTGGCCAAGGGCACCTGCATTCTGGAAAATGCGGCGCGAGAGCCTGAAATCGTCGATCTGTGCCGCCTGTTGCTGGCCATGGGCGCGGATATCGAAGGCGTCGGCACCGACAAGCTCGTCATCCATGGTCGTGAGCGGCTCCATGGCGCGACCTACCGCGTCATGCCCGACCGGATCGAGGCGGGCAGCTATGCCTGCGCCGCAGCGATCACCGGCGGGTCGCTCGACCTGATCGGCGCCAATGGCGAGGATATGCACGCGATCATCGCCGCGCTGCGCGACGCAGGCGTGCAGGTGGACGTTCACAAGGATGGCATTCGCGTCTCTTCCGACGGCAAGCTCAAGCCGCTGACCCTGTCGACCGCGCCGTTCCCGGCCTTCCCCACGGATATGCAGGCGCAGTTCATGGCGATGCTGACCATGGCGGATGGCGCATCGGTGCTGACCGAAACCATCTTTGAAAATCGTTACATGCATGTGCCTGAACTGGCGCGCATGGGTGCTGACATCGCGGTCAACGGGCGCACGGCGGTCGTGCGTGGTGTCGACAGGCTGGTCGGCGCGCCGGTGATGGCGACCGATCTGCGCGCGTCGATGAGCCTCATCCTGGCGGGTCTTGCGGCGGAAGGCGAAACCCAGGTCAATCGCGTCTATCATCTCGATCGCGGTTATGAGCGGCTGGAGGAAAAGCTCTCCGCCGTCGGCGCCGATATCGAACGCGCCAGCGATGGCTGACCATAGCGGTCTGGGCACCGATCGCGGGGCGCTCCTGGCGCTCTATGATCTGGATGCCGGCGGGTTTCGTCATCTGGACGAGATTACCGCCTTCGCCTCCACGCTTTGCGATGCGCCCATCGCTCTGGTCAGCATCGTGGAGGAAGCGCGCCAGCGCTTTCTGGCGCGCACCGGCCTCGACGCGGAAGAAACGCCGCGCGACGTGTCCTTCTGCGCGCTGGCCATGCTCGGCGACGATATTTTCGTCGTGCCCGATGCCTGCGGGGATCCGCGTTTTGCGGACAATGCCCTGGTTACCGGCCCACCGCATATCCGCTTTTACGCCGGCGCACCGCTGATCGACAGCGCTGGCGTGCCGTTGGGCGCCCTGTGCGTCATCGATACGCAGCCCCGCGCTGATCTGACCCCGATCCAGCGGCAGGGGCTGACCCTGCTGGCGCGGCAGGTGATGGTCGAGCTGGAGGGGCGTCGTCGCGACCGCGATGTCATAGCGCGCCAACGCCAGGACGCAGCAGCCATTGCCGACAGCGATCGCATGTTCCGTACCTTGGCGGACACCATGCCGCAGATGGTCTGGTCGACCCTGCCCGATGGCTATCATGATTATTATAATGCCCGCTGGTATGAATATACCGGCGTCTTGGCCGGATCGACCGATGGCGAAGGGTGGAATGACATGTTCCATCCTGACGATCAGGAACGCGCCTGGGGCCGCTGGCGCAAATCGCTGGAAACCGGCGAGCCTTACGAAATCGAATATCGGCTGCGCCATCATAGCGGCGACTATCGCTGGACGCTGGGCCGCGCCCTGCCGATCCGCGACGGGGCCGGCACCATATTGCGCTGGATCGGCACCTGCACCGACATCCACGAACAGAAATTGATGATGGAAGAGCGCGAGATGATCGCGCATGAGCTATCCCATCGGATCAAGAATATCTTTTCGGTGATCGCCGGGCTGATTGGTCTGTCGGCGCGCCAGCACCCGGAAATCGGCGCCGTTGCCGAAGATTTGCGCGATCGCATTCTTGCGCTCGGCCGCGCCCATGATTTCGTTCGCCCGCACAGCGCTGAATCCGCGCCGCAGGTCGGGCAGGGGCAGGGGCTGCTTTGGGGCATATTGGACCAGATTTTCGCGCCCTATAATTCGCGGGATCGCTCGCGTATCGCGCTGTCGGGCGACAATGTGCCGATTGATGATCGCTCGGCAACGCCTCTGGCGCTGCTGTTCCATGAACTGGCGACCAATGCCGCCAAATATGGCGCGCTGTCGGTGCCGGATGGCCGGATAGCCCTGCATATTGCGCGTGAAGGGGCGGATGTGCGTATCGACTGGCAGGAATTGGGCGGGCCAGCGGTTCAGTCGATGCAGCCGGACGGTTTTGGCAGCCGCCTTATCACCTTGAGCGTGGAGCGGCAGCTGGGCGGGCGGATCGCGCGGGACTGGTCTGCTGACGGGCTGAAACTCAGCCTCTGGATACCAACCCGCTCGATGAGCCGCTCTGTAGGAACGGAATAAAGCCTGCAATCTCTGCGGCGTGCAATTCGGGCTCTTCCGCCGCGGCCAGTTGCAGCGCGGCGGAAATGCTTTGCGAACGAAACGGCTTCGTGATGACGCCGAGCGCTGCGACCGACGCCTCGCCGATTTGCGACGGATTGGCGGTCACATAGATAACACGAATGCCATAGCGGCTCGCCAGCTCCATGCCGATGATCGGCCCGGTTGGCCCATCGCGCAGATTGAGGTCGACCAAAGCTATGTCGCAGGATTCCGCGCAGGCCAGCGCAGCCGGACGATCGGCAGCAATCGCGCTGACATCGAATCCCGTCTCCTCGACAATCTGTTCAATCTCTAAAGCGACGAAAATCTCGTCCTCAACTATCAAAACTCTCTTGCTCATTCCTGGGGCCTGTATGATTTAGGACAAGAAATGCTCCGCTGCCCGCGCGGTTCCCCCCAGGCGACAAGAATCCCTTGGCGATGGGCCGACAGGCAGCATCATCCCTGCACGCTGCTCCAGATGGTCTCGAAATTGGTGGCGTCCTTCATCAACAGGACAGAGGCTGGATAGCCGCCCTCGCTGGCCTTGCGCGCGGTATCCGTCGCACTCTCCACCGCCGCTGCCTGCGTGTCGAACGGGCCATAATAGGTGTTGTTCAGGTTGATTTTCCAAACGCCCTCATGGGTCAGGACGATGTAGCGGGCATGGGGCAGGGTGGGGGACATGGATTACAAAACCTCTGTATTATAATGATGCCACGCCATGATGGCGGCGGCGCCGCGATGCGGACGCCAGGCTTCGGCAAGCTGGCGGGTTGCCTTTTCGCTTGGTCGTTCGGGCAGGCCCAATATCCGGCCCACCTCTATTTGTACTGCCAGATCACCCGCAGGCCAGATGTCGGGCCGTCCTTCGGCAAAGAGCAGATAGATTTCCGCCGACCAGCGGCCAATCCCCTTGATCTGGATAAGCTGCGCAATCGCTTCCTCATCGTCGGCGGGCAGGGCGTTCAGATCCAGCGCCCCGCTCAGCACCATTTCCGCCAGGCTGCGGGCATAGCCCTGCTTTTGGCGCGACAGGCCGCAGGCGCGCAGCGCGTCATGATCGCGCGCCAGAAGCGCATCGGGCGCGCAGCCTGCGCCAAGGTCCGCCTCCAGCTTGCGCCACACCGCCGCTGCCGCCGCCACGCTGACCTGCTGACCGACGATCGTGCGCAGCAGCGTCTCATAGCCCGGCTCCCGCTGGCGCGGCTCAGGATAGCCAACCCGCGCCAGCGCCGCGACAAATCCCGGCTCGATCGCGGCGATGGCGTCCAGACTGCCGCGCAACGTCTCTGCTGTCGTCACCATCTGTTGTTTCCTTCCACCCTTGATTTCCCGACGTCTGTCCGTCAGAGCGGCGAAGAAAATTCTTGGGGACTGGATAGATGCCGAAACTGATTGTGGTCAACCGTGCGGGCGAAGAACAGGCTGTCGATGGCGACAATGGCCTGTCGGTGATGGAAGTCATCCGCGACAACGGCTTTGATGAACTGCTGGCCCTGTGCGGTGGCTGCTGCTCCTGCGCGACCTGCCATGTCTATGTCGACCCCGCCTTTGCCGATTCGCTTCCCGCGATGAGCGAGGATGAAAATGACCTGCTCGACAGTTCGGACCATCGCAACGACACCAGCCGTCTGTCCTGCCAGGTCGTTTTGACCGACGCGCTGGACGGCCTGCGCGTCACCATCGCGCCGGAAGATTGATTTTAGACCGCACCGGCTGACGCCTCCACCCGGCCTCCCGCTCAGTATATATTGCGGTAGGTCGGGCAGACCTGCGGGCCGGTGCGGCTCCGTTCCGTAAAACTTACCGTTGCAGCCGCAACGTGGCGGCGGGCGCCTCGCTGGTCAGCGGGGTAACCCGCCAGACGATACGCTTGCCATTGGCCAACGTCTGCGCGCCATCTTCCTGATTCTGGCTGATAATCTCTGCATCGCTCGTCAGTGTGAAGCTGCCGTTCAGTGCCTTGGCCGCCGCTTCGCCCGGCCCGCCAGCGCCCAGCGATGGACCCTGGCTCTTGTCAAATCCGTTGGCAAAGCCCGGCGCCTTCACCCGCACCCGATCATCCCCGCGCAATTCCACCGCGACGAAGGGCAGCACGATCTGCGCGTCGATGTTGAAGGGAAACAGGAAGGCATGGGTCAGCCGACCGCTGATCGCATAATCGATGTCGAATATGCGATTCCCCATATAACGTACTGATTTAAAACCTTTTTCTTTCGTCAGTGCGTCGGCGATCGCGCGCATTTGCGCATCGTCACCATTGTCGGCTTCACTGTCGAACTTCTCCGCCGCAATTTGCAACAGCTGCGCTGGCGCGGCCTCTTCATCCTCGCTCGCCGGTTCAGGGATGCCCATCGCCCCCTTGCCGCTGTCAGACGCGATGATCTCGCCCTTATAGGCAAAGCTGAAACTGCGGTCGGCCCGAATATCGAGCGAGGAATCGAACTTGCCCGGCGTCACCAGGCACGCCGATAGCGCCATCACCCCCGGCAATGCCAGCATCCAACGCAACAGACGATTCATGGCGACGTCCCCCCAGAGCCGCCCGGTCGGCTGCCTACCGGCTGGCGGCGGCGTACAGGGCGATGGCCGCGGCGTTGGATACGTTCAGGCTCTCCATCCGCGGACTGATCGGCAGTTTAGCCAAAATGTCGCAATGCGCCATGCTGTTGTGGCGCAGCCCTTCGCCTTCGGCGCCCAGCACCAGCGCCACCCGCGATTCGCCGATCGCGTCGCCCAGATTGGTATCGGCCTCGCCATCCAGCCCGATCCGCCAGTAGCCCGCCTCGGCAATTTCGTCCAAAGCGCGCGCCAGGTTGACCACCCGCACCCATGGCATGATTTCCAGCGCGCCGGACGCCGCCCGCGCCAGCACCCCCGATTCGGGCGGTGCGTGCCGGTCCTGCGTGACGATGCACAGCGCATCGAACGCGGCGGCGGAGCGCAGGATGGCGCCAACATTATGCGGGTCCGTCACCTGATCCAGCACCAATATGGGCCGCGTGTCGTCGCGCCCTTCGTCCAGCACGTCGCCCAGCCAGACATCGTCCAGCGGCTCGACTTCCGCGACGATGCCCTGATGGGGCGCGTCGGACGGGACCATGCGGCCCATATCGGCCACATCGGCATAGACGATCGGCAGCACCGGGGGCAGATCCAGCGCGCTCAGCGCTTCGCGGGTGCCCCATATCTTGCGCACGACGCGGTTGGGATTGGCCAGCGCCGCGGTGACGGCGTGACGACCATAGAAGCGCGGGAACGCGCCCTTGGGCTTGGCGGAACGATGACCTCTTTTCATGGAAGCGCTCTTTTCACATCCGACCATTGACAGGCAAGCCTCCTTTCGCCATTGAGCCGCCTCCAGCGCGGGAAAGAAGCTTTTTCCTGACCGCGACGGGTATGGACAGGTGGCCGAGTGGTTAAAGGCAGCAGACTGTAAATCTGCCGGGCTACGCCCTACGTTGGTTCGAACCCAACCCTGTCCACCACCCTTTTCATCGGGTGGTGCGTATCAGTCGCTCCCTGCAACAGCTTTATCTTTGGTGCCGCACGGTCAGCAGATAGTTGATCGCCTTGTTCTCCGACAAAGTGAAGCCGCGCCCCGGATCGAAGCTCAGGCCGCTACTGTCGATCACCTCCAGCCCGGCCTGCTCCAGCAACGCGGTCAGTTCGTCCGGCGTGATGAACTTGCCCCAGTCATGCGTTCCCTTGGGAATGCCGCCTATGCTCTCGCCGATCGTGATCATGGCCAGGCGGGAGAGGGGGGTACGGTTGGGCGTGGACAGGATCATGAGGCCATCGGGCGCCAGCTTGTCCGCCAGTGCGCGAACGAACGCGGCGGGATCGGCGACATGCTCGATCACCTCCATCGACGTCACCAGATCAAATCCCCCGTCCGCCACCGCTTCCACCGGCGTCGCACGATAATCGATCGCCAGACCCTGCGGCGCGGCATGGGCGCGCGCCGCCGCGATATTCTCCGGCGCGGCGTCCAGCCCGGTCACGCTTGCCCCCAGACGCGCCAGCGGTTCGGCCAGCAGCCCCGCACCGCACCCCACATCCAGCGCACGCTTGCCGGCAAGCGGCTCGAAATCATGCGTTTTGCCAGGCCAATGCGCATCGATCGCGGCGCGAATATAGGCTAGCCGCACCGGGTTCAGCTTATGCAGCATCGCGCTGCTGCCCTGCGGGTCCCACCAATCGGCCGCCATCGTGCCGAAATGGGCGGCCTCTTTGGGGTCGATGGTCGATGTCGCGTTGCTTGCCATATCCGTATCCGCTGCTAAAGAAGCGCCGTTTCGCCCTTCTGGGACATTTTCTGTCTCACTCCTATTCCTTTTGACAGGCAGGTTCGACAAGCAAATGGCGCGCATCGTGATGAAATTCGGCGGCACCTCCATGGCGGGGATGGAACGAATTCGCAACGTGGCTGCGCGGGTCAAACATGTCGTGGCCCAGGGCCATGAAGTCGCTGTCGTCGTGTCCGCCATGGCGGGCGAGACGGACCGGCTGGTCGGCTTCTGCAAGGAAGCATCCGCTCTTTATGACCCGGCCGAATATGATGTCGTCGTCGCCGCCGGTGAACAGATCACCAGCGGCCTGCTGGCGATGACATTGAAAGCCATGGATGTCGACGCGCGCAGCTGGCTTGGCTGGCAGCTGCCGATCAAGACGATCGAGGCCCATGCCAAGGCGCGGGTCAGCAGCATCGATACCGACGCGCTGCTCGCCGCGATGGGCGCGGGCCAGGTGGCCGTGATCCCCGGCTTTCAGGGCATGATGGCCGATGGCCGCGTCTCGACGCTGGGCCGAGGCGGCTCGGACACCTCTGCCGTCGCGGTCGCCGCCGCGATCAAGGCGGATCGTTGCGACATCTATACCGATGTCGATGGCGTCTATACCACCGACCCGCGCATCGTGTCGCGCGCACGCAAGCTTGACCTCGTCACCTATGAGGAGATGCTGGAACTGGCCTCGGTCGGCGCGAAGGTGCTGCAAACCCGGTCGGTCGGCCTCGCCATGAAGGAAGGCGTGGTCGTGCAGGTCTTGTCCTCCTTCGATGATCCCACCCAGACCGACCTGCCCGGCACGCTGATCGTCAGCGACGAGGAACTGGAAGCCAAGCGCAAGGAAAACAAGATGGAACGTCAGCTCATCACCGGCATCGCCCATGACAAGAATGAGGCGAAGATCATCGTGACCCGCGTGCCTGACAAGCCGGGTGCGGTCGCCAGCATCTTCACGCCGCTGGCGGACGCGGCGATCAACGTCGACATGATCATCCAGAATGACTCCAAGGATAATGAAGAGACGGACGTCACCTTCACCGTCCCGCGCGCTGACCTGGCGCGCAGCGTCGACATCCTTGAAGCCAACAAGGACGCGATCGGCTTCCGCCGCATCATCACCGACACCGAAGTCGCCAAGATCAGCGTCGTGGGCGTGGGCATGCGCAGCCACGCCGGTGTCGCCGCCACCATGTTCAAGACGCTGGCCGATCGCGGCATCAATATCGAAGCCATCTCCACCAGCGAGATCAAGGTCAGCGTGCTGATCGACGAGGATGAAACCGAACTGGCCGTCCGCGTGCTGCACACCGCTTATGGTCTCGACGCGCCGACAGCGTAAAATTTGTTCCCCTCCCGCTTGCGGGAGGGGCTAGGGGAGGGCGTGTGTCGCCGTCTCCTTTACAGGCCCTCCCCCGACCCCTCCCGCAAGCGGGAGGGGGGAAAGAATGACATATGACCAACGCCAAACTCACTGCCCTCATGGCCCGCGGCACGCAGTTTCTGGGCTGCGACACCGCCATTTTGTGCGGGGCGATGAGCTGGGTGTCGGAACGGCATCTGGTGGCGGCCATATCCAATGCCGGGGGGTTTGGCGTGATTGCCTGCGGCGCGATGACGCCCGCCCTGCTGGATGCGGAAATCGCCGCGACCAAGGCGCTGACCGCCAAGCCTTTCGGCGTCAACCTCATCACCATGCACCCGCAACTGTTCGACCTGATCGACGTCTGTGCCAGGCATGATGTCACCCATGTCGTGCTGGCGGGCGGCTTGCCGCCCAAGGGCAGTATCGAGGCGATCAAGGCCAAGGGCGCGAAGCTGATCTGCTTCGCCCCCGCTCTGGCGCTGGCCAAGAAACTGGCCCGCTCCGGCGTCGATGCGCTGGTGGTGGAGGGCAATGAAGCGGGCGGCCATATCGGCCCGGTTGCGACCAGCGTGCTGGCGCAGGAAATCCTGCCCGAAATGAGCGGCCAGTTGCCGGTGTTCGTCGCGGGCGGCATTGGCCGGGGCGAAGCGATCGCCGCCTATCTGGAAATGGGGGCTGCGGGCGTGCAATTGGGCACCCGCTTTGCCTGCGCCACCGAAAGCATCGCCCATCCCGCCTTCAAAAAGGCCTTCTTCCGCGCGTCGGCCCGCGATGCCGTCGCCAGCGTCCAGATCGACCCGCGCCTGCCGGTCATCCCCGTGCGCGCGCTCAAAAATGCGGGCATGGACAATTTCACCGCCAAGCAGCGCGAAGTCGCCAACCTGCTCGATGCCGGTGCGGTCGACATGGGCGAAGCACAGTTGCAGATCGAACATTTCTGGGCTGGCGCACTGCGCCGCGCGGTGATCGACGGCGATGTCGATGGCGGGTCGCTGATGGCGGGCCAGTCGGTCGGGATGGTGACCAAGGAAGAACCCGTAGCCGACATCATCGCGCAACTGATGGCGGAGGCCGCAGTGGCGCTGGAGCGACGGGCTGCCTGAATTCGCGCGATGAACGGTTAATCCAGCATATTTCCTCCGGCCGGAATGCCCGGCATGACGGTGCGCAGCCCATCGGAGAAATTGATGATCGTCCTGCGCCGTTTTTATGGCCGTCTTTCGCTTGTGTCGCTGGCCGTGCTGGCGGCCTGTTCGACCCCTGTCGCGCCGCCCCCGCCACCCACGCCGCCGCCGCCGCTGGTCGAAACGGTCAGGCCGCGTCCGCCCATGGGCGCGGTGGAAAATATGAGCATCCCGGAAATTCAGGATGGCAAATATCTGACCCCCAATCGCAAGGTCACGTCGAACACGGCGCTATGGCATGTCCGCATGGCACTCAACGTCGCGGCGCTGTCCTGCCGCAGCTCTGCCGATCTTGCGCGTCTGCAATATAATCGCCTGCTGCATGTTCACGGCCCCATATTGACGCAGGCCAACGAAGCGGTCGATCGCAATTACAAGGTCGCCTATGGCGCCGCCGGGTTCGGCGCGCGCGAACGGCTCAACACCACCGTCTATAATTTCTTCTCGCTGCCGCCCGTCATGAAAAGCTTTTGCCCGGTGGCCGAAGCGGTGGGGGCCAAGCTGTTGGCGATGCCATCCAGCGCCCTGCTGGACTATGCACCGACCGCACTGGCCGAACTCGAAAAACCGTTTCAGGATTTCTACGCGGCCTATGCGGATTATCTGCGGCGGCTGGCCGAATGGCAATCGCGCTTTGGCGGAACGGTGACCGTATGGGCGGTGCCCAGCCCGCTGCCGCCACCACCCGTGCCGCCGGGCGAGGCGCCCCGCCAGGGCTTTGCCCCCAGCGTGACGAGCGCGATCCAGCAAAACCTGCCGCCACCGCCCGATGCGGCACCTGCGGCACAGCCGGCCCGTCCGCCTGCCGCAGCGCCAACCCAGCCCGCCACGTCGGGCCCAAAGCTGATGGTTCAGCCGCTGCCGACCAATACCGAATGAGCGTCCCCCGCCGTTGCGCATGAGCAGTGGCGGGCGCATCATGACCGGCGAGTCGTTTGACGGTTAGCCCGCCATGCCGGCGCATCGCGGGGCCAAGGAGGAGAGAGACGATGGCCTATATGGACGGTTTCGTGATCCCGGTGCCCAAGGGCAACAGGCAAGCCTATCGCGATCTGGCCGCCATGGCCGCGCCGATCTTCATCGAACATGGCGCGATCCGCGTGGTCGAATGCTGGGGTGACGATATAAAGCCGGGCAAGGTCAACGACTTCCGCACGGCCGTGATTGCCGAGGAAGGGGAAGATGTCGTGTTCTCCTGGATCGAATGGCCCGACAAGGAAACCCGCGACGCCGGATCGGCCAAGGTCATGGCCGACGAGCGGATGAAGCCGGAGGATGGGCAGGACATGCCGTTCAGCGGCGCACGCCTCATCTATGGCGGCTTTTCGGTACTGGTCGACGAAAAGGCCTGAGCCGCCGAGCGGGAGATGGACAATGACTGATCGCAACGGACAGTTTTTCTGGGTCGAGCTGATGACCAGCGACCCGCAGGCGGCGCTCGCTTTCTACAGCGATGTCATAGGCTGGACCACTATGCCGTTCGGCGAGGATGGCGGCTATACGCTGGTCGTCGGCAGCGCCGGGCCGTTGGGCGGGGTGATGGCCATTCCGGATGAGGCCAGGGATTGCGGCATGACCCCTTGGTGGGGTGGCTATATCGCCTCGGCCGATGTCGATGCGGATGCCGCGCGGCTGGTCGCGGCCGGGGGCAGCATCAAGCGCCCGGCGGAAGATATTGCGGGCGTTGGCCGTTTCGCGGTGATGGGCGATCCGGGCGGCGCGACCTTCATGCTGCTCAAAGGCTCCAGTCCCGACGGCGTGGAAGCGTCGTCGCCCATGGCGCTGGGCCATGTCGGCTGGCACGAACTTTACAGCGGCAATTTCGACGCCGACATGGCCTTCTACACCGGCCAGTTCGGCTGGGCCAAAGGCGACGCCATGGATATGGGCGACATGGGCGTCTATCAACTCATCTCCCAGACCGGCGGTGGCGATTTTACGAGCATGACGGGCGGCATCATGCCTCTCCCCAAAGAAATGCCCGTGCCGCTCTGGCTCTTCTACTATGTCGTGGCCGACATTGACGCCGCGGCGCAGCGCGTCACCGCAGGCGGCGGCACCATTCTCAATGGCCCGTCGGAAGTGCCCGGCGGCAGCTGGATCATCCAGGCGCGCGACCCGCAGGGCGCGATGTTCGCGCTGGTAGGCGCGCGCGGGGCGGAAGCGGCATGACGAACATTGCGCCCTGCCTCTGGTTCGACGGTCAGGCGGAGGAAGCGGCGCATTTCTACGCCTCCGTCTTTGGCGGATCGGTCGATCATGTCAGCTACTATCCGCAGGAAAATCTTTCCCCATCGCCCGCGGCGGGGGGCAGCGTCCTGCTGGTTGAATTCACCCTGTTGGGTCTGCGTTATCAGGCATTGAACGGCGGGCCTCAATTCCCGTTCACCGAAGCGGTGTCGCTGTCGGTCGCGTGTCAAGATCAGGCAGAACTGGACCGCTATTATGACGCGCTGACCGCCGATGGCGGATCACCTGCGCCCTGTGGCTGGCTCAAGGACAAATATGGCCTGTCCTGGCAACTGGTGACGGAAGGGATCATGGCCAATTACCACAGCGGCGATCAGGCCGGGATCGACCGCATGATCAAGGTGATGATGACGATGCAGAAACTCGACACTGCCGCCATGCAGGCGGCCTTCGATGGGGACGCGGCATGAGCGAGGGCGCGCATGAACTGTCGGTCAGTTGCACCATCGCAGCCCCGCGCGCGACATGCTGGGCGGTGTGGACCGACCGCAAGGCGGAATGGTTCTGTCCCAAACCGTGGCGGGCCGAAGTCATCGAGGAAGATTTGCGCCCCGGCGGCCGCAGCGCGGTCCAGATGTTCGGACCCGATGGAGAGGAAACCGGCCCGATGGAGGGTGTCTTTCTGGAGGTGGTGCCGGGCGAACGGGTTGTCACCACTGACGCCTATGCCGCAGGCTGGGTTCCGCAAACGCCCTTCATCACCGCCATCTGGACCTTCGCGGACGAGGGCGAAGCCACCCGCTTCACCGCCACCGCCCGTCATTGGGACGCAGAAGCCAAGGCCCGCCATGAGGCAATGGGCTTCCATCCCGGCTGGGATCAGATGATGGCGCAGTTCAAGGCCTTGTGCGAGGGCGCGGCGGGATAACGCCCTTCGCTGACGTCGCTACGGCCTCACCGCAGATCGCAACCTTTATCCGCTACTCTGTCCCATAGCGGGGCAGGGCGGCGTTAACTCCGTTCCTCCCTTGGTCGCTGCGTCGCGCGCGCCTATCCTTGCCACCATGCGCATCCTGTCCACCAGTCTCCTCGTCTCCGCCGCCATCGCCTCGACCGCGCTGGCGCAGGGCAATCCCGCCCCTTTCACGCTTGCCGAATCGGGCCGCGCCTTTGGCTCGCTGGCCGATGCGCTGGGCGCGATCGGCGATGGGCGCGGCACGGTGGTCGTCGCGCCGGGCACCTATCACCAATGTGGCGTCCAGCAGGGCGGCGATGTCACCATCCGCGCCGCGACGCCCGGCACGGTGATTTTCGACGGCGTCCCGTGCGAGGGCAAGGCGGCCCTGGTGCTGCGCGGGCGGGCGAGCACGGTCGACGGCATCATCTTTCAGAATATCCGCGTGCCCGACGGCAATGGCGCAGGCATCCGCCTGGAAAGCGGCAACCTGACCGTCCGCAACAGCCTGTTCCGCAATAGCGAGGAAGGCATATTGACCGGCGATTATGATGGCGGGCAGGTCAGCATCGACAAATCGACCTTCCGTCATCTGGGTCGTTGCGACCGCGATCTGGATTGCGCCCATGGCGTCTATATCGGGCGTCTGGCGGCACTGACCGTCACCAACAGCCGGTTCGACCTTGGCGATGGCGGCCATTATCTCAAGACCCGCACCGCCCGCGTCACCATCACCGGCAACAGCTTCGACGATAGCGGCGGCAAGCTCACCAATTACATGATCGACCTGTCCAACGGCGCGAGCGGCGTCATCAGCGGCAATGAGATGGTGCAGGGCAAGGACAAGGATAATTGGTCCGCCTTCATCACCGTCGCCCCCGAAGGCCGCGAACATGGAAGCGCGGGGCTGGTGATCGAAGGTAACAAGGCAGGCTTCGTGCCGGGATTGGAGCGCAATTCCACCTTCGTCGCCAACTTCACCGACGACGCGGTGCGGATCGGCGCGAATGACCTTGCCCCCTCGATGAAGGTCAAGGAGCGGCGATAGAGGATTGTCCCAGCCCTCGTCCGGGCTGAGCCTGCCGAAGCCATGTCCTTCTCGTGCCGGAGGACGACTATTCGACAGGCTCAGTATTGGCGGGATATGGGGTTGTGTCGAACAATGGGTCGTCGGATACTGCAATCATGCGAACCACCTATGACAGTGCCACCGTCCGGCTTTACCATCTGGGTGACGATGGCGGCGCGACGACATTGATGTACGGCCCTTTGAGCGAAGCGCTGCGCGTGGCCGAACAGCAGACGCAGGAAACGCAGGACGGGCTGTATCTGGCGACCGACAATGACGTGGTCGCCTATCTCGACCTGATCGAAACCTAGCCGTCGGCAAAGCCGAAGGGCGCGCGGGTCCGGCGATAATCGTCGGGCAGCATGTCCCGCCCGATCGGCGGGGCGGAGCGGGCCAGGCACTGGGGACGATGGCACAGGCGGCAGGTGACGCCGATCGGGGTCGGGTCCGGCGTCGGCTGGTCCTGTGTATAGACCAGCCGATGGGCGTGCTCGGCCGCGCAGCAGAGCGCAATCGCCCGCTCCACCCTTGGCGCGCCCCAGCCGCCACCGCCCGCCGTGACGGTCCGGGCGATCGAGAAGAAGCGCTGCCCGTCCGGCAGTTCGAGCCATTGGGTAACGACTTCCCGCGGCGTCTCGAACACCCGATGCACCGACCAGAGCGGGCAGGAGCCACCATGGCGGGCAAAGGGAAATCCTGCCCCGTCGAGCCGCTTGGACGCATTGCCTGCCGGATCGACGCGCAGGAAGAAGAAGGGCACCCGCTCCTGACCCGGTTTCTGCAAGGTGGTCAGCCGATGCGCGGTCTGCTCGAAACTGGTGCCGAACTGCCGCGCCAGCGCCTCGACATCGTAGCGCCGCGTTTCGACCGCCTTGGCGAAGGCGGAATAGGGCATCAGGATCGCCGCCGCTCCATAGCTGGCCAGCGCCCGCCGGGCGAGCCTGCGGCCGCTTTCCCCGGCGAACTGGCCGTCCTTCAGGATCGCGTCGAAACTTTTGCGCATCTCCAGATAGGCGATCTGGAGCGCCAACTGAAACTGCGAACTGGCGGTGTCGAGCGTATCGTCCAGCAGCACCGCATCGCGATGCCGGTCATAGCGGCGCAATGATCCGGCCATGACGTCTGACGGCAGGCGGCGGACGCGCAGATTGTGTTTGACGCGCAACCATGCCGTCAGCCCGCCCTCGGCCTCCGCTTCCGCCGCCAGCTTTTCCGCCGCATCGTCGAGCAGCGGAAAACTGTTGCGGCGGGCGGCCAGGAAGCGGCGCGATTCGGCCACCGGATCGGGAACTTCCTCCGGCGCATCCTGCCCAACAGCGCGGTCGGCGAGCGCCAGATGCTCCTCCCTGTAGCTGGTGTAGAGCCGCAGCAGTGCTTCGGTAATGCCGGGATAATTGACCGCGACATCCCCGGTGGCGAGGGTTGGCAGGTCCAGATCGGCGAACATCGGGTCTTTCAGCACCGCATGCAGCCGCGCGGTCTGCTCCGCGCCGCCATCGCCCGCCACCTCCGCCATATCCAGCTTGTAGGTCCGCGCGAGTCGCAGCAGCATATCGGCCGTCAGCGGTCGCTGGTTGCGCTCCAGCAGCGCGACATAAGAGGCGGAAATATCGAGATCAGCGGCCATATCCGCCTGGGTCAGGCCAAGGTCGCGGCGCAACCGCCGCAATCGCGGCCCCATATAAACCGGGCTATCCTTGCGCATTGCAGCGACTCCTGTGCAGACTTTACAACTTTACAGCATAAATTTGTAAAGATCGACAACTGAACTTCAGCAGGACTGCCGCACTGCAACAGAGGGGATTAGGGCATGCCGCAACAGCTCACTTCCCACGCAAGGACGGCTCATGACCTATCAAGACAATATCGCAAAGGCGCAGCAGCTCATCGGCAGCCATCCCGGCACCTGGGACGGCATCAATGCCGAATCCGTCGCGCGCATGAAGCTGCAAAACCGTTTCAACACCGGCCTCGACATTGCGAAATATACCGCTGGCGTCATGCGCCGCGATATGGCCGCCTATGATCTGGACCCGGCCAACTACACCCAGTCGCTGGGCTGCTGGCACGGCTTCATCGGTCAGCAGAAGATGATCGCGATCAAGAAGCATTTCGGCACGACCAAGCAGAAATATCTGTACCTGTCCGGCTGGATGGTAGCGGCGCTGCGCAGCGACTTTGGCCCGCTGCCTGACCAGTCGATGCATGAAAAGACCAGCGTTCCCGCGCTGATCGAGGAACTATACACGTTCCTCAAGCAGGCCGACGCCCGCGAACTGGGCCTGATGTTCCGCGATCTCGACAAGGCGCGCGAAAGCGGCAACGCGGTCGAGGCGCAGCGCCTGACCCACGCGATCGACAATTATGAAACCCATGTCGTTCCGATCATCGCGGATATCGACGCGGGCTTCGGCAACGCGGAAGCGACCTACCTGCTCGCCAAGAAGATGATCGAGGCGGGCGCCTGCGCGCTCCAGATCGAAAATCAGGTCAGCGACGAAAAGCAGTGCGGTCATCAGGACGGCAAGGTCACGGTGCCGCATGAGGACTTCCTCGCCAAGGTGCGCGCCTGCCGCTACGCCTTTCTGGAACTGGGCGTCGACGATGGCATCATCGTCACCCGCACCGACTCGCTGGGCGCCGGCCTCACCAAGCAGATCGCGGTCAGCAAGGAACCGGGCGACATTGGCGACCAGTATAACAGCTTCCTCGATTGCGAGGAGATTGACCCCGCGACGGCGAAGAATGGCGACGTCATCCTGAACCGCGATGGCAAGCTGCTGCGGCCCAAGCGCCTGCCCAGCAACCTGTTCCAGTTCCGCGAAGGCACTGGCGCAGACCGCTGCGTCCTCGACTGCATCACCTCGCTCCAGAATGGCGCGGACCTGCTGTGGATCGAAACGGAAAAGCCGCATATCGAGCAGATCGCCTCGATGGTCGACCGCATCCGCGAAGTCATCCCCAACGCCAAGCTGGTCTATAACAATTCGCCCAGCTTCAACTGGACGCTGAACTTCCGCCAGCAGGTCTATGATGCATGGGTTGAAGCGGGCAAGGATGTCAGCGCCTATGACCGGGCGCGCCTGATGAGCGTCGATTATGACGACACGGATCTGGGCCGGGAAGCGGATGACAGGATCCGCACCTTCCAGAAGGATGCAGCGGCGCGGGCGGGGATTTTCCACCACCTCATCACCCTGCCGACCTATCACACTGCGGCGCTCAGCACCGACAATCTGGCCAAGACCTATTTCGGCGAAGAAGGGATGCTCGGCTATGTCGAGGGCGTCCAGCGCAAGGAAATCCGTCAGGGCATCGCCTGCGTGAAGCATCAGAATATGAGCGGCAGCGACATTGGCGACGATCACAAGGATTATTTTGCCGGTGAAGCCGCGCTCAAGGCGGGCGGCGTCCACAATACGATGAACCAGTTTGCGGCCTGACGGCTGCTGAACTAGCCAGTTCGCGGGGTACTCGACACTCCTCCGCGATTTGGGTGGAAGGACTTGACGACCCGGCGGCGCACCGTCGGGTCGTTCTTTCGTTTTAGTGGGTGTTGGTATTCCCGCGCAGGCGGGAACCCAGTCCCGCCGTCTGAACTGGATTCCCGCCAGCGCGGGAACACGCTGCATTCAATCGCTTCTTGGCGTCAAACAATACCTGCCCGCTGCCGCACCGTCTGCTTCAATATGTCGAGCGGCATCGCGCCCAGCGTCAGCACGTCATGAAACGCCTTGATGTCGAAAGCGGTGCCCTGCTTCTTCTTCACCTCGGCGCGCAAATCGTCCCAGACCGTGTGGCCGATCTTGTAGCTGCACGCCTGTCCCGGCCAGACGGTGTAGCGGTCGATCTCGCCCTGGCTGCGACCCCTTGCGATGCCGGTGGTGGCGATCAGATAGTCGGTCGCCTTTTCCCGGCTCCACCGTTTGACGTGCATCCCTGAGTCCACGACCAGCCGTGTCGCGCGGAACAGCAACGACTGGAGATAGCCGACCTGCCCCAGCGGATCGCCGTCGAACATCCTCATTTCGTCCGCCAACTGCTCGGAATAGAGCGCCCAGCCTTCCGAATAGCCGCTATAGCCGCCGCGTCGCCGGATCATCGGAATAGCGTCCGATTCGAGCGCGACCGACACTTGCAGATGATGACCCGGCACTGCCTCATGATGGGTCAGCGTCGCCAGCCCGAATTTGGGTCTGTCGAACGTGTCGCGCAGGTTGATATAATAGATGGCGGGGCGCGACCCATCGAGCGAGGCGTTCTGATAATAGCCCCCCGGTGCCCCCGCCTGGATCGTCACGGGAACGCGGCGGACCTCGACCGGCGCCTTGGGCACGATGTTGAAGGCTTCGCCCAGCCGCTTTTGCATGGCGATGATCTGAAGGTTCAGTTGCGCCAGCAGCGCCTCGCGGCCCGCATCGGTATTGGGAAACAACTGGTCGGGGCGCTGGTTCAGCGCGACCAGACGCTCGCCGACGCTCCCCTGGCTCATCCCTTCGCCCTTCAGGATCGTGTCGATGCGTGCGCTGATCTGCGCCACCTGATCCAGGCCGATCCGGTGGATTTCATCGCCGGTCAGCGCGGTCGTCGTCGCGGCTTCGGCGGCGGCGGCGTAAAAGGCTTCGCCGTCGGGCAGGCGCCATACGCCCGCGTCATGGCTGGCCTTAGCCCGCAATGCCTGTACCAGCGCGCGCTGCCGGTCGAGCGCTGGGAATATCTTTTCCGCCACGATCTTTTCAGCCTGTGCCGCACGTTCGGGCGGCAGGCCAGCGGCAGCAAGTTTCTTTGCAAAGGACGCGACAAGGACCGTTTGCGCGGCCGGCTGATCGCGCAGCGCAGCCTGCATCTTGAGCGTCGTGTCGAGAATATAGTCGGGCGCGAACACGCCCTTGGCGGCATCCGCCTTCTGCCGCGCAAGTTCGCCGTCCATGGACGCTGGGAAGGCTTCCAGCCGGGCCAGATAGGCATCGGCATCCGCCGCATCCCTGACCCGATGTTGCGAATCAAGAAAGTCAGGTGTCTCGCGATAGCTGCCGGTCAGTTGGCTCAGTACATAGGGCGCATAGCGGCCCGCCGTCTCGCCATAGCCGAAGCGTTCGCCCCCAATAGAGCGCGCAAGCTGGTAAGTGACGACATCGTAATCCAGCTTCGACGCATCGCTCAAGGCCGCGCGGTCGATGCTGGCGAGTTGCCGCGCCTGCGCCTTGCTGCGCGCCAGATCGCGCGCGACCCCGGCGGCGGACGTGTCGCTCAGCTTGCCCCGCAGCGCCGCGCGCTCCCCGGTGTCGAGGCCAAGCCGGGTGGCCTGCTCGGGCGAATCCGCCAGCCGTTCGTAGAAGAAACCATCGAGCATGGCGCGCAGCCGGGCATCGGCCGTAGCGGGCTGGGCAAAGGCGGGGGTGGCGGCGGCCGTCAGCGCGGTCGCGCCGCTGGTGGCAAGGAATTGGCGTCGGTTCACGACAGGAAACTCCGTCTGTCTGGGGAAGGGCGATAATGATGTAACGCCCGTGATGCCCCCTTGTGCCGCCCTTCCAAAGGCTTGGCTAGGTCTTGCACCAGATAAGCCAGCCTTATGCTTTGCGTCGCTGGTTGCGGCTATACGGCCCCATGCCCATGCGATACGGCTGGACCTGCCTGTATCAGCGGAGCCATGCCATGCCCTACACACTCATCACCGCCAACCGCAATTACAGCAGCTGGTCGCTGCGCCCCTGGTTGTTGATGACCGCGCTGGACATCCCCTTTATCGACCGGATCGAGCCCTTTGCGCAGGCCAGCAACTATGCCGCATTCCGCAGTTTTTCGCCGACGGGACAGGTGCCTGCGCTGATCGATGGCGACCGCACGGTCTGGGATTCGCTGGGCATTACCGTCTATCTGGCCGATCGCCATCCGGCCGTCTGGCCCACGGACGACGCCGCGCGCGCCTGGGCGCAATGCGCGACGGCGGAAATGCACAGCGGCTTTGCGACCCTGCGCAATGATTGCACGATGAATGTCGGGGTACGGGTCGAACCGCATATGCATTCGCCCGCGCTCAACCGGGACATTGCGCGTCTGGCGGAGCTTTGGTCCGAAGGTCTGGCGCGCTTCGGCGGACCGTTCCTGGCCGGTTCGGCCTTCACCGCCGTCGATGCCTTCTACGCCCCGGTCGCATTCCGCGTGCGCACCTATGGTCTGGATGTCGGCCCTGTGGGGCAGGCCTGGGTCGATCATATGCTCGCATTGCCCGCCATGCTGGCATGGGAAAAGGCCGCCTTGGCAGAGACATGGCGTGAAGACAGCCATGAGGCCGAGATCGGCGCCGCCGGACGGATCGTCGCGGATTATCGCGCTGTGTAACATTGTTGCCGACCAGATGGACAAAAGTGTCGTTTACTGCCCGCTTCCCCCTTTTCCCCCGATCTTTCCGGGTCTAGGGGGGGAACCACTATGGTTAAGCTCCGCACCCTCTATGAGAAGATCTGGGACGCGCATGTCGTCGAGCGCCGCCCGGATGGCACCTGCCTGATCTATATTGATCGCCACCTCGTGCATGAGGTGACGTCGCCACAGGCGTTTGAGGGGCTTCGCCTGGCTGGGCGAACGGTGCGGCGGCCGGACCTGACGCTGGCCGTGCCGGATCATAATCTGCCCACCACGCCGCGTCGCGACGCCGATGGCAATCGCATCCCGATCGCCGACCCGGAAAGTGCGCAGCAACTCGCCGCGCTGGAACGCAATGCCCCCGAATTCGGTATCCGCCTGATCGGCGACGCCGATGTGGAACAGGGCATCGTCCATGTCGTGGGGCCGGAACAGGGCTTCACCCTGCCGGGCACGACACTGGTATGCGGCGACAGTCATACATCATCGCATGGCGCGCTGGGCGCACTGGCCTTCGGCATTGGCACGTCGGAGGTCGAGCATGTGCTGGCGACGCAGACATTGCTGCTCAAGCAATCGAAGACGATGCAGGTCGTGGTCGAAGGCGAACTGGGCTTTGGCGTAACCCCCAAGGATGTCGCGCTGGCGATTTGCGGCCATATCGGCACCGCTGGCGGCACCGGCTATGTCATGGAATATCGCGGCTCGGTGTTCCGCGATATGTCGATCGAGGGGCGGCTGACCGTCGCCAATATGTCGATCGAGGCAGGCGCACGGTCGGGCCTGTTCGCGCCTGACGAAACGACTTTCGCCTATCTGAAAGGCCGCCCGATGGCGCCCAAGGGGGCTGACTGGGATGCTGCCGTCGCCTGGTGGCGCACGCTGGCGACCGATGAAGGGGCTGTGTTCGACAAGACGGTGGTGATCGACGCCGCCGACATCGTGCCGACCGTCACCTGGGGCACCAGCCCTGAAGATGTTGTTGCGGTGACGGGCGTGGTGCCGAACCCCGACAGTTTCGAGGATGCGTCCAAGCGGGCGGCGGCGCAAAAGTCGCTCGACTATATGGGGCTGACCGCGGGGCAGAAACTGGCCGACGTGGCGATCGAGCATGTCTTTATCGGCAGTTGCACCAACAGCCGGATCGAGGATCTGCGCGCTGCTGCGGCTTTGCTCGACGGGCGGCACATCGCGAGCGGGATCAAGCATGCCATGGTCGTGCCGGGGTCGGGGCTGGTCAAGCGGCAGGCCGAAGCCGAGGGGCTGGACCGCATCTTCACCCAGGCGGGCTTTGAATGGCGCGAGCCGGGCTGTTCGGCCTGCCTTGGCATGAACCCGGACAAGGTACCGTCCGGCGAGCGCTGCGCATCGACCAGCAACCGCAATTTCATGGGCCGTCAGGGACCGGGCGCGCGCACGCATCTGGTATCGCCTGCAATGGCGGCGGCGGCGGCGATCACCGGCCGGCTGACCGACGTGCGCGAACTGTTGAAAAAAGAAGAGGGGATGGCACTGTGAAAAAGATCTTCTGGCTGCTCACACTGGGCGCACTGGCAAGCGCGGCGATGGCCGCGACGCTGGGTCGGGCCGAGGATATTCCCGCCACGGAAGCAAAGCAGGCGCGCTGATGGACAAGCTGACGACGGTTGAGGGCAAGGCCTATCCGTTCGGGATGAAGAATGTCGACACCGACATCATCATTCCGTCGCACTGGCTCAAGACGATTTCGCGCAACGGCATGGGCAAGGGCGCGTTTGAAGTGCTGCGCAAGGAGCCGGGCAACGTCTTTGACGATCCGGCCTATGCCGGCAGCCCGATCCTGATTGCGGGCGACAATTTCGGCTGTGGCTCCAGCCGCGAACATGCCGCCTGGGCGCTGGACGATCTGGGCATCCGGGTGGTGATCGCGCCCAGCTTTTCCGACATTTTCTCCAGCAATGCGTTCAAGAACGGCATATTGACCGTCGTTCTGCCGCAGCAGGCGATCGACCGGCTGATGGAAGTCGCGCAAGGCCCGGCAGGGACGCCCGACGAAATCCATGTCGATCTGGAACAACAGACGGTCACGACCCGGTTTCAGGATCGTTTCAGCTTCGATATTGACCCGTTCCGCAAACATTGCCTGATGGGGGGACTGGATGAAATCGGCCTGACGCTGGGCGATGCCGATGGCATCGGCGTCTATGAAGCAAAAATGGCGCAGGATCGCCCCTGGACCATCCCCGTCGTTGCGTAACGACGCGCTTCTTCCTATCTCTTTTTCTACCATCAGGTTTCAGTGGGGCTTTTGGGCATGACGACTTTCGACGATCGCGAACGGGCCTTTGAAAATATGTTCGCGCATGATCAGGAAATGCAGTTCCGCATCCAGGCGCGCCGCAACCGCCTGCTTGGTGAATGGGCGGCGGCGAAGATGGGGCTGACGCCGGAAGAAACCGATGCCTATGCCAAGGCGGTGGTGCAGGCTGATTTCGAGGAAGCCGGTGACGAAGACGTCATCCGCAAGCTGGTGGGCGACATGACGTCGGCGGGTATCGACATTGACGAGCCGGGCGTGCGCGCCGCGCTGGAAGAACAAGCGGTGGTCGCCCGCCGCATGTTCATCGAAGCGCAGTAAGGCACGACCGATGCCAATGGCCGCCGATGACATTGCCGCCATGATCCGCGCGGCGATTCCCGATGCCGATGTCGAAATTACCGATCTCGCTGGGGATGGCGACCATTATGCCGCGCGGGTGGTGTCGGAAAGTTTCCGCGGGATGAGCCGGGTGGCGCAGCAGCGCGCCGTTTACGCGGCGCTTGGTGGACGGATGGGCGGCGTACTCCACGCCTTGCAACTGACCACCGCGGTTCCCAACTAGACACGCATCACAGATTCGCGCCCACAAGCGGTGCCAGACAGGAATGGACTTTCGATCATGACCGACGCCGTGCATCAGCGGATTGCCGAAATCGTGGGCGCCAATGACGTGGTGCTCTTCATGAAGGGTACGCCGCTCTTCCCCCAATGCGGCTTTTCCAGCCGCGCCATCGCGATCCTCGAACATCTCGGCGTCGCGTATGAAACGGTCGACGTCTTGCAGGACCAGGCCGTGCGGCAGGGGATCAAGGCCTTTTCCGACTGGCCGACCATCCCCCAGCTTTATGTGAAGGGCGAATTTATCGGCGGCAGCGACATCATGATGGAAATGTATGAAGCTGGCGAATTGCACCAGTTGATGACGGACCAGGGGGTCGCTGCGGCCAGCTGATCCTGACCGAAATATACTGCCATGCAGGGCGGTCCGTTGATCGGGCCGCCTTTTTTTGTGCCGACTATTGGGGGGATTCACCGGGTTGGGGGTGCCGACGGAGACCTGGCAGCACCCCCAGGGTAGTTACACGGTGGGTTATGCAATGAAAGTTGCAACCGCCGTGCCACAACGATCGGAGCGCGCAAATCCGCGGTTACAAGGGTTAACGGCGCGTACCGCTGACAGGCTTCTGTCAAAAATCCCGACATTTTCACGATGCGTAGAGCGCCTCTGACGGGGCGGCCTTAACGCTATTGACTACAGTCGTAATCAATGCGACTACATCTGTAGTTGGAAAAGGAAGCGAGAGTCGCGTGGCGCAAGTGGGTGAAAAGATCAGCGAAGCCGAACTGGTGGTGATGGAGGCGCTGTGGGAACAGTCGCCGCTGACCGCCAATGACGTGGCCGATCGCGTCACCGCCGCGCGCGACTGGAGCGCCCAGACGGTCAAGACATTATTGTCGCGGCTGATGGCCAAGGATGTGATCGCCGCCGATCAGGATGGCCGTCGCTTCCTCTATCGGCCCCTTGTCGCGCGGGAGGATTATGTCGCCAGCGAATCGGGGCGGCTGGTCAACCGGCTGTTCGGCGGGCGGGTGTCGCCGCTGGTCGCGCAACTGGCGAGCCAGGATCAGTTGAGCGACGATGACATTGCCGAGCTTGAGGCAATCCTGAAAGGGCTGAAATCATGAGCGTCTGGATGGTTGAAACGCTGATTGCCACGACGCTGCTGATGGCGCTGGTCATGCTGTTGCGACGGCCGGTGGCGCGCTGGTTGGGGGCGGGGGCCGCCTATTGCCTTTGGGCGGTGCCGTTCGCGCGAATGCTGCTGCCCGCGCTGCCCGGCGACGTCGCCAGCCCCTCTCCCTTGCATGTCGCCGTCGATCAGGCTGGCCTGCCCGATCTGCTGGCCGTTGCGCCCGCGCCGCAAGTGGCGGCGGAGGCGAGCTTTCCCTGGCTGGAGGTCGGCATCGGCGTCTGGTTTGCCGGGATGCTGGCTTTCCTTGTCATACAGGCGGTCGGCTATGCGCGGTTCCGGCGGCACATGCTCACCGGTGCCACGCCGATTGGCGAGGAAGGCCGTATCCGCCTGATCACCAGCCCCCATGCCAGTGGTCCGCTTGCCTTCGGCGTGCTCAAACCCTTCATCGTGCTGCCCGCCGATTTTGCGCTGCGCTATGACGCGCTGGAACAGGAAATGGCGATTGCGCATGAACGCGCCCATCATGCCCATGGCGATCTGGCCGCGAACATGATCGCGCTCGCGCTGCTCGCCATCCACTGGTGCAATCCCATCGCCTGGATGGCCTATCGCGCCTATCGCGCCGATCAGGAAACGGCCTGCGACGCCCGCGTACTGGCGCTTTATGGCCAGGATCAGGCCCATATTTATGGCCGCGCGATCCTGAAGGCCGCTGGTGGCCGTCAGTTCGCCGCCGCCTGTCATCTCACTCGTATTACAACATTGAAGGGGAGGCTCATCATGCTTTCGCGTCACGAAATTTCACTCCACCGGATCAGCTGGGGCATGGCCGCCGTCGCGATGGTGACGGCTACGGGCCTCGCGCTCACGGCGTCGGGCAGCCGCGCTGCGCAGCAGATGGCCGCCATCAGCGACACGGTGGAAACCGCAGACTTTGCACGCCTGTCCGATCTGGTCGCCAAACCCGCCGCCGCCAGCGTGCCGCAGACGCCAGACGTTCCCGACGTTGCAGCCGTCCCGGCAGCAGCGACTATCGACACCGAAATGGCCGTCGCACCGCCGCCCGCGCCACCCGCTCCGATCGTCCCTGCCGCAGATATGGTCGCGCCGGTAGCGCCCGTCCCGCCCGTTCCCCATGTGCCGCCCGTAACCGTTCGGGAGGAAAAGGGCGCCATCGTCGTCACCCATGCCGATGGCCGGGTCGAGCGCCACCATATCCCGACCGACGCCGAAATCCGCCGCATGGTGCCGCGGGTCGACGTCCGCAACGGCTGTGAGGGCAGCCAGACCGTCAGCCAGCGTGAAAGCGTGGATGGTGACGGTCGCCGCACCATCCGCGTACGCATCTGCCAGGCGCAGATCGAAGCGCAGGCCCATCGCGCGGCGCGCGCGGGACTGGTGGCGGCCCGCGCCCAGGTCGCAAGGACCGCGCACATGACCGACCGCGTCCGCGCCGACGTGCTGCGCGATCTGGACGACGAAATTGCCAAGATTGACGGGCAGGGGGACTGACCCGGCCCGTTCGACCGGGTCACCCGGATTGTGCAGGCGAAAGCCATCCATGGGTCCGCCCGTGGATGGCTTTTTTGCGTCTCGGAAAGCTCAGGCCGTCGGCGCGACAGCACAATAATGCACAAATGCGTCGAGCGCCTGATCGGCATCGATCAGGCGCTCGGGCAGGACACGCAGGTCCGACATTGGAAAGGCGCCGCCGCACCGTCGCGATCGACGGTGGCGGGCCTCACCGCATCATTTAGCCCTGGCGGGCCTTGAAGCGGCGGTTGGTCTTGTTGATCACATAGGTACGGCCGCGACGGCGGATCACGCGGTTATCGCGATGACGGTCCTTGAGCGACTTGAGCGAGTTGCGGATCTTCATGGAAGTCTGCCTTCTTAGAATCTGGCTTTAGCGGAAAATCGAAGCGCTGCCCCTATGGGCGGAGAGGGCTTAAGTCAAGTCCACTGGCAAGACTTTTGCCCCCGTTCATCCTTCATGCAGCAAGTTGATGGCTTGGAGCGTTGAAGGAATTATGCTGTTCGCGTCGTTTAGCGGATATGCCCCCGTTGGAGTAGATGCCATGTCCAAGCGCCTGATCCTCGCCACCAGCCTTGCCCTGTCCCTCAGCGCATGTGCCACGGCGATTCCCCCGGTGGAGGTCACGCGCTTCCATATCGGCAATCCCGCACGCAGCGGCACGATCGCGGTGGAGGAAATGCGCGGCAATCCCGATGTCAGCCTGGAATTCCGCACCTATGCCGCCGCCGTGTCGCAGGAATGGCAGCGTGTCGGCTTCACGCCCGTATCGGCAGGGGAGACCAGCGACTATGTCGCCAGCGTCGCTTTCCGCCGCAGCTTTCGCCCGTCGGGCGTCGACCGTGGCAGTGACAGGCCAGTCAGCGTCGGCGTGGGCGGTGGAATCGGCAGCGGCGGCTTTTCCGGCATGGGCGTGGGCGTCGGCATCAACCTGTCGGGCAAGCCCAAGGATATTGTGACGACCGAACTGCACGTTCAGCTTCGCCGCCGCGCCGATTCGACGATGATCTGGGAAGGGCGTGCGTTGACGGAGGCGCGCGAAGGCACGCCAGCCGCGCAGCCGGGCCTCGCCGCACAAAAGCTGAGCGCCGCGCTGATCGAGGGCTATCCGGGCGAATCCGGCCGCACTATAACCGTCAAATGACCATATCCATCACCAGCGCATTCGACAGCGGCAATATCCGCGTCCTTTCCATCACCGACACGCCGGAGCATGTTCGCGCCGAGCTGGAAATCGTGACCGACCATCAGAGCGATTTCTATCAATGGTTCCATTTTCGGCTCGCCAACGCCGCCGGGCGATCGGTGGAACTGGCGATCGTCAATTGTGCCGGGTCGGCCTATCCCGACGGCTGGACCGGCTACAGGGCGCGGATCAGCGAAGATCGCGAAAGCTGGACCCAGGCCGATACCAGCTATGCCGACGGCACGCTCACGATTCGGCTGGAACCGGACAGCAATGCGCTGTGGGTCGCCTATTTCGCGCCCTATTCGATGGAGCGCCACCATGATCTGATCGCCTTTGCCGCTAGCCAGCCGGGCGTCACCCACCGCGAACTGGGGCTGACGCTGGATGGTCAGCCGCTCGACCTGCTGACCATAGGCGACGGTCCCAAACAGGTGTGGCTTTATGCCCGTCAGCATCCGGGCGAAACCATGGCGCAATGGTGGATGGAAGGCGCGCTGGAACGGCTGTGCGACGAAGAGGATTCGGTTGCGCGTTTGCTCAGGCAACAGGCGACGATCCATCTGGTGCCCAATATGAACCCGGACGGCAGCCGCCGCGGCCATTTGCGCACCAACGCGGCGGGCGTGAACCTGAACCGCGAATGGCACGAACCGTCGATGGAGCGTAGCCCGGAGGTGTTTCTGGTCCGCGCGGCGATGGACCAAACCGGTGTCGACCTCGCCCTGGACGTGCATGGCGACGAAGCGATCCCGGCCGTATTCATCGCCGGCTTTGAAGGCATCCCTTCCATCACGGAACGGCAACTGACCCTCTACCATCGTTATCGCGACACGCTGGCGGCGCGCACGCCGGATTTCCAGACGCGGCTTGGCTATCCTGTGGCGGGCGAGGGGCGGGCGAACCTGTCCATGTCCACCAATCAGCTTGCCGAACGCTTTGGCGCGGTGGCGATGACGCTGGAAATGCCGTTCAAGGATAATGACGACCTGCCCGACGCCGATTTCGGCTGGTCGCCTGCCCGTTCCGCGCAACTGGGCAAGGATTGCCTGGCCGTGCTGGCGGAGATGATCGGGGAAATCTAGGAATGAAGTGTTCCCGCGCAGGCGGGAACATGCAGCCTATTTCCAGTCAAAGGTCAGCGGCGCTTCCCGAAACGCAAAGCGATCGAGATGGTCCGCCACGACTTTCTTGAAAGCCGCCACATCTGCGTCCGGGGTTGGATCAATCGTCACGACCAGCGCGTCGTCCTGCGCGGCCATGCGGATCGGCCCCATCGGGAAGGCGATGATGCCCGATTGCGGGTCGAACTCCGTCTCGAACTTGTGGCTCCAATGCTTGCACAATTGTTGAAGGTAACGGCTGGCATTGGCCGTGGGTATATGGGCGGTCAGCGTCATCGCGTCAGAGCCTTTCGATTTTGGTGGCGGCTTCGTCGATCAGGGACGCGACGTCGAACATGGTCTGGGCATCCGCCCCTTCCTTTTCCAGCCGACCCTGTATCGCCATGCGCAGATTGTGCATCGCCCGGCGGACGGGGGCGCTGTCGGTGCGTTCGGCTTTTTGCGCCAGCGACGCGATTCGCTCCATCACCAGCGTCAGCCCGGCCTTATGCTCGTCCAGATAGGCCGTGCCTTCGTCGGTAATCGCAAACAGCTTGCGGCTGCCCTGTCCCGGCTGCTCGGCGATCAGGCCCATATCGGCCAGCAGCGTCAGCGTGGGATAGACGACGCCGGGGCTGGGCGCATAGACCTCGCCCGACAGGCTTTCAATCTCCCGGATCAGGTCATAGCCATGGCGCGGCATGTCAGCGATCAGCTTGAGCAGGATCAGCTTGAGCGCGTCATTGTCGAACAAGCGCCGCCGACCACCGCCGCGTCCGCCGCCACCCAACGGCCCGCTCCCACGGGGACCGTCGCCCCGCCCGAAACCGCCCCGACCAAAGCCTTCAGGGCCGGCAAAGCGCCGATGGCCGCGCTGGCCATGCTCATGGTGACGACCGCCCCGGCCGTCATATGTGTAATGAAAATGCATCATTCATCTTTCAGTGCGTTTCAAGATGCATTAAGATATATCTTAAAAACATCTGGCGTCAAGCGTTAAGATATATCTTTTGTGGATGACTGTCAGAGAGCAGCGAAGTCGATGGCCATATGCCGGTCGAGCCGACGCGAATGATCCTCCAGCGGATATTTAAGCCCGCTGGCGCAATTGAACAGCACTGCGCGATCCTCGCGTCCGATCAGCCCTTCGTCCAATGCGCGGCTGTAGGCGGCCAGCGTCGCGCCGCCTTCCGGGCAAAGCAGCAGGCCATCGTCCCGCGCCACGTCGCGCACCGCTGCCATGATCGCGGCATCCGACACCGCCAGCGCCGCGCCACCGCTTTCCCGTACGGCCCGCAGGATCAGGAAGTCGCCGACCGCGCGCGGCACGCGAATGCCCATCGCGATGGTGTGGGCATCCTCCCACCGTTCGGCAAATTCCACGCCCGCATCGAAAGCGCGGACCATTGGCGCACAGCCTTCCGCTTGCACCGCGAACATTTTGGGGCGTTTAGACCCGATAAAGCCAATCTGCTCCAGCTCATCAAACGCCTTCCACATGCCGATCAGCCCGGTGCCGCCGCCAGTGGGATAGAAGATTGCGTCGGGCAATTCCCAGCCCAGCTGCTCGGCCAGCTCCAGCCCCATCGTTTTCTTGCCCTCGATCCGGTAGGGCTCCTTCAGCGTCGAAAAATCGAACCAGCCACGCTCCTTCGACCCTTGCCCGACGATCGCGCCGCAATCGTCGATCAGCCCGTTGACGCGATAGACGCGCGCACCCTGCGCCGCGATTTCGCGCACATTGATTTCCGGCGTGTCATCCGGGCAAAAGATGATCGCTTCCATCCCGGCGACAGCGGCATAGGCGGCCAGCGCTGCGCCGGCATTGCCGTTGGTGGGCATCGCGATCTGGGTCACGCCCAGTTCCTTGGCCATCGACACCGCCATCACCAGCCCGCGGGCCTTGAACGATGCAGTCGGCAGGCGGCCCTCATCCTTGGCGATCAGATGCGCGCCACCCAATCGCGCGGCAGTGCGCGGCAGGGCGACCAGGGGCGTGGCATTTTCGCCCAGGCTGACGATGTTGGCGGTGTTGCGCACCGGCAGCAATTCGCGCCAGCGCCACAAATCCATCGGCCGCTGCGCCAGGACATCCTTGGTCAGCGCTGCCCGCACCCCGTCCAGATCATAACGGACCAGCAGCGGCTTTCCCGCCGCGGACAGGCCATGCAGCTTGTCTGCCGGATAGTGTTCGCCCGTCAGCGAACATTCCAGATGGGTGACGAAGGTGGGACGATCGGTGGTGAGGTTCAGGTCGTGGCGCAACGGGGTATCCTTTAGTCTGTGCCCCCCCGGCCACTTTTCATGCCCCTCCCGCGAACGGAAGGGGCGTGCATATCTTAGTCCGGCGCTTTCGCCACGCTGACCATGGCCGGGCGCAACAGCCTGTCCTTGATCATATAGCCCGCCTGCATTTCGACCAGGATCGTGCCGGGCGCGGCATCGGCGGACGGGACTTCCATCATCGCCTGATGCTTGTTGGGGTCGAGCGGCTGGCCGACCGACTCGACCTTGGATATGCCGTTGCGGCCGAACACCGCTTCCAGTTCGCGGCCCGTGGCTTCCAGCCCGACGACCAGCCCCTTGAACTTCTCATCCTCGCGCAGTTCCGCCGGAATGGCGGCAAGGGCGCGGCTCAGATTGTCGGCGACCGACAAAATGTCGCGGGCAAAATTGGTCGCGGCATAGGCGCGGGTGTCGGTCAGTTCCTTTTCCAGCCGACGGCGCACATTCTGCGTATCGGCATGGGCATAGAGAATGTCCTGCTTCGCAGTCGCCAGTTCCGCTTCCAGCGCGGCGATACGCTCTGCATTGGCATCTGCCACGGGTGCATCCTCCGGCAACTGGTCCACGACTTCGGTATTTTCGACGTTCAGATTATCTTCGCTCATCTCATCAATCTCGAAAGCGTTTGTGCGGTGAAATCCACCATGGGGATCACCCGTGCATAGTTCAAGCGCGTGGGGCCGATCACGCCGACCACGCCGACCACCCGGCCGTCCGCGCCACGATAGGGGGCGGCTATGACCGAAGAACCCGACAGGGAAAAGAGCTTGTTTTCCGATCCGATGAAGATTTTGGTCGCGCTGCTCGCCAATGCGCTTTCCAGCAGGCGGGATATTTCCTGCTTGCCTTCCAGCTGCTCCAGCAATTGCCGCACCCTTTCCAGGTCGGCTGCCGTGCCGTCGTCGATCAGATGGGCCTGCCCCCGCACGATCAGCACTGGCCTGTCATCGGCGTCATGCGACCAGATGGCGACGCCGCGTTCCACCAGTTCCCGCGCCGCGCCGTCGAGCGCGCTGCGTTCGCTCTCCATTTCCAGCGCCAGCCTGTCGCCCGCCTGCCGCAGCGTCAGCCCGGCAAAGCGCGCCGACATGAAATTGGCCGCTTCGTTGAGCATGGAGGGGGACACGCCGGGCGGCAGGTC
The DNA here is from genome assembly GCF_059424385.1 of Sphingobium sp. GW456-12-10-14-TSB1. Taxonomy (NCBI): domain Bacteria; kingdom Pseudomonadati; phylum Pseudomonadota; class Alphaproteobacteria; order Sphingomonadales; family Sphingobiaceae; genus Sphingobium; species Sphingobium sp. GW456-12-10-14-TSB1. Next base: position 2,015,080 of record NZ_JBWKZI010000001.1, on the reverse strand, counting down.
CAGCACGCGATTTTCAACCGATCCATCCTGCCCGACCAGCACCGCCAGCGCCTGCCGGTCGTTCAGCGGCACGAAGCCGAACTGGCGCAAGACAGGCTCGCGCTTGGGCACCATGACGATGCCCGCACAGGCCGACAGGCCCGACAGCGCAGCGGTGGCGGCGGACAGCGCTTCCTCGATCGGCCCGCCCTCGGCCAGCCCCGCCTCGATCGCGCGCCGTTCCTCTGCCGACGGCAACGCCGCCTGCATCATTCCGTCGACGAACAATCGCAGCCCCGTTTCGGTCGGCATCCGCCCCGCCGACGTATGCGGCGCGGCCAGCAGCCCCAGTTCCTCCAGATCCTGCATCACGTTGCGGATCGAGGCGGGTGACAGGCTGAGCGATGCGATCTTGCTGAGCGTGCGCGATGCGACTGGCAGGCCAGTGCCCAGATAGCTTTCCACCACCAGGCGAAAAACGTCGCGGGCGCGCTCGTTCAATTCGGTAATGGGTGTCGTTGGCGTCATCGGTAAAATGTAGGATGGATTGCCTCCAGGCTCAACGCCTGCGTGGCGGCCAGCCCTATTGGGCAATTTTGGCCTTCAGCATCGGTTCGATCCCCAGCAATTTGGGAATGCCGCCAATCGTCGTACGCAGCTTCGCATAGCGCGCGTCCAGGCATCCCGACTGATAGTCGAGCCGCGTCGGCTTGGCCTCGCCGCGCGTCCATTCGATGCGATAGCCGGGCATGTCGGTCGCAAAGCGGGCGCAATTCTCGCCATGGGCGATCCGCCTTTCGGTGCCGACCAGCGGCTTGTACGGGGCCAGCGCCAGGCGCAATTGCCGATATTGCGCCGGGGTCACGGTGAAGCGCGTCGGCCCCGGCACGGCCGTGAACTTGTCCGGCTCCAGCAGGCCCGATCCATCGGGCGTCACCTGCACGCTATAGGCGGGGCAGGCACCAAAGCAGCGCCCGGCGGTAAAGCGGATCGTGTCTCCGGCGGCGCGCGGTGTGTCCAGCTCAGTGTCGGCGGTGGCGCATCCCGCCAGCAGCATCACCGTCGCGGCTATTATCATTCTGGTCATCATGGCCCCTCTTATCGCCTAATTGCGCGCATGGCACTGGCAAGAAACGCTGTCGGACGCTAAGCGCCGTCTCCTGATCGATTTGGAGAAAGAATATGCGTCCTTCCGGCCGCGCGCCCGACCAGATGCGCGACATCATCATGGAGCCTGGCTTCACCATCCATGCCGAAGGAAGCTGCCTCATCAGTTTCGGCGACACCCGCGTGCTGTGCACCGCGTCGGTGGAAGAAAAAGTGCCGCCCTTCCTGCGGGGCAAGGGGTCGGGCTGGGTCACGGCCGAATATGGCATGTTGCCGCGCGCCACCCATACCCGTGGCAGCCGCGAAGCGGCCAAAGGCAAGCAATCGGGCCGCACGCAGGAAATCCAGCGCCTCATCGGTCGCTCGCTGCGCACCGTCGTGGACATGAAGAAGCTGGGCGAACGCCAGATCGTGGTCGATTGCGACGTGATCCAGGCCGATGGCGGCACTCGCACGGCGGCGATCTCCGGTTCCTGGGTCGCGCTGCGCATTGCGGTGGACAAGTTGCTGGCCTCCGGCGCGCTCAAGGAAGACCCGATCATTCAGAAGGTCGCTGCCATCAGCTGCGGCATCTATGAAGGCACGCCGGTCCTCGACCTCGACTATGCCGAGGACAGCAATGCCGAGACGGACGCGAACCTGATCCTGACCGGCGACGGCAAGTTCGCCGAAGTGCAGGCGACCGCCGAAGGCGCGGCCTATGACGAGGAAGAACTTCTGCGCCTGCTGCGCCTCGCCCGGATCGGCTGCGCCAAGATCTTCGCCGCGCAGGACGCCGCGACGGGGCGGTAATCACAATTATCCGTTCGCTTCGAGCGAAGTCGAGAAGCCGATGGCGTGACTTTTGCGTTTATCGAATGCGCTCGAAACGAACGGAAAGAGGTGGAAAAATGACCGACCAATTCGGACAGGAACAGGCAATCCGCAAGCTCGCCCCCGGCAAGCTGGTGATCGCCAGTCACAATGCGGGCAAGGTGCGTGAAATCGCCGCGCTGCTCGGCCCCTATGGTATCGAGCCGATCTCCGCCGCCTCGCTCGACCTGCCCGAACCGGAAGAAACCGGCACGACCTTCATTGCCAATGCGGAACTGAAGGCATTGCAGGCCGCCGACCTGTCCGGACTGCCTGCGCTGGCCGACGATAGCGGCCTGTGCGTCGAGGCGCTGGGTGGCGATCCGGGGCTGTTTTCGGCGCGCTGGGCCGGACCGGACAAGGACTTCGCCCTTGCCATGCAGAAAGTATGGGATGGCGTGCAGGCCAAAGGCCCGGACGCCGGGCATGACGCCCATTTCATCTGCGCCCTGGCCCTTGCCTGGCCCGATGGTCATGTCGAAGCGTTTGAGGGGCGGGTCGACGGTACGCTCGTCTGGCCGCCGCGTGGGGCCAATGGCTTTGGCTATGACGCCATGTTCCAGCCGCTCGGCTTCGACATCAGCTTCGGCGAAATGGACCCGGACGCCAAGCACGCCATGAGCCATCGCGCCGACGCATTCAGACAGCTGGTGGCGGCAGTGTTCTGACCCGGTTCCTCCCCGCGCCGGGGAGGATCACTGCCCACCGCTGGCCAGTTCCACCGGGGCTGCTTCCTCGTCCAGCGGGCCTTTCCCGAACGCATTGCCGGCGGGGAAGTAGCGGCACACCAGATATTCGTAATTCGCCCCTTCGCCCAGCGCGCAGCCCACCTTGCGCGTGCCGCGCCAGATCATCTGCGTATAATGGCCGACATCCTGCCAGCGCCCGCTGGTGCTCAGGTCCGGCAATTTGCCTTCGGTCCGGAACAGTTTTTTCTCATCCAGAAAAGCGCCGACCATGACGCCATAGCCATAAAGGCGGCGTGGTCCCATCCACAGATTTTCGCCGCTCGGTATCGCCCGGCTGCCACGCGGGCTGTGACGAAACGCCCCGCTCTGCGCCATGTCGGCGGCATAGCGCGCCGCGTCCACGGCCAGCGCCTCGTCCCATTCCAGCGGCGGAACGCCAACCAGCGCCCGTTCGCCATTATGCGCGTCGATCATCACGGCCCGCAGCAGCGGCTCGCCTCTTGGCGCTTCCTCCATCCCATAATAGGCCGCCGGCATGACTACGCCGGTCGGCACATTGACCGGCGCTGCGGTCACCGCCTTGCTCCCCGGCGCGCTGTCGGACGCTGCCTGTGCACCCGTCGCAATCAGCAACGCCGCCCATAGCCCGGCACGCAAAAACAGATTAGGGCTGCCCCCAGCCATGGCCCTCATTCCCCCCGACTCTGCATCCCCATCGGCGCCGGCCCCCGCCGACGCTCTGGCCTTATATATTCATTGGCCCTTTTGCGTATCGAAATGTCCCTATTGCGATTTTAACAGTCATGTCCGCGAAGGCATAGATGTGGATGCCTGGCGCGCCGCTCTGCTCGCTGACATGGGGCACGAAGCTGCGTTGACCGGCGGGCGACCGCTTTCCTCGATCTTCTTTGGCGGCGGCACGCCCTCGCTGATGCCGCCAGCGCTGGTGGCGGACCTCATTGCCGCGGCGCAGCGGCATTGGGGCTTTACCCCGCAAGTCGAGATCACGCTGGAGGCCAATCCCAACTCGGTCGAGGCGGCGCGCTTTGCCGATCTCGCCGCCGCCGGGGTCAACCGCGTCTCGCTGGGCCTGCAGGCGCTCGATAACGATGCGCTCCATTTTCTGGGCCGCGCCCATGATGTTGCCGAAGGGCTGGCCGCACTCGACACCGCCCAGTCGGTGTTCGACCGGGTGAGCTTCGACCTGATCTACGCCCGGCCCGACCAGAGCGAAGCGCAATGGCAGGCGGAACTGGCGCGCGCCCTGTCGTTCGGCACCGGCCATCTCTCGCTCTATCAACTGACGATCGAACCCGGCACTCGCTTTGCCACCTTGGTTGCTCAGGGCAGGATGACGCCCGCCGACCCGGATCATGGCGCGACTCTCTATGAACTGACCGCCGCGATGACCGGCGCGGCGGGGATTCCGGCCTATGAAATCAGCAATCATGCCCGCGCCGGGCAGGAGAGCCGCCACAACCTTACCTATTGGCGCTACGGCGATTATGTCGGCATTGGTCCCGGCGCGCATGGGCGGCGCGGCGCCATGGCGACGCAGCGTCACAAGAAGCCGGAAAACTGGATCGGCGCCGTCAGCCGCAATGGTCACGGGCTTCAGGTGGAACAACCGCTGGCGGGCGAGGAGCGGGCGCGGGAAGCGCTGCTGATGGGGCTGCGGCTGGGCGAGGGGGTTGATCTCGCCCGGATCGCGGCGCTGTCGGGCGTTGGCCTTGGCCATCTGGTCGATGAACGCGCCATCGACCAGTTGACCGACCTTGGCCTCATCCGCCTGACCGGCACCCGCCTGCAAGTCGCGCCGGCCGGCATGCTGCTGCTCGACGCGATCTTGCCGGAAGTGGTGGCGATCTAATAATCGCGGCCCTTCAGTTCGTCCCCCCGTACTGCCGCGACGTGCAGCACATTGGTCGATCCCGGCGTGCCGAACGGGACGCCGGCCAGTACGACGATCTTCCCGCCCTTTTCGGCCATGTCATGACGCAGCGCCATGCGCCGGGCCTTGCCGATCATCTCCTCGAAATTGCCGATATCCTTGGTGCGGATGGCATGGACGCCCCAGGTCAGGCCCAGCTTGCGCGCCGTGTCGGTGCGCGGCGTCAGCGCCAGGATCGGCGCGGAGGGGCGTTCGCGCGCCACGCGCCGCACCGTGCTGCCCGACGATGTGAAGCAGGTGATCGCGCTCGCGCCCACGACATTCACGATATTGCCGGTGGCCTCGGCCAGCGCGTCGGCGGTGGTCGGATCGGGCAGCGTCTCGGTAAAATGCAGTCGCGCCAGATAGCCCGGATCGCGCTCCACGCTGTGGGCGATCGAATCCATCATCGCGACCGCCTCGACCGGCCAGTCGCCCGCTGCGGTTTCGGCGGACAGCATGACGGCGTCCGCACCATCATAGACCGCCGTCGCCACGTCCGACACTTCCGCGCGCGTGGGGGAGGGGGACTTGATCATCGATTCCAGCATCTGGGTCGCGACCACCACCGGGCGACCCATGCGGCGCGCCGTGGCGACGATCTGCTTTTGCAGCGGCGGCACATCATAAGGCGGCAGTTCGACGCCCAGATCGCCGCGTGCGACCATCACGCCATCGGCCATCTCGATAATCTCCTCCAGCCGCTGCACGGCTGACGGCTTTTCGATCTTGGCCATCAACGATCCATATCCGCCCATCAGCTTGCGCGCTTCGGCCAGATCCTCCGGCCGCTGCACGAAGCTCAAGGCGATCCAGTCGCACCCCTGTTGCATCGCGAAGCTAAGGTCGCGGCGGTCCTTGTCGGTCAGCGCAGGCACCGGCACCACGACATCGGGGACGTTCACGCCCTTGCGGTTGGACAGCGTCCCGCCGACCTCGACGATCGTATCGATACGATCCTCGCTGATTGCCTTGACGCGCAGCACCATCTTGCCATCGTCCAGCAACAGCCGGGTTTCCGGCACCAGGGCGGCATAGATTTCGGGGTGGGGCAGGTTCACGCGGCGCGAATCGCCCGGCGTTTCGTCGCGGTCCAGAATGAAGGGCGCGCCGGTTTCCAGCAGCGCCAGCCCCTTCTCGAACGTGCCGACGCGCAGCTTTGGCCCCTGAAGGTCGCCCAGGATCGTGGTCGGCCGCTGAAATTCCTTTTCCAGCGCGCGGATCGTGGCGATGCGCGCGGCATGATCCTCATGCGCGCCGTGGCTCATATTGATGCGAAAGGCGTCGGCCCCGGCAATGAACAGCGCCCGGATCATTTCGGGCGTATCGCTCGCAGGCCCAAGTGTCGCAAGAATACGGACCTTGCGTGAGCGGGGCGGTAGTCGTGACATATATTCTCCTGACCGTCGTGATCGCCGCTGGCCCGACCGTTGGGCTTCCCCCCCCTTGGTCTTGCCAGCGCGTCGTTATGGGTTATCCGTGCTGCACGACAGGATGATGTATCAGCGAAAGGGTCCGCCGATGAGCGACACCATACTCACAGACGCCGCCGCCGCAACCGCCTTCCGCCGTCTGGTGACGCATTTGCAGCACCGCACCGATGTCGAAAATATCGACCTTATGGGTTTGGCGGGTTTCTGCCGCAATTGCCTGGCCGACTGGGTGGCGGAGGCGGATGGTGGCCTGACGAAACATCAGGCGCGCGAACTCATCCACGGCATGCCCTTTGCCGAATGGAAATCCCGCTATCAGGGCGAAGCGACGCCGCAGCAGATCGCGCGAATGAAAGAGAGTGTGGCGAAGAACGCCGACAGCCACTAGGACGCCCTCCAACCGATTCACATCTACCGGAGAAACTCCCCCATGACCGAACCCAATGTCGCCGCCGACCAGCTCCGCCTGCTGATCGAACGGATCGAGCGGCTGGAAGAAGAGAAGAAGGGCATCGGCGACGACATCAAGGACGTCTATCTGGAAGCCAAGGCGACCGGCTATGACCCCAAGATCATGCGCCAGATCGTCCGCCTGCGGAAAATGCAGCCCCACGACCGGCAGGAAATGGAAGCGATCCTCCAGACCTATCTGTCCGCGCTGGGCATGGAATAGGACTCCACCGCCGTTCGCGCCTGGCGTAGCAAGGGGCCTTCACTGCGTTCAGGGCAGATGGTCTAAGCGCTCGGCCCGAACGGGATCAGAGGGAGAGTGAAATGTCCGAAGTCATCGTCAGCACCACCAGCCGTCTGGAAGGGCGCCCCGCCAAGGAATATCTGGGCATCGTCACGGGCGAAGTGATCGTGGGCGCCAATCTGTTCCGCGATCTGTTCGCCAGTGTGCGGGACATCGTCGGTGGCCGGTCGGGCGCTTATGAAGATGTGCTTCAGCGGGCGCGCGAACAGGCGATCGGCGAAATGCGGATGCGCGCGGCAACGTTGGGCGGCAACGCAGTCGTCGGCGTCGACCTGGACTATGAAGTGATAGGCTCCAACGGATCGATGCTGATGGTGTCGGCCTCTGGTACCGCCATCCTTGTGTAACATTGCGCGAGCGCCCCTCGCTCGCTAGAGAGCGCGCTCGTGTTTCATCAGATAATGTCAGGAGAAGGCCGTGGCCGGCCATTCCAAATTCAAGAATATCATGCATCGCAAGGGCGCGCAGGACAAGAAGCGCTCCTCGATGTTCTCCAAGCTGAGCCGCGAAATCACTGTCGCGGCCAAGATGGGGATGCCCGACCCGGACATGAATCCCCGCCTGCGGCTGGCGATCAACGCAGCCAAGGCGCAGTCCATGCCCAAGGACAATATCCAGCGCGCCGTCGACAAGGCGAATGCCGCAGGTGGCGAGAATTATGAAGAAGTGCGCTATGAGGGCTATGGCCCCGCAGGCATCGCCATCATCGTCGAAGCGCTGACCGACAATCGCAACCGCACCGCGACCAATGTTCGTACCGCCTTTTCCAAGAATGGCGGCAATCTGGGTGCATCGGGCGCGGTGAGCCATGGCTTCGACCGCGTCGGCCTGATCACCTATCCCGCCAGCGCGGGCGATGCCGACGCGATCTTCGAGGCCGCGCTCGAAGCGGGGGCGGAGGACGTGTCGTCCAACGAGGACGAGCATGAAATCTGGACCGCGATGGACGCGCTCCACGAAGTCGCCAAGGCACTGGAAGCGAGCCTTGGTCCGGCGGATGGCGCGAAGCTCGCCTGGAAACCCACGACCACCGTCGAAGTCGATGAGGCCAACGCTGCCACGCTGATGAAGCTGGTCGACACGCTGGAAGATGATGACGACGTCCAGACGGTGTGGGGCAATTATGAAGTGCCCGACGCGGTCATGGAGAAGCTGGGTTGATGTGTTTTCCCTCTCCCCTTGGGGAGAGGGTTGCGCAGCCTTGGCGGCTTTGCCGCCTGGGCGAAGCTGGGAGAGGGGGCGCTGCCATCCGCGACTATCGCTCCCCTCTCCAAGCGCGGCTAGCCGACATGTCGGCAAGCCTTGCTATCCTCTCCCCTGAAGGGGCGAGGAAATCCCAATGATCCTCCTTGGTCTCGACCCCGGCCTTGGCACCACCGGCTGGGGTCTGATCGCCGCTGACGGCAACCGCCTCACGCATCTGGGCAATGGCCAGATCAAGACGGATAGCGCGATGCCACTGGCAACGCGGCTGCTGGCGCTCGATCTTGCCCTGACCGACCTCATCCTCGAACATCGGCCCGATGGCGCGGCGGTCGAGGAGGTGTTCGTCAACGTCAATCCGCAATCGACCCTGAAACTGGGACAGGCGCGCGGCGTGATCCTGCTCAACGCCGCGCGCTCCGGCATGGAGGTCGGCGAATATGCCGCGCGGCTGATCAAGAAATCCGTGGTCGGCGTCGGCAATGCGTCGAAGGATCAGGTCCATGCCATGGTGTCACGCCTGTTGCCCGGCGTGAAGATCGTCGGGCCTGACGCCGCGGACGCGCTCGCCGTCGCCATCACCCACGCCCATCATCTCGCCAGCGCGCGGCGCATTCCGACGCGGTAGTGCCATGTGTTCCCGCGCAGGCGGGAACCCAGTTCAACGGCGGGGCTGGGTTCCCGCCTGCGCGGGAATACCCAATCCTAAATATCCGATCATCTTTTCGAGACGAACGCCGGTTGTGTTTAACGTCCCAACGCTTCTTCCAAAAAACCCACCATCGCGCGGAAACTGCGCCGATCGGCATCCGCGTTATACGCCAACCCCTTTTCAGGCATGTTGACGCTCTCGTCGGTAAAGGCATGGCCGGTGCGGCCATAGGCATGGAGTTGCCAGTCGCACCCTGCCGCCGTGAGTTCCTGCGCCAGCGCCACGGTCGCCGCAGGCGGTGCGATCGGATCGTCCCAGCCATGGCAAATCAGCAGTTTTGCGCGGATGGCGGCATTGGGGAAGGGCGGCGCATCATAGACGCCATGGAAACTGACCCCGCCCGCTATGTCCGCACCAGCGCGCGCCAGATCCAGCACGCATTTGCCGCCAAAGCAGAAGCCGATCGTGGCGGTGCGGGCTGCGTTCACCGCGTCCAGCCCCTTGAGCAGCGCATGGGAGGCCAGGAGGCGGTCGCGCAGCAGGGCGCGGTCGGCGTTCAGTTCCGCCATATAGCGCGCGGCATCGGGATCGGCGCGGGTGGTGCGCTTGCCCTGGCCATAGACATCGGCGACCAGCACGGCATAGCCCAGCGCCGCGACCTTTTCGGCATAGGCGAAATCGGCTTCCTTGGTCCCCAGCACATTGGGGAAGAGAAGCACGCCGGGCAACGGCGCGCTGGCGGCGCTATCGGTCACGACCATGCTTTCGAACAGGCCGCCTGGTCCTTCATGGACGATGCTGTTGCGGGTAATGATCATGGGGTTCCCCTTAGATACTGCCAAAGCCGGGCGCTTCGCCACGCGCGGCGGGGTTCAGGCGTTTGGGCCGTTTCCATCCGATGCGGGGGCGTTTGCGCAACCGCAGCGTCGGCCAGTCGCCCCGGTCGGTCCGTTCAGCCAGGCGCATGCCCTGCGCGCGATAGGCGGCCAGCACGGCATCGACCTGCGTGTCGAGCAGGCCCGCCAGCAGGATCGTGCCGCCATCCTCGACCAGCGCGCAGAGCGACGGCGCCAGTTCGATCAGCGGTCCGGCCAAAATGTTCGCGATCAGCAGATCATAGGGCGCACGCCCGATAATCGCTGCATGATTGGCCCCGGCGGCGGTCACCAATGCCAGTCGTCCAGGCCCGGCCCCTAGCGGCACGCCATTGGTCGCGGCATTTTCCGCGCTGATTTCGACTGCGACCGGGTCAATGTCGGACGCGATCGCATGGGCGCGCGGCCACAGGTTCATCGCCGCAAAGGCGAGCAGGCCGGTGCCGGTGCCGATGTCGGCCATATTGTTGAACCGCATGCCCACCTGGCGCATCCGGTCCAGCATCGTCAGGCATCCGGCCGTTGTTTCATGCTGGCCAGTGCCAAAGGCGCGGCTGGCCGCAATCAGAATATTGACCTGGCCCGGCTGTTCCGGATCGCTGGCAAGGTTGCGGACATGGAAGCGTCCGGCAGTGACCGCTTCCAGCCCCTGCTGGCTCAACGTCACCCAATCCTCGTCCGGCAGCGCCTCGACCAGCGGTTTGGTTCCGGCGGCGCTGGGAACCATCGACCGCAGCAACTTGATCGCGGCGGCGCTGGGCTTGCCCTCGAAATAGGCGTCGAGCTGCCAGGCATTGTCGTCGTCTGGCGCCGCCTCGCTGGTCATCAGCACCGGCGGCCGCTCCATCAGGGCAAAGGCGGCAATTTCCCCGTCCAGCGCCTCGGCTTCGATACGGGTGCAGGGCAGGGTGACTTTCCAGCTTTGTGCAGGACTTTGGGCAGCGGTCATGCCGCCGCCTTTAGCCGACCATGGAGGAGAGGGGAAGCGCGGGAGGATTGGATCGGCCTGTTCCCGCCTGCGCGGGAACAGGCCGATCCGCTATCAGGCGACTTGTCGACCGAAATCGGATGATGCGTGACGCAGGCTGGCAAGCTTGCCTTCGACGCTGACGAAGCCGCGTTCGAGCTGGTCGATTTCCGACGCGACGACCTCGGTATCCTGCCGGATGGCCGAAATGGTGGTCGACATCGAATCGGCGGCGAGCGCTGTTTCATCGACGGCGGCGGTGATCATGGTGACGGTCTGCGCCTGCGCGTCCATCGCATGACGGATGCGCTCGGCACTGGCCTGCACTTCGCCCACCGTATCGCGGATGCGTTCGTTGGTTTCCACCGACAGGCGAGTCGATGCCTGGATGTCGGCGATCTTGCCCGCAATCTCGTCCGTCGCGCGCGCCGTCTGGTTGGCCAGGCTTTTGACCTCCTGCGCGACCACGGCAAAGCCGCGCCCGGCATCGCCTGCGCGCGCCGCCTCGATCGTGGCGTTGAGCGCCAGCAAATTGGTCTGCCCGGCAATGTCGCGGATCAGGCCCAGGATCGATTCGATCGATTTGGCATGTTCGGACAGGGTGGAGGACATGGTGACCGCATCGCCCGATTGTTTCGCGGCGCGCAGGGCAACTCCGGCTGCCCCCTCAACCTCGGTACGGGCGTCCTCGATGGCGCGGATCAGCCCGGCCGACGTGCGGGCCGCTTCCCGCATCGCCAGGGCGGATTGTTCGGCCGCCGCCGCGACTTCCGATGCCTTGCCCAGCATCCCGCGCGTTGCAGCCGAAGCATCCTTGGCCTGTTCGCGCAGCGATTCGCCCAATCGGGTCGCGCCGTCGATTTCACCGACGATTCGCTGTTCGAACAAGGAACCGAAACGCTGCCGTTCGGCACGTTGCGCATCGGCCTGATCGTTCGACAGGACATTGGTCATCAAGCCTGCGTCCATCATGGCGATGTGGAGCATGACGAGCGTCAGGCGCTGGCTTCGCTCCGCGTCATCGCGACTATATTCCCATATCAGGGCGATGATCTTTTCGTTTGCCGCGGCAACGGCGTTGAGCACCGACCGCACCGACACGCCATGTTTGCGGGCGTTGCGCACGCAATCCGCAGCCGACTGGGCCCAGAGCGCATCCTTGAAGTGCAATAGCTTCTGCTCGACATAGCGGTGCGTTTCTCTCTCGATCGCACTGATCGCTGCGGAACTCAGTTTCTCGCGCAGCCCGGTCTTTTGCATATAGGTCGTGAAAAAGGCGTCCCCCACGCTCGCCAGGCTGTCCTTGATCAGCAGGCCAATCTCCTGCGCACCCTTGGAAAATTTGTCATTCGGGTCGATTTTCGAGATCAATTCCGGGCTCACGGTGCCGTTCCGGCTATTGTCTGGTGATGCGGCGAAGGACGACATGATGGGACAGCCCCTGTTGGTGCAATGCTATTTGGCAGGCCGACCTTAGCGCGCTTTGGTTAATCACTTCTTATGATCGCGGGATACGATCGTTGGGGCAGCCATGCTTTGCACCGCTTGCCCTCATGCGCGTTCGCTCTTAAGGGGATCGCACTTATAGGGACATTTCAGGGACAAGGGTAGACATGGCGCGAACCAACAGCCGGCCGCTCTCGCCGCATTTGACGATCTGGAAATGGGGCCCCGCGATGGCCATTTCCATCCTGCACCGCGTGACCGGCAACGGCCTTGCGACGGTTGGCGCGCTGGGCCTCGTCTGGTGGCTGATGGCTGCCGCGATTGGTCCTGAAGCCTATGCGACCTTCATCACATGCGCGACCTCGCCCTTTGGCTATCTGGTGATGATCGGCATTACCTGGGCCTTTTTCCAGCATCTCTTTTCCGGGCTGCGCCATTTCGTTCTGGATATGGGGGCGGGCTATGAACTGCGCACCAACAAGAGCTGGTCGATCGCGGTGGTGGTCGCTTCGGTGCTCGTGACCGCCCTTGTCTGGCTCTATATTTTCGGAAAGGCCTTCTGATGGGTAACGGAACTGGTATAGGCCGCGTCCGTGGCCTTGGGTCGGCGCGGCATGGCGCGCATCACTGGCTGGCGCAGCGCTACACCGCCGTCGGCAATCTGCTGCTGGTGCTCTGGCTGATCTTCAGCCTCCTGACCCTGCCTGGCCTCGACTATGAAAGCGTCGTGCTGTGGATCGCCAACCCGCTGGTCGCGGTGCCGATGATGCTGATGATCGTCAGCATTTTCTGGCATCTGCGCCTTGGGATGCAGGTGATGCTGGAAGATTATGTCCATGACAAGGGACTGGCCTTCTTCTCCATCCTGCTGCTCAATTTCTATGCCTTTGGCGGCGCGGCCGCGGGCGTCTTTGCGATCGCCAAGATCGCCTTCACGGGGGTCGTCGAATAATGACGCAAGCCTATAAGATCATCGACCATGTGTATGACACCGTGGTTGTCGGCGCTGGCGGTTCGGGCCTGCGCGCGACCATGGGCAGCGCCGAAGCGGGCCTCAAGACCGCCTGCATCACCAAGCTGTTCCCCACCCGCAGCCACACCGTTGCGGCGCAGGGCGGCATCGCCGCCAGCCTTGGCAACAACTCGCCCGATCACTGGACCTGGCACATGTACGACACCGTCAAGGGGTCCGACTGGCTGGGCGATCAGGACGCGATCGAATATATGGTGCGCGAAGCACCCGCCGCCGTCATCGAACTGGAACATGCGGGCGTGCCGTTCAGCCGGAACGACGACGGGACGATCTACCAGCGTCCCTTTGGCGGCCATATGCAGAATATGGGCGCCGGCCCGCCGGTGCAGCGCACCTGCGCCGCCGCCGACCGCACCGGCCACGCCATGCTCCACGCGCTCTATCAGCAATCGCTGAAATATGATGCGGACTTCTACATCGAATATTTCGCCATCGACCTGATCATGGAAAATGGCGAATGCCGCGGCGTGATCGCCCTGTGCATGGAAGATGGCTCGATCCACCGCTTCCGCAGCCATGCGGTCGTGCTGGCGACCGGCGGCTATGGCCGCGCCTATTTCTCCGCCACGTCGGCGCACAGCTGCACCGGCGACGGCGGCGGCATGGTGCTGCGCGCAGGGCTTCCGCTCCAGGATCTGGAATTCGTGCAGTTCCACCCGACTGGCATCTACGGCGCGGGCGTGCTGATCACCGAAGGCGCGCGCGGCGAGGGCGGGTATCTCACCAACTCCGAAGGCGAGCGTTTCATGGAACGCTATGCGCCCTCGGCCAAGGATCTGGCGTCGCGCGACGTCGTGTCCCGCTCGATGGCGATGGAAATGCGCGAAGGGCGCGGCGTTGGCGAGCATAAGGATCATATCTTCCTGCACCTCGACCATATCGATCCCAAGGTGCTGGCCGAACGGCTGCCCGGCATTACCGAAAGCGGCAAGATTTTCGCTGGCGTTGACCTGACCCGCCAGCCGCTGCCGGTGACGCCGACTGTCCATTACAATATGGGCGGCATCCCCTGTAACTATCATGGCCAGGTCGTGACCAAGAAGGGCGATGATCCCGAAGTGGTCGTGCCCGGCCTGTTCGCGGTCGGCGAAGCGGCCTGCGTGTCGGTCCATGGCGCGAATCGCCTCGGCTCCAACTCGCTCATCGACCTTGTCGTGTTCGGTCGCGCTACCGGCCTGTTCCTCAAGGACAATCTGAAGCCGAACGCGCCGCACAAGCCGTTGCCGTCGGACGCCGCCGATCTCGCGCTCGGTCGCCTCGACCATTATCGCAATGCCAAGGGCGGCACGCCGACGGCGGACATTCGCCTCGACATGCAGCGCACCATGCAGAAGCACGCCGCCGTGTTCCGCGACAGCGCACTCCTGTCCGAAGGCGTCACCCGGATGCAGGCGGTCAACAAGCGGCTTCAGGACGTCAAGGTCAGCGACCGCTCGCTGATCTGGAACACCGACCTTGTCGAAACGCTCGAACTCGACAATCTCATGAGCCAGGCCATCTGCACGATGGAAGGCGCCGAAGCACGCAAGGAATCGCGCGGCGCCCACGCGCATGAGGATTTCCCCAACCGCGACGACGAAAACTGGATGAAGCACACCATCAGCTGGTTCGAAGGCTGGGGCGGTTCGGGCGGCAAGGTGACGCTCGATTACCGTCCGGTCCACGACTATACGATGACCGACGAAGCGGAATATGTGAAGCCCAAGGCACGGGTGTACTGATCCAGCCATTCCTGGCTGACGGTAGAAAAGAAGGCGGACCTGAGGGTTCGCCTTTTTTTCTGCGCGGTTGATCTCATCGACTATGGGACAGGCGTGATCGCGGCGTCTATGGCACGTATCGGCGGGGGCGTGACGGGATGCTCCAACCGCCTTGGCCGATACTGTCTGTTACGGTGAGGCCAAGATACAAATGCGCTCTGATAGTCGACACCTGGCGCGTGGCGTGCATCGATGATCCGCGCCCGTTTATTGTTGACCATGCATAAATTTGGTCAAGGCGGGGCCGACCGGGTCGCCGTGCATTTGGCCAGCGGCTTTGCGGAGGCTGGCAAGGACGTTGTTATTGCGCGGATGCGGACGGACCGGGAGGGTGAGGCTGCTCTTGGATCATTGTGCAATCCGGCCGTGAAGCTCGCGACGGCGGGAGAGCCCCTGGGCTCTCGCAAGCTGGAACTGGCGCGAGGCCTGCCAATGATTGTCCGTCGAATTTGGGCTGAGCGTCCGCATGTCGTTCTGGCGACAAGTAACAATATCGGCCTTGTTACCGCACTCGCCACTTTCCTTGTGCCGCGTTCCGGCATCCGGTTTGCGTTCAAGACCACCAATCCCGTCATCCGCCCGCGCGACAGCAGCAAAATTGCGCGCTGGTATCGGCGTAGGCTCTACGCCTTCATTTTCAGCCGCTTCGATCGCATCTTGCCGCTGACACATGCAGAACAGCGGACCTTGACGGCGCTCTATCCGCAGCATGCGCACAAGCTGCAAACGGTGCTCAATCCCTATGTCAGTGACGCCATGCTCGCTGATTTTGCGCCGCAGACCCCTGCCTGCGATGCGCCTCGCACCATTGTCGCACTCGCGCGCATGATGCCGCAAAAGCGGCTCGACCTTTTGATCACGGCCTTCGCGCGCATGCGTCGACGGCAGGATAGACTGGTCATCGTCGGCGAAGGACCGGAGCGGGTCGCGATCGAAAGGCTCATCGCCCAATTGGGATTGAGCAAACGGGTCGAACTGGCCGGCTTTGTGAGTGACGTGGTCCCCTGGCTGCGCAAGGCTGATCTGTTCGCCCTGTCATCACATTATGAAGGCCTGCCAGCCGCCGTGATCGAGGCGCTTGCCACCAATTGTCCGGTCGTCACGACGGATTGTTTCGACGGCGCCGCCCTGCTGTTGCGTGCCGCGCCTCATTGCGCCGTCGTTCCGCGCGGTGATGCCGATGCACTGGCCGCCGCGCTCGACCGGGGGCTTGATTATAGCGAACGACCGACATGCCTGCGCGCCATTGCCCGCCAATATGGGATGGCGGCGGCGATCGAATCCCATCTCTCGATCCTGGACGGGCTGGCTGCTGCCGCACAAGCGGAACGGCCTGGCGAGGTGCATGACGGCATCAAACGGGCGTTGAACTGAACCGCACCAGCGCTTCGTAAACGTCCAGCGGTGGCTTGTTTGTTACCGACAGGCCGCTGCGCATCAGGAACAGGTGCCGCACGATCTCCGCCTGCTGCTCGATGCCATAGCGCTCGAACGGCTTGCCCGGCACGACATCATAGCCATAGCGGCAGAAGGGATGCCGCATCAGCGGCAACCACCACCGCCCCGACCGCTGCGCCTGCCACACATGGGTCATCTCATGGATGAAATGCCCCTGTATATGCAGCGGGCTTTCACAGAAATCCGCGCAGAACAGCCCGCCCTCCGGGTGAAACCACAGGTCGCCATCGGGCGCCATCGTCACGCCCCTGGGCTGGAACGGCCACCATTTGCGCGCATGCACCCGTACCCGGCCATAATCGATCGCCGCGCCGAACACGCCCCGCGCCAGCGCAATTTCATCGGGCGTCAGGCTACGGCTGCTCAATGACCCTCATGCTCGCCAGCAGGCTTGGCTGCCCCTGAGCCAGTGCCTGCGCCCGCCGCCTCCGGCTTGCGGATCACCGCATCGACCAGCAAGCGGTCGCCATTGGCCATCAGGAAGGTCAGCTGCATCTTGCCCCGGCTGATCGCGGTATCATTGACGCCCCACAGCATCAGATGCTTGCCGCCGGGGGCGAAGGCGACCTCACCCTTGGCCGGAATATCGACACTGTCGATTCGCTCCATCGTCATCATGCCGTCCTTGTCGACGCTTTCATGCATCTCGACCTTGAGCGCGTAATCGGTCAGCACGCCGCGTATCTGCCCGCCCGCATCGCCGCCATGCGCGACGAAATAGCCGGCCGATGGCGTTTCCTTATTGGGGCTCAACCGTACCCAGGCCTGGTCGATATAGGTCGGTGCCGGGTCGCCGCACGCGGCCAGCGCCAGCGGAGCCAAGAGGGCGAAAAGGGCAAAGGGGGCGCGCATCAACTCATTCCTGACTGTCTCGTTTCCGGTCAGCGTACATAGGTAATCGCCCCAGCTTCTTGTGCCAAGCAAAAGCGCCCCTATATCGCCCTTGCAAACCGGCCTTGCCTTGGCGCTTTCGTGAGGTATGGGGCCATCAACCGCTGAATAGAATTTGGGGTTCAAAGAGGACACAATGGCAAAAGTTATCGGTATCGACCTTGGCACCACCAACAGCTGCGTCGCCGTCATGGACGGTGGCAAGCCCAAGGTAATCGAAAATGCGGAAGGCGCGCGCACGACGCCGTCCATCGTCGCCTTCGCCAAGGATGGCGAGCGCCTGATCGGTCAGCCGGCCAAGCGCCAGGCGGTCACCAATCCGGACAGCACGATTTTCGCGGTCAAGCGCCTGATCGGCCGCCGCTTCGACGATCCCATGACCAAGAAGGACATGGAACTCGTCCCTTATTCGATTGCCAAGGGTCCGAATGGCGACGCCTGGGTCAAGGCCGGTGGCCAGGATTACAGCCCCTCGCAGATCAGCGCCTTCATCCTGCAAAAGATGAAGGAAACCGCCGAATCCTATCTGGGCGAAACCGTCACCCAGGCGGTCATCACCGTGCCTGCCTATTTTAACGACGCCCAGCGTCAGGCGACCAAGGATGCCGGCCAGATTGCGGGCCTGGAAGTGCTGCGCATCATCAACGAGCCGACCGCGGCCGCGCTCGCTTATGGTCTCGACAAGCAGGACGGCAAGACGATCGCGGTTTACGACCTTGGCGGCGGCACGTTCGACATTTCCATTCTGGAAATCGGCGATGGCGTGTTCGAAGTGAAGTCGACCAATGGCGACACTTTCCTGGGCGGCGAAGATTTCGACGCCAAGCTGGTCGAATTCCTGGCCGCCGACTTCCAGAAGTCCGAAGGCATTGACCTCACCAAGGACAAGCTGGCGCTCCAGCGTCTGAAGGAAGCGGCTGAAAAGGCCAAGATCGAGCTGTCCTCGGCCCAGACGACCGAAGTCAACCTGCCCTTCATCACCGCTGACCAGAATGGTCCCAAGCATCTGGTGAAGTCGATCACCCGCGCCGATCTGGAGCGTCTGGTCGCCGACCTCATCAAGCGCACCATGGAACCCTGCAAGAAGGCGATGGCCGACGCAGGCGTTTCGGCCAGCGAGATCAGCGAAGTCGTTTTGGTCGGCGGTATGACCCGCATGCCCAAGGTGCGCGAAGCCGTGAAGGAATTTTTCGGCAAGGAACCGCATACCGGCGTGAACCCGGACGAAGTCGTCGCCATGGGCGCGGCGATCCAGGCGGGCGTGTTGCAGGGCGACGTCAAGGACGTGCTGCTGCTCGACGTGACACCGCTCAGCCTCGGCATCGAAACGCTGGGTGGCGTGTTCACCCGCATGATCGACCGCAACACCACCATCCCGGCGAAAAAGTCGCAGGTCTATTCGACCGCCGACGATAATCAGCAGGCGGTGACGATCCGCGTGTTCCAGGGCGAGCGCGAAATGGCGGCGGACAACAAGATCCTCGGCCAGTTCGACCTGGTCGGCATCCCCCCGGCGCCGCGTGGCGTGCCGCAGATCGAGGTGACGTTCGACATCGACGCCAACGGTCTGGTCAATGTGTCCGCGAAGGACAAGGGCACCGGCAAGGAACAGCAGATCCGCATCCAGGCTTCGGGCGGTCTGTCGGACTCCGACATCGACCAGATGGTCAAGGACGCCGAACGCTTCGCCGAAGAGGACAAGAAGCGTCGTGAAGCGGCCGAAGCCAAGAATAACGCCGAAAGCCTCGTCCACACGACCGAGCAGCAGCTGGCCGAACATGGCGATAAGGTCGATGCGAGCCTGAAGGGCGAGATCGAAACCGCCATTGCCGACACCAAGTCTGCGATCGAAAGTGGTGACGCTGAAGCCATGAAGGCCAAGGCGCAGGAACTCGCCACGGTCGCGATGAAGCTGGGTCAGGCCATTTACGAGAAGGAGCAGGCTGCGGCCGCTGCGCCGGGCGCTGAAGCACCCAAGGCGGACGACGATGTCGTCGACGCCGAATTCTCCGAAGTGGACGACAACAAGGCTTGAAGCTGAAGCCCTATACCCGTCACCCCGCCGCCAGGCGGGGTGACGGGACAGCCGGGCGGGGGTCCGAATGACGACCGAAATCGACTATTATGAATTGCTCGAAGTCGAGCGCACCGCCGACGCGAGCGTGCTGAAAAGCGCCTATCGCAAAATGGCGATGAAATATCACCCGGACAAGACCGGGGGATGCACCGATAGCGAAGCCAAGTTCAAGGCCGTGTCGGAAGCCTATGAGGTTCTGAAAGACCCGCAAAAGCGCGCAGCCTATGATCGTTTCGGTCACGCGGCCTTCAAGCAGCAGCAACAGGGCGGCGGTGGCGGATTCCATGCCGGTGCCGGCGGCTTTTCCGACCTTGGCGACATATTCGAGACGATTTTCGGCCAGGGCGGGGGCTTTGGCGGCGGCGGTCGCCAGCAGCAGCGGCGCGGCGCGGACCTGCGCTATGATCTCGAAATCACCCTCGACGAAGCCTATCATGGCAAGCAGACCGAGATTCAGATCGAGGTTTCGGTCGTCTGCGACAGTTGCGACGGCTCCGGCGCGGAACCGGGAACCAGCGTCAAGACCTGCCCGACTTGCAAGGGCCATGGTCAGGTCCGCGCGCAGCAGGGCTTTTTCGTGGTCGAACGCACCTGCCCGTCCTGCCATGGCGCGGGCAAGGTTATTGAAAGCCCCTGCCGCTCCTGCCGGGGCGAAGGCCGGGTGGACAAACCCAAGACTCTGTCGGTCAATGTTCCCGCTGGCGTGGACGATGGCACCCGCATCCGTCTGTCGGGTGAGGGCGAGGCGGGCGCGCGTGGCGCGCCTGCGGGCGACCTCTACATCTTCCTCCACGTCAAGCGTCACTCGCTGTTCGAGCGTGATGGCACGACGCTCTTCTGTCGCTGCCCGGTCAGCTTCACGACGGCCGCGCTCGGCGGTACGATCGAAGTGCCGGGTCTGGACGGCGTGCGCCACAGCATCAAGATCCCGGTCGGCATTCAGTCGGGCAAGCAGATCCGCCAGCGTGGCGCGGGCATGCCGGTCCTCAACGGACGCGGGCAGGGCGATCTCGTCGTCCAGATCGACGTCGAAACGCCCACGAAGCTGACGGCCAAGCAGAAGGAACTGCTCGAAGCCTTCCGCGAAACCGAAACCGGCGAAGAATGCCCGGCCTCGACCGGATTTTTCGGCAAGATCAAGGATTTGTGGGGGGATTGATCGCTGGCATCATGGTGCTCCCGCGAAGGCGGGAGCCCAGTCCTACCCTCTGAACTGGACTCCCGCCTTCGCGGGAGTACGTCACGTCAGGCTGCACGCTCTCGCCGCGCCCACCAATAAAAGGGCAACCCCGCCGCCATCAGCAGCACGCTCGACCCGCTCGCCACAATTCCCGCGCCCCATAGCGTCCACAGCGCATAGCCCAGCCCCACGACCGCGGCGGGCACCACCACTTTGAACCGCATGCTCGCCAGCGCGCAACCGACATAGAGCCACAGCGTCGCCGATGTCGCGAGCAGCGCCATGGCGGTAAACAGCGCCACCAGCCCCTGCAAACTATTGGCGACCAGTAACAGGGTGGCGAGCAGCGTGGACACTATCAGTCCGCGCACCGGCGTCCCCCTCGCATTGGTTCCCGCCAGCCAGCGCGGCAGTTCGCCCGCGCGCGCCATCGCCAGCGGCACCTCGCCCATCAGCAGCGTCCAGCCATTGAGCGCCCCCAGGCAACTGATCGCCACGAACAAGGCGATGAAGCGCGCCGGGCCGGGCGACCAATAATGGCTGACAAATGCGCCAAAGGGCGATCCGGTCTGCGTCTCCGCCGCTGGCAGGGTCAGCGCTATTCCTGAACAGACCAGCAGATAGATCAGCCCCGTTACCGCCGTGCCGATCAGCGTCGCGCGCGGGATCGTTCGCGCCGGATCACGCACCTTGTCCGCCGCGACGCTGGCCGACTCGAAGCCCAGCAGCGCCCAGAGCGTCAGTGCCGCCGATGCGGTAATCCCCGCGCCCGTCAGCCCCTGCGCCGGGAAGGGCGCGACCTGTGCCGTGCCATTCCCCACCGTCATGACCAGGAGGACCAGCACCACCGCGATCGGGATCAGCTTGATGACCGTCGTGACGATCTGCGTCATGCCCGCTGCCCGCGCGCCGATCAGGTTGATGCCCGTCATTGCCCACAGCAAGCCGATCGACATTATCGCCCCGACGCCCGGCCGCGCCAGCAGCGGCAGGACGCTGGACAGATTGGCCGTCGCCGCGACTGCAATCGTGACATTGGTGATGATGATCGACAGCCAGTAGATCCAGCCAATCGCAAACCCGGCAAGCGGCCCATAGGCCCGCGCGATCATCTGCGACGCGCTCGTCCCCGGCAGTGCCACCGTCAGCCGCGCTATGACGAAGGCCAGCACCAGCGACCCGGCGATCGTAAACCCCCAGCCTGCCACCGCATCCCAGCCGAAGGGCGCGAGCGCGGCGGGCAGCAGGAACACGCCCGACCCGATCATATTCCCCATCACCAGCGCGATGCAGGCAGCCAGGCCCAGCGTGCGGGCAGGCGCCGGACTGGCGGTGATGGTCATGGCTGGCGTCCCCCTTGAAAGGGGTCAGCCTATCGCGGGTGGCGGGCCTTGGCCACCCATGTGGCCAGACCCGCCTTCATTGGCGTTACGCCGCCAGGAACATATCCGGGTCCAGCGCCATCAGCGCTTCGGCGCCACCTTCCATCTTGCGGCGCAGCGATCCCGCGTCGGGCATGATCCGCTCGGCAAAGAAGCGCGCCGTCACCAGCTTGGCTTCCAGATACTTCGCGTCCCCTTCGCCCGCCGCCAGCAGTCCGGTCGCGGCCTTGGCCATGCGCAACCACATCAGGCCGGTCGCAACGATGCCCAGGATATGCATATAATGATGCGCGCCTGCGCCCGCATTGTCGGGGTTCTTCATCGCATTCTGCATCAGCCACATGGTCGCGGCCTGCAACTGGCCGGTCGCCTTTTCCAGCGCTTCGGCGAAGGCGCCGAGCTTGGGCTCGGCCTTGGCATCGGCCACTTCGGTCGCGATGATCTTCAGCAACGCCTGCAACGCGCGGCCACCATTCATCGGCAGTTTGCGGCCGACCAGATCCATCGCCTGCACGCCGTTTGTGCCTTCATAAATCTGGGCGATGCGCGCGTCGCGGACATACTGCTCCACGCCATTTTCCCAGATATAGCCATGGCCGCCAAACACCTGCTGGCTGGATACCGCGACATCGAAACCCTTGTCGGTGCCATAGCCCTTGATGACCGGGGTCAGCAGCCCGATCAGATCGTCGGCTTGCTGGCGCTCTTCTTCGGTGGCGGCATAATGCGACAGATCGACCTGCAAAGCCCCCCACAGGATCAGCGCGCGCAACCCTTCGGTGATGGCCTTGCCCTCCATCAGCATCCGGCGCACATCGGGATGAACGAACAGCGTATCGGCCTTTTCTTCCGGGTCCTTCGGCCCGGTCAGCGCGCGGCCCTGCCGCCGGTCGCGGGCATAATGAACCGCGTTCTGCAGGGCGATTTCGCCCTGGGCCAGACCCTGGAGGCCAACGCCCAGTCGAGCCGCGTTCATCATGATGAACATCGCGGCCAGCCCCTTATTCTCCTCGCCGACCATCCATCCGGTTGCCCCGTCATAGTTCATGACGCAGGTGGCGTTGCCATGGATGCCCATCTTATGCTCGATCGAACCACAGGACACGGCGTTGCGCTCGCCCAGCGACCCGTCGTCGTGCAGCAGGATCTTGGGAACGACGAACAGCGAAATGCCCTTGCTGCTGTCGGGTGCGCCCGGCGTCTTGGCCAGCACCAGATGGATGATATTTTCCGACAGGTCATGCTCGCCCGCCGAAATGAAAATCTTGGTCCCGGTGATCGCATAGCTGCCATCGGCATTGGGCACGGCCTTGGTCTTGATCAGGCCCAGATCGGTGCCGCAATGCGGCTCGGTCAGGTTCATCGTGCCGGTCCACTGGCCCGACACCATCTTGGGGATATAGCGCTGCTGCAATTCATCGCTGCCCTTGGCGATCAGCGCCGCGACCGCACCGGCGGTCAGGCCATGATACATTTCAAACGCCTGATTGGCCGACAGCACATATTCGTCCACCGCCGTCGCCAGGACGGACGGCAGACCCTGTCCGCCAAATTCGGCCGGCGAATGCAGCGTGGTCCAACCGCCCGCGACAAACTGGTCGAAAGCGTCCTTGAAGCCCGTCGGCGTGGTCACGCTGCCGTCGGGGTGACGGGTGCATCCTTCCTTGTCGCCCACCGCGTTCAACGGGAACAGCACTTCCGCAGCAATCTTGCCGCCTTCGGTCAGGATCGCCTCGACCAGGTCGGGCGTCGCATTTTCAAAGCCGGGCAGGTTGGCATAGCGTTCCAGTCCGACGACATGATCCAGTACGAACCGTGTGTCGCGAACGGGGGGGGTATAAGTGGGCATGATCGTCTCCGGGCGTTTTTCTTATCGGGAAAGGGCGGGTAGGGGAGGGCGTCAGTCTTTGGCGATGGCCGCAACGAAATTGGCCAGTTCGGCAATGGCCGCGTCAATATCGTCCTTTTGCCGGGTCAGCAGTTCGATCCGCGCCTGACATTTGGCGGCCGTGACGCGGCGCTGCTCTTCATGTTCTTCATCGGCGTCATACAGGTCGATCATCTCGCGAATTTCGGTCAGGCTGAAACCGACCCGCTTGCCGCGCAAAATCCACGCCAGCCGCGCGCGGTCGCGCCGCGAATAGATGCGGGCCAGACCTTGCCGTTCGGGCGCGATCAGCCCCTCATCCTCATAGAATCGCAAGGCGCGCGCCGTGACGCCAAACTCTTCGGAAAGGTCGGAAATGCTGTAGCTCTGCTGGTCCCGATGGTCGGGTAGCTCGATGCCGGCGATGCTGCTGCGCTTGTCCATGACGCATGATGTAACGCGGCTTTACGTTTACGTCAAGGTGAGTTCAGGGCAACGCGCGCTGGACCTATTGCCCTAGTGACAAGGCAGCGCCTCGTCATTATGGCGGCCCCCACATGACGGAGGCGATCAGACATTCCAGCACCGCGCGCGGCCTCCTTGCCGCATTGGCGCTGCTCGTCCTGGCCGTCCAGTTGTTCGTGCCGTCGGGTTTCATGCCTGTCCGCACGGATCGGGGCGTCATCATAACCCTCTGTACCGGGCAGGGCGCAATCAACGTGCGGGTCGATCGCGACTTGGCGCCGGGCAAGGGCGATCATGCGCCCGACGATGGCATGGCCGGGCATATGCCCTGCGCCTTCGCCGCTTCGGTCCAGCCCGCCGTGCCGCCGCTGCTGCTTGCAGACCTGCCGCTGCCTGCCTGGCAACTGGCCTATGGCCCGATCGCCTTCGCGCTCAAGACGGGTCAGATCGCGCGCCTCGCCGCGCCCCCGCCGCCTTCATCCGGGCCGCCAACCGCTTAACGACATCCTCCCCCTGAGGGGGAGGTGGCAGCACGAAGTGCTGACGGAGGGGTGTCACCCTCTCGATAACTTGACACCCCTCCGTATGGCCTCTGGCCAGCCACCTTCCCTTGTAGGGAGGATGCAATTTGCCCGGCCCCAATCCTGACAAGAAAGTCAGGAAACCACACTATATCAATAGGTTAAAATTCATGCGTATCACCCACGCCACGCGCAGCGTTTCGCTGTGCGCCATCGCCTTTGCCCTGTCGACTACCACTGCCTTCGCCGACGAAGCCCCCGACCAGAGCCGCATCATCGTCACCGCCAGCGCGCTTGCCCAGGAAGCCGCCGCCCGCGTCGAGCGCACACCGGGCGGCGTCGATGTCGTGGCCGCCGACGATTTTGAGAATAAGCTGGCCGTCTCCCTGCGCGACGCGCTCACCTTCTCGCCCGGCGTCTATACCCAGCCGCGCTTCGGGCAGGAGGTTCGCATCTCTATCCGTGGTTCGGGCCTGTCGCGCGGCTTCCACATGCGCGGCCTGACCCTGTTGCAGGATGGCATTCCGATCAACCTGGCCGACGATAATGGCGACTTTCAGGAATTCGACCCGCAGGTTTTCCAGCATCTGGAGGTCTATCGTGGCGGCAATGCGCTGCGGCTGGGCGGATCGACGCTGGGCGGCGCGATCAATGCCGTCACCCCGACCGGACGCAGCGCGCCGGGCGTTGAACTGCGCGTCGATGGCGGCAGCTTCGACACGATCCGCACCAAGGCCGCCTATGGCTATGCCGATGACCGGGGCGATGCCTTCGCCGCGATCACCAGCGATCGGTCGGATGGCGACCGCGATCATGGCAAGCGGAAATCCTATCGCTTCAACGGCAATGTCGGCGTGAAGATCAGCGAGACAATCGAATCCCGCTTCTACGCCAGCGCCCAGACCATCCGTCAGAAATTGTCCGGCTCGCTCAGCGAAAAATCGGTGCTGACCAACCCGACCAAGGGCAATTTCGTTGGCGATCAGGCGCGCGACATTGATTCGATCCGCCTGCAAAACCGCACGACCATCCAGCTTGGTGGCGGCCAGCTGGCCTTCGGCCTGTTCCTCAATGCCAAGGATCTCTACCATCCCATCTTTCAGGTGATCGACCAGAAATCGGAAGATCGCGGCGCTTTCGCCAGCCTAGATCTGGCGGGCGATCTGGGTGGACTGCCGGTCGAACTGACGCTTGGTACGCAGGCGCGTTTCGGCAAGGTTACCGCGCGCCAGTTTATCAACCTGTCGGGCAAGCGCGGCGCGCCCACCGCCAATGTCCAGCAGCGCGCCCAGACGATCAACAGCTATGGCGAAGTCCGCGTCGCCCCCACGCCCGGCCTGTGGCTGATCGCGGGCGGGCTCTACACCCATGGCGAACGGCGGATCGACAACCGCTTTGCCCCGCAACGCAGCGGCGACGCCAGCTTCGACGCTTTTTCGCCCAAGATCGGCCTGCTCTACAAGCCCGACGAAGCCTTGCAATTCTACGCCAATTATAACCGCTCGGTCGAACTGCCCGGCTATAGCGAACTCAGCCAAACGCCCGCAGGCGGCGCGCCCGGCTTCACGCCCGTCGGCACGCAAAAGGCGTGGACCGCGGAAATCGGCACCCGTGGCCGCATCGGCATCGCATCCTGGGACGTCAGCCTCTATCGCGCCGACATAAAGGGTGAGATGCTGCAATTCAATGTCGTGCCCGGCGTCATCCCCGCCGCCACCTTCAACGCGGACAAGACCCGGCATCAGGGCGTCGAGGCCGGTCTGGACCTCGCTTTCACTCCATGGGCATCGCTCCGCCAGGTCTATCAATATAGCGATTTCCGCTTCCGCAACGACGCCATCTATGGTGACAATCGCCTGCCGGTGGTGCCGCGCCATTTCTACCGCGCCGAACTCAAACTGGGGACCGACAGGCTCAGCATCTCGCCCTCGGTCGAATGGCTGCCGCAGGGGGCGTGGGTCGACTATGTCAACAGCAAGCGGGTCGGCAACTATGCCCTGCTCAATCTGGGCGCACAGGCGCAAGTGCGCGAAGGCGTCACCCTGTTCCTCGATGCGCGCAACCTGACGCAGAAGCGCGCAGTCGGCGACATCAGCGCGCTCGTTCGCTACACGCCCGACAACGCGGGAACACCCGCGATCGACGAAGGCAGCGTCGCCTTCTACCCGCTCGAACGCCGCGCCATCTATGGCGGCGTGCGCGCGCGTTTCTGAACCGGGGGGGCAGGACGATGGATGACACAGGCTTCTACCGGGCGATGTGGCGCTGGCATTTCTATGCCGGCCTGATCGTCCTGCCCGTGCTGGCACTCATGGCGGTGACGGGCGCGCTCTATCTCTACAAGCCGGAGATAGAGGCGACGCTCTATCCCGTCCATATGGCGACGACGCCGTCCGGTGCGTTGCTTCCGCCATCGCGCCTGGCCGCTGTGGTGGAACGGACGACAGGCGCGCAGGTAACGCAAATCGTTCGTCCCGCCACCATGTCGGAAAACTGGCGGGTGATGACCAAGGTGGAGGGCGGCCCGCCAACGGTCCATTTCGTCGATCCGCGCGATGGCCGGATACTCGGTCAGATGCGCGGCGGCGGCTTCATGAAGGTCATCAAGGATTTGCACAGCCTTGCGCTCACCGGCCCGGTCGGCAACCGGCTGGTGGAGGTCGTCGCGGGCTGGGCGATCCTGCTCTGCATCACCGGCCTCTATCTGCGCTGGCCCCGGCGCGGCCAGCCCGCGCTGGCGATCCGGGGCAGGACATCGGGTCGCCTCTTCTGGCGCGACCTGCACGGCACGCTGGGTTTCCTGTCGGCTGGCGTCATCCTCTTCCTTGCGGTGACGGGGATGCCATGGACGGAAGTCTGGGGCGGCGGGCTGCGCGCCGTCGTGGCCGCCAACGACTGGGGACGGCCCAAAATGGCGGTCATCCCATGGAGCGCGCCGGCCAGGGATGCGCTGCCATGGACGCTGCGCGAAGGCGGCGCGATCGCGGGCGATGCAGGCGACATCGGCGTTGATCAGGCTCTGCGCATCGCCACCGCGCATGGCATGGGCGGCGTGCAGCTCATCCTGCCCGCCAGTCCCGGCGCGCCCTATCTCGCCGCCTCCATCGTCACCCAGGCGCAGGACGCGCGCGCCATCACCATCGACGCGGCATCGGGCGCGGTGGTGCAGGATATGGACTGGCGCATGTTCGGTCCGGGCGCAAAGGCGGTCGAATGGGGCATCGCCACCCATCAGGGCCAGCAATATGGAGAGGTCAACCGGCTGCTGATGCTCGCGGCTTGCCTGTGCCTCCTCCTCCTGTGCCTGACCGCGCCGGTCCTGTGGTGGAAGCGGCGGCAACAGGGGCGGCTCAGCGCACCGCCCGCCGCCACCCCCGCCGCCCGGCGCATGGTGGCGGGGTTGATGCTGTTCATCGGCCTGTTGTTCCCGTTGACCGGCCTCAGCATGCTCGTCGCCTTGCTGGGCGAATGGATCATGGGCCAGCGCCGGACGGCCTAAATCCCGTTCGGGCTGAGCTTGTCGAAGCCCCGTCCTTCTGCTCGAAAGAAAAGGACTCCCCTTCGACAAGCTCAGGGCGAACGGATTAAATGAGGGGGCAGGCTTCCGTCCAAGGCGGACGGTTTTCTTATCCAGCCACATCATCTACAGCCCGTCCATGATCCGTCTCTCCGGCCTCCAACTCCCGCTCGACCATCCTGCCGAAGCGATCCCTGCCGCCATCTGCGCCCGTCTGGGCATCCCTGCCTCCGACCTGCTGTCCCACAGTCTGGTGCGGCGCGGCAATGACGCGCGCCGCCGCAGCGCGATCCAGCTTGTCTATACATTCGACATCGCCGCCAGCGACGAAGCCGCCATCCTCGCCCGTTTCGCTGGTGACAAGGATGTGCGCCCCGCGCCCGACACACGCTACAGATTCGTGACCCACGCCCCCGAAGGCGGTCTGGCGCAGCGCCCGGTCGTCATCGGCGCGGGACCATGCGGCCTGTTCGCTGGCCTGATCCTCGCGCAAATGGGGTTCCGCCCGATCATCCTGGATCGCGGCAAGCCAGTGCGCGAACGGACGAAGGATACATGGGGCCTGTGGCGTCGCGCCGAACTGAACCCGGATTCCAACGTGCAGTTCGGCGAGGGCGGGGCGGGCACATTCTCCGACGGCAAACTCTATTGCCGCGTCAAGGACCCGCGCTTCCTCGGCCGCAAGGTGCTGGAGGAGTTCGTCGCGGCGGGCGCCCCTGACGACATATTGTGGGAAGCCCATCCCCATATCGGCACCTTCCGCCTCGTCACCATGGTCGAATCCATGCGCCGCCAGATCGAGGCGCTGGGCGGCGAATATCGCTGGCAGACCCGCGTGGACGATCTCGCGCTGGAGCCAGCGGGCGAGGGCGCCCATAGGCTGCGTGGCCTCCATATGCAGGATGGCAGTTTCCTCGAAGCCGACCATGTCGTCCTCGCAGTCGGGCACAGCGCCCGCCCGACCTTCGAAATGCTGCACAGCCGCGGCGTCCATATAGAGGCCAAGCCCTTCTCCATCGGGGTGCGGATCGAACATCCGCAAAGCTGGGTCGATCGCGCCCGCTACGGCAATTGCGCGGGCCACCCGGATCTGGGCGCGGCCTCCTATAGCCTGGCCCATCACTGCGCCAATGGCCGCACCGTCTACAGTTTCTGCATGTGCCCCGGCGGCCGGGTCGTCGCCGCGACGTCGGAGGAAGGGCGCGTCGTCACCAACGGCATGAGCCAGTATAGCCGCGCCGAATTCAACGCCAATTCAGGACTGGTGGTCGGCATCGATCCCGCGCGCGACTATCCCGAAGGCCCGTTGGCGGGCATCGCGTTGCAACGTCGCTGGGAATCGGCGGCCTTCGTCGCTGGCGGCTCCTCCTACTTTGCGCCCGGTCAGACCGTGGGCGACTTCATGGCCGCTCGCCCGTCCACCGCCTTGGGAGAGGTCGTCCCCTCCTACAAGCCGGGCGTTACCCCCACCGATCTGGCGCGCTGCCTGCCCGACTATGTGGTCGACGCCATTCGGGAGGCGCTGCCTGCCTTTGGCCGCCAGATCAGCCATTACGACCATCCTGACGCGGTCATGACCGGCGTGGAAACACGCACATCCTCGCCCATCCGCATCACCCGCGGCAAGGATTTCCAGAGCCTCAATGTCGCTGGCCTATACCCCGCTGGCGAGGGCGCAGGCTATGCCGGGGGCATCCTTTCCGCCGCGATCGACGGCATCAAGGTGGCGGAGGCGGTTGCGCGGGGAATGATGCGATAGGCTGGCAAAATCCGGCGCACCCGATATGCTCTACCCGAAATCGCATATCGGGAGAGACAGTCATGACCAGCGACGTCCGCATAGCCCTCGAACGGTTCCAGAATTTCATTAGCCGGTTCAGCCACAGCGGCATGATCGATCCCGTCACCGGCTTCACGACCGGCGACGCAGCCCTGCTGATCGGCGAGATCGAACTGGCCGAAGCTCATCGCCGCATGGAACAGCATCACCCGCACGACGACACCTGACGTCAACGGCCAGGCCAACAGCCTTGGAAATCGCGATTTTTTGGAAATGGATGCCCGACAAGGATTCGAACCTTGATTGACGGAGTCAGAGTCCGCTCTCTTACCATTAGAGGATCGGGCATCATGGGCGGGCCGTGACCCGCTTGGGAGGCCGCAGATAGGCGGCGGCCAGGGACAGGTCAAGAGGGTTTTTGGCCTCACGCGGATAGCAACGTGAAGGCGACTATGCGCTTTGCAAACCCAACACTGCAATAATCCTCCCCTGCAAGGGGAGGGGGACCGCCGCGTAGCGGTGGTGGAGGGGTGTCGCCCTATCGATAGCGCCACACCCTTCCGTCTGGCCTCCGGCCAGCCACCTCCCCTGCAAGGGGAGGATGGTTTCTTCCCGCACACGAATATCGGATGTGCAAAACGATATGAGCGCGAAAAAAAAAGCCCGCCGGTGCGCGTCACGCATCCGGCGGGCTTTTTGCGTTGCCAGTCAAAGGCAAGGTGCGGGATGGCCGCTCCCCGTACAGGAAACAGCCACCCGCGCCCTCGAAGCGTCAGTCCATGTCCTGCGTGGTGAAATCATCACCCTGCACGGTCGCCAGCGGATCGTTGCCGATCGCGGCTTCCGGCCCCTGGCGCAGCTCGGCGGCATGTTCCGCCGCGGCGCTGGCTGGTGCGATCAGGTCGACCTGGCTCGCCGCTCGCAGCGCGGCGCGCATGGCTGCATCCCGCGAGGAGGCGGCGACGCGCAGACGATTCATGCCCGCGCCGGTACCCGCCGGGATCAGGCGGCCGACGATGACATTTTCCTTCAGACCGACGAGCGTGTCCTTCTTGCCCTGAACCGCCGCTTCCGTGAGGACGCGGGTGGTTTCCTGGAAGGACGCTGCCGAGATGAAGGAGCGGGTCTGGAGCGAGGCCTTGGTGATGCCCAGCAACACCGGCTTGCCAGCAGCAGGCAGGAAGCCCGGCGCTAGCTTGGCGTTGATTTCGTCCATTTCCTCACGATCGACCTGCTCGCCCACCAGCAAGGTGGTGTCGCCGGACTCGGTGATCTCGACCTTCTGCAACATCTGACGAACGATCGTTTCGATATGCTTGTCGTTGATCTTCACGCCCTGCAAGCGATAGACTTCCTGGATTTCCGCGACCAGATATTCGGCCAGCGGCTCGATACCCAGAACTTCCAGAATGTCATGCGGATCGGGCGAACCGCCGATCAGATTGTCGCCGCGCTTGACATAGTCGCCTTCCTGAACGTCGATCACCTTGCTCTTGGGGATCAGATATTCGACCGGCTCGCCGCCATCCTCAGGATTGATGGCGATCTTGCGCTTCGCCTTATAGTCCTTGAGGAACTGGACGCGGCCCGACACCTTGGCGATGATGGCATTGTCCTTGGGCTTGCGCGCTTCGAACAGCTCGGCCACGCGCGGCAGACCGCCCGTGATGTCGCGGGTCTTGGCGGCTTCGCGGCTGACACGCGCCAGCACGTCACCGGCCTGAACCGTCTGTCCATCCTCGACCGACAGTGTCGCACCCACGGCCAGCATGTAGCGGGCCGCTTCGCCCGAACCATCGTCCAGCAGGGTCAGGCGCGGACGCAGATCCTCCTTGGTACGGCTCGAACCGCGATGCTCGGTGACGACGCGCTGGGCGATGCCGGTCGCTTCGTCGGTCTGTTCGGTCAGCGTCTTGCCGTCGATCAGGTCGACATATTTGACGATACCCGGACGCTCGGTGATCACCGGCATGGTGAACGGATCCCATTCGGCGATCCGGTCGCCCTGCTTAACCTGTGCGTTATTCTCGAACAGGATGGTCGCACCATAAGGCAGGCGATGCACGGCGCGTTCGCGGCCTTCATTGTCGATGATCGCCAGTTCGCCGTTGCGGGCGAGCGACAGGCGGCGGCCACGGCTGTCCGTGATCGTCGGCATGTCGCGCAGTTCCAGCGTCCCGTCGGCAATCGCTTCCAGGTTCGACGTTTCGTTGAGCTGGGCCGCGCCGCCGATGTGGAAGGTCCGCATCGTCAGCTGGGTGCCAGGCTCACCGATCGACTGGGCCGCGATGACGCCCACCGCTTCACCGATATTGACCGGCGTACCGCGGGCAAGGTCACGACCATAGCATTTGCCGCAAACGCCCATCTTGCTTTCGCAGATCAGCGGGCTGCGGATCTTCACCGACTGCGTGCCGATCGCTTCGATCTTGGCGATCATCGGTTCGTCCAGCAGCGTGCCGATCGGGATGACGATGCTGCCATCCTTGCTGTCGATAATGTCCTGCGCCGTGGTGCGGCCCAGGATACGTTCGCCAAGCGACGCGATGGTCGAACCGCCCTGGACGATCGCCTTCATCTCCAGCGCGCGGTCGGTGCCGCAATCTTCCTCGACGATCGTGCAGTCCTGGCTAACGTCGACCAGACGGCGGGTCAGGTAACCCGAATTCGCCGTCTTGAGCGCGGTGTCGGCCAGACCCTTGCGGGCGCCGTGGGTGGAGTTGAAATATTCAAGGACGGTCAGGCCTTCCTTGAAGTTGGAGATGATCGGCGTTTCGATAATCTCGCCCGAAGGCTTGGCCATCAGGCCGCGCATCCCCGCGAGCTGCTTCATCTGCGCCTGGCTACCACGCGCACCGGAATGCGCCATCATGTAGATCGAGTTGATCTGCGCCAGGCGACCGGTCTGCGGGTCCTTGGGCTGGGCGCGGATTTCGTCCATCATGGCGTTCGCGACGCGATCGCCGCAACCCGACCAGGCGTCGATCACCTTGTTGTATTTTTCCTGCTGGGTGATCAGGCCGTCCTGATATTGCTGCTCATAGTCCGCAACCAGCGCCTTGGTCTCGTCGACCAACGTCACCTTGCTGTCGGGGATGACCATGTCGTCCTTGCCGAACGAAATGCCGGCCTGGAACGCGTGGCGGAAGCCCAGCGCCATGATGGCGTCGGCGAACAGCACCGTGTCCTTCTGGCCGGTGTGACGATAGACCTCGTCGATCACGTCGCCGACGTCCTTCTTGGTCAGCAGGCGGTTGACGACGTCGAAGGGCACCTTGTGATTCTTGGGCAGGCATTCGCCCAGCAACATGCGGCCCGGCGTCGTTTCATAACGCTTGAGGTAGCTGTTGCCCGCCTCGTCGGTCTGCGGCACGCGGCTGATGATCTTGCTGTGCAGCGTCACCGACTTGGTGAACAGCGCCTGATGCACTTCCTGCATGTCGCTCAGCAACATGCCTTCGCCCGGCTCGCCTTCGCGTTCCATCGACAGATAATAGATGCCCAGCACCATGTCCTGCGACGGCACGATGATCGGCTTGCCGTTGGCGGGCGACAGGATGTTGTTGGTCGACATCATCAGCACGCGCGCTTCCAGCTGGGCCTCCAGGCTCAGCGGAACGTGAACGGCCATCTGGTCACCGTCGAAGTCGGCGTTGAAGGCCGAGCAGACCAGCGGGTGAAGCTGGATCGCCTTGCCCTCGATCAGCACGGGTTCGAACGCCTGGATGCCGAGGCGATGGAGCGTCGGTGCGCGGTTCAGCATCACCGGATGCTCGCGGATCACCTCGTCCAGAATGTCCCAGACTTCCTTGCGCTCCTTCTCGACCCACTTCTTGGCCTGCTTCAGGGTCATGGACAGACCCTTGGCATCCAGGCGGGCGTAGATGAACGGCTTGAACAGTTCGAGCGCCATCTTCTTGGGCAGGCCGCACTGGTGCAGCTTGAGTTCCGGCCCGGTCACGATGACCGAACGGCCCGAATAGTCGACGCGCTTGCCGAGCAGGTTCTGGCGGAAGCGGCCCTGCTTGCCCTTGAGCATGTCGGACAGCGACTTCAATGGACGCTTGTTCGCACCGGTGATGACGCGGCCACGACGGCCATTGTCGAACAGGGCGTCGACCGCTTCCTGCAACATGCGCTTTTCGTTGCGGACGATGATGTCCGGCGCGCGCAGTTCCATCAGCCGCTTCAAGCGGTTGTTGCGGTTGATGACGCGGCGATACAGGTCATTGAGGTCCGACGTCGCGAACCGGCCACCGTCCAGCGGCACCAGCGGGCGCAGTTCTGGCGGGATCACGGGCACGACGTCCAGGATCATCCATTCGGGGCGGTTGCCCGAATCGATGAAGCTTTCGACGACCTTCAAACGCTTGATGATCTTCTTGGGCTTCAGCTCCGACTTGGTCGTCGCCAGCTCTTCCAGCAGAACCTGCTTTTCGCCTTCCAGGTCGAGGTCCATCAGCATCTGCTTGACCGCTTCGGCGCCGATCCCGGCGGAGAAGGCGTCCTCGCCATATTCGTCCTGCGCGTCGAGCAGTTCGTCCTCATTGAGCAGCTGATATTTCTCCAGCGGGGTCAGGCCCGGCTCGATGACGATATAGCTTTCGAAATAGAGGACGCGCTCCAGCTGCTTCAACTGCATGTCGAGCAGCAGGCCGATGCGCGAAGGCAGCGATTTCAGGAACCAGATATGCGCAACGGGAGCGGCCAGTTCGATATGGCCCATGCGCTCGCGGCGCACCTTGCTCACCGTGACTTCGACACCGCACTTCTCGCAGACGATGCCCTTGTACTTCATGCGCTTATACTTGCCGCACAGGCATTCATAATCCTTGATCGGGCCAAAGATACGCGCGCAGAACAGGCCGTCACGTTCGGGCTTGAACGTGCGATAGTTGATGGTTTCGGGCTTCTTGATCTCGCCGAAGGACCAGCTGCGGATGCGCTCTGGCGAGGCAAGGCCGATCTGGATCTGGTCGAAAGTCTCGGTCTTGGCGACCGGGTTGGCGAAGTTGGTCAGTTCGTTCATTTTTCATTCCCTCATGAGGGCAAAATTCTGGTGCGGGACGGGGCAGGGGCGCCGCATCGCAGCGACGCCCGCAAATCCCTTATTCCGCCGCTGCCGCGAAGCCGCCTTCATCCTCTGGAATTTCATCCAGCGAATTGAGTTCGACGTTGAGGCCCAGCGAGCGCATTTCCTTGACGAGCACGTTGAAGCTTTCGGGGATGCCCGCTTCAAACGTATCGTCGCCCTTGACGATCGCTTCATAGACCTTGGTGCGGCCGACCACGTCATCGGACTTCACCGTCAGCATTTCCTGCAACGTATAGGCGGCGCCATAGGCCTGGAGCGCCCAGACCTCCATTTCCCCGAAGCGCTGGCCACCGAACTGCGCCTTACCACCCAGCGGCTGCTGGGTAACGAGCGAGTAGGGGCCGATCGAGCGGGCATGGATCTTGTCGTCGACAAGGTGATGCAGCTTGAGCATGTAGATGATGCCGACCGTGACCTTGCGGTCGAACTTGTCGCCGGTGCGGCCATCGAACAGGTCGCTCTGACCCGACGAATGCAGCCCCGCCAGTTCCAGCATGGTCGACACGTCCGCTTCGCGCGCACCGTCGAACACCGGCGTCGCCATCGGCACGCCGCGTTCCAGATGCTCGGCCAGATCGACGATCTGTTCGGGCGTCCGCGCTTCGATCTCGGCGGCATATTGCGGGCCATAGGCGGTCAGCAACCGATCCTTGACGGCGTCGGGCATCTCGCCCGCCGACGGGTTGGGATTGGCCTCGCGCCATTCTTCCAGCGCATGCTTGAGCTGCTGGCCAAGGCCGCGGGCAGCCCAGCCCAGATGCGTTTCGAAAATCTGCCCGACATTCATGCGTGACGGCACGCCCAACGGATTGAGCACGATGTCAACATGGGTGCCATCCTCCAGGAACGGCATGTCCTCGATCGGCAGGATGCGCGAAATGACACCCTTGTTCCCGTGACGGCCGGCCATCTTGTCGCCCGGCTGCAGCTTGCGCTTCACCGCGACGAACACCTTGACCATCTTCAGCACGCCCGGCGGCAGTTCGTCGCCACGCTGCAACTTGTCGACCCGGTCCTCGAACTTGTCGACGATGACCTTTACTGCTTCGTCATATTGCGCCTTGACCGCTTCGATGCCGGCCTGACGGACATCGTCCGCGACCGCGAACTTCCACCATTCGTGACGCTCGACTTCGCCCA
Organism: Sphingobium sp. GW456-12-10-14-TSB1; assembly: GCF_059424385.1. Taxonomy (NCBI): domain Bacteria; kingdom Pseudomonadati; phylum Pseudomonadota; class Alphaproteobacteria; order Sphingomonadales; family Sphingobiaceae; genus Sphingobium; species Sphingobium sp. GW456-12-10-14-TSB1. The sequence goes on along the minus strand of NZ_JBWKZI010000001.1, from coordinate 1,979,027 downwards.
GCAGAGCCTCGTCGATCTCCACGCCCTTGCGTACGCCCTTGGGCGCGGCCGTGGCGGTCTGGCCCAGCAGCATTTCCTGCAGCCGGTTGAAGGTCGCACGGTTGAGGATGGCCCGTTCGTCCTCGCGATCCTTGGCGAGGCGGTCGATTTCCTCCCGCTCGATCGCCATGGCGCGTTCGTCCTTGTCGATGCCGTGGCGGTTGAACACGCGCACTTCAACGACCGTCCCGGCAACGCCCGGCGGCAGACGCAGCGAGGTGTCGCGCACGTCGGACGCCTTTTCACCGAAGATCGCGCGGAGCAGCTTTTCTTCCGGGGTCATCGGCGATTCACCCTTGGGGGTGATCTTGCCGACCAGAATGTCGCCCGGCTCCACTTCGGCGCCGATATAGACGATGCCCGCCTCGTCGAGGTTGCGCAGCGCTTCCTCGCCGACATTGGGGATGTCGCGGGTGATGTCTTCCGGCCCCAGCTTGGTGTCGCGGGCCATGACCTCAAACTCCTCGATATGGATCGAGGTAAAGACGTCATCCTTCACGATCCGTTCGGAGATCAGGATGGAGTCTTCATAGTTGTAGCCATTCCAGGGCATGAACGCGACGAGCGTGTTGCGGCCCAGCGCCAGTTCGCCAAATTCGGTCGAGGGACCGTCGGCGATGACGTCGCCAGCCTCGATCAGGTCGCCGACCTTCACCAGCGGACGCTGGTTGATGCAGGTGTCCTGGTTGGAACGCTGGAACTTCTGGAGCGTGTAGATGTCGACGCCCGACTGGCCCGGCGCGATGTCGCCGGTTGCGCGGATGACGATACGGGTCGCGTCGACCTGATCGACGATGCCCGCCCGCTTGGACGCGACGGCCGCGCCGGAGTCACGGGCGACCGTGCCTTCCATGCCGGTGCCTACGAACGGCGCTTCGGCCCGTACCAGCGGCACGGCCTGACGCTGCATGTTCGATCCCATCAGCGCGCGGTTGGCGTCATCGTTTTCCAGGAACGGAATGAGCGATGCGGCGACCGACACCAGCTGCTTGGGGCTGACGTCCATCAGGGTGATATGGTCGCGTGGGGCCATCAGGAACTCGCCAGCTTCGCGGCTGGAGATGAGATCCTCGACGAAATGGCCGTCGGCATCGACTTCGGCGTTGGCCTGCGCGATCGTGTGCTTGGCCTCTTCCATGGCGGACAGGTACACGACCTCGTCCGTCACCTTATGGTCGATGACCTTGCGATAAGGCGTTTCGATGAAGCCATATTTGTTCACCCGGCTGAAAGTCGCCAGCGAGTTGATCAGGCCGATGTTCGGGCCTTCGGGCGTTTCGATCGGGCAGATACGGCCATAATGGGTCGGGTGAACGTCGCGGACTTCAAAGCCCGCACGCTCGCGCGTCAGACCACCCGGCCCAAGCGCCGACACGCGGCGCTTGTGGGTGACTTCCGACAGCGGATTGGTCTGATCCATGAACTGCGACAGCTGGCTGGAGCCGAAGAATTCACGCACCGCGGCCACGGCGGGCTTGGCGTTGATCAGGTCGTTGGGCATCACGGTCGATACGTCGACGCTCGACATGCGCTCCTTGACGGCGCGCTCCATGCGCAGCAGCCCGACGCGATACTGGTTTTCCAGCAATTCGCCGACCGAACGGACACGACGGTTGCCCAGGTTATCGATATCGTCGATTTCGCCCTTGCCGTCCTTCAGGTTCACCAGTTCCTTGACGACGGCCAGAATGTCCTCGGTCCGCAGCGTGGTGACGGTGTCCTCTGCGTCCAGGTCAAGACGCATGTTCAGCTTGACGCGGCCGACCGCCGACAGGTCGTAGCGCTCAGGATCGAAGAACAGGCCGGCGAACAGCGATTCCGCCGTTTCCTTCGTCGGCGGCTCGCCGGGGCGCATGACGCGATAAATGTCGCTCAACGCCTGATCGCGTTCCTCGGCCTTGTCGGCCTTGAGCGTATTGCGGATCCACGGGCCGGTGCTGACATGGTCGATGTCGAGCAGTTCGAGGCGGTCGACGCCCGCCTTGTCCAGCTTTTCCAGATTTTCGGGCGTAACTTCGTCACCGGCCTCGATGTAGATTTCGCCGGTGCTTTCGTTGATCAGGTCATAGGCGCTGTAGCGGCCATAGACTTCCTCGGTCGGGATCAACAGCGTGGTCAGGCCGTCCTTTTCCGCCTTGTTGGCGGCGCGGGGGCTGATCTTGTGACCGGCGGCGAACACGACTTCGCCCGAATTGCCATCGACAATGTCAAAGGCCGGCTTCAGGCCGCGCCAGGCTTCGGCCAGATAGGGAATCTGCCAGCCGCCTTCGCTGCGCACGAAGGTCACCTTGTTGTAGAAGTGACCCAGAATTTCCTCGGCGGTCAGGCCCAGCGCATAGAGCAGCGCCGTGACCGGCAGCTTGCGCTTGCGGTCGATGCGGACGTTGACGATGTCCTTGGCGTCGAACTCGAAGTCCAGCCACGAACCGCGATAGGGGATGACGCGCGCGGCGAACAGATATTTGCCCGACGAATGGGTCTTGCCCCGGTCATGATCGAACAGCACGCCCGGCGACCGGTGCATCTGGCTGACGATGACGCGCTCGGTGCCGTTGACGATGAAGGTGCCGTTGCCCGTCATCAGGGGCATGTCGCCCATATAGACGTCCTGCTCCTTGATATCGAGCACCGAACGGGTTTCGGTGTCCTGATCCACTTCGAACACGATCAGGCGCAGGGTAACGCGCATCGGCGCTGCATAGGTGATGCCGCGCTGACGGCATTCCTCGGTGTCGTATTTCGGGTCTTCCAGCTCGTAATGGACGAAATCCATTTCGGCGGTGCCGGCGAAATCGCGGATCGGGAACACGCTGCGCAGCGTCTTTTCCAGCCCCGACACATAGCCGATCGACGGGTCCGACCGCAGGAATTGTTCATAGCTTTCGCGCTGAACCTCAATCAGGTTCGGCATCTGCACCACTTCGTGGATGTCGCCGAACACCTTTCTGATGCGCTTCTTCGCGCCGGTGTTGCTGATGGAGGGAGCCTTGGTCGCCATGCGTTGTCCTTGCCTTCGTTCGTCGCGTATTTTTCGCATCGCAGCGAAAATTCAGCCTGAACGCGAATGAAAAGGGGTGATTCGCCCTTCCGCATCCACGCAAAAAAGTGCGGGTCGGGACTGTCCGAACCGCACTGTCAGCGTCTTGTAACCCGCCAAATTCGCCCCATACTGCCAGTGATCGTGCGCAATGCGACCCTGTACCCCGGACGATTCGGGAGACGGTTCCTGCCGTGCCGTAAAGCTGCCTGAACCGGATTTCGAAGGTCGCATATAGGGCAGGCCTCCGCCTTTGTGAAGGGGGTAAGCACCGCTGCTTCCTTGCCGCCAGGGCGCCATTTTCGCCTGCGCCTTCCCTTTTGCGGCAACAGCTGCTATATGGAACCTGCTTACGTCGCCTTTTGACGGATATCGGACTGCCTTCAGGCTTCTCCTCTTGTCCCCTATCGCGCCTCACAAAGCCGGGATGTGCGAATAATCGCGCGTCCCCCTCAAATCATGCGCAATGCAGGACAGACTGGAACGAATGCTGAAATATAAGGAACCCGATTTTCAGGAACGCAGGGCACTCGCCACACAGGCGCGTGACAAGGCACTTGCCAAGTTGCGGGCCAAGCCCCCGGTTGATCCGGAGCTGGCGGCCCAGCGGGCTGCCGCGGCACAAGCCAAGGCGGCTGCCGAACTGGAAAAGCGTCAGCAGGCCAAGCTCGCCCGCGAAGAAGAACGCGCCGCCAAGGCGGAACGCGCTCGTCTGGAGGCGGAAGCTGCCGCTGCTGCGATCAAGCCGGTATTGACCGACGAAGAGCGCAAGGCCGCGCGCGATGCGCGCTATCAGGCGCGCAAGAGCCGTAAAGGCGCGCGGTGACGGCCTGGCCCGGTCGCGCCCCTCGCGCGGCCGACACCCTATATGATCGCTTGGTCCGGCATGGTGCCGGGCGCGATCCAACTCATATGTTACGCGGCACTGGCCGCAAGGAATCATTTTGCATACCCATTCAAACAAGACTCAACGCCGTACCCTTTCGATGTTCGACAGGAAGCGGCCCTTTCATCCCGGCCTGACGCCGGGTGGCACCCTGTCCACGGTTCAGCTCAAGCAGATCGTTGCGGATATGGTGGGCTGATATTGGAATTGTCGGGGGAGCGCCGATTGGCGCTCCCTTTTTTCTGTCATTCACAAAGGAGGCCCTATGAGCCGTACAGCAATCCGTCCCTTCCTGATCAGCAAGGATGAAGAAGGTCATTTCCGCCTCACCGTGCGCGAAACCCGCTATAATTCGCAAGGCTATCCGCTGACCTCGTCGCTGCTTCAGGACGAGAAGTTCAAGACTGCCGCCGCCGTCCGCGCCTTTGCACGCGACGCGTTCCGGGCAGAAGCCGGTCAGTTCGCGACGAAATAATCGGCGGTTTTCAGGGTTGCTGGGCGTCGCTTGGCGGCGTTCCCGGCGCTGGCGCAATCTTCACCGTTTCAAAACGGTCCATGCGCCGCACCCCGGCCAGTCCGGTCGGCGCTGGCGGTGCAGGCATGGCGACCGGCACCCGCCGACGCATACAGTCACGCTTGTCGGCGCGCGGGGTCTGGTCGCAATTCCACAAGGCCCGCTGCAACCCACTCTGCGTGTCGTGAATGTAGGAAAACCGCATCGCGGCCAGATTGGCCAGCGTCAACGGCAACTCCTTCGGCGCGTCATTTGCCGTCCACCCCATGATCCGGCATTGGGATCGCCCGGCGCAAAAGGTGCGGGCGCTTTCGGGCCAGCTGTCGGGTTTGCTGCCGCGTGGTAACTCCACCAGGAAACTCCGCATGTCAGCCAGGGCGATCAGCCTGACGCCGCCCACGCTCTTGCCGATCTGATCAAGACCGATCGCCTGCCGTGCCTGCGCGGCGATCGCGTCGGCGCTGTCGGCCATCGGCGTGATGGCGCCCGGCAGCAGCCGGGTCGCCATGCTGTGCGCAGGGGACAGGCGCGCAATCCGGCCGATCAGCGGCTCACCGCCATCGATGGTGCGCGTGCGAAAGGCTGGCGGTGTCCCCCACCAGCCGCGCCACCGGAAAAAAAGATGCGTCCCCACCCGCGTCAGCTTGTCCAGGCTGCCGCTCCAATAGGGCACCACCCAATCGGTATGATAATGGGTGGCATAGCCCACCGGCTTGAACACGTCGCCTGCCAGCGCGCCGCGCGCAATGGCGCGCGCCCTGTCCCATGCGGCCGGGGAGGGGGTGCGGGCCAGCGCGCCGTCGCAGCTGAAGGTGAACTGGCAACCCGTGGTGCGTTCCTGCCCCTGAAAGACGACGCCGCACACCGTCTTGGGAAAGGCGGGATGGCGCACGCGATTGAGGACGACCTGCGCGACGGCGCGCTCGCCCACGGCATCGTCGCCCGCTTCATAGATTTGCGCCGCGGCCAGGCAATCCACGGCGCGGGCCAGATCCGTCTCGGACCCTTCGAACCGGAATGGCCGCGCCGCCGGGTTGGCCAGCCGGGAAAAGGGGATGGCGGCATTGAGCGCCCGCGCGCGGTCGGCGGGCAGGGCATAGACCGCCACTGGCTCCACCGGCGGCGGCGGGCTGGGTGGCCGCACCCCGTGGGATAGACCCCTCCGGGCAAAATGCGCTTCGCCCGCCTCGCGCGGCGCGCGCGCTTCCCACCCCGCCACAGCGGCAGGCAGGCCAGCGAACAGCGCCAGCCAGACGATCCACATCCAAGGACGCGGCTCGCTGGAAACAGAGTCACCCGTCATTGCGTGATGATCATTCCGGCAGGAAATCGGGCACCGACAGATAGCGTTCGCCGGTGTCGTAGTTGAAGCCCAGCACCCGGCTGCCCGCTGGCAAATCCTTCAGCTTCTGCGCGATCGCCGCCAGCGTCGCGCCCGAAGAAATGCCCACCAATATGCCTTCCTCGCTGGCCGACCGCCGCGCATATTCCTTGGCGTCGGCGGGATCGACCTGGATCACCCCGTCCAGCAATTGCGTGTGCAGGTTCGCCGGAATGAAGCCCGCGCCAATGCCCTGAATGGGGTGGGGGCCGGGCTGGCCGCCGCTGATGACATGCGACAGGGTCGGCTCGACCGCATAGATCTTGATCCCCGGCCAGGCCTTTTTCAGCACTTCGGCCGTGCCGGTGATATGCCCGCCTGTGCCGACGCCGGTGATCAGCACGTCGATCGGCGCGTCGGCGAAATCGGCCAGTATCTCCTGCGCCGTAGTGCGGGCGTGGACCGCGATATTGGCCGGGTTTTCAAACTGCTGCGGCATCCAGCTACCGGGCGTCTGCGCCACCAGTTCCAGCGCGCGCTCGATCGCGCCCTTCATCCCCTTTTCGCGCGGGGTCAGGTCGAAACTGGCGCCATAGGCCAGCATCAGCCGCCGCCTCTCGATCGACATGCTTTCGGGCATGACGAGCACCAGCTTGTAGCCCTTGACCGCCGCGACCATGGCCAGGCCAACGCCGGTATTGCCCGATGTCGGTTCGATGATGGTGCCGCCCGGTTGCAACTCGCCAGACGCTTCGGCGGCCTCGATCATGGCCAGCGCGATCCGGTCCTTGATCGACCCGCCCGGATTGGAGCGTTCCGACTTGATCCAGACTTCCGTGCCTTCGGGCGCATCGCCAAACAGCCGGTTCACCCGGACATGCGGGGTGTTGCCGATGGTTTCGAGTATCGTGGCAGCTTTCATGGGGCTTTCTCCTGGCTGAGGTCCGCCGCCCTTATGTCGGGTGGGTCGAAGGTGCGTGCAAGGCGCAATTCGGGAAAGAGACGCGCCCAGAACAGCGTGATGACGATAGCACCGATACCGCCACCAATGACAGCGGCAACCGGCCCGACCAGCGCGGCCAGAAATCCGCTTTCCGCCTCGCCCAGTTCGTTGGAGGCGGAAATGGTCAGTTGCGACAGGCTCGATACCCGCCCGCGCATCGCGTCCGGCGTGTGAAGCTGGACCAGCGACTGCCGCACGAACACCGAAATCATGTCCGCCGCGCCCAATATCACCAGCGCGCCGATGCCGAATTCCATCGCGATGCTGCGCGGCAGGAAGGCGGTGCAGCCAAATGCGATCGTGGCGATGCCGAACAGGATGACCGCGCCCAGCATCTTGATGCCGACTTCATTCCTCAATGGCCGGAACGAAAACCACAGCGCCATCAACCCCGCGCCGACCCCCGGCGCTGCGGCCAGATGGCCCAGGCCCGCCGATCCCACATGCAATATGTCGCGCGCATAGACCGGCAACAGCGCAGTCGCCCCCGCCAGCAGCACCGCGAACAGGTCCAGCGTGATGGTCGCCAGCACCAGCCGGTTGGAACGCACATAGCTCAGCCCGTCGATCATCTGGCGGATCGGGTGGCGGGTGACGTCGCGCGCGGCCTGCGGCACCGGGCCGATCAGCATCATCGCGCCGAGCGCCACCCCATAGAGTATCGCAGCCAGCGCATAGGCGCCCCAGGGCGTCGCTGCATAGGCATAGCCGCCCAGCGCTGGCCCCACGATCGACCCGGCCTGCCACACCACGCCCGATATGGCGATGGCGTTGGGCAACACCTCGCGCGGCACCAGATTGGGGGCCAGCGCGCCATAGGCCGGGCCGTTGAACGCGCGGGCGATGCCGACGATGACGGCGATGCCGAATATCAGCGGCAGCCCGACCCATCCCTCGAACGTCGCGAAAGCCAGCAATCCGGCCGCTGCGGTCAGCATCGTCAGCGTCAGCCGGGTGATCATCCGCCGGTCATAATGGTCCGCGACCCATCCGGTCAGCGGCGTCAGGAAAAACAGCGGCAAAAATTGCGCCAGGCCGATCAGCCCCAACTGCGCCGAAGCCCCCGCCGTCGTCATGGTCTCGCGCGCGATATTATAGGCCTGCCAGCCCAGCACGATCATCATGCTATATTGCGCCAGCACCGCGGTCATCCGACCGATCAGATAGGCCCGGAAATCGCCGAAATGCAGCGGATGGCGATGCGGGGAGGGGGCTGTCATGCCACCGGCTTTAGCCGCTGTGCGGGCAAACAGGCAACCATGGCGCGGGGCGATGGGCGCAGCTTTTCTTGGCCGCGCCATGCCATGGCTTTTGCCGTCTCCCTCCATCGTCCGTTCGCCCTGAGCTTGCCGAAGGGTTGAAAAGGACAAGGCTTCGACAGGCTCAGCCCGAACGGCGGCTGGCAGGCTATGTCAATGACCTTACTTGAACAGGCTGCCCAAAATTCCGCGCACCAGCCGACCCGCAATCCCGCCGCTCGACGATTTGCGGCTCGATCCGCCGAACACCGCGCGGCCCAGTTCGTTGGCGACCTGCCGCCCGACCGATGAGCCAGCCGCGCGCGTCGCCGACTGGATCGCCTTGTCCAGCGCGGACGGCTTGGCCGCCTCGCGCGCGGCAGCGGCGTCGGCGCGGGCCTGCGCCTTGATCTCCTGTTCGCGCTGCTTGGCCTCCGCCTTGGCCTGCACGGCGGCGGTCCGCTCGGCTTCGTCCTGCGCCTTCTTCGCGGCGGCGGCGGCAGCGGCGGCATTGCCGCGCGCGGCCAGTATCTCCTCCGCCGATTCGCGGTCGATCGCCTCGTCATATTTGCCCGCAACCGGGGAAATCGACTGGATGATCGCCCGCTCCTTGGGGCTTACCGGGCCAAGCCGCGATCGCGGCGGCGCGATCAGCGTGCGCTGAACGATGCCGGGCGATCCATCCTCCTGCAACAGCGACACCAGCGCCTCGCCGACCTTCAATTCGGTAATCGCCGTCTCGACATTCAGGTCGGGATTGATGCGGAACGTCTCTGCCGCCGCCTTGATCGCGCGCTGGTCGCGCGGCGTGAAGGCGCGCAGCGCGTGCTGTACCCGGTTGCCCAATTGCCCGGCGACATCCTCTGGTATGTCTATCGGGTTCTGGGTCACGAAATAGACGCCCACGCCCTTGGACCGGATCAGCCGCACCACCTGCTCGATCTTGTCGGTCAGTGCCTTGGGCGCATCGTCGAACAGCAGATGCGCCTCGTCGAAGAAGAAGACCAGCACCGGCTTGTCCGGGTCGCCCACTTCGGGCAGCGTCTCGAACAATTCGCTCAGCAGCCACAACAGGAACGTCGCATAGAGTTTCGGGCTCTGCATCAGCTTGTCGGCGGCCAATATGTTCACATAACCGCGCCCTTGCTCATCCACCTTGATCATGTCGTGGATGTCGAGCGCTGGTTCGCCAAAGAAATGCGCGCCGCCCTGGCTTTCGAGCTGGAGCAATTGCCGCTGGATCGCGCCGACGCTGGCCTTGGTGACATTGCCATAACGCGCCGACAGCGTGTCGGCATTTTCCGCGCAAAAGCTGAGCATCGCCTGCAAATCGCCCAGGTCCAGCAGCAGCAGCCCTTCCTCGTCGGCATATTTGAACGCGATCGACAGCACGCCTTCTTGCGTTTCATTAAGGCCCATCAGCCGCGCCAGCAGCAACGGCCCCATTTCGCTGATGGTCGTGCGGATCGGATGGCCCTGTTCGCCATACAGATCCCAGAAGATCGCCGGATTGTCGGCATAGCTATAATCGGAAAGGCCGATCTCGGCCGCCCGCGCGACCAGCTTGTCGGCATTTTTGGCCGTCGGGGAACCGGCCATGGCGATGCCTGACAGGTCGCCCTTCACGTCGGACAGGAACACCGGCACGCCCAGCGCGGAAAAACTCTCGGCAATGCCCTGCAACGTCACCGTCTTGCCAGTGCCCGTCGCCCCGGCGATCAGGCCATGGCGATTGGCCCGGCGCAGGTTGAGCAACTGGCGGACGCCGCCATCCTTGTCCGGCGCGCCAAGACCAATGAAAATGCCGTCGCTCATCCCCGTTCCTTCCCCATAAAAAAGCCGTCATTCCCGCCTGCGCGGGAATGACGGAAACATTTTCACTATCCTCCAGCCGTCAAGGAAAGAGGAATGTTCATAAGGCGCTTATTTATCGCGCAGACGCACCGGCAGGAAAATCGGCTGCTGGCCGCGGCGCAACACCTGGAGCAGGATGGCGTTGCGGTTCTGCGCCGCCACCGCTTTCACTTGCGCGTCCAGTTCGGCCTGGCTGGTGATCGGGCGATTATTCGCGCTGATGATCACGTCGCCACGCCGCAGCCCCTTGGCCCCGGCATCGGTCGATCCGTCAACGGCAGTAATCACCACGCCGCGCGTATCGGCGGCCACGCCCAGCTGACGAATGATGCCGGGCGTCAGCGGGATCGCCGAAATGCCCAGCGACTGCTGCGCTGCCTGGCCCGGATTGGAATCCTGCTGGCTGAAATCCTCATCCTGCTGCGGGGCGAAGCTGGACAGCTCCTCTTCCGACGGACGTTCGCCCACAACGGCGGTCACCGTCTGGCGCTGGCCATTGCGCATCAGGACGATCGGCACCTTGCTGCCGATCGGCTGGTTGGCGACGATGGAGGACAGGTTCTGGTCCGGGTTAACTTCCTGACCATTGACCGACACGATGACGTCGCCCGCCTTGATCCCGGCCTTGTCTGCGCCCTTGCCCGGCTCGACGCCCTGGACGAATTCGCCGCGATTCTTGGCCAGGCCCAGCGAATCGGCCAGATCCTCGCCCAGCGGGCTGATCTGGACGCCCAGATAGCCGCGCTTGACGCTCTGGCCCTGGCGCAGGGTCGCGACGATCGGCGCGGCCTGTTCGGACGGAATGGCAAAGCCGATGCCGACATTGCCGCCCGACGGCGACAGGATCTGGCTGTTGATGCCGATCACATTGCCGCGCATGTCGAACATCGGGCCGCCGCTATTGCCCTGGTTGATCGACGCATCGGTCTGGATGAACTTCTCGTAACCGCCTCCCGTGCTGCGATGCACGGCGGAGATGATGCCAGCCGTCACCGTGCCCGACAGGGCGAAGGGGTTGCCGATCGCAACCACCCAATCGCCGACCCGCGCCTTGGTGCTGTCGCCGAACTTGACGAAGGGCAGGGGCTTTTTCGCGTCGATCTTCAGCACCGCCAGGTCGGTCGCGGGATCGCGGCCCACCAGCTTGGCGGTATATTCTTCCTTGTTGGTCAGCGTGACCGTGATCGAATCGACGGTCGCGCCTTCCGCGCCTGCCGACACGACGTGGTTGTTGGTGACGATATAGCCATCAGCCGAAATCAGGAAACCCGAACCCAGCGACTGGGCCTGCCGGGTCTGGGGGCGTCCGCCCGGCGCCTGGCCGAACAGGTCGCCAAAGGGGGTGCCGGCAAAGGGATTTTGCACCGCGACCCGCTGCTTGGTCGAAATATTGACGACCGCCGGTTGCAGCTTTTCGACCATATCAGCCAGGCTCGCGGGCGCGCCCGCCGGGGCAGCAGCCTGCAATCCTTCATTCTGCGCGGTCTGCGCCCCGACATTGGGGGACGTGATGGCAATGGCGGTGCCGCCCAGCAACAGGGCGCCGGTAATGGCATAAGCGTAACGCACTCGTGACGGTCCTCTCATGATCTTCAGGAAATGGAAGGCGGGACTCTCAAACAGAGAGCCGGTCATGCGCCGCCTTGCCTTAACCCTCATTGAATGATGCTGGTTCCGAAATGATCCGCAGCATCGGTGAACCCTTATTTGCGTCCCTGAAACTGTTGCAGAAACTCGTTATTGGGCGACAGGATGATATTGGTCTGTCCGGTCCGGTCGGGTGAGAAAGTATAGCGATAGCTCTGCATCGCCCGATAGAAATCATAGAAGGACGGGTCTTTGCCGAAACTTTCGGCATAGATGCGCGCGGCATTGGCGTCCGCCTCGGCGCGGATGATCTGCGCCTGCTTGGCACCCTGCGCCCGGATCGTCAGCGCTTCCTGCTCGCGCGCGGTGCGCATCCGCGTAAAGGCGCTTTCCAGCGGCGTGCCGTCGGGCAGGTCGGCGCGCTTGATCCGCACGTCGACAATCTCGGCCCCATATTGGCGCGCGACCCGGTCCAGCCCGGCCTCGATATTCTGCATCACCTGGCCGCGTTCGGGGCTGAGCAGCGCGGCGAAAGGCCGCTTGCCCAGTTCGTTGCGCAACGCGGAACCCAGGATCGGGCGCAGCGCGTCCGACACCCGTTCCTCATTGCCAGCGGCAATATACATGCGCAGCGGATCGACGATGCGATACCGGGCAAAGGCATCCACCTGCAAGCGCAGCTGGTCGGTGGACAGCACCTGCTGTCGCTCCATCTCGACCGAAAGCACCCGCTTGTCGATCCACACGATCTGGTCGATGAACGGCCAGCGCCAGATAATGCCAGCGCCGGTATTCCCGAACGTCTCGTTGGGCTGATAGCGGTTGATGATGTCCTTGGGATCGCCAAAGCGCACGATCACGCCCTGCCGGGTTTCCGGTACGATCGTCACCGTGCTGCCGACCAGGATCAGCAGGAACAGCGCGATCAGCGCAATCGCGATGGGTTGGCGCAATATGCCCCGCATCACTGGCCTCCCGTGCTGGCGGCAGAGCCGGTGGCCGGGGTCGCCTGCGCGCGGCGCTTGATTTCAGGCAATGGCAGATAGGGAGTCACATTGCCGCCTTCGACGATGGTCTTGTCGACGTTCGACAACACGCCCTCCATGGTTTCATAATACATGCGGCGGCGGGTCACGTCGGGCGACAGGCGATATTGTTCATAGACCTTGTCGAACGACGCGGCCTCGCCCTGCGCCTTGGCCGTCACCTGCTGGGCGGCGGCGCGCGCTTCGTTCAGATAGGTTTGCGCGGTCTGCTGCGCTGCCGACACGGCCTTGAACGCATCGTTCACCGCGCTTGGCGGATCGGCCTGCTTGATCGCGACGCCCTGAATGCGGATGCCCGAACGATAACCGTCCAATATTTCCTGCATCCGCTGCTCGACCTGCTGCTCGATCGCGGTGCGCCCAGCGCCCAGCGCATCGTCCAGGCTGACGCTCGCCAGCACGGCCCGCATCGCGCTTTCGGCGACTTCGCGCACGGCTGCGTCCGGGTCCGACAACTGGAACAGATAGAGTTCGGGGTTGCGGATGTTCCAGCGCACGGAATAGGCCAGATCGATGATATTCTGGTCGCCCGTCAGCACCAGATTCTCGCTTTCCGCGCTGGTCGATCCGACGTCGATGGTGCGGATTTCCTCCACATCCACGATCGACACCGTCTCGAACGGCGCAGGCAGGGTCAGGCTGATGCCCGGCGACAGGGTGCGGCTATATTTGCCAAGCAGGGTGACGACGCCCCGTTCCTGCGGGCCGACGCGATGAAAGCTGGTCAGCACCAGCCATAATATCACCAGCAGCGCGATCGCGGCGGGCCACAACGCCTTGCCATTGGCACGCGGGGGCAGGCCGCCAAAGCCGCCGCCACCGCCGCCCTGGCCAAAGCTTTCGCGACCACGGCGCAGCAATTCGTCGATGGCCGACGGGCCTTTCTGGCCGGTGGGTCGATTGGGCTGGGTCCATGGGTTGCGCGGGCCGCCGTCGCCGCCCGACCCCTTACCGTCATTGCCGTCCGGCCCGTCGCTCTTACCGCCCCAAGGCCCTTGAGCCATGCTCATGATGCCGGGCATCCACCCGAAAATTCTTTTCATGGCCCTTCTATAGGAAGGCTTATCCACGAAAAACAGTGCCAATGGCTGCGATTATTTCCTACAGGGCGTCGCCATGACCGATATCGCCGATTTTACCGCCCGCCTGACCGCCCTGACCGATGGCCGCGCCAGCGCCCCGCGCGTCAGGGACGGCGTCATGACCCTTGCGCTCGACGTGGGCGGGCTTGGCCCCGACCAGCGGGACGCGATCCTTGCCGCGATCCGCGAGGGCGGGCTGACCGTGCCGGGCGTCACGGACGTCCGCATCGCCCAGACCGCCGAGCGCCGCCCGCTGCGTATCATCGCGGTGGCATCGGGCAAGGGCGGGGTGGGCAAATCCACCCTGTCGGCCAATCTGGCGGTGGCGCTGCATCGGCTGGGCCACAAGGTCGGTCTCGTCGACGCCGACATTTACGGCCCGTCCCAGGCGCGTCTGATGGGCAGCGAGGACCAGAAGCCCCAGGCGCGCGAAAAAAAGCTGATCCCCGTCACCGGCGTTGCGGGTATTCCGATGCTGTCGATGGCGCATCTGGTCGAACCGGGCAAGGCGCTGGCATGGCGCGGGCCGATGGTGGGCAATGCCCTGTCGCAACTGATCGACGCCGACTGGGGCGACACGCAATTGCTGGTGGTGGACATGCCGCCCGGCACTGGCGACATTCAATTGACCATGGTGCAAAAGCATAAGCCGGCGGGCGCGGTCATCGTGTCCACGCCGCAGGATCTGGCCCTGATCGACGCGACCCGCGCCGTCAGCCTGTTCGCGCAGGTCGGGGTGCCGATGATCGGCCTTGTCGAAAATATGGCGGGCTATGCCTGTCCCCATTGCGGCGAAATTTCCGACCCGTTCGGGCAGGGCGGGGCGGAAGCGGCGGCGAGCGAAATGGACATGCCCTTTCTGGGCCGCGTCCCGCTCGCCATCGACATCCGCCGCCAGTCGGACGCGGGCGATCCCCCGGCCGCTGGCGAAGGCATTCATGCCGACGCCTTCCGCACCATTGCGCAGAGGGTGGCCGACTGGCTCGGCCGCACGGTTTGACTGTCCTACAGCGGGGCCAGGCTGTATGATCGGACTGGCATTGCGATAGGATCAGGCGCGCGCAACATTATGTCGCATTTGCCGGGAAATATGCGAAGCTAAGCGATAATCCTCCGTCCCCGGGAACGCCCCTGCCGCCTGCTTCGTCATAGCCGCAAAGGAGAATAGCCATGCCGCTGACCGCCCCTCAGGATATTGCCGACCTGCTCAACGCAACCCGCACCATCGCCCTGGTCGGCATATCCGACCGGCCCGACCGCGCCAGCAATCATGTCATGCAAGTCCTTCAGGACCATGGCTATCGCGTCCTGCCGGTCAACCCGCAGATTGCGGGCGAGCATGTTCATGGCGAATTTGTCTGGGCGCGCCTGTCGGACATTGGCGTGCCGATCGACATGGTCGACATCTTCCGCAACAGCGCGGCTGCTGGCGAAGTCGTGGACGAAGCCTTCGCCGCCGGGGCCAAAGCGGTCTGGATGCAGTTGGGTGTCATCAATGAAGCCGCCGCCGCCCGCGCCGAAGCCGCTGGGCTGAAGGTCGTGATGGACCATTGCCCGGCGATCGAAATCCCGCGCCTGGGCATCGCGCCGATCGCGGCGGAATAACGCTTTCCAGCCTGCGCTGCCCTCTCTATCAGGCGGCTATGGCGCGCTTCCCGCGAAAGAAAACAGGCCCGATCAAGGGCATTGACCGGCGCACGCTGCTGGTCGGCGGCGGCGCGGCGGCCGGGCTGCTCATCGCCTGGGCTGCCTGGCCGCGCCGCTATGCCCCTAACCTCAATGCCGCGCCCGGCGAAACGATCATCAATGCCTTCCTGAAGATCGATCGGTCGGGCCAGATCATCGTCATCGTGCCGCAGACCGAAACGGGGCAGGGCGTCACCACCCTCCTGCCCCAGATCGTCGCGGACGAACTGGGCGCGGACTGGCGCACCGTCGCGGTGCAAAGCGCGCCGGTCAGCCCTCTCTACGCCAACAGCCTGCTGGCCCGCGAATGGCTGGCGAATGACTGGACCCGGTTGCTGGGCGACGCGGGGGATTGGGCGCTGGGCCAATATGCCACCCGCAACGCGCTGATGCTGACGGGCGGCGGCACCTCCGTCCCGATGTTCCACGACGCCTGCCGCGACGCCGGGGCCGCTGCCCGCATCCTGTTGTGCAAGGCGGCGGCGGCGAACTGGGACATCCCCTGGGAAAGCTGCGACATCCAGAACGGCCTCATATCCGATGGCGGCGACCGGCGGATGAAGATCGGCGATGTGGTCGAACAGGCGGTCGGCTTCGACCTGCCCGCCATCCTGCCGCTGCGGCAGGGGCAGGACGGGCGCCTGTCGGGACAGGATCTGCCCCGGCTCGATACCCCGTCAAAGATTGACGGCAGCCATAATTTCGCCGCCGACATCCGCCTGCCCGACATGGTCTATGCCTCGATCCGGCAGGGGCCGATCGGCGACGCGATCCTTGCCGGGCTGGACGAACGGTCCGCCAGCGGCGTCACCGGCTTTATCAAGCTCATCCGTCAGGATCGCTGGCTGGCCGCCGTCGCCACCAACTGGTGGGCGGCGAACAAGGCGCTGGATCTGGCCGATCCCATATTCACCCTGCGCGGCACGCCGGTCAGCAGCGCAACCATCGACGACGCGCTGGAGGCCGCCTTTTCCGGCGCATCGGGCCGCCGCCTCTATGCGCAGGGCGACCTGCTGCCGGTGTTCGAAGGCGCGACGATCCTGGCCAGCGAATATCAGGTCGACGCCGGGTTGCATCTCGCTCTCGAACCGCTTTGCGCCACCGCTCGTGTTAGCGATGACGGCGCGGAAGTCTGGCTGGCGACCCAGGCGCCCGGCCTTGCCCGCGCCGCCATCGCCGATGCGCTGGGCCTGCCCGAAACCGCCGTCGCCCTCTATCCGCTCCATGCCGGCGGCAGCTTCGGGCGCAAGATGGATTGGGACGCCGGGGTTCAGGCCGCGCTGATCGCCCGCGATTTGGGTCGCCCGGTACAACTGCTCTGGTCGCGGCTGGAAGATGTGATTCAGGATCGCCCCGCTGCGCCAGCCCATGCCCGCATGGCGGCAAAGCTTGGCCGCAACGGCGCGATAGAAGGCTGGCTGGCCAAGGTTGCGGCCCCCTGCGCCATGACGCAGACCTGGGCGCGCATTGCCGATGGCGCGCCGCCGCACGAAGCGGCCGCTGCATCGGCGGACAAGGCCAGCCGTCTGGCTGTCGCGGGCATGGTGCCGCCCTATGCCATCCCCAACTGGGCGGTGGATCATTATCCTTGCGATGTCGGCCTTCCGCTCGGCTTCACCCGCAGCAACGCGCATCTGCACAGCGCCTTCTTCACCGAAAGCTTCGTGGACGAACTCGCCCATCTGGCGGGGATGGAGGCCATGTCCTTCCGCATCCAGATGCTGGGCGGCAACCCGCGCCTCGCCCATTGCCTTTCCACCGCTGCGGCCATGGGCGGATGGCAGGGCGGCATCGCGGGCAGCGGGCAGGGGATCGCCACCCATATGATGAACGGCGCCTATGCCGCCGTGATGGTGGAGGCCGCCGTGCGCGGCAACCGGCTGAGCGTGGGCCGCATCATCGCCGCCGTCGATGTCGGTGATCAGGTCAATCCCGACATTGCCCGGCAACAGATAGAAGGCGGGCTGATCTATGGCCTTGCCTATGCCATGGGCGCATCCGTCCCCTATGAACGGGGCCTGCCGACCCGCGCGATACTGGGCCGCATGAACCTGCCGCGCCTTTCCGACATTGGCGAGGTGACGGTGGAACTGATCCGCAGCACCGCGCCGCCCGCTGGCGTGACGGATCTTGCCGCGCCGCTGGTCGCGCCTGCCATCGCCAACGCCCTGTACACATGGACAGGTCAGCGTTTGCGCAGCCTGCCGCTACTGGGAACGACATGACCCTGCCACCGGACCATCCCGCCATCCCCGCGCCCAAAGTCGGCGTCCTCCTCATCAATCTCGGCACGCCCGACGCCCCCGACGCGAAATCGGTGCGGCGCTATCTCGCCCAATTCCTGTCCGACCGCCGCGTGGTGGAAATCCCGCCCTTGATCTGGCAACCGATCCTGCGCGGCGTCATCCTCACGACCCGGCCCAAAAAATCCGCCCATGCCTACAGCCAGGTCTGGACCGATCAGGGATCGCCGCTCGCCTTCCACACCCGCGATACCGCCCATGCGATGCAGGCGGCGATGGGTGAGGGCGTGGTCGTCGACTGGGCGATGCGCTACGGCAATCCGTCGATCGCCTCGCGTCTTGCCGCCATGAAATCGGCCGGATGCGATCGCATTCTGCTCGGCCCGCTCTATCCGCAATATAGCGGCGCGACCACCGCGACCGCCAACGACGCCGCCTTTGCCGCGCTCCGGGCCATGCGCTGGCAACCGGCCATCCGCACCCTGCCGCCCTATCATGACGACCCGGCCTATATCGCCGCGCTCAAAATCTCGATCGAAGACAGCATCGCAAAACTCGACTTCTCCCCCGACGCCTTGCTCGCCAGCTTCCATGGCATGCCCGAACGCACCCTGCATCTGGGCGATCCCTATCATTGCCAGTCGGTCAAGACCGTCCGCCTGCTGCGCGAAGCCCTTTCGCTGCCCGTGCATATGAGCTTTCAGTCGCGTTTCGGGCGGGCCAAATGGCTGGAGCCGGAGACCGAATCCACCCTCGCCAAATTGGTACAGGACGGTGTCCGAAACATTGCTGTGGCAACACCGGGATTTTCGGCGGATTGCCTTGAAACTCTAGAGGAAATCGCCCTGCGCGCGAAAGAGGTTTTTTTGTCCGTAGGGGGTGAAAATTTTGCCTATTTGCCCTGTCTAAACGCGTCTGCCCCGGCTATCACTTTGTATCAGAGGCTGTTGGGCCGTGAGCTTTCGGGCTGGATAAACCAGGCCGGTTAAGTAGGGAAGGATGCGCATATGTCGAGAGTAGCGATCGTGACGGGCGGGACACGCGGCATTGGCGAGGCGATCAGCCTGGCGCTGCGTGACATGGGCTATACTGTGGCCGCCAATTATGCCGGCAATGAAGCCAAGGCGCAGGCCTTTACCGAAGCCACCGGCATCGCAGCCTTCAAATGGGACGTCGGCGATCATCAGGCCTGCCTGGATGGCTGCGCGGCGGTAACTGATGCACTTGGGCCGATCGATATCGTCGTCAACAATGCAGGCATCACCCGCGACGGCGTGCTGGCCAAGATGAGCTTTGACGACTGGAATGAAGTCATGCGCATCAATCTGGGCGGTTGCTTCAACATGGCCAAGGCGACCTTTGCCGGCATGCGTGAGCGCGGCTGGGGCCGGATCGTCAATATCGGGTCGATCAACGGGCAGGCGGGCCAATATGGCCAGGTCAATTATGCCGCCGCCAAATCGGGCATCCACGGCTTTACCAAGGCGCTGGCGCAGGAAGGGGCGAAAGTCGGCGTGACCGTCAACGCCATCGCGCCGGGCTATATCGACACGGACATGGTTGCCGCGGTGCCGCCTGCCGTGCTGGAAAAGATCGTGGCGAAAATCCCGGTCGGACGTCTGGGCCAGGCGCATGAAATCGCGCGCGGCGTCGCCTTCTTCTGCAGTGAGGATGGCGGCTTTGTGACCGGCAGCACGCTGTCGATCAATGGCGGCCAGCACATGTATTGATGATGACGGGCGACGCCTCGGATGGGCCGGATGATGGTCCCTTGGCGTCGCCCTTTGCCCCGCCGGTCAAGCGCAGCGTGACCATTGCCGGGCACCAGACCGCGATCAGTCTGGAACCCATATTCTGGGACGCCTTGCGCGATCATGCGCAGCGCGACGGCCTACCGCTCAACGCCCTTATCGCCCGCATAGACCTGGCCCGCATGGGCGCGCCTGATCCGCCCAATCTGGCGAGCGCGATCCGTTGCTGGCTGTTCGCGCGGGCGATTTGCGACAAAGATAATAATTATTCGCAATAGCGTTGACTCTGAGAAAGGTTCGCAATAGCAGCATCCCAACTTCAAAGGGGATTTGCTGCATATGTCCAACTCACTGTCACGCTCGTCCTTCCTGGCCCTTGGCTGCGTCAGCGCCATGGCCTTCGCGACGGGCGCCCACGCCCAGGAAGCGCCCGCCCCAAAGCTGGGCGGCATGACCGTCACCGACACGGCGATCGATGAATCCCAGGTCAAGGTCGAGAAGGCGGAATCACCCAAATATGTCCGCCCGCTGCTAGACACGCCCCAGACGATCACGGTGATCGGCAACCAGACAATTCAGAAGCAAAATCTGCTGACGCTGCGCGACGTTCTGTCCACCATTCCGGGCATCACCTTTGGCGCCGGCGAAGGTGGCGGCGGCTACGGCGACAGTATCAACCTGCGTGGTCAGAGCGCCAATACCGACATCAGCATCGATGGCGTCCGCGACAGCGCGCAATATAGCCGCACCGATCCCTTCAATGTCGAACAGATCGAAGTCACCAACGGCTCCAACTCCGTATTTGGCGGTTCCGGTGCGATCGGCGGCAATATCAACATCGTGACCAAGCGGCCCAAGGGCTATGACGAAACGCTGGTTCAGGCAGGCGTCGGCACGTCCGACTATTATCGGGCGACCATCGACAGCAATGTCCGCGCGTCCGATTTCATCGCCGTGCGCCTGAACGCCATGTATCATGAAAATGACGTGCCGGCCCGCAATGTCGATCGCTACAAGCGCTGGGGCGTCGCGCCGTCGGTCAAGCTTGGCGTCGATGGCCCGACCTCGCTGACATTGCTCTACACGCATCAGGAAGACAAGAATACGCCGCTCTACGGCGTGCCTTATTACAAGAACGCGCTCTATGACGGCATCCTCCCCGGCGCGCGCTATAGCGGCTATTATGGCTACAGGAATCTGGATCGTCAGGATCAGACGATTGATCAGGCGACCGCCATCTTCGACCATCGTTTCAGTGATCTCCTGGCCGTTCGCAACCTGTCGCGCTGGCAGCGGGTCGAACAGAAGCTGATCGTCAATCCGCCACAGGGCACCTATTGCCTTGCCAACGGCCAGACCCAGACCGGCGTGGCCTGCGCTGCGGGACAGGTGCCCGGCACCTATTATCCCAGCGGCCCGCGCGGCGGATTCCGCAACTCCGTCAACGACACGCTCTATAACCAGCTCGATCTGACCTTCACCATTCCCGGCGGCCATTCGCTCGTGCTCGGCACGTCGATGCTGCAGGAAGACTATGCGCTGGATAACGGCAACGTCCTGCGCAATGCTGGCGGCGCGCTGCCCAACCCGGTGCTCGATCCGATCAGCATCAGCAATCCAAACGCCATCTATACCGGCCCTGTCAACGCGATCCGTTCCGGTCATCAGGATGGCGACCTGTTCAACATCGCGGCCTATGCTTTCGCCGCGGTCAAGATCGTCGATCAGCTCGAAATCAACGGCGGCGTCCGCTACGAACATAATCGCGCCCGCTTCCGTGCGGATACGATTGCCACACCGGCAGCAGGTGGCGCCTATACCACTGGCCGGTCGCAGAACGCGACCGACAACCTCTTCTCCTACCGTATCGGGCTGGTCTACAAACCGGCGGAAAATGCCAGCCTTTACGTCGCTTACGGGAACAGCAAGAACCCCACGGCAACGACCGTCCGTGCTGGCTGCGGGCTGGCGGCGGAGGCCAACCTGTTCAACGACCCATGCGAGGCAAAGCCCGAACAGGCCGTCAATTACGAGGTTGGCGGCAAGATCGACCTGTTCGATGCAAAGCTGCAACTGACCGCCGCGGTGTTCCGCAACGAACGGACCAATTACCGCGTCGCCAGCAACGATCCGCTAATCGGGAACCTGCCGGTCAACGACGGCCGCAACCGGGTGAACGGCATCACCTTGGGCGCAACCGGGAACATCACCGACGCCTGGACGATCTTCGCCAACTACACCTATCTCGACACCAAGGTGATCCAGAGCATTTCGGACTATCAGAAATCGCAGGGCGTGGTGGATACCCAGGCGGGTAATCCGATGACCAACAATCCGAAACATTCGGGCAGCCTGTTCACCACCTATACGCTGCCCTTCGGCCTCGAACTTGGCTATGGCCTGACCTATCAGGGCAGCTGGTATCTCTCGAACATCACTGGCGCGACGATGTACAAGTCGGACGATTATCTGGTCCATCGCGCGATGTTGTCCTACCCCATCACGGAAAAGCTGAGCGCGCAGCTCAATGTCCAGAACTTCACCAACGAAAAATATTATACCAGCATCCGCAACAATGGCTGGGCCAATCCCGGCGAAGGCCGTTCGTGGGTGCTGACGCTGGGTTATAAATTGTAAACTCCGTTCCCCCGGCATTTGTCCCTTGCCGGGGGCGAGCGGGCGGGCGGCGATACACTCCATCCTCCTCGGGTCGCCGCCCGTCCGCCAATAAGTAAATAACGCAATTGATTCGCATTATGGTTCGCGTTATCGAGATAGGCATCGGATCAAGGGAAGGAAGGCGCTGCCATGCTCCATGCTGCAAGTCGGCCAGCCGACGATTTCCCGACCGACCTGTCGCATGATTTTGATCGCCCGTCCGCCATCGGCCTTGCCCGATCGCAACCGGAGGAACGGCCAGCGCCCGGTCGCTATGGCGCAGGCTCGCGCCCCAATATTCCGGTCATCGCGGCCATCCTGATCTTCCATGTCCTGCTGATCGCCGCGCTGGTCCAGGTCCGCAGCCATGTCCAGCGGATGCAGGAAGCCAAGCTGACGGTGGTCAATCTTTCGCCACCCCCGCCACCGCCGTCCGCCGAAACACCGCCACCGCCGCCGTCGACTCCGGAAATCGTGACGCCGCCGCCGATCGTTCAGACGCCGGTGCCGCCGGTCCAGACTGTGCAGACCACGCCCGATCCGGTGCCGGTGCCCACGCCCCAACGCGCTGTCGTGGCCGTGCCCACTCCATCACCGGCTGCCGTTTCGCCAGCCCCGCCCAGCCTGATCCAGGGCGGTGACCTGAGCGCCCAGATGATCGCGGGCAAGCCGCCGCGCTATCCCATCGAAAGCCGTCGCAAGCGGGAGCAAGGGACGGTCGTGCTGACCCTGACACTTGGGATCGACGGCGCGGTCGACAGCATCGCCATATCGCAGAGCAGCGGCTTTGCCCGGCTGGACGAAGCGGCGCGCGACGCGGTGCGCAAATGGCGCTGGTCGCCGGTCGTCCGCAACGGTCAACCGATGCGGGTCAAGGGCGTGGTCGAAATTCCCTTCGTCCTGCGCAGCGAAGCAGCCTGAAACGCGGCCCCAGTCATGCTCATTGCCATTCCCGACCTGATCGACGCCGCTGGTGTCGCCGCGATCCGCGCCCTGATCGACGGCGCGGAATGGGTGGACGGTAACGTCACGTCCGGCCCGCAATCCGCTTTGGCCAAGCATAATCTGCAATTGCCGGAAGACGCGCCCGCCGCCAAGCAGGCCGGGCAGATGGTGCTCGATGCGCTGGGCCGATCGCCCCTGTTCATAGCTGCCGCGCTGCCGCTCAAGATTTTCCCGCCCTTGTTCAACAGCTATGCGGGCGGGCAGGCGTTCGGCGTCCATGTCGACAATGCGGTGCGCATTCAGGCCGGGACCGGCTTTCGCGTCCGGTCCGACCTGTCGATGACTGTCTTTCTGGAAGAGCCGGACGCCTATGATGGCGGCGAACTGACGATCGAAACCAATTTCGGGGTGCAGAGCGTCAAGCTGCCTGCGGGCCACGCCGTCCTCTATCCTTCATCGTCGCTGCACCGGGTCGAGCCGGTCACGCGCGGGCGGCGCGTGGCCAGCTTCTTCTGGCTCCAGTCGATGATCCGTGACGATGCCGCGCGGCAAATCCTGTTCGATCTGGATCGCAGCGTACAGGAACTGGGCGGGACGCTTGGGCAGGAGCATGGGGAGGTGATCCGCCTGACCGGCGTTTATCACAATCTGCTGCGCCGCTGGGCCGAAAGCTGACGCTTAATTGCCGTCCGCGTCGACGGTGAATATCATCGGCTTGCCGCGCGATGCAGGCTCCCATCCCGCCAGCAAGGCGGCGCGGATGCCCCTGGTGACAATGGCGTCGTTGATCTGGAGGCGGCCGCGCTGCAAGCCTTTGAGCAGGCGTTTGGGCGGCGGAAATTCCAGCACCGCGCCGCGCTGGCAATCCTGCTGTGACAGGGCGATGGTCATGCCCTTCCAGCCCTCGGCATCGCTCCATTGCGGCTCGCGCCGGAGTTCCCATTCATATATGTCGCCATCGACGGAGACGGTTCCGGAAAGATTGTGCATGGGCGTCCGCATAGCAGCCTTGGCGTCAGGCACCACCCTTCATTCCAGCATCCTGGTGAGCGCGGGGGTCATATATTCCTGCGCGCCATCGTCTGTCCGCAGCACCAGCCGGGCGGGCAGGGCGTGGCGCGTGGCCAACGCCATGCCCTGCGCCGGGCCCATAACGGTGATCGTAGTGGCCCATGCGTCCGCCAGCATCGCATGTTCATGCAATACCGTAACGGATGCCACCCCCTGGGGGATCGGGGCGCCACGCGCCGGGTCGATACTGTGCGACAGGCGCGCATCGCCTTCCATGCGGAAGCGGCGATAGTCGCCCGATGTCGCGACCGAGAGGCCACATAGCGCGATGCGCAGCACGGGTATCGCCAGACCCGGCGGAGGCTCCACATCGACCCACCAGGGCTGCATGTCGGGCTTCACGCCGTCGCCGCGCAACTCGCCGCCGATTTCGATGAGGAAATTGGCGACCCCCAATGCCCGCAACCCAGCCGCCATGGCATCGACCGCAAAACCCTTGGCAATGCCGGAAAAATCAAGCGCGACATGGGCGATGCGGCGGGCCTCGTCGCCATCCAGTTCGATCGCCTGCCATGGCGCGCTATCGATCAAGGGGGCGGGGCGCGGACGGGCGGCGGGACCAAAGCCCCATTGATCAACCAGCGCGCCGATCGCCGGATCGAAGGCGCCGTTCGACAGCCGCGCCATGCCCAGCCCGGCCCGCAGCACCGTCAGCATGTCCGGCGGCAGGGTCATCCAATCGCCCACCGGCGTTCGGTTGAACCGGCTGATCGCGGAGTCTGCCTCCCAATTGCTCATCTGGTCGATGATGCGGGCCAGACCATCCTCGATCGCGGCCTGGCAATTGGCGGGCGGATCGACCAGCATGGCGGACCAGCTGGTCCCCATGGTCGGTCCGCCCAACGTCACGATACGGCCCGCCCGCGCTCGCCCGGCAAGCTGGTCGGGCGACAGGTCGGGCGGGATCGCGGTTCGGACTGCGTGGGTCAGGGCGCCAGCACTTCCAGCGTGCTGACATAGGATGCCCGCCGCTGCGGCGGACCGGCGGGGCGCGCAGGCGCAGGCGATGCGCCCGGTGCGCCGGCACCAGGGCCGCCGGGGCCATCACCCTCGCGCCCGCCACCGACACTGGCATTCAGCCAGTACATGCCCGGCTGCGGCCATGTGATCGCGACCTTGCCATCCTGATCGGCGACCAGGTCCATCTGGCCCAGCGCATCGCGATAACGGATGCCGCCGGGGATAACGGTGACCTTCAGGCCTGCCGCCGGCTTGCCGTCGAGCAGAAACTGGAAGCTGGCGGTTTCGCCCGACACCAGATCGTTGGGATGGGTCACGGGCACCAGTTCGATGCCCGATCCGGTCGGCTTGAACACCCCGGTGGTGGGCGCGCCCAGCGTCACGAAAATCTCGTTGCGATTGGACGCTTCAGCGACCTGCACGTCGGTCGCGCCCGCCGGAATGACACTGGCCAGCTTGTCCTTGGTCGTGCCGCGCGGCAGCCGTTCCTGCTTGCCGTTCAGCCTATAGCTGCCCATCATATTGGTCGACACGCTGCCGATGCGGTAGGTGCCCGGCTGGGTCAGATGCACGTCGAAGGTCGACCGATATTTGCCGGTCGCGGCATTTTCGATCTTCCCGATGCTGCCGTCCGGCTGGGTTACGACGATGCCGTCGGTCCGCATCGGCACATGCTCGAAATAGAAAAGATCGTTGGACACGGCAGCATCGACCGTCACCCAGCTTTCGCTGCCCGACAGGGTGGTCGAGGATGGCATCATCCACTGGCGGTGCGCCTGCGCCGCGGCGGGGAGCATAAGGGCGGCCAAGGCGCCCGCGATCATCAGTCTGGCTTTCATCATCTTATCCCCTATTTGCCGAAATTCAGGGCGACGGTGCCCAGTTCCGCATTGCCCTGCGCCTTGACGGTGCTGCCGGGCTTTGCCGGCCAGGCGAAGGGCAGGCGGACGACTTCGCGACCACCCACTTCGCGTGCCGCTTCCACGATCAGCGTGTAATTGCCGGGGCTGAGCGCGCCGAGCGGACCCTTGCCCGCGACAAAAGCGATCTTGTTGTCGCCGGGTGCGCGGGTTGCACCCGTCACGCCATCGGCTGGAAAGCTCATCGTCCGCCCCGAAGCGCGCCACCATTGCCGCACGTCGCGCAGCCATTTGGTGCCTTCCCCCTTTTTCATGTCATAATCATACCAGACCGACAGGGTGCGCGGCGTCGCCCCCTGTTTTTCGATCCAGATCGCGACATAGGGGCGGTGATATTCAGCCACCGACAGGCGCGGTATGCCGACCGAGAGGTTCAGCGTCTGCGCGGTGGCTGGCGCTGCAATCGTGCCTAGCGCGGCGGTGCCGGTCAGCAGCAGGCGATGGCTGATCTGCATGAAAATTCCCCTTAATGGATGAAGATGATGGCCAGCACTGCCGGCAGGGCCAGGCCGATGGCGACGAGCGGCCAGGTGCTGGGGCGCTTCTTCGCGTGCAACTGGAGCAGCAGCAGTCCGGTCAGCGCGAACAGGAAACAGGCGACCGAGAAAATGTCGATAAACCATTTCCACACCGTGCCGGTATTGCGGCCCTTGTGCAGATCATTGAGATAGCTGACCCAGCCCCGGCTGGTTGCTTCGCTGGTCACCGTCCCGTCGTTCCGGTCGATCGAGACCCATCCATCGCCGCCGGGGCGGGGCAACGCGAGATAGATTTCGTCGGCAGACCATTCCGCCTCGCCACCGCCGCGCTGCCCGGTCGTCTTTTCAACCCAGGCCGCGACCGGCGCAGGCAGCGGCTTTTTGGCATCGGGCGCATCATCTGGCGCAATCAGCTTGCGCAGATCGGTGGGCAAAGTCGCACTTTTCTCGATCGTCTGGGGCGATCCTTCGACATCGGCGGCATGGTTGAGCGTGATGCCGGTGAAAGCGAAAAGCAGCAGCCCGATCAGGCTGATCGCCGAACTGATCCAGTGCCAGCTATGCAGCTGCTTGAGCCAGAAGGATTTGGCGGACTTCTTCTTCTGCTGCTGCTTAAGGCGGGCGGTTCCGTGCATCGGATGGGTGACTGGTCCTGCGAGGATGGATGTCGACCGCATACCGCGAACGATTCGCAATTGCAAATGAGTCGCAGGAAGAATTTTGTATCAAAATGTATGGTGAGTGGCGGGGGACTGCTTAGCCTTCGCCGTTCGGTTCCACCAGCGCAATGTCCATGTCAGCGAGCGCCAGCCGCAGCAATTCGGCCATGCCCGCCCGCGCCGCTGCCGTGTCGCGCGCGGCGATCGCCTGAAACACGGCGCGGTGATCGGGCAGGGGATCGCGCGGCAACAATTTCTTGCGATGCTTGAAGGTCGTGGTCCAGCTCACCGCTGCGCCTACGGAACTGGCCAGCGCCTCCAGCGCGTCATTGCGGGTCGCGGCCAGGATCATATTGTGGAAGCGCTGATCAGCAGCGCGGCCTTCCGGGGTGGAAAGGCCATAGCGCCCCATATCGTCGAGCGCCGTTTCCATCACCGCCAGTTGCTCGTCGGTGCGGCGGCGTGCGGCAAATTCCGCTGCGGCTGGTTCGATCACGCCGCGCAGTTCGAACAGGTCGCGGATGAACCGAGAATCCGGTTCGCCCGCGAACATCCAGGCGAGCATTTCGGGGTCCAGCACATTCCAGCGATTGCGCGGCAGGACGCGGGTACCGGCCTTGGGGCGGCTTTCCAGCATTCCCTTGGCGATCAGGATGCGGACCGCCTCGCGATAGGCGGTGCGCGAAACGCCCAGGCGGTCGGACGCCTCAATCTCGCCTTCGAACAATTCGCCGGGCTGGTAGCGGCCAGTCAGGATAGCGGTGCCCAGATCGCGCGCGATCGTCTGGTGGATACGCAGCCCGCTCTCTTCCGATCCGACCTTGCGCCCGCTAGCCACTATATTCTCTCCCGTTTCAGTCCTCGAATATCGCCGTAGGACAATGCCGTCCACAAAGGAAGGCATCAGCTACCAGCCGCAGCGGCACGATGTCAGCATCAATCGTGCGCGTGGCGACCAAATCGACGAACCGGCGATACATGGCGGGATATTCCTCGTCCGGGGCTTTCATCTGAACTTCCCCGTCCAACCGCAGCATATTGCCGCCTTCGGACAGAAGCAGGCTGCCATTATCGGTATCGACCGCAATGTCCCATGTCTGCGGCCCGGTTTGCCGCCAGTCGAACACAGTGTCGATCGGGGCGCCCGATGCGGTCGCCATCGCCAGCGTCGCGCCGATGGGAGCGTCCTTGTTGGATGGCACTTCCAGGCTGGCTGACAGCAGGGTGACGGGTTCGGGCACGATTTCGGTCAGGATCGACAGCGCATTGATGCTTGGATCGAACACGCCGAAGCCGCCGGCCTCCCATATCCAGGGTTGGCCGGGATGCCAGTGACGGACATCTTCGCGCCACTGGATCGAAATGCGCTCTATCCTGCGCTGCGCTATCCACGCCTTCGCCTGCGCCACGGCGGCGGCATAGCGGCTGTGCCAACTGGCATAGAGGGTGACATTCTGCGCCTTGGCCAGCGCGATCAGCGCCTCCACTTCGGACACGGTCGCGCCCGGTGGCTTTTCCAGAAACACATGCTTGCCCGCCAGCAGCGCCTGCCGCGCGGCATGATAGCGGGCCTGGGGCGGCTGGCACAGGATGACAGCGTCCAGATCCGGCTCGCCCGCCAGCATCGCGCCGAGGTCGGGATAATTATGCACCCCGTCCCCTTGCGCGTTGCGGCTGGCGATGGCGACCAGATCGATGCCAGCCGTCCTGGCCATTGCGGGCAGGTGCTGGTCGCGCGCGATTTTGCCCAGCCCCACCAGACCTGCCCTGATAGTCATGCCGCGACCACCAGCTTGCCGTCGATCCGGCGATTGAGGCCGAGCGGATTGGACGCCTGCAAGGCCGCGGGCAGCAGCGCGTCCGGCACGTCCTGATAGCAGACAGGCCGCAGGAAACGCATCATCGCCAGCGTGCCGACCGATGTGGAGCGGCCATCGGCGGTCGATGGGAAGGGGCCGCCATGGACCATGGCATGGGTCACTTCGACGCCGGTGGGCCAGCCATTGGTCAGGATACGCCCAACCTTGCGCGACAGCACGGGCAGGAGCCGGGCTGCGTCGGCGCTGTCCGCGTCCGTCAGTTGCAGCGTTGCGGTCAACTGGCCTTCAAGGCCCGCGATCGTGGCGATGACTTCATCGATGCTGCTGCACCGGATCAGCACCGACGAAGACCCGAACACTTCTTCCGCCAGCAGCGGGTTCGCGCCGAAGGTCGCCGAATCGGTTGCAAAGAAAGCGGCCTTGCCGCGATTGCAGCCTTCCGCTTCCGTGCCGCGCGCGATGGTGGTGACGCCCTCCGCGCTTTCCAGAGCTGCAACGCCCTTTTCATAGGCGTCGTAGATGCCGGGGGTCAGCATGACCTGCGGCGCAGCACCGGACAAGGCTTCCGCCGCCGCCGCAACGAATGTGTCGAGGTCCGGCCCGTCCAGCGCGATGACCAGTCCGGGGTTGGTGCAGAACTGCCCCGACCCCATGGTCAGCGACCCGACAAAGGCCGTCCCCATCGCCGCGGCCCGGTCGGCCAGCGCACCGGGCAGCAGGACGACGGGATTGATCGAGGACATTTCGGCATAGACCGGGATCGGCTCCGCCCGTTCGGCCGCGATCTTCATCAGCGCGACACCGCCGCCGCGCGATCCGGTGAAGCCCACCGCCTTGACGCGCGGATCGGCAACCAGCGCGCCGCCCAGCGCCCGGTTGTTGCCGGGCAGGTAGGAAAACACGCCTTCATGCAGGCCGCACGCCTTGACCGCCGCCTGGATGGCGCGGGCGACCAGCTCGCCCGTGCCGGGATGGGCGCTATGCCCCTTCACGATGACAGGCGACCCTGCGGCGAAGGCCGAAGCGGTGTCACCGCCCGCGACCGAGAAGGCGAGCGGGAAGTTGGACGCGCCGAACACCGCGACCGGGCCGACCGAATGGTTGACGCGGCGCAGGTCCGCACGCGGCAGCGGCGCACGGTCGGGCATGGCGGGGTCGATCGTTGCGTCAAGCCAGTCACCCAGCCGCACATAGCTGGCGAACAGGCGCAACTGGCCTACGGTGCGGCCGCGCTCGCCTTCCAGCCGCGCCCGCGGCAGGCCGGATTCGGCCATCGCGGTTTCGATCAGCAGGTCGCCAATGGCGACGATCTGGTCAGCGACGGTTTCCAGGAAAGTGGCGCGGGCGTCGGGGGCCAGCGTCGAAAAACTGTCAAACGCCGCGTCGGCAAGCGCGGCGGCTTCCGCGACATCGTCCGGCATGGCGCTGGAAAAGGCGACGCTGCCCTTTTCGCCGGTGGCCGGGTGGATCGCATGGAATGGATCGCCGCCCTGACGCTCGCCTGCACCGACGAGAATGGCTCCGTTGAACATAATAGTCTCCATATTCATGAAATAGGGGGTCAGTGATTGTCGCGTGGCAGGCCCATGGTCTGGGCAATGCGCTGATATTTCTCCGCCCCTTCAAGGATCGCACCCGTATTCATCTGCCCCACGACGGCGCGCTGGATTTCCTGCCAAGGGGTTTGCGATGCGGGATATTTATAGCCGCCTGCGGCCACCAGCGCTGCACGCCGCGCTTCCAGTTCCTCTTCGGAAATCAGCACGTTAACGGTACCGGCGTTCAGGTCCATCCGCACCCGGTCCCCCGTTTCCAGCAGCGCGAGGCCACCCATAGCCGCCGCTTCGGGCGATGCGTTCAGGATCGACGGGCTGCCCGACGTGCCGGACTGGCGCCCATCGCCGATGCAGGGCAGGGCCGATACGCCCTCGGTAATCAGATAGGCAGGCGGGCGCATGTTGACGACTTCGGCTGCGCCGGGATAGCCGATCGGCCCCGCGCCGCGCATGAACAACAATGTCTGGTCGGTGATGCCGACCGACGGATCGTCGATGCGGCGATGATAATCCTCCGGCCCGTCAAACACGACTGCCAGCCCTTCAAAGGCGTTGGGATCGTCCGGGTTGGACAGATAACGGTCGCGGAATTCGGCGCTGATGACGCTGGTTTTCATGACGGCTGCGTCGAACAGGTTGCCCGACAGCACCAGGAAGCCTGCATCCTCGACCAGCGGCTGGTCATAAGGGCGGATGACCTTCTCATCCTCTATTTCCACGCCCCGGCAATTGTCGCCCATGGTCTTGCCGTTGACGGTCATCGCGCCTTCATGGATCAGCCCTTGCGCGATCAACTGCGCCACCACAGCGGGAACGCCCCCGGCGCGATAATAATCCTCGCCCAGATATTCGCCTGCAGGCTGGAGATTGACCAGCAAGGGAATCTTGTGCCCGACGCTCTCCCAATCCTTGAGCGGCAGGTCGACGCCGATATGGCGGGCAATCGCCGCCAGATGAATGGGCGCGTTGGTCGATCCGCCGATGGCGCTGTTGACCATGATGGCGTTGTGGAACGCATCTCTGGTCAGAATGTCGGATGGCTTGAGATCCTCATGCACCATCTCGACGATGCGCTTGCCGGTCAGATAGGCGGCTTCCTGGCGATCGCGATAAGGGGCGGGAATAGCGGCCGAACCCGGCAGCATCATGCCCAGCGCCTCGGCAAGCGAGTTCATGGTCGATGCCGTCCCCATGGTGTTGCAATAGCCGGTCGATGGCGCGGACGACGCGACGAGCTTGATAAAGCCTTCATCGTCGATCTTGCCCGCCGCCAGCAATTGCCGCGCTTTCCATACGATGGTGCCGGACCCGGTGCGCTCGCCCTTGTGCCAGCCATTCAGCATCGGGCCGACGGACAGGGCGATGGCGGGAATGTTGACGGTCGCAGCCGCCATCAGCAGCGCAGGCGTGGTCTTGTCGCAGCCGGTGGTCAGGATCACCCCGTCGAGCGGATAGCCGTACATCGCTTCGACCAGCCCCAGATAGGCAAGGTTGCGGTCCAGGCCCGCCGTCGGGCGCTTGCCGGTTTCCTGAATCGGGTGGACCGGAAATTCCAGCGCGATCCCGCCCATTTCGCGAATACCGTCGCGCATGCGTTCGGCCAGCACCATATGATGGCGGTTGCAGGGCGAAAGGTCGCTGCCGGTCTGGGCAATGCCGATGATCGGCTTGCCGCTGCGCAATTCCTCCAGGCTCAGCCCGAAATTCAGATAGCGTTCCAGATAGAGCGCTGTCATGTCGATATTGTCGGGGTTGTCGAACCAGGCGCGACTGCGCAATTTGAAGGCTGGCTTGGACGAATCACTCATTGGGCATCCTGACACTTGATGGACTATGGCACGTTGACGCGCTTGGCCTCCTGATATACTCAGACAAATAGGAATTCAAGAAGCTGTGTCGAGAACAAGTGAGGCGGATCGAGATTTTTACGAAAGCCGGTCCGCGATGAGCGCGTATCGGGTCATCGGCGATTGGGGAACGAGCAATCTGCGCCTGTTCCGGGTCGAGGACGGACGGATCGTCGCGCGCCGCGACGGGCCGGGCATCGCTGTCGCCGGGCGGAATGCGGAAGCCGCCTTTGTCGATACGGTCGCCCCCTGGCTGGCCGATGCCATGCCGCTTTCCGTCACCCTGTGCGGCATGGTTGGCGCGCGCGATGGCTGGGTAGAGGCTCCCTATGCTGATTGCCCGTCCGATGTGGAAGCCTGGCGCGCAGCCGCCACAGGCTTTGACTGGCGTGGCGTGCCGATCGCGATCATGGCGGGACTGGCCTGTACCGGCGCGGATGGCGTCCCCGACGTCATGCGTGGCGAGGAAGCGCAGATTTTCGGCGCCTGCGTGCGTGATCCGGCACTGGCGCAGGGCCGTCGCCTGATCGTGCTGCCGGGCACCCACAGCAAATGGGCCTTGGTAGAGGATGGCCGGGTGCTGGCGTTCCGCACCGTGCCCACCGGCGAACTGTTCGCCTTGCTGCGGGACGGATCGACTTTGGGGCCAAAGGATAGCGTCGGCGATGCCGCCGAAGAGGCTGCGGGCTTTGCCGAAGGGCTGGCGCGGGCGGGGGAGGGGGCTGTGCTGGCCGGACTGTTCGCCGCGCGGGCGATGCGGCTGCGTGCCGGGCGATCCGCCGATTGGGCGCTGGGCTATTTGTCGGGCCTGCTGATCGGGGGCGAAATAGCCGAAGCGCGTGCATTGCTGCGCGCGGACCATGGCGTGACGCTGATCGGCGATGCGCGCCTGTCGGATCGCTATGCCCGCGCGCTGGCCGTGCAGGGCGTGGAATCGCACCGTCTGGATGGCGACGCCTGCGCGCTGGCCGGACTGGGTTATGCTGGAGATATGTTGGTATGACGATGGACGATCTGTTGGCCGATGGCGCCCCGCCGATCGCCGCCATCCTGCGCGGCATCCGCCCGGACGAGGCGCTGGACGTAGCCGCGGCGCTGGTGGAGGCGGGCATCCGCATCCTTGAAGTCCCGTTCAACTCGCCCGACCCCCTCGTCAGCATCGGCGCAATGCAACAGGCCTTTGGCGACCGCGCGATCATTGGCGGGGGCACGGTGCTGAGCGTCGAGGCGCTGGAACAACTGCATGGTGTGGGCGGGCGCATCATGGTGACGCCCAACACCAACCCCGCCGTCATTGCGCGCGGTGCAGAACTGGGCCTTGACCTGCTGCCCGGCTTCATGACCCCCAGCGAAGCCTTTGCCGCGATCGCCGCGGGCGCGCGCCGGATCAAACTCTTCCCCGCCGCCCGGCTCGGCCCGGCCTATGTGAAGGCGATCAAGGATGTGCTCCCCAAACATATCGGCGTCTGGGCCGTGGGCGGCACCGGCGCGGACACGATCGGCGAGTGGCTGACGGGCGGCTGCGAAGGGATCGGCGTGGGTGGTGCGCTCTACCGCCCCGGCGACGATGCGGCGCTGGTTCGCGCGCGCGGGCGCGATCTGGTCGCGGCCTGGAAAGCCTGTCTTTGACGTCTGGGACAATCTGTCCCGATCGTCCGGCTTGAAACGCCATCGGCTTGGGGGCATGGACCGGCTATGGCCAATCCCTCTCCCCGCCCGGTGGCGATCGCCCGCTGGTTGCTGTTCGTCGCTGCGCTGGTGTTCTTCATGGTCGTGGTCGGCGGCATCACCCGCCTGACCGAATCGGGCCTGTCGATCACCCAGTGGAAGCCGATCACCGGCGCCATACCGCCGCTGACCCATGACCAGTGGATGGAGGCCTTCCGCCTCTATCAGCAAATCCCCGAATATCAGCAGATCAACCGGGGCATGAGCCTGTCCGATTTCCAGTTCATCTTCTTCTGGGAATGGCTGCACCGGCTGCTGGGGCGGCTGATCGGGATCGCCTTCGCCTTGCCGCTGGCATGGTTTGCGTGGAAACGCGCCATTCCGGCGGGTTACGGCCCCCGGCTGGTGGCGCTCCTGGCGCTCGGCGGATTGCAGGGGGCAATTGGTTGGTGGATGGTCAAGTCGGGCCTGACGTTGCGCACCGATGTCAGCCATTACCGGCTGGCGGTACATTTGCTGACGGCGCTTTTCATCATCGGCGGATTGATCTGGACCGCGCTCGATCTGCTGGCATTGTCGCGCAACAGCGGCGCCCGTCCGGCACGATTGCGGCCGCTGGCGCTCGTCGCGCTGCTGGCGCTGTTCGTGCAACTCATGTTGGGCGCTTTCACGGCCGGTCTGGATGCGGGCTATGTATCCAGCACTTGGCCGCTGATGAACGATCATCTGGTGCCGGAAGGGATCAGCTGGATGGGTTCGCTTTGGGCCACCGTCTCCAGTGATCCCTATCTCGTCCATTTTCTCCATCGCTGGTGGGCCTGGGGCGCTGCCGTTGCGCTCATCCTGCTGGCCCGGCAGGCCAGGCGCGCCGGACAGCGCGCACCCTCGATCGCGATCAATGCGGCGGTCGGTACGCAGATCGTGCTGGGCATCGCGACCGTGCTGAGCGGCATCGCCCTGCCGCTCGCCGTGCTGCACCAGGCGGTCGGCGCTCTGGTCGTGGCGTCGGCAGCCTGGGGCGCGCATGCCATTGGCACCCGACGCATATGATGGCGATGCGTGCAGCGGCGCTCTCGCTGGCGCTGCTGGTGCCAGGGGTGGCGCAGGCCGAAGCGATTGCCATCCCCTTCGCGCCGCCGGTCGATCGCAATCTCACCTATCGGATCGAGCAACACCGCCCCGTCGAAGGCAAGGTCAGCCGGTTCACCGCGACCCGCGACCTGCGGTTCGACAAGGTTGCGGACGGCTATATCCTCCACGCCACCTTGCGCACTATCGACAGCGATGCGCCTGCTTCGGGCGCTGAACCCTATGCCGCCGCGCTGACGCCGCTGATCGGGGTGGAGCATCGCTTTCATGTCGATGCCAGGGGACAGATTACAGCGCTCGACAATATGGATGCGGTCTGGGGCGCGGTAGAGGCCGGGTTGGCAAAGATGCAGGCGAGCTTTGCGCCAGACACCCCGCGGCACAAGGCCGTGCTGTCCGTACAGGCCTTGCTGTCGGGCCTGTCGCCGGAAGGGCGGCTGGCGTTGCTGGCGGGCGAGTTGCGACCGATCTTCCTGTTTGCTGGCGACACGGTGGAGGATGGCGCGGGGCGCGGCGTGCGGACGGTCGCTGGCGCGCCGCTTGGCCGTCCGGTCCCGGTCGAAGGCGTGCTGCGGGTGACGGCGCGGTCGGATGCCGCGCTCGATCTGGATGAACAATTGGCTGGGCAGGGGATCGTTGTCGGCGTTACTTACCACCTGTCGCGGCGCACCGGCCTGATCGAGCAGCAGCAACGCAATCTGGCGCTGGGAACGCGCGCGGTGACCGAAAAGCGGGATTTAACGCCTGCCGATTAGCAACGGGTATTATTTTACCCGTCAGCAAAGCCGCCGAATCTCTTGACTTACAGCCTGCCACCCGTCATTAGCGCCCCACTTCCGGGCGTCGGCAACGGCGTCCGGTTTCCTTTTTCATTCTGGAGAATTGGCACCATGAAGGCGCTGATGAAGACCACCAAGTCGGCGACGCCGGCGACGGTCGAAAAAAAATGGGTCCTGATCGACGCGGAAGGCCTTGTGGTCGGCCGTCTCGCTTCGACCGTGGCGAATATCCTGCGCGGCAAGCACAAGCCCAGCTTCACGCCCCATGTCGATTGTGGTGACAATGTCATCATCATCAATGCTGGCAAGGTGAAGTTCACCGGCAAGAAGCTGACCGACAAGGTTTATTACAAGCACACCGGCTATGCCGGCGGCATCAAGGAAACCACCCCGGCCAAGATTCTGGAAGGTCGTTTCCCTGAGCGCGTGCTGGAAAAGGCGATCGAACGCATGATCCCGCGTGGCCCGCTGGGTCGCCAGCAGATGCGCAACCTGCGCGTGTTCGGCGGCGCCGAGCATCCGCATGAAGCCCAGAACCCCGAAGTGCTCGACTTCGCGTCGCGCAACCGCAAGAACAAGGTGGGTGCATAATGTCCGATAACCGCCAGTCCCTGTCCGATCTCGCACAGATCGCTGCCGAAGCCGCCGCGGCTCCGGCTGCCGCGCCTGCCGCTGCGCAAGCGCCTGCTGCGGACGTTGCCGCCGACGCGCCCATCGCGCCGCCTGTGTCGACCATGCCGCTGCGCCAGCAGGAAATCGACAATCTTGGCCGCGCCTATGCGACTGGCCGTCGTAAGGACGCCGTTGCCCGCGTCTGGGTAAAGCCCGGCACCGGCAAGATCACGGTCAATGGCCGCGATCAGGAAATCTATTTCGCCCGTCCGACCCTGCGTTTGGTGATCAACCAGCCGTTCGGCGTCACCGACCGCACTGGTCAGTATGACGTGATCTGCACCGTCAAGGGTGGTGGCCTTTCGGGTCAGGCCGGCGCGGTCAAGCATGGCATCGCCCAGGCGCTGACCAAGTACGAACCGGCGCTGCGCAGCGCGGTCAAGGCCGAAGGCTTCCTGACTCGCGACAGCCGCGTTGTCGAACGTAAGAAGTACGGCAAGGCGAAGGCCCGCAAGAGCTTCCAGTTCTCGAAGCGCTAAGCGTTTCAGCTACTGTCAGACGATCGAGAAGGGGCCGGATTTCCGGCCCCTTTTTTGTTGGGCGTCGTGAGCGGGGGGGACGGAACAGGAGCGGGGTGTCATCTTCCCCCCGCCGTTCGTTTCGAGCGCAGTCGAGAAACCGCGGGCCACGTTTCTCGACTGCACTCCAAACGAACGGCGGAAGGTGAAGCTACGCCCAGCCGCCCGCTCACCCCTGCGCGCGAACAGCCTTGCGGCTGGCCAGGCCCATCATCACGAAGCCGGCGATGGCCGCGACGATATTGGCGCTGGCTGCGCCCATCGTGCCGTAAAGCGGCAACAGCGCGGCCTGCATCCCCAGCAACAGCGCGGTCGAGATGAAGGTGATGCGCAGCGACAGGCCCGCCCGGTCGGTCGCCATCAGCAGCGGGCGATAGCTGACCCCGATCAGGTCGATGCAGGCGGCGATGCCCAACAGCAGCAGCAGCGGATAGGCGGGCAGAAATTCCCGCCCGGCGATCAGCCCCAGCAGCGGATGGCCGATGGTCAGGATCAGCGCGATGATCACCGCGCCAGCGACCAGCGCCAGCCGGTTGGTACGGCGGAACAGCGCGCCCAGCGCCTCGCCCCCCTGACTGCCGCTGCGTGACAGCTCGACGAAGATGCTGCGCGACAGCAGGCTGGAAATCTTCGTCAGCGAATTGGCAAGCTGGTTGGCGAGGCGATACAGGCCCGCGCCGACTGGCCCGACGAACAGCCCGACCACCAGCACTGCGACCTGCTGTCCCATGGACGACAGGCTGGTCTGGAGGTTGGTGGCGGTCAGGAAGCCGACAATGCCGGGATTCTCCACCCGCGCATCCAGCGCCCGTCCCGCGCGCCACGCGCCGATCCGCCCGCGCCCTTCGCGCAAAGCGAGCCACCAATAGGCGAGCGCACATAATAGTTCCGCCGCGCCCCAGGCGATCAGAAAGCCGGTGATCGTCGGCATCAGCCAAAGCGCGGCGACGGCGCCGATCATCCGTCCGACCGGGATCATGGTTTCGGCGAGCGCGGCGGAATCGAACCGGTCGAACAGGCGCAATATGCCGGTGGGGCTGGACCGGATCGTGATCATCATCACCATGCAGAACAGCCATGCCTGCCACCCCATGCCCGGCGGCAGTTCCAGCAGGCCGCCAAAGGCCAGGATGATGACGGCGGCAATCGCCCCGCCGACCGCGGCGGAGGCAAGGTCGATCATAATGCAGAAACGCAGCACCCGGTTGAGCGCGTCGCCATTGTCCGCTGCCAGATGGGTCTGGCCATAGCGCACGACGATCTGCCAGCTGTCGAAACTGATGATCGTCTTGATGACGGTGGCCGCACTCAGCACCAGCGCGAACTGCCCGAAATCGGCCACGCCCAGCGTGCGAGTGACGATGGCGAGATAGGCCAGGCTCAAGACCGCGCCCACGCCCTTGCCCCCCAGCAGCCA
This sequence comes from Sphingobium sp. GW456-12-10-14-TSB1, assembly GCF_059424385.1. NCBI lineage: Bacteria > Pseudomonadati > Pseudomonadota > Alphaproteobacteria > Sphingomonadales > Sphingobiaceae > Sphingobium > Sphingobium sp. GW456-12-10-14-TSB1. Next base: position 1,940,682 of record NZ_JBWKZI010000001.1, on the reverse strand, counting down.
GCCGGTATTGGCCAATATGCGGGAAAAGCCGTCCTGTGCTGCGCCGGGCTTGAACATCAACCAACCAGGTCCTTCAAACTGACCGCGACGTGCTCCTGCGCAGGCAGGAGCCCAGTTCCTCGCTCCGATCTGGGCTCCTGCCTGCGCAGGAGCACGCTGCGCTTTAAGCGCCCACTGAACCGAGTGCAAACGCCGCCTTTTTTTCGGCCAATTTCCCTTCTAAAGACCCGCCCCATGACCATCACCAAAGCCATCATCCTGTCCGCCGGGCAAGGATCGCGCCTGTTGCCGCTGACCCGCGACGTGCCCAAATGCATGATCGACTTTAACGGCCGCACCCTGATCAGCTGGCAGATCGCCGCGCTGGTCGCCAATGGCGTGACCGACATCGTGGTGGTGACGGGGTTCCGCACGGAACGGGTCGAGGATCATGCGCTGCAATTGTATCGCGAGACCGGCGCGCGCATCCGCTGCGTGTTCAACCCCTTCTTTCAGGTGGCCGATAACCTTGGCACCTGCTGGATCGTGCGGGAGGAGATGGACCGGGACTTCATCATCCTGAACGGCGATACTATCGTGTCGGACGAGATCGTCGCGAAGCTCATAGCCGGGACGCAGGATGCGATCACCGTGACAGTCGATGTGAAGCCCGACTATGACGATGACGATATGAAGGTGAATCGCGACGAGAGTGGTCGGCTGCACCATATCGGCAAGCGGCTGCTGCCGCCCGACACCAACGCCGAGTCGATCGGTATGCTGGCCTTCACCGGCGAAGGCCCGGCAATCTTCCGCAACCAGATCGACCAGATGATGCGTACCCCCGAAGGCGTCGAGCGCTGGTATCTGCGCGCGATCGACATCATCGCCAAGGGCAACCGGGTCGGCACCGTCTCGATCGAGGGGCTGGAATGGCAGGAGGTCGACTTCCATCAGGATGTCGAGGCGGCGACGGCATTGACCGCGAAATGGGTCGCCGAGGGGCGCTACGGGCGATAGAAGCGGCAGTCGTCAAAGAGGCTGCCGGTTACTTCATTTCGGTATCGAAATGAATTTGCAGCCACGTTTTTACCTTGTCCAGCTCACTGTCGAGCTTGACCGCAGACCCAAGGTCCGGCTGTCCCGGCCAGCCTGAATCCGCCACACGCACACCCGCCGCGCTGCGTGTCCCTTCATAGCGGGGGATGACGTGGAAATGGACGTGGGGGTCAACCATCATCAGCATCAGATAGTTGATCTTCGCATAGCCCACCGCCTTGGTCAGCGCCGCCTCGATCGCTACGGTGACGGTCTTGAGTTCGGCATGGGTGTCGTCAGGCAGGTCGCCAAAGGCCGTCGCGTCGCTTTTGGCCGCCAGGATCAGCGACCCCAGCGTCGGCTGGGCCGGGCGGAGCAGCACGACCCAGTGGGTGAACTCCGCGATCAGCGTGGCGGGCCAGCCGAATTTCTCGATCGTGGGGTTCATGGCCGGGCTTGCTCCATCCAGCTGACAATTGGCTGCCCGGACCGCTTGACGGCATAGGCTTGCGCCAGCCGCACGGCATGGACGATCAGGGAAATGACCGTCCACCAGGCCAGTGCGATCAGGCCGATGTCGGGCCGCCCGAACAGCAGCGACACGAACAGGATGACCATATTGGGGTTGCGCCGCGCGGTGATGAGGCGGAACTGGCTGTCGAAGCGCTGCCAGACATGGATGTCCATGCCGAAATCCTTGAGGAACATCCCCTCGATCAGCCGTTGCAGCACATAGCCTGCGATCACCGCCGCCATCACCAGCGCGAAGGTCTGGGTCGACAGCGCCAGCCCCCAATAGGCCAGCCCCGTCCCCCAGAAATACCACCAGAAGGGCGGGTGGACCAGATCGACGCCATGGTCGATCACATTGCCCCATTTGGACGAGGTGATGGTGCAGCGGGCAAGCTTGCCGTCCACCGTGTCTAGCACCATGAAGATGGAGCCGGACAGGAAGCCGGTCCAGTACATGCCCTGCGCGAACAACCATGTCGCAAGCAGGCACAGGGTCACGCCGATGACCGAAACCATATTCGGGGTCATGCGCAGCTGCGCCGCGATCCGGGTCAGCACCAGCGCCAGTTCGGGCCAGAGATATTTGGTCAGCAGGTCGGTCACGCCCTTATAGGCGCCGAAATAGCTGCGCCGCTCAATCTCGCGCCGGGTTGCCGGGGTCAGCCGCTGGATGAAGGGGCAGTCGAGTTTGCGCAGTTGACGGTTGTAGATCAGCGGGCCGTCCCGATAATCGATGATGGTCAGCGTGGCCCGGTGCACGGCGATCTGATCGGCGGATGGCGCAATCGACCGGTGGAGGTGCGCCATGACAAGCGCGTCGCCGTCCATGACGACCATCCCCGGCGAAGCCAGAACATGGCGCAGCCAAACCGGATCGAACACATAGTCCAGATTGACATGAAGGCGCGCGTCGGTCGCTTCGGGATCAGCCGTCATGCCCTCTGCGCGCGCCAGTCTTGCCAGCCGTTCGGCATTGGTCATACCCCACAACAGGGCAGGATTGGCGCCGATCAGCGACAGGCTGGGGGGCGACGATGCAAGGGGGGTGGTCATATTTCGCTCTTACCGGCTGGGCCGTCATTTTCAAGGAAGGCGGCGATGGCGTCTGCACCGCGTCGTGCCGCACCGGTTGGATCGCCCCCAACCGATTCCGCGAGGCGCTGGCGCTGTGCATCGATATAGTGGGGGTGCCGCGTTGCCGCCCGGTCCAGCGCCTGTTGCAGGTCTGACAGATCGTCCAGCACGTCGCCCAGCGTCCAAAACAGATAATCCGCATCGCCCTGCCACTGCACGCCATGGGCATTCAGGAACAGGCAGGGGCGCGGTATGGCCAGAAATTCATACACCTGACTGCTGACGTCACCCAGATAAATGTCCGCTCCGATCATATAGCTCATGTCGAACAGGCGATCCGAATCGAGATCGATCATGACCTTGCCAGGGATAGCGAGCGCGGTGATGGCGTCCCTTGCCGATTGCGGCGCATCGGCAAACAGGCGGACATGCGGCGCGACAACCAGATTGTAGCGATCCTGCGCGCTGAACCAGGCGATGACATCCTGCCCGAACCGATCCCAGGAGGATAGGGAGCGACGGAAATGCGGGGCGTAGACCACAGTTGGTTGATCATTGTCGAACAGCGGCACCCGCCGTCGCTGCATCTGCGCCATCAGGTCCAGTTTGACATAGCCGTTGGTCGCATAATGGCCGGGGCGGATCGTCCCAGCCTCCAGCAACCGCTGCTCGCTCTTTTCCCCGCACACCAGCACGAAATCGAAATGCCGGTCGCGCGGGTCCAGCATGATGGCCCGGTCGCCTGCGCCATGGGGCGTGAAGATCAGGCTGGTGTGGCGCGGCAGCAGGTGGCGGATCAAGGTGGTGGTACGTTCCGGCACGACAATCGCATCGAACCCGCGCAGAAAGGGAAGCGCGCTCAGCAGGGTGAGCAAGCGCGAATGACGGCCGATGCCGATCGCGCGCAGCAAACGGGTGATCCGGCCCCGACCCAGCAAATGCACATCCGGCGCGAACGCCGGGTAAATATCGGCCAGGCGTTGCATGACGCGCACATGCGCTTCGCTGGCCAGCGCGATGGTCGGGCGATGACCCGCGGCTGCCATTTCTGCTGCAATCGGCAGGGCATGAAACAGGTGATGGGGTTCGCCAATGAACAGGAAAAGGACGCGCATGAATGGCCGTATCAGGGGGTGGCGCCCTCTTGCCACGGGCGGCCTGGATTGACCAGATGCAAGCGAACCTGGCGTGCGAACTCGTGCGCAAACACAATGGTGCAGCTTGACTAAGCGGTCCCTATATTGTTCAGGGGCGTGGAAACGGGATAGCAGGACTTATTCAGATGGCCGAATTTGCGTTGCCCAAGAACAGCAAGATCAGCGGCAAGGGTGTGACCCACCCCGCACCCGCAGGCGCGACGAAGGTGCGCAGCTTCAAGGTGTATCGCTACGATCCCGACTCCGGGCAGAACCCGCGTTACGACACCTATGAGATTGATCTCGACAATTGCGGCCCGATGGTTCTGGACGCGCTGATCAAGATCAAGAATGAATATGATCCGACGCTGACCTTTCGCCGGTCCTGCCGTGAAGGGATTTGCGGTTCCTGTTCGATGAACATGAACGGCAAGAACGGGCTGGCCTGCACCACCGCGATCGAGGAATGTTCGGGCAAGGACGTGCGGATCACGCCGCTGCCGCATATGGATGTGATCAAGGATCTGGTTCCTGATTTCACCCATTTCTACGCGCAGTATAATTCGATCCAGCCCTGGCTCAAGACCGTGTCGCCGCCGCCATCGGGCAAGGAGCGGCTCCAGTCGCCCGCCGATCGCGAGAAGCTGGACGGCCTTTACGAATGCATCCTGTGCGCCTGCTGCTCGACCAGCTGCCCATCCTACTGGTGGAATTCGGACAAGTTCCTCGGCCCGGCCATCCTGTTGCAGGCCTATCGCTGGCTGGCGGACAGCCGCGATGAATATACCGGCGATCGTCTCGACGAACTGGAAGATCCCTTCCGCCTGTATCGCTGCCACACCATCATGAACTGCGCGAATGTCTGCCCCAAGGGTCTGTCTCCGGCCAAGGCGATCGCCGAAACCAAGAAGATGATGGTCGAGCGGCAGCTCTGATTGTCGTGAGTAAGACCGAGGCGATGGTTGCCGCCGCACCGGCGGAGGATTGGAGCGGTTGGCGGCGCTGGGGCGATTCGGACAGCGTCGATTTCCCCTCGGTCATCGGCAGCGGTTATGCGCGCAGCGACGCGCCGGGCAAGGCGCGGGTCGCGCTGGAGGTGCGACCGCAGCACATGAACCGCTTTGGCAATATGCACGGCGGTTTTGCCGCAGGCTTTGCCGATCACGCCTATTTCATCGCGCTCTGGGCGATGGGGCGTGAGGATCAGATGGCTGCGCTCACCATTGACCTGTCGATGCAATATCTGGGCCTGGGCAAGCGCGGTCTGACGATGATCGCCGATGTCGAACTGCTCAAGGAAACGGGCAAGATGCTGTTCCTGCGCATGACGATCGCGCAGGGCGATGGCCTGATCGCGGCCTCTACCGCTACATTGCGCAAGGTCATTGTGGCCAAGTGACAGGTGTGGTTACCCGATATGAGGCGCTGATCGCGGCTGGCGAATTGCGCGCCGATCCCGATCAGCGCGCGGCGGCGTTGCGACTCGACACTTTGCAGCAGCAATTGGAGGCGGTTCCCGCACGCGGTTCGACGCTGTGGAAGCTGCTGCGCAAAATGCCTGAGCCGCCGCGCGGCCTCTACATGTGGGGTGGGGTCGGTCGCGGCAAGTCGATGCTGATGGACCTGTTCTTCGACACGGTGAAGATCCAGCGCAAGAAGCGCGCGCATTTCCATGAATTCATGCTCGACGTCCATGCGCGGCTGGCGGAAGCCCGCAAGTCGGAGAAGGGCGATCCGATCCCGCCGGTCGTGGAGTCGCTGGCCGATGAAGCGCGCTTGCTCTGCTTTGACGAAATGGTCGTCAATAATATGGCTGATGCCGCGATCATGTCCCGTCTGTTTACCGGACTGCTGGAAAAGCGGGTGACGATCGTCACGACGTCCAACCGCGAACCCGATGAACTTTACAAAAATGGACTTAACCGTCAGCTTTTCCTGCCCTTCATCGACCTGATCAAGGATCGTCTGGACGTCCTGACGCTGAACGGCCCGACCGACTATCGCCGCGACCGGCTGGGCGACGCGACCTTATGGCACTGCCCCAATGGCGATGCGGCGACGGTCGCGCTCAGCACAGCATTTTTCCGCCTGACCGATTATCCCCCGTCAGACCGCGCCCATGTGCCCTCGGAGGACATAAAGGTGCAGGGCGGGCGGACGCTCCATGTGCCAAAGAGCCTGAAGGGCGTGGCGGTCTTTTCGTTCAAGCGGTTGTGCGCGGAGGCGCGCGGCGCGCCCGACTATCTGGCGATCGCCCGGAAATATCATACGGTGATCATCGTCGGCATCCCGGTCCTGGGGCCGGAGAAGCGCAATGAGGCCGCGCGCTTCGTGACGCTGATCGACTCGCTCTACGAGTATAAGGTGAAGTTGCTGGCGTCGGCGGACGCGGAACCGGCGCGGCTCTACCCGGAGGGAGACGGCGCGTTCGAATTTGAACGGACGGTATCGCGACTGATGGAAATGCAGTCGGACGATTATCTGGCGCTGGGCCACGGTCCCAAATAGGTACCGCAGCGGGCACGGCCCGCCGTGTGCTGCCGTCATCATGACGCAATCTTCTTGCTGAAAACGGGGAAAAACAGACCGGATGCTCTCCGTCGGGAAAGCATCCGGCAGGATACCGCTGCAGGGACAGCTCGACGGCCAGGGTGGGAGCCGGGAGCGACAGGGTGTTGCTGCTCTTATCGCAATTGCGAATGAGTTGCAAAGATAATTTGCGCTTACGGCCTTTGTTAGTTGAAACCCCTGCATTATCGGCTTAAGCGGGCCATCAATTCCAGAGTTTACGTCTTGGAGGATGACAGACATATGGCCCGTAACAAGATCGCGCTCATCGGCGCTGGTAACATTGGCGGCACGCTCGCGCATCTCGCGGCCCTGAAGGGGCTGGGCGATATCGTCCTGTTCGACGTCGTGGAAGGCGTGCCCCAGGGCAAGGCGCTCGACCTGTCCCAGTGCGCATCGGTCGAAGGCTTCGACGCCAAGATCACCGGCAGCAACGATTATGCCGATATTGCTGGCGCCGATGTCATCATCGTGACCGCCGGTGTCGCGCGCAAGCCGGGCATGAGCCGCGACGACCTGCTGGGCATCAACCTGAAAGTCATGAAGGCGGTGGGCGAAGGCATTGCCGCCAACGCGCCCGACGCCTTCGTCATCTGCATCACCAACCCGCTCGACGCGATGGTTTGGGCGCTGCGCGAATTTTCGGGCCTGCCGCACAACAAGGTCGTCGGCATGGCCGGCGTGCTGGACAGCTCGCGCTTCAACCACTTCCTGGCCGAAGAATTCAACGTGTCGGCCAAGGACGTCACCAGCTTCGTGCTGGGCGGCCATGGCGATACCATGGTGCCGGTGATCGAATATTCGACCGTTGCGGGCATCCCCGTGCCTGACCTCATCAAGCAGGGCCGCTCCACCCAGGAGCGTATCGACGCCATCGTTCAGCGCACCCGTTCGGGCGGCGGCGAAATCGTCGCGCTGCTCAAGACCGGCTCTGCCTTCTACGCGCCCGCCACCAGCGCGATCGCGATGGCGGAATCCTATCTGGGCGACAAGAAGCGCCTGCTGCCCTGCGCGGCCAACCTGACCGGCCAATATGGCGTCGACAATCTCTATGTCGGCGTGCCTGTCATCATCGGCAAGGATGGTGTCGAGCAGGTCATCGAAATCGAACTCAACGACGAAGCCAAAGCCAATCTTCAGGTTTCGGTCGACGCCGTCAAGGAACTGCTGGAAGCGTGCAAGGGTATTGATCCCTCGCTCGCCTGACACTTCAGAGCTGCACCATCCCGTTTCAGGTAAGTGCGCAGCCTGGAACGGGATGCATTCGACCAAGTGCCACGTCCACAGAATGTAAAGGGACACGCATGTCCATTCTGGTGAACAAGAACACCAAGGTCATCACCCAGGGGATGACCGGTGCCACCGGCACCTTCCACACCGAACAGGCGCTCGCCTATGGCACCCAGATGGTTGCCGGGGTCACGCCGGGCAAAGGTGGTTCGACCCATATCGGCCTGCCCATGTTCGACACGGTGCTGGAAGCCAAGACCAAGACCGGCGCGGATGCGTCGGTCGTTTACGTGCCGCCGCCATTTGCGGCCGATTCGATCCTGGAAGCGATCGACGCGGAAATTCCGCTGATCATCTGCATCACCGAAGGCATCCCCGTCCTCGACATGGTCCGCGTGAAGCGCGCACTGTCGGGCAGCAAGTCGCGCCTGATCGGCCCGAACTGCCCCGGCGTGCTGACCCCCAATGAATGCAAGATCGGCATCATGCCCGGCAGCATTTTCAAGGCGGGCAGCGTCGGCGTCGTGTCGCGTTCGGGCACCTTGACCTATGAAGCGGTGTTCCAGACGTCGAACGCTGGCCTGGGTCAGACCACGGCGGTCGGCATTGGCGGCGATCCGGTCAATGGCACCAACTTCATCGACGTGCTGGAACTGTTCCTGGCCGACGGCGCCACCGAATCGATCATCATGATCGGTGAAATCGGCGGTGACGCGGAAGAGCAGGCGGCGCAGTTCCTGATCGACGAAGCCAAGAAGGGCCGCAAGAAGCCGATGGCTGGCTTCATCGCCGGTCGCACGGCCCCTCCGGGCCGTCGCATGGGCCACGCTGGCGCGATCGTGTCGGGTGGCAAGGGCGACGCGGAAAGCAAGATCGCCGCGATGGAAGCGGCGGGCATCAAGGTTGCGGCCAGCCCGTCCGAACTGGGCACGACCCTGCTGGAAGTGCTGAAGGGCTGATCAGGCCTGTAAGGCGGTCGGGCTGCACCCCGGCCGTCCTTTGCCCGACCGCGACTGCACGCGGCACGGATGGGATATGATGATGGGTTACGAAAACCAGGATTTTGAAGTCGAGCAAGGTCCAAGCTGGGCGCGACCCAACTGGCCGCTGGCGGATACGGACGACCTGACTGGGGCGATGGACCCGACCCAGATGCAGGTGGCCGTAAAGGCCGCCGCCAAGTCTGCGGGCAAGTCTGTGTCGGACGCCGACATAGCGCAGGCGGCAGAGGACGCCATTCGCGCGCAGATGTTGATCCGCACCTATCGCGTGCGCGGTCATCTCGCCGCCAATCTCGATCCGCTTGGGCTGACCCAGCGCGACTTGCCGGCCGATCTGACGCCGGAATATCATGGCCTGACCGATCCGGCGAAAAAGATATTCCTGGGCGGCACGCTGGGCCTGCAATTTGCGACCGTGACCGAAATCGTCGCGATCCTGCGCGCCAATTATTGCGGCAATGTCGGCCTGGAATATATGCACATCGCCGATGTGGAGGAACGCCGTTTCCTTCAGGAGCGGATGGAAGGCAAGGACAAGGAAATCATCTTCACGCCAGAGGGCAAGAAGGCGATCCTGGCCAAGGTCATCCAGGGCGAACAATATGAAAAGTTCCTGGGCCGCAAATATGTCGGGACCAAGCGCTTTGGTCTGGACGGCGGCGAATCGATGATTCCCGCGCTCGAAGCGGTCATCAAATATGGCGGCCAGTCGGGCATCCGTGAAATCGTCTATGGAATGGCCCATCGTGGCCGCCTGAACGTGCTGGCCAATGTGATGGCCAAGGGCTTTCGCGTTATCTTCCACGAATTTTCCGGTGGCACCGCGAACCCGGAAGATGTCGGTGGTTCGGGCGACGTCAAATATCATCTGGGCACATCGACCGACCGCGAATTTGACGGGGTCAAGGTCCACATGTCGCTGGTCCCCAACCCCTCGCACCTGGAAACCGTCGATCCGGTGGTGCTCGGCAAGGTGCGTGCGCAGCAGACGTTCCGCGACGATCTGGCCAAGCATGAGCAGGTTTTGCCGGTGCTCATCCATGGCGACGCGGCCTTTGCGGGTCAGGGTATCGTCTGGGAATGTCTCGGCTTTTCCGGGGTTGCGGGTTACAATACCGGCGGCTGCATCCATTTCATCGTCAACAATCAGGTCGGTTTCACCACCAGCCCGCAATTTTCGCGCGGCTCGCCCTATCCGTCCGACGTGGCGAAGGGTGTGCAGGCGCCGATCCTGCATGTGAATGGCGACGATCCCGAAGCGGTGACTTTCGCCTGCAAGCTGGCGGTCGAATATCGCCAGACCTTCCATCGCGACATCGTGATCGACATGTGGTGCTATCGCCGCTTCGGCCATAATGAAGGCGACGAACCCTCGTTCACCCAGCCGCTGATGTATGCGAAGATCCGCCAGCATCCGCCGGTCAGTGAAGTCTACGCCACTCGCCTGAAGGCGCAGGGCGTGGTCGACGATGATTATGTCACCAAGACGACGGGCGACTTCGTCAACCATCTGGAAGACGAGTTCGAGGCGTCCAAAAGCTATAAGGCCAACAAGGCCGACTGGTTTGCGGGTCGCTGGTCGGGACTGCACAAGCCAGCCGATGCTGAAACCGCGCGCCAGAGCGTTGAATCGGCGATCAGCCCCAAGCTGTTCGACAGCCTGGGCAAGACGCTGACCACCGTGCCGCAGGGCCACACCGTCCACAAGACGCTTCAGCGCGTGCTGGATGCCAAGGCGGAGATGTTCAAGTCAGGCGCGAATTTCGACTGGGCGACGGGCGAGGCGCTGGCCTTCGGCTCGCTCCTGTCGGAAGGCTATGGCGTGCGATTGTCGGGACAGGATTCCGGTCGTGGCACGTTCAGCCAGCGCCACTCGGTCTGGGTCGACCAGAATACCGAGAAGAAATATATCCCGCTGTCGACCGTGCCCCATGGCCGGTTCGAGGTGCTGGATAGCCCCTTGTCCGAATATGGCGTGCTGGGCTTTGAATATGGCTATGCGCTGGCCGACCCCAAGAGCCTGGTGCTGTGGGAAGCGCAGTTTGGCGACTTCGCCAATGGCGCGCAGATCATCTTCGACCAGTATATCGCATCGTCGGAAACCAAATGGCTGCGCTCCAACGGGCTCGTCTGCCTGTTGCCGCATGGCTATGAAGGGCAGGGGCCGGAACATAGTTCGGCGCGTCTGGAGCGCTTCCTGCAACTGTGTGCGGAAGGCAATATCCAGGTCGCCAACATCACGACGCCAGCCAATTATTTCCATGTCCTGCGTCGCCAGATGTTGCGCCCGTTCCGCAAGCCGTTGATCATCATGACGCCCAAGTCGCTGCTGCGGCACAAGCTGGCGGTAAGTCAGGCGCAGGACTTCCAGGGCGATACGCACTTCATGCGCATCCTTTCGGATACCAACCCGGCGCCGGACGCGGAAACGGAGCGTCTGGTCCTGTGTTCGGGCAAGGTCGCCTATGACCTGATTGAGGCGCGCGATGCGGCGGGTGACAAGAATACCCAGATCGTGCGTATCGAACAGCTCTATCCCTTCCCGACCGATGCGCTGGCCATCCGTATCAAGCGGATGACCAATCTGACGGAAGTGATCTGGTGCCAGGAAGAACCGCGCAACAATGGTGCATGGTTCCATGTGGAGCCTTATATCGAGGAAGCGCTGGCGAGTGCCGGCAAGGCGCCGATGCGCGCCCGCTATGCCGGTCGCAAGGCATCGGCGTCGCCCGCCACGGGCCTCGCCAAGCGCCATGTCGCCGAACAGGGCGCCCTCGTCGCCGATGCGCTGGGTCACAGCGTTCGTGAAGAAATCCGTCGCCAGAAGAAAGGCTGAACAAGCTCATGGCCACCGAAGTCAAAGTCCCTACTCTGGGCGAATCCGTTACCGAAGCAACCGTGGGCCAGTGGCTCAAAAAGCCCGGTGAAGCCGTCGCGCTCGATGAGCCTATCGTCAGCCTGGAAACCGACAAGGTCGCGGTCGACGTGCCCGCGCCGGTCGCAGGCACTCTGGGCGACATCATCGCCAAGGAAGGCGAGACGGTGAATGTCGGCGCATTGCTGGCGCTGATCAATGAAGGCGCGGCTGCTGCTGCCGCGCCTGCCGCTGCGCCCGCCGCCAAGGCGGAGGCCGCCGCGCCTGCACCGGCCGCTTCGGCCCCTGCACCTGCTGCATCGGACGATGAGGAGGGCGGCAATCTGACCCTGTCGCCCGCCGTGCGCCGTCTGGTGCTGGAGCATGGGCTGGACCCCAGCAAGATCAAGGGCACCGGCAAGGATGGCCGCCTGACCAAGGATGATGTGACGGCGGCTGTAGCGGCTGGCACGGCGAAGGCGGCGGCCGCGACGGCGGCGGATTCGGCCCCTGCGGCTGCGGCACCGGCGTCCGGTCCCGGTCGCGCGCAGGAACGGGTCAAGATGACCCGCCTGCGCCAGACCGTCGCCAAGCGCCTGAAGGAAGCGCAGAATAATGCCGCGCTGCTGACCACTTTCAACGATGTCGACATGAGTGCGGTGATCGAGGCGCGGGCCAAGTATAAGGACCTGTTCGAAAAGAAGCATGGCGTCCGTCTGGGCTTCATGGGCTTCTTCACCAAGGCCGTCTGCATGGCGCTGAAGGACATTCCGGGCGTCAACGCGCAGATCGAGGGCGACGAGATCGTCTATAACGATTTCTGCGACATTTCGGTCGCGGTGTCGGCGCCGACCGGTCTGGTCGTTCCGGTCATCCGCAACGCCGAAAGCATGAGCGTGGCGACGATCGAAAAGACGATTGGCGACTTTGGCCGCAAGGCGAAGGAAGGCAAGCTGACTATGGAAGATATGAAGGGCGGCACCTTCACCATCTCCAATGGCGGCGTGTTCGGCAGCCTGATGTCCACCCCGATCATCAACCCGCCCCAGTCGGCAGTGCTTGGCCTCCACCGCATCGAGGATCGTCCAGTGGTGCGCGATGGTCAGGTCGTGGTGCGTCCGATGATGTATCTGGCGCTGTCCTATGACCATCGTCTGATCGACGGTCGCGAGGCGGTGACCTTCCTGGTCGCGGTAAAGAATGCGATTGAAGATCCGACCCGTCTGCTGATCGACCTGTAAGGCTTATTTCCCACGTGCTCCTGCGAACGCAGGAGCCCAGGGCGGAGAAATGCAACGAAAGCGGGATATGTCTATCTGATGGCCAGCCGACGCAATGGCACCCTCTATCTGGGTGTTACAAGCGATTTGGCTGGCCGGGCATATCAGCATCGAAACGCTTTGGTTGAAGGCTTTACGAAGCGACATGGCTGCACCATGTTGGTGTGGTTTGAGGCATATGATGAGTTGCAGGAAGCGAGGCTTCGCGAACTGCAGATGAAGAAATGGAAGCGCGCCTGGAAGATCGAGTTGATCGAACGGGAAAATCCGCAGTGGCGGGATTTGTTCGAGACGCTGTTCTGACGACGCCCTGGGTTCCTGCGTTCGCAGGAACACTATGAGGAAGAAGAACGATGGCCGAGTATGATTATGACGTTCTGGTGATCGGCGCTGGCCCAGGCGGCTATGTGGCCGCGATCCGGGCGGCGCAGCTGGGCCTGAAGGTCGCGTGCGCGGAAAGCCGTGAGACGCTGGGCGGCACCTGCCTTAATGTGGGCTGCATCCCGTCCAAGGCATTGCTTCATGCGTCGGAACTCTATGACGAAGCGGCCAACGGCACGCTCGCCAAGCTGGGCGTCAAGATCGACAAGATGAGCCTCGACCTGTCGACCATGCAGGGGCAGCGGGTCGACGCGGTCAAGGGTCTGACCGGCGGCATCGAATTTCTGTTCAAGAAGAACAAGGTGACCTGGCTCAAGGGGCTGGCGAGCTTCACCGGCGCAAACACGGTTACAGTGGGCGGCGAAACGGTGACGGCGAAGAATATCGTTATCGCCACCGGATCGTCGGTCATGCCGCTGCCGGGTGTCGAGGTGGACAATGCCGGCGGCCAGATCGTCGATTCGACCGGTGCGCTGGAACTGGACAAGGTGCCGGGGCATCTGGTCGTTGTCGGCGGCGGCGTCATCGGCCTGGAACTGGGCAGCGTGTGGCGTCGGCTGGGGTCCAAGGTCACGGTCGTGGAATATCTGGACCAGATCCTGCCCGGCATGGACGGCGAAATCCGCAAGGAAGCCAACAAGATCTTCAAGAAGCAGGGCTTCGAATATCGGCTCGGCACCAAGGTGACCGGCGCGAAGGCGGGCAAGAAGGGCGTGACCCTGACCGTCGAGCCTGCTGCGGGCGGCGCGGCCGAAACGATCGAGGCGGATGTGGTTCTGGTGTCGATCGGCCGTCGCCCCAATACGGATGGACTGGGCCTCGACAAGATCGGGCTGGAACTGAACAAGCGCGGCCAGATCGAAACCGATCATGAATTCGCCACCAAGGTGCCCGGCGTCTGGGCGATCGGCGACGTGATCCCCGGCCCCATGCTGGCCCACAAGGCCGAGGATGAGGGCATTGCCGTTGCCGAGAATATCGCGGGCCTGACCGGCATCGTGAACCATGACCTGATCCCCGGTGTCGTGTACACCAAGCCTGAAATTGCAGGCGTCGGCTTGACCGAGGAACAGGCCAAGGAAAAGGGCCCGATCAAGGTCGGCAAATTCCCGATGATGGCCAACAGCCGCGCCAAGACCAATCATGAACCGGACGGCTTCGTGAAGGTCATTGCCGACGCTGAGACCGATAAGGTGCTCGGCGTGTGGATCATCGCCGTACCGGCAGGCACCATGATCGCGCAGGTCGTGCAGGCGATGGAATTTGGCGCATCGAGCGAGGATATCGCCTATACCTGCCACGCCCATCCGACGCATAGCGAGGCGATCAAGGAAGCGGCGATGGCGGTGACCGGCAAGCCGATCCATATGTGATTGCACAGCAGATCAGGACAAAGAAGGGCCTCCGGTTTCGGGGGCCTTTTTTGTTGGTGATTATGCCCATTGCAAACTCGCTACCCAAATCCTCCCCTTTAAGGGGAGGGGGACCGGCGAAGCCGGTGGAGGGGTGTCATGCTATCGAGAGGGCGACACCCCTCCGTCTGGCCTACGGCCATCCACCTCCCCTAGCAGGGGAGGATTTTATGTTTGACGGCCGTGGTCAGAAATCAGGTCGCTTCTTCGCCTGAAACGCAGCCACGCCCTCGGCAAAATCGGGCAGGGTGAAGGCGTCGCGGAACATCGCCAGCGTCACCTCGTCATCATCGGCCTGACCGTCCAATATGCGACGGATAATCGCCTTGGACGCGCGCACGCTGTGCTGCGCATTGGCGGCGATGGTGCGGGCCAAAGCCGTTGCGGCGGCCAAGGGATCGACGGCGATCTCGTCGATCAGGCCGATGGCGAGGGCATCGTTCGCGCCGTGCAGCGCGCCGGTGAAAAGGATGCGTCTGGCACGCGCCGGTCCCACCAGATCGACCAGCAATTTGGTGTCGAACAGCGAATAGACGATGCCGAGTTTCGCGGGCGTGATGCCCAGCCGGGCGGTAGGGGCGGCGATGCGCAGGTCGCAGGCGATGGCGAGGCCACAACCGCCGCCAACACAATCGCCGTCAATGGCCGCGATCACCGGCTTTGGCGCATGGGCGAGCGCATATTGGCTGGCGCGGATGGCGGCCTGATTGGCTATGCGCCAGGCTTCGTCGATGCTGTGCCGGGCAAATTCGCCGATGTCCGCCCCGGCGCAGAAAATGCCGGGCGTGGCGGAGCCGAGGATCAGGACGCGGACGGCGTCGTCGGCCATCGCCTGCGCCACCAGCACGGGCAGCTCTTCCCACATCGCCTGCGTCATGGCGTTACGACGCGCCGGGCGGTCAATCAGCAGGCGGGCGATGGTCCCGTCCCGCTCCAGCCGCAAGCTCATGTGGGCCAGCTTTGCAGGAGGGGAACGAGATCGTCGAAATGGTCGATGACGGCGTCGGCCGCCAGATCCTCGACCGGGCCGTCGAGGAAACCGAAGCTGACCGCGACGCTGGGGATGCCCGCATTGCGCGCGCCCGCTATGTCGTTGATCGTGTCGCCGATGAAGATTGTCCGGCCACCACCCGCGCGCTCGATCATGGCGCGGATGGGGGCGGGATCGGGCTTGGCGACGCCCACCGTGTCGCCGCCCACGATGCTGGCGAAACGCGGCGTCAGGCCAAGCTGATCGATCAACGGGATGGTGAAGCGCTCTGCCTTGTTGGTGCAGATGGCCAGCTTGACGCCTGCCGCGGCCAGCGCGTCCATCGCGGCGATCAGGCCGGGATAGGGGACGGAACGGGCGCTGAGATTATCCTGATAATAGTCGAGCAGGACGGGCAGCAGCCGGGCGAGCGTCGCGTCGTCATAGCCGCCCGAAGCGTCGAGCGCGCGTTCGAGCATGACCTTCGCGCCCTTGCCGACAAAGGGGCGGATGGCCTCCACCGGGAAAGGCGGTCGGTCGATCGTCGCGATGGCGTGGTTGACGGCGGCGGCAAGGTCGCCGCTCGTGTCGATCAACGTGCCGTCCAGGTCGAAACCAACAATATCGAAATTTATGTTTGCCATGGCCGCGCCATGCCGCGAGCGCGGTGGCAAAGGCAAGCCAAACATGGCAGAGCCGAAGGCCACAGACCCATTTTCGAGGGACAGAGATATCGTGACCGCCAGCCGTCCAGTCGCCCGCCCATTGGCCGTCATCATCCTGGCCGCCGGGCAGGGCACACGCATGAAATCGTCGTTGCACAAGGTGTTGCACCCGGTTGCGGGACGCCCGATGCTGCTGCACCTGCTGGCGAGCGTCGCGGCGCTGGAGCCGGAGCGGCAGGTCGTGGTGGTCGGCGCTGGTCGGGAGCAGGTCGAGGCAGCGGTGGCGGGCACCGGCGCGGTGATTGCGGTGCAGGACCAGCAGCTGGGCACCGGCCATGCCGTTGCACAGGCGCATGATGCGCTGGCCGGATTCGCGGGCGATGTGTTGATCCTCTATGGCGACGTACCGCTCGTGAGCGGAGCGACGATGCGGGCGATGCTCGATCGGTTGAACCGGGGGGACGATCCGCGCGCGGTCGTGCTGGGGTTCCGACCGGACGACGCTGCCGCCTATGGCCGGATCATTGCCGATGGGCAGGGTATCATCGGGAAGATGGTGGAATATAAGGACGCCAGTGAGGCCGAACGGGCAGTCACTTTGTGCAATAGCGGGCTGATGGCGGTGCGATCGACCGATCTCTTCGTCCTGCTGGACCAGATCGGTAACGATAATGCCGCTGGCGAATATTATCTGCCCGACATCATCATGCTGCCCGGTGCGCCCAGTGCGGTGATCGAGACGGACGCGTGGGAAGTGGCGGGCGTCAACAGCCGGGTCGAACTGGCGGGCGTGGAGGCGATGTGGCAGGCGCGCCGCCGGGTAGAGGCGATGCGCGAAGGAGCGACGCTGGTGGCGCCGGAGACAGTGTTCTTCGCCCATGACACGATATTGGGCCGCGACGTGGTGGTGGAACCGAACGTCGTGTTCGGGCCGGGCGTGCGGGTGGCGGACGGGGTGGTCATCCACGCTTTTTCCCATCTGGAAGGGGCCAGCATTGAAAGCGGCGCGGTTGTCGGACCCTATGCACGGCTGCGGCCCGGTGCGCAGATCGGCGTCAAGGCCAAGGTCGGCAATTTCGTCGAGATCAAGAAGGCCGTGCTGGGCGAAGGAGCCAAGGTCAATCACCTGTCCTATATTGGCGATGCCAGCGTGGGTGCGGGGGCCAATATCGGCGCGGGGACGATCACCTGCAACTATGATGGGTTCTTCAAATATAAGACCGAGATCGGCGCGGGCGCCTTTGTCGGGTCGAACAGCGCGCTGGTCGCGCCGGTGACGATCGGCGATGGCGCGATCGTGGCGGCGGGAAGCGTGGTGACGCGGAATGTGGAGGCCGACGCGCTGTGTCTGGTCCGACCCGCGCAGGAGGCAAAGCCGGGCTGGGCCAAGCGGTTTCGTGCGCGGATGATGGCAAAGAAGGCGGCGAAGTGAGAAAAGGCTGCGTGCTCCCGCGCAGGCGGGAGCCTAGATCGGAGCGTGGGACTGGGCTCCCGCCTGCGCGGGAGCACGTTGTGGGATGAAGCTGGTCCAGCGGCATCCCCGGTTGGCGGGACTGGTCTGTACGCTGATCCTGATTCTGGCAGGGGCTGGCTGGCTGATCCGGAACGCCAGCGCCATGCCACAGGTTCGGCTGGCCGAGATTGCGCTGCCCTTCCCGGCCGACGCGGCGCGCGATCCTGTTACCGTCGCGCTGCTGACCGATACGCATATGTCCGGGCCGGACAACAGCCCGGCGCGGATGGCGCGGATCGTGGCGCAGATCAACGCGCTGCGCCCGGATCTTATCCTGCTGGGCGGTGACTATATTGGCGATGACAAAGGCGGGGCGACCTATGACGCGCGGGCAAGCATCGCGCCACTCGCCGGGCTGCGCGCGCCGCTGGGCGTGGTGGCGGTGCTGGGCAATCATGACAGCCGCAGCGCATTGAACCGCGTTGCGTTGAGCAGTCGGGACTGGGTGGTGGCTTTCTCGCGGATCGGCATCACCCTGTTGCAGGATGGCGTGGTGCGGCGCGGGCCGCTGGTGATCGGCGGGCTGAAGGATATTTATACGCGAAAGCCCGACCTGCCCGATACGATGACAGCGATGGCGCGAATGGGTGGCGCGCGGCTGATCCTGTCGCACGGGCCGGATGTGTTTCCCGCTCTGCCGAACACGCCGTCGTTGACACTGGTGGGGCACACCCATTGCGGGCAGGTGGCTTTGCCCTTTGCCGGGATCGTCTATGTGCCGTCGAAATATGGGACGCGCTATGGCTGCGGCCTGTATCGCGACGGGGCCAAGACGATGATCGTCGCGGCCGGGATCGGCACCAGCGGATTGCCGTTCCGGTTGCTCGCCCCGCCCGACATCTGGCTGATCACGATAAAGCCGACACCGAACTGAACATATTAAACTGAACGCCCCCCACCTTGACGGGAGTGGCCATTGCCGTGACACGCAATACTAACGATTATCCGGCACAGACGCCGGGCATCCGCGTCCCTTATCAACTCTGAAAGGCTCCCCCGGCTCATGTGCGGCATCATTGGCATCATCAGCAACAGCGACGTGGCGGAGCGGCTGGTCGATGGGCTAAAGCGGCTGGAATATCGCGGTTATGACAGCGCGGGGGTCGCCACCATTCATGACGGAGCGATCGAGCGGCGACGGGCGGAGGGGAAGCTCGCCAATCTGGTGACCGAGTTACGCGACGAGCCGCTGCCCGGCACGACCGGCATCGCGCATACACGATGGGCCACGCACGGCGCGCCGACGACCAGCAACGCACACCCCCATGCGACGCGCGAAGTGGCGCTGGTCCACAATGGCATTATCGAGAATTTCAAGCCGCTGCGCGCGGAACTGATGGCGCGGGGCCGCATCTTCGACAGCCAGACCGATACCGAGGTGGTCGCCCATCTGGTGAGCGAACTGGTGGAGCAGGGAGCGTCGCCCAAGGAAGCCGTGGCCCAGGTGCTGCCGCGCCTGCACGGGGCGTTCGCGTTGGCGATATTGTTCCGCAGCCATCCCGACATGCTGATCGGCGCGCGGCTGGGATCGCCTCTGGTGGTCGGCTATGGCGATGGTGAGACCTATCTGGGGTCGGATGCCTTGGCGCTGGCGCCGCTGACGCAGAAGATCGCCTATCTGGAAGAGGGCGACTGGGTCGTCATCACGAAAAATGGCGCCGAGATTTTCGACAAGGATGATGTGCCGGTCGAGCGGGCCGTGACGGTCTCCGGCGTGTCGGGGGCGATGATCGACAAGGGCAATCATCGCCACTTCATGCAGAAGGAGATTTACGAGCAGCCGGTCGTCGTCGCCCAGACGCTGCGCGCCTATCTGCGCCGGATGGAGAATGAGGTCGCCATGCCGGACATGGATTTCGATCTGGGGGCGGTGAAGCGCATCACCATCGTCGCCTGCGGCACCAGCTTCTATGCCGGGATGGTCGCCAAATATTGGTTCGAGAAATTTGCCCGCGTGCCTGTCGACATCGATGTCGCGAGCGAGTTCCGCTATCGCGACCCGGTGCTGGAACCCGGCGGCCTGGCGCTGTTCATCAGCCAGTCGGGCGAGACGGCCGATACGCTGGCGGCGCTGCGCCACGCCAGGGCGGCGGACCAGATCATCGCTGTGGTGGTGAACGTCCCGACCAGTTCGATGGCGCGCGAGGCTGACCTGTTGCTGCCGACCCATGCCGGGCCGGAAATCGGCGTGGCGTCGACAAAGGCCTTTACCTGCCAGCTGGCGGTGCTGGCTGCGCTGGCCGCCAATCTGGCGCGGGCCAAGGGGCTGCTGACCCCGGCAGAAGAAGCCGAGATCGTCTGGCACCTGTCCGAAGCCCCTGCCGCAATGAACGAGGCGCTGGGCCATGATGGCGACATAGAGGCGATGGCGCACCTGATCGCCCCGGCGCGTGACGTGCTGTATCTGGGGCGCGGGCCGGATTATCCGATGGCGCTGGAAGGGGCGCTCAAGCTCAAGGAAATCAGCTATATCCATGCCGAGGGCTATGCGGCGGGCGAGATGAAGCATGGCCCGATCGCCCTGATCGACGAAGCGGTGCCGGTGATCGTGATCGCGCCGTCAGGCCCGCTGTTCGAGAAAACCGTGAGCAATATGCAGGAAGTGCAGGCGCGCGGCGGCAAGGTGGTGCTGATTTCGGACGCGGAAGGGATCGCACTGGCAGGCGAGGGCTGCATGGCGACGATCGAGATGCCCAACGTCCACCCGCTGATCGCGCCGCTGGTCTATGCGGTGCCGGTGCAATTGCTCGCCTATCATGTCGCGGTGGCCAAGGGGACGGATGTGGATCAGCCCCGGAATCTGGCGAAGAGTGTTACGGTGGAGTGAGCGGGGGATGCGGGTCCGGGTCAGTTTACGATCGGGAGTGCCACCCACTAGCGTTCGGGCTGAGCTTGTCGAAGCCCTGTTCTTTCTTGCAGTGGGTAAGAATGCACGGAGAAAGTGCGGCCCTTCGACAGGCTCAGGGCGAACGGGGTTGCGGGGGTGGAAATTGCCCAGAAGCGCCCGCAAATTCCTCCCCTGCAAGGGGAGGGGGACCACGAAGTGGTGGAGGGGTCTCACCCTATCGCGAGGGGGGCACCCCTCCGTCTGGCCTACGGCCATCCACCTCCCCTTACAGGGGAGGATGACCGGGAACGACCAAAAGCCGGTCAATCAATTGCAAATAAATCTGGCCCAGAGCCGGACTAAGTAGGGACTGTCAGGAATTTCGTGTGCGGCGAGGCGGTTGACCATCAGGCCGTCATGGCCCTGATGAAACGTTCGCCGAAGAGCACGGCAAATTGCGCCTTCGCCATGTTCCACTCACGCGGTGGCATTTTCCACTCTTTCTCCGATCGGTTCAAGATCAGATAGAGCAGCTTTGTCGCCGCCTCATCGTTGGGGAAATGGCCCCGCGCCCGGACAGCGCGGCGGAGCTTGGAATTGAGGGCCTCGATTGAATTGGTCGTATAGACGATCCGCCTGACCTCGTCGGGGAAGGCGAAAAATGGGATGACCTCAGGCCATGCCCGGCGCCAGCTCTGGCCGATAGCGGGATAGCGCTGGCCCCAGAAGCTGGCTTCGAAGGCGGTCAGCGCCTCCTCGGCGGCTGCGGCATCGACGGCACGATAGATGGCCTTCAGGGCTGTTCCGAGCGCCTTGCGATCCTTCCATGCCACGAAATCCATCGAGTTCCTCAGGAGATGGACGATGCAGGTCTGGACCATCGCTTCGGGGAAGACGGCGGTGATGGCATCGGGAAAGCCCTTGAGGCCATCGACGACGGCCAGCATGATATCCTCGACGCCGCGATTGCGCAGTTCGTTCATGACGCGCAGCCAGAATTTGGCGCCTTCATTCTGCTCCAGCCATAGCCCAAGGACCACCTTGGTGCCGTCGGCCATGACGCCCAGGGCAATATGGATCGCCTTATTGCGGACCATCCCCTCGTCGCGGATCTTGACCCGGATCGCATCGAAGAAAACCAACGGATAGGCTGGGTCCAGAGGCCGCTGCTGCCAGGCCGCAACCTCCTCCAGCACAGCGTCGGTGATCGTGCTGATCAGGTCGGGCGAGGCCTCTATGCCGTATAGTTCGCGCAGATGCCCGGTGATCTCACGGGTGCTCATGCCGCGCGCATACATCGAGATGATCTTGTCATCGAAGCCGGGAAAGCGACGCTGATACTTGGCGATCAGTTGAGGATCGAAGCTGCCCGCTCGATCACGCGGAACCTCGATCTCGATCCGTCCACCGTCGGTCGTCACCGTCTTGCGGCCATAGCCGTTCCGGCTGTTGTTCCCTTGCTCCTCCTGGCCAAGATGGTGATCCATCTCCGCGTTGAGGGCGCGTTCGGCAAAGGCCTTCTTCAAAGAATCGAGCAGGCCGCCTTGGCTGAGTGCCGCTGCCGCGTCAGTGCCGGCCAGCAACTGATCGAGAATGGCGTTCGGTATTGAGGGTTCTTTCCGTCGTGACATATTGGGTCTCCTTGTTGCCCATTATGCCTCGCCGCACACGAAATTCCTGACAGTCCCGACTAAGTAGGGTTTCGTTCCGGTCCATCTAGGGCGGCAGGAACAGTCCACGCAGAAGGCAAATCTGAAAAGTTGCCCCACAGGTTCCACTTTCCATTGGCCGGATCAAACGATGCCAGTCCCCATCGGGGCGGATCAGGCCAGCCGAACCAATCCCGATCAATCAAAAACAAAACTTCATTGCTGAATTCGGCAACGAACTCCATTCCCATCTTTCGCGCCCAATCGTGGTCGTCTCCGAGTGCAGATACCGCGGGCCAGTCGTTTAAGCCCGCGCGCCGCCAAGCAAGCGGCCAGCTTGCGCGTTCGCGAAACCCCTTCTTCATGGAATGAGATCGCAAAAAGCCCGACCTCCATGGGTTTGATTCCCAGAACATTATCGAGTTGGTTCCTCGTGCCCAATCGCCTCCTTTATGCTCCGAAAGCCGACAGGCCGCCACCCACCCTTATAGTGCCTTCTCACCCACCCCCAGGCGAATTATGGCCGCCCGCTGGGACCGGCCCGCCGCTTTGGGCGTGGGCGTGGTCGGGGTTGTTGTCCCATTCGATATGATAGAGATCGAAGCGCCGGTCGCGCAGGTTGCGGACGGTGCCTTCGGCGCGGGCCCAGCTGAGGTCAGCCAGGTTGACGTCGGCCATGGTCAGGGTTTCGACATTTTCGGATGATTCCGCCGCAATCCCGTCCCGCGCGAAGGGCAGGTCGCAGGGAGTCAGGATGGCGCTCTGGGCATATTGGATGTCCATATTGTCGACATTGGGCAGGTTGCCGACATTGCCCGACATGACGACATAGCATTGATTTTCGATCGCACGGGCCTGCGCGCAATAGCGCACGCGCATATAGCCGGCGCGGGAATCGGTGCAAAAGGGGACGAAGATGATGCGCGCGCCCTGATCCACCAGGCGGCGGGCGAGTTCGGGAAATTCGCTGTCGTAGCAGATGAGGACGCCGATCGGCCCGCAGTCGGTCTGGATCACGTCCAGCGCGTCACCGCCCTTGATATTCCACCAGAAGGCTTCGTTGGGGGTCGGGTGGATTTTTTCCTGGGTGTGAAGCGATCCGTCGCGGAGCGCGACATAGGCGATATTCTGGATGTCGCCATCATCGGCGCGGGTCGGGTGGGAACCGCCGATGATGTTGATATTATATTCCAGCGCCATGCGGCCCAATTCCTTGGTCAGGCGGGGCGTATAGTTGGTGAGTTTGTCGATCGCTTCCATCGGGTTGAGCTTTTTCGTCTCGAACGACAGGAGGGGCAGGGTGAAGAGTTCGGGAAAGACGATGAAGTCCGAGCGGTAATCGGCGGCGACATCGACGAAATATTCGATGTTGCGGATAAACTCGTCAAAATCCTGCACGGCGCGCGCCTGTAGCTGGCAAGTGGCGAGGCGGACGCTTTCGACGCCGCGCGGGACGCGCATTTCGGGCGCTTCGTCCGGGTCGACATAGGGATTGCGCCACACCAGATGCGCAGCATGGCCGTCCGACTGCTTGTCCTCCGGCAGGTAATTTTCGAGGACGCCGAGCGGTTCGAAGCCGTTTTTAAGCTGGAAGCTGACCACCTGGTCGCGGATCTTGCCCTGCACGACCTTGTCGAGATAATCTTTCGGTCCGTCCACCTTGCGCTTGGTGCGCAGATAGCCGGGCATGCGACCGGCGATGACGATGCCGTGCAGGTCGAGTTGTTCAACCAGTTCCTTGCGCTCGTCATAGATGCGCTGGCCAATGCGCAGGCCGCGCAGCTTGGGATCAACCGCCATTTCGTAGCCATAGAGCCATTCGCCCGCCGCGCTGTGGCGGGTGCCAAAGCCGTTGGCGGTGATTTCGTCCCAGTCATGGGGGGAGAAGGCCATCGACTTGCTGACCCGCATGGTCGCGCAATAGCCCACGACCTTATTGTCGTAGAGCGCGACGAAACAGCCATCGGGGAAATTGTTGATCTGGCCCCGGACTGTCGCGGGGGAATAATTGGGCAGGCCCGGATAGACGCGGGCTATCAGCCGCAGGATGGCGCGCACGTCGGACGGCACGGCGGTGCGGACTTCCAGGCGTTTGCGGGCTGTCGTTGTCATCTGCGCGTCTCCTGTAAGGTCAGTCCCGAACGGAGAGAGGTTTCCTTCCGGTCGGTTGGCCAGTCGTGAAAAAGGCGGCTCCGTTGCACGGCGCCGCCTCGTTCCGTTTGCGAATTGAAAGCCTCAAGCAGCTATCAGTTCCATGTCGCCATTTCGGCTTCCAGATTGACGCGGATCGTTTCGAAAAACTGTTCCGTGGTCATCCATGCCTGTTCCGGGCCGATCAGCAGCGCCAGATCCTTGGTCATCGCGCCATCCTCGACAGTCTTGACGCAGACGCGCTCCAGCGTTTCGGCGAATTTGGTGACGTCGGGCGTGCCGTCGAACTTGCCGCGGAAAGCAAGTCCCTGGGTCCAGGCGAAGATCGAGGCGATCGGGTTGGTCGAGGTCGCCTTGCCCTGCTGGTGCTGGCGATAGTGGCGGGTGACGGTGCCGTGGGCGGCTTCGGCCTCGACCGTCTTGCCATCGGGCGAGAGGAGCACGGAGGTCATCAGGCCGAGCGAGCCGAAGCCCTGCGCAACCGTGTCCGACTGGACGTCGCCGTCATAATTTTTGCAGGCCCAGACGAACTTGCCGCTCCACTTGAGCGCGGAGGCGACCATGTCGTCGATCAGGCGATGTTCGTACACGATGCCCGCCGCCTTGAACCGATCGGCAAATTCTTCGTCGAACACCTGCTGGAACAGATCCTTGAAGCGGCCGTCATAGGCCTTCAGGATGGTGTTCTTGGTCGACAGGTAGAGCGGCCATTTGCGGTCGAGCGCGTAGTTCATGCTCGCCTTGGCAAAGTCGATGATCGACTGGTCGAGATTATACATGCCCATGGCAACGCCGGCGGCCGGGAAGTTGAACACTTCCTTTTCGATCTTTTCGCCATTGTCGCCGTCCCACACCATGGTCAGCTTGCCGGCGCTGGGGACCAGGAAGTCGGTCGCCTTATACTGGTCGCCAAAGGCGTGACGGCCGATGACGATCGGGTCGGTCCAGCCGGGAACGAGGCGGGGGACATTCTTGATGACGATGGGTTCGCGGAACACGACGCCGCCCAGGATGTTGCGGATGGTGCCGTTGGGCGACTTCCACATCTGCTTGAGGTTGAATTCCTCGACCCGCTGTTCGTCAGGGGTGATGGTGGCGCACTTCACGCCGACGCCATATTCCTTGATGGCATTGGCGGCATCGACCGTAATCTGATCATTGGTCTCGTCGCGCTTTTCGACGCTCAGGTCGTAATATTTCAGGTCGATGTCGAGATAGGGGAGGATCAGGCGTTCGCGAATCCATTGCCAGATGATCCTGGTCATTTCGTCGCCGTCAATTTCCACGACCGGGTTTTTCACCTTGATCTTCGCCATGCGCCTGTTCGCCTTCTTCATTCTGGGTGGATTTGCAAAACGCCCTAGGCAAAGCGCGGCCAATGTTCAACCGTTCTGGCGGGGATTCTGGCGTTCCGGGCAGGCAAGGATACATAGCGCGGCATCGGTCGTTGTCAGGGCGAGGGTCTCTCCCTAAAGACGGTGGCTATGGAAAATAACGAGATCACGATTGCCGCCGGCGGCAATGTAAAATGGCGCTTCCCCCAGGTTCATCCGGAAGGCGTGAAATTCGGCCTGATCGCTGCGGCTATCACGGGCGTTTTCTTTCTGATGGGTTGGGAAGTGGTCGGCTGGCTGATGCTGATCGTGACGATGTGGGTGCTGGCCTTCTTCCGCGATCCGGTGCGGGCGGTGCCGCAGGATGAAGGCGCGATCATTGCGCCCGCCGATGGTCTGGTGACGCTGATCCAGAAAGTGCCGCCGCCGCGCGAGATGGCCGGGGCGGCGGGTCTTGGCGATCAGCCGTTGATCCGCGTGTCCATCTTCATGAGCGTGTTCGACGTCCATATCAATCGCACGCCGATCGGCGGGACGATCAAGTCGGTGGTCTATATTTCGGGCAAGTTCCTGAACGCTGACCTGGACAAGGCGAGCGAGGATAATGAACGCCAGCATATATTGGTCGAGCGGCACGACGGGCTGCGGATCGGCTTCACTCAGATTGCGGGTCTGGTCGCGCGGCGGATCGTGCCGTTCGTCAAACCCGGCGACATGGTGGCGGCGGGGCAGCGCATCGGCCTGATCCGCTTTGGCAGCCGGGTGGATGTCTACCTGCCCGCCGGGACGGCGCCGCGCGTGATATTGGGGCAACGAACGGTGGCGGGCGAGACCATATTGGGTCAGGTCGGCGACCGCCGCGTCATTGCGGGCATCCAACAGTGAGGCAGCGCCGCGCCGTGCCACGGGGGTTGCGCCGGGGAATCACCCTGCGGATGGTTGCGCCCAATGCGGTGACGGCAATGGCGCTGTGCTTTGGCCTGACCGGCGTGCGGTATGGCATATCGGGTGAATGGGAGCGGGCGGTCCTGTCCATCCTGTTCGCAGGCGTGCTGGACGGCCTGGACGGGCGAATCGCCCGGTTGCTGCGTGGCGAGAGCCGCTTTGGCGCGGAACTGGATTCGCTGTCCGATTCGATTGCGTTCGGCGTGGCGCCTTCGCTGATCCTGTATCTATGGTCGCTTTATGCGATGCCCAAATTCGGCTGGATTTTCGCTCTGGCCCATGCGCTGTCCTGCGCCCTGCGGCTGGCGCGGTTCAACGCCAATATCGATGTCGATGTGCAGCCGCACAAGTCGGCTGGCTTCCTGACCGGCGTGCCTGCGCCCGCTGGCGCAGGGTTGACCTTCGTGCCGCTCTATCTGTGGCTCGTGACGGGGGAACCGATTTTCCAGGCCTGGTATGTCGTGGCGCCCTGGACCGCGTTCATCGCCTTCCTGATGATTTCCAACATTGCGACCTATAGCTGGTCGGCCTTGCGGTTGCGCAAGCGGATCAGGCTGGAAACGATTGCCCTGGCCGGATTGCTGGCCGCCTCGCTGGTGACCGATCCCTGGCTGACGCTGCTGCTGATCTGCGGCATATATGTGGCGCTGATCCCGTTCGGCATCCTGTCCTACGCCAAGGTCCGCCGTCAGCGCGAGGCCAATCCCGGCCCAGCCTGAATATCGTCAAGCGGCGAGCATGCCGTTTGGCAGGGCGCGGTTGGCGCTGCGCGCGGAGGGGATGACGCGCGGGCGGCGGATACGGACATGATAGACGGGCGCGTCCTGCGGAATGGGCTGGAACAGCAAGGCCGCCACCATTTTGTCATGATAGTGGAGCAGCATCCACGCGATCGTGCCGATGGCCATCATGAAGGCCAGGGTAAACAGGGTCACTGCAACGAATGTGAACATGGAGATCACTTTCTATCTTGCCATTTGCACGGCTTGTCCCACAATGACGGTCCAAACGGCGGCTAAGCCTATTTGTTCCGCTTGTTCACGTTATGTTCCTATCTTTGGGGCAAGTCAACCCCTTGCGCAATGTTTCGCCTGCCGTTAAAGGCGTGCCCTATTCCACATGGGAATCGACATATCCGGTGCCGGCGGGGTCTTTGAGGCTCCTTCCCGGTTCCTGATTCCCAGAGGCACAACCGGAAGGAGAATATCTTATGGCGGCACCTGTCGTCACCATGCACCAATTGATCGACGCTGGCGCGCATTTCGGCCACCAGACGCATCGCTGGAACCCGCGCATGAAGCCGTACATCTTCGGCGAGCGCAACGGCATCCACATTCTTGACCTGTCGCAGACCGTGCCTTTGTTCGGCCGTGCGCTCGACTTCGTGTCGTCGACCGTCGCTGCTGGCGGCAAGGTGCTGTTCGTGGGCACCAAGCGCCAGGCGCAGGACCCGATCGCCGACGCTGCGCGCAAGTCCGGCCAGCATTTCGTCAACCATCGCTGGCTGGGCGGCATGCTCACCAACTGGAAGACGATTTCGGGTTCGATCAAGCGTCTCAAGACCCTTGAGGAAAAGCTGTCGGGCGACACCCATGGCTTCACCAAGAAGGAAGTGCTCCAGATGACTCGCGAGCGCGAGAAGCTGGAACTGTCGCTGGGCGGCATCCGTGACATGAACGGCATTCCCGACGTCATGTTCGTGATCGACGCCAACAAGGAAGAACTGGCGATCAAGGAAGCCAATACGCTGGGTATCCCGGTCGTTGCGATCCTCGATTCCAACGTTTCGCCCGACGGCATCGCTTTCCCGGTTCCCGCGAACGACGACGCCAGCCGCGCCATCCGCCTGTATTGCGAGGCCATTGCCGCCGCCGCCACCAAGGGCAACCGTGGTGCGCAGCAGGCTTCGGGTGTCGACCTGGGCGCGATGGACGAGCCGATGGCTGAAGAGGTTGTCGCCGAAGCCTGAAGGCGTCGCACAACCGTAAGACTGACAGGCTAGGGCGCGCTCTTTGGAGACGCGCCCTAGTGCTTGTTCAAGACCCGCTTGTTTGAACCACAAATATATTAGGAGCCGAAACATGGCCGATATTACCGCCGCCACCGTCAAGGAACTGCGCGACCGTTCGGGCGCCGGCATGATGGATTGCAAGAAGGCGCTGACCGAAACCAACGGCGACATCGAAGCAGCGACCGACTGGCTGCGCGCCAAGGGCCTGGCCGCTGCGCAGAAGAAGTCGAGCCGCACCGCGGCCGAAGGCCTGGTCGGCGTCGCCGTTGCCGGGACGAAGGGCGTTGCCGTCGAAGTGAACAGCGAAACCGATTTCGTCGCCAAGAACGAGCAGTTCCAGGATTTCGTCCGCACCGTGTCGACCATCGCGCTGGAAAGCGGCGTGAGCGATGCTGAAGCGCTGCTGGCGGCATCCTATCCGTCGGGCGGCACCGTGTCCGAAAAGCTGGTCGCCAACATCGCGACCATCGGCGAAAACCAGAATGTCCGTCGCGTCGCGCATGTGTCGGTGAACCAGGGCGTCGTCGTTCCCTATGTTCACAACGCCGCCGCACCGGGCCTGGGCAAGATCGGCGTGCTCGTCGCGCTGGAAGGCGACGCGCCTGCCGACACGATGGAAACGCTGGGCAAGCAGATCGCGATGCACATCGCCGCTGCCTTCCCGCTGGCGCTGTCGGCTGCCGACATCGATCCTGTCCAGTTGGAGCGTGAGCGCGCCATCGCGACCGAGAAGGCCGCCGAATCGGGCAAGCCCGCCGAGATCATCGCCAAGATGGTCGATGGCGCGGTGGCCAAATATGCCAAGGAAAATGCGCTTCTGTCGCAGCTGTTCGTGATGGACAACAAGACCCCGATCGCCGACGTGGTGGCCAAGGCCGCCAAGGAAGCGGGCGCGTCGATCACCCTGACGAGCTATGTCCGCTTCCAGCTGGGCGAAGGCATCGAGAAGGAAGTCAGCGACTTTGCCGCCGAAGTCGCGGCAGCGGCTGGCGTTGCCTGACGCATAGTCGGTTCGCTTTGGCGCGTCGGTCGGGAAACTTCGCTCGACAGACGCGCAGCGAACGGACAAGGGGGTGGCGTGAATCGCCAAAACCCCGCTTCACATACTGGCGCGCACTGCTAAGGTGCGCGCCATTTCCTTGCCCAGAGTTGGGCCCCGACCAGATGGAATTTGCCCCGCATGACCCGGCCATCCTTCAAGCGCATATTGCTGAAATTGTCTGGCGAGGTGCTGATGGGGTCGGGCCAGTTCGGGATAGACCCCGAAACCGTCGATCGGGTCGCAGGGGAGATCGCCGCGGCCAAGGAAGCCGGGTTCGAGCTGTGCGTCGTGGTGGGCGGCGGCAATATCTTCCGTGGTCTTGCCGGAGCGGCCAAGGGCTTTGATCGCACCAGCGCCGACTATATGGGCATGCTGGCAACCGTCATGAACGCGCTGGCGGTACAGAATGCCCTGGAGAAGATGGGGTGCGACACGCGCGTCCAGTCGGCAATTCCGATGGCGTCGGTGTGCGAACCCTATATCCGGCGCAAGGCGGTGCGGCATATGGAAAAGGGCCGGATCGTCATCTTCGCGGCTGGCACGGGCAACCCCTTCTTCACCACCGACACGACCGCCGCCCTGCGCGCGGCCGAAATGAATTGCGACGCGATCTTCAAGGGCACCAGTGTCGATGGCGTCTATAATGCCGATCCCAAGAAGGTGCCCAGTGCCACCCGATATGACGAAATCAGTTTCGACCGGGTGCTGAACGACAATCTCAAGGTCATGGACGCCAGCGCGATTGCGCTGTGCCGTGACAATCATATTCCCATCGTCGTGTTCAACATCCGCGAAACCGGCAATCTGGCGACTGTGCTGGCCGGGCAGGGTGTGGCGACGATCGTACAAAATCAGGAGAGCTGATCACATGGCGCAATATGACAAATCGGACCTGGAACGCCGCATGGCCGGCGCGGTCGAATCGCTCAAGGGTGATCTTTCGGGCCTGCGCACCGGGCGTGCCAACGTGATGCTGCTCGATCCGGTGACCGTCACCGTCTATGGCGCATCGATGCCGCTCAATCAGGTGGCGACCGTATCCGCGCCCGAACCGCGCATGTTGTCGGTGCAGGTGTGGGACAAGACCAATGTGGGGCCGGTGGACAAGGCGATCCGGTCTGCGGGGCTGGGCCTGAACCCCATCGTCGATGGACAGACGCTGCGCCTGCCGATCCCCGACCTGACCGAGGAACGCCGCAAGGAACTGGCCAAGCTGGCGAGCAAATATGCCGAAGCCGCGCGCATCGCGGTGCGCAACGTGCGGCGCGACGGCATGGACAGCCTGAAGGCCGACGAGAAGAAGGGCGAAATCAGCGAGGACGAACGCAAGCGCAAGGAAGCTGAAGTCCAGAAGCTGACCGACGGCGTGATTGCCGAGCTGGATGCGACCTTCGCGGCCAAGGAAAAGGAAATTCTCGGCCAGTAAGCCGGGATGTTCCGCCCATGATCCGCGCAACCCCCACCGACTGATGGCGACGCAAGTCCGGCCCGATCTGTCCCAGGCCGCGCCCGCCCATGGCGCGCGCCATGTCGCCATCATCATGGACGGCAATGGTCGCTGGGCGAAGAAGCGGCTGCTGCCGCGGATCGCCGGTCATCGTGCCGGGGTGGAAGCGGTGCGGCGCGTGTCGCGCGCCGCGCGGGAGATGGGACTGGAGTGTCTGACGCTCTACGCTTTCTCGTCGGAAAACTGGAAGCGGCCCGCCAGCGAAGTCGCGGACCTGATGGGGCTGCTGCGCCATTTCATCAAGGCGGATCTGGACGAATTTCATGCCAATGGCGTGCGGTTGCGGATCATCGGCAATTACAAGGTGCTGGAGCCTTCGCTGGTCGCGCTGATCGATGAGGCGGTGGCGCGCACCGCGGGCAATAGCGGGCCGATCATCGCGATCGCGCTCAACTATGGCGCGCAGGATGAGATGGTGCGTGCGGTCCAAACTATGGCGCAGCGGGTCTCGGCGGGCGAGATTGCCGCCGACGCGATTGGCGTGGGCGATATTGATGCGGCGCTCGACACGGCTGATCTGCCGCCGCTCGACCTGCTGATCCGCACGTCGGGTGAGCAGCGCCTGAGCAATTTCATGCTGTGGCAGGCGGCCTATGCCGAGTTGTATTTCACTGACATGCTGTGGCCCGATTTCGACGCCCAGGCGCTGGCGCAGGCGCTGGATGCTTTCCGTTTGAGGGACCGCCGTTTCGGCGGGCTGTGAGCGGCATGGGCAGTGAATTGCGCACCCGCGCCGTCGTGGGCGTCGTGCTGATTGCGGTGGCGCTGGGTGCGTTGCTGTCTGGCGGACTGCTGTTCTGGGCGCTGCTGTCGGTGGCGGGCGTGCTGATGCAGGCCGAATGGGCCGATTTGAGCGGCGCATCGGCCGATCACAAGAAATTGTCGATGTACGCCGTTTCGGTGCCGCTGGCGATATTATGCCCGCTGGCCGCTGGCCTGTCCTGGTTTGCGATCGGCCTGCTGGTTGCGGCTTTCCTGTTCGTGATCGGGGCGACCCGATCCGTCCGGCTGGCGCTGGGTGTGCTGTATGTCTGCCTGCCGGTCATGGCGCTGCTGTTCCTGCGCGGGCAGGGGCCGAACATCTTTGGCCTGACGCTGGCGCTGTGGGCGCTGGCCCTGGTGTGGGCGACGGATATTGGCGCCTATTTTGCGGGTCGGTCGATTGGCGGGCCAAAGCTGGCGCCGCGGATCAGCCCGTCCAAGACCTGGTCGGGGCTGGGTGGCGGCGTAGTGGCGGCGTTGCTGATCGGGTTTCTGTTGCACCGTTTTGCCGGGCTGCCGATCGAACTGGCGGCGGCAAGTGGCCTGCTGGCGGTGGCGGCACAGGCGGGCGACCTGCTGGAAAGCGCGATGAAGCGGCGGGCGGGGGTCAAGGATAGCGGATCGCTGCTGCCGGGTCATGGCGGCGTGCTGGACCGGCTGGACGGGGTGGTGACCGCCGCGCCGCTGGCCGCCCTGCTCTATCTGATGCTGGTGCTGCGATGACGCGGAAGGTTTCGATTTTCGGGGCGACCGGGTCGGTGGGCCAATCGACTCTGGACCTGATCCGGCGGGATCGCGACGCCTATGACGTGGTGGCGCTGACGGCGAACAGTGACCTGGACAGTCTGGCGGCGCTGGCGCGGGAGGCGGGAGCCAAGGTGGCTGTCATCGGTCAGGAGCGGCTGTACGGCGCGCTGAAGGAGGCGCTGGCCGGGACGGGGATCGAGGCGGCGGCGGGCGAGCAGGCGCTGGTCGATGCCGCTGGGGCCGGGGCGGACTGGACGATGGCGGCGATCGTGGGGTGCGCAGGGTTGCGGCCGACCATGGCGGCGCTGAAGGCGGGCGGTACGGTGGCGCTGGCCAACAAGGAATCGCTGGTGTCGGCGGGCGGGTTGATGATGGCGGCGGCTGGCGTTTCGGGCACGACATTATTGCCCGTGGACAGTGAGCATAATGCGATTTTCCAATGCCTTGCCGGTAGTTCTTTAGAAGATGTCGCGCGCATTACGCTGACCGCCAGCGGCGGGCCGTTCCGCACCCGCAGCCGGGCGGAGATGGCCGACATCACCCCCGCGCAGGCGGTGGCGCATCCCAACTGGTCGATGGGCGCCAAGATCAGCGTCGATAGCGCGACGATGATGAACAAGGGGCTGGAGCTGATCGAGGCGGCGCATCTGTTCCCCGTCGGTCTCGACCGGATCGAGATATTGGTCCACCCGCAATCGGTGATCCATTCGATGGTCGAATATCGCGACCGATCGACGCTGGCGCAGCTGGGATCGCCCGATATGCGGATACCGATCGCCCATGCGCTCGCCTGGCCCCAGCGGATCGCGACGCCGTGCCAGCCGCTCGACCTGGCCCGGATCGGCCGGCTGGATTTCGAAGCGCCCGATCAGGATCGCTTCCCCGCTTTGCGCCTGACGCGCGAAGCGGCGGCGGCTGGCGGGGCGATGCCCGCGATCCTGAACGCAGCCAATGAGGCGGCGGTTGCGGCGTTTCTGGGCGGCAGGATCGGCTTCCTTGATATCGCCATGATTGTGGAGGACGTATTGAACCGCTATAGCGCGCCGACGCCCTCCACGATTGAAGACGTGCTGGCGGCGGACGCCGGTGCGCGTGCCGTGGCGGGCGATGTGATGGAAAGATTGACGGTTTGATCCACAATCCCGGTTTTCTGCTGACTGTTCTGGCATTTGTGGCGGTCATCGGGCCGCTCGTTTTCGTGCATGAACTGGGCCATTATCTGGTCGGGCGCTGGTGCGGGGTGAAGGCGGAGGCGTTTTCGATCGGCTTCGGGCCGGAACTGTTTGCCTGGGTCGACAAGCGCGGCACGCGCTGGCGCGTCGCGGCTCTGCCGCTGGGCGGCTATGTCCGCTTCAAGGGCGACATGAACGCGGCCAGCATGACCGATCCGGCCTGGCTGGAACTGCCCGCCGCCGAGCGGGCGCAGAGCTTTCCGGCCAAGCCGCTGTGGCAGCGCGCGGCGATCGTGGCGGCGGGACCGGCGATCAATTTCCTGTTCGCCATCCTGATATTGGCGACGTTCGCCTTCGTGCATGGCGAAAGCCGGACTCCGGCGGTTGCGGGACAGGTGCAGCCGGGCAGCGCGGCGGCGGCGGCGGGAATATTGCCGGGCGACCGGATCGTGTCGCTGGGTGGGCGCGAGATGACGACCTTCGACGATATTCGCCTCTACGCCCAGATCCGTCCCGGCGAAGCGGTCGCCATGGTGATCGAGCGCGATGGCAGGACGTTCGCCAAGGACGGCAAGATCGGCAGCGTGACCGAGGATGACGGCTTCGGGAACAAGTTCCAGATCGGCCGGTTGGGGCTGGCCCCCGGCGATCCGGTGGTCGAGCCGGTAAGCCTGTTGCGTGCACCGGTGGTCGCGGTGGAGCGGACAGGGCAGATCGTCCGCACCATGGTCGAGACGATGGGGCAGATCATCAGCGGTGGCCGATCGGTCAAGGAACTGGGCGGCCCGTTGAAGATCGCGCAGGTTTCCGGGCAGGCGGCGACGATGGGGCTGGAAAGCTTCATCTTCTTCGTCGCGCTTATCTCGATTAACTTGGGGTTCATCAACTTGTTGCCAATCCCGATGCTGGATGGCGGGCATCTGCTGTTTTACGGGATAGAGGCGGTGCAGCGGCGGCCGGTCAGCGAACGGGTGCAGGAATGGGCCTATAAATCTGGCCTGGCGGCGCTGCTGACCATGATGGTGCTGGTGACTTTCAACGATTTGTCGTCTTTCGGGCTTTGGAAAAGCCTGTCCGGCTTGATCGGCTGACGCGCATGGGGCAGGGAGGCGCGGTTTGGCGTCGTCTGTGTCGGCGGAAACAATTTTATACTGTTTGAGGTGATGCGGGTGACAGCGATGATGAGCAGCAAGAGGCAGCGCCCGGTCGTCACGGCCCTGTTGGCGACGACGATGATCGCCGGGCTGACAGCGGTTCCGGCAAAGGCGCAGCAGGCTGCTCCTCCGGCCGGCGCACCGACGCTGGCGCCGCCCGTTGCCCCGGCACCGGTGGGTACGATCCGCGCAATCAATGTCACCGGCACCCAGCGGCTGGAGCCGGACACGATCCTGTCCTACACCAAGCTGCGCGTCGGCCAGCCCTTCACCCAGGAAACGCTCGATCAGGGTCTGCGTGACCTGTACGAGACCGAACTGTTCGCCGACGTCCAGATCCGCAACGACAATGGCACGCTGACGGTCGAGGTGAAGGAAAACCCGGTCATCAACCGCATCGTGCTGGAAGGCAACAAGCGGCTGAAGGACGACAAGATCCGGCCCGAAATCAAGCTGGCCCCGCGCCAGATCTATACCCGTTCCAAGGTCCGCGCCGATGTGGCCCGCATCATCGAACTTTATCGTCGTCAGGGCCGCTTTGCCGCCAGCGTCGAACCCAAGATGGTGCAGCTCGACCAGAATCGCGTCGACATTGTCTTTGAAATTACCGAAGGGCCAAAGTCCAAGGTCCGCCAGATCAACATCATCGGCAATGACAAGTTCAAGGACGGCGAACTGCGCAGCCAGATGGTGACCAAGCAGTCACGCTGGTTCCGCATCTTTTCGTCGGGCACCAGCTATGATCCCGATCGCCTGGCCTATGACCAGCAGAAGCTGCGCCAATTCTACCTGACCGAAGGCTATGCCGATTTCCGGGTGATTTCGGCCGTTGCGGAACTGACGCCGGACAAGCAGGACTTCATCATCACCTATGTGGTGGAAGAAGGTGATCGCTACAAATTTGGCGATGTGAAGGTCGAATCCGACATTCGCGACCTGTCGGGCGATGGGCTGACCAAGCGCCTGCCGATGAAGAAGGGCGACTGGTATAACGCCAAGCTGGTCGAGGATACGGTCGATACGCTAAGCGAGACTGCCGGCCTGTTCGGCTATGCCTTTGCCGATGTGTCGCCCGATTTCCAGCGCGACAAGGATACGCTGACGATGGGGATCAATTTCCGCATCGCCAATGCGCCGCGCGTCTATGTCGAGCGGGTCGACATCAACGGTAATACGTTGACGCAGGACAAGGTGGTACGCCGCGAATTCCGTCTGGCCGAAGGGGACGCCTTCAACAGCTTCCTGGTCAAGCGGTCGAAGGACCGGATCAACTCGCTCGGCTTCTTCCAGGAGAAGCTGGACGTGGAGCAGAAGCCCGGTTCCGCGCCTGACCGGATCATCCTGGAAACCAATGTGCAGGAAAAATCGACCGGCGAATTGTCGCTGTCGGCCGGTTTCTCGTCGCTGGAACGCTTCATCGTGTCCGCATCGATCACCCAGCGCAATTTCCGCGGCAAGGGCCAGGAACTGCGCACGTCCGTCAATTATTCGGCCTATAGCAAGTCGGTCGAAGTCGGGTTCACCGAACCCTATTTCATGGACAAGAATATCGCGCTGGGCGGCGACATCTATCGCCGCGATCTCAACAGCTTCCGGTTCCTGGGCAACGGGACCAACAGTCGCGATACGACCTATGAACAGACGACCACCGGCTTTCAGATCCGGGCCGGCGTACCGATCACCGAATATATGTCGCTGGCGCTGCGTTACAGCCTCAATTTCGACGATGTGACGCTCGACAGGGCGACCTATTATTCCGATCCCGATGGCGCGGGTCCGCTGGCGGAGCGTTGCGATCCGCTGCTCGCCGGTCGCTATCTGTGCGATGCGATTGGCAAGCGCACGACATCGTCGCTGGGCTACTCGCTGATTTATGACACGCGCGACAACCGCATCCGCCCGACGCGGGGCAACAACGTGGTGCTAAGCCAGGATTTCGCGGGCCTGGGCGGCAGCGTGAAATATGTTCGCACGCGCGTCAACGCCTCCAAATTCTGGCCGCTGGGTGCGGGTTTCATCTTCTCCCTGTCGGGTGAGGGCGGCTACATTCATTCGCTGGAAGGTGAGCGGCTCGACCCGGACGGCAACCCGACCGAGCGCATCCGGCTGGTTGATCGGTTCTTCCTTGGCGAACCACAGTTCCGCGGCTTCAACATCCGCGGCGTGGGTCCGCGGGTGAAGCGTTACTTCCTCCAGGCCACGACCGATGAGAACAACAACATCACCGGCTATGACCGGGTCACTGGCCGGAACAACATCACCGACGACGCGCTGGGAGGTCGCATCTATTACCAGGCGCGGGCCGAAGTGGAGATACCGCTGGGATCGGGCGCGCGTGAAATGGGGCTGCGGCCGTCGATCTTTGTCGACGCAGGCGCGGTGGCCGGCATCAAGGATCCGGTGCTGATCAACGGCAATGGCAGCTTCGCCGGCTATTGCGACCCAACGGACAGCGCACCCACCGGATCGACGCGGGTGCGCGCCACCGGCACGGCGCGGTCGCCGGTCTGCGGCACCAATTTCACCTTCTCGGGCGGCAATTTCGAGGAAGAATATCTCGGCGACACGCTCAAGCCGCGCCTGTCGGTCGGCTTTGGCGTCAACTGGAACTCGCCCTTCGGCCCGTTCCGTATCGACATCGCCAAGGCGCTGCTGAAAGAACCAGGGGACGACACCAAGCTCATCACCTTCAACGTAGGGACTCAATTCTGATGAAGACCATTATCAAGGCTGCGGCGCTCGTTTTCGCGCCGATGACCGCCATTGCGCTGACCGCCGTTCCGGCCGCAGCCCAGTCCAAGATGGGCATTGCCGTCGCTGACCTGCAGCGCGCGGTCGGCACCAGCGCCGCCTATACCGTCGCCCGCACCCAGATGCAGACGACCTACAAGCCGCAGATCGATGCGTTCAACGCGCGCAAGACTGCGATCGACGCCGACCTCAAGACGAAGGGCGACGCGATCCAGAAGGCGCTGACCGCAGCGGGCAACAAGCCGACCCCGGCGATCGAAACCCAGTATCAGGCGTTCCAGCAGTCGCAGCAGAGCGCCCAGGCCGAACTGCAGCGCATGGGCCAGCCGATCGCGCTGGCCAATGCCTATGTCGAAGAACAGATCACGGCCAAGCTGTCCGACGCGCTGAAGGCTGCGATGGCGAAGGCGAAGGTCGATCTGGTGCTGGCCCCCGATGCGACCGTGTCCTATCAGCCGACCGTCGACATTACCGATGCCGTCGTGACCGAAATCAACGCGCTGGTGCCCAGCGTGTCGATCACGCCGCCGGCCGGCTGGCAGCCGGGCCGTCAGGGTCAGGCCGCAGCCCCGGCTGCCGCGCCTGCCAACCCGGCGCAGGCCCCCAAGTCGCGCTGATAGATAATGGCGGGAGAGGTTGAAACGATCAGCGCGCGTGGCCCGATGGATGTCCGTCGGGTCATGGCCGCGCTGCCGCATCGTTACCCGATGCTGCTGATCGACCGCGTGGTGTCGCTGGTGCCCAACCAGTCGATCCACGCGATCAAGGCGGTGTCGGTGAACGAACCCTTTTTTCAGGGCCATTTCCCGACCCGGCCGATCATGCCGGGCGTGCTGATCGTCGAAGCGATGGCGCAGGCGGCGGGCGTGCTGGCGGTGGAATCGATGAACCTGGCCGATTCGGGCAAGCTCGTCTATTTCATGAGCATCGACGGCGCGAAATTCCGGTCGCCGGTGGAGCCGGGCTGTCTGCTCGACCTGCATGTCGAAGTGACCCAGAATCGCGGCGCGATCTGCAAGTTTGCGGGCAAGGCGATGCTGGGCGACAAGCTGGCCGCAGAAGCACAGTTCGTCGCGATGATCAGCGACCCGCCCAAGGATTGAACTATTCCTGTCACCCCAGCGAAAGCTGGGGTCTCGCTTCCTCTGTTGCATGCGAAGAAAAGTGAGATCCCGGCTTCGCCGGGATGACGGACTATTGCCACAAGGCGTCAAACCCGCTAACGGCGCGCCTTCGCACTTTTCCCGCATCCACAGCCGGTCGGAACCGGCACATTACGGAGCACGACGCCATGAAGGCCGATATTCACCCCGACTACCACATGATCACCGTCCAGATGACCGACGGTACGACGTTCCAGACCCGTTCGACCTGGGGCAAGGAAGGCGACAAGATGGCGCTCGACATCGACCCCAAGTCGCATCCGGCATGGATCGGTGGCCAGCGTCAGCTGGATCAGGGCGGCCAGGTGGCGCGCTTCAACAAGCGCTTTGGCGGCCTGACGCTGAAGAAGTAATCGGCCTTACAAAGGCAGGAATGAAAAGGGCGCCCGCGAGGCGCCCTTTTTGTTGGTGGCGGAGATGGGTGGGTTGGGGACGGGCGGCTTTACAGGTGCAAGCACCGTATAGGAGGCATGAATCTCACCGTCACCCCAGCGAAGGCTGGGGTCTCAGGCGTAGATGCGCCACAGTCGGATAGGGCGCGGGGCGGCTACGCAATAAGCCAAGGGCGTTATCTCTATCGGCCTCCCAGCCGCCAACGCAGCGCGCGCCGAATATAATCGAAACGACACTGGCTCCGCTTTGAGGAAGAAGCCAATCCAGATTGGCGTGATATGTCAGACGTTATCTTCTGACGCCTGAGACCCCAGCCTTCGCTGGGGTGACGATCAAGGAAATGGCCGATTCCAAGTCACGGCGCAGCATATTCCGGCGGCAATTTCTGGTCGCTCCCGATCATCCCCCCCTGCAAGGGGAGGTGGATGGCCGTAGGCCAGACGGAGGGGTATCCGCCTCTCGATAGGGTGACACCCCTCCACCACTTCGTGGTCCCCCTCCCCTTGCAGGGGAGGAATGTGCGGGCGCTTCTGGTCGCCTCCTGTCCATCCGCTCTGCGCCCTCTAAGAGCGCGGCTTTTTCAGGCTGATCGATCCGCGTCCAGAAACGCCGCCACGTCGTCCAGCACGACATCTTTTGACAGGAAGGTCTGGCCGATGCCGCGGGCGAGGAGGAAGGGGAGGGTGCCGGCCGCCATTTTCTTGTCGTGGAGCATATGGCCGACCAGCGCCGCGCCGTTGGCGGTGACGTGGGCGGTGGCGAGATTGTGGGGCAGGCCGACGGCTTTGAGATGCGCGGTGACGCGATCGGCATCGGATTGGGGGCAAAGGCCGAGATGCGCGGAATAGCGGAAGGCGAGCGCCATGCCGGCCGCTACGCCCTCACCATGCAGCAGCGTGTCGCAAAAGCCTGTGTCGGCCTCCAGCGCGTGACCGAATGTGTGGCCAAGGTTGAGCAGGGCGCGGCGGCCAGACGTCTCGCGCTCGTCATCGGCGACGATCGCCGCTTTGGCGCGGACGCTGCGTTCGATCGCGATGGTGCGGGCTTCGGGATCTCCGGCCAGCAGCGCCTGCGCATTGGCTTCGCACCAGCCGAAGAAATCGGGATCGTCGATCAGGCCATATTTGACGACTTCGGCATAGCCCGCGCGGGTTTCGCGTTGGGGCAGGCTGTCGAGCGTCGACGGGTCGATCAGGACGAGGGCGGGCTGGTAGAAGCTGCCGATCAGATTCTTGCCTGCCGCCGTGTTGATCGCGGTCTTGCCGCCGACCGACGAATCGACCTGAGCCAGCAGCGTGGTGGGCACCTGGATGAAGTGGCAGCCGCGCTTGAGGATGGAGGCGGCAAAGCCCACGAGATCGCCGATCACGCCGCCGCCAAGCGCCACGACATGATCGCCGCGCTCAATCTCCAGCGCCAGCAGCGCGTCGAGCAATTGTTCCAGATGCCGCCAGCTTTTCGTCTGTTCGCCCGGCGGCAGGATGATCGGTTCCAGCGTCACATTTGCGGCGCGCAGGCTGGCGTCAAGCCGGGGAAGCTGGGCGGCGGCGACATGGGCGTCAGTGACGACGACGATCCGCCCCTTGCGCGCATAAGGGGCCAGGATGGCGCCAGCGCGGTCGAGCGCGCCCTGTTCCACGATGATGTCATAGCTGCGCGCGCCGAGCGCGACCGGGACTATTGCCATGCCGTCAGATGCTCCATGATGCGGTCGACCGTGATGTCGTGGGGTGCCGCGATACTCTTCACATGAATGGGGGCGAGCGCGTAAACCGGATTGCGGACCGCTGCCAGATCCGTCAGCACCGTGCGGGGATCGCGATCCTTGAGCAGGGGGCGGCCTTCGCGGCGCGACACGCGATCGACCAGCACGTCGATGTCGGCGTCCAGCCATATCGCGGTCGCCTGATCCAGGATCAGCGCGCGCGTGTCATCCTGCATGAAAGCGCCGCCGCCGGTCGCGATCACCTTGGGCGCGCCGTCCATCAGCCGGGCTATCACACGGCGTTCGCCGTCGCGGAAATGGGGTTCGCCATAGCGGGCGAAAATCTCCGTAATGGAAAGCCCGGCGGCTTTTTCAATCTCTTCATCGGCATCGACGAAAGCGACGCCAAGCCGCGCGGCAAGCCGCCGTCCGACGGTGGATTTGCCCACGCCCATCATGCCTACCAGGACGATGGGACCGCGCTTGGCGTGAGTAGCGGGGAATTTGCTGTTTCGCTGCAT
The DNA here is from genome assembly GCF_059424385.1 of Sphingobium sp. GW456-12-10-14-TSB1. Lineage (NCBI taxonomy): Bacteria > Pseudomonadati > Pseudomonadota > Alphaproteobacteria > Sphingomonadales > Sphingobiaceae > Sphingobium > Sphingobium sp. GW456-12-10-14-TSB1. Next base: position 1,899,234 of record NZ_JBWKZI010000001.1, on the reverse strand, counting down.
GGCGACCGGGGCTATACAGCCAGCCGTCACAGAGGCAAATCGCATCTTTCCCTGTCGTTTCGCATGATGGCGGGACCAGCCGTAGCAAGGACTCATGAAGAACAACCGCAATTTGAGCAGTTTTGAGGGCGCTGGCCGCCGTCGTGGTACGCGCCTGCCGATCCTGCCCATCATCCTGGTGGTGCTGGTCGTCGCGCTGCTGGCCTTCCTGTGGTCGCGCGGTGGCGAGCAGCCGCAGCAGCGTGTCGAGAAAGTCATCCCCGCCGAGAAGCTGGGCCAGTAACGCCCATGCGCAGGTCCGGGGGTAAGGCGAAATGGGCGTTCGGCAGCTTTGCGCTGGCATTGGCGCTGCCCGTCGTGGCGCAGCAGGCGCCCGAATCGCTGTTGCCGCCCGGTTTTGGCGACGCGCCCGAAACACCAGCGCCAGCCCCCGCGCGCCCCGCGCCCGCGCCAACGCCCGGCGGCGTGCCAGCCCCCGCGCTCAATCCCGCGACCCCGCCCGACCTGGCGCTGCTGCCGGATGAGGCGGCCAATGCCGCCGAAGAGGAACTGACGCCGGAAGAACTGGCGGCGCAGAAGGCCAAATATGACCTGCCCGAAACGGCGCGCCGCTCGCTGGACCGCATCGGCCCGCTGACGCCCGCGACGCGCGGGATGGAGCCGAACGCCTTTGGCAACCAGTCGGGCAAATTCCTCGCCACGCTGATGCAGCAGACCCATGCGCCGATCATGTCGCGCTGGGCCGCGATCCTGCTGCGGCGGGCGCTGTTGTCGGCGGTGGATACGCCGCGCGATATTGACGGGGCGGACTGGGTGGCCGAGCGCGCCTGGCTGCTGCTGCGCATGGGGGAGGCGGACAGCGCCCGGCTGTTGGTGCAGAGCGTCGATCCCGACCGCTATTCCCCGCGCCTCTATGCCATCGCGATGCAGACCTATCTGGCCAGCGCGGACCCGGCCGGTCTATGCCCGCTGTCGGAAGGGGCGCTGCGTTTCAGCAAGGAGCCGGGCTGGGACATGACGCGGGCGATCTGCCCGGCCTTGTCGGGCGATCAGGGGTCAGCCAGCGGTGCGCTCAACCAGGCGCAGCGGCGCGGCGTGGTGCGCGGCGTCGACTATCGGCTGGCGGAAAAGCTGGTCGGCACCGGCTTCAATGCGCGCCGTTCGGTGAAGATAGAATGGGACGGGGTCGATCGGCTGACCGCCTGGCGCTTTGGTCTGGCGACTGCGCTGAATGTCGAGATTCCCGACGCGCTATATGGCACGGTCGGAACGCATGTGCGGGCGTGGGAAGCGCGTGCGCCCGCGCTGGCGCCGGTGCAGCGCCAGCCGGCGGTCGACATCGCGGCGCGGCTTGGCGTGTTTTCCAACGCGGCGCTGGTTGATTTCTACAGTCAGTTGGCGGCCGATGGCGATGCGCCGACGGAGATTGCCGACCGGATCGACGCGCTGCGCACCGCCTATACCGGTGCGACGGTGGGCGCGCGGATCGGCGCGATGCAGACTTGGTGGCAGGATGGCGCACGGCCTGACTATGTCGGGCTGATCGCGACGGCGCGGGCAGCGGCGGCCCTGCCGGTCGCGCAGGCCGACGCGCGCGATGCCGCCAATCTGGTCGCGGCGATGATGACCGCCGGCTATGATCGCAATGCGGCGCGCTGGGCGCGGGCGCTGGGCCAAATCAATGGCGATGGCGCGGCGCAATTCTGGGGGCTGCTCGCCGTTGGTGCGCCAAGCCCGGTGGTCGACATCAACGAAGGCCGGATAACCGGCTATATTGGCGAAGCGGGGCCGCAGAAGGGCCGGATGCTGATCGCGGCGCTGGCGGGTCTGGCGCGGCTGTCGGCCAATGACATGGCGAGCCTGGCGCGTGATAATGGCGTCAATCTGGCCGCCAACAGCCGCTGGGCGCGCGCGATTGGCGCGGCGGCCCAGCGCGGCGAAAAGGGTACGGTCGCGCTGTTGGCGGCGGTGGGGATGCAGGGGAGCGACTGGAACCGCCTGTCGCCGGAGCATCTCTATCATATCGTCGCCGCGCTTCATCGCGTCGGGCTGGACCCTGAAGCGCGGATGATCGCGGCGGAGGCGATCACGCGGCTTTGATGGGTGACGATGATGCCCTGATCGACCGTTTTCTGGAAATGATGGCGGCGGAGCGGGGCGCGTCGCGCAACACCTTGCTGGCCTATCGCGCCGACCTGAACGGCGCGGGTGCACTGATTGGCGGCCTGGCCGGGGCAAGCAAGGAGGCGCTGGGCAGGCTGGCGGGCGAATGGGCGACGCTGGCGGCATCGTCCGTGGCGCGCAAGGCATCCGCGCTGCGGGCCTTTTACGGGTTTCTGGAAGAAGAAGGGCTGCGCGCGGATAATCCCGCCAGCGCGCTGCCGCGCCCGGTGATGCGGCGTCCATTGCCCAAGATTTTGTCGGGGGCCGAAGTCGATATGCTGTTCGCGCTGATCGCCGAGCGGCTGGCGGTGGCACATCCGGCGCCGGGCGATCTGCGGCTGTCGGCATTGATCGAGCTGCTGTACGGGTCGGGGCTGCGCGCGACCGAGCTCGTCTCCCTGTCGCGCCGGGCGCTGGCGGCGGATCGACCCTTCCTGATTTTGAAGGGGAAGGGCGGGCGCGAGCGGCTGGTGCCGATTTCCGACCGGGCGCGGGCCGCGGTTGCAAGCTGGCTGACGCATGTGCCGTCCGAAAGCGCCTGGCTGTTTCCGTCGGGGAAAAGCTATTTGAGCCGTATCCGCCTGTACCAGATCGTCAAGGCGCTGGCGGCGGCGGCGGGGATAGCGCCCGAACGGGTCAGCCCGCATGTGCTGCGCCACGCTTTCGCCACCCATTTGCTGGAGGGCGGGGCGGATTTGCGCGCGCTCCAGTCGATGCTGGGCCATGCGGACATCGGCACGACGCAAATCTATACCCATGTGGACAGCCGCCGCCTCGTCGAACTGGTCAACAGCCGCCACCCATTGGGGCAGATGGTGCCGAAAATGCCGCAGCCGCGCGTTGACGACGACGCTTCATCGCCCTAACGCCATGCGCCATGGTCAGCTTTCTGGAATTTGAAAAGCCCGTTGCCCAACTGGAAGCGCGCATTGTCGAACTGCGCGCCACTGCCAGCGTCGGCGACATCAATATCGACGGCGAAATCGCGACGCTGGAGCAGCGCGCGGCCAAAATGCTGGCCGATACCTATGCCAAATTGACGCCCTGGCAGAAGACGCAGGTGGCGCGTCATCCCGAACGTCCGCATTTCAAGGATTATGTCGCGGGCATGTTCGACAATTTCCTGCCGTTGGCGGGCGATCGCGCCTTTGCCGACGATCAGGCGATACTGGGCGGCTTTGCCACGCTGGGCGAGCGGCGGGTGATGGTGATCGGCCATGAGAAGGGCGACGATACCGCCAGCCGGGTGCGGCACAATTTCGGCATGGCCAAGCCCGAAGGCTATCGCAAGGCGATCCGCCTGATGGAACTGGCGGATCGGTTCGGCCTGCCGGTGGTCACGCTGGTGGATACGTCGGGCGCTTTCCCCGGCGTGCAGGCGGAAGAGCGCGGGCAGGCCGAAGCGATTGCGCGGTCGACCGAGGCGTGCCTGAAGCTGGGGGTGCCGATGGTGTCGGCCGTGGTGGGCGAAGGCGGTTCTGGCGGCGCGATCGCGCTGGCGGCGGCCAATCGCGTGCTGATGTTCGAACATGCCGTCTATTCCGTGATTTCCCCCGAAGGCTGCGCGTCGATCCTGTGGCGCACCGCCGACAAGGCGAGCGACGCGGCCACGGCGATGCAGGTGACGGCGCAGCATCTGAAAAATCTGGGCGTGATCGACACGATCGTGCCCGAACCAGTGGGCGGCGCGCATCGCGATCCGGTCGAGGCGATTGCCAGCCTGGGCGCGGCGATCGAGGCGGAACTGGCGGCGCTCGACGGGATGGATGCGTCGGCGCTGCGCACCGACAGGGCGGACAAATTTCTCGCCATCGGCGCTTGAACGACGCTTGACGGGGAACGCTCCGGCCTTTCTTCTCGTTACGATGCGGTAATTGAGGAGGAATTCAGGGGATGAACTGGAAGTTGTCTCTGGCATGCGCCGGAGTGGGCATGGCCGCGCTGGCGGCTGCGCCTGCCGTCGTGGGCCAGCAGCGTGCCATACGCACCACGTCGTCGATCAGCGCGCAGGATAAGGCGAGCGGGGCCAAGCAGCATCCTGAACTGCTCAAGGAATTTGGCGGCGCCTATGCAGGGCCGCAGGCGCGCTATGTCGAGAGCGTGGGGCGTCGCATCGCGGTGCAATCCGGCCTGTCCAACGCGCAGAGCGATTTTACCGTCACGCTGCTCAATTCGCCGGTCAACAACGCCTTCGCGATTCCTGGCGGCTATGTCTATGTCACGCGCCAGTTGATGGCGCTGATGAATGATGAGGCGGAACTGGCCGGGGTGCTGGGGCATGAAGTCGGCCATGTCGCGGCCCGCCATGGCCAGCGGCGGCAACAGGCGGCGCAGCGCAATGCGATCGGCGGCGCCTTGCTGGGCGTTCTGACTGGTGCGTTGCTGGGCGATTCGGGCTTTGCCGGGCTGATTCAGAAAGGGATCGGCACGGGCAGCCAGTTGCTGACGCTGCGATTTTCACGCACGCAGGAATATGAGGCCGACGATCTGGGCATTCGTTACCTGGCGTCGGGCGGCTATGATCCGCGCGCTTTATCGGGGATGCTGGCGTCACTGGCGGCGCAGAGCAATCTGGATGCGCGGGTTACGGGCAGTGCGCGGACCATGCCGGAATGGGCGAGCACCCATCCCGACCCCGCATCGCGCGTCGCGCGCGCGTCCAAAGGCGCAGCGAACAGCGGATCGAAGAGCGTGGTGCGTAACCGGGAAGCCTTCCTCAATGCGCTTGACGGCCTGCTCTATGGCGATGATCCCCGGCAGGGCGTGATAGAGGGTAACCGCTTTCGCCATCCCGACCTCCGCCTGAGCTTCACCGCGCCGACCGGATTTGGCATGGAAAATAGCGCGGATGCGGTTTCGGTGACGGGATCTGGCGGGCAAGCGCAATTTGGCGCGGCGCCCTATTCCGGCAATCTGGCGGCCTATATCGACAATGTCTTTGCGAAACTGGGCGGCGCCAATGGCAGCGTGCCGGAAGGTGAGGCGCGCCGCACGACGATCAACGGTCTGCCTGCCGCGTGGCGCACCGTGCGTGCCAACAGCCAGTCGGGTGCAGTCGATGCGACTGTTTTCGCTTATGATTTTGGCGATGGGAAGGCCTACCACTTTCTGTTGTTGACAGCAGCGGGACAGGGCATCGGCCCGTTCAACACCATGGTCCAGTCGGTCCAGCGCCTGTCACCGCAGGAAGCTGCTGCCATCAAGCCCCGCCGGGTCGATGTCTTGACGGTCAAGGCGGGCGATACTGTCCAGTCGCTCAGCCGGCGCATGGCCTATAGCGATTATCAGCTGGAGCGTTTTCTGACGATCAACGCGCTGGCAGCGAATGCATCGCTGCGACCAGGGCAGCGCGTGAAGATCGTCACCTGGTAAAGTCAAACGAAAAGGGGCGGCGAAGTTGCCTTCGCCGCCCCCTGTTTCGACAATGTGTCGGGCTTACTTCAGGTTGCCCGAAACGTTGTTGAAGGTGCCGCTGAGCTTCGTGCCCAGGCTGGTCATCGCGCCAATGGCAGCGACGGCGATCAGAGCCGCGATCAGGCCATATTCAATGGCGGTCGCGCCCTTTTCGTTCTTCAGCATCTTACGGATGAACTGCATGTGATGTCTCCTTGTCTTGAAACTGCGTTTAACTACCCGGCCGCCCCGCTCAAATTGATGTGGTCAGCAAGGAATGAATTAGAGAAGGTCAGTTGAAAAACGGTTAATGGGGATCGAACGGCTGTCAGATATTGATGGTTAACGGGACGTTACTTCATGGGCCACGTTGTTCCACATGCCTGTCGTCTTATTTGCGACGTTCGTCAGAGCAGTGATCATGGCGAGCACAACCATGGCGATAATCAGGCCATATTCGACCGCGGTCGCCCCACGTTCGCATCGTATGAGCCCCAAGCGGGCGATGATTTCGATGAACCCGCGCATATGGCTTCCAGTTCGCTACAGACAGTCCCGCATAGACCTGTAAAAGACGCGCGGTTAACAAAGCCCTTTCATCGGACCTTTATGGACAGTTTTTCGCCTTTATGGGTGGTGGCCGCCGCCCTGATCGACGCGGACGGCCGCGTTCTTGTGCAGCAAAGACCGCCTGGTCGGGCGATGGCAGGGCTATGGGAGTTTCCCGGCGGCAAGCTGGAACCCGGTGAAACGCCCGAAGCGGCGCTGATCCGCGAGTTGGAGGAGGAACTGGGTATCCGCACCCATGCCAGTTGCCTGGCGCCCGCAACCTTTGCGAGCGAGCCGCTGGGCGACAGGCATTTGCTGCTGCTGCTCTATGTCTGCCGGAAATGGGAAGGTGTGGCGCAGGCGCGCCATGCCACCGCGCTGCAATGGGTGCGCCCCGCGCAGATGTACGGACTGGATATGCCACCCGCCGACCTGCCGCTGATCGGGATATTGGAGGCTTTGCTCTAAGGGGGAGGGGACGGCGCCCCCTCCCGGCGACATAAGTCAGCCCTCGGCCGGCTTGCTCTGTAGCTGGACGTAATTCTGGATGCCCATGCGCTCGATCATTTCGAACTGGGTTTCCAGCGTATCGATATGCTCCTCCTCGCTTTCGAGGATATATTGGAACAGGTCGCGGGTCACATAATCGCGAATCGATTCGCAATAGGCGATCCCATCCTTGAGCGGGGGCAGCGCTTCATATTCCAGCGCCAGGTCGGCCTTCAATATTTCCTCGACCGTTTCGCCGATCTTGAGGCGGCCAAGCAGCTGAAAATTGGGCAGACCGTCGAGGAAGAGGATGCGCTCCGCCAGCTTGTCGGCGTGCTTCATCTCGTCGATCGATTCCTCATATTCAAACTTGGCGAGCTTTTCGACGCCCCAGTGATTGAGGATGCGATAGTGCAGGAAATATTGATTGATCGCGGTCAGCTCATTTTTGAGGACCTCGTTCAGATAGTCGATGACCTTCGGGTCGCCTTTCATGGCGGATACTCCGGCTTGGGGGGGGATTAAGGCCGGACTATAGGCGTCGGGTTCGTTGCTGTTAAGCCAAAAAACCTTGATATTCCGCCATTTTATCGTCCGCTATTGCGCCGGCTTCGCGATCGGCAAGTGCGGATGATTTGCAATGCTATCAGGCCGAGGCGCGTTCCGCGGCGATGATCGTGCGGGCGAAGGGAACGCACTGGCCGCATTTGGGGCGACGGCCAAAGCGCGCATAGGCGCTGCAGGGCGTGTCGGCGCCATCGCGCACAGCTTCCTTCAAGTCCTTTTCACGAATGGCATTGCAAACACAGACGACCATCGAGACACTCTCCTGATAGGGAGAGAGATAGCGCAGATGATAATAGGTCGCAATAGTAATCAGCTGCTCTTGCGAATCTTTTGCGGTTGGCCGCGGATCAGGCTGCGCCAGAGCCATTCCACCGGGCCAACGGCGAATCGCGACAGCCAAAGCGGCGACCAGAGCAGCATCAACGCCCAGGCGCCCAGCACGAAGGGCAGGAGCAGGGCGGGGCGGACATGGCCGAACAAGCCCAGCCCCCAGCCATAGAAGAGCGAGGTCATGAGCAGGGTGGATCCCAGATAATTGCTGAGCGTCATTCGCCCGGTGGCAGCCAGGCGGGCGACCAGCGGGTGATTGCGATGACGGGCAAGCAGCCACAGGATGAGCGCGGCCCAGCCCACGGCAAGCGGTATGCGGAAGGGGAAGGACCAGAGCAGGACGGTGCCGAAAGCAGGTAACGGGGCAAAGCCACTGGCGATGATCCAGATGGCAAGGCCGATCATCGGTGGCAGGCCGATGAGAAAGCAATGGCGCGCGGTGCGCCAATATTGATCGGCAGGCCAGCGGCCCGTGAGAAAGCCGCCCTTGAGCATCGCCATGCCCAGCAGCATGAAGCCCAGCACGTCCAGGGCGGTGAACATGAAACCCCAGAACCATTCGCCGGGGAAAGAAGCGAGCTTGTGCGACAGGATCGTACCGAAGCCGCTGCGATAGGTGGCGATGTCCGCGCGGACGCCGGGGCTGGCCGGGTCCGCCAGCGATGCCATGAAGGTCGCAAAGCCGTTGCGCGTGGCCGTTCCCGCGCCGGGCAAGGCGGCGGCATGGCCCCAGGCATAGAGGGTGGCGAGAAAGGCGGCACAGATCAGGAAGTGAAAAAGGAAGATCAGGAAAGCGCTTTTGACGAGCGCCATGGGTTCCTGTCGCACGAAGCCGAGCGCCACCAGACTGACGACCGCATAGATCGCCAATATGTCCCCCCACCAGAGCAGCAGATAATGGGCCATGCCTATGACGAACAGCCAGCCTGCGCGGATCATCTGGCTGCGGCGGCCGTCACGCCCGGCCATTTCCTCCCGGTCGATCAGCAACAGCATCGACGCGCCGAACAGCATGGCGAACAGCGCGCGCATCTTGCCGTCGAACAGAATCAGGCTGCTCATCCAGAAAGCGATGTCGCCAATGCCGAGCGGCCCCGATGCCGCCGGGTTGAAATAGGCGGATTGGGGCTGGGCGAAGGCCGTGATGTTCATCCACAGGATGCCCATCACCGCGCAACCGCGCAGCACGTCCATGGCGGGGATACGGGGGGATGTCATGACGCTTCCTTGAAGGGGACTGGTCAGCGGCGCAAGCCTCTGCCAAGGCGCGTAGCCATGATTGATGGCTCCAGGCAATGGCGCAAGCAACGGATCAGCGACGCCTTCGGCGCGGCGGCGGCGCATTATGATGACCATGCCGGGCCGCAGCGGCTGGCGGCGGCGCTGGTGGCAGAGTTGGCCCAGCGGCAAAAGCCCGATGGGATCACGCGGATATTGGAAATTGGTTGCGGCACCGGGTTCCTGACGCGCGACATTCAGGCGCGCTGGCCGGGCGCAGAGATGGTCGTGACCGACCTGTCGCCAGGGATGCTGGAACAGGCCGCGTCCGCAGGCCATGTCGCGGGGCGGTTCCTGACGATGGACGGGGAAGCGCCGATCTTCGACGGGCCATGGTTCGACCTGATCGTGTCCAGCCTGGCGTTCCAATGGTTCGATGATCTGGCGAGCGGCATTGCGCGGCTGGCGGAGCTGTTGCGGCCGGGCGGGAGCCTGATTTTCTCGACCATGGGGCAGGGCAGCTTTGCCCGCTGGCGGGCCGCGCACGCGCGGTGCGGACTGGTGGCTGGCGTGCCGGATTATCCGACGCTGGACGACTTGCGCGCTATGCTGGCGCGCTTTGGCGACGCCTTCGCCTTTGACGAGGAGTATGCGCTGGATTGCGGCGGCGCGCGGGGGCTGATCGCCCATTTGCGCGGGATTGGCGCGGTGGTGCCGGGCGAAGGGCGCGCGCCGCTATCGCCGGGCGATTTGCGGCGGGTGATGGCCGCATTCGAGGCTGAAGGCAGCAATGATAGCTATCAGGTTCTGTTTGGACGGGTGACGCGAGGCGTGGCGTGATCCGGCAGGCGTTCAAAACCTAATCCGATAGCGAGATCGTCCCAGTGCGGGTTCAATTCCTCAATCATGCTGATTTTCCAGGCGCGGTTCCATTTTTTCAAGCGTTTCTCGCGGAGGATAGCTTCATCCATCGTGCCGTGCTGCTCGAACCACATGAGGCGGTTTACGCCGTAATCACGGGTGAAGCCGGGGACTGCACTGGTGCGATGCTGGTGGAGGCGGGCGATGAGGTCTGATGTAACGCCGATATAGAGGGTGCCGTTGCGTTGGCTGGCCAGGATATAGACGCAAGGCTGGCGGATTCGCATGGCGTGATTTTAACAATAGCCGTCGTTCCCACGGAAGTGGGAACCCATGTTGCACCGAACGGTAGGCGCGGGGGTACGCTACGGGCGGGCGCGTTGCGCGCCGATTGTATCCAGGTGCGTAACGGGCGTTGGGTCCCCGCGTCCGCGGGGACGACGGGGGTTTGGGATTAAAGTTCGCTGTCCATCAGCTTGGGGAAGAAGCCTTCATGCGCGGCGCGCAGGTCGGTGAGGGGGACGCCGGCAACGGTCGATCCGCCGGTGGTGCCGATACGGATTGCGCCCGGAATGTCGATGCCTGGTGATGCGGTGACGACATAGCGGCCCTGATCTTCGCCAAAGGCGGCGGCGGTGGAGAGCGTGTCGTCGAGCTGCGCGCCGATTTTGCCCGCCAGCGCCATTTCGGCGATCGTGACGATCAGGCCGCCATCGGCAATATCATGAACGGCATTGACCGAACCCGATGCGACCAGGGTGCGGATCATGTCGGCATTGGCGCGCTCGGCAGCCAGATCGACCTTGGGTGCTTCACCCGCTTCACGACCGGCGATTTCGCGCAGCCAGATCGACTGGCCCAGATGCGTGCCCAAAGCGCCTTCTGGCCCCCCGATCAGCCAGATGGCGTCGCCTTCATTCTTGAACGCGACCGTCGCCATCACATCGACGTCCGCCAGCAAGCCGATCCCGCCAATTGCGGGCGTAGGCAGAATCGCGCTGCCGCCGCCGGTCGCCTTGCTTTCGTTATAGAGCGACACGTTGCCGCTCACGATCGGGAAGTCCAATGCGCGGCAGGCGTCGCCCATCCCGTCAAGGCAGCCGGTCAGCTGTGCCATGATTTCGGGGCGCTGGGGGTTGGCGAAGTTGAGGCAGTTGGTCACGGCCAGCGGCTTTGCGCCGACCGCGCTCAGGTTGCGATAGCATTCGGCAATCGCCTGCTTGCCGCCTTCATAGGGGTCTGCATAGCAATAGCGCGGGGTGCAATCGGTGCTGATCGCAATGCCTTTGCTGGAGCCGTGGACGCGAACCACGGCCGCATCGCCGCCGGGGCGCTGGACTGTGTCCGCGCCGACCATATGGTCATATTGTTCCCAGATCCAGCGGCGGCTGGCGATGTCGGGGCTGCCCATCAGCGTGATGAGGTCCGCGCCGATGTCGGTGGATTCGGGGATGTCGCCGAGCGGCTGGACGCCCGACCAGGCCTTATAGTCGTCCACCGGCATGGAGGGGCGATCATAGAGCGGGGCGTCGTCCGCCAGCGGAGCCAGCGGAATGTCGCACACGGTTTCGCCATGATGGACCAGGACCATGCGACCCGTGTCGGTGACTTCGCCGATCACCGCGAAATCCAGCTCCCATTTGTGGAAAATGGCCTCTGCAAAGGCTTCGCGGCCCGGCTTCAAGACCATCAACATGCGCTCCTGGCTTTCGGAGAGCATCATTTCATAGGCAGTCATGCCGGTTTCGCGCTGCGGCACGGCATCCATGTTGAGGAGCAGGCCGACGCCGCCCTTCGACGCCATTTCGACGCTGGAGGAGGTGAGGCCCGCCGCGCCCATATCCTGAATAGCGACGATCGCGTCGGACGCCATCAGTTCAAGGCAGGCTTCGATCAGCAGCTTTTCGGTGAAGGGATCGCCGACCTGCACGGTCGGGCGCTTGGCGTCGGCATCGTCGCCGAAATCGGCGCTGGCCATGGTCGCGCCATGGATGCCGTCGCGGCCGGTCTTGGAGCCGACATAGACGATGGAGTTGCCAACGCCGGATGCTGCCGAATAGAAAATCTTGTCGGTGTCCGCGATGCCCACGGTCATGGCGTTGACCAGGATATTGCCGTCATAGGCGGGGTGGAAATTGACTTCGCCGCCCACGGTGGGCACGCCGACGCAATTGCCATAGCCGCCAATGCCGCGCACGACGCCGCTGATCAGGTGGCGCATCTTGGGATGATCGGGCCGACCGAAGCGCAGCGCGTTCATATTGGCGACCGGGCGCGCGCCCATGGTGAACACGTCGCGCAAAATGCCGCCAACGCCGGTCGCTGCACCCTGATAGGGTTCAATATAGCTGGGATGGTTGTGGCTCTCCATCTTGAAGATCGCCGCCTGACCATCGCCAATATCGACCACGCCTGCATTCTCGCCGGGGCCGCAAATGACCTGCGGGCCAGTGGTCGGCAGCTTCATCAGGTGGATCTTGGAGCTTTTATAGCTGCAATGTTCCGACCACATGACCGAGAATATGCCCAGTTCCGTGAGGTTCGGTTCGCGGCCGATCGCTTTCAGGACGCGGTCATATTCTTCCGGGCTGAGGCCATGTTCGGCGACGATTTCCGGGGTGATGTGGGGAGCGGTGCTGGACATGTGCGCGCCTTTAGCGGGGCGGCGCAGGATTCACAATGGTGGGTATGGTGGTGAGTTGGAAGTGAAAAGGTTGCTAATCACACACTCGTGGCGTGATAACTATTTCCACGTCGATTTTCGGCATCCCTTCGTGCGGAGATCTGTCGCGCCCGGTTTGAACGTCAAACTTTATATCGGCGGCCCTTAATGCATTTATTACGGCAGTCTCACAATCTGTCGGATTGGTTGGATCGAGGCATCGTACGCCAATACCACTGAGGGGCGCATTGCTTAACCCCATGAACGACGGATTCTGGACTTGCCATCCTGCATTGCGAAAGGCGGCACTGATTCCGGAGTTCAACGCTGGGGCATCAGCGCAGGCCATGTCCGAACCTATACTTATCGAGCACTTCGTCCCCGCAAGGGCAGTTTGGATCTTGGTTCGTTGGTCTGCCAGAATGCGGCGAGGCATTAATTCTTCGATCTTGGCTTCGAGCAATTCTATTCGTGCTTTAGCTTCATCTGGAGATGCTCCATCGAGTTGGCGGCGATAATCCAAAATCTCATCATCTCGCAACTTAAGCCGTGCTTCTAATGACTCTATTGTATTAGATTTCAAATGGGTAACTACAAGCCAGATGACACATGCAACGACTATTATGGCTGCTAGATATATAATCGGAGCAGCCTTAATTGCGTTCCACTGTAGTTGAATGTCGTTGTTCATTGTGCGGGCATATCAGGGCGCTTTGAGTTCGCAAAACATAGAATACAAGAGCGCAAAAGAAAAAGGCCGGACCTTTGGGGAAAGGTCCGGCCCGGGAATGAGGAAGCTGGACACCTCGAAAAACTCTGGCGTTTGATCGGCGGATTTGATTCACTTCGTCGGCGATGCGTAGGAGGCGATGATGGCAAGTCAGCCTGGTTTCTTCGATCTTTCGGACCGGTACGATGCGCTGAGCGCGGCGGGCGATCCGCTGGAGCGATTAGCGGCAGTTGTGGATTTCGAGGTTTTCCGTGGTCCGCTGGTGGCAGCGCTTCGTCGCTGCGTTCGCGGCAAGGGTGGGCGACCGCCCTTTGATCCGGTGCTGATGTTCAAGATTCTGGTTCTACAGGCGCTCTATTCGCTGTCGGACGAGGCCGCCGAGTTTCAGATCAAAGACCGGTTGTCATTCCAACGGTTCCTGGGCCTTGGGCTCGATGGCACCGTGCCGGATGCGACCACGGTGTGGCTGTTTCGGGAACGCCTGGTAAATGCCAAGGCCATAGACAAACTTTTCGCTCGCTTCGACGCTGCCCTCAAGGATCGGGGCTATCTCGCCATGGGCGGGCAAATCATCGACGCTACGGTCGTGCAGGCACCCAAACAGCGCAATACCGAAGCGGAGAAAGCAGCGATCAAGGAAGGCGGCGTGCCCGAGGGCTGGAAGCCGGCCAAGACCCGGCAAAAGGACCGTGATGCGCGCTGGTCGATCAAGTACAGCAAGGCCAAGATCAAAGAGGGCGCCGATCCCAAGGCGGCTAGGCCGGTCGATCTGGCCATCCCGATGTTCGGGTACAAGAATCATATCGGCATCGACAAAACCCATGGGCTGATCCGCACCTGGGATGCCAGCGCCGCCAATGCCCATGACGGCGCACGGCTGCCGGTTCTGATCAGTAAGGACAACACTGCCTCCGGCGTCTGGGCTGATACCGCCTATCGATCCAAGAAGAACGAGGCGTTCCTGGCCAGTGGCATGTTCACCAGCCACATTCACCAGCGGCGTAAACCGCGGCGAGCGTTGCCTGAGCGGATCGCCAAGGCCAATACCCGGCGTTCCAAGATCCGCGCCCAGGTCGAGCATGTGTTCGCCGGGCAAAAGAACCGCATGGGGCTGGTCGTGCGCACCATCGGCATCGCCCGCGCTACCATCAAGATCGGCATGGCCAACTTGGCCTATAACTTCCAGCGCTTGGCCTGGCTCGAAGGGCGAACTGCGCCTGCTTGATATGAACCAAGCGCTACCGACGGTAAATCCGGCCACTGCGGCACCGGCAATATCGAAATCACCGACAAATACGCTGCAACATCACTCCTTCCACGCCGCCTCAATCCGCACCGTCGACCCTACACGCAAATCCAGCGGTTCTTCGAGGTGTCCAGCTGCGTGCGTCTTAGACGTGGCAGGCCTGTGCGCCTTTGCCGGGCACGGTGATGGTGACTTCGTCGCCCGCGCCGCTGACTTCAAAGCCTTCGGCCGTGAAGGGCTTGCCGACTTCTTCCGCCTTCAGCGTGGTGGCGGGGCCGCCCTTTTCAGTGCGCAGCTGGGCCGTCTTGTCGTCGCTCATATAGTCGACGAAGATCAGGCTGTTGTCCTTGCACCGGAACTGCTTGTTGGCCTTGACCGACGGGGGCAGCTCGACAGGCGCGGCATTGGCCAGTTCGGCAGCCATCGGATCGGCAGGGCCGCCAACGACTTCGGGTTCGTCATTCTTGTTGCAGGCGCTCAGCAGAGTGAGCGAGGCAACGGCGATCAGGGGAATGTAAAATTTCATAGCGGTCCTTCTATGTGCACCTGCAACATCCTGCGTCAACGCAAAACTGCGCTTAATCCCCCATCGCTATCATATGACGTCATGACGACACGATGACAGTCATGAAAGCGGGTACGAAAGCCGGTGTGATGGCTTGACCGGGGCGGCAGTGGCGGTCAATGCAGGGACATGGCAGACGATAGCAGCACGGCCCCTTCCAATTCGGCCCTTGATCCGGCCAGTCTTTCTTTCGAGGATGCGCTGCGCGCGCTCGAAACGATCGTGCGGCGGCTCGAAAGCGGCGACGTGCCGCTCGACGAGTCGATCTCGCTCTATGCGCAGGGCGAGGAGCTGCGCAAACGCTGTACGGAGCGGCTGGCGTCGGCGGAGGCGCGGATCGCCAAGCTGACGACAGACGCCAGCGGCGCCGTAACCGGCGCGCAGCCGTTCGGCGCGGAATGAGCGGCATGATCGGGGGAGAGACGGCCTCCGCCGGGGCATTGGTGAAGGCGCGCGCGGCAGAAGTCGCGGCCGCGATCGACCGGGCGTTCGACCATCTGCTGGGCGTGCCGGACGATCCACGGGCGCGACTGTATGAGGCGATGCGCCACGCCGCGATCGGCGGCGGCAAAAGGTTGCGGCCATTGCTGGTGCAGGCGACCAGCGACCTGTTCCATCTGTCACGCGAATCGGCGCTGCGGGTCGGCCTGGCGATCGAGTGCATCCATGTCTATTCGCTGGTGCATGACGATCTGCCCGCGATGGACAATGACGACATGCGCCGGGGCAAGGCGACCGTCCACAAGGCGTTTGACGAGGCGACGGCCATATTGGCCGGCGATTGCCTGCACGATCTGGCGTTCCAGATCCTGTCCGACGAGGAAACCCATCCCGACCCGTTCGTGCGGATAGAATTGGTGCGCGCGCTGGCGCTGGCCAGCGGTCCTGCTGGCATGGCGGGCGGGCAGATGATGGACCTGGAGGCGGAACATGCCCGGTTCGACCTGGCCACCGTCACCCGGCTGCAAAACCTAAAGACCGGGGCGCTGATCGCCTTTTGCGTCGATGCCGCCGCGATCATGGCCCGCATCCCGGTCGATGCCCGCACCGGCTTGCATGGCTATGCGCGCGACATCGGACTGGCGTTCCAGATTGCCGACGATCTGCTGGATGTAGAGGGCGACGCGACGCTGGCGGGCAAGGCGCTGGGCAAGGATGCGGCGGCGGGCAAGGAAACCTTCGTGTCGCT
Source organism: Sphingobium sp. GW456-12-10-14-TSB1 (assembly GCF_059424385.1). Classification (NCBI taxonomy): domain Bacteria; kingdom Pseudomonadati; phylum Pseudomonadota; class Alphaproteobacteria; order Sphingomonadales; family Sphingobiaceae; genus Sphingobium; species Sphingobium sp. GW456-12-10-14-TSB1. Next base: position 1,883,272 of record NZ_JBWKZI010000001.1, on the reverse strand, counting down.
CCTGGGCGTCGATCGGGCGCGGGCGCAGGCGCACATGCTGGTCGATCAGGCCAAGGCGCATCTGCATGGCTATGGCGCGGAAGCCGACCTGCTGCGCGCCATTGCCGACTATATCGTGGAAAGGGATCGCTAAACGGCATGAGCAAGCAGCGCATAGGTGTCTATCCCGGCACGTTCGACCCGATTACATTGGGGCATATGGACATCATCCGGCGCGGCGCGAAGCTGGTCGACCGGCTGGTGATCGGTGTGACGACCAACATCAGCAAGTCGCCCATGTTCAGCGATGAGGAACGGCTGGAGATGGTCCGGCGCGAATGCGCGGCGATCGACGCCGACATTGTGGTCGTCGGCTTCAACTCGCTGCTGATGGACTTTGCCGAATCGCAGGGCGCAAGCGTCATCATTCGCGGGCTGCGCGCGGTCGCCGACTTTGAATATGAATATCAAATGGCGGGGATGAACCAGCAGATCAACGCCCGCGTCGAAACGGTATTCCTGATGGCGGACGTGTGCCTGCAACCGATCGCGTCGCGACTGGTCAAGGAAATCGCGCTCTATGGCGGGCCGATCCATAAATTTGTGGGGCCGGTGGTGCGCGACGAAGTCGTGGCGCGGGTAGAAAAACTGGGACGCAAGGGCAGCGTATAAGCTCGCTCAGCCTGCGTTCAGTTGCCAATCGCGATCAGCGCGCTATCAGGACGGCCAAGATATTGAGGAAAGTAAGTCCCATGCGTTTCACCTGCGCGCTCAAGACCGTGGCGATCGGCATCGCCCTCACTGCGTCCGGCATGGCCTATGCCCAGGGCGGCGGTAGCAAGGGCGATGAATTGAAGAAGGCGGAGGCTGCGGCGCGGGCGGCGGAGAATGCCAAGTCGCTGGGCGGCGACCTGACCCCCAAGCTGCCGCCTGCGGTGGTGCCGGCCGATCCGCAGAATATCTGGGATCTGGACCTGTCGAGCGGCGGGCGGGTGCGTATCCAGCTGCGCCCCGACATCGCGCCCAACCATGTCGAGCGGATCAAGGAACTGACCCGGCAGGGTTTCTACAATGGCCTGAAATTCCATCGCGTCATTCCCGGCTTCATGGCGCAGGGCGGCGACCCCAAGGGCGACGGCACGGGCGGTTCGACGTTGCCGGACCTGAAGGCCGAGTTCAACCCGATGCCCCATCTGCGCGGTACCGTGTCGATGGCCCGCGCCCAGAGCGAGGATAGCGCCAACAGCCAGTTCTTCATCGTGCTGTTGCCCAGGATGCAGCTCGACAAGAAATATACGGTGTTTGGCCGGGTGATCGAGGGCATGAATTATGTCGATGCGATTGCGCAGGGCGAACCGCCCGCCAACCCGACCGTGATCCTGCAAGCATCGATCGAGAGCGACGGCAAGCCGCCGGTGACCGCGCCGGTCGCCCCGGTTGCGCCGTCGATTATTGGCGCGCCGGCGAAATAAGCGGGAGAAGGGGCTGGTTCGTCCGGCCACCATCCCTTCGCTTTATCATGATTATAGCACCGGGTGTTCCCGCGAAGGCGGGAATCCAGTCCAGAGGGGGACTGGATTCCCGCCTTCGCGGGAACACCGATAAAGGCTGAACAGGGCAGCGTTTAGACCATGCGCGTAGACCTTTTCGATTTCGACCTGCCGCCGGAGAATATTGCGCTGCGGCCTGCGTCGCCGCGCGATAGTGCGCGCTTGCTGCTGGTGCCGGGCGAGGGCGACTTTGCTAACCTGAGCGTGCGTGACCTGCCCTCGCTGTTGCGGGCGGGCGATGTGCTGGTGTTCAACGATACGCGCGTCATTCCGGCCCAGCTGGAGGGGATGCGCGGCAATGCGCGGATCGGCGCGACGCTGCACAAAAGGCTGGGGCTGCGCCAGTGGCAGGCCTTTTTGCGCAATGCCAAGAGGGTGCGTGACGGTGACCGGATCGATTTCGGCGCGGGGGTCACGGCCATCGCCGGGCCGCGCGACGATGATGGTGGGGTGACGCTGAGCTTCGAGGGCGAGGAGCCGGTGGAGATATTGCTGGAGCGGGCAGGGCGGATGCCATTGCCGCCCTATATTGCCAGCAAGCGTCCGACCGACGAGCGCGACCGGGCCGATTACCAGACGATGTTCGCGCGGGAGGATGGTGCGGTGGCAGCGCCCACGGCTGCGCTGCATTTCACCCCGGAATTGATGGCGGCGCTGGCGGAGCGCGGCATCGTGACCGAGACGCTGACGCTGCATGTGGGCGCGGGGACATTCCTGCCGGTCAAGGCGGACGATACCGACGATCATCGGATGCACGCCGAATGGGGCCGGATCGAGGCGGCGACGGCGGAGCGGCTGAATGCCGCACGCGCGGCGGGCGGGCGGCTGATCGCTGTTGGCACCACCAGCCTGCGCCTGCTGGAAAGCGCGGCGGGCGAGGATGGCATCATCCGTGCCTTTGCCGATGAAACCCGGATTTTCATCACGCCGGGCTATCGGTTCCGGGCGGTCGACGGGTTGATGACCAATTTCCATTTGCCCAAATCGACCCTGTTCATGCTGGTCAGCGCGCTGATGGGGACGGAGCGGATGCGGGCGGCTTATGCCCATGCGATCGGGGCGGGCTATCGTTTCTACAGCTATGGCGATTCGTCGCTGCTGCTGCCGTGACGCCGGGATGATCCGGGGCGGCATTTTGTGCTAGGCCAGCGCGCATGAGCAAGCAGGCGGGAAGCGAGGAAGGCGGGCGGTCCCGGCGCGAGGAGATACTCGCGATCGCGGCGCAGCTGTTCGCGCGCAAGGGCTATCGTGGCACGTCGATGCGCGACATTGGCGAGGCGTCCGGGGTGCTGGGCGGATCGCTCTATCACCATATCAAGTCCAAGGACGCGCTGTTCGTCGAATTGCATAATGGCGCCCTCGATGAAGCGGAGGCGCGGATCGCAGCCGCGGTGGCGGACGTCGCCGATCCGTGGGAGCGGCTGGAAGCGGCGTGCGTTGCGCTGCTGGAGGTGCAACTGGCACCCGATTCGCTGACGACGCCGATGATGAATGATTTTCGCGAAGTGCCCGACGATGTGCGTATGCAGCTTGTGGCGCGGCGCGACCGTTTCGAGGGGCTGTTCCGGGCGATCGTGGCCGACCTGCCTTTACCGGCGGGGATCGACAGGTCGATCTATCGTAATCTGCTCCTGTCGCAACTCAACGCGGCGGCGGACTGGTTCCGGCCCGGTCGCCTGACACCCCGCGAGATTGCGGTGCAGGTCGCGCGGATCTTCCGGCACGAGGGTTAGTCCCGCCGGGCCAGCGCCACGGGCAATTCGCTGCGCAACAGGTCGAGCAGGCCGGTAATCTTGGGCAAGAGGTGGCGGCGCTGGGGATAGACGGCCCAGATCGGCTCATCCTCCATCGCGAAATTGGCGAGCAGCGGCACTAGCGCGCCGGACGCGATATGGGGCAGGACGTAGAATTCGGGCAACTGGCATATGCCCATGCCTGCGATGGCGGCCTGCGCCACCGCTTCCCCGCTGTTGCAGCGCCAGCGGCCGCGCGGGCGGATGGTTTCGATCCGGCCCCAGGAGCGAAACTGCCAACTGGTCGTGGTGCCGATCAGGCAGTCATGATGGGCAAGGTCGGCAATGGCGTTGGGCGTGCCGCGCGCCGCGAGATAGGCGGGGGCGGCGCAGGTATAGAGGGTGCGCGAGGCAATGCGCGTGCCGATCAGGCGGCTATCGGCCAGCGTTCCCGTGCGGATCGCCATGTCATACCCTTCGCCGATCAGGTCCACCAGCCGGTTGGTCAGCTCTATCGTGACAGCGAGTTTGACATAGCGTGCGGCGAATGCGCGGACGATGGGGGCGATGAAGCGCTCCCCCATGGCGGTCGAGCAGGTGATGCGCAGGTCGCCCTGCGGTTCCGCCCCTTCGCTGATCAGCGCAATGGCTTCGTCCCGTTCCGTGACGATACGGCTGCAATGGTCGTAGAAGAGGCGGCCCGTGTCGGTCAGCCGGACGGTGCGGGTCGTGCGGTGAAAGAGCGGGCGTTGCACCCGATTTTCCAGCGCGGCGATCGCGCGGCTCATATGGGTGGTGGACAGGCCGAGCGCATCCGCGCCGCCCTTGAAACTGCCCGTGGTCGCCACGGCGACAAATTCGTCTATCCCATCCCAGCCGCGCATGGATTATCCCTGATATGAAATAATGAATTGCAACAATCCCTCCTTATCGCGCGGGTGGGATATTGCTAGGGCGGAGCCATATCAGAACAGGAGCTTTCCCCATGAAAACCCGCGCCGCCGTCGCCTTTGAAGCCAAAAAGCCGCTGGAGATTGTCGAGGTCGATCTGGAGGGGCCAAAAGCGGGTGAAGTGCTGGTCGAGATCATGGCGACCGGCATTTGCCATACCGACGCCTACACGCTGGACGGGTTCGACAGCGAGGGCATTTTCCCGTCGATCCTGGGGCATGAAGGCGCGGGCATCGTGCGCGAGGTGGGACCGGGCGTTACCAGCGTGCAGCCGGGCGATCATGTCATCCCGCTCTACACGCCCGAATGCCGCCAGTGCAAAAGCTGCCTCAGTGGCAAGACCAACCTGTGCACCGCGATCCGCGCGACGCAGGGCAAGGGGCTGATGCCCGACGGCACGACGCGCTTTTCCTACAAGGGCCAGCCGATCTTTCACTATATGGGCTGTTCGACCTTCTCCAACTTCACCGTGCTGCCCGAAATCGCGGTGGCAAAGATCCGTGAGGACGCGCCGTTCGACAAGAGCTGTTATATCGGTTGCGGCGTGACCACGGGCGTGGGCGCGGTGGTGAACAGCGCCAAGGTGACGCCGGGGTCCAACGTCATCATCTTCGGCTTGGGCGGCATTGGCCTGAACGTCATTCAGGGCGCGAAGCTGGTCGGCGCGGACATGATCATCGGCGTCGACATCAATGACAGCAAGGAAGAATGGGGCCGCCGTTTCGGCATGACCCACTTCGTCAATCCCAACAAGGTGGACGGTGACATCGTCCAGCATCTTGTCGCGCTGACCGATGGCGGGGCGGACTATACGTTCGATTGCACCGGCAATACCGGGGTGATGCGCACCGCGCTGGAGGCGTGCCATCGCGGCTGGGGCGAAAGCATCATCATCGGCGTCGCCGAAGCGGGCAAGGAAATCAGCACCCGCCCGTTCCAGCTGGTCACTGGCCGGGTGTGGAAGGGCAGCGCGTTCGGCGGGGCCAAGGGCCGGACCGACGTGCCCAAGATCGTCGACTGGTACATGAACGGCAAGATCGAGATCGACCCGATGATCACCCATATGCTGAGCCTGGAAGAGATCAACAAGGGGTTCGACCTGATGCATGCGGGCGAGAGCATCCGCAGCGTCGTTGTGTTCTGAGCGGAGAGCGATCCATGTTTACCCATGTCTATTTCGGCACCAACGACATTGAAAAGGCGCGCGCCTTCTGGGACGCGACCATGGGGGCGCTGGGCTATGCCGCGGCCCCCTATCCCAATGGCCTGATCTATCCGTCGGCCAGCGGCGCGGTGGTGGTCGCCAAGCCTGCCGATGGCGCGCCAGCGACCTCTGCCAACGGCCATACGCTGGGCTTTGCCGCGAAAAGCTATGCCGAGGTGGACGCCTTTCACGACAATGGCGTTGCGGCAGGTGGGACGAGCGAAGGCGCGCCGGGCTTCCGGCCCAATTCGCCCGGCAATATGTATGGCGCCTATCTGCGTGACCCGGATGGCAACAAGATTTGCGCCTATGCGCCCAATGTCGGCCCGAAGGATTGAACGGCGTGGAGACCGTTTCGGAAAATCGCGCCTTTGGCGGCGTGCAGGGCGTGTATCGCCATGCATCGGCCAGCACGGGGACGGACATGGTCTTTTCCGTGTTCGTGCCGCCGCATGAGGCGGGGGCGAAGCTGCCGGTGGTCTGGTATCTGTCGGGCCTGACCTGCACCCATGCCAATGTGACAGAGAAAGGCGAGTTTCGCGCGATCTGCGCCGAACTGGGGCTGATCTTCGTCGCGCCCGACACGTCGCCGCGGGGCGAAGGCGTGGCTGACGATCCCGATGGCGCCTATGATTTCGGGCTGGGTGCCGGCTTTTACGTCGATGCGACCGAGGCACCCTTTGCGGCGCATTACAAGATGTGGTCCTATGTGACGGAAGAACTGCCCGCGCTGATCGCAGCAGAATTTCCCGCCGACATGGGGCGGCAGTCGATCATGGGCCATTCGATGGGCGGGCATGGCGCGCTGACGATCGGGCTGACGCTGGCGGATCGGTTCAAGGCGGTGTCGGCCTTTGCGCCGATCGTCGCGCCAAGCCAGGTGCCATGGGGTCAGAAGGCGCTGTCAGGCTATCTGGGCGATGACAAGGCGGCGTGGCGCAAGCATGATGCGGTCGCGCTGATCGAGGATGGCGCGCGGGTCGATGCATTGCTGGTCGATCAGGGTGGGGCGGACGGGTTTCTGGACAAGGAACTACGCCCGGACCTGCTGCGCACGGCTTGCGACGCGGCGGGGATCGACCTGACGCTGACGGTGCGGGACGGCTACGACCATAGCTATTATTTCATCTCCACCTTCATGGCGGATCATCTGCGCTGGCATGGGGAAAGATTGGGGCAAGGGGCATGAGCGATAGGGTTTTGAGCGACTATTATGCCGCCTTCAATCGCGGGGACAGCGCCGCGATGCTGGCGCTGCTGACCGACGATGTGGTGCATGAGCCGAGCCAGGGCGCGGTGCGCAACGGCAAGGCGGCCTTTGCCGAATTTCTGGACCATATGAACCGCTGCTATAGCGAGACGGTGATCGAGCCTGTGTTCCTGACATCGGCCGACGGCACGCGGGCGGCGGCGGAGTTCATGCTGGAGGGCGAATATCTGGTGACCGACGGCGATTTGCCAGCGGCAGCCGGGCAGCGATACCGGCTGCGCGTCGGCGCGTTTTTCGAGATACGCGACGGCAGGATCGCGCGGGTGAGCAACCATTATAATCTGGCGGACTGGCTGGCGCAGGTGGGGTGAGGCCCGCCATAACGGGAAGCGATTGATACCCTTTGCAAGTCCTGCACGAAAATCCTCCCCTGTAAGGGGAGGTGTCAGCGCGTAGCGATGACGGAGGGGTGTCACCCTATCGATAGCAGGACACCCCTCCGTCTGGCCTGCGGCCAGCCACCTCCCCTTAAAGGGGAGGATTTTCTGATCATTCGATCTGGCTGACGTCGCGCACTGCGCCCTTGGCGGCGTTGGTGGTCATGGCGGCATAGGCGCGCAGGGCCGGTGAGACGTCGCGCTTGCGGCCAAAGGGTTTCCACGCCTTTGCTCCCATCTTTTCCATTTCGGCGCGGCGTTCGGCCAGCACGGCATCGTCCAGGTCCAGCTTGATCACGCGATTGGGAATGTCGATGACGATCGGATCGCCGGTCTGGACCAGCGCGATCAGGCCGCCTTCGGCTGCTTCGGGCGAGACATGGCCGATCGACAGGCCCGACGTGCCGCCCGAAAAGCGGCCATCGGTGATGAGGGCGCATGCCTTGCCCAGCCCCTTGGATTTCAGATAGCTGGTCGGATAGAGCATTTCCTGCATGCCCGGCCCGCCCTTTGGCCCTTCATAGCGGATGACGACGACGTCGCCGGCCTTGACCTCATTGCCCAAAATGCCCGCGACCGAGGCGTCCTGACTTTCATAGACGCGCGCCGTGCCGTGGAAAGTGAGGATGCTGTCGTCCACGCCCGCCGTCTTGACGATGCAGCCTTCGGGCGCAAGGTTGCCATAGAGGACGGCAAGGCCGCCATCCTTGGAGAAGGGATGGTCTGCGGAGCGGATCACGCCCGTTTCGCGGTCCAGGTCCAGTTCTTCCCAGCGAGCGGACTGGCTGAAGGCGGTCTGGGTCGGGACACCGCCGGGCGCCGCGCGGAAGAAGGCGCGGACTTCATCGCTATTGGTGCGGCCAATATCCCAGCGGGCGAGCGCTGCGGCCATGGTGGGCGCGTGGACGGTCGGCAGGCTGGTGTCGACCAGCCCCGCGCGCTCCAGTTCGCCCAATATCGCCATGATGCCACCGGCGCGGTGCACATCCTCCATATGCACGTCCTGCTTGGCGGGCGCGACCTTGCACAGGCAGGGGACGCGGCGCGACAGGCGGTCGATGTCGGCCATGGTGAAATCGACCCCGCCTTCATGGGCGGCGGCCAAAAGGTGAAGCACGGTGTTGGTCGAGCCGCCCATGGCGATGTCCAGGCTCATCGCATTTTCGAACGCGGCGAAGCTGGCAATCGTGCGCGGCAGGGCGGTGGCGTCATCCTGTTCATACCAGCGCTTGGCGAGATCGACGATGACATGGCCCGCTTCACGGAACAGCCGTTCGCGATCGGAATGGGTGGCGAGCGTCGAACCATTGCCGGGGAGCGAGAGGCCAAGCGCTTCGGTCAGGCAGTTCATCGAATTGGCGGTGAACATGCCAGAGCATGACCCGCAGGTGGGGCAGGCGGAACGTTCGATGGTTTTGACTTCTTCGTCGGTATAGCTTTCGTCGGCAGCGACGACCATGGCGTCGACCAGGTCGAGCGCCACTTCCTTGCCGCGCATCACGACCTTGCCCGCTTCCATCGGCCCGCCGGAAACGAACACGGCGGGGATATTGAGGCGCATCGCGGCCATCAGCATGCCGGGCGTGATCTTGTCGCAATTGGAGATGCAGACCATCGCGTCGGCGCAATGGGCGTTGACCATATATTCGACGCTGTCGGCGATCAGATCACGACTGGGGAGCGAATAGAGCATCCCGCCATGACCCATGGCGATGCCGTCATCGACCGCGATGGTGTTGAATTCCTTGGCGACACCGCCTGCCGCCTCGATCTCGCGAGCGACCAACTGGCCCAGATCCTTGAGGTGGACATGGCCGGGGACGAACTGGGTGAAGCTGTTGACCACGGCGATGATCGGCTTGCCGAAATCCTCATCCTTCATGCCCGTCGCGCGCCACAGCCCGCGCGCGCCCGCCATGTTGCGGCCATGGGTGGTGGTTCTGGAGCGATAGGCAGGCATGGTCGATGTCCCTGAAAAGATAATCCTCGCGGGCGGCTCTATACCCGTTGGGTTTGGGTGTGAAATATATTATTGATGCCCCATTAGGTCGCAGGACATATGAAATATGGACATCCGCCAGTTGCGGCATTTCGTCATGGTCGCCGAAACGCTGCATTTCGGGCAGGCGGCGGAACGGCTGCATATGACCCAGCCACCACTCAGCCAGTCGATCCTGATGCTGGAGCGCGAACTGGGCGCGCCGCTGTTCGCGCGGACCAAGCGGCGGGTCGCGCTGACCCCGTTCGGGGCGCAATGGCTGGAGCAGGTGCGCCCGGCAATCGCCGTGATCGACGCGCTGCCGGATGCGGCGCGGCAGTTGCGCGAGGGGCGGGCCGGGCATCTGGCGCTCTCCTTTGTCAGCACCGCAGACTATAGCGTGCTGCCCGCGCTGGTGCGCCGCTATGCCGCGCTGTTCCCGCAGGTTGAAATCCGCCTGACGGAGGCGACCAGCGACGTGCAGATTCCGGCATTGCTGGCGGGGCAGGCGCATGCGGGCATATTGATCCCGCCCGCTGATGCGCCCTTGCCGCCGGACCTGTGCTATCGCCGCCTGATCCGCGAGCCGCTGGTCGCGGCGCTGCCGGAGCAATGGGTGGAGGCAGGGGCGATCGATGCGGCGGCGATCGTGTCGCTGCCGCTGATCCTGTTCCCGCGCGCGGTGGCGCCCGCCTTTCACGATCTGGTCACCGGCTATTATGCGGCGCGCGGCGCGCAGGCCAATATCGTGCAGCAGGCGATCCAGATGCAGACGATCATCAGCCTGGTGTCGGCGGGGCTGGGGATAGCGCTGGTTCCGGCTTCGCTGCGCAATCTGGCGCGGGCGGGCGTGGTCTATGCCGATCTTGGCGATCCGCCGATGCTGGAAACCGGGCTGGCGTGGCGGCGGGAGGACGAGACGCCGACATTGCGCCAGTTTCTGGAATTGGCACAAGGGGCATGAGAAGATCGCTGGCGCGGGCTTTACCGGCTGGCATCGCCGGGCGTAGAGCAAGGGCATGACAATGGAAGATGATGCAGGTCGCCCCGCAGCGACGGTAGTGATCGTGCGCGATCGACCCGATGGGCTGCCCGACATATTGATGATGGAACGGGCATCGACCATGGCCTTTGCCGCGGGCGCGCTGGTCTTTCCCGGCGGCGGGGTGGACGCGCATGACCATGCGCTGGCGGCACGGATCGATCATGGGCTTGAACAGGATGAGGCCGCGGCGCGGATCGCGGCGATCCGCGAAACGATCGAGGAAAGCGGGCTGGGTGTTGGCCTGATCGGGGGCCTGAACGGGGATCTGGCGGACGCGGTCGACGGGCCGACGGTATTGTCGTTGCGGCAGGGGTTGCTGGCCGGGACGATGCTGGGCGATTTGCTCGACAGCCATGGCCTGACGCTGGCGCTCGATCAGTTGACGCCCTTTGCCCGATGGCATCCGGCACCGTTTGAAAAGGCGATCCGGGTCTATGACACGCGCTTTTACATCGCGCGCGCGCCCGACGCACAGGAAGCCGTCGCCGACGCGACGGAGAATGTGCATCTGTTCTGGAGCAGCGCCACCGCCACGCTGGCGCGATGCGATGCGGGGGATGGGCGTATCATCTTTCCCACCCGGCGCAATCTGGAGCGGTTGGCGCTGGCGGGAAGCCATGCCGAGATGATCGCCCATGCCGCCGCCCACCCGGTTGAAAAAGTGCGGCCATGGGTGGAAGATCGCGACGGCGAACAGCATTTATGCATCCCCGATCATCTGGGCTATCCCGTCACATCGGAACCTTTCTGGCAGGTCCGGCGTGGTTAGGGGATGCGTCAAATCCACATGTTCCTGCGTCACATCCTGTTCTGGGGCGCTTTGCTCTGCCTGATCCTGCTGGCCTATGCCGTGCTGCGGCAGCGGCCGCAGGACCTGCCCTGGACAAAGATCGATCTTGATCAGCCGATTGGCCTGTTTACCGGGCGGAAGCTGGCGGCGCTGACGGGGGAGCGGGCGCAATGTCTGGCGCTGCTGGAACAGGCGGGCGTGTCCTATAGCGCGATGGAGCCGGGCGGGTCGGGGCAGTGCGTCTATGATGATGCCGTACGGCTGAAAGCCGAACGCGGGGCACTGGCCTACGCCCCGGCGGCAGTCGCGCCTTCCTGCCCGGTGGTGGCTGCGCTCAAGTTATGGGAGTGGCAGGTGGTCCAGCCTGCCGCGCAGCGCATCTATGGCCAGCCGGTCGCTTCGCTGCGGCATTTTGGCAGCTATAGCTGTCGGCGGATGTACGGGCGCAGCGCTGGCGATTTCAGCGAGCATGCGACCGCCGATGCGATCGACATTGCTGCCTTTGTCCTGGCGGACGGGCGGCAGATCAGCGTGCTGAACGACTGGGAGGGCAAGGCCAGGGACGCTGAGTTTCTGCGCGCGGTGCGGGACGGGGCGTGCGACCTGTTTTCGACCGTACTGTCGCCCGACTATAACAAGGCGCACCGCGATCATTTCCATCTGGATCAGGCGGAACGCGGCGCGACCGGGTGGCGGGCGTGCCGGTGACATTGCTCCGCTAAATACGTCATGCCAGCGAAGGCTGGCATCCCATTTTTCTTTTCGGCGCTTGAGCAAAAGAAGGGAGATCCCAGCTTTCGCTGGGATGACGTGAGGATTTTATTGGCCGAAGCCGCTTTCGCGCGCCAGCGCCACCGCCTCACGCGCTGCCGCCAGTAGCGCGCCGCTCTTGGCTTCGCATTCGCGCTGTTCATATTCGGGGGTGGAATCCGCAACGATCCCGGCCCCTGCCTGCACATGCATGACGCCGTCTTTCAACACGGCGGTACGCAGGACGATGCAGCTGTCCATATTGCCGTCCGGGCTGAAATAGCCGACGCCACCGGCATAGGCGCCGCGGGTTTCAGGCTCCAGTTCGGCAATGATCTCGCACGCGCGGACTTTGGGTGCGCCCGATACGGTGCCCGCCGGAAATCCTGCAAACAGCGCGTCGATCGCATCCTTGTCCGGCGCCAGCTGGCCAACGACGTTGGAAACGATGTGCATGACATGGCTGTAGAATTCGACGGTGTAGCTGTCGGTCACGGTCACGCTGCCAGCCGTTGCGACGCGGCCGACGTCGTTGCGGCCAAGGTCCAGCAGCATCAGATGTTCGGCCCGTTCCTTTGGATCGGACAACAGGCTTTCGCGGTTGGCGGCGTCCTCCACGGCGTTTTTGCCGCGCGGGCGGGTGCCTGCGATCGGGCGGATCGTGACTTCGCCGTTACGGGCACGAACCAATATTTCCGGCGACGATCCGATCAGCGCAAAGCCTGGCAGATCGAGATAATAAAGGAAGGGCGATGGATTGATCCGCCGCAGCGCGCGATAGAGAGCGATCGGCGGCAGGCTGAACGGGCTGGTGAAACGCTGCGCCAGGACGACCTGAAAAATATCGCCCGCGACGATATAGTCCTTGGCCCTGGTCACCATGGCGGCATAGCGGCCAGGCTCCAGAACCGGGGTCACTGCGATGTCGGCCATGTCCGCCGGGGCGGGGGTGGCGGGCAGCGGGGCGGCGAGGCGCGCGGCGGTCGCGTCGATCCGTTCGAGCGCGGCGTCGATCGCCCGATCAGCAGCGCCTTCGGCATCGGTAAAGCTGCCCTTCCACACCGGCGCGACGAGATAGAGGGCGTCGGCCAGCCGGTCGAATATCAGGATCACGGTCGGGCGCACGAACAGCATGTCGGGCAGGGCGATAGGATTGGGCGCGGGGCGGGGCAGTTTTTCGACCAGCCCGACCGTCTCATAGCCGAAATAGCCGACAAGGCAGGCGAGCGCGGCGGGCAGGGCGGGGTCAAGTTCCGCGCGGCATTCGGCGACCAGCGCCCGCAACGCCGTCAGCGCGTCGGCCTCGATCGGCTCGAACGCAGTGCGGTCGGTCGCCCATTGGCGGTTGATCTGCGCCTTGTCGCCATCGGCGCGGAACAGGAGGTCGGGGGCGAGGCCGATCAGGCTGTGGCGACCGCGCACCGCGCCGCCCTCCACCGATTCAAGCAGGAAGTCGCCGCGATCCGCCTCGAACAATTTGAGCGCGGCGGAAATGGGCGTGTCGGTGTCGGCAATCTGACGCCGCCACACCAGCGCCGATTCGCCCCGCGCCAGCGCCGCGCGCGCGAAAGCGATGCCGTCCCCGCCCGTTGCGCCCATATTATTGGCCGCCGCTATTGGTGGCGGTCAGCGCCGTGCGGGCTTCTGCCACAGATTTGGCATTGCGGGTCACGCCCAACTCTTTTTCGACCGCGCGCTCGAACTGCTGGCCATATTCCTGGCCGACGACTTCGCTCAGCTGATCGCGTACCTGCTTCAGCAGTTCAGGCTGATCCTTGGCATCGCCGCGCTGAATCGCGTTCAACTGGACGACGAACTGACCGCGATCCTGACCGATCGGCAGGGTCTTGACCGTGTTGGGGGCCATCGAGAAGAGAATGGCGACTTCCGCGGGGGGACGCTGTTCACCGCGCATGATGTCGGCGCGGCGGCCGCCCAGCACCTGCGGCGCGGGCAGCTTGACGCCGACAGCGGCGACGGCATCGGCCAGTTTCATGCCCTTGGCGACCTTGGCACGAATCTCCTCGGCCACCTTCTTGGCTTTCTCATTCCCCTGGTTGAGCTGGTACTGCGCCTGCACCAGCGCCTTGACCTTCGCCAGCGGCGGCGGCGCGGCGGCGACGATGTCAGTGGGGGCGATGAGCGCATAGCGTTTGTCCGGGGTGATCGGCACCAGCTGCGCGTCGTCATCCGCGCTCATGGCGAAGGCAGGCGCGATCAGCGGTTGCAGGTCAGGGGAGGGGACATAGGCCGAATCCTCGACCTGCTTGCCGGTGGCGAGTAGCAGCGGGCTGGTTTCGAGTTTCAGGCCATTATCCTTGGCCACTTCATCGAAGGTGCCGCCATCGGCAATCTGATCCTCCAGCTTGCCGGTCAGTTCGGTGAGCAGCGCCTTTTCCTTCTGCGCGCGCAATGTCTCGACAATCTCGCTGCGTACCGCGGCAAGCGGACGGGCCGGGGTTTGCGTGATTGCGGTGACGCGCAGCACGATCCAGCCAAGCGGTCCGCGCACGGGACCGACAATGTCGCCCTGCTTGGCGGCAAAGGCGGCATCGGCAACCGCCTTGCCCGCCGACCCGGTGAGAGCGGCCTGGCTTTGATCGGTCAGCGTCAGCGCTTCAAGGCCGGCGTCCTTTGCGGCGGCGGACAGCGCGGTGCCGCCCTTCACCTTGTCGGCGATCGCCTTGGCACCGGCCTGCGTCGGCAGCACCAGCTGTTCGACGCTGCGGTTTTGCTTGGCGGCATAGGCGGCCTTGTTCTGATTATAGGCGGCGGCGATTTCCGCGTCGCTGGGCTGCGAAGCCTGCGCGAACCGCTGGGCATCGATCACCGCGTAGCGGATGCGGCGCTGTTCGGGGATGGTGAAGCGGTCCGCGTTGCGCTTGTAATAATCGGTCAGTTGCGCGTCGGTCGGCACCTTGTCGTCCAGAAAGGCGACCGCCGGGATCGCGGCGATCGTACCCTGCCGCGCTTCCAGCAGCAGCGATGCGTAAGGCAGTACCAGCGAGTCGGAGAGCTTGACGCCAAGGCCCACCGGACCCAGCAACTGGCGCTCCAGAATTTCGCGGCTGATGTCATCGCGCAGCGCCTGTTCGGTGATGCGTTCGCGGATCAGCAGCGAACGGAAATTATCCTGGCTGAAATTGCCCGCCGCGTCCTGAAAGGCGGGGATCTGCGCAATCTGGGCATCCACCAGCCGCTTGGAAATATGCACGCCCTGATCGTCGGCAAAGGCGCGCAGCGTCAGCGATGCGACCAACTGGTCGAATACCTGTGTCGCGCCGCCCTGTGCGAAGAATTCGCCGATCGTCAAAGCGGGATTGGACCTGCGGGCATTTTCATAGACGCGCTGGATGCGATCCTGCACTTCGCTTTGCGACAGGCTGTGGCCGCCAGCCTTGGCCGCCGTGCCGCCGCTGCCGCGCAGGGTGCTGCCGAACTGGCCGTTGGACAGGTCGCCCAGGATGAAGGCGCCGGCGATGACGGCCAGGAAGAGGATCGCAAAGACCGCGCCGAACCGGGAGCGAGTGAAGCGGCGAAAGACAGCAAGCATGAAAATGTCCGAACAGCGGGCGTGATGGCGGTCGCTTTAAGGCGGTATAGGCGCGGCGGCAAGCGCCCACGGTCATGCAATGTCTGGCGCAGCCAGTCTGGACAAATGCACCCGCCCCGTTCATCGCGACCACGCGTGCAGCAAAAGCAAATATGGGGAAATATAATCCATGAACAGGCGTAAACTTGTCGTCGGCAACTGGAAGATGAACGGCCTTAAGGCGCATCTGGGCGAAGTCGAAGCGATTGGCGGCATCGCGGCCAATCATCAGGGGGTGGATGTTGGACTATGCGTGCCAGCGACTTTGATCGCGGCGGCGGCGCAGGTTCGGGGCGGTGCCTTTATCGGGGCGCAGGATTGCCACATGAACGCCAGCGGCGCCCATACCGGCTGCCTGTCCGGCGCGATGCTGGCCGAAGCGGGGGCAGGCTGGACAATCGTTGGTCATAGCGAGCGGCGGCAGGACCAGGGCGAGAGCGATGCTGATGTGGCGGCCAAGGCGCTGGCGGCAAAGGCGGCGGGCCTGAAGGTGATATTGTGCGTGGGTGAAAGCCTGGACGTGCGCGACGCGGGCGATGCCGAGGCGGTCGTTTCGGCGCAGTTGCTGGCGTCGCTGCCAGAAGGCGCGGCGGCCGACTGGCTGGCGATCGCCTATGAACCGATTTGGGCGATCGGCACCGGGCGGATACCGACAATGGAGGCGGTCGACGCGATGCACCGGGCGTTGCGGGATGCGCTGGCCAGCCGGATCGGCGACGAGGCAGCGGGGATGCGTATTCTCTATGGCGGATCGATGAATGGTGACAATGCCGCGGAATTGATGGGAATCGCCGATGTCGATGGCGGGCTGGTCGGCGGGGCCAGCCTGACGGCGGACAAGTTCGCGCCGATCATCGCGGCTGCTGATTAATCCCAACCTCCGTTCGTTTCGAGCGAAGTCGAGAAACGCTGGCGCTATTTGTGCGGCTTCTCGACTGCGCTCGAAGCGAACGGATGGTGTGTTAAGCCAAAGACGCCACGCGCAATGGTTGCCCCCGCGACGCTTCGTCGCTATGTGCGCGGCAACATATCCCATTTCCGGACAGAACCCGTCGCATGTTCACTTTTCTTCTCGTCGTGCAGGCGATCATCGCCGCCCTGCTGGTTACCGTCATCCTGATGCAGAAGTCGGAAGGCGGCGGGCTGGGCGTTGGCGGTAGCCCGGCGGGCTTCATGTCGGCGCGCGGCGCGGCGGATTTCCTGACGCGATCGACCACGGTGCTGGCGACGATCTTCGTCACTTTGTCCATTGTCATGGCGGTGATCGCGTCGGTGCGTCATGCGCCCAGCGACATCGACACGTCGCTGGTCAAGCAGGCGCCGGTCACGCAGAACGCGCCGGCCACCAGCGCTGACCCGCTGGCGGGTGCGGCGAATGCGGCTGGCAACAGCGCCGTTCCGCTCGCCAACTAACCCGTTCACCGACATTTCCAATATTTTTTGAGCGCGCGTGGATTCGCGCGCTTGCTCTTTGTTGTTCTGAAAGGCTAGGCCTCTTCTCCCATGACGCGGTATATTTTCATCACCGGCGGCGTGGTCTCCTCGCTTGGTAAAGGCCTGATGGCTGCATCCCTGGCAGCGCTGTTGCAGGCGCGGGGCTATCGCGTGCGAATCCGCAAGTTCGATCCCTATCTGAACGTCGATCCGGGCACGATGTCGCCCTATCAGCATGGCGAAGTCTATGTGACCGACGACGGGGCTGAGACTGACCTGGATCTGGGCCATTATGAGCGCTTTACCGGCGTTTCCGCGCGCCAGAGCGACAATGTGACGCAGGGCCGCGTCTATCAGACGATCATCACCAAGGAACGGCGCGGCGACTATCTGGGCGCGACGGTGCAGGTCATTCCGCACGTCACCGACGAGATCAAGGCGTTCGCGCTGGCCGATACCGACGATATTGATTTCGTGCTGTGCGAGATTGGCGGCACGGTGGGCGACATCGAATCGCTGCCTTTCATGGAGGCGATTCGCCAGCTGCATAATGATCTGGACCGCGGCCAGTCGATCTTCGTCCATGTGACGCTGGTGCCCTATATTGCGGCGGCAGGTGAGCTCAAGACCAAGCCGACCCAGCATAGCGTGCGCGAACTGACGTCGCTGGGCATTCAGCCCGACATTTTGCTGTGCCGCTGCGAACAGCCTTTGCCCGAAGGCGAACGGCGCAAGATCGCGCTGTTCTGCAATGTGCGGCCCGAAGCCGTCATCCCCGCGCTCGACGCCACCAGCATCTATGCGGTGCCCGCGCAATATCATGCCGAAGGTCTGGACGCCGAAGTGCTGCGCGCCTTTGGCATCGAAGGGTCGCCGATGCCGTCGCTGGAGCGGTGGGACGACATCATGGACCGGCAGCAGAATCCGGAAGGCGAGGTCACGATCGGCGTGGTCGGCAAATATGTCGGCCTGCCCGACGCCTACAAATCGCTGCACGAGGCGCTGACCCATGGCGGTTTTGCCAATCGGGTGAAGGTGAAGATCAAGTGGATCGACGCCGAACTGTTCGAGAAGGGCGACGATGTCGCCGCGTTCCTGGAGCCGATGCACGGCATTCTGGTCCCCGGCGGCTTTGGCGTGCGCGGGTCGGAAGGCAAGATCGCCAGCGTCAGATTCGCGCGTGAACGCAATGTGCCATTTTTCGGCATTTGCCTGGGAATGCAGATGGCCTGCATCGAGGGTGCGCGCAATACGGCGGGCATAGCGGATGCTTCGACCACCGAATTTGGCGAAACGTCGGAGCCGGTCGTCGGCCTCATCACCGAATGGATGAGCGCGGAAGGCTTGCAGAAGCGCACCGCCGAGACCGATCTGGGCGGCACGATGCGGCTGGGCGCCTATCCCGCGAAACTGACCGGCAACAGCGTGGTCGCGGGCATTTATGGCGCGGACGAGATCAGCGAGCGGCATCGCCATCGCTATGAGGTCAATGCCGGCTATCGCGAGCGGCTGGAAAAGGGCGGGCTGATTTTTTCCGGCATGTCGCCCGACGGCACGCTGCCCGAAATCGTCGAACGCCCCGACCATCCCTGGTTTGTCGGCGTGCAATTCCACCCGGAACTCAAGAGCAAGCCGTTCGACCCGCACCCGCTGTTCGCCAGCTTCATCGAAGCGGCGGTCAAGCAGAGCCGGTTGGTGTAATTATCCGTCGTCATGCCGGGCCTGACCCGGCATCCAGGGCGGGTTTGTGCCGCCCTGGATGCTGACGTTCGTCAGCATGACATGTGGCGTTTCACCCCGCAGGCGTCAGTTTCAGCATCCGGCCCTGCGATCCCCGGTCGCCATCCTCCAGCAGCCAGAGCGCGCCGTCCGGCCCCTGTTCCACTTCGCGGATCCGGGCGCCCATGTCCCACTGGTCGGCCTTGGCAGCGTTATCGCCGTCCAGCTTTACGCGGACCAGGCTCTGGCTCGACAGACCGCCGATGAAGAGGCTGTTCTTCCATTGCGGGAAGAGGTCGCCGGTATAATAGAGCAGCCCCGCCGGTGAGATGACAGGGTTCCAGCTGACCTTGGGCGCTTCAAATCCGTCGCCCGGTGCATGGTCGGGAATCGGCTTGCCATCATAATGGTCGCCGTTCGATACTTTGGGATAGCCATAGTTGAGGCCCGGTTTGACGAGGTTCACTTCGTCCCCGCCCTTTGGCCCCATTTCCTGTTCCCACAGGCGCCCATCCTTGTCGAAGGCGATGCCGAGCAGGTTGCGATGGCCATAGGACCAGATCGCCGGGTTAAACCCCTGAGCGGCAAGCGGATTGCCTGCTGCGGGCGTGCCGTCCAGATTGAGGCGCAGCACCTTGCCCAGCGTGGCCTTGGGGTCTTGGGCGGGATCGAATTTCTGCCGCTCGCCATTGGTGAAGAAGAGATATTTGCCGTCCGGCGAAAAGGCGATGCGGCCCGAATAATGGCCATTGCCATCGACATAGGGGCTGGCGCGGAAAATGACCTGAACGCCGTCCAGCCGGGTCGTCCCGTCGCTGGCCTGGTCAAAGGCGCCCTTGGCCAGCGCCACGCCCTTCACCCCGTCGCGGCTTTCGGAAAAGCTGAAATAGACAGTCTTGTCCTGCGCGAAATGGGGGGAGAGGACGACGTCCATCAGCGCGCCCTGACCAGCGCTGTCGACCGCTGGGATGCCCGCGACCGGAATTTTGGTGCCGTTTTTCGGATCGAACAGGATCATCTCGCCCGCCTTTTCCGTCACCAGCGTGCGCCCGTCGGGCAGGAACGTCATGGCCCAGGGGGCGTCGAAGTCGGCGATGGTCGCGACCTTGAACGGCTTGTCCGGCGTGGCGGCATTCTGGCCGGTGGCATTGTCGGCCGAACAGGCAATGAGGATAAGGGGCAGGGTAGCGATAAAGCTTCGGGTCACGCTTTTCTCCGTTCGCCCCCCGATCAAGCCGGGGGCAGGCTCTGAGCGAAGTCGAAGGGCTATGCTGAGCATGGCGAAGCACCTCTCTTCGTTCGGTGGAGGGCTTCGACTTCGCTCAGCCCGAACGGTTAGAATACAGCAGAACGAATAATGTTGCAGATTATCGGCGGCCTGCCTATATGACGCCTGCTTCCTTACATCGTCAAACATGTCAGGGTCGCAGGCACACCGCCTGCGGCAGCGGCGGGTTTATATAGTCTGGAGATTGCATGGCGGACATCGCCGCACTGACTGCGCTGATCGAACCGGAGGTGAAGGCTTTGGGCTTTGACCTTGTGCGGGTGAAGCTGTTTGGGCAGGGCGATGAGCTCACGCTTCAGATCATGGCCGAGCGTAGGGAAACGCGGCAGCTGGTGATCGACGATTGCATGACGATCTCGCGCCGCCTGTCGGACCTGTTCGATGAGGTTGATCCGATCGAGGAAGCCTATCGGCTGGAGGTCAGTTCGCCGGGGATCGACCGTCCGCTCACCCGCCTGCACGATTTTGTCGAATGGGGCGGGTTCGAAGCGCGGATCACGGTGACCGAGCCGATCGACAATCGCAAGACGTTCAAGGGCGTGCTTGGCCCGGTCGAGGGCGAGAATATTGGGTTCAAGGATACCAAGGTCGGGCATGTCGTCATCCCCTTTGGCCTGATCGACACTGCCAAGCTGGTGCTGACGGACGCGCTGATTAATGCTACCATGCCGCTCTCTGCCGAGGGTGCGGACGATATCGAAACCGAAGGATAAGGGTTCTTTCCATGGCAAACGCCATTTCCGCCAACCGGGCCGAACTGATCGCCATCGCCAATTCGGTGGCCAGCGAAAAGATGATCGACAAGGCGATCGTCATCGAGGCGATGGAGGACGCGATCCAGCGCGCTGCGCGGGCGCGTTACGGCGCCGAGAATGACATTCGCGCCAAGCTGGACCCCGACAGCGGCGACCTGCGCCTGTGGCGCGTCGTCGAAGTGGTCGATGTGGTCGAGGATTATTTCAAGCAGGTCGACATCAAGGCCGCGCAAAAGTTGCAGAAGGGCGCAGTCGTCGGCGATTTCATCGTCGATCCGCTGCCCCCCATCGACCTGGGCCGCATCGACGCCCAGTCGGCCAAGCAGGTGATCTTCCAGAAGGTCCGCGATGCCGAGCGCGAGCGTCAGTATGAGGAATTCAAGGACCGCGTGGGTGAAATCATCACCGGCGTCGTGAAATCGGTCGAGTTCGGCCATGTTGTCGTCAATCTGGGCCGGGCCGAAGGCGTCATCCGCCGCGACCAGCAGATCCCGCGCGAAGTCGTCCGCGTTGGCGATCGCATCCGGTCGGTCGTGCTGAACGTGCGCCGCGAAAATCGCGGGCCGCAGATTTTCCTGTCCCGCGCGCACCCCGAATTCATGAAAAAGCTGTTCGCGCAGGAAGTGCCCGAAATCTATGATGGCGTCATCACCATCATGGCCGCCGCGCGCGATCCGGGCAGCCGCGCCAAGATCGGCGTGATCAGCCGCGATTCGAGCATCGATCCGGTCGGCGCCTGCGTCGGCATGAAGGGCAGCCGCGTGCAGGCCGTCGTGCAGGAAATGCAGGGCGAAAAGATCGACATCATCCCTTGGTCGGAAGATACGGCAACCTTCGTCGTCAACGCGCTTCAGCCCGCCCAGGTCAGCCGCGTGCTGATCGACGAGGAAGAAGAGCGGATCGAAGTCGTCGTTCCCGACGATCAGCTGTCGCTCGCCATCGGTCGTCGCGGCCAGAATGTCCGCCTCGCCAGCCAGCTGACCGGCAAGGCGATCGACATCATGACCGAAGCCGACGCCAGCGAGAAGCGGCAGAAGGAATTCGTCACCCGGTCCGAAATGTTCCAGAACGAACTGGACGTGGACGAGACGCTGTCGCAGCTGCTGGTGGCCGAGGGCTTTGGCGAGCTGGAAGAAGTCGCCTATGTCAGCATTGACGAACTGGCCTCGATCGAAGGCTTTGACGATGATCTGGCGGGCGAATTGCAGAGCCGCGCGCTTGAGGCGCTGGAGCGGCGCGAAGCAGCGTCGCGGGAAGAACGGCAGGCTCTGGGCGTCGAGGATGCCCTGGCCGACATGCCGCACCTTACCGAAGCGATGCTGGTGACGCTGGGCAAGGCGGGCATCAAGACGCTCGACGATCTGGCAGACCTTGCCACCGACGAACTGGTGCAGAAGAAGCGCGTCGACCAGCGCCGCCGCAAGACCGAAAGCGCCGAGGACAAGGGTGGCATTTTGGCCGCCTATGGCCTGTCGGACGAGCAGGGCAATGAGATCATCATGGCCGCCCGCGCGCATTGGTTTGAAGATGACGCATCCGCGTCGGGGCTCGAGAACGAGGAAGCCTGATCCGCCATGCCGTTCGTTGATATTCGTCTGGCCGGTAGCGTCACGCGCGAGCAGAAAGCCGCGCTGGTCGCCGACATCACCCAGTCGCTCGTTGAGCGGCTGGGGAAGCCGGCGGCTGCCGTGCAGATCAATATCACCGAACTGAGCCTGGAAAATTACGCGGCGGGCGGGCAGCTTTTGGCCGACCGCGCACCAGCGCCCTCTCATAGGGAGGACGCCATTGCTGCGGACACTCCCCGATGAGCGTTTAGGCCTATCCAATAGCGTTGGGGTTGCCAGTCCATCCGTTTTGGCGGAGGGGCACGCATGACCGAACGCAAATGCATATTGACCGGCGACCGCGCCGACCCTGAAACGCTGATCCGCCTGGCGATCGGACCGGACGGGCAGGTGCTGCCCGACGTCCGCGCCAAGGCGCCGGGGCGGGGCGCCTGGATCGGCGTCAGCCGGGCCGAGCTGGAAACCGCGCTCGCCAAGGGCAAGCTCAAGGGCGCGATCGCGCGTTCCTTCAAGGACGGGGCGCTTCAGATCGAGGCGGACCTGCCCGAACAGATCGAACAGGCGTTGCGGCAGGATCTGCTCAGCCGTCTGGGGCTGGAGGCGCGCGCCTCCATGCTGCTCACAGGTTCGGAAAAAATCGATACTGCGTGCCGCAAGGGGCTGGTCAAATTGCTGCTCCATGCCGCCGATGCGGCGGCCGATGGCAATCGCAAGCTGGACCAGGCGCTGCGCGTCGGGCAGGAAGCGGAAGGCAGCGATCTTGCAGGTATCGTCTTGCCTGTGGACCGCGAGGCCCTATCTATGGCAATGGGGCGCGATAATGTCGTCCATGTTGCGGTGACCGACTCGCGCGCGGCATTGCGCCTGCGTGCGGCCCTGGGCCGCTTGGAAAGCTATCTGGGTTGCGTTATCGAGGCGCCCGCGCAGGCGGAGGAGCGATCCTCCGCTGCGCAGGGTGCCGAGATTGCATGGAATGATGCGTCGGTGCCTGCACCGGCCGGTGATGAAGTGAAGGGTTAAGTTCAGTCGTATGAGTGACAGCAAGGAAGACAAGCCGGTTCTGGGCCGCAAGCCGCTGGGCATCAAGCGGACCGTGGAATCCGGCCAGGTGCAGCAGCAGTTCAGCCATGGCCGCAAGAATACGGTCGTGGTTGAGGTGAAGCGGCGCCGCGTCCTGGGCAAGCCGGGCGAAGCCGCCGGCGCTGCGCCCGCTGCTGCGCCACAGGCCGATCCGGTGCCCGCCGCTCCCGCGCCCGCAGCGCCCCGTCCCGCCGCCCCACCGCCGCAGCAGCAGCGCGCGCCGCAGCCTGCCCCCGCGCGCCAGTCGCCGCCGCAAAGCCTGATGTCGCGTCAGGAATTGCAGGCCAAGCTGCTGCGCGAAGCAGAAGAGGCGCGCATGAACGCGCTGGAGGAAGCGCGCCGTCGCGAAGCGGCCGAGCGCATAGCGGCTGCCGAAGATGAAAAGCGCCGGGCCGAGGAAAATCGCCAGGCTGCCGAAGCTGCCGCGTCCGCGCCCGCTGTCGAAGAAGCCAAGGCTCCCGAAGCGGCGCCAGCAGCCGAAGCACCCGCCGCCGCTGCGCCGCAGGACAGCGCCGCCGCGCCCGAAGCGGCTGCACCGACGGACGAGCAGCCCGCAGCCACCACTGCCGCGCCGCCGCCGCCGCGTCGCTTCACCCCGGTCACCCCGATCAAGCGGCCCGAACCGGCCAAGCCCGAACGCGCCAAACGGGGCGAGGATAATCGTCGCCAGGCTGGCAAGCTGACCGTCACCAAGGCGCTGGCCGATGACGACAGCGCCCGCGCCCGCAGCCTCGCTGCGCTCAAGCGCGCGCGTGAAAAGGAACGCCGCGCCCATTATGCCGGTGGCTCCAAGACGCGCGAAAAGCAGTCGCGCGACGTGGTGGTGCCAGAAGTCATCACCGTGCAGGAACTGGCCAACCGTATGGCCGAAAAGGGCGCGGACCTGGTCAAGTCGCTGTTCAAGATGGGTCAGGCGGTCACGCTCAACCAGTCGATCGATCAGGATACCGCCGAACTGCTGGTCGAGGAATTCGGCCACCGCATCCAGCGCGTGTCCGAAGCCGACGTCGAAATCGGCATCGAAGGCGATGTCGATCCGGTCGAATCGCTCAAGGTGCGCGCGCCTGTCGTGACGATCATGGGCCATGTCGACCATGGCAAGACCAGCCTGCTCGACGCGCTGCGCGGGACCGATGTGGTCGCGGGCGAAAGCGGCGGCATCACCCAGCATATCGGCGCCTATCAGGTGACGACCAAGGGCGGCGACATCATCACCTTCCTCGACACGCCGGGCCATGAGGCTTTTTCGGAAATGCGCGCACGCGGTGCGAACGTGACCGACATCGTCATTCTGGTGGTGGCGGCCGACGACGGGCTGATGCCGCAGACGATCGAGGCGATCAATCATACCAAGGCGGCCGGCGTGCCGATGATCGTGGCTATCAACAAGTGCGACAAGCCCGAAGCCAACCCGCAAAAGGTGCGTGAGCGCCTGCTCGAACATGAAATCGTGGTCGAGGATATGGGCGGCGACGTGCAGGACGTGCAGGTATCCGCGCTCAAGAAGACCGGGCTGGACGAGCTGATCGAGAAGATACTGCTCCAGGCCGAGCTGATGGAACTGACCGCCAACCCCGATCGCGCCGCCGAAGGCAATGTGATCGAGGCGCAGCTCGACAAGGGCCGTGGCGCTGTCGCCACCGTGCTGGTGCGTCGCGGTACGCTCAAGGTCGGCGACACGTTCGTCATCGGCGCGGAAAGCGGCAAGGTGCGTGCGCTGGTCAATGACAAGGGCCAGCAGGTCAAGTCCGCCGGTCCTTCGGTCCCGGTCGAGGTGCTGGGCCTGTCTGGCGTGCCGATGGCAGGCGACCAGATGACGGTCGTGGAAAATGAAGCGCGCGCTCGTGAGGTTGCCGCCTATCGTCAGGAACAGATCACCCGCAAGCGCACCGCATCGGTGCCGACGAACTTTGAAAATATGTTCTCGGCATTGAGCACGAAGGTCATCGAATATCCGGTGGTCATTCGTGGCGACGTGCAGGGTTCGGTCGAAGCGATCGTCAATGCGCTGAACCGCATTTCGACCGACGAGATCAAGGTGCGTATCCTGAGCTCCGGCGTGGGTGCGATCACCGAAAGCGACGTTACGCTGGCATCGGCCAGCCGCGCGCCGCTGATCGGTTTCAACGTCCGTCCCAATGCCAAGGCGCGTCCGCTGGCGATCCGCGAGAAAATCTCGCTGCGCTATTATGACGTGATCTACGACCTGCTCGAAGAAGTGCGCAATGAAATGGCGGGTCAGCTGGCCCCCGAACGCATCGAAACGATCGTGGGTCGCGCCGAAGTGTTGCAGGTGTTCCCTGCGGGCAAGAAGGACAAGGCGGCCGGGCTTCTGGTCAAGGAAGGCGTCATCCGCAAGGGGCTCAATGCGCGCCTTACCCGCGACGATGTCATCGTGTCCAAGACGGTCATCCACTCGCTGCGCCGCTTCAAGGACGATGTGTCCGAAGTGCGCGCCGGCATGGAATGCGGCGCCGTGTTGCAGGACACCAACGACATCAAGCCGGGCGATACGCTCGAACTGTTCGAGGTCGAGGAACGCGTCCGCACGCTGTGATAGGAAAGACATGGCCCCGGCTTTGGTCGGGGCCATGAGGTTTATATATGTCCAGTCAAACCCAAGGCCCGTCCGTTCGTGCGCTCCGCGTAGGGGAGCAGGTGCGCCACATTCTGTCCGACATTCTCCAGCGCGGTGACGTGCATGACGATGTGCTGGCGCGGCATGTCGTGAGCGTCACGGAAGTCCGCATGTCGTCCGACCTGCGCCACGCGACCGCCTTCATCAAGCCGTTGCTGGGGCGGGACGAGGAAGTGGTGCTGAAGGCGCTGCGGACCAACACCGCCTATTTCCAGCGCGAGGTCGCCGCGCGCACGCGGCTCAAATATGCCGCGAAGATCAAGTTTCTGGCCGACGACAGTTTCGACGAGGGCAGCCATATCGACAAGTTGCTGCGCGATCCCAAGGTTGCGCAGGATCTGGTCAAGGATGATGACGCGGATTGATTGCCGCCCACATTGTTCTTCGCCATGATGGCACTCCCCAGGCGGACCGGCATGTGATGGCATGTCCGCGCATGTGCAAGAATGAGGATCGAGCGATGCGGATGATGTGGCTGTTTGGCGTGGCGGCAGCATTGGGCGCCATCACCCCCGCCGCCGCCAAGGATCCCGCGATCCACCCCGCCGTCATCAGCGATCCCGCACCGGACGCCGCCCATCCGGCCGGCATGAGCGCCTTCGTCCTGCCTTCGGGCGATGGCGCGATGAACGCCGTCATGTACACCGCCGCCGGGGCCGGGCTGCATCCCACACTGCTGTTGCTTCACGGCTTTCCCGGTAACGAGCAGAATCTGGACCTGGCGCAGGCCGCGCGCCGGGCCGGATGGAATGTGCTGACGCTCCATTATCGCGGGTCGTGGGGCAGTCCGGGCAATTTCTCCTTCGGCAATGCGTCAGACGATGCCTTTGCCGCGCTGCAATTTCTCCAGCAAGCCGCGACCGTCGCCAAATATCGCATCGACACCAGCGCGATCGTGGTGGCCGGGCATAGCATGGGCGGCTTCATGGCGGCGGACATTGCCGCCGCCGAACCGCGCGTGGCCGGGCTGTTCCTGATCGACCCGTGGGATCCTGCGCAGACCGTCGCCGCGCTGGCGAGCGCGCAGGGCGAAGCGGCGTGGAAGGCGGAAGTGGAGAGCGACCTGCCGCCGCTGCATGGCGCGACCTATGACAGCCTGACCGCCGAGATAAAGGGCAATGGCGAGAAGTTCGACCTTGGCCGCCGACTGGCGGGCTATGGCCGTCGTCCGCTCACCATCCTTGGCGCTGAGAAGGGGCTGGGGGCCGAAGCGCGCACGGTGGCGGCGGATGCGCAGGGGGCCAATCCCAATGCGCGGCTGATGGTCTGGCCGACCGATCATAGTTTTTCGGACAAGAGGATTGCGCTGGCCGATGCGCTGGTTCGTTTCCTCTCTGGCGTCGCGCCGACCATCCGCTAAGCGTCGGGCATGGCAAAGCTCTATTTCTATTATAGCTCGATGAATGCGGGCAAATCCGCGACGTTGCTGCAATCGGACTTCAACTATCGCGAGCGCGGCATGGCGACGATGTTGTGGACTGCCGCGATCGACGATCGCTTTGGGCATGGCCGCATTGCGTCGCGCATCGGGCTGGAAACGGACGCGCATCTGTTCGATCCTGCGGTCGATATTTTCGCCGCCGTCGCGCGCCAGCATGCGGTGACGCCCCTGTCCTGCGTTCTGATCGACGAGGCGCAATTTCTGACCCGCGATCAGGTGTGGCAGATCGCCGCCCTTTGCGACGATCTCAACATCCCGGTGCTTTCCTATGGCCTGCGTACCGATTTTCGCGGGGAGTTATTTGAGGGTAGCGCCCACCTGCTGGGGCTGGCGGACACGCTGAGCGAGATCAAGACGGTGTGCGATTGCGGACGCAAGGCGACGATGAACCTGCGCGTGGATGGGCAGGGGCGGGCGGTGCGCGACGGCGCGCAGACGCAGATTGGCGGCAATGATCGCTATGTCGCACTCTGCCGCCGCCATTATCGGGAACAGATGGGCGGCTGACAAGCGGCCTGCCGCGGTGTAGGCGCGCGTCCATGCACGGCTGGATCATCCTCGACAAACCCCATGGCCTCGGTTCGACCCAGGCCGTCAGCGCGGTCAAGCGCGCGTTGCGAGACAGCGGGGCTGGCAAGTGCAAGGTCGGCCATGGCGGCACGCTCGATCCGCTGGCAACCGGCGTGCTGCCGATCGCGATCGGCGAGGCGACGAAGCTCGCCGGGCGGATGCTCGACAGCGACAAGGAGTATGAGTTCACAATTCAGTTTGGGACGCAGACTGATACACTCGACTGCGAAGGCAAAGTGATCGCTACAAGCGACTATCAGCCTGGTTTCGGGGCATTGGAAACAATTTTGGAACAGCAGTTTCTCGGTGAAATCGAGCAGATTCCTCCTGCCTATTCCGCTCTTAAAATCGACGGTGAACGGGCATATGATCGTGCCCGTGCTGGCGAAGATGTAACGATGCCGACACGCAAAGTGACGATTATGTCATGGCGTTACATCGCAGAAGGTTTTATTGGCGAATGGGATGCTAGCGAGCAATATGCGACGTTGGGCGTCACAGTTTCCAAGGGCACCTATATTCGCAGCCTTGCCCGCGACATTGCGCTGGCGCTCGGCACGGTCGGCCATGTGACCATGCTGCGCCGGATCAAGGCGGGGCCGTTTACCCTCGATTCCGCGATTTCGCTGGACAAATTGCGTCATGCTGCTAACGAGCGCGCCATCGGTAGCCTTATGCTGCCGCTGACGGCGGGGCTGGACGACATCCCGGCTCTCCCCGTCTCGCCCGATCAGGCCCTGATGCTCCGACAGGGGAAGGTTCTGACCGGGATCACTGCCACCACTGGCCTTCATCTGGCGATGGACGGGATTATCCCCGTCGCGCTGGTCCGGTCGGATGATCATCAGATCATCGTGGTGCGCGGTTTCAACCTGATGTCGAAGGATGACGAATAGATGACGATTACTGCCGAGCGCAAGGAAGCGCTGATCAAGGAATATGCCCGCGCCGAGGGTGACACGGGTTCGCCAGAGGTCCAGGTTTCGATCCTGACCGAGCGGATCACCAACCTGACCGAGCATTTCAAGGGTCACCACAAGGATAATCACAGCCGTCGTGGTCTGCTGATGATGGTCAACAAGCGTCGTTCGCTGCTGGACTATCTCAAGAAGAAGGATCAGGCGCGCTACGCCGACCTGATCGCCAAGCTGGGCCTGCGCAAGTAACGCGGACCTTCAACGGGACGGCCCCCATGCGGGGCCGTTTCTGATTCTGAAACATGGCGTCGGGCAATCCGGCACGGCGTTCATGATACGGGGGACACTTCCCCACACCGTTCGGGCTGAGCCTGTCGAAGCCTTCTGCCGAGCGAAGCGAAGTTTGCTTCGCCTGCGCTCAGCTAAGCCCTTCGACTTCGCTCAGGGCGAACGGATATGAGGAGTTCGCTCCTCACCCATGGAGCCTCACCGGCTCCGCCAAAGGCCCCGCCCGGCAATAGGGCCGATGCGGGCGAAGGAAAAAACTATGTTTGATGTCAAGAAAGTATCGATCGAGCTGGCCGGCAAGACGCTGACCCTCGAAACCGGCCGCATCGCCCGCCAGGCTGACGCCGCCGTGCTGGCGACCTATGGCGAAACCGTGGTGCTGTGCGCCGTGACCGCCGCCAAGAGCGTGAAGGAAGGCCAGGATTTCTTCCCCCTGACCGTTCACTATCAGGAAAAATATTCCGCCGCCGGCCGCATTCCCGGCGGCTTTTTCAAGCGTGAGCGCGGCGCGACCGAAAAGGAAACGCTGGTTTCCCGCCTGATCGACCGCCCGATCCGTCCGCTGTTCCCCGAAGGTTTCTATAACGAAATCAACGTTATCGCCCAGGTGCTGTCGTTCGACGGCGAAAGCGAGCCGGACATTGTGGCGATGATCGCCGCGTCGGCTGCGCTGACCCTGTCCGGCGTGCCCTTCATGGGACCGATCGGCGCGGCCCGCGTCGGTTACAAGGATGGCGAATATCAGCTCAACCCGTCGCTGGACGAGGCAAAGGCCGGTGAACTCGACCTGGTCGTCGCCGCGACCTACGACGCTGTGATGATGGTCGAATCCGAAGCCAAGGAGCTTTCGGAAGAAGTCATGCTGGGCGCCGTCCTGTTCGCGCATGACGCGAGCAAGAAGATTGTGGACGCCATCATCAGCCTGGCTGAAAAGGCGGCCAAGGATCCTTGGGACATGCCGCAGGGCGACAATCTCGATGACCTGAAGAAGAAGCTGAAGAAGCTGATCGGCAAGGACATCACCGCCGCCTACAAGCTGACCGACAAGTCGGCGCGTTCCAACGCGCTGAACGAAGCCCGCGCCAAGGCGAAGGCGTCGTTCGTTGCCGATGGTCTCGACGCCCAGACCGTAATGGCCGGCATCAAGCTGACCAAGAAGCTGGAAGCGGAAATCGTGCGCGGCGCCATCCTGAAGGACGGCAAGCGCATCGACGGCCGCACGACCACGCAGATCCGTCCGATCGAAGCAATGGTCGGCTTCCTGCCCCGCACCCATGGTTCGGCCCTGTTCACCCGCGGTGAAACGCAGTCCATCTGCACCACCACGCTGGGCACCAAGGACGCCGAGCAGATGATCGACGGCCTGACCGGCCTGCATTATGAAAATTTCATGCTGCACTATAACTTCCCGCCCTATTCGGTCGGTGAAGTCGGCCGCTTCGGCGCGCCGGGTCGTCGTGAAGTGGGTCATGGCAAGCTGGCCTGGCGTGCGCTGCACCCCGTGCTGCCCAGCAAGGACGAATTCCCCTACACGATCCGCGTCCTGTCCGACATTACCGAATCCAATGGTTCGTCCTCGATGGCGACTGTCTGCGGCGGTTCGCTGTCGATGATGGACGCAGGCGTGCCATTGAAGCGCCCGGTGTCCGGCATCGCCATGGGCCTGATCCTGGAAGGCAAGAATTTTGCCGTCCTGTCCGACATTCTGGGTGATGAAGATCATCTGGGCGACATGGACTTCAAGGTGGCCGGTACGTCCGAAGGCATCACCACGATGCAGATGGACATCAAGATTGCGGGCATCACGCGCGAAATCTTTGAAACCGCGCTTGCCCAGGCGAAGGAAGGCCGTGCCCACATCCTTGGCGAAATGAGCAAGGCGCTGGCTTCGACCCGGACCGAACTGTCGGCCCATGCCCCGCGCATCGAGACGTTGCAGATCGACAAGTCGAAGATCCGCGAAGTCATCGGCACCGGCGGCAAGGTCATCCGCGAAATCGTCGCCGAAACCGGCGCGAAGGTCGACATTGACGATGAAGGCCTGATCAAGATCAGCTCGTCCGATCCGGCGCAGATCGAGGCTGCACGCAAGTGGATTCTGGGCATCACGCAGGAAGCGGAAGTCGGCAAAATCTATGACGGCAAGGTCGTCAACATTGTCGATTTCGGTGCGTTCGTGAACTTCATGGGGGGCAAGGACGGTCTGGTCCATGTTTCCGAAATGAAGAATGAGCGCGTGGAAAAGCCCACCGACGTCGTGTCGGAAGGCCAGGAAGTGAAGGTCAAGGTCCTGGAGATCGACCCGCGCGGCAAGGTGCGCCTGTCGATGCGCGTCGTCGATCAGGAAACCGGCGAAGAACTGGAGGATACGCGTCCTCCCCGCGAAGCGCGCGAGCCGCGCGGTGATCGTGGTCCGCGCCGTGATGGCGGCGGCGACCGTGGCCCGCGTCGCGAAGGCGGCGAAGGTCGTGGCGATCGCGGTCGCGGCCCGCGCCGCGATGGTGGCGATCGTGGTCCGCGTCGGGAACGCAGCGAAGGCGGCAACGAAGACGGCCCGGCGCCGGGTGGTCTGCCCGACTTCCTGACCCAGGATTGATCGTTCATCCGACGAACTGAGGTTAAAATGGGGCGTCCGGTTCAGCCGGGCGCCCTTTTTTTATGTCGGGCGCGCAATGGACTAATTTCGATCAAGGCATAGAATCAAAGTTCTGCTACTGTAACGATAGATCATTTGGGGAACATCCATGCAGCGGAGCAATGCGCGCTTTGTCGAACGCCTTCCGCTCGTCCTCGACCGGCCAGCTTATGCCTATGGACTGACGCTGCTCTTTTCCGGCGCGGCGTTGCTGCTGCGGATTGCGGCCGAACCGCTGCTGCCCAATGGCTATCCGTTCGTCACCTTCTTCCCGGCGGTCATCCTGTCATCCTTCCTGTTCGGGATCGGGCCGGGCATTTTTGCGGCGATATTCTGCGGACTGCTATCCTGGTATGTCTTTATCGCGCCATTTTACAGCTTCGTCATGAACCCGGCGGTGGCCGTCGCCATGCTATTCTATATCGGCGTGGTGGCCGTCGACATCATGCTGATTCATTTCATGCAGCGCGCCAATTTTCATCTGGCGGTGGAGCGCGAGCGCAGCCGCGCGCTGGCGGAAAACCGGGAGCTTCTGTTCCACGAACTCCAGCACCGCGTATCCAACAATCTTCAGGTCGTCGCGGCCATGCTGGCGCTTCAGCGTCGCCATGTCGATCATGATGTGGCGCGCAAGGCGCTGGACGATGCGTCCGCACGGCTGGCGCTGGTGGGCCGCATCAGCCGTGCGCTCTATGATCCGTCAGGCAAGGGGCAGGACATTCGCGGCTTCCTGACCGCGCTGTCCGCCGACGTGCTGGAAGCGAGTGGTCGCACCGACATCGATGTTGCGGTGACAGCGCCCCACGGGCTGGCGATCGAGCCGTCCGTCACCGTGCCGCTGGCGCTGATCGTCGCGGAATCGGTGAGCAATGCGATCGAACATGGCCTGCCCGACCGGCCCGGCAAGGTGGCGGTGATGCTGGAGGAAGTGGAGGGCGCGCTGGCGCTGCGCATCGTTGATGACGGTCATGGCGTTGCCCCGGACTTTCAGCATGATTCCAGCGAATCGCTGGGGCTGCGCATTGCCAATGCGCTGGCGGCGCAACTGGGCGGGCGCTTTTCGCTGACGCCGGGCGCGAATGGCGGCGCAGTGGCGCGGCTCGATCTGCCTGCACGGACAGCCTGTTGATCCTGACTCCATTCTGCCGCTTGGCGGCAGCGATCCGCTCGGCTATGACCCGCCCCATGCTGATGAAAACCGTAACGCGCATCGGCGCGGCCACCGCCCCGCTTCTGCTTGCAGCCCTGCTTGCAGGTTGCGCGACGTCCAAGAACAAGGCCGACACGCAATATGTCGCCCGTGACGTGTCGACCCTCTACAATAGCGGCAAGGACCGGCTCGATCGCGGCCAGTATAAGCTCGCCGCCGCGCTGTTCGACGAAGTGGAGCGTCAGCATCCCTATTCGCCCTGGGCGCGCCGGGCGCAGCTCATGTCGGCGTTCAGCTACTATATGAACAGTGACTATGCCGAATCCATTTCGGCATCACAGCGCTTCCTGTCGATCCATACCGGCAACAAGGACGCGCCCTACGCTTATTATCTGATCGCGCTCTGCTATTATGAGCAGATTGCCGATGTCAGCCGCGACCAGAAAATCACGCAGCAGGCGCTAGACGCGCTGGGCGAACTGATCCGCCGCTATCCCGACACACGCTATGCCGCCGATGCCCGGTTGAAGGTCGATCTGGTCAACGACCATCTGGCCGGCAAGGAAATGGAAGTGGGCCGTTTCTACCAGCGGCGTGGCCAGTGGCTTGCTGCCACGCTGCGTTTCCGCACCGTCATCGATAAATATCAGACCACGACCCACACGCCCGAAGCGCTGGAGCGGCTGGTCGAATCCTATCTTTCGCTCGGCATTCTCGACGAAGCGCGCAAGGCCGCGGCCGTGCTGGGCGCCAACTATCCCGGCACCAAATGGTATACGCGCAGCTACAAGCTGATGCAGGAACATGGCGGCACGGCGTAGTCGCCTTTCTTGCCTGTTCCCCTTTTGTGCATTGACGGGTAGAAGCGCGTCATGCTGAGCGCCTTGTCCATCCGCAATGTCGTGCTGATCGAGGCGCTGGACCTGGATTTTGGCGCTGGCCTGTCCGTGCTGACCGGGGAAACGGGGGCGGGCAAATCTATCCTGCTCGATTCGCTGGGGCTGGCGCTGGGCGCCCGCGCCGATAGCGGGCTGGTCCGCACTGGCGAGGCGCAGGCCAGCGTCACCGCGACCTTCGACCCGCCGCCTGCCGGTCATCGCGCCGCGATGCTGCTGGCGGACAATGGCATCGAGATGGAGCCGGGCGAGCCGCTGCTGATCCGCCGGACGGTGAAGGCCGATGGCGGGAGCCGCGCCTTCGTCAATGATTCAGCCTGCTCGGCTGCGCTGTTGCGCGAACTGGGCGGGTGCCTGGTGGAAATTCACGGCCAGCATGACGATCGCGGTCTGCTCAATGCGCGGGGGCATCGCGCGCTGCTCGATGCCTATGGCGGCTGCGATGCAGGCGCGGTCGGCGCGGCATATGGGGCCTGGCGCAAGGCGGCGAACATATTGGCAGAAGCCCGCGCGACCGTCGATACCGCCGCGCGCGACCGTGACTATCTGGCCCATGCCGTCGATGAATTGACCCGCTTTCGCCCCGAACCGGGGGAGGAGGCGACGCTGGCGGAAGAACGCGCGTCGATGCAGAAGGGCGCGCGCCTGACCGACGATCTGTCGGCCATTGCCGACTGCCTGACTGGCTCCGACGGTGGCCTTGCCCAGTTGCGGCAGGCGGCGCGGCGGCTGGACCGGATCGCGGCGGAGGATGAGCGACTGGCGGCTGTCCTCGAAGCGCTGGACCGGGCCGTGGTGGAGGCGGGCGAGGCGGAGGACCGGCTCGCCGAAGTGGCCGAAGCATTGAGCTTCGATCCCGCCCGGCTCGACGACATCGAAACCCGGCTGTTCGACCTGCGCGGCCTGGCGCGCAAGCATCAGGTGCAGCCCGATGATCTGGCCGACCTGTGCGTCGATATGGCCGCGCGCCTGACCGCGATCGAGGGTGGGGAGGAGCATATCGCCGCGCTGGAGGCGGACGTTGCCAAGAAGGCGGCGGCCTATCGGACCGCTGCGCAGGCGCTGTCGGACGAGCGCCAGCAAGCCGCCGGCAAGCTGGACGCGGCGGTCGCGGCGGAACTCGCGCCATTGAAGCTGGACGCCGCCCGTTTCCGCACCGTGGTCGCCTCGCTGGATGAGGGGCAATGGAGCGGGCAGGGCATGGACCGGGTCGAATTCGAGATTTCGACCAACCCCGGCGCACCTTTCGCCCCGCTGACGAAAATCGCGTCGGGTGGCGAATTGTCGCGCTTCATCCTGGCGCTGAAAGTCGCGCTGGCGGAGCAGGGCGGGGCGGACACGCTGATCTTCGACGAAATCGACCGGGGCGTGGGCGGCGCGGTGGCGTCCGCCATTGGCGAACGCTTGTCGCGCCTCGCGCGCAGCAACCAGATATTGGTCGTCACCCACAGCCCGCAGGTCGCGGCGCGGGGCGCTGGCCATCTGCTGATCGCCAAATCGAGCGACGGCACGGTGACGCGGACGGGCGTTCATGCGCTCGACGACGCGGAACGACGCGAAGAAATCGCGCGGATGCTGTCGGGCGCGGAAATTACCGCGGAAGCGCGCGCGCAGGCGGAACGGTTGCTGGAGCGGGTTTAGCCTGCGCGGGAACACGGACAATGGCATGGCAAGGGAAAGCATGATGACCCATAACCGTAGAGACATGCTGGGCCTGACCGCCGCCGCCATCGCCGCCAGCGCCATTCCCGCCACCGCGCAATCGGCCCAGCCCCGCTACGGCCTGATCGGCCAGATGATCGCCAAACCCGGCAAGCGCGACGCATTGCTGACCTGTCTGCGCGAAGGCACGACCGGGATGCCCGGCTGCCTGTCCTACGTCATCGCGCTCGATACCGCCAACCCCGACGCGCTGTGGATCACCGAAGTGTGGGACAATCGCGACAACCACATGGCCTCGCTCAAACTGCCCGCCGTGCAGGCCGCCATCGCCAAGGCCCGCCCGATCATCGCCGGTTTCGGGCAGCGGTTCGAAACGGTGCCGGTGGCGGGCATCTGAAACAGCGCGCGCCCGCTTTCACCGGAGCATAACAGCGGTTATGTCCACCCCTATGACCGATCCCGCCACTCTCTCCGAAGCCGAAGCTGCCAACCGTCTGATGCGTCTGGCGCGCGAAGTGGCCAAACATAACCGGCTCTACCATGATCAGGACGCGCCGGAGATTAGCGACGCGGACTATGACGCGCTGATCCGCGAGAATAATGCGCTGGAAGCCCAGTTCCCGCACCTCGTCCGCGCCGATTCGCCCAATGCGCAGGTGGGCGCGGCCCCCACCTCCGCGCTCAAGAAAATCCCCCACGCCGTCCGCATGATGAGCCTCGACAATGGCTTTGCCGATGAGGACATTGCCGAATTTCTTGCCCGTGTGCGTCGCTTCCTGGCGCTGCCCGACGATGCGCCGGTCGCGCTGACCGCCGAGCCGAAGATTGACGGCCTGTCCTGTTCGCTGCGCTATGAGAAGGGCGAACTGGTGCTGGCCGCGACGCGCGGCGACGGCGCGACGGGGGAGGATGTCACGGCGAACGTCCGCACCATTGCCGATATACCCCAGCGGCTGACGGGCGACGCGATCCCCGACCTGTTCGAAGTGCGCGGCGAGGTCTATATGGCCAAGGCGGATTTCACCGCGCTCAACGCCCGATTGCTGGCGGAGGCGGACGATCCGGACAAGGCGCGCCAGTTCGCCAACCCCCGCAACGCCGCCGCCGGATCGCTGCGGCAGAAGGACGCGAGCGTCACCGCCAGCCGCCCGCTGCGCTTCCTGGCCCATGGCTGGGGCGCGCACAGCGCCTTGCCCGCCGACACGCAACTGGGCGTGATGCAGGCGATTGCCGCCTGGGGTCTGCCGGTGTCGGACCGGCTGGTATGCGTCGACACGCTCGACGCCCTGCTCGCCCATTATCGCAGCATCGAGCGTGCGCGCGCCGACCTGCCCTTCGACATTGACGGGGTGGTGTATAAGGTTGACCGGCTCGACTGGCAGCAGCGGCTGGGCTTCGTTGCGAAGGCGCCGCGTTGGGCGATCGCGCATAAATTTCCCGCCGAACGCGCGCAGACGACGCTGGAGGCGATCGACATTCAGGTCGGGCGCACGGGCAAGCTGACTCCGGTGGGTCGGCTGACCCCGGTGACCGTCGGCGGCGTCGTCGTCTCCAACGTCACGCTGCACAATGCCGACGAGATCGCCCGGCTGGGCGTGCGGCCCGGCGATCGCGTCATCGTCCAGCGCGCGGGCGACGTCATCCCGCAGGTGGTCGACAATCTCGACCGCGACCGTCCCGGCGCGCCCTATATGTTCAAGCCCGAATGCCCGATCTGCCACAGCGAGGCGGTGCGCGAGGAGGGCGAGGTCGATTATCGCTGCACGGGCGGGCTGATCTGCCCGGCGCAACGGTTCGAGCGGCTGCGCCACTTCGTCAGCCGGGTCGCGCTCGACATTGAGGGGCTGGGGGAGAAGTCGATCCAGGAATTTCTGGACCTTGGCTGGATCACCGAACCGGCCGATATTTTCCGCCTGAAGCGCCACCGCCCCGACCTGATCGGCCGGGAAGGGTGGAAGGAAAAGTCGGTCGACAATCTGCTCGCCGCGATCGAGGCGAAGCGTGCGCCGGATGCCGCGCGGCTGCTGTTCGGCCTTGGCATCCGCCATGTCGGCGCGGTGACGGCGCGCGATCTGATGAAGCGCTATACGACGCTGCCGGCCGTGCGCGCTTTGGCGGAAGAGATTATGGCTCTGCGCGACCAGCCATTTGACACGTCGGCCAAACGCGACAAGGCGATCGCCGACCATATCGGGGTGGAAAATGTCGGCGCGGCGGTGGGCCATGCGCTCGCCGACTTCTTCCATGAACCGCACAATGTCGCGGCCTGGGACGATCTTCTGTCCGAAGTTACGCCGCCCGACTATGTCGTGGAAACCACCGCCAGCGCCGTCACCGGCAAAACCGTGGTGTTCACCGGCAAGCTGGAAACGATGAGCCGCGACGAGGCCAAGGCGCAGGCCGAACGACTGGGTGCGAAAGCGGCGGGATCGGTCAGCGCCAAGACCGATCTGGTCGTCGCCGGGCCGGGGGCCGGGAGCAAATTGAAGCAGGCCGCTGCGCTGGGGATCAAGGTGATCAGCGAAGAGGAATGGGCGGAGATTGTGAAGGCGGCGGGATGAAGCCGACAGCCCTTCGTTCCGAGCGGTCCTAAGCCGCCATCGCCTCCACCCCTGCATCATGGGCGCGCCGGGCGGCCATGATGTCGCCGACATGGGCTTCGGCCCAGCCGGTGATCTGGTCCAATATGCCGATTAGCCCGCCTGCCAGCGGGGTCAGCCGATATTCCACCGTCACCGGCACGGTGGCAAAGGCGGCGCGGCTGACCAGGCCGTCGCGCTCCAGGCTTTTCAACGTCTGCGACAGCATCTTTTGCGAAATCGCGCCGATCCGGCGACGCAGCAGGTTGAAGCGTACCGGCCGGTCCTTCAGGCTCAGCAGCACCAGCACCGCCCATTTGTCGCCGATCCGGTCGAGGATGTGGCGCGTCGGGCAGTTGGGATTATAGGCGTCGCCGATGCGCGGCGTTGGCGTGGCACTCATGGGCGGTATCCTCGACGTAACCAGGTGAAGGCAAAGTGCCTTCTTGCACCCCTGATAGCCAATTATCTATCTGGTTTCCATTGGTAACCACTTATGGAGATGGATATGAAAGTAGCGATCATCGGCGGCACGGGTCGCGCGGGGCAGGAAATCAGCGCGGAACTGGCCCGGCGCGGGCATCAGGTGACGGCGATCGCCCGTCATCCCGAAAAGGCGGTGCAGCATGCCGCGATCACTGCGGTTGCGGGCGACGTCAACCATCCTGAAGCGCTGGTGGCCGCAATTACCGGCCATGATGTCGTCGTCAGCGCAGTGATGTTTTCCGATACCGATCCAGCCTCGCTGGTGGACGTCGTGCGCCAGTCGGGCGTGCCGCGCTATCTGGTCGTGGGCGGCGCCGCCAGTCTGGAGGTGGCGCCGGGCGTGCCGCTGATCAGCACACCGGAATTTCCCAAGGAATATCTGCCCGAAGCCAGCCGGGGCAAGGCGTTCCTGGACTATCTGCGCGGCGTGGACGACATTGACTGGACTTATGTGTCGCCCTCGGTCTTCTTCTTCGTCGGCCCGCGCACCGGCAGCTTCCGGTTGGGCACCGACCAGTTGCTGAGCGACGCCGATGGCAAAAGCAGCATATCCTTTGCCGATTATGCCATCGCGCTGGTCGATGAAATCGAAACGCCGCGCCACAGCCGCCAGCGCTTTACCGTCGGCTATTGATGCGGGGGTAGGCGAGGGGGCTTAGGCCGCCCCCTCCACCTTGTCCTGCGTCCTGGTTGCAAAGTCGCCCGCGTCGTGACGCTCGTGCAGTTGCTCGTTCAGCGGGCCGCTTGTCTTGTTGACGATCCGTCCGCGCGCCACCGCCGGGCGGGCGTCGATCTGCCTGGCCCAGCGCAGGACATGGGTATAGCTGCCCGCGTCCAGAAACTCGGCCGCATCATAGGCGCGGCCCAGCACAACGCCGCCATACCATGGCCAGATGGCCATGTCGGCGATGCTATATTCATCGCCCGCCATATAGTCATTGTCCGCCAGATGCCGGTCCAGCACATCGAGTTGCCGTTTCACTTCCATCGCGTAGCGGTTGATCGGATATTCGTATTTTTCCGGCGCATAGGCGTAGAAATGGCCAAAGCCGCCACCCAGCAGCGGCGCGCTGCCCATCTGCCAGAACAGCCAGCTGAGCGCTGCCGTGCGCTTGGCCGGATCGGTCGGCAGGAAGGCACCGAATTTTTCGGCAAGGTAAAGCAGGATCGCGCCGGATTCGAACACGCGCTGCGGCGGGGAAACGCTATGGTCCATCAGCGCCGGGATCTTGCTGTTGGGATTGACCGCGACAAAGCCGCTGGAAAACTGGTCGCCATCGCTGATCCTGATCAGCCAGGCATCATATTCGGCGGCGCTGAACCCCGCCGCCAGCAATTCCTCCAGCAGGATCGTGACCTTCTGCCCGTTGGGCGTCGCCAGCGAATAGAGTTGCAGGGGATGCTGCCCCACCGGCAGATCCTTGTCATGGGTGGCGCCCGCAATGGGCCGGTTGATATTGGCGAACTGGCCGCCATTGGCCTTGTCCCACGTCCAGACGGCAGGGGGGGTATAGGTGTCGGTCATGCGCGCAGGCTCCAGCTTGTTCTACGCGCGGGAGGTAGGAAGCCATGCGCCGTGCCGCAACCGCTGCGCCTTTCTATCCGCCGCTATGTCGCACCACCAGCACGCTGACCGGCGACTGATGGACGATGGCCGACGCGTTCGATCCCAGCAGCTTCGACGACATGGATGGCTGATGCGATCCGATGATGATCAGATCCGCGCCGGTTCGTTCCGCTTCACTGATGACTTCATCGCGCACCCTGCCGCGCCGGGTCGAAAAACTGACCTGCTCTTCGGTCAGTCCGGCCTGCATGGACCATTGCCGCATCGCGGCCATGGCCTCATCCTCCTCCCGCTGATCGAAATCGCCGACCAGCAGATCGGAATAGCGCGATGGCAGGTGGTAGCGCACGTTGAGCAGGTGCAGCTTCCCCTGCGGCCCGGCGATGGCGGCAGCCCTAGCGATGGCGGCCTTTGCATTGTCCGGATCGTTGATGTCGACCGCGACGACGATTGTGCCGAAATGCATCCTCTGTCCTTTCCTGTTATGACTAGACAACGAGGACGGCGGAAAAGCGATGCGACCGCCATCAAAGAATGCGCTGGCGACATATCTCGCCGGAATGCGCAACAGACGGGAAATGTCGGCCGAAAAAATCACCGCGAAAATTTCGCTACTAATCCTTGACCCGCCTTTTGGTTGCACCATATGAGGGCGCGCTAGCACTCTCCTTCAATGAGTGCTAACAGCGACGCAGTTTATCGGGAGCAGGATAAGGCGAGTGCGGTTTTCGGGGGGATTCATCCCCGGATCGCGCGCCGGACCGATCCCAAACAGAAGGGAAAGGCAATCAACATGGCATTTCGTCCATTGCACGACCGTGTTCTCGTCCGCCGCATCGAAGCGGAAGCTAAGACCGCCGGTGGCATCATCATCCCCGACACCGCCAAGGAAAAGCCGCAGGAAGGCGAGATCGTGTCCGTCGGCACCGGCTCGAAGGCTGAAGATGGCAAGGTTACCCCGCTCGACGTCAAGGCTGGCGATCGCGTCCTGTTCGGCAAGTGGTCGGGCACCGAAGTCAAGGTCGACGGTGAAGACCTGCTGATCATGAAGGAATCGGACATTCTGGGCGTTGTCGCCTAACCCGATCCTTTTCCTGACTATTCCCATTTGCAAGAAAGAGGGTTTTTCCCATGGCTGCAAAAGACGTAAAATTTTCCCGCGACGCCCGTGAGCGCATCCTGCGCGGTGTCGACATCCTGGCCGACGCGGTCAAGGTGACCCTGGGCCCCAAGGGCCGCAACGTCGTCATCGACAAGAGCTTTGGCGCGCCCCGCATCACCAAGGACGGCGTCAGCGTCGCCAAGGAAATCGAACTGAAGGACAAGTTCGAGAATATGGGCGCCCAGATGGTGCGCGAAGTCGCGTCCAAGACCAACGACATCGCCGGTGACGGCACGACCACTGCGACCGTTCTGGCGCAGGCTATCGTCCGCGAAGGCATGAAGTCGGTTGCCGCCGGCATGAACCCGATGGACCTGAAGCGCGGTATCGATCTGGCCGTCATCAAGGTTGTCGAAGACCTCAAGGCCCGTTCCAAGCCCGTCGCCGGGACCAAGGAAATCGCCCAGGTCGGCATCATCTCGGCCAATGGCGACACCGTGGTTGGCGAAAAGATCGCCGAAGCCATGGAGCGCGTCGGCAAGGAAGGCGTGATCACGGTTGAAGAAGCCAAGGGTCTCGAATTCGAGCTGGACGTCGTCGAAGGCATGCAGTTCGACCGTGGCTATCTGTCGCCCTATTTCGTGACGAACCCGGAAAAGATGGCTGTAGAGCTGGCTGATCCGTACATTCTGATCCACGAAAAGAAGCTCAGCAACCTCCAGTCGATCCTGCCGATCCTCGAAGCGGTCGTTCAGTCGGGTCGCCCCCTGCTGATCATCGCCGAAGACATTGAAGGCGAAGCGCTGGCGACCCTGGTCGTCAACAAGCTGCGCGGTGGCCTGAAGGTCGCAGCGGTCAAGGCGCCTGGCTTTGGCGATCGTCGCAAGGCGATGCTGGAAGATATCGCTGTCCTGACCAAGGGCGAAGTGATCTCGGAAGATCTGGGCATCAAGCTGGAAAACGTCACGCTGGCGATGCTCGGCACGGCCAAGCGCGTCACCATCGACAAGGACAACACCGTCATCGTCGATGGCGCTGGCGACCATGACTCGATCAAGGGCCGCACCGACCAGATCCGTCAGCAGATCGAGAACACCACCTCGGACTATGACCGTGAAAAGCTCCAGGAACGCCTGGCCAAGCTGGCTGGCGGCGTTGCCGTCATCAAGGTTGGCGGCGCTTCGGAAGTCGAAGTCAAGGAACGCAAGGACCGCGTCGACGACGCCCTGCACGCCACCCGTGCGGCCGTTGAAGAAGGCATCGTCCCCGGTGGCGGCACCGCTCTCCTCTATGCCACCAAGACTTTGGCCGGCATGAAGGGCGCGAACGACGACCAGACCCGTGGTATCGACATCATCCGCAAGGCGATCGAAGCGCCGCTGCGCCAGATCGCCCAGAATGCGGGCGTTGACGGTGCCGTGGTTGCCGGCAACCTGCTGCGCGAAAATGACGAGACCCGTGGCTTCAACGCTTCGACCGACGTCTATGAAAACCTGGTGGAAGCCGGCGTGATCGATCCGACCAAGGTCGTTCGTGCGGCCCTGCAGGACGCGGCATCGGTTGCTGGCCTGCTGATCACCACCGAAGCGGCGATCTCCGAAGTGCCTGCCGACGACAAGGCGCCGATGGGCATGCCCGGCGGCGGCATGGGCGGCATGGGCGGCATGGACTTCTAAGTCCAACGCTCTCGCTATGACAACAAAGAGGCCGGTGGAGCGATCCACCGGCCTTTTTCATGGGTCAGCGCACCAGCACCGTCATCGGCAGTCGCGCGCGCACTGCAAAGCCCAGCGTCTCATAGAGCGCGATCGTCCGGTCATGGGCGGCATAGGCGTGCAGGAAGGGCGTCTCGCCCCGGTCCAGCATTGCCTGCATGACGATCCGCATCAATGCGCCCGCCAGGCCCCGTCCGCGAAAATCGGGGTGGGTGCAGACGCCGCTGACCTCCGTAAAGCCGGGCAGGCGCATGCGCTCGCCTGCCATGGCGACCAGTTGCCCATGGTCGCGTACCCCCACGAAGCGGCCCAGCCTGTGGGTCAGCGGGCCGAAGGGGCCGGGCCGTGTCAACAGCGACAGCGCGCGCATATCCGCCGCATCGCCTTCGTCCAGCACCTTCCACTCAAACGGCGGGGCGGGGGCAGGGATGACCTCCTTGGCAAC
The DNA here is from genome assembly GCF_059424385.1 of Sphingobium sp. GW456-12-10-14-TSB1. NCBI lineage: Bacteria > Pseudomonadati > Pseudomonadota > Alphaproteobacteria > Sphingomonadales > Sphingobiaceae > Sphingobium > Sphingobium sp. GW456-12-10-14-TSB1. Next base: position 1,840,118 of record NZ_JBWKZI010000001.1, on the reverse strand, counting down.
CATCTGCGCCAGCGTCGCGGTCCGCGCGATGGTCATGCCCGGCGGCGCGACCGCGACATCCTGCCCGACCAGCCACATTTCGCTCTCGCCCGTCGCCAGCGCCGCCAGTGCGGTCAGCCTGTCCGCATCGTCATCCGCGCTCGCCGCAAAGGGGCCATAAGCGGGATCGATCCGCAGCGCGTCTCCATCGCCCTGCGCCAGCGCCGCCCAACCGCTGCGAAGCGCGTGCCAGACGGGGCGATCAAGCAGGTGCATCGGGCAGGCTCCAGGCTACGGGCTAAGATGCGGGTGGCATATCAGCCCGACTGGCCCGTTCAAGCCGCGCATCTCCCTTTCTGTCTCTGCTGCTGCGGTATTAACCAAAAAATAAAGGGAAAATGCGACACCGGGTCAGGGAACCGGAGACCCGCCAATTTGCGCGCTTTGAGGACATTGCTGGAAAAGCGCATGGCGCAGCGGACGGGGCAGGAAGCCGACGTGCGGCAGAGCCTGGTCGAATCCCTTTATGCGTCTCCTGCATCCCTGACCATTGGCGCGGCCACCGGCACCGCCGTGGGGATCGCCATCAGCAGCCTGAGCGATTTTGCCGCGATCCACGCGGTCGTCATCGCCGTGTGCGTCGTTGCCGCACTTCGCGTCGTTTCCGCCATTTTCTTTCATCGCCAGCTGGTTCGCGGCACCGCCGTAGCCTCGCGCAACTGGGAATTGGCCTATGAGCTGGGCGCCTGGGCCTATGCCGGGTTGCTGGGGCTGATGGGCTTTGTCACCCTGATCGGATCGGGCAATCCGGTCATCCACATGCTCAGCGTGTCGATGGCGACGGGCTATGCCGGCGGCATCTCCGGCCGCAATGCAGGCCGCGTCCAGATCGCCATCGGGCAGGTGTGCCTGGCCCTGCTGCCGACCGCGACCGGGCTGTGGATGGAAGGATCGACCGGCTATCGTGTCCTGTCGATCGCCATGGTCGCCATGGTGCTGGGCCTTGCCGAAATCAGTTCGACCACGCACCGAATCGTCGTCCAGGCGCTGATCGGCAAGCGTGACAAATCGCTGCTCGCTGAAAAATTCGAGCGACTCGCGCGCTTCGACAGCCTGACCGGCCTTGAAAACCGCATGGCGATGCAGATGCGGCTGCGCGACATCTTCGAAACCAGCCAGAAGCGCAATGACGCCGTGGCGATCCTGTGGATGGATGTCGACCGGTTCAAGGAAATCAACGATTCGCTGGGCCATATGGTCGGCGACCAGTTGCTGCGCGCCGTGGCGGAGCGGCTGGACGAAGTCGTGCAGGGCCGGGGCCGGATCGCGCGCTTTGGCGGCGACGAATTTGTCATCATCTGCCCCGATACCGACAGGGTGACCGCAGCGGCGATCGCGCAGGAAATCATCACCTATTTCGGCCATGGCTTCGACCTGTCCGACAATCATCTCCAGGTGACCGCGTCCATCGGCATTGCGGTCGCGCCGCAGGATGGGCGCGACATGGACGAGTTGATGCAGCATGCGGACCTCGCACTCTATGAAGCCAAGCGGGAAGGGCGCAACCGCGCATCCAGCTTCAACTGGTCGCTCAAGGAACGCTTCAACCGTGTCCATGAGGTTGAAACCGGGCTGCGCCGCGCGCTGGAGACCAACGAACTCAAATTGCTCTTCCAGCCGATCGTCGATCTGGAAAGCGGCCATATCGACGCTTGCGAGGCGCTGCTGCGCTGGGATCATCCGGTGCTGGGACCGATTTCGCCCGGCGAATTCATCCCGATCGCCGAAAGCATGGGCATGATCGAGGCGATGACCGGCTGGGTGCTGCGCGAAGCCTGTATCGCTGCGGCCTCCTGGCCGGGCGAGGTACGCATCGCCATCAACATCTCGCCCGCCTCGCTCAAGTCGCACGAGCTGCCCGGCAATGTCATTGCGGCGCTGCTGGAGACGGGGCTACCGGCCCGGCGGCTGGAACTGGAAGTCACCGAATCGATCTTCCTGGACGACAGCGGCCAGACCAACACGATCCTGCGCGAATTGCAGCGCATCGGCCTGCGGCTGGCGCTCGACGATTTCGGCACCGGCTATAGTTCGCTTTCCTATTTGCGTTCCTATCGGTTCGACACGCTCAAGGTGGACCAGAGCTTCATGGCCGGGGTCAGTTCCAATGCGGAGGATCGGGCGATCGTGCGCGCGATCGGCAATCTGGCGCGGGATCTGGCGATGGACACGGTGGCCGAAGGGATCGAAACGCCCGATCAGCTACTTCATGCGCGCGAGGCTGGCTTTACCAACGTGCAGGGTTATTTGTTCAGTCGCCCGGTGACGAGCGAGCGCGTTGCGGAAATGATTGCCGCCGGCCCGCTGGAAGGGGCCGAGCGCCCCGACCCCGTCATCCGCAAGCGGCCGCAGCGGCAGGCCTGACCCGCCGCCGCAGGGCTGCTTCAGCGCAGCTTGGTCTGCGCCGACGCCAGCCGACGCATCATCCGCAGGTCGCGGTCGGACAGGGATAGCGCCGTGTCCGTCCATGTTTCGACAATATCGGTCAGTTCGGCCAATGTCAGCGGATTGACCCGCCGACCCGCCCGGTTGATGCCGACATAACCGGCGTGATGGGCGCGATGGTCGCGAATCCATTGCGCGGTCGCCGCCTCGCCCTCGCCCGTTTCGACGACCTTGGCGACGATGCCCATCTCGCACATCTCGTCCGCGCTGTAGATGCGCCCCTCGGCAATCATCTCGCGCGCCAGCACCGGGCCGACGCGCCGCGACAATATCGAATAGGCGCCCATGCCGGGGAACAGGCCGAACAGCACTTCGGGCAGGCCGAACTTGGCCTGACGCTCGGCAATGATGACGTCGAAGCACATCAGCGCCTCCAGCCCGCCACCCAGCGCGTCGCCCTGCGCCAGACCGATATTGATGATGCTCATGTCGTTGCAGTGCCAGATGCGATCGACGATCTCGCAACAGGCGACGCCATAGCTGAGCAGGGTGGCGCGGTCGCGGCGCTGGATGCACTCGGCGAACATCTCCAGATCGCCGCCCAGGTTGAACACGCCGGGAAAGCGTGACCCCAATACCATGAATTTAAGCGGACCGTCGCGGCCGCTGCCGTCGGCACCGCCATAGACGCGCTTGCTTTCGCGCTGCCACGCCATCGTGTCGCGAATCAGGCCAAGATTGGAATTAGGCCGTTCATGCGGAGTCATGAAGGCCCACAATGTCGCCAGCTCCTCGTCCCAGCGCACGTCGATCTGGCCCAGATCGAACAGGGTGGAGCGGCTGGTTGGAACCGCAATTTCCGCTACGGAAAAGGCGGGTTGATCGGTGTCAGGCGCAAAATGCTCCTCACTCGCGGTCTCGACCACGTCCCTTGCCGGATTAAACCGTCCTGAATCAATCATGTGCGTCCCCGTTTTTCTATTACGACTGAACAGAACAGGCTCGCAGGGAGGATGCAATGAACCCTCCATCAATGAACAGAGCGTTAACTATTTTTGCTCAGCACTGTTGCAAACGCGTCGTCACAAATCGGCCCGAATGCGACTCGCTGTGGTGGAAATGCAACAAAACGACCTGCCATGGCCTCTGTTGATCGCCGCTCAGGCCTTTGTTAACCTTTATTAATTAGCAACGGTCGAATGAACGACCGCGATCAGGACTCCAAATTTGTCACGCTGGCCCTCCACGATGCGACGGGTGCGGCATGGCCGTTGCGCCTGTCGGCGGACTGCCTGCGCTTCATCGGTCCCTATCGCCGGGTCGAAGGCTTCAACGTCGATGCGCTGATGCTGTTTGAAGGTGTGCGCAAGGCGGGCTGAACCCTTGTGCCAGCGCCCGTTCGCTCATAAACGGCGCGCGTGACCCAGCCCCGTTTTTCCTTTTCCATCGCCGCCACTGACGGCAAGGCGCGCACTGGCGCTATCCAGATGCGGCGCGGCGAGATCCGTACGCCCGCCTTCATGCCGGTGGGCACCGCCGCCACGGTCAAGGCGATGCGCCCGGCCGAAGTGCGCGCGACCGGGGCGGACATCATATTGGGCAACACCTATCATCTGATGCTGCGTCCTGGCGCGGAGCGTATGGCGCGGCTGGGCGGCCTGCACGGTTTCATGGGCTGGGACCGGCCGATCCTGACCGACAGCGGCGGCTATCAGGTGATGAGCCTGTCCGCACTGACCAAGATGAGCGAGCAGGGCGTCGCCTTTTCCAGCCATATCGACGGGTCCAAGCATATGCTGACCCCGGAACGGTCGATGGAAATCCAGCGGTTGCTGGACAGCGACATCGTGATGGCGTTCGACGAATGCACGAAAAACGGCTGCACCCATGACGAGGCGGCGCGCTCGATGGAGCGATCGATGCGCTGGGCGAAACGTTCGCGCGACGGCTTTGACGCTGGCGGCGATCATGCGGAACGTGCGGCCCTGTTCGGCATCCAGCAGGGATCGCTGGACGAAGGGTTAAGGCGGCAATCGGCCCAGCAACTGATCGACATCGGCTTTGACGGCTATGCCGTGGGCGGCCTTGCGGTGGGGGAAGGGCAGCAGGCGATGTTCGCCACGCTGGATTTCGCGCCGGACATGCTGCCGCAGGACAAGCCGCGCTATCTGATGGGCGTGGGCAAACCCGACGATATTGTCGGGGCGGTGGAGCGCGGCATCGACATGTTCGATTGCGTGTTGCCGACCCGGTCGGGCCGTAACGGACAGGCCTTTATCTGGGCGGGACCGCTCAACATCCGCAATGCGCGCTTTGCCGAAGATACAGGGCCGCTCGATCCGCGCTGTACCTGCCCGGTCTGCACGACCTGGAGCCGCGCCTATCTCCATCATCTGGTGAAGGCGGGGGAAATGCTGGGCGCGATGCTGATGACGCAGCACAATATCCATTTCTACCAGTCGCTGATGCAGGCGATCCGCGATGCGATCGCGGCCGGGCAATTCGCTGCCTTCGCCGCCGATTTCCGCCGCGACTACCAACGCGCCTGAGCGATGGGTCATACCCCCCAACCTCCGTTCGAAACGAACGGGGGAAGTGAGGTTTTCGCGCTTCAGGGGATGACGCTGATCTCGATCTTGTAGCCGCCCTCTTCGGCATCATGGTCCAGCGGCGCGCGGAGCTGGCGCGACAGGCCGGTCAGTACCCGGCCATAGCGTTCGGCCAGATGGACCGTCATCGCGTCCGATCCGCGCAGCCCGTGCGACCGGACGCTCAGCAGCGCACGATCGTCGCGATCCGCCACCGCCCGTACCGCGATCCGCATCGTGCCTTGGGGGTCCAGCATCATCGCCAGTTCGACCAGTTCGGTCAGCAGGAAGGCGATCGGCACCGCAACATCCTGACTGATATGCAGGTCGTCCGCGTCGATCTGAATGCCGAAGCGGCGCGCCTGCGCGGGCGCTGTGCCGCGCAGGCTGGCGGACAATTCGCTGATCAGCGGGCGCACGCCCACGCCGCGATTATCCTCCAGTTCCGCGAAATGATTGCGGTGGACGACCGAAAGCGCATCGACCCGCCGCTGGATCGAGGCATAGGCTTCGACCGCTTCGGGATCATGGGCCGATCGGGCGTGCAGGTTGATCAGGCTGGCGATGATCTGGAGGTTGTTCTTCACCCGATGATGCACTTCACGGGTCAGCTTGCGCTGTGTTTCCAGTCCCTGCGCCATTTCCGCTTCATGGGTGGCGACATCTTCGCTGATTTCGCGGAAGGTTTCGCCCAGCGCGACAATTTCCTGCGCCGGGGTGCGCACCTTTTGCAGCGGCTCCAGCACTTCGCCCGGATGATAGGCCGCAACCGAACGGCGCAGCAGCACCAGCGGGCGGATCAACAGGCGATTGACGACGAACCAGCCGACCGCCGCCGCCGCAAACCACATGACGAGCGGCAGGAAAAGCGAGAGCAACCGCGCCAGGGTCGCCGGCGGATCGCGCACCGTCATGGTCAGCACCATGTCGGGCGGGTCGAGCCGCGCCGACAGGCTGCTGGCGCGGCCAGCGATCTGCGCGCCGCCGGGCCGGCTGATGACCATGCGCGCGTCGCCCTGCCGCAGGGTGAGCTGCCGGTTCTGCAAGGCGGTTGCAGGATCGGCGACGCTTTCGAGATGGGCCTGCGAATAATAGGCAAGGCCGACCAGCTTGCCATTGCGGCTGCGGACCCGGCTGACCAGGACGTTCGATGCGGGCAGGAGTTGCGCAGCCCTGCCTTTGAAGCGGGCGCCAAAGACGATGCCAGCCGGTTCGGGCGCGGCTGATCCGCACAGGCGCTTGCCGCGCCGGTCGTAGATGTAAAACAGCCCGCCATCGCGGTCATGCGAGGTCAGGAAAAGCTCCAGCCGCTGGCAGATACTCTGATCGCTACTGTCGTTGGCTAGGGTGTTGACGGTCAGTTCCAGTGCCGTCCGGTCCGATAGCAGATCCGCCGTCAGCTTGCGCGCACTCTGCGTCACCGCGACGCGGAGCAGGGCGTCCTTTTCAAGATCGGCGGTGCGGATCGCCTGAAGCGAGGCGATCAGCGCGATCAGCCCCAGCGGCAAAAGGGCCAGCGTCAGGATGAGGAACATCTTGACGCCTGTTGACCGGAGCAGACCGGCAAACGGCACGCCCGGCAATCGGGCGGCTCCGGTGCGGGCGGCCGGAGGAAGGCTGCCCCCGTTCATGGCTGTATCAGTCCAGCTTGCTCAGCAGGTCGAGCATTTCGGAGGGAATATCTTCATCTACAGCGCGCTGATACACGGTGCGGAGCGCCTGGGACACATGGCCATCTTCCTTGGGGGCACGCTTGCGGCGTGACGAAGCGGCAGGTTGGCCGCTGTCCGGGCTGGTCACGCCATCTGGCTTGCCCCCTCCCGCCGCCTTACGTTCCGTCGATGAAGAAACCAAAATGAGCCCCTCTGAAGCAATATCCGACACGCCAGTCTGCCCGTATTTGCGGGATTCTTATAGAACGTCAATTCGCCGTTCTACGCGATTGATACAAAATTCACGATAAAATCGAAAAATCCATATGGCTGCGAAACAAATCTGCCCGTTGATGGTTCCGGCGAGTGAAGCATTTTTTCTACGGCCGCGCTTTTGGCTATGTTTGGGGGCAGGGGGTTGCCATGACGGCAGTGACATTCCATCCTTTCCCATGCCGCCATAGGCAGGCACCGATGCTTCGGGATTTTACGCCCATTTTGGGCAGGGAGAAGATTTGACGATGTCGCTTGGACAGCAATTGCACCCCCATCTTCCGTTCCTGCGGCGCTACGCTCGTGCGTTGACTGGCAGCCAGGCACATGGCGACACCTATGTCCGTGCGACGCTGGAAGCGATCGTCGCCGCGCCGGAGGAATTTCCGTCCGACGTCGATCCTCGTCTGGGCCTGTATCGTACCTTCCACGCCATCTGGTCCTCTTCGCATCTGGAAGATATTCCGATGTCGGTCGGCGGCAGCCGCGAAGCGATTGCGCAGGCGCGCCTTGCCCGCCTGACCCCGCTGCCGCGTCAGGCTTTGCTGCTGACTGCGCTGGAAGGCTTCACCGTCGACGATGTGGCCTATCTGATCGACATGAGCAGCGCCGATGTGGAAGCGCTGGTCGAAGAGGCGCTGGGCGAGATCGAGGCGCAGACACGCGCCAAGGTGCTGATCATCGAGGATGAGCCGATCATCGCGATGGACATCGAAACCATCGTCCGCGATCTGGGGCATGACGTTACCGCCATTGCCGTAACGGCGGAGGATGCGGTGCGTGAAGCGCTGGCCGATCGTCCGGGGCTGGTGCTGGCGGACATTCAGCTGGCCGACGACAGCAGCGGCATTGACGCAGTGAAGGACATTCTTGCCGAATTCTCCGTGCCGGTCATCTTCATCACCGCTTTCCCGGAACGGCTGCTGACGGGCGAACGGCCCGAACCGACCTTCCTGATCACCAAGCCGTTCCAGCGATCGACCGTCAAGGCAGCGATTTCGCAGGCTTTATTCTTTGACGAGGCGACCGCGCCGGCCTGAACGGCGCCGCCTTTATGACGCAATGTTGGAACTCCCGATCATCGCTGGCGTTAATGAGGCGTAACGATCGGGAGACGGGCAATGGTTGAACCTGAAAAGCATATCGCGACCGAAGACGCGCGCAGCGGGTCGACGGAGCATGTCGTGCGGTATGTGCTGGGTATTTCGCTGGCACTCGCCGTCATCGTGATGCTCTTCGTTCTCTGGCGCTGACGGCGCGGATTGCGGAAACTGCTTTTTGACGGCACATGATTTAGGATGCGGGCGCATTTATGGCTTTGACGATGTCGGTTCATGGGATGAGGACGGCAACCAGCAAGGGGGGCGTACCCATGACTGATCATGTTGGCGACAGCCACGACGCTATCGGCGCAGAGATTATGTCGGCCGAAGACCGGGCGCCACTGTCGGACGCCGACTTCAAGCGTGAGCTTGCCGCGGTCATTCCGCATCTGCGCGCTTTTGGCCGGTCGCTATCGGGCAACCGCGATACGGCGGACGATCTGGTGCAGGAAACCCTGTTGAAGGCCTGGGCTGCGCGGCAGCGCTTTCAGGCTGGCACCAACATGCGCGCCTGGACCTTCATCATCCTGCGCAATCATTATCTGTCGCAAATGCGCCGTTCGCGCTTTCGTGGCGATTGGGACGACCTGACCGCCGATCGCATCCTTGCGGCACCTGCGTCGCAGGACAAGCATGTCGAACTGAGCGACATGCAGCGCGCCCTGCTACAGCTACCCCAGCCGCAGCGCGAGGCGCTGATCCTGGTGGGCGCTGGCGGTTTCGCCTATGAGGAAGCCGCCGAAATTTGCGGCGTCGCCGTCGGTACGATCAAGAGCCGCGTGGCCCGCGGTCGCGCCGCGCTGGAGCAGATCCTCGAAAGCGGGGAATTGCCATCGCGCCGCAGCCAGGAAACGACCGAAACGGCGGTGCTGGACGAAATCATGGATGATGTTGATCGGCTCAGCCGGGGCCGCGATCATGGCCCGCTGGAGGACTGACCGGAACGATCGCCCGACCTTGCCCGTTGTAGCTCGCATAAGGAGACGCAATATGGGCGATACCCCTTTAGAACGGGACGATCCGCCGACTCATTTCACCACCACCGAGCCATCGCGTGGCAGCGGGGTCGTGTTTGCGCTGGTTGCGCTCGCGCTGATTTTGGCCATCGGTTTTTTCTATCTGACCAACGATCGTCGCGATGATCGCCAGGCTGAAGCCGTGACGAGCGCTGCGCAATCGGTCGATGATGCGGCCAAGCTGGTCGGCGACGCGGCCAAAAATGCGGCGGACAAATTACGCGACGGCAACGGATCGAAAGCGGCGGATCAATAACGGCGCGATAGGCTGACACTGTAAAGCGGCTGGAGCGCGCAATCATCGCGCGCGCCACCCCCAATCCCATCACACAAAGCCATTCCCTCTCACAGTCGGGGGGCGCCCATTATGCTGCGACGGAGCCGATCGGGGCGAAGGCGAGGCTTTTAAGAGCCGATAATCCCCATGGCTGATCATGGGTTGACCGCGATCGGCGCACAGATTCAGGATTTCTTTGCCATTTTCGGGCAGGGTATGGCCCTGTCGGATTTTCTTACAGTCATTGTAAGGCCAAGTCCGACACCACCGGGACCGATAGTGCGACGATGATCAGGCTGTTCAAACATTATGTGCCGCATGCCGTGCTGCTGCTGGGGCTGCTCGATTTCGTGCTGCTGCTGTGCGCGGCGGAGGGCGGCTGGATATTGCGCGCGCGCCAGATTGGCATGGATATCGACCATGTGATGACCCGCATGGGCCCGTTGCTCAGCTTTGCCGTCGCGATCCAGACCGGCATGATCGCGGTCGGCGTCTATGGTACCGAAGCGCTGCAATCCATCCGATTCGCCTTTGCGCGCTTGCTGGTCGCTGTGTCGCTGGGCGTCATTTTCCTCTCCGTCCTCTATTTCCTGCTGCCCGGCATGACGCTGTGGCGCTCCAATTCGCTCTACGCCATGGGGCTGGCGATGGGTCTGCTACTGGCGGTCCGGCTGGTGCTCGGCTCGATGCTGGGCGGCGAAGCTTTCAAGCGGCGCCTTGTCGTGCTCGGCGCGGGCAATCGCGCCGATCGCATCCGCGAACTGGAAAAGAAGAAGGGCGCTGGCTATCTCGTCGTTGGCTATATCGCCATGAATGACGGGCCGCAGGTGGTGCAGGAAGCGATCAACCGCAGCGCCATCTATAACCTGTCCGATTTCGTCGTCCGCCTGAACGCCAGCGAAGTGGTGCTGGCGCTGGAGGAACGGCGCAACGCCATCCCGATGGCGGACCTTTTGCGGATCAAGACCACCGGCGTCCATGTCAACGATCTGTCGACCTTTCTGGAGCGGGAGACAGGGCGCGTCGACCTCGCCAGCGTCAATCCCAGCTGGCTGATCTTTTCGGACGGCTTTTCCGCCGGTCGCCGCATATCCAGCTTCGCCAAGCGATTGTTCGATATTCTGGCCAGTGCGCTGCTGCTGGCGCTGACCGGCCCGGTCATCCTGATCGCGGCGATATTGGTGAAGTTGGACAGCAAGGGGCCGGCTTTCTACCGGCAACAGCGTGTCGGCCTGTTCGGCCAGGAATTCTGGATCGTGAAGCTGCGCACCATGCGGACCGATGCGGAAGTCGATGGACAGGCGGTCTGGGCGGAAAAGGACGATCCGCGCATCACCCGGCTTGGCTATTGGCTGCGCAAATTGCGGATCGACGAACTGCCGCAGACCTGGACCGTGCTGAAGGGCGAAATGAGCTTCGTCGGCCCGCGCCCCGAACGCCGCCAGTTCGTCGAGGATCTGGAACAGCATCTGCGCTATTATGCCGAACGCCATATGGTGAAGCCCGGCATCACGGGCTGGGCGCAGATCAACTATCCCTATGGCGCGTCGATCGAAGATGCCCGGCACAAGCTGGAATATGATCTTTACTACGCCAAAAATTACACGCCATTCCTGGACCTGCTGATCCTGATCCAGACGTTGCGGGTTGTCCTTTGGCCCGACGGCGCGCGCTGAGGCGCTCGATATGGGCACGCTGCTTCAATTTGTCGGCGATTGGGGCCATGCGCTGGCGGCCGTGCTGTTTGCGGCGCTGGGCATCTTCATCCTGCGGCGGCGGGAAGAGGCCGTTGAACCGCGCATGCTGGCGGTCGCGTTGCTGCTCACCAGCTGCTGGGCGCTCTACATATCTTTTGGCGGCGTTTCCAAACCGTTGAGCGGCATCGGCGAAAGCATCCGCAATGCCGCCTGGCTGCTGGCGATGTTCGTCATGCTGCGGCGCGGGCCGGTGGGCCGGGCGGGACCGATCCTGGCGATCAGCGCGCTTTACGCCGCTGTTGCCGGGCTGCTGCTGCTTCAGACATCGACCGATCTGATCTGGCGGCAATTGTCGCCCGACAGCGACGTGCATCGCGCGCTGGTCAACGTGTCGCTGGTACTGCGGATGATGACCGCGATCGGCAGCCTGCTGCTGGTCCATCATCTCTACACCAACTGGCCCTCGCGTGAGCGGGTCGGGGTGGCGCTGTTGCTCGGCGCGCTGGCGGCGATGTGGACCTATGACCTCAATCTCTACGTGCTCTGCTATTTCGCGCCCGCCAGGGTCAGCGAACTTTACGCCCTGCGCGGCGTGTTGATGGCGCTGCTGGCCCCCGTGATCGCGGTGGGCATGCACAAGGATATGGCGGGCCGCCTGCAACTTTCGCGAACGCTGACCTTTCAGTCGCTCTCGCTCTTCGCCATCGCCCTCTATGTCATCGTCCTGACGGCAGCGGCGATCCTGATCGAACTGATCGCTGGCCCCTATGCCCGCGTGGTGGAAATCGGCGCTGTATTCTTCACCGCCGTCACCGCGCTGGTGCTGTTGCCATCGCCCCAGATGCGCGCGCTGTGGAAGGTGCAGGTCGCCAAGCATTTCTTCCAGCATCGCTATGACTATCGCACCGAATGGATGCGTTTTGGCGAGACGATCGGCCGCCCCGGCGACGATGCCGCGCCACTGGGCGAGCGCGTGGCCAAGGCCGTGGCCGACATCACCGATTCGCCCGCCGCCATGCTGATGCTGCGCGACGAACAGGATGCGCTGACGTTCGAGGCGCACTGGAACTGGGACGGCGGCCTGCCCGATGGCGCTGCGCTGACGCCTGACATGGTGGCGGCATGGGAAAGGAGCGGCTGGATCATCGATCTTGGCAAGCCCCGCCCCAGCGATGGCGCGCTGATATTCCCCGACTGGATGACGCAGGACCGGCGCGCCTGGGCGCTGGTGCCGCTGGTCCATTATGGCCGCCTGATCGCCGCCATCCTGCTCGCCCGCCCGCCGATCGACCGGCGGCTCGACTGGGAGGATTTCGACATGCTGCGCGCTGCCGGGCGGCAGGCCGCAACCTACATCAGCGAGGCGCAGGGGCAGCAGGCGCTGGACGATGCGCAGCGGTTCGAGGAGTTCAACCGCCGTTTCGCCTTCATCATCCATGACGTCAAAAATCTGGTGAGCCAGCTTTCGCTGCTCGCCCGCAATGCACAGCGTCATGCCGACAATCCGGATTTCCGCGCGGACATGATCCTGACCTTGCAGGAATCGGTCGGCAAGATGAACGATATGCTCGCCCGCCTGTCGCAGCATAACAAGGGCAAGGCGGAGGAGCCTCGTCCGCTGTCCCTGCGCGACATGGCCGATCAGGTCGCCCGCACCCGCGCGCGCCAGCATCCGGTCAATGTCGTCGGCACAGCGCCGCTGGCATTGGCCGATCCGGCGCGGGTCGAACAGATACTCACCCATCTGCTTCAGAACGCCATCGACGCCAGCGCGCCCGACAGCCCGGTCGATCTGCGTCTGTCCGCCGATGCCAGCGACGTGCTGGTGGAGATTGTCGACCATGGCCGGGGCATGAGCGCGGAATATATCCGCCGCGATCTGTTCAAGCCCTTTTCCTCCAGCAAGGCAGGCGGCTTTGGCATTGGCGCGTTCGAAGCGCGCGCGCTGGCGCAGGCCATGGGCGGGCGGATCGATGTTGAAAGCAAGATGGGCGTTGGCAGCCGGTTCACCCTGCGCCTGCCGCTCGCCCCCCGGAACGACAGACAAGAGAAAGCCGCCTGATGAGCGACACCCGCCCCAAATTGCTGATCGTCGAGGATGATCCGGGTCTCCAGCGCCAGTTGCGCTGGGCCTATGAGGATTATCGGCTGTTCATCGCGGGCGACCGGGACGAAGCGATCGAGATGTTGCGCGCGGAAACGCCCGATGTCGTGACGCTCGACCTTGGCCTGCCGCCGGACCCGGACGGCACCAGCGAAGGTTTTGCGACGCTGGCGGAGATATTGCGGATCAAGCCCGATACCAAGGTGATCGTCGCGTCCGGCCATGGCGCGCGGGAAAGCGCGCTCGATGCGATTGCGGGCGGCGCCTATGATTTTTACCAGAAGCCGGTCGATATTGACGAACTGGGCATGATCGTCCGCCGCGCCTTTCATGTTCATGCGCTGGAGCGGGAAAATGCCCGGCTGGCCGACACCGCGCCGGATGATGGGCGGGTGCTGGGCCGCCTGATCAGCGCGGCGCCCGAAATGATGAAGGTGGCCCGCACGATCGAGCGGGTGGCGAGCGCGCAGGTTTCCGTCCTGCTGCTGGGGGCGAGCGGCACCGGCAAGGAGTTGCTGGCGCAGGGGCTGCATGATGCCAGCCCGCGCCGGAACGGGGCGTTCGTTGCGATCAATTGCGCGGCGATCCCTGAGACGTTGCTGGAATCGGAACTGTTCGGCCATGAAAAGGGCGCGTTCACCGGCGCGGTCAAGACGACGCCGGGCAAGATCGAGCAGGCGCAGGGCGGCACATTGTTCCTCGATGAAGTGGGCGACATTCCGCTGGCGCTCCAGGTCAAATTGCTGCGCTTCCTGCAAGAGCGGTCGATCGAACGGGTCGGCGGTCGCAACCCGATAGCGGTCGATACCCGCATCGTTTGCGCCACCCACCAGAATCTGGAGGAGATGATCGCGGCGGGCAGCTTCCGCGAGGATCTCTATTATCGCTTGGCCGAAATCGTTATCCGCATACCCGCGCTGAAGGACCGGCCCGGCGATCCGGCGCTGCTGGCCCGCCATTTCCTGGCGCGCTTCGCGCGAGAGATGAACCCGCAGGTCAAGGGGCTGGCCCCGGACGCGCTGGCTGCGCTCGACGCCTGGCCCTGGCCGGGCAATGTGCGCGAACTGGAAAATCGCATGAAGCGCGCGGTCATCATGGCCGATGGCAAGCTGGTGACGGCGGCCGATCTGGACCTGGACGAGGAACGCGCCGCCGGGGGTGAGGTCGTGAACCTGAAGGCCGCGCGCGAAATGGCCGACCGTCGCGCCATCCGCCGCGCCATCGCCCGCACCGACGGCAATATATCGGGCGCGGCGAAGATATTGGGGATCAGCCGCCCGACCCTCTACGATCTGCTCAAACAATATCAGATGCAGGCATGAGCCGGACGCGCATCTTCCTGATCGCCGGGATCATCGTCCTGCTGCTGGGCGTGGCGGGCCTGTGGCAATGGCGCGTGCATGAACGGGACGGCAGCGCCGCGCTGGCGCGCGGACTGGCGGCGCTCGACCGGGGTGACGCGCGCACGGCGCGGATCGAACTGATGAATGCGATCAAGGGTGCGCCGCGATCCGTGGTCGCGCGGGAAGCGCAGGCGCGCACGCTGGTGGAACTGGGCGACGGGGCAGGGGCGCAGGTCGAAGCGGCCCGCGCGCGCGCATTGGGTGCGCCGCCGTCGCAGACCCGCGCCGTCATGGCGCAGGCGCTGTTGTTGCAGGGCGATGCCGCCGCTGCGCTGAAGGAAGCGCGCGCCGCCGATGTGCCCGACAGCGACCTGGACATGGCTGCGCGTGTGATCGCGCGGGCCGCCATGGCGCAGGGGGACATGGCGGGGGCGCAAAAAGCGCTGGCCAACGCGCTGGCGATCGCGCCCGATGATGCGGAAAACTGGGTCGAGCTTGGCCGCTTCCGGCTGGCGACCGGCGATCAGGCGGGGGCGATTGCGGCGGCTGACCGGGCGGTGGCGCTGAACCCTGCCGACGCGCGGGCATTGACGCTGCGCGGGGAGCTGACCCGCGCCCAATATGGCCTGACGGCGTCGCTACCCTGGTTCGACCGAGCGCTGGCGGTTCGGCCCGATTTGATCCCGACGATGGAGCAATATGCCGCGACGCTGGCCGATGCCGGGTCCGCCAGCGCGATGCTTGCCCTCACGCGCCGCATCCTGGCGCTGGACCCTGCCAATGCCCGCGCCTGGATGATGCAGGCGGTGATGGCGGCGCGCGCGGGCAAGGCGGATCTGGCCCGTTCGCTGCTGGACCGGACCCAGGGCCAGCTGGACGATGAACCGGCCACTCGCCTGCTGCGCGGCGTGCTGAACTTGCAGGAGGGCAACGCCGTCCTTGCTACCGAGGCGCTGGCCCCGCTGGTCGCGGCGCAGCCCGACAATCGCACCGCCCGCACCCTGTTGGCCCGCGCCCAATATATGACCGGCGATTATGCCACCGCCGCTACGATGCTGGCGCCGATCGTCGCGCAGCGCGATGCCGATCCCTATGTGCTGACGCTGGCCGCGCGTGCGCAGGAGGGATTGGGCGACCGGACGATGGCCGCCGACATGCTGGCCCGCGCCGCCTGGCCGGTGCGTGCTGCCGCCGATTCCTTTGCCAGCCCCCGCGACGCCGCTTTGGCCAACGGGCCGCCGCCCGCCAGCACCGCCACCGCGCGCGACAATATCCCCTATATCCGGGCGCTGCTGAGCACTGGCCGCACCGGCGAAGCCTTGGCGCGCGCCCAATCGCTGAGCCGCGCCAATCCCGGTGCGCCCGACGCCTGGCTGATCCACGGTGACGCGCTGGGCGCAGCGGGCCGCCCGGCCGACGCCGCGCGCGCCTATGAGGCCGCGGCCAATATCCGGTTCGACCGGGCCGCCGCCATGCGTCTTGCCGCGGCATGGGGGCAGGCGGGCAATGCCGTGCGCGCGGCGCAGGTCGTACAACTGTTCCTGACCCAGCATCCCAATGACGCGGAAGCCCAGCGCCTTGCCGCCACCGTCGCCATGCAGCGGCAGGATTGGCGCACTGCGCTGCGCCTGTTGCAGGCAGTGCGGGCGCAGACCGGGAATGGCGACGCCGTGCTGATGGCCGACCTGGCCCGCGCCGCACTGGGAACCGGGGATCGCCAGTCCGCGCTGGCCTATGCCGCCCATGCCTATCGCCTGATGCCCGCCAACCCGATGAGCGCCGACATCTATGGCTGGACGCTGCTGCGCACCGGCGACAAGGGGCCGGCGGCGGTCGATCTGCTGGAAAAGGCGGTGGCGCTGGCGCCCGGCCACCCGGTGCTGCAACTCCATCTGGGGCAGGCCTATGCCGCCGCCGGGCGCAAGGATGATGCGAAGCTGGCGCTGGGGCAGGCAGCGGCTACCAATTTTGCGGGGCGGCAAGAGGCTGTCGACGCATTGGCGGCGCTTTAGGACATCCTCCGCCCTGCGTCGCGTTGCGTGTCCCTTGTCCCGTTCGCTTCGAGCGAAGTCGAGAAACCTCAGCGCCACGGTTTCTCGCCTTCGCTCGAAACGAACGGAGGTTGGAGAATGGGCCCGGAACGACAGGAAAAGCGCGCGGCCCGCTTACGCCTTCTGCGCGTCCAGTTCCTCGACCCGCAGGCCCAGCCGCCGGATCTGCGCCGCGACCGGGGGCCAGACGGTTTCCAGAAAATGCGCCCGCTCCGCCACGCGCAGGCGGCGGGTTGCGCCGTCGGCGACGAACATGCCGACGCCACGCTTGACCACGACCAGCCCATCATCCTGAAAGCTTTGATAGGCCTTGGCGACCGTCAGCGGATTGGCCCCCTGCTGCGCGGCAAAGGCGCGGACGGATGGCAGCATGTCGCCATCGCTAAATTCACCGTCCAATATGGATGCGGCAATTATCTCTCGCAGGCGGAGATAGACGGGTTTGGAATCGTCGGCCATAACTGCATCAGTGCCATAATACAGCGATGCGCGCAAGCCAGTTGCTTGCGCTGGATCGGGTCGTTTGCGTAACTATCTGTCCCAGATCGATATGATGTCGTCATAATCTGGCCTTGGCCGCTCTTCCTGCGGTTTGCCGGGCGTCCCGATGAATATGAATCCGGCGATGCTCTCGCCCTCCTTGCCAAAGGCCGCGCGCACATTGTCATTATAGGTCGGCCATCCGGTCAGCCAGCCCCCGGCAAAGCCCAGCGCATGGGTCGCATTGAGCAGGTTCATGACCGCCGCGCCCACGGACAATGTCTGTTCCCACGCCGGTATCTTGCTGCCCGCGACGGGGGCGGACAGGGCCACCACCAATGTCGGCGCCTGATGCGCGAACTGGTGCATCGCCTCTATCTCCAGCCGACCGGCATCGGGCTTTTCGGCGCGATAGGCGGCTTCGAGCAGGTCGGCCAGCGCCGCGCGCTTTTCCAGCGGCACGATGACGAAACGCCATGGCGCCAGCTTGCCGTGGTCGGGCGTGCGGATCGCCACCTCCAATATCTGGCGCAGTTGCGCATCGTCCGGGCCGGGCGCGATCAGGTCGCGCGGTTTGCCCGATCGGCGGGTCTGGAGCAGGGTGAGCGGGGTCGAGCGGTCATTGAACATCGCATCCAGATGGCGCGGCACCCGCTTTGACGCAAGGGCCGCCTGCGCTTTTGACAGATGCGAAATAGGCTCTAGTCTCGCGCCATCCTCTGGTCCCCGTTCGGCGGACCGGCACACATAAAAGACAAGGGTAGCTGATGGCGACCTCAATTTCTGGCACGGCGGCAGCGGGCAAGACCTGGCTTGGCCATCCGCGCGGCCTGTTTCTGCTGTTTTTCGCGGAGATGTGGGAGCGTTTTTCCTACTATGGGATGCGCGCCATCCTGATCTTCTACCTCACCAAACATTTCCTGTTCGGGGAGGACAGGGCCTATCTGCTCTACGGGGCCTATACCTCGCTCGTCTATATCACCCCGGTCATCGGCGGCTATCTGGCCGATCGATTCCTGGGGCCGCGCAAGGCGGTGCTGGCGGGCGGGCTGTTCATCGCCTTCGGTCATTTCCTGATCGCGGTGACGGAGGGGCCGGGGGGGCAAGACCCGGTCTATCTCAACGGCTTCTATCTGGCGCTGGCCAGCATCATCGTCGGCACCGGCTTTCTGAAAGCCAATATCTCCGTGCTGGTGGGCGAACTCTATCCGCGCGACGATGCCCGCCGTGATCCGGCCTTCTCCATTTTCTACATGGGCATCAATGCTGGCGGGGCAATCGGCCCGCTGGTCTGCGGCCTGTTGGGGGAAACGATGGGCTGGGGCTGGGGCTTTGGCGCGGCCGGGGTCGGCATGTTGCTGGGTCTTGTGATGTTCGTCTGGCTCACCCCCTGGCTGCTGGGCAAGGGGGAGCCGCCCGCGCCGCAGCAATTGCGCGCGCCAGCGGTTGCAGGCGTCAGCCAGGAATGGACCATCTATCTGGGCGCGATATTGGGCGTCGCCGCGATCTGGTTCGTCATCCGCTATGCCGAATTGCTGGGTTATGCGCTGCTCGCCTTCGCGGCGCTGACGGTCATCTACATCGTCTGGCGCACGCTCGGCACGCTGGGCAAGATCGATCGCGACCGCATGTTCGCCGCCCTGTTCCTGATCGCGCTCAACCCGCTATTCTGGGGTCTGTTTGAACAGACCGGATCGTCCCTCAACATCTTTACCGATCGCAATGTCGACCGCACCGTGCTGGGATGGGATATTCCCGCATCGATGTTCCAGTCGGTCAATTCCATCTTCATCATTCTGCTCGCGCCGCTATTCGCCGTGCTGTGGACCTTCCTCGACAAGCGCCGCCTCGAACCCTCATCCCCCGCCAAATTCGGCATCGGCCTCATATTGTGCGGCGCGGGCTTTCTGGTGCTGGTGGCGGGTGCGGCGATGGCGGGACAGGATCTGACCCCGCTGCTGTTCGTCATCCTCATCTACCTGTTCCACACCATGGCGGAGCTGTGCTTCTCCCCCGTCGGCCTGTCGGCGATGACGCGGCTGTCGGTGCCCAATATGGTCGGGCTGGTGATGGGCACCTGGTTCCTGGCGATGGCGGCGGGCAATTTCATCGCTGGCCTGATTGCCCGCGCGACCGGCAGCGGCGATGCGAACGGCGTGGCGCAGGTGCTGGACGTCTATAGTCGCATCGGCTGGTTTTCGATCGGGGTCGGCGTGATCGTATTGCTGGTTTCGCCAATGATCACGCGGCTGATGCATCTCGACACGATTGGCGCGGAGGAACGTCCATGAGGTTGATCTTGATCGCTGCGCTGCTCGTCAGCGCGGCTACCCCTGCCGGTGCGAAGAAGGACAGGGAAGCGCCCGCCCCGACACAGGGCAGTTCGGCCGAGCCGGACAATCCCTATCCCTCGACCTACAAGGCCTATCCCGGTGTCGCCACGGCGATCAGGGGCGCGACCATTTTCGACGGGGAGGGGGGCCGGATCGACAATGGCGTCATCTTCCTGTCCGATGGCAAGGTGACCGCGATCGGCGGCCCCGACACGCCAATCCCTGCCGACATCGCGGTGTTCGACGGCACCGGCAAATATGTGACACCGGGCGTCATCGACATACACAGCCATCTGGGCGATTATCCCAGCCCCAGCGTGGATGCGCTGTCCGACGGCAATGAAGCGACGTCGCCGGTCACCGCCCATGTATGGGCCGAACATAGTATCTGGCCGCAGGATGCAGGCTTTGGCCGGGCACTGGCCAATGGCGGTGTCACCAGCCTGCAAATCCTGCCCGGATCGGCCAATCTGTTCGGTGGGCGCAGCGTCACGCTGAAAAACGTCCCCGCCCGCACGATGCAGGGGATGAAATTCCCCGGTGCGCCCTATGGCCTGAAAATGGCGTGCGGCGAAAATCCCAAGCGGGTTTATGGCTCGAAGGGGCGGGAGCCTTCCACCCGCATGGGCAATATGGCGGTCAATCGCCAGACCTGGATCAAGGCGCGCGAATATCAGAAGAAGCGCGCCGCCGGAAAAGATCAGACCCGTGACCTTGGCATGGAAACGCTGGCCGATGTGCTGGAGGGCAAGATCCTGGTCCATAACCACTGCTACCGCGCCGACGAAATGGCCAATGTCATCGATATGAGCAAGGAGTTCGGCTACAAGGTCACGGCGTTTCACCATGCAGTCGAAGCATATAAGATTGCCGACCTGCTGCGCGATAACGGCATTTGCGCAGCGCTGTGGGGCGACTGGTATGGCTTCAAGATGGAAGCCTATGACGGGATCAAGGAGAATATCCCGCTGGTCCACCGGGCAGGCGCCTGCACCATCGTCCATAGCGATGATGAAAACGGCATACAGCGGCTCAATCAGGAGGCGGCCAAGGCGCTGGGGGCTGGCCGCCGGATGGGCATCGACATCGCTGACGAGGTGGCGTGGACCTGGCTCGCTATCAACCCCGCGCGGGCGATGGGGATTGCCGATCAGACCGGCAGTCTGAAAGTCGGCAAGATGGCCGACGTGGTGCTGTGGAACGGCAATCCGTTCAGCACCTATACAAGGCCGGAGAAGGTGTGGATCGATGGGGCGCTGCTCTATGACAGCGCCAATCCCAAACTGCGCCCGGTCAGCGATTTTGAACTCGGCCAGATCGGCGCGGGAGACGTGAAATGATGACGGCATCCAACATCCGTTCGCTTCGAGCGAAGTCGAGAAGCCCTCGCGCAGCCTTCGCGGCTCTTGCGCTGCTCTCCACCCCCGCGCTCGCCCAGTCCCTCGCCATCACCGGCGCGACCCTCGCCATTGGCGATGGCTCTGAACCCATCCGCAACGGCACTGTCCTGATCAGCGCCGGCAAGGTGACGGCCGCTGGCGCGGGCATTGCCATTCCGCCGGGCATCAAGGCCATCGATGCGGGCGGCAAATGGGTGACGCCGGGTCTGGTATCGGGATACTCGCGCGTCGGTCTGGTAGAGGTGCCTGCGGTCAACGAAACCAATGACGCCAGCGCGCGGTCGCCCTTTTCCGCCGCGATTGACGTCGCTCCGGCGATCAACCCGCTTGCCAACCCGATCGCGATCAGCCGCACGGCGGGCATTACCCGCGCCGTCGTCGTACCGTCGACCGGCATCGGCATTTTCGCCGGGCAGGGCGCGGTGGTGGACCTTGGCGCGGACATGAATGCCATCACCAGGGCGCGCGCCTTCCAATATGTCGAACTGGGCGAGGAGGGGGCCAAGGATGCGGGCGGCAGCCGTCCCGCCGCGATCCTGACCTTCAGGACGATGCTGCGCGAGGCGCAGGATTATGCCAAGGCGCCTGCCAGCTATGACGGGCGCTCGAAGGATGCGCTGCTCAACCGGGTGGATGCGCAGGCGCTGGTGCCGGTCGTCTCCGGGGCAATGCCGCTGATGGTCCATGTCGAAAGCGCGCGCGACATAGTGACCGTCCTGTCGCTGCGTCAGGATTTTCCTGCGCTCAAGCTCATTATCGCGGGCGCTGCCGAAGGCTGGATGGTCGCGCCGCAAATCGCGGCGGCCAAGGTGCCGGTGATCGCGGGCGGCCTCGACGACCTTCCCTCCAGCTTTGAAAAGCTGGCCGCGACCCAGAGCAATGTCGGGCGGATGGTGAAGGCAGGCGTCATCGTCTCCATGGGGCTGATGGACCGCGACGAAGGGCTGCAACTGCGCCTCGCGACCCAGCAGGCGGGCAATATGGTGGCGCTGAACAAGGTGCCGGGCGCCACCGGCCTCAGTTGGGGGCAGGCGCTCCGCACCATCAGCAGCGCCCCCGCCGAAGCCATGGGGCTGGGCGACCGGATCGGCTCACTGAAGCCGGGGCGGGCAGGGGATGTCGTGCTATGGGATGGCGATCCGCTGGAAATGACATCCGCGCCGATCGCGGTGTGGATCGACGGCGTGCCGCAACCCATCGACAACCGCCAGACAAAGCTGCGCGACCGCTACGCGACGCCGCAGGAGGGCGCGCTGCCCAAGGCGTATGAATGGTAGGGTGAGGGGGCGGCGGTAGGGCGTGCAGCCGCTACCCGGTCCCGTTCGTTTCGAGCGAAGTCGAGAAACCTGCTCGGTGTTTCTCGACTTCGCTCGAAACGAACGGAGGTGGAGAAAAACCCTCAAGCCATCGCGCGCTATGCCGCAGTTGGGAAAAGGGGGAGGACGCTCGCTGTCCTACACCCGCCCCGCCTGCTAAAAGCGCGCCCGGTTCCTTCCCATCGTTCACACGCCATATTCGACCGCGCGCACCGCATGGCCGACCGCCAAACGTCACCCGAATTTTCCATAAGCGATATGGGCGAAGTTTGCGAAGTTTCGCATGCACCAGCCATGGCAGGATGCGTAACATCCTGTCCGCATCGCGCACGAAAATATCATGATTGCCGGGAAATATGCGAAGCTAAGCCCCGCATTTCCTATTCGACGCTTGCCCTTTGCCGGGCCGTCAGTTCATCGACAGGATCATGTTCCGCACCTGCGGATAGACCTGCTTTTCCCATTTGCTGCCGGAAAAGACGCCATAATGGCCAACGCCAGGTTGCAAATGGTGGCGCTTGAGGTGCGGGCGAAGGCCGGTGCAGAGTGCATGGGCCGCCGCTGTCTGGCCCACGGCGCAGACATCGTCCTTCTCGCCCTCGACCGTCAGCAGGGCAGTCTTGCGGATCGCGCCCGGATTGACGGGACGGCCACGGTGCATCAATTCGCCCTTGGCCAGCAAGGTACGCTGGAACACCAGATCGACCGTCTCCAGGTAAAATTCCTTGGTCATGTCCAGGACCGCGAAATATTCCTCGTAGAAACTCTTGATCTTGTCCGCCTCGACCGTCTTGCCGTCGGCCAGAAGCTGATAGAGTTCGCGATGCTGCGATCCGTGCCGTTCCATGTTCATCGCCATGAAGGCGGAAAGTTGTACGAAGCCGGGATAGACTTCACGACCGCGCCCGGCATAGCGGAAGGGGACGATGGAGATCAGATTCTTCTCGAACCAGTCGATCGGCTTGTCGTTGGCCAGATCATTGACCACGGTGGGCGCGACCCGCGTGTCGATCGGCCCGCCCATCAGCGTCATCGACTTGGGCGTCGCGGGGTCTTTATCCTCCGCCATGACCGCCACCGCCGCCAGCGCAGGGACGCAGGGCTGGCATACCGACAGCAGATGCGCGCCGGGGCCCATCGTCTGGAAAAAGCGGATTATATAATCGACATAATCCTCAAAGCCGAAACGCCCCGCCGCCAGCGGCACGTCGCGGGCATTTTTCCAGTCGGTAATATAGACGTCATGGTCCCGCAGCAGGGTCTCCACAGTACTGCGCAGCAAGGTGGAGAAATGACCCGACATCGGCGCCACCACCAGCACGCGCGGCTGGGCGGTGTCCACCTCATCCTTGACGAAGTGCAGCAGGTCGCCAAAGGGCAGGTCGAGGACGATCTCTTCGCGCACCGCCACATCGGCATTGCCGCTGCGTACCGACGTAATGGCGTAGGGTGGCCGCTTGTGCGTAACCCGCGCACCCTGAAACACGTCCATCAGCGCGAACATGCGCCGAGGCATGGCCCAGTCGGCCATCGGTCCCAATTTGTCGCGCATCCCCAGCGCAACCTGCGCCCCGAAGCGTGCCGGCGCCAGCATATCGTTCCACGCCTGATAACCACTGTATAGCATCCGCATGATTATAAGCGCGCCTTGTTTAATCCGTCCATCCGAATCGGTTCTGGTATAAAACGTTATACACGGATTATATGTTGCACCGCATCATCATAAATGTAGGTTAAGACCGACCGGAGGGAATGTCATGCCCATTGCTGAGCTCACTCTATCCAGTAAAAATTACTCGTCCTGGTCGCTGCGCGGCTGGCTGCTCTGCCGGATTGCGGGCCTGAAGGTCGAGGAAAAGCTGGTCGCGCTGGATGATCCGGAAAATCGCGCGGAATTGCTGCTGCTGTCGCCATCCGTACTGGTGCCGCGCCTGACCCATGAAGGGGCGAGCGTGTGGGACACGCTCGCGATCGCGGAATATCTGCATGAATTATATCCCGATGCAGGCATGTATCCCGCCGATCGGATCGCCCGCGCCCATTGCCGGTCGGTGTCGGGCGAAATTCATTCCGGTTTCGCCAATCTGCGCTCCGCCCTACCGATGAACCTGAAGGTCCGCCACGCCAAATTCCCGATCTTTCCGGGCGCCAAGCCCGACATCGAACGGATCGAGACGATCTGGGCCGAATGTCTGGACAGCTATGGCGGGCCATGGCTGTTCGGTGACAAGCCGACTGTCGCCGACGCGATGTTCGCGCCGGTGGCCGAACGGTTCCTGACCTATGCCGTGCCGGTGTCCATGAAGGCGGCGGCCTATTGTCAGACGATCAACGGGTGGGACATCATGCGCGAATGGATTGACGAGGCGCGGATCGAACCGGACGAGATGGAAGAACTCGACATCGAATTCTGACAGTCCTTTCGCCCGTCACTGGCCTTTCGCTTATGGCTGGTAGCGGGTAAGCCTGTGCCATGACCCGTGCATTACTGGCTCTTGGCCTCCTCGCCCTTCCCGCTCACGCCCAGACGGTCGCGCCGCAGCAACTCGAACAATCGGTCCGCGTTCTGGCGTCCGACCTGTTCGAAGGCCGCGCCCCCGGCACGGTCGGGGAGGAGCGCACGATCGGCTATCTGGTCGGTCGCTTTCAGGCGCTGGGGCTGGAGCCGGGCGGGCCGGATGGGCAATGGGTGCAGAGCGTGCCTCTGCTCCACACCCGGCTGGGCCAGGCGGAGGTGCTGGGCGTCAAGCAGGGAAGCGCCATGACGGCGTGGACCGCGGGGAAGGACGTCTATCTTTCCACCCTCCAGCCGCGCGACAAGGTTGCGATCAGCAGCGCGCCATTGCTGTTCGTCGGCTATGGCGTTTCTGCCCCGGAACGCGGCTGGGATGATTTCAAGGGCGCGGACCTGAAAGGCAAGGTCGCGGTCTTTCTGATCAACGACCCGGATTTCGAAGCGGCCAAGGGCGATGACGCAGCCGGCAAGTTCGGCGACCGGACAATGACCTATTATGGCCGCTGGACCTACAAGTTCGAGGAAGCGGCCCGGCGCGGCGCGGTTGGCGCGCTGATCGTGCACGACACGCCCGGCGCCGGCTATGGCTGGAATGTGGTCGTCAGTCCGGGCGGGGAAAATTATGATCTGGTCCGCGCGCCCGACAAGCTGACCAGCCTCCAGCTACAGGGCTGGATCGAGGGCGGGGCAGCGGCCAAGCTGTTTGCAGGCGCGGGCCTGGACCTTGCAAGCTTGCGCGCGAAGGCGCGGTCGAAAGGCTTTCGGCCCGTGGAGTTGAAGGGGGCCAGCTTTTCCGCCGCTTTCCCGGTGACGCAGGACGTCATCAAGAGCGCCAATGTCCTTGCCCGCATTCCTGGTGCCAAACGGCCTGACGAAACGGTCATGTACGGCGCGCATTGGGATGCCTATGGCAAGGGTGCGCCCGACGCGCAGGGGCGGATCTATCGCGCCGGGGCCAATGACGATGCGCTGGGCATCGCCGGCCTGTTCGAGATCGCCCGCGCCTTCAAGGCTGGCGCCGCGCCGGACCGCAGCATCCTGTTCGCGGCCTGGACGGCGGAGGAGAGGGGGCTGCTGGGTTCGGAACATTATGCCCAGAACCCGGTCTGGCCGCTCGACAAAACCGTCGCCAATTTGACGATCGACATTCTCCAGACCGCTGGCAAGGCGAAGGACGTCATTCTGGTGGGCAAAGGGCAGGGGACGCTGGAGGATGACCTGGCCAGGGCTGCTGCTGCGCAGGGCCGGGTCGTGACGCCTGAAAGCCTGCCCGAACGCGGGCTGTTCTACCGTGCCGATCATTTCTCCATGGCCAAGCGGGGCGTGCCGGTGCTGCTGATGATGGGGATTGCGGGCGCGTCCGATCTGGTCGAGGGCGGCCGGGCGGCGGGACAGGCCTGGGTCGATGCCTATACCGGCCAATGCTACCATCAGGCGTGTGACGCGGTCGACGCGACATGGAAACTGGACGGCGCAGCGCAGGATGTGGACCTGATGCTGGCGATCGGCCAAGACCTTGCGACGTCGACCCGCTGGCCGCAATGGAAGCCGGGGTCCGAATTCAAGTCGGTGCGGGACGCAAGCGCGACCGCACGGCCCTGAGCCCGAAAACCGCGCATCCCGGCCAAAAATAACGGCGCGGGATGGCGGTGTCAGGCGGTCAGCCGGTCAGGCAGCCAGCTTTCGCAGCACATATTGCAGGATGCCGCCGTTCAGGAAATATTCCAGCTCGTTGACCGTGTCGATCCGGCAGAGCGCGGTGAAGGTGAAGGTCGAGCCATCGGCACGGGTCACGGCGACTTCGACATCCTGACGGGGCTTGAGCTTCCCAACGCCAGTGATGGTGAAGCTTTCGTCACCGGTCAGGCCCAGCGTGTCGCGCGTGTCGCCATTTTTGAACTGAAGCGGCAGCACGCCCATGCCAACCAGATTAGAGCGGTGGATGCGTTCGAAGCTTTCGACGATGACCGCGCGAACGCCCAGCAGATTGGTGCCCTTGGCCGCCCAGTCGCGTGACGATCCGGTGCCATATTCTTTGCCGCCGATGACGACCAGCGGAGTGCCGTCCGCCTTGTGCTTCATCGCCGCGTCATAGATGGGCAGGGTTTCGCCCTTGTAGCGGGTCATGCCCCCCTCGACGCCGTCCAGCATCAGATTCTTGATGCGGATGTTGGCGAAGGTGCCGCGCATCATGACTTCATGATGGCCGCGCCGCGCGCCATAGCTGTTGAAATCGGCCTGCGCGACCTGATGCTCGGACAGCCACTTGCCTGCTGGCGAGGATGCCTTGATGGAGCCTGCGGGCGAGATATGGTCGGTGGTGATGGAGTCACCGAATATCGCCAGAGGCTTGGCCTCGACAATGTCGGTGACGGGGGCCGGGGTCATGCTCAGCCCTTCGAAATAGGGCGGGTTGGCGACATAGGTGGAGCCTGCACGCCACTGATATGTGTCCGATCCGGTAACGTCGATCGCCTGCCAATGGGCGTCGCCCTTATAGACGTTGGCGTAGCGCGCCTGGAACATGGCGCGGTCCACGCAGGTCGCCATGGTCGATGCGATGTCGTCATTGGTGGGCCAGATGTCTTTGAGATAGACGTCCTGCCCGGCGCTGCCGACGCCGATCGGGGTAGTGATGAAATCCTCGATCACCGTGCCCTTGAGCGCATAGGCGACGACGAGCGGGGGAGAGGCCAGGAAATTGGCGCGCACGTCGGGTGACACGCGGCCTTCGAAATTGCGGTTGCCCGAAATGACGGCGGCGGCGACCAGACCATTGTCGTTGATCGCGGCGCTGATCGGCGGGGCCAGCGGGCCGCTATTGCCGATGCAGGTGGTGCAGCCATAGCCCACCAGATTGAAGCCGATCGCGTCGAGATGCGACTGGAGGCCCGCCTTTTCCAGATAGTCGGTGACGACCTGACTGCCGGGGGCGAGCGAGGTCTTGACCCAGGGCTTTGGCCTGAGGCCCAGTTCGTTCGCCTTCTTGGCGACCAGGCCCGCGGCCAGCATGACGCCGGGGTTCGACGTGTTGGTGCAACTGGTGATCGCCGCGATGGTCACGTCGCCGTCGCCAATGTCGAAATCCTTGCCCTCTACGGCCACGCGCTGCTGCGCTTTCTTGTAGACGTTCGCGAGATCGGCGTTGAACACATCATCGACCTGCGGCAGCGAGACGCGGTCCTGTGGGCGTTTGGGACCGGCCAGGCTGGGGACGACGGTGGCAAGGTCCAGTTCCAGCGTATCGGTAAACACCAGCTCCGCCGACGGATCGATCCAGAAGCCCTGTTCCTTGGCATATGCTTCGACCAGCGCGAGATTTTCGTCGCTGCGGCCGGTCAGGCGCATATAGTCGAGCGTCTTGTCATCGATGCCAAAGAAGCCGCAGGTCGCGCCATATTCGGGCGCCATGTTGGCAAGGGTCGCGCGGTCGGCGAGCGACAGGCTGGCAAGGCCGGGGCCGAAATATTCGACGAAGCGGCCAACCACGCCCTTCTTGCGCAGCATTTCGGTGCAGGTCAGCACCAGATCGGTGGCGGTGACGCCTTCCTTCAATTGGCCGACCATCTTGAAGCCGACGACTTCGGGAATGAGCATGGAAACAGGCTGACCAAGCATCGCCGCCTCAGCCTCGATACCGCCCACGCCCCAGCCCAATACGCCAAGGCCGTTGATCATGGTGGTATGGCTGTCGGTGCCGACACAGGTGTCGGGATAGGCGACGATATTGCCGTCCGCATCCTCGGACGACCAGACGGCCTGCGCGATATTTTCCAGATTGACCTGATGGCAGATGCCGGTGCCAGGGGGGACCGCGTAGAAATTGGCGAGGGACTTGCTGCCCCATTTCAGAAAGTCGTAGCGCTCCATGTTCCGCTGATATTCAATCTCGACATTCTGCTCGAACGCCTTGGGCGTGCCGAATTCGTCGACCATGACGCTGTGGTCGATGACGAGGTGGACAGGCACCTGCGGATTGATCTTGCTGGCGTCGGCGCCCAGCGCATTCATCGCGTCGCGCATGGCGGCGAGATCGACCACGCAGGGGACGCCGGTGAAATCCTGAAGCAGGACGCGGGCGGGACGATATTGAATCTCGCGCTCGGCCTTGCCCTTGTCATTCTGCCAGTCGATGATGGCCTGAATATCCTCGATCGTGACGGTGACGCCATCTTCGAAGCGGAGCAGATTTTCGAGCAGCACCTTCATCGAGAAGGGCAGGCGCGACACGTCGCCCAGCTTCGCCGCCGCTTTTTTGAGCGAGTAAAAGGCGATGTCCTTGCCCTCGACATGTAAAATGTCGCGCGTGCCCAATGTGTCCTGTCCGATGGCGGTCATGAAAATGCGTCTCCTCGCGGTAGCATCGGCCCGATCGGGAGGATGACGCATGATCCGCCCAAAAGCCGGACGGCCTGAGGGCAGGAGGCGCCCCAACCATGGGTCGAAGCAGGTATGTCCCGATGTAGCAGGGAGATAGGAACTAGCGGTGCCAAGTCAATTGCCAAGTCGGTCAAGGCAGATGTTTGGGAGGCAGCCGAGGTCGGGTATCCGCTGTCGACGTGAGACTGTCGGGTTCGCCATCATTGGCGTGTCGAACAAAATACTTCCTCCCCTGCAAGGGGAGGTGGATGGCCGCAGGCCAGACGGAGGGGTGTCGCCCTATCGTTAGGGTGACACCCCTCCGTCAGCACTTCGTGCCGACACCTCCCCTTACAGGGGAGGATTGTCTGCCAGACCCCCGATCAGTGGGCGACGGGCGGCGCGAACTTGGTCAGGTCGATGCCGGTGACAGCGCTCTTATACTCATCCATGCTGGGCGTGCGGCCCAATATGGAGGAGAGAACGACGACCGGAGTGGACGCCAGCAGCGATTCACCCTTCTTCTCGTCGGTGTCCTCTACGACGCGGCCCTGGAACAGGCGGGTGGAGGTGGCCATGACGGTATCGCCCCTGGCGGCCTTTTCCTGATTGCCCATGCACAGGTTGCAGCCGGGCCGTTCGAGATACAGCGTATTTTCGTAGCTGGTGCGGGCAGCGCTCTTGGGTGCGACATCGTCAAATTCGAAGCCGGCATATTTTTTGAGCACGTCCCAGTCGCCTTCGGCCTTCAGCTCGTCGACGATATTATAGGTTGGCGGGGCGACGACCAGCGGAGCCTTGAATTCGACCTTGCCTTCGCTCGCCTCGATATTCTTGAGCATCTGGGCCAGGATTTTCATGTCGCCCTTATGCACCATGCACGACCCGACGAAGCCCAGGTCGACCTTCTTGGTGCCGCCATAATAGGAAACCGGGCGGATGGTGTCGTGGGTGTAACGTTTCGACACGTCCGCATTGTTGACGTCCGGGTCGGCGATCATCGGTTCGTTGATCAGGTCCAGATCGACCACGACCTCGGCGAAATATTTGGCGTTGGGGTCGGGGGCCAGTGCGGGCTTCACGCCCGACCGGATTTCCGCGATGCGCGCATCCGCCTTGTTGATCAGGCCCTGCAGCGTGCCGGCGGCATTTTCCATGCCCTTGTCGATCATGATCTGGATACGCGACTTGGCGATTTCCAGCGATTCGATCAGTGTTTCGTCCTGCGAGATGCAGATTGACGCCTTGGCCTTCATTTCGGCCGTCCAGTCGGTGAAGGTGAAAGCCTGATCGGCCAGCAGCGTACCGATATGGACTTCGATGACGCGGCCCTGGAACACATTTTCGCCGCCGAACTGGGCGAGCATCTGCGCCTGGGTGGCGTGGACGACGTCGCGGAAGTCCATATAGGGCTGCATCTTGCCCTTGAAGGTGACCTTGACCGACTGCGGGATCGGCATGGTCGCTTCGCCGGTGGCAAGAGCCAGGGCAACAGTGCCGGAGTCCGCGCCAAAGGCCACGCCCTTCGACATACGGGTGTGGCTGTCGCCGCCGATGATGATGGCCCAGTCATCGACAGTGATGTCGTTCAGAACCTTGTGAATGACGTCGGTCATCGCATGATAGCGGCCCTTGGGGTCGCGCGCGGTAATGAGGCCGAAATTGTTCATGAAGGACATGAGCTTGGGAATATTGGCCTGCGCCTTCTTGTCCCAGACCGACGCGGTGTGACAGCCCGACTGATAAGCGCCGTCGACCAGCGGCGAGATGACGGTGGCCGCCATCGCTTCGAGTTCCTGCGCGGTCATGAGGCCGGTCGTGTCCTGCGACCCGACGATGTTCACCTTGACGCGCACGTCGGAACCGGCGTGCAGCACCTTGCCCGGCGTGACGCCGACGGCGTTGCGGTTGAAGATTTTTTCAACGGCGGTCAGGCCTTGACCTTCGACCGAGATATCCTTGTTCGGGGCAAAGACGAGCGGGGCTTCGATGCCCAGCGTTTCAGCAGCGAAGGTCTGGAGCTTCTTGCCGAACACGATGGCGTAGCTGCTGCCCGCCTTCATGAATTCCATCTTCTGCGGGGTGAAGGCGGACGCGACATCGACCAGTTCGTTGCCGGCTTCGTCGGTCAGCTTCTTGTTCTTGACGTCGATTTTCAGCACCGTGCCGGTCGCGACGGAGAATTTTTCCTCCAGCACCGGATTGCCGTCATTATTGAGGATGGGCTTGCCATCCGGGCCGGTCATCTTCACCCAGTTTTTAAGGTTGATGCCGATGCCGCCGGTCACGTCCACGGTGGTCGCGAAGATGGGCGAGATGCCGTTGGTGCCCGCGACGACGGGGGCATAGTTGACGAAGGGCACATAGGGGCTCTGCTGCTTGCCGGCCCACAACGCCACATTGTTGACGCCCGACATGCGCGAGGAGCCGACGCCCATCGTGCCCTTTTCGGCGATCAGCATGACGCGCTTGTCGGGATGCTGGATCTTGAGCGCCTGGATCTGCTGCTGCGCATCCGGCGAGATCATGCACTGGCCGTGCAGTTCGCGGTCGGAACGCGAATGCGCCTGATTGCCCGGCGACAGAAGATCGGTCGAAATATCGCCTTCGCCCGCGATGAAGGTGACGACCTTGATCTCGCCCTCGACATCGGGCAGCTTTACGAAAAATTCGGCGTTGGCGTAGCTTTCCAGCACATCCTTCGCGACTGCGTTGCCCGCCGCGTAAGCGTCACGCAGGCGGAACATGTCAGCGTCGTAGAGGAAAACCTGGGTCTTGAGAACGTCGCCCGCCTGAGCCGCGATGGTGGCATCATCGCCCAGCGCAATGTCGAGCAGCACCTTGATCGAAGGGCCACCCTTCATGTGGCTGAGCAGTTCCAGCGCAAAGGCCGGGGTGATTTCCGGCACGGTCACTTCGCCCAGGATGATCTGCTTGAGGAAGGCAGCCTTGACGGCAGCGGCGCTCGTGGTGCCGGGCAATGTGTTGTAAATGAAGAATTTGAGCGCGTCGGCGCGATGTTCGCTTGCCGCGTCCTGGATGATGGTGATGATTTCGCCAAGCAAGACGCCATCGTCGATTGGCTTGGGCGCAAGTCCCTGTGTCTTGCGGCTGTCGATTTCGGCCAGATAATCCAGGTAAATGCTCATCTCTTTCCCAACGTCATAAAGTGTACGGACTCGACGCGCAGCGCCACTTGCCGACTTATGCCCGGTCTGGGGAGCTGTTGGCCCCCCGGTAGTAGAACGGAGGGGTATTGGCAAGTCGCCGCAGCGCAGCAAAAATTGCCAATTCGGACAAGGGGAGGCGCCGACTAGCGCGCCTTTTGCGTGGCGATCCAGGCGTCGATCTGGCTGTCGAGCACCGTCAGCGGCACCGCGCCCTGCGCCAGTACAGCGTCGTGGAAGGCGCGCAGGTTAAATTTCGGTCCCAGCGCGGCCTCTGCCCTGGCCCGCAATTCGCGGATCTTGATCTCGCCCAGCTTGTAGCCGAGCGCCTGTCCCGGCCAGCTGATATAGCGATTAACCTCCGCGTCGATATTGGCGTCGGACAGGGCGCTATTATCCTTCATGAAGGCGACCGCGCGGGCCTTGTCCCACCCCTTGGCATGGATGCCGGTGTCGACGACCAGACGGCAGGCGCGCCACATTTCATAGGATAGGCGGCCCATCATCTTTTCGGGCGTGTCATAGAGGCCCATCTCCTCGCCCAGATATTCGCTGTAGAGCGCCCAGCCTTCGACATAGGCGGTGAAGCTGGCCAGATATTTGCGGAATGGCGGCAGCGGCAATTCCTGTTGCAGCGCGATCTGGTTGTGATGGCCGGGCACTGCTTCATGGGCGGTGAGGGCGGGCAGTTCCCAATAGGGGCGCTGGTCCAGCTTTGACGTGTTGACATAATAGGTACCCGCGATGCCGCTTTCAGGTGCGCCGGGCATGTAATAGGCGGTCGTCGTCCCTTCCGCTTCGGCGGCGGGGATGGGTTTGAGGCCATAGGGCAGGCGCGGCAGCGTGCCGAAATAGCGGGGCAGCAGGCCGTCAATCGTCTTGGCCTGCCGCGCGGCGACTTGCAGCAGTTCCTCCGCCGTTTTGGCATAATAGCGCGGATCGGTGCGCAGATGGGCGATGAAGGCGGCGCGGCTGGGATAGCCTGCCTTGGCCGCGACGTCATCCATGCGGGCGCGGATACGGGCGACTTCGGACAGGCCGATGGCATGGATCTGGTCGGGGGTGAGGTCGGTCGTCGTATGGGCGCGAACCCGGCTGGCATACCATGCCGCGCCGCCGGGCAGGGTGGAGGCGCTGTCGCTCTTGCGGCAGGCGGGCAGATAGTCCTTCACGAACAGATCGTGCCATTTGGAATATTCGGGCGCGACCACGTCGCGGATGAGGGCGGTGGCGCGGGCCTGCATCGCGGCCCAGTCCGCATCGCTGATGTCGCGGGGCCTGGCGCGGGTGAAGGGTTCGTAGAAGCGCGTGTCCTGCGGCTTGCCCGCGACGATGCCGCTGATGCTGGCGGCATAGTTGCCCAGCACCGAGCAGGGCTGGACATAACCGCCCTTGATCGCCTGCCGCGTGATGGAAAGGGCGTCGGCATTTTGCCGGGGGTAGAGCGAAAGGCGCTTCAGATAGCTGTCATAATCGGCGCGATTGTAGAAGGGCAGGCCGTCGCTCATGCTGGCAAAGCCCTGATGCCAGCCATAATAAGTGGTGAACAGCATCAGCCGTTCGGCGGGATGGCTTTCCCCGGCGATGTCGTCCCGCAGCATCCACAGCAGCACGGCGCGGTTGACCCGGTCGGCGGAGTCAAGGCCGCTGTCGGCGATCGCGTCGAGCCGGGCGACGAATGCCTGTTCCGCCTTGATCTGCGCGGCGCGGCCAGCCAGCGAAATGTCGTAGATGCGATCGTCATAGTCGCGCACGCCGCGCGCGGTGGCATCGACCGGATGGACCGACAGCCACCAGGCCCAATGATCGTCCATAACCTTGCCAAGGGCGTCATGGGGCGTTTGGGCTTGGGCCAGAACTGGTGTGGCGACGGCGAGGAGGAGGGCGATGATCTTGCGCATGGCACAGGGGATCGCGTGTCCCGGCCCGTTTGGCAAGAGGATCAGGCAGGTGGATCAGGCCGGGGCGACGCCGTCCGCTTCGACGATGCCGTCGCCAGCGTGGTAGCCGCGGACCCGGACCCGCTTTTCGACCAGATCGACCGGGACGCGCAGCAGCACCAGCCGGTAGCTGCCGCCCCGATCGCGCTGGAGCAGGAAGCCGGCGGCGTCGCGGATCAATCGACCCGTTTCATCCACAGCCGCGCCTGTTTCTGCTCCAGCTATATCCATCGGTTCAGTCTATCGCGTCCTTGATGCCCTTGCCAGCCAGCATGCCCAGGACAAGGAAGAGAACAAAGACCGCAAGGGCGATGAAGAACAGGATCTTGGCGATGCCGACGAATGTGCCAGCCGCGCCGCCAAAGCCCAGTATGGCGAGGACGCCGGCGATGACGAGCGAGATGAGGGCGAGTTTCAACATGGTAATATGTCCCTGACGTTGGAAAGGCGATACTTTCCGAACGAGCGGCGGGACCAGCGGTTCCGTGGTCAGACCCAGCCTTCCAGCACCTGGTTGGGCGGGCGGTGGCCATCGACCCAGCTGCGGATGTTGGCGATGACGCGCGCGCCGGTGGCGTCGCGGCCTTCGAAGGTGGCGGACCCCATGTGCGGCAGCAGCACGACATTGGAGAGGGCGAAGAGGCGGGGATCGACGGCGGGTTCGTGGGTGTAGACGTCCAGCCCTGCGCCCGCGATCCGGCCTTCGTCCAGCGCGGCGATGAGCGCCGCTTCGTCGGTGATTTCGGCGCGGGATGTGTTGATGAGATAGGCGTCGGGCCGCATCAGTGCGATACGCCGTGCGTCGATCAGCCCGCGCGTATCGCCGTTGAGCGGGCAGTGGATCGACACGATGTCGCAGGCGGCGAGCAGGCCGTCGACATCGCCGACCCATTCCGCCTCCAGTTCCTGCTCCACCTCGAACGGCAGGCGGTGGCGGTTGTGATAGGCGATGGTCAGGCCAAAGGCGCGGGCGCGGCGGGCGACGGCGCGGCCGATGCGCCCCATGCCGATGATGCCCAGCTTCTTGCCGCCGATGCGGTGGCCGAGCATCCCCGACGGGCTCCAGCCGCGCCACTCGCCACTGCGCACCAGCTTCTCCCCTTCGGCCAGGCGGCGGGGGACCGACAGGATCAGCGCCATCGTCATGTCGGCGGTGTCTTCGGTCAGGACGCCGGGCGTATTGGTGACGATGATGCCCTTTGCGCGGGCGGCGGCGAGATCGATATGGTCGACGCCGCTGCCGAAGCTGGCCAGCAGTTGCAGCCGGTCCGGCGCGGCGGCGATCAGCGTGGCGTCGATCTGGTCGCTGATGCAGGGCACCAGCACGTCGCACTGGGCCATGGCACGGGCGAGTTCGGTGCGGCTCATCGGCTGATCACCGACATTGAAGCTGGCGTCGAACAGTTCGGCCATGCGCGCCTCCACATTGGGGGGCAGGCGTCGCGTGACGATGACGCGCGGCTTGGCGGGGCGCGGTTTTTTGGCCATGCCAAGGCCGCTATGCCTGGCCGCGCCATCGGTCAAGCGCTTATGGTGGATCGGGCAAGTCAGCAGTTGTCGCAGGGGCGGCGCAGCGGCTATGGGAAGGCCATGGGTGACAGGAAAAACAGGTCGGGCATGAAGCGCATTTTTCTGGGCGCGGGCGTGGTCATGGCGCTGGGCGCAGCGGGCGACGCGGTGATCGCGGCGGGCAAGCCTGTGCCGTACTGGGCCTCGATTTCGCAGCCGGAGGCGCGGATGCGGGTCGGGCCGAGCCTGGATTACCCATCCAACTGGATCTACCGCCGCCGCGACCTGCCGGTGAAGGTGGTGCAGGTGCTGGGCCTGTGGCGCAAGGTCGAGGACCCGGACGGCGCGCAGGGGTGGATGCATGTCCGCCTGCTGAGCGACACGCCAACCGGGGTGGTGCGCGCGGCCGAAGCGCCGATGCGCGAATCGGCCAGCGATGGGGCGCGGACATTATTTCGTGCGCAAAAGGGCGTGGTTGGGCGCCTGTCCGATTGTTCGGGCGGCTGGTGCAGCTTCGACGTGAAGGGCCAGCGCGGCTATGTGAAGGCGCAGGACGTGTGGGGCGCGACCGACAAATAGGATGTGCGGCGCTTAACTTCGCATATTTCCCGGTGATCGTGATATTTTCGTGCGTGCTTCGGGCAGAATGTTGCGCGGGCCGGTGGTTGGGCGCGGCGCGGAACTTCGCAAACTTCGCCCATGTCGCGCATGGGGGATTTGCGCGGGCGTGCTGGGGTGGACGATGGGAAAGAGCCGGGCGCGAGTGTAGCAGGGGGCGGGGGTGTAGGACAGGTGGGGGTAGGTGCCGGCTGGGGCCGTATGGCGACATTCGGCTTTCGCTAAAAAAAGCGAAAACCGACTTTAATCCCCCATCAAAATGGCTTCCTCGATCTGATTATCCATTAGCTGGGCGATGCTGACGCGGAATGCGTCGAGATTGGGGTAGTTCGTCTGGAACATACCGCGTGCTCGGTTATGAGGTTTGTGGTCGTCCGCCACCTCAAACCGCATCACCAAATTCCCGCGTTTATCAGCGGGCGAGATTTCAAACCGCAGGATGAGGTCGTTGCCTTGCTGCATTTCAAAGCCCCATTGTGCAACTACGGGACTATCTTCCTTAATCGGATACACGCTCAGCGCCTCGCCAAACTCCTTGACGTCCTGCCATTGAACCCAAAAGCCGCCGGTTCCTGAAAAATCATCTGTCACGACTGACACAGAAAGACGACCGAAGTCATCTCGAGTCTTTTTCGGATCAAAGAAGCTAGAGTCGTACTGATATTTGAGTGTGATCTTGTTCATCACGGCACTTTATGGAAGCGAATGCATGTCCGCTACGTAGAAATCACAGGCCTGCCCGCAATGGCGATTTCTGGTCGTTAGCTGATGCTGCTACCTTCATGGCGGCGTGATCTCCACTCCTGCATCGCAATCAGCGTGATCGCCAAAAGGCAGGTGACGCGCCAATTGCTTGGAAGATCGATAAACAGCAACACGGCTGGCGCTAGGGTAGCAATGAAGGAACTGCTGTCGATGCGAGCTGACCGTCGCGCTTGAAGCGCGAGATAGGTCGCGATCCCGAAGCCCAGCAAGGAAAGAAGCGCATAGCAAATCGTGTAGACGATGTGCGACAGGCCGACATAGCGAGCGTGAGGATCAGCGTGCAATAGGCACCCCCTTCGTGGGGTGATCGGCGTGCAAAAAGGACCCCTTCATCCCGGGGATTTAGTCGGCCGACTGGTTTTGATCAGTTGGCGAGAACGGGATGTTGATCGTGGAGACAGTGGTTCGGATTCGGCGTGAGCATGCAGCGGGTAAGGCGATCAAGGCGATCGCTCGTGACCTTCGTTTGTCGCGGAAGGTCGTCCGCAAAGCGATCCGGTCGCCGGAGGCGGCGTTCAACTATCAGCGCAAAGTCCAGCCGCTGCCGCGGATCGGTCCTTATCAGGATCGTCTCGATGCGCTGCTTGAGGAGAACGAAGGTCGCGGCCGCCGCGATCGGCTACGGATGACGCGTATCCATGACCTGCTGGTGCGCGAGGGGTTCGATGGATCCTATGATGCGGTGCGCCGCTATGCGGCGCGCTGGCGTGCTGCGCGGCGGAAGGATGCTGGCGAAGGCGCACCGGCGTTCATCCCGATGACCTTCCAGCCGGGTGAGGCCTACCAGTTCGACTGGAGCCACGAGGATGTGGAGATCGCCGGCAAGCCGATGCGGGTGAAGGTGGCGCATATGCGTCTCTGCGACTCGCGCGCACCCTATGTCCGGGCCTATCCGCGCGAGGGCCAGGAGATGCTGTTCGATGCCCATGCCCGGGCGTTCGCGTTCTTCGGCGGTGTGCCGCGACGCGGTATCTACGATAATATGAAGACGGCGGTGACGGCCGTGTTCACCGGCAAGGAGCGTGTGTTCAACCGCCGCTTCCTGATCATGACCGATCATTACATGGTCGAGCCGACCGCCTGCTCGCCGGCGGCGGGATGGGAGAAGGGCCAGGTCGAGCAGCAGGTCCAGACAATCCGAGGCCGCTTCTTCCAGCCGCGGCTCCGGTTCGCCAGCCTGGCCGAGCTCAACGGGTGGCTGGAGGCCGAGTGCCGGCGCTGGGCCGAGCATCATGCCCATCCCGAACGCGGGGATATTACCGTCGCCGAGGCGCTGGATATGGAGCGACCGGCCCTGCAGCCGATCCTGGCACCGTTCGACGGCTTCCATGAGAGCGAGCATGCCGTCACCGGCACCTGCCTCATCAGCTTCGATCGCAACCGCTACTCGGTCATGTCGACGGCCGCACGCCGGACCGTTCAGGTGCGCTCCTATGCCGATCGCATCGTCATACGCTGCGGCGATGCGATCGTCGGGGAGCATGAGCGCCACTTCGGTCGGAACCGCACGATATACGATCCCTGGCATTATCTGCCGGTCCTCGCGCACAAGCCCGGCGCGCTGCGTAACGGCGCACCGTTCCAGGACTGGGATCTGCCGCCCGCCCTGCACCGATTACGGCGAAGGCTCGGCACCGGGGACGAGGCCGATCGCAGGTTCGTGCGGGTCCTCTCGGCGGTGCTCACCGATGGCCTGGAGCCGGTAGAGGCTGCCGTGCGCGAAGCGTTGGCGAACGGAACGGCCAGCGACGAGCTGATCCTCAACATCCTCTCCCGGCGCCGCGAGCCGGCGACACCCCACAGCATCGTCACTTCGGAAGACCGGATGCTGCAGCATCCTCCGCTCGCCGACTGTGCCCGCTATGATCTGCTGCGAGGCTATGATGCAGCGGCATGATATGATCGACACGATGCGCGGCCTCGGACTCAAGGGCATGGCGGCGGCGTTCGACGAGGCGGTCACCACCGGCCTCCAGCGCAAGCGCACCACCATGGAGATACTGACCGACCTGCTCCGTGCTGAGGCGACCCACCGGGATGCAGCCTCCATCCGCTATCGGATGACGGCTGCGAGGCTGCCCGTGGTGAAGGACCTGGAGCGGTTCAGCTTCGAGGGCACACCGATCAATGAGGAGATGATCCGCTCCCTTCACGATGGCTCCTTCCTCCCGCCTCGCCGCAATATCGTGCTGGTCGGCGGCACGGGGACAGGCAAGACCCACCTCGCCATCGCGATCACCGCCAATGTCGTGCGAAGGGGCGCTCGCGCCCGCTACTTCAACACCGTCGATCTGGTGACACGCCTCGAAGAGGAGACCCGGATCGGCAAAGGCGGGACCCTGGCGGCGCAGCTGTCGCGGCTCGACCTGATCGTTCTCGACGAGCTCGGTTATCTGCCGTTCGCCCGCTCGGGAGGGCAGTTGCTGTTCCACCTCATCAGCAAGCTTTATGAGCGGACCAGCGTCATCATCACCACGAACCTCGCCTTCGGCGAATGGCCGACCGTGTTCGGCGATCCCAAGATGACCACGGCGCTGCTCGACCGCGTCACCCACCACTGCGATATCGTCGAGACGGGCAACGACAGCTGGCGCTTCAAAAACCGCAGCTGACAGCCACCTTCGGCGCCTTCAAAAATCTATCTTGCGCTGCGCGCGCCTCCGGTCGGGCTACGCCCGCCCTCCGCCGCACGCAGCGCAAGGCCATCTTCAACAAACCAGCATCATATTATCTGAAAAGGGGGTCCCTCTTCGACGCCGATCGGGGGTCCCTTTTGAACGCCGTTTGACAGCGAGCGAAGGCGCTGGCTGCGCTAAGCAGGCCTAGCATCAGCCATATGTCGCGCGAAGGTCTGAGGACGCTCATAGATGTAACCTAGCGATTGGCGGAATGTCCGCAATCGGGAACAACCGACCGCCGTCTCTTCTCGATAGGGTGACACCCCTCCACCACTTCGGGGACTGTCAGGAATTTCGTGTGCGGCGAGGCATAATGGGCAACAAGGAGACCCAATATGTCACGACGGAAAGAACCCTCAATACCGAACGCCATTCTCGATCAGTTGCTGGCCGGCACTGACGCGGCAGCGGCACTCAGCCAAGGCGGCCTGCTCGATTCTTTGAAGAAGGCTTTTGCCGAACGCGCCCTCAACGCGGAGATGGATCACCATCTTGGCCAGGAGGAGCAAGGGAACAACAGCCGGAACGGCTATGGCCGCAAGACGGTGACGACCGACGGTGGACGGATCGAGATCGAGGTTCCGCGTGATCGAGCGGGCAGCTTCGATCCTCAACTGATCGCCAAGTATCAGCGTCGCTTTCCCGGCTTCGATGACAAGATCATCTCGATGTATGCGCGCGGCATGAGCACCCGTGAGATCACCGGGCATCTGCGCGAACTATACGGCATAGAGGCCTCGCCCGACCTGATCAGCACGATCACCGACGCTGTGCTGGAGGAGGTTGCGGCCTGGCAGCAGCGGCCTCTGGACCCAGCCTATCCGTTGGTTTTCTTCGATGCGATCCGGGTCAAGATCCGCGACGAGGGGATGGTCCGCAATAAGGCGATCCATATTGCCCTGGGCGTCATGGCCGACGGCACCAAGGTGGTCCTTGGGCTATGGCTGGAGCAGAATGAAGGCGCCAAATTCTGGCTGCGCGTCATGAACGAACTGCGCAATCGCGGCGTCGAGGATATCATG
Organism: Sphingobium sp. GW456-12-10-14-TSB1; assembly: GCF_059424385.1. Classification (NCBI taxonomy): domain Bacteria; kingdom Pseudomonadati; phylum Pseudomonadota; class Alphaproteobacteria; order Sphingomonadales; family Sphingobiaceae; genus Sphingobium; species Sphingobium sp. GW456-12-10-14-TSB1. The sequence goes on along the minus strand of NZ_JBWKZI010000001.1, from coordinate 1,799,488 downwards.
CTGGCCGTCGTCGATGGCCTCAAGGGCTTTCCCGATGCCATCACCGCCGTCTTCCCCGAAGCGATGGTCCAGACCTGCATCGTCCATCTCCTGAGGAACTCGATGGATTTCGTGGCATGGAAGGATCGCAAGGCGCTCGGAACAGCCCTGAAGGCCATCTATCGTGCCGTCGATGCCGCAGCCGCCGAGGAGGCGCTGACCGCCTTCGAAGCCAGCTTCTGGGGCCAGCGCTATCCCGCTATCGGCCAGAGCTGGCGCCGGGCATGGCCTGAGGTCATCCCATTTTTCGCCTTCCCCGACGAGGTCAGGCGGATCGTCTATACGACCAATTCAATCGAGGCCCTCAATTCCAAGCTCCGCCGCGCTGTCCGGGCGCGGGGCCATTTCCCCAACGATGAGGCGGCGACAAAGCTGCTCTATCTGATCTTGAACCGATCGGAGAAAGAGTGGAAAATGCCACCGCGTGAGTGGAACATGGCGAAGGCGCAATTTGCCGTGCTCTTCGGCGAACGTTTCATCAGGGCCATGACGGCCTGATGGTCAACCGCCTCGCCGCACACGAAATTCCTGACAGTCCCCCACTTCGTGGTCCCCCTCCCCTTGCAGGGGAGGAGTTTATTGTCGCTCTTCTTGGGTCATGGCGGACCCTGCGCCGGTCGGAAGGTGACGAAGGTGGGTTTGGCAGCCTCTCGGCATATGCGCGCCGCCTGCGTCGGTCCCCCTCATCCAACTTCGCCTAACCTCACTGCGTTCGGTAAGGCTGCGTATCCTTCTCCCCCGTGGGGAGAAGGGAGGGGGCTGCTGTCAATCGTCGTCGTCATCCTGACGGATGGCAGGATCCATTGGCTCTGCCCTCGCGCGCAATCGCTAGCCTTGCGTGAATGGATCCCGGATCAAGTCCGGGATGACGGGGTGAGGGGTGTCTGGCGTTCTTTTGCCGATGCCCCTCACGCCTCCGGGCGGGTCCAGATCCAGGTGCCGCCGATCAGGGCGGCGGTGAGGGGGAGGAGGTACCAGGGCCAGGGGGAGAGGAAGAGGGCGAGGGTGGCGCTGAAGGCGAAGGCGGCGAGCGCGGCTTTCTTGCCGCGGCGGCTGATCGCGCCGCGTTCCCGCCAGCTGCGAATATGGGGGCCGAAAATCCGGTGGTCGAGCAGCCTGGCCTCCAGCGCGGGGCTGGAGCGGGCGAAGCAGAAGGCGGCGAGGATCATGAAGGGGACGGTGGGCAGCAGCGGCAGGAAGGCGCCGATGGTGCCCAGGCCCAGCGAGGCGAAACCGGCGATGAGGTAGAGGTGCCGCCGCATGGGGTTCCTGTTCTGGCCGGGGTGGATGATGCGTGCGATGCTATTGCTTCGCAGGGGCTGGGGTGGATGGCAAGGGTGACGTTGGCGTCCCGCCCCCTCTTCCAACTTCGCCTAAGCCGCTTCGCGGCCAAGGCTTCGTGTCCATCTCCCCCGTGGGGAGAAGGGGTTTTAGGCGGCGGGGAGTCTTAGACGCACGAGGAGGCCGCCCAGATCCTCGCTTTCTTCGAGGGTGACGGTGCCGCCGTAGATTTCCGCGACGTCGCGGACGATGGCGAGGCCAAGGCCGGTGCCGGGCTTGCCGGAATCGAGGCGGACGCCGCGGTCGAAAATGCGGGTGCGTTCTTGCGCCGGGATGCCGTGGCCGTCATCCTCGACCAATATTTCGACCATGTCGCCCGCGCGCTGGACGGTCGCGAACACGCTGCCGCCACCATATTTGGCGGCGTTTTCGACGAGGTTGCCGAGCATTTCGTCGAGATCCTGCCGCTCTACCCGCACGGCGGCGTCCTTCGATCCGTCCATGTCGACGCGGACGTGGGAATAGAGGCGGGCGACGGCGCGTTCGACGGCGGTGAGGCTGGCCCAGACGTCGGCGCGGCTTTGCGCGGCACCCCGCCGACCGACGGCGCGGGCGCGGGCGAGGTGATGATCGACCTGCCGCCGCATCGTCGTGGCCTCGCGGATCACGGTTTCGCCAAGATCGGCCGACTGGGCCGTCGCCGCGTTCATGATGACGGTCAGCGGGGTCTTGAGCGCATGGGCGAGATTGCCCGCATGGGTGCGCGCTTCTTCCGCCTGCCGTTCATTGTGGGCGAGCAGGGCGTTGAGTTCCTCCACCATGGGCAGCACTTCGGCGGGCATGGGTTCGGTGACGCGGCTTTTAAGGCCATCGCGCATGCGGATGATTTCCAGCCGCACCTTGCGCAGGGGGCGCAGGCCATAGAGGGTCTGGAGCGTGGCCAGCACGAACAGGCCGAGCGCGAGCAGCGCGAAGCTTTGCACCAGCGTGGTGCGCAGCGTGCGGATCTGGGCATTCAGGCCCGCGCGCGCCTGCGCCACGATGAACATCCAGCGCGTGTTCGATCCGGGCAGGACAACGCTGCGTTCCATGATGCGCAAATCCTCGCCAGGGAATTGCTTGCTGTCATAAACGTGGAGGCGGCGGTCATGATGGTCGAAGGGCACCTTGATCGCGCGGTCCCAGAGCGAGCGGGAGCGCCAATCCTCATGCCCCTTCGCACTTACCTGATAATAGAGGCCGCTATTGGGTTCGAGGAAGCGCTGGTCGGCCAGTTCGCGGTTGAAGAGGACTTCGCCGTCCGGGCCGATTTCCGACGCGGCGATCATCGCCGTCAGCACATAATTCATGCCGTCGTCGAAATTGCGGGTGATGGCGTCCGACAGCACCCGGTCCAGCGCCACGCCGCCGCCGATCAGCAGCACGCTGATCCACAGCGCGGCAATGCCGATCATCCGGCGGCTGATGGAGCCGGTAGAGCGGACGGGGGGAGGGGTGATGGGATCGGTCATGCGTATCCCACTTTACCGTTCGCCCTGCGCGAAGTCGAAGGGGTCCGGTGAGCGGAGCGAAGTGCCTTCACTGCGTTCAGGTGAAGGCTTCGACTTCGCTCAGCCCGAACGGATGTCGGGTTTGGTATCAGCGCCCCGGCTCGTCCAGGCTGTAGCCCAGGCCGCGGATGGTGGTGATGACGTCGGCGCCCAGTTTTTTGCGGATGCGGGTGACGAACACTTCGATCGTGTTGGAATCGCGGTCGAAATCCTGATCGTAAATATGTTCGATCAATTCGGTGCGGCTGACCACCTTGCCCTTGTGATGGAGCAGGTAGGAGAGCAGTTTATATTCCTGCGCGGTGAGCTTTACCGGATCGCCGCTGAGCGTCACCTTGCCTGAGCGGGTGTCGAGGCGGACGTCGCCTGCGGTGAGTTCGCTCGACGCATTGCCCGATGCGCGGCGGATGAGCGCGCGCAGGCGGGCGATGAGTTCTTCGGACTGGAAGGGTTTGGCGAGATAGTCGTCCGCGCCCGCGTCCAGCCCCGCCACCTTGTCCGACCAGCTGTCGCGCGCGGTCAGCACCAGCACGGGAAAGGCGCGGCCTTCCTTGCGCCAGCGGTCCAGCACCGTCAGGCCGTCAATGGTCGGCAGGCCCAGGTCGAGCACGACCGCATCGTAATTTTCGGTGGAGCCAAGGAAATGCCCATCCTCGCCATCGGTGGCGAGGTCGACGGCATAGCCAGCACCCTCCAGCGTGTTCCTGAGCTGCTGGCCCAGACTTGGTTCATCCTCGACGATCAGCAGACGCATGGGCTGTTCCGTTTCTTTTCTGTGTCAGGCGCGGTCAGCGCGCCCAGCCGATGATATTGCCTGTCCGGCCGTCCGCATCAACCCACATGACCTTTCCGTCCTTCACATATTTGAGGCGATAGCGGTTGGAGGACGGGTCGAATTCGCTGCCGACATAGCTGGCCCCGTTCATCTGCGAATCGACGCGGCGCTTGATCATGGCAAAGGGCATGACCTGCCCGTCGAGCATGGCCCGGCGCGCGGCGTCCTGCTCGTCGCGGCGTCCTCCAGCGTCGGCGACCGGGACCAGTGCGATTGCGGCCCCCATGGCGATGATTCCGGCGATCAGGCTTTTGCGCATCATTGTCATGGGCATGGCATAGGCGACAGGCATTGAACAGGTGGTGAATGGGGGAGGGTGAGGTGTTTGCGCTATTTCATCCCCCCCCGGCGGGGGGGGGCGGCCGCCGGGGGAGGATTGAGGTTTTTACTTTTCCAGTGCGTATTGCACCGTGAGCGTAACTGATGCGCTGACCTGGCCGGGTTCGACCGGGGTGGCGGCGGCATCGGCCTTGAAGCGGGCGCTTTGCAGCATGGGCATGGGGGGCTGGCCGCCGCTGTTGCTTTCGGCGATGGAGAGGAGGCGGGCGGTGCGGTAGCCAGCGGCCTGGGCGTAGAAATCGGCCTGGGCCTTGGCGCTCTTGAGTGCCGCGCCGCGCGCCTGCGCCAGCATCGGCGCGGGATTGTCGATCGCGAAGGTCGGGCCGTTGATGTTGGTCGCGCCCGCGGCCACCATGGCGTCGAGCAGGGGGCCGACCTTCCTGATGTCGCGCAGTTTGACGCTGAGCTGGTTGGACGCTTCATAGCCGATGAAGCGCGGGCCGGCGGGTTCGCCGTCGCGCTGGTTATAATCATATTGCGCCGACAGGTTGATGCCGCTGGTCTGGATGTCCTTCTTGGCGATGCCGGCGCGGGAGAGGGTGGCGATCAGCTTTTCCGTCTTGGCGGCATTGTCCTGCATCGCCGCCTGCGCGGTAGGCGCGCGCGTCTGGACGCCGGTGCCCACGGTGGCGATGTCGGGCGAGCCCTCGACGCTTTCGGTGACGTTGAGGGTGACCACCGGCGCGGTTTCGGCAAGGGTCACGCTGGTCTGGGCGATGGCGGCCATCGGGAGCGACGAAGCGGCGAGCGCCATGATGGCGAGGGCGGATTTCATGAAGGGAACACTCCTGTTTGGATGCCGTAATGGTGGGACGGCTGCGATGAATGGACGCTGACATGCGTTGAAAGCCGTCAGACAGGTTGGGGTTCCGTGTCCTCCCCCATGTCGGTGACGCCTTGCGCCGGGGAGGATGTGCTTGCTCCATCGTGATCTTGCGACTAGCTGCACGGGCATGGCAGCACCTCTTCTTTCGTTCGAAAATCTTGGCCTTTCGCAGGGCAGCCACTGGCTGTTTCGGGGGATGGATATTCACGTCGGCGCGCGCGACCGGCTGGCGCTGATCGGGCGCAACGGCGTGGGCAAGACAACCCTGCTCAAGCTGCTGGGCGGTCAGATCGAGGCCGATGAGGGCGTGCGGTCGGTGCAGCCGGGCGCGCGGATCATCACGCTGGAGCAGGACCCGGACGTCAGCGCCTTTGCGACGCTGCATGATTTCGCGCTGGCGGGCGAATTTGCGCCGCCCGCCCATGAGGTCGAGGCGATTGCCGACCAGTTGGGGATCGACCTGTCGCGCGAGGCGAAAACGGCGAGCGGCGGCGAGCGGCGGCGGGCGGCGATCGCCCGCGCGCTGGCGAGCGAACCGGACCTGCTGTTGCTGGACGAACCGACCAACCATCTGGACATTGCGGCGATCGACTGGCTGGAAAACTGGCTGGCGCGCTATAATGGCGGCTTCATCGTCATCAGCCATGACCGCGCCTTCCTGACGCGGCTGACGCGCCAGACGCTGTGGCTGGACCGGGGGCAGATGCGCCGCAACGAGATCGGCTTTGGCGGTTTCGAACAGTGGATGGAGGCGGTCTATGCCGAAGAGGCGCGGGCGGCGGAGAAGCTGGACGCCAAGCTGAAGATCGAGGCGCACTGGCTGGAGCGGGGCGTCACCGCGCGGCGCAAGCGCAACCAGGGGCGGCTGGCCAAGCTGTGGGAAATGCGCGAGACGCGCGCGGCTATGAACGGGCCGCAGGGCGTGGCCAAGATCGCGGTGGCGAGCGACGACAGCAAGACCAAGAGCGTCATCAAGGTCGAACATGCGACCAAGCGTTTCCCCCGGTCTCCGTTCGCTTCGAGCGAAGTCGAGAAGCGGCAGAGCGACGGTGTCTCGACTTCGCTCGACACGAACGGAGCTGGTGAAAGGGTCATCATCGACAATCTGTCGCTGCGCGTGCAGCGCGGCGACCGGATCGGCATTGTCGGGGGCAATGGCGCGGGCAAGACGACGTTGCTGAAACTGCTGACCGGCGAATTGCAGCCCGACAGCGGGACGGTGAGCCAGGCCAAGACGCTGGACATGATCTTCATCGACCAGCAGCGCAGCCTGATGCAGGGCGACAAGACGGTCCGCGAAGTGCTGGCCGAGGGGGGCGACTGGATCGATGTGCGGGGCGTGCGCAAGCATGTCCATGGCTATCTCAAGGACTTTCTGTTCGATCCAAGCCTTGCCGAGGCGAAGGTGGGCACGCTGTCGGGCGGGGAGCGTTCGCGCCTGCTGTTCGCGCGCGAATTTGCGCGCGAATCCAACCTGCTGGTGCTGGACGAGCCGACCAACGACCTGGATCTGGAAACGCTCGACCTGTTGCAGGAAGTGATTGCCGATTATGACGGCACGGTGCTGATCGTCAGCCATGACCGCGACTTTCTGGACCGCACGGTGACGGTGACGCTGGGGCTGGACGGATCGGGCAAGGTCGATGTGATCGTGGGCGGCTATGCCGACTGGATCGCCAAGCGCGATCCGCGCAAGGCGGTCAAGGTCGAGAAGAAGGCCGCCTCCGCGCCTCCGCCGCCAAAGCCCGTGTCGGCGAAGCTGAGCTACAAGGACCAGCGCGACCTGGAACTGCTGCCCAAGCGGGTCGAGGAACTGGAGGCGGCGATCGCGCGGGACGAGGATATGCTGGCGGACCCGGCGCTTTACACCCGCGACCGCAAGCGGTTCGACGCGCTGACCGGCGCGATCGAAAAGGCGCGGGCCGAGAAAGAGGCGGCGGAAATGCGCTGGCTGGAACTGGCGGAGAAGGCCGAGGGTTTGGCGGGGTAGGCTGTCGTGCTCCCGCGCAGGCGGGAGCCTAGTCGATAGCGTGGGACTGGGCTCCCGCCTGCGCGGGAGCACGTATCATGGGACACTCGACTTCGCGCCAAACCAACGGCAGGGTGGAGTAGGATCGTAACGGGGGCTGACCAATGGACACGGCAATCGACCAGTCGCACCATGCCGTTCATTATGTGAATCGCGTCGGCTGGCTGCGCGCGACGGTGCTGGGGGCCAATGACGGGATCGTGTCCACCGCCAGCCTGATGACCGGGATCGCGGCGTCGGGGGCGGACGGGCAGACGATCCTGCTGACCGGCGTTGCCGCGCTGGTCGCGGGGGCGATGTCGATGGCGGCGGGGGAATATGTGTCCGTCAGCGCGCAGTCGGATACCGAACGCGCCGACCTGGCCAAGGAACGGCATGCATTGGCCGTGCAACCCGAACAGGAATGGGCGGAACTGCGCGACATTTATGTCGAGCGCGGCCTGACGTCCGACCTGGCGGGGCAAGTGGCACGACAGTTGATGGAGGCCGACGCGCTGGGCGCGCATGCCCGCGACGAGCTGGGCATTTCCGATATTGCGACGGCCCGTCCGGTGCAGGCGGCGCTGGCGTCGGCGGGCAGCTTTGCCATGGGGGCCGCGCCGCCGGTGGTGGTCGCGGCGATCGCGCCTGCCGGCAGCGCGATCATGGCGATTGTCTGCCTGAGCCTGCTGTGCCTGGCGCTGCTGGGCTATGTCGGCGCGCGGCTGGGCGGGGCGCAGGTGGTGCGATCAATGGGCCGGACCCTGTTGTGGGGCGCTCTGGCGATGGCGGTGACGGCGGGCGCGGGGCATCTGTTCGGGGCGGCGATATAGTGGCAAGGTCCACGCAAATTTCACAGGAGACGACGAGATGACGGACATTCAGCAGATCCCGCTCAAGACCATCAAGGGCGCGGACACGTCCCTCGCTGACTATGCGGGCAAGGTGGTGCTGGCGGTCAATGTCGCATCCAAATGCGGGCTGACGCCGCAATATGAAGGGCTGGAAAAGCTGTACGCCGACTATAAGGACAAGGGGCTGGTGGTCGCAGGCTTTCCCGCCAATGATTTCGGCGCGCAGGAACCGGGGACGAACGACGAGATCGCGACATTTTGCACCACCAATTTCGGCGTCGATTTCCCGATGTTCGAGAAGATCGTGGTCACCGGGCCGGACAAGCATCCGCTCTATGCCGCGCTGACCAGCGCCGTGCCGGAAGCGCAGGGCGAGGGCGATGCGTTTCGCGAGAAGCTGAAAGGCTATGGCATGACCCCCAATCCGGTGCCTGAAATACTGTGGAATTTCGAGAAGTTCCTGATCGCCAAGGATGGCAGCGTGGCTGCGCGTTTTGCGCCGACGACCGCGCCTGACGACGCGGCGCTGGTCGCGGCGATCGAGACGGAACTGGCCAAGTGAGAATGCGGGCAGGCCTGATCGCGGGGGCGATGCTGATGGCGGGGGCACCCGCCGGGGCGGCGCTGTCGCCCGCCGAACGCACGATCAGCACCAGCGTGGAGGCGGGCTATGAACCCGCGATCGGCCTGCTCGAAAAACTGGTGAACCAGAATAGCGGTTCGATGAACCTGGCCGGGGTGAAGGCCGTGGCCGACATGCTGCGGCCTGAGTTCGAGAGGCTGGGCTTTGCCGTGACATGGCAGCCGATGGATGCGGCCAAGCGGGCCGGGCATCTGATCGCGGTGCATAAGGGACGGGCCGGGACCACGAAGATGCTGCTGATCGGGCATCTCGATACTGTGTTCGAGCCGGACTCGCCGTTTCAGACGTTCGAGCGCAAAGGCGATCTGGCGCGCGGGCCGGGCGTGGCGGACGACAAGGGCGGGGTCGTCACGATGCTGCTGGCATTGAAGGCGATGCAGGCGGCCGGCACGCTGAAGGGCGCGAATATCGAGGTGGTGCTGACCGGCGACGAGGAGGATTCGGGCGATCCGATCAGCATCGCGCGGGCCGACCTGATTGCCGCTGGCAAGCGCGCCGATGTGGCGCTGGATTTCGAGGGGCTGTCCCAGGAGGACGGCAAGGATATGGGGTCGATCGCGCGCCGATCCTCCAACAGCTGGACGCTGACCGCGAGCGGAAAGTCGGGGCATAGTTCGGGGATTTTTTCCGCCAGCGCGGGCGATGGCGCGATCTATGAACTGGCGCGGATCATCGTGGCGTTTCGCAAGGAACTGCCCGAACCCAATCTGACCTTCAATGTCGGGCTGATCGGCGGCGGGCAGAGCGCCGATGTGGACAAGGACGGCGTGCGGATCGCGGTGACCGGCAAGACCAACATCATCCCGCCGATTGCGGTGGCCAAGGGCGATTTCCGTACGCTGAGCGAAGAGCAGACGGCGCGGGTGCGCGCGAAGATGGAAGCGATCGTCGGGGCGGGGCATCTGCCGGGCACATCGGCGCGCATTGCATTCGACATGGGCTATCCGTCGATGGCGCCCACGGCGGGCAATCGCGCGCTGCTGGCGCGGTTGAACCGGGTCAATGCCGATCTGGGGCTGGCGCAGATGCCAGAACTCGATCCGCTGAAGCGCGGCGCGGGCGACATCAGCTTCGTCGCGCAGGATACGGACGGGCTGGTGGGGCTGGGCGTGACATCGACGGGCGATCACAGCCCGGCGGAACAGGCCGACCTGTCGAGCATGAAACGCCAGGCCAAGCGCGCGGCGATATTGATGAGCCGGCTGGCAGGGGAAAAGGGGCGGAAATAGGGGGCATGGCATAGTTGAGCAGCGTGTTCCCGCGCAGGCGGGAACCCAGGCCCGCCGTCCGAACTGGGTTCCCGCCTGCGCGGGAACACGGAAATATTGTAACGGATGTAAGTATATAGCCATGCTCCCGTCCACGCCCCTCCTCGCCACATCGATCGGCCCGGTGCTGGAAACGCTCAGCATCGTCGGTACGTTCGTTTTTGCCGCGTCGGGCGCGCTGGCGGCCGCGCGGTTGCGGCAGACTTTGGTGACCTTCGCCTTTTTCGCGCTGGTGACCGGGGTGGGCGGCGGCACGTTGCGCGATCTGCTGATCGGGGCGCCGGTATTCTGGGTCGTGAATGCCGCGCCCGCCATCACCTGCATGTGCGCGGCGGTGATCGTGTGGTGTACGCCGCGCCGCTTCTGGAGCGAGCGGGCGCTCGATTGGCTCGACGCGATCGGGCTGGCTGCCTTTGCGGTGTTCGGCGCGGTCAAGGCGATGAGTTTTGGCGTGCCGCCCTTTGTTGCCGGGATGATGGGCGTGGTGACCGGCTGCGTCGGCGGCATCATGCGCGATCTGCTGGCGGGGGAACCGTCGATCCTGTTGCGGCCCGAACTTTATGTGACGGCGGCGGCAGTAGCGGCGGGGCTGTTCGTTGGGTTGCGGATGATAGGGCTGGACGTGCCGGTCGCGGGCGTCATCGCGGCGCTGACCGGCTTTGGCTTGCGCGCGCTGGCGATATGGCGCGGGCTGGGGTTGCCGGTCTATCGGGATGAGGGGTAGTTTATCGTCCTTCTCTTGACGAGATTTACATGCCCTCTGACCTCACCCCGTTCGGGCTGAGCCTGTCGAAGCCTCGTCCTTCTGCTCAAGACGTGCAGCCCTTCGACAAGCTCAGGGCGAACGGAGGAGGGAATGCGCCGCAAGCGGAGAAGGGGATTAGCGCCACAACCCCGCGATGAGCGCCATCATGCCGCGCTGGTCTGCTGCGCTCTGCGTCCTCGGCGCGCCATAGCTGCGGCATTCCAGGCAGTCGGCACGAACGCCTGCGCCGGTGACCAGGGCCTTGACGTCGGCCACCGCCTGCATCGCCCAGTTGCGCTGGACCATGGCTTGCCGGGCCAGCATGTCGCGCGGCGCGCCTGCATCGTCCGCGTCGCGCTGCGCCATCGCCTCGATCCAGGCGGCCCATTTGTCGGGCGCTTTTTCGATGCGGTAGGCGCGGGCGGTCTTGGGGTCGATCTTGGCGCGGCGTGCGGCTTCGGCGATGGCGTCCTCCAGCCCGCCGAAGCGGTCGACAAGGCCATTCTGGCGCGCGGTGCCGCCGTCCCAGACGCGGCCCTGCGCGATGGCGTCGATCTGCGCCGGGGTCTTGTGGCGCGATTGGGCGACGATGCCGACGAAGCGGCGATAGATGTCCTCTACCCCCATCTGCATGATCGCGTCGAATTGCGGGGAGGTGCCGCCGGCAAGGTCTGGCTGGCCCGACAGGGGCGTGGTGGCGACGCCGTCCGTCGTGACGCCGATCTTGGCCAGCGAGCCTTCAAAGCTCGGCAGGATACCGAACACGCCGATCGAGCCGGTGATGGTGTCCGGCTCTGCAAAGATCATGTCGGCGGGGGTGGAGACCCAATAGCCGCCGCTGGCCGCGACATTGCCCATCGAGACGACCACGGGAAGTCCGTCCGCCTTGGCCTGAAGAATGGCGGAGCGGATCTTTTCCGAGGCCATGACCGATCCGCCGGGCGAATCGACGCGGACGACGAGGGCTTTCAGATCCTTTTCATTGAGCGCGGTCAGCAGCAGGTCGGAGATGGTGTCGCCTGCCGCAGTGCCGGGACCGGCTTCGCCATCGACGATGTCGCCCGCGATCGTCAGCACGCCGATCTGGCCGTCATTGGCGGGCATGCGCGCCTTGACATACGCGGCAAGGTCGATCGTGGCGAAACCGCCCGCCTTCGCATCGGAGGCGTCGCCCGCAATCTCCGCGACGCGCGTGCCAAAGGCGGTGGCGTCGCCCAGCTTGTCGATCAGGCCCGCGGACAGGGCGGCCTGCGCCATATTGCCGTTGGCGGCGCGGGCAGCGGCGACCGGGTCGGCGGCATAGGCGGCGATCTTCGCCTTTGGCCGCGCCCTGGCGACATCATCGCGCCAGTTTTGCCAAAGCGCGTCGGCCAGCGCCTGATTGGCCTGCTTGGCTTCGGGGGACTGATCGGCCCGGATAAAGGGTTCGACGAAGCTCTTGTAGGTGCCGACGCGATAGACATGGGTGTTGACGCCCAGCTTGTCGATCAGCCCCTTATAATAGAGGCCCGATCCGCCCCGGCCCATGATCGCGACGCCGCCCAGCGGATCGCTCCACGCTTCGCTGGCATGGGCGGCCAACAGATAGCTGTCATCGGTATAGAGGGTGGCATAGGCCAGCACCGGCTTTTTCGCGGCGCGCAGGGCGTCGAGCGCCTGGCCAACGCGGGCGATGGCGACCTGACCGCCGCCCATGAAGCCATCCAGGTTCAGGACCACCGCCTTGACCTTGCCATCCGTCCTGGCCGCATCGAGCGCGGTGACGATGTCGGACAGGCGATATTCCTTCATCTGCGGGCCGGACCCCGACAGCAGCGCGAAGGGATCAACCTCCGCTGGCTGTTCGACGATGGTGCCGTTGAGGTCGAGCAGCAGCGCGCCCGCGCTGATGCCGGCGACGGGTTTTGGCGAGAAGGAGAGGGCGGCGTAGAGCGCGCCGAAGAAGAGGAGCAGGAACAGCAGGACCAGTCCGTCCTTGATCGCGACCAATATGCGCCACGCGCCCTTCACAAATGCCAAGTGGGTGTTCCTTCTGCCCGATCTGCCATGGCTAGCCCATCGCCCTGTCGACTGCAATGTGGGGGTACAGGCGGGCTGGACAAGCTTGCGCGGTCGATTTTGGCCGCTATGGGGATCGTTGCATAATCACGGCCTATCCATCCCCGTTTGCCCTGAGCCTGTCGAAGGGGGCTTCGGCAAGCTCAGCCCGAACGGAGGTGGGGTTGGAGAATTATGCCGCCGTTCCGTGATGGGAACTCATATTGTCCGCTCTTGTGCAGGAGACATGCCCGATGCCCACACTCGTCCTTATCCGTCATGGCCAGTCGTCATGGAATCTGGAAAACCGCTTCACCGGATGGTGGGACGTGGACGTGACCGAGAAGGGCGCGGGCGAAGCGCGGGCGGCGGGACAGTTGATGAAGGCCAAGGGGCTGGATTTCGACCAATGCTATACCTCGCTCCAGACCCGCGCGATCAAGACGCTGAACCTGGCGCTGGAGGAAATGGGGCGGCTGTGGCTGCCGGTGGAGAAGGACTGGCGCTTGAACGAGCGTCACTATGGCGGGCTGACCGGCCTGGACAAGGCGGAGACGGCGGCCAAGCATGGCGACGCGCAGGTCAAGATCTGGCGCCGCAGCTTCGACATTCCGCCGCCGGTGCTGGAAGCGGGCAGCGAGTTCGACCTGAGCAAGGACCGCCGCTATGCGGGCATCGCCATTCCATCGACCGAGAGCCTGAAGGATACGATCGCGCGCGTGCTGCCCTATTGGGAAAGCCGCATCGCGCCCGACCTGAAGGCAGGCAAGCGGGCGCTGATTTCCGCCCATGGCAATTCGCTGCGCGCGCTGGTCAAGCATCTGTCGAACATTCCCGACGACGAGATTACCGAACTGGAAATTCCGACGGGTCAGCCGATCGTTTACGAACTGGCCGACGATCTGAGCGCGATCGAGCGCTATTATCTGTCGGAACGGTAAGGGCTGTGTGCTCCCGCGCAGGCGGGAGCCCAGTTGAAACGGCGGGACTAGGCTCCCGCCTGCGCGGGAGCACGCCGGGTTCGGAGGAAATACGACATTGCCCCCCGGCGACCCGGTCGCTAAGGGGCTTTGCTTTCCGGGCGGCACCGTGAAGGCCGCGCCATGAGGGGAAGCACGGGCATGAGCGGGGCAATCGAGGTCGGCATCATCATGGGGTCGCGGTCCGACTGGGACACGATGCGCCATGCCGCCGAAACGCTGGACGCGCTGGGCGTGCCCCATGAATGCAAGGTGGTGTCGGCGCACCGCACCCCGCAGCGGCTGTATGATTATGCGACGAGCGCGGTGAGCCGCGGCCTGAAGGTCATCATCGCGGGCGCGGGCGGGGCGGCGCATCTGCCGGGCATGTGCGCGTCCATGACGCGCCTGCCGGTGCTGGGCGTGCCGGTCGAATCGAAGGCGCTGAAGGGCATGGATTCGCTGCTGTCGATCGTCCAGATGCCCGGCGGCATTCCCGTGGCGACGCTGGCGATCGGCAAGCCGGGCGCGATCAATGCCGGGCTGCTGGCCGCCGCGATCCTGGCGACCAATGATCCTGAACTGGCCGGGCGACTGGACGCCTGGCGCACTAAGCAGACCGATGCGGTCGCCGAAACGGTGGAGGACTGAGCGGCCCCATGACGACCATCGCGCCCGGTTCGACCATCGGCATCCTTGGCGGCGGCCAGTTGGGGCGGATGATCGCCATCGCCGCCGCGCAGCTTGGCTATTGCACCGCCATCTACGCGCCGGAAGAGAGCGGCCCCGCCGCCGACGTGTCGCCGCGCTGGACGCGGGGCGATTATGAGGACGCAGCGGCGCTGGCGGCCTTTGCCGACGGCGTCGATGTCGTCACCTATGAATTTGAGAATATCGACCCGGCGGCGGTCGAGGTGCTGGCCACCCATGGGCTGGTGCGTCCGGGTGCGCAGGCGTTGCGGGTGGCGCAGGACCGGCTGGCGGAAAAGCGGTTCGTGTGCGATCTGGGCGGGCTGACCGCGCCCTTTGCGCCGGTCGAGGATCTGGACGATCTGGAGGCGGCGATCGCGCAGGTCGGCAGCCGCGCGATCCTGAAAACCAATCGCATGGGTTATGACGGCAAGGGGCAGGCGCGGATCAACGAGCCGGGCGATGCGGTCGGTGCTTGGAATGCGATCGGTCGGCAGAGCGCGATACTGGAAGGCTTTGTGACCTTTGCCGAGGAATTTTCGGTCATATTGGTGCGCGGGGCGGACGGTGAGGTGCGCTTCTGGGACAGTTCGGCCAATGTCCATGTCGATGGCATCCTTGACACGTCGATCACGCCCGCCGGGCCGCTGATCGAGGGGCAGGTGCCTGCCGCCCGCGCGCTGGCGCGGAAAATTGCCGATGCGCTGGACTATGTCGGCGTTCTGACCTGCGAATTTTTCGCCAGCGCCGACGGCCCGGTGTTCAACGAAATGGCGCCGCGCGTCCATAATAGCGGGCATGGCACGATCGAGGGTGCGGTGACGAGCCAGTTTGAAAATCATGTCCGCGCGATTTGCGGACTGCCGCTGGGCGACACCGCGCTGGCGGCGCGCCGGGTGGAGATGCGCAACCTGATCGGCGAGGCGGCGCATGACTGGCAGGCGATCCTGTCCGATCCGGCCAACCATCTGCACCTTTATGGCAAGCATGAAGCGCGGCCGGGGCGCAAGATGGGGCATGTCACGCGGCTGACGCTGTGAGCGAGATCGTGCTGATCCTGGCCCGCGCCGACAATGGCGTGATCGGGCGGGATGGTGATCTGCCCTGGCGGTTGCCGGCGGACCTCAAGCGGTTCAAGGCGCTGACGCTGGGCCATCCGATGATCATGGGGCGCAAGACGTTCGACAGCCTGCCGGGCCTGCTGCCGGGGCGTCGCCATATCGTCCTGACCCGCGACCGGACATGGAGCGGGGCAGGGGCGGAGGTAGCGCATGATGTCGCGGGCGCGCTGGCGCTGGCCAATGCGCCGGGCGTGATGGTGATTGGCGGGGCGGAAATCTATCGATTGTTCCTGGACGTTGCCCATCGAATCGAGCTGACCGAAGTGCATCTGGACGCGGTGGGGGATGCCAGCATCGCCTATCCCGATCCGGCGGACTGGGTGGAAGTGGCGCGGGAAGCGCATGAGGCCGTCGATGATCGGCCCGCCTATAGTTTTGTCTCTCTTTGTCGCATCGATTCGGAACAGGGCGCTATTTCCGCAGGTTAAGGCAGTCCCCGGATAGAGGACTGCATCCATGCCCATTTTAGACGCACGCGACGGCGCGCATATCCAGTATAAGGTGGCCGGAGAAGGCCCGCCCGTCATCCTGATCCACGGCTGGCCGCTGACCGGCGATATGTGGGAATATCAGACAGTCGCGCTGGTCGAGGCTGGGCATCAGGTCATCACCTATGATCGGCGTGGCTTTGGCCAGAGCAGCCATCCTGCGACCGGCTATACCTATGACATATTCGCCGACGATCTGGCCGACCTGATCGCCCATCTGGGTTTGCCGCGCGTCAGCCTGGTCGGCTTTTCGATGGGCGGGGGCGAGATTGCCCGTTACCTGACCCGCCATGGTGCCGCGCGGGTGGACCGAGCGGTCCTGGTGTCGTCCGTCGTGCCCTATCTGCTCAAGACCGCTGACAATCCCGATGGCGTGGAGGAGCATGTGTTTGCCGGTATGCAGGAGGATATCCGCAAGGATCGCTTCGACTTCCTCCAGAGTTTCGCCAAGGATTTCTATGGCGTTGGCTGGGTGACCAGCCCGGTCAGCAAGGGTTTGCTGGACTGGAGTTTCGCGCTGGGCATCATGGCCAGCCCGCTGGCTACCATTGCCTGTGTCGATGCCTTCGGGCGCACCGATTTCCGTCCTGACCTGGCAAGCTTCACCGTCCCCACGCTGGTGATCCATGGCAGCGGTGACAAGACAGTGCCGATCGACCCCAGCGGTCGCGCGGCGGCGGCGGGGATCGCTGGCGCGCAATGGCTGGAATATGAGGGCGAGCCCCATGGGCTGTTCGCGACGGTGCCCGACCGGCTGAATGCCGATCTCATCGCCTTCCTGCGTGGTGGCTGACGACTGAGGATTGCGGGCGTTCGCGAGAGGGGTCTCGGTCATTGCTCTTGGCCGGGATGCCCCCTATAGGCCGCGCCATGGAGCGGCTGACAAGCGGCGCCCCGGTCCCGGCGCATTTGCGCGGGGCCATCATGGCGCTGGGCAATTTCGACGGGTTTCACGCCGGGCATCAGGCCGTGGTCGGCCATGCGATAGACCGCGCCCGTGCCGAGGGGCGTCCGGTCATCGTCGCGACCTTCGATCCGCATCCGATGCGGTTGTTCCGGCCCGACACGCCCCATTTTCGCCTGACCACGCTGGACCAGCGGGCGGCCCTGTTCGCCGCTGCCGGGGCGGACGCGATGATGGTGTTCGCCTTTACCCCCCAACTGGCCGCGCTTGGGCCGCAGGCTTTCGTGCGCCTGCTGGCCGCCGATATGGGCATTGCGGGGGTCGTCACCGGGCAGGATTTCACCTTTGGCAAGGGGCGCGCCGGTTCCGTGGCGGCCCTGTCCGAACTGGGCGCGCCATGGGGCATGTGGGCGCAGGCGGTTGCGCCGGTGACCGATGCGGACGGGGCGGTGATTTCCTCCAGCCGCATCCGCGCGGCGTTGCAGGCGGGCGATTGCGCCACCGCGACCCGGCTGCTGACCCGGCCCTTCGCGATCGAGGGGGAGGTGCAGCATGGCGACAAGCTGGGGCGGACGATCGGCTTTCCCACCGCCAATGTCGATATGGGCAGCTATTTGCGCCCGGCCTATGGCATTTATGCGGTGCGCGGGATTTTGCCGGACGGGCGCGTGCTGGACGGGGCGGCGAATCTGGGCATCCGCCCGACCTTCGACCCGCCCAAGGAATTGCTGGAACCGCATTTCTTCGAATTTGCCGAAAGCCTGTATGGCCAGTGCATTGCCGTGCAACTGATCGCGTTCCTGCGGCCGGAGGCGAAATATGACGGGCTGGACGCGCTGATGGCGCAGATCGCGCTGGACTGCGAGGCTGCACGGCAAATCCTTGCGGGAACGCCTTACGTCGCTTAATGGCGGCTTGTTTTCTCACCCGTTCGGGCTGAGCGAAGTCGAAGCCTTCTACTGAGCGGAGCGAAGTGACCTCCCTATCGGTCGGTCGAGCCCTTCGACTTCGCTCAGGGCGAACGGTCATTAGCAGATACCGGACCCATTATGACCGACGCACCTGACTATAAGTCCACCGTTTTCCTGCCCGTCACCGACTTTCCGATGAAGGCCGGCCTGGCGCAGAAGGAACCCGCGATCGCGGCCAAGTGGGAGGCGATGGGTCTGTATGACCGGCTGCGCGAGCGGCGCAAGGGGCGCGAACGCTTCATCCTGCATGACGGGCCGCCCTACGCCAATGGCGACATCCATATGGGCCATGCGATGAACAAGGTGCTCAAGGACATCATCGTCCGCAGCCAATCGCTGCTGGGCAAGGATGCGCCCTATGTGCCCGGATGGGACTGCCATGGCCTGCCGATCGAATGGAAGATCGAGGAGGAGTATCGCAAGAAGAAGCTGAACAAGGACGAGGTGCCCGCCGCCGAGTTCCGCGCCCAGTGCCGCGCCTATGCCGACAAATGGGTGGGCGTGCAGAAGGAGCAGTTCAAGCGTCTGGGCGTGATGGGCGACTGGGCCGATCCCTACCTGACCATGAAGTTCGACGCCGAAGCTACCATCGTGGGCGAGTTGCTGAAATTCGCGGAAAGCGGCCAGCTGTATCGCGGGGCCAAGCCGGTGATGTGGTCCCCGGTCGAAAAGACCGCGCTGGCCGAGGCTGAGGTGGAATATGAGGATGTCGTGTCGACGCAGATCGACGTGGCGTTCGAGATTGTGGAAGCGCCCAATGCGCCGGAGCTGGTTGGCGCGCATGCGGTGATCTGGACGACGACCCCTTGGACGATCCCGGTGAACCAGGCGATCGCGTTTGGGGAGGGGATCGAGTATAAGCTGGTTGAAGAGACGACGCTTCCGTTGAACGATGAATCGGCGCCGACGAAGACTGGTCGCCGTTTTCTCGTAGCTTCGGATTTGGTGCACGCTTTCGGTGAACGTAACGGCTGGTTTGCTCGCAATACCGACGAAGAAGACTTCGGGTATATGTCGATATGGACCGGCAAAGGCATCGACCTCGCCGGAGCCATCGCCCGTCATCCGATGCACGCGCTCGGCGGCTTCTTCGCCCGTCCGCGTCCCTTCCTGCCCGCCGATCATGTTACCACCGACGCGGGTACCGGCCTTGTCCATATGTCCCCCGATCATGGCGAGGAGGATTTCATCGCCTGCAAGAAGCTGGGCATCGACCCGGTCTTTGCGGTCAATGATGCTGGTTTCTATCGCGACGATTGGGAATGGTTGCCGGGGCAGGGCAGCGTCATCAATACCAAGTTCAACGGTGCGGACGGCCCGATCTGCACTGACCTGCGCGCGGCTGGCGCGCTGCTGTCGGCCAGCGAGTTCAGGCATAGCTATCCCCATAGCTGGCGGTCGAAGGCGCGGATCATCTATCGCTGCACGCCGCAATGGTTCATTCCGATGGACAAGCCGAGCGGGCAGGTGATGGACTATCCGCTGCCGCCGCTGGAGCCGGTCACCGGCGCGCTGGCGACGGCGCTGCCGACCAACGGGCCGACGCTGCGCGGCGTGGCGCTCGATGCGATCCAGAACACCCGCTGGGTGCCGGAGCGCTCGACCAACCGTATCCGGTCCATGGTCGAAGGGCGTCCCGACTGGGTGATCAGCCGCCAGCGCGCCTGGGGCGTGCCGATCGCGCTCTATGTGCATCGCAAGAGTGGGCAGTATCTGGTTGATCCGGCGGTCAATACCCGCATCGTCGAAGCGTTCAAGGCGGGCGGCGCGGATGCCTGGTTCGGGGCGGATCATCAGGCGCTGCTGGGGCCGGAGCATGATCTGGCCGACTATGAGGTCATCACCGACATTCTCGATGTGTGGTTCGATTCCGGGTCGACCCACAGTTTCGTGGTGGAGGCCCGCTATGGCGAGGGCGCGCGCGCCGACCTGTATATCGAAGGGTCTGACCAGCATCGCGGCTGGTTCCAGTCATCGCTGCTCGAAAGCTGCGGCACGCGCGGACAGGCACCGTACAAGGCAGTGCTGACCCATGGCTTCGCGCTCGACGGGACCGGGCGCAAAATGTCCAAGAGCCTTGGCAATGTTGTCGATCCGCTCAAGATCATGGGCGAAAGCGGCGCGGACATATTGCGCGTATGGGTCGCGAGCACCGACTATTTCGACGATGTGCGGATCGGCAAGGAAGTGTTGGCCGGATCGTCCGACGCCTATCGCAAATTGCGCAATACTTTCCGGTACATGCTGGGCGCTCTTTCCGATTATGATGAAGAGACCGAAGCCGTGTCCTACGCCGAAATGCCGGAGCTGGAGCGCTATATGCTCCACCGGCTGGCGACGCTGGACGCGGAATTGCGCAGCGTTGTCGACAAGGCGGCGGACAGCGAGAATTGGCTGGAATTCAGCCGCTATACCCGCGCGCTGTTCGATTTCGCCAATAGCGACCTGTCGGCCTTCTTCTTCGACATTCGCAAGGACTGCCTCTATTGCGACGCGCCGTCGGACCCCAAGCGCCGCGCCTATCGCACATTGCTGGATACGCTGTTCCACGCGCTGGTCCGCTATGCCGCGCCGATCATCCCCTTCACCGCGGAGGAAGTATGGCAAAGCCGCTTCCCAAGTGACGAGGAAAGCGTGCATTTTCTGGAATGGCCGGAGATCGACCATCACTGGATCAACGCGCATCTGGACGAGAAATGGACCGAGTTGCGCAGCCAGCGCGAACAGGTGAACGAGGCGATCGAGCCGTTGCGGCGCGAGAAGATCGTGCGTTCCAGCCTGGAGGCCGATGTCACCATGGGGCAGGTGCTGGCCGTGGGCGACGTCGATTTCGCCGAAGTGGCGATCGTCGCGCGGGTGACGATGGGCGAGGGCGACGGCATCAGCGTCCGTCCCAGCGAATGGCACAAGTGCGGCCGTTGCTGGCGCTTGCTGCCCGAAGTCACCGAGGATGGCGCGCTGTGTGGCCGGTGTGACGCGGTTGTTGCGCCATGAATAGGCATGGAACAACGTGCTCCCGCGAAGGCGGGAGCCTAGTCGTGCCGTCCGAGCTGGGCTCCCGCCTTCGCGGGAGCACGTTTTTTCCAGTCGCTGGGTTTGATCGATGACTAATCCTATCAACCACCGCCCGCTGGGCCTGACCGTCGCGATCGTGACGCTGGCGCTCGACCAGCTCATCAAATATGCCGTCACCTATCCGCTGGCGCTCAAGAGCCGGGCGGATCTGGGGATCGAGATATTGCCGATCTTCCGCCTGCGCTGGTTGGAAAATCGCGGCGTGTCGATGGGCTTCTTCCACGCCGACACCGACCTGATGCGCTGGGCGCTGGTGGGCATGACCATATTGATCGCCGGATTTGTGGGCGTGTGGATGTGGCGCGAAAAGGCGCGGCAGGATGTCGCGGCGCTGGGGCTGGTCCTGGGCGGCGCCATAGGCAATATCGTCGACCGGATAAGGCTGGGCTATGTCGTTGATTATGCCGACCTGCATTTTGGCGACTGGCGGCCCTTCCTGATTTTCAACCTGGCTGACGCAGCGATCACCATCGGCGTGCTGATCCTGCTTGCGCGGGCGTTGCTGCTGCGCGACAAGGGCGCAAATACGGAGACTTTGAAGTGAAGCTTAAACTGATCCTTGCCGCCGGTCTGCTCACCACCCTGTCGGCCTGCGGCGGCGGCGGCGGGCTGTTCAACCGCGAACGTCCCGATGAATTTGCGGTGTCGCGTCAGGCGCCGCTGGTGATCCCGCCAGACTTCGCGCTGGTGCCGCCCGCGCCCGGCTCGCCTTCGTCCAATGCGGTCGATTCGAGCAAGGCGGCGATGGAAGCGATGTTCGGTGGCCCGGCGCAGCGCAGCGCGACCGAAACGTCGACGCTGAACGCCGCCGGTCGCGCCAATGCGGCGGCGGGCATCCGCTCGACCGCTGGCGATCCGGGCACCGAAGTGGTCGACAAGGGTGCGACCACCCGCGACATTATCGCCGCCCCCGAAGGCGACGGTCAGGACGCACGAGCCGCAACGCCGCAGTGACAGGGAATGGAAAAGGGGCCGAATGGCCCCTTTTTTGTTGCGATAGCTGCTTTCCCGCGTGAAGCGCCCACCTCCGTTCGTTTCGAGCGAAGTCGAGAAACCTGTGCGTGATGTTTCTCGACTTCGCTCGAAACGAACGGAGCACAGCAAGTTTATGATACCCTCCCCCGGAAGGAGGATGTTTTTTTAGGCCCGCGCTTCGGTTCCTACGCTGTTGTGGCGCAATGCCGTCAGCACCGTGTCGATGATGGCGTCGGCGTCCAGGCGCGCGTCGGCATATTGTTTTTCGGGCTTGTCCTGATCCTGAAACAGGTCCGGCAGGCGCAGGGTGCGCAGTTTCAGGCCGTTGTCGATCAGGCCAAGGTCACTGGCCAGCGTCAGCACATGCGCGCCAAGGCCGCCGATCGCCCCTTCCTCGATCGTCACGGCGACTTCATGGGTGGTGAGCAGGCGGCGGATCATCGCTTCGTCGAGCGGCTTGGCAAAGCGCAGGTCGGCGACGGTGGTGGAGAGGCCGCGCGCTTCCAGAGCCTCGGCGGCTTTGAGCGCCTCCTCCAGCCTTGTGCCGAGCGAGAGGATGGCAACCTGCCGCCCGTCGCGCACGATGCGGCCCTTGCCGATGTCCAGACGCTCCGGAATGGCGGGCATGGCGACGCCGGTGCCGTTGCCGCGCGGATAGCGCAGCGCGATCGGGCCGCTGTCATGGCAGGCGGCGGTATGGGTCATATGGACCAGTTCCGCCTCGTCCGCCGCCGCCATCACCACCATGTTGGGCAGGGTGGCGAGATAGGTGACGTCAAAACTGCCCGCATGGGTCGATCCGTCTGCGCCGACCAGACCCGCGCGGTCAATGGCGAATCGGACCGGCAGATTCTGGATCGCGACGTCATGGACGACCTGATCATAGGCGCGTTGCAGGAAGGTCGAATAGATGGCGCAGAAGGGCCGCATCCCCTGCGCAGCGAGGCCCGCGGCAAAGGTGACGGCATGTTGTTCGGCGATGCCGACGTCAAAGCAGCGGTCGGGGAAGGCGGTCGCGAACTTGTCCAGCCCGGTGCCGGACGGCATGGCGGCGGTGATGGCGCAGACGGCCGGATCGCGCTGCGCCTCGGCAATCAGCGCCTGGGCAAAGACATTGGTGTAGCTGGGCGGGCCGGGCGGTGCCTTGGCCTGGGTGCCGGTGATGACGTCGAATTTCTGGACGCCATGATATTTGTCATCGGCCGCTTCGGCGGGGCCATAGCCCTTGCCCTTTTGCGTGACGACATGGACCAGGCACGGCCCTTCGGCAGCGTCGCGGACATTTTCCAGCACGGGGATCAACTGGTCGAGATTATGGCCGTCGATCGGGCCGACATAGTAAAAGCCCAGTTCCTCGAACAAGGT
The DNA here is from genome assembly GCF_059424385.1 of Sphingobium sp. GW456-12-10-14-TSB1. NCBI lineage: Bacteria > Pseudomonadati > Pseudomonadota > Alphaproteobacteria > Sphingomonadales > Sphingobiaceae > Sphingobium > Sphingobium sp. GW456-12-10-14-TSB1. Next base: position 1,776,515 of record NZ_JBWKZI010000001.1, on the reverse strand, counting down.
GCCGCCCATCGCCATGCCGCGGGCGAATTCGTCGGTCTTGCGCGCGGCATTGTGGAGCGGGCGGGGCAGCTTGCGCGCCAGCTTCTTGGCAAGGTCTCGCAGGCCCAGAAATTCGCGGCTGGACACGAGCCGCGCGAGATAGCCCGACAGGCCGCCAACCGGGGGGGCGATCGACATGTCATTGTCGTTCAGGATGACGATCAGGCGATTGCCCGCCGCCTGCGCATTGTTCATCGCCTCATAGGCCATGCCCGCCGACATCGCGCCGTCGCCGATCACGGCGATGCCCTTGCCCGGCCGGTCCTGCATCTTGTTGGCGATGGCGAAGCCCAGAGCCGCGCTGATCGACGTGGAGCTATGCGCCGCGCCGAACGGGTCGAAATCGGATTCGGCGCGCTTGGTGAAGCCCGACAGGCCGCCGCCCTGACGCAGGGTGCGGATGCGGTCGCGCCGTCCGGTCAGGATTTTGTGGGGATAGCATTGATGCCCCACGTCCCAGATCAGCTTGTCATTGGGCGTGTCGAACACATAGTGGATGGCGGTCGTCAATTCGACCACGCCAAGCCCCGATCCCAGATGGCCGCCAGTGACGCCGACAGCGGCGATCACTTCCTGCCGCAGTTCGTCGGCAAGTTGCCGCAGCTGCTCCGGCTTGAGGGCGCGCAGGTCGGACGGCCAGATCACCTGGTCGAGCAACGGGGTTTGGGGGCGATCGTTCATGAAAGACATAGACTCGTCAGGGCGCTAGGCCGTTCCGTCGCGAAGCGCAACGATCCACTTATGCAGCGCATTTGGCGCATGTTCCCAAAATTTCTATCACCGGGCGTTCGGGCTTGAACCCTTCCTGTTCGGCAACGGCGCGGACTTCGTTCGTCACCTTGTCATCATCGACATGGGTAGCCTGCTTGCAGGTGCGGCACACCAGGAAGATGCAGTCATGGTGGCAGCCGGGATGGGCATTGGCGATATAGGCGTTGGCGCTTTCCACCCGCATCGCGACATTGTTGGTCACGAACAGGTCGAGGATGCGATAGACGCTGTTGGGCGCGACCCGCTTGCCGCGCGCCTTCGACACGGTGTCGGCAATGTCATAGGCCGATGCGGGCTTGTCCTCCGCCGCCAGCGCATCGAAAATGGCCGCGCGCATGGGCGTCCATTGTTCGCCCTGCGTTTCCAGCGTGGCGCGAGCAGCGTCGGCCAACCGGGTGCCGGTGGGTTCGTGATGATGGTGGTGATGGTCGGCCATGACGTCAATCTAGGCCGGGTAGATGGCCGGGGCAAGGGCGCGCGTCAGCGTTGCCCGAAGGTCCATGCCGCCCAGAGCCAGCCAGCGATCATCAACAGGCCGCCAATGGGCGTCACCGCGCCCAGCCATTTGGGCGCGCCCAGCGCCATGGCGTAGAGGGTGAGGGCGAAGATCGCCGCGCCAACCAGTAAAAGCGCCGCCGCGCCGCGCGCCACGCCCATGATCGCCAGCGCGGCGACGGCATGAACCAGTTGGTAAAGGCCGCCGGTGCGCAGCCATTCCGCCGCCTTGGGATCGGCAACGCCATGCGCGCCGAACGCGCCCGCCCCGATGGCGAGGGCGGCAGACAGGGCGGCGAATATGGGGATCATGGCTTTTCTCCATCGCCGCGCGAGAGCAGGCGCATGCCTCTGCCGGGGCGATACATGAGATCCTTGGCCGCCAGCAGCGTGCCATGTTCGATCTGGAGCGCCAGCCTTTGCTGATCGTTGGCGCGATATTGGCGTTCGACTTCCTCGATTTCCTCCGATGGGACGCCAAGCGCCTCCATCGCCTGCACGCCCATGCAGATGGCCGATTCATAGACTTCGCGCACCACGGCGGCGAGATCGATGTTCTGCAAGGCCAGCAATTGCCGCCGGTCGAAGGCGCGGACCATCAGCGCCGCCTGCGGGAAGGCTTCGGCAATGGGTTCAAGCGTGCGGCTGTCAAGCGAGGGATCGTCGATGCAGAAGGCGATCAGCCGGGCTTCTTCCGCGCCGGCGCGGCGCAGCAGGTCGATGCGGGTGCCGTCGCCATAATAGACTTTCGTGTCGAACCGCTGCGACGTTTCGATCTGGGCGGGCTTCTTGTCGATCGACACGACGGCAAAGCCGTGGCCGATCAGCATCTGCGCGACCGTCTGGCCGAAGCGGCCATAGCCAACGATGATCGCGGTGCCGCGCGGCGCTTCGTCCGGGTCGGGCAGATCGGCGCCGGCACTGGGCGTGGCGAATTCGAACCGGCGGGCGAACAGCATCAGGAAGGGGGTAGTCGCCATGGAGAAGGTGACGATGGCGCTGAACAGGCTGGCGGCTTCGGGCGCGATCAGCAGCGCGCCCTGCGCCTGAGCGAACAGGACGAAGCCGAATTCGCCGCCCTGACTGAGCAGCAGGCCAGCACCAAGCGCGGGCCGCCAGTCCATGCCGAACAGGCGGGCGAGGCCGGTGATGATCGCGGCCTTGGTCGCGACCAGGATCAGCGCCATGCCGATGACGAACACGGGATTGGCAGCGACGGTGGCGAGATCCAGCACCATGCCGACCGCCAGGAAGAACAGGCCAAGCAGGATGGAACGGAAGGGTTCGACGTCCGCCTCTATTTCATGCCGATAGGGCGAATCGGCGAGCATCACGCCCGCGACGAAGGCACCCAGGGCGGTGGAAAGATGCAGGCTGTGCATCAGCGCGGCGGCGGCCAGCACGGTGAACAGGCCGACGGTGACGAACAGTTCGCGCTCGCCCAATCGTCCGACAAGGGACAGGAGCGGGCGCAGGATGAAGCGACCGGCCAGAACCAGGCCCGCGATCGCCGCGACGGTATAGGCCGCCGTCATCCATCCGGGCGGTCCGCCTGCATCAGCGGGGTTGCGGGACAGGGCGGCGACGATGGTGATCAGCGGGACGATGGAAAGATCCTGAAACAGCAGGATCGAGAATATCTTTTCACCGAAGGGCGAGTTGATGCGGCCGCTGGATTTCAGGCCCGGCAAGACCTGAGCGGTCGACGAGAGGGCGAGCGGCAGGCCGAGCGCAATCGCCGCGCCCCAGGTGAAGCCGGTGAAATAGAAGATGATCGCGGTCAGGACGCAGCCGCACAGCACCACCTGCGCCAGGCCGAGGGCGAATATGTCCCGCTTCAACCGCCAGAGTCGGGCGGGATGCAGTTCCAGACCCACGAGGAAGAGCAGCAGGACGATGCCGATTTCGGCAATGGCGAGCTTCGATTCACCGCCGCCCACCAGCCCCAGCCCCTGCGGCCCGACCAGCGCGCCCGCGACGAGATAGCCCAGCACCGCGCCCAGCCCGAAGCGGCGGAAGATGATGACGAACAGCAACGCCGCGCCCAGCAGGAGGACGCCGTCGGAGAGCAATATCTCGGTCGCGGTGATGGGAGCGGCGGATTTGGCCATCAGGCGTCGGCCATCCGGGCGGCTTCGGCAATGGCTTCAAAGCCCAGCCGGATCGAGGCATGGCGGGCGGGGTAGCCGCGCGCCGGGGCGAGGACGGCAAGGCCGGGCCAGAAATCGAGATCGTCGCTGGCACCCGACAGATAGTCGGTCAGCTTGTCGCGGGCCTCGGCCAGTTCGTCGGCGCTCATGCCGATGGCCTGCGCGGCCATCAGCGAGGCGGATGCCTGTCCCAGCGCGCACGCCTTTACGTCCAGCCCGATGTCGGACAGGCGACCGTCGGCCATCGCCACATCCACCGTCACCCGCGACCCGCAGGTGGGAGAGCGCCGCTCCACGCTCGCCTGCGGGGCAGGCAGACGGTGATGATGCGGGATGCTGGCGGCGAGCCGCAAAATATCTTTGTTGTACAGGGGGGCGCTCATTGCCGTCCCATGTAGGGCAGGATGGGCGTGGGGTGAAGGCGGGGAATGGTCATAGCGGGAAATAATGGAAACAGGCGGCGGACATACTCGCCATTGTGAAGTGCCGTCCCCGCGCTTATCGCCCGGAGCCATGAAGATTCTGGTCGATGCCGATGCCTGTCCCGTGAAGGACGAGATTTACAAGGTCGCCTTTCGCCATGGCGTGCCGGTCACGATCGTGAGCAACAGCCCGATCCGGGTTCCCGCCCATGACCTGATCGACCGGGTGGTGGTGAGCGACGGGTTCGATGCGGCGGACGACTGGATTGCCGAGCGGGCGGATGCGGGCGCGGTGTGCATCACGGCCGACATCCTGCTGGCGGACCGATGCCTGAAAGCCGGTGCGATCGTGATTGCGCCCAATGGCAAGCCCTTCACGCTGAGTTCGATTGGCGCGGCGATTGCGACGCGGGCGATCATGGCGGATCTGCGCGCGGGGGGCGAACAGATTGGCGGGCCGCCGCCCTTTGGCAAGAATGACCGTTCGCGATTCCTGTCGGCGCTGGACGAGGCGCTGGTGCGCGGCAATCGGGGTCGATGATGGCCGATTGGGACGCGATCATCCTGGGTGCGGGTGCGGCGGGGATGATGTGCGCAGCGGTCGCAGGCCAGCGGGGCAGGCGGGTGCTGCTGGTCGACCATGCCGATCAGCCGGGCAAGAAAATCCTGATTTCGGGCGGCGGACGGTGCAATTTCACCAATATCGACACGGCGGCCGATCGCTATCTGTCGGCCAATCCGCATTTCGCCAAGTCCGCGCTGGGGCGGTACGGCGCGCAGGATTTCATCGCGCTGGTCGATAGCTATGGCATCGCCTGGCATGAAAAGACGCTGGGGCAATTATTCTGCGACGGGTCGGCCAAACAGATTGTCGCGATGCTGGAGGAGGAATGCGCCAAGGGCGGGGTGACGATGGCACTGGGGCAGCCGATTGCGGATGTGGCGCATGGCGATGGCCTGTATCGGGTGGCGGTCGGCGGGGTGGAGCATCGCGCGCCCGCGCTGGTGCTGGCGACCGGCGGGCCGTCCATCCCGAAGATGGGCGCGACCGGCTTTGCCTATGACGTCGCGCGGCAGTTTGGCCTGTCGATCATCCAGCCGCGGCCCGCGCTGGTGCCCTTCACGCTGGGGACGGACGAGGCGCTGTTTCAGGCACTGTCGGGCGTGTCGGCGGACGTCATGGTCCGCTGGAACAAGGTGCGGTTTCGGGAGGCGGCGCTGTTCACCCATCGCGGTCTGTCGGGACCGGCGATGTTGCAGATTTCATCCTATTGGCAGCATCGCACCCCGATCCATGTCGATTTCCTGCCCGACCATGACGCGGACTGGCTGATCGAGGCGAAGCGCGAACGGCCACGCGCAAGTTTGCGCAAAGTGGTGGCGCAGGCGCTGACCGAGCGGCTGGCCGATGCGCTGCTGGAGCGGGCCGGGGTGCAGGGCGAGATGGGCAATCTGTCCGACAAGGCGCTGCGGCAACTGGGTGCGCGGCTGCACGACTGGCCGTTCGCGCCGACGGGGACGGAGGGCTATGCCAAGGCCGAGGTGACGGTCGGCGGGATTGCGACGGCGGGCCTGTCATCGCGGACGATGGAGGCAAGCAAGGTGCCGGGCCTGTACGCGATTGGCGAGGCGGTGGACGTGACCGGCTGGCTGGGCGGCTATAATTTCCAATGGGCGTGGGCCAGTGGCTGGGCGGCCGCGCAGGCGGTTTAGGATCGACCGACATTCAGCCCTGACGGCCTGCAAATGGCGATTTTCCGTGCTTCCGGTGCTCACCTACTTTTAGTAGGCTGCGCTCCGGGTCACGAAAAACCACCATTTTCGGCTCGTCATCATCTGAATGTCGATCGACCCTGACGGTCGAGTTAAGGCCCGCTATCCTCGCCCTGCGGCGGTTGCGTGGGGGCGATGCGCGGTGGGGGCGTGTCGGCTGGCGGGGCTGGCTGGTCGGTGGGCAGGCGGATCTGGGCCGGGCCGACATTCACGGTCATGCCGCCTTCGTCGACACCGAGTCCGACATTGCCGATGCTGGTTTCCACGCTGATATTGGCGATGGCGTTGACGAGGTCGGCATCCTGCGTTTCGACCGGGGCGTCCTCCACCGCTTCGTTGATCGCGCCGCTCATGAAATTGCGCCAGATGCGCGCGGGGACGCCGCCGCCTGCCGCGCCGCCGGGGAGCGGGCTATTATCGTCATTGCCGATCCACACTGCCGTCACCAGACCACCGGCATAGCCAACGAAGATGGCGTCGCGGCTGTCCTGGGTCGTGCCGGTCTTGCCGAAGGTGCTGGTGCGCAGGGCCGCGGCGCTGCCGGTGCCGCGATTGGCCGCAGAGGAGAGCAGGTCGCGGATCATGGCCAGTTCATCGTCATCGAAGGCCCGCTGACGCGCCATCAACCGTTCGAACCAGCCCCGTTCTTCGGGCGGCAGGCCATGGGCAAGGACGGGATATGATCCCGCCGCGACCGCCGCATAGGCTTCGGCCAGTTCGATCAGCGGAATTTCCGATGTGCCGAGCGCCAGGCTCAAATCCTCGGTCAGGGGCGCGGTGACGCCCAGATCGCGGGCGACCTTGATGACATTGTCGACGCCGACCTTCTGCGTCAGGCGGACGGCGGCGACATTGCTGGAGGCGGCGAACGCCTGACGCAGGCTGATGCGGCCACGATATTTGCCGCCATGATTGGCCGGGCGATAGCTGCCCGTGGTGATCGGCGTGTCGTCGATCATATCCTCCGGCGTCATGCCTGCGCGGAAGGCGGCGAGATAGACGAACAGCTTGAAGGTCGAGCCGGGCTGGCGCCTGGCCTGCACGGCGCGGTTGAAGCTGCTTTTGGCGTAATTCTTGCCGCCGACCATGGCGACGACGCTGCCGTCCGGCTTCATTGCGACCAGTGCCGCCTGCGCTCCGCCCAGCGGCGCGCGGCGGACGGCGGCTTCGGCCAGGCGCTGGATGCGCCAGTCGAGCGTGGTGTCGATTTTCTGTTCGCCATAGACCGCGCCCGCCCGGTCGCGGGCGTCGAGCAGCACCCAGTCGGCAAAATAGGTGCCGGTGGTGGCGTCGGGCGTTTCGCGGACGTTGAGGCGGACAGGGGGCAGGGCGTTGCGTTCCGCCTGCGTCAGATAGCCAGCGTCCACCATCGCCTGCGTCACCAGCGCGGCGCGGGCGCGCGCGCCCTTCAGATTGCTGGTGGGGGCAAGGCGGGATGGCGCCTTGAGCAGGCCCGCCAGCATCGCGGCCTGCGGGATGGTCAGCCGTTCGGGCGCGCGGTTGAAATAATGGAGCGCGGCGGCGCGCAGGCCATAGACATTGTCGCCGAAATAGACGTTGGACAGATAACGTTCGAGGATCTGGTCCTTCGTCAGCCAGGCTTCGAGCCAGAAGGCGATCATCGCCTCACGCGCCTTGCGGCCCATGGTGCGGTCGCTGGAGAGGAATACGCCCTTGGCCAGCTGCTGGGTGATGGTGCTGCCGCCCTGCGACGATCCGTCCGACCAGAGATTGTGCCAGGCGGCGCGGGCGATGCCGCGCGGATCGACGCCCCAATGGCTGTAGAAGCGCCGGTCCTCGATCGCCATGAAAGCCTGGGGCACATGGGCGGGAAGCTGTGCGATGGTGACCGGCGTGTCGATCACCGCGCCGCGCCGGGCGATGAGGTGGCCGTCCGTCGACATCAGGCTGATGCTGGGCGGCGCGATCGGCCGGAGCGAGCGGGAGAGGGGGGCGGTGACGGCGAGCCAGCCGATCACCAGCATCAGCAGCGCCAGGCCAGCCGCGATGATCCAGCCCAATATCTGCAACCGCCGCCGCCAGGGCGTGGGCGGGGCGAAGGCGCTGGGCGGCCCGGCGCCGAATTCGCGCGGCGGCGGCGCGGCGGGATCGGCTATGCTTGACGGATCGGTCATCGGTTCAGCCATGCTGTATTATTCGCCTGATACAGTCAAGTCTGTCCCGCACCGGGACAGGGGCAGGTTAACCATCTTTCGCAATGGCCCAAATGGTAAATAATGCGTTAACCCATCATCATGCGAACACGCCCCCTTGTCCTGACGACCGAATCCGCCCGCCACCCTTTTCGCCAGCGGTTGCCGCAGCATGTGCTGCGCGTTGTCGAGCAGGCGCCAGCGGCCAGGCGAAAGCGGATCGATGACGACAGCGACTGGAAGCTGTTCGGACTGAGCTTCTGCGCCTTCTTCACGGCCTTCTACAGCTTCATTTCCTGAGCGCCCATCCTCCCCTTGCGGGGGAGATGGCTGGCCGCAGGCCAGACGGAGGGGTGTTGAGCCATCGAGAGGGGGACACCCCTCCGTCTGGCCTGCGGCGCGCCACCTCCCCTTAAAGGGGAGGATTTCAGGCACAGACGGGGCCGTCGCACGCCTTGTGCAGTTTCCACGCCAGCCAGGCGCAGGGCAGGCAGAGCAGGGCGACGAGCAGCAGTTGCTTCACGACTGACAGGCCGGCGATCGTCAGGCCGATCGCGATGACCGATCCGACCACCATCATGCCGCTGTTCACGATATTGTTGGCCGCGACGGTACGGGCGGCTTCGCATTTTTCGACGGTGGTGGTGAGGAAGGCGTAGAGCGGCACGACGAACATGCCGCCAAAGGTCGCGACGCCCAGCAGGCAGGCGGATAGCGGCATCGCCATGGGATGGGCGAGGAAGTCGCTGAACGAGAGCATCTGTCCGGCGGGGGCGGGCGTCCACAGCGCGCATACGACATGGAAGGCGACGATGCAGGCGCCCATGCCGATCACCGATGCCGGGGCGTATTTGGCCGAGACATGGCCGCAGAGCAGCCGGTTGATCGCGATCGAGCCGATGGCGATGCCGATCGAGAAGATGGCGAGGAACAGGCTGGCGACCGACTTGTCGGCGGTCAGCACATTTTTGACCAGCGGCGGAAACTGGATGAACAGGATGGAGCCGACCGCCCAGAACAGGCTGATCGACATGATCGCCAGAAACAGGCGGCGGATATGCATGGTGCCGCGCACCAGCGTAATCGACGAACGGATGATGTGGAAATCGATCGGCGTCCGTTCCAGCAGCGACGGGGCGGACGGCACCCTGCGCCCGGCGGCAAAGCCGATCAGCGCGGTGATGACGATGCCGACCGCAGCGACCTCCACCGGGATCAGGCCAGCCAGGATCGTGCCCGCCAGAATGGCGATATAGGTGCCGGCTTCCACCAGGCCGGTGCCGCCCAGCACTTCATCGTCATGGAGATGCTGGGGCAGGATGGCGTATTTGATCGGGCCGAAGAAGGTGGAGTGGACCCCCATGGCGAACAGCGCGAGCAGCAGCAGCGGGATGGCCAGCGTGTGGACGGCGATGCCCGCCCAGATGAGGCCGAGGCCAGTCGCGCCGACCAGCATGATCGCGATTTCCGCGCCCTTGACCCAGCGGATGATGACCGCCTTGTCCCGCTGATCGGCCAATTGTCCCGACAGGGCGGACAGGAGGAAGAAGGGCAGGATGAAGATGCCGGTGGCCAGCGCGCTGAACCAGGTTTCCGAGCGTTCGTCGTTATACACCTGATAGACGACGAACAGCACCATCGCGTTCTTGAAGAGATTGTCGTTGAACGCGCCGAGCAACTGGGTGATGAAAAGCGGCAGGAAACGGCGCTTGTTCAAGAGCCTGAGAGAGGCTTTCATGGATGAAGGGGGCTTCTTTACCGTTAGCGACCGGAGCGGGGTCTAGCCGCTGGCGGTGCCGCTGTCCAATCCCGTTGCCGCAATCATGTGTCGTGCCCATGTGTCGCGCCTTGTGCGTTGGGCCGGACTGTGGCAGTCGGCGGCGATGCTGACGCTGCCCAATCTGCTTACGCTTTCGCGCATCGTCACGGTGCCGTTGCTGGTCGCCCTGCTGTGGCCCGCGGAAATGGGCGCGCGCTGGACCACCGGCTATGCGCTGGCCTTCGCGCTATATTGCCTGATGGGCATTACCGATTATTTCGACGGCTATCTGGCGCGCGCACAGGGCGCGGTGTCGCGGCTGGGCATCTTCCTGGATCCCATCGCCGACAAGATCATGGTCGCCGCTGTCATCCTGATGCTGAGCGCGACGCGCGACATAGCGGGCATCCATATCGTCGCCGCGATGATCATCCTGCTGCGCGAGATCGCGGTATCGGGATTGCGCGAATTTCTGGCGGGCATTCAGGTGTCGGTGCCGGTGTCGCGGCTGGCCAAGTGGAAAACCACCTTCCAGATCATTGCGCTGGGCGCGCTGATCCTGGCGGGGGCGGTGCCGCAATTTCCCTTCGTCCAGGCGGTCGGCATCGTGACGCTGTGGGCCGCCGCGCTGCTGACGCTGATAACCGGCTGGGATTATCTGCGCGTCGGCATCAAGCATATGGATTGAGCGCGGATCATGCTGACGATCGTCTATTTCGCCTGGGTCCGCGAACGGATCGGGCTGGATGAGGAGCAGGTGGCGCGGCCCGACGCGGAGACCAGCATTGCCGATCTGGTGGCGATGCTGGCGGCGCGGGGCGGCGGCCATGCCGAGGCGCTGGGCGATGCGACACGATTGCGCGCGGCGCTGGACCAGCGGTTTGTGGCGCTGGACAGCCCGATCGGCGATGCGCGCGAACTGGCGCTGTTTCCGCCGGTGACCGGGGGATGAAGAGGGTCGCGGTGCAGGCCGGGGATTTCGATGTCGCGACCGAACTGGCCGCGCTCGAAGCCCTGGGCGGCGGCGGGGTGGCGAGCTTTACCGGCGTGGTGCGCGGGGGCGGCGGGCTGGTCGCACTGGAACTGGAACATTATCCGGCGATGACGCAGGCGCAGGTCGACCGCATCTGCGACGAGGCGATGGCGCGCTGGCCGCTGCTGGGCCTGAGCGTCATCCACCGCTTCGGGCGGCTGGAGCCGGGGGCGCGCATCGTGTTCGTCGGCACGGCATCGCGCCACCGCGCCGCCGCGCTGGAAAGCTGCGCCTTCCTGATCGACTGGCTGAAGTCACAGGCGCCCTTCTGGAAGAAGGAGCATTTCGCCGACGGCGCGGCGGGATGGGTCGAGGCGCGGGCGGAGGATGAGGCGAAGGCTAAGGGCTGGATCGGTTAGCATCCGTTTGTTTCTCGACTTCGCTCGAAACGCACGGAACTGTCAGGCCGCCTCCACCATCGTCGGCGGATCGGACGCTTCGCGCAGAATGCCGGCGAGGAGGTGGAATTCCTTTTCGCGCGGGCTGTTCTTGCGCCAGACCAGCGCGATGTCACGCCAGGCCCGGTCGGAACGGAGCGGGCGGGCGACGATCTGGGTATGTTCCAATATGCCGCTGGCGATCGCCATTTCGGGCAGCATGGTGACGCCCAGGCCATTGTCGACCATCTGAATGAGCGTGTGCAGCGACGTGCCCATCATGATCGCGCTGGCGCGCAGTTCGGGGCGGTTGCAGGCGGCCAGCGCATGGTCCTTCAGGCAATGCCCATCCTCCAGCAGCAATAATTTGCTCTCGTCGATCATCTCCGGCCCGATCCAGTCTGGCGGATCGCGCGGATCGTCGCGCGGGAAGGCGACATAGAGGCGGTCCTGAAAGAGGATTTCGCTTTCCAGTTCGCCGGTGGCGAAGGGGAGGGCGAGCAGGACGCAATCGACATTGCCATGGCGCAGCGATTCGATCGCCGCCTGGGTCGTTTCCTCGCGCAGATAGAGTTTGAGTTCGGGCCGGTCGGCGCGCAGGCGGGGCAACAGGCGCGGCAGCAGGAAGGGCGCGATCGTCGGGATGACGCTCATGCGCAATTCGCCCGACAGCGGCTTGCCCGACGCTTCGGCGATGGCGGAAAGCTCCTCCGCCTCCCGCAGCACGCGGTGCGCCTTTTCCACGATGCGATCGCCAAGCGCGGTGAAGCGCACGACGCGGCGGGTGCGCTCCACCAGCGTGACGCCCAGCAGCGATTCCAGTTCCCTGATGCCCGCCGACAATGTGGACTGAGTGACGTAGCAGCTGTCGGCCGCCTTGCCGAAATGTCCCTGTTCCTTCAGCGCAACCAGATATTGCAGCTGTTTGAGGGTGGGGAGGTAGTTGGACATCTATCGGCTTCCTCGATCAGAAAGCCGAATATAAGTGTTTCAGCCGATATATCCAAGATATTTGGCGAGGCCGACAATGGATGTGAGGGTCAGGATAAAGCCGACCGCCGTGAACAACAGGCGCGGCGGGATATGCTTGGCGAGCATCGCGCCGACCGGGGCGGCCAATACGCCACCGATCAACAGGCCGAGCGTGTAGGTGGTGAAGGCCTGCCACCCCAGATGGATGAGGAAGGTGAGGCTGATCGACAGGGTCAGGAAGAATTCGACCGTGTTGACGGTGCCGATCGTATGGCGAGGGCTGGACCCCTGCAACAACAGGTTGGAGGTCACGATCGGCCCCCAGCCACCGCCGCCGGTCGCATCCATGAAACCGCCCGTCAGGCCGAGCGGTGTCACCCATTTGGGGTCTTTCTGCTTGGGCGGTAGGTGAAAGCCACGCCAGACGAGATAGAGGCCGATGGCAGCGAGATAGGCCTGGATATAGGGTTTGATGACGGCGCCGTCGATATTGGACAGGACATAGGCGCCCGTCACGCCGCCGATGACGCCGGGAATGATGAGCTTCGAAAACAGCTTCCAGTCGACATTCTTGTGCAGGATGTGGCTGATGGCCGAGACGGCGGTGGTGAAGGTTTCCGCGACATGGACGCTGGCCGAGGCGCGGCTGGGCGGCACGCCGAGCGTGAGCAGCAGCGTGCTGGAGATGACGCCATAGGCCATGCCGAGCGCGCCATCGACCATCTGCGCGCCGAAGCCGACCAGGATGAACGGCAGAATTTCGCCGAAATGGGCCGTGAGAGCGTCGATCATCCGTCTGCCTTTGGTCTGATTGTCTACCTATATAGTTTGCTTATCAGCACGCGGCAAGCAAGTTCCTATTTGCGGTGGCGAAGGGGAAATAGCGCCGTCTCTGGAAAAATCGGACCTGGGTCGCTATGTTGGTTTTCGATTTAGCTATAGCGGCGTGCGGACAGGCGCGCCCGGTTCGGGGATATGTGGATGGTACGCGCCCTCATTGCCTATCTGGATTCGGTCAAATCGCGCGATCCTGCGCCCCGGTCCCGTGCGGAAATCCTGCTATATCCAGGCGTCTGGTCGCTGGCCTTTCACCGGGTGGCCCATCGCCTGTATCGGGCGCGGCTCTTTTTCCTGGCGCGCGCGGTCAATCATTTCTCGCGCTTCATGACCGGGAACGACATTCATCCGGGGGCCAAGATCGGCAAGCGCTTCTTCATCGACCATGGATTTACCGTGGTCGGAGAGACGGCGGAGATTGGCGACGATGTGACGCTGTACCAGAATGTGACACTGGGCGGGACCGATCCGGCCAATGGCATTGCGGGCAAGCGGCACCCGACGCTGGGCGATGGCGTGATCGTCGGGTCGGGCGCGCAGGTGCTGGGGCCAGTGACGGTCGGCGCGCGGGCGCGGGTCGGGGCCAATGCGGTGGTGACCAAGGATGTGGCCGAAGGCGCGACGATGGTGGGCATACCGGCGCGGGCGATGCTGGTCGACGTGACCGCCTATCAGCGCGATTTCGTGCCCTATGGCACCCCTTGCTCCGACTGTTTCGACCCGGAAAAGCAGAAGCTGGAACTGCTCCAGTGCGAGGTCGAACAGTTGCAGAAGCGGCTGGCGGAACTGATCGCGGAGCAACAGCGGCCCAAGCTGCCCGACGACGAGTCGCTGTTCAAGGCGCGTGACCGGGCCTGATGTCCAATGTGACGCCGTTTCCCAAGGGTGGAGCGGGGCAGGTCGGGTTCGACCGGCAGGAATTGCAGCGAATCATGGACCTGTATGGCCGGATGGTGTCAGCCGGGCACTGGCGTGACTATGCCATGGACATGGGGCGTGAGGCCGCGATTTTCAGCGCGTTCCGCCGCGCCGCCGAACGCCCCGAATATCGCATCGAAAAGCGCCCGGCGCTGCGCAACCGGCAGGGCATGTGGGCGCTGGTCGGCGAAGCGGGCAATATATTGAAACGAGGCCAGGATTTGCAGAATATCCTGGCCCCGGTCGAGCGCAAATTATTGCGGATCGTGGAGGGGTAAGTCCTCCTGATCCCTCCCCAAGGCAGGCTTTGGGGAGAATTTTCAGGCCGGTGCGCGGTCGAGATAGGGCAGCTTGTCGATCAGCGACGGGGGCAGGCCGCCGACCACCAGCGTGCGGGCATGGTGCCAGAGCGCCGACAGCAGCAGCAGCGAGGAGCCGATCACCAGCGCGGTGAAGGCGGCGGAGAGTTCGACCGCGCCTGCCTGCTTGAACAGGGCATAGAGGGCGAAGAGAACATAAGCGAGGCTGGAGACCAGCAGCGCGCGCCGGTCGATCGCCAGAGCGACAAGGCCGAAGGCGACATAGAGGGCGATGACCATCACCGCCTTTGCGACGCTGATGTCGTCGCCGTCGAATACGCCGAGCAGGTGGAAGAGCGAATGGGCGATCATCGGCGCAGCGGTAAGGTGCAGCCAGAAGGCGACGTCCGACCGGCGGGTGATGCGGCTGCGGTCCGACATGTCCCACCACATGGCGAAGGCGAAGATGGCAAGCCCGCCAGCCAGCAACAGCAGGAAGGGCAGGGTGACGTTGTTCGGGATCGCCGCGATGACGAGGCCCGCGACGACCCCGGCCGCCGCCGCAGCGCCTGCCGCCACGGTGATCGGCACCATGAAGCGCCGCCAGTGCGCGAAGGCCGCCAGCGCGCTGAATGCAGCGACGCCAGACAGGATCAGCGCGCCTGCCCGGTCGCCGACATCGGGGAAGAGTTGCGCCGCCAGCGCGCCCAGCGAAAAGGCGACGCCGCCGACGAAGCCGGCCAGCAACAGGATGGAGGGCAGCGCCATGCGCCGCTGGCGGGTGAAATATTCGGCCAGCCCCCAACTGGCTGCCGCGACCAGCAGGCCCGACATCAGCGACGGATGATGTTCCGGCGCGCCCAGCCGGATGCTGTTGCCCAGCCAGCCGACCGCGACCAGCAGGATGATGCCGGCGATCGCCACGAAAATATCGTTGAAGCCGGTCAGCAGGCGGAAGGATTCTTCATCCACCACCGGGCTGGACCGCAGCCGGGCGACATGATCGCGCAGCGCCTGCGCGCTTTGCGCGGGGATAACCCCCGCCGCTACAGCATCCTGTAGATCACTCTCGCTATACATCGTCCATCTCCAACGGACTGTTGATTATGGCCTGTCATAGCATGACTGTATTATATCATCAATACAGTTGATTTGGCCTTTTTCTGCGACGCCGCCAGTGATAGCGCGAATGGCGAACAAAGAAGGAGAGCTACGATCATGACCCTGCCGACATCGCTTCAAGGCCGTTTGTCGCTGCCGCTGATCGGATCGCCCATGTTCATCATATCCCAGCCCGACCTGGTCATCGCCCAGTGCCGGGCAGGCATTGTCGGCGCCTTCCCCTCGCTCAATGCCCGGCCTTCGGGCGTGTTCGAGAGCTGGCTGCAACGGCTGACCAGCGAATTGACGGAAAAGGATGCGCCCTTTGCCGTCAACCTGATCGTCCACAAGACCAATCCCCGGCTGGAGGAGGATCTGGCGCTGTGCGTCAAATATCGCGTCCCGATCATCATCACGTCGCTGGGCGCGCAGGAAAAGGTGAATGAGGCGATCCATAGCTATGGCGGGATCGTGCTGCATGACGTCATCAACAACAGGTTCGCGCGCAAGGCGATAGAGAAGGGCGCGGACGGCCTGATCGCGGTGGCGGCCGGGGCAGGGGGGCATGCCGGGACGCTGTCGCCCTTTGCCCTGGTGCAGGAAATCCGCCAGTGGTTCGACGGGCCGCTGGCACTGTCCGGGTCGATTGCGACGGGCCGCTCGATCGCGGCGGCGCGGATGATGGGGGCGGACCTGGCCTATATGGGATCGCCCTTCATCGCCACGAGCGAGGCCAATGCCGATGCGGCCTACAAGCAGATGATCGTCGAATCCCAGGCCGACGACATCATCTATTCCGATGTGTTCACCGGCGTTCATGGCAATTATCTGCGCCCCAGTATCGTGGCGGCGGGCATGGACCCGGACGCGCTGCCCAAGGCGGCGGACATGGATTTCGCCGGTGCCATGACCGACAAGAAGGCATGGCGCGATGTGTGGGGATGCGGGCAGGGGATCGGCGCGATCACCAAGGTGCAGCCAGCGGGCGATTTTATCGCGGGCCTGAAAGCGGAATATCAGGCGGCGGTGGCGGGGTTTGTGGCGTAATGGCATCCTCCCCCTTGCAGGGGAGGTGGATGGCCGTAGGCCAGACGGAGGGGTGTTACCCTATCGATAGGGCGACACCCCTCCACCATTCGCTTCGCGAACGGTCCCCCTCCCCTTGCAGGGGAGGACCTAATAGTCACAAAAACGCCCTCAATTCCGCGATGAAGCGGTTGAATTGGTCGTGGTGGAGCCAATGGCCCGCATCAGCAAATTCGACCAGCCGGGCGTTGGTGAAATGCGCGGCGCGACCGTCCTTGACCGGGTTGGACGCCCAGCTGTCGAGGCCCAGGCACAGCAAGGTCGGCGCGCTGATCTGTCGCCAAAAGGCAGGCAGATCGTCGTCCGATCCGGCCTGTGGCGCAGCGCCGTTGAGATAGGGATCGAATTTCCAGCTATAGCTGCCATCTTCATTGCGGTTGACGCCATGCATGGTGAGGTGCAGCGCCTGTTCCAGCGAGAGATGTTCGTTGCGTTCGCGCATCCGCCCGACCGCGGCCTCTATCGTTGGGTAGCGTTTGGGCGTGCGGCGGGCGCTGGCGCGACGGGATTCGATCCAGTTGCGCCAGACGTCAGGCTCTGATTCCTGCGCCTTTTCCTGTATCCGGTGGGGCGAAAGGCCCAATCCTTCGATCGCGACGATCTTGTCCACCTTGTCAGGGAACAGGCCCGCAAAGCGTAGCGCGATCGACCCGCCCAGCGAATGGCCGACGATCCTGATCGGCGATCGGTCCAGCAGATCGACCAGCAACGCCAGATCATAGACATAATTGGTCATCATATAGGCGCCGTCAGCCGACCAGCCGCTGTCGCCATGGCCGCGCAGGTCGAGCGCGACGACGTGATAATCCTTCGCCAGCGCGCGCGCCGTCCAGTCCCAGCTGCGCCCATGGTCGAAGCCGCCATGGACCAGGATCAGCGTGGGCGCCGATGAATTGCCCCAGTCGAGATAGTGCAGCCGGGTGCGCAACGACGTGAAGAAATGCGATGTCGGTGTGGGCGCAAACGGCGTGTCCATGTAATCCTGCGATTTTGTTGGAATTTTTATTCCATTGGCGAAGTGCAGGCTGCTTGCAACCCCCTATCCGCCAAAAGTGTCAGCCGCCGTGCGGCGTGACCGTAGCGTCGAGCAGCGGATCGCCGGCGCGCGAAGGGCGACTGGCCTTCACGATGCGGGCGAGATCGGCCTGTTTGAACGGCTTGTCCAGCCGGGGCCGGGCGCTGGCGTGCGGGGGCAATTCGGCAAAGCCGGTGATGATGATGACCGGCAGGCCGGGAAAGCAGGCCTCGATCGCGTCGGCCAGTTGCGCGCCGGTCATGCCCGGCATGGCATGGTCCGTCACGACAAGGTCGATCGCGCCCTGTTCCAGCAGGCGCAGCGCATCCACGGCATTGCTGGCCTGAAACACGGTATGGCCCAGATCTTCCAGCATCCCCGCCGTGTTCATCAGCACCAGATCATCATCATCGACCGCCAATATGACCATCGGCGTGTCGATGTCGTCGGCCATCTGAAAGCGCGCGGGCGCGGGTTCGGCGGTATCGGCGCTGGCGACGGGCAGCCACAGGGCGACGGTAGTGCCCAAGCCGACCTCGCTCGACAGGGTCAGCGATCCGCCACATTGCTGGGCAAAACCATGGACCATCGACAGGCCAAGCCCGGTGCCCTTGCCCACGCCCTTGGTCGTGAAGAAGGGTTCGCGCGCGCGTTGCAGCGTCGCTTCGTCCATGCCTTCGCCAGCGTCGGTGACGGCAAGGCGGATATAGGCACCGGCCGCCAAATCGGGCCGTTCGCCGGCATCGACCGCGATTTCCGCCGCCTCGACAATGATCAGCCCGCCGCCCGGCATGGCATCGCGCGCATTGACCGCCAGGTTGAGCAGAGCCAGTTCCAGTTGCGTCGGATCAGCATGGGCGGGGACCATGGCGAGCGGGAAGCGGGTTTCGATGGTGATGCCCGACCCCAGCGTCGTCTGGAGCAGGTCCGCCATGTCGCGCACCAGGGCGATGCAATCGACGCATTGCAGCTTGAGTTCCTGCTTGCGCGCGAAGGCCAGCATCCGCTGGGTCAACGTCGCGCCACGTTCGGCCGCGGCCATGGCATTGTCGAGATAGCGGCTGATGTCCGCGCCGCTCGCCATGCGCTGCCGCGCCAGATCAAGGCTGCCGACGATCACCGCCAGCAGATTGTTGAAATCATGCGCGACCCCGCCGGTCAGCTTGCCGATCGCGTCCATCTTCTGCGTCTGGACGATGGCGTCGCGCGCTTCGTCCAGCGCGCGCTGCGCTTCGCGTCGTTCGGTCAGATCGCGCGTCACCTTGGCAAAGCCGTGCAATTGGCCCAGCGGGTCGCGGATCGGATCGATCACGACATTGGCCCAGAAACGGGTGCCATCCTTGCGGATGCGCCAGCCTTCCGCTTCGAACCGCCCTTCCTGTTCGGCGGTGTGCAGCGCGCGGGAGGGGAGGCCGGCGATGCGGTCCTCCTCGCTATAGAAACGCGAGAAATTCTGGCCGACAATCTCGTCGGCGCTATAGCCCTTGCACCGTTCCGCGCCGCGGTTCCAGCTGGTTACCGTGCCGACGGGATCGAGCATGTAGATCGCATAATCGGTGACGCTGTCGACCAGCAGGCGGAAGCGTTCCTCGCTGTGGCGCAACGCTTCGCGCGCGGAGCGTTGTTCGGTCATGTCGCGGGTGATTTTGGCAAAGCCCAGCAATTGTCCGCTGGGATCGCGGATCGGATCGATCACGACGCTGGCCCAGAAGCGGGTGTCGCCCTTGCGCACGCGCCAGCCTTCCGCTTCGAAACGGCCATCATGTTCAGCAGTGTAGAGGGCAAGGGCAGGCACGCCGCTCGCCTGATCCTCCGCCGTGTAGAAGCGGGAAAAATGCTGGCCGATAATCTCGTCCGCTTCATAGCCCTTGAACCGGCGCGCACCTGCGTTCCAGCTGACGATGACGCCGGTGGGATCGAGCATGTAGATGGCGTAATCGGTAACACTCTGGACCAATAGTTCAAAGCAGTTGTCAGGACGTCCAGGCACAGCACTAATCATCAATTCCCCGAAGGCGGACGTCGAATGGATCAAGAGCGTCCTTGCCACAGGCAAAACGCTCATGTCGCGTGAAAGTTCCCTGTTGCCGCAAACAAGCCGTTTACCGTTGATGGCTTGACTTGCGCGCAGCCGCTCCGCACGAAACCGGCGTCAGATGGAGCGGGATGGAATATGGTCAGCGTAGCAGGGGCGAGCGTCACTGTCATCGGGGAAGCGATGCTGGAACTGAGCCGGGGGACGGGCGACGGCTGGACGCTGGGCTATGGCGGCGATGTCATCAACACCGCGATCCATCTCGCCCGGTCGGGCGACAGGGTGCGGCTGGCGAGCGCCATGGGCACGGACCCGATGAGCGCGGAGCTGTGCGCGGCATGGGAGGCCGAAGGGGTCGACACCGCGCTGGTGCTGCGCGCGGCGGACCGGCTGCCGGGCCTGTATGCGATCGAAACGGATGCGAGCGGCGAGCGCAGTTTCCATTATTGGCGGGGGGAGGCGGCCGCGCGACGGATGTTCGATCTGCCCGGCAGCGCAGAGATGGTGGCGCAGGCGGCGCAGTCCGACCTGCTCTATTTCTCGCTCATCACGCTGGCCATCCTGCCCGACGAAGGGCGGGAGGCGTTGCTGGACCTGTGCGCCAGGGTGCGGGCCGGGGGCGGCAAGGTGGCGTTCGACGGCAATTATCGCGCCCGGCTGTGGAGCGATGCCGCAACCGCCTGCCACTGGCGCGACCGGGCGATTGCGGTCAGCGACATGGGCCTGCCGACGCTGGCGGACGAGGTGGAGATGGGCGCAGCCGACGACGCGCAGGACGCCGCCGCCCGCTGGGGCGCGGGGCAGGGGCGTGAGGTGGTGGTGAAGCTGGGCGGTGATGGCTGCCTGGTCGATGGCAACATCGTGCCGGTCCCGCAGATGGTGCCGGTAATCGATTCCAGCGGTGCTGGCGATGCTTTCAACGGCGGCTATCTCCATGCACGGCTGACGGGCGCGACGCCCGTGGACGCGGCGCTGGCGGGGCACCGGCTGGCGGGATGGAATATCGGGCGTCGCGGCGCGATTCCGGCGCGCGATGGCGATGCGCCTTATTGAACCGATTCAGAACGGGAACTGTGATCCTCCCCCAGCGGGGGAGGTGGCTGGCCGCAGGCCAGACGGAGGGGTGTCCCGCTATCGAGAGGGCGACACCCCTCCGTCAGCACTTCGTGCTGCCACCTCCCCTTGCAGGGGAGGATGCTTCCAGAATGTCTGGCACAACATCTGCAATCGCGGACTGCGGCCTTCGCCGGGGGAACGCTAGCCGCAGGTTGCCTTAACCCCCGCCCGCATCCTGACCGGCCTTGCGCGCCACGCGGCGGTTTTTCGCGGCGCCCAGCCGTTCGAGCGGATTGACCAGCGCCTCATAGCGGCCGAACAGATGTTCCACCCGGTCGCGGTCGGTTTCAAACGGGGCCGCACGGTAGAGGCGATCAACCGCGCGGTCGAGCGCGGCATGGGCGCGGCGCAGGTCGGCGGGCATGGTGTCCGGGTCATAAAGGTCGGCCAGGCTGGACGTGGGATAGGCGGCGCGGGCATCCAGCACCGCCTGCGCCAGCTCCTCTATCTTCGCGCGCTGCGCGGGGGTGGCGTCGGGCCATGGGAAGGTGTTGTAGACCATACCGGGTGAATACTGAAAACGACTTTCTAATCTTCCACCAACATGACCCAGCCAAGCCATGTGCTGTCCGCTAGTAAGGATGCCAAAGTCCCAGAGCGTGGCATCCAAAACGACCAAGAGCTTGTTGCTCGGAATGGTAGGCGGTTCCAGCCAACCTATCGGCACATAATCGCGTCGCTCGCTACTCACTTCAGGAATAGCCAAATAGGGAGTGGCAGGAATTGTCGTCACCTCAAAAAGTGACGGATAAGAGGCAAGTTCTCGCGTTTTTGACTTTCGACTGGCGGCGCGAAAATCACGAACCTGCCGCAGCCGATCTTGAACGGACGGCATAGCTCTGATCAAATCGGGAGCCGCCTTACTGACGGATAAAATCCAACGCCCATTTCCTGAAATATACTCCTGAGCGCCTATGAACGGGACCATGAATGGTTGTGCATTTGGTTCGTTGTCGAGAAACGCTTGTCGTTCCCCGGCGTCGAATATCAGATGTCCGCCATCTACCGGCTTACTGCCCATTCTCATCGGCATTTTGGCAGACAACGGAACTGTTGCGGTGCGAACCATCAAGTGCCGGTTAGCTACGCCTTTTGCATCAAACAGATAGGCGGTGAGCGCCATATGGCGGCTTTCCACTGGATCGCGCTTGATGTCGGGATAGCTGAACAGTCGCTTCTCCGTCGGTTCATGATCGCGATGGGCCAGGCCGATGATGACGACATGCACATGCGCCTTGCCCTTGGCTTCACTCAGCCAACTGAATGTTCGATGGGCAAAGGCGATTTCCAGCCCGTGTCGGTCGAACAGGATCGGCCATAGCTGCGCCACCTGTTCACCCTGTGTAATCGAATTGGTTGCAACAAAGGCAATGCGAATGCGCCGGTTGTCCTGCACATATTGCCCTGCCTTGATAAACCACGCCGCGACATAATCCAGTGAACCGGCCTTGCCGTTAGTGGCGTTGATGACCCGCGCCATTTGATCCCGCTGCAACAGCGATTGGTAGCTCTGCCCAATAAAAGGCGGGTTGCCCATGATATAGCTGCATTTTTCCGGCGGCAGCAGCGCGGCCCAGTCCGCTTCCAGCGCGTCGCCATGCAATATGTGGGCGCTGTCCTTTAGCGGGATGCGGGCATAGTTCAGGCGGAACGCCTCATTGATCGCATTATTGGAGATATGGTCCATCATCCACATCGCGACTTCGGCGATCCGGGCCGGAAACTCCTCATATTCAATGCCGTAAAACTGGTCGACCGTGACGCGGGACAGCAGGGCTGCGTCGATCTGCTGGTCGCCATATTGGGCCTTGAGCGCTTCCAATTCCAAGGCGCGGATTTCGCGATAGGCGATGACCAGAAAATTGCCGCACCCGCAGGCGGGATCGAAAAAGGTCAGCCGCGCCAGCTTGTTCTGAAATTCGCCCAGCGCCCGGTCCCGGCCTGTCTTGCGCGCGATGATGGTGGCCAGTTCCGATTTCAGATCATCCAGAAACAGCGGCCCGATGACCTTCATGATATTGGCTTCGGTGGTGTAATGCGCGCCCTTCGCCCGCCGTTCCTTCGCGTCCATCACCGACTGGAACAGCGACCCGAAAATGGCGGGCGATACGCCCGACCAGTCGTGCCGCGCCGCGTCCAGCAGATGATCGCGCATCGCCTGGGTGAAATGCGGGGTGCGGACACGCTTGGCGAACAGGCGGCCATTCACATAGGGAAAGGCGTTGAGTTCCGCCTGCAATGTCGATTGGCGGGCATTTTCCGGCGTGTCCAGCACGTCGAACAGGTCATTGAGAACACGGCCAACATCACTGCCGTCGGGCCGCGTGTCGTTTTCGACAAGCTGGAGGAAAATATCCTTGGGCTGGAAAATGCCGGTGTCGTCGGCAAACAGGCAGAAGAGCAGCCGGACCAGCAATTGTTCCAGATCATGCCCGACATAGCCCGTTTCCTCCAGCGCGTCGTGCAGCTTGCCCATCAGTTCCGCCGCCTTGATGGTGACGCCTGCCTGGGTTTCAAAGCTGACCTTGCGGCCCAGCATGAAATCGAAAGCGGTGATATGCTTGTGCAGATCGGCGAGGCGGAACTTCAACTGTGTGCGGGTTTCAAGGTCCAGAAGCACCCAGGTCTGGAAATCGCAGGACAGCACCCAGCGGGGTTGCTGCGTCGGGTGGATGCCCTCCACATAATCGAGCGCCTGGCCCTGCGCCCGGCCAAGGTCCAGGCTGGCGCTTTTCTGTTCGACCAGCAGCGTGCCGGGCCAGAACAGGTCGATAAAGCCATGGCGATTGTTCAGCAGCTTGACGCGCTGTTCATAGATCGCGACCTGCTTGCGCTTGATGCCGAAAATCTCGAAAAATTCATTGTAGAATGTCTGGGTCTGGCCGCGCTCATAGTGCGCGTCTTTCCATTCATCGCTGAACGCCTTGGCCCGCCGCTTGATCTCATCCCAGCCTAAACGCATGAATCCCCCTGACGTGCGCCAAGGCTTAGCCTGACGAGCACCGGTCGCCAAGGCGCGTTTGGATTATCCAGAGGATTGGGAAAATTGGAGCGGGTGAGGGGAATCGAACCCCCGTCGTCAGCTTGGGAAGCTGCTGCTCTACCATTGAGCTACACCCGCGTTCGACCGCCCATTGCCACGGGGGAAATGCGCCGTCAACCGATTGGGCGTCAGCCGATCTGGCGCTTGGCGAGTTTGCGGGCCAGGGTGCGGCGGTGCATGCCCAGGCGGCGGGCGGCTTCGGAAATGTTGAACTCGCTGTCCTTGAGCGCTTCATGGATATGTTCCCACTCCAGCGTCTTGATCGACGTCGGGCGGGGGGCGAGCGGGATGGCGGTGTCGCCGCCGGACCGGGCGAAGGCGGCTTCGATGTCGTCGCTGTTGGACGGTTTGGCGAGATAGTTGGTGGCGCCCAGCTTGATCGCCTCTACCGCGGTGGCAATGCTGGCAAAGCCGGTAAGCACGACGATGAGCATGTCGGGATCATGGGCGTGGAGCGCCTGGACGCAGACCAGCCCGGATTGCCCGCCCAGTTTGAGGTCGACGACGGCATAGCCCGGATCATGATCCGCCAGTAATTGCACGACCATTTCCTGACTGTCGGCGATCAGCACGGTATAGCCGCGCCGCTCGAACGAGCGTTTGAGCGTCTTGGCGAAGGCGTCGTCATCCTCGACGATCATGAGCAGGCGGTTATCGGTCATCGCTATCCTCCCCGATCGCGAGCGTGCCAAGCGGCAGGCGCAGCAATATCAGCGCGCCGCCATCCGCGCCATTGCTGGCGCTGACGCAGCCGCCAAGCTTTCGCACGACATTGACGACCAGGAACAGGCCAAGCCCGCCGCCCTGCCGCCCCTTGCTGGAGCGATAGGGCTTGCCGAAATCGGCCAGCATGTCCGCGTCGAACCCCGGTCCATTGTCGCGCACGGCAATGTTGAGCCACTGGCTTTCGCGCCCGACCAGCAGGTCAATATAGGTTGCGCCCGCCTCCCGCGCATTATCGAGCAGGTTGGTGATCGCCTGCCGGATGACGGGATCAGCGACGATCCGCGGATAATCGTGCGGGCCGAAATCGCAGCGCAGCGGCATCCCCGGATTGGCGGCGCGCCAGCCCTGCGCCATGGAGTCGATGAAGGCGCGGACATTGGTGACCTGCGGCGCTTCGCCACGCGCTTCGCCCGCCGACAGCAATATGCCCGACAGGATCGCCTTGCACCGGGTGACGGCGGCCTGCATCTCCTCCACTTCCTCGACCAGAGCGGGGTGGGTGGTGATTTCGGGCATGTGCCGCCAGTCGCCCAGCACGACCGCGAGCGAGGAGAGGGGGGTGCCCAGTTCATGCGCCGCGCCCGACGCCAGCAGGCCCATGCGGACGATATGCTCTTCCTCCGCCGCCTGTTGCCGCAATTGCGCCAGATAGGCTTCGCGCGCGGCCAGGTTGCGGGTCACGCGGGTCATGAACAGCACCAGCAGCACCGCGATCATGGTGAAGCAGACCCAGGTGCCGATGATGTGCAGATCGAACAGGCGGCCCTCCAGCGCGTCGCTGAGGTCCAGCGGGCGGTAGAAAAAGGCGAGGCCGGCGGCGCACAGCACGGAGATCGCGACGATGCCCCACACGCTCCAGCGATGGAGCAGCACCGCACCCAGCGCGACTTGGAGCAAATAGAGCGAGATGAAGGGATTGGTCGCGCCGCCGCTCATATAGAGTTGGGCGGTGAGCGAGAGGACGTCGAACAGCAGCGCCAGGAACAGTTCGGCATGGGTGATGTCGGTGCGCCGCCGCAATATGGCGAGGCTGGCCAGGTTCACGCCAGCCGCGATGCAGGGGACGACCAGCATCGGCACCATCGGCAGGCGGATGCCCATGCCGTAATGGACGATCAGGATGGTAGCGACCTGACCCGCCAGCGCGATCCAGCGCAACTGCACCAGCAGCGCCATATTCTTGCGCCCGGCAGCGTCGGCTGGCCACTGGCTGGGCAGCCAGCGGGCGGCGATCGGCAGGCGCAGGGTCATGGACGGCGGCTTTGACGCATGAGGAGGATATAGGCGCCCGCGACCATGGCGGCCAGACTGAACCATGTCAGTGCATAGACAAGATGATTGTTGGGGAAGCGGATGACGGTGAGGCCGCCGACGGGCAGGGCATCGGGCTGTGTCCCGGCGTCGGCGTCGATGAAATAATCGGCGGTCGCGGGCAGGGCGCGCGCGGCGGCGATGGCGGCGACATCGCGCGAATACCAGCGGTCGGCGGCGGGATCGTTCGACCGCAGGAAGCCGCCGCCCGGCTCTGTAAGACGCAGCAGGCCGGTGATGCGGACCGTCCCTGCCGGGCGGGCGTAGCGGGTGCGGGCGTCGTGCGGCACGAAACCGCGATTGACCAGGAGGATCGTGCCATCGGGGCGGCGCAGCGGCGTCAGCACCCAAAAGCCGGGGCCGCGCACGGTGGAAGCCTGCACCAGCGTTACTCGGTCGTGCAGGAAGGTGCCGGTCGCGCGCACGCGGCGATATTCGTCGGCCCCGGTGGCGCTAGCCGGCGCGGCGACAGGCGTGGCGTGGATGCGCGCGTCGACGCGGGCGATCAGGTCACGCTTCCACGCCAGCCGCTCCACCTGCCACACGCCCAATGCACACAGCCCCGTAAACAGCAAGGCGGCGATCAGCGTCAGGCCGACGGGGAAACCCACCCGGCCCTGGCTGTGCGATGTCACGGCATCTGGCTCATGTCATGCTCCATATGGGGCATCATATTGTTGTTGAGATGATACATGACCCACATCGAGCCGGACAGGGTGATAACCACCAGCACCAGCGTGAAGAGCAGCGCCATCATCGACCAGCCGCCTTCCGAGCGGGTGTTCATGTGCAGGAAGTAGATCATGTGGACGATGGTCTGCACCATGGCAAAGCCCATGATGACGAAGGCGGTGACCTGCGGATTGGCGAAGGTCTGGTTCATGACCAGCCAGAAGGGAATGGCCGTCAGCAGCACCGACAGGCCAAAGCCGATCATGTAGCTGCCCATGGTGCCGTGACTACCAGACCCATGGTCGTGATCGTGGCCGTGATCGTGCGCGCTCATCGCAGCATCCCCATGAGATAGACGAAGGTGAAGACGCCGATCCAGATGACGTCGAGGAAATGCCAGAACATCGACAGGCACATCAGGCGGCGCTGGTTGGCGGCGATCAGCCCCTTTTGCCCGACCTGCACCATCAGCGTCACCAGCCAGATGATGCCGAAGGTGACGTGCAGGCCATGGGTGCCGACCAGCGCGAAGAAGGCGGACAGGAAGCCCGACCGTTGCGGGGTTGCGCCTTCATGGATGAGATGGGCAAATTCGTAGAGTTCGATGCTCAGGAACGCCAGGCCGAACAGGCCGGTGATGGCGAGCCAGGCCTGCGTCGCGCCGACCTTGTCCTTCTCCATCGCCAGCATGGCAAAGCCATAGGTGATGGATGAGAAGAGCAGCATCGCGGTGTTGAGCGCGACGAGATTGAGGTCGAACAGGTCGCGCGGTCCCGGTCCCGCCGCATAATTGCCGCCCAGCACGGCATAGATGGCGAACAGGCAGGCGAAGATGAGGCAATCGCTCATCAGGTAGATCCAGAAGCCCAGCGCCGTGCTGGACCCTTCGGGATGATGCGGATCTTCGCCCAGATGGAAGAGCGGATTGCCGTCATTATCGAGGAAGGCGGGGTCGATTGCGGATCGTGTGGCCATGATGCTTAGCCCTGTGTTGCGAGCAGCGCGCTGCGCTCGCCCTCGGTACGCTCAACCACGTCCCGTGGGATGTAGAAATCGCGCTTGTAGTTGAACGTATGCCCGATCGCGACCGCCAGTATGGCGACGAAGGACAGGCCCGCCAGCCACCATATGTACCAGATCATCCCGACCGAGAAGGCGACCGACAGGCCCGCAATGATGATGCCGGTGCCGGTGTTGGACGGCATGTGGATGGGGGCATAGCCGGTCAGCGGACGCTCATAGCCGCGCTTCTTCATGTCCGCCCAGGCATCGCCATCATGGATGAGCGGGGTGAAGGCGAAATTATAGTCGGGCGGAGGCGAACTGGTCGCCCACTCGAGCGTGCGGCCGTCCCACGGATCGCCGGTCGTGTCACGCAACTGGTCGCGATTCTTGATGCTGACGGCGAACTGGATGAGCATGCAGGCGATGCCCCCCGCGATCATCACCGCGCCCAGCGCCGCGATCTGGAACCAGATTTGCAGGCTGGGATCATCGAACACGCGCATCCGGCGGGTGACGCCCATCAGGCCCAGCACATAGAGCGGCATGAAGGCGACCCAGAAGCCCACGACCCACAGCCAGAAGCTGCGCTTGCCCCATGTCGTCTCCAACCGGAAACCAAAGGCCTTGGGCCACCAGTAATTGATCGCCGCGAACAGGCCGAACAGGACGCCGCCGATGATGACATTGTGGAAATGGGCGATCAGGAACAGCGAATTGTGCAGCACGAAATCCGCCGGCGGAACGGCGAGCAGCACGCCGGTCATGCCGCCCACGGTGAAGGTCAGCATGAAGGCGACCGTCCACATCATCGGCAGTTCGTAGCGGATGCGCCCGCGATACATGGTGAACAGCCAGTTAAAGAGCTTGGCCCCGGTGGGGATGGAAATCACCATCGTCGTGATGCCGAAGAAGCTGTTGACGCTGGCGCCCGAACCCATGGTGAAGAAATGGTGCAGCCAGACGAGATAGCTGAGCAGCGCGATGACGATCGTGGCGTAGACCATCGAGCTGTAGCCGAACAAGCGCTTGGACGAGAAAGTGGAGGTGACTTCGCTGAACACGCCGAACAGCGGCAGGATGAGGATATAGACTTCCGGATGGCCCCAGATCCAGATCAGGTTCACATACATCATGGGGTTGCCGCCCATGTCGTTGGTGAAGAAGGCGGTGCCGACATAACGGTCGAGGCTGAGCAGCGCCAGCACGGCGGTCAGCACCGGGAAGGCGGCGACGATCAGGATATTGGCGCAGAGCGACGTCCAGGTGAAGATGGGCAGCTTCATCATCGTCATGCCCGGCGCACGCATCTTGACGATGGTGGCGATCAGGTTGACGCCCGATAGCAGCGTACCGATGCCCGCGATCTGCAAGCCCCAGATATAATAGTCGACGCCTACGCCCGGCGAATAGGCGATGCCCGACAAGGGCGGATAGGCGAGCCAGCCGGTGCGGGCGAATTCGCCCACGAACAGCGACATCATGACGATGACGGCGCCCGCCGTCGTCATCCAGAAGCTGAAATTGTTGAGGAAAGGAAAGCTGACGTCGCGCGCGCCGATCTGGAGCGGGACGATATAGTTCATGATCCCCGTGATCATCGGCATCGCGACGAAGAAGATCATGATGACGCCATGCGCCGTGAAAATCTGGTCGTAATGATGGGAATTCAGATAGCCTTCGGAACCGTTGAAGGCCATCGCCTGCTGAAGCCGCATCATGATCGCGTCGGCAAAGCCGCGCAGGAACATGATCAGTCCCAGGACCATGTACATGATGCCGATGCGCTTATGGTCGACGGTGGTGAACCAGTCGCGCCACAACATGCCCCACAGCCGATATTTGGTGATGAGGCCCAGCACCACCGCGCCGCCCAGCGCGACCATCACGAAGGTGCCGACGACGATCGGCTCATGCAGCGGGAGCGAACTCCAGTCGAGTCGACCGAAGATCAGCTTCCAGATGCCGCTATTTTCGGAGGCGGGATGCGGGGACATGGACGTTAGGGCCTTGAAAGGGGGAAGGGGGTGTTGGCTCGGAATTGATCCTCCCCTGCAAGGGGAGGTGGCAGGGCGAAGCCCTGACGGAGGGGTGTCGCCCTATCGTGAGGGCGACACCCCTCCACCGGCTCCGCCGGTCCCCCTCCCCTTGCAGGGGAGGAATGAACATCACATGCCATGGCCACCCCCATGCCCCTCATGATCCTGCTGCCCCGGCGCTTGGTTGCCGCGCTCGGCGGGGGTGCGTTCGGCGGCGGGCGTCATGCCTGCGGGCTGCGCGATCTCCCCCTTCTTGCCGGGTTCGACCGGGTGATAGCCGCCTACGTCGATGGTGCCGTCATGGCGCAGGCCAGCCGTGTCGCGGGCCGATTCCTTGCCCGCCCCGCCTAGGGCGTCGGTCATCATGATCTGGTCCATGCAGCGCTTGCCCGGTTGCACGCACATATTGAGCGCGGCGTGGAACAGGCGGGGTTCGACGCTGGCGAAATAGATCGGCTTCACCTTTTCGCTGGGCTGTTCCAGCTTCACGTAGGTGGCGCGGTCCAGCCTCTGGCCGCTGGCCTTCACGCGGGCGACCCACTGGTCAAAGCCGCGCTGGTCCATGGCGTGGAATTTGAAGCGCATGTTGGAAAAGCCGGCGCCCGAATAGTTGGCGGAAAAGCCGTCGAAGGTGCCGGGCCGGTTGGCGACCGCGTGCAGGCTGGTCTGCATTGCCGGCATGGCATAGATCTGCCCGGCGAGCGCGGGCACGAAAAAGCTGTTCATGATCGATGCGGACGTGATCTTGAATTCGATCGGCTGGTCGATCGGCGCGGCCAGTTCATTGACTGTGGCGATCCCCAGTTCCGGATAGATGAACAGCCATTTCCAGTCGAGCGCGACGACTTCGACCTGCAGGCGCTTTGCCGCCGGATCGACCTTGCGCTGCGGGTCGAGCCGTTCGACCGGGCGATAGGGGTCGAGCAGATGGGTGCTGGTCCAGGTGACCGCACCCAGCGCGATGATGATCAGCAGCGGCGCGGACCAGATCAGCAATTCCAGGCTGGTCGAATGGTCCCAGTCGGGGTCATAATCGGCGGCCTGCGCCTTTGCGCGATATTTCCAGGCGAACCAGGCGATCGTGCCCATCACTGGCACCACGATCAGCAGCATCAGCGCGGTCGCGATGAGGATGAGGTCGCGTTGCTGCATTGCAACGTCGCCCGACGGGGCCATGACCACCCAGTTGCACGCCCCCAGCGGCAGCAGCAGAACGGGCGCGAATCGGCGCAGAATTGCGCGGCTTTTGGCGGGCGGTCGAGCGATCATGGCCTCCGTCTAGTCAGGAAGTTACCGGGGCGACATTGGACCTTTTGTCCTATCCCTGTGCGGTTGCGAAATAGGGCATGGGTCTATTTGACAAGCCGATGATTCGCCATGCAACGAAGTAGGGCGAACAATCGTTCCCGCAGCATGAAGGCCCTTTTCACGCCATGACATCCGCGACGACAACGCCCAACAAGACGCAGGCGGAGCATGACGTGCGCAATCTTCATGCGCATGGCGACAAGAAAATCGCGCCGACCGAGATCGCCATTGGCGTCATCATCGGGCGGACGTCGGAATTTTTCGACTTTTTCGTTTATGCCATCGCGTCCTGCATCGTCTTTCCCGCCCATGTGTTCCCCTATCTGTCGCCGCTGCAGGGCACGCTCTGGTCCTTCGCCATCTTTGCGCTCGCCTTTGTGAGCCGGCCGATCGGGTCGGTCATCTTCATGGCGATCGACCGCGCCTATGGCCGCGGGGTGAAGCTGACCATCGCGCTGTTCCTGCTTGGCGGATCGACCGCGGCTATCGCGTTCCTGCCCGGCTACGCGACGATCGGCCATTGGTCGGCCGTGCTGCTGGCGCTGTTCCGCGCGGGGCAGGGGGTGGCGCTGGGCGGCACCTGGGATGGTCTTGCATCCTTGCTCTCGCTCAACGCGCCGCAGAGCAAGCGCGGCTGGTACGCCATGATGCCGCAACTGGGTGCGCCGCTGGCGCTGATGGTGACGGCGGGCCTGTTCGCCTTCTTCCTGTCGACCTTGTCGCGCGCCGATTTCCTCGATTGGGGCTGGCGCTATCCTTTCTTCGTGGCGTTCGCGATCAATGTGGTGGCTTTGTTCGCGCGGTTGCGGATCGTGGTGACGGAGGAGTTTTCGCGCCTGTATGAAAAGCGCGAGCTTCAGCCTTCGCTGGTCATCCCGACCGTGCGCAGCGAAGGGCGCAACATCGTCATCGGCGCTTTTGCCCCGCTGGCCAGTTTCGCGCTGTTCCACATGGTCACCGTGTTTCCGCTGTCGTGGATCGCGCTCTACACCGACCAGCCGCTGGAGCGCTTTCTGGTGATCGAGGTGATCGGCGCGTTTGTCGGCGTGCTGGCGATCATCGTCTCCGGCTTCGTTGCCGACATGATCGGGCGCCGCCGGTTGCTGGGCTTTTCGGCGGTCGGCATCGGCTTTTTCGCGGTCGCCGCGCCGCTGCTGCTGAATGGCGGCGATCTGGGCGAGGTCGCCTTCATGGTGCTGGGCTTCATCCTGCTTGGCCTCAGCTTTGGCCAGTCGTCGGGCGTGGTAGCCTCCAATTTCCGTACCGCGACCCGCTATACCGGGTCGGCGCTGACGTCGGATCTTGCCTGGCTAGTGGGGGCGGGCTTTGCCCCGCTGGTCGCGCTGGCGATTTCCGCCGAGTTCGGGCTGGCGGCGTCGGGCGCCTATCTGCTGTCGGGTGCGGTCGTCACCGGCCTGGCGCTGTTCGTGAACAAGGAACTGGCGGGCAAGGATCGCTAACCCGTTTGCCAGCCCAGGCGGGCGGCGGAGCTTAGAGCGCGTCCCGCATCCGGGCCAATGCCTTGCGGTCGAACCAGGCGCTGATGCCGCCGCGCGGGCGGAAGCGGGGGAGCCAGTCGGGGTAGAGGCTGGAAAGGCGCGGGGGCAGGCCGTCCGGTCCCTGCCGCGTCATGATGTCCGACACGATCCGGTTCTGGAAGAAGCGGACCGAATAGTTAATCAGATGGGGTGGTTGCCGCCCTCCCCAGACGGCATCGCAATGTGCCAAGATAGTGGTGTTGAAAGGCCACTGAGCGGAAAGGACGGCAACCGTGACAAAGGATATGATGATCGGGGTTGATTTGGCAAAAGCTGTTTTTCAGCTGCATGCCGCGTCGATGACAGGTCAGCTTCGGTTTTGTAAAAAGCTGTCGCGGCAGAGTTTCCTCAAGTTTATGGCCGAGCAGCCTCGTGCGGTGGTTGTGATGGAGGCTTGTGGCAGCGCGCATTACTGGGCCCGCGAGATGACCAGCCTGGGCCACGAGGTGAAGCTGATTGCGCCGCAATACGTGAAGCCGTTTGTGAAGCGGCAGAAGAATGATGCGGCAGACGCCGAGGCGATCGTGATCGCCGCCCAGAGACCGGAAATGCGCTTCGTCGAGCCAAAATCAGCCGAGCAGCAAGGTCGGGCAATGCTGTTCCGGGCGCGGACCCGGCTAGTTCAGCAGCGCACCGAACTGGTCAACATGCTGCGCGCTTTTCTTTACGAGCTCGGTCATGTGGTGCCGCAGGGCATCAATAACGTGTCCCGGATCGCCGCGATCATCACCGAGCCCAACAGCGATCTGCCTGAGATTGCCCGGATTGAATGCCGCGATTTGCTGGAGCAGATCGAAGCAATGACCGTGCGGATTGCGACAAGCGACCGCCGGATCAAGGATCTGGCAGGGCAAGCAGACATGGCTCGAAGGCTACAGACCATGCCTGGAGTGGGGCCGATGACGGCTCTGGCAGTCGAAGCGTTTGCCCCGCCAATGGAGAGCTTCAAATGCGGCAGGGACTTTGCCGCTTGGCTGGGATTGGTGCCGAAACAGCATTCGAGCGGAGGCAAGACCCGTCATGGCCGCGTCTCCAAAGCCGGGCAAAGCGACATTCGCCAGCTGCTTATCATGGGCGCCATGTCGCGATTGAACTGGATGGGCCGAAAATCGATCTCAGAAACATCGTGGCTAGCCCGCATGCTGGCGCGCAAGCCACGGATGCTGGTGGCAATCGCATTGGCCAACAAGATGGCCCGGATGATCTGGGCGATGTTGACGAAACAGGAAGATTATCGAACCCCGGCAACGGCAATCGCCGCCTGATAGAAAGGCTGCGCAAGGCCCAAGCTGGTAAGGGGGAGTGAGAAGGCGACGACCCGAATGGGCAAAATGATCGAACAGATCTGGATCAGGAAAACCAGTTAAGAGTCCCGAGTTTCGAGCTCGTGAATCAGATTTGGACCTGATCCGCGGATCACCATACCGGCCAGCGGCTTCTGGAAAACGCTGCAATCAAAGGCCTGACAGAAGACCGCGCTCGATCACCTGTTCACCGGTTCAAATACTTCTTGCCTCACGGGCGGCAACCACAGAAGCCTCTTATACTGCATCGTCCAGGTGGACGGACGGGTCAGGCTGACCTGTTCGCAGGCAAAGCCCGCGCCGTCGCAGGCGATCACACGGGTAACGTCCCAGCCGCTATCCTTTTGCAGATCGGTATGCGCCCAGGCCGCGACCAGCCCATCATCGCCAATCAGATCGTCGGGCAGGCGCAGGCCGCGCATGCGGATCGCGCCGACGAAGAGCCCCGACAGCGCGTAGAGATCGCCAAACAGCCCGCCGTCGGCACGCAGATTGCGGCGATAGGTTTGCGCCATCCGGCCATTGACCGGCATACCGGCGGCGGCATTGGCATGGGGGTGGGCGGCAAGGTCCGCCACCAGCGCGTCAATCGACCCGCTCTGTATCTCCGCGTCGCCATCCAGAAAGACGACGGCCTGCTCGCTACCGTTCAGCAGGTCATGGATCAGATGGTTCCAGGTCCGTGACTTGCCGCCCGCGGCAATGTCATGAACGATGACGTTCGATCGCCCGCCCGCCGCTTCCCGCGCCCGCGCCACGGTGGCGTCGGTGGTGCCGTTGACCAGCACATGGAACAGCGTATCCGCCCGGTCGAGCGGCAGCGAGCCAAGGCAGGTGGCGATGCGCTTTTCTTCCTGATGGGCGAAAATGGCGACGGCAACAGTCATGGCGTTTAGCGGAAATCCCAGGCCTGCTGGCCATGCTGGCTGGCGTCGAGGCCGTCGGCTTCTTCCTGCGCGCCCACGCGCATGGGGATGACCATCGACACGATCAGCGCGGCGATGGCGGTGCCGATCATCGCCCAGAGCGCGACGATGGCAAGACCGGCGAGCTGGCTGAGCAGCGCGGCGCTCAGGCTGACCGGCACTTCATAGCCGACCCCGCCCAGCAGCGGCAGGACGAAGATGGGGAGCAGCAGGACGCCGGTGAGGCCGCCCAGTCCGTGCACCACGAATATGCCCGCCGGATCGTCGATCCAGCGCGCCGCCAGCCCGCCGCCGATGCGGCAGACAATTGCTGCAATCACGCCGATCATCATCGCGCCGCCTGTGCCCACCAAAGCGGCGCTGGCCGAAATGGCGGCGATTCCCGCCAGGGCGCCGGACAGGATGCCGGTGGCGCTGGTGCGCGCGCCCAGCAGCCGGTCGAGCAAGGCCCAGAGCAGCGCGGCGGCGCAGGCGGCAAAATGATAGTTCAGGATGGCGGTCGCGGCGTCATCGGTTGCGCCCAGTGCCCAGCCGCCGACCACGCCCGACAGGCCGATCCACAGCAATGCGCCGCCCGCCAGACCGAGTACGGGGGAATGGCCGGGTTCGGAGGCTTCGCGCCGCCGCCCGGCGATCAGGGTCAGAGTCAGCGCGGAAAAGCCCGCAACGCCATGCACGACCAGCCCGCCGGCAAAATCCAGCACGCCAAGGTCGGCGAGCCAGCCGCCGCCCCACACCGCATGGACAGTCGGCGCATAGACCAGCAACAGCCAGAGCGGCGCGAAGCCGATCAGCCAGCCCAGCCGCACCCGTTCCGCAACCGCACCGATCAGCAGACAGGCGGCCAGCAGGGCCAGCGCCATCTGGAACAGGACGAAGGCGGATTCGGGTACGGTCATCCCGTCGCGCAATTGCCCCAGATTGGCGAGCAGCAGGTTCGCGCCGCCGCCCAGCCATGCGCTGCCCGGCGCATAGGCGATGGAATAGCCCGCGATTCCCCAGACCAGCGACACGATCGCAATCACGGCCGCGCCCTGCGTCATCACCGACAGCGCATTGCGCACATTGACCAGCCCCGCATGGCGCAGCATCAGCCCCGGCAATGCGGCCAGCAGCACGAGCAGCGCGCAAAGGATCATCCAGCCGGTATCGCCACTATCGGCAACGGCGACCTGCGCAAAGGCGGGCTGCGGCAGCGCGAGGGCGGCGATCAGGGGCAGGGTCTGGGCAAAACGCATGGGGCATGTTCCGGCTTTAATAATGCGTCGGGGTCTAGCCCGGACGGGGTAAAGACTTCGATAAGCAGGAGCATGGCGTTGACGCGGCGCATTGGCTAGGCTGGGCGACATGAACCCGGACATACGCAATATCGTCATCCTCACCGGCGCGGGGATTTCCGCCGAAAGCGGGCTTGCCACCTTTCGCGGGCCGGACGGATTGTGGGAAGGGCATCGCGTCGAGGATGTCTGCACGCCCGAAGCGATCGCGCGCAATCCCGCGCTGGTGCATCGCTTCTATGACGAGCGGCGCGCGAAGCTGGACGATGTGGCGCCCAATGCCGCGCATGAGGCGCTGGCGGCGCTCGACAGGGCGTGGCCGGGCGAATTGCTGATCGTCACGCAGAATGTCGATGACCTGCATGAACGGGCTGGGGCGAAGCGGCTGATCCACATGCATGGCGCGCTGCGATCGGCGCTGTGCGCGGCGTGCGGGAAGGCGGTGGCGTGGAGCGGATCGCTGCCGCCCGGATCGGTATGCGATGGCTGCGGCAAGCCCAGGCTGCGGCCCGACATCGTGTTCTTTGGCGAAATGCCCTATGAGATGGACGCGATCGACGATGCGCTGCGGCGCGCGGACCTGTTCGTGTCGATCGGCACGTCCGGCGCGGTCTATCCGGCGGCAGGTTTCGTCCAGACCGCCCGCCATGTCGGCGCGCGAACGCTGGAGCTCAATCTCGATCCTTCAGCGGGCAGTTATTATTTCGAGGAAAGCCGGCTGGGACCGGCGAGTGTACTGGTGCCGGAGATGGTGCGGGAGTTGTTGGGGTAGGGGCAGGCTATTGCCCGAGCGGGTTTTGAAACTGATGCGTCCCGGGTGAAATCCCCACATCCGTTCGTTTCGAGCGAAGTCGAGAAACCTGCTCACCACGTTTCTCGACTTCGCTCGAAACGAACGGATCAAGATGTAGGCATCACGCTTCTACATTGGTCCGCCCTGCGCGTCACAAGCCGACCCCATTGTCCGCCATCGCCGGCTCTTCGTCGCGATAGAGCAGCATGACCGAGCCATCCTCGCCCGTGACCGCGCGGATGGGGAGGCTCAGTTGCAGGGCGGAGAGGAATTCGCGGCTGTCGCTGATGCGGAAGCGGCCGCCGATTCGCAGCGCCGACACCCGCGTATCGCCAATCAGGATCGGCGCGGTGCGGTAGCGGTTGAACTCGCCTGCCGCCTGCTCGATGGTTTCACCGTCCAGTTCGACCATCTGTTCGCGCCAGGCCGTGCGCTGGCCAACCAGCTTGGGGTCCAGCCGGGTGAGCGCGATGGTGCGCGGCTGGATCACCGCGCCGCTGCCTGCGCTGACGCGCTTTTGCACATTGTCGCCCGAATGGACGGTGACGGTGCCGTGGGTGACGGTGAGTTCGACGATCGAGGGACGCATCCGCACGTTGAAGGCGGTGCCGACCGCGCGGATGACCGCCGATCGTGCTTCAACGTCGAACGGGCGTTCGGCGTCACGGGCGACATCGAACGAAGCTTCGCCCTTCAGGATGCGCACTTTGCGGCCATTGTCGGTGAAGCGGACTTCGGCTTCGCTGTCGCTGTTGAGGTGCAGGGTCGATCCATCTTCCAGCGCGATGTCGCGGATCTGGCCGATGCCGGTCTGGAAACGCTCCACCCCGCTGAACGTGCGGACGGTGACGATGGCGGCGACGATGAAGAGCATGACCGCGACGGCGGCGGCGACCATGACGTTGCGCGACAGGCGGCGCTGCTGTTCTTCGCTGACGATCTGCGCCAGCGGGGGCAGGGTGACTTCGGCGGCGGCGCTTTTCAGTCGCTCGGCCGCTTCCCATGCTGCTTCGGCACGGGCGAACGCAACGGCGTGGCTGGGGTCAGCCTCTACCCATGCGCAAATTTCGGCTTCGTCCTGCGGGCTGGGATCGCTGTTAAGCCTGGCCAGCAGGCGCGCTGCTTCCGCTTCGATCGCGGCCCTGGTCCCGCAGCTTGATCCTGGCTCCGACCCCTGCACGTTCGAAATCCGTTTCCTCACGTTCTGCCCAGGCCCGCATAACTATCGCGATGGCTTTGGCCAGATGTTTTTCAACAGTAGAAACGGATAGGGACATCTCCTCCGCTATTTCCAGCATGGATTTTTCGTGGATGCGGCGAAGAATGAACACGCGACGGCACTGAGCAGGCAGCGACTCGACGATGACCTGCACCTGACGCAGCGCTTCGCGGGCGTTCAATTGCGCCTCGATCGTATTTTCGCCGCCCAGCAGTTCCAGGTCGGCCATGGTTTCGAAGCTGACCACCTTGTTACGGCGGGCGGTGTCGATGACGAGGTTGCGGGCGATGGTGAAGAGATAGGCGCGGCCTGTCGTCACATTTTCCCAATTTTCCGTCGCATAGGCGCGGGTCATGACTTCGGCGACCATGTCGTCCAGTTCATGGGTGGAGGGCAAAATGCGTCGCAAACGACCGCGCAGTGCTGCTTCCTGTGGCAGGATGACGGTTTTGAACCAATCCAGTTTTGCGCGAACCCTATGCACGTCGACCCCCTATTTTGTCAGCCGCGCCTCTCCGTCATTTCTATTTGTAACAATTCAATCATGCTTGCAGGGGTCTGTCCAGCGGCGGGGCCATCATATTTTAACGATCAACCAAAAAGGTTCCGCAAACTGACATAAAAATTGTGGATATGTTGGCCTATCGGCCGAAAATTGCGCTCAATCCGGCGGCACTTCGGCTGGCGCGCTGTCTGGCTGATCATAATCGGGACCGACCGGCACGATCTCGTCCGGCTCCGTGACCGGCAATTCCTGCGGAGTCGCAGGGGCGGGGGTTTCGGGTGGCGACTGCGGGTCGATAATGTCCGGCGGGGGCACGCCATCGGGGTTGGGCGTGGGGTCGGGCTGGGTGGCCATATCTGCTTCTCTCTGTTAAGGGGGCTGAGAGGTTACGCATGGGTCGTCGCCCCGGTTCCGCGACCCGACTCACTATCCCTTGCCCTTGCCCACGCTTTTCTCTATGCCGCGCCGACCGGCGACCGATGCGGGCGTGGCGAAATTGGTAGACGCGCCAGATTTAGGTTCTGGTATCGCAAGATGTGGGGGTTCGAGTCCCTTCGCCCGCACCAGTATGCCACCTGCGGCAGCGCCACCGAAATTCAGCTGAAGAAAGCGTTTGAGAGAAGAGATGCAGACTGTCGAGACGTTGAACGAAGGCCTTAAGCGCGCCTACACTGTCACCATCACGTCGAAGGATATCGACGCGCGAGTGGACAAGGAAGTGAAAGCCATGGCCCCGCAGGTGCGGATGCCCGGCTTCCGCCCCGGCAAGGTGCCCGCCAATCTCGTCAAGAAAATGCATGGCGAAGCGCTCCAGCGCGACGCGCTCAACAACAGCATTCAGGAAAGCATCCAGAAGCTGATCGCCGACCAGAAGCTGCGTCCCGCGATGCAGCCTTCGGTCGAGCTGGACGAAGGGTTCGAGTTCGGCAAGGACGCGGAAATCAAGGTCGCGCTCGAAGTGCTGCCCGACATCGCGGCGCCCAGCATCGAAGGCATCAAGCTGGAACGGCTGACCGTCGAAGTCGCCGACGCGCAGGTCGATGAGGCCGCGGGCCGCATCGCCACGCAGCAGGGCGCGCTGGAAGAAAAGGGCGACGATCATGTCGCGCAGGACGGCGACACGCTGGTCATCGACTTTCTGGGCAAGGTCGACGGCGAAGCCTTTGAAGGCGGCGCGGCCGAGGACATCAAGCTCAAGCTCGGCTCCGGCCAGTTCATCCCCGGCTTCGAGGAACAGCTGGGCGGCGTGAAGAAGGGCGAGGAAAAGGTCATCGAAGTGACCTTCCCTGAAGATTATGGCGCGGCGCACCTGGCCGGCAAGCTGGCGACCTTCGACATCAAGGTGAAGTCGATCCTGGACGGCGACAAGCCCAAGCTGGACGATGATTTCGCCAAGTCGCTGGGCCTGGAAGGGCTGGACCAGCTCAAGGATCTGCTCAAGGGCCAGATCGAGCAGGAACATAATGGCCTGACCCGCACCCATATGAAGCGCAAGCTGCTTGACCAGCTGGCGTCGGCCCATGACTTCGACGTGCCGCCGAGCATGGTCGAGGCCGAGTTCGAGCAGATCTGGCAGCAGCTTCAGCATGAAGCGAGCCATGAGGAAGATCCGGCCGCCGCGATCGCCGAAATGGAAGCCGAGAAGGAGGATTATCGCGCCATCGCCGTGCGCCGCGTTCGCCTCGGCCTGCTCCTCTCCGAAATCGGCCAGGCCAATGGCGTGACCGTCAGCGACCAGGAAATGAACCGCCTGATCATGCAGGCCGCGCAGCAGTACGGCCCGCAGGACCGTGAGCGTTTCGTGCAATATGTCCGTCAGGACCCGATGGCCGCAGCCCAGCTGCGCGCGCCGCTTTATGAGGACAAGGTCGTCGACTTCCTGTTCGACAAGGCCGAAGTCACCGACCGCGCCGTGACCAAGGAAGAGCTGGAAGCGGCGATCGAAGCCGAAGATGGCGACATCAAGCCCCACGTCCACGGCCCCGATTGCGGCCATGACCATGACGAAAAGCCCAAGGCGAAGAAGGCCGCGTCCAAGAAGGCCGCTGCCGAACCCGCCGCCGAAGCCGAAGCGGTAGCCGAGGAAGCCCCCGCCAAGCCGAAGAAGGCCGCCGCCAAGAAGGCAGCCCCTGCCGCGGCGGAAGCGGACGCGCCGGCCGCAGAGGCCGCTGCCGAGGAAAAGCCCAAGAAGAAGGCTGCTCCCAAGAAGGCCGCTGCCAAGGCTGAATAAGCCCGGCTGAAAAGCGATGGACAAGCGCCCGGCTTCCGACAGGAGGCGCGGGCGCTTTTCATTTCGCCTGCGCCATGGCAGAGGAAATATTAACCCTGTCGGTCCATGCCATCGGGCACGGAAGGCAGCAGGATGCGAAGGCCGATGAAGGAATATCCCGCCATGACCAGCGACAGCGCGCTGGCAGTCCCGCGCATCGCGGTCATCCTGCCCTGTTATAATGAAGCCGGCGCGATCGTGCAGACGGTGCAGGATTTCCGCCGCGCACTGCCCCATGCCGACATCTATGTGTTCGACAATAACAGCAGCGACGGCAGCCCCGAACTGGCGCGCGGCGCTGGCGCGATCGTCCGCCGCGTGACCCAGCAGGGCAAGGGTCATGTCGTGCGCCGCATGTTCGCCGATGTCGATGCCGACATCTATATCATGGCCGATGGCGACGCGACCTACGAGGCCGCTGCCGCCCCCGCGATGGTTGCCGCCATGCTCGACGATAATCTCGACATGGTCGTCGGTTGCCGCAAGTCGGAGGCGGAAGAGGCCTATCGCCCCGGCCATCGCCTGGGCAACTGGGCGCTGACCAGCCTGCTCAAACAATTGTTCGGGCGCAGTTTTACCGACATATTGTCGGGCTATCGCGTCTTTTCCCGCCGCTTCGTCAAAAGCTTTCCGGTGCTGTCGGCCGGGTTCGAGATCGAGACCGAGATCAGCGTTCATGCGCTCGAACTCGCCATGCCGGTCGCCGAAGTCGTCACCGCCTATGGCGCGCGGCCCGAAGGATCGGTCAGCAAGCTTTCCACCTATCGCGACGGCTTTCGCATCCTGCGCACCATCTTCACCCTCTATCGCATCGAGCGGCCGATCCTGTTCTTCGGCGTGATCGCTGCGTTCCTTGTCGCGCTGGGGCTGGGGCTGGCCGCGCCGCTGATCGTGACCTATATGCATACTGGCCTGGTGCCGCGTTTCCCGACCGCCATCCTGGTCACCGGCCTGATGATCCTTGCCACCCTGTCGGGCATGTGCGGGCTTATCCTCGACACGGTGGTGCGCGGGCGGCGGGAGGTGCGGCGGCTGTCCTATCTTGGTTTTCGCGCGCCGTCCGACTTCGCCCGGCGCGACTGAACCGGCTTCCTTCCTGCACGCCCCCCTTGAACCATTTGCCGTTTGTGCCGATGTAGGGGTGGGCAAAAGCACCTGACTGAAAGAGCACAATGACCAACATCATGCATGATCCCATGGCCGCGCTGGTTCCTATCGTTATCGAGCAGTCGAACCGTGGCGAGCGCAGCTTCGACATTTTTTCGCGCCTGTTGCGTGAGCGGATCATCTTCGTGACCGGCCAGGTCGAGGATCATATGGCCTCGCTGATCGTCGCCCAGTTGCTGTTCCTCGAATCGGAAAATCCGAAGAAGGACATCTGGATGTACATCAACTCGCCCGGCGGCGTGGTGACGGCGGGCATGGCGATCCACGACACGATGAAATATATCCGGCCACAGGTCGGCACGGTGTGCATCGGCCAGGCGGCGTCGATGGGCAGCTTCCTGCTGGCGGCCGGTGAACCGGGCAAGCGGATCGCGCTGGGCAATGCCCGCATCATGGTCCACCAGCCATCGGGCGGCGCGCAGGGCATGGCGAGCGACATCGAGATCCAGGCCAAGGAAATCCTGCGTATCCGCCGTCGCCTGAACGACCTGTATGTCCAATATACCGGCAGGTCGCTGGAAGAGATCGAGCGGGCGATGGACCGCGACACCTTCCTGGAGGCGGACGAGGCCAAGGCCTTCGGTCTGGTCGATGAAGTGTTCACCAGCCGGCCCGCGCTGCCCGAAGCGAGCGAGACTTAAAGCCCATCTTTACCGGGGCGCGCTACTTTCACCCCTTGTGAAACCGGCGCGCCACGGTCTAGGATGACTATGGACCAGATTACCCGCGCCGGAATGCGGTTTTGGTGATTGTTGAACCGGCAGGGAAGAAAGATTGGCGAATGACTAAGCTTACCGGCTCCGATTCCAAGAGCACGCTCTATTGCTCCTTCTGCGGCAAGTCGCAGCATGAAGTGCGCAAGCTGATCGCTGGGCCGACCGTGTTCATCTGCGATGAGTGCGTCGAGCTGTGCAACGACATCATCCGCGAGGAGACCAAGGGCGGTCTCGTCGGCAAGAAGGATGGCGGCGTACCGACCCCGCAGGAAATCTGCGATGTGCTGGACGATTATGTGATCGGCCAGAACCGGGCGAAGCGCGTACTGTCCGTCGCGGTCCATAACCATTACAAGCGGCTGAACCATGGCAGCAAGCCGGGCGAGGTCGAGCTGGCCAAGTCCAACATCCTGCTGGTCGGCCCGACCGGCTGCGGCAAGACGCTGCTGGCGCAGACGCTGGCCAAGACGTTCGACGTGCCCTTCACCATGGCCGATGCGACGACGCTGACCGAAGCGGGCTATGTCGGCGAGGATGTGGAAAACATCATCCTCAAGCTGCTTCAGGCGTCGGACTATAATGTCGAGAAGGCGCAGCGCGGCATCGTCTATATCGACGAGATCGACAAGATCAGCCGCAAGGCGGAAAACCCCTCCATCACCCGCGACGTATCCGGCGAGGGCGTGCAGCAGGCGTTGCTGAAGCTGATGGAAGGCACCACCGCTTCCGTCCCGCCGCAGGGCGGTCGCAAGCATCCGCAGCAGGAGTTTTTGCAGGTCGAC
Source organism: Sphingobium sp. GW456-12-10-14-TSB1 (assembly GCF_059424385.1). NCBI lineage: Bacteria > Pseudomonadati > Pseudomonadota > Alphaproteobacteria > Sphingomonadales > Sphingobiaceae > Sphingobium > Sphingobium sp. GW456-12-10-14-TSB1. Next base: position 1,733,567 of record NZ_JBWKZI010000001.1, on the reverse strand, counting down.
ACGACCAACATCCTGTTCATCTGCGGCGGCGCGTTCGCTGGTCTGGAAAAGATCATCGGCGATCGTCTGGAGGCCAAGTCGATCGGCTTTGGCGCCTATGTCGCTGCACCCGAAGAGCGCAAGACGGGCGAGCTGCTACGGCAGAGCGAACCGGAAGATTTGCTGAAATTCGGGCTGATCCCCGAATTTGTCGGTCGTCTGCCGGTCATCGCGACGCTGGAGGATCTGGACGTGTCGGCGCTGGTCAAGATTTTGGGCGAGCCGAAGAACGCGCTGGTCAAGCAATATGGCAAGCTGTTCGAGATGGAGAATGTCGACCTCAGCTTCACCGACGAAGCGCTGGTCGCGATCGCCAAGAAGGCGATCGAACGCAAGACCGGCGCGCGCGGGCTGCGCTCCATCCTCGAAGCGATCCTGCTCGACACCATGTTCGACCTGCCGTCCATGCAGGGCGTGGGCGAAGTGGTGGTCGACAAGGATGTCGTCGCGGGCAAGAAGGAACCGATTCGCGTATTCAGCGAAAACAGCAAGCGAGCCGAAGACGCCGCCTGATCGCAAGGCCAGGCCGGAGACAAAAATGGGGCTGACGGGTGACCGTCGGCCCCTTTTTGTTGGTCCGGTTCCACGCTGACACAAATATTCCTGCTGCGTTGCAAAATTGCACCACCGTCAAATAGTGGACAAAAACTCCTATAAAATGTAATTAAAACAATGGCTTGCGTGATGCGGGCGCCGTGCCTCTCGCGCCATCCTGCTCATCTGTTCGCACCTGTGACAGAGCATGTTGCACATTGTAACAAAAGTGCAGCCATAGCATCACAGGGGCGTCGCCAGAGGCCGTCACAGGCGGCTCCGGCTTCCCAGAAGCAGTATCAGGGACGCGCGCTTGTCGTGCGGTTCATCAAAAGGGATTTGGGTCAGATGAAGCATTTGAAAATCTTGCTGGCTGCGGGGGCTGCCTCGGTCAGCCTGTCGGCGGTAATGGTCGCACCTGTCCATGCACAGGAAACGACATCGACCGTGCGCGGCACCGTGACAGCTGATGGCGCGCCAGTCGCGAATGCGACAATCACCATCGTCCATATTCCTTCGGGCACCACCAGCACCGCGACGAGCACGGCTTCGGGCAGCTTCACGGCGTCCGGCCTGCGTATCGGCGGTCCTTTCACGGTGAAGGTCGCAGCCGACGGATACGAAAGCACGGAAGTCACCGACATTTTTACCGTGGCGGCGCAGGCCTATGACCTGCCGATTGCGCTGACGTCGACCGGTGGCACCATCATCGTGACCGCCTCCAGCGTGGTTGGCGCGGGGACCAAGGCGTCTGGACCCACCACCATTCTGACCGCGCAGGACATTGCCCAGGTCGCATCGGTCAATCGTGACATTCGCGACCTTATGCGTCGCGATCCGTTCGCGCGCCTCGACTATGCTGAAGGGTCCGGCCGCGCCGTGTCCTTTGCCGGTCAGAATGCCCGCTTCAACCGCTTCACTATCGATGGTGTTCCCGTCACCGACAATTTCGGTCTGAACCCCGATGGCCTGCCAACCCGTCGTTCGCCGGTGCCGCTGGACGCCATTGCCCAGTTCCAGACGCGCGTTGCGCCTTACGACGTGCGTGAAGGCAATTTCCAGGGCGGTACGATCAACGCTATTCTGAAGTCGGGAACCAACGAATTCCACGGCACTGGTTTCTATGCCTATTCGTCGGACAATCTGACCGGCAAAAAAACCAAGGCTGGTCCGGGCGTGCCCACTGGTCGGGTCACATTGCCGAATTTCAAATATGAAAATTATGGGGCCGAACTTTCCGGTCCGATCATCAAGGACAGGCTGTTCTTCATGATCGCAGGTGAGCGTATCCGTGCGGGCTTGCCAATCGCGGAAGGCACCGCGGGCGACAATGCCGGGACGGTCATTCCCAACATCACCGATGCGCAGGTCGCCCAGATTCAGGGCATCGCGCAGTCGCGCTACAATTATGACACCGGCGGCATCCTCAACAACTCCAACGACCGTGACGATCGTCTGGTGGCCCGTATCGACGCCAACCTGTCCGATACGCAACGCGCGTCCATTACGTACATGTACACCAAGGATTCGATCCAGTTTAACCAGAACACCTTTGCCACCGGTAACCCCGGTCTGGGACTGGAATCCAACGGTTATATTTCGTCGAACCAGTTGCATACCGGCGTGTTCCAGTTGAACTCGGAATGGAGCGACGAGTTCTCGACCGAAGTGCGCGGCTTCTACAAGGATTATAAGCGCGGCCAGGATCCGGTGATGGGTCGCGGTTTCGCCCAGTTCCAGGTTTGCACCGCGCCGACTTCGGATCGCACTGCGCCTGGCTCCGCAGGGTCCGGTGCATCAACTGCATGTCAGCCCGGCTTCGGTACGGTCAGCTTCGGTCCGGACGTATCCCGCCAGTCCAACGCGCTGACCAGCCGCACCTATGGCGGGATGGTGCAGGGGCGCCTGACCCGTGGCGATCATGATCTGCGCGTGTTCGGTGAATTTTCCGACACCAAGATTTTCAACCTGTTCCTGCAACGGACCGCAGGCGATTATTATTTCGACTCGATCGCCGATTTCGAGGCCGGCAATGCGCAGCGTATGCGCTACCAGAATGCCGTGCCCTCGCTTAACCCCGATGATGCGGCTGCGCGTTTCCGCTATCAGACCTACACTTTCGGCATCCAGGACACCTGGCGGATCAACGACATGCTGACGCTGGCCTATGGCGCGCGTTATGACTTGTATGGCGGCAATAGCCGTCCGGCGCTCAACCAGAATTTCGTTAATCGCTATGGTTTCACAAACACCGCTTATGTCGACGGTCGTGGTATCTTCCAGCCGCGCGTCGGCCTGAATTTCAAGCCGACCAGCGACCTGTCGATCCGTGCGGGCGGGGGCATCTTCTCCGGCGGTTCGCCTGACGTCTATGTCTCCAACAGCTTTTCGAACACCGGGTTCCTGTCCAACAGCATCGACGTGCGTCGTAACAATGATGGTTCGGTCACAGGCACGTCGCTGGCCAACGGCGACGCGATCCTGAACGGGGTCAACGGGACGACGATCCCGACCGCAGCCAACACGCTGGTGTCAAGTGCTGCTTCTTCGGCAACCGCGCCGGTCAACGCCCTGGATCACAAGTTCAAGATTCCGTCGCAATGGCGGGGCACGATTTCGGCAGACTGGACGCCGCGTGACACATTCCTGGGCAATGGCTGGAATTTCGGTGCGGATCTGTTCTATTCCGCTGTTCGCAATCAGGTGTTCTTCACCGATTTGCGTGTAGTGCCGACCGCTTCGCGGACCCCCGACGGTCGCATTCGTTACGCACCAGTCACGAGCTTTGCTGACACCAACAACGATCTGTTCCTTACCAACACAACGAAGGGGCGCAGCTACATCGCGGTTGCCCGGGTCGACAAGAGCTTTGATTTCGGGCTCGACCTTGGTTTCAGCTACACTTGGCAGGACGTGACCGATCAGGCGCCAGCCACATCGTCGACGGCATCATCCAACTATGCCAACGGCGCGTTCCTGGACGCGAACGGCGCCGCTGTCGGCACGTCGAATGACGAAGTGAAGCATAATTTCAAATATCGCCTCAACTTCAGCCATGCTTTCTTCGGCGATTACAAGACCAACTTTGCCCTGTTCGGCGAAACCCGCATCGGCCGCCCCTACAGCTATACGATGCAGGATGTCTCCAACGCACGTAGCGGGATATTCGGCACCACGGGTAGCAATTCGCGTTACCTTCTCTACGTGCCGACTGGTCCAAACGATCCGCTTGTGTCCTACGACAGTGCCGCGACGCAGAACTATCTGGAAGGGCTGATCACGACCACTGGTCTTGGCAAATTCCGAGGACAGATTGCACCGCGTAATGCCTTTAACGCCAAGTGGTTTACCAAGATCGATTTGCATATCGATCAGGAAGTCCCGACTGGTCTGGGCAATTCGCGTATCACCTTGTTCGCGGACATCGAGAATTTCACGAACTTCCTGAACAAGAAATGGGGTCAGCTTCGCGAATATTCTTTCCCCTACAATGTGATCGCGGTTCGCGCCCAGTGCCTGACGACGCCAGTTGCGACCGGAACGGCCCCAACCGGCGCGCAGGGAGCTACCAGCACCGCCCAAGCCTGTGCGCAGTATCGGTATAACGCGCCGACTGCGACGCCGACCGACACGATCTATTCGCGTCAGTCGCTCTACACCATTCGTGTGGGCGCTCGTTTTACCTTCTGATCGCAAAGATCATCGACAAAAGCGAAAGGGCGGGGCGCAATCCCCGCCCTTTTCATTTGAGGCAAGCATCCAGCCCGTCGCGCTGTACCACGCCGATCCGTGCGGCGATCGTGTTGCCGTAGCGGCGGGTGAAGCCGCTGGGGGCGATGGCGGCGCGGCGTTTGGGGAGGGGGAGGACGGCGGCGATCCGCGCCGCTTCTGCCCGGCTCAACCGGTCCGCGCCATGGCGAAAATAGCGGATGGCGCCCGCCTGCACACCATAGGTGCCGATGCCGGTTTCCGCGACGTTCAGATAGACTTCCATGATCCGCCGCTTGCCCCAGATCGCCTCGATCAACATGGTGAACCAGGCTTCGAACCCCTTGCGGACGAAGCCGCCGCCCTGCCACAGGAACACATTTTTCGCGGTCTGCTGGCTGATCGTGGATCCGCCGCGTACGCGGCCGCCGCTTGCGTTATGGATTGCCGCCTTGGCGATGGCGTCGACGTCGAAGCCGTGATGGGCGCAGAATTTGCCGTCCTCCGCCGCGATCGCCGCGCGCGCCATGTCCGGGTCAATCTCGTCCAGGCTCACCCAGTCCTTGGTGATGCCATTGGGATCGAGCAGCATCGTCATCGTCACTGGCGGGGGCACGAAGCGGTAGAGCGTCACCATCAGCAGCGAGAGGATGACGAAGCCGATCAGCAGTTTGAGCGGGATGCTGATCCAGCGGGAACGGCGGCGGGCAGAGGGGGTTTTGGCGGTCATGCCGCCAGCGTAACGCGCCCCGGCCTTGTGTTTCAAGCGCCCTGCAAGATGGCGGGGCGACCCCGGTTGATCATCAGCACCAGCCCCGCGCCGATCAGGCATAACAGCCCCGCCGCAACGAAGGCAGGCATATAGCTGTGCCAGACCGTGCGCGACAGGCCGCCCGCCATCGCTGCGCTGGCCGCACCGAGTTGATGGCCGGCAAAGATCCAGCCAAAGACGATGTTGGCGCGTTCCGGCCCGAAGCGCTGGGCGGTCAGCTTGACCGTGGGCGGCACGGTCGCGACCCAGTCCAGACCGTAAAAGACGGCGAACAGCGACAGGCTGTAGAGCGAGAAGTCGCTGAACGGCAGATAGAGCAGCGACGCGCCACGCAGGCCGTAATACCAGAAGAGCAGCCAGCGATTGTCGTATCGGTCCGACAGCCAGCCCGACGCCAGTGTGCCGCCGAAATCGAACAGCCCCATCATCGCCAGCATCGACGCCGCGCCGATCGCCGCCAATCCATAATCGCCGCACAGAGCGATGAAATGGGTCTGGACCAGACCGTTGGTGCTGGCACCGCAAATATAGAAGGAGAGGAAGAGGAACCAGAAGGTCGGCACTTTGGCCGCGTCGCGCAGAACGGTGATCGGTGTCATCAGCAACGCGCCAAAGCCGATCGTCTGGGCCGGCGGCGGCTGGATAGCGCTGTCGCCATAGGGTGGCAGGCCGAGATCGGACGGGCGATCGCGCATCAGCAGCAATACGACCAGCGCCGCCAGCAGGATCGCGCCGCACACCAGCAGCACGGCAGAGCGCCAGCCCAAAGTGTCTGTCATTCCGGCGAGCAGCGGCAGGAAAGCCAGTTGGCCAGTCGCCGTGCTGGCGGACAGCAGCCCCATGACAAGCCCGCGCCGGTCCGAAAACCAGCGGGTGGCGACGGTTGCGCCCAGCACCATGGCGGTGAGGCCAGTGCCCAGCCCGATCACCACGCCCCATAGCAGCACCAATTGCCAAAGCTGGCTCATGCCCAGCGACAGCAGCAGGCCGATCGTGACGATGCCGAGCGAAATCAGCATCATCCGGCGCACGCCGAAGCGGTTCATGAAAGCAGCGGCAAAGGGGCCGATCAGGCCGAACAGCAGGAAGCGGATGGCCAGCGCAGCGGAAATGTCGGCGGCGGTCCACCCAAATTCGCGTTGCAGCGGCACGATGAACACGCCGGGCGCGCCGACCGCGCCTGCGACCACGAGCATGGTGAGGAAGGTGGCGGCTAGGACGACCCAGCCATAATGGATTTTGCCGGTCGCCAGACGCCGGGCCAATGCAGTCGACATCAAGCTACATCCCCTTCGCGCGTCAGCCGGATCACCGCCATATGACCGACGTGCAAGGGGCCAACAAGACGCCAGTTGCGGTCCGATGGACCCTGGGCAACAGAAAAGGCTCCGAATCGCTTCGAAGCCTTTTCCGGTTAGCCTGTATCTGGCGTCAGGCGGCGGCGAAGCGCGCCATGTGGCTGAGCTTGTCACCGGCAATGCGCATCATCGCCTTTTGCAGCTTTTCAAAGGCGCGCACCTCGATCTGGCGGACGCGCTCGCGCGATACCCCATAGACCTGACTCAGTTCCTCCAGCGTCTTGGGTTCTTCGGCCAGACGCCGTTCGGCCAGGATGTGCTTTTCGCGATCGTTGAGGTCCGTCATCGCCTCGACCAGCATTTCGTGGCGCTGAGTGCGTTCCTGCTCCTCGGCCACGCGCTCGTCCTGCAACGGATCGGTATCCTGCAACCAATCCTGCCACTGGCCGTCGCCATCCTCCCGCATGGGGACGTTGAGCGACGTATCGCCACCCATCGCCATGCGGCGGTTCATCGACACGACATCCTGCTCGGACACGCCCAGATCGGTCGCGATCTTGGTCACATCTTCCGGCTTCAGATCGCCATCCTCGAACGCTTCGATATTGTTCTTCATCCGGCGAAGGTTGAAAAACAGCTTCTTCTGCGATGCGGTGGTGCCCATTTTCACAAGCGACCAGCTGCGCAGGATGAATTCCTGGATCGAGGCGCGAATCCACCACATGGCGTAGGTCGCCAGGCGGAAGCCGCGGTCAGCCTCAAACTTCTTCACGCCCTGCATCAGGCCGATATTGCCTTCGGAGATCAGTTCGCTGACCGGCAGGCCATAGCCGCGATAACCCATCGCGATCTTCGCCACGAGGCGCAGATGCGAGGTCACCAGCTGGGCCGCAGCCTCAGGGTCCTGATGCTCCTCATACCGTTTGGCGAGCATATATTCCTGCTCAGGGGTCAGAAGCGGAAATTTGCGGATTTCCGACAGATAGCGGTTGAGGCTGGCTTCACCGCCCAGCGCCGGAACCGCGGGGACATTGCTCGTCTTGGCCATGTCGCTTCACCTTTCCCTTTCATGCGCGGTCGGACCCAGAAGAGGCGTCACAAAGACCGTCGCAAACTTGTTCATCTCTATACGTGGAGCAGGCTTAACAGTTCCTGCATATCGGCAGGGAGTGCACTTTGGAACATAAGCCGTTCGTCCGTTACCGGATGTATGAACCCCAGGCTTTTTGCGTGCAATGCCTGCCTTTTGAAACCCAGCGTTTCCAGTATTGATTTGAAACCTTTTCTTTCTCTACCGTAAACCGGATCACCGATCAAGGGGTGTCCGATATGGTGCATATGGACGCGGACCTGATGGGTGCGGCCGGTTTCCAGCCGACATTCCACCATGGCCGCGTCGCGTAGCCGTTCCACCGTGCGATAATGGGTGACGGCATGTTTGCCGCGCCCTTCGCGATGAACCGCCATCTTCTTTCGATCAGCGTCCGAACGACCGAGCCAGGCATCGACCGTGCCGGTGCCGGGCAGGGGATGGCCATAGACGATCGCGGCATAGAGTCGCTGGATGCTGTGATCCTTGAACTGGCGCGCCAGCCCGTCATGCGCCTTGTCCGATTTGGCGACGACCAGCAGGCCGGACGTATCCTTGTCGATGCGGTGGACGATGCCGGGCCGGGCGACGCCGCCAATGCCCGACAACTGACCCTGGCAATGATGCAGCAGCGCATTGACCAGCGTGCCGTCCAGATTGCCCGCGGCGGGATGGACGACCAGCCCGGCGGGCTTGTCCACGACGATCAGGTCCGCATCCTCATGCACGATGTGGAGCGGAATATCCTGCGCCTGCGTTTCCAGCGCTACGGGCGCGGGCAGGGTGATGGCGAAAGACTGGCCGGTCGCGACCTTGATGGTGGTGCCGATCTTGATCGGCTGGCCGGTCGAGCGGACATGGCCGTCGTTGATCAGCGCCTTCAACCGTTCGCGCGACAGGTCGGGCAGCAGGTCGGCCAGCGCCCGGTCGAGCCGCATCCCGTCCTGCGCCTGCGCGATTGTCGCTTCGATGATGGAAACCCCCGAACCCATTGGGTAGGGATGTAGGCATGGCGATTGCAATATCAAGGACGCTGCTGGACCAGATTCAGTCGATTGCGGCGGCGGACCGGGCGGAGGTGTGCGGCCTGTTGTTCGGCACGGCGGAGCGAATCGCGGCCATCGCGCCCGCCGCCAATGTCGCGCCGGACCCCGCGCGCCATTTCGAGCTGGACCCGGCGGCGCTGATCGCTGCGCACCGGGCGGCGCGGGCGGGCGGGCCACCGATCATCGGTCATTATCATTCGCATCCGTCCGGCGTGGCGGTGCCATCGGCGACAGATACGGCCTGCGCCGCGCCCGATGGCAGCCTGTGGCTGATCGTCGCGGCGGGCGAGGCGCGGCTCTGGGTGGCGCAGGGGGATGGCGCGGGTGGCGTGTGCTTCGCCCCGACGACGTTGCAGGTCGTATGAGCGAAAGGGCGCGCGGCGGGGTTGCATCGCCCGGCGCAGCAGCGCATTAGCCAGTCAGGCCATCCTTAGTTTCCACAAAATCGGCGGTGCAGACCCTGACATGACCCACCCCATCGACAGCATCGAATTTGCCAGCCTTCTGTGTTCGCGCTTGTGCCACGACCTGTTGAGTCCGGTTGGCGCGCTGAATAACGGGCTGGAACTGATGGCGGACGAAACCGACCCGGACATGCGTCAGCGCTGCCTGGACCTGCTGGCCGACAGTGCCCGCACATCCGCCAACAAGCTCAAATTCTTCCGCCTGGCATTCGGTTCGGCCGGGGGCTTTGGCGACGCAGTGCCGCCGCATGAGGCGCGGGTTGCGATCGAGGGGATGTTCGCGGGGACGGGCCGGGTCAAGATCGGCTGGATGGTTGAGGAGCAGATGCTGGGCAAGCTGCCGGTCAAGGTGCTGCTGAACCTGGCGCTGATCGTCGGCGACGCGCTGGTGCGGGGCGGGCAGCTGGATATTGGCGCGGAAAAGCGGCCCGGCGTGACAGAGATTGTCGTGCGGGGCGAAGGGCCAAAGGTCGTGCTGGACCCCGATCTGCGCGCGGCGCTGGCGGGGACGCTGCCCGCCGAAGGGCTGGCTTCGCGCACGGCGGCGGCATGGATGGTACGGCAGTTGGTGACCAATGCAGGCGGCGAGATCGCGCTGTCGCCTGCAGGCGAGCCTATGCTGCTGTTTGGTGCGTCCATTCCGGAGTGAGAGAGGGGGCGGGCCTGCTGAAGTTCGGTTCGCCCTGAGCGTGTCGAACGGCTGTAGTGCCCCGAAGAAAAGGACAAGGCTTCGACAGGCTCAGCCCGAACGGATTTTGAGTTCTCGGATGCGCCTCAATCCTCATCGTCCATAAGCGCTTCCACCGGGGGGTGCAGGCGCAGGCGGCTTACGCGGCGGCCATCGCTGGCCAATATTTCCAGTTTCCAGCCGCTCTGTTCATGGTCGAGTATCTCGCCCGGTTCCGGCACCCGGCCAGCGATGATGAAAGCGAGGCCGCCCAGCGTGTCGACATCCTCGTCAATGTCGCCCAGCTTCTCGTCAATCTCTTCGGCGACATCGTCCAGTTCGGCGCGCGCGTCTGCTTCCCACAGGCCGCCGGGCAGCGGCACCAGCATCACTTCGGGGGCGTCGTCATGCTCATCCTCGACATCGCCGACGATTTCCTCGACCAGATCCTCGAACGTCAGCAGCCCTTCGGTGCCCGAATATTCGTCCAGCACGATGGCGAGATGGGTCCGCTTGGCACGCATTTCGGCCAGCAGGTCGAGCGCGCCCATGCTTTCGGGGACATAGAGCGGCTGGCGGATCAGCGGGGCCAGCGTGTCGGGGACGGGGGATTTGCCCGCCAGGATCGCGAAAGCATCGCGGATGTGGACCATGCCGACGATGGTGTCGAGCGTGTCGCGATAGACCGGGATGCGGCTATGGCCCGCTTCGGCAAACAGCGCGGCAAGATCGGCGAAACTGGCCTTCTCCTCGATCGCGATGATGTCGGCGCGCGGTACGGCGACGTCATCCACGGTATGTTCGGAAAAATGAAGCAGGTTGCGGACCATCTGGCGCTCGATCGCCGACAGGTCGCCCTTGGCGGGCGCAGCCGCGCCTTCGTCCTGCTCCTCCTCGTCATATTCGTCGAGCGCTTCCTCCAGTTCCTGCCGCAGCGTCGTGGATTCGTTATCGCCGAACAGAAGCGACTTTATGCCGCTCCATAAACCGCCTTCATTACTACTGTCCGATTCCTTGGAACCGTTGCCGTCCTTTGGGCTGCCCTCAGCCATAGTTCGTCCTACACCCCTGATAGAATATTATCCCCGTAGGGATCCGAAAGCCCAAGACTGGCCAGCGCCGCGACTTCCAGCGCTTCCATGACTTCGGCTTCATTGTCGTCCATATGATCATATCCAAGCAAATGAAAAGTCCCGTGGATAATCAAATGCGCAGCATGATCGGCAATGGAGATGCCCCGGTCGGCTGCTTCGGCGGCGCAAACCCCCTCCGCCAGCACGATGTCGCCCAGCAATATCTCGCCATCGTCCGTATTGGCGGTGCCTTCCAGCAGGTCGGCCTGCACCATCGGGAAGGACAGGACGTTGGTCGGCTTGTCCTTGTCGCGATAGGCGCGGTTGAGTTCATGGACTTCTTCATCCGTCGTCAGCTTGACCGCGACTTCGTAGGTCGCCGCATCAGTGGCGAAGGCGGCAAAGGGGCTGTGGGCGATGGCCGCAGACACGGCGCGCTGGGCAAGCATTTCCCAGTCCGTATCGGGCCAGCCAGTGTCATGGAGGACGGCGACGTCAATCATGGAACGAACTTTCCTCCGTTCGGGCTGAGCGAAGTCGAAGCCTTTGCCAGAGCGGAGCGAAGGCACCTCGCTCCGCTCGGTTGGGCACTTCGACTTCGCTCAGTGCGAACGGATTTTTTTGCTTACGCATCCGGCCCCTCATAAGCCTGCACGATCCGCCCGACGACCGGATGACGCACGACATCGCCGATGCCGAAGGGCACCATCGCGATGCCCTCCACCCCGTCCAGTCGCGCGACGGCATCGGCCAGGCCCGAAGCCCCCGGCAGCGGCAGATCGACCTGGCGGGGATCGCCGCAAATGACCATGCGGCTGCCTTCGCCAAAGCGGGTGAGGAACATCTTCATCTGGGCGATCGTGGTATTCTGCGCCTCGTCCAGCACGATGAAGGCGTTGGCCAGCGTTCGCCCGCGCATGAAGGCCAGCGGGGCGATCTCAATCTCTCCGCTGGCGATGCGCCGCTCGACCTGTTCGGCGGGCAGCGTGTCGTAGAGCGCGTCGTAGATCGGGCGGAGATAGGGGTCTACCTTCTCCTTCATGTCGCCGGGCAGGAAGCCCAGCCGCTCGCCCGCCTCGACCGCGGGGCGCGAGAGGATCAGCTTGTCGACCGTTCCGGTGATGAGCTGGCTGACCGCCTGCGCCACCGCCAGATAGGTCTTGCCCGTTCCTGCCGGCCCCAGGGCGAAGATGATGTCGTTCCGGTTCATCGCCTCCATATAGGTGACCTGCGTGGCGGATCGGGGGACGATGGTTTTCTTGCGCGTGCGGATCATCACCGTGGGCGGTTCGGCCACGTCATGGCGGATGATGCCGTCCAGCGTGGGTTCCGACGACATGGCGATCACGGCTTCCACCGCGCCCGTATCAATCTGTTGCCCGGCGACGATGCGGTTATAGAGGCCGGTCATGACGTCGCGCGCGCGGGCGGCGGCTTCCGCCTCGCCCTCGATCTGCAACTTGTTGCCGCGCGCAGCGATATAGACGCCCAGCCGATTTTCGATGGCGACCAGATTCTGGTCATATTGCCCGAACAGGGTGCCCAGCAGATGCGGCTTTTCGAACGTGACTTCGAGCCGCGCGCGTTCGGCGATGTCGGTGCGGGGTTGATGCGGTTTCTTGCCCATTCAAAAGCCTCCCTTGCCTGTCATGCATCTCGTTAGGATCGGCCAGAGCCGCAGATCGAAGAGATGGCGTCCCGCTGTTGCGGGAATGACGAGGCTTTGGTTCAAGCGGCTTTCCTCCTGCCAATTTCGCCGGCCAGACTATTGGGACCGGCGCTGATGATGTCGACCTCTATCATATCGCCGATCGCCTGGTCGGGGGCGGTGACGTGAACGGATTGCAGCCAGGGCGTCTTGCCGATCAATTGACCGGGATAGCGGCCCGCGCGTTCCAGCAATATGGTGGTGCGGCGTCCGACCGTGGCGGCGTTGAAGCCGACCTGATGGCGATTGATCGCCGCCTGTAGCCGCACGAGCCGATCGTCCATGACGTCGGCGGGTATTTGCCCGTCCATGTCGGCTGCTGGCGTGCCGGGGCGGGGGCTATATTTGAACGAATAGCATTGCGCATAGCCCACGGCGTCGACGATGCGCAGCGTGTCGGCAAATTCCTCCTCGGTCTCTCCGGGGAAGCCGACGATGAAGTCACCGGACAGGGCAATGTCCGGGCGCGCCGCGCGGACGCGATCGATCAGGCGCAGATAGCCCTCGACGCTATGGCTGCGGTTCATCGCCTTGAGGATGCGGTCATTGCCCGATTGCACCGGCAGATGGAGGAAGGGCATCAGCTTGTCGACGTCGCCATGGGCGGCGATCAGCCCGTCGCTCATGTCGTTGGGATGGCTGGTCGTATAGCGGATACGCTTGAGCGCATCGATCTTCGCCAGTTCCCGGACCAGACCGTCCATACCCTGTGCCCGGCCCTTGTCATCCTCGCCGGTCCAGGCGTTCACATTCTGGCCCAGCAGCGTGATTTCCTTCACCCCGCCATCCACCAGCGCCTTCGCCTCGTCGAGGATCGTGCCCCATGACCGGCTGATTTCCGCGCCGCGCGTATAGGGGACGACGCAATAGGTGCAGAATTTGTCGCACCCTTCCATGATCGTCAGAAAGGCGGTGGGCCGCGCCTGCTTGGTGCGGGCGGGCAGGGCGCCGAATTTCGATTCCGCCGGCATGTCGGTATCGACCGCCGCTTCGCCGCGACCCGCCTTTGCGATGAGGTCCGGCAGGCGGTGATAGGCCTGCGGGCCGACGACGATGTCCACCGTTCGGGCGCGGCGGCTGATTTCGCCGCCCTCGGCCTGCGCGACGCAGCCAGCGACCGCGATCATCGGGCGGCTGCCATCCTCGCGCGTCATCCGGCCAATGTCGGAATAGACCTTGTCCACTGCCTTTTCGCGGATGTGGCAGGTGTTGAGGATCACCAGATCGGCGTCATTCCCGTCCGCAGCGGCGGTCATGCCCCGCTCGCCCAGCATCTCGGCCATGCGTTCGCCATCATAGACGTTCATCTGGCAGCCGAAGGATTTTACGTGGAAGGTGGCTGGAGTCTTGGGCGGTAGGGGACGATTCATGGCCCAGCTATACAGGCGGCAGGGGGGTAGCGGAAGGCCGATGCTGCGATGCGGCGCTATCGGACGCATTTTGCGCGATGCTGGCGGCGATCGCGCCGCGTGCCGTTGCCGCTATGACCTTGCGATCGGCGCAATCGGCGGGGTCGAACGGCGGCAGAAAGCGCAGCGTCACGTCCAGCCGCCCCTTGCGCCCCAAAACGCGCCATGCGTTGGCGCCCGCCGGTTCGTCGCCATGCCAGGCGATGGCGGATGTCGCCGCGCCATAGTCGATATGCACCGGCTGGATCAGCACCGCGCGCGGCGGCGGCAGCAGCACGGCCAGAAGCGATGGCTTGAACGGCAGCAGCCCGCTGCCGTCGCTGGTCGTGCCTTCGGGAAATAGCGCGACCGGCTGATGCCCCAGCATGGCGGCGCGCAGCGCGTCGATCTGGCCCGACAGCGCGCCGCGCCGCTCACGGGCGACGAACAATGTGTTGTTCTGCGCCGCGAGCCAGCCGACGACCGGCCAGCGGGCAATGCCGTCATGCGCGACAAAGGCCGCGCCGGTGGCGCCGCCCATGGCCAATATGTCGATCCAGCTGACATGGTTGGCCAGCAGGAACATGTCGCCGCCATGCGGCTGTCCCGCGATCCGCACCCGCACGCCGACGGCGCGCGCGGCCATCGCCAGGAAACGGCGCGGCCAGGGCGACGGGCGACGAAGGACGCGCCAGAGCAGGTGGGGAGGCAGGCACAGCAGCAGGCTGGCAATCAGCGCGGCTATGCGCGACCAGCGACGAAGCGGCGGCAGCGCGTCAGTTCTTCCGGTCGAGGGCGACGCCGTACAATTCCATGCGATGATCGACCAGCCGGAAGCCCAGCTTTTCCGCGATCTGCTTTTGCAACTGTTCCAGTTCGGGGTCGACAAATTCGATCACATTGCCGGTTTCGACATCGATCAGATGATCGTGATGCGATTCGGGCGCAGCTTCGTAACGGGCGCGGCCATCGCCGAAATCATGGCGTTCCAGAATGCCGGCCTCTTCGAACAGGCGGACCGTGCGATAGACGGTGGCGATCGAGATGCCTGGGTCGATCGCAGCGGATCGCTTGTGCAATTCCTCGACATCGGGATGGTCGGTCGCATCACTCAGCACCTGGGCGATCACCCGGCGCTGTTCGGTGATGCGCAGCCCCTTTTCGTGACACAGGGCTTCGACGTCGATCTTGCGGTTCATGGAGTCTCGCTGGCTTTAGAGGTGCGGACAGTCAGACGAAGCCTAGCGGCTTTTCCTGTCGCGTAAAGGGGCACATGGCTGCATGCGCCCCTTTACACAAGACCGTTCCGTCAGCCGGGCGGATTACTTTGCGGCGCTGCCGCTACGGCGGCGCTTGGTGCCCAGGCCGATTTTCTTGGCCAGCGAGCGGCGCTGTTCGGCATAGTTGGGGGCGACCATCGGATAGTCGGCGGGCAGGCCCCATTTTGCGCGATAGTCTTCGGGCGTCATCTGATAATGGGTCATCAGGTGGCGCTTGAGCATCTTGAGCTTCTTGCCATCTTCCAGACAGATGATGAAGTCCGGCTTGATCGACGAACGGACCGAAACCGCAGGTTCGGGCTTGACGTCCGGCACGGCAGTCGGTTCGCTCAGGCCCGACAAGGCAGCGTGGACATTCTGGATCAGAGCAGCAACGTCAGATACAGACACGCTGTTATTGGAGACATGCGCGGCGACAATGTCCGATGTCAAAGTAATGAGCAGTTCGCTCTGTGCGGATTCTATTTCCATTGTCCTGTATCCTGTAAGGCTATTGTTGCGCGACCCGTCCTACGAGATTCATTTCAGGAACGGTACGTGTTCGCTAAACCTTGCCGGATAATTTCGCAAGAGCATTTGGCATCAAGCAAGCATGTCGATGCGAAAACTTAGAGCATCATAAAGTTGTCCATCATTGCCGCGATAGTAACCGGGGCGGCGATGCACGTATTCAAAGCCTGTTTTCTCATAGAGATGCACGGCGTTGTTGCTGGCGCGCACTTCCAGGTTCATGGATGTAATGCCTCTGCGACGCGCAGTGCGCAAACTGTCGCGCAGCAACGCTTCGCCAATGCCCCGTCCACGCCAGGCGGGGTCGACCGCCAGCAGCAGCAATTCGCATTCGTCGAGCACGGATCGCACCAGCGCAAAGCCCAGCGCCGCCGCGTCCACGCGCGCGATCGTCAGCCAGGTGCCGGGCATCATCATGACGCCGGCCAGTTGCGGCAATGTCCATGCCTCACCAAAAACCGGATCGAAGGCGGCCTCCATCACCGTCATCGCATCGGCCATCGCGTTGCGCTCGCTCTGGTCGTAGGTATCGAGGACAAGACCCGGCATCATGACGCGGCGCGCTCCGCCATGGTCTGCGCGTCGGCGCCCCGGCCATAAATGGGCGTTGCGGGCAGGGCGGGCTGGGCGGCGATCAGGCCATAGTCCGCTGCGTCGGGATAGAGATTGACCGCGGCGCCATGGCCGCGCGCGGTCACCAATGCTTCCGCCCCGGTGCCGTAGAGCGTGTCGATGTCGAGCTGCGTCGCCAGGGCGGCGATGGGGGTCGAGGCGACCGGGCTGGTCGCGTTCAGCCCGTCGGCGGTGAAGCATTGCCAGAATAGTTCGCCATGGCCGCCAGTGATGGTGACCGCGATCGGTCCGTCGCCAGCATGGAGTTGCGCCGCTTGCGCCGCGATCAGCGACGGCGCGCTATATCCGCGTAGTGGCAGTTGCCAAGCCAGCGCCAGCGCGCGGGCAGCGGCGATGCCGATGCGAACCCCGGTAAAGCTGCCGGGGCCGACATTGACGGCGATGGCATCCGCGCGACCACCGCCGGGCAGGGCGGCGATGGCGGGCAGCAGGGCTTCGGCATGGCCGCGCCCGACAATTTCATGGAAGCGCGCAACGGGCGCCCCATCTTCCAGCAGCGCGACGGACAAAGCCTGTGTCGCGGTGTCGATCACCAGCAGGCGCAAACCTTACCCCCCTCAACCTTCCTTCTTGCGGTTAGTCGATCTGTCGCGATTTGCCAAATGGTGGAAAGGGAAGGTTGACCCGATCAGACCGCGCGGACTTCCGTCACTTCGGGGACATAATGTTTGAGCAGTTGCTCGATCCCGTTTTTCAGCGTCGCGCTGGATGAAGGGCAGCCAGCGCAGGCGCCCTGCATCTTGAGGAATACGGTGCCCTTGTCGAAGCCGCGATAGACGATGTCGCCGCCATCATTGGCGACGGCGGGGCGGACGCGCGTGTCGATAAGATCGCGGATCTGCGCGACGATTTCGGCGTCTTGCGGGTCGTCGCCGAATGCGTCGTCATCCAGCGGCACGGCTATGCCCGCGGCCGATCCCGGCGCGAACAGCGGCATGTTGGCGGAAAAATGGTCGAGCAGGATCGACAGTATGTCCGGCTTCACGTCCCGCCATTCCGATCCCGGCGCGATCGTCACCGACACGAAATTGCCGCCGAAAAAGACGCCGGTAACATCGCCCAGCCCGAACAGCGCGTTGGCGAGCGGCGATGCCTCCGCCTCTTCAGGGGTTGCGAAATCGCGCGTTCCATCGCCCATGACCGCCTGGCCGGGGAGGAATTTGATGGTTGCCGGATTGGGCGTCAGTTCGGTCTCTATCAGCATGGCCGCTATGTGGCGATTTGCAGGCGCAAGATCAAGCGCTGCGGGAACTTCGCTGGCACCCGTCGATTGTTGGGAATGACCCAGCAGGAGAGATAGAATGACGACGCCAAAGGATATTCGCGAACATTTCTGGAGCGATATGAGCAAAAGCCCCTTCGTCATGGTGGGGTTGAGCAATAGTCAGGACCATAGCCTGCCGATGACGGCCCAGCTTGATCCCGATGCCGATCATTGCTTCTGGTTCTATACATCGCGCGACAATCGCCTGGCCCCCGGCGGCCCCGCCATGGCCCAGTTCGCGGCGAAGGATCATGGCCTGTTCGCCTGCATCAACGGCACGCTGGTCGAGGAGACCGACCCGGCGGTGATCGACCGCTACTGGTCCAAGCAGGTTGAGGCCTGGTATGAGGGCGGTCGCAATGATCCCAACCTGCTGATGCTGCGCTTCGACCTTGGCACGGCGGAAATCTGGCTGGCCGACCTGTCGCTGACGGGCGTGTTCAAGATGATGTTCGGCGGTGATGTGTCCAAGGAGATGAAGTCCAAGCATGCCGAGGTCGCGCTGTAAGGCGATTGAGCGGCATATACTGAACCCCACGGGCGTGCGAAGGCGCGTTCCCAAGGGCAGGCGGCTGCGCTTCATCGCGCGGCCGCTTGCTATTTGCCTGCATCTTCGCCATATGCGTTGCAGCGCAGCAGAGGGACCATGATGGTTCCATAGCGATTGGCAGCGTGATCGTCCGCAACCTGGGTGGCTGGAACAGCCGCAATAGGATCACGGACCGGCCAATGAGAGTCTGCGCCAAGCTTGAGGCTTCCCTTTTCACGCGGGTCGTTTCGTAACCCGCCTCGCGCCCTTCCTGCGTCCGCAGTGCAAGTTGGCGTAAAGGCCCACTTGTGAGTTTTCCAAATGCAATTCAACGATTTTGGTCTGGCCGAGCCGATCACCAAGGCGCTTGCCTCCAAAAATTATGTGACACCCACGCCCATCCAGCAAAAGGCGATTCCCGTGCTGCTGGACGGCAAGGATCTGTGCGGCATCGCCCAGACCGGCACCGGCAAGACCGCCGCCTTCGCGCTGCCCAGCCTCGACTATTTTGCCCGCAACCCCAAGCCGACGCCGATCAAGGGCTGCCGGATGCTGGTGCTGGCCCCGACCCGCGAACTGGCCGCGCAGATCGCGCAGAGCTTCCGCGATTATGGCCGCTTTTTGAGGCTGTCGGTCGAAACCGTGTTCGGCGGCGTGCCCATCGGCAAGCAGATCCGGGCGCTGGCCGGGGGCGTCGACATCGTCGTCGCGACGCCGGGCCGTCTGCTCGACCTGATCGACCAGCGCGCGCTGACCATCAAGGACACGGAAATCTTCGTGCTCGACGAAGCGGACCAGATGATGGACATGGGCTTCATCCAGCCATTGAAGCGCATTGCCAAGATGCTGCCCGCCGATCGGCAAAACCTGTTCTTCTCGGCCACGATGCCCAAGGAAATCGAGGCGCTGGCCGCCCAGTTCCTCAACAATCCGGTCAAGGTCAGCGTTGCGCCGCAATCGACCACCGCAGAGCGCGTCCAACAGCGCGCCACCTTCGTCAATCAGGCCGAGAAGCAGGCGCTGCTCCACCTGATCCTGAAGAGCGAGGACATTGACCGCGCGCTGATCTTCACCCGCACCAAGCATGGCGCCGACCGCGTCGTGCGTTTCCTGGAAGGCGCGGGGATCGAGGCGTTCGCCATCCATGGCAACAAGAGCCAGGGCCAGCGCACCACCGCGCTCCAGGCGTTCCGCCAGGGCAAGGTGAAGCTGCTGGTGGCGACCGACATCGCCGCGCGCGGCATCGACGTGTCGGGCGTGTCCCACGTCATCAACTTCGAAATCCCCAATGTGCCCGAACAATATGTCCACCGCATCGGCCGCACCGCGCGCGCCGGGGCCGAAGGCGTTGCGATCAGCTTCGTGGCGGACGATGAGCGGCCTTATCTCAAGGCGATCGAACGGGCGACGCGGGTGAAGCTGGCGATCGAACCGCTGCCGGAGAATTTCATGGAAGCGGTGCGGAACCTGCCCAAGCCTGCCGCCCCCAAGAAGGGACCGAGCCAGACGCCGCAGCAGCAGGCGCGTCGCGCCGAAGGGCAGCGCAAATATCAGGATGGCCAGCGCCAGCAGCGCGGTACCCCCGACCGGGCGCATCGCACCGATGCCGAGGGTGGCGAGAAGCGGCCCTTCCGCCGTCGCCGCAGCGGCGGTGGCGTCGGCGCGCACAAGGGCGCGGTCCAGCGCACCGGCGCGCCGCGCTGATGCAGTCTTCCGTTCGTTTCGAGCGTGGTCGGAAAACTATTCCGACACGCTCGAAGCGAACGATATTTTGCGGCGTCCCATGACCATCTTTGTCAGTAGCCATTCAGGAAAATCCCGTTAGGCTCCCCGGCCTATGAGATTGTTCCCCCGGCGCGCCGCCGCTTCGCTGACTGTCCTTGCCCTGCTGCTGTCGGGGGCGCCTGCGCCGCTGGCGGCCCGGACGGAATCTGCCCCTGCCGCCACGTCAGGCGCGCTCGCGCCGAAGGTGCGGCCGTGGCTTTACGAAAATAGCGATGTGCCGATTGATGCCGCATGGCGGTTTGGCACTTTGTCCAATGGCCTGCGCTATGCGATCCGTCGCAACGGCGTGCCGCCGGGGCAGGTGTCCGTGCGGTTGCGGATCGACGCGGGATCGCTGATGGAGCGGCCCGACGAGCAGGGCTATGCCCATTTCATGGAGCATCTGACCTTTCGTGGGTCACGCCATGTCCCCGATGGCGAATCCAAGCGTATCTGGCAGCGGCTGGGCGTGACATTCGGCAGCGACAGCAATGCGCAGACGACGCCGACCGGCACCAGCTATGCGCTCGACCTGCCGCAGGCGACGCCGCAGAGCCTGGGCGAAAGCCTGAAGATTCTGGCGGGGATGATGGCTGATCCCAATATTGTCGACAGCGCGGTCGATGCCGAGCGCGCGGTGGTGCTGGCCGAACGACGCGAGAGCGACGGGCCGCAGACGCGGATTTCCGACGTCAGTCGCGAGCATTTCTTCGCCGGGCAACCCATGGCCGATCGTGCGCCGATCGGCACGGTGGCGACGCTCAACGCCGCGACGGCGGCGAAGATGACGGCGTTTCACGAGCGCTGGTATCGCCCGGAAAACGCCGTGATCGCGATAGCGGGGGATATTGATCCGGCGCTGGCCGAACAGCTGATCAAGGACCAGTTTGGCGGCTGGTCCGTGCCCGGCAAGGGCGCGCCCATGCCCGACTTCGGCGCGCCCGATCCCAAGTTCCCCGCCACCCGCGTTGCGGTGGAGCCGGGCGTGCCGCTGGGCCTGACGCTTGCTTGGCTGCGCCCGTGGAAGCCGCGCGCCGACACTATCCTCTACAATCAGGACAAGCTGACCGACATGCTGGCGTTGCAGATCATCAGCCGCCGGCTGGAGCAGGCGGCGCGTAGCGGTGGCAGCTTCCTGCAATCGAGTGTCGAGCAGCAGGATGTCAGCCGATCGGTCGATGGTACGTTCATGACCATCATCCCGGTGGGCGAGAATTGGCAAAAGGCGCTGGCCGATGTGCGCGGCATCGTGGAGGACGCCAAGACCACGCCGCCCAGCCAGACCGAAATCGACCGCGAATATGCGCAGATGGATACGGCGCTGGCAATCCAGGTCGAAAATGCCGATACGGAGGCGGGCGCGAAACAGGCGAGCGACCTGATCAGTGCGGTCGATATTCGCGAAACGACGGTCAGCCCCGACGCGGCGCTCAGCATCTTCCGCTCTGGCAAGGCGAACATGACCCCTGTCAAGATCGTCGAATCGACCAACCGGCTGTTTTCGGCGGGCGTGTTCCGCGCCCTGCTGGTGACGGGCACGGCGCAGCCGGGTCTGGACGCGAAGCTGGCGGCGGCCGTCGCCGCGCCGGTCAAGGCGGCGACCAATGCGCGGCTGGCCGACAAGATCGTGACGATGGCGGACCTGCCCAAGCTGGGTGCGCCGGCCACGGTCGTTTCCCGCACGCCCATTGGCCTTGCCGGAATGGAAAGCATCACCTTTTCCAACGGGGTGAAGCTGACGCTGTTCGCCAATGATGCCGAGACGGAAAAGGTGCGGATCAACGTACGCTTCGGTCATGGCCAACAGGCCTTCTCCCCGGTCAAGCCGGTGGCGAGCTGGGCAGGGGATTATGCGCTGGTGGCCAGTGGCATCGGCACGCTGGGCCAGCGCGAGCTGGACGACCTGACCAATGGTCGCCGCATGGGCATGGATTTTTCGATCGACGAAGATGCGTTCGAATTGCAGGCGGTGACGCGCCCGGCCGACTATAAGGACCAGTTGCGCCTGTTCGCGACCAAGCTGGGTGCGCCCGGATGGGACCCGGCGCCGATCGCGCGGGTCAAGGCTGGCGCGACCGTTGCCTATGACGCCATGACCCGTTCGCCCGACGCTGTGCTGGGGCGTGATCTGGGCTGGTTGCTGCATGACAAGGATGTGCGGTTTCGCACCCCGTCGCTGGCCGAAATCAACGCGCTGACGCCGCAGGCCTTCCGCGCGACATGGGAACCGATTCTGGCGTCGGGACCGATAGAGGTGCAGATTTTCGGGCAGGTAAAGCCGGACGACGCGATAGCGGCAGTGGCGCAGACGCTGGGCGCGTTGCCGCCCCGCACCGATACGCCCGTGCCCGCCGCCAACCTGGCGATGCGCTTTCCTGCCCATGTCGAAACCCCGATCGTGCTGCGGCACAAGGGCGACAAGGAACAGGCCGCCGCCGTCATGGCATGGCCGACATCGGGGGGCTTCACCCTGCAAAAGGAAGCGCGCCAGCTGGAGATACTGACACAGATCTTCAACGACCGGCTGTTCGACCGGCTGCGATCGACCGAGGGTGCGGCCTATTCGCCCAGCGTCCAGAATAGCTGGCCATTTTCCTATGAGAGTGGCGGCTATATATTGGTGACGAGCCAGGTGCGGCCCGACCGGATCGCCTATTTCTACGATGTGGTGAAATCGACCGCGGCCGATCTGGCCAGGACGCCGGTCAGCGAGGATGAATTGCAGCGGGCGGTCGCGCCGATGCGGCAGATGCTGATGCGGGCCGGGACGGGCAATGCCTTCTGGATGAACCAGATGGAAGGCGCGACCCATGATGCGCGCTATGTGGCGGCGATGCAGACGATGGCGCAGGATATGCTGACTGTCACGCCAGCCCAGTTGCAGGCGCTGGCCGCCCGCTATCTGGTTCCGGCCAAAAGCTGGTCGGCGATTGTCCTGCCCGAAGGGGTCGAGGCGAAATAGCCGGGGGGGGGGCGCTGCTGGTCCGGCGCCCCGTTTTTGTCTAGCAGATGGCGCGCAGCGCCGCGACGATCATCAGTGCGGAGAGGCGGGCGGTGTCGGTTGCGCTGAGGCTGGGGCGCGAAAGGCTGCGATGGCCAAGGCCGAACAGGCAGGCGAGGACAATTTCTTCCGCGCCGTCCAGCGCTTCGCCTGACAGGTCGGGATTGGCCGCGCAGGCAAAGTCGCGAATATAGCCGCGAAACCGCACGCACATCGCCGCGATCATATCCCCGACCGGCCGGTTGCGGAAACTTTCGGCCAGAATGTCGAAGGACAGCGCTTCGTCCTTTTCATCGACGACATGCAGCAGCAATTCCTCGAACGTCTGTTCGACCGTCAGTTCGCCAGCGTCGAGCCGCGAGCGCAGCGCATCCATATGCATGCAGCGTTCGTCATAATCCGCCTGTACGATGGCGGCGATGATGTCTTCCTTGCCCTTGAACAGACGATATATCTGCCCGACCGAAACCTGGGCTGCTACGGCCAGTTCGGCCATGGAGGATTGATGGAAGCCATGGCTGTCGAACAGCGTTCGGGCGGCTTCCAAGATCCGCTCCTTACCCGACCTTTCCGGTACGGTCTGTTTTTGCTGCGCTGCAACCAATTTGCCCTCCTAGACATTTTCTCTCTTGAATTCACATTGGCATGATCCTACCTGCCGCGCAAGCGGAATGAACGTTCATTCCGATCAGTATCCTATCAAAACGGAAATATGCGCGATGCAAAAGGGGAAGTTCATCGGTCTGCTGGCGTGTGCGTCGGCGCTGACTCTGAGTGCGTGCGGGGACAGTCCGCCGCCTGCGCCGCCGCCACCCGCCGTGGGCGTCGTAACGCTCGAGACCGGCACCGCGCCGCTGATTAATGAGCTGCCGGGACGGATCGTAGCGGTGGAAACCGCCGAAGTTCGGCCACAAATCAGCGGCGTTATCCGTCGCCGTCTGTTTGCCGAGGGCGGCATGGTGCGGGCCGGGCAATTGCTCTACGAAATCGAGGACGCCCCCTATCGCGCCGCTGTCGCGCAGGCGCAGGGTGCGCTGGCGCGGGCCAATGCGGCGATCCGGGCCACCAGCTTGCAGGCGCAGCGCTACAAGGATCTGGTCGGCATCAACGCCGTCAGCCGTCAGGAATATGACAATGCCGACGCCGCCGCGCAGCAGGCGCGCGCCGATGTTGCAGCGCAGCGTGGCGCGCTGCAATCGGCACAGGTGAACCAGAATTTCACGCGCATTCGCGCCCCCATTTCCGGTCGTATCGGCCGTTCGTTGTTCACGCCGGGCGCACTGGTGCAGGCCGGGCAGGCGGACCCGCTGGCGACGATCCAGCGCACCGACACTGTCTATGTCGATGTCACCCAGTCCGCCGCGGAGATCATCGACCTGAAGCAGGCGATGAAGAAGGGCGGCGTCAGCAGCGTGGACGGCGCGCGTATCCAGTTGCTGCTGCCCAATGGCAGCACCTATCCGATCGAGGGCCGGCTGCAATTTTCCGAAGTGTCGGTCGATCCGACGTCGGGCGCAGTGACGCTGCGCGCGACCTTCGCCAATCCCGACGGGCTGTTGCTGCCGGGCATGTATGTGCGCGCCAGGGTAGTGGAAGGCCAGCGCCGCCAGGTCATCCTGGCGCCGCAGCAGGGCATCAGCCGCGACGCGCGCGGCCGCGCGACGGCGCTGGTCGTTGGCAAGGACAATAAGGCGGAATTGCGCCAGGTAACGGTCGATCGCCCGGTGGGCGACAAGTGGATCGTTACCGGCGGGTTGAAACCTGGCGACCGTTTGATCGTCGAAGGCTTGCTCAATCTGCGCGCCGGCACGGTCGTCAAGCCCGGTGCGCCGCAGCAGGTTACCGCGTCCAACGGCGGGGCGCAGTAAATCATGGCCCGCTATTTTATCGACCGGCCCATCTTTGCATGGGTCATCGCCATCGTCATCATGCTGGCCGGTCTGCTCGCCATCAGGGCGCTGCCCGTCGCGCAATTTCCTGAAATCGCGCCGCCCACGGTCGGCATCGCAACCAGCTATCCAGGTGCCAATGCCCAGACGCTGGAAAGCACGACGACCCAGATCATCGAGCAGCAGCTCAAGGGCATCGACAATCTGCGCTATTTCTCGTCCACCAGCGATAGCGCGGGCAACCTGAACATCACGCTGACGTTCGAGCAGGGCACCGATGCGGACATCGCGCAGGTGCAGGTGCAGAACAAGCTGGCGCAGGCGACGCCGCTCCTGCCGCAGGAAGTGCAGCAACAGGGGCTGCGCGTCACCAAATCGACCGCCAGCTTCCTGATGGTGATGGCGGTCTATTCCGATGACGGCATCCATGACCAGCAGGATGCGGGCGACTTTATCGCGTCGTCGCTGCAAGATCCGATCAGCCGCGTCACCGGGGTTGGCGACACCCAGTTGCTGGGTGCGCAATATGCCATGCGGGTGTGGCTGGACCCCTACAAGATGGCCAATCTGGGCGTCACGACGGGCGACGTGAAGGCCGCGATCCAGGCGCAAAATGCGCAGGTATCGGCGGGCCAGATCGGCGGCACGCCATCGCCAAAGGGCCAGGCGCTCAACGCCACCGTCACCGCCCAGTCGCGCTTGCGTACGCCGGAGGAATTCCGCGCCATTCGCCTGCGCAGCAACAGCGACGGGTCGGTCGTCCTGCTGTCTGACGTCGCGCGGGTCGAACTGGGATCGGAAAATTACAGTTTCGGCGCGAAGTTCAACGGCCATCCGGCCGCCGGTTTCGGCATAAAGCTGGCGCCGGGCGCCAACGCGCTGGACACGGTTACGGACGTCAAGGCGCAGATCAAGACGCTGTCGAGGAATTTCCCGTCCTGGGTCAAATATGACTTCCCGGTCGACAATTCGACCTTTGTGAAACTGTCGGTCGAACAGGTTATCCACACGCTGATCGAGGCAGTGTTGCTGGTGTTCGTCGTCATGTTCCTGTTCCTTCAGAACTGGCGCGCGACGTTGATCCCCACCATTGCCGTGCCGGTCGTGCTGCTGGGATCGCTCGCGATCCTGCATGCGGCGGGCTTTACCATCAACACGCTGACCCTGTTCGGCATGGTGCTGGCGATCGGCCTGCTGGTCGACGACGCCATCGTCGTCGTCGAAAATGTCGAGCGGCTGATTCAGGATGAAGGCCTCAGTCCCAAGGAAGCGGCGAAAAAGTCGATGGACGAGATTAGCGGCGCGCTGATCGGCATCGGCCTGGTGCTGTCCGCGGTGTTCCTGCCCATGGCATTCTTTGGCGGGTCCACCGGCGTCATCTTCCGCCAGTTTTCGATCACCATCGTTTCGTCCATGATCCTGTCGGTGCTGGTCGCGCTGATCCTGACGCCCGCGCTGTGCGCCACGATCCTGAAACCGGCCCGGCATGACCATGCGACGCAGAAGGGCTTTTTCGGCTGGTTCAACCGCACGTTCGACAAGGGCGTTGTCCGCTATGGGCAGGGCGTCGAGAAGGTCGAGCGGCGCTGGGGCCGGACCATGCTGGTCTTTGGCCTGGTGACCGTTGGCATGGCGGTCATCTTCCTGCGCCTGCCGACCGGCTTCCTGCCCGAAGAGGATCAGGGCCGCATCATCAACCAGATTTCGCTGCCCACCGGCGCGACGATCGAGGAGACGGAGCGGACGCTGGACCGGGTGCGCGACTATTATCTGACGCAGGAAAAGGACAATGTCGCGGCGGTCTTTACCATTTCCGGCTTCGGCTTTGTCGGGCAGGGCCAGAATGTCGGCATCGCCTTCGTGCCGATGAAGGACTGGAAGCTGCGCAAGGGGCAGGACAACAGCGTCATGGCGATCGCCGAGCGCGCCAATGCCGCCCTGCACAAGATTTCCGCAGGCATGGTCATCGCGTTCGTGCCGCCAGCGGTGCAGGAACTGGGCAATGCGTCGGGTTTCGACTTCCAGTTGCTGGACCTTGGCAGTGTGGGCCATGAAAAGTTGCTGGAGGCGCGCAACCAGTTGCTGGGCATGGCGATGCAAGACAAGCGATTGGCGCAGGTGCGGCCCAATGGCCTGGAGGACAGCGCACAGTTGAAGCTGACCGTCGATCAGGCGGCGGCGGGTGCGCTGGGCATCGCGCAGGCGGACGTCAACGACACGATCAGCACCAATCTGGGCAGCGCCTATGTCAATGACTTCATTGATCGCGACCGGGTGAAGCGCGTGTTCGTGCAGGCCGACGCGCCGTTCCGCACCACCCCCGATTCGATCGGGGCGCTGCATGTCCGGGGCAGCAGCGGCGTCATGGCGCCCCTGTCGGCCTTCTCCACGACGGAATGGGTCACGGGTCCGGCCCGGCTGGAGCGGTTCAACGGCGTGCCGTCTATGAACATACAGGGCGCGCCCGCGCCCGGCGTGTCGAGCGGCGAGGCGATGAAGGCGATGGAGGAATATGCCGCCAAATTGCCCGCCGGCATCGGCTATAGCTGGAACGGCATTTCCTATGAGGAACGCACGTCCGGCGGGCAGGCGCCCTATGTCTATGCTCTGTCGATGCTGATCGTGTTTCTGTGCCTGGCTGCGCTGTATGAAAGCTGGTCGGTGCCGATCGCGGTGATGCTGGTGGTGCCGCTGGGCGTTTTGGGCGCGGTGATCGCGGCCACGCTGGCGGGATTGAACAACGACATCTACCTTCAGGTCGGCCTGATCACGACGATTGGCGTGTCGGCGAAGAATGCGATCCTGATCGTGGAATTCGCCGAAGAGAAGATGCGTGAGGGCATGTCGCCGGGCGCGGCCGCGCTGGAGGCAGGCAAGCTGCGTCTGCGGCCGATCCTGATGACCAGCTTTGCCTTCATCTTCGGCGTGCTGCCGCTGGCGCTGTCGACCGGGGCAGGGGCCGGTGGCCAGAATGCGATCGGCTGGGCCGTGGTCGGGGGCATGTTGTCCGCGACAGTGCTGGCGATCTTCTTCGTGCCGGTATTCTTCACCGTGGTGAAGCGGCTGTTCCGTGAACATAAGACCCATGATGCGGCGCAAGAGCAGGCAACGCCCGCCACGCCGCAGGAGGCATAAGAGATGCGTAACATCAAAGCGCTGGGCGCCATCACCCTGTCGCTGGCGCTCGCCGCGTGCGACATGGCGCCCAAATATGTGCGGCCCGCGCTGCCGGTTCCGGCGACCAGCCCGCAGGGGCCGGCCTATGGCGCGGCGGACGGGGCGGCGATCGTCCCGGCCGATACGGCATGGCGCGATTTCTTCACCGACGCGCGGCTGGCGCGGGTCATTGACACGGCGCTCGCCAATAATCGCGATTTGCGCGTCGCGCTGGCCAATGTGGAGCAGGCGCGGGCGCAATATCGGGTGCAGCGCGCCGACCTGTTGCCCGGTGTGACGGCGGGCGGCAATGCGACCTATCAGGATTCGCCCTTTTCGCTCGCCGGGTCGGGTCGGACAGACATTTATCAGGCGCAGGTCGGCATATCGGCGTGGGAAATCGACCTGTTCGGGCGGGTCCGCAACCTGAGCAAGGCCGCGCAGGAGCAATATTTCGCCAGCGTCGAAACCCGTAACGCAGCGCAGACCGCGCTGATCGCGGAGGTGGCCAATGCGTGGCTGACGATGGCGGCGGACCAGGAACGGCTGCGCATCGCCCGCGATCTGGAAAGCGCGTTCGGCAAGACGCTGGAACTGAACCGCGCGCGCTTTGCCAAGGGGATCGCGTCCGAACTGGAGGTACGGCAGGCGCAGACCAGCTATGATTCGGCACGATCGACGATCGCCGAGACGCTGACGCTGGTGGCGCAGGATCAGAATGCGCTCAATCTGCTGGCGGGTACGACGGTTCCGGCCAGCGACCTGCCCGATGCGCTGCCAGCGGCAGGCGCGACGATCGACAATCTGCCCGCCGACATATCGTCCGACGTCCTGTTGCGGCGGCCCGACATTGCGGCGGCGGAGCATCAGTTGCGCAGCGCCAACGCCAATATCGGCGCGGCGCGGGCGGCCTTCTTCCCCAATATCTCGCTGACGGCGGCGTTCGGTTCGCTGAGCCTGGGCCTGTCCAACCTGT
Organism: Sphingobium sp. GW456-12-10-14-TSB1; assembly: GCF_059424385.1. Lineage (NCBI taxonomy): Bacteria > Pseudomonadati > Pseudomonadota > Alphaproteobacteria > Sphingomonadales > Sphingobiaceae > Sphingobium > Sphingobium sp. GW456-12-10-14-TSB1. The sequence continues at coordinate 1,704,778 of NZ_JBWKZI010000001.1, read as the reverse complement.
TCGGGTCGGGCAGCCAGTTCTGGTCGGTCGCACCATCGGCTTCGCTGCCGATCTTCGACTTCGGCAAGAATAAGGGCAATCTGGCCTATGCCAGGGCGACCTATGACGCGATGCTGGCGACCTATGAAAAGAGCGTCCAGACGGGCTTTCGCGAAGTGGCGGACGCGCTGGCAAGGCGCGGGACGATGACCCAGCAGATGGAAGCCCAGACATCGCAACGGGATTCGGCGCGGGCCGCCTATACGCTGTCGGACGCGCGTTTCCGGGCCGGGGTCGATCCCTTTCTGACGACGCTGGATTCGCAGCGTGCGCTGTTCACCGCAGAGCAAAGCCTGCTGGCGACGCGGCTGACCCGTGCGACCAATATGGTCGAACTCTATCGTGCCATGGGCGGCGGCCTGAAATAAGGCGGCTTTGATCGCAAGGGGCGGAACCGATAGGGAGACTGTTCCATGACGCTAGCCACGACCCTGTTTGCTTCGCCCGTCGGCACATTGACGCTGGTGGCCAGCGACGCCGGACTGGTGGCGGTGTTGTGGGAGGATGACGATCCCGCGCGCGTGCGCCTGCCGGTGACGGCGGCACGGCCCGACCATCCCGTCCTGCGGCAGGCCGCGACGCAACTGGCGGACTATTTCGCCGGGGTGCGGCAGCATTTCGACGTGCCGCTGGATATGCGCGGCACGGCCTTTCAGCAACGGGTGTGGGCGGCCTTGCTGGCGATCCCGTTCGGGGAGACGCGCAGCTATGGCGCGATCGCCAGCGCCATCGGCCAGCCGACCGCATCGCGCGCCGTGGGGGCGGCCAATGGCCGCAACCCGCTATCGATCCTTGCGCCATGCCACAGGGTGGTGGGCAGTAACGGGGCGCTGACGGGTTTTGCCGGCGGGCTGGCCGCCAAGACATGGCTGCTGGACCATGAGCGGCAGGTTTTGGGAACATAAGGCCATAGCCTGTTGCGTCAGGGCGGCGATCTGCCTAATCTGAGGGCAACAGGAGTCATCGAAATGAACCAGCGTAACCGCTGACGCGGCACGACCTATAGCAGCGGAGCAATCCGCCCATCTGGCTCTGTTTCGAGAATATCATGCATAAATTGACCAACAAGATTTGCGTCGTCACCGGCGCTGCGCGCGGCATTGGCCGGGCGATCGCGGCGCGTTTTCATGCCGAAGGCGCGCGCGTCATCCTGACCGATATTGATGCGGGGGCCGGGGCTGCGGCTGCGGCTGAAATCGGCTGCCGCTTCATCGCACTGGATGTGCGGGAGGAGGCGGACTGGGCGCGGCTGGCCGAGGCGGTTCCTGTGATCGACGTCATGGTGAACAATGCCGGGGTGACCGGGTTCGAGCAGGGCATGGTCGCCCATGATCCTGAACATGCGACGCTGGCCGACTGGCGGGCGGTCCACCACGTCAACCTGGACGGCACCTTTCTGGGATGCCGATACGCGATCGGCGCGATGAAGGCGCAGGGCAGCGGATCGATCATCAACATTTCGTCGCGGTCGGGGCTGGTCGGCATTCCGCTGGCGGCGGCCTATGCCTCGTCCAAGGCGGCGATCCGAAATCATAGCAAGTCTGTGGCGCTCTATTGCGCGCAGCAGGGCTGGGCCATCCGCTGCAATTCGATCCACCCCGCCGCGATCCTGACGCCGATGTGGGAAAGCATGATCGGCGATGGCCCGGATCGGGAGGCGCGGATGGCGGCGCTGGTCGCCGATACGCCGCTCAAGCGGTTCGGCACGAGCGATGAAGTCGCGACGGTCGCGGTCATGCTGGCGTCCGACGAGGCGACCTATATCACCGGGACGGAGGTGAATATCGATGGCGGGCTGCTGGCGGGATCGGCCGCTGCGCCCGGCTGAGCGGGGGTTTATGCCCACGTCGCGATGGATCAGCGGGCGGCATCGCTGCGCGCTTGCATCGGCTGAGCGGATCGGGGCACAAGGGCGGCAATGTCCGTTCCCCGCCCCGCTGTGACAGCCTGTCCCGATCCATCGCCGCCTGCGACCGGGTCGACTTTCCGCATCGACGTCTGGCGCGACCTGGGTGACCGGCGGATCGCGTGCAGGATCGATGCCGGGCAGGGCGTGACGGCGTTGCTCGGCCCGTCGGGGGTGGGCAAGACGACCATACTCAACATGGTCGCCGGGCTGTTGCGGCCCGATGGCGGCCATATCCATGTGGGCGACGTGCCGCTGTTCGACGCCGCGCGGGGCATCGATGTCGCGCCGGAACATCGGCGTCTGGGCTATATCTTTCAGGACGCCCGGCTGTTCCCGCACCTGCGGGTGCGCGGCAATCTTCTCTACGGTGTGCGTCGTTCGCCCGATGCCGCCGAGGCGCTGGAGGAGATGGCCCGCTTCCTTGGCATAGCGGCGCTGCTCGACCGCTGGCCATCGACCCTGTCGATGGGGGAGGCGCAGCGCGTGGCGATTGGCCGCGCCCTGCTGACGCACCCGTCCTGCCTGTTGATGGACGAACCGCTGGCGTCGATCGACCGCGCGCGGCGCGCCGACATATTGCAGCTTGTCGAACGGTTGCGGGACGAGGTGGGCGTGCCGATCCTGTACGTCACCCACGACCTGGCGGAGGCGGAGCGCCTGTCCGCGCATATCGTCCAGATGGATTTCGAATGATGGCCGCCCGCCGGATCCAGCGCAGGAGCATGACGTGATGCTGGACCTGCCGCCCGATTACTGGCCGATCATCGCCCTGTCGATCAAGGTCAGCGCGGTTGCGGTCGGCGCGATGCTGCCGATTGCGTTCGCGCTGGCCTGGATATTGGCGCGATGGCGTTTCCCCGGCCGGATGCTGCTGGACGCGCTGGTCTATCTGCCGCTGGTGGTGCCGCCGGTCGTCACCGGGTGGCTATTGCTGCTGCTGTTCGGCGCGAACGGCCCGATCGGGCGCTGGCTGGCGGACTGGTTCGGCATCACCCTGCTGTTCCGCTGGACCGGCGCGGCACTGGCCGCCGGGATCATGGCCATGCCGCTGATGGTGCGGGCGATCCGCCTTTCGATCGAGGCGGTGGATCGACGGCTGGAAGGCGCGGCCCGGACGCTGGGGGCCGGACCGGTGCGGGTGTTCCTGACCATTTCCCTGCCGCTGTCGCTGCCCGGCGTGCTGGCGGGGGTGATATTGGGCTTTGCCCGGTCCATCGGCGAATTCGGCGCGACCATCACCTTCGTGTCCGATATTCCGGGCGAAACCCGCACGCTTCCCATCGCCATCTACGCAGCGTTGCAAGCGCCCGGCGCAGAGGCCGTGGTCACGCGGCTGGCCATCGCGTCGATCCTGCTGTCGCTGACCGCCCTGCTCTTGTCCGAAGTGCTGGCCCGGCGCATGGCGGCGGGGGTTCGAAGCTATCGGGCCTAGGCCGCCGGGATATAGGAAATTGCGTGCCCCCGGATGGGGTGGTGCACCCAAGTGGATTCGAACCACTGGCCTTTGCCTTCGGAGGGCAACGCTCTATCCAGCTGAGCTATGGGTGCATGACGCTGGCCGGTGAGCCGTGTCAGACAGGCCGCTTAGCAAAGGCCGTTCGTCCGCGCCAGCGGCAAAATCGCCGCCGGGCCATCTTATTTCGATGCTTTTTTCATCGGCTGGAATTTGCCCAGGCCACAGCTGGCCCCCGGTTGCAGGCCGGGACCATTGTTCCACAGCACGGTGATGATATCGACCGAACAGAGTTGCGACAGGCTGGTGCGGTAGGAAAAGCGCTTTTCAAAACCCAGGCTGGGGCAGCTGTTGGGCAGGGTGTTGCGGTAGATTTTATTGCCGTTCATGATGAAATCGATGGTGCGGTCATCGCGAACATTGGTCGAGCGGATCGAGGTTAGCGGAATGCAATCCATGGCCTTCGCGCCGGTCGGGACATAGGGGTCGGGCGTGGTCTTGGCGATGGCGGGGGCGGCGGCCAGGGCCAGCGCGAAACCCAAAGCGAAACGGACGGACATATATTCTCTCCTTAGAGACGTCTTTGAACGAATCGACGTCGCAGGACTGTGAAAACCGTCCTAGCCGACCGGTTCTGAACGCAGGAAGAACAAGCAGGCGTCAGGCGGGCGGCGGGGTCTTGGGCTTGAACCGGCACAGGTCGGCGACGGGGCAGCGCCAGCATTCGGGTTTGCGCGCCTTGCAGACATAGCGGCCATGCAGGATCAGCCAGTGATGGGCGTCGCGGCGGAAGGGTTGGGGGACGCGCTTTTCCAATTTCGCCTCGACCGCCAGCACCGTCTTGCCCGGTGCCAGCCCGGTGCGGTTGCCGACGCGGAAGATGTGGGTATCGACCGCGAAGGTTTCCTGCCCGAAGGCGGTGTTGACGACGACATTGGCGGTCTTGCGCCCGACGCCGGGCAGGGTGGTCAGCGTGTCGCGATCCTGTGGTACTTCCCCGCCGAAATCGCGGACCAATATGTCCGACAGGGCGATGACATTCTTCGCCTTGGTATTGAACAGGCCGATCGTGCGGATATGGGCTTTGAGGCCATCCTCGCCCAGATCGACCATCTGCTGCGGCGTCGTGACGTCTGCGAAGAGGGCGCGGGTCGCCTTGTTGACGCCGACGTCCGTGGCCTGCGCCGAGAGCGTCACCGCGACCAGCAGCTGATAGGGGTTGCCATATTCCAGCTCCGTCACGGGCGCGGGATTGGCTTCGGCCAGGCGGCTGAAAAAGTCGAAGATCTGCGCTTTGTTCATGACGATGCTCAGGGGCGTCAGAGGCCCAATACGCCCTTCATGTCGTACCGCCCGACGCTCTGGCCGATCAGCCATTGCGCGCCCTTGACCGCGCCGCGGGCGAAGATGGTGCGGTTTTCGGCGCGGTGGCCGATTTCGATCCGTTCGCCTTCGGTTGCGAAGATGACCTGATGGTCGCCCGCGACCGATCCGCCGCGCAGGGCCGCAAAGCCGATCGCGCCGCTTGCCCGTGCGCCGGTGATGCCGTCCCGACCGCGTTCGCTATGGTCGGAGAGCGTGATGCCGCGCCCGTGTGCCGCGGCCTGGCCCAGCAGCAGGGCGGTGCCGGACGGGGCATCGACCTTGTGCCGGTGGTGCATTTCGACGATTTCGATATCCCAGTCATCGCCAAGGCCCGCTGCGGCCTGTTCCACCAGCGCGGCGAGCAGGTTGACGCCAAGCGACGTGTTGCCGGTCTGGAGGACGGGGATCATTGCTGCGGCTTCGTCGATCAGGGCGTGATGGACGGCTTCAAGGCCCGTGGTGCCGATCAGGATCGGCTTGTTGGCGGCAATGCAGACATCGAGATGAACAGAGAGGGCGCCCGGTACGGAGAAGTCGATCAGCACGTCGCTGCGCTCGGCGAGCGCCAGCGGATCGGTGGTGATGGCGATGCCCGGCGCGATCTCACCCGTGCCGTCGCGGTCGGTGCCGCCCGCTATGCCAAGGCCGGCGTCCGCCGCGACCTGCGCAATGGCGCGGCCCATGCGGCCAGCCGCCCCGAAAATCCCGATAGTCGTCATGTTCGCCCCGTTCGCATCCAGTCGTAGCGGCCGATGCCAGAGCGACGGCGCTTTGTCATTATCGTTCAATAGGAGTCGCCGCCGCAGGCAATGCGCCCGGTGCCGCGATTGTCGACCGAACAGGCGGCCTTGCCAGTGACGGTGACGTCGCCGGAGCCAGTGGCGGTGATTTTGGCGGTGACGTCTGCGCTGAGGGCAATGCTGCCCGGCCCGTCATTGGCAAGGGTCGCCTGCCGCGCGCGCAGACCTTCGCCCGCGACCGCGCCGGGGCCGGAGACGCGGATATTGGCGACGCTGGTGCGCCCGGCCAGGGTCGCGCGGCCACCGCCCGCCAGCGACAGGTCGATCCGGTCGAGATCGACCGCCGCCACGCTCACATCGCCATTGCCGCCCAGCACGATGTCCCCGCGCAGCCCCTTCATCCGGCTGACCGCGACCGATCCGCCGCCGGTCAGGACGATGCGGGACAGATCGCCGGTGGAGACGCGCAGGGTCGCCGCGCCGCCGCCTTTTTCACCGGGCCGCGCGCGGGTGATGCCAATGATGAGCAGGCGGCCCGACACCGCGACGTTCAGCCGGTCGAGCAGCGCCTGATCCCCCTCCGCGCGGGCCGATGCGCCTGCGCCGGTGGTGACGATGACGTTGACCGGCGCATCGACCCGGATCGCGTCGAAGCTGGTGATGGTATAGCCGCGGGTCGCCGCCGCAGCGGGCGTCGCGATCAGGATGGTCACGCCGATCAGGGCGCGCAGCGCGCCTCGCCCGGTCCTGTGCCACTGGTCGTACATTGCGCCTTGCCCTTCACCGTCACGTCGCCCGGCCCCATGATCCTGATAGCGACCGCGCCGTCCGACGCAAAGGCGATGTTGCCCGCGCCCAGGATCGACACTTTGGCCGTGCCCAGTTTGAGGTCGTCGGCGTCGATGTCCCCCGCGCCGGTGATGGCGAGTTGGCCTGAGTCGGCGGTGCCCGCGATCTTGACCGATCCGGCGCCGGTAATGTCGGTCTTGAGGCTGCGCAGCTTGACGGTGCCAATGGCGAAATCGCCAGCGCCGGTCAGCGACAGGTCCAGCATGTCGCCCTCCGCCCGGTCGAGCGTGAAGTCGCCTGCGCCGGTCAGCGCAGCGGCGCGGATGGCGGGCATGGTGACATGGACGGTGACGTCGCCATCGTCATTCTTGCGACCAAAGGCCCAGTTGCCGTCCGATTTGCGGCCGATCACCAGCCGGTCGCCCTTGACCGCGATGGTGAGCCTTTCGATCGCCTTGGGATCGCCCTCCGCGCGGACAGAATAGGCATCGCCGATCGTCACGGCGACATCGTCCGGGCCGGTCGCTTCGATGGCGTTGAAATCCTTGAGCGTCGACCAGTCCTGCGTCGCGCCGCCCTTTGCGGCGGGCGCGGCATCATCGGCGGGGCGCGAACAGGCGGCGGTCGACAGGGCAAGCCCGGCAAGCAGCAGAGCCGACAGGGAAGGGGAACGGGTCATCGTCATCTCCATACTGTATTGCCATTGTAATACACGCTCATGGTAGCGGTTCCAAGCCCCCTTGTTCGTCAGGCAGGATAAGGCAAGATAGAGACGAGATTAGAACGGAGTAGCACGACCATGCGCGGCCTTTCCTTCGGCATATCCCTGATCGCGTTGATGGCGGGCAGCGCCGCGCCGGCCGCGGGCGAGGGGGACAAGGGCGCGCGCTGGTGGGCGCATGTCGAGGCGCTGGCCAATGATGCGATGGAGGGGCGCGGGACCGGGACGCCGGGCTATGACCGGGCGGCGGACTATGTGATCGGGCAGTTCAAGGCGATGGGGCTGAAACCGGCTGGCACGCAGGGCTATCGCCAGCCGGTGGCGTTTGTGGAGCAGCGCATCCTGTCCGACAAGTCCAGCGCGGCGCTGGTGGGACCGCAGGGGGAGATGCCGCTGGCGGTGCCGGGTGACCTGATCTTTGGCGGTGGGGGCGGGCCGGTGCCCGAAAGCGTCGACGCGCCAATGGTGTTTGCGGGCTATGGCCTGCATCTGCCCGAAGCGGGGCATGACGATTTTGCCGGGCTGGACCTGAAGGGCAAGATCGTCGTCGTGCTGTCGGGTGGTCCGGCGACCCTGTCGGGCGCGCTCAAATCCCATGCGCGGTCGGAGCGGTCGCACTGGCTGGCGGAGCAGGGCGCGCTGGGGCTGATCACGCTGGTCACGCCCAGGCAGGTGGAGATCCCGTGGGTACGGCGGATCGCCCTGTCGGGCGCGCCCGCGCTTTATTATAGCGATGTCAGCCTGCGCGACACGCAGACGCCTTTCCTGAGCGCGCAGCTCGATCCGGCCAAGTCCGACATGCTGTTTGCCGGGTCGGGACAGGATTTTGCCGCGATCGTGGCGGCGGCGGATGCGTCCGCGCCCGTAGCGTCCTTTCCGCTGGCGCTGCGGCTGAAGGCGCAGGTGAACGCGACGCGGGCCGACCTGTCATCGCCCAATCTGATCGCGGTGCTGCCCGGTAGCGACCCGAAGCTGCGGCAGGAATATGTCGTGCTGTCGGCGCATCTGGACGGCTATGGCGTGGGCACGCCGATCAAGGGCGATGCGATCTATAATGGCGCGCTGGACAATGCGTCCGGGGTTGCGAGCCTGCTGGAGATCGGGCGCGCGCTCAAAGCCGGTAAGGTGAAGCCCAAACGGTCGATCCTGTTCGCGATCGTCACGGCGGAGGAGAAGGGATTGCTGGGCTCCCGCTATTTCGCGCGCCGCCCGCCCGTGCCGCAGAAGAGCATCATTGCGGACCTGAATTTCGACATGGCGCTGCCGATCTTTCCGCTGACCAGCGTGACGCCAATCGGCTATGACCAGAGTTCGCTGGGCAAGGATGCGGAAGCCGTGAGCGCGGCGATGAACCTGCCGATCACGCCCGACCCTTTCCCCGACCGCAACGTGTTCATCCGGTCGGACCAATATGCCTTCATCCGCGAGGGCATACCGGCGCTGTTCTTCAAATATGGGTTCAAGGCGGGGACGCCCGAAGCGACGGTAGAAAAGGCGTGGCGGGCGAATATCTACCATTCGCCGTTCGACGATCTGAACCAGCCGGTGATGCCCGCCGAAAGCGCGAAGCTGAACGACTATGTGACGGCGGTGACGCTGCGCGTGGCCAACGGGGCGGCGCGGCCGACTTGGAACGCGGACAGTTTCTTCCGGCGCTTTGCCAGGTAGCGACGGTCAGGGCGCTGGTTGCTCATACAGTTCGAGCGGCAGTCCGTCAGGGTCGGTGAAGAAGGTGAAGCGCTGGCCGGTATATTCATCGATCCGGATCGGTTCGCACGCGACCCCGGCGGCGTCGAGCCGCGCCACTTCCGCATCGATATTGGCGACGGTGAAGGCCAGGTGCCGCAGGCCGCAGGCTTCGGGGCGGCTGGTGCGGGCAGGCGGGTCGGGGAAGGAAAACAGCTCGATCTGGGCATTGCCTGCGTCAAGATCGCACTTCCAAGACTGGCGCTCGGCGCGCCAGACTTCGCGGATCACCGGCAACTGCAATATGTCGCGGTAAAAGGCGCGCGAGCGGGCATAGTCGGAACAGATGATGGCGATATGATGGATGGCGCGCATGAGGGCCTTCTATCGCAGGGGCAGGCCCGGGGGAATGGGGAATGGGGGATGGAGCGGCCTTCCTGTCGAGGGGAGCGGGGCGCTGGCCTGTGTTCGATCACTCTGGCTTGATCCCCCGGCTTCGCGCGCCTAGACCCGCGCCATGACCCAATCTTCCTATCCGGCGCTGCGGATGCGGCGCGCGCGGGCTTCGGCGTGGAGCCGGGCGATGTTTGCGGAAAATCGTCTGTCGCCCAGCGATTTCATCTGGCCCCTGTTCGTGACCGAGGGCGACGGGGTGGAGGAGCCGATCGGGGCGCTGCCGGGCGTGTCGCGATGGTCGGTGGATGGCATCGTCGCGCGGGCGCGGGAAGCGCGGGATGCGGGCATCCCTTGCCTGGCGCTGTTCCCCAATACGCAGGCCGACCGGCGCAGCGACGATGGCGCGGAGGCGCTGAACCCCGACAATCTGATGTGCCGGGCGATCCGCGCGATCAAGGATGCGGTGCCGGACATCGGCGTGCTGACCGACGTGGCGCTGGACCCCTATACCGCGCATGGGCAGGACGGGCTGCTGGACGATGGGGGCTATGTCCTCAACGATGCGACCGTCGATGTGCTGATTGGCCAGTCGCTCAATCAGGCGGCGGCGGGGGCGGACATCATTGCGCCCAGCGACATGATGGACGGGCGGGTCGGCGCGATCCGCGCGGCGCTGGAGGGCGAGGGCCATGTCAATGTCCAGATCATGTCCTATGCCGCCAAATATGCGAGCGCATTCTACGGCCCGTTCCGCGATGCGGTGGGATCGCGCGGGTTGCTGAAGGGCGACAAGAAAAATTACCAGATGGACCCGGCCAATGGGCAAGAGGCGTTGCGCGAGGTGGCGCTGGACCTGGCCGAGGGGGCAGACAGCGTGATGGTGAAGCCGGGGCTGCCCTATCTGGACATCATCGCCCGTGTGAAGGACCAGTTCGCGGTGCCGGTGTTCGCCTATCAGGTGTCGGGCGAATATGCGATGATCGAACATGCCGCCGCCGCTGGCGCGGGGGACCGCGACGCGCTGGTGCTCGAAACGCTGATGGCGTTCAAGCGGGCGGGCTGTTCGGGCGTCCTGACCTATCATGCGCTGCATGCGGCGCGGCTGCTGGGAGCTTGAGATGAGCGATTATCCGGGCGTCAGCATCGTCCCGTTCAAGGGCAAGACGCCGGTCATCCACCCCAGCGCCTTCATCGCGCCGGGATGCCGGATCATCGGCGATGTCGAGATCGGCGAGGATGCGAGCATCTGGTATAATTGCGTCATCCGCGCCGATGTGAACCGGATACGGATCGGCGCGCGCAGCAATGTGCAGGACGGCACGGTGATCCATTGCGACAGCCCCGGCGACGGGATCGACCGGCCGCTGGAAGGATGGCCGACCATCATCGGGGATGATGTGCTGATCGGCCATATGGCGATGGTGCATGGCTGCACGCTGGAGGACCGGGCGTTTGTCGGGCTGGGCGCGATCGTAATGGACGGCTGCGTGATCGAGAGTGACGGGATGCTGGCGGCGGGTGCCTTGCTGTCGCCGGGCAAGCGGCTGCCGGGGCGGCAATTATGGGCGGGGCGACCGGCCAAATATATGCGCGACCTGTCCGACGAGATGGTGAAGAAGCTGAGCGGCGGCGCGGCGCGCTATGTCGACTATGCGCGGGCGCATAAGCAGGCGGTGGACGCGGTTTAGGGCTTATATTCAATCAGTTTTGCACGGCTCCTGCTCCTCCCCTTTAAGGGGAGGTGTCGGGCCGAAGGCCAGACGGAGGGGTGTCCCGCTATCGAGAGGGTGACACCCCTCCGTCAACGCTTCGCGTCGCCACCTCCCCTTGCAGGGGAGGATCAATTTCAGGGCTGGGCCAGTTGCCCCTTGAGCGCGTCGATGCGGTCATTCTGGCTGTCGACGATGGCGAGGGCCGTGGTGCGGGCGGTGTCGAGGGCGTCGAGGCCGCCGCTTTCCTTGCCATCGGCAATGGCGCTGGTGCGATTGACATAGAGGGTGTCGAGGCTGGCGAGAGCGGAAACGCTGTCGTTACGGGCGGTTTCCAGCGCGCTGATGGCGACCTGCGCGGCAACCCAGGCGTCGCTGGAGACGGACGATCCCGATGCGGCGCGGGCGGCCTTTTCCGCTTTGGCATAGGCAGCGTCGAAGCCGGTCCGGCCGGTTTCCGCCTGCGCCGTGAAGCGGGCGATCTGCTCGGTCAACTGAGCGTCGGCGGCGACCGGGGCGGGGGGCGGCGCGGCCTGCGCGACCGGGGCGCTCTCGATCGGCCGCTTGGCGAGCGAGGGATAGGTCAGCTGTCCGCCGGTGCAGCCGGACAGGAGCAAGGCGAGATAGGGCAGCAGCCGACGGGTCATCATGAACCTGCATCTAGGGTGGCGGGTGACGGCGCGCAATGGCCCCGTCACCCGCGCACGATCATCCGCGCGGAAGGGCGGCGGCGGCGCGCGCCAGTTGCTCGATCTTCGCGCCGTCGACCGGCCCCTTGGGCACGACCCAGCTGCCGCCGACGCATTTGATGAAGGGCTGGGCCAGCCATGTCGGCGCGCTTTCCAGCGTGATGCCGCCGGTCGGGCAGAAACGGGCGGTGTGCAGCGGCGCGGCAAGCGCCTTGAGCGCGGGCAGGCCGCCCGATGTTTCGGCGGGGAAGAATTTGAAATGGGTAAGGCCCATGTCCATGCCGCGCATGATGTCGCCCGCCGTGGCGGTGCCGGGCAGGAAGGGGATGTTCGCGGCGATCGCGGCCTTGCCCAGCGGTTCGGTCAGGCCGGGGCTGACGACGAAGCGCGCGCCTGCTGCCATTGCGGCGTCGAGCTGTTCGGGATTGAGGACGGTGCCGGCGCCGACGACAGCGCCTTCCACCTGGCTCATTTCGCGGATCACGTCGAGCGCGGCGGGGGTGCGCAGCGTGACTTCGAGCGCGGGCAGGCCACCGGCGACGAGCGCGCGGGCGATGGTGAGGGCGTCCTCCACCCGATCGACCACCAGCACCGGGATCACCGGGGCCAGCTCCATCACCTGTTCGACGGTCAATTCGCTCATAATCATTGCTCCCTGAAGGCGGCGGCGGCCCCAAAAAGGCCGATTTCATCATGGACGGCCATGCGGATCGGAACGGATGCCATCAGGCTTTCGAACCGGCCCTTGGCCTTGAAACGGGTGTGGAAGCCGCTGTGCGGCAGGAAATCGCGCATCCGCTGGGTCAGGCCACCGGCCAGCACGACGGCATGGGGACCATGGGCCAGCGCAAGATCGCCCGCGACCGAGCCGTAGCAGAGGCAGAAGCGTTCGAGCGCATTGCGGGCGAAGGCATCGCTGTCATCCAGCGCCGCCTGCCACAATTCGGGGTCTTCCATCAACATCACGCGATGATGGCCGATCGTCGCCATCGCCTTGTAGATATTGTTGAGGCCGGGGCCGGACACGATCCGCTCGGTCGAAACGCGCAGGAACTTGTCGCGCAGATAGGCGAGGATTTTTTCTTCCAGACTGTCGAGCGGGGCGAAATCGAGATGGCCGCCCTCGGTCGCGATGACGTGGGGATGGCCATTGTCATAGGCGATCATCGCAACGCCAAGGCCGGTGCCGGGGCCAAGAATGGTGACACCGCCATCGCGGGGGAAGGGGCGATCCTCGCCGAACAGCAAGGGCAGATTGTCTTGCGGAAGGCGAGAGACGGCATGGGCGACCGCTTCGAAATCATTGACCAGCTTGACCGTGCGAACGCCCAGATCCTCGGCCAGCGTATCGGCGCGGATGACCCAGCTGGAGTTGGTCAGCTTGATGACGTCGCGGCCAATGGCGGTGGCGAAGGCGATGGAGACGGCGTCGGGCAGGTCGCCCGCGTCGCTATCCGCCTCATCCTGCGTGAAGGCGGCCCAGCAGGATTGCAGGCTGGAATAGTCGGCGACCTTATATTTGCGCACCGTGCCGAGCGTCGGCACGCCGCTTTCATCGAGCGAGGCGCGCGCGAAGCGGGCGTTGGTGCCGCCAATGTCGGCAGCGACGATGTTGGTCATCAGGGCATCCTATCATTATGTCCGTCATGCCAGCGCAGGCTGGCATCCCTCTTCCTTTGCGTAGCGCAAGCAGAAGAGAGATCCCGGCGTTGGCCGGGATGGCGGTGGAGATTATAGTTCGGCTTCCATGGCGGCGAGAATCGGGGACGCCCCCTGTTCGGCCAGGTCGCTATGATGGCGGAACAGGGCGAACAGTTCGCGGCCCGTGTCATAGGGCGGGGGCGGCGCGGCGGGGATGTCGCGCGCGTCCCAGGTTGCAGCGTCGACCAGCGCGTCGATAGCGCCGCTCTGCGCGCAGACCCGGACGAGATCGCCGTCGCGCAGCTTGCCGATGGGGCCGCCGCCCAAGGCTTCGGGCGAAAGATGGATGGCGGCGGGCACCTTGCCGGATGCGCCGGACATGCGCCCGTCGGTCACCAGCGCGACCTTGAACCCGCGATCCTGCAGCACACCAAGCGCAGGGGTCAGCTTGTGCAGTTCGGGCATGCCGTTGGCCTTTGGCCCCTGGAAGCGGACGACGACGACGACGTCGCGTTCCAGTTCGCCCGCCTTGAAGGCGCGCAGGACGTCGTCCTGATCGTGGAATATCGCGGCTGGCGCTTCGATGGTCCAGAGCGCGGGATCGACGGCGCTGACCTTCATGACGCAGCGGCCCAGATTGCCCGCCAGCAGCTTCATGCCGCCATCGGCGCTGAACGGATTGGCAACGGGGCGTAGCATGTTTTCATCGCGCGAGGCGGGGACGTCGCGCCACTGGAGCGCTTCATTTTCCAGCACGGGTTCCTTGCCATAATCGGTGAGGTCGCCGCGTGCGACGGTCATGATGTCGCGATGGAGCAGGCCATTGTCGAGCAGTTCGCGGATGATATAGCTCATGCCGCCAGCGGCGTGGAAATGGTTCACGTCGCCCGAGCCATTGGGATAGACGCGGGCGAGCAGCGGGACGGCATCGGAGAGTTCGGCGAAATCGGTCCAGTCGATGCTGATCCCGGCGGCGCGGGCGATGGCGGGCAGGTGGATGGCATGGTTGGTCGATCCGCCGGTCGCCATCAGGCCGATGATGGCATTGACGATCGCCTTTTCATCGACGCAGTGACCCAGGGGACGATAATCGTCATTTGGTTGTCCGTCTTTGGCCCAGCCGATCGACGCCAGCCGGTGAGTCGCGGCGCGGGTAAGTTCCTGACGCAGCTTCGTGCCGGGATTGACGAAGGCGGCGGCGGGCATGTGGAGGCCCATCACTTCCATCATCATCTGGTTGCTGTTCGCCGTGCCGTAGAAGGTGCAGGTGCCAGCGCCGTGATAGCTGGCGCTTTCGGATTCGAGCAGTTCGTCCTTGCCCACTTTCCCTTCGGCATAAAGCTGGCGGATGCGGACCTTTTCCTTGTTGGCAAGGCCGGAGGGCATCGGCCCGGCGGGGATCAGGATGGTGGGCAGATGGCCAAAGCGCAGCGCGCCGATCAGCAGGCCCGGCACGATCTTGTCACAGATGCCGAGCAGGGCGACGCCTTCGAACATGGCGTGGGACAGCGAGATGGCGGTCGACAGCGCGATCGTGTCGCGGCTGAAGAGCGAAAGGTCCATGCCCGCCTGCCCCTGGGTCACGCCGTCGCACATGGCGGGCACGCCGCCCGCCACCTGAGCCGTGGCGCCGACTTCGCGGGCGGCCAGCTTGATCGCTTCGGGATAGCGGCCATAGGGCTGATGCGCCGAGAGCATGTCGTTATAGGCCGTGACGATGCCGATATTCATCGCCGCGCCGGTGCGGATGACCGGCTTGTCCTCGCCACTGGCAGCAAAGGCATGGGCGAGGTTGCCGCAGCTTAGCTGATCGCGGTTGGTGCCAGCGTCGCGGCCACGCTCGATCAGGTCGAGATAGTGGCGGCGGCTCTTGGCGCTGCGCTTTACGATGCGTTCCGTCACCTTGGCGATGATGGGGTTCAGTTCAGTCATGCCAGCTGGCTCCGTCACGTTCGATAAGGGCAATGGCCGAGGATGGACCCCAGTTCCCGGAAGAATAGGGGGCGGGTTTCATATTGGCTTCCTTCCACCCGTCGATGATCGAATCGATCCAGGTCCATTGCGCCTCCACCTCGTCACGGCGGACGAACAGGGTGGGATCGCCGGCCAGAAGATCGAGGATCAGCCGTTCATAGGCGATGCGGCGGCGCTGCCCGGCAAAGGCGGCGGTCAGCGAGACGTCGAGCGTCACTTCGTCGAGATGCACCTGCCGTTCGAGGCCGGGCCGTTTCGACATGATGGTCAGGCGGATATATTCTTCGGGCTGGAGGCGGATGACCATCGTGTTGGATTCAAGCCCCGATCCATGGCCGTCCCGTCCGAAGATGGAGTGCCGGACCGGCTTGAACTGGATCATGATTTCGGACTGGCGTTCCGGCATCCGCTTGCCGGTGCGCAGGTAGAAGGGGACGCCCTGCCAGCGCCAATTGTCGATATAGGCCTTTACCGCGACGAAGGTTTCCGTGGTCGATGGCTTGCCCAGTTCGTCGGCATAGCCGGTGACGATCTGGCCGCCCACGGCGCCCGGCGTATATTGGCCGCGCACACTATGCGTCTTGACGGTTTCGGCGGTCATCGGGCGCAGCGAGCGCAGCGCCTTCACCTTTTCATCGCGCACCGCGGTCGGGTCCATGCGGGCGGGCGGCTCCATGGCGATGATCGACAGAATCTGGAGCATATGGTTCTGCACCATGTCGCGCAGCGCGCCGACGCCGTCATAATAGGAGACGCGGCCTTCCAGGCCCACGGTTTCGCCGACAGTGATCTGGACATGGTCGATGCCGGTCGCGTTCCACAAGGGTTCGAACATCAGATTGCCAAAGCGCAGCGCCAGCAGGTTCTGGACGGTTTCCTTGCCCAGATAATGGTCGACGCGGAAAATCTGATCCTCTTCGAACAGCGCGCCGATGCCGTCATTGACCTGCTTGGAGGAAGCCAGATCCTTGCCGATCGGCTTTTCCATCGCGATCCGGGTGAGCGGGGTGATGAGGCCGGCGTCCGCCAGACCCTGCGCCGTGGGGGCGAACAGCGATGGCGGGGTGGAGAGATAGACCGACAGGCCGCGTTCCAGCCGCCCGTCGATCCGATCGGCAAGGGCGGCGAACTGGGTCGCATTGCCTGCCTCCACCGGCTGATAGCAGATCATCGCGCGGAAGGTGGCGGCGACTTGGCTGTCATAGCGGTCGGCCGCCAGAAACTGGCGCAGCGCCGCATCGACATCGTCGCGGAAGGCGTCATCGTCCAGTTCCGACCGGCCGGAGGCGACGATCAGAAAATCGTCGGGCAGCAGCCCGTCGGACAGGAGGTTATAGAGCGAAGGGAAGATCATCCGTCGCGCGAGATCCCCCGTAGCGCCGAATAATAGGAACGTAGCAGATGATTCGGCCAAAGGATGGTCCTTTTCCGTTGAACATATCTATATCTGCACGATGACGCCCTTATAGCGCGCGCGGATGATAGCGCAAGGAGGCTATCGTCCCGGCGGCGATGCTGCAACGGCTTGCTATCGCATGGTGAAAGTCTGGCGGGCGTGGCGCTTTGGGCGATGATTATGGCCCGGACTGATTTTCGGCTGGACGAGGGAGCCGGATTTTGTCATTTGGCGGCTCCCAGGCCGTGCGGGCGTGGTGAAACTGGTAGACGCGCCGGACTCAAAATCCGGTTCCGCAAGGAGTGTCGGTTCGATTCCGACCGCCCGCACCATTTTTTGGCCGGACTTTGTTTCCGACATTGCAATTCAGATCGAAGTGCATCCTTCCATGGAAGGGCAGGGCGGTTGCATATGACTTTCCGCTATCCATCCAACGTCATGCTGAATTTATTTCAGCATCCATCTGCCCCACAGGCCGCCGCTCGTAAGGAGAAATGGATCCTGAAACGAGTTCAGGATGACGATGAAGGACGAGGCAGTTCATATGCGAAAAGCCTGCCCTTGCAGAGGAGGATTTCCAGCGTTCAACGCCTGCCTTGCGCCTGAAACCATGGCACCATCCGGGCGATGGCATCCTCTACCCGGTCGGTGGAGACGGCGAAGCTGAAGCGGATGAAGTGGTGTCCTTCGGCCGGATCGAAATCTATGCCGGGCGCGGTGGCGACGCCGGTGTCCTGTAGCAGGCGGTGGCAGAAGGCCAGGCTGTCGTCGGTCAGATGGCTGATGTCGGCATAGAGATAGAATGCGCCATCGGGCGGCGCGATGCTGGCGAGGCCGAGCGCGGGCAGGGCGTCGAGCAGCAACTGGCGGTTGCGGCGGTAGGTGGCGACATGGCCGTCCAGTTCGATGCTTTCCTCAAACGCCTGCAGCCCGGCCTGCTGGGCCAGGACCGGGGGCGTGAGGAACAGGTTGCCCATGCGGGCGCGGGCGGCGTCGATCAGGACAGGCGGCACGACGATCCAGCCCAGGCGCCAGCCGGCCATGCTGAAATATTTGGAGAAGCTGTTGACGATGATCGCGTCGGGCGCGAATTCCAGCATCGAGCGGGCCGGGTCGCCAAAGGACAGGCCGTGATAGATTTCATCCGAGACGATGGCGATGCCGCGCGCGGCGCAGGTCGCGGCGATGCGGGCCAGTTCGTCGGCGGGGATGATGGTGCCGGTGGGGTTGGCCGGGCTGGCCACGATGAGGCCGTCGGGCGCTGGATCAAGCGCGGCGAGCGCGTCGGCGCTGATCTGATAGCGTTCCGCCGGACCGCAGGCGACCTCCACGGGGGAGAGATAGAGCGCCTTGAGCGTGTTGCGATAGGCGACATAGCCGGGGCGGGCGGTGGCGACGCGCGCGCCGGGCGCGAACAGGCTGGTCAGTGCAAGGACCAGGCCGGGGGACGCGCCGCAGGTGAGCAGGATGCGTTCGGCATCGATGGCGAGACCATAGCTGTCGCGATAATGGCGGGCGATCCGGTCCTTGAGCGGCTGGCTTTCCCAATAGCCCATCGGGTCGGTGTCCAGCACATGATGGGCCATGGCGATGGACGCGGCCGGTGCGCCGGTGGAGGGCTGGCCAAATTCCATGTGAAGGATGGAGCGGCCCGCCGCTTCGAGCCTGTGGGCTTCGCGGCTGATGGCGATGGCGTGGAACGGGTCGATGCTGGCGATCATGCCGCCTGCCTAGAGGGGGCGGGGCCGGGCTGCAACCTTGGCGGGTGGCGCGGCGTTGGGGCGGGATGGATGAGGCTGTGCTGACGGGGCTGCAATATTATGGCGCGGCGGCGGCGACGCTGGCGGCGTTGCTGGTGTCGCTCAACATCGGGCGGCGCGTGACCGGATGGGCGTTCGTACTGTTCGTCACCAGCTCGATCGCGCTGATCCTGTGGGGGTTTCTGGCGCAGGACAGCGAGGGGATAGGCTGGCAGAATGTCGCCATGCTGGGCATCAATATGGTCGGCGTCTGGCGCTACCTGCTGTCCTCGCACAAGCCGCGGGATTAGCGGGCAGGTTGCGGGAGGTGGGGGAGGATGGGTCGCCTAAGGGGGGATTGGCGACGTTCTGTTGTCGAGGGGCTAAGGCTCGTAAGCGGACGTTGCCTTCTCAACGAAACGGCTCCAGAACGAACGCATGGCGCAGACCCAACATACGTTCAGCAATAAGAAGGACGGCCCAATCTACATATCGGTCGAACCTTGGCCTCAATGCTTCGAACTGGAACCGGGCGATAAGCTCACGTTGAAATGGGATGCCGATGATAGCGGCGATGCGATGCAGATCGATTTCATAAACGAGCGCGAGCTTGTCGTGTGGCCCAACGGCAAAATCGATGATATAGAGTATCTTTTCAACGGCGATCCGGGCGAAGATCGAAGCTGGACCTTCAAGCACAGATAAGCAAGGACGCTTCGCCTAATGACTGCTCGTTGGACGCGCGCGATCTGCCGCTGTTGTCGCCAACGGTCGTTCCCGATCATCCTCCCCTGTAAGGGGAGGTGGATGGCCGTAGGCCAGACGGAGGGGTATCAGCCTCTCGATAGGGCGACACCCCTCCACCACTTCGTGGTCCCCCTCCCCTTGCAGGGGAGGAATTTCCGGGCGCTTCTGGTCGCTTGCAGACTGGCGCTCTTTTTCGGGCGCCCTTCGTCGTCGGCCTTGAACCAGCCGTTTGCGGCGGGCTTACAGGCGCGTGAAAATTGACTGTAACATATGTTTGGTGTAGTGTTCGCGCGATAGAAGAGGAACCGCCATGCAAAGCTATGCCCCGCCGATCGACGATTATCGATTTCTGCTGAACGATGTACTGGGTTTCGACCAGGCGATGGCGGAGTTGGGGAAAGAGGTGGATGCCGATCTGGCGGTGGCGGTGCTGGAGGAGGCGGGGAAGGTCTGTGCCGAGCGCTTGCAGCCGCTGAACCGCGAAGGGGACGAGCAGGGGAGCCGTCTGGTCGATGGCGCGGTGCAGACGCCCGATGGCTTTGCGCAGGCCTATCGTGACTTTGCCGAGGGTGGCTGGACGTCGCTGTCGGCGGACCCGGCGCATGGCGGGCAGGGGCTGCCCTTTGTCCTGCAACTCTGGTTCGACGAGATGATGTCGGCGACCAACCTGTCCTTCGGCCTGTTCCCCGGCCTGTCGCGCGGGGCGTGCGAGGCGATTGCGGCCCATGCCAGCGACGAACTGAAGGCCGCCTATCTGGAGCCGCTGGTGAGCGGCGAATGGACGGGCGCGATGGCGCTGACCGAGAGCGGGGCGGGGACCGATCTGGCGCTGCTCAAGACGCGGGCGACGCCAAAGGGGGACGGCAGCTATGCGGTGGCCGGGACCAAGATTTTCATTTCGTCGGGCGACCATGATTTTGGCGGCAACATCGTCCATCTGGTGCTGGCGCGGCTGCCCGATGCGCCGCCCGGCGTGAAGGGGATCAGCCTGTTTCTGGTGCCCAAGTTCCTGCCGGACGCCGATGGTGGTTTTACTGTGCGCAACGCCATGTCGGTGGGGTCGCTGGAAAAGAAGATGGGCATCCACGCCCAGCCGACCTGCGTGATGCATTATGACGATGCGACCGGCTGGCTGGTGGGAGAGGCGCATCGCGGGCTGGCGGCGATGTTCACGATGATGAACGCCGAACGGTTGATGGTGGGCATTCAGGGACTGGGGATTGCAGGGGGCGCCTATCAGCAGGCGGTCGCCTATGCGCGGGACCGGTTGCAGGGGCGCAGCGCGGACGGGGCGCGCGGCCCGGTGGCGATCATCGAGCATGCCGATGTGCGGCGGATGCTGCTGAATGTCCGCGCGTTCGTGGAGGCGGGCCGGGCGCTGGCGGGATGGACCGCGCTGCAACTCGACCGGGCGAAAGCGCATGCGGATGCGGGCGAGCGGGGACAGGCGGACGCGCTGGTGGCGTTGCTGACGCCGGTGATCAAGGCGGCCTTTACCGACTATGGCTTTGAATGCGCGGTGCAGGCGCAGCAGGTGTTCGGCGGCCATGGCTACATCCGCGAATGGGGGATGGAGCAATTTGTCCGCGACGCCCGGATCGCGCAGATTTACGAAGGCACCAACGGGGTGCAGGCGATGGACCTGGTCGGGCGCAAGCTGCCCATGGCAGGCGGCGCGGTGGTCGAGGGCTTTTTCGACGGGATCGCGGCGGATGTCGCGGCGGCGGGCGACCGCGTGATCGCGGTGCGGACGGGCGAGGCGCTGGCCTTGCTGCGCGAGGCGACGGCATCGCTGCGCGGGGCGGGCGTGGACGCGACCGGGGCCGCGGCGGTCGACTATCTGCGGCTGTTCGCGCTGGTGGCGATGGGATGGATGTGGACGCGGATGGCGGTCGCCGCCGGGTCTGGCGAGACGGCGCTGCATCAAGGCAAGCTGGCGGTAGCGGATTATTATGCCCGGCGGGTGTTGCCGCAGGCGAGCGGGCTGGCGGCGAGCATCGCGGCAGGCGAAGGGGCGATCATGGCGCTGGCGGCGGAGGCGTTTTAGGGGGGCAAGCATCAACCTGTGCGCACCGTTTCTCGACTTCGCTCGAAACGAACGGAGCAGGGTACAATCATCGGGTTGGCTGTTGCCCCATCGAGAGGGTGACACCCCTCCGTCAGGACTGCGCCCTGCCACCTCCCCTTGCAGGGGAGGATTTCATTTGCGCCGGTAGCGGAAGTACCAGACTTCATGGCCCTTTTTGCGGGCTTTGGCCTCGTAGCGGGTCTGGGGCCAGCCGCCGGGGCGGGTGAGGAAGTCGGCGGGATCGTTGGCCAGCCAGTCGAAATCGGGATGGCCGTTCATCACCATCAGCGCCCAGCGCAGATAGATGGGATGATCGGTGCCAAAGCGGAATTCGCCACCCGGCTTGAGCTTGCGGGCGATCATCGCGACCGGGCCGGGGTTCATCATCCGGCGCTTGGCATGGCGCGCCTTGGGCCAGGGGTCGGGGTGGAGCAGATAGACAAAGCTCAAGGCGCCGTCTGGAATGCGGCTGAGCACCTCAAGCGCATCGCCCATGTGCAGGCGGACATTGCCCAGCGCACCGTCGCGGACATGGCCAAGCGCGGTGACGACGCCGTTCAGGAAAGGCTCGCAGCCGATAAAGCCATGGTCGGGCAGCATGTCGGCGCGATAGGCAAGATGTTCGCCCCCGCCAAAGCCGATCTCGAAATGGAGCGGGCGATCGTAACCGAAGAGGGAGGCAGCGGTGATCTCGCCTTCTTCGGGCACGGAGATGGCGGGGAGGAGGGTGTCGACCAGTTCCTGCTGCCCCTGCCGCAGCTTGTGGCCCGATTGGCGGCCATAGAGGCGGTTGAGGGTCGTTGGATCGCCGGATTTATGCGCTGTCATGGGGCGGCTGACTAGCGGGTAGGAGGGGTGGGGGCAAGGCTGCCTATTTGTCCCCGATCGCATCAGGGGAGAAGGTGATGCTATTGTCCTTTCCATAGACGGTCGTAACCGAAACGGGATGTTCCGACTGGACAGCCAGTATCGCCTGAGCGGGCGGGGGCATTGCATCATAGCTGGCATATTGCAGCCATTTGTCATGCTTCTTGACCGTGAGTGACCAGGGGGCAGGGCCATTGCTGCCTAGCAGCAGGCCAGAGAGTGTGTCGCGCTCTACGACAAGCAATTCACCGGAATCTCCGAGCGGAATGAGATAGCCGTCTTCGCGCTTTTCACCCTGATAAATGGGCAGGCGTCCGGATATGCGATCGCTATGGATGCATAGCGCCAGCGGAGCGGGTACTTCGCCTTTGTCCCGCGCTTTGCTGCGATCGTCGGTGTCGACCTTACCGGCCATGGCACCTAGCAGCACGGCCGCGCCGTCCAGTTTGCGCTTTTTGGCGTCCGGGCCGAAGGGGCGGGCCTTTTCGCAGGCGTGGAAAGGTGTCGCGGCGGTCAGCGGCGGGAGCGTTTTGGGCCAGCCGATCTGCCGGATCATCCGGTCCATCGCAGCGTCGAGTTGAGCGGCGTCGTGGACTGGTGAGGTCATGCGCAATTTGACGATCCATTCGCCGAGAGCGATCAGGGCGACGCCGCTACTGCGGCCCAACTGGGTAACTGAAAAGCTCTGACGTAGCCCCGATGCAAGGGTGGCACCGGGAATGGCGAAGGCAACTGGGTCGGCCTGCGGCGTTACGGTGCCGAACTTGCTGTTGGTAGCGATCATGGTCGCTGCGACATCGAACCAGAGTGCTGTCGAGGGTTCAGCGGCATGGTAGACATAGAAATTGGTGTGGGTTTTGGCGACGGGGTCGTCATAGGCGATCGAGACGTCGAGCAGTCGGCCGTTGCTGAGGTCTTTTACTTCGGTACGGGCGAAACGGTCGATCGCGGCGGGGAATAGGATATTGCTGGGTTCGTGGAGCCACGGCTGGTCGGCAGGAGCCGTGATCTCTGTAGGAGCGGCAGGCTGGGCTGATAGCGGTGCAGCAAGCGACGACGCCGCCAGCGCGATGGTCAGAGCAAAAAATCTAATCATCAGTTGCCCCTGCCCGAACCCATATGGAGCAGCAAGGTAACGGAAAGGATTAGAATAACAAGCGTTTGCCCGGCGGGACGGGGTGCCAGGGACAAGTGGGACGACGGCTCTGTAAAAGGAGGGAGGCGCAGAAGGGTATGGCGGATTGTGGCAAGGCGACGGAAGGCAATCGGGGCTAGCGACAGGGCTTGCCTTCATATTCGCGCCGGTTGGGGACATAGGCCTTGCCGTTCCAGCGAACGACCGGAAAGCAGAAGCCCGGTCCGCCGATGGCAATGTCCGGCCAGCCGCCGACGCCTTTGCTTTTCAGGAATTCCGGAATGCCCGTGCTGTTGACCACCAGTTTCCAGCTGCCGTCGGCCTGCTGGCTGACGAGCCAGAAGGCCATGCCGGTATTGCCATAGCAATAGCTGCCGCCTTCGGTGACGACCGCTTCGGGGCGGCCATCGCCGTTGAGGTCAGTGCGTTTTTCGATTGTGCCGGGGGAATAGCTGATCGTGCCCGGATCATCGCAACCGCTGCGCCATTGATTGCCGCGCCGGGTGAAGCCGGCGGCGCGGAATATGGCGGCATCGCCCGATGGCGCGGCGGTCGTAGTGGTGGCGGGGGCAGGGGCGGGCTTCGGGGCTGTCGACGGCGCGATGGCGGCGGCTTTGTCCTTCCCCCCGGCTATGACATAGAGGCTGCCATTATAGCGCAGCGGATCGGTACGCCCGCCATGGGTCCATTCCAGATCCAGCCACCCGCCGGTGCGTGTGGGGAGTGCGCGGACGGTGCCATTGCCCGCCACCAGCTTGCGCCAGCGGCCATCGGCGCCCTTGGCCGCGATGCCGAAGGTGGCCTTTTCGGGCGCGGCGCATGCCGAGTGATGGAGGAAGAGGGCTTCGGCTTTCCTGTCGCCATTCATGTCGATGAAGCGGATGCTGGGCCGGGCCGGTGCGCCGCAGGCGTCGGTCGGCTGGTCATTGACGATCGGAAAACCGCCCGCTGCATAAAGCTGCGCGGCTTCGGCCTTGCTGATGGCGGGGGCCGGCTTTGTCTGGGCCGTGGCCGATGTCGCGAGCGTCAGTGCCAGCAAGGCACCGGATCGACGATAAGCCATATGCGCACCCCCATGGTCAGCCTGTCCGAGTCGTTTCGGTACGGGCTTATACCATGAAGGGCGCGCGAGGCGGTGTCAGTATATGGGCGTCAGGCCAGAGCGGCCTTGAGCGCGTCCACCAGATCGGTCTTTTCCCAGGGGAAATAGTCACCTTCGGGCGTGCGGCCGAAATGGCCGTAGGCGGCGGTTTTCTGGTAGATGGGCTTGTTGAGGCCGAGATGGGTGCGGATGCCCTTGGGCGTCAGGCGCACCAGCGTTGGCAGGGCCGCTTCGATCGCCGAGGCTTCGACGGTGCCGGTGCCGTGCAGGTCGACGTAGAGCGAAAGCGGTTCGGCGACGCCGATGGCGTAGGAAAGCTGGATCGTGCAGCGGCGGGCGAGCCCGGCGGCGACGATATTCTTGGCGAGGTAGCGGGTGATGTACGCAGCCGAGCGGTCGACCTTGGTCGGGTCTTTGCCGCTGAACGCGCCGCCGCCATGGGGCGACGCGCCGCCATAGGTGTCGACGATGATCTTGCGGCCAGTCAGGCCAGCGTCGCCATCCGGCCCGCCGATTTCGAACAGGCCGGTCGGGTTGACGTAAATCGCTTCTTCGCCGGGCATCCAGCCTTCGGGCAGGATGTCGGCCATGACGCCCTTCACATAGTCGCGCAGCCTGGCGCGGCTTTCATCATTGTCCATGCCCGCGGCATGCTGGGTCGATACGACCAGAGCAGTCGCGCGGACCGGCTTTTCATTGATATATTCGAGCGTGACCTGGCTCTTGGCGTCGGGTTCGAGGAAGTCGACGACCTGCGCGTGGCGGTCGGCGGCCATGCGTTCGAGAATCTTGTGGCTGTAATAGAGGGTGGCGGGCATGAGGTCGGGCGTTTCGTCCGACGCATAGCCGAACATGATGCCCTGATCGCCAGCGCCTTCATCCTTGTTGCCGCTTTCATCGACGCCCTGCGCGATGTGGGCGGACTGGCCGTGGAGATTATTTTCGAAGCGGAAGGTCTGCCAGTGGAAGCCGTCCTGCTCATAGCCGATGCGCTTGACCGTGGCGCGGACGGTGGCTTCGATCTCTTCCTGCGCGCCCGGTGCCCAGGCGCCATTTTCATAGACGCCCTTGCAGCGGATTTCGCCGGCCAGGACGACCAGCTGGGTCGTGGTCAGGGTTTCGCAGGCGATGCGGGCTTCGGGGTCTTTCGACAGGAAGAGGTCGACGATGGCGTCGGAAATCTGGTCTGCAACCTTGTCGGGATGGCCTTCGGACACGGATTCCGAGGTGAAGAGGAATTGGTTACGCATGGGACTCCCGTAAACGGCTGAACCGGAAAACGATATAAAGAATAGTTTATGTGGCTATTAGCTTTTGCTGCGCCGCATGGCAATGGCCAGTCCGGCGAGCAGCAGCATGAGGGCGAAGGGCGCCCAGTTGCCGACCCGTGCGAAGAGGGTAGGGGCAAGCGGCGGGGGCAGGCCGGAATCGAGGAAACCGGCGCGGTTGAGGCCCAGCGCATGGACGACATGGCCGCGCGCGTCGATGATCGCGGAGACGCCGGTGGGGGTGGAGCGGATGATCGGGATGCCCTCCTCCAGCGCGCGGAGGCGGGCTTGCGCCAGATGCTGGACCGGACCCCAGCTGCCGAACCAGGCGTCGTTGGAGGGGTTGAAGAGAAAATCGGGGCGGTTGGCGCGGTCGATCACCTGACCCGAAAAGATGATCTCATAGCAGATCTGCACCCCCATTTTGAGGTCGGGACGACCAAGCGTCGCGGGCAGCGGGAGGCTTTGCGGACCGGGACCGGGCCAGAAATCGGCATCGCCCGGTACGAGGCGCGAGAGGCCGATCGGTTCGAGGATGTTCCGCATCGGCAGATATTCGCCATAGGGGACGAGATGCGCCTTGCTGTAGCGGCCAAGCAGGCGGGCGTCGGGGGTGACGATCCAGACACTGTTGTTTGCGCCCGCCAGCTTTTGCGTGATCACGCCATTTTCCTCGACCGGCTCGAAATAGACCTTGTCCGCGCCGGTCATCAGCAGGTCGCCGGGGCCAAGCAGGCTGGCGAGGCGGGCGCGCCAGCCCGGTTCCATGTCGAGATAGGCGGGGATGGCGGCTTCGGGCCAGAAGATGAGGCGCGGGGCGGGCCGAGGCTGGCCGGAGAGGGCGGCAAGCTTGCGGAAATTGGCGACTTCGTTTTCGACCGAATATTTCTGGTCCTGGCCGATATTGGGCTGGACGACGCGGACGCGCGGCGCGCCGGGGGGCGTGACCGGGGCGGGGGCGAGATGGCCCCAGAGTGCAAGGAGGAGAAGCGGGGCAGCGATCGCGGCGGCCGGGCGGTAGTGGCGCTGGAACGCAAGAAGCAGCGCGCCCGCCGCGAGGATGGTGAGGGCGCTCAGCCCATAGGTGCCGATCAGGGTGGCGGCGATGGCGATGCCGGTGGGGAGCAGGGTGACGCCGAGCGGGTTCCAGGCGAAGCCGGTGAAAGCCCAGGCGCGCAGATATTCCGTGCCCAGCCAGAAGGCGGCGAAGAGGAGGAGGGGGGGCAGTGCCATCCATCCTCCCCTTGCAGGGGAGGTGGCATCGCGTCGCGATGACGGAGGGGTGTCGCCCTCACGATAGGGTGACACCCCTCCACCACTTCGTGGTCCCCCTCCCCTTGCAGGGGAGGAATGAGAAAGCCACCATGTCCCCAGCGTCGCGAGGCCGGGATAGACCGCCAGATAGAGCGACAGCAGCAGCACCGCGCCATAGCCGAACCAGTGCGGCATCATGTCCTGAAAGGTGAAGGCGTGGGCGATCCAGTTGAGGCCGAGGGTGAAATGGCCAAGCCCGAAGAGCCAGCCGCGGGTGAAGGCGGCGCGGCGGTCCGGGGCGTGCTGGATCAGGAGGATCAGCGCGACCAGGCAGGCGAGCGTTACCGGCCAGAGATTGAGGGGAGCAAAGCCGGTGGCGGAGGCGAACCCCGCCAGCAGCGCCGCGACTTTGGGATGGCGAGCGAAGGCTTGCTTCAGCACGTCAGCGGATCGATTCCATCGTTGCGGCGCTGCAACTGTCGCTCTTGCCGGGGCCGCCGGTCAGCATGGACGCGGCGATGAAGCCGCCGACGATGAGGACAAGGAACAGGCCCGACAGGAGGGCCAGATATTTTTCGATGAACGCCTTGATCGGGCGGCCGAATTTCCAGAACAGGAAGCCGACCAGCATGAATTGAAAAGCGCGGCTGAGCAGGCTGGCCCAGATGAAGGTGAAGAGCGGCAGGCCGATGAAGCCCGCCGTGATCGTGATCAGTTTGAACGGGATCGGCGTCGCGCCCTTGATCAGGATGATTTCCGCCCCGAATTCACGCAGATAGCAGGCCGCTACCGGGAATTTGGCCGCAAGGCCGAGCGCGGCGAGCAATTGCTGGCCGACCGTTTCATAGAGGAAATAGCCGATCGCATAGCCCATCAGTCCGCCCAGCACGGATGCCAGGGTGCAGATGAAGCCGAATCGCAGCGCGCGTTCCGGGCGGGCGAGGCACATGAGGCCGAGCAGCGGATGCGGCGGGATGGGAAAGAAGCTGGATTCCATGAAGCTGAAGGCGAACAGCCAGCGTTCGGCGTGGCGGTGGGCGGCTTTCGCCAGCATCCATTGGTAAAGCCTGGTCAGCATCGGGGCCGACCCCTAGCCGAGATGATGGCCGGTCGCCAGCGCCTTTTGCTAGCCGGGCGACAGGTGAAGGCGCGGGGATCGCGGCGCTTGATCGGCTGACGTGCTTGGCGATAGGATTGGCCGCCAGAGGAGAGACAGATGCAAGGCATGGGTGAGGGCGGTTGCCCGTTTGAATTCAATACCGATCCGGCGACATTCAAGGTCGGCGATAGCGTGAGCTATCGCGTGACCGGGAGCCTGGAGGGCTTTCCCTTCGCGGGCGTACTGCTGGAGGTGCATGATGATCATGTCGTGCTGACCAGCGATGTCGACGACAAGGCCAGCCGGATGCGCGCGACGCGGGAGAGCAGGCCCGTGGTCCAGGAAGCGGATGTGTGTTGAGGGCGTGTCGGTTTGATCATGCACGAGAGGGAGCATTTTTGAGGCTGCACCGGCCCTAAGGTGCGAAGGCATATTCGCTCAGTCTGACGCGACGGCGTTGACGGGACGGCGACGTCTGGGCATGAGCCATCATTAGTCCTGTTCGGTCGGCGCGTTTGACAGTTTCAACCATATCCTGGGCCAGAGTGCGGCAACGCGCGGGCGGCATGGCGTTTGCGCTGGTGCTGAACGC
This sequence comes from Sphingobium sp. GW456-12-10-14-TSB1, assembly GCF_059424385.1. Classification (NCBI taxonomy): domain Bacteria; kingdom Pseudomonadati; phylum Pseudomonadota; class Alphaproteobacteria; order Sphingomonadales; family Sphingobiaceae; genus Sphingobium; species Sphingobium sp. GW456-12-10-14-TSB1. Next base: position 1,676,400 of record NZ_JBWKZI010000001.1, on the reverse strand, counting down.
TATCCTGCTGCTTGCGCTGTTCACGCTGGCCCCCAAGCCCGAACCCAAAAGGGTGGACGACCGGATGCCGGTGACGTTCGACGTCGAGACCGGGCAGAAGGCGGAGACGGAGCAGAAGCGCGCGCCCAAGGCGGAGCGGCGCGAGAAGGAGGATGCGGCAGCGCCCAAACAGGCCGAGGCGGTGGTGCGGCCCCCCGTGCCGGTCGCCAAGCCCGCCGAAGATCCGCCATCGCCCTTCCCCTTCCTGACGCTGGATCGGGAGCAGATGGCGTCAGCCGATATTGGCCGCATGCCCAAGGCGGCGAAAGGGGCGAGCGCGGCGGGGCAGGGCAACAGCGCCGCGGTTGCGGGACCGGGCGAGGGGCCGGGCGGCGTGCAATTGTTCAACGCCGAATGGTATCGGCGGCCCACCGATGCGGAGCTTTCCCCGTTCCTGCCCGCCAATGCGCCGCCCAATGGGTGGGGTATGGTCGCGTGCAAGACGGTCGATCATTATCATGTCGATAATTGCCAGACGCTGGGCGAATCGCCGCTGGGTTCAGGCTTTGCCCGCGCGGTGCGGCTGGCGGCGTGGCAGTTTCTGGTGCTGCCGCCGCGCGAGAATGGCAAGGTGCTGGTCGGCAGTTGGGTGCGGATACGGATAGATTATACGCGGTCGGTGGCGCGTGCCGGGGGTGGCGCTGGCGCGGGCGGCGAGTGAGCGCCTGCATTAAATAGTTGCATTCTGATACTGTTTCGGCATTTTGCGATCCGGAACAGGACAAGGAGAGATTGCATGATCATCCATGGTGCGCGGCCTTCGCCTTTTGTGCGCAAGGTTATCGTCTTTGCAGCGGAGAAGGGGATTGCGGCAGAGGTAGAGGCGGCCGGTTTCGGGCGCGGGGCGGAAGGCTATCTGAAGGGGTCGCCGTTCGGCAAGATTCCGGCACTGGAAGATGGCGATTTCCTGCTATGCGATTCGAGCGCGATCATAACCTATATGGATGCCCTGCGCCCCGGCGAGGAGATGATCCCGGCAGAACCGAAGGCGCGGGCGCGCACGATATGGTTCGAGGAATTTGGCGACACGATCGTCCAGCCGGCGGGGCAGAAGATATTTTTCAACCGGGTCGTGGCGAAGGCGATGAAGGTGCCGCAGGATCTGGCGGCGGCGGACAAGGCCGAGGCGGAGGAAATGCCGCGCATCTACGACTATCTGGAAGGGGTTTTGCCCGATAGCGGCTGGCTGGTCGAGGATCGTTTCACCCTGGCCGATCTGGCGGCGGCCTGTCCGATCATCAATATAGGCTATTGTTCGGACCAGCTGGCGACGGGGCGTTGGCCGAAGGTCGCGGCGTGGATCGAGGCGGTGAAGGCGTGGCCCAGCGTGGCGGAGGCGCTGGTGCTGGAGGCGCCGATAGTGGAAGGGATGATCGCCAAAAACTAACCCATATGGAACATTCTTCTTGACAGCGTCACGCTGTTCTGGCAGAGATGGCCATAGTGGAAAAATGTGAGTCGCCAACGGGGCGACGCAAAAAGGGGCTGATCCGGACGGGTCGGCCCCTTTTGCGTTGGCCAGGGCGCAGGCGGGGAAGGGACGAGCATGGCGGACGGGATGGAGGCGCAGGTGCTGGAACCGGCGCGCCGCAAGATGGCGGGCGCAGAGCGCGCGCAAATGCGCCGTCCGCGCAAGGATGGATGGACCAGGGAGCAGGAGCGGCTGTTCCTGCAGACATTGGCGATGACCTGCAACACCAGCGAGGCGGCGCGGGTGGCGGGCGTGTGCCGGACCAGCGCCTATGACCGCAGGCAGCGCAACCGGCGCTTTGCCGCCGACTGGGAGCGGGCGATGGATATTGGCTATGCCGAGATCGAGGCGATGCTGATGCGCGAAGCCCTGTTCGGCAGCGAGAGCGAGGAAATCCTGCTGGACGGCGAGGGGAGCGTGAAGAGCCGCAAGATCAAGCGCGGGTATGACCTGAAACTGGCGCTGCAACTGCTGACCCGGCATCGCGACCGGGTGCTGGCCTATCGCACGAGCGCGGCGGCGCAGAAGGAGCGGCCCGACAGCCCGGCGGTGGTACGACGGGTGCGGCGTATGGTGGAAGAGGTCGAACGGATGAGGGCGGCGACGGGGACGTGATGCGTGAGGGCGAACCGGCTTCGTCTCTTTACACTTGTCCGATTGGCGATAGACCTGTGGGTCATGAGAAAATTGATCCTGCTCGCTGCTGCTTCGGCGCTTTCGACTTCGCTTCTGGCTTCGCCCGCGCTGGCGGAGGGGAAGGCGCCTGATCCGGCGCGGTTGAAGGCGACGGTGGAGAAGCTGGTGAGTTTCGGGACGCGGCATACGCTGTCTTCGGCGACCGATCCCAAGCGCGGGATTGGGGCGGCGCGGGCCTGGGCGGCGGCGGAGTTTGCGCGGATTTCCAGGGGGTGCGGCGGTTGCCTGAAGGTTGAGAGCGTGTCGGAGCGCTTCACTGCGCCGCGCGTGCCCGATGGCGCGGATATTGTCGATGTGCTGGCGATCCAGACCGGGACGGGCGATCCCAATCAGGTGGTGATCGTCGCGGGGCATATCGACAGCCGGGTCAGCGACGTGATGGACTTCACCAGCGATGCGCCGGGCGCGAACGACAATGGATCGGGCAGCGCGCTGGTGATCGAGGCGGCACGGGTGCTGGCAGGCGAAAAATTCGACGGGACGATCGTGTACGCGCTGCTGTCCGGCGAGGAGCAGGGGTTACTGGGCGGCAAATTGCTGGCGAACACGGCCAAGGCGCGCGGCTGGCAGGTGCGGGCGATGCTGAACAACGATATTGTCGGCAACACGACCGGGCTGAACGGCCAGATCGTGGCGGACCGGGTGCGGGTATTTTCCGAAGGGATACGATCGTCCGAGGATGGCAAGGCGGGGCTGACCCGGCGCGGCATCGGCGGCGAGGATGACGGGCCGTCGCGGGCGCTGGCCAAGGCGATCGACGGGATTGCGGAGGCCAATCCGCAGATCGGGCTGGACGTGTTTGCGGTGCGGCGGCCCGACCGTTTCGGGCGCGGTGGCGATCATACCCCGTTGCTGGAGGCGGGCTATCCGGCGGTGCGTTTTTCGGTGGGGATCGAGAATTACGACCGGCAGCATCAGGACCTGCGGGTCGAGGGCGGGCGCGACTATGGCGACACGGTTGTCGGCATGGATTTTCCCTATCTGGCGAAGGTGACGGCGCTGAATGTCGCGGCGTTGCGTGTTCTGGCAAGCGCGCCTGCGGCACCGGCGAGCGTGTCGCTGGATGGCGCGCTGTCGATGGATACGCGGGTGTTCTGGGACGCGGTGCCGGGGGCGGCGTCCTATCGCGTCTATTGGCGGCGGGCGGATGCGCAGGACTGGACGGATAGCCGGCTGGTGACCGGGGCGACCGAATTGCTGCTGAAAGATGTGGTGGTGGACGATCATTTCATCGGCGTGGCAGCCGTGGCCAAGGATGGAAGCGAGAGCATCGTGACGTTCGGCGGGATGGCGCCGCGCAAATAGGGGCGCGCCTGTCGCCGCCCCTGTAAGAAAAGTCCATGTGTGTGCGTGTTTGGTCGGCGAGCGGCTTAATGAAGGGGCGGTTCGACGCAGAAGCTGACGATGAGGTCTCTCATGATTTCCAGCGTCTCCGGCGTAGCTTCTATGACGCATTTGCGAGAATCGTGCCGGTCTTCGCGCCGCTGAATTTTGCCGTCCCGTTCAAGCCTGCTGAGGTGACGCAGTGCCGTCGTCATCGGTGAGCCGCTGGCGTAACATAAGGATGTGACGCATGACGTGCGATATTCCGTCGCATCCGTGACAAGAGCGAGCAGCATGTTCCAGCCAGGGTCCGATATGGGATAATGCAACGCTTCCCCACGACGCAGCGAGGATTTATGAAAAGTGCGGGCAATTTGCCCTATTTCGGCAGTCAAGACCTGCGGGTGGATGGCAGGGTCAGCGTCCGGTGCGACAGTCGCGTGCGCACGAATCATGGTTGAAAGGTCTGCTATGGCCTTTTTGCTGATCCCAAGCAGGATCATGTGGCGTTCAATCTCTCCTATCCGGTCAACCATCAGTTGTACCTCTTCATTGCTGTTCTGCTGGTGAAGTGAAGGATTCTGACGCATTTTCGTCTGTTCGAAAATGCCTCCGGGCGATCAAATCGGTTAAATATGATCCGATATGGAGTTTCTTCCGGGCACGCCCCGGCGAGAGCATCGTGACGTTCGGCGGGATGGCGCCGCGCAAATAGGGGCGCGCCTGTCGCCGCCCCGGCAAGGGGAGGGCGATGGAGACTTCGCATGACGAATGGCTGGACCAGCAAGAGCAGACGCAGGCGAGGATGTTGCGGCGGCTGAAGGAGGCTGGCCGCGAACGTATGAGCCGCGAATGGGACTGGCTGGCGCGGCCAGGGCAGAAGGCGCCGGGGGGCGATTGGCGTATCTGGCTGATGATGGCCGGGCGCGGTTTTGGCAAGACGCGGGCCGGGGCCGAATGGGTGCGGGGCATTGCGGAGGCCCAACCCGGCGCGCGGATCGCGCTGGTCGGTGCGACGCTGGGCGAGGCGCGGCGGGTGATGGTGGAAGGGGCTTCCGGGTTGCTGGCGATCGCGCCCTGGTGGTGCCGTCCGGTCTTTGCCCCGGCGCTGCGCAAGCTGACATGGCCCAATGGCGCGGTGGCGACCCTGTTCGGCGCGGCGGAGCCGGAAAGTCTGCGCGGGCCGCAGTTCAGCCATGGCTGGGCCGACGAGATCGCCAAATGGCCCTTAGCGCTGGGCGCCTGGGATAATCTGATGATGGCGATGCGGCTGGGGAAAAGCCCGCGCGTCATGGCGACGACGACGCCGCGCCCGGTGGCGCTGGTGCGGCGGCTGGTGGCGGACGGGGATGTCATCGTCACGCGGGGCCGGACGGCGGACAATCGCGCGAACCTGGCCGAGGGCTTCGTCGAGGCGATGGAGCGCAGCTATGGCGGCACGCGGCTGGGGCGGCAGGAACTGGACGGCGAGCTGATCGAGGAGGTGGAGGGTGCGCTCTGGTCGCGCGACCTGATCGAACGATGCCGGGTGGCGCATGTGCCGGGCGCAGGCGACGGGGCGGCGCTGCATCGGGTGGTGGTGGCGGTCGATCCGCCTGCGTCCGCCCATGGCGATGCGTGCGGGATCGTGGTGGCGGGCGTGGGCGGTGACGGGCGCGCCTATGTGATTGCCGATGCGAGCGTCGAGGGCTGCTCACCCGAACAATGGGCGCGCGCGGTGGCTGCGGCTGCGCTGGTGCATGGCGCTGACAAGGTGGTGGCCGAAGCGAATAATGGCGGGGCGATGGTGGAAAGCGTGCTGCGCGCGGCGGACGCCATGCTGCCGGTGAAGCTGGTCCATGCCTCGCGCGGCAAAGTGGCGCGGGCCGAACCCGTGGCGGCCCTGTACGAAGCCGGGCGGGTGGCGCATCGCGGGGCGTTCGCGCGGCTGGAGGATGAGATGTGCGGCTTGCTGGCCGGGGGCGGCTATGTGGGGCCGGGACGATCGCCCGATCGCGCCGACGCGCTGGTATGGGCGCTGACCGAACTGATGCTGGGGCGGCGGGGCGAGGCGCGGGTGCGGGGGTTGTGAGGGGAACCCCGTGGTGCCGTCGGTCGTTTCGGGAGCATCGGATTTGAAGTGGAGATTTGGCGATGAAGATGGTGACGATGCTCGGCGCGCTGGTCGGGGCGACGCTGGTGGCTACCCCGGTGATGGCGGTGACGCTGAGCGCGAAGGAGCGGGCGCGGGTGGCGAGGGCGGCACCGCGCGATCGCGACGATGTGCGCTATTGCCTGATCCAGGGGAAGAAAGGGCGCGACAAGGGCACCGTGATCGGCGCGGCTGGCGGTGCTGGCGTCGGGCTGGTCGCCGGTGGTGGCCTGGGCGAGACGCTGCTGGGCGCGGGCGCCGGGGCGCTGGCGGGCCGGGTGATCGGCAAGAGCGAGGGGACGAACTCGACCTGCGACCGGGTGTTGCGGCGTAATCCTTGATCTAGCGAGGGTAGCTCGACCTTGACCCGTTCGGGTCTGGTTAGGTTGAGAAACGGCGGCGTGCGGTTTCTCGACTTCGCTCGAAACGAACGGAGGTTGGGGGAGCAAACGAAAGCCTTAATGGTTTGACTTGAGGGTGGGGCGGTCTCCCTCTCGCAGCTTCGGCAGGCGGCTTTGCTGCCAGCCTTCGCTTTAGGTTTAGGGCGATTTCCGAATCATCGGAATTCTATCTGATTGGCAATCGCTTTGGCCCTCTCCCCGTCGGGGTGAGGGTTTTTTGTTGTGCGGGAGGAAAGCATGAAATTCTTTGGGATGAAGGCCGCGCAGGCGGATGCGCGGCCGGTGCTGGCGCGCGCCTGGGGGACGGGTGCGGTGGCGCTGGGCGAGTGGCCCGCCAGCTATGAGGCGCAGGTGCGTGGCGGCGTGATCGGCAATCCGGTGGCGCAGCGGGCGATGCGGCTGGTGTCGGAAGGGGCGGGGGCGACTGCGCTGAAAGCCTCTGGCGTGGAGGATGGGGCGCGGGTGCTGGCGCTGGTGGCGCGGGCTTCGGCGGGGCAGGGGCTGGTGGAAGCGCTGGCCTGCCACCTGTTGCTGCATGGCAATGCCTATGTGCAGGTGATCGGCGGGGCGGACGGGATGCCCGCCGAATTGTTCGCGCTGCGCCCTGAGCGGGTGTCGGTGGAAGCCGATGCGCGGGGGTGGCCCGCGGCCTATCTCTATCGGGTCGGGGAGAGCGTGACGCGCCTGTCGCCCGAAGATGGCGCGGGGCGGACCACGGTGCTGCATCTCAAAAGCCTGCATCCGCTGGACGATCATTATGGATTGGGCTGTGTCGGCGCGGCGGCGGGGGCGGTGGCGATCCACAATAGCGCGACGGTGTGGAACAAGGCGCTGCTGGACAATGCGGCGCGGCCCAGCGGGGCGATGGTTTATGATCCGGGGGACGGATCGGTCATGGCGCCCGACCAGTATGAGCGGGTCAAGCGCGAGATGGAGATCGCCTTTGCGGGCGCGGCCAATGCCGGGCGGCCCATGCTGCTGGAGGGTGGGCTGAGCTGGAAGGCGCTGAGCCTGACCCCGGCGGAGATGGACTTTGTGGGGCTGAAGGCGGCGGCGGCGCGGGAGATTGCGCTGGCCTTTGGCGTGCCGCCGATGCTGATGGGGCTGCCCGGCGACAATAGCTACGCCAATTATCGCGAGGCGAACAAGGCGCTGTGGCGGCAGACGATATTGCCGCTGGTGAACAAGATCGGCGCGGGGCTGGGGCAGGGGCTGAGCGGCTGGTGGCCGGGGCTGCGGATCGAGCCGGACCTGGATGGCATCGCGGCGCTGAGCGACGAGCGGGCGGCGCTGTGGGAGCGGGTGGCGGGGGCGGATTTCCTGTCGGCGGAGGAGAAGAAGGGGCTGTTGGGGTTGTGAGGGGGGCTGGGGTTCCCCCGCTCCCAACTGCGCCAAGGGGGCGAGGGGCTTGGAGGGCGTGATGAAACAGGATGGCGAGATGCTGGCGCGGTTGGTGGCGCAGGCGGAAGGTGGGCCGGGGGCGATGGACATGGTGATGATCCGGGCGCTGGTGGAGGAAGCGAGCGAGCTGGGCGCGGGGCGGGCGCTGGAGCGGCTGGGGCTGGCCGACCGGCGGGCGGAGGGCGATGTGCGCGAGCTGCGCGAACTGCTGCGCGCCTGGCGCGACGCGAAGAAGGCGGCGCGCGGGGCGGTGATCGGCTGGCTGGTGCGGATCGCGCTGGCGCTGGTGCTGCTGGGGATTGCGGTCAAGACCGGGCTGGTCGGGTTGGTCAGAACGTGAGCGGCGATGGGGCGCCTGTTCCGTTCGGGCTGAGCGAAGTCGAAGCCCTTGGCCGAGTGGAGCGAGGTCAGAAGCCTTCGACAAGCGCAGGCAAGCCCCCTTCGACTGCCCGCCTGCGGCAGGCGCTCAGGACAGGCTTCGACAGGCTCGGGGCGAACGGAGATTATATGGTTCAAGACGTGCGCTTTGCCGGTTATGCGGCGATTTTCGACCGGGTGGACCGGGGCGGGGATGTGGTGCGGGCGGGGGCGTTCGGTGGCGTGCGGGCGACGGGGGTGCCGTTGCTGTGGCAGCATGGGCCGGGTCAGGTGATCGGCGCGATCGAGCGGCTGGAGGAGGATGCGCGCGGGTTGCGGGTGATCGGCCGGGTGTCGGCGCGGACGGCGGCCGGGCGAGAGGCGGCGGCAGGGCTGAAGGCCGGGGCGCTGGATGGGCTGTCGTTCGGGTATCGCGTGCGGGAGGCGCGCGGGGCGGGACCGCGCGAATTGCTGGCGTTGGAGCTGGTGGAGGTGAGTCTGGTGACGCATCCGATGCAGGATCGGGCGCGGGTGCATAAGGTGGAGGGGTTTACGCCAACGCGCGCCCCCTCATCCAACTGCGCCTAGCCAGCAAGCTGGCAAGGCTTCGTATCCTTCTCCCCCGTGGGGAGAAGGTTTGTTTTTTTAGGGGCGGTCCCATCCGGGGCCGCCCTTTTTTGTGTTTTCTAGCGGGAGAATGACATGACGGACGGCGTGACGGATGCTCTGGAGGGGAGCTTTGATGTGGTGCTTCAGGGGGAGCGGATTGCGGCTTTGGAGGCGGATTTGAGCGCGATGCGGGTGGCGATGCAGCGGCCTGCATTGGATGGTGTGAAGGGCGGGGCGCCAGGAAATTTTGGTGATCCGGCGCGCGCGGCTTTTGTCGATCGTTACCTGCGGCAGGGGCAGGAAGCGGGGGTGGAGCTGAAGAGCTTTTCCGGGGCTAGCGGTGCGACGGGTGGTTATGCGGTGCCGCGCGAGATTGATCAGCTGATCGATGCGACGCTCAAAAGCATTTCGCCCGTTCGCGCCATTGCCAATGTCGTGCGGACCGGGACGGCGGGCTATCGCAAGCTGGTGAGTGCGGGCGGGATCGTGTCGGGTTGGGCCAGTGAGACGGGGGCGCGGGGCGAGACGGGGACGCCAAGCTTCAATGAGATCGCGCCGCCATCGGGCGAGTTGTTCGCCAATCCGGCGGCGAGCCAGGCGATGCTGGACGATGCGCAGTTCGATGTCGAAGGCTGGCTGGCGGGCGAGATTGCCCGTGAATTTGCCGTGGCGGAGGGCGCGGCCTTCATCACCGGCAATGGCACGAACAAGCCCAAGGGCTTCCTGACCTATACGACGACCAATGAGGCGGACAGCGTGCGGGCGTTCGGATCGCTGCAATATGTCGCGTCGGGCGCGGCGGGGGCTTTTGCCGCGTCCAACCCGCAGGACAGGTTGATCGACCTGGTGCAGAGCCTGCGCGCGCCCTACCGGCAGGGGGCGAGCTTCGTCATGAACAGCGCGACGCTGAGCGCCATTCGCAAGATGAAAACCAGCGATGGCGCATTTTTGTGGCAGCCGTCGATGAGCGCTGGCCAGCCCGCGACGCTGCTGGGCTATCCGGTGGTCGAGGCCGAGGATATGCCGGACATCAGCGCGGGCAGCCTGTCGATCGCGTTCGGCAATTTCCAGGCGGGCTATGTGATTGCCGAGCGCAGCGACACCAGCATCCTGCGCGATCCGTTCAGCAACAAGCCGTTCGTGCATTTCTACGCGGTCAAGCGGATCGGCGGGGCCGTGGCGAATTCGGAAGCGATCAAATTGATGAAGTTTGCGGCTTCGTGACGGGCGAGGGGGTGGTTCCCCCTCTTCCAACTTCGCCTAACCCGCTGCGCGGGTAAGGCTGCGTATCGTTCTCCCCCAAGGGGAGAAGGTTTTTAGGGGGGAGGCGTTTGGCCTTCCCCCTTTTTTGTTTGGGGGGAGCAAGCGGCGATGAGCCTGTATCTGAAGGATGCCGACAGCAGCATCGATCATGGGATCGACTGGTCCGCCCATCTGGCGGGGCAGAGCATCGTCGCCAGCCTGTGGAGCGTGGCGCCGGTCGAAGCGGGCGGATTGAGCGTGGAAGCTTCCGCGTTCGAAGGCTTGCGGACCAGCGCGCGGGTGAGCGGCGGGCTGATCGGGCGGCTCTATCGACTGACGAACCGGATCACTTTGTCCGACGGGCAGGTGGACGCGCGGTCGGTGACATTTCGGGTGGAGGAATGCTGATGCTGGCGCAGGATGAGAGCGGGACGCTGGCGGCGTCGCTGGCCGAGCTGAAGGCCTATTTGCGGATCGAGACGAGTGGCGAGGACGGGGTGCTGGCCGGGTTGCTGCGCAGCGCGTCGGCCCTGTGCGAGCAGTTTGTCGGGCAGTGGCTGATCGTGCGGGGCGCGCAGGAGATGGTGGCGGGGGACGGGAGCTGGCAGCGGCTGACGGCGCGGCCCGTGGTGGGAATCGAGAGCGTCGAGGCGGTGGAGGCGGACGGCATGGCGGTCGCCCTGCCGGTCGATGGCTATGCGATCGACATCGATGCGACCGGCGAGGGGTGGGTGCGATCGACGCGCGCGGGCGACGGGCGGCGATTGCTGGTGCGCTATTCGGCGGGCATGGCGAGCGAGATGAACGGCCTGCCCGAAGCATTGCGGCAGGGGATCGTGCGGCTGGCGGCGGAGCATTTTTCCGCGCGCGGGACGGAAGGGGCCGCGCCCCCCGCCGTGGTGAGCGCGCTGTGGCGGCCATGGCGGCGGATGCGGTTGCGATGAGGGCGGCGCTGGCGCGGATGGTGGCGCAGCGGGCGGCGCGGCGACGGGCGGCGGTCGCGGTGGCGCTGGATGAGGCGGGGCTGGACGTCAGCATCGAGGGCGAACTGGTGCGGGCGTCCGGGCGCGGCCTGGTGGCGCGCTGGTGGCGGGATCTGGCGCTGCGGGAAGCGGGGAGGGGCGGACTATGAGCGCTGAAGTGGCGGTGCGCGCGGCGGTGATCGATGCGTTGCGGGCGGACACGCTGTTGATGGACGGGCTGAACGGCCTGTTCGACGGTGATCCGGTGCGGGCCAGCCAGCCCTATGGCGTGGTGGGCGAGTGCATCGGCGCGGACTGGGGCGGCAAGGATGTGGCGGGGCGCGAGTTGCGGCTGACCATCGGCCTGCATGACGGTGGCGAGACGCCGGCGCGGCTGGCGGGGATGATCGCGCGGATCGACCCGGTGCTGGCGGGCGTGGCGGTGCGCGATGGGTGGCGGGTGATCACGGCGCGGCTGGTGCGGTCACGGGTGGCGCGGGTTGCGCGGCAGGGCGGGGGCTGGTCGGCGGTCGTGGATTATCGGTTGCGGGCGGTGTGGGAGGGGTAGCGCGCGCGATGCCGCGAACGCCGTGCCCCCTCTCAACTGCGGCTAGGCAGCAAGCTGCCAAGCCTTCGTATCTCTCCCCGGTGGGGAGAGAGGGGGTTGAGGTTGATCTGTTCTGAAAATCCTCCCCTGCAAGGGGAGGTGGCTGGCCGAAGGCCAGACGGAGGGGTGTCGCCCTGACGATAGCGGGATACCCCTCCGTCATCGCTACGCGCTGACACCTGGATTGGGGCGGCGTGCAATCCTGGCCGACTGCGCGTCAGCCCGGCGCGTTGTAATCCTCATATTCGCTGGTGATCTTGTCGACATATTCCGAAATCTGGTCGTCGGCGTCGGCCTGTGCTGCTTTTTCGGACATGCCGTCAGCCTTGTCCGCCGCGACGATCGCGGTGCGGAAGGCGGTTTCCTTGGCGGCGCAGGTCTTTTTCATGTCGGCCTGAAAATCGCCCAGCGTCAGCTTCTTTTCCAGGCCGGGCTGAATCTGGGCCGACAGGCATTGCGAATAGGCCTTGCGACCCATGCCGACAGGATCGGCGGGGGCGGCGGCTGCGGTTGTGACCAGCAACATAAGCGGTGCGATGAAGATCATTGAGACTCTCCTTAACCAGCGTTTTGCACGCTTTATCGGAAGAAAGGATGCGCCATGGGCGTCGAAAAGGGAAGTGCGTTTCTGTTGAAGGTTGGTGATGGCAACATTCCGGCAACATATGCCACGGTCGCGGGGATGCGCACTACGCAATTGTCCGTGAATGGCGAGGCGGTGAACATTACGTCCAAGGATTCGGGCGGATGGCGCGAATTGCTGTCGGGCGCGGGGGTGCGATCGGTCAGCGTGTCGGCGGCGGGGCTGTTCACCGGATCGGCGGCGGAGGTGGCAATCCGCAACCATGCGCTGTCCGGCACGATCGAGGATTATGAACTGAGTTTCGAAAGCGGCGAGCGGATGCGCGGGCGCTTTCTGGTGACGCGGCTCGACTATGCCGGGGACTATAATGGCGAGCGCAATTATGCGCTGAGCCTGGAAAGCTCCGGCGCGGTGGTGTCGGAATGAGCAGGGCTAAGGCGGAGCGCCCAAATCCGGAACGGGGCGAGGCGGCGCTGGCGATTGGCGGCGACATGCTGGCGTTGCGGCCGAGTTTTGCGGCGCTGGTGGCGGCGGAGGCGGAACTGGGGCCGCTGTTCGCGCTGGTGGAGCGGGCGGCGGATGGCAAGCTGTCGCTGGGCGATCTGGTGGCGTTGTTCTGGCATTGCCTGGTCGATCGCGACCGGATGGATCGCGATACGCTGGGCGAGGCGATCCTGGCGGTGGGACTCGCCAAGGTGACGCCGGTGCTCAAGGCCATTTTGCAGCAGATATTGGCGGGCAAATGACGCGCTTTGCGCAAGGGGCGGCGCGGCTGGCCGGGGTGGCCGGGTGGCTGCTGGGCTGGCGGCCCGATGAATTCTGGCGCGCGACGCCCGCTGAACTGGCGGCGGTGCTGGCGGCCGCGCGCGGGGACGAGGCGGTCGATGCGGGGGTGGATGGGCGTGAGCTGAAGCGGTTGATGGGGGCGATGCCGGACTAGCAGCGCGGCGTGCTCTCGCCTGCGCGGGAGCACTGGCGAGAGGGCGGGACTGGGCTCCCGCCTGCGCGGGAGCACTGGGTTCAGGTGGCGGGGGCGATGCCGGATTGACCCATTTGCCGTTCGGCCCTTCGACAAGCTCAGGAGAGCGAAGTCGAAGCCGACCACTGAGCCGCAGGCGAAGTGCCTTCGCTCTGCTCAGGCTGGCCCTTCGACTTCGCTCAGGGCGAACGGAAATTGAAAGGGAGTGACCCGGATGGACGAGGAAATCGAGACGCTGGTGGTGCGGGTTCGGGCCGATACGCAGGGGTTGAGCCGGGACGTGGAGGCGATGCGGGCGGGGATTGAGGGGCCGCTGGGCGACGGGGCGGAGCGGGCCGGGCGAAGGATCGAGCAAGGGCTGTTGCGCGCGGTGCGGACGGGCAAGTTCGGTTTTGAGGATTTGCGGCGGATCGCCCTGTCCGTGCTGGACGAGATTGCGGGCAGCGCGTTGCGCGGGGCGATGGGCGGCAGTGGTGGCGGCGCTGGCGGGCTTGTCAATCTGGGTGCGTCGCTGCTGACGTCGGCATTGGGGCTGCCGGGACGGGCGACCGGCGGGCCGGTGGCGCCGGGGCGGGCCTATATGGTCGGCGAGCGCGGGCCGGAAATGTTCGTGCCGACGAGCAGCGGGCAAGTGGTGGCGCATGGCGGCGGCGCGCGCGATGTGCGGGTGAGCATTGCGGTGAATGGTCGCGGGCAGGAGAGCGAGGCGCGGCTGCTGGCGCGAAGCGCGCGGCAGGTGGCGCGGGCGGTGAAGGGGGCGCTGGGCTGATGGGGAAGCTGGACTATTGGCTGGCGGATGCGCGGCGGGGGCAGGAGACGCGCTGGATGAAGCGCTTTGCGCCGAGCCACTGGACCGTCAATTTTCCGCGCCCGATGATGGCGAGCGTGGTCACGACCGGGGCGGATGCCTTGCGGGTGGATGCGACCTTTTACGGGTCGGGCGATCTGGCGGGGCTGATCTGGGAGGCGGTGGACGGGTGGAGCCATCCCCTGCTGGCCTATGAGACGGCGCGGGATTTCAGGGCATGCGTGCTGCGGTTCCGGTGGCGGAGCGGCGGCCTGCGCACGCTGGACGAGACGCATGGGCCGACGCTGACGATCGAGGGGCGGGATGCGGCGGGCAATCCGCGCGCCTGGTATGTGCGGCTGTGGAATTATGCGAACGGTGGGCCGGAAGACGCGGTTATCACGCTGGATTTCGCGGCGCTGGAGGGCGGCTTCCTGTTGCCGGAGGAGGCCGATCCGGTGTGGGCGGGGGATGTGGACCGGATGTTCCTATCGCTGGTGCCGCCCGATTATGATGCGGGGGACACGCCCTTTGCCAGCGGGGTCGAGGGCTGGGCCGAACTGTCCGACATGGCGTGCGATGGGGCGGGTTCCGTGCTGGCGACAGGTGACATCATGGTGCCGGACCATGGGCTGGCGATGGCGACCGGCTATGACGACTGTTTCAACCAGACGCCCGAACGGGTGGTCGCGGCGATCCATGCGCTGGGCTATCGCGGGGCGATCAACCATTATGTGGGCATGAGCCATTATTTCCGGCTCGAACGGCCCGATCCTTCCAGCGCGGAGGGGCTGTACGTCAGTCTGACCGGCGGGGCGCTGAACGCGCCCTGCGCGGCATGGCACCGGGATTTTGCGCGCCGGGCGAAGGCGCTGGGCTTCGATGTCATCTGGTCGCTATCCTATGAACTGTTCGACGCGCATTGCTGGAACGACTGGAAGCAGCGGGCGGAGAATGGCGACCCGGCGCTGACCGGCTGGGTGCCGCCATCGACTTTGCTGTCGCCCGCGCATGGCGGAGCGATGGGATATGTGCAGGCCGTCGCAAGCGCCTTTGTTTCCATTGGGTTGGAAGTCGGTCTGCCGATCCTGTTTCAGGTCGGTGAGCCATGGTGGTGGGTCGTGCCGGGCGACGGGCGGATATGCATTTATGACGATGCGGCGCGGGCGGCCTTTGGCGGCAGTCCGGTGTCGATTGCGAGCATCTGGACGCCGCTGGACGAGGCGCAATGCGCTTTGCTGGATCAGGCGGGGGCGGTGCTGGCGGCGTCCACCGCGGCCTTATGCGCGGCCGTAAAGGCGGTCGCGCCGGGGGCGGTGACGCATTTGCTGGCCTATCTGCCGACGATATTGGACCCGCGCGCGCCGCAGGCCAAACGGGCGAACATGCCGCTGGGCTGGGCCGCGCCAGCCTTCGACGTGCTGCAACTGGAAGATTATGACTGGGTGACGGAGGAGCGGCCGGGGCTGACGGCGCGGGGCATAGAGCTTGCGACGGCGCGGCTGGGCTATCCGATCGAGGAGCAGCATTATTTTTCGGGCTTCGTGCTGTTGCCCGAACAGGCGGGCCAGTGGCGCGCGATTGCGGCGGCGGCGCAGGCGTCGGTGGACCGGGGGACGGCAGCGACCTTCATCTGGGCGCTGCCCCAGGCGTGCCGCGATGGCTTTACCGCGTTCAGGATCAATGGAGAGGGTGCGATGCAAGCCTTTGACGATATTGTCTTTCCGCTGGGCATAGGGCGCGAGGCAAGCCTGTCGCCCGCCTTTTCGACGCAGATCGTCGAAAGCCCGTCGGGGCATGAACGGCGCAGCAGCGACTGGGCGGATGCGCGGCTGTCCTTCGACGCGGGACCGGGGGTGCGGTCCGAGGCGGACATAGCGACGCTGATCGGCTTTTTCCGGGCGCGCCGGGGCGCGGCGCGGGGGTTCCGGTTCAGCGATCCCTATGACGATCGCAGCGGCGCGCCGGGGCAGGCGCCGGGGCCGATCGACCAGAGGCTGGGCGTGGGGGACGGGGTGCAGGCCTCGTTCCAGCTGATGCGCTATTATGGCGCGGGCGAGGATGCGCAGGCGCGGATCATCACCCGGCCGGTCGCAGGGACGATCCGGGTCGCGGCCGATGGCGTGGAGCTGACCAGCGGGTGGAGCCATGCGGGAATGGGGATCATCGCCTTTGACGAGGCGCCGGCGGCGGGCGTGCTGCTGACCGCTGGCTTTCGCTTCGACGTGCCGGTGCGCTTTGCCGAGGACCGGCTGGACATCAACCGCGCGACCTTTGCCGCCGGGGAAGCGCCGTCGGTGCCGCTGGTGGAGATACGCGAATGGGCATGATCGAGGCGCTGGAGCAGCCGCTGGTCACGCTGGCCTTTTGCTGGCGGATCGAGCGGCGGGACGGGGTGACGATCGGGTTGACGAGCCATGATCGCGATCTGGCGATCGGCGGGCTGACCTATCGCGCCGCGCCGGGGATGACGCCATCGGCGATCCGCAGCGGCATCGGGCTGGAGGGCGAGGATAGCGATCTGGCGGGGGCGCTTTCCAGCGATGCGATCAGCGAGGCGGATTTGATGGCGGGGCGCTGGGATGGCGCGGCGCTGGAAGTGTGGCTGACGCAGTGGGGGGCTTTGGGGGAAGCGCCGGGCGACCTGTGGCTGTCGCTGGCGCGGGGCGAGATTGGCGCGGTGGCGCGCAAGGGGGCGGCGTTCAGCGCGGAACTGATCGGCGCGGCGGCGGTGCTGGGGGCGGCGGTTGCGCCATCGACATCGCCCGATTGTCGCGCGACCCTGGGCGACCGGGCGTGCCGGGTGGACATGGCGGCGCGGCGGCGGGTGGTGAGCGTGTCGGGTGTGGACGGGGCGGTGGTCGCCGCGACCGGGCTGACGCCCGGCGACTATGCGTTCGGGACGTTGCGCTGGCTGGGCGGGGCGAATGTCGGGCTGGTGCAGGCCGTGGCGGACAATGGGGCGGACGCGGTGACGCTGGCCGATCCGCCAGCCTTTGCGGTGGCGGCGGGGACATTGGCGTTGCTGACGGAGGGGTGCGACCGGCAGATGGCGACCTGCGCCGGGCGCTTTGGCAATGGCGTGAATTTCCGGGGCGAACCCTATCTGCCGGGGATGGATCTGCTGACCCGCTATCCCGGCGCATGAGCGTGGTGGCGCGTGCGCGGGCGCTGGTCGGCGTGCCGTTCCGCCTGCATGGGCGCAGCGAGAGCGGTCTGGATTGTGTCGGGCTGGTCGCGCTGGCGCTGGGGCGGAATGCGCCCTGCGCCTATGGTTTGCGCAGTGGCGATGCCGGGCGGGCCGAAGGCTGGCTGCGGGCGGCTGGGCTGGTGCCGGTAGCAGGCGGCGCGCCGGGCGATGTTGCGCTGGTGCGGCCCGGTCCCCTGCAATTGCATCTGATGATCTGTGTGCCGGGCGGGTTCGTCCATGCCCATGCCGGGTTGCGACGGGTGGTCGAGATGCCGGGGCCATCGCCCTGGCCGGTGACGGGTTGGTGGGCCTTGATATGAACGTGCGCCCGCCTGCGCGGGAGCAGGATGCGTTTGGGGAGATTTTTATGGCGACAGTGGTGCTGAGCGCGGTGGGCACGGTGATTGGCGGGCCGATCGGCGGGGCTGTCGGCGCGCTGATCGGCAATGCGATCGACCATGCGGTGCTCTTCAAGCCCAAGGGGCGGGAAGGGCCGCGCCTGAATGAATTGCAGGTGCAGACGTCGAGTTACGGGACACAGGTGCCGCGGCTGTTCGGCACGATGCGGGTGGCGGGAACGGTGATCTGGGCGACCGATCTGCGCGAAACGAAAAGCAAGAGCGGCGGCGGCAAGGGGCGGCCGAGCGTGACCAGCTACAGCTATTCGGCGAGTTTTGCAGTCGCCTTGTCGGCGCGGGCGATCGGGTCGATCGGGCGGATATGGGCCGATGGCAATTTGCTGCGCGGGGCGGCGGGGGATTTCAAGAGCGCGCTGTCGGCTTTCCGGGTGCATGACGGCGGGGCGGATCAGGCGGTCGATCCGCTGATCGCCGCGGCGCAAGGCGTGGCGGTGACCCCGGCCCATCGGGGCATGGCCTATGTCGTGTTCGAGGATCTGGCGCTGGAGGATTATGGCAATCGTATCCCGTCGCTGACGTTCGAGGTGGTAGCGGATGCGCAAGCCGTGGCGATCGAGGCGATCGCGGCGGCGGTGAGTGACGGGCGGATCGGCGGGGCCGGGCTGGCCAGTATCGAGGGCTATGCCGCGAGCGGGGCGGACGTGCGCGAGGCTATCGCGCCGCTGGTCGAGTCGCATGGGCTGGCGTTGCAGGGGTTGCGGCTGACGGCGGCGGGCGAGAGCGCGGACGAGATCGGCGCGGCGGCGCTGGCGGCGCGGGTCAATGGACGGAGGATCGACGCGGTGGAACATGCTGGCGGGGCAGCCGACGCTGTGCCGGTGGCATTGTCGCTGCGCCATTATGATGCGGCGCGCGATTATCAGGCAGGCGTGCAGCGCGTGACGCGGCCGGGGCCGGGGCGGGCCGAGCGCGGGATCGAGCTGCCCGCGGTTCTGGCGGCGGATGCGGCGCGGGAACTGGCGGGGGCGCGGCTGGCAAGCGGCTGGACCGGGCGGGCGACGATGGTGATGCGCTGTGGCTGGGCCGCGCTGGGGCTGGAACCGGGCGAGGTGGTGCGGGTGAGCGATGTACCGGGACTATGGCGGATTGAGGAGCGGGAATGGGAGGCGATGGCGGTGCGGCTGTCGCTGCGGCGGGTGCCGGGGGCTGGCGGGGTGATGCCAGGCGGCGCTTCGTCCGGCGCGATCGTGCGGCAGGTGGATGCGCCCCATGGCGTCACGAGCCTGATGCTGGCCGACCTGCCGCGACTGACCGAGGGCGTGGCCGATGCGCCGCTGGTGATCGCGGCGGCCAGTGGCGGGCCGGGGTGGCGCAGCGCGGCGCTGTTTGCGATGAGCGGAACGGGCGAGGCGATACCGATCGGCCGGAGCGCGCCGCGGGCGGTGATGGGCGTGGCGGATCATGCTCTGCCACCGGGCAGCGTGACGATGGTGGACGGGCGCAATGCGCTGGACGTGACATTGCTGGCTGCGGACATGGCATTGTTGTCTGCGGACGAGCAAGGGTTGGCGCAGGGGCGCAACCTGTGTCTGGTGGGGCGCGAACTGATCCAGTTCGGCGCGGCGGTGCAGAACGGCGAGGCGCGCTATCGCCTGAGCGATTTGCGCCGGGGGTTGCGCGGGACCGAATGGGCGATGGACGCGCATGTGGCGGGCGAACCGTTCCTGCTGATCGAGGAAGAGCGACTCGCCGATCCGCTCGCGATGCTGGGCGTGGCGGGCGAGATTGGCGGGACGGTGCAATTGTCGGCGATCGGGCTGGGCGATGTGGAGCCTGTGGTGGCCGGCGTCGCCATCACCGGCGAGGCGCTGATGCCGCCTGCGCCCGTGCATGTGCGGGCGCAGGCGGACGGTGGCGGCTGGCAGATCGGCTGGACGCGGCGCAGCCGGGCGGGATGGCGATGGAGCAGCGGGGGCGACGTGCCGCTGGGCGAGGAGAGCGAACGCTATGCCGTGCGGGTGCTGAAGGGCGATGTCGTGGTGCGCAGCGCCGAGACGATCGCGCCCGGCTGGACCTATGATGCGGCGATGATCGCTGTCGACAGCGGCGCGGGGCATGACGGCGCGCTGAGCGTGGAGGTGCGGCAGGTCGGCACTTTTGCGACCGGGCGGGCAGCGACGGTCGCCATCGCGATCTGACACGGAAATTCAAGCATAGGGGAGCAAGCGTGATGGACATGACGGCGCGATGGGCGATGCCGATGCTGTTTGCCGGGCAGGCGCAGAAGGAAGTTTTTCACAATGAAGCGCTGGCGCGGATCGACGCGCTGCTGCACGGCAGGGTAGAGAGTGCGGATGTCGCAACGCCGCCCGAAACGCCGACGATCGGGCAATGCTGGATCGTGGCGGCGGGCGCGACCGGGGCTTGGGCGGAGCAGGCGGGCTGCATCGCTTGCTGGAGCGAGGGCGGCTGGCGGTTCGTCGCGCCGCGTGCCGGTCTGTCGATGGATGTCGCGGACCGGGGGCATGCGCTTTTTCATGACGGCAGCCTTTGGCGCGACGCATTATTGCGGAGCGACGGGCTGTATCTGGACGGGCAGAAAGTGGTCGGCGCGCGGCAGGCCGCGATCGCGGCACCCACGGACGGGGCGACGATTGACGTTGAGGCGCGCACTACACTGGGTGCTGTCCTAGTTGCTTTAAGGACACATGGGCTGATCGAAAGCTGAGTTTGGCAGAATTTACTTTTTATTGTCATGACCTCTGGCTATTGGAGCGATAAACCTTGCGATTAGCCTCGTAGCTGGCGCTCCCAGGCGCTACTGCGTTATTTTTGCAACGGTTTCACTATTTGTGGACTTGCCATGAAACTTTCTTCCCGATACAGGGTTTCAGCAGTCCTTCGTGACACTTTTGAAAGGGGAATTCAGATGCGGAAGCTTGCCCTCGCGGCTGCTCTTGCTACCACTGCTTTGGCCACCCCGGCTATGGCACGTGACGACAGCTGGTATGTCGGCGTTGACGCCGGTGTGCTGCTGGTCGAAGACCAGGACATGACTTTCTCGGCAGTGCCTGCCGGTGGCCGTCCGGTCCCTTCGATCGATTATCATAAGGGTTATGATTTCGACGCCAACATCGGCTATGATTTCGGCGGTTTCCGTCTGGAAGCCGAAGCCGCTTACAAGCGCGCAAAGATTGATCTCGACAAGACCGGTGGCGGTTTTGGCGGCGCGGCTTCGGCCCTGTCGTTCATGCTGAACGGCTTGCTCGACTTCGGTCCCGACGATGGCCTGCAGGGCTTTGTCGGCGGCGGCGTCGGCGTTTCGCGTGGCAAGGTTGCTTCGGACATCGTCAACGACAGCGATACGGGCTTTGCCTGGCAGGCAATCGCCGGTGTTCGCTATCCGGTGACCAACAATGTCGACGTTTCGCTGAAGTATCGCTTCTTCAACCAGGACGATATCAAGCTGATCCCGGCTTACACCACCCCTTACGGCGTTGCAGGTTCGACCGCCGACACCAAGCTGCGTACGCACAGCCTGTTGCTGGGTCTGACCTACAACTTCGGCGAACCGGCTGCTCCGCCGCCGCCTCCGCCGCCCCCGCCGCCGCCTCCCCCGCCGCCTCCGCCGCCGCCGCCTCCGCCGCCAGTGGCAGAGTGCAGCCCCGGACCGTACATCGTGTTCTTCGAATGGGACAAGTCGGACGTCACGCCTGACGCCGCCACCATTCTGGACAACGCGGTTTCGGCCTACAGCAACTGCGGCAGCGCCCAGGTCATGCTGGCGGGTTATGCGGACAAGTCGGGTTCGGCTTCGTATAACGTCGGCCTGTCGCAGCGTCGCGCTGACGCCGTCAAGGCTTACATGGCTTCGAAGGGCATCCCCGACGGCGTCATGACGACCCAGGCGTTCGGTGAATCGAACCCCCGCGTCGAAACCGCCGACGGTGTTCGCGAACTGCAGAACCGTCGCGTGGAAATCACCTACGGTCCGGGTTCGGGCATGTAAGAGACTTTTCCGTCCGCAAGGATGGAAAGCCGTTGAAGGGGCTGGTCGAAAGACCGGCCCCTTTTTCGTCGCGCTCCAGGTGACGTCGGCAGCGCGGGGTCGGGCGATTGGCGTTTGCGAAATGCACCAAGCCTTGTGTGCCTGACTTAGCCGGTACCGCGCGGATAGCGGGCAGGTATGGGCTTTCCTGGTCCCGGCATGGCTAAGGTCTTGGCCTACTGTGTGGCGCGGAACCATGTTCGTCTGTGTGACGGGCTGGGGGAGGCTGGATCAGGTTTTTAGGAATCTGCCGGGCGAAATCACAGTGACAGCCCCGTAATGATCGGCAACAAAAGCGAGGCTTCGGCGTTCGCTTTCATATTCGCCATCTCCGGGAGTGTATCATGAAATTTACCCCTATCCTGTTCGCGCTGCCGCTGGCCGTCGCTTTTTCAGCTTGCGCAACGACCGCGACACCCGCGGCTGCGCCGATGGCTGGCACCAAATTGATGGCAGCAGATGGATCGGCGCGCGGCACCGCCAGCGTTACCGAGGCGGCGGACGGGCTGCATGTGCTGGTCAAGGCGCAGGGGCTGACGCCGGGTATCCACGCCGTCCATGTGCATATGACTGGCGCCTGCACGGCACCGGATTTCACCAGTGCCGGAGGCCATTGGAACCCGACCGGGCGGCAACATGGCATGGATAACCCGGCGGGCAAGCATATGGGCGACATGCCCAACATGACGGTCGGAACGGACGGGACCGGTGCGATTGAATATGTCATCGCCGACGGGACGATCAGCAGCGGGGCGATGCCGTTGCTGGATGCCGATGGCGCGGCCGTGGTGATCCATGCAAAGGCCGACGACAATGTCAGCGACCCGGCTGGCAATGCCGGTGGACGGGTCGCCTGCGGTGTCCTGAAGGCGAGTTAATGATCGGATTTTGATATTTGCATGTCCATGCCAGTGCCATGGGTTGCAAATATCAGAACCAATTCATCAGTCCGGGCTGCCGGGGCCATAATCCTCAACGATCTGATAGTGTGCGCCATTGTTGCCGAGGCGGCTTTCGAACAGGGCGAAGCTGTCGATCGTGAAGGGTGGGCTGTTCAGCGCAGCGTGGGAAGCCAGGAAGGGGTCCACGAGAGCGCCGCTTCGCCCGAAGCGGGCGAGGGTGATGTGCGGCCAATAGGCGCGCTCTTCGGGTGGCTGACCCATGGCGACGCAGGCGCGATCGACCTTGCGATGCAGGCTGGCAGCGGATCGCGCGGCTGGACCCCGGCCCAGAGCGTGTCGATGAGACCGCGACGATCAAACACCCCGACGCCCGCAATTCTGGCGTCGAACGGGGCGAAGCGGATGGTGCGCAGCGCGTCGGCAATGTCGCTCGCGCGGTGTCGATCGACCTCTCCGATGAAGCGCAGCGTCAGATGCAACTGATCGTCGCGTTGCCAGCGGGCGCCCGCGACCCCGCCCATCAGTGCAAGCAGTTGCGCGCGGTGGGCAGCCGGCGGGCGGATGGCGACGAACAGGCGATGCATGACGGGCCGACTATAGGCTTTACCGCGCGTTAGGCCAGTGCGGTTACGAGAGCGCTTGAATATCCGGCCATAAGCGCCGATAATGGAATCAGCGGCGACAATGACGCCGGCGAAGGAGAATTTTCATGGCCAACTGGTCCGATCCCCGTTCCAATATTGCGGGCTTTGGCGGCAATAGCGTCGCGCGGGGCGAGGCGTTCGACGCCGGTCTGCGCAGCTACATGCTGTCGGTCTATAATTATATGGCGAGCGGCGTTTTGCTGACGGGCATCGTCGCCGTGCTGTTTGCGTCGAGCGGGCTGGCCTATCAGGTGCTGGCTGGTCCCGGCATCCTGAAATATGTCATCATGTTTGCGCCTTTGGTGTTCGTGATGGTGCTGAGCTTTGGCATCAACCGGCTGTCGACGGTGGCGGCGCAGGGTCTGTTCTGGGCCTATGCGGCGGTGATGGGCCTGTCGCTCTCGTCCATCTTCCTGGTCTATACCGGCACCTCGATCGCCCAGACCTTCTTTGCGACGGCAGCCGCTTTTGCGGGGCTGAGCCTGTTTGGCTATACCACCAAGAAGGATCTGTCGGGTTTCGGCACCTTCCTGATCATGGGCGTTGTTGGCCTGCTGGTCGCCAGCCTCATTAACCTGTTCCTGAAATCGAGCGCGATGGATCTGGTCATCAGCTTCATCGGTGTGCTGCTGTTCGCGGGCCTGACCGCCTATGACACGCAGAAGATCAAGAGCATCTACGCGCATGTCGCGGGCACGGACATGATGGGTAAATCGGTCGTCATGGGGGCGCTGAACCTCTATCTCGACTTCATCAACATGTTCCTGTTCCTGCTGCGCTTCATGGGCAATCGCGACTGATTGGCCTGGACAGCGAGATAAAGGAAGGCCCGGCGGAGACACCTCCGCCGGGCCTTTTTTGTACGAGTCTTGCGCCAATATCCGTTCGTTTCGAGCGCAGTCGAGAAATGAGGCGCGCCAGGCGCGAATGCTGCGCTGCTTGCTTCTCGACTACGCTCAAAGCGAACGGGGCGGGGGAGACTTAACCCTGGTTCTGCATCGCCGCGATCAGGGCGCCGTCGATCTCCTTTTGCCGCTTATAGGCGGGGCGCGCGCGCAGGCGTTCCGCATAGGCGGTGAAGGCGGGCCGCTCCGGCACGGTGCCGAAGGACAGGCCCCAATCAATCTGAGACCCCACATAGACGTCGGCGGCGGTGAACTGGTCGCCGCAAATCCATGCCTCGCCCGCCACCGCCTGTTCGAGCGTATTTAGCACGTCGTCGAGCGAGCCATAGCCTGCGGTCCGTTCGCGCCCTTCCGGCAGGACGAAGCCCATGGCGTTGTTGGTGATCGCGGCTTCGAGCGGCCCGGCCGCGAAGAAGAGCCAGCGATAATAGGCGCCGCGTGCTTGGGCTGGCGGGGCGAGGTTGGCGGCGGGGAAAGCATCGGCGAGATAGGCGCAGATGGCGGCACATTCGGTGACGATGGTACCGTTATGGACGATCGCGGGTACCTTGCCCATCGGGTTGATCGCGAGATAGTCGGGAGCCTTCATGGTCGTCGCATAGTCGAGCAGGACGGGGTCATAGGGGACGCCAACTTCCTCCAGCATCCAGCGGACGATCTGCCCGCGCGACATGGGGTTGGTGTAGAAGGTGAGGGTCATGACATATATCCTCTGCAATGACGGCGGCTGGAACATAACGAAAACATGATCGTGTGGCCAGACCGGATGGAGAGGGACTTCGGCGGCTATGCGCTATGGGTGCTGGAAGGTGCCGTCGCGCAGGAAATGCATGACCTGATCAGCGACCGGCCGCGTGTAGATCATGGCGGTGTGGGCGACGGGCATGACAATATGGTCGCTCTGCCCAGCGAGGTGGGTGGCGCGGACACTAACCTTGCCGTCGTTGGCCGCGCGAAATATCCGGTTGGATGTCATGCCGTTCATGGGCTTGTCGCCCGCAATGATTCCCAAAGGATAGTCGACGGTGCCCAACGTCGCCTCGATCGCTGGGAGCCGTCGGGTCCGCAGCAGGTCGCCGGCATGGTGGAGGATCGGGCGATTCAGTCGCAGACGATACAGAAGGTCGGCGATCTCACTGCCGCTATTGGGTGTGCCCAGCATGACGACGCGACCGAGCCGGATGGGACGATGGCGGGCGATATAAGCGCGCAATATGAGGCCGCCCATGGAATGACCTACGCCATGGATGCTGGCGGCATGGGCGATTGGCGACGCTGCGAGGCGATCGTGCAGATGGTCCAGCACGCGCTCGAGCGGCCAGCGCCAACTAGGGTAACCGACATTCGCGACGATGTAGCCGGCTTCACGCAAACGACGCGCGAGCAGGGCTGTCTGGAGATGATGGCCGCCGAAGCCGTGGAGGAGGATGACGCCTTCAGTCACCGACATTCCCGTCGTCATCGAGCGGTTCATATGTCCCGGTTTCGAAGTTGCGGAGCGTAGCAATGTCGGCTGTGCCGCCAATATAGAGGACGCCTCTTGGCTCAGTGGTCATGACATGGGTGTAGCCGCCTCGCGCCATATCCGACTTTAGCGCATCTACGCCTGAGACCCCAGCCTTCGCTGGGGTGACGGTGAGATTCATGTCTCCTTTACGGTGCTTGCACCCGTAAAGCCGCTATTCGGCTACCCACCTATATTGGGTTAGCGATCTGACCTCCTCTGCCATCGCCAACCTCGTTGCGTGGCGAGAGATGGATCCCCGCCTCCGCGGGGATGACGGGGTTGGGGGATTGGTGAGGTGGCATGAAAAAGGGCGGCCTTTGCGGCCGCCCTTTTCGTTTGCGACTGAAAGCGCGCTTATTTGGTGCCTTCCGGCGTCTTGGCCTTGCCGCCCTTCTTGCCCTTTTTGGGAGCGGCGGGGGTGATTTCGAAGGCCAGGGCCCCAACCCCATCGGTTTCTTTCATATGGACATGGACTTCGCCGCCATGGACCAGCTTGCCGAAGAGCAGTTCCTCCGCCAGCGGCTGCTTGATCTTTTCCTGCATCAGGCGACCCATCGGGCGGGCACCGTAGAGCTTGTCGTAGCCCTTCTTGGTGAGCCAGGCCTTCGCCTCTTCGTCCAGGGTGATGTGGACGTCGCGGTCGGCCAGTTGCAGTTCGAGTTGCAGCACGAACTTGTCGATGACGCGGGCGACGATTTCTGGCGGCAGATAGCCGAACGGCACGATCGCATCGAGACGGTTGCGGAATTCGGGGGTGAAGAGCTTTTTCACCGCGTCTTCCTGCACATCTTCGCGCGTGAGTTCGCCAAAGCCGATGCTTTCCTTCGCCATGTCCGACGCACCGGCATTGGTGGTCATGATGAGGATGGTGTTGCGGAAATCGACGGTCTTGCCGTGATGGTCGGTCAGGCGGCCATTATCCATCACCTGCAACAGGATGTTGAACAGGTCCGGGTGCGCCTTTTCGATTTCGTCGAGCAGCAGGACGCTGTGCGGTTGCTGGTCGACGGCATCGGTCAGGAGGCCGCCCTGATCATAGCCGACATAGCCCGGAGGCGCGCCGATCAGGCGGCTGACCGAATGGCGTTCCATATATTCCGACATGTCGAAACGCTGGAGCGGGATGCCGAGCAGGGTCGCAAGCTGACGCGCCACTTCCGTCTTGCCGACGCCGGTTGGGCCGGAGAAGAGATAGTTGCCGATCGGCTTGTCGGGATCACGCAGGCCCGCGCGCGACAGCTTGATCGCGCTGGATAGCACTTCGATCGCCTTGTCCTGGCCAAAGACGACGCGCTTCAGGTCCGTGGTCAGCGATTCCAGAACGCTCTTGTCATCGGACGACACGGTCTTGGGCGGGATGCGGGCCATGGTCGCTATGACCTGCTCGATCTCCCTGGGCGTGATCGTCTTCTTGCGCTTGGAGGGCACGACCAGCATCTGCATCGCGCCGACTTCGTCGATCACATCGATCGCCTTGTCGGGCAATTTGCGGTCGTTGATGTAGCGCGCGGACAGTTCCACCGCCGCCTTGATCGCGTCCGGCGTATATTTGACGTGGTGATGCTCCTCGAACGCCGAGCGCAGGCCAGCGAGGATCTTGATCGTATCCTCGACCGAGGGTTCGTTGACGTCGATCTTCTGGAAGCGCCGGAGCAGCGCCCGGTCCTTTTCGAAATGGTTGCGGAATTCCTTGTAGGTGGTCGAGCCGATGCAACGGATCGTGCCGCCGGACAAAGCGGGCTTCAGAAGGTTTGAGGCATCCATCGCGCCGCCACTGGTTGCGCCAGCGCCGATCACGGTGTGGATTTCGTCGATGAACAAGACGGCGTGCGGCAGCTTTTCCAGTTCGGTGACGACGGCCTTCAGCCGCTCTTCAAAATCGCCGCGATAGCGGGTGCCGGCCAGCAGCGCGCCCATGTCGAGCGAGTAGATGACGGCTTCCTTGAGCACGTCGGGCACTTCGCCTTCGATGATCTTGCGCGCCAGACCTTCGGCGATCGCGGTCTTGCCGACGCCGGGATCGCCGACATAGAGCGGGTTGTTCTTCGACCGGCGGCACAGGATCTGGATCGTGCGATCAACCTCCGATGCGCGGCCGATGAGGGGGTCTACCTTGCCCCGCTCCGCCTTTTCATTCAGGTTGACGGTGAACTGATCGAGGGCGCTGTCCTTCTTACCCTTGCCGTCCTGCACCTTCTTCTCCTCTTCGGCTGCCCCCTTGGTCTCCTGACGCTCAGGCGTGGGCGTACCCTTGCCGACGCCATGGCTGATGAAGCTCACGGCATCGAGACGGCTCATATCCTGCTGTTGCAGGAAATAGACGGCGTAGCTTTCACGTTCGGAAAAGAGCGCGACGAGGACGTTGGCCCCGGTCACTTCATCCTTGCCGGAGGATTGTACGTGGAGGATGGCGCGCTGGACCACGCGCTGAAAACCGCTGGTGGGGGAGGGGTCGCTCGCCCCTTCGACCTTGAGGCTGTCCAGTTCGGTATCGAGATATTGGGTGACGGCATCACCCAGCTCGCCGATTTCGACGCCGCATGCCTGCATCACCTTCGACGCATGTTCATCGTCGATCAGCGCCAGCAGAAGATGCTCCAGCGTCGCATATTCATGCTTGCGTTCCGACGCATGGGTCAGCGCATTGTGCAAGGTGGTTTCCAGAGCGGGTGCGAAAGAAGGCATGTCTGTTCTACTCCTGGCCCGATGAGAGGGCGGTATTGAACCTTATGTCGGCATTGCTCGACGCCGGATCAAGACGCGCGCCTTGACCTGCGGAATTGCCAGACTGACCGTGCCCGGTAGAACCCTTCGTCAGGGTGCGTGGGGCAAGGCGCGGGTTCATCGCTTGAATAACGCCTCGGCTATTGCCTTATGGTTAACGGCGTATTCCATTTTCGCTTCTGTTCGCGCTATTTCCGCCTTCAGGGCGGCGATGCGGGCGTCCAGTTCAGCCACGGACAAAGGGTCCAGATCCTGCATCAGCAGCCGGGCCAGTGGATCGTCAGCCCGGTGAGGGAGATCATCATCCTTGTCCATGAACGGTAATGTTGACCCTGCGGGCCACTCTGTCAATAAGGGCGCGCATTCCGCCGGTCGATTTTGGTGCGATGCAGCATGAGCAGGTTTTGGGGGGAAGCGACGATGGCCGATGGCAACCGCGTACCGGGCGAGATGATGGCGATCGCCATTCCCGTGCCGGGTGGGCCTGATGCGCTGGTGCCGCAGACGCGGCCAGTGCCGGTACCGGGCGATGACGAGGTGCTGATCCGCGTGGCCGCCGCCGGGGTGAACCGGCCCGACGTGCTGCAACGGCAGGGCAAATATCCGCCGCCGCCCGGCGCTTCGGACATTCCGGGGCTGGAAGTATCCGGCACGATCGTGGCGGCCGGGCAGGGCGGCGAGTTGCTGATCGGGCAGCGCGTCTGTGCGCTGCTGGCCGGGGGCGGTTATGCGGAATATGCCCTGGCGCCCGCGGGGCAATGCCTGCCGGTGCCGGAGAGCTATGACCTGATCGAGGCGGCGGCGCTGCCGGAGACATTGTTTACCGTATGGACCAACTTGTTCGAGCGCGCCTATGCGGTGGGCGGCGACACGGTGCTGGTGCATGGCGGGACCAGCGGGATCGGCACCATGGCGATCCGGCTGTGCAACCTGTTCGACGTGAAGATCATCGTCACCTGCGGATCGGACGAGAAATGCGCGGCCGCCAGGGCATGGGGCGCGGACGAGGCGATCAATTACAAGACCCAGGATTATGTCGCGGAAGTGAAGCGGATCACCGGCGGGCAGGGCGTTCAGGCGGTGCTGGACATGGTGGGCGGCGACTATCTGCCGCGCAACCTGGAGTGCCTGGCCGAGGATGGGCGGCATGTGTCGATCGCGGTGCTGGGCGGGGCGAAGGCGGACGTGTTTATTCCGGCCATCATGCAGCGGCGGCTGACACTGACCGGATCGACGCTGCGGGCGCGGTCGGTGGGCTTCAAGAGCCTGGTCGCGGACGAACTGGTGCGGACGGTGTGGTCCTTCGTCGAAGACGGCAAGCTGCGCCCGGCGATGGACCAGCGGTTCGCGCTGGCGGACGCAGCCAAGGCGCATGCGCGGATGGATGCGGGCGAGCATTTCGGCAAGATTGTGCTGGTGGTTTGAGGGGGCGTGGAGCTGGCGGCGTAGGCTAAACGCGCTTCCCGCAGCATGAAGACCGTGCAGGACGTCGTTCCTATCCCCACGTCATGCTGAACTTGTTTCAGCATCTATTTCTCGTCACAAGCGGAGGCTCATGGCGCGCGATGGATGCTGAAACAAGTTCAGCATGACGAAGTGAAATTCAGCATGACGAAGTGAAATGACGCGCCTTCAATCTGTGATAGCTCCGTCCCGTGGGCGGGAGGGGAGCTGTAAAACCCACGCAAACCGTAGCATTTCCGTCATATTCGCTTCGGAACTGTAACATTGCGGCGGTAGGGAACCGGTCCTGAGGGCATCAGTCTTTGGGGATCGCATCATGAACGCCATCACGCGCCTGCCATTTCTGGCGGACCTGCCGGAGGACGGCGCCGAGCCATTTTCCGTACCCGAACGGACGCAGGGCGAGCGCCGCCGGTTTCGCACCATCTGGATCTCCGACATCCACCTTGGCACGCGCGGATGCAATGCGGCGATGCTGATCGATTTCCTCGACAATGTGGACAGCGACACCATCTATCTGGTGGGCGACATCATTGACGGATGGCGGCTGAAGAAGCGCTTTTACTGGCCCGCCAGCCATAATGACGTGGTGTGGCGGCTGATGAAGCGGGCCAAGCGCGGCACGCGGGTCGTCTATATTCCCGGCAATCATGACGAGATGTTCCGCCAGTTCACCGGCATGAATTTCGGTGGCGTGGAAATCCGGCGCAAGGCGATCCACATGACGGCCGACGGGCGCAAGCTGCTGGTGCTGCATGGCGATGAATTCGACACGATCATGCTGGCGCATCGCTGGTTGGCCTTTGTCGGCGACGCCGCCTACACCACGCTGATGCGGCTGAATGTTGTGGTCAATGCGGTGCGGCAGCGCATGGGCCTGCCCTATTGGTCGCTCAGCAAGATGGCCAAGCACAAGGTCAAGAACGCCGTATCCTTCATTTCCCAATTTGAGGAAGTGGTCGCCCATGAAGCGGGCGCGCGGGGCGTGGATGGCGTGGTATGCGGGCATATCCATAATGCCGAAATGCGTGAGATTGCCGGCGTCGCTTATTATAATGATGGCGACTGGGTGGAAGGCTGCACCGCGCTGGTCGAGCATGAGTGCGGGCGGATGGAAGTGCTGCACTGGGCCGATGAAATCGCCGCGCGGACGCAGGGGCAGCAGGGCGAACGGGCGCGGATGGCGGCTTAAGAATTCAAGCAGTCGTGCTCCCGCGAAGGCGGGAGTCCAGTCCAAACGTCTGAACTGGGTTCCCGCCTGCGCGGGAACACGCGGGATTAGGGCGAGATGACGGAGTGATCCCATGCGCATTATGATCGTCACTGATGCATGGACGCCGCAGGTCAATGGCGTGGTGCGCACGCTCCAGACGATCCGGGCGGAACTGGAGGCGATGGGGCATGAGGTTCGGGTGCTTTCGCCTGATCTGTACGGGTCCATTCCCTGCCCGACCTATCCCGAAATAAGGCTGGCGCTGGTGCGACCGGGCGTGGTGGGGCAGGCGATCGCCGCCTTCCAGCCCGAAGCCGTGCATCTGGCGACGGAAGGGCCGCTGTGCCTGGCGGCGCGGCGCTGGTGCCTGCGCAGCGGCGTGCCGTTCACCACCGCCTATCACACCCATTTCCCCGATTATGTGGCGCAGCGCACCGGGCTGCCACCGGCCTGGTTCTGGCGCTATATCCGCTGGTTTCACGGCCCGGCGCAGGCGGTGCTGGTGTCGACCGGATCGGTGCGCGCGCAACTGCGCGCCCATGGGCTGCACAATGTATTGCCATGGGGCCGGGGCGTGGACCTGAGCGCCTTTACGCCGGACGCGCAGCCGCCCGCCCTGTTCGCCGATCTGCCCCGGCCGATCATGCTGGCGGTTGGCCGGGTGGCGGTGGAGAAGAATCTGGAAGCCTTTCTGGCGACCGATCATCCCGGCACCAAGGTGGTCGTCGGCGACGGCCCGGCGCGCGCATCGCTGGAGCGGCGCTATCCCGAAGCGCTGTTCATGGGGCCATTGTTCGGCGAGACGCTGGCGGGAGCCTATGCCGGGGCCGATGTGTTCGTTTTCCCCAGCCGTACCGACACGTTCGGCCTGGTGATGATAGAGGCGCTGGCCTGCGGCACGCCGGTCGCGGCCTATCCCGTCACCGGGCCGGTCGATATTGTGACCCCCGAATGCGGCGCGCTGTCGGAGGATCTGGGGCAGGCGATCGCCACTGCGCTGGCCTGCGACCGGGCGGCCTGTGCCGCCTATGGCCGCAGCTTTAGCTGGGAACGCAGCGCGCGCGAGTTCCTGGCGGGACTGCACACCATCGACCGGTTGGGGCTGGACAGCGCGGCCTGACGCTTTTCCTTGCTCGAACGGGCATGATCGACTATCTCCAGACGGTCGCGGCCGCCCTGCTTGGGCGGCCCTTATCGTTTTTGTGCCGGAGAATGTTCCCGTGTCCCAGCCACTCATGCCCCATGCGACCGCCAGCTGGCTGGTCGACAACAGCGCTCTGAGCTTTGAACAGATTGCGGAATTTTGCGGGCTTCACATCCTGGAAGTGCAGGCGATCGCCGATGATACCGCCAGCACCAAATATACCGGCCGTGACCCGGTGCGCGCCCATGAAATCACGATGGAAGAAATCCACAAGGGCGAACAGAATCCCGACTATAAGCTGAAGATGCTGAAAGGCCCGGAGCCTGTCCGCCGTACCAAGGGGCCGCGCTACACGCCGGTGTCGAAGCGCCAGGACAAGCCCGATGGCATCGCCTGGATCCTGCGCAACCACCCCGAAGTGTCCGACGGCGCGATCGGCAAGCTGATCGGCACTACCCGCACCACCATCGCGGCGATCCGCGACCGCACCCACTGGAATATTTCCAATATCACGCCCAAAGACCCGGTGACGCTGGGTCTGTGTTCGCAGCGCGAACTGGACGCTCTGGTGGCCAAGACCGCCAAGAAGCTGGGCATTGAGGCGCCGGCCGATTCGCGGCTGGATGGCGACCGTGCGGCGCTGATCGAGGAGCTGCGGCGCGAGCGTGACGACAACGCCCGGCGCGCTGATGAGGCGCTGCGCAGCGAGGCGGAACTGATTTCGGGCATCGCCACGATCCTTGATCCGTTCAGCAACAACAAGGGCAGCGTTTGATGCCGTAGCGTCATTGGGCGACTGGCCGTAAGTCGCCGCAATGCAGCATTTTTTCGGGGCCGCGCCGGGCAATCGGCGCGGCCTTTTTGCTGAGGTTGACGCTTGCGTAAAGTGACCGTTGGCCATAGACTTCCCCCATGGAGAGCATAGAGAAAATCTGGCGGGAGCATTATCAGCACCCCACCGTATGGGAACGAACATTCCCCCCTTTGTCGATGGGTGAGATGGTCACCAGCAGCGCGCTGGCCCACCCCGATGCACCGATGATCGACTTCATGGGTCGCCGGTTCAGCTATGGCACGATGTTCGGGCAAATCCGCCGCATTGCATGCGGTTTGCAGGCAATGGGGGTGCAGAAGGGCGACCGGGTCGGCCTGTATCTGCCCAACACGCCCCATTATGTCGCGGCCTATTATGGCGCGCTGATCGCTGGCGCGATCGTCGTCAATTTCTCCCCCCTCTACACCGCTGCCGAACTGGAACATCAGGTCGAGGATAGCGGGACGAAAATCCTGTTCACCCTGTCGGCCAAGGCGCTGCTTCCTACCGCGCTGGAAGTGCTGGAGCATAGCAGCCTGGAGAAGCTGGTCGTCGGATCGGTGGCGGAGATGCTGCCCCCGGTCAAATCCCTGCTCTTCCGCCTGTTCAAGGCGAGCGAGTCCGTGCCCTTGCCGGACGATCCGCGCGTGCTGCGCTATGACAGGCTGATCGCCAATGCGGGCGACTGCACGGTGCCCTCGATCGACCCGGAGCGGGACATCGCCCTGCTGCAATATACAGGCGGGACGACAGGCACGCCCAAGGGGGCGATGCTGACCCATCAGAATCTGACCGCCAATGCGCGACAGGCGCAGGCGATCGACCCGCACGCGAATGAGGAAGATCGCATCATCGCGGTGCTGCCCTTCTTCCATGTGTTCGCCAATACCTGCACGCTCAACCGCACCGTGATCAATGGCGGCGAGATGGTCATGCTGCCCCGTTTCGACGCAGCGCAGGTGCTGGCGGCGGTGCAGCGGGTCAAGGCGACATCGCTGCCGGGCGTGCCGACCATGTTCCAGGCGCTGCTGGATCATCCAGCGATCCGCAACATCGACTTTTCGTCGCTGCGGGCCTGTATTTCGGGCGGTGCGCCGCTGCCGCTGGAAGTGCGGCAACGGTTCGAGGCGGCGACGGGCGCCAAGCTGATCGAAGGTTATGGCCTCACCGAAACCAGCCCGATCGTCTGTTCCAATCCCTATGAGGGGCTGAACAAGACCGGGACGGTGGGACAGCCGGTGCCGGGGACGCGGGTGAAGCTGGTGGATCGCGAAGACCCCACCAGGCCGCCGCCGCCGGGCGAACCGGGCGAATTGCTGTTCGCCGGGCCGCAGATCATGAAAGGCTATTGGAACCGGCCGGATGCCGACGCCGATGTCTTTATCGGCGATTTCATCCGCACCGGCGATGTGGGCGAGATTGACGAGGATGGTTATGTCCGCATCGTCGACCGATTGAAGGACATGATCGCCGTTGGCGGCTTCAAAGTGTTTCCGAGCCAGGTCGAGGCGGTCCTCTACCATCATCCGATGGTCAAAGAAGCGTTGGTCATCGGCATTCCCGACCGTTATCGCGGCGAACAGCCCAAGGCGTTCGTGACGCTGGCCGAGGATGCGGAGATTGACGGCGCGGCGTTGAAGGACTGGCTCAATCCGCAACTGGGCAAGCATGAACGGGTGTGCGAGGTCGAGGTGCGGCTGAACCTGCCCCGCACGCTGGTCGGCAAGCTATCGCGCAAGGAACTGGTCGCCGAGGAACGCGCGAAAGCGGCCGCGCGCGCTGCGGAGGCTGGAACAGCGGCCTGAGCCTTCCTATCTGCATGTCCAAGCATTGCTCCCGCCACCGTTCGGACGAATGGCGGCGGGACTAATCAGGTTTGGAAGGAATAATCATGGCGCAGGAAATCGCGACGCTGGCAGGTGGATGCTTCTGGTGCACCGAGGCGGTGTATCAGAATCTGAAAGGCGTGAGCGCTGTCGAGAGCGGCTATATTGGCGGGGAGCGGCCCAACCCGACCTATGAACAGGTCTGTTCCGGCACGACCGGCCATGCCGAGGCGATCCGCGTCAGTTTCGATCCCGACGTGATCAGCTATGCCGATCTGCTCGACATTTTCTTTGCGACGCATAACCCGACGACGCTGAACCGGCAGGGCAATGATGTCGGCACCCAATATCGATCCGCCATCTTTCCCCATTCGCCCGCGCAGGAGGCCGAGGCGAAAGCCGCGATCGGCCGGGCGCAGCCAGACCATGCCGACGCAATCGTCACCACGATCGAGCCGGACGGCCCCTGGTATCCGGCGGAGGATTATCATCAGCAATATTGGGATCGGGTCGGCGATCGCAATCCCTATTGCATGGCGGTGATCCCGCCCAAGCTCGCGAAGCTGCGCAAGGGCTTTGCCGAAAAAATGGACGCCTGATTTTCCGCGACGTGCTTTACCGCTTTTTGTAGCCAGCTTAGGCTATGGTTAAGATGGGCTATGCCAGTAGGGCGGCGAACCACGTCGGGGGACTGAAGATGAACAAGATGATGATGCTGGCCGCGCCGCTGATGCTGCTGGCTCTGCCCGGCTGTATTGCCAAGACGGCGCTGGACATCGCCACCATGCCGGTGCGCGCGGGCGCGCAGGCGGCGGACTGGGCGACGACCAGCCAGGACGAGGCCGACCGCAATTATGGTCGCAAGATGCGCGAGCAGGAAGCGCGCGATGGCAAGGCGCGCAAGAAGGCGGACAAGGAACGCCGCCGCCAGTGCAGGGATGCCGGCTACGACAATTGCGATTAAACACCGACTTTCGACTGCAATCACGAACCCCGCAGGTGGAATTGCGCCGCTCTAAGCCGCCGCGCGTTTCAGCCGGTCGTTGATCGCCGCGCCTATCCCATCATCGGGGATGGGGGCGACGGCGATGCGCTGCTGCGCGCTCGCGTCGGCGATGTGCAGCGCGGCGAAGAGATTGGCCGCCGCCTCCCGCACGTCCGCCTCCGGGCTGAGATTGATGTGGCAGGGCATCAGGCCAAAGCCGATCAGATATTCGTCCCGCTCCGCCCGCATGGCGTCGAGCCGTACCGGCTTGGACGGCGCATAATGGCTTTCCAACTGGCCGGGCGCTTCGATCTTCGTTTCTCCCTTGCCGATCAGGACGGGCAGGCCGGTCGCTTCTTCCAGCATCGCCGCCGTCACTGAACCGGGGCGCAGCAGCCGCACATGATCATGCTCCGGCGCGGCGATGGTCGATTCCACGCCCTCGCTGGTTGGCCCTTCATCCAATATCAAGCGCACCCGGCCATTGAGGCTGGCCAGCACATGCTCGGCCCGTGTCGGGCTGATCGACCCGCTGCGATTGGCCGATGGCGCGGCAAGGGGGCGTCCGCTTTCGCGGATCAGCGCGCGCATCGCGGGGTGCGCTGGCAAGCGCAGCGCCACGGTGGGCAGCCCCGCCATCACCAGCGGGGACAGGCCGCTATCGGCCCGGACCGGCAGGACCAGCGTCAATGGTCCCGGCCAGAAACGATCCGCCAGACTGTTGGCGACGGGCGAGAAATCCGCCAGCCGCTGCGCCATCGCCCGGTCGGCGACATGGACGATCAGTGGATTGAAACTCGGTCGCCCCTTGGCGCTGTAGATGGCGGCGACGGCGTGGCTGTCGGTTGCATCGGCGGCCAGGCCATAGACGGTTTCGGTGGGCACCGCGACTGGCTCACCAGCGCGGATCAGCAACGCCGCCTCGCGCAGGGATTCTGCGCCGTAGCGGCAGGATCGGGTGGAATAGGCTGGATTTGGGATGGTCACGGCCCCCGCGATATAGACGGCGAACCGACCGAGTAAAAGGCCATTGCGTCAGTCGCATGACATGGGCTGACGAGTGGAGCCGATGCGAGGCGCGCCATGGCTTGCCGCGCTGTCGCTCGCCCGGTAAGTCCCCGCCATGACCGACGATCTCCTCATCCGCATTGCCGAGGCGCTGGAGCGGCTCGCGCCGCCGCCCGCGCCGTCCGCCGATCTTGCCGCGTCGCCTGCTTATGTATGGGACGGTCGGGCCATCCGGGCGGTGGAGGCATTCGCGCCGGTGGATTACAACCTGCTGACCGGGATCGACGCGCAAAAGGGCGCGCTGCTCGACAATAGCCGCCGTCATGCGGCGGGCCACGCGGCGCATGACGTGCTGCTATGGGGTGCGCGCGGGACGGGCAAGTCGGCGGTGGTGGCGTCCGTCGTCGGCCAGTTGCAGGGGGAGGGGCGGGACATCGCCCTGCTGCAATGCGCGATCGACGAACTGGCGAGCCTGCCCGCGCTATTCTCTCTGCTGCGCGGCACGAACCGGCCCTTCATCCTGTTCCTCGACGATCTGGGCTTTGACGAAGGGGTGGGCGATGCCCGGTCGCTGCGTTCCTTGTTGCAGGGGGGCACGGCGGCGCGTCCTGCCAATGTGCGGCTCTATGTGACGTCCAACCGCCGCCATATCGTGCCCCGGCATCTGTCGGAGCAGGATGACCCGATCAATCCGCGCGATGTGGTGGATGACCGGATGGCGCTGTCTGATCGGTTCGGTTTGAGCCTGGGCTTCCATGCGCTTGACCAGGACGCCTATGTCGCGATCGTGCGCGGCTATGCGGACAAGCTTGGCATCGGCTTCGATCCGATGGAGGCGGTCCAATGGTCGACCCAGCGCGGCAGTCGGTCGGGGCGGGTGGCATGGCAATATGTCGTCGAACTGGCGGGGCGCAACGGGTTGAAAGTCTAGCGGCAAAACCATCCTCCCCTTGCAGGGGAGGTGGCTGGCCGCAGGCCAGACGGAGGGGTGTTGGGCTATCGAGAGGGTGACACCCCTCCGTCATCGCTACGCGCTGACACCTCCCCTAAAAGGGGAGGATGAAGAACATCACACTCCCGCCTGCGCGGGAGTATGCGAGCCTTACATCACTTCCCTTTCGTCACCCGCCACACCACACCGCCGACATCGTCGCTGACCAGCAGCGCGCCCTTGGCGTCGGCGGTCACGTCGACCGGGCGGCCATGGGCCTTGCCATCCTGATCGAGGAAGCCAGTCAGCACATCGACCGGCTTGGCCTTGCCCGCCTCGCCATCGGTGAAGCCGACAAACACCACCTTATATCCTGAGGCAGGCTTGCGGTTCCAGCTGCCATGCAGGCCGACGAACGCGCCGTCGGTATAGGGCGCGCCCAGCGTCACCTTGTCAGCGAAGGTCAGACCCAGCGCGGCGACATGATTGCCCAGAGCATAGTCGGGACGCTTGGTATATTCACGGATTTCCGGGCGCTGCGGCTGGACACGACGATCCTCATACCCGCCCCAGTAATTCCACGGCCAGCCATAGAAGCCGCCAAATTCGATCCGCGCCAGATAGTCGGGCACCAGGTCGCTGCCCAGCATGTCGCGTTCGTTCACTACGCCCCACAGCGCGCCGCTCCTGGGTTCAAACGCCAGGCCCACCGGGTTGCGCAGGCCCGACGCCCAGATGCGATAGTCGCCGGTCCTGGGATTGACCTCCAGCACCGCTGCGCGATTGGCTTCCGTTTCCAGCCCG
Organism: Sphingobium sp. GW456-12-10-14-TSB1; assembly: GCF_059424385.1. Lineage (NCBI taxonomy): Bacteria > Pseudomonadati > Pseudomonadota > Alphaproteobacteria > Sphingomonadales > Sphingobiaceae > Sphingobium > Sphingobium sp. GW456-12-10-14-TSB1. The sequence continues at coordinate 1,638,344 of NZ_JBWKZI010000001.1, read as the reverse complement.
TTTTCGCCGATATTGCTGTTGGACCCGACGCCGACATAGAGCATCCCTTCGGGGCTGACGGTCAGGCTGCGCGTCCAGTGCATGTTGGGGGCCTGCGCGGGCAAGTTCAATATCTTGCGGCCCGGTGCGCTGATCCTGGTATCGCCCGGCTTGTAGGGGAAGGCCATCAGCGCGTCCGTGTTGGCCACGAACAGCGTATTGCCCAGCAGCGCCATGCCGTAGGGCGAATTCAACCCGGTCAGGAAGGCTGTCTTGGTTTCGGCCCGCCCGTCGCCATCGGCGTCGCGCAGCAGCGAGATGCGGTTTGGCGAAGGATCGCCAGCGCCCGCCTTGTTCATCAGATAATTCATCACCCGGTTGACGATGCCGCCGGTGGGGCGGGGCGGGCTGTTTGTTTCGGCCACCAGCACATCGCCATTGGGCAGGCGCAGCATGGAGCGGGGATGGGACAGTCCGTCGGCAAAACGGGCGACGGCCAGCCCCTTGGCGGGCACCGGCGCTTCGCCTGCGGTCCAGGGCTTTACTTCGGCGATATTGACCGTCGGGATCATCTCGCTGCGCGGTCCGGTGAATACCGGTTCGCGCCCCGTGTCCGCGCCGGGTGGCAACTGGGCCGTGTCCCCTTGCGCAAGATAGAGGAATGCGCCGCCGGCCAGCGTGAGGACGACGAGGGGGAGGGCGATCAGATGCTTGTTCATCCCCCACATCTATGTCGCCGTGCCGCATCGGGCAAGGTGGATGGGCGGCAGTTTCGACGCTTATTTGCGCCGGTCGCGCAGCCACAGCAGCACGGCGATCAGCACGCCAGCGGCCACGCCCGCCAGCAGGCCGATGCTGGGCTGGCCCATCATCCCGCCAGTGATCGCTCCCCCCAGGATGAGGAGGGCGATGATCGCGCCCGCGCCAGTCGGCTCTTTCCTGTCATTGCTCATGCGCAGCCCCTTGCCATGGACGATGCGACAAGGCCAGCGGCTTTGCTGTCACAGGGCCGCGGGCGTCGTTTCGGGACAGGCCGTGCCGTTGCGGGATGTTTGTCCCATCGTGGGACTTGGCTAATGACCTGTTCACCCTCGCATCCCGCCAACCCCGTCAAAGCGTTGAAATGGCACGGAGATTGAAGAAGGGAGCGAACCAATGGGTGTCGCCGGAAATATAATGGGGGTCGCAATGCAGTTGCCATATCTTTCGGGCCGAAAGAGCTATGAGGACGCCGCCGAACTGATGGCGCTGTTCGGCGAAAATGCCGGTTATGAAGCCGCTGCCCGCGCCGACCGCAGCCTGGACGTGGGCAATCATATCCATTTTTGCCACTGGCGGCAGATCGAACGCCTGATCGTGCTGCTGACCCATGATCAGCCGCTGGGCACGATTCACTGACGGTCGACCCGCGACGGGTTTGAAGTCCTAAAGGCGCAATCCGGCGGTTTCGGGCAGTCCCGCCAATATGTTCAGATTCTGCACCGCCGCGCCCGCCGCGCCCTTGCCCAGATTGTCGAGCGCCGCGACCAGCCGCGCCTGACCGGCGGCAGCATTGCCGAACACGAACAGTTGCAGCCGGTCGGTCGCGCCAACCTGTTCCAGATCGATCTTGCCCATGGCGTCGCTGTCGGCCAGCGCGGCGACGCTCACGATCGGCGATCCGGCATAGGCCGACGCCAAAGCCGCATGGACGTCCGCCAGCGTGGGCGATCCGGGCATCGCGCGCAATTGCAACGGCACTTCCACCAGCATCCCGCGATAGGCGTTGGCGACGGCGGGCGCGAACAGGGGCGCGTGAGCCAGTCCGGAATAGCGGGTCATTTCCGGCACATGTTTGTGCGCCAGGCCAAGGCCATAGGCGCGCAGAGCGGTCGGCGCGCCGTTGGTCCCTTCATATTCCGCGATCATCGCCTTGCCGCCGCCCGAATAGCCCGACGCGCCCGACACGGTGACGGGCCAGTCGGTCGGCAGCAGACCGGCCAGCGTCAGCGGCCGCACCAGCGCCAGAAAGCCGGTCGGCCAGCAGCCCGGATTGGCGACGAAGCGGCTGGCGGCCAGCTTCTCGCGATGCCCAGCTTCCAGTTCGGGAAAGCCATAGGTCCAGCCATCCGCCACCCGATGCGCGGTCGATGCGTCGATCACGCAGGTGCGGTCATTGTCGATTAGCGCTACGGCTTCGCGCGCAGCATCGTCGGGCAGGCACAGGATCACGACGTCAGCCGCGTTCAGTGCATCGCGGCGCGAGCGCGCATCCTTGCGATCCTTCTCGTCCAGACGGATCAGCGACAATTCGGGGCGTCCGGCCAGCCGGTCGGCGATTTCGATGCCGGTGGTGCCGACGCCGCCGTCGATGAAAACCTGTGTCGTCATGCGCCGATCCTCCGCCGCGCGATGATGGGTTGGGCATGATCCCCGGCCAGCCGCGCGACCACGTCGGCCAGGGGTTCCGCGACCACCGCCATCCAGTGTGCATTGGCGTGCAGCAGGGTCTTGCCGTCGATCATGATGCCGACATGGCGGGGGAAGAAGAGGATGTCGCCACGCTGCAACACGGCCTCGCTGTCGATCGGATTGCCGATCCCTTCGCATTGCAGGTCCGTGTCGCGCGGTACGGATATGCCGCACTGGCCGAGCGCGACCTGCACCAGCCCCGAACAGTCGATGCCGCGATGCCCGCGCCCGCCCCAGACATAGGGCTGGCCGAGATAACGCTCCGCCACGGCAACCCAATCGGCGGCGATGGTGTCCAGCGGGGTGGCATGACGCATATGGATGAAGCCTTCGGCGCAGGCGATGAAGCCATCCTCCGCCTCTCCCGAAAACAGCGCGCCGCCCGGCCAATAATCGGCGATCGGCGCCTTGATGTCCGGCGCGCTGAACAGCGGAGCGGTGTTGACGATGATCCGGTGGCTCACTGGCTCCAGCACGTCCAGCGCTTCCCGCCGGATATAGCCGACATAGCCGTCATGTCCGCAAAAGCCCCAGGCCCAGTCGGTCATCACGTCCAGCGCATGGAATGTTTCGCCGCGCAGCAATTCGCTGACCGCTTCGCCCGTCGCCGATGGCGCGGTCAGGATTGGCGAGCCGGGGGCGACGCAGGTAAGGGGAACGGCGCGGGCGTAATGGGCGGAAAATAATGTCCCCGCCAGCGCCAGGTCCGCCAGATCGCCACGCGCCGCGTGGACGCGGCGGTCGAGCGCGACGGAACGCCCGCCGAGCTTGAAGCGGGTTCTTTCAGGCGGTTCGTTCCGCGCGGGGTTGTTCGTACCTGTCATCGCGCGCGGTTCCTGCGATGAAAAGGTGAAAGGCGTCAAGAAATTCCGCCCCTTTGGTGGTCCGGGTGATAAAAATATTGCGCCGGTCGCTGACATCGCGTTCGCGGCGCAGATAGCCCAGGGCCGACAATTTGTTGAGCGCGCGGGTGATTACGGGCTTTGACACATGCAGCGCTTCGGCCAGACCCCGTACCGTATGTGGCCCGGCGGCAATATAGACGGTCAGCATCAGCGCCATCTGCCGGTTGGTCAGATCGGGCTTGCCCGACCGGACATAGTCAACAAGGGTGCGCATCCAGTGGGTCAGCGGCAGCAGGCCGGGCCGGTCGATTGCGGGCGAAAGATCGGTGGCGGGATGAGCGTTCATGTGGCCTTAACGCACGATGCACAATCCGGTTGCGTAACGGACGCCGACATTCTCGTGCAATATCAATCACGCCCGTATCGCTGCTGCAACAGTCGGAAAACCGCCCGTAATCCCAATGCTTCGCCACCCTTCGCCCGGCCCGGTTTCGCGCTCGGCCGCCAGGCGAACGTGTCGAGATGCAGCCAGGGCACATCGTCCGGCACGAAGCGTTTGAGGAAGAGCGCGGCGGTGATCGCCCCGGCAAATCCGCCTTCACCCGCATTGTTGATGTCGGCAATGTCGGACTTCAGCATGTCGGCATAGCCATCCCACAGGGGCAGCCGCCAGGTCGGGTCATCTACCGCCGTGCCAGCCGCCGCCATCTCCGTCGCCAGCGCATCGTCATTGGCGAACAGCGCGGGCAGGTCCGGCCCCACCGCGACCCGCGCCGCGCCGGTCAGCGTGGCATAGTCGATGATGAGGTCCGGCTTCTCCTCGCCAGCGCGGGTCAGCGCGTCGCCCAGCACCAGCCTTCCTTCGGCATCGGTATTGCCGATCTCGACCGTCAGCCCCTTGCGGGTGCGCAATATGTCGCCGGGGCGGAAGGCGTTGCCGCTGATCGCATTTTCCGCCGCCGGGATCAGCAGGTGCAGCCGCACCGGCAGGCGCGCGCCCATGATCAGTTGCGCCAGCGCCAGGGCATGGGCCGCGCCGCCCATATCCTTCTTCATCAGGCGCATGCCCGACGAAGGCTTGATGTCCAGCCCGCCACTGTCGAAGCAGATGCCCTTGCCGATGATCGCGATGCGGGGTGCTGCCGGATCGCCCCAGGTCAGTTCGATGAGGCGCGGCGCGAAGCTCTTGTCCGCAGCCTTGCCCACCGCATGGATCATCGGATAGCCCTGTTCCAGGGCGTCGCCGCGGGTCGTGCTGACGCTGGCGCCGAACGTCTTGCCGAGTTGCGACACGGCGGCTTCCAGATCGGCCGGCCCCATGTCGGCGGCAGGCGTGTTGACCAAGTCGCGCACCAGCGCGATCGCCTGCGCCAGCTGCACCGTCGATTCGATCCGCGCCACGTCGCTGGTCAGCAGCACGCGGGGCGTGACCGGGTTTTCGTCCTTGCGGTAGCGATCGAACCGGTAATGCGCGGTCAGCCAGCCAAGGGCCGCCGCATCGGGCGATCCTTCGGCCAGTCGATACATGCCTTCGGGCAGGGTCTCGGCGAGTTTCGCAAGGCACCAGGGGCTGGGCGCGGCCTTGTTGGCGATGCCCGCCACCACCCACCAGTCGCCTGCGGCTTCGCCCGGCACGATCGCCAGTTCACCCGGCTTTCCCTGAAATTTCTGCGCCGCCACGATCGCGCGGACCCGATCCGGCTGGGCCGCCAGCCAGTCGTCATAGCCTGCCGCCTCGACAAGGTGGATCGAACGGGCGGGCTGGTCGTTATCGGCTTTAAGCAGGGCTGAATAATCGGTCATGGGGTCGGTTTAGGAGAAAGGCGCAAGGGATGGAAAGCGCGAAATTTCATCGCCCGCATCGCACATGTCGCCCTTTCCCCATTTGCGTCCCGCGCCGCTGAGGCCTAGCTTCATCTGCATCGCAAAATGCCAAGGAGAGAGACGATGATTCATTCCGATGACCGCGGCCTCCAGGCCGCCCGCGCCCGTGCCTATGTGCTGGCGGAGAGCGGCCGTTTTGAAAATGGCCATGCCGTCGAACAGGCGCTGATCGCCGAGGGTTGGCCCAATGCCGGGCAGGCGCTGCAAAGCGACTATGCGCGCAAGGCGATCGGCGAACGCTGCCGCGCTGCGCGGGCGCACTGATGCGGCAGGGGGAACTGGCCCGGTCGGCGGGGCTTTTGGGTGTCGCCGCGATGCTGCTGGTTGCTTGCAGCCCCTCGCACGAGGAGGCGGGGGGCAATGATGCGGCCAATGTCGCGGCGACCCGCTTTGCCGACAGGATGGCGGGAACGCCGCCACCGGCTCCCCCGGCCAAACCCTTCAAGCAGACGGACAAGAGCGCGCTGCTGGAATTCGCCTATGCCTATCCAGCGCAGGCGGCTGCCATCCCCGCGCTGGTCGACAAGTTCGACAAGCAATTGACGACGTCCAAGGCCGATGCGCTCAAAATGGCGAAGGATGACAGCGCGTCCGCCAAGCAGGCCGGCTATCCGTTTCGCGCGCACAGCCTGGAAACGGAATGGAGCGTATCCGCCGATACCCCGCGCTTTTTGGCGCTCCAGTCGCAAACCTATGTCTTTACCGGCGGCGCGCACGGCATGACCGGCTATGACAGCCTGTTATGGGACAAGGCGCGCAGCCGCGAAACCAGCGTCAAGGCGGTGATGACCACGCCCGCCGCCTTCGCCGCCGCCATCCGCGACCGCTTCTGTGCCGAACTCGACAAGCAACGCGCGGAAAAACGCGGTGCGCCGGTGGTGCGGGACGCCGATGAATTCAGCCAGTGCATCGACCCGATGGAACAGGTGCTGGTGCTGACGTCCAGGGACGGCAAGGTGATCGACGGCGTGACCGTCGTGGTCGGCCCCTATAGTGCCGGGCCTTACGCGGAAGGGACGTATGAGGTCGCGCTGCCGGTCGATGCGGCGATGCGCAAGGCGATCAAGACGGAATATCAGGATGGGTTTGTGGCGGGGTAAGGTGATTTGCCCTGCTTTCCCATCCTCCCCTCGAAGGCAGAGTTATCGCGAATGGAACTGCCCCTGCCTTCATTGTCATGCTGAACTTGTTTCAGCATCCATTTCTCGTCCCCAGCGGCGGCTTTTGGCGCATGATGGATCCTGAAATAAATTCAGGATGACGTTGGAGGAATAACGAAAAGTCATGCGCGATAGTCCTCCCCTTGCAGGGGAGGATGAATGTTAAACCGGCACCCCATAGAGATCATGCTCGTCGGCATCCTCGATTGCGACGTCGATCATGTCGCCAGCCTTCCGCCCTTCGCCGACATCGCGCAGGAACACATTGCCGTCGATTTCCGGCGCGTCGGCCTGTGAGCGCGCAGTCGCGCCGATCGAGCCGTCCTCCTCGTCCGGTTCGCCCACTTCATCGACGATTACCGGCAGCACGCGGCCGACCTTGGCCGAGAGCTTGGCGGCGCTGATCGCGGCGGTCTTTTCCATGATCCGCTGATAGCGTTCTTCCTTGACCTCTTCGGGCACCGCGCCGGGCAGGGCGTTGGCCGCCGCGCCTTCGACCGGCTCGAAGCGGAACGCGCCGACACGGTCGAGTTGCGCTTCATCCAGCCAGTCGAGCAGATATTGGAAATCCGCCTCTGTCTCACCGGGGAAGCCGACCACGAAGGTCGAGCGGATGGTGATGTCCGGGCAGATGCTGCGCCATTTATGGATGCGGTCCAGCACCTTGGCTTCATTGGCCGGGCGTTTCATCGCCTTCAATACGCTGGGGGCGGCATGCTGGAAGGGAATGTCGAGATAGGGCGTCAGCAGCCCGTCGGCCATCAGCGGGATGACCTGATCGACATGGGGGTAGGGGTAGACATAGTGCAGCCGTACCCAGGGCGCGCGCCCTTCGGCGGTGCGCAGCTGCCCCAGTTCGCGCGCCATGTCGGTCATGTGCGCGCGCACGTCGCGGCCTTTCCACGACCGCGCCTCATGCCGCGTATCGACGCCATAGGCCGACGTGTCCTGGCTGATCACCAGCAATTCCCTGGTCCCCGCCGCGACCAGCTTCTCCGCCTCGCGCAGCACCGCGTCGATCCGCCGCGACACCAGATCGCCCCGGATCGAGGGGATGATGCAGAAGGAGCAGCGATGGTTGCAGCCTTCGGAAATCTTCAGATAGCTGTAATGGCGCGGCGTCAGTTTCAGCCCGCCTTCGGGCACCAGATCGACAAAGGCGTTGGGGACGGGCGGCGATGCGTCATGCACCGCGTTGACGACCTGCTCATATTGATGCGCGCCGGTGACGGCCAGCACTTGCGGGAATTTCGCGCGGATCAGGTCCGCCTCATCCCCCATGCAGCCCGTCACGATGACGCGGCCATTTTCGGCCATCGCCTCGCCGATCGCTTCCAGCGATTCCTCCTTGGCCGAATCGAGAAAGCCGCACGTATTGACCAGCACGACGTCGGCGCCGGCATAGTCGGCGGACATCTGATAGCCGTCGGAGCGCAGCTTCGTCAGGATGCGTTCGCTGTCCACCAGGTTTTTGGGACAGCCGAGCGAAACCATGCCGATTTTCGGCGCGTCAGGAAATTTGGTTGCCATGATGGCCGCGCACATAGGGATTTTTGTGCGGAATGTCACGCCGCGCGATTGGGGCGCGCTTTCAGGCCGGCTCGCCGCCTGTCCCCAGACCGTCGCTCTCGACAATCTCGATGATCAGGTCGCCGGTCTGAAGCTGCTGCGCGCCCGGCTCCCAGAAACCGATCGGCCGATCGTCGCGATAGATGCGCACGCCAAGGCCGGTGGTGATGGCGGACAGCGGCCCGCCAATTTCCTGCGGGCTGACGAAGCGCTCGTTCAGCTTCACCCGTCCGCCAGAGGCCGCCAGATCGGCCATATAGTCAGCGATATGCTTGCCGCTGGTGCTGCCCGCCAGCAGCAGCCCGGCAAAGCTGACCGGGTTGATCACCGTGGTTGCGCCCGCCTGCCGCGCGGGCAGTTCATTATCCTCGTTCCGCACGACGATGCTGATCGGCAGGCGCGGGGCGAGGTGGCGGGCGGTCAGCGTGATCAGGATCGACGTATCGTCGCGCCCGGCCGATACGATCATGCTGCGCGCGCGGTGGATCGCCACATCCTTCAACGTCCGGTCGCGGGTCGAATCCCCGCACAATATATTGCACCCCTGCGCCTCGGCCAGTTCCAGCGCGGCTTCGCTGCCGTCGATCACGACGATCTCACGCGGGTCGGTGCCGCGCGCCAGCAGTTCATGCACCGCTTCCTGCCCGCTGGTGCCAAAGCCGGTGACGATGATGTGATTGTGCAGATCGGCTTGTATGCGGGCCATGCGCCACCTGTAGAGGATGTTGCGGAGGAAAAGCGAATAGGCTGTGCCGAGGAAAATGAGCCACACGAACAGCCGGATCGGCGTGACGAACAGCGATTCGAACAATCGCGCTTCGGGCGTGACCGGGACAATGTCGCCATAGCCCACCGTCGTCACGGTGACGGTCGTGAAATAGAGCACATCGACAAAGCTGATATGATTGTCGAGATTGTCCTTCAGCCCGTCCCGCCCGACCCAGTGGAGCAGCAGCACCACCGCGATCAGCGCGAATACCAGGCCGACGCGCCAGCTCAGGTCCACCCACATCGGCAGGGAGGAGCGCCGCCGCAAAAAGCCTTCGGTCGTCCGCGATGATCCCCGGTTTATCCTCATGGCGCGGTCGGCAGATGCGCAACGGGGTTTACCGGCACCCGGTCCTTTCGCAATTCGAAATGCAGCTTGGGCTGGCTGGCATAGCCGGTGTCGCCGGTCAGGCCGATGGTCTGGCCGCGCGTGATTTTCTGGCCGCGCACCACATCCACGCGGCTGGCATGGCCATAGGCGCTGACCCAGCCGCTGCCATGGTTGATCAGCACCAGCCCGCCAAACACCGCCACCCGGTCGCCCGCATAGGCGACAACGCCGTCCGCCGCCGCACGGATCGGCGTGCCGGCGGGGACGCCGATATCGATGCCATTATTCTTCGCGCCGCTTTCGCCGGGGCCAAAGCGCGATAGCAGCTTGCCCTTGACCGGCCAGTCGAAACGGCCCGCAAAGCTGCCGGGCTGGGCGATCGGCACGTTGCTTGGCAGCGGGCGCGGCTGGGACGAAGCGACCGCCACCGGCGCATTTTCCGCCGCCGCTGGCTGGCCGCCGGTCAGCACATCGTCAATGTCGATATGGAACGCGGCGGCGCGCTGCTCCAGGCTGGGGGCCGTCGCCGGAGCCTCACCCGGCAACAGCAGCCGTTGTCCGCGGCGCAGCATGAACGGTTCCGTCAGGCCGTTGGCGGCAACGATGCGGCTCCACGCCACGCCATAGGCGGACGCGATCGCGATGCCCGTCTCCCCTTCCGCCACCAGATGATAGCGACCGCCCGGAATGGTGAGTTTCTGGCCGATGCGGATGGCAAAGGGCGGCGTCAGCCCATTGGCGCGCGCAATCGCTTCCGATCCCGCGCCGGTGCGATTGCCGATGCCGCGCAGCGTGTCGCCGGGCTGGACGACATAGGTGGACGTCGCCACCGTCTGCGCATTGGCGACCACCTGCTGCGCGGTCCATACCGGCTCGGCTTCCACCAGTTCGACGGCAGCCGCGTCGGCATTCAACTGGGGCGGGGGCGTTTCGTTGCGGGCCTCCATGGGGATACAGGCGGCCAGTATCAGCGGCGCGAGCAACATGGCGGATGGAAGAAGCGGACGTGACATCGCCGCCTGTCTATCGCATCGCGCCGCGCTTGCCACCCCCTGCCGCTATTGCCCGAACGCCGCCGCAGTCGCCGCCATGGCGCTGTCCTGCGTCAGGTCGTAATGGAGGGGGGTAACGGTGACATAGTCCTGCGCGATCGCCGCCAGATCGCTCCCCTCCGGCACTGCGTCGCTGCTGCCCAGGCTGAACCAGTGATAGCGGTAGCCGCGCGGATCGGTCCCTTCGATGATCTTCGTGCGATCGACATCGTGAAAGCCCTGCCGCACGACGCGGATGCCCTTGACCGCGTCGGGTTCGATCGCCGGGAAGTTGACGTTGAACAGCATCCGGCGCGAAGGCGGCATGGCGATCAGCGGGGCGATGGCCCTTGCGCCCCATGCCTGCGCAGCGGCAAAGGGCACCGTGTCGCCCATCCCCTCACGCGCATAGACCTGGCTCAGCGCAATCGACCTGATCCCCGAAATCGCCCCTTCCATCGCGGCGGCGACGGTGCCCGAATAGGTCACGTCCTCAGCCAGATTGGCGCCGCGATTGACGCCCGACAGGATAAGGTCCGGCCGCGCGTCCTTCATCAAATGCCCCACGGCCATCATCACTGCGTCGGTCGGCGTGCCGGTGACGCTGTAATGCTGCGCGCCATGCTTGCGGATGCGCAGGGGCCGGGTGAGCGTCAGGCTATGCCCCGCACCCGACTGTTCCTCGCTCGGCGCGACGATCCAGATATCGTCGGAAAACTGGCGGGCGATGGCTTCCAGCACTTTAAGGCCGGGCGCGTGAACGCCATCGTCATTGGTGAGAAGGATGCGCATGAACTAAACAACTCCGTTCGGGCTGAGCTTGTCGAAGCCTTCCGCTGAGCGAAGCGAAGCCGCCTCGCTAGCGCTCGGCATGGCCCTTCGACTTCGCTCAGGGCGAACGGCTAAGCCTTTGGCGTCAGGCGCGTCACCCCACCCATATAGGGCGCCAGCGCCTCCGGCACGATCACGCTGCCGTCGGCCTGCTGGTAATTTTCCAGCACCGCTACCAATGTGCGGCCCACGGCCAGACCCGATCCGTTCAACGTGTGGAGGAAACGGGTCTGCTTCTCTCCCTCCGGCTTGTAGCGCGCGTTCATCCGCCGCGCCTGAAAATCGCCGCAGTTGGAGACGGAGCTGATCTCGCGATAGGTGTTCTGGCTGGGCAGCCAGACTTCCAGATCCCATGTCTTGCGCGCGCCAAAGCCCATGTCGCCGGTGCAGAGCAGCATCTTGCGATAGGGAAGCCCAAGCGCCTGAAGGATACCCTCCGCCGCCGCGCACATGCGTTCATGCTCGGCCTCTGACTCGTCGGGCGCGCAAATCGCGACAAGCTCGACCTTCTCGAACTGATGCTGGCGGATGAAGCCCCGCGTGTCGCGCCCGGCGGACCCTGCTTCGGAACGGAAACAGGGGGTCAGCGCGGTCAGCCGGACGGGCAGGTCAGAGAGCGGCACGATCTGGTTCGCAACCAGATTGGTGAGGCTGACTTCGGCGGTCGGAATCAGCCAGCGGCCATCGGTGGTCCTGAACAGATCCTCGGCGAATTTGGGCAATTGCCCGGTGCCGAACAACGCCTCGTCGCGCACCAGCAGCGGCGGGTTGACCTCCTCATAGCCATTCTCAGCCGTCTGCCGGTCCAGCATGAATTGCGCCAGCGCCCGGTGCAGCCGCGCCATCTGCCCGCGCAACGCGGTGAACCGCGCGCCCGAAAGGGCCGCGCCGCCTTCAAAATCCAGCCCCAGCACCGGGCCGAAATCGGCATGGTCCTGCGGCGCAAAGTCGAAGTCGCGGGGCGTGCCCCACCGGCTGACCTCCACATTGTCGGCTTCATCGTCGCCCTGCGGCACATCGTCGGCGGGCAGGTTGGGGATCGCCGCCAGCATCGCGCCCAGCGCGTCGCCGACTTCGCGGTCCTGCGCTTCCAGAGCGGGGGTGCTTTCCTTGATCGCCGCGACTTCGGCCTTCAGCGCTTCCGCCTTGTCCTTGTCGCCCGCGCCCATGGCTTGGCCGATCAGCTTGCTCGCCTCGTTGCGGCGGGCCTGCCCGACCTGCAACTGCGTCTTGATCGCCCGGCTTTGCTCGTCCAGCGCCAATATCTGCGTGGACAGGGGGGCCAGCCCGCGCCGGGCCAGGCCAGCGTCGAAAGCGGCGGGATTTTCGCGGATGAAACGGATGTCGTGCATGGGCCAGTCCTATGCCGTCGTGCGACGAGCCACGCAACCCTGCGCGCTGCCGATCGTTGAACAGGCATCCGCTAAAATGAAAAGGACCAGGCGATGCAGATAGAACAGGACGCGCTCATATTGGTAGCTGACGGCCGCAAGATGCTGTTTTTCCGGAACAAGGGCGACGCCGCCATTCCCAGCCTGGAAACCGAGCAGGTCGAGAAGCAGGATAACCCGGCCGACCGCGAACAGGGCAGCGATACGCCCGGCCGCGCGTTCAATTCGGTGGGCGGCCATCGCAGCGCCATGTCGGAAACCAATTTTCACGATCTGGAGGAGGACCGCTTTGCCGCGCAGGCCGCCGACATCCTCAAGCATCGCGCCTTCGCCAATGATTATGAAAAGCTGATCATCGTCGCCCCGCCCGGCACGCTGGGCGAAATGCGCAAACATTATCACAAGGAAGTCGAAAGCCGCCTGGCAGGCGAGATCGCCAAGGATCTGGTCAATCATCCGATCGCGGACATCGAACGGATCATTGCCGACAATTGATCCGCACCAGTTTTGCCCCAACGAAAAGGGCGGCCCCCGATACCGGGAGCCGCCCTTTTTCATGTCATCGCCTGACGGGTCAGGCGGCCTTGTCGGCCTTGCGATCGGCGAAGCGACGGTGGGCGACCAGTGCGACCGCGGCGGCGCCGAACAGCAGGATCATCGGCGGGGCGGGGACGTCCGTACCGCCGCTGCTGCTGCTCGATCCGCCGCTGGAGCTGCTGGACGAGGAAGAAGAGCTGCTGCTGCTCGACGAGGAGGAACTGCTCGACCCCGAACTGCAGCTCGATCCGCTGCTGCCCGTGCTGCCGAAGCTGGACGATCCGCCCGACGAGGAGGAACTGCTCGACGAGGATGACGAGGAAGAGGACGACGAGCTGCTGCCGCTCGACCCGGAGCTGCCCGACGAACCGCTGCTGCCGCTCGATCCCGAACTGCCGCTGGAGCCGCTCGACCCGTGATCATGACCATGGCCAGGCTTGCCGGGCTTGCCGCCGCTCGATCCGCCCGAGCTGCTCGATGAAGAACTGGACGAGGAGGAGGACGATGACGAGCTGGAACTGGACGAGGACGAGCTGCTGCTGACATTGCCGCTGGACGTGGAGACATTACCGCTCGACGTCGAAACGCCGCTCGATGTCGACACATTGCCGCTGGAGGTGGATACGCCACCCGTTGACGTGGACACGCCGCCGGTGGAAGTCGAAACCCCGCCGGTCGATGTCGATACGCCGCCAGTGGTCGAGCTGGTCGAGCTGCTGATGCCGCCGGTCGAGCTGCTGGTCGAGGAGATCACCACCGACCCGCCGCCGCTGCCGCCGCCACCGCCGCCAAAAAAGCCGCCGATGAAGCCGCCGCCGCCAAAGCCGCCGCCACCGCCTATGACGACAGGAACCGCGCCACCGCCGCCGGACATGACCGGCATTTCGGCCATCGGCATCGGCGCTGGCAGGGGAATGGGAGCCTGTTGCGTGACGACTGTGACCGTGCGCGGCGTGCTGGTTTTCACCGTACGCACCACCTTGCGCTTCACTGTCCGCACGGCATAGCGTTTGCGCGGCGCTGCCGCCTTCGTGCTCTTGCTGCTATGAACCACTGCCGGCCGCGCATTTTCGGCGACATGCACCGCGCCACCGCCAATGATCGCTCCGCCGCAAGTGCAGGCGCATAACTTAGCCAATGCCATCCGTACCGACATAGGATCCACTCTTTACTTTGTTGCCCCCTGACCCGGCATTGGCTTTTTCCAATGATGGGCTGGTAGGAACTTCCTATGCGTAAGAACGCAAAAGAAAGCGTTAACTGCAACGCTGTTAACCCTGAATGTGATATTCAAGTCGAGGGAAATCCTACCTTCTTCCAAAGGGAAATGGTTAACGTCCCACTATGGAACGACTGTCGCGAGCCAGGTAAAAATCGCTTGATGCGTTTCGCCGATTTGCCTTGCGTGCGGGACTCGGCTGCGCCGGCGTCAAGCCCCGATGAAAACGAACCGCAGCAATATTGCCTGCTTGTGTCGCCCTTCGCCCGTCGCTATGACGCGCCCTCAATGAAAAGTCATGGGCGCCCGGTCGTTAAGCGCCGGCGTCCTCCGAGTCGGAGAGCCAGATGGCATCGGTCCTGAATTCCGATAAAGACGGCGACAAGCCGCCCAAATCGACTGTCGAACTTCCTGCAGACTACCGGCCTTCCGCCGATGAGGAATTCATGAACCCGTTGCAGCTGGAATATTTCCGGCAGCGCTTGTGGGACTGGAAAAAGCAGATCCATGCCGAAGCCGAAGGGACGCTTGCCGTCCTTCAGAATGAGCCGCTTCGCGAACCCGACCTGAACGACCGCGCATCGAGCGAGACCGACTGGTCGATCGAACTGCGCACCCGCGACCGCCAGCGCAAGCTGATCTCCAAGATCGAGGCAGCGCTTCGCCGGATCGAGGACGGCGAATATGGTTATTGCGAAGTCACCGGCGAACCGATTTCGCTGGGTCGGCTGGAGGCCCGGCCGATCGCGACCATGACGGTCGAGGCGCAGGAACGGCATGAGCGGCAAGAGAAGATTTCCCGCGACGATTAACCCTTTCTCCATCCCCCCGCGCCTATGGTGCCCGCCAATTATCTGGCATTTTATTCGCGGGTCTTGGCATGAACGACCAACAGGAATCTTCCGATCGGGGACCGGCCCGCGCCGCGCCGCGTGACAGCCTGTTCCTGCTTACCAGTTTCATGACGCCCGAAGGCGTACCGCTGGGCAAGGCCCGCGTCCGCAACCTGTCGGCCACCGGCCTGATGGCCGATTGCGAACGGGGAGTTCCGGCGGGCATCAAGGTGGAATTTGAACTGCGCGGCATCGGCAAGATGACCGGCACCGTCGCCTGGGCGCGCGGGGACAAGATTGGTTTGGCCTTTGACGAGCCGATCGACCCGCAACTGGCGCGCAAGCCTGTTTCGACGGGCGCGGCGCAGCAGACGGTGCCCGATTATCTGCGACTGCACCAGCGCGGCTTGCTGAGGCGCTGATCCAACCCGGACATAAACAGCCCCGCCTACCTGTTGGTTGCGGGGCTTTTTACTGTCTGAAAATGTGGACCGGAATGAAGGCGAAGGGCCGGACCGGCAGCCTGTAGCCGCCGTGTCCCGGCCTCCTCCCGTAGCGCGCTGGATGCTTAGTGCTGCGCTTCCAGTTCTTCCTTCAACCGCAATTTCTGCTTCTTGAGCGAAGCCACCAAAATAGCGTCGGGCATAGGCCGACTCGTCTCCGCCTTGATTCGGGCGTCGATACCTGCGTGCTTGGCAGAAAGAGCTGAAATGTGGCTGTTTTCCATAACATTCTCCAGATGAGGGGTGATGGACGACGAAGTAGATCATGAAATAATCATCGTGTCTCGCGCTGATTCGCACGCTGCGCCTGAATGAGAAAAATTTGCGATGGCCCGCGTCCGGGCGGCAGGGTATCAGGGGACATGACGAGCGTGGGTGACGGATCGGGGGCGCAGTGAGTCGGGAAGATATTATGCGCCGCCTGGAATTGTTGCGGGTGGAGCATCGCGACCTCGACAGCGCGATTGCCGTGCTGATGGAGTCGGGTGCGGGCGACCAGATGCAGATTGCCCGGTTCAAGAAACGCAAGCTGCGCCTGCGTGACGAAATCGCGCAGCTGGAAGACGGGCTGGTGCCCGACATCATCGCGTAAATCGGTGCTGGCGCGGAATTTTGTGGTTAACGTCGCGCTAACCGGCCCTGAATGGGACAGCCCCCGCTAAAAGCGCATCGATGGGCCTGACAAGGTTGCGATAATATGTCAGTCATCCTGCATGCAGAGCGCAGCTTTTCTGGATCGTGGCCTTCACCGGCGGCTGGTCGACGGCCTGTATCTCGAAGCCATGGTCATGGCTGACGAGGCACGGTCCTATTTCGACGGCAGCAACAGCCTGGACGAGGGGATGAGCGACCCGTTGCGCCGCGTCTCTTTCGCCTGCGAATCGCTGAAAGTGACCACCCGGCTGATGCACATCATTGCCTGGTTGCTCAGCCAGCGGGCCTGGCAGCGCGGCGAGATTGGCGATGCCGATCTGTCGGACGAGAAATATCGGCTTGGCCGCGCGACCCAGACGCCGCCCGAACTCGCCGCCGATTTTCCCTTCATGGCGCGGTCGCTGATCGATGCCAGCCAGGAATTATACGATCGCGTCGCGCGATTGCAGGACCGGATGGACATGATGCTGGGTCCGGCCACGGTCAGGGACGCCAACCCGGCGCGCGCGCTGATCGATCGGCTGCACAGCGCCTTCTGATCGTGTCGCGGCAACTGGCCGCATTCTACCGCTTCTAAGGCTGGCGCTTTCGCCCATATTTGGTCTAGACCATCGCCATGACCCATGGTTTGCGGACCTTTCGCCGCCCTCCTGGCCGCCCGCATTCCGCACGGCTCCTGCTTGTTCCTATGTTGCTCGCCTGTCCGGGCGGGGCGCTGGCGCAGTCCGTCGCGCCACCGCAAGCCGTGCCGGACCAGTCGCTCGACACCATGCCGGACATCGGCCTGGACTGGCCGGACATGGGGCAGGAAGACAGTGTGAAGCCGCTGCCCGCCGACCCGGCTGATACGCAGGTGGCGACGCCTGACGCTGTCCCTGACGCCGCCCAGCCGGTCGAGCCGGTCGAGGAAGCCGCGACCTTTGCTGACGCCGGGGAGGAACGGCGTTACACCGTGCAACTGAACGGCATCGACACGATTGCCGATGCGACCTTCAAGCAACGCTTCGAGGAATTGTCGGCGCTGCGGCAGGGCGATGGCAAGCCCGCCAACCTCGCGCAGATCAATCGTCGCATCAAAGAGGATAATGAACTGCTGGACCGGCTGCTGCGCGCCAAGGGCTATTATGCCGCGCGCATCCGGGGCGCGGTTGCCGCGCCGCCAGCGGGCAGCGATCGTCTGGCCGTCAGCTTCGACATTGTACCCGGCACGCAATATCTGCTCGATTCGGTCGATCTGACCGGCCTTGCCGAAACCGGCGACAAGGAAGCGCAATTGCGCGCCGCCTTCCCGCCCAAGGTCGGCGATCCGGTCGATGCCGACGCCATTCTGGCCGGGCGCGACGCGCTGTCCGTAGTGCTGGCCGAAACCGGGTTCCCCTTTGCCAAGGTCGATGAACCCGAAGTGCGGATCGACCATGAGGAGCGCAAGGGCGACCTTGACATCATCATCACGCCGGGCGGCTATCGCAGCTTCGGCGCGATCCGCATGAACAACGAAAAATTGTTTAGCGCGCACCATGTTCAGGAAATCGCCCGCTTCCATCCCGGCGATCCCTACAAGGCGTCGGATGTGGAGGATCTGCGCCGCGCCATCGTCGCAACCGGGCTTGTCTCCTCGGTCAATCTGACACCCAAAGAGGCGGGCGATGGTTCCCATGTCGATCTGGCGGTCGACGTCCGCCCGGCGCCACTACGCACCATCGCGGGGCAGCTGGGTTATGGCACGGGCGAAGGCTATCGCGCTGAAGTCAGCTGGCAGCACCGCAATTTCTTCCCGCCCGAAGGCGCGGTAACGGTGCGTGGCGTCGTCGGCACGCAGGAACAGACCGCGTCCTTCACCTATCGCCGCAACAATTTCCACCGTCGCGACAATGTGCTCACCGGCCTGCTGTCGGTCAGCAACATCAGGCGCGACGCCTATGATGCGCGCACCATCACCCTGGCAGGCGGGCTGGAGCGGCAGACGAACATCCTGTTCCAGAAGGACTGGGTGTGGCGCATCGGCGCGGAACTCATCGCTTCTGACGAAGCCGATGCCTTCAGCGGCGGTGCGCGGCGCACCTTCCTGATCGGCGCAATTCCTTTAAGCCTGACCTATGACGGCAGCGATGATCTGCTCAACCCGACCAAGGGCTTTCGTCTGGGTGGCCGGTTCAGTCCCGAACTTTCCTTTCAGGACAAGACCTTCGGCTATGCCAAGGTGCAGGTGGATGGCAGCATCTACCAGCCGATGGGCGAAAAGCTCGTCGTCGCGGCGCGTGCGCGCTTTGGCACGATCCTTGGCTCCACCGTCGATCAGATCGCGCCGTCGCGCCGTTTCTATGCGGGCGGCGGGGCGTCGGTTCGCGGTTATGGCTATCAGGCGATCGGCCCGCGTTTCGGCGTGGACAACGACCCGGTCGGCGGCAAGAGTCTCGCGGAATTCTCGCTGGAGGGGCGGGTGCGCTTTGGCAATTTCGGCGTCGTGCCCTTCATCGATGCAGGCAATATCTCCACCACATTCCTGCCGCGCTTCCGCGACCTGCGCATCGGCACCGGGCTTGGGCTGCGCTATTATAGCAACTTCGGCCCGATCCGCATCGACGTCGGTACGCCGATCAACCCGCAAAAGGGCGATCCGCGCGTCGCCGTCTATGTGTCGCTGGGGCAAGCCTTCTGATGGTGGACGAAGCGCCCGCCGCGAAGCCGCATCGCCGCCGCGCCTGGGATGGACGCTGGCAGCGCTGGGTGCTGGGCATCATCGTCACTTTGCTGCTGATCGTCGCGGGCGCGCTGGCCTGGCTCGACACGGCGCCCGGCCATCGCTTCCTCATCAGCCGGATCGCGACGATCAAGCCGCCATCGGGCCTGCGCATCCAGGTCGACCGGATCGACGGCAGCATTTATCACAAGGCCGTTCTCCACAATCTGACCCTGTCCGACCCGACGGGCCGCTTCTTCGACGCGCCACGGGTCGAACTGGACTGGTGGCCTTTCGCCTGGGCCTATAACCGGCTGGACATCGACCGGCTGGTCATCCCGCGCGCCACCCTGCACAAATTGCCCAAGCTCAATCCCAGCCGGAAGCAGGGGCCGATCCTTCCCGGTTTCGACATCCGGCTGATGGAATTTTCGGTCGGACGGCTGACGATCGCGCAGGGCATTACTGGCCGTGCGCAGCAGGCGACGATGGCGGGCGACGCGGACATTCGCGGTGGCCGTGCGATCATAGATCTGACCGCCCGCGTGATCGACGGGCAGGATGCGCTGACCATCGCGCTCGACAGTCGCCCCGACGATGATCGTTTCCGCCTGGACGTCACGGTCAATGCGCCAAGGGGCGGCGTTCTGGCGGCGATGGCGGGCCTGAAACAGGACGCCAATCTGCGCATCGGTGGCAAGGGCGGCTGGAGCCGCTGGGACGGTCGCCTGTCGGCCACGCTCGACGCCCAGCCTGTCGCCGATTTCGTGCTGGCCGCGCGCCAGGGCGCCTATTCGGCCCGTGGTTCGATTGAGGGCGGCGCGATCGCCGGCAATGGCCTTGTCCAGCGTATTGCCGCGCCGCGCCTGGTCGTGCGCGCCAATGGGACGATGGTGGACCGGGTGATTGACGGTCGCCTCTGGCTCCGTTCCGCCGCGATTGATCTGGAAGCCGACGGCGCGATCGACCTGCGCAACAACGCGCTCGACAATATGCTGGTGCAATTGAAGCTCGCCCGTCCACAGGCTTTGTTCAAGACTATGCGCGGGCAGGATGTCGCGGCGAAAATCCGCCTGGACGGTGCATTCGCGACGCTGGGCTATGAATATCTGCTCACCGCCCGCCAACTGGCGTTCGACAAGACGGTGATCAGCACCGTGCGGATGGATGGCAAGGGGCGTCGGTCGGAAAATGGCCCGGCGCTGGTCCCGGTACGCCTGCGCGCCGCGCGGCTCGATGGGCAGGGCGAACTGGTCGAAGGGATCGTCCGCAATTTCGCGCTCGACGGCGTGCTCCAGATCAAGGGCCAGCAGATCGTCAGCAATCCGATGGACGTGCGGTCGGACAAGCTGCGCGGCAAGCTGCTGATGCTCGCCGACCTCAGGACAGGTCGGTATGATTTTGGCCTGGATGGCCAGATTGTCGGCCTGGCCATTCGTGGCTTCGGCATCGTCGACCTGACGTCGAAATTGCGCGCGGTGCCCGGTCCCAATGGCAGCTTTGGCCTGAGCGGCAATGCGCTGGCGCGGGTGCGGCGGCTGGACAATGAATTTCTGCGCACGCTGGGCGGCGGCCTGCCGACCGTTCGCAGCGCGCTCGCGCTGCGCCCCGATGGCCAGTTGGCGCTCACCAATTTGCAGCTTGATGCGCCGCTGCTGACGCTGACGGGCAATGGCCTGCGCCATCGCGACGGCACGATGCATCTGGAGGGGCAGGGGCGGCATGGCCAATATGGTCCGGTCAGGCTGACGCTGGATGGCAGGATCGACCGCCCGACCATCGATGTGCTGCTGGCCAGCCCGATGAAGGCGCTGGGCCTGCGCGACGTGCGCGCAAAGCTGATCCCCGATGCAAGCGGATACAGCTATACCGCTGCGGGCGGATCGACCCTTGGTCCCTTCACCGGCCGGGGCGTCATCCTGTTGCCGCAGGGCGGGCAGGCGGTGGTCCGCATCGCGCGGATCGACGTGTCCGGCGTCACCGCCAGCGGCGATATTCGCCCGGTAACCGGCGGGCTGGACGGCCAATTGGCGGTCAACGGCCCGGTGACGGGCTATATCAGCCTGAAACCAGTGGATGCGATCCAGCAGGTCCAGCTCAAACTGACCGCCAACGATGCCAGCTTCGACGGACCGACCGTCATCGCGGTGCGACGCGGCACGCTGGATGCGACCATGTTGCTTGATCCTTCGCGCACGACGCTGACGGCCACGGCGCAGGCGCGGGGCCTGCGCGTCGGCGGGGTGCTGCTGGGGCGCTTTGCCGCCAATGCCGATCTGGTCGATGGTCAGGGCAAGATACGCGGCAGCCTGTCCGGGCAGCGCGGCCGCATCTTCGACATACAGGGCGAAGCGCAGGTCGATGCCGATCATATCCGCCTGACCGCTGGCGGCACTGTCGACAAGCGTCCCATCCGCCTGACCCGCGCGGCGTTGCTGACCCGTACCGATGATGGCTGGCGCCTGTCGCCTGCGACCATCAGCTATGCGGGCGGATCATTGCAACTGGCGGGCGAACTGGGCAGCGCGTCCACCCATGTCGAGGCGCGGATGCAGAAACTGCCGCTGTCCCTGCTCGACATTGGCTATGACAATCTGGGTCTGGGCGGCACCGCGACAGGCTCGCTCAGCTACGCCCAGCCGCGCGGCGGCGGCCTGCCGACCGGGACCGCGGAACTGCGCATCCGTGGCCTGTCGCGGTCTGGCCTGTCCCTGAGTTCCCGCCCGGTCGATGTGGGCGTCAACGCCGCGCTGACGGCGGACCGTCTCGCCACCCGCATGATCTTCGTTGCCGATGGCAAGACGATCGGCCGGGCGCAGGCGTTGCTCAATCCGCTGGGGCGTGAAGGCGGCCTGGTCGAACGGCTCAACCGCGCGCCACTCTTCGCGCAGCTGCGCTATGGCGGCACGGCGGACACGCTGTGGCGGCTGACCGGGGTGGAAATTGTCGACATCGGTGGCCCGGTTGATGTTTCCGCGGACATGCGCGGCACGCTGGGCAACCCGCAGATCACCGGATCGCTGGCGACCGAAAATGCCGCGATCAACAGCCCCGTCACCGGCATGCGGCTGAAAAATGTCAAGGCGCGCGGGCGTTTCTCCGGCGCGCAACTGGTCATTTCCAGCTTTGCCGCGACCGCGCAAAATGGCGGTAGCGTAAGCGGCACCGGGCGCTTCACCTTCAACGGCATAGCGGGCGTCGGCATGGACCTGGCCATGCAGGCGGACAATGCCGCCCTGCTGGAACGGGACGATATTGCCGCCACGGTCACCGGGCCGATCACCCTGCGTTCCGATGGCGTGGGCGGGACGATCGGCGGCGACCTGACGCTCAACAAGAGCCGCTTCACGCTGGGCCGCGCCGCCGCCGTGGCGCAGATTCCGGAACTGGCGGTGACCGAAATCAACAGGCGTGGCGAGGAGGTTGAGCGGGTGCGCGCCAACGTCCCCTGGGCGCTGGCGATCAAGGCGCGGGCGCGCAACCGCCTGACTGTCACCGGCCTTGGCCTAGACAGCGAATGGCGCGCCATTCTCGACATTGGCGGCACCGTCACCAACCCGGCGATTGCGGGTCGGGCGGAGCTGGTGCGTGGTGGCTATGAATTTGCCGGGCGCCGGTTCGACCTGCGCGAAGGGCGCATCCAGTTTGACGGCAAGACCCCGGTCAATCCGACGCTGGACATCGACGCGCAGGCCGACGTCAGTGATCTTACCGCCACCATCCATGTCGGCGGCACCGGCCTGAAGCCCGAAATCACCTTCACCAGCGTTCCCGCGTTGCCGCAAGACGAACTTCTGTCCCGCATCCTCTTTGGCACGTCGATCACCAACCTTTCCGCGCCCGAAGCCTTGCAGCTCGCTTCTGCGGTCGGTTCGTTGCAGGGCGGCGGCGGGCTGGACCCGATCAATGCGGTGCGCAAGGCGGCGGGGCTGGACCGGCTGCGCATCATCGCTGCCGATCCGACGCAGGGGCAGGGGACGTCGATCGCGGCGGGCAAATATCTGACCCGCAAGACCTATGTCGAACTGATCACCGACGGGCAGGGATACAGCGCGACCCGGATCGAATATCAGGTCACGCGCTGGCTATCGCTGCTTGGCGCCATATCGACGCTGGGCCGCGAAAGCGCCAACGTGCGCGTGTCGAAGGATTATTGATCACATCGACGCCGTCGATGCGGTGGAACGCTGAACGGCCTCCGATCGGCTCGTCGTCCAAAGCACTCAGGACGCGGACGAAACGGCCTGAACTGTGCCAATTCGGCAACATAAGTCCTTGTTTATCTTAGGTTCATGAAACCAACGGCTTTGTTCCGGCTTCAACGTCTCACCCCTGCGGGGCGTGAATGACAATTGGAGTTAAGCATATGCGTAAGTTTGTGGTCGCAACCCTTCTGGCCGGAACCGCGGTCGCCACACCTGCTCTGGCCCAGGACGTCGGCCCGACCTTCACCGGCCCGCGCGTCGAAGCGATTTTGGGCTATGACCATGTCGGCGCGGGCAGCGATGTCGACAATAATAATGGTCGCGACGACCAGTCGATCGACGGACTGCTCTACGGTGTGGGCGCTGGCTACGACATCAATCTGGGCAGCGCGGTCGTGGGCGTCGAAGGTGAATATACCGACTCGACCGCCAAGAGCGATCGCTACGACCTGACCGACCAGTTCGGTTTCGGCCGGGTCAGTCAGGGCCGTGACCTCTATATCGGCGCGCGCGCCGGTATCCTCGCCAGCCCCAATACGCTGGTTTATGTGAAGGGCGGCTACACCAACACCAAGCTCAACGTGCTGGCGGGCGATACCGACGAGACGACCGACACCGCGTTCAAGCTCGATGGCTGGCGCATCGGTGGCGGCGTGGAGCGCGCCATCAACCAGAACACCTTTGCCAAGCTGGAATATCGCTACTCCAAATATGACAGCGCCCATATCGACTATATGGACGGCGCCACCAGCAGCGAATTCGACATCGACACTGACCGGCATCAGGTCGTGGCCAGCGTCGGCTGGCGCTTCTAAAAGCAGGGCGGGGCGGGAGAAATCCCGCCCCGTTTCTCGTTACAGGATGAAACGTCCAACATCATCGTGAACGCATTATACCCTACAGCGTCGCTTCAATCTCGCGCGCGGCGAGATCGGGATTTTCCGCCAGGCTGATCGGCCGCCCGACGACCAGGATGGATGCGCCGCGATCCAGCGCCTGTCGCGGCGTCACGGCGCGCTTCTGGTCCCCCATCGCGCCGCCCGCCGGGCGCACGCCCGGCACGACGAAAAAGCCGTCGGGCCAATGTTTCTTGACCATCGCCACTTCCTCGCCGGAACAGACGATGCCGTCCAGCCCGGCATTTTGCGCCAGGTCCGCCAATCGCCGCACCTGATCCTCCGCCTTGCCGCCTACGCCGATGTCCAGCAGGTCGGCATCGTCCAGGCTGGTGAGCACCGTAACCGCCACCACCTTGGTCTTGATGCCCGCCGCGGCCTTCGCATCCTCCAGCATCGCCCGTCCGCCTGCGGCATGGACGGTCAGGATCGCCGGTTCCAGCATGTGCAATGCCTGCACCGCCTTGGCCACCGTATTGGGAATGTCGTGCAGCTTCAGATCCAGAAAGATCGGCAGACCGAACTTCATCATCTCATGCACGCCGTGATGGCCATTGGCGCAGAAAAATTCGAGACCCAGTTTCAGCCCGCCGACATGATGACGCACCTGCTGCGCCAGATTCTGCGCCTTGCCGAGGTCCGGCGTGTCGATCGCGACATAGAGGGGGCTGCTCATACGGGTCCTGTAGGATTGAGAGGGGAAAGGGGCGGAGAGGGGACGTCCGCGTCCAGAGGCGGGGTGACGACCGCAGGGGGCGTGGCGGCGGCGGTGACGGCCAGCGCGCGTTCCGCGCTGTCCAGTCGCCGCTTCAACCGCCAGCGCGTCGCGCGCGCCATGATCCAGAAGGGCAGCGCGCCCAGCAGAAATGCACCGATCAGCAAGACCGGCAACTTGGTTTCCATCACCATGTCGCCCCACAGGCGGACGGTCACGGGCACATAATTCGCCATGCAGAAAAAGGCCAGGGCGACCGCGATTACGACCCAGAAGGCAGTCCGCAAAAATTGCATCGGCATGTCCTCTTGCTGCTCAACAGGGGCAGCTTAGGCGATCCCGTCACATTTCGGAAGCGTCTCATCCTATTTGTCGATGCGGATCGTCATCGACAATTGGGTGGCGGCACCCGGTGCCAGCACGGTCATGCCGTCCGTCCGATTGATCGCGTCGGGACAGTGGCTCACTGGTTCGATACAGAAATCGGCTGAATTGGGCGGACGATAGACATGCAGCCAACCCGCGCCGCTCGCTGTCACGACGATGCGCAGGCCATCGCCGCGCGCAATGATCGCGTGTCCGTCCCATCCGCCATATACATTGTCGATCAGCGTGTCGCCCATCACCCTGGCCCCGCGCGACCAGTCGCCCAGCGTGTCGGCGGCGACTTCCCGGTCCGGCAGCATGTCGGGGGTCGAAAGCCACAGGCTGGTCGCTGCGAAGCGCAGCTGTGTCCCGGCGTCGGCCAGGAAATAAGGGTGGAATCCCAGCCCGGCCGGCATCGGCGCATCGCCGATATTGGTCAGCGTCAGGCGCATGTCGATCGCGTCGGGGCGTAGTGCCACATGCTGCTCGGCGCGATAGGGCCATGGCCATGCCGCGCCGCGCGCATGATCCTGAACCAGCCGTACCGCATTCGCTCCCTGATCGCCGACGGTCCAGGCCGCCTGCCAGCCAGTGCCATGGATGCTGTGCGGATGATCGCCGAAATTGCGCGGCAACTGATAGTCGCGCCCGTCAAAGCCGAACCGCCCATTCGCTATCCGGTTGGCATAGGGAATGAGCGGAAAGTTCGCCATGCCCAGGGGATCGTGGCAGTTATCCGGCGCGGGGCGCAGCACATCCTCGCCCCCATGGCGCAGCCATAGCAGCGATCCGCCCGCAGCGGGGGAAAGCGCCGCTTCCAGCGCCCCCGCCCGCAATACAAGCGGCCCGTCGCTCAACCAACCATCTCCTCAAGCTCGCGACCCTTGGTCTCCTGCACCATCTTGCGCACGAAGAAGTAGGAGATCGCGGCGAACAACGCATAGCCGCTAATAGTCATGACCAGCCCCGGCGATACAGCCAGCGCGGGAAAGCTGACCGATATGGCCGCATTGGCGATCCATTGGGCAAAACCCGCGACCGCCAGACCCGATCCGCGAATCTGGTTGGGGAACATTTCGCCCAGCATCACCCACATGATCGGGCCCCAGCTCATGTTGAAGAAGATCACATAGAGATTTGCCGAGATCAGGGCGATCAGGCCATTATGCCCCGGCAGCGTGACCCCGACATCCGCGCCGGTGATGGCGGTGGAAAAGGCATAGGCGACGATCGCCAGCGTCACCGCCATCCCCGCCGATCCGATCAGCAGCAGCGGCTTGCGCCCGATCCGGTCGATCAGCAGCATCGACCCCAGGCAAGCGCCGATCGATAGCACGCCAGACAATATATTGATCTGCAACGCATTATCTTCCGAAAAGCCGACGGCTTCCCACAGTGTCGCGCCATAATAGAATACGACGTTGATGCCGACCAGCTGCTGGAACACGGCCAGGCCGATGCCGGTCCACACGATCGGGCGGATCTTGCCGCTGCTTTTTTCAATGAGGTCGGACAATTTGGGCCGATGATGGTCGGCGGCCAGGCTGTCGCGAATCTCCACCACCTTGCGCGCCGCTTCCTGCGCGCCGAACAGGCGGGTCAATACCGCCAGCGCCTCGTCCTCGCGCCCGCGCGCCACCAGATAGCGGGGGCTTTCGGGAATGAACAACAGGGCGAGCAAATAGATCGCCGCCGGAATAGCCTGTAGCCAGAACATCCAGCGCCATGCCGGGAAATCGAGCCAGAGCGGGGCGGTCGATCCGCCGGCATGGCGCGCCAGCACGAAATTGGCGACGAAGGCGCCGGTCAGGCCGGAAATGATCATGACCTGCTGGACGCTCGACAGCCGCCCGCGCACGGCAGCCGGGGTGACTTCCGAAATATAGACCGGCGAAATCACGCTCGCCGCGCCGACGCCCAGTCCGCCGATGATCCGCGCAAGGATGAAGATGGCGGAAGAACCCGCGGCCCCGGCCATCAGCGCGCTGAGCAGAAACAGGATCGCCGCCAGCATCATGACGCCGCGCCGCCCGATCATGTCGGCCATCCGTCCCGCGCCAAAGGCACCGATCGACGACCCGACCAGGATCGCGCCGACATTGATGCCAATGCCCAGCTTGCCTAGGTCAAAGGCGCTTTCCAGCCCCTTCTGCGTGCCGTTGATGACTCCGCTGTCATAGCCGAACATGAAACCGCCGATCGTCGCCACCGCAACGATCGCCGCGATAAAGGCCATGTTGA
The DNA here is from genome assembly GCF_059424385.1 of Sphingobium sp. GW456-12-10-14-TSB1. Lineage (NCBI taxonomy): Bacteria > Pseudomonadati > Pseudomonadota > Alphaproteobacteria > Sphingomonadales > Sphingobiaceae > Sphingobium > Sphingobium sp. GW456-12-10-14-TSB1. The sequence continues at coordinate 1,611,255 of NZ_JBWKZI010000001.1, read as the reverse complement.
CCTTCTGCGCGCTGCCCTCACTCATCCTCTCGCGTCCTTCCCATCTTTATCTCGTTGCAACATGCCCGGCCATGCGACCGTTACTGATAGCGCTAACAACATCGTCATTGCTTGGAAGTCAAGGGGCAGGTTGGACAAGGATGGTGGCACAGGCGGATTGCGACGGATAGTTGTCATGTAGCCGCCTTTCATCTTTTCCCCGCCGCCGCTTTGCGGCATAGCTGTCGCTGTCATGAGCAAAACCGAAAAGACTGCGCCGGACACCGACGCTCCATCCGCCACCCCCGTGCAACCCGTCGACGACAAGCGCGACCTTGCCAGCGCGGCACGCAAATCCGCTGGCAAAGCCGCCTGGACCGGCGCGGCTGTCGGCATCGGCTCGGCCGCGATCGTCGCGGCATTGCTGTACGCGCGGAAACGCAGCTAGTGGATTGATTTTGACATTTGCATCCCCTGGCGGCTGGGATGGGTCTGCAAATGTCAAAATCGTAAAATCCACTAGAATCAAAAGATTGCTAGTGGTCCGAGAAGATTCTGACATTTGAACACGCCTTATCCCATAAGGTAGCAAATGTCAGAATCGGACCACTAGAGAAAATCCTGGCCACGCAAAAAGGGCGGCATGGTCTTCACCATACCGCCCATTTGTTGCGACCCTTTCGGGCTCTTCTTCTCCGTCCTTCGCGACGGGGAGGATCTCTGCGTCTGTTTAACCGGCGCCGCCGCTCAGATAGGCGACCAGTTCCGGCTTGCTGATGGACACGCTCTTGTCAGTGTCCGCCGTGGTGAATGCGCCGCTGGCCCATGCCGTGACCTGCTCGGCAGGCAAGCTTTTGCCGGTTGCCTTCATTTCCTGATCCTTCAGGGCAACCATCCATTTGGAAAATTCCGCCTGGTCGAGTTGGCCGTCGCTATTGGCGTCATAGGCCGGAAATTCGGTGTCGACGATCGAAGCGACTGCATTGCCGGGATTGGCTGGTGTTGCGGGAGTCGCTGGCGTTTCGGCCTGCGGCATGCCCGCCTGCGGATCGCCCGGCATGGCCGGCTGGGCAGGCGTCGCGGGCATTGCGCCCTGGGATGGCATCGTCTCCTGCGCGATGGCGGGAGCAGCGATAGCAAGGGCGCTCGTGATTAGAAGCGTGCGGATCATGGCAATCTCCTCGGTTACTTGGCCGTCACAGAATAAAACAATCTGTGCAGCATTGAATGACGAGGGGATAATGACCCAAAAGCGGGTAATGTTCCTGAACATCCGTTCATGTCTAACAGCTTGTCTTGGGAATATACTCGATTCGACTGTCTTTGCTGTTCCAATTGCGATCAGCCGAAGCGTTTAACTCGATTTTCTTTGGCGCAACCGGCGCGATTTGCCCCGGCGCAAGGACGCTGCTAGGCGCGCGGCACCTTTCCCTTCCTATGCAGGATTCGCCCATGGTCCCTCGCTACGCCCGCCCCGCAATGACCGCTCTCTGGGAACCGGAAGCCCGCTTCAAAATCTGGTTCGAGATTGAAGCGCATGCGACCGAGAAGCTGGGCGAACTGGGCGTGGTCCCGCCCTCGGCGGCCAAGGCGCTGTGGGACTGGTGGGCGACCAACCCGGTAATCGACGTCGCGGCGATCGACGCGATCGAGGCGGTGACCAAGCATGACGTCATCGCCTTTCTGACCTGGGTTGCCGAACAGGTGGGCGATGAAGCCCGCTTCATGCATCAGGGCATGACCAGCTCCGACGTGCTCGACACCTGCCTGGCGGTGCAACTTGCGCGCGCGTCCGACATTCTCATCGAGGATCTCGACAAGCTGCTCGACGTGATCAAGCGCCGGGCGTTTGAGCATAAGCTGACCCCGACCATTGGCCGCAGCCACGGCATCCATGCTGAGCCGGTGACCTTTGGCCTCAAAATGGCGGAAGCCTATGCCGAATTCACCCGCTGCAAGGCGCGCCTGATCGCCGCGCGCGCCGAAGTCGCCACCTGCGCCATTTCCGGCGCGGTCGGTACCTTCGCCAATATCGACCCCGCTGTTGAAGAGCATGTTGCGGCCAAACTGGGCCTTTCCGTCGAGCCGGTGTCGACCCAGGTGATCCCGCGTGACCGCCACGCCATGTTCTTCGCGACGCTGGGCGTCATTGCCAGTTCGATTGAGCGCCTGGCTGTCGAGGTTCGCCATCTCCAGCGCACCGAGGTGCTGGAGGCGGAGGAATATTTCTCGCCCGGCCAGAAGGGTTCGTCGGCCATGCCGCACAAGCGCAATCCGGTGCTGACCGAAAATCTGACCGGCCTGGCCCGCGTCGTGCGTGCAGCAGTCGTGCCCGCGCTGGAAAATGTCGCGCTGTGGCACGAACGCGACATCAGCCATTCGTCGGTCGAGCGCTTCTTCGGTCCGGACGCGACCATCACGCTCGACTTCGCGCTGGCTCGCCTGACGGGCGTGATCGACAAGCTGCTGGTCTACCCTGAGCGGATGATGAAGAATCTCGACAAGATGGGCGGGCTTGTCCATTCGCAGCGCGTGCTGCTGGCCCTCACCCAGGCGGGCGTCAGCCGCGAGGACAGCTATCGCTATGTTCAGCGCAACGCGATGAAGGTCTGGGAATCAGACGGCCAACTCTCGCTGCTCGAACTGCTCAAGGCCGACGCTGACGTCACAGCCGCGCTGCCGGTTGCCGAGATCGAGGACAAGTTCAACCTCGATTATCATTTCAAGCAGGTCGACACCATTTTCCGCCGGGTGTTCGGCGAAGCATAACTATCGAACAGTCGTTCGTTTCGCGCGAAGTCGAGAAACACAAGGCGCCGTGCCGGATGTTTCTCGACTTTGCGCGAAACGAACCGATGTTCCTACCGCCCGACTACCCTTGGCCGCACCCGCGGCGGAGCGTCGGATTGGCGCCGGATCAACTGATGATCCAGCACGAGATGCGCGGGCATGTCTTCATCCTGCGCGCGCCGCGCGCGTAGCATCTTGACCAGCAACTCCACCGCCGCGCGCGACATCGCGCTGATGGGCTGGCGGATCGTCGTCAGTTCGGGCCAGATCGTGGTTGCCAGCGAAGTGTCGTCAAAGCCGCATACGGTCAGGTCGCCCGGCACGTCCAGTCCGCCCCGATGGGCGATCGCCACGGTTGCGGCCGCCATGTCGTCATTGCTGGCAAAGATGGCCGTCGGCGCATCGGGCAGCGCCAATATATGTTCGGCGGCGTCCAGCCCGGATCGGTAAGTGAAATAGCCCTGGGCGATATAATCATTCTGGACGGCGATGCCTGCTTCGTCCAGCGCATCGACATAGCCTTCCAGCCGCCGGATGCTGGCGCTCTGATTGGGATGGCCCTTGATGAAGCCGATGCGGCTGTGCCCCAGCGAGACGAGGTGGCGGGTCATTTCATAGGCGGCCTGCCGATCGTCGATCCGCACCGCCGCCAGTTCGCCATCCGATCGCCCGGTGGCGACGGCGACGGCAGGAATATTGGCCGCGGCCAGGGCATGCGCCATGTCCTGAAGGTCGCAGAGCGGGGGCGGCAGGATCACCCCATCGATTCGCCCGCGCAGCAGATGGTCGATCACCGCCTTAATGGATGTTTGCTCATCCCATTTCTCGACCACCAGATGCACGCCGCTACCGCTCGCCTGCTCCAGGCTGCCGACCAGAAATTCGCTCAGATAGGATGAGGACGGGTTGCTGTAGAGCAGGCCGATCCGCATCTCCTCGCCACCGGCCAGGCTGCGCGCCGCTGCGCTCGGCGCGTAATTCAGGGCGGCAATCGCTACGTCCACCTTGGCGCGCGTTGCCGGGCGGACGGCCTTTTCCCCGTTGATGACGCGTGAGACCGTCATCGGCGACACCCCGGCCTCGCGGGCCACGTCATTGATCGTTGGCGCATTGCGCTGGCGGCGGGATGCTCTGCTGTCACTCAACGGATTGGGCCTTGTCATGCTAAATGTTTTACGGCGAGGTTCGTAGCGCAATCTGGCGTTCATCGCGAAGCGCAAAATGACACGCCACAATAGACATGAATTGGCCCAGCATCCGGCGCTATCGCGCGCGAGTTGTTCATGCTGCGCTGCACGATTGACAAGCCCGCTGCACTTGTTCCAATGGTACCGCTATCATTTATTCATCTCCACGCGGCGGCATCACTCGGATCGCACCGCCGGAAGCGTCGCAGCAGGACCGTTCCATGGCAAAGAACATTAAGGCCAAGCATTTCGTCACCTGTGACCGCCGCGATGGCGGTGCCGTCATGGCGAACGAGTGACGGCGACGCTGAATAGAGTTTTCCTCTCCTGCCGGGGGAGGGAAAGCGCGCCAATGGCGCGGAAGGGTGGGGGCGGTCTGCACGCCGGTCCTCACCCTTCCCATGGCCGGCCGAGCGGGTGTGACGCTCAAACATAATCGGTACCCCCGCCTTCGTCGGAAGGACGAATGATTTTCCCTGGAGCGTCTGCATGACCGACATCCCAAAGCCATCGGGTAAAATACGCTGGATCGTTTGTGCCCTGCTGTTCGCGGCGGTCGTGCTCTCCTATATCGATCGCCTCGTCCTGCCGACGCTCAAGCCGGATCTTCAGCAACGTTATGGCTGGACGGAGCGCGGCTATGCCGACCTCGCCATCTGGTTTCAGGCCGGTTACGGTATCGCCTATGTTCTTTTCGGCCGACTGATCGACAGGATCGGGGCGCGCGCGGGCTATGCGGTGGCGGTGACGCTGTGGACGATCGGCCATGTCGCCCATATCTTTTTCACCTCGACCGCGAGCATGCTGATCGCCCGCATCCCGCTCGCGCTGGGCGAAGCGGGCACCTTCCCCCCCGCGATCGCCGCAACCAATGAATGGTTCCCCAAAAAGGAACGGGCGCTCGCCATCGGTATCTTCAATGCCGGGTCCAACGTCGGCGCGATCCTGACCCCGTTGATCGTGCCGGTCATCGCCGTCACCATGGGCTGGCGCTGGGCCTTCATCCTCACCGGCCTGCTGAGCGTGGTCTGGCTGGCCGCCTGGCTCGGTTTCTACCGCCGCCCGCGCGAGAAAAAGAGCCTGAGTGCGCAGGAACTCGCCTGGATCGAAACCGACCCTGTCGAAGAACAACGCCCCGTCAAATGGACCGCGCTGTTTCGACTGCGCCAGACATGGGCCTATATGCTGGGCCGCTTCTTGATTGACCCGGTCTGGTGGACCTTCCTCTTCTGGTTGCCGGACTTCTTCAACAAGCAATATGGCGTCAAGATGCTGGATTTCGGCCCGCCGCTGGTCGCGGTCTATCTGCTGGCCGATGTCGGGTCGGTCGCTGGCGGCTGGGCATCCTCGCGCTTCATGGGGCGCGGCTGGAGCGTTAACCGCGCGCGCAAGAGCGCGATGTTTCTGGCGGCCCTGTGTGCCGTGCCGATCGCCTTTGCGACCCACGCGCCCAACATGTGGGTGGCGGTTGGCCTGATTGGGCTGGCCTGCGCCGGGCATCAGGGCTTTTCCGCCAATCTCTACGCATTGCCGGGCGATGTGTTTCCGCGCTGGATGGCCGGATCGGTCATCGGCCTTGGCGGGCTGGCGGGGGCCATCGGCGGCATGATGATGGCGAAATTTGCCGGAACGATCCTCGAAAATATCGGCAGCTACGGACCGATCTTCGCCGTCGCATCCTGTGCCTATCTCGTCGCGCTATGCGCCATCCACCTTGTCATTCCGCGTTATCAGGTCGTCACCACCGCTGGCATAGGCCGCGTCGAAGGAGCATGATTCTTGCCTAAGCCTCTCGTTCTGCATCCCGATCGTCTGTTCCCGGCCGAACCGTGCACCCGCGACATCGCCCGCGCGCTGTATGCCAGCGTCAGGGATCTGCCCATCGTCTCGCCCCATGGCCACACCGATCCGCGCTGGTTCGCCTATGACGAGCCATTCGCCAACCCGGCGGAGTTGCTGATCGTCCCTGACCATTATGTGTTCCGCATGCTGTTCAGCCAGGGCGTCAGGCTGGACGAACTGGGCGTTCCCACCGTCGATGGCAGCGCGACCGCCAATGATCCGCGCGCCATCTGGCGCATCTTTGCCGCCAACTATCATCTCTTCCGGGGCACGCCATCGCGCATGTGGCTCGACTGGGTCTTTGCCGAGGCGTTCGGCATCGACGTCCGGCTGGAGGCGGAGACGGCCGATCATTATTACGACCTGATCGACGCCGCGCTCAAAACCCCGCAATTCCGCCCGCGCGCACTGTTCGATCGCTATAATATCGAAGTCATCGCCACCACCGAAGGCCCGCTCGACCCGCTCGACCATCACCGCGCGATCCGCGCCAGCGGTTGGGGCGGCAAGGTCGTCACCGCCTATCGTCCCGATCCGGTGCTGGACCCCGACGATCCCAAGTTCATCGCCAATGTCCAGCGCTTCTGCGCCATGGCGGGCGAGGATGCGGGCAGCTATGCCGGCTATCTGCGCGCTCATGAAAAGCGCCGCGCGGATTTTCGCGCGGCGGGGGCGACCTCGACCGATCATGGCCATCCGTGCGCCTTTACCGCCAACCTGCCCCGCGCGGAGATTGAGGCGCTCTACGCCAGGGTCACCACCGGTCCGGTCAGCGCGGCGGCGGCGGAACTGTTTCGCGGCCATATGCTCACCGAAATGGCGCGCATGTCGATTGAGGACGGGATGGTGATGCAGTTGCACCCCGGCGTACACCGCAACCATAATGCCGCCGTGCTGGCGCGCTTTGGCAAGGACAAGGGCGCCGACATCCCGACCGCAGGGGAATTTGTCACCGCGTTGAAGCCCTTGCTCGACCTTTATGGCACCGACCCGCGCCTGACCCTCATTCTCTTCACCCTCGACGAAGATGTCTATTCGCGCGAACTGGCGCCGCTGGCCGGCCATTATCCCGCGCTCAAGCTTGGCCCGCCATGGTGGTTCCATGACAGCCCGGAAGGGATGCGCCGCTTTCGCGAGCGCGCGACGGAAACCGCCGGTTTCTACAACACGGTCGGCTTTAACGATGATACCCGCGCCTTCCTGTCGATCCCGGCGCGCCATGACGTTGCCCGCCGTATGGATTGCAGCTGGCTGGCGCAACTGGTGGTCGAACATCGCATGGAGGAGGATGAAGCGTTCGAGGTCGCCCGCGCGCTCGCCTATGACCTCGTCAAGCAGGCCTACAAGCTGTGACCCGCCTGTCGAGCCAGATGCTCGCGGCGCTTCCCGCCGACGTCATTCGCCCAAATTATGACCGTAGCCAGGTCAAGCCGGGAGTCGTCCATCTGGGCATCGGCGCGTTCCACCGCGCGCATCAGGCGGTGCTGTTTGACGACGCCCTGAACGCAGGCGACCTGCGCTGGGGCATCACCGCGGCCTCTCTGCGTTCGCCTGCCGTGCGCAACCAGATGGTGCCGCAGGACGGCCTTTATACCATGCTGGTGCGCGATGGCGGATCGGAACAGGCGCGCATCGTCGGCGCGGTGCAGGACGTCATCGTCGCGCCCAGGGCGCCGCAGGCGCTCATCGCCGCCATGGCAGCGCCCGACACCCATATCGTCACGCTCACCATCACGGAAAAAGGCTATAAGCTCGACCCTGCCACTGGCGCGCTGATCGAGGATGACGCGCAACTTGCCGCCGACCTCCTGTCGCTGGAACAGCCGCAGACCGCGCCCGGCTATATCGTCGCGGCGCTGGCACGGCGCAAAGCGGCGGGACTGCCTCCCTTCACCGCGATCAGTTGCGACAATCTTCCCCATAACGGCACCCGCCTGCGCAATGCCGTACTGGCGCTCGCCCGTCGTCACGACGCCGCTCTGGCGGAATGGATCGCGGCGGAAGGCGCTTTCCCCGAAACCATGGTCGATCGCATCGTTCCTGCGACCACGCCCGACGACATAGCCGCCCTGACCATGCGTCTGGGCGTTGAGGATCAGGCCATGGTCAAGACCGAACCGTTCATCCAATGGGTGATCGAGGATGATTTTTGCGGCCCGCGCCCGGACTTTGGCGCAGGTGTTCAGATCACCGCCGCCGTCGCCCCGTGGGAGGAAGCCAAGCTCCGCCTGCTCAACGGCGCGCACAGCGGCATCGCCTATCTGGGTGGCCTTGCCGCGATCGACTATGTCCATGACGTCCTCGTCCTGCCCGAAGCCCGCATCTTCGTCGAAACGCTATGGGACGAGGCGGAAACGACCCTTTCGCCCCCGGCGGAACTTGACGTGGCGGCCTATCGCCGCGAGCTGATGGCCCGCTTCGACAATCCAACCCTGCGCCACCGTACGCACCAGATCGCGATGGACGGATCGCAGAAACTGCCCCAGCGCCTGCTTGCCACCATCGCCGCGCGGATCGAGACAGGGCAGGGGATCGACGCCCTGTCGCTGGCGGTCGCCGCCTGGATTCGCTGGCAGGTGGGTCATGACGATCTGGGCAATCTGCATGTCGTGGACGATCCGCTGGCCGTGCCGATCGCCGCCATGCTGGGCGCGGCAGCGACGACGCAGGATCGGGTCGCCGCCATCCTCGCCTTCGACGCGGTCGTGCCGCCTGCTCTGGGCGCAAATCCGCTGTTCCGCGATATACTGGTCCGCTGGCTGACCATTTTGGAAATCTATGGCGCGCGCGCCGCGCTGGAGACTTTTCGCCCCAATTGACGCTGCCTATTTCCGCCTGCCTCCGGCCTCCAGCACCGTTTCCATCGCTACGAAGGTCGATGTGCTGGCGACATGGGGCAGGCTGGAAATCTTCTCTCCCAGCACGGTGCGATAGCGGCGGATGTCCGCCGTCCTCACCTTGAGCAGATAGTCGAAGCTGCTGGCGATCATATGGCATTCCTCGACTTCGGGAATGCGCCGCACCGCATCGTTGAACTCGGTCAGCGCACTTTCGCGCGTGTCGGACAGCTTGACCTCGGCAAAGGCGACATGGTCCATCCCCAGCTTGGCCGGATCGACCATCGCCCGGAACCCCCGGATCACGCCGCTTTCCTGCAATCGTCGCAGCCGTACCTGGCAGGGGGTCTTGGACAGCCCCACCGCCATGGCAAGGTCGGTCACGGTCATCCGGCCATCCTCCACCAGCGCGGCGATGATCCGGCGATCGAAATCATCCAGATCGACTATTTGTGGCGGTTTAACCATTCACATTGCCTGACATGATTTAATCATAGGTCATATCGATCATAAATGCGCGGATGAAAAGGCGGATTGACCTGATGAAATGCGATAGTCTGCACGCCATGACCGCTCAGCCACCTTTCGCCGCCTTTGCCCCTGCCATCCGCGCGCAATCTCCGCTGCGGCAGGCGATCACCGCCGCCTATCGCCGGGACGAGGCAGAGGCGCTTGCGCCGCTGATCGCCGCTGCAACCCTTCCCGACGCAACCCGCGCCGCTGCGCGCGAAACCGCCCGCACGCTTGTCACCGCGCTGCGCGCCAATCACAAGGGGAGCGGGGTCGAAGGGCTGGTGCAGGAATATGCGCTTTCCAGTCAGGAAGGGGTCGCGCTGATGTGCCTGGCCGAAGCCCTGCTGCGCATTCCCGATGCGGCGACGCGCGACGCGCTGATCCGCGACAAGATCGCCGATGGCGACTGGGGATCGCATCTGGGCACCGACAGGTCGCTGTTCGTCAACGCCGCCACCTGGGGTCTGGTGGTCACTGGCAAGCTGGTCGGCAGCGTCGATGATCGCGGGCTGGGCGCGGCGCTGGCCCGCCTGCTCAACCGCGCTGGCGAGCCGGTGATCCGGCGCGGCGTGGATCTCGCCATGCGGATGATGGGGGAACAGTTCGTCACGGGCGAAACCATCAAGGAAGCGCTCAAACGCGCCAAGATCATGGAGGCCAAGGGGTTCGCCTACAGCTATGACATGCTGGGCGAAGCGGCGACTACCGCGGCCGATGCCGCACGCTATTATGCCGATTATGAACGGGCGATCCATGCCATTGGCAAGGCTTCGGGCGGACGCGGCATCTATGCCGGGCCGGGCATCTCGATCAAGCTGTCCGCCCTCCATCCCCGCTATGCCCGCGCGCAGGCAGACCGGGTCATGGCCGAATTGCTGCCGCGCGTGCAGCAACTCGCCGCGCTCGCGAAGGGCTATAATATCGGCTTCAACATCGACGCGGAGGAGGCCGACCGGCTGGAGCTTTCGCTCGACCTGCTCGAAAGCCTGGCGCTTCATCCCGCGCTCACCGACTGGAACGGCCTTGGCTTTGTCGTGCAGGGCTATGGCAAGCGCTGCCCGTTCGTCATCGACTGGATCGTCGACCTCGCGCGCCGCGCCGACCGCCGGATCATGGTGCGGCTGGTGAAGGGCGCCTATTGGGACGCGGAAATCAAGCGTGCGCAGGTCGATGGCCTAGCCGACTTTCCGGTCTACACCCGCAAGCTGCATACCGACATCGCCTATATCGCCTGCGCCCGCAAGCTGCTCGCCGCGCCCGATGCGGTGTTCCCGCAATTCGCCACCCATAATGCCCAGACGCTCGCCACCATCTACCAGATGGCAGGCCCGGATTTCAGCATCGGCAGCTATGAATTCCAGTGCCTCCACGGCATGGGCGAACCGCTTTATGAACAGGTGGTCGGCGCGGGGAAACTCAATCGCCCCTGCCGCATCTATGCGCCGGTCGGCACGCATGAAACATTGCTCGCCTATCTCGTCCGCCGCCTGCTGGAAAATGGCGCGAACAGCAGCTTCGTCAATCGGATTGCCGACCCCGCCGTCTCGGTCGAGGAGATGATCGCCGACCCGGTCGATATGGTCAAGGCCATGCCAAAACCGGGCGCACATCATGATCTCATCGCGCTCCCCGCTGCCATCTATCCCGACCGCCGCAACGCGGATGGGCTGGACCTTAGCGACGAAACCACACTCGCCAGCCTGACCGAGGCGCTCCAGCACAGCGCGACGCTCGACTGGAGCGCCGCGCCCGCTGGCGGGGCAGGGGTGGCGCGCCCGGTCCGCAACCCCGCCGACCATCGCGACATCGTCGGCGCCGTCATCGACGCCACGGCGCAGGAGGCCCAGGCCGCCGCCATCCGCGCCGCCGCGTCCGCATGGCCCGTCACGCCCGTCGCCGATCGCGCCGCCGCGCTGGAACGGGCGGCGGACGCCATGCAGGAACGGATGCCCATCCTGCTCGGCCTCATCGTGCGCGAAGCGGGCAAGTCCATCCCCAACGCCATCGCCGAAGTGCGCGAGGCGATCGACTTTCTGCGCTACTACGCGCAGCAGGCCCGCGCCCGCCTTGGCGCGGAACAGACGCCGCTGGGCGTCGTCACCTGCATCAGCCCGTGGAATTTCCCGCTGGCCATCTTCACCGGCCAGGTCGCCGCCGCGCTGGTCGCTGGCAACGCCGTGCTGGCCAAGCCTGCCGAGGAAACGCCGCTGATCGCCGCTGAAGCCGTGCGCCTGCTGCATGAAGCGGGCGTGCCGACCGACGCGCTTCATCTGGTCCCCGGCGACGGCAGCATCGGCGCCGCGCTGGTCGCCGCGCCGCAGACCGCCGCCGTCATGTTCACCGGCTCCACCGATGTCGCCCGCCTGATCCAGCGCCAACTCGCCACCCGCCTGTCACCCACCGGCCATCCCATACCGCTGATCGCAGAAACCGGCGGCCAGAATGCGATGATCGTGGACAGCAGCGCGCTGGCCGAACAGGTGGTGGCCGACGTCATTGCGTCCGCCTTCGACAGTGCGGGCCAGCGTTGCTCGGCCCTGCGTGTCCTGTGCCTGCAAGAGGAAGTGGCCGACCGCACCCTCACCATGTTGAAGGGGGCGCTGGCCGAATTGCGCATTGGCCGCACCGACGCGCTGCGCGTGGACATAGGCCCGGTCATCACCGCGGAAGCCCGCGACGGCATCACATCGCATATCGACGCCATGCGCGCGCTGGGCCGCAAGGTCGAGCAACAAGCGCTCCCGCCCGAAACCGCGCACGGCACCTTCGTCGCGCCGACCATCATCGAAATCGACAGCCTGACCGACCTCGATCGGGAGATTTTCGGTCCCGTCCTCCACGTCCTGCGGTTCAGGCGCGACCGGATCGATGCGCTGGTCGATGCGATCAACGCCACCGGCTATGGCCTGACATTCGGCCTGCATACGCGGCTGGACGAAACGATCGCGCGGGTCACGAGCCGCGTGAAGGTCGGCAACATCTATGTGAACCGCAACGTCATCGGCGCGATCGTCGGGGTTCAGCCCTTTGGCGGATGCGGCCTGTCGGGCACCGGGCCAAAGGCGGGCGGTCCGCTCTATCTTGGCCGCCTCGTCACCACGCCCCCGGTCAGCGCCACGCGGGTTACGCCGCTCATCTCCCCGCTCAACAGTTTTGCGGACTGGCTCGACGCGCAAGGGGAGGGCGACGCCGCCACCCAGGCCCGCCGCATTGGCGACAGGTCCGCGCTGGGGCTGGAAGTGACGCTGCCCGGCCCTGTGGGGGAACGCAATCTCTACAGCCTCCACCCGCGCGGCACGATGCTGCTGCGCCCCGCAACCCGTGCGGGCCTGTTCCGGCAGATGGCCGCGATCCTCGCTACCGGCAACGACGCGCTGGTTCAGGGCATGGCGCTGCCGCCCGGCCTGCCAGCCGATGTGGCCGCGCGCTTCGCCAAACCCGCCGACACGCCCGTCGCCGCCGTGCTGGTCGACGGTGAGCCGGACATAGTCTCCGCCACGGTGCAGGCCGTCGCCGACTGGCCGGGCCGCATCGTCCCGGTCCATGCGCCGGGGCCTGATGGCTATTGCCTCGACTGGCTGATGGAGGAAGTGTCGACCTCCATCAACACGACAGCGGCGGGTGGCAATGCCAGCCTGATGATGATCGGCTGAGCAGGCCGATCACCATGTCGGCTTCACTGTCTCACTCGTCGATATTGCGCCGGAAGGTTTCGGGCAGGAACAGCAAGCCGACGACGACAGTGGCCGCCGCGATCAGCACCGGATACCAGAGGCCAGAATAGATATTGCCCGTCGCCGCGACCATGGCGAAGGCGGTCGTGGGCAGGAACCCGCCGAACCAGCCATTGCCGATATGATAGGGCAGCGACATCGACGTATAGCGAATGCGGCTGGGGAACAGTTCGACCAGCATCGCGGCGATCGGCCCGTAAACCATCGTCACCAGCATCGCCAGCGCCCACAAAATCGCGACCACCGCTACCTTGTCGATCCGCGCATTGTCCGCCTTTTCGGGATAGCCGGCCTGCGCCAGCCCGGCTTTTAGCGCATCCTGAAAGGCCGCGATTGCCGCCGTCTTGCCGGGGCTGGCCAGGGTCGCCGCGTCGGGCGCGGTGAAGCTGACGCTGCCCACCTTCACCACGGCGGAACTGCCCGCTGCCGCTTCGACATTGGCGTAGCTCACCCCGCTCTTGGCCATATAGGCTTTGGCGACGTCGCAGCTTGTCTGGTCAAACCGGTTCTTGCCGACCGGATCGAACTGGAATGAACATTCGCCGCCATGGGCGACGATCGTTACGGGGGCCGATGCCTGCGCCGCCGCCAGTGCCGGATTGGCGGCAGTGGTCAGCGCAGCGAACAGCGGAAAATAGCTGATTGCCGCCAGCGCGCAGCCACCCAGGATGATCGGCTTGCGCCCGATCTTGTCGCTGAGCCAGCCGAAAAAGATGAAGAAGGGCGTCGCCAGCGCCAGCGCGATCGCGATCAGGATGTTGGCCGTCGCCCCATCCATCCGCATCGTCTTTTCCAGAAAGAAGAGCGCATAAAATTGCCCGGTGTACCAGACCACCGCCTGACCCATCACCGCGCCCAGCAGCGCGATGATCACCCAGCGCAGATTGCCCCATTGCCCGAACGCCTCGGTCAGCGGCGCCTTCGACGTCGTGCCTTCGTCCTTCATCTTTTGAAAGACCGGGCTTTCGTTGAGTTGCAGCCGTATCCACATCGACACGCCCAGCAGCAGGATGGAAATGAGGAAGGGCAGCCTCCAGCCCCAGGCGGCAAAGGCGTCCTCGCCCAGCGCGAAGCGAAAGCCGATCACGACCAACAGCGCAGCGAACAGGCCGAAGGTCGCCGTCGTCTGAATCCAGCTGGTATAGAGGCCGCGCTTATTTTCCGGCGCATGTTCGGCCACATAGGTCGCCGCCCCGCCATATTCGCCGCCCAGCGCCAGCCCCTGCGCCAACCGCATGACCAGCAGGATGATCGGCGCGGCCATGCCGATGCTCGCATAGCTTGGCAACAGGCCGACCGCGAAGGTCGACAGGCCCATAATGCCCATCGTCACCAGAAATGTATTCTTGCGCCCGACCATGTCGCCGATCCGCCCGAACACGATCGCCCCGAACGGCCGCACCGCAAAGCCCGCCGCGAAGGCCGCGAGCGCGAAGATGAAGCCGGTCGTTTCGTTCACGCCGGAGAAGAATTGCGCCGAAATATAGGTGGCCAGCAGCCCGTAGAGATAGAAATCATACCATTCGAACACCGTCCCCAGCGAGGAGGCGGCGATGACCAGCTTCTCATTCTGGGTTGCGCCATGATGCTTGGGCAGGCCGCCCTCAATGTCGGTCACCATGACCCATTTCTCCCCAATGTTACCGTTATCATTCCTGCATGGCAGCAGTCGGGACGAAAATCCAGTGGCCAGATGCCTTGTCGGGCGCGCGTCGGAATGATCGTACTATCAACAGCCGCATGGTGGCGCGGTACGCATGGTCGATGCCGCAATCCGCTACGGACGGTTGCTGTGGCGCGTCAGTGCCGCACCATTGTGACCGCGCCATTGGCGGCATAGGCGGCGGTCGCCTCCGCCTGGGCCGTCTGGGGGTCTTTGCCGTCAAGGATCGCGGCGATCTGGCGGGGGCTGGGGACGCGGTCATAGACGCCATAAAGGTCGGTCTGCCCGACCATATGGATCGACAGCTTATATCCCTTGCCCGCCGCCGCCGGATCGAAGGCCAGCACCGTGCCGCTGTCATCCACCGGGACGATGATCGCGCCGTCGCTGCGCCCGGCCTGCTGAAGCATGTCATAGCTGCCATCGGCGGTGGTCACCGATCCGCGCACGCACAGGATGTCCTTGCCATCGCGCGGAATGCGGACTTCCTGCGGGATCGTGGCTGGCGTCGCTGCATCCTTGGTCAACTGCGCATCGCGCATGTCGGCGGCGGGGCAGGCGTCAAAGCGCGCTGGCCCGGTCCTGTGCAACGCAGCGGGATCGTCCAGCGCCAGTCCGGCCAGCATCCCGTCCAGCCCGGCCAGCACATCGGCGCGGCGTTCCGTCGGCCCGGTTACGCGGATTTTGACGATCCAGCGTCCGGCATGGACAAAGCCCGCCGCCGTCGTCAATTCGCCGTCGGCGGCATCGTCATAGACGGCGCGGATCGCGCTGTCCGCCTTGCCCGCCACTGGCGCGCTGGCGTAGGCGGTGCGGCGCGTGCGTGATCCGAACCGCTCCATGATCGCCTTGTCGGTCATATAGGCGGCCAGGGATGCGTCGGCATAGGTTGGCAGATAGACGTACAGCGTCGCCTGGATCGCGCCGTCGTCGGACAGGAATTGCGCATAATTGTCGACCGCGCGTCCGCCATTGGACGCCTCGCCGCTCTTCGTCAGGGACAGGCCGCCGATCGTCTGGGGCAGGCTGATCCCCGCTGTCGTGGCGCGGATAGCGGTTTCGGTAGGCGTCCATGCTTCCGCGTCATCCGCCGCGCGCGCCAGCGAGGGCACGGCCAGACAAAGGGCGGCTGAAACCATGATGAGGGCGCGCTTGGGCATCTGCATCCTTCTCCAGATCCAGACCGTCTTGGCGCGGCCTTGAATGTGAAGGAAAGGCTACAGGCAAAGCGCGTGCGCGCAAGAGTCTAAATCAGGCGACAGGCGGGAATTGTGCCGGATAATGGGGCAGGTCGGGATCATGATGGGCCCAGGCAGGGGCTGCATCGGTCCAGATAATGGCCTGCGGACCCAACAGTGCCGGATCGTCCAGCGCGCCAGCGCGGATGAAGGTCAGGTGCGAACGCGATTCGGCCAGGCTGAACAACGGCGTGCCGCAGGTCGGGCAGAAGCCGCGCTTCATCGCATTGCCGCTGTCGGCGACACTGTCATGCCAGCGCACCTCGCCGGTGGTGACGACATGCTCGCTGGGGAAGCAGATATTCACCGTGCCGGACCCGCCGCCCAGATATTGGCACAGGCGGCACCAGCATTGCCGCGCCGCCATCGGTTCCGCGTCGATCCTGATGCGGACGGCACCGCACAGGCATCCGCCTTCATGCGCCATGTCAGCGCCCCTGACGCCGGGCCATGAAGGCCAGCCGCTCGAACATCATCACATCCTGCTCATTTTTAAGGAGCGCGCCGTGAAGCGGCGGGATGGCCTTGGTCGGATCGCTGTTCTGGAGGACGTCCAGCGGCATATCCTCATTCAGCAGCAGCTTGAGCCAGTCGAGCAACTCGCTGGTGCTGGGCTTTTTCTTCAGGCCCGGCACGTCGCGGATGTCGTAGAAAATATCCATCGCCTTCGACACCAGGATTTTCTGGATACCGGGGAAATGCACATCGACGATCGCCTGCATCGTGTCGCGATCGGGGAATTTGATATAGTGGAAGAAGCAGCGACGCAGGAAGGCGTCGGGCAATTCCTTCTCATTGTTCGACGTGATGATGACGATCGGGCGATCCTTGGCTGCGATCGTCTCGCCAGTCTCATACACATGGAACGCCATGCGATCGAGTTCCTGCAACAGGTCGTTGGGAAATTCGATGTCGGCCTTGTCGATCTCGTCGATCAGCAGCACGGGCAGGGTGGGGGAGGTGAATGCCTCCCACAGCTTGCCCTTGCGGATATAGTTGGCAATGTCGTGGACGCGCTCGTCGCCCAGCTGGCCATCGCGCAGACGGGCGACGGCGTCATATTCATACAGGCCCTGATGCGCCTTGGTCGTCGATTTGACGTTCCATTCGATCAGCGGCGCGCCCAGCGCTGTCGCAATCTCCTGCGCCAGCACGGTCTTGCCGGTGCCCGGCTCCCCCTTCACCAGCAGCGGGCGGCGCAGCAGCACCGCGGCATTGACCGCGACCTTCAGGTCGTCGGTGGCGACATAATCCTGGGTGCCTTCAAAACGCATCATAGTTCGTCCGCTTGCCTGTCATGGCTACCGGACTAGGCAAAGCGATGCGGGTGCGCAAGTCGCGCGGGCTGTATAGCCTCAGGATCAGTTCTGGCGCGCGCGGATGTCGGCGCGGGCGGCCAGCAGATCCCACAGGCCGCGATGCTGGTTCAGCAACTGGCGTGCGCCGAACTGGATGGCCCGGTCGACCACGTCATCGCCGCCGATCGCGCGCGCGACCTCCAGCGTGGCGGCCCGTTCGGGCAGGGTGCAGCGGTGCGGCTCCATGCCGGCACGAAGCGCCGCCATGTCGAGAATGTGGCGCACCGCGCGCCAGTCGAGCACCAGCGCCATCGCCGCGCCCATGGCGCAACCGCGCCGGTCGGACTGGGCCAGCATGTCGAGCGCATGGCGTTGCTGGCCGACGGTGGTCTCGCAATCCGCCTGGCCCGCCGTGCTGGGGGCGGGGCCGACGGCGACCGAAACCTGGGTCAGATAGGCGCGTTCGGATGCGAAGGAATCGGCGGCCTCGATCAACCATGCACGCGCGGCATTGTCGGCCGATCGCGTGGCGGCATGATCGATCACGCCGGGATGCCGGCCATGCAGCAGGCACAGATAATAGGCGCCATCCGCCAGATCGCCCAGCGACAGAAGCGAATCCCGCGCCACGCTGGCGCCCGCGCGATTGGCATAGGCATGGGCCGCCGTGCCATCGGCAGCGACGAGTGCCTCCAATATCCGCGATATATCGCCAAATTGATAGCGTGGTGCCGCTTCGCTCATATGCCATTCCCTGTTCGCCCCGGTCCGCCAGCGGGGATTTGACGGTCAAGCTACGGGAACGGGGTAAAGGAGCGGTTTACGGACGAGAAAAAAGGCGATCACGATCTTTGCAAAGCGGCATTGACGTTTTGGAAAGCGCTCATCCTCCCCCCGGCGGGGAAGGTGGCTGGCCGCAGGCCAGACGGAGGGGTGTCGCCCTATCGATAGGGTGACACCCCTCCACCATTTGCTCCGCAAATGGTCCCCCTCCCCTTGCAGGGGAGGATGGGCCTGTCCAATCCGCCAATGCCTCGTCGGCAATCGACATGATCGCCATAAAAAAAAGGGCGGCCCAGTCAGACCGCCCTTTGATATTCACCGATAAGCAGCAGCTTATTGGTCGAGGAAACTGCGCATCTTGCGGCTGCGGCTTGGATGTTTGAGCTTGCGCAGCGCCTTGGCCTCGATCTGGCGGATACGTTCGCGGGTCACGCTGAACTGCTGGCCCACTTCCTCCAGCGTATGGTCGGTATTCATGCCGATGCCAAAGCGCATCCGCAGCACGCGTTCCTCGCGCGGGGTCAGCGACGCCAGCACGCGGGTGACGGTTTCCTTCAGGTTCGCCTGGATCGCGGCATCCACCGGGATGATCGCATTCTTGTCCTCGATGAAGTCGCCCAGATGGCTGTCTTCCTCGTCGCCGATCGGCGTTTCGAGGCTGATCGGCTCCTTGGCGATCTTCATCACCTTGCGCACCTTCTCCAGCGGCATGGACAGGCGCTCGGCCATTTCCTCCGGGGTCGGTTCGCGGCCCTGCTCGTGCAGGAACTGGCGGCTGGTGCGGACCAGCTTGTTGATCGTTTCGATCATATGGACCGGAATACGGATGGTCCGCGCCTGATCCGCGATCGACCGGGTGATCGCCTGCCGGATCCACCAGGTCGCATAGGTGCTGAACTTGTAACCGCGGCGATATTCGAACTTATCGACGGCCTTCATCAGGCCGATATTGCCTTCCTGAATAAGATCAAGGAATTGCAGGCCACGGTTCGTATATTTTTTAGCGATGGAGATGACGAGGCGCAGGTTCGCCTCGACCATTTCCTTCTTGGCGATCCGCGCCTCGCGCTCGCCCTTCTGCACCATGTTGACGATGCGGCGGAACTCGCTGAGCGACATGCCGGTCGCCTGCGCGATTTCGCTGACTTCGGTGCGGATGCGTTCCACCGCGCGCCCTTCGGCAGCGACGAAGGCGGTCCATTTCTTGTCGATGCCCGCAACCCGGTCCAGCCAGCCATCGTCCAGCTCATGGTTCACATAGCGGTCGAGAAAGTCCTTGCGCGGCACCTTGTGCCGTTCGGCCAGACGCAGCATCTGGCCGCCCAGCGCGGTCAGGCGCCGGTTATAGGCATAAAGCTGATCGACCAGATATTCGATCTTCTGCTGGTGGAACTGGACGCTTTCGACCTCGGCGGTCAGGCTTTCGCGCAGTTCGTGATAGCGATCCTCTTCCGCCTGGCTCAGGGCGTCGCCATTGCCCATGGCCAGCATGCGCGCGGCCTGGATGCTCGAAAAGGCGCGGAAAATCTCCGTGATGGTCGCAAACTTCTCCAGCGCCATCGGCTTGAGCGTTTCTTCCATCTGCGCGAGGGAGAGGGTGTTATCCTCTTCCTCTTCCTCTTCGGCGCGGCGGGTGCGACGCTCGCCCGATCCATCCTCATCCTCGTCGGCGTCGGCGGACTCCTCTTCGGGCTCCTCCTCTTCCTTGAAGCTGGGACCGGCAGTCTTTTCGCTTATTTCGCCATCATCATCCTCGGCGCCTTCTTCCAGGCTTTCGGGCGCAGGGTCTTTGGACAGCATCGCGTCGAGATCCAGAATCTCGCGCAGTTGCATTTCGCCATTGTTGAGCGCCGTCGACCATTCGATGATCGCGTTGAAGGTCGTCGGGCTTTCGCACAGGCCCAGGATCATGGTGTCGCGACCGGCCTCGATCCGCTTGGCGATGGCGATTTCGCCCTCACGGCTGAGCAGTTCCACCGCGCCCATTTCGCGCAGATACATGCGAACGGGATCGTCGGTGCGATCGACCGTTTCCTTCTTCTTTTCGGTGATCAGCCGGGGCGAGCCGTCATCGTCCTCCGCCACTTCATTGGCGTCGTCATTGTCATCCTCGCGCTGCTGGTCCTCGCCATCATCGCCGGCTTCTTCATTTTCGACGATGTTGACGCCCATGTCGTTGAGCGCGGACATGACATCCTCGATCTGCTCGGACGACATCTGGTCCTGGGGCAGGGCGCTGTTCAGTTCGTCATAGGTGATGTAGCCGCGCTTCTTGGCACGGGCGAGCAGCTTCTTGACCGAGGCTTCGTTCAGGTCGAGCAGCGGGGCATCGCCACCTTCATCTCCGCCATCACCCGCACCCGCACTTTTGCTGTTCGCCTTGGTCGCCATTTATTCGCCTTAACTCCGCCGCTCCTTCTTGCCGGAGCGATCATTCAAATCCCTCGTCCCATGACGGGACGATCATATCACTCAATGTCGTCGGACTGCGCGAGTTCCGCCAGGCGGCTTTCATGGTCCATTTTCAGCCGATGGACCCGTTGCTGCTCGGCATAGCTTGCCTCGTTGAGGTCTTCCCTCGCCCGTCTCGTCGCCTCCGCCAATGCAGCGTCCAGCTCCGGTCCCTGCGCCATCACCCGAATGGCCTCCTCCAGATCGCGGGTCACGCGATCGGCGTCGGTTGTCATCCTGTGGGGGGTGAATGTGAACGTGTCGGCCCGAAGCATCCCCTTCGCCATATTATACACTTCACCTCGCCCCAATATGGTAAGGAGGCCATCGGTTTCAACTGTTTCTTTGCGAAAGGATGCAGCAATCATCGCGGCGAGCAATTGACCCAGCGCCCGATCCGCCACTTGCAGGCTCGCCAGTGTCTCGCGATGGCGGACAATCTGGTCGGGATGGCGCAGCAAACTGGCCAGAATCGCGCGCAACAGCCGTTGTTCCATGCCGGTTGCGCCGATCGCGCGAGCTTCCTGGCCGACGGGGGCGATCGGCGGTTTCCAATTCCCCTTCTTGTCGCGCTGCCAACGGCCAGCATTATTGGCACCTTGCCCGCGCGGGGCGTTGCTGAAGGCGGGTCGGGCGAAAAACAGCGCGTCATAGCGCTCACGGAACGCATGGGCATAATGGGCGCGCACATCGGGATGGCCGATCGCCTCGGTAATCGCGGCCAGCCTTTGCTTGAGCGCCGCCTTTTGTTCGGGCGTATCGAGCGGCGCGACAGTCTGTTCGTGGCTCCACAGCCGGTCGACCAGCGGTTGCGCGGCGGCCAGCACCGCGTCCATCGCCGCTGGCCCTTCGGCGCGGATCAGGTCGTCGGGGTCTTTGCCCGCAGGCAGCGTCGCAAAGGCCAGGCTATGGCCGGGGCGCAGCAGGGGCAGGGCGCGCATCGCCGCGCGGATCGCCGCCTTCTGCCCCGCCGAATCGCCATCGAAGCACAGGATCGGCACCTCGACCATCTTCCACAGTCGTTCGATCTGATGCTCGGTCAGCGCCGTGCCCAGCGGCGCGACCGCGTCGGCAAAGCCCGCCTGCGCCAGCGCGACCACGTCCATATAGCCTTCGACCACGATCACCCGGCCGGTATTGCGGCTGGCGGGGGAGGCGCGGTCGATATTGTAGAGGGTGCGCCCCTTGTCGAACAAAGGCGTGTCGGGGGAATTGAGATATTTCGGCTCCCCTGCGCCCAATATCCGCCCGCCAAAGGCAATCACGCGCCCGCGAATGTCGCGGATCGGCAGCATCAGACGACCACGGAAACGATCGTACGTGTCGCGCTTTCTGGTTTTACCGCCATCCGGCTCGGCGCCGTCCGGGTCGATCAGGAGGCCAGCGTCGACCAGCATCGGTTCGCCAAAATCGCGCAGCGCGGTCTTCAGCTTGCCCCGCGAATCCGGCGAATAACCAAAGCCGAACGCTCGTCGCGTCGCATCGCTGATGCCGCGCTTGCCCAGATAGGCCCGCGCCTCCGCGCCCTCGATCCCGCCCAGTTGCTCCTCGAAAAAGCCCTGTGCCGCCGCCATCGCGTCATGCAGCCCTTTGGCCGCCTCCGCCCGTTTGGCCGCGCGCGGATCGGCCGCAGGCACGTCCATCCCCGCCGCCTGCGCCAGTTCCTTCACCGCCTCCATGAAGGGCAGGCCGCGCTGGTCCGTCATCCACCGGATAGCGTCCCCATGCGCGCCGCAGCCGAAGCAGTGGTAAAAGCCCTTCTCGTCATTGATCGTGAAGCTGGGCGTTTTTTCGTTATGGAACGGGCAGCACGCCTTATATTCGCGCCCCGCCTTCTGCACCTTCACGGTACGCCCGATCAGCGTGGACAGCGATGTACGCGCACGCAATTCATCGAGAAAGGCGGGGGTCAGGGACATTTAACTCCCCTCCCGCTTGCGGGAGGGGTTGGGGGAGGGCATGTCCGCCACGACGCGCATAATGTCCTCGATCACTCCGTCCAGATTGCCCAACACATCATTGTTCCAGAAACGGATCACGCGAAATCCCTGCGGTTCGATATAGCGCGTTCGTTCCGCATCGACGGCATCCTCGTGCTGGCCGCCATCAACCTCGATCACCAGACCAATGGATCGTGCCACAAAGTCGCAGATGAACGGGCCGACAGGCACTTGGCGGTTGAACCGGATGCCGGAAACTTTGCGCGCGCTGATCGCCTGCCACAGCACGCGCTCTGCGTCCGTCGCATTGTTGCGCAGGGCGCGCGCTCTTGCGGTAGGGCGGGCATAGCCTTTGTCCATCGGGGTCAAACATGCCCTCCCCTGACCCCTCCCGCAAGCGGGAGGGGAGCCACAAGCGCCAGTTCAGTTCAGCGCCGCCTTCACCAGCGCGCTTGCCTTGCTCATGTCGATCACCTGGCCGTGCCGTTCCTTCAGCACTGCCATCACCTTGCCCATATCCTTGACGCTCGCCGCGCCGACTTCGGCCTTGATCCCCTCGATCGCCGCCTTCGTCTCATCCTCGCTCAACTGTTGCGGCAGGAAGCTTTCGATCACGTCCAGTTCGCTCTGTTCCTTGGCGGCCAGTTCGTCGCGCCCGCCATTTTTGAACATGTCGATCGATTCGCGGCGCTGCTTGACCATCTTTTGCAGCACTTCGACCACCACCACATCGTCGTCGGGCACGCTGGTGGCCACGCGCAATTCGATGTCGCGGTCCTTCAGCTTGGCCAGGATCAGGCGCACGGCGGCCAGACGTTCCTTGTCGCCCGCCTTCATGGCTGTGATCTGGGCGCTCTTGATGGTATCGCGAATCATGGCGAAGCGAATCCTGTTCTGATCGGGAAAGAAGTAGATATAACGCCAAAAGAGATTTTTAACAGGCGTTGACCGCGACGTCGCACAGGCATAGGTGACCGGCCGTTTAACCCGCACCAGACGGGACCCCGCAAAAGCAAAAAAGGACCACCCGACCATGGCTGACGCCAAGACCCTCATTGTGCCCAAAGGAGCGACAGGGGTATTGGTTTTTGCCGATGGTTCCGCCGTGTTCGGCCGTGGCTTCGGCGCGGTGGGCGAAGCGGTGGGCGAACTTTGCTTCAACACCGCCATCACCGGCTATCAGGAAATCATGACCGACCCCAGCTATGCGGGCCAGGTCGTGACCTTCACCTTCCCCCATATCGGCAATGTCGGCACCAATGCCGACGATGTGGAAGCGGACACGCCCTTTGCGCTGGGCTGCGTCGTGCGGCAGGACGTCACCGAACCCAGCAATTTCCGCAACGTCCAGCCATTTGACGCATGGATGCGCGATCATGGCCGCATCGGCCTGTCGGGCGTCGATACCCGTGCGCTGACCCGGATGATCCGCGAAAAGGGCGCGCCCAACATCGTCATCGCCCATGATCCCGACGGTCAGTTCGACATCGCCGCGCTGGCTGCCAAGGCCGCCGCCTGGCCGGGGCTGGAGGGCATGGACCTCGCCATCGAAGTCACCGCCAAGGACAGCCGCTTGTGGAACGATGGCGGCTGGACGCTGGGCGCGGGCTATAGTCTTGGCGAGGCGGGCGCTGACCGCCCCCACGTCGTCGCCATCGACTATGGCGCGAAGAACAATATCTTCCGTAACCTGGTAAAGGCTGGCGCGCGCGTCACCGTGCTGCCCGCCACCGCGACCTTCGATCAGGTGTCGGCCCTGTCGCCCGATGGCGTGTTCCTCTCCAACGGTCCGGGCGATCCCGCCGCGACCGGCGCATACGCCGTGCCTGTGATCCGGCAGGTGCTGGACGCGGACATCCCTGTGTTCGGCATCTGCCTTGGCCACCAGTTGCTCGGCCTTGCCGTCGGCGCAAAGACCATCAAGATGCATCAGGGCCACCGCGGCGCGAACCATCCGGTCAAGCGGCTGGAGGACGGGCTGGTCGAGATTACCAGCATGAACCACGGCTTCGCGGTCGACGCGGCGACGCTGCCCGCCAATGTCCGCGCCACCCATGTCTCGCTGTTCGACGGCAGCAATTGCGGCATTGCGCTCACTGACAAAAATGCCTTCTCGGTCCAGTATCACCCCGAAGCCTCGCCCGGCCCGCAGGACAGCTTCTATCTGTTCCAGCGCTTCGTCGATGGCCTCAAAAAAGCCGTGGCGGCATGAGTATCAAGCTGCCTCCCGTCGATGAAGCGCGGCTGGCCGCCGAATGGGAAGCGGACCGCCAAGTCCTCGCCAACCTAGCCGCCAATGGCGACAAGGCGATGATCCCGCGCCCGGTGGACGTAAGCTTTCGCGGATCGGAAAAGGATTTCGAGCGCGTCCTGACCATCGCCAGCCAGTTCGGCATGGTCGAACTGGACCGGGAGGAAGATGAGGAAGGCGACCTGTTCCTGTTTCTGGAATGCGAACAGGCAGTCGACGAAGCCTCGATCCGCGCGCTGACGAAGAAATGCCTCCAGATCGAAATCCTCTGCGGCGTCGAATATGACGGCTGGGGGTGCGAGGCGCGGACGGGGGCGGTGCATTGAGCCGTGGCTTCCTAAAACCTATGGCAATCGGCGCGGCTCTGTCGGCAGTTTCTTGTTTTGGTGCTTGGGCTGTCCAACAACTCAGGGCTTCAAAGGAATGGCTGATCCTCGAATACCGCCGACCGACCGGCCAAGGTCCGGCTTGGCAAAAAGCTGGCGATGTCGATCCGGCTCGCCAAGCTAGAGACGTAAGCGCTCATCTCACCTTCATTGCTTCTCGTTGCCGACTGGCTGAGTGGCAAATGAGTTCGAATATTGGATGGTTGGATGTCGACGAAACTGCGCAGCTTCGTTTTCCGACCAAAGGTTTGAACGACGCTTCGTTTAGTTGCGTCTTGTCTTTCGTCAAACCGCCTTTCGTCCGCCTGCATCGCGAGAGCCAAAAATAATGCCCAAACGCACCGACATCTCCTCCATCCTCATCATCGGCGCTGGTCCGATCATCATCGGCCAGGCGTGCGAGTTCGATTATTCGGGCACGCAGGCGGTGAAGGCGTTGAAAGAGGAGGGCTATCGCATCATCCTGGTCAATTCCAACCCGGCCACGATCATGACCGACCCGGAATTTGCCGACGCCACCTATGTCGAGCCGATCACGCCCGAAATCGTGGCGAAGATCATCGAGAAGGAGCGGCCGGATGCGGTGCTGCCGACGATGGGCGGGCAGACCGCGCTCAACACCGCGCTGGCCTTGTTCAATGACGGCACGCTGGAGAAGTTCGGCGTCCAGATGATCGGCGCGGACGCAGAAGCCATCGACAAGGCGGAGGACCGGATCAAGTTCCGCGACGCCATGGACAAGATCGGCCTTGAATCCGCCCGTTCGCGCATTGCCCACTCCATGGAGGAGGCGCTGGAGGCGCTGGAATTTACCGGCCTGCCTTCGATCATCCGTCCCAGCTTCACCATGGGCGGCACCGGCGGCGGCATCGCCTATAATCGCGACGAGTTCATGACCATCGTGCGCGGTGGCCTGGACGCATCGCCCACCACCGAAGTGCTGATCGAGGAATCGCTGCTCGGCTGGAAAGAATATGAGATGGAGGTCGTGCGGGACCGCAACGACAATTGCATCATCATCTGTTCGATCGAAAATGTCGATCCGATGGGCGTCCATACCGGCGACAGCATCACGGTCGCCCCGGCGCTGACGCTGACCGACAAGGAATATCAGATCATGCGCAACGCATCCATTGCGGTGCTGCGTGAAATCGGCGTCGAAACAGGCGGTTCCAACGTACAGTTCGCGGTCAATCCCAAGGATGGTCGCCTGATCGTGATCGAGATGAACCCGCGCGTCTCGCGCTCCTCGGCCCTCGCGTCGAAGGCGACCGGCTTCCCGATCGCCAAGGTCGCGGCCAAGCTGGCCGTGGGCTATACGCTCGACGAGATTACCAACGACATTACCGGCGCGACGCCAGCGAGCTTCGAGCCGACCATCGACTATGTCGTGACCAAGATCCCGCGCTTCGCGTTCGAAAAGTTCAAGGGCGCAGAACCGCTGCTTGGCACCGCGATGAAATCGGTCGGCGAAGTCATGGCGATTGGCCGCAACATCCATGAATCGATGCAGAAGGCGCTGCGCGGACTGGAAACCGGCCTGTGCGGCTTCAACGATGTCGAACATCTGGTCGGCGCGCCCAAGGATGACATCGTCGCCGCCTTGTCCCAGCCCACGCCCGACCGATTGCTGGTCGCGGCCCAGGCGTTGCGCGAAGGGCTGAGCGTCACCGAAATCCACAATATCGCCAAGTTCGATCCCTGGTTCCTTGAGCGGATCAAGGAAATTATCGATGCGGAAGGCGAGGTTCTGGAAAACGGCCTGCCGCGCGATGCGGACGGGATGCGGCGCCTGAAATCCATGGGCTTTTCCGACAAGCGCCTTGCCTATCTCGCGCTCAAATCCGCCAATCTGCGTGGCATGGAACGCGGCATTGCGCGCGGTTCCGGCCTGATCCACGAAGCGGTCAAGGCGATGACCGGCGGCGTGACCGAGGATGAAGTGCGCGCGCTGCGCCATAAGCTGGGTGTGCGCCCGGTGTTCAAGCGTATCGACACCTGCGCCGCCGAGTTCGAGGCGAAAACGCCCTATATGTATTCGACCTATGAAGCGCCGATCTTTGGGGAAGCGGAAAATGAATCCGCCCCGACGGATCGCGAAAAGGTGGTCATTCTGGGCGGCGGGCCGAACCGGATCGGGCAGGGGATCGAATTCGACTATTGTTGCGTCCATGCCTGCTTTGCATTGAGCGACGTTGGCTATGAAACCATCATGGTCAACTGCAACCCCGAAACCGTGTCGACCGACTATGACACGTCGGATCGCCTCTATTTCGAGCCGTTGACAGCCGAGGATGTGCTGGAAATCCTCGACATCGAAAAATCGAACGGCACGCTCAAGGGCGTCATCGTCCAGTTTGGCGGCCAGACCCCGCTCAAGCTGGCGCAGGCGCTGGAGGATGCGGGCATCCCGATCCTTGGCACGTCCCCCGACGCCATTGACCTGGCCGAAGACCGCGAGCGTTTCGCGGCGCTGATCGACAAGCTGAAGCTGCGTCAGCCCGCCAACGGCATCGCCCGCAGCCGGGAGGAGGCGATCGCGGTCGCCAACCGCATCGGCTATCCCGTCCTCATGCGCCCCAGCTATGTTCTGGGTGGCCGGGCGATGGAGATTGTCGACGGGCAGGCGCAACTGGAAGAATATATCACGACCGCCGTTCTGGTGTCGGGCGAATCGCCTGTGCTGATCGACCAGTATCTGCGCGACGCGATAGAGGTTGACGTCGATGCCCTGTGCGACGGCGCCGATGTCGTCGTGGCTGGCGTGCTCCAGCATATCGAGGAAGCCGGCGTCCATTCGGGCGATAGCGCCTGTTCGCTGCCGCCCTACAGCCTGAGCAATGACATCATCGCGGAAATCGAACGGCAGACCGAAATATTGGCCCATGCCCTGTCGGTGCGCGGGCTGATGAACATCCAGTTCGCGGTCAAGGATGGCACGGTTTACCTCATTGAGGTGAACCCGCGCGCCAGCCGCACCGTCCCCTTCGTGGCCAAGGCGATCGGCACCCCCATCGCCAAGATCGCCGCGCGCGTGATGGCGGGCGAGATGCTGGAAACGCTGCCCACGATCGACCGCAACGCGATCAACCATGTCGCGGTCAAGGAAGCGGTATTCCCCTTCGGTCGCTTCCCAGGCGTCGATCCGGTCCTGTCACCGGAAATGAAGAGCACCGGCGAAGTCATGGGAATCGATAGCGATTTCGCCACCGCCTTCGCCAAGGCGCAGATCGGCGCTGGCACCATGTTGCCGACTGGCGGCACGGTGTTCATATCGCTGAAGGATGGCGACAAGCAGGTCATCCTGCCCGCTGCCAAGAAGCTGGCCGCCATGGGATTCCGCATCATCGCGACCGGCGGCACCGCGACTTTCCTGGCCGACCATGGCATCGCGGTCGAAACCGTCAACAAGGTGGCGCAGGGCCGTCCGCACATCGTCGACCGGATCACCGACGGCGACGTGCAGCTGATCTTCAACACCACCGAAGGCTGGCAGTCCTTGAAGGACAGCAAGGCGATCCGCACATCGGCTCTACGGGCGAAGATTGCCAGTTTCACCACGGCCGCTGCCAGCGTCGCCGCGGCGGATGCAATCGAGGCTTTGCGGGACCATCCCCTTGAAGTGCGGTCGCTCCAGTCCTATTATCCCCTGTCGCAAGCCTGATCCCCTGCACAAGGACACACGCTGCGGGTGGCACCATGTTGGTCGCCGCCAAAGGGAAGTTTTGACGAAGGATTTGCATAATGGCGACCGTTGAGAAGATGCCGATGTTGCAGGTGGGCTATGACAAGCTCATGGGGCAACTCCGCGAACTCAAGGCTGAACGGCCATTGATCGTTGACGCCATCGAAGAGGCGCGCGCCCATGGCGACCTGTCGGAAAATGCCGAATATCATGCGGCGAAGGAACGTCAGGGTCAGGTGGAGGCCACCATTTCCGATCTGGAGGACAAGCTTTCGCGCGCGCAGATCATCGATCCCAAAAGCCTGTCGGGCGACAAGATCGTGTTCGGCGCGACCGTCACCTTGCTGGACGAGGATGACAAGCCGGTCAAATATCAGATCGTGGGTCAGGCCGAGGCGGACGCGAAGCTGGGCATGATTTCCTATAACAGCCCGCTTGGCCGAGCGCTGATTGGCCGCACGGTCGGTGAAGATGTGGAAGTGTCGGTCCCGTCGGGCGACAAATTCTACCAGGTCGAAAAAATCGATTTCATCTGATCGTGAGATTACCTGCAGGCAAGATGACAAACGGGATCGCGGCGATAACCTTCGTCGCGTTTCTGCTGCTTGATCTGACCGGGCGCACGGATGATGCGGCCATCATCGGCGGCTTCATTCCTGCGCGCATTGCCGATCCGGCGCTGCTGGACGGCATGGCGGCTGTCCCTGCCTGGCTGACGCCGCTCAGCTGCACGCTGATCCACGCAGGCTGGCTGCATATCGGCTTCAACCTGCTGATGCTGGTGTTTTGCGGGCGGCAGGTCGAACAGGTGTTGGGGAAGGGCGGTACGCTCTGCCTCTATCTGACCGGCGCTTATGGCGCATGCGCCGCGCAATGGGCGATCGACCCCGGTTCGACCAATCCGATGGTCGGCGCCAGCGGTGCGATTTCGGCGATCATGGCGACCTATGCCCTGCTATACAGCCAGCAGACGGTGCGTAGCATTGGGCCGATCTCGGCCAATATCGTGCGCCTTCTCTGGCTGGCGGCGGCGTGGATCGGCTTGCAACTGATGATCGGTATCGCGACCGCTGGCGGGATGAGGCAGCTTGGCCAGATCGCCATTGCCGCGCATATTGGCGGCTTTCTTGTGGGGCTGGTGCTGACGCGCCCGCTGTTGCGATGGCGTTTCCGAAAGCCGCCCCAGCCCCTCAACTAAATCATCAGCTGGACGGCAGTTCCGGTTCCAGCAGCCGGTGCAGATGCACGATCACATAGCGCATTTCCGCGTCGTCGACGGTCCGCTGCGCGGCGCTGCGCCACGCTTTCTCCGCCGACACATAGTCAGGGAACACGCCGACAAGATCGACCTTGCTCAGGTCCTGAAAATCCAGTGTTTGTGGATCGGTAACGCGACCGCCCATCACCAGATGCATTTTGCTCATGGCGTTATCTGTCCTCTTTTGGGTGAACGCTGCTCCTAGCAGCGGTGCAGCGTCCATCCAAGGGGGGCAGAGGGGGCAATTGCGTGCTTTTGCTGCCGGCGCGATTAGTTTTTCGGCAATCGCGCCTTTATCGCATCGGCCAGCGCGTCAACCTTGGCGTTGACGAGGGCCACGACATCTTCGGTAATGTGCGTAGCCTTGCCCGGCAGATCGCTCGACGCTGCCGTCTTGCGCGCCGTGGCGGCCAGATCGCTTGCGCTCTGCTTGATCGATTCCGCGCCGTCGGTCGCTGCCGATCGGGCAGCAAGCGCTGCCTCGACCACGCGCGCACCAGCGGCGCTGGCAATGCCCGGCAATGCTTTCATGGCAGCCCGGCTCTTGGGGAACATCCATGCGACCAGCGCGCCAGCCGCGACGGCGCCAGCGACGGCCACGACCGGATGCTCCTGCACGATCTGGTTGGCGCGCGTCGCGATTTTTTGCGTGCGGTCGCGCGCGTCGCCATAGGCTTCGCTCGCTTTATCCCGGCTGGTCTGGATCAGTTCGCCTGCGCCTTCGCGGGCTTTTCCGGTGCCATCCTTGATCTTGTCCGTCGCGCTTGCCGCGACATCATTTGCCGCTTCGCGAACGCGGCTCAGTTGGGCGCGAATATCAGCCATTTTCAGTCTCCGAATGGTCGGGGTTCGTGTCGGTATGTCCAACGTACAGCCGCCCGAAAAGTGCCGCGAGCGGGCGACGGACAAGGAAGAGCAGGATGGCCGCGCCCGCCGCCCCCACCATGGCTGGCCGCTGGCGTGCCGTGGCGGCGGCATAGGCCATGCCGTCCATCGCAGCATCCACCACCTTGGTCGTGGCGTCCTGCTTCAACCGGGCGGGCGTTACCCGCGCCCTAGCGGCCTGAGCGCTGGAAATCAGGCTTTGTTTTGCGGCCTCGGCCCGCGCGACAGCCTCGCGATATTGCAACGCACCACTCATGGGGTAATCGCCTTCTTCATCCGGGAGATCCGTGCCTTTGCCATCAGCAAAAGCCCGGTCGTGACCAGCAGGCTGGCGCCCAGCACCGCGAAGGTCGCCCAAAGCGGGCCAAGCTGTGGCGATAGCGCGATGATCAACCCGATCAGGAGCGCCACCAGCGTGGCGAATATCAGCATGATCGCCACCACGGCAAAGATCGCGGCATCGCGCACGCCTGCTCCGATAAGGCCGGCGCGCGCCTTCTGCTTGTCCGCTTCCGCCGCTGCATAAGCACGGCCATCGGCATAGAGACGGGCAAAGACATCACGCACCGATTCGTCGGGCGCGCCGTCCTCATGCCCGTCGGCTTGCGGCGTGACCGCCGTTTCCGCTGGCTTGTCTGTCAAATCTTCCTCCGCCCCGTTCGCCGGGGCCTTTGCGCAGATGTCAGGTGTCGCTGTCCGAACCCTTGGCCAGACGCATCAACACGAAACCGACCACCGCCGCCGCGCCGATGGCGACAGCCGGGCTTTTACGCACGAAATCGCGCGCTTCGTTCATCAACTGGTCGACATCCTTGCTGTCCAGCGTGTCCGCCGCGCCGGCAACCGATTCGGCCGCCTGCCGGGCATAATCGCCATATTGCGGGCCGAGCTTTGCATCGACCGTGCCCGCCGTATCGGAAATCAGCTTGGCCAGGCTCTGCATCGCCGTGCCGGTCTTTTCCTTGGCGACGCCAGCAGCCGACTTGGCGGTCTTGCCTGCCTGTTCCTTGATCGGGTCGATATGCGACTTCCAGTCGACAGCGCCCAGCGCGTCGGTGGCGGATTTGGCCGCCTGTTCCGCCTTCGCCTTGATGGGCGCGATCTGCGCCGACCAGCCGGTCGATGCTGCGCCGTTGCCGGGCTTCTTCGTGGCCTTCGCGCTGGTGGTCGCCTTTGCGGTCGTTGCCTTTGCGGCCGCTACCTTGCGCACGGGCGTCTTGCGCACTGGCGTTGCCTTGACCACGGGGGCGCTGGCTGCGGTGGCCTCGACCGGCTTGGCCTTGCGCGGCCTGCCGACCGACTTTTTCGGCGCTGTCTTGGCGGGCGGGGTGTCGGGCGTGTCGGCCATGGTCCTAAGTCTCCCTTTCGGTTGCGCGGCTGGGGCGCGCGCCGCGGCAAATGATACTTGGGTCAAATGCTTTGCGGTCGCTCACAGTTCCGTAGCCGTTCCAATTTCGACCATCGGCATTTTTTCCGCCCATGCAAGCCCCTCTGCATTGCCAAGCACGGGGGCGCTGGCTAAGCGGAGCGCGAAAATAGGCGTCCTGCCGCAGCGCAGGCCATATTTCAGGGAGCGACCATGACCGCCATTCTCGACATTCACGCCCGCCAGATTTTCGACAGCCGGGGCAACCCCACCGTCGAAGTCGACGTCACCCTTGAAGATGGCAGCTTTGGCCGCGCCGCCGTCCCGTCCGGCGCATCGACCGGCGCCTATGAAGCGGTGGAAAAGCGCGACGGCGACAAGAGCCGCTATATGGGCAAGGGCGTGCTGCAGGCGGTTGCCGCCGTCAACGACACGATTGCCGAACAACTGATCGGCCTGGACGCGGAAGATCAGGGCGAAGTCGACGCCGCGATGATCGAGCTGGACGGCACCGACAACAAGTCGAACCTCGGCGCCAACGCGATCCTGGGCGTCAGCCTGGCGGTGGCGAAAGCGGCTGCCGATGCGCGCGGCCTGCCGCTCTACCGCTATGTCGGCGGCGTGTCGTCGCATGTCCTGCCGGTGCCGATGATGAACATCATCAACGGCGGCGAACATGCCGACAATCCGATCGACTTTCAGGAATTCATGATCATGCCGGTCGGCGCGGAAAGCATCGCCGACGCCGTGCGGATCGGGTCGGAAATCTTCCACACGCTGAAAAAAGGCCTGCATGACAAGGGGCTGGCGACGTCGGTGGGCGACGAGGGCGGCTTTGCCCCCAACATCGCCTCTACCCGCGATGCGCTGGATTTCATCATGCTGTCGGTCGAAAAGGCGGGCTACAAGCCGGGCGACGATGTCGTGCTGGCGCTCGATTGCGCCGCGACCGAATTTTTCAAGAACGGCAAATATGAGATTTCGGGCGAAGGCCTGTCGCTCAGCCCGGTCGAAATGGCCGATTATCTTGCCGCCCTGTGTGCCGACTATCCGATCAAGTCGATCGAGGATGGCATGAGCGAGGATGATTTCGAAGGCTGGAAGGCGCTGACCGACAAGATCGGTGGTTCGGTCCAGCTGGTCGGCGACGACCTGTTCGTCACCAATCCCAAGCGTCTGGCCATGGGCATCGACATGGGGCTGGCCAATTCGTTGCTGGTCAAGGTCAACCAGATCGGCACGCTGACCGAGACGCTGGCGGCCGTCGATATGGCCCATCGCGCGCGCTACACTGCCGTCATGTCGCATCGGTCGGGCGAAACCGAGGACGCGACCATCGCGGACCTCGCCGTCGCCACAAATTGCGGTCAGATCAAGACGGGTTCGCTCGCGCGTTCCGACCGGCTCGCCAAATATAATCAGCTCATCCGTATCGAGGAAGAACTGGGCGACATCGCCGTCTATGCGGGCCGCTCCATCTTCCGCTAAAACTGTCGGGATTCGGTTGGCCGCAAGTTAACCATTTTTTACTTGCGGCCAGTCTCTCCCTGTGATTCATCTTGGTCATGGCGCACATCGCGAAGCTTCGTTCCCTTCTTTTCTCGGCCTTTGGTCCGGCGGTCGCGCTGCTGCTGCTGCTCGTCTTTGCCCTCTATGTCGTGCTGGGGTCGAACGGGGTGCTGGCGTGGGGCGATTATTCGCGTCAGTTGCGCGCAGCCAAGGCCGAACTGAAAAGCACGCAGGCGACGCGCGCCGAATTGCGCAATCGCGTCGAGGCGCTCGATCCGCGCCGTGTCGATCCCGATCTGGCCGATGAACTGATCCGTCGCCAGCTCGGCGTCATCCACCATGACGAAGTGATCGTTCCGCTCAACTGAGCCGCCTTCAAGGAAAACGTAAGGTTTTTGCGTAGAAATCGCCGTAGCCGCAATTTTACTGCGGACGGATTGATCTTGGCTTTGCAAACTTCGCAGATGGGGTGAAGTTTGCGGAATTCTTATTGATCTGGCCCGGATTCAGGGGCTTCGTCGTTGCAATATCTCCAGCTCTCCCGCTATATCGGACTTCCTTCCATCCTACCCCACGCAAAAGGATAAGAGCCTTGGCGAAACCAACGACGCCGCGTCCTTCACGCGCAACGGCAAAGGCGGCTGCACCCGCCGCCGGCGCGGACCATAACCGGCCTCGCCCTGAAACTCCCACTGATTACAAGGCATCCAAGGAAGAGTTGCTGGAATTCTACCGACAGATGGTCCTCATCCGCCGGTTTGAAGAAAAAGCCGGGCAGCTTTACGGCCTGGGCCTTATCGGTGGCTTCTGTCATCTTTACATCGGCCAGGAAGCGGTTGCCGTCGGCATCCAGTCGGCGCTCAAGCCCGGCAAGGACAGCGTCATCACCGGCTATCGCGACCATGGCCATATGCTGGCCTATGGTATCGACCCCAATGTCATCATGGCAGAACTGACTGGCCGTGAAGCGGGTATTTCCCGCGGCAAGGGCGGTTCGATGCACATGTTCAGCGTCGAACATAAATTTTACGGCGGTCATGGCATTGTCGGTGCGCAGGT
Source organism: Sphingobium sp. GW456-12-10-14-TSB1 (assembly GCF_059424385.1). Taxonomy (NCBI): domain Bacteria; kingdom Pseudomonadati; phylum Pseudomonadota; class Alphaproteobacteria; order Sphingomonadales; family Sphingobiaceae; genus Sphingobium; species Sphingobium sp. GW456-12-10-14-TSB1. Next base: position 1,576,601 of record NZ_JBWKZI010000001.1, on the reverse strand, counting down.
GTCGCTGGGCGCTGGGCTGGGCTTTGCGCACAAATATAATGGCGATGGCGGCGTGTGCGTCGCCTATTTCGGCGACGGCGCGGCCAACCAGGGCCAGGTCTATGAATCCTTCAACATGGCCGAACTGTGGAAGCTGCCGATCATTTTCGTCATCGAAAATAATCAGTACGCCATGGGCACCAGCGTCAACCGCTCGTCCGCCGAGGACCAGCTCTATCGCCGGGGCGAAAGCTTCCGCATTCCCGGTATCCAGGTCAACGGCATGGACGTGCTGGCCGTGCGCGGCGCGACCGAGGAAGCGCTCAAATGGGTGCAGGGCGGCAATGGCCCCATCCTGCTGGAAATGAAAACCTACCGCTATCGCGGCCACTCCATGTCCGACCCGGCCAAATATCGCTCGCGTGAGGAAGTCCAGGCGATGCGCGACAAGTCCGACCCGATCGAGGGCGTCAAAGCCTATCTCTCCGCGCAGGGCGTGGGTGAGGACGAACTCAAGAAGATCGATCAGGACATTCGCAAGATCGTCAGCGAAGCGGCTGATTTTGCTGAAACATCGCCTGAGCCGGAGATGGCTGAACTCTATACAGACGTGCTGGTGGAGCAATATTAATGGGTATCGCAATCAAGATGCCGGCGCTCTCGCCGACGATGGAAGAGGGCACGCTGGCCAAATGGCTGGTCAAGGAAGGTGATGAGGTCCGTTCGGGCGACATTCTGGCCGAAATCGAAACCGACAAGGCGACGATGGAATTCGAGGCGGTCGACGAAGGCAAGATCGGCAAGATCATGATTGCCGAGGGCACCGAAGGCGTGAAGGTCGGCACCGTGATCGCCGAGATGGCGGGCGAGGGCGGCGAGGAAGCCGCGCCCGCACCCAAGGCCGAAGCCAAGGAAGCGCCCAAGGCGGACGCCGCGTCCGAAGCGCCGAAGAAGGCCGAGAGCGGCACGTCCAAGCTGGCCAGCAACGTCAAGGCGTCGGTCCAGGATCCTGCCATTCCCGAAGGCACCGAGTTCGTGAAAACAACGGTCCGCGAAGCGCTGCGCGACGCCATGGCCGAGGAAATGCGCGCCGATGAGCGCGTGTTCGTGATCGGTGAGGAAGTCGCCGAATATCAGGGCGCCTATAAGGTAACGCAGGGGCTGCTCGACGAGTTCGGCGCCAAGCGGGTCATCGACACGCCGATCACCGAATATGGCTTTGCCGGCATCGGCACGGGCGCGGCGATGGGCGGTTTGCGCCCGGTCGTGGAATTCATGACCTTCAACTTCGCCATGCAGGCGATCGACCACATCATCAACTCGGCGGCCAAGACTAACTACATGTCCGGCGGCCAGATGCGTTGCCCGATCGTGTTTCGTGGTCCCAATGGCGCGGCCAGCCGCGTGGGTGCGCAGCATAGCCAGAATTACGGCCCCTGGTATGCCGCCGTCCCCGGCCTGATCGTCATCGCCCCTTATGACGCCGCCGATGCCAAGGGGCTGCTCAAGGCCGCGATCCGCAGCCAGGACCCGGTCGTGTTCCTTGAAAACGAACTGCTCTACGGTCGCAGCTTCGACGTGCCCAAGATCGATGATTATGTCCTGCCGATCGGCAAGGCACGGATCATGCGGCCGGGCAGCGACGTCACGCTGGTCAGCTATTCGATCGGCGTTGGCCTCGCCCTCGAAGCCGCCGAAACGCTGGCGGCAGAGGGTATCGATGCGGAAGTCATCGACCTGCGCACGCTGCGCCCGCTGGATACGGCGACGGTGCTGGAAAGCCTGAAAAAGACCAACCGCCTTGTCGTGGTGGAAGAAGGCTGGCCGACCTGCTCGATCGCGTCGGAAATCGCCGCCGTGGTCATGGAACAGGGCTTTGACGATCTCGATGCCCCGGTCCTGCGCGTCGCGAACGAAGACGTGCCGCTGCCCTATGCCGCGAACCTGGAAAAGGCAGCGCTGATCGATTCGGCCCGCGTCGTCGCGGCGGCGAAGAAGGTCTGCTACAAATAAATATCAGGGAGCGGGCGGCGGACGAACGCCGCCCGTTTCTTCCTTCAGTCGCTACTGCTCGTCAGGAGCAGGTCGAGGCTGTGACATTTTCCGAATTGTAAACCTGGGTCAGATCGCGGCTGTCGCGGACATTGAAGGCTGAGGTTTCGGTGATGTCATTAAGCGGCAACCAGAATAACGGCATCAGCCTTTTGTAACGATATCGGATTTCTACGAACATCACGGCGGTTCCGGTTGCGGCTTTCAATTCCTTGCCGGTCGGTCCCATGCCCGCGAATGATGTACCGGTTGCGCCAGTGCCCTGCGTGCCATAGGCCGACGCATAGTTGACCGCTCCAAAACAGCGCTGCCATTTGATCGTCTGTCCGCCATCGCCGTTCAGTTGCAGGCTGGACAGGATGATGCGGCTGTTGGCTGCCAGGTTCAGCCCCGATGCCTGAAGATCCGCGCCGATGAACACATCGTTGATTTCCGCTTCGCTGATCGGTTTGTCGTTGATCGCGCTTTGCGCGCCCATGCGGGACGCATTGTCCGACACCATCACGCCCAGTTCGCCGACCCGTTTTACCGTGATGGCATAGTTGGTCAGTTCCAGCGCCGATGTCGTCAGGATCATGAGGAAAGGCAGGACCATGGCGAATTCCACCAGCGCCATGCCGCTTTCACTGCGCCGCAGACTGCGCGCATGAACTCGCCATCCGTTGCGAAGGGCGGAGGGGGAAGGCAGGATCGCGGTCATGCTGTGATCTTCATATGCAATTGCCGGTGAGGGGTTCGGACTGCTTGTCGAAGGGCTGGTTGCGCAGGATGGTGCTGGACGCCATGGTCACTTGTTGCGACCAGCCCAGCAGATAGGCCATCGGGAAGATGCGATTGTAGCGCAGCGTCACGGTATAAATGGTCACGTCTTTCGCACCGCCCTGGCCAGTCACGCCTGAATCCAGATCGCGCACATTGTTGCCGTTGGCGTCATCGAAGGTTTCGTTATTGTTGCATATGCCGTCGCCATTGCCGTCGACAAAGGCTTCGGCCTTCGATTGCGCGCGGCCATAGGATTTGTACGCCATGCGCGAGAAGCTGAAGTCGCCGCCCGCCACGAGGCGCTTTACCGACGCTTCCACAACCCCGTCGAGCGCATCGCGATTGGCTTGGGTTGCCGTTTCCAGCGCCGATGCGCGCCCGGCTGCCTGTACCTCCCCGCTCAGGATCGCCCGCGCATAAAGATAATAGGCAGTGTCGAACAGGAACATCAGGATGAGGATCAGCACCGGCGCGACAAAGGCGAATTCCAGGACCGTCACCCCGCGCTTGTCACGGCGCAGGGCGCGCAGCAGCCCCCTGCCGGGCCATCGCGAGACAGCGCGTTTCATCGTGTGATCCGCAATTGGGCGATCTGCGACGCGATCTGGGAGAAGGTCGTCGTCAACTGATCGGCATTGTCCGCCTGATAGGCACGGCCCGGCGACGCGCAATTGGACAACATCGTACTCAGATTGGTGCCGAAGGCGATGACCCAGACGGTGATATTCTTCTGGGTCTTGGCAATCGTGCACAATTCACTCAGCCGTGCTTCGGTGATGGCATTCTGATCGGCGTTGGTTGGGATGGACGCCGTGGATGTCCGGCGCCGGGACACGGCGGACACACCCCATGCGTCATAGCTGCCAATGCGCGTATCGGTTTCACCGTCGGTCATGAAGATGAGGTTGCGGGCGTAGCGCCCGGTCGATTCCGCTGCGGCATGTTCCGCCGCGAACAAGCCTTCGCGTGACATGAGACGCAGGCCCCAGAGCATGCCGATATCATGATAGGTAAAGCCCGCCGTCGTCAGCCCTTTCATGTAGGTCGACAGGGTAGAGGAGTCGATTTCCGCCAGCTTGCGCGCATAGGTCGGGCAGGCGCCATATTGGTCAGGTGAGCCGTTGGGCGTGTAATAGTCGGTCGTGGAATTGGGCGACACGACGCGGGTGTAGGTCGGCGCCGAACCGCTATATTCCCAGCCCGACGTCGAGGTTGCACCACTGGCGCGGCGGCCATAGACAACGCCAGGGAGGAATGGCTTCCATTGCGTTTCAGGCTTGGCCGGATCGGGAATCAGATCGATGTCCATGTCGTAACGGGGAACATCAGTCCCTTCATTGTTGCGACGGGTGGCGCGTTCCTCAATGCAGGCGTTGGCCTGAGTCCAACTGATTTTTCGAGCCGCGGCGAACTTATTGGATACTGGTGCTGTGAAAAAGCCGCCGCTCACCAGTTCATCGCCCGAACCGGCGCCCTTCAAATCGGCTGCGGGGTATGTCACTGGCTTGTAGATCCAGTGATAGGCTGTCCCATCCGCATTCTGGTCACCGGCGTTGGGATTTTCTGACACAGTCTGGGTATAGGTTTCGATCAAATTATTATAGTTGGTCGGCGTTATCCAGCACACGCCTTTATTCAGGCCTGCCGAATAGGTGACGCCGTTGCGCGTCCGGACTCGTGTCCGCGATCGCGGCAGGGCGGTGGCGGACGGCGACCATGCCGACCATGCGGTGTAGTTATCGCTCAGCGAATTTGCCGGCGCGGAGCATGTTTCCGAAGAGCCCTGATATTTGGTGCCCGTCGACGTATTGCCACTATCCACGACAGATGTGTTGGTAGTGATGGTTCCGCCCTGTGTTGACCCAGGAATAACCGACGTTCCGTCCGGCACGCGGGAATCATAGACCGGATTGTCCTGAATCCAGTTGCGCTTGAGCAACATGCCGACATTGACCGTCGAGGAATAGGGCACGAAACCATAGCGGATATGACTGCCCGCCGGCTTCACCTGTTGCAGGGCGTTGTAGAAATTCTGGACGGCAGTGCGTAGCACGGCGATGCGGCTTTCGCTGTCGCCGGGGTTGACGTCGTTCATCGACAGGGTGGTGTCGAGCACGAACATGACGTCCGTGTTGGGCAGTTGCAGGTCCGCCGTGCATTCAGCCGAAATGGTACGGCTGCTGAAGCCGAACAATTTCATCAGCGTCATCGGCACCGCGACGGACGCAGTGCCGGTCACGGCGCCGGTGTTTGATGCGGCATAGTGGATCGTGGGTGCCCCCGCGCCATATTTGTTGGCGGGAAAATTCAGATTGAAGAAATTCTTGGCGGTTTCTTCATTGCTGTTCGTGCCGGTCGTCCAGGTAATGCCGGACATGGAGCGGCGCCCCGCCAGCGCGCCCGCGTCGCATGCCTGCTGAAGGCGGGTCTTGGCCAGATAGAGCCGACTGACGTCGATACCCCCGCCGATCAGGCCCGCCAGCGGGAAAATCGCCGCGGCGACGATGGCAAGGACATTGCCAGCCTCGTTATGCGCCAACCGGGCCATAAACCCGTTCGTCCGATTGATCTGCTTGCCCATCTGTCCGCAATCACCCATGTCGCGCCCAACACCCCCCATGTCCGGGCGGGGCAATTCTGTTCGCCTATGCAGGCACTCTGGTTAGAATGTGTATGAGGAAGATGGTTAAAGGACCGATAACTACCGTGCCTGATGATGGCCTTTCCCCGCTGGCGACGCTGCTCAGCGCCCATGCGGGGGCGGACGGGGCGCGGCATCGGGCGATCTGGGCCTATGATGGGCGGCTGGCGCATATCGCGCGATCGACCCGCGAACCCACGATCGGCCAGATGCGGTTGGCATGGTGGAATGACGTCATCGACGATGCGTCGGGGACGAAGGGGCAGGGGGAGCCAGTGATCGACGCGATGCGCGCGACGGGCGCCGCCGCCGCGCCGGGACTGGTCGCGATGATCGACGGCTGGGAAATATTGGTGGTGGAGCCGGAAATCGATGTGGCGGGCCTGCGCAGCTATGCAGTGGGACGCGGCGGCGGGCTGTTCCGCGCCCTGGCGGGCCAGGCGGACGCCCCCGACTGGCTGGTGCAGGCGGGGCAGGTCTGGGCATTATGGGATCTTTCGGGCCATGTCGGCGATGATCGGCTGGCCGATGAAGCGTTGGCGCTGGCCAAGCAACTCGTGACGGACCCGCCACCCGCCTGGCCGCGCGCCTGGAAGCCGCTGCGGATCGCCTATACGCTCGCCCGGCAGGATGTGCTGGCCGGACGCCGCGCGCCTGCCGCCATGCCGCGCGCCTTGGCGTTGCGGCTGTTGCGGGTTGCGCTGTTCGGGCGCTAGGATAGGCTGGCGAAGCAGCCGGGGAGAATGAGGGCATGGGGCGATTGCTGGCAGGCGCGATGGCGATGCTGCTGCTGATCGCGGGCGGCCTGTTCTGGTGGCAGGGGCGAGCGAGCAACCAGCCGGTCCCGCAACTCGCATTCGCCCCGCCGCCACCGCCGCCGGTCGAGAGTTTGCCGCAGGGCGATCCTGACGCCATCGGCGACGCGCCGCCCATGCCGGCCGAGGCCAGCCCGCAAAGCCGCGAACAGCGGCGCTTTGCCCGTTACGACCGCAATCGCGATGGCGTCATCACCCGGATCGAGATGATGGGCAGCCGGACCAAGGCGTTCAAGGCGCTCGACAAGGATGGCGACAACCTCCTCTCTTTCGAGGAGTGGGCGGTCGCGACATCGGATCGTTTTGGCGCGGCGGACGGGAACAAGGACGGCAAGCTCACCCCGGCGGAGTTCGCGGCGACAGCGCCGAAACGCAGCGCAAAGCCCAAGTGCAAATGCTGATCCGTGTTCCCGCGCAGGCGGGAACCCAGTCCCACGCTCCGAACTAGGCTCCCGCCTACGCGGGAGCACGTTGTTCTTCAGGCGATCTTCATCTCGCCCAGCCACGCCCCCAGCGATGCGCGCGCGCGCGCCGTATAGGCCTCCTTGCGCTGCTTTTTCTTGACCTCGTCCAGCGTCGGAAACAGGCCGAAATTGACATTCATCGGCTGATAGTCGGCACTCACGACATTGCCCGTCACATGGCCAAGCAGCGCGCCCAGCGCAGTGTCGGCGGGCGGCGGCGTCATGACGCGGCCCTGCAATTCCGCCGCCGCAAACCGCCCCGCCAGCAGCCCGATCGCGGCACTTTCGACATAGCCCTCGCACCCCGTCATCTGCCCGGCAAAGCGGATATGCGGCGCGCTTTTGAGGCGCAGCGTCGGATCGAGCAGCTTGGGCGACTGGATGAACGTATTGCGATGCAGCCCGCCCAGCCGCGCAAATTCGGCCTTCTCCAGCCCCGGTATGGTGCGGAACAGCTCCACCTGTGCGCCATGTTTCAGCTTGGTCTGGAACCCGACCATGTTCCACAACGTGCCGCTGGCATTGTCCTGCCGCAGTTGCACCACGGCATAGGGCCAGCGCCCGGTACGCGGATTGTCCAGCCCCATGGGCTTCATCGGCCCATGACGCAGCGTTTCCGGGCCGCGTGACGCCATCACCTCGATCGGCATGCAGCCCTCGAAATAGGGGGTGTTGGCCTCCCACTCCTTATACTCGGTCTTTTCGCCGTCGATCAGCCCCTGGACGAAAGCCTCATATTGCTCCCGGTTCATCGGGCAGTTGATATAATCCTTGCCCTCGCCACCGCCGGGGCCGATCTTGTCCCAGCGATTGGCCATCCAGCACTGATCCATGTCGATGCTGTCATGATGGACGACCGGCGCGATCGCGTCGAAAAAGGCCAGATGCTCCATGCCAGCCGCCTGGCCGATGCTGGCCGCCAGCGCAGGCGCGGTCAGCGGCCCGGTCGCCACGATGGTCATGCCGGACGTGGGCAGCGTGTCGATCCGTTCGCGGACAATCTCGACATTGGGATGATCGGCCAGCGCGCGGGTCACGCCGCCCGAAAAGACGTGCCGATCCACCGCCAGAGCGGAGCCGGCGGGCACCTTGGCCGGCTCGGCCTGCGCCATGATGACGGAATCGAGCCGCCGCATTTCCTGATGCAGCAGCCCTACGGCATTCTTGTCGGCATCATCGGATCGGAAACTGTTGGAACAGACCAGTTCAGCGAGGCCCTCGGTCTGGTGCGCAGGGGTCATATCCCCCGCGCCGCGCATTTCCGACAGGCGCACCTTCACCCCCGCCTGCGCCAATTGCCACGCCGCCTCGGACCCGGCCAAACCGCCGCCGATGATATGCACCTGATACTCTGTCACTGATCCGCCTTGATGTCGCAATTCTGCCGTTCGGGCCAAGGTCTATAGACCAAGGTGAAGCGGCAGGACAGGGCAGTGATGCAGCTTCATAGCCATGCGATCGTCATGGCGCGGACCGGCGGGCGCTCAAGCCCCCACCAACGCGCGCTCGCCATAATAGGCGCTTTCGTCCAAAATCCCCTCGCGCTTGGCCACGATCACGCCCACCAGCACCTGACCCGTTACGTTGACCGCCGTACGGCCCATGTCGAGGATCGGGTCGATCGCCAGCAGCAGCCCTGCGCCCTCCAGCGGCAGACCGAGAGTCGACAGGGTCAGCGTCAGCATCACGGTCGCGCCGGTCAGGCCAGCCGTTGCTGCCGAACCGATCACCGATACCAGCGCGATCAGCGCATAATCGACCGCGCTTAGCGGGATGCCGTAAAAGCCCGCGACGAAGATCGCCGACAGCGCGGGGTAGATTGACGCGCAGCCATCCATCTTGGTGGTCGACGCCAGCGGAATGGCGAAGGCGGCGTAGCTTTTGTCGACGCCCAGCCGTTCGGTCACGGCTTCGGTGACCGGCATGGTGCCGACCGACGAGCGGGAGACGAACCCCAACTGGATCGCGGGCCATGCCTTGGCAAAGAAGGGCAGGGGCTTCAGGCCGTGGGCGATCAGGAGCGTGGGGTAAACGATCAGCAGGACGATCGCCAAACCCAGATAGATGGCGCCGGTGAACACACCCAGCCGCGCCAGCGCGTCCCAGCCATAGGTCGCGACCGCCGCGCCGATCAGGCCTGCCGAGCCGATCGGCGTCATGCGGATGACCCAGCCCAGCAGCGCCCGCACGACAGCCAGCAGGGACCGGACGAAGGCAAGGAACGGCTCTGCCTTCTCCCCGACCTTCAGCGTCGCCAGCCCGACGGCGATGGCGATGACCAGCAATTGTAGGATGTTGAAACCGATGCTGGTGCTGGCCGTGCCATCCGCACCGACCGAGGTGCTGCCGCTCAGCGCCAGGCTGTTGCCCGGCACCAACCCTTTGAGGAAATCGAGCCAGCCGCCCACGGAGTCCGGCTGCTTGGCGGCAAGCGCAGCGGTGCTAAGCCCCACGCCCGGCTGGACGATCAGGCCGATGGCAAGGCCGATGATGACCGCGATCAGGGCCGTGATGGCAAACCATAGCAAAGTCTGCCCGGCCAGCCGCGCGCCATTGTCGAGCGCGCGCAAATTGGCGATCGACGCGACGATGGCCGCGAACACCAATGGCGGGACGATGGCTTTCAGCAGGGAAACGAAGATCGACCCGACCGTCTGGAGCGTGGTCGCCAGCCAGTTGAGGTCGCCATCCGGTCCCGCGCCGATCTGGCGGGCGACAAGGCCCAGCGCCAGTCCGGCGACCATGCCGACCAGCACCTGAAATCCGAAACTGCGATAGGGTAGGGCCATGGCTGAACGTCCTGCGGGGCTAAGGCCGATCAATATGGGACGACGACATATAATTGCGCGCAAGCAAAAATTGCGCCGGGTTTAGTTTTTGCCGGGGTGGGTCGGGGGTCTGGCATCCCCCGTTCGCGTTCAGTCACCAACAACCGTTCGGGCTGAGCTTGTCGAAGCCTCGTCCTTTCTGCCTTGAGAAGAAGGACGTTCGTTGATCTTCGGTCGCCTTCGGCTCGACAGGCTCAGGGCGAACGGACGTAGAGTTCTTTCATGCGATCAGATTGGCGGCTGCCCACCACTATGCCACATTGCCGGGCAAATGGATCGAAAGGGCATATATGAACTGGCGACTGGGGCTGTTGGCGGGCGCGGCGGCGATGCTGCCACAAGGGGCGATGGCGGCGGCTGACCCGGCGGCGGCGAAGGAGATATTGATGCGCTCGGTCGCCTTCCGCACGGTCGAGGGGGCGGGGCAGGTGCCAAAGCTGGCGGCCTATTATGCATCGGTGCTGAAAAGCGCTGGCTTTGCCGATGCGGACATCGTCATCACGCCAATGGGCGAGACGGCGACGCTGGCCGCGACGATCAAGGGCCGCGACGCCGCATTGAAGCCGCTGCTGATGATCGGCCATATGGACGTGGTGGCGGCGGATCGGGCGGACTGGACCCGAGACCCCTTCGTCCCGGTCGAGGAAAATGGCTATATTTTCGGGCGCGGTGCAGAGGACAATAAATATGACGTCGCGATGATGGTCGCGACGCTGGCGCAACTGAAAAAGCAGGGCTGGACCCCGCGTCGCACCGTCATCCTGCTGCTGTCAGGCGATGAAGAAACCGCGATGGTGACGACCAGGGCGCTGGCCGCGCAATATAAGGACGCGGAAATGCTGCTGAACGGCGATGGCGGCGGCGGACTGCTGAATGAGGAGGGGAAGCCGGTCCTCTATCAATTGCAGGCCGGTGAGAAGACCTATGCCGATTTCGAAATCGCCTTCACCGATCCGGGCGGGCATTCGAGCGCGCCGACGCCGGGCAATCCCATCTATCGGCTGGCCAAAGCAATCGACAGGATCGCCGCCTATCAATTCCCTGCCATGCGCAATGAACTGACCAGGGCGTCGCTGGCGCTGTCGGCAAAGCGGATCGGCGGGGAGGTTGGCGCGGCGATGCGGCGTTATGCCGAAACGGGCGATGCGGCGGCGGCGGAATTGCTGTCGACCAGGCCGGAATTTGTCGGGCAGGTCCGCACCACATGCGTCGCCACCATGGCGCAGGCGGGCCATGCGCTCAACGCCCTGCCGCAAAGCGCCAAGGTGATGGTCAATTGCCGCATCTTCCCCGGCGTGGCTATTGAGGCTGTTAAGGCGGAACTGGTGAAAGTGGTGGCCGACAGCGGCGCGACCGTCAAAACGCTGGGCGATCGCTGGCCAGCGATGCGTCACCCCTGCGCACCGACGTCATGAAGGTGGTGCGCGACGCGGTAACCGCCCGTTCGCCTGACATCATAGTCATGCCCGGCATGTCGGCGGGCGCGACCGACAGCCTCTATTTCCGCGCGCTGGGGGTGCCGAGTTACGGCGTCTCCAGCCTGTTCATGAAGGCGGAGGACGGCTTTGCCCACGGTCTGAACGAGCGGGTGCCGGTCGCTGGGATCGGGGAGTCGCTGCTGCAATGGGACACCGTGCTGCGGGCGTTGGCGAAGTAGATGACAGGCTAATCCCTGATCCGTTCGGTTCGAGCCGCTTCGAGCGAAGTCGAGAAGCGTCGGTCGAGAACAGTTCTCGACAAGCTCGAACCGAACGGTGAGGATATTACCCCCGCGCCACAGCATTGGCGGCCGACAGCACCGCCTGCACCGAAGCCGTCGCGACGTCGGCGTCCGTCCCCACGCCGAATATCGTGCGCCCGTCGGGTGTGCGGCATTCGACATAGGCGGCGGCGTTCACGTCGCTGCCCGATCCGATCGCATGTTCGCTATAGTCGGCGATTTCCAGTTCGACGCCCAGTTCCTCGCGCAGCGCGGCCAGCACGGACGACAGCAGGCCGTTGCCACGCCCCGAAATCGAGCGTTCGCCGCCCTTGTGCGCGATCTTGCCGGTGAAGATGCGGTCGCCTGCCGCGCCGCCTTCCTGATAGTCGATCAGGCGATAGGCCTGTTCGCCGCCCAGATGATAATGGTCCTGGAACGCGGTCCAGATGTCGGCGGCATTGAGTTCGCGGCTGGACTGGTCGGCCATGCCCTGCACCACGCGGCTGAAATCGGCCTGCATCCGCTTGGGCAGCTTGAAGCCCTTGTCCTGCTGCAATACCCAGGCGACGCCGCCCTTGCCCGACTGCGAATTGACCCGGATCACCGCCTCATAGTCGCGGCCCAGATCCTTGGGGTCGATCGGCAGGTAGGGCACGTCCCAGATCAGGTCGTTGCGCGCTTCCTGCGCGGCAAAGCCCTTCTTGATCGCGTCCTGATGGCTGCCGGAAAAAGCGGTGAACACCAGTTCGCCGGCATAGGGATGGCGCGGATGGACGGGCAGCTGGTTGCAATATTCGACCGTCTGAATGACCTCGTCAATGTCGCTGAAATCGAGGCCGGGGTTGATCCCCTGCGTGTACATGTTGAGCGCCACCGTCACCAGATCGCAATTGCCGGTGCGCTCGCCATTGCCGAACAGACAGCCTTCGACACGGTCCGCGCCCGCCATCAGCCCCAGTTCCGCCGCTGCAACGCCAGTGCCGCGATCATTATGCGGGTGCAGTGAGATGACGACACTGTCGCGCTTGCTGATATGGCGGCACATCCATTCGATCTGGTCGGCATAGATGTTGGGCGTGGCGCACTCGACCGTGGCGGGCAGGTTCAGGATCAGCGGCTTGTCCGGCGTGGGCATCAAAATGTCCATCACCGCCTCGCAACATTCCAGGCTGAAATCCAGTTCAGCGGTGGAGAAGGTTTCGGGCGAATATTCAAAATGCCAGTCGGTATCGGGCTGGGCCGCCGCATTGTCGCGCAGCAGCTTGGCAGCGGTGACGGCGATCTCCTTGATCTGTGGCCGCTCCATGCCGAACACGATCCGCCGCCAGGCAGGCGACACCGCGTTATAGACATGGACGATCGCCTTCTTCGCGCCGCGCAGGCTTTCGAACGTCGTCGCGATCAGATCCTCACGCGCCTGCGTCAGCACCTGCACCATCACATCGTCGGGAATGCGCCCATCCTTCACCAGCGCGCTGATGAAGTCGAATTCGGTCGCGCCCGCGGACGGGAAACCGACCTCGATCTCCTTGACGCCGACTTTCACCAGCAGGTCGAAGAAGCGGCTCTTCTTCTCTGCATTCATCGGGTCGATCAGCGCCTGATTGCCATCGCGCAGATCGGTCGAGAGCCAGCGCGGGGGGCTGGTGATGACATTGCCCGGCCATTGGCGGTTGGGCAGGTCGATCTGTGGGAAGGCGCGATATTTCTGGGATGGATCAGTCAACATCATGGGTCAGCTACTTCTTTTGCGAACGGGCGCGCGGCTATTCGATGGCGCGCAGCCCGGTTAACGATGATCAGCGAAAAGGAAGCCCTTAGGCGTATCGTTGCTGCCCATAATCGAAAGACAGCGCAAAAACCACGCCTAAGGGCGTGTAAGTCGTAGCAGGGGAAGAAGCGTCGCGCTCTGCATGATGGGGACGGCATAGCCGCTTTTGTGGCGGGGCGTCCAGTGGTTATTGCCCAACCCGGATCCGTCATCCTGACGAAAGTCAGGATCCAGGGTCCGGCACACAGCGCCGGACGCTCTGGACCCCGGAGCAAGTCCGGGGTGACGGAGGTGGATTGATGGCCTTACTTCTGGAACGCGGCGACGATTTTCAGTTCGATCGCGTCGCCAACCATCGGCACGCCATAGGCCATGCCGAAATCGCTGCGCTTGATCGTCGTGGTGGCGACGAAGCCAACATTTTCCTTGCCGCCCGCCATCGCCGGAGCCTTGCCCGCGCCGTAAAGTTCAGCGTCCAGCGTCACGGGCTTGGTCACGCCCTTGATCGTCAGATTGCCGGTGATGTCCGCCCCGGTCGCGCCATCGGGCTTCACGCTGGTCGACACGAAGGTCGCGGTCGGGAATTTGGCGGCGTCAAAGAAATCCGCCTTCATCAGATGCTCGTCCAGCTTGGGTACGCCCGTGCGCAGATTGGCGACCGTGAAGGTGACGGACACTTTGGACGCGGCCGGGTTCGCCTTGTCCAGCGTCAACGTGCCGGTCGGTTCGGCGATGGTCCCCATATTGCTGGTGAAACCCATATGGTCCCACGCAAAAACCACCTGGGTATGGCCCGGATCGACGGTGTAGGTGCCGCCTGTCACCTTGGCCGGATCCTTGGTGCCGGGCGCGGTCATCGGCGCCTGCGCGATCAGGACGGTGCCGCCGGTCAGGGCGATCAGGGCAGCGGCGGGGATGAGATATTTTTGCATGGGAAAACTCTCCACAACGATCAAGGGGCGCTACCACAATAGGCAGCGCCCCCGACAAGTTCCAGAGCCGTAACCAGAAACGGATCGTTCCCGTTCTAACATGACTTTGCAAAATCCTCCCCCTGTGGGGGAGGTGGCATCGCGCAGCGATGACGGAGGGGTGTCGCCCTCACGATAGCGCGACACCCCTCCACCACCGCTACGCGGCGGTCCCCCTCCCCTTGCAGGGGAGGAATGATCGGTCAGTTCTTTTCCTGATCCACCAGCTTGTTGGCGGCGATCCAGGGCATCATTGCGCGCAGCTTCGCGCCGGTTTCCTCGATCGGGTGACGCTTGGCCGCGATGCGGCTGGCCTTCAGCTCCGGCTGACCGGCGCGGTTGTCGAGCACGAAGTCCTTGACGAAGCGGCCCGACTGGATGTCGGCCAATACGCGCTTCATTTCCTTCTTGGTTTCTTCTGTGATGATGCGCGGGCCGGTCTTGATGTCGCCATATTCGGCGGTGTTGCTGATCGAATAGCGCATGTTGGCGATGCCGCCTTCATACATCAGGTCGACGATCAGCTTGAGCTCGTGCAGACATTCGAAATAGGCCATTTCGGGCGCGTAACCGGCTTCCACCAGCGTTTCGAAACCGGCCTGGACCAGCGCGGTCGCGCCGCCGCACAGCACGGCCTGCTCGCCGAACAGGTCGGTTTCGCATTCCTCGCGGAAGTTGGTTTCGATGATGCCGCTGCGGCCGCCGCCAACGCCGCTGGCGTAGGACAGGGCGATGTCATGGGCGTTGCCGGTCGCGTCCTGATAGACGGCGATCAGGCAGGGGACGCCGCCGCCGCGCTGATATTCGCTGCGCACGGTGTGGCCCGGACCCTTGGGCGCGATCATGATGACGTCCACATCCTTGCGCGGCTCGATCAGGCCGAAATGGACGTTCAGGCCATGGGCAAAGGCCAGTGCCGCGCCGGGGCGCAGATTGGCGTGGATGTCGTCGGCGTAGATGGCGGCCTGATGTTCGTCGGGGGCCAGGATCATGAGGACATCGGCCCAGGCGGCGGCTTCGGCGTTCGGGAACACCTTGAACCCGGCGCCTTCGGCCTTCTTGGCAGACGCCGAACCGGGGCGCAGCGCGATGGCGACTTCCGCAACGCCGCTGTCGCGCAGGTTTTGCGCATGGGCATGACCCTGCGAACCATAGCCCAGAATGGCGATCTTCTTGCCCTTGATCAGGCCGATGTCCGCGTCGTGATCGTAATAAACCTTCATGAGTGTCTCTTCCCTCGAACCGTGCCATTTTCCTCGCCCCTTCAGGGGAGAGGATACGAAATCTTGGCGCGGCGAAGCCGTGCCTAGATGAAGTTGGAGAGGGGGACCGCTGTGTCAGCCCTCTCTCCAGCTGCGACCAGGCAGTCGATCAGAGTCATGTGCTCTAAATCGACTGCCTGGTCTCGCTTCCTCTCCCCGCCGGGGAGAGGAGAATTCAGGTTAAATCGCTTCTTTCCCCCGGATCAGGCCGACCACACCGGTGCGGCCAACCTCGACCAGGCCAATCTGGCGCATCAGGCCGACGAAATTGTCCACCTTGTCGGTCGTGCCGGTGATTTCGAAAATGAAGCTTTCGATCGTCGTGTCGACCACCTTGGCGCGGAACACATCGGCCAGGCGCAGCGCCTCGATCCGGTCCTCGCCTGTGCCCGACACCTTGACCAGCGCCAGTTCGCGCTCGACGAAGGGGCCGCTTTCGGTCAGGTCCGTCACCTTGTGCACCGGGACCAGCCGGTCGAGCTGGGCGATGATCTGGTCGATCACCTTGGGCGGGCCATTGGTGACGATGGTGATGCGGCTTACGCCATGGTCGGGGGTGATGTCGGCCACGGTCAGGCTGTCGATATTATAGCCGCGCGCGGTGAACAGGCCCGCGATGCGCGCCAATATGCCGGCCTCGTTCGAGACGGTCAGCGACAGGACGTGTCGCTGGCTCAATTCTTCCTGAATATGCATCAGATGCTTGTCCCGTTTTCCTGCTCTGCGTCCCCGTCCGCCTTGTCGGGTCGCTGCGAAATCATCGCCGTAAAGGCATAGTGCCAGCCGCCATCCTGCCGGTGGGCGAGGCGGACGGGAAAGCCCGTAACCGCATCGAACATCCGGCTCAGATGCTCGCCCACATAGCGCGGGCCGATCAGCAGCGTGCCGATATGGCGCTCATGATGGTCGAACCCCTGGTCCAGATGCACTTCCCATTCGTCATTGTCCGGGTCGGCATGGTCGATGGTCCAGCCGGTCAGCTCGGCGCTGCCCACGTTCCGCTCGAAATCCCATGGTTCCGTGACGTGAATGCGCAGTTTCAGATGCTGCGTCACACCGTCATCCTCATACCAGCGCCTTGGCTTCGTCCGTCATGCTGCCCTTCACCTGGCTGGGGTCGAGCAGCATGTCGGTGTGCGCCGCACCCGACGGGATCATCGGGAAACAGTTGGACAATTTGGCCACGCGGCAGTCGACGATCACCGGGCCGGGCGTGTCGATCATGGCGCGGATGCCGCTTTCCAGATCGTCCGGCCCCTCGATCCGAATGCCGGTCCAGCCATAGGCTTCGGCCAGCTTCACGAAATCGGGCAGGCTGTCGGAATAGCTGTTGGAATAGCGGCTCTGATAGGTCAGTTCCTGCCACTGGCGGACCATGCCCATATATTCATTGTTCAGGATGAAGATCTTGACCGGCAGGCGATATTGGCTGGCCGTTCCCATTTCCTGAATGTTCATCTGGATCGACGCATCGCCCGCGACGCAGATGACCAGGCTGTCGGGATTGCCCATCTGCGCGCCGATGGCGGCCGGGAAACCATAGCCCATCGTGCCAAGGCCCCCGGAGGTCAGCCATTTGTTGGGCGCGTCGAAGCCGAAATGCTGCGCCGCCCACATCTGGTGCTGGCCGACTTCGGTGGTGATGATGACGTCCTTGCCGGTCGCGGTGCAGGCCGTGTACAGGTCGGCGATCGCGCGTTGGGGCATGATTTCGGCGCCGTCTTCGGCATAGCCGAGCGACTTTTTCGCACGCCAGCCGTCAATCTGCGCCCACCAGGCCGACAGGTCGGCGGCTTCATGACCGCGCGCCTTCCACAGCGCCACCATGTCCGCCATCGCGCTGCCGACATCGGCGACGATGGCGACGTCGACATCGACGATCTTGTTGATGCTGCTGCGGTCGATGTCGATATGGACCTTGCGACTGTTGGGCGCGAAAGCGTCCAGACGGCCGGTAACCCGGTCGTCGAAACGCGCGCCGACGCAGATGATGAGGTCCGCCTTGTTCATCGCGAAATTGGCTTCGTAGGTGCCGTGCATGCCCAGCATGCCCAGCCATTGCGGGCCGGTCGCGGGATAGGCGCCCAGACCCATCAGCGTCGACGTGACGGGCGCGCCGGTCAGGGCTGCAAGTTCGCGCAACAGGGTGGATGCTTCCGGCCCGCTGTTGATGACGCCGCCGCCCGTATAGAAAACCGGCCGTTCCGCCGCGGCCAGCATCTCGACCGCAACGTCGATCCCGGCGGCATCCGCCTTGGTCTGCGGATGATAGCTGGCATGGGCGACCGGCGCGGGACGCTTGTAGGGCGCGGTGGCGATCTGGACATTCTTTGGAATGTCGATGACGACGGGGCCGGGGCGGCCAGTCGTGGCGATATGAAACGCCTCATGAATGACGCCCGCCAGTTTGGCCGGGTCTTTCACCAGATAATTATGCTTGGTGCAGTGGCGCGTGATGCCGACCGTATCCGCTTCCTGAAAAGCGTCGGTACCGATCAGCTGGGTTGGAACCTGGCCGGTGATGACGACCATGGGGATCGAATCCATCAGCGCGTCGGTGATGCCGGTGACGGCATTGGTCGCGCCGGGGCCGGACGTGACCAGGACGACGCCGGGCTTGCCGGTCGACCGGGCATAGCCCTCCGCCATATGGGTCGCGCCCTGTTCGTGGCGGACCAGCACATGCTTGATCGTGGGATGATTGAAGAGTGCGTCGTAGATGGGCAGCACTGCGCCGCCCGGATAGCCGAACACGACTTCGACACCCAGATCCAGCAGGCATTCGACCAAAATGTCCGCGCCGCTCTTTTCGGCCACGATAGATTCCTTCGCATTGTTCAAGCCGGGCCCTTTGCGTCAAGCGACGCGAAATGGCAAGGTAGCCGCCACTATCTGACACAAAATGACGTGTCAAATACTATTGTTGTAATTTAATTGCCAATTCGTCGATAATTTTATCATCAATATGCCGCCTTTCACGCGTCCAGCCTGGCGGCGGCTGGTTCGAAAACCAGGTATATTGCCGCTTTGCATATTGCCGCGTCGCCAGCCGACCTTTTTCAATTGCTATGTCCAGCTTAGTGTCGCCTTTGATCCAGCCGCGGATTTCCGGTACGCCGATCGCCCGCATTACCGGCAGGTCGGGGTGCAGATTGCGCGCCAGCAGCGCCTCCACCTCCGCCACTGCGCCCTGTTCCATCATCTGCCCGAACCGCCGGTCGCACCGTTCCATCAGCCACTCGCGCGGCGGCAGCAGGATCATCGGGATCAGGGTGATGGCGTCGCCGATGCCGCCGCTTTTATGCTGCTGCCAGGCTTTGAGCGGCTTGCCGGTCGATCGCACGACCTCCAGCGCCCGCGCCACCCGCGTCGTGTCGGCTGGGGCCAGCCGGGCGGCGGCTTCGGGGTCTTCGACGCGCAATGCCGCATGGGCGTCAGCCACCGGAAGCGCCCGCACCGTCGCGCGAATCTCCGGGTCGATCTCAGGCACCGGCGCGATGCCGTCCAGCAGCGTGCGGATATAAAGGCCGGTCCCGCCGACCAGCACGGGCAGGCGTCCGGCGCCATGGGCGGCAGCAATCTCTGCCTTGGCCTCCGCCGCCCAGCGCGGCGCGGTACAGGCCTCCGCGCCGTCGATATGGCCGAACAGCTTGTGCGGCACATCGCCCATTTCCTCTGGCGAAGGCCGGGCGGACAGGATCGCCAGATCGGCATAGACCTGGCTGGCGTCGGCATTGATGACGATGCCATTGGCGGCTTTGGCCAGCGCAATGGCAAGCGCGCTCTTGCCGCTGGCGGTCGGCCCGGCAATAAGCGCGACCCGTGGGCGGGATTCGCCCTCTTGTGGTTCAGGAGTGTGCATGTTCGTCGCGACCTTAGTGGCAAGCGCCTCGATGGGGCAGGGGGATATTGCGCAAGGGGCGGACAGACTCGCCCAGGCGGGATGCAGGCCGGGCGATATAATCTGGCTGGACGCGGGCAAAGCTGCCGACATCCTTTTCGCCGCCGACCCGGTCGGAGCCCGTGCTGCGCTTGCCGATCTGGGGCAGGGCATCGACGTGATCGTCCAACCCGCCGCCACCCGCGAAAAAAAGCTGATCATCGCCGACATGGATTCGACCATGATCACGGTCGAATGTATCGACGAACTGGCCGACTATGCCGGGATCAAGCCGCAGATCGCCGAGATCACCGAACGGGCGATGCGCGGCGAACTGGACTTTGCAGGCGCGCTGGACGAGCGGGTCGCGCTGCTCAAAGGGCTGGAGGACAGCGCCATCGACCGCTGCCGCGCCGAACGGGTGACAATTATGCCCGGCGCCAGGGCACTGGTTCGCACGATGAAGGCGCGGGGTGCCAAAGCCCTGCTGGTGTCGGGTGGCTTCACCCGTTTCACTGGACCAGTGGCTGAGGAAATCGGCTTCGATGCTGCTGTCGCCAATGTGCTGGAGATTGCCGACGGCGCGCTTCTGGGCACTGTCACCCGCCCGATCGTCGATGCCGCGCGCAAACGCGCCGAACTGGAAGCCATGATCGCTGGCGGCATGGATCGCGCGCTGACGCTGGCTGTGGGCGATGGTGCCAATGATATTCCGATGATCGAGGGGGCGGGGCTGGGCGTCGCCTATCATGCCAAGCCCAAGACTCGCGCGGCGGCCGCAGCGGAAATCGTCCATGGCGACCTTTCCGTGCTGCTCTATGCGCAAGGCATCGCCTCGGCCGACTGGGTGCAGGACTGATTTTCGGCCATTTCGTCGCATTATCGTGGTTAAGCCACTGTTCGCCGTCATTTCGCTCCGGTAATGGATTATTTTGCGTGGTTCGCACGTTGCCCTCGCGTCGCACCTGCTGCGGCTAGAGGTCAATGCGGCGTCCGGCGATCCCCGCCATCGCGCCCAGGGAGAAGATATGAAAATCAACCATATGGCTTTGGCTGCCGCCGGGCTGTTCGCGCTGAGCGCCTGCGCCAAGAATGAACCGCCCGTTACCGTTGCGCCGCCCGTCGGGCCGGGCGCGATTGCCGGTACGGTCGCTGCCGATCGCGATGGCGACGGCTATGTCGATGGCTATTACACGTCGGACGGCATGTATCATGCCGTGCAGGGGCCGCCTTGCCCGCCGCCGCCCCCGCCGCCGCCGCCCCGTCGCGGAGAACGCGGCTGATCCGTAAGATGAACCGGGCGCGGCACCACCGCCGCGCCCGCGCCTTTCCCCTCGCTCTGCTGCTTGCGGCCTGCGCCGTCGCGCTGCCTGTGTCCGCGCGTGCCCAGCCCGCCGATGCGCCTGCGGACGCGGCGAAAGCCAGCGTCGCGAGCGAAATTCGCGCGGGCGTGAGCGGAAAGCTCAAGGATTTTTACGGTCCGCGCGGCTATTGGCCGCTCTGGGTGGAAAAGGACGCGATCGGGCCGCAGGCCGACGCATTGCTGGCGCTGATCGCCAGCGTCGATGTCGATGGCCTCGACCCGCGTGATTATGATCCGCGCGGCCTCCAGCGCCTGATCGAGGAAGCGGACGCCAGCCCCACGCCCAAGGCACTGGCCCGCGCCGATCTGGCGCTGTCAAAAGCCTTTGCCGCGCTGGTCGCAGACATGCGCCGTCCCGCACGCGGCATCGGCATGCGCTATTTGGACCCGGAAGTCGAACCGCGCGATCCCGATCCATCGGACCTGCTGCGTGCCGCTGCCGTGACCCCGTCGCTCACCGACTATATTCAGACCGCTGGCTGGATGAGTCCCTTTTACATGCGCCTGCGCACGGCCCGCGCCGATTACCGGGCGCGCTGGGGCGACCTGCCGGGCGTTACGGTGCCGGAAGGGGTGAAGCTGCGCCCCGGCGGCAGCACGCCGGAAATCGCTCTGCTGCGCCATCGGCTCGGCTTGGCCCAGGGCGCCGCCTATGACCGGGCACTGACAGCGCGTGTGCGCGCGTTCCAGAGCGATCATGGGCTGTCCGCGGACGGCATAGCGGGCGGGCAGACGATCAGCGCGCTCAACCGGGGACCGGCTTATTATGACCGGCAGTTGGCGCTCAATATGGAGCGGGCCCGGCTGCTTCCCGGACCCTGGGTGCGGCATGTCGTGGTGGATGCCGCATCGGCGCGCCTCTGGTATTACAGCAAAGGCGCGCTCGACGGCACGATGAAGGTCGTGGCTGGCGCCAGGGAATCGCAGACGCCGATGATGGCGGGCATGATCCGCTACGCCACGCTCAACCCCTATTGGAACATCCCGCCCGATCTGGTGCAAAGCCGGGTCGCGCCAAAAATCCTGAAAGGCGCTTCGCTCAAGGGCATGCATTATGAGGCATTGGCCGACTGGAGCGCCAATCCCGCGCCTCTTGCCCAGAGCGCGGTCGACTGGGGTTCGGTCGCGGCGGGGCGCAGCGAAGTGCGGGTGCGGCAATTGCCGGGCGGCGACAATGCCATGGGCCGGGTGAAATTCATGTTCCCCAACGACCTTGGCATCTACCTGCACGACACGCCCTCGCGCGACCTGTTCGCCAAGCCTGCGCGCCATTTCAGCAATGGCTGCGTCCGCCTGGAGGATGCGCAGCGCCTTGGCCGCTGGTTCTTCGGCAAGCAGCCGGTGGCGGACGGCAGCGCGCCGGAACAGCATCAGCCTTTGCCGCAGCCGGTGCCGGTATATCTCACCTATCTGACCGCCGTTCCGACCGCGCAGGGGGTGCAGTTTCTGCCGGATGTGTACGGGCGGGACGGGGATTAGGGGCGCATCAAATGCGGGGCTATCATATATGACTCCGCCCCCCCGCCATCATCGTCATGCTGAACTTGTTTCAGCATCCATTTCTCGTCTCCAGCGGCGGCTTTTGGGGCACGATGGATCCTGAAATAAATTCAGGATGACGGTGAGGATGGAGCATTCGCTGGCCTAAAGACCCGCCACCAGCCCATCAATCGCGCCCTGCAAAATGTAACTCGCCGCCAGCTTGTCGACCAGTACCTCGCGCCGGGCACGGCTGGCGTCGGCTTCCAGCAGGGTGCGGGTGACGGCCTGGGTCGACCAGCGTTCGTCCCACAACAGGATGGGGAGGCCCAGATCGGTCAGATTTTGCGCAAAGGCGCGGCTGGACTGGCTGCGCGGGCTGCCTGTGCCGTCCAGGTTGAGCGGCAGGCCGATGACGATGCCCTTGACCTGCTGCTGCGCGATGAAGGCGGCGATCGCGATCTTGTCCTTGGTGAACTTGCCGCGATTGATCGTGTGGGCCGGGCTGGCGATCGACCAGCGATCGTCGCACAGCGCCAGTCCGATCGTCTTGGTGCCGACATCCATGCCGATCAGTCGCCCGCCTTCGGGCAGGCATTCGCGAAAGGCGACGCGATCCGTGGTCAGCAGGCTCATGACTTCAGGAATGCGGCCAGCCGCTGCCGGGCGTCGTTGCGGACGTTGGCCCAGAACAGGCTGTAATCATACACATGGTAGTTGTTGCCGGGCAGGGTGAAGGGGCCCATGTCCACCGGTTCGCCGATCATCAGCACGCCGCTGGTGTCGCAGCGGGCGGGCACGATGCCTGACAGGAGACGCGGGGGCTTGCCTGCGTCGCGGCTGTCGAGCGTGCCGCGATTGGCGCTGGCGGGCGCTGCGCCGTTGAACGCGCCGGTGATGGGGTTGGTGCAGAGCATGTGGGTGCCCTTGCGCGGCTTGCCGGTATAGCCGGTTTTCTTGCCGAATGTTTCGATCACCGCTGACGGATCGGCCGGTTCGGCATAGCTTTGCCAACTGACGATGCAATGCGCCTGCGCTGCGCGCGCGCAGGCAGGCAGGCCGAGTGCGGGCAGGTCTGCCTCGACCGAAATCGGCCAGCCCACGGCATAGACAGCGGCGATCCGCTTTTCGACCGGCTTGCCCGCGACTTGTTCGCGCAGCAATTGCAGCAGGTGGCGCGACCCCTGGCTATGCCCGGCCAGTATCAGCGGCCCGGTAGGATTGGCTTTCAGGAAAGCAGCGAACGCCTGGGCCACGTCGCGATAGGCGACGGCAAGCGCCTTGTCCCCCTCCGGCCCGTCGGTCAGAAAGGCGCCAAAGTTGGCCTGGCGATAGCGCGGCGCCCAGATATTGCCAGCCGCATTGAACGCACTGGCCTGGCCGGTCACGAAGCGGCGCGCGGTTGCGTCAGCTTCCTTCTCGCCAATCGGCGCGTTCCAATGAGCGTTGCTAAAGGTGGTGATGTAGCTGGTAGGGTGGATGAAGAATACCGCAGCCTTTTCCGGAACGGGCGCATCCTTGACCCCCTGTGGCGTCCAGAGCGCGGGATTATCCTTTAAGATGTCGGGCCTGGCGATCCACATCGCCTGCTTGTCATAAGCGTCGGCAGGCAGGGGTTGAAGGTCGCTAAACGCTTCGCGCGGGACCATTGCAATACGCATCAATTGGGGCTGCAAGATTCCATAAGCCAGCTTACCCACGATCACCAACACAATCAGGCCAGCGAATACATAGAGGAATTTGCGCGCCACGACTGCTCTCCGATGTCGGGTGGACCCTGGCCCGCCCTTCTCCCCGCCTGTCTGGCGCAAGCGCTGCGCCTGCGCAAGATGAACCATGGTCGACAGGTCGCCCCTTGAAGCAGGTTGAACCGAGTGCTAGCGGCGAAGCCATGTCGATAGACCTTCAAACTGTAAAAAAGATCGCCAGCCTTTCGCGCATTTCGGTGACTGACGCCGAAGCGCAAGCGATGGTGCCCGAACTCAACAACATCCTTGGCTGGGTGGAGCAATTGGGCGAGGTGGACGTCACCGGCATAGAGCCGATGACCGCCGTCATTCCCAATGTTCAGCGCCTGCGTGAGGATGTCGTGACCGACGGCAATGTCCGCGAACTTGTGCTGGCCAATGCCCCCCAGGCCGAACATGGCTTTTTTGCCGTTCCCAAGGTGATCGAGTGACCAATCTGACTGACCTGACCGTAGCCGAAATCCGCGACGGGTTTCGCGCTGGCGATTTTTCCGCGCGCGAAGTGGCCGAAGGGTTCAACGCCAATGTCGCGGCGGCCAAGGCGCTCAACGCCTTCATCGTCGAGACGCCGGACAAGGCGCTGGAAGCCGCCGACGCGGCCGACAAGGCGAAGGCTGCTGGCGAAACGCCGGGCGCGCTGGCCGGTGTGCCGATCGGCATGAAGGATCTGTTCTGCACCAAAGGGGTGCAGACCACCGCGGCGTCGCACATGCTGGAAGGGTTCGTCCCGACCTATGAATCCACCGTATCGGGCAAGCTGTGGGCGGCAGGCGCGGGGATGCTGGGCAAGCTGAACCTGGATCAGTTCGCCATGGGATCGTCCAACGAGACCAGCTATTTCGGCAATGTTATCTCCCCATGGAAGCGTGGCGGTGGCGACAATGCCGCACTCGCGCCCGGCGGCTCTTCGGGCGGTTCTTCCTCGGCCATTTCCGCGCGGCTGTGCCCGGCGGCGACCGGCACGGATACTGGCGGCTCGATCCGCCAGCCTGCCGCCTTCACTGGCATTTCGGGGATCAAGCCGACCTATGGCCGCTGCTCGCGCTGGGGCATCGTGGCCTTTGCGTCCTCGCTCGATCAGGCCGGGCCGATGGCGCGGACGGTTCGCGACAATGCGATCCTGCTGGAAGTCATGTCGGGCTTTGACCCCAAGGATTCGACCAGCCTCGACCTGCCGGTGCCGCAGTGGGAAGCCAATCTGTCGAGCGACCTCAAGGGCAAGACGGTCGGCATTCCGAAGGAATATCGTCCCGATGGCCTGAACGCCGAAATCTCCGCCATGTGGGATCGCGGCATCGAATGGCTGAAGGACGCAGGCGCCAATGTGGTGGAGGTATCGCTGCCGCATACCCAATATGCGCTGCCGACCTATTATATCATCGCGCCTGCCGAAGCGTCGTCCAACCTCGCCCGCTATGACGGCGTGCGCTATGGCCAGCGCGACCTGCCCGATGGCGCTGGTTTGCAGGATATGTATGCCGCAACCCGCGCCGCCGGTTTCGGGCCGGAGGTCAAGCGCCGCATCATGATCGGCACCTATGTGCTGTCTGCCGGCTTCTACGACGCTTATTATACCCAGGCGCAGAAGGTGCGGGCACTGATCGCGCGCGACTTCGAACTCGCGTTTGAAAAATGCGACCTGCTGCTGACGCCGACCGCGCCCAGTTCCTCCTTCGCGCTGGGTGAGAAGCAGGCCGATCCACTGGCCATGTATCTGAATGACGTATTCACCGTGCCGGGCTCGCTGGCGGGGCTGCCCGCGATGGCTGTGCCGGGCGGGCTGGATTCGGCGGGGCTGCCAATCGGATTGCAGGTGATCGGCAAGGCGCTGGACGAGCAGACTGTGCTGAACGCTTCGCTGGCGATCGAGGAGCGTTCGGGCTTCACCGCGCGACCGGACAAGTGGTGGTAATATGAGTTTCGCAGAACTGGTGGGGGGACTTGTCGATTTGCTTGGTTCCTTCACTGTTTCTGAGAAACAGCGATATCAGCGTAAGGATGATCGACCAGCCAAGCGGCAGAAGATCGTCATGGCGACGGCGGAAGCGACATCCGATCGTCCCAGGACCAGCCTGTGGGTTAAGGGTCGCCGAGGCAAAGGTCGGATCGCTCCGACAGAAATTGATGGGCAAGAAGCGAATGACTGAATCAACCTATCGCATCCAGGGCGCAACCGGCGAGTGGGAGGTCGTGATCGGCCTGGAAGTCCATGCGCAGGTGACGTCGAATGCCAAGCTGTTTTCCGGCGCGGCGACTGCCTTCGGGGCAGAGCCGAACACGCAGGTCAGCCTGGTCGATGCGGCCATGCCCGGCATGTTGCCTGTCCCCAATCGCGAGTGCATTCGCCAGGCGGTCCGCACCGGCATGGCGATCGAGGCGCAGATCAACAAATGGTCGCGCTTCGACCGGAAGAATTATTTCTATGCCGATCTGCCGCAGGGCTATCAGATCAGTCAGCTCTATCACCCGATCGTGGGAGAGGGGCAGATCGAGATCGTGCTGGACGAGAAGAACCCGGACAGCAGCACCAAGGTGATCGGCGTCGAGCGTATCCATGTCGAGCAGGATGCGGGCAAGCTGATGCATGACCAGCATCCCACCAGTTCCTATGTCGACCTCAACCGGTCGGGCGTGGCGCTCATGGAGATCGTGTCGAAGCCCGACATGCGCTCGCCCGCCGAAGCCGGGGCTTATCTGTCCAAGCTGCGGACGATCCTGCGCTATGTCGGGTCGTGCGACGGCAATATGGACCAGGGATCGATGCGCGCCGACGTGAACGTGTCGGTTCGCAAGCCCGGCGAAGAATTCGGCACCCGCACCGAAACGAAGAATGTCAACTCGGTCCGCTTCGTCATGGCCGTGGTCGAGCATGAGGCCAACCGGCAGGTCGATGTGCTGGAGGCCGGCGGCAAGATCGTGCAGGAAACGCGGCTCTACGATCCCGATCGCAACGAAACGCGGTCGATGCGGTCGAAGGAAGATGCGCACGACTATCGCTATTTCCCCGATCCCGACCTGTTGCCGCTGGTGCTGGACGATGCGTTTCTGGACGAATGCCGCGCCTCGCTGCCGGAACTGCCCGACGTCAAGCGTAAGCGCTATGAGCAGGCGCTGGGCCTGTCCGCCTATAATGCCGCGACCCTGACCGCCGACGCCGACACGGCGCGCTGGTTCGAGACGCTGGTGGCCGAAGCCGCGCGCATCCAGGGCAAAAGCGAGAGCGATGTCGCGAAAGCATCGGCCAACTGGCTATTGTCGGAACTTTATGGCGCGCTCAATCGGCTGGGCAAGACGCTGGAGACCAGCCCGGTCGGCCCGACCGATGGCGCGGAATTGCTGGCACTGGTCGCCGACGGCACGATCAGCGGCACGATCGCCAAGCAGGTGTTCGAGATCATGCTGGAAACTGGCGACAAGCCCGGCAAGATCGTCGAGGAGAAGGGTCTGAAGCAAACGTCCGACACTGGCGCGATCGAGGCGGCGGTGGCCACGGTGCTGGCGAACAACGCCGACAAGGTCGAACAATATCGCGGCGGCAAGGAAGCGCTGTTCGGCTTCTTCGTGGGTCAGACCATGAAAGCCATGCAGGGCAAGGCCAACCCACAGGTCGTGAACGAACTGGTGAAGAAGGCATTGGCCGGGTAAGCGGAAAATTCATCCTCCGGCTGGCGAGGATGGGGCAAATTTAAGGGGCGTCGCCGGTGGGGATGGCGACGCCCCTCTTTTGTGCCCGGCCCCTGGGGGAGGGATCATGCCGGGGCGGAAATGGACGGGCCGGGAAGTCTGTGGGGTGTGGCCCGTCCATTCATAGGCAAGACGTCACAGCACGAAGTTAACCGTCGCCCGAAATGAGATGGCGACGTGATTTTGCTGTTCTTCCGCGCCGAATTCGCCGCCGACCCGGAATGTGTCGGTGCCGCCATAGAGGCGCGCGCGGCCTGTCCAGCCATTGGTGCGATCGTCGGCGACCAGGGTGAAACGATCGCCATCCTTGAAATTGGCCACCGTGTCGCCCAGCGATCCGCCAATGATCTGGCGGCGGCCACCCTCCAGTTCCAGTCGAACCCAGCGATCTTCACGCTTCAGGCTGCCAAAGTCATAGCCCGCCGTCACTGTGCCGCTGGCCGTGGTTTCATCGCTGGTCCGGCCCAGCACGGTGAGGTTGAAGGCGTCGCCGCCGCCGCTCTCACTATAGCCATCCTCCTTCAGGCGATAATAGTCGATGCCGATCGCCGGGCGCAGGCTGATGCGGCCCATCTGCCACTGGTAGGAGGCACCGGCCGTGGCGGAATAGAGTTTGCCGTTCCAGTTGCCGTTCGCGGTGCGGGTGACATCGCCATTGTCGAAACGGCGGGTGCCGTCAAAGCCGATATGGGCGGCGGACAGACGGGCAAAGGCCAGCAGCGGACCCCATTGGCCGCGCCAGTGCGCCGCCAGTTCATATTGATCGGAATCGACCGCATTGTTGGAACTGCCGCCGCTGTCGCTGGCGTGGATATAGGCGAAGGAGCCGCCGAACGCGCCCAGATCGGTCAGATATTCGACCCCGCCGCCTGCGCCCCAGCCGTTGATGTCGTAGGAGGCTGTATCGCCCACGCTCTTGGCGCCGCCAAATCCCACCTGTTGCAGCCAGAAGCCCAGCCGCCCGTCCTTGGTCCGATAGACGCCATTGGGGTCCGACAGGATGCGCGCGGTCGCGCGCGATCCCGACGTCACTGCTTCGAACGTGCCGCCCGCATGATCGGGCAGCATCTGGCGCAGATTGGTGGCCAGAGTCGTGCCATCGCTGATGCCGAGATAGGCGGTGGCGACGGCGGCATCATTATCGAGCGCATTGAAGATCGCCGGATAGGCACGGGCGAGCGAGCCGGTCAGCCCCAGTTCGGTCACGCTTTTGGCGGCAATCGAGAGGGTGACGGTCCCGGCATTGCTGTCGCCGCTGATATTGCCCTTGAACAGATAGGGGAGCAGGGTGCTGGTCGCCAACGCCGGGGCTCCACTGAGCGATCCGGCACGGACGATGACATAGTCGCCCGCCGATCCGCCGACCTGGGTCAGGTTGACCTTCACCTGCGATCCGCTGGCGAAGCTGGCCGCGCCCGCCACATTATAGACGGTGGCGGCATTGGTCGCCGCGTTGATGGTGACGCCCAGTGTCGATGTGCCGCTGGCGGACAGCGACGCAAGAGAAACCGGGCCGCTGTTGGTGGCATTGAGCGTGCCGCCGTTCAGTACGACCGCCATGTTACCGCTGTTGCTGATCGCGCCGGTCAGCGCCGACGTGCCGCCCAGGGTCAGCGTGCCGCTGCCGCTGCCGAAATCGACCGCGCCGTCCAGTCTGGCGCTGTCGGCCAGGGAGAGGTTCGCATTGCCGACACCGAAGTCGACATTGCCGGTCAGGTTGGATGCGCCTGACAGGGCGATGCTGTCATTGCCTGCGCCCAGCGTCAGATTGCCGGTGATGCTGCCGGCCGAAACGGTGAGCCCGTCATTGCCCGATCCCAGTCGAATATCGCCGATAATGGTCGGCGCAGCGGCTGTCGAGGACGCGAGCGCCTGCGTCAGGGTGACGCCGCTGCTGTTGGCGGTCAGGTCTATGGCGGTGTTGGTCAGGCCGCCCGATGCGCTGATCCGGCCAGTGTTGGACAGGCTGGCGAGCGTGCCGGAGGAATCGAGTATGGCGATCGCCGTACCTTTTTCCTTATTGGCCGCTGACGCGCTGACGGTGCCGCTGATGGTAAGCGCGTTGGCCGACGCGCCAGCGTCGATGACGATGGCGCGAGCCGATGTGCCAGCCAGCGCCGATCCTGCCGCGCCGACCGTGCCGCCTACCTTGATCGTGCCGGTACTGGCGCCCGATCCAAGCCGCAATGCAGTGGCGCTGCTGTCGTAGGAGACGGCGGACACCGTCCCGTCGATCCCGATGCCGTTGGCGATGGTGACATTGCCGCCCAGTCCGCCGATGCTCAAACCATTGGCGGCAACCCCGTCATACACGCCAAAGCCTCCGATCTGGCCCTTGACGATCAGGCCATAGCCCGAACTGTCGGCCGCGACCGCGCCGATGACGGTGTCGGCATTGGAAGCGCCGACCTGCACCGCAGCGGCGGAGCCATAGGTGACGATCGAGGCGCTGCCTTCGCTGGCGTCGGGCAGGCCGTCATCGTCCACGTCGGTATCCGTGCTGCTGGGCGTCGGCGGTACATCGAAGATCACGCCGCCGCTCACATTGCCAGCGATGACGACGGCGGAGCCGCCCTGCAACAGATCGTCGGCATCCAGCTTGGTCACGTCGGTCGGACGGGTGGTGGAGCGATAGCCAGTGCTGGCGATGTTGCCCTGGATTTTGAGCGCGCCATTGATGTCGCCCAGCAAAGCCGCGCCAATGCTGTTGGCGCCCTGCACCGACGTCGAACCGCGCAGCGTGACGTTGCCGGTAACGGCATTGGCGACCAGTCCGTAGCTATTGTCGCCGGTGATATTGGTGATGCCGCTGGTCGACAGATTGCCGGTCAGCGCACCGTCCAGCCGAAGGCCCGCCGACTGGTTACCCTCGATCGTGATTGTACCACTATGGCCGATATTGCCGACATGCGGCGCACCGGGCTGGACCCGGATGCCGGTCTTGCCCGATCCTTTGGCGAAGGGGCCGTCTATGTCGCCGTCACTGTCGGTGTCGGTCGCGGTATAATTTTCGGTCAGGGTGATCGTACCGCTGTTGGTGATGTCCCCCGTCGTGCCGGGTGCGGCGAGGATGGCGGTAACATCGTTCGCATCATTGATCGTGATCGTGCCGGCATTGCTGACGTCATGGTTGCTATCGAGCGTGATCCCGGTGCCGCTGGTCAGGGTGATCGATCCAGCGGAACTGATGACGATGTCGTCCGCCGATCCGTTCGCGACGGTCGACGTCTTGACTGAGGTGGTGGTCGACGTGCCGATCGTGGTGGCGGCCGTTGCATTGGCCAGCGTCAGCGCGACCAGCGCCGGGGCGATGGCCGTGCAGGCCAGTAGATGTCGCATGATGTCTCCTCTGCGTCCCGCGCCTGATTTTTATGCGCGCGTGCAGGAAGGACGGTGCCGGATCGGCATTTCCGTCTGAACCGATGTTCAGAAAGCGAAATCCATGCCGATGCGGACGGTGCGGGGGCGTAGCGGGGTGTAATAGTCGGTATGGAGGTCGAACGGCGTACCGAGCGAGAAACGGTTGCCGTCGCTGTCGAGCAGGTTGGCCAGCGAAAGGGATATTTGCACCGGGCCGCGCGTCACGCTGGTCGACAGGCTGGTGTCGACATAATCGCCCTGCGTCCGCCCCAATATCGGGCCGACGCCCAGTTGCGACTTGCCGACATAACGGGCCGATCCAGACAGATGCAGACGCATCCCATTGCCCATCACGGTGCGATAGTCGAACCCCAGCCGTCCGCCCAGATTGGCGACGTTGGGCAAGTCCAGCGAGCGCCCTTCGAAGGACAGCGCCCGCAGGAATTGCGCCGGCCGGGTCAGGCGGCTGTCATTATAGATGATGCTGGCATCCAGCGTCAGGCGCTGGATCGCGCGCACGACAATGCGTCCTTCGGCGGTGTATATGCGCCCATCGCCGATATTCGCGGTGGTCGGCAGGCCGATCCGGTCGGTCACGTCGGCCTGGATGTTGC
This sequence comes from Sphingobium sp. GW456-12-10-14-TSB1, assembly GCF_059424385.1. Lineage (NCBI taxonomy): Bacteria > Pseudomonadati > Pseudomonadota > Alphaproteobacteria > Sphingomonadales > Sphingobiaceae > Sphingobium > Sphingobium sp. GW456-12-10-14-TSB1. The sequence continues at coordinate 1,545,226 of NZ_JBWKZI010000001.1, read as the reverse complement.
GCCAGTCGGTATAGGCGAGGTTGGCGCTGATCGCGATGGCGTCGCGCCCCGCCACGCCTTTGCGAAAACCGATCTCGGCCGTCGATATGCGGTCATTCTGGAACCGGCGGACGCGCTGGTCATCCACCGCCAGACCGCCGGGCCGGAAGCCCTGTTGATAGCGGGCGTAGAGGGTGACGTCGGGGATCGCGTCCGTCAGCAGCGCGAAGGAGGGCAGGAAGATGGTTTCGCTGCGGTCCGCCTGCGCTTCGGCGCGGGCGATATCGGCAAAGGACAGGGCGGCAATGGGATCGAGCGCCTCGCCCGACAGGCGGCTGTTGGTCAGCCGTCCGCCAACGGTCGCGATCAGGCCCCTGACCGGCTCGAAAGAGGCTTCGCCGAACAGGGTCGCTTCCTTGACCTTGTTGCGGACCCCGGTGGCGGTGGCGGGCAAGCCGCGGCCGATCATGGGCACGCCGGGGATCACCTGCGGCTGGAACATGGCGGTGCCATAGGAGGTCAGCGATCGCCGGAGCTTCGACTGGCTTTGCAGATAGGATGCGCCCAATATCCAGCCCAGACCGTTGTCGAGATCGCGCACGAGCCGATTTTCGGTCGAAAAGATGTCGATGTCATTGCGCTGGCGGAACAGCGCGCTGGGTCCATCCTGTTGCGTGGCGTCGTAGCTTTCGGTGAGTTCATGATGGACGAAGCCGGTGGAGGAGACGAAGCGCAGGCTGTCCCATTGGCGCTCGACCCTGATATTGCCAAGCAGATAGTCGGAAAAATAAGGCTGTGCGACGCTGGAGGCGCGCTGGAGCCGGTCGAGCGACTGGGTCGCATATTGCGCGTCGCGACCATGAATATGCTGGTACACGCCGTTCAGGTCGACGGTCCAGTTTTCGTCCGGGGCAAAGCGCAAAGCCGCCCGGCCACCATAGGTACGGGTGCGATTGACATCGTTCAGGTCGCGGCTGACATCGTCAATATAGCCACCCTCCTGCACGCCATAGCCAACGACCCGCAGCGCAATTTTTTCCGGCATGATCGGCAGGTTGATCGTCGCCGACAGATCGCCCCCCGGCGCGCCATGCTGGGTGGCGGAAAGGCCCGCCGATACCTGCCCGCCAAATTCGCCCAGATTGGGGGCGTTGGGCATGATGCGGATGATGCCGCCAAGCGACCCCGCGCCGTACAACGTCCCCTGCGGTCCTTCCAATATCTCGACCCGGCCGACATCATAGAGTTTGAGGTCCGGGTCAGGCGCGGCATAATTGAGGCGCATGTCGCCCAGATATTGGCCAGTGGTCGCCTGGGTTGGTCCCGCGACGCCGGAATCGGCGATGGCGCGGATGAACAGTTTGTTGCGGCCATTGCCCGCATGGGTGGAACTGAGGCTGGCGACCCGCGCCAGCAGCGTAGCCGTGCCGCCCGACGCTTCGCCGCTGGAAAAGAGATTGGCGTCGATCGCTTCGACCATGCCGGCATAGCGGGGCAGGGGCGTGTAGCGTTTGGACGCGGTGACGATGATTTCCGCAACGGGTTGATCGGGCAGGGGGGCTGCCGGTGCGCGGGCGGGGGTTTGGGCGGTTGCCACCGGGCGCGCGCGTACGATGCGCCAGGTCGAGGCGTCGATCATCATGGCCCTGGCACCGCTGCCCCGCAGCAGGCGCTTGAGCGCCGCGTCGACCGACAGGCGGCCCTTGACGGCGGGGGTGGCTATGCCGGCGAGCGACTGGTCCGACATGCCGACGCTGACGCCGGTTTGACGGCCAAGCGCCACCACGGCCTCGCCCAGCCGTGAAGGGGCGATGCTGATAGTCTGTCTGTCCGCTGCGTGCGCGGGCGTTGCGATCGCTAGGGCGGTGACGATCAGGAGCTCAGCTTTGCGGCCCATTCCCTTCCTTCAGCACCCAGCCGTCGCCAGTGCGTATCGCGCTCAGCCCCATGAGCGGCGCGGCCCCGGCGAAGAAGCGCGCCGGGTCTTTGTCCAGCCGGATCGTGCCAGTGAAGCGCATTGCCCGCGCGCCGGGCGTGGTGGTCAGCACGATGCCGAGCGAGCGGGCGATGTCCTGGCTGATGTCGGCCACGGCGGCATTGGCGTAGACCAGGCGTCCCTGCCGCCAGCTGGCGACGGCGGCGGGGGCGACGTCCATCACCCGCAATCCATCGCCATCATCGGCCAGTGCGCGTCCGGCGGGCAGGCTGATCGCTTCGGCCTGCGGATTGTAGATCACCTTGCCTTCGGATACGCCGATCCGGGTCGCATCGCCGGTATAGACGATGTTGAACACGGTGCCCGCATCCTCGAACACGGCATCGCCCACGGTTACGCGGAAGGGATCGGCCGCATCATGGCGTACGGTGAAGGCCGCTTCGCCGCTGTCGAGCGCGGCAAAGCGGGTATCATTGCGGTCGAGCCGCAGCGTCGTGCCGCCATTGACGTCGATCCGCGTGCCATCGTCCAGCGCGATGGTCTGCGTTTCGCCGGGCCGGGTGGTGATGGTGTAGATGTCGGCGCGATTCATCATGCTCAGCGAAATGGTCGCGACCAGCGCTGCTGCAATCGCGCCGCCGCCAACCCAGCGCCATGTCCGGTGCCGGGGTTCGCCCGGATCATTGGCGGCAATGGGCAAGGCAGCGGGCAGGGCTGCGGGACTGGACGGGATGATGGCGTCCAGGTCGGCGTCGGCCGCCATCAATGCGTCATAGGCGGCGGCGCGCGCAGGGTCGCCCTCCAGCCACAGCGTGAACGCCTCCCAATCGACAAAGTCGGGATCGCGCGTGCGGATGACCCATCCCAGCGCTTCCTCTTGCATCATGGCTCCAGCCCTGTTCATTTCTTGCCCCTTGCAGAGACTGACGCCGCCGACCCGCTCATGCCGTATCCATTTTCTGCTTGAGCGCGATCATGGCACGATAGGCCTTTTGCAGATCCTTCTCCACCGTGGTCAGGCTGACCCCCAGTTCCTCGGCGATCGCGCGTTGCCCCACCCCCTCGATACGGAAGCGACGGAACACCAACTCGACCCGCGGGCCGAGCGCGCGCAGCGTCTCGCGCGCTTCGTCCAGCGTCTGGTTGAGGATCAGTCGTTCGTCGACCGGCATGTCGTCGACCGGATCGGCCATCACGCCGCCTGCCCCTTCCGCCCAATCCTGTTCGCGCCGTTCGCGCCGCGTGGCGGATCGGTATCGGTCCAGCATCAGATTATTGGCCATGCGATAAAGATAGGGGAGCGGATCGGCGACCGGGCCGATATCCTTGGCCTCCAGCTTCATCCACATGTCCTGAATCAAGTCCTCCGCATTCTCCCCGGCACCGCGCGCCCGCAGGAAGCGCAGCAAGGCGGCGCGGTTTGCCATGAATAGTGCGGAGAGGCCGGTGGCCATGCCTGTCTATATCCAATGCGAGGCAAGTCTTGGCATGTTGCCATAGATGGCCAAGCGGGGTCTTGGCAATCGGCAAGCGGTTTACGGGCGTGCATTGCTGTTTTAGGGTCGGACCTGATCCAGACTTCAACATCCTCTCCTGGAAGGGGATGTGTCAGCGCGGAGCGATGACGGAGGGGCGTGAAGCCATCGATAGCTTGCCCCCCACCGTCTGGCCTGCGGCCATCCACCTCCCCTTGCAGGGGAGGATGGGTTCAAATCTCTTAATCCTTGTAGGGAGCAGCGTTGAGCATGACAGATGGCGTGGACAAGGCGGCGACGCAGGCGGCGGGGATGGACCCCGACCGGCTCGGTGCGCTGATCGACCATCTCGACGCGACCTATCTGGCGTCGGGCAAGCTGGCGCACATGCAATTGCTGGTTTCGCGCGATGAACAACCCGTGTTGACGGCGGCGCGCGGCGCGGCGCGGGCGACAGGCGAGCCGCTGCGGGACGATGCCTTGTTCCGCATTGCGTCGATGACCAAGCCGATCACGTCGGTCGCCTTCATGATGCTGGTGGAGGCTGGCAAGGTCGCGCTGGATACGCCGGTGGCAGACGTCATCACCGAATTCGCCAACCTGCGCGTCGGACGGGGTAATCGCGCGCGGCCCAAGCAGGTGATGCGGATGGTCGACCTGCTGCGGCACATGTCGGGGCTGACATATGGGCTGCAACGCCAGACGCCGATCGACGCGCGATACCGGCAACTTGGGCTGGACGAATTTCAGCAGAAACGCACGTCGGACGAATTCATTGCCGATCTTGCCCGGCTGCCGCTGGAATATTCGCCCGGCGAGCGGTGGATCTACTCCGTGTCGACCGATGTGCTGGGCGTGGTGGTTGAACGGCTGAGCGGCATGGACCTGGGCGCGTTTTTCCGCGCCCGCATATGCGATCCGCTGGGCATGATCGACACCGGCTTCGTCCTGCGCGACGATCAGGTCGAGCGGATGACCGATGCCTGGCGGCTGAACGAGGATGGCGAACGCGTCATCGCAGACCTTGGCGCACGTAGCGGCTGGCGGCGGCAGGGCCGCTTCCTGTCCGGCGGCGGCGGGCTGGTGTCGGGCGTTTCGGATTATCATCGCTTTGCGCGCATGTTGCTGCGCGGCGGAGAATTCGATGGCGCGCGGCTGTTGCGGCCCGAAACCGTGGCGATGATGCGGGACAATCAGTTGCCGGGTGGCAGCGACCTGGCCCGCCATTCGACCGGCATGTTCAGTGAGGCCGACTATAATGGCGTCGGCTTTGGCCTCGGCTTTGCAATGGATCTCAAAAGCCAGGAATATTATTGGGGCGGGGTGTTTTCGACCTTTTTCTGGATCGATCCGATCGAGCGACTGATCGGCATTTTCATGACCCAGTTGCTCCCGTCCAGCGCCTATCCGGTGCGGGCCGACCTGCGCGCTGGTGTCCGGGCTTCGATCGTCGATCATCGGGGCGGTCAGGCGCACTGATTTTTTTGCTGCGCCGCAAAAACCCTTTGGCTTGGGCCGCGACGCTGTGCCATCATCGCCCCGACAATATAGGGGGACCAGCCGCATGAACCTCAAGGGCCAGACCAAACTTCCTATCCCCGAACCGCGCCGGGTCGATCCCCAGGTCCTGGCCCATGAGATTGTCGAGCGGCTCACCTATCGCATCGGCAAGAATGCCGCCGCCGCCAAGCCGCACGACTGGCTGCACGCCGTCATCCTTTCCATCCGCGACCGGGTGATCGACGCCTGGATCACGTCGACCCAGAAAACCTATGAGGAAGAAGGGCGGCGGGTCTATTATCTGTCGCTGGAATTTCTGATCGGCCGCCTGATGCGCGATGCCGCGTCCAATATGGAAATGCTGGACGACATGCAGGCCGCGCTTGCCTCGCTGGGCGTCGATATAGACATTATCGCGGCGCTGGAGCCGGACGCGGCGCTGGGTAATGGCGGGCTTGGCCGTCTGGCCGCCTGTTTCATGGAGAGCATGGCGACGACGGACGTGCCAGCCTATGGCTATGGCATCCGCTATGTGAACGGCATGTTCCGGCAGGAAATTTCCGACGGCTGGCAGGTGGAACTGCCCGAAACCTGGCTGGCGCACGGCAATCCGTGGGAGTTTGAGCGGCGCGAGGCCAGTTACGAGATCGGCTTTGGCGGGCGGGTCGATCCGGTCGAGAGCGAGGATGCCGGACCGCATCAAATGCACTGGCATCCGTCCGAACGGGTGATCGCGACGCCCTATGATACGCCGATTGCCGGCTGGCGCGGCAAGCGGGTCAATACGCTGCGGCTGTGGCAGGCGCAGCCGATCGATCCGATCCTGCTCGAAAAATTCAATGCGGGCGACCATCTGGGGGCGCTGGCCGAAAGCAATCGTGCCGAGGCGCTGACCCGTGTTCTCTATCCCGCCGACAGTTCAGCCGCGGGGCAGGAATTGCGGCTGCGGCAGGAATATTTCTTCTCGTCCGCGTCCCTGCAGGACATTGTGCGGCGGCATCTGCAATATTTCGGCAGCATCCTGACCCTGCCGGACAAGGCCGCGATCCAGCTTAACGACACCCATCCGGCGGTTGCGGTGGCGGAGCTGATGCGAATATTGCTCGACGATCACGGGCTGGATTTCGGCGAGGCTTGGGACATCACCCGGCGCACCTTCAGCTATACCAACCATACGCTGCTGCCCGAAGCGCTGGAAAGCTGGCCGGTGCCGCTGTTCGAGCGATTGCTGCCCCGGCACATGCAGATCGTCTATGCCGTCAACAGCCGCCTGCTGGCCGAAGCGCGCAAATCCGGTCAGTTTGACAACCATGGGATTGGCGCCATCTCCCTGATCGACGAGGGCGGCGACCGGCGGGTGCGGATGGGCAATCTGGCCTTTGCCGGATCGCACAGCGTCAATGGCGTGTCGGCGCTGCATACCGATCTGATGAAGGTCACGGTCTTTGCTGACCTGCACAATCTCTATCCGACGCGGATCAACAACAAGACGAATGGCGTCACCTTCCGCCGCTGGCTGATGCAGTGCAATCCGGGGCTGTTCGCGCTGATCCGCGAGGCGATTGGCGACCGTTTCATGGACGATCCCGAAGCGCTGCGCGACCTTGATCCCTTTGCCGACGACAGCGCCTTTCAGGAGAAATTCCTGGGCGTGAAGCGGGCCAACAAGGAAGCGCTGTCCAATATATTGCGCCAGAAGGTGAACGCCCGGATCGATCCGGGCGCTATGTTCGACATCCAGATCAAGCGTATCCACGAATATAAACGGCAATTGCTCAACATCGTCGAGGCCGTGTCGCTCTATGATCAGATCCGGTCGCACCCGGAAAAGAACTGGGTGCCGCGCGTCAAATTGTTCGGCGGCAAGGCGGCATCGAGCTATCACAATGCCAAGCTGATCATCAAACTGGCGGGCGACGTGGCGCGCGCGGTCAATCATGATCCGGCAGTGCAGGGGCTGCTCAAATTGCAGTTCGTGCCCAATTATAATGTGTCGCTGGCCGAAGTCATGATCCCGGCGGCTGACCTGTCCGAACAGATTTCGACCGCGGGCATGGAGGCGTCGGGCACCGGCAATATGAAGTTCGCGGTCAATGGCGCGCTGACCATCGGCACGCTGGATGGCGCCAATGTCGAAATGCGCGATCATGTGGGTGATGAGAATATCATCATCTTCGGCCTGACCGCGCAGGAGGTGAACGAGCGCCGTGCCAACGGCTATAATCCGCGTGAGGTAATCGACCAGAGCCGCGAATTGTCCCAAGCGTTGAACGCGATTGCCAGCGGCGTATTCTCGCCCGACGATCCCGATCGCTACAAGGGGCTGATCCAGGGCATCTATGACCATGACTGGTTCATGCTGGCGGCGGATTTCGACAGCTATTCCGCCGCGCAGCGCAATGTCGATGCGCTCTGGACGGATGGCGCTTTGTGGGCGAAGAAGGCGATACATAATGTTGCCCGGATGGGCTGGTTCTCGTCGGACCGGACCATCCGCGAATATGCGACCGACATCTGGAAGATAAAGCCATGAGCGGAATGCGAGGATAAGCGGTGTTGACGCCGGAACAGATTGACCGGCTGATACAAGGTCGCGAGGACGACCCCTTTGCCACGCTTGGCGTGCATCCGGCTGAAAGCGGCTTTACTGCCTGTGTGCTGCTGCCCGAAGCGGTTGGCGTCAGCGCCCAGACGTTGGATGGCAAGCCGGTCGGCGAACTGGCGGCGATCCACCCGGACGGGCTGTTTTTCGGCAAGGTGAAAATCCGCAAGCGCCAGCCGTTGCGTTACGTCGCCCATTATGGCGATGGCGGCGACCATGTCATGATCGATCCCTATGGCTTCGGCCCGGTCCTGGGGCCGATGGATGATTATTATTTCGCGCAAGGATCGCACGGACGCCTGTTCGACAAGCTGGGCGCGCATGCAATGACCCATGACGGAGTGACCGGCACGCATTTTGCCGTGTGGGCGCCCAATGCAAAGCGCGTGTCGGTGGTGGGCGACTTCAATCGCTGGGATGGCCGCCGCGCGCCGATGCGCCGCCGGGCGGATGCTGGCGTGTGGGAGATTTTCCTGCCCGATGTCGGGCCGGGCAGCGCGTATAAATATGAGATTATGGGCGCGGATGGCGTCATCCTGCCGCTCAAGGCCGACCCCTTTGCCTTTCAGTCCGAACTGCGCCCCTCGACCGCGTCGATCGTCGCCGCGCCGCTTGACCATGAATGGGGCGACGAACGGCATAAGGACCATTGGCAGAAGGCCGATGCGCGGCGTGAGCCGGTGTCGATTTACGAAGTCCATGCCGGGTCATGGCAGCGGGACGAGTCCGGCGATTTCCTGAGCTGGGATGAACTGGCGCGGCGGTTGATCCCCTATGTCGTCGGCATGGGCTTTACCCATGTCGAATTTCTGCCGATCAGCGAATATCCCTATGATCCCAGTTGGGGATACCAGACGCTGGGTCTCTATGCGCCGACCGCGCGGTTCGGCGATCCGGCGGGCTTTGCGCGTTTTGTCGACGGGGCGCACCAGGCCGGGATTGGCGTTATTCTGGATTGGGTGCCGGCGCATTTCCCGACCGACGAACATGGGCTGGCCTATTTTGACGGCACGGCGCTGTATGAACATGCCGATCCGCGCAAGGGATTCCACCCCGACTGGAATACCGCCATCTATAATTTCGGGCGGCGCGAGGTATCGCAATATCTGGTCAATAATGCGCTGTTCTGGGCCGAGCGCTATCATGTCGACGGGCTGCGCGTCGATGCCGTCGCCTCGATGCTCTATCTCGATTATTCGCGGGCGCCCGGCGAGTGGGTGCCCAACGATCATGGCGGGCGGGAGAATGTGGAGGCAGTGGCCTTCCTCCAGCAACTCAACACCGTCCTGTACGGCACCCATGGCGGGGTGATGACGATCGCGGAGGAATCGACTAGCTGGCCCGACGTGTCGCGCCCGGTGCATAGCGGTGGCCTGGGTTTCGGTTTCAAATGGAATATGGGGTTCATGCACGATACGCTGCGCTATTTGCAGCGCGATCCGGTGCATCGCTGCCATCATCATGACGACATCACCTTCGGCCTGCTCTACGCCTTTACCGAGAATTTCGTGCTGGCGCTGAGCCATGACGAGGTGGTGCATGGCAAGGCGTCGTTGCTGCACAAGATGCCGGGCGATGACTGGCAGAAATTCGCCACGCTGCGGGCCTATTATGGCCTGATGTGGGGGTATCCCGGCAAGAAGCTGCTGTTCATGGGGCAGGAGTTCGCCCAGCGCGGGGAGTGGAGCGAGGACCGGGCGCTCGACTGGCATCTGGTCGATCATCCCCCCCACCAGGGGGTGCAGCAATGGGTGAGCGATCTCAACCATCTCTATCGCTCCCGACCGGCGCTGCATGCGCGCGATTGCGAGCCGGAGGGGTTTGAATGGGTGCTGGTAGATGCCGCCGCCGACTCCGTCTTTGCGTGGGTGCGGCGGGCGCCCGGCGCGCGTCCGATCGTCGTCATCAGCCATTTTACGCCATTGCTGCGGCATGGTTACCGGATGCGTTTGCCATCGGGCGGAACGTGGCGCGAAATATTGAACAGCGACGCGGCCGGTTATGGCGGCAGCAATGCAGGAAATATGGGCATGGTGACGGCGGATGAGGAGGGATGGGCCAATGTAACCATTCCCCCATTCGCGACGTTGATGCTGGAACTGGATATTTAAGGAAGCCGACGGGCGCGTGCAGGCGACGGACGGGGCAATGCGAGGAGAGGCCCGAAATGCAGCAACCACGAAACCAGCCGATCGCCCGTGACGCCATGGCCTATGTGCTGGCGGGAGGGCGCGGCAGTCGCCTGGCGGAACTGACCGACAAGCGCGCCAAGCCTGCCGTCCATTTTGGCGGCAAGGCGCGGATCATCGATTTTGCCCTGTCCAATGCGCTTAACAGCGGTATTCGCCGCATCGGCGTGGCGACGCAGTATAAGGCGCATTCGCTGATCCGCCATTTGCAGCGCGGCTGGAACTTCTTTCGTCCCGAACGCAACGAGAGCTTCGATATTCTGCCCGCCAGCCAGCGCGTGTCGGAAAGCCAATGGTATGAAGGGACCGCCGACGCCGTGTTCCAGAATATCGACATCATCGAAAGTTATGCGCCCGAATATATGGTGCTGCTGGCGGGCGATCATGTCTATAAAATGGACTATGAGCTGATGCTCCAGCAGCATGTCGATAGCGGCGCGGACGTGACGGTCGGCTGCATGGAAGTGCCGCGTAGCGAGGCGTCCGGCTTTGGCGTGATGCATGTCGATGAAAAGGACTGGATCACCGCCTTCGTCGAAAAGCCAAAAGACCCGCCAGCCATTCCCGGCCAGCCCGATATGGCCCTGGCGTCGATGGGCATCTATGTTTTCCAGACCCGGTTCCTGATCGAGCAGTTGCGCCGCGATGCGGACGATCCGGCCAGCAAGCGCGACTTTGGCGGCGACATCATCCCCCATATCGTCAAGCATGGCAAAGCGGTGGCGCACCGCTTTTCGAGCAGTTGCGTGCGTGCCGAAAGCGAGCTGGTTCCCTATTGGCGCGACGTGGGGACGATCGATGCCTATTGGCAGGCGAGCATCGACCTGACCGACGTGGTGCCCTCGCTGGATCTGTATGACCGCAGCTGGCCGCTATGGACCTATTCCGAAGTCACTCCGCCCGCCAAGTTCGTGCATAATGAGGATGGACGGCGCGGGTCCGCGACATCGTCGCTGGTGGCCGGCGGTTGCATTGTGTCGGGTTCATCGCTGCATCGCAGCCTGCTGTTTTCCGGGGTCAAGACACATAGCTTTTCGTCGGTCACCGACAGCGTGATCATGCCCAATTGCGAGATCGGGCGCGGGGCGCGGTTGCACAAATGCGTGCTCGATTCCGGCATCATCATCCCGCCCGGCCTGATCATCGGCGAACATCCGGAGGAGGATGCGCAGCGCTTTCGCCGGACCGACAGCGGCATATGTCTGGTCACGCAGCCGATGATCGAGCGGCTGGTGGCTTGAGCGGTCGCATGGCGATGAAATTGCTGTCGGTTGCATCCGAAATCTATCCGCTGGTCAAGACGGGCGGCCTGGCCGACGTCGCAGGTGCGCTGCCGGGGGCGCTGGCGGCGCAGGATGTGCAGGTGCGCACGTTGGTGCCGGGTTATCCCGGCGTGATTGCGCGTCTGGGCAAGGCGAAGGTGGTGCGTCGCTATGAGGCGCTGTTCGGCGTTCCCGCGACGGTGCTGGCGGCGAGCGTCGACGGACTGGACCTGCTGGTACTGGATGCGCCCGATTTCTACGCGCGCGAAGGCGGTCCCTATGGCGATCCTGCGGGCAATGAGTGGCCTGACAACTGGCGGCGTTTTGCGGCCCTGTCGCGGGTGGGGGCGGATATTGCAGCGGAAGGACTGAAGGGCTGGCGGCCCGATGTCGTCCATGTCCATGACTGGCAGGCTGCGATGACCGCGGCCTATATGCGCTTTGGTCCGGCCCATGGCGTGCCCAAGGTGGTGACGATCCACAATCTGGCGTTTCAGGGGCGGTTCGGCGCGGACATCTTTGCCGCGCTGGGCCTGCCGCAGGAGGCGTGGGGGGTGGATGGCGTCGAATATTATGGCGGCATCGGTTATTTGAAGGCGGGGCTGGTATCGGCGGATGCGATTACGACAGTCAGTCCGACATATGCGGAGGAAATTCGTTCGCCGGTCCATGGCATGGGGCTGGACGGCCTGATCAACGGGCGGGTGGACCGCCTGCACGGCATATTGAACGGGGTCGATACCGACATCTGGAATCCGGCAAATGATGCTTTGATTTCAAAGCCTTATTCCGCACGGTCGCTTGGTGGGCGGACGACCAACCGGCGGGCGCTGGAAAGCCGATTTGGCCTGGATCATGACGGCGCGCCGATCTTCATCATCGTCAGTCGGTTGACCTGGCAGAAGGGGATGGACCTGCTGGTGGACGCGATCGATCATCTGGTCGGGCTGGGTGCGAAGCTCGCCGTGCTGGGATCGGGCGACCATCCGCTGGAGGGTGCATTTCTGGGCGCGGCGGACCGGCATCGCGGACGGATCGGCGTGCAGATCGGCTATGATGAGCCGCTGTCGCACCTGATGCAGGCGGGGGGAGACGCCATATTGATCCCGTCGCGATTCGAGCCGTGCGGACTGACCCAGCTTTATGCGTTGCGCTATGGCTGCGTGCCGGTGGTGGCGCGGGTCGGCGGGCTGGCCGATACGGTGATCGACGCCAATGAGGCGGCGCTGGCGGCGCTGGCGGCGACAGGCATCGTCTTTGCCCCGTCCGATCTGCTGGCCTTGCATGGTGCGATCGGCAGGGCGGTGCGATTGCATGGACAACGGCCTGTCTGGCAGGCGATGCAGCGGGCGGGGATGCGCAGCGAAGTGTCGTGGGATCATAGCGCGGCGCGCTATGCGGCGCTGTACCGGGCGTTGCTGGCGGAGGTGGCGTGAGCGGGGGCGGATGTGCGCCGGTCATCGGCGCTGCCGCCACCCGCTTTTCGATCTGGGCGCCGGACGCCGAACAGCTATGGCTGTGCCTGTTCGATGACGCGGATCGGGAGCGGCGCGCGCCGATGCTGCGCGACGTCGATGGCGTGTGGCATGTCGAGTTGTCCGGCGTCGGGGCGGGCGCGCGGTACGGCGTGCGCGCGGATGGCCCTTATGATCCGGCGGCGGGGCTGTGGTTCGATCCCGACAAGCTACTGCTCGATCCCTATGCTCCGGCAGTCGACCGGGCCTTCGTCTATGACCCGGCGCTGACGGCCAAGCGGGGGGAGGGCGAGGACACGGCGCCGCTTTGCCCGAAGGGGGTGGTGGTTGCGCCGTCGATGCCGCTCCCCGCCAGGCCGCCGCATTTTACGCCGGGCGGCCTGATCTACGAACTGCATGTGCGCGGCTTTACGATGCTGCATCCCGATGTGCCGGAGGCGCTGCGCGGCACCATCGCCGCGCTGGCCCATCCGGCGATCATCGCGCATTTGAAGCAGTTGCATGTGTCCGCCGTGGAGCTGATGCCGATCAACGCCTGGATCGACGAGCGGCATCTGGGGCCGATCGGCCTGACCAACTATTGGGGCTATAATCCGGTCAGCTGGTTCGCGATCGACCCGCGCCTGGCGCCGGGCGGCATGGCGGAACTGCGCGCCACGGTGGCGGCTTTGCAGGACGCAGGGATCGGCGTGATCCTGGACATGGTCTATAATCATAATGGCGAGAGCGACATGCAGGGACCGACGCTGTCGCTGCGTGGCCTCAATGCCCGCGACTATTTCCGCCATGCCGATAGTGGGGAACTGATCAACGATACCGGGACCGGCAACAGCATCGCGTGCAACCAGCCGATGGTGCGCCGCCTGATCCTGGATTCACTCCGCCATTTCGTGACGCAGGCGGGGGTGGATGGCTTCCGTTTCGATCTGGGGCCAGCGCTGGGGCGGATGACGGACGGGTTCGACCCCCATGCGCCGTTGCTGGAGGAGATGCGGGCCGACCCGGTGCTGGCCGACCGGGTGATGATCGCGGAGCCATGGGATATTGGACCGGGCGGTTATCAACTGGGCCGGTTCGGGCAGGAGTGGCTGGAGTGGAACGACCGCTATCGTGACGACATGCGGCGCTTCTGGCGGGGGGACGCCGGGATGCTGGGTGGATTTGCCACGCGCCTGGCGGGATCGTCCGACATATTCGGCGGGGATGCGACCCGGACCGTCAACTTTCTGGCCGCCCATGATGGTTTCACGCTGGCGGACCTTACCGCCTATGAGCAGCGGCATAACCACGCCAATGGCGAGCAGAATCGCGATGGCCATGGCGAAAATCTGAGCTGGAACAATGGTGTCGAGGGGGTGAGCGACGATCCCGTCATCATAGCGGCGCGGCGGCGTGACGTGATGGCGCTGCTCTCCACCCTCTTCTGTTCGCGCGGCGCGATCATGCTGAGCGCGGGCGATGAATTTGGCCGCAGCCAGCAGGGCAATAATAATGCCTATGCGCAGGATAATGCGATTGGCTGGATCGACTGGGCCGGGCGTGACCGGGAGATTGAAGCCCACGCATTCACCCTGGCAGCGCTGCGGGCGCGATGTCCTGATTTTAAGGATATTGCCATGCTGCGTGAGGAGGATGTGGCATGGACCGACCAGAGCGGCCGCGCCATGGACGTTGCCCAATGGGAGCAGCCGGAGCGACGCTGCGTTGCGCTGCATTTCCTGCGATCGGGATGGACATTGTGCGTGAATGGCAGCGCAGAGCCCTGCGAATTTCACCTGGGCGATGATCGCTGCGTAACTGTTGCCAGCCGAAGCCTGTTGTTGCTCGATCCATTACCCCGCTAAGGGGCGTGAGTCTCCCGACGGTCGGGACTGGAACGAGCAAGAGAAAGTTGACCTGATGCCGGACGAACACCCCCCCATATTTCGAGGCTATCGGCGCGGAAAGATCAGGGGGTCCATGCCGGGTTCGGCCTATCCAGCGATGATCGACACGCTGCGCGATTTTCTGGACGATCTCGCCGCCGCCAAGCTTGATGAAACGACGATCGAGGCGCTGGCAGCGGACCTGCAGCAATGGCGCGGGCGACTGGCACCGTTGAAGGCAAGCGAGGAACATCGGATGTTCGGGCGGGTCGACAATGTGCCGGGTCACGGCCAGGTCATGTGTCCCGCCATCGACATCGAAGAGCTGGATGAGACGTCTGTTCGGGCGCAGGTGACCTTTGGCGACTATTTTCTGGGGGGCAATGCGGCCGCTCATGGCGGCGCGGTGTCGCTCATGTTCGACGAACTGCTTGGCATGTCGGCCAATGCTGGTCCGGGCGGCGTGGCGCGCACTGCCTATCTGCACATCAATTATCGCGCGATCACACCCATGAACCGGCCATTGACGGTGACCGCGACCGTTTATGCAATCGAAGGCAGAAAGCGGTTCGTGCGCGGGGAATTGAAGGATGGGGAGCGGCTGTGCGCCGATGCCGATGGGCTGTTTCTGGAACTGCTGCCCGGCCAGCAATGATGTGGTGAGTCCAGCTGGGTTCGAACCAGCGACCTACTGATTAAAAGTCGGGTCCGCCATCTGCAAGAGAGGCAAACTATCAGTAAGTTTGCGCTTGAAAACCCTGTAAATCCGTGCGTAACATGCAAAAGACGCCAACTCGGGCTAACTACAGGAAAGCCCGGAAGTTAGCCTGACGTTAGCCCGGAGCCTCCCCCATGGCCGCACCCGTTCAATTGCTCAAGGGATTTGCCAAGGTCGCCGTGACGACCAAGCCAGACCCAAAGAAGCGCCTTACGATCTCCGATCCCGATACGCGCGGGCTGTATGTTCGGATTACGCCCAAGGGTGCCCGGACCTGGACGATCGTTGCCCGCGACCCTGAGGGCAAGCAGGTATGGCGGGAGGTCGGTGACGTCGATTTGATGAGCCTGTCTGACGCGCGGGAAAAGGCGCGGGAGGGGGTGGCCCGGATCAAGGCGGGGCAGTCCGCATTTGAGGAAACGGCACCCACGCCGCCCATGCCGGACCTGTTCCCCACGGTCCTCGATACCTTCATTACGCGTCATGTGAAGAAGGCGGGCCTGCGCAGCGCGCCGGAAATCGAGCGGGCGTTCAAGAAATATGTCACGCCCGAATGGAAGGAAAGGCCGTTCGCCAGTATCCGGCGTAGCGACGTGACAAAATTGGTAGACAAGATCGAGGACGAGAACGGCCCGGTGCAGGCCGATCGGACGCTTGCCTACCTGTCCAAGCTGTTTAGCTGGTATCAGTCACGCGAGGATGATTATGTTTCGCCGGTCGTGCGGGGGATGCGGCGGACGAACGCCAAGGAGCGTGCCCGCGATCGTGTCCTGTCCGATGAGGAAATCCGGGCGCTGTGGAGCGCAGCGTCGGGTGCTGGTGCTTTCGGTGCATTCCTCCAGCTTTTGCTTCTGACGGGCCAGCGGCGGGCCAAGGTGATGGCAATGCGCTGGGAGGATGTCAGCGAAGATGGGGTCTGGACGATCCCGACCGAGGCGCGCGAGAAGGGCAATCCCGGAACGATCAAGCTGCCCAAGATGGCGCGCGATATCCTGGCGGCTCGAACGCCGGTGAAGGACAACCCATTCGTGTTTCCCGGTCGTGGCGAAACAGCGATGGCGCTGGGCGACAAGCTCAAAAAAGACTTTGACGAGATAACAGGCTTTTCCGACTGGCGGTTGCACGATCTGCGGCGCACAGCCAAGACGCTGATGCGTCGTGCGGGCGTGAGTGGCGAGATATCCGAGCGTGTTCTCGGACACGTCATAGGCGGCGTCGAGGGCGTCTATGATCGGTATGACTATGAGGCAGAAAAGACTGCGGCGCTGGAGAAGCTGGCGGGGCTGGTGGCACTGATCCTCGATCCGCAGGATAATGTGGTACAAATGGGGAGGGTTACCTGATGTCCAACATAGTTCGATTCAAGAAGCGGTTGCGACCCGCAACTACTATCTACCGGCTGCCGGACGATGCTCCCCGAATCGATCCAACCGCGCCTGCTGACTGGGGCATTCTATCCGCAAAAATAGCCGATGCTGGGGGTGTTGCGTTATCATCGAAAGCGACTGACTGCCTTTGGTCGGCAATTTTTTGGTATGGTGTCCGCGCGCCGATCGCCTCTGCAAAACATCTCACGCAAGCAGCCCAACGAAGGAAGCTAGAGCGAATAGCTGGAGCAGCGGAAGCTCTAGGAAATCATCTTTCCGATATCTTGGAGCAAGAGAACCCTACTTCGACTTGGCCTTTAATCTCCAATGCAGATTCATCACTTGATGGCAGCGGGCTTCTGGAAATCATCGGCAAACTGAAAGATGCTAGCACGGCAGCGGCTAATAATGTCCCCCCCCGGCGATCAAGCACTGGCCGTCCATCTTTTCCTGGCTTCTCGGAATTCGTTCGGTGCGTGGCGACCATCTACCATTTTGCGGGCGGTCACATTGCAGCCAATAATTCTGCTGATGGCGGACCCCAGGGACCGTTTGTGCGGTTTGTCGAAGCCGCGTTTGAACAAGTGACCCTACCAATAAGTGTTGCGACGCCTACCGCCTTCGGCGACGCCGTGCGTAACGAACTGCGGCGTGATGACGGAGCTTATGACACGCCGTTGGTTCAGCACATTGCAAACGTTTTGAGCGAATAATCCGACAGGGTAAAACTTGAATTTGATTGCGAGATTATACCCTTTTTACGCGCGGCAAGGTCAAACTTAGCAAAGTCTCACCAACTAGGGAGACTTTGCGATGACCGACACTATCCTCAGGAAGG
This sequence comes from Sphingobium sp. GW456-12-10-14-TSB1, assembly GCF_059424385.1. Classification (NCBI taxonomy): domain Bacteria; kingdom Pseudomonadati; phylum Pseudomonadota; class Alphaproteobacteria; order Sphingomonadales; family Sphingobiaceae; genus Sphingobium; species Sphingobium sp. GW456-12-10-14-TSB1. The sequence continues at coordinate 1,528,020 of NZ_JBWKZI010000001.1, read as the reverse complement.
GCCATATCCGGGAAATCACCGGCTGGTCTGATACTCACATCCGCGCACTGGAAGCGGAAAACAAATTCCCTCGCCGTTTCAAGATGAACCCAGATGGCAAGGCTGTCGGCTGGCTCGCTAGCGAGGTCCAGGACTGGATCGCTGCCCGCGCTGCTTCGCGTGGCGCAGGTGCGTAATGTCCATTCAGCAAAACGCCCCCGCCCGTAAGGGCGAAGGCGCTATGTGTCTTCTGGCGGTTGACACTGGCGCATATAACACCGGATCGGCGCGCTGCCAATATCTGGCATCTCGTTTCGGACTTCCTGTCCACCGCGCCGCGCTCGTCGCTGGCCTCGCTTTCGGGGAGGCCCGTCATGCCTGATAGTATCGTCATATCCGAATGTGTGTTCGGCGGGCGCTTCGTCGTTACGTTCGAGCCGCGCACTATCGCTTGGCGCAGTCTGGAATTCCGCAGCCATGCAGAGGCGCTGGCTTGTGCCGACGCACATCATAAAGCGCACAGCTGGCCGGTGATTGACAAGACGGGAGGGCCGTCATGATTGCTCATCTCGATATCATAGCGATCCGGCAGGCTCATCCTCTGCCGGTCGTTGCCGGTGCCACCGTGAAGCTTCATCGGGCGGGAGCGGAGTTCAAAGGCTGCTGTCCGTTCCATAGCGATCGATCTCCATCCTTCACGATCTTTGCCGGGGGTGAGCGTTTCTATTGCTTCGGCTGCGGCGCGACAGGCGATGTCCTTGATTTCGTCCGCCGCGCCCATGGTGTGACGCTGCGCGAAGCGGCGGCGATGCTGGGTAGTGAAAATCTGCCAGCGGTGCGCATTGCTCCGGTCATCAAGGATGAAAAGCCCGAGCGGATCAATGAGGCGCGCGCGATCTGGCGGGATGCTGTGTCGGTTCGCGGCACGTTGGCGGAAACCTATCTCCGTTCGCGGGGGCTGCATCTGCCGATCCCCGAAAGCATCCGCTTCACCCGGCTTCGCTATGGCAAGCGCGGTCCTGAGCGTCCCTGTCTGGTGGCCTGTGTCGCTTCGGTCGATAACAAGCTGGTCGGTATCCAGCGCACGTATCTGAATGATGATGGGAGCGGCAAGGCGGCTGTCCCAAAGCCCAAATTGTCGCTGGGACAGGTGGCAGGCGGCGCGATCCGTCTTGCTCCTGCTGCGGGCCGTTTGATCGTCTGCGAAGGGCTGGAGGACGGCCTGACTCTGATGCAGGAGTTGGGCAGGGCTGTCTGGGTCGCTGCTGGGGCGTCCATGCTTCCTAAGATGATGTTCCCGATCGGCGTCAACAATGTCGCAATCGGGGGTGATGGTGATGATGTCGGCCAGCGCGCCGCCGCGATTGCTGTCCAGTCCTTCGCGTTGCGCGGCCTCAAGTCGAGGGCGTTCTTCCCGCTCGAGGGCTACAAAGATTTCAATGATGAACTGCGGGGGTTGCGCGCATGAAGGTATCTCCCCCCCAAGATCGCGCAGGCGAGACCGAAAATTCGCCGCCTGCTTATATGGCTGGCGTTACGGCTCGGGCGCTCATGTCCAAGTCGTTCCCGCCGATCCAATGGATTGTGCGCCCCGTGCTGGTCGAGGGTCTGACAGTGTTCGCGGGACCGCCCAAGCTCGGCAAGTCCTGGGCGATGCTTGGCGTCGCACTGGCCGTCGCATCTGGCGGTATCGCACTTGGCATTTCCCGCTGTGAGCAAGGTGATGTCCTCTATCTGAGGATCAGCGTGCAATAGGCACCCCCTTCGTGGGGTGATCGGCGTGCAAAAAGGACCCCTTCATCCCGGGGATTTAGTCGGCCGACTGGTTTTGATCAGTTGGCGAGAACGGGATGTTGATCGTGGAGACAGTGGTTCGGATTCGGCGTGAGCATGCAGCGGGTAAGGCGATCAAGGCGATCGCTCGTGACCTTCGTTTGTCGCGGAAGGTCGTCCGCAAAGCGATCCGGTCGCCGGAGGCGGCGTTCAACTATCAGCGCAAAGTCCAGCCGCTGCCGCGGATCGGTCCTTATCAGGATCGTCTCGATGCGCTGCTTGAGGAGAACGAAGGTCGCGGCCGCCGCGATCGGCTACGGATGACGCGTATCCATGACCTGCTGGTGCGCGAGGGGTTCGATGGATCCTATGATGCGGTGCGCCGCTATGCGGCGCGCTGGCGTGCTGCGCGGCGGAAGGATGCTGGCGAAGGCGCACCGGCGTTCATCCCGATGACCTTCCAGCCGGGTGAGGCCTACCAGTTCGACTGGAGCCACGAGGATGTGGAGATCGCCGGCAAGCCGATGCGGGTGAAGGTGGCGCATATGCGTCTCTGCGACTCGCGCGCACCCTATGTCCGGGCCTATCCGCGCGAGGGCCAGGAGATGCTGTTCGATGCCCATGCCCGGGCGTTCGCGTTCTTCGGCGGTGTGCCGCGACGCGGTATCTACGATAATATGAAGACGGCGGTGACGGCCGTGTTCACCGGCAAGGAGCGTGTGTTCAACCGCCGCTTCCTGATCATGACCGATCATTACATGGTCGAGCCGACCGCCTGCTCGCCGGCGGCGGGATGGGAGAAGGGCCAGGTCGAGCAGCAGGTCCAGACAATCCGAGGCCGCTTCTTCCAGCCGCGGCTCCGGTTCGCCAGCCTGGCCGAGCTCAACGGGTGGCTGGAGGCCGAGTGCCGGCGCTGGGCCGAGCATCATGCCCATCCCGAACGCGGGGATATTACCGTCGCCGAGGCGCTGGATATGGAGCGACCGGCCCTGCAGCCGATCCTGGCACCGTTCGACGGCTTCCATGAGAGCGAGCATGCCGTCACCGGCACCTGCCTCATCAGCTTCGATCGCAACCGCTACTCGGTCATGTCGACGGCCGCACGCCGGACCGTTCAGGTGCGCTCCTATGCCGATCGCATCGTCATACGCTGCGGCGATGCGATCGTCGGGGAGCATGAGCGCCACTTCGGTCGGAACCGCACGATATACGATCCCTGGCATTATCTGCCGGTCCTCGCGCACAAGCCCGGCGCGCTGCGTAACGGCGCACCGTTCCAGGACTGGGATCTGCCGCCCGCCCTGCACCGATTACGGCGAAGGCTCGGCACCGGGGACGAGGCCGATCGCAGGTTCGTGCGGGTCCTCTCGGCGGTGCTCACCGATGGCCTGGAGCCGGTAGAGGCTGCCGTGCGCGAAGCGTTGGCGAACGGAACGGCCAGCGACGAGCTGATCCTCAACATCCTCTCCCGGCGCCGCGAGCCGGCGACACCCCACAGCATCGTCACTTCGGAAGACCGGATGCTGCAGCATCCTCCGCTCGCCGACTGTGCCCGCTATGATCTGCTGCGAGGCTATGATGCAGCGGCATGATATGATCGACACGATGCGCGGCCTCGGACTCAAGGGCATGGCGGCGGCGTTCGACGAGGCGGTCACCACCGGCCTCCAGCGCAAGCGCACCACCATGGAGATACTGACCGACCTGCTCCGTGCTGAGGCGACCCACCGGGATGCAGCCTCCATCCGCTATCGGATGACGGCTGCGAGGCTGCCCGTGGTGAAGGACCTGGAGCGGTTCAGCTTCGAGGGCACACCGATCAATGAGGAGATGATCCGCTCCCTTCACGATGGCTCCTTCCTCCCGCCTCGCCGCAATATCGTGCTGGTCGGCGGCACGGGGACAGGCAAGACCCACCTCGCCATCGCGATCACCGCCAATGTCGTGCGAAGGGGCGCTCGCGCCCGCTACTTCAACACCGTCGATCTGGTGACACGCCTCGAAGAGGAGACCCGGATCGGCAAAGGCGGGACCCTGGCGGCGCAGCTGTCGCGGCTCGACCTGATCGTTCTCGACGAGCTCGGTTATCTGCCGTTCGCCCGCTCGGGAGGGCAGTTGCTGTTCCACCTCATCAGCAAGCTTTATGAGCGGACCAGCGTCATCATCACCACGAACCTCGCCTTCGGCGAATGGCCGACCGTGTTCGGCGATCCCAAGATGACCACGGCGCTGCTCGACCGCGTCACCCACCACTGCGATATCGTCGAGACGGGCAACGACAGCTGGCGCTTCAAAAACCGCAGCTGACAGCCACCTTCGGCGCCTTCAAAAATCTATCTTGCGCTGCGCGCGCCTCCGGTCGGGCTACGCCCGCCCTCCGCCGCACGCAGCGCAAGGCCATCTTCAACAAACCAGCATCATATTATCTGAAAAGGGGGTCCCTCTTCGACGCCGATCGGGGGTCCCTTTTGAACGCCGTTTGACACTCTATCTCGCGCTCGAGGACAATCAGCGCCGCCTTCAAGGACGACTGCGCGCGATGTGCCTTACCGATGTGCCGGATCGGCTGACTTTCAGCACAGAATGGCCAAATCTCGATGGCGACTGCCTCAAGGAAATTGAGACTTGGCTCGATCGGGCTGAAAAGGCACGACTGATCGTGATCGATGTCTATGCGAAGGTGCGGGGTAGCAATCGCAGCAACGAGACGCAGTATGAGGCTGATTACCGCTTCATGACAGCACTACAGGGACTTGCCGGGCAATGGGGGGTCGCCATCGTCGTCGTCCACCACACCCGCAAGATGGAAGCTGAAGACCCGTTCGACACCGTGAGCGGGACGCGCGGCATTACAGGCGCGGCGGACAGCATACTGGTCATGAAGAAGGACAGCGCCAGCCAGCAACCAGTCCTCTACGGGCGCGGGCGTGATCTGCCCGACTTCGAAAAGGCGCTGCTGTGGGATTCCAATACCTGCACGTGGGCGATTACCGGGGACGCTCAGCATCTCGCGCCATCTGTCGAGGGGCAGGCCATCATGGAAGTTTTGGCTAAGGAGGGCGTCCCTATGTCGCCTACCGAGATTGCAAAGCGCCTCAACAAGGAGCGCAGCAATATTCAGCACCAGATGACCAAGCTTTGTGAAGCCGGGAAGCTCCAGAAAGAAGGGAGGGGGCTATATACCCCATTCACTACACTCACTCCGTTCACTCAGACAGTGAATGAAGTGAACATAGTGAATGACATATATAGGGGAAGTGACAGCGATCTGGACGGCGATGGCAATATCATCGGCTGGAATGAGATTGAGTAATTGGCCCCGGCGCTCACACTTTTTTCTGAAGTGGAAATCTTTGGATGCTCTCTGTTGGCCTGATTTGCCGTCAGTTGCCTTCTGTTTACTGATTTATGAACAGTTGAATAGTATTGATATTGCTGTATTATTTGTCGTTATGGACGAAAAGGCTAACTCTCCGGCTAACTTAGATACTGAAACGCCTGCTATTGCGCGTCGTCCCGGTCGTCCCAAGGGTCAACCCAAGGCTCCCGGATCGGGCCGCAAACCTGGCACCCCAAACCGCCACACGCGTGATGTGCGCGCTGCTGCTGCCAAGCACTCCACGAAGGCCATTGCGGCGCTTGTGAAGCTGCTGGGCCATGAGGATGGTAAGGTGATTGCCCTCGCAGCGAGAGAGATACTGGATCGCGCCCACGGTCGCCCGATGACGCCTACCGAGATGACTGGCAAGGACGGCGCTCCGCTGATCCCGGAGGTTTCTCAATTCGACGTTGCCCGGCGCATGGCCTTCCTCCTGAACAGGGCCGCGAAGGAAAAGGCGACCGCCGATAAGCCGCTGCCCCCCGCCTCCGAACGCTTCGCCGCACAGCCCCGCCCTGAAGTGTCGTCGCCCCCGCCACCACCCGCACCGCCGCCTGCGCCGATCGTTCCCGATGACACTCAGCGCATCTTGGAGGAGGCGGGCCGCGCCGATCGAGAAATGCGCGCTGAACGCTCCCGTCCCGATCAACAGAATTTCGCCAACACCGTGCCGAACGTGGTGCGGCTTCGCCCTCGATAGGAACCACTATGCTTACGACGACTGAACAGACGCAGCGGGCGCACAAGGCGGTAGGAGACTGGCGTAGCGCAGTCGCCGGTGCGCGGCTAACCCGGCAGGCCATGGAGGCGCATGTCGCTGCTATGCGCACCGCCCGCGCCGCCCTGCTGCCATTCGCTGACCCCGACCATGTGCCGACCTTTGAACAATTGGCCAAGGTCCACCCTAGCGAATGGGACGGCATGATTGCCGACACCATCGAACACGTAAAGTCCCGCATGAAGGAGCAGAAAGCATGAACGCCGTCACCCCCAAGATCAGCCCTGAAGCCCCCGACGAAGCCGTCGCCCCGTTCGACAACAGCCTGCGCGCATCCAAGACGAACCTTCAGCCTGAAGGCCACTCCCGCAATCGCTACTGGCACAAAGCTGGCCCCGGCGTGACGCAGGACCATATCCGCCATCAGGACTATTGGGCGAACCTCGCCAAGCGCTTCACCCGTCACGACATTGTTACGGTGATGGCCGACGATGAAAGCTGGGAGGCCGAACTGTGCGCCGAGCATGTCATTCACGGAGCCGTCCAGATGTCGGTGCGCAAGGTCTACAAGCGCGTATCGACCGTTCACGCGGGCCGCGTCGTGGATGGCCTGGGCAACTTCTTCTCGCAATGGCGCGCTGGCGATGGCTGGTGCATCATTCGCCGGGATGATGGTCACCCGGTCATTCGTGGCCATACTCTGGAAGCGACCGCGATTGCTCAGTGGCACCGCGAACAGCCGAAAATGGTGGTGTGATGGAAACCGATCTGGCCGAAGTCGCCCTGCCGACGATCATCAGCGAAATCACCGCGATCGAGACCGACATGCGGACCAACCGGCCCGCCTATAATCGGGACACGGAAAAGCAAGCCCGCCTGCGCGACCTATACGACCGTCGCGCAGCGGTGCAGGCTCCTACCGTGCTGGATGAGGATAGTCAGGGCATGGAGGCGCTGATGCCGGTCCTGCGCTCTGACTTCTACAAGCAATGCCCGGACGGCGATTATGCCCTCTATGCCAAATATCTGCGGCACTGCGGCGACGTGATGCTCCCGATCCCAAGCGGGGAGCGGCGATCCTTCGTCGCGCGGTTTGAGGCTCTGCCCGATGGCGTGGTGCAGGCCATGATGACCGAACTGGCCAACACAGCCACGGTTGTGCATGGGCGCTGCACCGAAAAACAGGTGCGGGACGCAACGCGGATCAACGGCGGGTCCGTCATCCACGAATGGGGGCAGGAAGCACCGGAGAAGATGGCACGGGTCCGCGCCCGGCTGGAGCGGATGCTGATGACCATGGAAACCGACCGCGACGTGTCCAGCTTCATGGATTGGTTGTCGGGGCTGTCAGATGGCGCGGCGCGGGCCGTTTACCGGAAGCTGGCGCAGTGAGCGACCTCCTTGATCAATTCCTTGGCGGGAAGTCTCCCTCCAAGGTAGATCCACTCGATGAGGAACTTCGCGACATTGCCGCCGCGCGTCGTTCGATCATCATGCACAATGCCGCTTCACCCGATGCTGCTGCGAGAGCCAACGTCCTGTCGCGCGAGAATGGCTTGCCCCCCACGATCGTGGAACAGCACCTTCCGGCTTTCGAGATCGCGCGCCGTTCGGAACGCGCCAACGCGCTGATGGCGAAGCATCCCGCGATCGGAAGATGGTCGAGCGACCCGCGCAATATCGCGGCGGCTGCGGATGATTACGATAATCTGGGCAAGCTTGGTGCGGCCTTCGCCTCGCGGATTGCCCGCGACAAGCGCGACCTCATGGCCAGCGGCGGCTTTGTCGAGCGCATGGGCGACCTGTTCAAATCTGGCGTCTATAGCCTTGATCAGGGCGCGGCGGCGGTGCGGGGCGCTTTGCAGGACTGGAGCGCCCGCAATCCGCTGCCTTGGACAAGCGCGGAGAACACGGAAGCCGCCGTGGTCGCGGCCAGACAGGCCCGTGCGATTGCGCGGATCAGCCGGGATATGGCTGGGACGAAGGTGGCGGGGGAAACTGACTGGAGCGCCGTCAAGGAGCGTCCGACGCCGGGCAATGTCCTAAAGTTCGGGTTGGATCAGACTGTCAAAAGTGTGCCTGGCATGGCGCAGGCGGCGCTTATGCTGCCTGCCTATATCCTTGGGCAGGCGGGCAGCATCGGCCAGACGCGCGCGAATGTGCAGGGGCGGGAGGACGCCGATCTGCAAGACGTGGGTGAGGCAACACCTGCGGCCCTCCTGAGTGCGGCGCTGGAGCGGATCGGTATCCGTGGAATATTCGGGGCGACCGGCAAGAATGCGGTGATGCGGGCTACCAAGGCCGGGGCGACTGAAGCCGTCACCGAATTTGGACAGAGCGCGGTCGAGTATATCGGCGGGCACAGTCAGACGGGCACCGAGTTCAGCACCGACGAGATGCTGGATCAGGCATTTGCAGGGGCTGTCGCGGGCGGTGTCATGGGCGGCGGGATGCGCGGCACCGTCGAGGCGTCCGGGCCGGTGGCAAGGCGCGCGCGCGGGCTGGTGAAGCAATTTACCGCTGCGAACGATGCTGTTCTTGACGGCCAATTTCTCGACGGCTTGGGCAAAGCGATCAACGGCACGAAACTCGCTACCCGTGATCCCGATGCACTCTCATCCCTCATTCGTGATCTGGGAGAGGAAGTCGGCGTCGAGCAAGTTTTCATATCGGGTGAGAAGATCGTCGCCTACCAGTCGTCCGGGGCGGACAACGACTATTTTGGAGAATGTGCATGTCCTTGGCGAACCTGATCGTCCAGCCCCAAGCGGCGTATCTCTATACCGATCAGGGCCATTTTGATCGTGACGGGCGTATACTGCGACTCGAACACAAGATTATGCCTTTCCCTCGCCAGTTCTTGGCGATTGCCATGGTGGGGGGGGGGAAGATGACCCCGACCAGACTTTTCGATGAGATCGAACGCCGGGGAATCGACCAGCTCGACCAGCTCGATTTTCTCAATGCGTTTCGCGCGCTGATAATTGAATTATGCCCGGAACCCGTTTGTATCAGTGGCATGGTAGAACACCGCTTCATGATTGGCTTTTACTCCCACAAACATGGGCGCGCGCTCGGTCTGACGATGTTCACGCCGGGATATGGGCCTGATGACAAAGCACCTTATGAGTATCATGCGGCTGAAATAGTGATTGCACCCAATGTCCCGGCTGCTGACGCCTTTGGCGGGCGCAGGATCAATGTCACCCGGCCTGCGTCCTTCGATCCGGTCAAGGACGGTGCGGCGCTGGTCGATGCGCAACGGGCGAAGGTGACAGGTTGGGGCCATGGCATTGCTGATGGCAGCTATATCGCTGGCGATACACTGCTAACCGAAATATCTGCCAATGGTCTGGCCTTCGATCTGATCGCGCAATATCCCGATAAAGTCGGTGAGCGGGTCGCGGCATGATGACACCGCCCTCCAGCGGGCCGGTCCTGCTCGCGAAGCAGGCGGCGGCTCAGAGGGCAGTGCCGGAATTATGTATAACCGGAAACGATCGTGACGTTAAGAGCGGGCCACTGGAATTAAATCTCTGGCGTGATGGTACAGAGGTCGTCGCCTGGGGCGGGGGTAATTCCCCGCCTCTTTTTACCGGGCTTTAGGGCCAGTTCGCGTGCCTGCTGGCGGGCGCGGTTCCACGCCGCCACGATAGCGTTGGCCTCACGAATGATAGCCTCTTCGTCCGTCTCAGCCTCTTTGACCGACACGAGATTGGCGACTGGGGCGGGCTTGAGCGCGCGGCGGACGGTATCGACGCTTAGGCCGGTTTCGTCTGCTATCTGGCGGGGAATTGCCTTTTCATGCTGTGGCCCTTTGCGGCGTCCGTCCGCCAGTGTTGAGACTGGTGCAGCATTTTGCGGCACCAGTCTCTGCGCCTCCAGCAACTCAGCATAACGCCGGATATGCTCGTCGCGCTGCAGAACTCATTTCTCGAGTTCAAGAATCGCCTTCCCTACTATCTCGCTAAGGTGTTTTGCCTGACCAGAAAGTATGGAAGAGAAGCTCCCATTTATCTGAGCAATCAAAACGCCGCTCTCATGCCGTTCAACAATACCCATCAAACAATAAACTTCAGTCTGTGCCTTAAGTGATGCGTATGCAGCTACAACAGTCCCAATCTCTGAAGGCTTCAGTAATCCGATCTTACTTATCCCATGATCGTACATCGGAAAATTTTCTTGAATGGGAATAAGAAACGACGCGTTGCCAGCATCGGCTGCCCGCGATGCGTTGATGTCGGCAGTCGATTTGATGTGTTTCAGCTCTTCAAGGATTCCCCTACGCAGGGCAACAGCACTCCGAGTGTCGGCGTGCGACTGCTTAAACCACTCCAGCAGCGTATTGCCGAGGGTCGCAAGAACGACCGCTCCCAGGCCCACCAGTAGTGGCTGATATATCGTCCAGTCTGCTCCGGCACTCAACTCAAGCTCGCCTTTATAAGTCGGCGCACCGCCTCAGGCCGCGACGGCTGATCGTCCTGCGCGTCGATCCATGCGTCTAGGTCTGATAGGTCAGCGGGCGCTAGCTTGACGTGGATGCCAACCGCACCAACGCTTGGCCGACCCCTGCCTTTCTTTTTTCCGGTATCCGATATTGCGTCTGTCATTATTATTGGGTATCAGAAAATCAGCCTGAGGGAAAGGCTGCAACCGATCCCCCAGGCCTAACCGAAACCCCTACGAGAGAGGGATTCCGACTATGACCGACCTAGCAATGTCTAGGCGCGCCGTCACGCGCGCGCTCGCAACACTTTCCGTTGCATCCGTTCCGACAATGGCTGTTACGGCTCCTCTATTGGCTTCTATGCCCGTGGCCGCCGATGCCCGCGAGTGGAATGCAGCCATGACGCACTACCGTAAAACGGTGGCGGACGGTGAGACGTTCGAGCGGGAGCGCCTTGAGCCGCATTTTGAAGCGGCCCGCACCAGATTTGGCGATGATCGCCCAAAAAGGGGAGCCCCAGACTGGCCGGAATATCGGGATTGGTGTGTGTCCAGCGGGTTCGACGCGGCCATGGATCAATGGCAAATCGTGGGCGAAGCGGTAGGCGACGCGCAAACAACGCTGCTTGCGATGCCAGCGCCCGACTTGGCAGCATTGCGATGGAAGCTGGAACATACGTTCGAGGCCGATGGCGACATTGCGCTTTGGTGTGAGGAAATCGCGCTGTCCATTCGGTCAGACTTCCTTCGACTTCTGGCCGGGGAGGCTTGAGCCATGGGCGTTATAAACCACCCCTCTTTTCCGCCTGCCGCCGCTGCGCTGATAGCCGCGCGCATGCTGGAAAAGCATAGCCCCGGCGAGATCGGCGCGGCGATTGAAATCCTTATCGACGTGCTGGACCTTATGGGCGGCGACCCGGACGCGGAAAACGGGAACGACCTGGAGGACGACTTCACCCTGTCGCCCATGGCTGTTGCCTATGGCAGCGATGGCGCAGGGTGCGCGATCAGCGATCAGGATGCGGGTGCCTATGTCGAATGGCATACCATGCGCGGGAACCAGAAGCGCGGCTCCAATCTCCTAGCCGGGCGCGAGGACGACGAGGACGACGACCCAGCGGAGCAGGACGACCATGAAGGCCAGTGCGACGAGGACGGCATAAACACCGCCTTGGATACTGTGCGCTTCACCACCGGTGCAAGCGGGCCGGGATGCCCGATCAGCGACGAGGGTGGAGGCAATGTCGAGGATGAGGCTCAAATGTGGTTTGCGCCTGCCTACACAGGCCCACAAGGGGGCTTTCCAGCCTGACACGCAACAAACGACGCGAGACAATAGGGCGGGGGCTTCGGCTCCCGCTTCTTTATGTCCGTTAGCCCAGAAGTTAGCCGAGCCAGGTGCTCAGAGACTGTTAGCCCGGCAATGCCGAGATTATTCAACATTTTCAGGCTGTTATGGTGAGTCCAGCTGGGTTCGAACCAGCGACCTACTGATTAAAAGTCAGTTGCTCTACCGACTGAGCTATGGACCCCAACTGCTTAGGTGCGGACGCCCTAGAGGGGGCGGCGGGGATGGTCAACCTCTTGTGGCATGCTTTGGCTGGCTTTTTGCAGGCGGGCGCGGAGGTGACGGACGTTGAGCCCTGAGCGGGGATCGCGCCAGGTGGGGGCGATGCTGTAGAGCGGGGTCAAAACGAAATCGCGCGTGGCAAAGGCGGGATGGGGGATCGTCAGTGCAGGGCTGTCCCATGCGCCGCCCGACCACAGGATGATGTCGATGTCGATGCTGCGCGCGCCCCAGCGGCGGTAGCGGCGCCGGCCTAGCGCCCGTTCGATCGACTGGAGCCATGCCAGCATGGCGGGCGGGGCAAGCGGGCTTTGGACCAGCAGCGCGGCGTTGGCGTAGCGGCGGCGGGACGGACCGATGGGTGGCGTTTCGATCGTCGGCGAGATTGCGATCACCCGGCCGTGCTGCGCGATTCGCGCAGTCGCTTCGACCAATAGCCTGCGCGGCGTCAGGCGAGCGGACAGGGCGCGGTTCGATCCCAGCGCCAGGGCATAGAGATGGAGGATCGCGGTCGCCATGAGCTGCGCTTACAGCTGTGGCGCGCGCGCGCAAGCGGCGCGTTCAGGATTGTGCGGGTGGCGCTTTGCCATGTTTCGCTGATGCCTTCATTTCTTCATAGACGACGTCGCGCGCATCGGGCTCCAGCGCCTCCAGATATTTGATCGCGGCCTTGTAGGTCAGGAAATCCTTGCCATCGGCGATGATCGGCACGGTGCGGCCATTATAGATTCGCCTGAGCAGGCGTCGTTGCGTCCTGCCGATCGGCGACGCGCTTTCGGTGTCGGTCATGGTCTGTGGTGGAACCTTGTGCATGAAAAAGGGCGGCTCCTTGCGGGGCCGCCCTTTTTGTAAAGCCTTGAGTGAAAGCCGATCAGCGCGAATAGAATTCGACGACCAGATTGGGTTCCATCTTCACCGGATAGGGCACTTCGTCCAGCGTGGGAACGCGGACATAGGTGACCTTGGCGGCGCCATCGGGCGAGACATAGTCGGGGATGTCGCGTTCGGCCAGGGCCTGCGCTTCCATCACCAGCGCCATTTCCTGCGCCTTCTTGCCCAGGGTGATTTCGTCGCCCGGCTTCACCAGACGCGAGGCAATGTTGCACTTCACGCCGTTCACATAGATGTGGCCGTGCGAAACGATCTGGCGCGACGCGAAGATGGTCGGCGCGAACTTGGCGCGATAGACGACGGCGTCCAGGCGGCGTTCGAGCAGACCAATGAGGTTCTGGCCGGTGTCGCCCTTCATGCGGCTGGCTTCGAAATAGTTCTTCTTGAACTGCTTTTCGGTGATGTCGCCGTAATAGCCCTTCAGCTTCTGCTTGGCGCGCAGCTGGATGCCATAGTCGGACACCTTGCCCTTGCGGCGCTGGCCGTGCTGACCGGGACCATATTCGCGCTTGTTGACAGGCGATTTGGGACGGCCCCAGATATTCTCGCCCATGCGACGGTCGAGTTTATACTTGGCGCTTGTGCGCTTCGTCATAGATAATTCCTTACAAATGCTAACAACTAAGCTCGCCCTGAAAGGGTGAGCATCATTCCCGGTATCGCCTACGTCCGTTTTGCGTTTGTGCGCTCAGGGGCAGGGCCGCCGCTTCACCGGGATGCGAGGCCAATTGCGAAGGCGCGCCTATGGCCACAAGGGGGCGGCATGTCAACCCTCGACAGGGGCGCAGGCTGCGCCTAATTGGCGGGGCATGAACCCTGATGACTATAGCAGCATGGCAGAGGTGCGGGCGGGCGTCGATGCGATCGACCGCGATCTGGTGGCGCTGCTGGCCCAACGCTTTGCCCATATGCGCGCCGCCGCGCGGATCAAGCCGGATCGCGGTGCCGTGCGGGACGAGGCGCGCAAGCGTCAGGTGATCGATCAGGCCTGCGCGCAGGCGGCGCAACTGGGCGTGCCGGTGGCAATCGTCGCCGATCTTTGGGAGCAGCTGGTCGAAGCGTCGATTGCCTATGAAATGGCCGAATTCGACCGGACGCGAGGATAGAATCCCGACCCGTTCGGAGGAGGGGGTGTCAGACCCTTAGCGTTCGCGCGGGCGATTGAGGTGGGACAGGACGCCACGCAGCGTCCGCACCTCCAGATGGTTCCAGCCCGGCTTGGTCAGCAGGTTGCGCAACGTCAGCTTGGTTGCGGGCGCGCGATCGGGTGGGAAAAAATAGCCGACCTTTTCCAGCAGCGTGTTGAGCTGCTCGATCATCCCTTCCAACTCCACCTGCGGCGCGGGTTCGCCCAGGTCGGTGACGGTCGGTTGCGACAGATTAGCCTGTTTCGACCATTCATAGGCGCAGAGGATGACCGCCTGGGCAAGGTTCAGGGAACCGAATTCCGGGTTGATCGGCACGGTCAATATCTTGCGGGCGAGCGCCACATCCTCGGTTTCCAGACCGGATCGCTCCGGCCCGAAAATATAGGCGCAGCGGCCCTGAGCAGCGTGGATTTCGCGGGCGGCTTCCTCTGGCGTGACGACCGGCTTGGTCACGCCACGCTTGCGCACGGTGGTCGCATAGACATGGGCGCAATCGGACACGGCGTCGGCGAGGGTTTCAAAGACCTGCGCCTGATCGAGAATGAAGTCTGCGCCCGCGGCTGAAGGGCCGGCATCCGGATTGGGCCAGCCATCGCGCGGCGCGACCAGCCGCATTTCGGTAAGGCCGAAATTGAGCATGGCGCGCGCGGCCTTGCCGATATTTTCGCCAAGCTGGGGGCGGACCAGGACGATGACGGGGGGAGGGGGGAAAGCTGTCATTTCAATACCGTTCGTCCTGAGTAGGGGCTGAGCCTGTCGAAGCCCCGTATCGAAGGATTTGCGCGCGGCCTGCCGAATGGCGTCCCAGTCTCCCGCGATCAATCCTTCCTTCTTTTTGCGCGACCAGCCCTTGATCTGCTGTTCGGCGGAAAGCGCTTCGTCCCGCGTCCCGAAATCCTGGCTCCAGACCAACGCGACCGGGCGACGGGTCTGCGTGTATCCCGAAATCTCGCCCGACTGGTGCTGGGCGATGCGTTGCTCCAGATTATCAGTGTGGCCGACATAATAGCTGCCGTCGGCGCAATGCAGCATATAAGTATGAAACGTCATTGCGCGGTCCTTCGATACGCCATTTCGACTTCGCTCAATGGCTACTCAGGACGAACGGAGGCGGGTGTATGAAGCATCTCCTTCACCCCCCCACTTCCTTCACCGTGCTCGCAAATTCCTCGAAATCCTTGGCGTCGGTGAAGTCCTTATAGACGCTGGCGAAGCGGATATAGGCGACGCTGTCGAGGCGTTTGAGGCCTTCCATCACCAGTTCGCCGATCGTGCGGGCAGACACTTCGCTGTCGCCGCTGGTTTCGAGCTGGCGCTGGATGCCTGAGATGAGTTTTTCGATCCGGCTGGGGTCGATCGGGCGCTTGCGGCAGGCGATGCCGATCGAACGGGTCAGCTTGTCGCGCTCAAAGGCTTCTTTGCGGCCCTCGCTCTTGACTACCCAGATGTCGCGCAACTGGATGCGTTCGAAGGTGGTGAAGCGCGCGCCGCAGGCTTCGCACTGGCGGCGACGGCGGATGGCATTGCCATCTTCCGTCGGCCGACTGTCCTTCACCTGACTGTCCTCATGGGCGCAAAAGGGGCAGCGCATTCACATTCTCCCACAAGTTCCCCCTCTCGCTTGCGGGAGGGGCCAGGGGGTAGGCCTGTCCTAACGCTGCCTAAGCCGGACAGACCCCACCCCAACCCCTCCCCTGAAGGAGAGGGGCTTCATGTTGCTCAATAAATCGGGAAGCGGCTTGTCAGGGCCAGCACCTTGTCACGCACATGGGCTTCGACCTGGCCGTCCCCTTCGTCGCCGTTGCGCTTGAGCCCTTCGACGACCTGCGCGATCAGTTCGCCGATCTCGCGGAATTCCGCTTCACCAAAACCGCGGGTGGTGCCAGCGGGGGTGCCAAGGCGGACGCCCGACGTCACGAACGGGCTGGCGGTGTCGAACGGCACATTATTCTTGTTGCAGGTGATGAAAGCGCGGTCGAGCGCCTTTTCAGCGGCCTTGCCGGTGGTGTTCTTGGCGCGCAGATCGACCAGCATCAGATGATTGTCGGTGCCGCCCGATACGATCGACAGCCCAGCATCGGCCAGCGTGGCGGCCAGCGTCCGCGCATTGGCGACGATCTGGTGGGCATAGGCCTTGAATTCAGGGCTGAGCGCTTCCTTGAATGCGACCGCCTTGGCCGCGATGATGTGCATCAGCGGGCCGCCCTGCATGCCGGGGAAGATGGCGCTGTTGATCTTCTTGGCGATCGCTTCGTCATTGCACAGGACAATGCCGGAGCGCGGGCCACGCAGCGACTTGTGGGTCGTGGTGGTGGTGACATGGGCATGAGGGACGGGCGAGGGATGCGCGCCGCCCGCGACCAGGCCGGAGAAATGCGACATGTCGGCGAGCAGATAGGCGCCCACTTCGTCGGCAATCTCGCGGAAGCGCGGGAAATCCCATACGCGCGAGTAAGCGGTGCCGCCGCAGATGATGAGCTTGGGCTTGCACTCGCGGGCGATGCGGGCGACTTCGTCCATGTCGATCAGATGATCGTCGGCGCGCACGCCATAGGGAACCGGGTTGAACCATTTGCCGCTCATATTGACCGGCGACCCATGGGTCAGGTGGCCACCCGACGACAGGTCGAGACCCATGAAGGTATCGCCCGGCTGGAGCAGCGCCAGGAACACGGCCTGATTCATCTGGCTGCCGCTATTGGGCTGCACATTGGCGAAATTGGCGCCGAACAATTGCTTGGCGCGCTCGATCGCCAGCGTTTCGACCACATCGGCATATTCGCAGCCGCCATAATAGCGCTTGCCCGGATAGCCTTCGGCATATTTGTTGGTGAAGATGGAGCCAGCGGCTTCCAGCACCGCCTTCGACACGATGTTTTCGGACGCGATCAGCTCGATCTTGTCCTGCTGACGCTTCAGCTCATTGCCGATCGCACCGAAGATTTCCGGGTCCGCGCTGGCAAGGCTTTCGCTGAAAAAGCCGTCCTGGCGGATGGCGGGGGCGAGGGTGTCGATGCTCATCGAAAATTCCTTTCAGAGCGCGGGTCAGATTGCGGGTTGGGACAGTTTTTCGACGCGGCCGCTGTGGCGGCCTCCGCCAAATTCGGTGGTGAGGAAAGCGGTGACGCAGGCCTTGGCCATGTCCACGCCGGTCAGGCGTGCGCCCATGGCGAGGACATTGGCGTCATTATGTTCGCGGCTGAGCGCGGCGGACAGCGGTTCCCCGACCAGCGCGGCGCGGCAGGCCGGGTTGCGATTGACCGCGATCGAGATGCCGATGCCTGAGCCGCAGAGCGCAATGCCACGTTCGGCGTCGCCAGACGCTATGGCTGTCGCCAGTTTGTAACCATAATCGGGATAATCGACCCGGTCGGCGGTGGCCGGACCCAGATCGGCGACATCATGCCCTTCATCACGCAGCCATTGGGCTAGTTCCGCTTTCAGATCGACGGCGGCATGATCGGATGCGATGGCGATTTTCATATGGAATGTGTCCCTTCACCACGGGGGTGATTCGTTCCCGCGCCTCATAGGGGGTGAGGGCGGCAATTGCCACCTTGGACCGCCGCCCTTATGGGAAGGGCCATGACAGGCACGATTTTATCCATATTGATGCTGGCCGGGCTGCTGCTGACAGGCGGCGGGCTGTATGTGATGGTCAAGCTGCGCGATCGCAAGCGCGGCGCGCTGATGATCGTCGCGGGGCTGGTTATGTTCGGCAATGTGGCGATCACGGCGATTCCGGGGCCGGACCTGCCGGGGCTGGAGCAGCGCTGAGCCATACGGGCAAGGCCGAGCGAGGGGCTGGCCCGTGTTAACACCGTTCGGGCTGAGCGCAGTCGAAGCCCTGCACTGAGCAAAGCGAAGTGGCTTCGACTGCGCTCAGCCAAGCCCTTCGACTTCGCTCAGGGCGAACGGGCATGGGGAGTGGAAGCCCCTTGCCTTCCACTATCCTCAGCGGATCGGCGAGTCCGGGGACAGGCGCATGTCGAGATAATTGTCGACCGACTTCATCAGCTGGTCGAGTTCATGTTCGAAGAAATGGTTGGCGCCACGGATTTCGTCGTGGTGGATGGTGATGCCCTTTTGCGTGCGCAGCTTGTCGACCAGCTTTTGCACGGCGCTGGCGGTCACGACTTCGTCCGAGGTTCCCTGCACGATGATACCCGATGAGGGGCAGGGTGCGAGGAAGGAGAAATCATACATGTTGGCCGGCGGCGCAACCGAGATGAAGCCGCGAATTTCCGGGCGGCGCATCAGCAGCTGCATCCCGATCCACGCACCGAAGGAGAAGCCCGCGATCCAGGTGGTCTGCGCTTCGGGATGGAAGCTCTGCACCCAGTCGAGCGCCGCTGCGGCGTCGGACAGTTCGCCAATGCCGTTGTCGAACGTCCCCTGGCTGCGGCCCACGCCGCGGAAGTTGAAGCGCAGCACGGCGAAGCCGCGCTTCACGAACGTCTTGTAGAGCGCCTGGGTGATGCGGTCGTTCATCGTGCCGCCGCCCTGGGGGTGCGGATGCAGGATCATGGCGACCGGCGCACGCGGGCGGGGCGGGGGGCTGAAGCGGCCTTCGAGACGACCTTCGGGTCCGGTAAAGATTACGTCGGGCATGGTACCTGTTATCGTTATGGCCACCGAACACCATTGTCAGGCCGGCGGTCGGTGGCAAAAGGACGCGCGCCACGCCATAAGCTGGCGCTGCGCGGCAGACCGCCTATATAGAAGCCGCCGCCATTTCCGCAATCAATGAGTAGCATCGCATCGTGGCTGCCCAACGCCTCTATCTTGACCATGCCGCGACCACGCCGATGTTGCCCGCCGCCAAGGCGGCGATGGTGGATGCGATGGACCGCTGGGCCAACCCGTCCAGCCCCCATGCCGATGGACGCGCGGCGCGCGCCATGCTGGAAATGGCGCGCGCACGGATCGCCGAGGCGCTGGGATGGCGCGGGCATGTGATCTTTACGTCAGGGGCCAGCGAGGCGATTGCGATCGGCCTTGGGCAGGCGAAGGCCGGGCGGGTGATGACGTCGCCGGTCGAGCATGATTCGGTATTGCGGGTGACGGAGGGGGCGGACCGGCTGGCGGTGAATTGGGATGGGGTTGCTTCCCTACTCCGTCATCCCGGCGAAAGCCGGGATCCCGCTTCTTTTGCTGCATTCGAAGAAAAGAGAGATCCCAGCGTTCGCTGGGATGACGTGGTTTTGGCCATCCAGCACGTCAATAATGAAACCGGGGTGATAC
Source organism: Sphingobium sp. GW456-12-10-14-TSB1 (assembly GCF_059424385.1). Lineage (NCBI taxonomy): Bacteria > Pseudomonadati > Pseudomonadota > Alphaproteobacteria > Sphingomonadales > Sphingobiaceae > Sphingobium > Sphingobium sp. GW456-12-10-14-TSB1. The sequence goes on along the minus strand of NZ_JBWKZI010000001.1, from coordinate 1,508,875 downwards.
AGCCGCTCGACGCGCTGGACCGTGACGGAGCGCTATTGTTTGCCGATTGCGCCCAGAGTGCTGGCAAATTGCCAATGCCGAATGCGGACATGATCGCGATCAGCGCGCATAAATTTGGCGGACCGCCGGGTATCGGCGCCTTGCTGGTGCGCGATCTGGGGTTCCTGCACGCCGGGGGCGGGCAGGAACAGGGCTATCGGGCGGGGACGGAGAATTTGCCTGCCATATTGGCGATGGCAGCCGCCTTGGAGGCGCGCACGGAATGGTTGCCTGATGCGGCGCGGCTGCGCGCACGGCTGGACGCGGGGGTCGAGGCAGCGGGCGGGCAGGTCGTCGCGCGTGATGCGCCGCGCATTCCGGCCATAGCCAGCTACCGCATGCCGGGCCTGTCGGCGCGGGCGCAACTGATTCAGTTTGATCTGGCGGGCATATCGGTGTCGGCGGGCAGCGCCTGCTCGTCCGGGTCGCTCAAGACCAGCCATGTGTTGCACGCCATGGGTTGGGACGAGACGGCGGCGGGCGAGGTGGTGCGGGTCAGCTTCGGGCCGCAAACGGATGAGGCCGATGTCGAGCGGTTCCTGGGGCAATGGACCACCATGGCAGCGCGGGCGGCGCGATGATTTATCTGGATTATCAGGCGACGACGCCGCTGGCCCCCGAAGCGTTCGAGGCGATGGTGCCGTTGCTGCGTGACCAGTTCGCCAATCCGCACAGCGCGCATCGGCTGGGCCGGGCGGCGGCGGCGCAGGTAGAGGTCGCGCGGGAGGAGATAGGTCGATTGCTGCCAAGCGGCGGACGGCTGATCTTCACGTCCGGGGCGACCGAGGCGCTCAATATCGCGATACAGGGTGCGCCAGCGGGTGACATTGTGACGATCGCAACGGAACATGCGGCTGTGCTCGATACGGTGGACGCACTGGGCAGGGCGGGGCGGACAGTCACAATGTTGCCGGTTGGGCCCGATGGGTTGGTGGATATGGATGCCGCCGCGCAGGCTATCCGGCCGGGTGTCGCGCTGGTGGCGGCGATGCTGGTGAATAACGAGATTGGCGTGATCCAGCCGGTCGCGGCACTCGCCGACCTTGCGCATGAGGCAGGGGCGCTGTTCCTGTGCGATGCGGTGCAAGGCTATGGCCGGGTGCCTATCCCCGACACATGCGACATGGTGGCGATCAGCGCGCACAAGATTCATGGTCCCAAGGGGGTGGGCGCCTTGTGGCTGCGCGAGGGGGTGAAGCCCGCCGCGCTGATCCATGGCGGCGGGCAGGAGGGTGGATTGCGGTCCGGCACGCTGTCGCCTGCGCTGTGCGCGGGTTTTGGGGTGGCGGCGCGGTTGATGCAGGATCGGGCGGAGGCGGACCGGACGCATGTCGAAGCGCTTGCTGCCCTGGCACGCGGACTGTTTGCCGACTGGACGCTCAATGGCAGCGCGGACGCGCGTTATCCCGGCAATCTCAACCTGCGCAGGGACGGGATCGACGGCGCGCGGTTGTTGTCATATTGCCGCAATGTTGCTTTTTCGTTGGGAAGCGCTTGCGCAAGCGGGTCCGGGCGTCCTAGCCATGTGCTGCGCGCGCTGGGCCTGACCGATGCCCAGGCGCGTGGATCGGTGCGGATCGGCTTTGGCCGCTACACGACACCGGCCGAACTGGAGAGCGCTGCGGAAGCATTGAACATGGCGGCAGCCGCACAAGCGGCGCCGTGACAGGGAGCGTCGCATCAATGACCAGGATCATTTTCATCAGCGCCGATGGCGAGCGACGGCAGGAAGTCGATGCTCCGGCGGGGTCGATCCTGCTGGATGTAGCGCAGGCCGCGGGTCAGCCACTGGAGGGTACGTGCGAGGGGCAGATGGCGTGTTCCACCTGCCATGTCATCGTCGACGCGGCGGATTTCCCGCAACTCAGCCGGGCGAGCGAGGATGAGGAGGACATGCTGGACCTGGCGGCATCCGCCACGCGCACCAGCCGCCTGTCCTGCCAGATCGTCCTGCCGGAAGGACTGAAAAGCCTGACCGTCCGTATCCCGTCCGAATCCTACAATATGCAGGGCATGTGAGCATCGTCATGGGCCGACCATTCCGCATCGCCGCGCTGGCCGCTCTTATGTGCATGGCCACAACCGCGCCCGCCGCGCCGAAGAAGGCCGCGCCAGAGCCAGTGCCAACAGGGCGGCTTGATTCGCTGCTGCCGCCGCCACCCCGCTATCTGGTGCCGCAATCGGCGCTGGCGTCGGTGCGCAATCCCCGGTCGATCGAGGAGGAGACGGGCGGGCGGCTGGGCATCGCGCTGGTCGACAGCAAGGGCGCGTTGATCCTGGGGTTCAACCGGGACGATCGCTTTGCGCTCTGTTCGACCTTCAAGGCGCCGCTGGCCGCTGCCGTGCTGATCGGTGCGGAAGGCGGGAAATTCGGGCTGGAGGGGGAAATCCCCTTCGGCAAGGACGACATACTTGATTATGCGCCGGTGGTGAAAAAGAACAGGAAACGCGGCCGGATGAGCATGGCCGAACTGGCGCAGGCGGCGGTCGAGGTGAGCGACAACAGCGCGGCGAACCTGCTGCTGCCGATGGTGGGCGGGCCGGAGGGGTTGACCGCCTTCATGCGCGCCCATGGGGACAGCGTGACCCGGCTGGACCGCAACGAACCGGCATTGAACGAAAATGCCCCGGACGATCCGCGCGACACCACCACCCCCGCCGCCATGGCGGAATTGATGGGGCGGTTGTTGTTCCGCGACATGAAGGGCGAGAGCGCAGATCGCTTGCGTGGCTGGCTCAACGCCAGCACCACTGGCGACAACAGGATCAAGGCGGGGCTGCCCGAAGGCTGGACGTCGGGCAGCAAGACCGGATCGTGCGGCACCGCCTATAATGACGTGGCGCTGGTGAAGGCGCCGTCGGGCGAGGAATATATCCTTGCCATCTATCTCGATCGACCGACCGTGGATGCCAAGGCGGCGGAGGCCGCGATCGCGCAGGCGGCGCAGGCCGCGCTCGATTTTCTGGCCAAGGCGCAGAAGAGCGGGCTGGATTGACCACAGTCCGTTCGCTTCGAGCGAAGTCGAGAAGCCGTTGCGCTGTTGTGTCTCGACTTCGCTCGACACGAACGGACATGGTGTGTGGCCCCTTGCCATCCCCATCCTTCTTCGCCATATGCCGCGCCGGGAGTCGGGCGGACGAGGTCGTCGCCAACCTGGTCAGGTCCTGACGGAAGCAGCCACAGTGATTTTGCCGCGGGTCGTTCCGGCTCCCACCTTCCAGCCATCATCCAGCTTCGACAATAGCCATCCGAACGGCTAGACAAGCCCCATGTCCGATTCCCCCCAGCCCTATCGCGTCCTTGCGCGCAAATATCGGCCGCGCAATTTTCGCGAGTTGATCGGCCAGGACGCGATGGTCCAGACGCTGGGCAATGCGATCAGGCGGGGACGGCTGGCCCATGCCTTTCTGATGACCGGGGTGCGCGGGGTCGGCAAGACATCGACCGCGCGGCTGATCGCCAAGGCGTTGAACTGCATTGGCGAGGATGGGCAGGGCGGGCCGACGATCGACCCGTGCGGCGTGTGCGAGCCGTGCCGCGCGATTGCCGAAGGGCGGCATATCGACGTGGTCGAAATGGATGCGGCCAGCCATACCGGCGTCGACGATGTGCGCGAGATCATCGAGGCGGTGCGCTATGCCGCCGTGTCGGCGCGCTACAAGATCTACATTATCGACGAAGTGCACATGCTCTCCAAAAATGCGTTCAACGCGCTGTTGAAAACGCTGGAGGAGCCGCCTGCCCATGTGAAATTCCTGTTCGCCACGACCGAGGTGAACAAGGTGCCGGTGACGGTGCTGTCGCGCTGCCAGCGGTTCGATCTGCGCCGGATTCCGGCTGAATTGCTCGCGGGGCATTTCGCCCATGTGGTGGAGGCCGAAGGCGTCGCGGCGGAGGCGGACGCGCTGTCGCTGATCGCGCAGGCGGCCGAAGGATCGGCCCGCGACGGGCTGTCGATACTCGACCAGGCGATTGCCCATGCCGAGATGGGCGAGGGCGAGCCGGTGGTCACAGCGACCCAGGTTCGCGACATGCTGGGCCTGTCGGATCGCGGATCGGTGCGCCGGTTGCTGGGGCTGTTGCTGGAGGGCGACACTGCCGCCTTGCTGGGCGGTGCGCGCGATCAATATGCGCTGGGGGTGGAGCCGCTGGCGCTGATGCGCGGGCTGCTGGAGCTGGTGCATGCCGTGACGCTGGTGAAGGCGGGGCGCGACATTGCCAGCCCCGGCCAGTCGGCTGAGGAGCGCGAGATGCTGGCCGACTGGGCGTCGCACCTCGGCTTCGCGCCCCTGCATCGCTTGTGGCAGTTGCTGCTGAAAGGTCATGACGAGGTGGCGGGAGCGATCCTGCCGATCGAAAGCTGTGAAATGGCGCTGTTGCGGGTGATGCACGCGGCGACCATGCCCGATCCGGGCGAACTGGCGCGGCTATTGCGCGAGGGCGGGCCTGTCGCAGCAGCGACGCCGGGCGCGGTTGCCGCCGCGCCATCGGCTGGCCCAGCCGCGAAGCTGCCTGCGACGTTCGAGGATTTGATCGAGGCGCTGTGGCAAAGGGGCAAGGGGCAACTGGCGCAGGAACTGCATGACTGCGTCGGGTTGGTCCGTTATGCGCCGCCTGAGCTGGATTATCGCGCGACGCCGCAATTGCCGTCCGATTTCGCGGCGCGACTGACCCAGGCGTTGCGGGAGATGACGGGCATCGGCTGGCGCGTGGCGGTGAGCGATGCGGCGGCGCAACCGACCTTGCTGGAACGGGAGGAAGCGGCCAAGGCCGACGCCCGCGCCGAAATTCTGGAAATTCCGGTGGTCAAGGCGGCAATGGCCGCTTTCCCCGACGCTGCGCTGGTCGAAACCGATCAGCCGGAACAATGGAGTGCATGAGGCATGAAGGATCTGAACGAAATATTGGGCATGGCCACCCGCGTGCAGGAGGAATTGCAGCGCGCGCAGGATAATCTGGACAAGCTGGAAGTCGAAGGCGCGGCCGGTGGCGGGCTGGTCAAGGTTCGCGCGTCGGCCAAGGGCCGGATCATTGGCGTGTCGATCGACGACACGCTGCTTGCGCCGTCCGAAAAGCAGATATTGGAGGATCTGATCACCGCTGCGTTCAACGATGCGCGCAAGAAAGCGGATGAAGTCAGCAATGCCGAGATGGGCAAGATGACGTCCGGTCTGCCTTTGCCCCCCGGCTTCAAGCTGCCTTTCTGATGGAATCAGGGGGCCTGTCTGCCCTGCCAAAACCCGATAACCATCGGTTCATCGTTGCGGCATTATGACATGTGACGATTGATTGGTGCGACGGTCATCCCCATAAAGGCGTTGAACCGTAGGACAGGGCCGCTTCTTTTGGCCCCGGAGAGTGAATGACTGTGCAATATCCCCTTCTGCCGCTGCGTGACATTGTCGTTTTTCCGCAGATGATCGTCCCGCTCTTCGTGGGTCGCGACAAGAGCGTTGCCGCGCTGGAAGCGGCGATGGAAGGCTCCAAGGAAATCTTCCTTGTGTCCCAGCTTGACCCGGCAGAGGATGATCCGGGCCGCGATTCCCTCTATGACACTGGCGTCGTCGCCATGGTGCTGCAACTGCTCAAGCTGCCTGACGGCACCGTTCGCGTGCTGGTGGAGGGCAAGCATCGCGCCCGGTTGCAGACGATGGAGAGCAAGGACGGCTATCTGGTTTCGGATGTCGAGACGATAGAGGATATCGCGGCCGAGGGACCGGAAGCGGCCGCGCTGATGCGCTCGGTTGCCGAACAGTTTGAAAATTACGCCAAGCTCAACAAGAAGCTGCCTGCCGAAACGCCGGTGCAGTTGCGCGAGATTGAGGATGCCGGGCGGTTGGCGGACGCGATTTCCGCCAATATCAACGTCAAGGTGTCCGACAAGCAGTCGTTGCTGGTGGAGGCCGATCCGGTCAAGCGGCTGGAGATGGTATTTGCCTTCATGGAAGGCGAACTGGGCGTCCTGCAGGTCGAAAAGAAGATCCGTGGCCGCGTGAAGCGCCAGATGGAAAAGACCCAGCGCGAATATTATCTCAACGAGCAGTTGAAGGCGATCCAGCGCGAACTGGGCAATGGCGATGGTGAGGAAGGCGATGAGCTTGCCGAACTGACCGAGAAGATCGCCAAGACCAAGCTGAGCAAGGAAGCCCGCGCCAAGGCGACGGCCGAGCTGAAAAAGCTGAAGGGCATGCAGCCCATGTCGGCCGAAGCCACGGTCGTGCGCAACTATCTGGACGTGCTGCTGGGCCTGCCCTGGGGCAAGAAGGGCAAGGTCAAGAATGACCTGAAAAAGGCGCAGGATATTCTGGACCAGGATCATTTTGCGCTGGAGAAGGTCAAGGACCGGATCATCGAATATCTGGCCGTGCAGGCGCGCACCAATAAGCTGAAGGGGCCGATCCTGTGCCTCGTCGGCCCGCCGGGCGTGGGCAAGACATCGCTTGGCCGTTCGATCGCCAAGGCGACCGGGCGCGAATTCGTGCGCCAGTCGCTGGGCGGCGTGCGCGACGAGGCGGAAATTCGCGGCCACCGCCGCACCTATATCGGATCGCTGCCGGGCAAGATCGTGACCAACCTGAAAAAGGCCGGTACGATGAACCCGCTGTTCCTGCTCGACGAGATCGACAAGCTGGGACAGGATTTCCGGGGCGATCCCGCGTCGGCGCTGCTGGAAGTGCTGGACCCTGAACAGAATAACAAGTTTCAGGACCATTATCTGGAGATCGACGTCGATCTTTCAGACATCATGTTCGTGACGACGGCCAACTCGTTGAATTTGCCGCAGGCTTTGCTCGATCGCATGGAGATCATCCGGCTGGAGGGCTATACCGAGGATGAGAAGGTCGAGATCGCGCAACGCCATCTGATTGCCAAGCAGATCGATGCCCATGGCCTGAAGGACGGCGAATTCGTCGTGACGGAAGCGGCCGTGCGCGACCTGATCCGCTATTATACGCGCGAAGCGGGTGTCCGCACGCTGGAGCGCGAAATTGCGCGTCTCGCCCGCAAGGCGCTGCGCAAGATATTGGAAGGCGTTTACGAGAAGGTCGAAATTACGCCCGACAATCTGGCCGACTATGCCGGGGTGCGTAAGTTCCGTCACGGCGTGGGTGAGGACGAGCATCAGATCGGCGCGGTGACGGGTCTGGCCTGGACCGAGGTTGGCGGCGAATTGCTGACGATCGAGGCGGTGACCGTGCCGGGCAAGGGCATGATCAAGACCACCGGCAAGCTGGGCGAGGTGATGAACGAATCGGTCCAGGCGGCCTTCTCCTATGTTCGTGCGCGGTCGCCCGGCTATGGGATCAAGCCCAGCCTGTTCAATCGCAAGGACATCCACATCCATCTGCCCGAAGGGGCGGTGCCCAAGGACGGGCCTTCGGCAGGGATCGGCATGGTCACCTGCATCGTGTCCACTCTGACCGGCATCCCGGTGCACAAGGACGTGGCGATGACCGGCGAGGTGACGTTGCGCGGCAGGGTGCTGCCGATCGGCGGCCTGAAGGAGAAGCTGCTGGCGGCGTTGCGCGGGGGCATCAAGACGGTGCTGATCCCGCAGGAAAACGAGAAAGACCTAGCGGAAATTCCGGCCAACATCCGTGACGGGCTGGAAATCGTGCCTGTGTCGCATGTCGATGAAGTGCTTTCGCGGGCGCTGGTCTCGGTGCCCGAAGCCATTGCCTGGACCGAAGAGGATGACCTTGCCGCGCAGCCAAGCAGCGGGTCGAGTCGGGATGGGGATGCTGCACTGCGGCATTGATTGGAGGGAAAAGCGGCGCATATCCGCCGGTTTCGATCGATTGTACGCCTGGGAGCGATAATTTGCATCGAAGCCGGTGACTTCGTCGCTTTCTCTTTGACAGGCGCTGGAAGCTGCGCCTTATTGCGCCGCCTACGCCGCGATTCCTATACAACCAAATAGCACAGGGGGTTCCCAAGGCATGAACAAGCAGGATCTTATCAGCGCTGTCGCGGACAGCAGCGGTCTCAGCAAAAGCGACGCCAGCAAGGCCGTCGAAGGTGTATTCGACGCCATCACCGGTGCGTTGAAGAAGGGCGACGAAGTGCGCCTGGTTGGTTTTGGCACATTTTCCGTTTCGCAGCGCAAGGCGTCGACCGGTCGCAACCCGCGCACCGGCGAGACGATGACGATCAAGGCGTCGGCCCAGCCCAAGTTCAAGGCTGGCAAGGGTCTCAAGGATTCGGTCAACTGACGATCAGGGCGCTTGCCATTGGGCGAGCGCTCGACGTCTGACCCAAGCCGGTGTCGCGGCCGGAAAGCGTTTAGGAGAGTAGCGTTGCCAGAGGGAACTGTCCCAGGCGCGCATGTATGTCTGGGCAAAGGGGTGAAGGCTGATCCAGTCTTTGCCCCTTTTTCCGTTCATGGGGCAATGTCGGTTAAGGGGGCGGCATGACGGGTAGGATGGGTGCGTTCGGCGCGCTGGGGCTGGCACTGGCCATGTCGGCGTGCGCGGGGGGCGATTATCGCCCGGTGCGCGACGTGCCCGTCAGGATCGGTCCGCCCTACACCGTGCGGGGCGTCACTTATGTCCCGGCTGCCGATCCGGGCTATGACATGCTGGGCTATGCCAGTTGGTACGGATCGGAATCTGGCAATCGTACGGCCAATGGCGAGCGTTTCCGGCCAGACTGGGTGACGGCGGCGCATACCAGCCTGCCGCTGCCCAGTTATGTCGAGGTAACGGCTCTGGACAGCGGGCGCACCATCGTCGTGCGGGTCAATGATCGCGGGCCGTTTGCGGGCAAGGGGCGCGTGATCGACCTGTCGCGCGGCGCGGCCGAGCAACTGGGCATGCGCGCGCAGGGGCATGTCGCGGTACGGGTGCGAGTGGTCAATCCGCCGGAAAAACAGCGCGAACGGCTGCGCAAGGGCAAGACGGCGGAGGAGCGTCCGCGCGTGCCCGAACGAATCCTGGTCAAGCTGCGCGCGCAGATGAAGGCCGCGGGCCTGTAACCCTCGCGCGAAAGATGGGGCGGGAGCAATTGCCTGCTTGACGCCCGGTTATCCGCCGCATATGTGCCCACTTCTCGCGGGGCAAAGCGCCCCATGGTGAGTGCTGTGGCGATCGTAGCTCAGTTGGTTAGAGCGCCGGTTTGTGGTACCGGAGGTCGCGGGTTCGGATCCCGTCGATCGCCCCATTCTTTCTGTTCCTGGCCCGGTTCCGGCATAATTGCCGTGCAGGCTGGAAGGGGCTTCGCAGCATCGCGATTGCGCTCTATAGCCCCGGCATGACCGATGCGCGCGACAAGGGGCTGACCCTCAATCCCAAATTTGACGATCATGGCCTGATCACCGCCGTGGTCACTGACGTGGCGAGCGGCGACGTGCTGATGGTGGCGCATATGAATGCGCAGGCGTTGGCGCTGACGGTCGAGACAGGTCTTGCCCATTTCTGGTCGCGCAGCCGGCAGTCGCTGTGGAAGAAGGGCGAGACGTCCGGGCATATGCTGGCGGTGCGCGACATCCGGATCGATTGCGATCAGGACGCGGTGTGGGTGAAGGCGGTGCCAGCCGGGCCGACTTGCCATACCGGCGCGCGATCCTGTTTCTTCCGCCGCGTCGGGGCGGATGGGCTTATGGCGGTTGATGCGGCGGACTAGCCTGATCCTGTTGTTATTGCTGGCGGCATGCCAGCGTGAACCGGCAAGCGACGCGGGGCCGGTGACGGGCGTTGTTGCCGCGTCGGGGCTAGAGCAGGCGGCGATTGCCAGTGGCGCAATCGCGGATGCGGCGGCGATTTCCCCCGTCGGATTGTTTCAGCGCAACCATGAGGCCGGGCGCGATGCGCTGTGCGTCATTCCCGGCAAGGGCGGCGCGCTGCGGTTCGGGCTGGAGGCCAATTTCGGCGAGGACCAAAGCTGCCGGGGACGGGGGAACGCCCGCCGGACGGGCGACAAGCTGATCCTGAGTTTTGCCGGGGGCGACCGCTGCATCATCGTGGCGCAATATGATGGCGATCAGGTCGCGCTGCCGGGCGTGGTCGACATGGCCTGCGCTGACCTGTGCGAGGGGCGTGGCACGCTGGAGGGGGTGAGCTTTCCGCGGATCGCCAATGATGCGGCCAGCGCGCTGCGCGCGCGCGATCGCGGCGGCGATGCGCTATGCGAGGCTCAATAGCCGATATAGCGTCCGGGGCGGTGGTTGACGATCAGCACCGCATTGATGGCCGCAGCTGACAGGATCGAGAGGGCGAAGCGGTCCACGCTGAGCAAGGGGAGCGAGGCCAACAGGATCAGCGCGTCGCCCAGCATCTGCGTCCGTCCGGCATTCCAGCCCCGGCGCCTTTGCAGCAGCAGGGCGATAACGCCCAGGCCGCCCACGCCTGCGCCATGGCGGGCGACGGCAAGGATGCCAAAGCCGATAATCGAGCCGCCGAACAGCGCGGCAAAAAGCGGGCTGACCTGCGCCAGATGCAGCGCTGACGGCATCATCAACCCCATCGCCATGATCGCCAGATTGGCAAACAGCGTCTTGATGCCGAAGGCGATGCCCATCGCTCGTCCGGCGAAGAGAAAGAAGGGGATGTTTATGAAGAGAAACAGCGTCGCTGGCGGATAGTGGACGAGATAGGAAAGGAGCAGCGCGATCCCCGCCATGCCGCCGGTGACCAGATTGGCGGCCTTGAGCAGCATCAATCCCATCGCGATGAATGCGCAACCGATGACGATGGCATAACCGTCTTCGGCCAGATTATGGGGGCGGGGTGCGAGCGACGCAGAAGCAGGGGGCATGGCATGTCCGTGAGGGGTTATGCCCCAGGCCATCCTCTCCCCCTTACGGATTCATGATAACCGCGCGAGCCCGTGCTGCAAAGCCTTGGTCTTAGCCGCCCGTGTCGATCTCTGCCGGCCCGAACTGGTCGATGGCCTCGAAAAGCCGGGCAAGCGCTTCGCGTTCTTCGGGCAGGATTTCCGGGCGCCAGACTTCGAACAGCAGGACGACGCGGGTTTCAGTGCTGCGGTTCCATGCCTCATGTTCGACGCTGTCGTCGAAGATCAGCATTTCGCCCGTCCGCCAGGCGCGGGTCTCCGCGCCGACGCGCAGCGCGCAGTCGCTGGGGGCGAGCAGCGGCAAGTGGCAGATCAGGCGGGTGTTGAGCAGGCCGTGGTGCGGCTGGATATGCGTGCCGGGCTTGAGCAGCGACCAGAGCGCCATGGGCGAGCGGCCAGCGATGATCGGCCGTGGCGCCAGATCCAGCGCAGCCATGACGGCAGGGCAGCGGGCGGCGTGGTCCGCCACGGGCTTGCCGCTTTGCCAGAAATAATAGGCGCCCCAACTGGGATCGTCGCGCAGCGGGTTGTTGGGGGCGGGGCCGTGCGACGGGGTTTCTACATAGGGCGCAAAATCGGCGGCGCCTGCGCGGACGGCGTTCAACTCCGCCACTATATCATCTGTCATCGCCTCAATTGCGGCGACCCAGTCAAACTCTTCCCGCTCGTAAAAGGCGCGCTGGGGCAGGCCGGGGAAATAGAACATGCTGGGTTGCTGGAGGTAAAGCTGGCTCTTGCCCAGCAGCAGATCGGTCGCCAGCGTGATGCGGGGCAAGGCAGGCAGGTCGCTGATGGCGGCGCTCAGATGGTCCTCGAACCGGGCGCTGGCGTTGTTCATGATCGCCTGCGCCTGAAGCAGCATCGGCTGGAGTTGGGGCGGCGCGCCGGTCGCGGCGGCTTGCGCCACGGCGGCACGGCACCAGCGCGTTGCCTCCCGGTCATCGCCGCGTCGCAGGGCATTCTGTCCCATGGCCAGCAGGGCGGGGAGATCGCGGGGCTGTTCGCGCAATATGCGCCGGAGCGCGGCGGCTTCGCCGTCCCAGTCGCCGGTGCGGTTGCATGCCTGCGCCAGCAGCATGGGTGGCGGGGCGGCCATGTCGTGCAAGGCTGCGCGCGCGACTGCGGCATCCCCGCGTCGCAATGCTGCGATGGCTGCTTCTTGCAGCGCGCTCTCTCTTGCCCGGTCGGTCATGGTCCCGCCTTAAACGGTGGCGGAGCGGCGCGAAAGCGGCTTATTCGCAGGGGACGACCACCAGCCGATCGGTGCGCCGTTCCAGCATGATCGACAGCAGGAAGATGCCTAGTCCGCCCAGCGCCAGCGCAGCTCCGATCCAGCCGGTCGATGTGAGGCCGTAGCCTGCCGCGATCGAAAGGCCGCCAAGCCATGGGCCAAGCGCATTGGCGATGTTGAAGGCGCTGTGGTGCAGCGCGGCCGCCAAGGTCTGCGCATCGCCCGATACGTCCATCAACCGCGCCTGCAATGGTGTGCCAAGGCCGCCGCCTGCGCCGATCAGGAAGATGCTGAGGCAGAGCGTCCAGATATTGCCGGCCATGAAGGGGAAAAGCGCCAGAGCGGCCGCGCTCCACAGGGTGACGCCGATGACGGTGCGCTTGAGCGAGCGGTCCGCGCACCATGCCGCGACGAGATTGCCGATCGTCAGGCCGATGCCGAAAATGGCGAGCACCACCGGCACCCAGGATGGGGAGACATGGGTGATCTCCATCATGGTGGACGCCACATAGGTATAGACGGCGAACAGCCCGCCAAAGCCAATCGCGCCGGTCAACAGAGTGAGCCAGACCTGGGGCCGGGTGAGGGCGCCCAGTTCGCGCGCCGGGCTGGCCTTTGGATCGCCCGCATCGCGCGGGGCGTAGAGCGCCACCAGCGTCATTGTCGCAATGGCGAGCGCCGTCACGACGATAAAGCCGGAGCGCCAGCCCATCGCCTGCCCCATCCAGTTGGCGACGGGTACACCGACAACGGTTGCGACCGTCAGGCCCGACATGACCCGCGCAATCGCCTGCGTGCGCCTTTCGATCGGCACCAGGCTGGCGGCGACCAGTGCGGCGACGCCGAAATAGGCACCATGCGGCACGCCGCTCAGAAAACGGAACACGAGCATCCAGCCATAGCTGGGCGAGAGAGCAGAGAGGCCGTTGCCGATAGCGAACATCGCCATCAGGCCGATCAGTAAGGTTCGGCGCGGCAGGCGCGCGCCAAAAGCAGCGATGACAGGTGCGCCCGCAACCACCCCCAGCGCATAGGCGCTGATCGCATGGCCTGCAGTCGGCGCATCTATGCCCAGGTCATGGGCGAAGAAGGGGAGCAGGCTCATGCTCGCGAACTCGGTCGTGCCGATGGCGAAGGCGCCGACCGACAGCGCAAAAAGGACGAGCGCGGGATGCGCGGTCGGGCGGGAAGTGCCCATGGTCAGCTCCATGCTGCATTGCAATAAAGGATAAGCGCGGCAGATGGGCGCAGTGACAGCGCTGGTCAAGGCCGGTGCCGCGTGAGTTTATTGCAAGTGCGTGGTCATGACGTGCAACTCGGCATGGGGGTGGCTGAATGCATCTGGCCGTGCGGTATTATGTGGGCTTATCCGCCAACCTGCGCCTTGCTCACATCCAGCATCTTGCCGTTGGTGATGACGACCAGATCGCCCAATTTGGTGACGCCGAACAGCTTTTGGGCAAATTCCTTGGGTACCCCGATGCAGCCATGGGTGCCGCGGCCCCATTGGACGTCGCTGCCATGGATGAACACGCCGTCATTGGTCAGGCGCTGTGCGAAGGGCATGGGGGCATTGTCATAGGTGCGCGAATAATAGTCGGCATGTTTGGCCATGATCGGGAATGCGCCCAAGGGGCTGGGCTTGTCGGTGGCGCCGTAGAGAATGACGGCAGCGCCGATTTCGTAACCGGCGCGGAATACGGACAGGGTTTGCGCGCGCAGGTCGACAGTGATGATGACCCGGCCAGCGGCGGGCGCGCCATGTTCGTCCCAGACATAATCGCCATGGCGGAACGGTCCGTCAATCTTGAGCACGCGCTTGACGCGCAGGGCGTCGGGATCGACCGCCATGCCCTGATCGCTGCTGCGCTCGACCGGTTTGGCCGGTGTCGGAGCAGGCGCGGCGGCAGTCGTGGCCGCTGGCGCTGCTTCCTCGGCAGCGGGCCGGTCGATCCAGTTGGTCACCAGCAGGCCGACGCCCGCCAGTCCCGCGCCGATCGCCAGCTTGGGTCCGGCGCTTTTTGCCAGCGCCTTAAGCAATCCAGCCATGTCAATCCTCGCTTGAATCCCGTCGGCGACACCATAGCGCCGAAAAGGTTAAGCTCAGCCTTCGCGCGCGACTTCCGCTGCCGCGATGGCGGTGAGATTGAGTATGCCGCGCGAAGTGACGCCCGGCGTAAGGACGTGGATCGGTTGTTTGAGGCCCATCAGCATCGGCCCGACCGTGGGCGAGCTGGAGGAGGCGGAGAGCGCCGTCAGCGTGATGTTGGCCGCGTCCAGATTGGGCATCACCAGCAGATTGGCCGGACCTTCAAAGCGCGAGTCGGGAATGAGGCGTTCGCGCAACGACTGGCTGAGCGCCGCGTCGGCGTGCATTTCACCATCGACCATCAGTTCGGGCGCGGCTTCGCGGACCAGTTTGAGTGCAGACCGCATCTTGCGCGCGCTGTTGCTGTGCGACGCGCCGAAATTGGAGTGGGACAGTAGGGCCGCGCGCGGGGTCAGGCCGAAATTGAGCAATTCCGCCGCCGCCAGCAACGTCATTTCGGCCACCTGCTGCGGTGTCGGGTCGGGCACCATGTGGGTGTCGGTGATGAACAGCGCGCCTGCGTCCAGAATCAGGCCAGACAACGCATAGACGCGGCTCTGTCCCGGCTCCCGGTCGATGATGCGCAGCACATGCTCGACCTGGCCCCAATATTCGCTGTTGCCCCCGACCAGCGCGGCATCGACACGGCCGGTGCGCAGCAGCATGGCGGCAGTAACGGTCGGACGGCGATAGACATGGCGGACGACTTCGGCGGCCGGCACGCCGCGCCGGGATGCGATGGCGCGATAGGCTTCGACCAGTTCGCCCATGACCAGATGGTCGGTTTCCGGGTCGATCACCTCGACATCGCGGTCCAGTTGAAAGCGCAGGCCAAGATCCGGCAGCTTCTGGTTCAGGATGCGGCGACGCGCGACGATGACCGGACGCACAATCGCTTCGTCCAGCGCGTCCTGAATGGCGCGCAGCACGCGCTCATCCTCTCCTTCGCCATAAGCGATCCGGCGGCCGCCGCCACGGGCGGCCTCGAACACCGGCATCATCAGCTGGCCGGAGCGGGTGTTCTGGCGCGACAGGTTGCGCTTATAGTCTTCGAGATCGATCGGGCGGCGGGCGACGCCGCTGTCCATCGCAGCCTTTGCCACGGCGGGCGCGATCTCCGCGATCAGGCGCGGATCGAAGGGGGTCGGGATGATATAGTCCGGGCCGAATGCCAGCTTCCGGCCGCCATAGGCTTGCGCGACGCTGTCATGCGCGGGCAGGCGCGCAAGGCCGGCAATGGCTTCGGCAGCGGCGGCCTTCATCGCTTCGTTGATCTGGGTCGCACCGACGTCCAGCGCACCCCGGAAGATATAGGGGAAACACAGGACATTGTTGACCTGATTGGGATAATCCGACCGGCCCGTGGCAATGATGGCGTCCGGGCGCACTTCGCGCGCGGCTTCGGGCCGGATTTCCGGTTCGGGGTTGGCGAGCGCGAAGATCAGCGGATTGGGGGCCATCAGCGGCAACCATTCAGGTTTTAGCACGCCGGGCGCGGAAAGACCTAGGAACAGATTGGCGCCGGGCAGCACGTCGGGCAGGGAGCGGGCGTTGGTGACGCGGGCGTAGCGCGCCATGTTGGGGAGCATCCCTTCGCGCCCCGCATGGATGACACCGTCCTTGTCGGTCATGGTGACGTTATCGACCGGCAGGCCCATCGACACGAGCAAGTCGACGCAGGCAAGCGCAGCGGCACCCGCGCCGGACGTCACCAGCCTGGCATCGGCCAGCGTCTTGCCCTGCAAGACGAGCGCATTGCGCACGGCGGCGGCGACGACGATGGCTGTGCCATGCTGGTCATCGTGAAAGACCGGAATGTTCATCCGTTCCTTCAGCCGCGCCTCGATCGCGAAACATTCAGGCGCCTTGATATCTTCCAGATTGATGCCGCCGAAGGTCGGCTCCATCAGCGCGACGGCTTCGACGAACTTGTCGGCGTCAGTCGTATCGATTTCGATGTCGAATACGTCGATGTCAGCGAATTTCTTAAAGAGGACCGCCTTGCCCTCCATCACCGGCTTCGATGCCAGCGCACCAATTGCGCCGAGGCCAAGGACAGCGGTGCCGTTGCTGATGACCGCGACTAGATTGCCCCTCGCGGTGTAATCGAGCGCCTTGTCGGGATCGTCCGCGATTTCCATGCAGGGCGCGGCAACGCCGGGAGAATAAGCCAGCGCCAGATCGCGCTGGTTGACCATTCGCTTGGTCGGTTCGATGCGGAGTTTCCCCGGTCGGGGAAAGCGGTGATAGTCAAGGGCGGCGCGGCGTGTGTTGTCGTCCATGAAATGCCCTTAGAGCGGCTGCGCGTCAGGAGCAATGGCCGTGCGCTCCCAAGGTGGAGTTGGCGCATAGAGATTGGTCAGAAAATCGACGAAGCTGGTGATTGCGAGCGGCGGATTTTGCTGCGGCAATTGCACCGCGAACAGGCCGACATCCGAAGAACCTTCAAAGTCGGGCAAAATCTGTCGCACGTCGCCGCGCGCCAAAGCGTCGCTAATGTCCCACAAGGATCGCAGTGCGATGCCGCCACCAGCGAGCGCGATTTCGCGGACGACTTCGCTGCTATTGGTACGGACGTGGCTGCGGCCCTCTATCGTCACCGGACCTTTTGGCCCGACCAGCCGCCAGGGCATCTGCCCGTCGGCGGCGAGCAGGCGATGGGCCTTTAGGTCCGCTATCCGCCGGGGCGTGTCGAACCGGTCGAGATAAGCGGGCGCAGCGCACAGGATGCGGCGATTGGTGGCAAGCCGCCGGGCGGCAAGGGTTGGGCCGGGATCGGCAGTGATGCGGATGGCGAGATCTGCGCGCGCCTCGATCAGGTCGGCGAAATCGTCGGACAGGTTGAGGGTCAGGTCGACACGGGGATGATCGTCGAGAAAGCGGGGAAGCCAGGGCGCGAGATGAAGGCGACCAAAGGATGTGGGCGCGGTGATGCGGAGCGGTCCGGCAGCAACGGCCGAGACGCCCGACACGCGCCGTTCAGCCTCGTCAAGCGCCGCCAATATGGCGCGCAGGTCGGTATGGAGCCGCTCCCCCGCCGGGGTGAGCGCCAAACGTCGGGTGGTGCGATGGATCAGCCGCGCGCCAAGCCGCTCCTCCAGCCGGGCGAGGCGCTTGGACATCATGGCAGGCGATATATGCAGGCGGCGGCCCGCTGCAGCCAGGCCGCCTTCGTCCACGATGGTCGTGAACAGTTCATGGTCCGGGTCCATCATATTCATTCACCATGGGAAATACTGTGTTCGTATAATAGTGAATATACGACATAATCGAAAAGGTCTATGGATCCGTCAACCAAGGAGTGGAATGATGACCGAACGCATGATCGACCGGGCTGGCCTTCAGGTCGCAGCATCGCTCGCCGCCTTTATCGATGACCAGGCGCTGCCCGGCACCGGGATCGAGCCTGAAGCCTTCTGGGCCGGAACAGCGGACATTTTTGCCCGGTTTGCGCCCGATAATGTCGCTTTGCTGCGCAGGCGCGACACGATGCAGGCCCAGATCGACAGCTGGCACGAACAGCGCGCCGGGCAGCCGCATGACGCCGCCGCCTATCAGGCGTTCCTGCGCGAAATCGGCTATCTGGTCGCAGAGCCTGCACCCTTCACCATCGGCAGCGAGAATGTCGATGATGAGGTCGCGCGGCTCGCCGGGCCGCAGCTGGTCGTTCCCATCCTCAATGCGCGTTTCTTGCTGAATGCGGCCAATGCGCGCTGGGGCAGCCTTTACGATGCGCTCTATGGCACCGACGCGATCCCCGGATCGGCTGCGGGCAAGGGCTATGACGCTGCGCGCGGGGCGCAGGTCATCGCCTGGGCCAAGGCGTTTCTGGACGATGCGGTCCCGCTGGCCAATGGGCGCTGGGCGGATCTGACCAGTGACGAGATCATCCTTGCCCATCCGGCGCAATATCTGGGGCAGAGCGCGAAGGGCCGTCTGTTCCGCCATAACGGCCTGCATATCGAGGTTGTTTTCGATCGCGACCATCCGATCGGCGCGACCGATCCCGCTGGCATATCCGACGTCATCCTTGAATCGGCGCTGACCGCGATCTGCGATCTGGAGGATTCGGTCGCGGCGGTTGATGCGGAGGACAAGGTTGCGGCCTATGCCAACTGGCTGGGACTGATGAGGGGCGACCTGACCGAGACGTTCGAAAAGGGCGGCGCGATGATGACCCGCGCGCTCAATCCCGACCGCGCCTATAGCGCGCCCGATGGCAGCCGCTTCACCCTGCCGGGCCGCAGCCTGTTGTTCGTCCGCAATGTCGGTCACCTGATGACCACGCCTGCCATCCTGTTGCCCAATGGCAAGGAAGCACCCGAAGGCATATTGGACGGCATCGTCACCAGCCTGATTGCGCTGCATGACTTGCAGCGGGACGGCGGCAACAGCCGGGCGGGTAGCGTCTATATCGTCAAGCCCAAGATGCACGGGCCGGAGGAAGCGGCCTTCACCAACCGCCTGTTCGACGCGATCGAGGATATGCTGGGCATGGCACGCCATACGCTGAAAGTCGGCGTCATGGATGAGGAACGGCGCACCTCGGCCAATCTGGCCGCCTGTATCCATGCCGTTCGCGACCGGATCGTTTTCATCAACACCGGCTTCCTCGACCGCACCGGGGACGAGATGCACACGTCGATGCAGGCCGGGCCGATGATCCGCAAGGGCGAGATGAAGAGCAGCGACTGGATCGCGGCCTATGAGGATCGCAACGTCCAGATCGGCCTTGCCTGCGGGCTGTCGGGCCGGGCGCAGATCGGCAAGGGGATGTGGGCCGCGCCCGACCGCATGGCCGACATGCTGGAGCAGAAGGCCGGGCACCCCAAAACCGGGGCAAATACGGCCTGGGTGCCTTCGCCCACCGCCGCGACCCTGCATGCGACCCATTATCACCGGATCGACGTTTTTGCCCGGCAGGAGGAGCGCAAGGCAGAGGGCATTGCTTCGCTCGACCGGCTGCTGGCCATTCCGGTCGCTAACGGGCGCAACTGGTCCGAGGAAGAAATTGCCGAGGAACTGGACAATAATGCGCAGGGCATGCTGGGCTATGTCGTCCGCTGGATCGATCAGGGGGTCGGTTGTTCGAAGGTTCCTGACATTCACGACATCGGCCTGATGGAGGATCGGGCGACGCTGCGTATTTCATCGCAGCATATGGCCAACTGGCTGCTGCATCGCGTCTGCACGGCGGAGCAGGTCGATGCGGCGCTCTCGCGGATGGCGGCGAAGGTCGATGCGCAAAATGCAGGCGATCCGCTCTATCAGCCGATGAGCGGTCGGGAAGCGGAGAGCCTGGCCTTTCAGGCTGCGCGGGCGCTGGTGTTTGAAGGCGTCGAACAGCCCAACGGCTATACCGAGCCGCTGCTTCATGCCTGGCGGGCGCGGGCCAAGGCGCAGGCGGCGCTCGAACCGGCATAAGCCATTGCCACAAGCAGCCTTTTGACAGGTTTGGGCGTTCTCTCCTCATTATGTGGGAGAGGATCATCTTGAAACAGTCTCTGCTTGTGGTGGCCCTGTGCTGTTCGGCGTGCAACCTGTCGGTGACGGAGGCGAATGACAGCGCCCCCGCGCCGCAGGGGGAAGAACGCAGCGCAACGCAGGCTGCGGTCGATCCCTACGCCTTTGTCGTGCAGCCTGAACCGGCTGGTGTGCCGCCGCGCGTGGATTCGATCCTGCAGGCGCAGGTCGCGCTCGATCGGGCGGGCTTTTCGCCCGGCGTGCTGGATGGCAAGGAGGGCATGTCCTTCACCAAGGCGCTCACCGGCTTTCAGCAGGCGCGCGGGCTGACTCCCAATGGCAAATATGATGAGGCGACGGCGAAAGTCCTGCTGGGCGATGCGCCGCCACCCGCCACATGGATCGTGCAGGTGCCGGAGGGTTTTGCGCGCGGGCCTTTTGCCGAAATTCCCAAGGGGCTGAACGAACAGGCGAAGCTGCCTGCCTTGTCCTATCGCAATCTGCTGGAGAAGCTGGCGGAGCGGTTTCACACAACGCCGGAGGCGCTGGTGGCGCTGAACCAGCCGGGTACGCGGGTAGGGGCGGGGGCCAACATCCGGGTGCCGGCAATCGCCAACCAGCCTATCGCCACGATCGAGGGCGATGCGCGCGGCTGGGGCGAGACGCTGGCGAGCCTGGCGGTCGCCAAGGACCAGCCCAAGGCCGATCATATCGTTGTCGACAAGTCCGAAGGGCTGCTCAAAGTCTATGACGCTGAAAACCGGCTGATCGCGCAATTTCCAGCGACCACCGGGTCACAGCATGATCCCTTGCCGATCGGCGACTGGACGGTGAAGGGCGTCAGCCGCAATCCCGATTTCCATTATAATCCGGACCTGTTCTGGGATGCGTCGGCCAAGGATGAGAAGGCGGTGCTGAAGCCCGGTCCCAATGGTCCGGTCGGTGTGGTCTGGATCGACCTGTCCAAGGATCATTATGGCATTCATGGCACGCCGGAGCCGCAGAATATCGGCTGGACCCAAAGCCATGGCTGCATCCGCCTGACCAATTGGGATGCAGCGCGGCTGGCGCAGATGGTGCAAAGTGGCATGAAGGCGGTGTTCCAGCCGTGAAATTGCGGGCGCGACGGTGGGGCTGGGTGGCAGTCGTGCTGCTGGCCTGCGTCGCCTTTGCGCATTTTTGCGTACGCATCGTTCCTGCCGATGCGCCCGCTGGCGATCCGGCGCCTGTTCAAGAGACTGCGGACCGTGGCGGAGCGTTGATCGTGCCGGTTGCGGGCATCTCGCCTGCCGCATTGACCGATACTTTCACGCAGGCGCGGGCAAGTGGAGCGCGACGACATGACGCGATCGACATCATGGCGCCACGCGGCAGCCCGGTCATCGCGGTGGCGGATGGAAGGATCGAAAAGATATTCTGGAGCGAGGCGGGCGGGCGGACGCTCTATCTGCGCTCGCCCGACCGGCGCACTCTCTATTATTACGCCCATCTGGACAGCTATGCGCCCGGCGTGCGCGAAGGACAGACGGTGCGCCGGGGGCAGTGGATCGCGCGCGTGGGGAGCAGCGGCAATGCCGATCCGGCGGGGCCGCATCTCCACTTCGCGGTCCACATAATGACGCCGGACGAGCCGTGGCATGGCGGGCGTCCGGTCAATCCCTATCCGCTGTTGACCCGCGCCCGATGACGCCCCTCTTGCCCTGAGGCCCGTCTGTCTGTATTGGCCCGCCCAGCCTTTTTTGATGAAGGCGCGGCTCTTTTCACCACAGACATATAGGCAGGCTCTTCCCATGAAGATCAGCGGCGTGGACATTCGTCCCGGCAACAATATCGAATATGAAGGCGGCCTGTGGCGCGCTGTCAAGATTCAGCACACCCAGCCCGGCAAGGGCGGCGCCTATATGCAGGTCGAACTGAAAAACCTGATCGACGGTCGCAAGAATAACGTCCGCTTCCGCTCCGCCGAAAGCGTCGAGCGCATCCGGCTCGACACCAAGGATTTCCAGTATCTCTACGCTGAAGGCGACATGCTCGTTTTCATGGATCAGGAAAGCTATGAGCAGATCAACCTGCCGCAGGAATTGCTGGGCGATGCCGCCGACTTCCTGCAGGACGGCATGGAAGTGACGCTGGAAATGTATGAGGAGCGGCCGATTTCGGTGCAGCTGCCCGACACGATCGAAGCGACCGTGGTGGAAGCCGACGCCGTGGTGAAGGGGCAGACCGCCTCTGCCAGCTACAAGCCCGCAATTCTGGACAATGGCGTGCGCGTCATGGTGCCGCCGCACATCGTCAGCGGCACGCGTATCGTGGTCGATGTCTATGCCCGCGAATATGTGAAGCGCGCGGACTGACTCGCGCTTGAAGCCAAGGGGAGGGTGGGTCGCGTCCTCTCCATCACATACCCTCCCCCCGACCCCTTCCGCCAGCGGGAGGGGAGAAAGACATAAAAATGGTCAGCCATTCAGGCCTTCTCACCGTCATGGAACGCGCCGCGCGCAAGGCCGGCTCCAAGCTGCGCCGCGACTTTGGCGAGGTCGAGCATCTTCAGGTGTCGCGCA
This sequence comes from Sphingobium sp. GW456-12-10-14-TSB1, assembly GCF_059424385.1. NCBI lineage: Bacteria > Pseudomonadati > Pseudomonadota > Alphaproteobacteria > Sphingomonadales > Sphingobiaceae > Sphingobium > Sphingobium sp. GW456-12-10-14-TSB1. The sequence goes on along the minus strand of NZ_JBWKZI010000001.1, from coordinate 1,486,700 downwards.
AGGGGCCTGCCGATTTCGTGTCCAAGGCGGACAAGCAATGCGAAAAGACGCTGGTCGAAGAGTTGCAGAAGGCACGGCCCGACTGGGGTTTCCTGCTGGAGGAAGGCGGGGTGATCGAGGGCGATCCGACCAAGCCGCGCTGGATCATCGATCCGCTCGATGGCACCACCAATTTCCTGCACGGCATTCCGCATTTCGCCATCTCGATCGCGGTCGAGGAGCCGCTTTATGGCGGCAAGCGCGACATTACGACGGGTCTGGTCTATCAGCCGGTTTCCGATGAAAGCTATTGGGCGGAAAAGAGCCGTGGCGCGTGGCGGCATGACCAGCGGTTGCGCGTGTCGGCGCGGCGCGACATGGGCGAATGCCTGATCGCGACCGGCATACCGTTCATGGGGCATGGCGACTTTGCGCAATGGACCCGCATTTTCGGCGCGGTCGCGCCGTCGGTCGCGGGGATTCGCCGCTTTGGCGCGGCGTCGCTGGATCTCGCCCATGTGGCGTCCGGCCGGTATGACGGCTTCTGGGAAAGCGGCCTGCAACCCTGGGACGTGGCGGCTGGCATATTGCTGGTGCGAGAGGCAGGCGGTTTCGTGTCCGACTTCCGGGGTGGCGATCAGGCGATCGAGCGCAAGGAAGTGATTGCGGGCAATGACGCGATCCACAGCAAATTGCACAAGCTGGTCGCCAACGCCCTGCGCTAAAGGGCATCTAGGCCAAGCGGTTCAGCCACTTGGCCTTTTTGCGATTCATTCTCAGTCCTTAGGCCCCTTGCTTCGCATATGCAGCAGGCCTAAAGCGCCCCCACAACCTTTTCGCCCAGGGGATAACGTTGGTCGATCTTGCCCAATATCTGCCGATCCTGATCTTTCTTGGGGTCGCGCTGCTGCTCTCCAGCGCATTCGTCTTTCTGCCGATGCTGGTGGGCCGCCTGACCGGCGCGCACAAGCCGAACCCGGCCAAGCTCAGCGAATATGAATGCGGCTTTCCCGCGTTCGAGGAACCGCGCAGCCAGTTTGACGTCCGCTTCTATCTGGTGGCGATCCTCTTCATCATCTTCGATCTTGAAGCGGCGTTCCTGTTTCCCTGGTCGGTAAGCCTGGACCAGATCGGCTGGGCCGGCTGGGCGACGATGATGATTTTCATAGCGGAGCTGGTGCTCGGCCTCGTCTATGCGTGGAAGAAGGGAGCGCTCGATTGGGAGTAGAACTCTATAGCCCGGCGCCCGGCACCTTGCCGCCCGTCGGGACTCAGCCCGATCAGGACTTCTTCAATTCGCTCAACAGCGAAGTGAATGACAAGGGCTTCCTGGTCACATCGACCGAAGATCTGTTTACCTGGGCGCGTACCGGGTCGCTGTGGTGGATGACCTTTGGCCTCGCCTGCTGCGCGGTCGAGATGATTCACGTCAACATGCCGCGCTACGATATGGAGCGCTTCGGGGCCGCGCCGCGTGCGTCACCGCGCCAGAGCGATGTGATGATCGTCGCGGGCACGCTGTGCAACAAGATGGCTCCAGCGTTGCGCAAGGTTTACGACCAGATGTCTGAACCGAAATATGTGATTTCCATGGGCTCCTGCGCCAATGGCGGTGGCTATTATCATTATAGCTATTCGGTAGTGCGTGGTTGCGACCGGATCGTGCCGGTCGACATCTATGTGCCGGGTTGCCCGCCGACTGCCGAAGCGCTGCTCTATGGCGTGATGCAGTTGCAGCGCAAAATCCGCAGGATCGGGACGATTGAGCGTTAAGATGGGTCATTCCGCACCGAAAATCGCGACCATCGAAGGGATCGTGCAGGAAATCGAGGCGATCCTCGGTTCGATGCTGATCGAGACGGTCGACCATGCCGACGAACTGGGCTTCATCGTGCAGCGCGAAGCGCTGTCGCAGGCGATGACGTTGCTGCGTGACCGCGCGCAATATCAGCAGCTGATGGAGATTGCCGGGGTCGATTATCCCGATCGCCCCGAACGGTTCGAAGTCGCCTATCACCTGCTGAGCGTGACGCGGAACCACCGCATCCGCGTGAAGGTGTCGACGGATGAGGACAAGCCGGTGCCGACCGTCACGCATATCTGGCCGGTCGCGGGCTGGCTGGAGCGCGAAGTGTTCGACATGTATGGCGTGGTGTTCGAGGGCAATACCGACCTGCGTCGCATCCTGACGGACTATGGTTTCAAGGGGCATCCCCAACGCAAGGACTTCCCGCTGACCGGCTATGTCGAACTGCGCTATTCCGAAGAGGATAAGCGCGTCGTCTATGAGCCGGTGAAGCTGGCGCAGGATTTCCGCAGCTTCGACTTCATGTCGCCCTGGGAAGGCGCGGAATATATTCTGCCGGGCGACGAGAAGGCGAAGGGCGAAGCGCCCGGCGCGCCGACGCCAACTCCCCCGCCGACGTCCACGCCCAAGACGACCGAAAAGAAGGCCGACACGGGCGCTGGCGAAGCGGCGAACAAGGCGGCGAAGGCCAAGTCGGAGGAAGCGCCGGCCAAGCCAGCCGCGCAGACCGATGAAGGCAAGGGCGCCGCCAAGCCGGAGGACAAGGCATGAGTGTCAACCAACCTCCGTTCGCCCTGAGCTTGTCGAAGGGGTCGGCTGAGCTTGTCGAAGCCCCTTCACTTCGTTCAGGCGAGGGCTTCGACTTCGCTCAGCCCGAACGGATTATGGAGGCGGATCATGGCTGATTATCTGGAAAAGCTGGACCACCATACCGACGCCGCCGATCCGGCCTATGGCGACACGGAAATCCAGAATTACACGATCAATTTCGGTCCCCAGCATCCCGCGGCGCACGGCGTTCTCCGCCTCGTCATGGAACTGGAAGGCGAAATCGTAGAACGCTGCGATCCCCATGTCGGCCTGCTGCATCGCGGCACCGAGAAGCTGATCGAATATAAGACCTATTTGCAGGCTTTGCCCTATTTCGACCGGCTCGATTATTGTTCGCCGCTGGGCATGGAGCATAGCTATGTCCTGGCGGTCGAGAAGCTGCTGAACCTGGAAGTGCCGCTGCGCGCGCAATATCTGCGCGTGTTCTTCGCGGAACTGACGCGCATCTGCAATCATATGCTCAACCTGGGTTCGCACGTCATGGACGTGGGTGCGATGACGCCCAACCTGTGGTTGTTCGAAATTCGCGAGGATTGCCTCAACTTTTTCGAACGGGCGTCGGGCGCGCGCATGCACAGCGCTTACTTCCGTCCGGGCGGTGTGCATCAGGATGTGCCGCTGAAGCTCTTGACCGACATTGCCGACTGGCTCGACACGCGCCTGCCGCGTCTGTTCGAAGATGCGATCAGCCTTGTCGCGGACAACCGCATCTTCAAGCAGCGCAATGTCGACATCGCCGTGGTCAGCAAGGAAGACGCGCTGAAATGGGGCTTCTCCGGTCCCATGATCCGTGGCTCCGGCATTCCCTGGGACATCCGCAAGTCGCAGCCCTATGACGTCTATGACCGCATGGACTTCGACGTGCCGGTCGGCACCAATTATGACTGCTATGATCGGTTCATGGTGCGTGTCGAGGAAGTCCGCCAGTCGGCGCGGATCATGAAGCAGTGCCTCAATGAGATGCCCGAAGGGCCGATCGCCAGCTTCGATCGCAAGGTTGTGCCGCCCAAGCGCGGCGAGATGAAGCGGTCGATGGAAGCGCTGATCCACCACTTCAAACTTTATACCGAAGGCTTCCATGTGCCCGCCGGTGAAGTCTATGTGGCGACCGAAAGCCCCAAGGGCGAATTCGGCGTCTATCTGGTCGCGGACGGCTCCAACAAGCCCTATCGCTGCAAGATCCGCCCAACCGCCTTCTCGCATTTGCAGGCGATGGACTTCATGATGAAAGGCCACATGCTGGCCGACACAACCGCTGTGCTGGGTGCGATGGACATCGTGTTCGGAGAATGTGACCGATAATGGCTGACGCACCTCATATCCCCGATGAAGCCGAAACCCGCGCGCGCTGGGGCGCGTTTGCGTGGACGGCGGAGAATGCCGCGCAGGCGGAGAAGATTATCGCCCGCTATCCGGCCGGTCGCCAGCAATCCGCTGTCATGCCGTTGCTCGATCTGGCGCAGCGGCAGGTGGGGGCGGAAACGCAGACCCAGGGCTGGCTGCCCGTGCCGGTGATGGAATATATCGGGCGTCAGCTCGATATGCCCTATATGCGCGTCTATGAGGTCGCGACCTTCTACACCATGTATAACCTGGCGCCGGTTGGCCGCTATCATGTGCAGGTGTGCGGCACGACGCCCTGCATGCTGCGCGGCTCCGACGATGTGTTTGCGGCCTGCAAGAACAAGGGTCTGGTCAAGGGCGCGACGACGCCCGACGGCCTGTTCACGCTGACCGAAGTCGAGTGTCTTGGCGCGTGCGCCAATGCGCCGATGGTGCAGATCAACGACGATAATTACGAAGACCTGACCTATGACAGCATGAGCGCCGTGTTGGAGACGCTTAGCGCGGGCGGCCAACCCAAGATCGGGCCGCAGATCGATCGCCAGACCAGCGCGCCGGAGGGTGGCCCGACCACGCTCAAGGAGATGGTGTCCGAAAATCACGATTATCGGGGGGATTGGGCATGACCGACGCACCTGCCGCACCGGCCCCGTTTGTCGGCCCGCTCGCCGACAGCGATCGCATTTTTACCAACGTCCATGGTTTTCAGGACTGGGGTATCGACGCCGCGATGAAGCGTGGCGATTGGGACAATACCAAGGCGCTGCTGGCGCTGGGCCAGGACGCGATCATCGACATCATCAAGGCGTCGAACCTGCGCGGCCGTGGCGGCGCGGGCTTCCCGACCGGCATGAAGTGGAGCTTCATGCCCAAGGAAAGCAAGGATGGCCGTCCGAGCTTCCTGGTGATCAACGCCGACGAATCCGAGCCGGGTTCGTGCAAGGATCGCGAGATCATCCGCCACGATCCGCACAAGCTGATCGAGGGCGCGCTGGTCGCGGGTTTCGCGATGCGCGCGCGGGCTGCCTATATCTATATTCGCGGCGAGTTCATCTACGAAGCCAAGGTGCTGTTCGCGGCGGTCGAGCAGGCCTATGCCAAGGGGTTCCTGGGCAAGAATGCCTGCGGGTCGGGTTATGATTTCGACGTGTTCGTCCATCGCGGCGCGGGCGCCTATATCTGCGGCGAGGAAACCGCGCAGATCGAAAGCCTGGAAGGCAAGAAGGGCCAGCCGCGCCTGAAACCGCCTTTCCCGGCGGGCGCTGGCCTCTATGGCTGTCCGACCACGGTCAACAATGTCGAAAGCATCGCGGTCAGCCCGACGATCCTGCGGCGTGGCGCGTCCTGGTTCAACCGCTTCGGTCGCGAAGGCAATCGCGGCACCAAGCTGTTCCAGATCAGCGGCCATGTGAACAAGCCCTGCGTCGTCGAGGAATCGATGTCGATCCCGTTCCGCGAACTGATCGATCGCCATTGCGGCGGCATCCGGGGCGGCTGGGACAATCTGTTGGCGGTCATTCCGGGCGGTTCGTCGGTCCCGCTGGTCCCTGCGAAGGAGATCATGGACGCACCGATGGATTTTGACGGGCTGAAGGCGCTCGGCTCCGGCCTTGGCACCGCCGCCGTCATCGTCATGGACAAGTCCACCGACATCGTGCGGGCCATCAGCCGCCTCAGCTATTTCTACAAGCATGAAAGCTGCGGCCAGTGCACGCCATGCCGCGAAGGCACGGGCTGGATGTGGCGCGTAATGGAACGGCTGCGCACCGGCGACGCCGACCTGTCCGAAATCGATATGCTGCATCAGGTGACCAAGCAGGTCGAAGGCCACACTATCTGCGCGCTCGGCGACGCGGCGGCCTGGCCGATCCAGGGGCTGATCCGGCATTTCCGGCCCGAAATCGAACGCCGCATCAACGAGCGTGGCACGCCTGTGATGGAGGCAGCGGAGTAATCATGCCTAAGGTCAAAGTTGACGGCGTAGAATTGGACGTCCCGGCGGGCGCGACTGTCTTGCAGGCGTGTGAGCTGGCGGGGAAGGAAATTCCGCGCTTCTGCTATCATGAACGGCTGTCCATTGCGGGCAATTGCCGCATGTGCCTGGTCGAGGTGAAGCCCGGACCGCCTAAGCCGCAGGCATCGTGTGCGCTGCCCGCTGCCGAGGGTCAGGAGATTCGCACCGACAGCGAAATGGTCAAGAAGGCGCGCGAAGGGGTGATGGAGTTCCTGCTCATCAACCATCCGCTCGACTGTCCGATTTGCGACCAGGGCGGCGAATGCGATTTGCAGGATCAGTCGGTCGCCTATGGCCGCGGTGCGTCGCGCTATGACGAAAACAAGCGCGCGGTGACCGAGAAATATATGGGTCCAATCGTCAAGACCGTCATGACCCGCTGCATCCAGTGCACCCGTTGCGTGCGCTTTGCCGAGGAAGTCGCGGGCGTGCCGGAAATCGGTGCCATCTATCGCGGCGAAAATATGCAGATCACCACCTATCTGGAACATGCCGCCAAGAGCGAGCTGTCCGGCAATGTGGTGGACCTGTGCCCGGTCGGCGCGCTGACCGCCAAGCCCTATGCATTCGAAGCGCGGCCATGGGAGCTGAAAAAGACCCATGCGATCGACGTGATGGATGCCGTTGGCACCAACATCCGTCTCGACAGCCGGGGCCGTCAGGTGCTGCGCGCCGTGCCGCGCATCAATGACGATGTGAATGAGGAATGGGCCAGCGACAAGACGCGGCACAATGTCGATGGTCTGGTGCGCAAGCGGCTCGACAAGCCTTATGTCCGCAAGGACGGCAAGCTGGTCCCGGCGACCTGGGCGGAGGCTTTTGCGGCGATCGCGGCGGTCCAGCATGGCGGCAGCGTCGCGGCGGTCGCGGGCGACCTGCTTGACTGCGAGACAATGTTCGCGGGCAAGGCGCTGGTCGAGAAGCTGGGCGGGACGATGCTCGAAGGGCGTCAGACCGGCCTCGCCTATGACGTGTCGAGCCTGTCGTCGGTCGTGTTCAACACGCCGCTGGCGGAACTGGAAACTGCGGACGTCATCCTGCTGGTCGGCACCAATCTGCGCTGGGAAGCGCCGCTGGTGAACACGCGGCTGCGCAAGGCGATCAAGAAGGGTGCCAAGGTTTTCGGCATCGGGCCTGAGTTCGATCTGACCTACAAGGTCGAGTGGCTGGGCAATGATGCGTCGCTGCTCGCCAAGCTGCCGGAAGCGGTGGTCGAGGCATTCGGCAAGGCAGCGCGGCCCGCGATGATCGTGGGCGGCGGCGTGCTGGCCAAGGATGGCGCGCATGGTGACACGCTGGCGCTGGTCGAGACGCTGGGCCTGATCAAGGACGGCTGGAACGGCTATAACGTCCTGCATTTCGCGGCTGCGCGCATGGGCGGGCTGATGCTCGGCTATGCGACGGCTGGCGGGATCAAGGCAGTGGCGGCTGCCAGGCCCAAGCTGCTTTTCTCGCTGGGCGCGGACGAGGTGGATTATGCCGCCTTCGAGGGCAGCTTCAAAGTCTATGTCGGCCACCATGGCGACAAGGGCGCGCATGCGGCGGACGTGATCCTGCCGGGCGCAAGCTATGCCGAAAAGGCGGGCACCTATGTCAATCTGGAAGGCCGGGTGCAGCGGGGCGAAAAGGCTGTGTTCGCACCGGGTGACGCCCGTGAGGACTGGTCGATCCTGCGCGCCCTGTCGGACGTCATGGGTGCAACGCTGCCGTTCGACAGCTTCGAACAGTTGCGCGCCGAGATGGTCAAGGCCGTGCCTGCTCTGGGTATCGAGGGACTGGCCGATTATGGCTGGTCGATCCCCAAGCTGCCGACCGGCGCGACTGGCGAACTGGCTTCGCCGATCAAGGATTTCTACCTGACCAACGCCATCTGCCGCGCCAGCCCGACGATGCAGCAATGCTCGGCCGAACTGGTCCATGGGGTTGAATTTGCGGAGGCGGCGGAATGACGCACCTCATCCGTGTTCCCGCGCAGGCGGGAACCCAGTCCCAGGGTCTGAACTGGAATCCCGCCTGCGCGGGAACACGTCGCTCTGTTAACGCCGGGGGCGCGAAGTGACCGCTTTCTTCCAAAATCTGGGCCTGCCGTTTGAAGGCGCCTGGTTCCTGTCGACCATCATCGGCATCCTCGTGATTGCCCTGCCGCTGATGCTGGCGGTGGCGATGATCATCTATGCCGATCGCAAGATCTGGGCGGCGATGGCGCTGCGGCGCGGGCCGAACGTGGTTGGCCCCTTCGGCCTGCTCCAGTCCTTTGCGGACGGGGCCAAGGTGTTCCTGCAGGAAACGATCATCCCGTCGGCGGCGAACAAGGCGCTGTTCATCATTGCGCCGATCATCACCTTCACGGTCGCGCTGCTCGCCTGGGCAGTGGTGCCGTTCGATGTTGGCGTCGTGTTGGCGGACATCAATGTCGGCCTGCTCTACATTCTCGCGATTTCGTCTCTTGGCGTCTATGGCATCGTGCTGGCGGGCTGGGCGTCCAACTCGAAATATCCCTTCTATTCCGCGATCCGCGCCAGCGCGCAGATGATCAGCTATGAAGTCTCGATCGGCTTCATCCTGATCAGCGTTGTGCTGTGGGCCGGCAGCTTCAACCTGACCGCGATCGTGGAAAGCCAGAAGGGCTATTACGGTTTCCTCAACGGCAACGGATTCAACCCGCTGCTTTTCCCGATGGCGATCATGTTCCTGATCTCCGCCATGGCCGAAACCGCACGCGCGCCGTTCGACCTGACCGAAGCGGAAAGCGAACTGGTCGCGGGTTACCAGACCGAATATTCGTCCATGGCCTTCGCGCTCTACTGGCTGGGCGAATATGCCAACGTTATCCTGATGTGTGCTTTGAATGCGATCCTGTTCTGGGGCGGTTACTTGCCGCCGCTCGACTGGGCGCCGCTCTACATGGTGCCGGGTATCATCTGGCTGTTCGCCAAGATCCTCTTCTTCTTCTTCGTCTTTTCCTGGGTAAAGGCGACGGTGCCCCGCTACCGTTATGACCAGCTGATGCGGCTGGGCTGGAAAATCTTCCTGCCAACCTCGCTCTTCTTCGTCTTTCTGGTGTCGGGCTTCCTCATGCTGACGCGCTATGGAGGCGCACAATGAGCCTCGGATATTACGTCAAGTCTTTCACCCTCTGGGAGTTTGTGAAGGCGCACTGGCTGACCTTGAAATATTTTTTCAAGCCCAAGGCGACGATCAACTATCCCTATGAGAAGAACCCGATTTCGCCGCGGTTCCGGGGCGAACATGCGTTGCGTCGCTACCCCAACGGCGAAGAGCGCTGCATCGCGTGCAAGCTGTGCGAGGCGGTGTGTCCGGCGCAGGCGATCACCATCGAGGCGCAGCCGCGCGAGGATGGCAGCCGCCGCACGACGCGCTACGACATCGACATGACCAAATGCATCTATTGCGGTTTCTGCCAGGAAGCCTGCCCTGTGGATGCGGTCGTGGAAGGGCCGAACTTCGAATTCGCGACCGAAACGCGCGAGGAGCTGATCTACGACAAGGCCAAGCTTCTTGAAAATGGTGACAAGTGGGAACGCGCGATCGCCGCGAACCTTGCCGCCGATGCGCCTTATCGGTAATGCGCGCCGTGTCTAACTCAAACCCGTTCGCCCTGAGCTTGTCGAAGGGCTCGACTGAGCGCAGCGAAGTCACTTCACTTCGTTCAGTGGAAGGCTTCGACTTCGCTCAGCCCGAACGGTTTCCGGGGGCCATCCTGTGATCCATGTCTTAGCCTTTTACCTGTTCGCGATCCTGGTGGTGTCCAGCGGTGCGCTGACCATATTGTCGCGCAACCCGGTCCATTCGGTGCTGTGGCTGATCCTGGCCTTCTTCAACGCGGCGGGTCTGATGATCCTGCTGGGCGCGGAATTCATCGCGATGCTGCTGGTCATCGTCTATGTCGGCGCGGTCGCGGTCCTGTTCCTGTTCGTCGTCATGATGCTGGACATCGACTTTGCCGAATTGCGCGCCGGTTTCGTCAGCTATCTGCCGTTCGGCCTACTGATCGCGCTGGTGCTGCTGGCGGAAATCGTGCTGGGCATTGGCCTGTGGAGCGCCGGTCCGATTGAACTGGCGCAGCGCGCGGCGCCGGCCACGCCGGACGTATCGAACATCAAGGCGATCGGTACGCTGCTTTACACCCGCTATATCTTCCTGTTCGAAGCGGCAGGCATCGTCCTGCTGGTTGCTATGATCGGTGCGATCGTCCTGACCCATCGGGCACGCGGCGGGGTGAAGGGCCAGAACATCGCCAAGCAGAATCGTCGCCGTCCGCAGGATGCGGTCCGCAATATCAATCAGCCCGCAGGGCAGGGGGTGGAGCTGTGATCGGCCTTCAACATTATATGGTGGTCAGCGCCATCCTGTTCGTGATGGGGGTGCTGGGCATCTTCATCAATCGCAAGAATGTCATCATCATCCTGATGGCGATCGAGCTGATTCTTTTGAGCGTGAACATCAACCTTGTCGCTTTCAGCGCCTTTCTGGGCGATCTGGTCGGGCAGGTGTTCAGCATGTTCGTGCTGACCGTCGCGGCGGGTGAGGCGGCCATCGGCCTAGCCATCCTCGTCATTTACTTCCGTGGTCGGGGCACCATCGCCGTCGACGATGTCAACCGGATGAAGGGCTGAGCCTGAACTCATGATCCAGCTTATCGTTCTTCTTCCGCTGCTGGCCGCTGCCATTGCGGGCCTTGGCAACAAGGCGCTGGGCAAGCTGCCCGCCAAGATCGTCACCACGGGCGCGCTGTTCGCCAGCTGCGCCATGTCCTGGCCGATCTTCATCAGCTTCCTGACCGGCAGCGCCGAGGCGCATGTGACGCCGCTGTTCACCTGGATTCAGTCGGGCAGCTTTGACGCGCAATGGGCCTTGCGGGTCGATGCGATGACGGCGGTGATGCTGGTGGTGATCACCAGCGTGTCCAGCCTCGTCCACCTCTACAGCTGGGGCTATATGGAAGAGGAGCCGGATCAGCCGCGCTTCTTCGCCTATCTCTCGCTCTTCACCTTCGCGATGCTGATGCTGGTGACGGCCAACAACCTGCTCCAGATGTTCTTCGGCTGGGAAGGGGTGGGCCTGGCTTCCTACCTGCTTATCGGTTTCTGGTTCCGCAAGCCGTCGGCCAATGCCGCCGCGATCAAGGCGTTCGTGGTCAACCGCGTGGGCGACCTTGGCTTCATGATGGGGATTTTCGGGACTTATCTGGTGTTCAACACCATATCGATCCCCGAAATTCTGGAAATGGCCCCGTCGATGGCGGGATCGACCATTGGCTTTCTGGGCCATCGTTTCGACACGATGACGGTGCTGTGCCTGCTGCTGTTCGTCGGCGCCATGGGCAAGTCGGCGCAGCTTGGTCTCCACACCTGGTTGCCGGACGCGATGGAAGGTCCGACCCCCGTGTCGGCGCTGATCCACGCTGCTACCATGGTGACGGCGGGCGTGTTCATGGTGTGCCGCCTGTCGCCGATGTTCGAGACGTCAGCGACGGCGCTGACCGTCGTAACCTATGTCGGCGCAGCGACCTGCCTGTTCGCGGCGACCGTGGGCACGGTGCAGACCGACATCAAGCGCGTCATCGCCTATTCGACCTGTTCGCAGCTGGGCTATATGTTCTTTGCAGCGGGCGTTGGCGCCTATGGCGCGGCGATGTTCCACCTGTTCACCCATGCCTTCTTCAAGGCGTTGCTGTTCCTGGGGGCCGGTTCGGTCATCCATGCGATGCATCATGAACAGGACATGCGCTATTATGGCGGCCTGCGGAAAAGCATTCCCATCACCTTCTGGACGATGACACTTGGTACGCTGGCCATCACGGGCGTTGGCCTGCCGCTCATCGGCGTCGGCTTTGCCGGTTTCTATTCCAAGGACGGCATTCTTGAAGCGGCCTATGCTGCCGGCGGAGCTGGCACCGGCGCGTTCATCGTCGGCGTATTGGCCGCGCTGCTGACCAGCTTCTATAGCTGGCGTCTGGTGTTCCTGACCTTCTTCGGCAAGCCGCGCTGGACCCAGTCCGAGCATATCCAGCATGCGCTGCATGACGCGCATGGCCATGACGATCATGCAACCCACGGCCATGGATCGGCGCATGACAACGCACCGGCCCAGGAAGATGCTGGCCATGATCCGCATGCGGCTGAGGCAGGCGCACATGAACTTCCCGCCGGCACGGGCGGCTATCATCCGCATGAAAGCCCGCTGGTGATGCTGATCCCGCTGATCATGCTCAGCCTTGGCGCAGTGTTTGCGGGCTTCCTGTTCCACGATCAGTTTATCGGGGCAGAGGGCGGCATCGAATTCTGGAAGGGCGCATTGTCGTTCGACAGTCATCTGATGCACGCGGCGCATGAAGTGCCCAAATGGGTCAAATTCTCGCCGTTCACGGTGATGCTGACCGGGTTGCTGATTGCCTATCTCAGCTATATTAGGAACACCGATTGGCCGCAGCGCTTCGTCGCGACCTTTGGTGGACTCTACACCTTCCTGCTCAACAAATGGTATTTTGACGAGCTGTATAACTTCCTGTTCGTCAAGCCTGCCTTCGCCATCGGCCGCTTCTTCTGGAAGTTCGGGGACATCGGTTTCATCGACCGGTTCGGACCCAATGGCCTGGCCGCTCTGGTCGTGCAGGGCAATAAAGTGACCCGTCGGCTCCAGTCCGGCTACCTCTACACCTACGCGCTGGTGATGCTGATTGGCCTCGCCGCTGCCGCAACCTGGGCGATGACACGATAATGGACGGCTTCCCCATCCTTTCCCTGATGATGGCAGTGCCGATGGCGGGGGCCATCGCCTGTCTGTTCGTCGGCGCGAACAGCGCGCGCTGGATCGCATTGATCGCCACTCTGGTCGATTTCGTCCTGGGCATGGCCCTGTGGGCGCAGTTCGACCAGTCGGGCAGCGGCGCGCAATGGCAGTTTCAGGAATATGCGCCGATCTTCGGCAAATTTGCCTGGGCGCTCGGAATTGACGGCATTGCCCTGATGCTGATTGCGTTGACGGTGTTCCTGATGCCGATCTGCATCGGCGCCAGCTGGAACGCGATTCAAAAGCGCGTGGGCGAATATATGGCGGCCTTCCTGTTCATGGAGGTGCTGATGATCGGCGTCTTCACGGCGCAGGATCTCTATCTTTTCTACATCATGTTCGAAGCCGGCCTGATCCCGATGTATCTGATCATCGGCATATGGGGCGGTGCTGACCGGATTTACGCCAGCTATAAATTCTTCCTCTACACATTGTTCGGATCGGTGCTGATGCTGATCGCGATGATGTGGATGGTGCATGAAGCCGGGACCACCGACATCCCCGTGCTGATGGCGTATAATTTCGATCCGCATATCCAGACCTGGCTGTTCCTGGCTTTCTTTGCCAGCTTCGCGGTCAAGATGCCGATGTGGCCGGTCCACACCTGGCTGCCCGACGCACACGTTCAGGCGCCGACGGCCGGTTCCGTCATTCTGGCAGGTGTGCTGCTGAAGATGGGCGGGTACGGCTTCATCCGCTTCTCGCTGCCGATGTTCCCCGAAGCCTCGGCGCAGCTTGCGCCGCTGGTCTGGGGCCTGTCTATGGTCGCGGTGGTTTACACCTCGCTCGTCGCGCTTGTTCAGTCGGACATGAAGAAGCTGATCGCCTATTCGTCCGTTGCGCATATGGCCATCGTCACGGTCGGCCTGTTCGCCTTTAATCAAGCGGGCATCGAAGGCGCGATGATGGTGATGCTGGGCCATGGTCTGGTCGCGGGCGCGCTGTTCCTGTGCGTCGGCGTCATCTACGACCGGCTGCACACGCGCGAGATTGTCCGTTATGGTGGCCTGTCGATCAACATGCCGCGCTACGCCATGCTGTTCCTGTTCTTCACCATGGCGTCGGTCGGCCTGCCCGGGACGTCCAACTTCGTTGGCGAATTCCTGTCGCTGATGGGCATCTATCAGGCATCGAGCTGGGTGGCGCTGATCTGCACCACGGGTATCATCCTGGGCGCGGCCTATATGCTCTACCTCTATCGCCGCATCTGCTACGGCGAGCAGGTCAATGCCGATGCCGCCGCGATGCCGGACCTGTCGGGTCGCGAAATCTGGTTGCTTGCGCCGATCGCTGCGGTGGTGCTGTGGATGGGGGTTTATCCCGAAAGCTTCCTCAAGCCCATGCGCCCGGATATTCATGCACTCGAAGCCCGCCTGGCGCCAGCCGCGCCGGCCGGCGATTCCAAGATCAAGATGGGTGCGCCCAAGCCTGCGGGCGAAGCGCATGAAGGTGCCCATCACGAAGAAGCTCCTGCGCACGGGGAGGCGCACTGATGATCGACTCCGCTTCCCTTCTGGCAGTCCTGCCGGAACTGATTTTGACGGCCGGCGGCCTGATCCTGCTGATGGTGGCTGCTTTTGGCGGCGATGGCACCGCACGGATTGTCAACGCATTGTCGGTGCTTACGCTGATCGTCGCGGGTGTGGCGCTGTCCAGCACGATCGCCCATGGGCCGGATGCATTTGACGGCCTGGTCCGTGCCGATGCTTTCTCCGTCTATGCCAAGGCGCTGATCTATGCGGCGGCCGCCGTGGCTATCCTGCTTGCGCCGCGCTTCTTTTCTACCGACAGCGCGCTGCGGCCTGAATATCCGATCCTGATCCTGTTTGCCGCGATCGGCATGGGCATGATGGTGTCGGCGGGCGACATGCTGACGCTTTATGTCGGTCTCGAAATGAACAGCCTGGCCTCCTATGTCCTGGCCAGTTTTATGCGGCAGGACGGGCGTTCGTCCGAAGCGGGCCTTAAATATTTCGTGCTGGGTTCGCTGGCGAGCGGTATCCTGCTCTACGGTATCTCGCTGCTCTATGGCTTTACCGGCAGCACCGCGTTTGATGGCATTGCCGTTGCGCTGGGCGATGGCGTGGGCAAGGGCGAATTGTTCGGCCTGGTATTCGTGCTGGCGGGCCTTGCGTTCAAGATCAGCGCCGTGCCGTTCCATATGTGGACCCCGGACGTCTATGAAGGCGCGCCAACGCCGGTGACGACCTTCTTTGCCAGCGCGCCCAAGGTTGCGGCCATGGGCCTGACCGTCCGCGTCGCGATCGAGGCGCTGGGCCCGGCGGGTATGGACTGGCAGCAGATCGTGATCTTCGTCGCGCTCGCTTCCATCCTGTTCGGCGCGGTCGCGGCGATCGGCCAGAGCAATATCAAGCGGCTGATGGCCTATTCGTCGATCAACAATGTGGGCTTCGCCTTGATCGGCCTGGCCGCTGGCACGCCTGCAGGTGTTGCCGCGACCATGAGCTATATGGCTATCTATGTCGTGATGACGATCGGCGCGTTCGCCTGCATCCTTCAGATGCGCGACGCCGACGGCAAGCCGGTCGAGACGATCGCCAGCCTCGCGGGGCTGTCGCAGTCGCGCAAAGGGCTGGCGGCCGGATTTGCGATCTTCATGTTCTCGATGGCCGGCATCCCGCCGCTGTTCGGTTTCTGGGCCAAATTCCTGGTGTTCGATGCGGCGGTGGCGTCAGGTCTGACCGCGCTGGCGGCGTTCGGCATCGCGGCGTCGGTGATTGGCGCTTTCTACTATCTCAAGATCATCAAGACGATCTATTTCGACGAGCCGACCGGCGCCTATGAGGCGAAGGGCGGCGCGGTTGAAAATATCGTCCTGACCGCCTGCGCCGTGGTCATCGTCCTGGGCTATCTGCTCAACCCCCTACTGGATCAGGCGAGCGCCGCCGCTGCGGCGTCCCTGTTCTGACCATTCGCTTCGTCGCGGAGACCGGCTCCACCAATGCCGATATGCTGGCATTGGCGGAGCAGGGTGCGCCGGACGGCATCTGGCTGCGCGCGGGTAGGCAGACGGGTGGCAAGGGACGGATGGGCCGGGGCTGGGAAAGCCCGGTCGGCAATCTCTATTGTTCCGCACTGGTCCGGTTGCGCGCGAGTGACCCCATGCCGCATACGCTGGCGCTGGTTGCGGCCAATGCGGTTCACGCGCTGGTCGCGCCGCTCTGCGCAGGGCAGGCGCGGATCAAATGGCCCAATGACATATTGGTCGATGGCGCGAAGATCGCAGGCATTTTGCTGGAGCGGGCCGGTGATGCGATCGTCGTGGGGATCGGCATCAATGTCACCGATTATCCCCGCGGTCTGGATCGTCCGGTCACCAGCCTTTTGGCGCAGGGCGCCAGGGAGGCTGACGCCGGTGCGCTGATGGAGCGACTGGCGCAACTGTTCGGCCATTGGCTGGCGATCTGGCGCGCGCAGGGGCTGGACCCGGTGCGGACGCACTGGCTTTTGAACGCACACCCGACCGGCACGCCCATGCGGGTGGTTCAAGCCGATGGCGAGAGCGTCGAGGGGGCATTTGATACGCTCGACCAGCAGGGCATGTTGATCCTGCGCTTGGCGAACGGACACAGCCGTGCCATTCACGCGGGCGACATATTTCTCACCTGAACCAAGGACCGGCCATGCTCCTCGCGATCGACGCGGGCAACACCAATGTGGTTTTCGCGCTGCTCGAAGGGCGGGACATTCGCGCGCGCTGGCGGATCGCGACCGATCCGCGCCGTACGGCGGACGAATATGCGGTGTGGCTCAACCAGTTGCTGATGCTGGAAGGCTATAAGATCACGGACGTCCATGCCGTGATCATCGCGACGGTCGTGCCGCGTGCGCTGCATAATTTGCAGGTGCTGGCGGAAAAATATTTCAAGACGACTCCTCTGGTCGCGGGACAGCCGCCGGTTGATTGGGGCATCGAACTGGATGTGGCCGAACCGGGATCGGTGGGCGCTGACCGGGTTGTAAACGCCATCGCCGCGCACCATCTTTATGCAGGCGACCTGATCGTCATCGACTTTGGCACCGCGACGACATTCGACGTTGTCGATTATAGCGGCGCTTATAAAGGCGGGATCATTGCGCCGGGGATCAACCTGTCGCTCGATGCGTTGGTCGCAGCAGCGGCGAAGCTGCCGAAGATCGCGATCGCGCCACCGGAAAATCGATCGGTCATCGGTCGCACGACCGAAGCGCAGATGCATATTGGTGTATTTTGGGGCTATGTAGCCATGATGGAAGGGCTGGTCGCCCGGATGAGGGCCGAAATCGGCCGCCCGACCAGAGTGATTTCGACAGGGGGCCTGGCGGTCCTCTTCAATGACAATAGCGATATTTTCGATGCGATCGCGCCGGACCTGACGGTTCAGGGCCTCGCGCTGATGCACGAACGGAGTTTACAAGCGTAATGAAACCCAAAGATGAGCTGCTCTTCCTGGCCCTCGGCGGGTCGGGCGAGATTGGCATGAACGTCAATCTATATGGATGCCAGGGCAAATGGGTGATGGTCGATCTCGGCATGACCTTTGGCGATCCCAATTATCCGGGCATCGAACTGGTGCTGCCGGACCTCAGCTTTATCGAGGAACGGCGCAAGGATCTGCTCGGCATCGTGCTGACCCACGGGCATGAGGACCATATCGGCGCGATCCCCTATCTGGCGGCCGATCTGGGCGTGCCGCTCTATGCCACGCCGTTTACCGCTGGCCTTATCCGCCTGAAGCTGGAGGAAGAGGGGCTGACCAAGGAAGTCAAGCTTCACGTCATTCCCAATGAAGGCAGTTTCGAACTGGGTCCGTTCGGCTTCCGTTACATGCCGCTGGCGCATTCCATCCCGGAAGGCAATGCGCTGGTCATCGATACGCCCTATGGCCGCATATTCCATACCGGCGACTGGAAGCTGGACGATCAGCCGCTGCTCGGCGTCCCCTCGACCCCGGAGCAATTGACGGCGGTGGGCGATCAGGGGGTGCTGGCGCTGGTATGCGACAGCACCAATGTGTTCAACGACAAGGCCAGCGGTTCCGAAGGCGATGTCCGCGAAGGGCTGATGCAGGCGATAGAGGGAGCCAGGGGGCGGGTGCTCGTCACCACCTTTGCGTCCAATGCCGCGCGTGTTCAGACGCTGGGCGAAGTGGCGACGGCGATGGGACGCAAGGTGTGCGTCGCGGGCCGCTCGCTCGACAGGATCATCGGCATGGCCAAGGCCAGCGGCTATCTCAAGGATTTTCCGCCGACGGTCGATTGGGACGATGCGATGAAACTGCCGCGCGATGAGGTGATGATCATCGCCACCGGCGGTCAGGGGGAGGCGCGCGCCGCACTTGCGCGCATCGCGTTCGACAGCCATCCGATCAAGCTGACCGACGGTGACCTGGTCGTCTTTTCGTCCAAGCAGATCCCCGGCAATGAAATCGCGATCGGTCGCATCCAGAACGCGCTGGCGGCGAAAAATATCGTGATGGTCACGGACCGGCAGGCCGAAGTCCATGTGTCGGGCCATCCGGGGCGTCCTGAACTGGAAGCCATGTATCGCTGGATACGGCCCGAAATATTGCTGCCGGTCCATGGCGAACGACGGCATATGGCCGAACAGGCGCGGCTTGGCCTGGCGACGGGTATCCCCAATGCGGTGGTGCAGTCCAATGGCGATCTGCTGCGGCTGGCACCGGGCGCGCCGGCGATAATTGGGCGGGAAGAGGTTGGTCGACTGGTGCTGGATGGCGACGTAATCCTGCCGGCGGAAGGCGCGACCATGAACGAGCGGCGCAAGCTGGGTCTGCATGGCCAGATCAGTGTAGCCGTCGCGCTCGATGCCAAAGGAAGGCTGATTGGTCGACCGACGCTGCGGACGCAGGGCGTTCCGGTGGAAGAGGACAAGGCGGACTTCCTGGCCGAAGCGGCGGATGATGCCGCGGACGTGATTGCCAAGGGATCGCATGAGGAAGAGGCGGTACGTGAGCGTATCCGCCTGGCCGTACGCCGCGCGGCGACGCGCTGGACCGGCAAGAAACCGATTGTGGACGTGTTGCTCATTCGGGCCTAAATCGCCCGTATGAATCTTTACGCCATCTTCGCCATCTATGTGCTGTTCTGGGTGATCAGCGCGTTCATCATGCTGCCCTTTGGCATCCGCACGCCCGACGAGACGGGCGAGCAGTTGCTCAAGGGGCAGGCGGATAGCGCGCCCAGCAATTTCAGGCCCGGCGTGGTGGTGCTTCGCGCGACCATTCTGTCAGGACTGCTGTTCGGTCTCTATTACGCCAATTATGTGCAGGGCTGGATCACGCTGGACATGCTGCCAGGCTATACCCACCAGAATTGACTGTTTGGGGATTAAGCCCCGCTCCTGATGTCGAAGCGCGCGCCGGGATCCATCGGCGCGCGTCCGTTACTGGCGCAGCCGCTCGATCGCCTGCGCCAGCGCGACATAGAGTTTGCCCATGTCGGATGAAAGAATGGCGACGCCCAGCGCGTTGCCGTCACGCGCGGACAGGATGATCCGCAGCATGCCTTCGAAGTCATGGATGTAGCGGTTCACATGATCGCGGAATTCCGCGTCATTGTCATAATGGAGCGCAATCTCGCGCGATTCCCCGGCGTCCAGCAGCTTGACTGCGCGCCGGGTGAATACGCCGCGATCGCCCTTCAGATAGGCCGACCAGCTTGAATCGGTGACGTCGTTCGACAGGATCTTGGCGACGTCGATCGCGGTACTGTTGAGCGATTCGATCAGCAGCGCGGAGCGGCGGGCAAAATGGTCGCGGTCGCGATTTTCCGCCGCCCGTTCCGCTTCCTCGATACGCTGTTCGACATTGGCGCTGGTGTCGGCGATGGTCAGCAACTGGCGCGTCAGGCGCTCGGACGCGTGATGCGCGGCATTGACGGCTTCTTCGGCGACGCGCGCAACCTGTTCGATCTGCGCCGCGACCTTGTCTCCAATCGCGTTCTGCATCGCCTGTTCACTGGCGTCGGCCAGAGCCTGCGCGGCTTCGGGAATGGTCCGGCCCAGCGCCTGACGCGCACGCTCGGCGGCCTGATCGGCCGTATCCTTGACGCGCAGCAACGCGGTGACGAGCAAGGGGCCGGCGCCTTCGGTGATGCGGGTCGCATCCTGATGGGCGCCGTCCAGTGCGACGCGCAGCCGTTCGACCAGATTGCGATTGGCCTCCAGCCCGCCCTGCGTGCTTTCCAGCCATTCGGTCAGGCGACTGCCCTGGCCGCGCAGCATCGATTCGGCCTCTTCCGCCCGGCCAACCAATGCCTGCGATATGGCTTCCAGCCGCTCCATTTCGGGCGTCGTGTGGCCCAGCAGAGCGCGGCTCTGTTCCAAGCGGGCGTCGAACCGCTCCAGTGCCGCGGGATAAGTCTCGTCCAGTTCGCGCACGCTCGAATCGAGAGCGACGAGCAGGGTTTCGGCACAACCGATCAGCTTTTCGGCGGTCACGCCTCCGTTGGCCAATGCGCCGTCGATGCGCTGGGTTTCGGCGGTCAGGCGCGTAAGCGCTTCGGTCAGCCGCTCGCTTCGGGCAAGGGCGACTTCCTCCAGCGTCGCAAAGCGATTCTGGGTCGATGTGATCGTTTCGTCCAGCCCGGACTGGATGCCGGCCATCAGGCTATGTTGCCCGGCCATGACCTCGTTCATCTGGTGCAGGCGGTTTTCCACGTCACCGATCGTGTTGGCCAGACCCGTGACCGTCTCGCTGCCGATGGCGTCGAGGCTGTCGCGTGAGCGGGTGACCAGAGATTCCAGCGCGGCCGACTGGGTCGACAAATTGCCCTCGGTCAGCGCCAATGCTTCCTGCGCGCGGGCCAGCGCGGTGTCGAGCCGTTCGCGCAAATCCTTCTCGATCGCGTCCATGTCCCGCGTCAAGGTGGCCAGGGTCGTTTCGCTGACGTCACCGATGCCCGATTGTGCCGCCGCGACCAGCGCTTCGAGATGTTCGGCGCGGCGCGAAAGGCCTTCGTCGGTCGTTGCCATCGTCGCGCGCACGCTGCGCAAGGCAGCGTCGAGGCGTGCGGTCAGGTCGGCCTGCGCCCGGTCAAGATCCTCGATCAGGGCCGCGCGCACAGTGTCGCTGGTGCTGGCAATGCCGGTTTCGGCGGTTTCGATCAGCGTCGCGAGAGCGGCTGCCTGAATTTCCACATCCTGACGGGTCCGGTCCATCGCCTGCCGCGCGCTCTGGGCAGTCGCATCGATCCGTCCGGCGGCGATTTCCGCCATGCCCGTTACTTCTTCATTGGCGGCGCGGGTCGATTCCTGAAGCTGCGTCAGCTGGCTCGACAGGCTCTTGGTCGCGGACAGGGTGCGGGCACGGGCGTCGTCGGACAATTCGGCCAGCGCGTGAAGCCGCGCTTCCAATGTGTCGATTCGTTCTGCCAGCGCATGGCCGTTGTCCATGATCTGCGCCGCCATCCGGCCGGTGCGGTCCTCCAGTTCGGGGATCGTGGCGATCAACGAGTCCATCTTGGCGACCAGCGCAGCGCTTGCCCGCTCCGCCGATTCGGCGCGATCGACCGTTGCTTGGGACCGGCTGGCGATCAGTTCGGCGGACGCCTCCATATTGCTGCTGGCCGCAGCGCCATAGCTGTCGAGCAATTCGGCCTGTTGCTGCATCGACTGACGGGCGGTTTCCAGCTGGGTGGCGATCCGTCCCAGTCGCAGTTCCAGCAGATCGGCTTCCGTCCGCAGGGCGCGGGCAGTGTCGAGATAGCGGCGCGATTCGGCGCGGCTGTTACGCATCAACAGCAGATAGGCGAGGCCCAGCAGGATGAGCGGGACGACCAGCGTGGCGATGGCATTGGCCCAGAACAAGGGGCCGCCGGGCAGGTCGCCCGCCGCGAAAATCGCCCAGCCGGCAAAGCCGACCCAGCCGATCGCGAGCAGGCTCAAGCCCACGCGTATGCGTTTGACCCAGCCATCGCCCGCGCCATCATCCGAATCATCTTCGTCGATGTTGAGAGACGCCTGTTTCAAAAGCAAAATGTCATCCGCCTGCGACGCGTCGCTAGCTGCGCTTGATTCGTCGCGCCAGAACTCGACGATTGTGCTGCCCCCTGTCATGTCGTGCATCCTAGCAGCTTTTCCGTCCGCGCAAATGCCCTGTTACCAAAACTTAACGCAAGCCAGATAGCGTCTGTCTCTATGTCCTATGATCCCGGCGCCCTTCATGCAGCTTTATCCGCAGCCGTCGGCGATGACAGCGCCCTGATCGCAGACCTGCGCGTGGCCTTCATGGAAAGTGCCGAGCGGCAGATCGATCTGCTGGGGCGGGCGCGGTGCGACGCCAATTGGGAATTGGCGGCATGGCGGCTGAAAGGGCTGGCGGCCAGCTTCGGGCTTACAGCATTGATGGCGCTGGCTGATGAGGCAGCAGAGGCCGCGCCGGGTGATCCGCGCGTGCTGCGCCGGTTGCGCGCTGCGCTGGCGGGGCTGCAACAGACCTGAATTGAAGCATCGGTACGGCTGCGCTTGCGCGAAGCCGCGAGCCTTGCGACAAGGCCCGCTGCACAACAATCGGGTCGATACCATAACGATATGAGTTTCGCGGCTATTCTCAGCGCCAGCCGGGCTTCGGGCGATTCGTCTGGTGGCCAGACGACCGTTGGTCAGCGCGCGAGTCTGTATTTTGCCGGACAGACGCTGGTCGAATATCAGGCACGGCAAGCGGCGCAGGCCGGTGCGGATCGAATCATGATATTGGTGAGCGTGATCACCCCCGCCCTGTCGCAGGCGGTCGATCGGCTGAGCGCCGACGGGATCGCGGTCGCACTGGTGCGCGATATGGTGTCGATGGTGCGGGATGCGCCGCGCGATGCCGACGTCCTGCTCGTGGCCGACGGGGCGATCGTGTCGCAGACCCATTTCGAGGCGATGGCGAGCGCGGAGGGCAATGCTCTGCTGGTCACGGATGACAGCCGCGCCAGCACCCCGTTCGAACGGATCGACGCGGGGCAGCGCTGGGCCGGTCTGGCGCGAATCAGTCCGACCTTATTGTTCGGCACGCTCGACATGATCGGCGACTGGGATTTGTCGCTCACGCTGGTACGGGCAGCGGTGCAGAAGGGCGCGCGCCGCGTCACCGTGGCGCAGGATGATCTGCTCGAAGGGCGCGTCGCGCTGATCGAGACCCAGCAGCAGGCCGATCTGGTGGCGCAGGCGGTCACGGCGGCAGGCGCTTCGTCGGCACGGGCGCGGGGTGGCGTTGAACATTATCTGCTTTCGCCGCTGGCCCGGATGATCAGTCCGGCGCTGATGCGCATGCAGGTTCCTGCAATGCAGGTGCGGATCGCCGCCATCGCACTGGCCGCGATCGCGCTGGTGCCCGTCGAGCTGTTATGGACGCTGACCGGGTTCGCGCTGCTGCTGGGCGCGCTGTTACTGGCGGAAATTGCCGATCGTCTGGAGGAACTGGCGCTGCGACCGGCGCCGACGGGCTGGCTGGCATTTGTCACGCCATTACTGGCGCTGACCGGCATCGTGTTGGCGGGCAGCAGCACGATGGCCGCCGATCTGGCGCTGCTGCTCGCGATCATATTGGTGGCGGACCGCTGGCGGCGTACCGGCGGCGCCCGGCCATGGATGATCGTTACGCCCGGCACCGTGCTGCTCATGCTGATGCTCGCCGGATTGGTGGGCATGCTGGCGCAGGGTATCAGGGTGGCAATGCTGGCGCTGATCGCTTCGGCTGGCGCGATCATATTGCGCCCGCGCGACTGATATATTTCGATAGCAGGGTTTAGTGCATTTTAAGGACGTCGGGCTATGGTCCCGGTATGAACGCCTATTCGTCCCTTACCGGTGCGGTCATGGCGGACAGCTGGCCGATGGCGCAAGTCATGGCGGGCATGTCCGCCGTGCCGGTTGGCCATGCCATCGATCTGGCTTTCTTTTTCCCGGTCGAGGAACAGGCGCGCCACGATGCGTTGATCGCGGAAACGCGGCGGCATCTGGGCGGATGCCTGAACGCGATCGAGATGGCGCTGCGGCTCTCGCTCGACCACGCACCGGATGTCGCACACATATTATCACGCTCGTCAGAACCGATTTGCTGGCCAACCGTACGGGCGCAACCGACGCTGATCGGGCCGGCGCTGCTGGCGCATATGCAGATGCGCGCTGGCATCAGCCTGATGCTGCGGCAGTTTGGCCAGGCTGATGTTGATCGGCTGGACGATAGCGATGGGGGCGTGCTCACGCTGGGCGATGATCCGATGATCGGCGACGCCCTGTCTGCGCTGGCGCTGGCAGAGGGGCGCTGGATCGCGGCGGGCGGCGAGGATCGGCCGATGCGGCCGGACCTGCCCGCTGAATATTTTGCTGAACTGGTCTGGACGGCGGCTGCCTGTCTGGCCGCTGTGGTTCAGCGGAGCGCACCCGATCTGGGGGACGCGATACTGGTGGGATTCGAGCGGTCCGGCTGGGCCTTGCTTGCCGATCATGACGAAAGTGCTAGTCCCATTGCCGAGGCCGATCGGCTGGTGCGGCGGATCGGCGATCTTGCGGATTCGCCCGAACTGATGGGTGTCGCGCTGGGGCAGCGCCGCTTTCTGCTGTTTGCAGCGCTCGCGGCGCGGCGGCTGCGCATGACCACGGTGCAGGCGACCGAAATATTGGTGCTGGGGCCATTGGCGCAGGTAGCGATGCTGTGCCGTTCGCTCGGTGGATCGGATGCCGATTATCGCCATTTGCTGCTGGCGCTGCAGCCGGTGCGTCCTTCACTGTCCGACGCGGCTATCGTGGCGGAGGCCGAACGCTATCAGCAACTGACCGAGACGCAGGCTGATGCAGCAGTCAGCGCGTTGCGCACGCCGCCCGCTTTCCGTTCACGGCTGGACCATCTGCGCCGGGTTACAGGCGCGTGAATATGCCGTCCCATCCCGCGATCATCCGGGCATTCATCTCCGCCGACGGCCTTTTGCTCAGCGCTGACCTGCCTTTGCTGGCGCTTCAGCGCGAAGCCGGGGGCGATCTTGGCGCGCCGGTCGCGGTACCGCAACTGGCAGCGATCGCGCGGTTGTGCGTGCGATTGGGCATTACCGTCTCGCGGCCGATCATCGCGGCGACCCAGCATGGCGACATCGACATGTGGGTACGGGCACGGCCCGACAGCGATGGCGTCACTCTGTCGATCATTGACTGGCATGAGCGGCCAGTCGCTGCGTTGCCAGCGGACATAGCGCGGCGTGAAGCGGATATTGCGGCGCTGGCCGATGGCTGGAACTGGCAGATAGACGTGCAGTTGCGGTTCCAGATGGTGCTGGCCGGAAACGACGGCCATGGCGCGCTACCGCCCGATCCGCCCGTGCCCGGCAGCCGCTTTTCCAGCTATTTTCAGCTTCAGCCTGACGATGATGGCGACATGGCGATGCTGCGCGCCTTTGCCCAGCGGCGCGCCTTTCGGGACCAGACGGCAGCATTGGTCAGCGATCCGGCGCGGACGTTTCGCCTGTCGGGTTTCCCCATGTTCGATCTGGCCGGACAACTGACCGGCTATCGCGGCACGGCATTCGCTTTGGAGCAGATGGCGGCTGGTCCGATCGTGCAGGAGGCGGCAATTGCGCTGTATCCGGGCGAATTCGGCAAGCGGCTCGACCGGTCGCTGCGCCAGCCATTGGGGCGGATCATCGCCAACGCCGATACGATCAGTGCCCAGTTGGAGGGGCCGTTGCGCCCCGACTATGCCGATTATGCGACGGACATTGCAGCGGCCGGACGGCATCTGATGGCGCTGGTCGATGATCTGGCCGATTTGCAGGCAATCGACCGACCCGATTTCAGCGTGATCGCAGAAGAGATTGATCTTGCGGATCTGGGTCGCCGCGCTGCCGGGCTGCTGGCGGTCAAGGCGCTCGACCGGAATATCCGCATATCAGCGCCGGACCCGGACGCGACCATGCCCGCGATCGGGGAATTTCGCCGCGTGCTACAGATTTTGGTGAACCTTGTGGGCAATGCGGTGCGCTATTCGCCCGAAGGCAGCGAAGTGCGGATCGTCACCGAATGTGATCATGGCCAGGCGCGGATCATGGTGATCGACCAGGGGCAGGGGGTGGCCGTCGCGGATCGCGAACGGATATTCGAGAAGTTCGAGCGGCTGGGCCGCGACGATTCCGGGGGCAGCGGCCTGGGCCTCTATATCTCCCGCCGCCTTGCCCGCGCGATGGGCGGCGATATTCGCATTGGCGGCGCGCCCGGCGAAGGCGCGCGCTTCATCCTGACATTGCCAGCGGACGATTGATCCCCATGAAAAACGGCGCCCCTTTGACAGGGCGCCGTTCTGCATTTTGCATTGTGGTTGCGCAGGCTTAGCGCTTGTCGACCGGGATATAGTCGCGCTGCACCGGGCCGGTATAGAGCTGGCGCGGGCGACCGATCTTCTGCGCTGGGTCCGAAATCATTTCGTTCCACTGGGCGACCCAGCCGACGGTGCGGGCCAGGGCGAAGAGAACGGTGAACATCTCGGTCGGGAAGCCGATGGCCGACAGGATCACGCCGGAATAGAAGTCCACATTGGGGAAGAGCTTCTTTTCGATGAAATAGGGATCGCTGAGCGCAATCTTTTCCAGTTCGCGCGCGACGTCGAACACCGGGTCGGTGACGCCCATCGTGCGCAGCACGTCCTCGGCGGTCTTTTGCATGACGGTCGCGCGGGGATCGTAATTCTTATACACGCGATGGCCAAAGCCCATCAGGCGGAACGGATCATCCTTGTTCTTGGCGCGGGCGATATATTCGGGAATACGATCGACAGTGCCGATTTCGCGCAACATGTTGAGCGCGGCTTCGTTCGCGCCGCCATGCGCCGGACCCCACAGGCACGCAATGCCAGCCGCGATGCACGCGAAGGGATTGGCGCCCGACGATCCCGCCAGACGAACGGTCGATGTCGATGCATTCTGTTCGTGGTCGGCATGGAGGATGAAAATCTTGTCCATGGCGTCCACGATCACTGGATCGGGAACATATTCTTCCGCGGGCACGGAGAAGGTCATGCGCAGGAAGTTGGCCGTATAGGACAGGTCGTTGCGCGGATAGACGAAGGGCTGCCCTACCGAATATTTATACGCCATGGCCGCGATCGTGGGCATCTTGGCGATCAGGCGATGGCTGGCGATCCTTCGCTGCATCGGATCGTTGATGTCGGTCGAGTCATGATAAAAGGCCGACAGCGCGCCGACGACGCCGCACATGATCGCCATCGGATGCGCGTCACGACGGAAGCCGCGATAGAAGGTCGTGAGCTGTTCATTGACCATCGTGTGGCGCGTGATGGTACGGGTGAATTCGTCCAGTTCCTGGCTGGATGGCAGTTCGCCGTTCAGCAGCAGATAGCTGACTTCCATGAAGCTCGATGCTTCGGCCAGCTGGCCGATCGGATAGCCGCGGTGCAGCAGGACGCCTTCGTCACCGTCGATATAGGTCAGGCCGGATTCGCAGCTCGCGGTGGAGGTGAAACCGGGATCATAGGTAAACATGCCGGTGTTGGCGTAAAGCTTGCGCACATCGATGACCTGCGGACCGACCGAACCGTCCATGACGGCATAGTCCTTGGTCTCTCCTCCGACGGTCAAAGTGGCTTTGTTTTCCGACATATTGTTCTCCATTTATGCCATCAGCCAACCGATGCGTGCCCAACATCGGTCAGCCGTTCCAAGCTCCCCTCTTTCCCCAACAGGAAGAGGACATCAAAAATACCCGGCGAGACGGTGCGCCCGGTGAGTGCCGCCCGAAGCGGCTGCGCCACCTTGCCCAGCCCCAGGCCGGCATCCTCCGCCACGCGGCGAATTGCGTCCTCGATCGCTTCGACCGTCCATGTTTGAACTGGTCTCAAAGCGTCGGCTGTCTTGACCAGCAGCGCGCGCGCCGAGTCGTCTAGCAGAGCCAATGCCTTTTCGTCAAAATCCAGTGGGCAATTTTTGAACAGAAATTCGGCGCCCTCGGCAATTTCATTAAGCGTTTTGGCGCGCGGCTTGAGCGAGGGCATCGCGGCCGTCAATAGCGCCAGGCCGGTGTCCGGCAAGGCGCGATCCAGACGGGCGGCGACGCGCGGCGCGACCAGCGCGGCGAGGCGGGCGTCGTCGGCTTCGCGCAGATAATGGCCGTTCAGATTTTCCAGCTTCTTGATGTCGAAGCGCGCGGGCGATCGGCCGACGCCGCTGATGTCGAACAGCTCGATGGCGCGGTCGATCGGGATAATCTCCTCGTCGCCATGACCCCAGCCCAGCCGCAGCAGATAGTTGAGCACCGCTTCGGGGAGCATCCCCATATCGTCACGATAGGCATCCACGCCCAGCGCCCCGTGGCGCTTGGACAATTTCGCGCCGTCCGATCCGTGGATCAGCGGGATATGGGCATAGACCGGCTCGTCCCAACCCATGGCACGGATGATGCAAAGCTGGCGGAAGGCGTTGTTGAGATGATCGTCGCCGCGGATCACATGGGTGACGCCCATGTCATTATCGTCGACGACGACGGCCAGCATATAGGTGGGCGTGCCATCGGACCGTAGCAGGATCATATCGTCCAGCTCGGCATTCTGTACGACAACACGGCCCTGCACCGCGTCCTCGATCACCGTTTCGCCTTCGCGCGGGGCTTTCAGGCGGATGACGAAAGGCGCGCCTTCAGGCGCTTCTTCGGGCGAACGGTCGCGCCAGCGCCCGTCATAACGCATCGGCTGCTTGGCCGCGCGCTGCTGTTCGCGCAGTTCGGCCAGTTCTTCGGGCGTGGCATAGCATTTATAGGCATGGCCGTTCGCCAGCATCGCGTTGGCGACTTCGGCGTGGCGCGGCGTGCGGGCGAATTGAAACACGGCCGGTTCATCACCGCCCAGACCCAGCCAATCCAGCCCGTCGAAAATGGCCGCCACCGCTTCTTCGGTCGAGCGGGCGCGGTCGGTATCCTCGATCCGCAGCAGGAATTTGCCGCCATGGTGACGCGCGAACAGCCAGTTGAACAAAGCGGTGCGCGCGCCGCCAATATGCAGGAACCCGGTTGGCGATGGCGCGAAACGGGTCACTACCGGCTTGTTCATTCCCGTTGCACTTGCCGTCATATTCGCTGACATTCGTCCTGCCTGTTCCATGAATGCGTCGCCCCCTAGCATGGCTTTTGAGCCACGACAAACCTCCCTTTGGTGGGGGGCTGCGGCGTGGTTGCGCGGGGCGTTTTCGCGGGTGGAAAGCTGGCTGGAGACGGAGCGCGAGCAAATTCCCCTGTGGGTGCCAATCGCGCTGGGCGCGGGCATCGCTGCCTGGTTCCTGCTGCCCGACAGGGCCGGCTGGCTGGCCTTTTGCTGTGGTGCGCTGGCGCTCGCTTGCCTGGGGTCGCTGCTGCCCGATGGCGCGCGGCTGCGGCGCATGATCGTGGCGGGCGGGATGCTGGCCTGCATCGGATGCGCGCTGATCTGGGGGAAAGCGGTGCTGTTGGGGCAGCCGCCGTTGGCGCGGGCGGTCTTTACCGTGGTGACGGGTGAAGTGATGGCGGTTCGGGCGGTTCCCGCGCAACAGATGGTGCGCGCCATGCTGCATCCGGTCGACGCGTCAGGCCTGCCAGCCACGATCCGGGTCAACATAGCCGAGGCGGATGTTCCGGCCGGATTGGGCGAGGGGGCGGTGATCCGCTTTCGCGTCCGTTTAATGCCGCCAGCCCCGCCCAGCGTGCCGGGTGGCTATGATTTTGCCGCGCGTGCCTATTTTCAGGGGATTGGCGCTACTGACAAGGCGCTCAAACCGATTGACGTCCTACGCCCGTCAACCGCGCCGCCGCCGCTGCGGGCGCGCTTGTTCGCGCATATTCGGGAGCAGGTGGATGGGCCGGCGCAGGGCATTGCCGTGGCGCTGGCGACAGGGGACCAGGGCGCGATTGCGGAGGCCGATGCCGAAGCGATGCGCCGTAGTGGGCTTGCCCACCTGCTCTCGATCAGCGGGTTGCATGTGACGGCGCTGATCGGCGCGGTGATTTTCCTGTTGATGCGGGTGATGGCGTTGAGCCAGCGAGCAGCCCTCGACTGGCCGCTGATGCTGATCGCGGCGGCGGGCGGGGCGCTGGCGGGTATCGGTTATACGCTGCTGACCGGGGCGGAGGTGCCGACGCTGCGGTCCTGCATCGCCGCGCTGCTGGTGCTGGGCGGGCTGGCGCTGGGGCGCGACGCGATCACGTTGCGGCTGGTCGCGGTGGGCGCGCTCATCGTCCTGGCCTTCTGGCCCGAAGCGATGACGGGACCGAGTTTCCAGATGAGCTTTGCCGCCGTTACCGCGCTGGTTGCGCTGGCCGAGCATCCGCGGTTTCGCGCCTTGACCAGCGCGCGGGATGAGGGGTGGGCGCGCAGGGCGGGGCGGGTGCTGGCGGCAATGCTGATGACCGGCATTGTCGTCGAACTGGTGCTGATGCCGATCGCGCTGTTCCATTTTCACAAGGCCGGGATGCTGGGGGCGTTCGCCAATCTCGTCGCCATCCCGTTGACTACCTTTGTCGTGATGCCGCTGGAGGCGCTGGCGTTGCTGTTCGATCTTGTCGGACTGGGCGCCCCCTTTTGGTGGATGACCGCGCAGACGCTGAACCTGTTGCTGCTCATCGCCCATGGCGTCGCCGCCAGTCCAATGGCGACAATGCTGACGCCGGCGGTGCCGTCCTGGCTGTTCGCGCTGATGATCGGCGGGCTGCTCTGGTGTCTGTTGTGGCGCAGCGGGTGGCGCTGGCTGGGCCTTGGGCCCGTGGCGATCGGCGTGACCGGCGTGCTTTGGCTATCACCGCCCGATATTCTGGTGACGAGCGATGACCGCCACGTCGCGGTGCGGACATCGACGGGCGGCATGGCACTGCTGCGCGCGGGCGCAGGCGATTATGTGCGTGACACGCTGGCGGAGAGCGCAGGCTATGACGGGCCGATCGAAGCGATGGCGGACCTGCGGCAGGCGCGCTGCTCGACGGATCTGTGCGCAGTGGGGATGCAGGCGGGCGGGCGGCGCTGGCATGTGCTGGCCACCCGCAGCGACATGCTGGTCGAACGGGCCTTGTTCAGCCGGGAATGTGCCGCCGCCGACATCGTCATTGCCGATCGCGCGCTGCCACGTTGGTGCCGCCCGCGCTGGCTGAAGATCGACCGACGGATGCTGGCGCGAACCGGCGGCATTGCCATCGACCTGGACGATGCGCGGGTCAGTACGGTGAAGATGGCGGGCGACGCTCATCCCTGGATCGTCGCACCGCGCCCTCGCCGCAGCCCGTCATGGCGGCCTTAATTATAACGGCGCAGCAGTCCCGCCAGCTTGCCCTGAATTCGCACCTGTCGCGGATCATAGATTTGCGGTTCATAGGCGCTGTTGGCCGGATCGAGCCGGACGCGCTGTCCTTCGCGGCGGAAATATTTAAGCGTCGCTTCCGCATCGTCGATCAGGGCGACGACGATCTGGCCTTCGCGGGCGACATCAGTGCGCTGGATCAGTGCAAAATCGCCGTCGAGAATGCCCGCTTCCATCATCGAATCGCCCGACACTTCCAGCGCATAATGATCGCCAGCCCCCAGCAGCGCGGCGGGGACGGACAGCATATTCTGCCCCTCCATCGCCTCGATCGGGACGCCGGCGGCAATACGGCCATGCAGCGGGATTTCGATGACGTCATTGGCAGCGATCGGCAGGCTGGGCGCCAGTTGCGGCTTGGCCGGAGCAACCGGCGCAGGGACGCGGTGCATGGCGTCGGGGAGCTTCAACACCTCCAGCGCGCGGGCGCGATTGGGCAGGCGGCGGATGAAGCCGCGTTCCTCCAATGCATTGATCAGCCGGTGAATGCCGGACTTGGATCGCAGGTCGAGTGCATCCTTCATCTCCTCGAAAGAAGGGGATACGCCACCTTCCTCCAGCCGGGTCTGGATGAAACTCAGCAATTCCTGCTGCTTGAGGGTCAACATGCCTGCGGTCCTCCATGGAACGTATAAGGAACACATAGGAAACGGAAGGAGGCGAGTCAAGCGAGCAACAACGGACCGGAAGCGGCGCATCCGGCCATGGGGACCGGGTCCAATCGAACGGTCGATCAGTCCGTCAGGGGCAGGATGGTGACGATGTCGCCTGCGGCTGCGATCGATGAACCGGCAGGGCGAACAATCAGGCAGTCGGCCATAGCCATGGCGGCCGTGGCGGCGCTGTCCTGCGACGTGACGGAGACGATCCCGGCCTCCCCCCGATAGGCGCGCAGATAATCGTCGCGATCGCCGGTCGCGGGTAGCGGCGCGGCAAGGCGCGCCTCGCTCAGGCGCGGGAGCGGCGCGGTCGATCCGGCGCGATGGCGCACCAGCGGCAACAGGAACAGCGTCGCGGTGACAAAGGCCGAGACCGGATTGCCCGGCAGGCCCAAAAATACGGCATCGGCAATGGTACCGGCCATTAGCGGCTTGCCCGGCCGCATCCTGATCTTCCAGAAATCGAGCGTACCCCCCGCCTGCACAAAGGCAGGCCGGACCATGTCATGATCGCCGACGGATGCACCGCCGGTAGAGACGATGATGTCCGCCGACGCCGCGCGTTTCAGCGCAGCCGTCATGGCATCAAGATCATCGGGAACGATGCCCAGATCAACGACGTCGCACGGCAGGGTTGCCAGCATCGCCGCCAGCATGGCCGCATTGGAAGAGGGCAGACTGCCCGCCGGGGTCGGCGCGCCGGGGGGCACGAGTTCGTTGCCGGTCGAGATCAGCGCGACCGTGGGGCGGCGGCCGACGGGCAGCCTCCCATGGCCGCCCAGCACGGCGAGCGCGATGCGCGCGGGTGTAAGGGTAGTCCCGGTGGCGAGCAACAGGGCGTTCGTGGCAAAGTCCGACGCGGCCGGGCGTATGTTGCGCCCGACAGGCAGGGGATCGTCGCTGGCGGTCAGTCGGTCGCGCTCGCGGATGGCATTTTCCTGGATCAGGATCGTGTCTGCGCCAGCGGGCAGGGGCGCGCCGGTGAAGATGCGGCAGGCCTGTCCGGGCGCCAGCGGCGCAGGCACAGCGCCGCCAGCCGCGCTTTCGCCAGTGACTTGCCACGGCCCCGGCCATTCAGCGGCACGCACGGCATAGCCGTCCATCGCGGACAGATCGGCCCAGGGCTGGTCGCGAAGCGCCAGTAGGTCGCTGGCCAGCCAGCGTCCGGTGCAGGCGGCGACCGGCGCTGTTTCCGCTGGCAGCGGGCTCGCAAGGGCGAACAGGCGAACCTGCGCCTCGGCGACGGGCAGCAGGCTCATGCCGCGCGCCAGTCGCCCGACTTGCCACCGCTCTTGGCGATCAGGCGGACCTGGCCAATGACCATGCCCTTGTCGAGCGCCTTGGCCATGTCATAGATGGTGAGCAGCGCGACAGAGGCAGCGGTCAGCGCCTCCATTTCCACGCCCGTCTGGCCAGCGGTGCGCGCGGTGGCGGTGACGGTCACGCCGCTTTCGTCCAGATCGAAGTCGATATTCACGCTGCTCAGCGCGATCGGGTGACAAAGCGGGATGAGGTCGGCCGTGCGCTTGGCCGCCATGATCCCTGCGACCCGCGCGACCGCCAGCACGTCGCCCTTCTTGACCAGTCCCTGCGCAATCGCGGCAGCGGCATCGGCGATCATGTCGATCCGGCCGCTGGCGACCGCTTCCCGCGCGGTCACCGCCTTGGCCGACACATCGACCATGCGCGCCGCGCCGTCCGCGTCGAGATGGGTAAGGCCCGTCACGCGCCGGTCAGCAGGCTGCGCGTCGCCGCCTCGACATCGGCCTGCCGCATCAGCGTTTCGCCCACCAGGAAGCAGCGCACGCCATGATCGGCCATGGCGGTCAGGTCGGCATGGCTGCCAAGGCCGCTTTCGGCGACGAAGGTGTAACCGGCAGGCGCCTTGCCCACCAGTTCATAGGTGCGGGCGAAATCGACGCTGAAATCGCGAAGGTCGCGATTGTTGACGCCGATCAGGCGGGATCGCAGCTTGAGCGCGCGCTCCATTTCCGCCTCGTCATGCACTTCGATCAGCGCGTCCATGCCAAGCCCAAGCGCTGCATCCTCAATCTCCGCCATCTGCCCGTCATCAAGGGCGGCGACGATGATCAGGATCGCGTCGGCCCCCAGCGACCGGCTTTCCAAAATCTGCCAGGGATCGACGATGAAATCCTTGCGCAGTACGGGAAGCGCGCAGGCGGAGCGGGCCGCCATCAGATAATCGTCATGGCCCTGAAAATAGGGTTCGTCCGTCAGCACCGACAGGCAGGCCGCGCCGCCAGCGGCATAGGCCTGCGCATGGGCGGGGGGATCGAAATCTTCGCGGATCAGCCCCTTGGACGGGCTGGCTTTCTTGATCTCCGCGATCAAGCCGAAGCCGGAACGGGCTGCGTCGTCCAGCGCCTTGCGAAAGCCGCGTGGGGGCGTCTGTTCGCTGGCGCGGGCGTGGAGCGACGACAGCGATGTCGCGGCCTTGCGCCGGGCGACATCCTTGCGCTTGAAATCGCAAATCTCGATCAGCTTGTTGGTCATTGATAGGCTATCCAGCAATTGAGCAGGGCATTGGCAAGGCCACGGTCGATCGTCTCGGCCGCTTCCTCCACGCCCTCCTTAAGGTCCGCTACCGCGTCGGCCACGACAAGGGCGGCTGCGGCGTTGAGCAGCACGGCGTCACGATAGGCGCCCGGTTCGCCCAGCAGCAGCGCGCGCAGGGCGGCGGCGTTATGCGCTGCGTCGCCGCCCCGGATCGCATCGACCGGGGCAGTGGAGAGGCCCAGATCGGCAGCGGACAGGCGATGCATGGCAACCACGCCATGGCCCGCGACTTCGGCAATGTCGTTGCCGCCTGCCAGCGACAGTTCGTCCAGCCCTTCATCGCCCGACACGATCATGGCCCGGTCGACGCCCAGTTCGGCAAGCGCCTGCGCATAGATGGGAACATAGGCGGGGCGGGCGATGCCGACCAGTTGGCGGCGTACCCCGGCCGGGTTGGCGAGCGGTCCCATCAGGTTGAAGATGGTCCGTTCGCCGATCGCCTTGCGGATCGGGCCGAGCCGCTTGAGCGCGGGATGGTAATTTTGTGCGAAGAGGAAGCAGATGCCGATCTCCGCCAGTGTCTTTTCGGCGCTGGCCGCCGCCCGGTCCAGGTCGAGCCCAAGCGCTTCGAGCGTGTCGGCTGCACCCGCCTTGGAAGATGCCGCGCGGTTGCCATGCTTGGCGACGGGGACGCCAGCGGCCGCGACGACCAGCGACACGGCGGTCGAGACATTAAGGGTATGATGGCCATCGCCCCCGGTGCCGCACACGTCGATCGCGCCTGCCGGGGCGGTGACCGGGATCATCCGGGCGCGCATGGCCCGCGCGGCAGCCGCGATTTCGATCGCAGTTTCGCCGCGCCGGGCCATGGTGACGAGAAAGGCGGCGATGTCCGCTTCGGGAAGGTCGGCGTCGAACAGCTGGTCGAAGGCGCGGGCGGCGGCCTGCGCATCAAGCGGACTGGAAGGATCGGGCAGGCTGGTCATCGCGCTTGCCTTAATCATCAGCGGGGTAGTGAGTCGAGGGGGGAGCGACGGCAATTTTGCGTGTGGGGGCCAGTTGCTCGGCCAAAGCCCGACCTTGCAATCAGTCGTCGCCCCGCTATGAACCGCGACATTCGCAAGGACCCGGTGAAATTCCGGGTGGCTATTCCGGCCGCCGATCCGCCGGACAACATCACGCATGTTCATACGCCAGCGCCAGTAGTCCGGCGCGATATGCCCTGATGTGGAATTTTCAGATGACAGATTTTTTGACACGCTATCGCCAGCAATGGTTCAGTGACGGACAGGCTGCGCGTCGGGACGTCATGGCGGGTATCGTCGTTGCGCTCGCCCTCATTCCCGAAGCGATCGGATTTTCGATCATCGCTGGCGTCGATCCGCGCGTCGGCCTCTATGCCTCGGTCGTCATTGCGATGGTCGTGGCCTTTACCGGCGGTCGGCCAGGCATGATCTCAGCCGCCACGGCTGCGGTCGCCGTGCTGGTGATGCCGCTGGTTCGCGACCATGGGGTCGAATATCTGTTCGCCGCGACCATCGTGATGGGCATTGTCCAGATCATTGCGGGGCTGTTGCGGCTGGACCTGCTCATGCAGTTCGTATCCCGGTCGGTGATTACCGGGTTCGTCAATGCGCTGGCGATCCTGATCTTCCTGGCGCAATTGCCGCAATTGACCAATGTCGGCTGGGAAACCTACGTCATGATCGCGGGCGGCCTTGCGATCATCTATCTTTTGCCACGCCTGACCAAGGCTGTGCCGTCGCCGCTGGTCGCCATATTGGCGTTGAGCGCAATCAGCATCGGCATGGGCTTGTCCGTCAACACCGTCGGCGACATGGGCAAGTTGCCGGAGGGGTTGCCCAGCTTTGCCTTTCCCATGGTGCCATTCACGCTCGAAACCTTGCAGATCATCTTGCCATATGGGCTGACGATGGCGGCTGTCGGCCTGCTCGAATCGTTGCTGACGGCGCAGATCGTCGATGACATGACCGATACCGACAGTGACAAGCGGCGCGAATGTGCAGGGCAGGGGAGCGCCAACATCGTCGCGGCGCTGTTCGGCGGCATGGGCGGCTGCGCGATGATTGGCCAGTCGGTGATCAATGTGACATCGGGCGGACGCGGTCGTCTTTCCACCTTTGTATCGGGCGCATTCCTTCTCTTTTTGCTAGCGGTGCTGGGGCCATTTGTCGGGCAGATCCCCATGCCCGCGCTGGTGGCGGTCATGATCATGGTGTCGATCGGCACGTTCAGCTGGAATTCCGTCGCCAATTTGCGCCGCCATCCGCCCACATCGTCCGTGGTGATGGTGACGACGGTGGTTGTCGTGGTCGCGACACGCGACCTGTCGCTGGGCGTACTGGCGGGCGTCCTGCTGTCGGGCATTTTCTTTGCAGGCAAGGTTCGGCGGATGTTCGCGGTGGAACGCACAGTGTCGACGGACCATGTGACCTATAATGTCGTCGGCCAGATATTCTTCGCGTCGGTCGATCGCTTTACCAGCGCCTTCCAGGCCGAAGACGGATTGACGCCCGTATTGATCGACGTATCAGGCGCGCATTTCTGGGATATTTCGGGGGTTGGCGCGCTCGACAAGATCATCGCGCGTCTGCGCCGCGACGGCTGCACGGTCGATGTGATCGGCTATAATCGCGCCAGCGCGGACATTGTCGATCGCTTCGCGCTGCATGACAAGACCGGCGTGGAAAGCGGCCTAGCCCCGCATTGAAGATGGGGTGGGAGGCGGTCCCGTTCAGGCCGCTTCGCGCGCCTTCACCTTCATGCCCGCTATCTTCATGAAATTGGCCAGCATGTCATGGCCATATTCCGTGGCGATGCTTTCGGGATGGAACTGGACCGAATGGATCGGCAGCGTCGCGTGGCGAAAGCCCATGACCGAACCGTCCTGGCTGGTTGCGTTGACGACCAGGCTGCCCGGAATATCATCGACGATCAGCGAGTGGTAGCGGGTCGCGGTGAAGGGGGAGGGGATGCCGGCGAACAGGCCGGTGCCGTCATGGGTGACGGGCGATGTCTTGCCATGCATCAGGCCGCCGCGCACCACCTTGCCACCGAAATGCTGGCCGATCGCCTGATGACCCAGGCACACGCCCAGCAGCGGCGCGCCCGCGTCGGCGCAGGCCGCGACCAGATCAAGGCTGACGCCCGCTTCATTGGGGGTGCAGGGACCGGGCGAGAGCAAAAAGGCCTTTGCCCCGCTGGAAAGCGCCTGGCCCGCCGAAATGGCGTCGTTGCGGACGACCTCCACCCGCGCGCCCAGTTCCATCAGATAATGGACCAGGTTCCAGGTGAAGCTGTCATAATTGTCGATGACGAGGATCATGGGATCAGGGCTATAGAGAGGCAGCGCCGCAAGGGGAAGCGGGCTGCGCCATAAATGTCGCGACGGGAACACATGCCTCTGCTAAAGCCAGCCTATCGACGCGAACCCTGCCCGCAAGCATTCGCGTGACCGAGAGACACCAGCGCTCCCGCTTGCCAGCAAGGCGCTTTCTCTTGGACCAATATGTTCGTCTTTCCATCACCCCTGTCGTCGGCCGCGACGCATGAGCCGCGCGATCAACGTCGACGCGCCGCTGGCCGATGTGCAGGCGCTCTGCACCAAGCACGCGCTGGCTATATCCACCATCGAAGCGCTGACATCGGGCGGCGCCCGCGTGGTGATGCTGAACCCTGATGGGGCCGACCGGATGCGCGACCTCATGAAAACCAGGCTGATCGAGTCGCCGGTCGTACGCTCCTCGCTGCATCTCGCGCGCCAGCCTCGGTCGGTGCTGCGCTAAAGCGGCCAGGCGAACGCCATCATGGTCTCGGCAGTCGGCTGCTCTTGATGGGCCGCCCAGGCCATTGTCACGATGCACATCGGCCTTCCCTTATGCGGCGGCTTGAAAAGGCGCAACTTTACGCCCATATGGGTCGTGCCGGGTTCGCCCGGCTATGGTGATAAATTGTGTCGTGTAATAGACGCAGCGGACCCGGGGGCAGTACCCGGCGGTTCCACCACATATCCCGGTCGACCCATGGGCTGAACGGGATGTCTGACGGGGCCGAACTAGGATCGACGTGTGTTCAAAGACGATGTTTTTACCCGGCCCGTGTAAGCCGTTAAACTGTGCAAAACTCATAAGTGCCAACGATAACGAAGCACTCGCCATTGCAGCGTGAATGAGGGCCTAACGGCCTGACTTCATTCTAAAATAGCGCGGTTGAACCCACCGGGCAACAGAAGGGAATTCAGCGGCCTCCGGGAGCGCCGGGCAACAGAACCTCCCGGACCTTCATCCCCTTTGCTGTCATCGTTTGGCGGGCGTCGCTTGGTCGATTGCCTGACGCTGAACCTGTGCCCGTCGCCGCGCAGCGCGAAACCGGCCAGCACCGCGCGAATCGCTATCGACTCTGCGCATTCGTTCGATTACACTTTTATGACAGTATGAAGAAAAAATCATAAGTGTCTGTTTTTACAGAAAAGAAAATCCTTTTTCGACCATCGAACCGCTATTGCTCAAATGTCATCATAATGAAATAATCAGCGCTATAGTCAAAAGGTTTTGCTGGAGAAAATATGATGCTGAAGGTCGCCCTCATCGCCGGTTTTGCTCTCGCTTGCGTCTCGCCTGCCATGGCGCAGAGTGCGCCGGAGGATGTGATCGTGGTCGGCGTTCCCGACGGCGGCCTTGCCGCGCGCGACCTGACGGCTGGCGATTATGCAAAGGCGGCCAAGCGGCTGAAGGCCGTGTGGCCCGATAGCGCCAATGACCCCGCGCGCCTCATCAACCTGGGCAATGCCTATGCGGGCATGGGGCGCATGGTGGACGCCCGCTCCGCCTATAGGTCCGCGCGCTTCTCCCCGGAAATGACGCTGGTGATGGCCGACGGCAGCGAACAATCCTCGCGCGATGTAGCGCGGCGGGCGATGAGCCGCCTGACGCCGGTTTATGCGTCGCGCTGATCGAAGCTTTCTGTTTCAAGCAATTGCACGGGGCGCGGGGCTTAACCGCGCCCTTGTCATGAAAGCATAACGGAAGTCACTAAACTGTCATTTTAGTGACGCTGTTTCGTCACCAAATCAGAACAAGCCTGTCACCGGACGTCCCTAACTGCCCCTTCGGAGGGCGACAGGGGGCGTTGTCCGAATCATATCCCCTGCGCTCCGCACAGCAACAATCCCGGTATTTTACCGGAGCGGAGACGACATGGCCAAGATTAACCGTATCCACACGATCCTGATGGCGAGCTGCGCCTGCGTAGGCCTGAGCGCCTGCGGCGCTGACGACATCGCTTCGCCGGGCGAGGGCACCATTGTCATCCCCGCGCCGACCCCGGCCCCCACGCCTACGCCTACGCCGACCCCCACGCCGACCGGCGTGACCCCGGCTGCCAACTGCCCGACCATCGCCGGTTCCGCGCAGCTTGCAGACCTCGGCACCATTTCCGATGGTGGCAATACGTGGCGCAACTGCGGTTTCCCGACCCGCTTCACCAGCACGACCGCGATCGCCAAGGTTCCGGGCGTCATCTATTCGCTGCCCGGCCGCGTCGATGTCGGCACCGACCAGGGCGCTGCCAGCACCAACACCGACGTCACGCTGACGATCGATCCGGGCGTCACGGTATTCGCTGCCACCGGCAACGCCTATCTGGCGGTCAATCGTGGCAACAAGATCAACGCTGTCGGCACCGCGTCGCAGCCGATCGTTTTCACCAGCCGTGAAAACGTGCTGGGGACCACGACTGACCAGTCGTCTGGCCAGTGGGGTGGCATCGTGCTGCTGGGCCGCGCGAAGATCACCGACTGTCTGGCTCCGGCCGCAGCGGCAGGCACCACGGCGTGCGAGCGCGACACCGAAGGCAGCAGCAACGCGCTCTATGGCGGCGCTAATGACGCCGACAGTTCGGGTCGCATGTCCTATGTCCAGATCCGCTATTCGGGTTTCGTGCTGGCTGACGGCAAGGAACTGCAAGGCCTCACGCCTTCGGGCGTCGGCACTGGCACGGTTCTTGATCATATTCAGATCCACAACAGCTCCGACGACGGCATCGAAGCCTTTGGTGGCTCGGCCAACATGCGTTATCTGGTGCTGACCGGGAACGAAGACGACAATCTGGATACCGATGTCGGCTTCCGCGGCACGGCGCAGTTTGTCATCTCGGTTCAGCGGGAAGGCAATAATATCGGCGACACCTTCCTCGAAACCGACTCGAACGGTGGCTCGGCCTCCAACAACGGGGAAGATGTGCTGCCCCGCCAGTATCTGAAGGTCGCCAACTTCACG
The DNA here is from genome assembly GCF_059424385.1 of Sphingobium sp. GW456-12-10-14-TSB1. NCBI lineage: Bacteria > Pseudomonadati > Pseudomonadota > Alphaproteobacteria > Sphingomonadales > Sphingobiaceae > Sphingobium > Sphingobium sp. GW456-12-10-14-TSB1. The sequence goes on along the minus strand of NZ_JBWKZI010000001.1, from coordinate 1,446,119 downwards.
CATATCCAGCGTTCCAACACCGGCGACGACGGCGCTTCGATGCTGCTGCGCGGCGGCGCCGATCTGGCGCTGGTCAACGGCATCATCGTCAGCCCCAACCAGAGCTGCCTGCGCATCAACGGCGCCGCGGCTGTGCGTGATGCTGACACCGCGCTTCAGGATGCCGGCAAGCCGCGCTACATCTCGGTTGTGATGCAGTGCAACGGCACGCCCTTCAAGGGCACTGGCACGGGCGTCGATGCAGCGCTGGTCCAGTCGATCTTCACTGCCGGAGCGAACAGCAGCTTCACCTACACCCCGTCGCTGACCAGCCTGTTCATCAACGGGGCAACGGAAACTGCTGTAGTGGCGATCGACCCCAAGACGATCGACAGTGCCTTCACCACCACCAACTATATCGGTGCGGTGAAGGACAGCAGCGACACCTGGTATGCCGGCTGGACCTGCAACTCGGCAACTGCCAGCTTCGGCAGCACCAGCAAGAGCTGCACGGCGATCCCGACGACCTGATCGGACCCACGACCTCAACAGGGGCGGGGGAGCGTGCATCTGCGCTTCCCCGCCTTCTTTTGCACTGCAATTCCCAAAGGGGGACCCCTAGCATGTCGAAGCCGCTCAGCCTGGCGCGCCTGCTCCTGATTTCATCCGCCCTGGTCGCACCTGTGGCCCTGGCGCAAACCGACCCCGCTGGCACGACCGGCGCGGATGCTGGCGGTGCCGTTACATCCGGCACGCCGACCGCCGCCGAACAGGCCGATTCCGATGCAGGCAATGTCGACGTGTCGATCCCCGGCGCGGACATTGTCGTCACCGGCCGCCGCACGACCAACGTGTCGCAGGCCGCGCCGCAGGTGGTCAACGTGCTGTCGGCCGCCGACATCAAGCGGACGGGCGAAGGCGATATTGCCGGTTCGCTCCAGCGCGTCACCGGCCTGTCGGTCGTATCCGGCGGCTATGTCTATGTCCGCGGCCTGGGCGATCGCTATTCGCTCGCGCTGCTCAACGGTTCGCCGCTGCCAAGCCCGGAACCGCTGAAGCGCGTCGTGCCACTCGACATCTTCCCGACCAGCGTGATCGCATCGACGCTGGTGCAGAAAACCTATTCAGCCAATTTCCCCGGCGAATTTGGCGGCGGTGTCATCAATCTGACGACCAAGGCGATTCCAGCCGAAAGCTATCTGGAAATCGGCTTTGGCAGTTCGGCCAACACCGAAACGTCCGGCCAATTGGGCTATACCCATTATGGCTCCAAGTCCGACTGGACCGGCTTTGACGACAGTTCGCGCGATGTGCCGCCGCTGCTCAAGCAGGCGTTTGCCAGCGGAACCCCGTTCCCGAACATCAGCCGGACGGATCAGCAGGCAATTGCGATGCAGTTCCTGAATGCCGACACGTCTGTCGTGCAGCGGACCAACAGCCTGCCGTTCAACTTTTCCGCGTCGCTCAATGGCGGCACGGCGGTTGATGTCGGCAGCGACGGACGGCTGGGCGTGATCGCCACCGCATCCTACAGCAACAAGTGGCGCACCCGCGACAATCTCCAGCAATCCTCGCTGGACGTGTCGCAGGGGGCTGGCAAAAGCTATCAGCAGGTCGCGACCGATAATGAAATCACGGTCAACGGGCTTCTTGGCCTGGGCCTGGAACTGGGTGAGCAGAAGCTGCGCTGGACCAACCTCTATATTCGCGACACGTTGAAGCGCAGCGCTTTGACCATCGGTCAGAATGACGGTTTGATCCAGGGCGCTGACTATTTGACGCAAAGCACCGGCTGGTATGAGCGTCAGTTGATCGACACCCAGTTGGTCGGTGAATTCAAACTCTCCGATGCCCTCAGCCTCGACATGCGCGGTGGCTTCGCCAATTCGCAGCGTGAAGCGCCCTATGAGCGCGAATTCACTTACGTCCGCAGCAATCGCGACCTGGCGACCGATCCTGTTGGCGACCGTTTCGTCAATGCGCTCAATCGTCAGCGCGGCGATGCGTCGGTCACCTTCAGCGACCTCAACGAAGATCTGTGGTTCGCCGGCGTCGACTGGAGCTACAAGATCGCGCCGGGCTTCTCGCTGACGGCGGGTTATGCCTTCAACGACACAAAGCGTCGTTCGTCGCGCTATGAGCTGCATTTCGATGCCGTCAACCTGCCGGTGCCGGTGCAGCAGTTGCGCCCCGACTATCTGCTGTCGGATGCGACGATCCAGCTCTACGATCTCGGCCTGCTCGAATTTTCGGGTAACTATCCGGTCTATGACGCGGCGCTGCGCACCCATGCGGGCTATGCCCAGGTGCAGGCGGACCTGTTTGCCGGCCTGTCGGTCAACGCAGGCGTTCGCTACGAAAAGGGCGAAATGTCGGTGACGGGTGTTGACGTGTACAATACCGGGCTGACGCCGTTCAACGAAATCCGCAAGGATTACTGGCTGCCTGCCGTGACCTTCACGTTCGAAGCGGCCAAGGGTCTGCAACTGCGCGCCAGCGGGTCCAAGACCATCGCCCGCCCGCAATTCCGCGAACTGATCGCCCAGCCCTATCTCGACACCGAATCCAACCGTTTCTTCCGCGGCAACCCGTTCCTGCAGGACAGCCAGCTGTGGAATGCGGACATCCGGGCCGAATGGTATATGGGCAAGGATGAACGGATCACGGCGGCGGCCTTCTACAAGAAGATCGACAATCCGATCGAAACCTACACGACCATCACCGACACCTATAATGTCACGACCAGCTTCGCCAATGCGCCCGAAGCGACCCTGTATGGCGCGGAAGTGGAAGTGCAGAAATATGTGCCGCTGGATACCCTGTCGGATTCCAGCTTCTTCGTCAGCCGCCGCATCGCGCTGATCGGCAACTATACCTACACCCAGTCGAAGCTGAAGGTCGGCGCCGGGGACACGACCATTCCCTATACCTACACGACCGGGGAGCCGCCGGCGGCGTCCGACTTCTTCCTGAACGGCGTGCCGCTGACGGGCCAGTCGGACCATCTGGTCAACCTGCAACTGGGGCTGGAGGACACCGATACGCTGTCCCAGCAGACGTTCCTGCTGACCTATGCCAGCGATCGCGTGACCAGCCGTGGTCCCAACCTTCAGCCCGACATCAAGGAACGGCCGGGGATCCAGCTCGACTTCGTGGCGCGCCAGGGGGTCAAGCTGCCGGGAGGCATCAACAGCGAAGTGAAGTTCGAGGCGCGCAACATATTGGGCCGCAAGTTCCAGGAGTTCCAGGAACAGGACGGCAACCGCGTCTTTTATAACCGCTACAAGATCGGCACGACCATCGCTGCATCGATGACGGTGGCTTTCTGACATGAACGGGGCCGCGAAGGCGGTCCCGTCACCGACAAGACGACCGGTCCGCTTCTGGCGGGCCGGTCTTTTTGCGTCAGGCTATCCCCATGGCTTTTCGCGATACCATTTGGTGATGACATTCTTCACGCCCACGCGAACCTTCATGCCATGGTGGAGGCTCGCGGGATTGGGCTGGCCCGGCGCGATCCGGTTGTTCCACGCAAGCAACTTGCCGGTTTCCGGCTGGATGGTCTTGCCGATTTTGGGAAAGCGGGTCGCGCCGCCTGCCCTGGGTTCGTCCAGATAGACCATCAGGGTCCAGGTGCGGTTACCCGCGACCGAACAATATTTGGGATAGTCCGCACCCTTGGGATCGAAATAGTCGGTATGGGCCTTGAACTCCTGCCCCACATCATAGCGCTGACCCTGGATCGGTTCGCCATAGGCGGGGTCGATCCCGGCAAAGGCCGCCAGTTTCGCGTCGATCGTCGCCACGAACGGGTCGCCATGATCCAGGTCGCAGGTTTCGCTGGTGCGAAAATAGCCGTCGCCATTGGCATCCGCGATGGTGGACGGGCGGCGATTTGCTTCGATTCGCTCGATCAGCGCCGCGCATTCGGCGGCGGACAGAAAATCGCGCCGGATGAACAGCGTCAGATCCCGGCTGGGGACGCGCTGGACGCGGGCATGGCTGGCGATCCACGCAGGATCGGCATCGGGGGCGGCGGGATGATCGGACATAATACTCGCAAGCATGGCCTGAGAGGGCAATTTTGCTACTGGCCGGGACCGGAAATGCAAGCGTCATGACAGCGGAATTTCGCCTGTCACAAATAGGTCATATGACTGTCATCCATCCGTAAAACGAAGCGCCTAGCAGCGGTCCCATCATAAAGGGGCAAGCGGGCAGATGCGGGTGGCGATCGCCAACAGGTTGCGGGGCCGGTCGATTGACGGGCTGGCGTTGCTGGAAAAGGGGCTGATCGCCCTGCTGGCGCTGCAACTGGTGCGGCTGGCCTGGGTCGTCGTGACGCCGGTCGGCAGTTTTGGCCCATGGGAAGGGCGGCAGGCGCAACTGCTGCCTCCCGCCGCGCGACAGGCGCTGTTCGCCAGCTTCGATCCTTTCTTTCGCAGCGGCGCGCCGCAAACGGCAGGGAAGGGTGTCGTCACCTCGTTGGCGCTGACACTCTATGGCATCCGGTTGAATGAAGGATCGGGCCTGGGATCGGCGATCATCGCCGCGCCTGACGGGGTGCAGAACAGTTTTGCCGTTGGCGATGAAATCCTGCCGGGCGTGGTGCTGAAATCGGTATCGTTCGATCATGTGACGATCGACCGGGGCGGGGCGGAGGAGCAGATATTTCTCGACCAGTCGGCGCCGGTGCCTACGGCCGCCCCGGAAGGGGGTGAAGCACCGGGATCGCCGCCAGCGTCGCCGCCGCCATCTTCGCCCCCGGCAACGGCTGGCCCGACCGCCGACAGTCTGAAACGCGACATTGCCTTTGCGCCCCGGATGCAAAATGGCCGGGTCACGGGTCTGGTGGTCAGCGCGAAGGGGCCGGGCTTTGCCAGCGCCGGTTTCCGGCCCGGCGACATTATCAGCCAGATCAACGGCCAGCCGGTGGGTGACCTTCAGTCCGTGCAGAACCAGATCGCGCCCGGCGCGCGCCTGTCCCTGACCGTGGAGCGCGGTGCGACCGTCGCTTCGGTGAACCTCATAGTGCAAGGCCAATGACCAGATATTTCCTTCCCCTTTCCGCCGCGCTTGCGCTGGTTCTGGCCGCACCGGGCATGGCGCAGCAGACGCTGAACGTCCGCGATGCCGATATTCGCGCCTTCATTCAGGACGCTGCGCGCGTGACGGGCCGCACCTTCATCATCGACAATCGGGTGCAGGGGAAAGTGTCTGTCGTCACGGACCGGCCTTTGTCACGATCCGAATATTTCGAGATCGTGCTGTCCACGCTGCGCGCCAACGGTCTGGTCGCGGTGCCAGCCCCCGGCGGGGCATATCGCATCCAGCCCGCCGACGGCGCGGCGGGGCAGCCCAGCGGTGTTGGCCGTGCGGCCAATCGCAACAGTTTCGTGACGGAGGTGTTTCGCCTGCGTTCCATCGACGCGGCGAGCGCGCTGGAAACGCTGCGCCCGCTGGTCAGCAAGGACGGGTCGGTCACCGCCAATCGCGCTGGCAACAGCGTGGTGGTGGCGGACTATGCCGACAATATCGCCCGCATCCGGCAAGTCATCGCACGGGTCGATCGCGATATTTCATCGACGCAGATGGTGATGCTCAAAAATGCCGGTGCGCGGGAAATTGCGACATCGCTCCAGGCATTGGTGGAAAGCGGCGGCGGGGAAAATGCGCCCCCTTCGGCCGCGACCGTCGTGCCGATCGACAGCAGCAATGCCATCGCGATCCGCGGGGATGCCAACACGGTAGCACGCCTGGCCGCGATGGCCCGGCAACTCGATCAGCAGGCCGCGAGCGGCACCGAAATCCGGGTCTATTGGCTGGAACATGCGGATGCCGAAAAATTGCTGCCGGTGTTGCAGCAACTGGTCGGGCAATCGACCAGCCAGCCGGTAACCGCCTCCACCCCGGCGGCGGGCGGCGCTGCGCCGGCGAGCGCGGCGGCCGCGCCGGTTGCTGCGGCATCCTCTTCCTCCTCCAGCGGCAGCGGTATTTCCACGCGCGGCCCGGCGATCGTCACCCGCTATGAGGGCGCGAACGCTATCATCGTGGCGGCCAATAGCGACGTGCAGCGGATGCTGGGCGAAACCATCCGCCAGATCGACACGCGCCGCGAACAGGTGCTGGTCGAAGCGATCATCGTCGAAATCAGCGATGCAGCGGCCAAGAAGCTGGGCGTGCAATTCCTGATCGGCAGCACATCGACCGGCTTTGCCGCGACCAATTACAGCAATGCCTCGCCCAATCTGCTGACGCTGGCAGGCGCCTATGGCGCGACGCAACTGGGCACGACCAAAACGACGGTGGTGGCGCCCGATGGGACGCAAACCACGACCGAAGTGCAAAATAGCGGCGATCTGGCCAGCACGCTCCAGCAATCGGCGATCAACAGCCTGACCAGCGCAACCGGCGCGATTGCCGGGCTGGGCGGCAGCATCGGCAAGAACGGGATTTTCGGCGCGATCATCAACGCGGTCAAATCCGATACGGAAAGCAATCTTCTCTCCACCCCGTCGGTGATGACGCTGGACAATCAGAAGGCATCGATCCTGGTCGGCCAACAGGTGCCGGTGACGACCGGGGAAGCGCTGAGCCAGAATTTCGACAATCAGTTCCGCACCGTCCAGCGGCAGGATGTCGGCATCAAGCTGGAGGTGAAACCGCAGATCAATACCGGCGGCGCAATCAAATTGTTTCTGCGGCAGGAAGTATCGAGCGTGGCCGGGCCGGTCAGCAACTCCAGCAGCGACCTCATCATCAACAAGCGCGAGATCGAAACCACGGTCACGGTCGATGATGGCGAGATATTGGCGCTGGGCGGATTGCTGGACGATAATGAGCGCAAGACGATCGAGCGCATTCCCTTGCTCAGCGACATTCCGGGCCTTGGCGAACTGTTCAAATCGCGCAGCCGCAGCCGGACCAAGACCAATTTGATGGTGTTCATCCGCCCGACCATCCTGCGGTCGAAGGAAGATGCGCAGAAGCTGACCCAGCAGCGTTACGGCTATGTCCGCAACATGCAGTTACAGCGCAATCCCGACATGGAGCCGACGATCGACGAACTGGTCCGCGACTATATGGGCGCGACCCCGCCAGTCGCGCCGCAACCGGGCGATGCCATGGTGCAGCCGGATGCGCCGCAAATGATCGAACCGACCGTGCGCCAGTCAAGCGGCGTGGTGCGCCCGGTCGAGATACCGGCAAGCGGAGAACGCAAGTGAGCGAGAATGGGCAAGCTGCTCCTGCGCAGGCAGGAGCCCAGGGCGGAGAGGGCAGTGTCCAGAACCCTGGGCTCCTGCCTGCGCAGGAGTACGAGGCTTTTGCATCAGCCCATCCACGCGCCATCGACATTCCCTATGGCTTTGCGCGCAAGCATGGCGTGGTGCTGTTGCCGCAGGAGGGCGAGCGCCTGTCCATCGCAGTGCGCGAAGGCAGCGATCCGCGGGTCTTGCTGGAAGTCCGTCGTCATCTGGCGCGCAGTTTCGATGTCAGTTTCGTCGATCAGGCCGAATTCGACCGGCATCTGTCCAACCATTATGCGATGGACGGCAGCGCGGCGGCCATGGCCGGGTCGATCGAAATGGGCGCGGACGAACTGGACATGCTGGCCGCCGACATGCCGACCGCCGACGATTTGCTGGACAGCGCCGATGACGCGCCCGCAATCCGGCTGATCAACGGCATCATCGCCGAAGCCGCGCGGCAGGGCGTGTCGGACATTCATATCGAACCCTATGAAACCGGCCTGGTCGTGCGGATGCGGATCGACGGCGTATTGCGCGAAACGCTGCGGATGCCACCCCATGTCGCCCCGGTGGTCGTCAGCCGGGTCAAGGTGATGGCGCGGCTCGACATTGCCGAACGGCGTGTGCCGCAGGACGGGCGCATCGGCCTGACGCTGGGCGGCAAATTGCTCGACGTGCGCGTATCGACTTTGCCGAGCCGGGCGGGCGAGCGGGTGGTGCTGCGTATTCTGGACAAGGAAAATGCCGGGATCACGCTCGACCTGCTGGGCATGAACGGCGTGCCGGACCGGATTTTCCGCGAAGGCCTCAGCGAACCCAATGGCATCATCCTGGTCACCGGGCCGACCGGATCGGGCAAGACGACCACGCTCTATGCAGGCTTGCGCCAGCTCAACGACGGCAGCCGCAATATCCTGACGGTCGAAGATCCGGTCGAATATGCGATGGAGGGCGTGGGGCAGACGCAGGTGAATGCCAAGGTCGGGCTGACCTTCGCTGCCGGGTTGCGCGCAATCCTGCGGCAAGACCCGGACGTGGTGATGGTCGGCGAAATCCGCGATCGCGAGACGGCGGAAATTGCGGTGCAGGCGTCGCTGACCGGGCATCTGGTGCTGTCGACCGTTCACACCAACGATGCGGTCGGCGCGATCACGCGGATGCGCGACATGCGGGTCGAACCCTTCCTGCTGGCCTCCACGCTGCGCGCGGTCATCGCCCAGCGGCTGGTGCGGCGACTGTGCCAGCATTGCCGCGAACCGGTGCAGGCGGACAAGTCCGCCAGCGCCCTGCTGGGCTTCGATCCCGGCACGATCATCTATCGGGCCAGGGGTTGCAGCGAATGTGGCGGCACGGGGTATAAGGGCCGGATCGGCGTGTTCGAGGCGATCCGGGTGGACGATACGATCCGACGCCTGATCAATGACGGTGGCGATGAATCGCTGATCGCGCGCCATGCGTTCCTCAATGCCCCCAATCTGGGATCGGCGGCGCGGGCATTGGTGCGTGACGGGCAGACGACGGCCGAAGAGGCCATCCGCGTGTCGCGGCGCGACAGCGTGGACGCGGAAACCATCGCCGATGGCTGAATTTGACTATGTCGCGATCGACCCGGCTGGCAAGGAGCGCAAAGGCGCGCTGAAGGCGCAAACGCTGGAGGATGCACGGGCGAAGCTCGACGCGCGCAAGCTGTTCATTGTCGAACTCAGCGCCGGCGCGGTGGAGGTGGCCCGCAAACGCACCGGCCTGTCGCTGCGCACCCCGCGCCTCAGTCCCAAGGAACTGACGCTGTTCACCCGGCAACTGGCGACGCTGACCCAGGTCAGCCCGCTGGAGGAATCGCTGCGCACGATCGGGCGGCAGAGCGAGCAGGACCATGTTCGGCTTATTGTCGGCAAAGTGCATGGCGGCGTGATGGAAGGGCGGCGGCTGGCCGAAGCGCTGGGCGTCGAACCCAAAAGCTTTCCGCCCCTCTATCGTGCGATGATTTCCGCTGGCGAAAGTTCAGGCAGCCTGCCCGCGATCATGGAACGGCTGTCGGACCTGATGGAGCGGCAGGCGCAGATGCGCTCCAAGGTGCTGACCGCCATCGCCTATCCGTCGGTGCTGGCCAGCTTTGCCGTGCTGGTCGTCGCGGCGCTGATGATCTTCGTCGTGCCCAAGGTGGTTGAGCAGTTCGATACGGTGGGGCAGGAATTGCCGTTGCTGACCCGGATGGTGATGGGCCTGTCTGCCTTTCTGGCGGGCTGGTGGTGGCTGCTGCTGATCCTGGCGGGGCTGGCGGCTCTTGGCTTCTGGCGGGCGATGAGGAATGAGCGGTTCCATTATCGGTTCGATGCGATGCTGCTGGGGCTGCCGGTGATCGGCAAGCTGACCCGCGATCTGCACGCGGCGCGGATGGCGCGGACGCTGTCGACCATGGTGGCAAGCCGCCTGCCCCTGCTGGAGGGGCTGACACTGACAGCCAACACCGTCCACAACCGGGTATTGCGACACGCTTCGGACGATATTGTCGAAGCCATTCGTGGCGGCGGCAGCCTGTCGGCGGCGCTCAGGCGGGCCGGGGTGTTTCCGCCCTTGCTGGTCTATCTGGCCGCGAGCGGCGAAAGCGCCGGGCGGCTCGACACGATGCTGGAGCGGGCGGCGGATTATCTGGAACGCGAATTCGACGCCTTCACCTCGACCGCGCTCGCCATGCTGGAACCGATCATCATCATCATGATGGGCGCGATCGTCGCCGTCATCATCCTGTCCATCCTGCTGCCGATCTTGCAGCTGCAAAGCCTGACCGGGGCTTAGGAGTTGAATATGGTTACACTAGAATCCGTTCGGGCTGAGCGTGTCGAAGCCCTGCCCTTCTTCAGAAGGAAAGAGCAGTCCTTCGACAGGCTCAGGACGAACGGGGAAGAAGGATTCGGGTCCGCCCGGCGTTCCGCCGAACATGGCTTCACCCTTGTCGAACTGATGGTCGTCATCGTCATCATCGGCCTGCTGGCGACGATCGTGGCGATCAACGTCATCCCCGCGACGGACACGGCGCGGGTCGAAAAGGCGAAGGCGGACATCGCCACGATCGAACAGGCGCTGGAGCAATATCGGCTCGACAATCTGACCTATCCGGCGGGATCGGACGGGTTGCAGGCGCTGCTCAATCCGCCAGCATCGCTGGCGCAGCCGCAACGTTACCGGCGTGGCGGCTATATCAAGAAGCTGCCCGACGATCCGTGGGGTCGCGCCTATATCTACACCGTGCCGGGGCGCAAGGGCGCGTTCGACATCAGTTCGCTGGGGGCGGACGGCCAGCCGGGCGGCGAGAGCGAAAATGCGGATATTCATTCCAGCGAGCTATAAAACCACATCCGTTCGTTTCGAGCGAAGTCGAGAAACGGTTCTCGACATGCTCGAACCGAACGGAAATGGCTTCACCCTCCTCGAACTGATGGTCGTCCTGACGATCATCGGTTTCATTTCGGCGGCTGTCGTGCTGGCCATCCCCGATCCGCGCGGGCGGGTGATCGAGGATGCCGACCGCTTCGCCGCGCGCGTTGCCGCCGCGCGCGACGAAGCGGTCGTGACCGCCGCCCCCATGGGGCTGTGGGTCTCCGCATCCGGCTATGGCTTTCAGCGCCGCGATGGCGGGCAATGGGTGGCGCTGGAGGACAAGCCTTTCGTCACCGCCAACTGGAAAAGCGGCACCCGCGCTCTGGTCGGCAAGGACGGGCGGCAGCAGATCGCCTTCGACGGCACCGGCCTGCCGACCGATCCGCTGACCGTAACGCTGGCGCGCGAGGGCGAGCGGGTGTCGGTGACGGTCGACATGGCGGGAAAGGTCATGGTCGGTGGGTAGTCGGCCATCTCCTCCACCGTCATGCCGGGACGACCATTTCAAAGGCGAACGCGGCTTCACGTTGCTGGAAATGCTGGTTGCGCTGGCGGTGTTCAGCCTGGCGGCGCTGGCACTGGTGCGGTTGCAGGGGGTGACGCTGCGGACGGCGGCTGATCTCGATAGCAAGGCGCTGGGTCAGATCGTCGCGCGCAATCTGATGGTCGATGTGCAGAGCGACCCGGTGCCGCCATCCGTCGGCGACGAAGCGGGCGATGTCGAGAATGGCGGGCGACGCTGGCACTGGAGCCGGACTGTCAAGCCAACCGACGACCAGCGCCTGTTGCAGGTCGACCTGACCGTCGATGGCCAGCCGGGCGCGTCGCCCGTGGTGTTGAGCTTCATACGGGTGGTGGAGTGATGGCGGCGCGCCTCAACCAATGTGGATGTGACAGGATCAAGGGTGACGATGGCTTCACCCTGATCGAGTTGCTCGTCGCCCTCATGATCTTCGCGATGCTCGCCAGCGCCGGTGTCCTCCTGCTGGGCAACAGCGTGTCGGCACAGGCGCAGGTCAAGGCGCGGCTCGACGATATGGCCGCGGTGCAACGGGCTGGCGGGGCGCTGGCGGGCGATCTGGGGCAGGCTGTGCCACGCATTACCCGTACGGAGAGCGGCACGCTGGCGCCCGCCTTCTGGGCGCATCATGAAGGTGAGGATCAGCCGGTGATGCAGTTCGTGCGGGGCGGGTGGGACAATCTGGGCGATCTGCCCCGGCCCTCCTTGCAGAAGGTCGAATATTGGGTGCGGCAGGGGCGGCTGGAGCGGCGAACCTATGCGCAACTGGATGGCGCAGCGGGGGATCAGCCAGCCGCCTTGCTGGAGGATGTAGAGGCGGTCGCGCTGAAATTCCGCGATGCGCAGGGGAAATGGCGTGACGACTGGACGCCGACCCAGCCCGACCTGTTGCCGCGCGCGGTGGAAATGACGCTCACCCGCACGGGCGAGCCGCCGGTGACCTTGCGCTTTCTGGTCGCGCCCGGCCCGGTCGAAAAGCCGGTCATCGAAGGTTCGCCCGGTGCCTGATCCGCGCAAACCCGATGAACAGGGCGCAGCGCTGCTGACCGTGTTGCTGCTGGTGGTGGTGATGGCCGTCGTTGCCGCGACCGCGCTGGAGCGAGTGGCGCTGGCCACGCGAATGACCGGCAATGGCGGCGCGATCGATCAGGCGCGCGCCTATGCCGAGGCTGGCACGGCGGTTGCGCGCTTGCGGATCGGCGATCTGGTCGCGGCCAATCCGGCGAAGATGACGCTGGCGGGCGGCTGGCTGGGCGCGCCGCAAAGCATTCCGGTGCCCGGCGGCATCGCGACGGCGCGGGTGAATGACGGCGGCAATTGTTTCAACCTCAACAGCGTGGTCAGCGGCGAAAGCGAGGCCAGCCTGAAGGTGCGGCCCATCGGCGTGTCGCAATTTCAGGCGCTGCTGGTGGCGCTGGGCGTCGATGCGCGACAGGCGCAGGGCGCTGCGGCGAGCCTGGCCGATTGGATCGACAGCGATGGCGATCCGCAGCCGGGCGGGGCGGAGGATGCGGTCTATGGGCAAATGGCGCGGCCCTATCGCGCGGCCAACCGCCTGATGGTCGATGCCAGCGAGTTGCGCGCGGTCAATGGCATCACGCCTGCCATCTATGCGACGGTGCGGCCCTGGATCTGCGCATTGCCAGTCACGGATCTGTCGCCGATCAACATCAACACGCTGTTGCCGGAGCAGGCGCCGCTGTTCGCGATGCTGTTGCCGGGGCAATTGAGCGTCGGACAGGCGCGGCAATTGCTGGCGCAGCGGCCCGCGGACGGCTACGGCAGCACGAACCAGTTCTGGGCCTTGCCCTCGCTCGCCGGCCTGTCGCCGATGACCGAGGTGGCCGAGCAGGTCAAATTGACGACGGGATTTTTCGGAGTGGACGTGGCGGTGACTGTCGGGGGAACGCAACTGGTGGAGCGGTCGCTGATCGACGCGCGGGAAAGCCCCGCAATCGTGGTGCGACGCAGCTGGGGTGCGGGGGCATGAGCGCGCGCGACGCCCTGATCGTGTTTCTGCCCGAAGCGCAGGACGCGCCGCCATATTGGATGCGCGTGATCGATGGCGCGCTGGTGCAATCGGGCGAGGGCGCGAACTGGCTGGCAGCGTGCGGCATTGCCGCCTTGCCCGTTGAAGCGCGGGTGATGCTGGTGCCGCCTGCGGCTCTGGTGGCGCTCCATTGGGCGCTGCATCCCGACCTTCCGGTGCGGCAGGCGCGCGCGGCGGCACGGCTGGCGGTGCTGGCGGACGGGATATTGCCCGCCGATCAGCTGTTTGCGGTGACCGACGTGCAGGACGATCCTGCGCGGCCCCATATCGTGGCGTTGGCAGCGCGGGCAGACATGCAGCATTGGCTGCTCTGGGCGCAGCATCATGGGCTGGACCCCGAAATGATTGTGCCAGCGCCCCTGTTGCTGCCGGAGCCGGAGGCGGGTTTTTCGCGCGGGCTGATCGGCGATGTGACGGTGCTGCGCGGCACGGATATGGCGCTGACCGGCGACTTGGCCCTGCCCGCACTGATCGGCGATGCGCCGGTGGTGGATGTACCACGGGGCGTGATCGAGGGGCGCGCCATCGCGGCGCTTGACGCCCCGCCCATCGATCTGCGGCAGGGTGATTTCGCCAAGCGGGTGCGGCGGCAGCTCGACCAGCGCGTGCTGAAACGCGCGGCCGTGTGGAGCGGGCTGATCCTGCTTGCCGCGCTGCTGATCGCACTGGTCGGCATCGTCAAAAGCCATCGCGAGGCCAGTCGGCTGGACGCAGAAAGCCTGGCGCTGGCGCAGCAGGTCGTGCCCGGCGCGAGCGATGCGGCCCAGGCGCTTGGCGCGATGGAGCAGCAACTGGCTGCGCGGGGCGCTGGTGGACGGGCCTTTACCGCGCCGGTCGCGGCCCTGATGGCGGCGATGCAGGATGCGCCGGGCGTGGCGCTGACCAGCCTGTCGCGCGACCCGGACGGGATGCTGCGCGCCACGCTGGCGGCGGCGAAGGCGGATGACATCAACATAGTGCTGCTCGCGTTACAGGCGGCAGGCTTCACGATTACGGCGACACCCGCGCAGGAGCCGGGCGGGCGGACGCTGGCAGAGATTACGGTGCGGTCATGATGGAACGGATGCAGGCGCTTTGGGCGGAACGATCGTCGCGTGAGCAGGTGATGCTGGGCGTGATGTTCGCCTTGCTGGCAGGCGTGCTCCTCTGGTTCGGGGTAGCAGTGCCGCTCGATCGGGCGCAGCGGTCGGCGCGCGACAATTTGGTCGAGGCGACCGAGCGCAACGCCGCGGTGCGCACGGCTGTGCAGCAGCTGAAGGCGCTGCCCCGTGCGGCGGCTGGTGGCCCGGCCGCGCCGCTCGACCAGCTGGTCGGGCAGGGCGCGGGCGAAGCGGGCCTGACACTGGAACGTGCGCAGGCGCAGGGGCCGGACCGGATGGAGATTGCCATCGCCGCGATCCGGCCGGTCGCACTCTTTTCCTGGATCGCGGTGCTGGAGGCGCAGGGCGTGCGGGTCGAAACGATGAGCGCGCGGCCCGCGCCGACCGCTGGCAGCCTGTCGGTGCAGGCGGTGCTGGTGCGGGGAAGCGGGCAATGATGGGATTGGTCCTGTCCCGCCGGATGCGGATCATCCTGTTGCTGATCGTGCTGCTGGGGCTGTTGCTGTTCCTGCCGATGCGGGTCGCGCTGGGTCTGTCCGGGCTGGAGCGGCTGGGCGTGGCCGCGCGTGACGTGCGGGGCACGGTATGGAGCGGGCGGATCGACCAGTTGATGCTGGGCGACATGCCAATGGGCAGCGTGCGCGCGGGCCTTTCTCCATTGGCGTTGCTGACGGGTCGGGCGCGGTTCAACATTGCCCGGACCAAGGGATTGGCCGACGACATATCGGGCGCGCTGACGGTTGGGTTCGGGCGGATCGGAGTGGATGATGTGACCGGCGCGGTGCCGCTGGGCCGGACCTTCGCGCCGCTGCCGATCGCCGGGCTTCAGATGGAGGATGTGTCCGCCTATTTCATCGGCGATCGGTGCGGTCATGCGCAAGGACGGGTGCGGGCGCGGATGGCGGGGCAGTTTCCGGGGCTGAACCTGACACAGGGTTTTTCCGGGGCCCTTGCCTGCGATGGCGATGCGCTGTTGCTGCCGCTCGCCAGCCAGTCGGGCATGGAAACGATCGCGCTGCGCATCTGGCGGTCGGGCCGGTACAGCGCGACCATGCGGGTGGAAACCGCTGATCCGACGCTGGCGGCATCGTTGGGGCAGGCGGGCTTTGCGACCGTGGGCAATGCGCAATTGCTGAAGGTCGAAGGGACGTTGTGACGCCGATATTGGCGACGCTGCTCGGCGGGGTGGTCGGCGCGATTTTCGGCAGCTTCCTGGCCACCCTGATCCTGCGCTGGCCGCAGGGACGGGGCGTGACGCGGGGGCGATCGGCCTGCGATGGCTGTGGCCGCACGCTGACGCCGCGCGATCTGATCCCCTTGCTCAGCGCCCTGTTCCAGCATGGCCGGTGCCGGACGTGCGGCGCGCCGATCGATCCGCTGCATGGGCGGATCGAACTCAGTTGCGCAGTCATTGGCGCGCTGGCGATCGGCGCCATGCCGGATTTGGGCGGCCTTGGCTGGGCGTTGCTGGGCTGGATGTTGCTGACGCTGGCGGTGCTGGACTGGCGGCATTACTGGTTGCCCGATGCGCTGACCCTGCCGCTGGCTTTCCTGGGCCTGACGCTGGGACTTTGGGCGACCGATGTGGTGCTGGCCGACCGGATTATCGGCGCGGCGCTGGGCTATGGCAGCCTGCTGGCGATTGCGCTGACCTATCGCGCGCTGCGCGGGCGGGAGGGGTTAGGGCTGGGCGATGCCAAGTTGCTGGGCGCGCTGGGCGCATGGTTCGGCTGGCAGGCCTTGCCCTTCATCCTGCTGATCGCGGCGCTGGCCGGGCTGGGCGTCATGCTGGCGACGGGCCGGGCAATGGCAGCGACGGCGCGGGTGCCGCTCGGCACATTTCTGGCGCTGGCGGCGGTGCCGGGCTGGTATCTTGCCCACTCCCTGTTCTGACGACTGGCGCAAAGGAACAATAGAACATATAGTGAACATATGCGCGATTCGTCCCCTGTTCTTGCCCGGTTGAGGGAGAGCCTGCAACAGCTGGAGCCGCGCCGCGCGGCTACGCCAGCGGGGCTCTTTGCGCTGGGGCATGACGGGGTGGACGCGGCACTAGGCGGTGGACTGGCGCGTGGGCGCTTGCATGAAATCTTTGCCGATCAGGAAGATGCCAGCAGCGGGGCTGGGGTTGCCGCCCTGTTCAGCCTGCGCGCTGGGGAAGGGCGTCCCTTCCTGTGGCTGCGCACCGAAGCGATGCAGAAACGGGTTGGAGGGTTGCACGCCACCGGCCTTGTCGAACTGGGGATCGATCCCGCCAATATGCTGCTGGTGCTGGCCCCTGACGAAGGCGCTTTGCTCCATGCAGCGGCGGAGGCGGCGCGTTGCGCCGGGCTGGGCGCGGTGCTGGTCGAAGGATGGGGGGCGATGCGCGGGCTGGACCTGACCGCCACTCGCCGCCTGATGCTGGCCGCCGAAGCATCGGGCGTCACCCTGTTCCTGCTGCGCATCGCCGCCGATACTGCGCCCAGCGCCGCCGATACACGCTGGCGGGTGAGCGCGTCCCCCTCGATCGCGCTGGAAGCGGACGCGCCAGGGGCATCCCTGTTTCAAATCGAATTGCTGCGTCGGCGCGCCGGCCCCCCGGCCGGTCCCTGGCGCATGGAGTGGGACCGTGACCGACTTTGTTTCAGACGTCCTGCCAGTGATGGACGAACCATGGGAGGCGCAGAGCATGACGATCGCGACGCCAGCCCCCCGGCACCGCCGCTATCTCGCCCTGTTCTTCCCCTGGCTCCCGGCGGAGCGGTTGCGCCTGACCAGGCCCCATCTGTGCGCCGGGCAGGATGAACGGCCACGCGCCTTTGTCGAGAAAATACGCGGCGCGTTGCGGCTGGCGGCGGTGGATGAGGCGGCAGCGGCGATGGGCCTGTCGCCCGGCCTGTCGATGGCGGATGCCCGCGCCCGTGTGCCCGACCTCGACCTGTTCGACCATGTCCCGCATGAGGATCAGGACTGGCTGGAGCGGCTGGCCGATGGCTGCACCCGCTACACCCCGACCGTCGCGCTCGATCCGCCCGACGGGCTGATCCTCGATACCAGCGGGTGCGATCATCTCTTTGGTGGAGAGGCTGGGCTGGCGGCCGATCTGGAGCGGCGGCTGGCGCGGCTGGGCGTGGCGGTGCGGCTGGCCTTTGCCGGAACGCCGGAGGGCGCGCGGGCGCTGGCCCGCTATGTGGCCGGAGCTGCGTGCGACGAGGATAGCGCGATCCGCCGCCTGCCCGTCGCGGCGCTGGAACTGGAGGAGGAGGCGACGCTGGCGTTGCGCCGCGCGGGGCTGAAAACCATTGGCGATGTCGCGCGTCGGCCGATGTCCTCCATCGCCGCCCGTTTCGGCGCGGACGCGGTGATGGCGATCCGCCGGATCGTGGGGGAGGCGGACAGCGCGCTGACCCCGCGCCGGCTGGTCCCGCCGATGAGCGTGGAGCGGCGCTTTGCCGAACCGGTCGCGCGCACTGAAACCATGATGACGATCCTGGCTGAACTGGCAGGGGAGGCGGCAGGGATATTGGAGCAGAGGGGCCATGGCGGTCGCCGGTTCGAGGCGCTGTTTTTCCGCAGCGACGGGCTGGTGCGCCGCCTGACCGTGGAAACCGGCGCGCCGATGCGGGATGTGCCTGCGCTGATGCGGTTGATCCGCGAGCGGATCGACAGCCTGAACGATCCGATCGATCCTGGATTCGGCTTTGACCTGCTGCGGCTGAACGTCCCACTGACCGAACCGCTGGGTGCGTCGCAATTGCAGTTGGAGGGCGGCGCGACCGGCGAGGCGGCGGTGACCGCATTGGTCGAGCGTCTGAGCACCCGGCTGGGGCGCAACCGCGTCCGCCGCTTTGGCGCACGCGACAGCCATATGCCCGAACAGGCCGAATTTGCGCTGCCCGCGCTCGATACGTCGCCGTCCGGTCCTTGGACGACACCGGAACCGGGCGAGCCGCCGCTGCGTCCCATCCATCTGTTCGATCCGCCCCAGCCGATCGAGGTATTGGGCGCCGAAGTCCCCGACGGCCCGCCCCGCCGTTTCCGCTGGCGCCGGGCGTTGCACGAAGTCGCCCGGTTCGAGGGGCCGGAGCGGATCGCCGGGGAATGGTGGCGCAGGCGGCCCGTGTCGATCGAACTGCCCCGGCCCGGCAGCGATCCGGGCGAGGTCGATATTCGCTATCTGCTGGGCGACGCGCCCGATCATATTCGCGATTATTACCGGGTGGAGGACCGGCGCGGTCGCCGTTTCTGGATATTCCGCCTTGGTTTCTTCGAACCGGACAAGCCGATGCCGCGCTGGTATCTGCATGGCCTGTTCGCATGAGCCGGGGGCGTGATCCGGGGCCGGAGGGGGAGGGGCGTCAACCCATCCCTCTCGACACGGCGCTGCGGGCGCGGCGATCGGGACCGCCATCGCCTGCGCCGGATTTTGCCGAAATGGTCGCGGCAACCAATTATAGTTTCCTGCGCGGCGCGTCCCACCCGGCCGATATGGTCGGACAGGCGCTGGCGCTGGGCCATGCGGGCATCGGCATTGCCGATCGCAATACGGTGGCCGGGGTGGTGCGGGCGTGGAGCGCACTCAAATCGGTGCGCAGGATGCTGGCCGAGGATGCCGAGGATCAGGGAATCCGCACGGGCGAAACCCCACAGTCGGCTGCGGAGCGCCGTCATCTTGCGGCGCAGGCGCTGCCGCTGGCGCAGGCTTTCCGTCTCGTCACCGGCGCGCGGCTCTGCTTTGCCGACGGGACGCCGGACATTGTCGCCTACCCCATCAACCGCCATGGCTGGGGGCGGCTGACCCGGCTGCTGAGCGTCGGCAATCTGAAAGAGACGGTGCAAAAGGGCGATTGCGACCTGTGCCTGTCCGACCTGATCGACCATGCGCAGGACATGGTCCTGATTGCTATGGCAGGGGAAGCGGACGAGGCGCTGCTGGCAGGGCTGGCGCAACGGGTGCCAGGTGCGCTTTGGATCGGCGTCACCATGCCGCGCGCCGGGCCGGATCGTCGCCGCCTTGCCCGGCTGGCGGCGATGGCCGGGCGGCTGGGGCTGCCGCTGCTTGCAACCTGCGATGCGCTCTATGCCATGGCGCAGGACCGGCCGTTGCATGATGTCGTCACCTGTATCCGGCAGGGCGTGACCCTGCGGGAGGCCGGGCGGCGGCTGGAGGCGAATGCCGAACGGCACCTGAAACCCGCACGCGAAATGGCCCGGTTGTTCCGCGACTGGCCGCAGGCGGTGGGGGCATGGCGCGACGTACTGGACCGGATCGGGTTCGATCTGTCCCATCTGAAATATGAATATCCGCACGAGCCGGTGCCCGAAGGGTGGGCGGCGCAGGACTGGCTGGAACATGAAGTGCTGCGGCTGGCGGGAGAGGCCTTTCCCGATGGCGTGCCGGATAGGGTCCATGCGATGCTGGCGGAAGAGTTCGCGCTGATCCGCAGCCGCAATTACGCCTGCTATTTCCTGACAGTCTATGAAGCGGTGCAGTTTGCCCGTAGCCTCGATCCACCGATCCTGTGCCAGGGGCGCGGATCGGCGGCCAATTCGGCGGTCTGCTATTATCTGGGGATCACATCGGTCGATCCGACCAGGCATAACCTGCTCTTTTCCCGCTTCATTTCGGAGGATCGCGACGAACCACCCGATATCGACGTCGATTTCGAGCATGAACGGCGTGAGGAAGTGATCCAGCATATTTATGCCCGCTATGGTCGCGATCGCGCCGCCATAGCCGCGACCGTCATCCATTACCGCCCCCGCAGCACGGTGCGGGAAGTCGGCAAGGTGCTGGGCCTGTCGGAAGATGTCACCGCGCGGATCGGCAGCACCGTGTGGGGCAGCCATGCCAGCGGCATGGAGGAACGGCGCTTCCGCGATGCGGGGCTGGACGTGGGCAATCCGCTGGTCATGCAGTTGAAGGAACTGGTCGACCGGCTGCTGACCTTCCCGCGCCATTTGTCGCAGCATGTCGGCGGTTTCGTGCTGACGCAGGATCGGCTGGATGAGACGGTGCCGATCCACCATGCGGCAATGGCGGACCGCACATTTCTGGAGTGGGACAAGGATGATATCGACGCGCTGGGCCTGATGAAGGTCGACATACTGGCGCTGGGGATGCTCAGTTGCATTCGCAAGGGGTTTGCGCTGATGCGCGACCATGGCCTGGGCGACAAGACGCTGGCGTCGGTGCCAGGCGAAGCGGCGCCGGTTTACGACATGCTGTGCCGGGGGGACAGCGTCGGCGTGTTCCAGGTCGAAAGCCGCGCCCAGATCAACATGCTGCCCCGCCTGCGCCCGCGTACCTTCTATGATCTGGCGGTGCAGGTCGCGATAGTGCGGCCCGGCCCGATCGAGGGGGATATGGTCCACCCCTATCTCGCCCGCCGGGCCGAGGCGCGTGATGGCAAGCCGCCTTCCTGGCGCTTTCCTTCGCCAGCCCCGCCGCACCCCGCCGATGAACTGCATCATGTGCTGGGCCACACCTATGGCGTGCCGCTATTTCAGGAGCAGGCGATGAAGCTGGCGATCACCGCCGCCAATTTCACGTCGGGGGAGGCGAACAAGCTGCGCCGGGCGATGGCGACCTTCCGCAATGTCGGGACGATCGGCGAATTTGAGGAGAAGATGATCGGCGGCATGGTGGCGCGTGGTTATGAACGCGCCTTTGCCCAGCGCTGCTATGACCAGATCAAGGGGTTTGGGAGCTATGGTTTTCCCGAAAGCCACGCCATATCCTTTGCCCGGCTGGTCTATGTGTCGGCCTGGCTCAAATGCTATCAGCCTGCCGTGTTCGCCGCGGCCTTGCTCAATGCGCAGCCAATGGGCTTCTACGCCCCGGCGCAGATCGTGCGCGACGCGATCGAACATGGCGTTGTCGTGCGGGGCATCGACGTCAATGCCAGCGGCTGGGACAATGGGTTGGAGCCGATTGCGGTGGACGATCCCGATGCTGGGCAGCACTGGACCCCGGCCAATCGCCGCTGGGGCGACATCGTGCCGCGTCACCGGCAGGACGGGGCGTTCGCATTGCGGCTGGGCTTTCGCCAGATTGACGGTTTCCGGGAGGCTTGGGGGGAGGCGATTGCAGCGGATCGCGCGACATCCGGCCCCTTCGCCACGATCGAGGAACTGGGGCGGCGGGTACGCCTGCCTGTCCGTGCGCTGCATTTGCTGGCCGATGCCGATGCCTGCCGCTCGATCGGGCGTGAGCGGCGCGATGCGGCCTGGGATGTGCGAAGGATGCCAGCGGGCGAATTGCCGCTGTTCGCCGCTGCCCGCGCGCGCGAACTGGGGGAAGAAGCCGATGCCGCCCTGCCGCCCATGCCCCTGTCCGAAGCGGTGGCGGCGGATTATCAGCTGACCCGCCTGTCGCTCAAACAGCATCCCATGACCTTCCTGCGCTCGGTTTTCGCGGCCGAAGGCCTGTTGACCAGCGAGCAGGTCAGCAGCGTCAAGAATGGCGCACGGGCAAAGGTTGCAGGCGTGGTGCTGGTGCGGCAGCGGCCCGGTAAGGGCAATGCGATCTTCGCTACGCTGGAAGATGAGACGGGTATCGTCAACATCCTGCTCTGGGCCAGGATGCTGGACCGCTATCGCCTGCCGCTGATGGCCGCGCGGCTGATGGAGGCGCATGGGGTGGTGCAGCGGGTGCGGGAAGGGCCGGTCGATGTGTTACATCTGATGGCCGATCGCATTGTGGACCGTACCGCCGAACTCGATCGGCTGTCAGAGGATCATGCGACGCTTATCGAAGCGGGACCGGGCGACAAGGCTGTCCACCCGGTGATGTCGCGGATCCGCAGCCACGGCCATCCGCGCAACGTGCGGATATTGCCGGGATCGCGCGATTTTCATTAGCGATTTTGCGAGATGGTCGGGGAGACAGGATTCGAACCTGCGACATCCTGCTCCCAAAGCAGGCGCGCTACCAGACTGCGCTACTCCCCGACGCCTCGGCCCTTAGCGGTCTATCGCGCGTCCCGTCAATCGGCGATCAATGAAAGAAGAGCCAAAGTAGCAGAATGATGGGGATCGGCACCCCGATCAGCCATAATAACAGTCCCTTGCCCATGATATTCTCTCCTGTAACAGTTCAGAAACAACTGATGGAGCGGGGCGGATGTTCCGGGGCAGGGGCGCAATGTCTCTGGCACAACCAAAAAGGGCGGGCTGTAGAGACAGCCCGCCCTTCGGAAATCTCGCTAAGGCGAAGATTACATCGCGTTCGCAGCGTTGTTGGCAGCGTTCGCAGCGTTGTCAGCAGCATTCGTTGCATTTTCAGCAGCGTTCATGGCGTTGTCGACAACGTTTTCCACGACGGCGTTCGAAGCGTTCGCGGTTTCGTTGGCCGGCTTCTCACCGCAAGCGGCGAGGGCCATCAGGCTGGCCGAAGCGAAAACAGCAGCGATCTTCTTCATTGTGTACGGCTCCCATAGCATTATGCCGCGTCAGGCACGTTACAATGTGACCCTACGCGAGCGACCCGCATTAACGTGTGCGATGCACAAATCAATGCTTTTCTGCGCCGGTGAAACGATGGAATCACGCGACGGGGCGTTGTCTACTATAAAAGTTCACTTAATGCCCATGGATTCTTGCGCATTGGCAACAAGGTTTAGCGTTACGGCCCAGGCGGCGACATTCTGCCGCAATTGCGCCGGGTCCACCTTGTCCAGCGTATCGTCGGGCGTGTGATGCAGCTCAAAATACCGGGTGCCGTCCTGTTGCAGGTCGATCACCGGCACGCCTGCCTTCACCAGCGGCGCAATGTCGGCGCCGCCGCCCGCTTCCTGCTTGCTGGCGCCGATGCCCAGCGGCGCGAGGGCCGCAGAGATGCTGGTCGCGAGCGCATCATGCCCCTGCGGAAGTTTGAAATCCACGCGCCACACACGATCGGCGCCAAAATCCGATTCAATCGCGAGCGCGTGTCTCTCCGTGCCATGCGCCTTGAAATAGGCCCGCGCGCCGTCGCCGCCGACTTCCTCGGCCCCGGCCATCAGCACGCGGATGGTGCGGCGGGGCTGGCCAGCCTTCGCCACCTGCAATGCCGCGGCCGCCGCGATGCCGCAGCCGGTCGCATCGTCGATCGCGCCCGTGCCCTGATCCCAGCTGTCGAGATGGCAGGCCGCGACCACCACGCCGGCCGCCGGATCGCTGCCGGGAATTTCCGCGATGACATTGCCCGACGGCTGGTCCTTGAGCATTTTCGATGTCAGCGTCAGGTGGAGCTTGACCGGCTGTCCCCGCCCGATCACACGCGCCAGTTGCTCGGCATCCGGCACCGAAAGCGCGGCGGCGGGGATTGGCGTCACGCCATCGGCCCACATCTGAACACCGGTATGAGGCAGGCGATGATGGTCCGTCCCGATCGACCGGATCAATATGGCGATCGCACCCTTGCTGGACGCGATGCTGGGCCCCTGCCGCCGGGCGGCGCCGAAATAGCCATAGGAGGAACCGTCCTGCGTTGCCGTCATGTCATGGCTGACAAAGGCGATCTTGCCTTTGACGCTGGCGGCGGGTGCGGCTTCCAGATCGGCGAGAGTCGGGAAATAGACGACTTCGCCTTCTATCCCCTTGTCCGGGGTCGAACCGCTATTGCCCAGCGCCGAGAGCACCAGATTCTGCGGGAAGGGGGAGAGGATTTTCGCTTCGTCCCGGCCGCGCAGCCATACCGGCATCGTATAGGGTTCGGCGCGTACATTGCTGAACCCCAGCGCCTTGAGCTTCGCCACCGCCCATTCGCGCGCCCGCGCTTCCAGCGGCGTGCCGGCCGGACGCGGGCCGACTTCGGTGGTCAGGCCTTCGGTGAAATCCCATGCGACATCATCCTTGAGCGCGGCGTCGCGAATCGCGGCGCTGTCTGCCGGAGCGGCATGGGACAGGACGGGGGTGAAAAGGCTGCCTAGGAGGAGGGCGGCAAGCGTGCCCGATCGGATTTTCTGCATGGGTGGAAGCGTAGCGGGCCATCGCCCATTTGCCAATGCGTCCCGCCTCCGCTAACTCCGCGCCAAATCCTCTTTTCCTACCGTTGGAGCTGCCCAAACATGTCCGCCTCCTCGCAATATGCCTATGTCATGAAGAACATGACCAAGAGCTTCCCCGGCGCGGCCAAGCCGGTTCTGAGCAATATCAACCTGCAATTTTACCGTGGGTCCAAGATTGGCATCGTCGGCCCGAACGGCGCGGGTAAATCGACCCTGATCAAGATCATGGCCGGCATCGACACCGATTTTACCGGTGAAGCCTGGCCGGGCGAAAATATCAGCGTCGGCTATCTGCCGCAGGAGCCGCAGCTCGACCCGACCAAGACCGTACTGGAAAATGTGAAGGACGGCGCGCGCGAGACCGCGGACAAGATGGACCGTTTCAACGAGATCAGCATGATCATGGCCGATCCGCCGGAAGACGTCGATTTCGACGCGCTGATGGAGGAAATGGGCACGTTGCAGGAGCAGATCGACGCGGTCGATGGCTGGACGCTCGACAACCAGCTGGAAATCGCGATGGAGGCGCTGCGTTGCCCACCGTCCGACTGGTCCGTGGAAAATCTGTCAGGTGGTGAAAAGCGCCGCATCGCGCTGACCCGGCTGCTGATCCAGAAGCCCGACATCTTGCTGCTCGACGAACCGACCAACCATCTTGACGCGGAAAGCGTCACCTGGCTGGAAAATCATCTGAAGGAATATGCCGGGTCGGTCCTGATGATCACCCACGACCGCTACTTCCTCGACAACGTCGTCGGCTGGATTCTCGAACTCGATCGCGGAAAATATTTCCCGTACGAAGGCAATTACTCCACCTATCTGGAGAAGAAGGCCAAGCGTCTGGAGCAGGAGGATCGCGAAGCCTCCGGCCGTCAGAAGGCGATCAACGACGAACTGGAATGGATCCGGGCCGGTACCAAGGGCCGCCAGACCAAGTCCAAGGCGCGTATCAAGAAGTTCGAAGAGCTGGTCGCCGGGCAGAACAACCGCTCGCCGGGCAAGGCGCAGATCGTTATCCAGGTGCCCGAACGTCTGGGCGGCAAGGTGATCGAATTCAAGAACATCACCAAGTCATTCGGCGACAAGCTGTTGTTCGAAGATCTGTCCTTCCTGTTGCCGCCGGGCGGCATCGTTGGCGTCATCGGGCCGAACGGCGCGGGTAAATCGACCCTGTTCAAGCTGATCACCGGCCAGGAACAGCCCGATTCGGGTGAGATCGACATCGGCACGACCGTACGCCTTGGCTTTGTCGACCAGAGCCGCGATCATCTGGACGACAGCAAGAATGTCTGGGAAGAAGTGTCCGACGGCCTCGATTATGTGAAGGTCAACGGCCATGACATGTCGACGCGGGCCTATGTCGGCGCCTTCAACTTCAAGGGGCAGGACCAGCAGAAGAATGTCGGCAAGCTGTCGGGCGGTGAACGCAACCGCGTTCATATCGCCAAGATGCTGAAAAAGGGCGGCAACGTGCTGCTGCTCGACGAACCGACCAACGATCTGGACGTCGAAACGCTGGGCGCGCTGGAAGAAGCGATCGAAAATTTCGCGGGCTGCGCCGTGGTCATCAGCCATGACCGTTTCTTCCTCGACCGTCTCGCCACCCATATCCTTGCCTTTGAAGGCGACAGCCATGTCGAATGGTTCGAAGGGAATTTCGAGGCATATGAGGAAGATAAGCGCCGTCGCCTGGGCGATGCCGCCGATCGACCGACCCGGTTGGCCTACAAGAAGCTGACCCGCTGAAGCGCGATTAGGGAGGTGGGACGCAGTAAAGCTGCGTCCTACGTTCCCTCATTACCAAACGGGACTCTTCAGGCAGCGGGTCAAGCTGTACCTGGTCGTGCGTACGGTAGAGGCGCTCAGGGGCGAACCATAAGCGCAATTGCGATTGCATTGCCCGCAGAGCCAATTGCGCATTTTGCAATTGCAATGATAGCGCTATCAATACACAAGCAGCGGGCCTTCCAGGCATCCTCTCCTAAACTCTCAAGGGCCGCTCCTTCACAGGGGCGGCCCTTTTTTATTCCAATATGGGTATTGGGCGATGGGGCAGGGCGGTCTTCGATGGCCTGGGCACATGAGGACATTCAATTCACCCGTTTGATCCAGACCTGCCCGCCTTCGCGCGATTCGGTGATGAAATTGGGTATCGCCTGCACAAGGTCGGACAGGCGCTTATAGCCATAGTTGCGCACGTCGAAGCTGGAACGGTTGCCCGCAAGCTGGCCCACTGATCCCAGCCGTACAAAACCGCGCTCGTCGCGTTTGACCGAATCATAGGCGTCGATCAGCAACTTGATGACTTCCGCGTCGACAGCCTTCTTGATGCTGGGAGCGGAGGGTTGCGCCGGGACCGGCGTGGGCGCTGGCGGTGCGGCTTTTGCGGGCTGCGCTTTCTTTTCATCAGCCTTGCGCGCGCGCGCCGGGGACGTCGCCTTCTCTACCACCGGATCTTCCGCATCGACCTCCGCCAGCGCCATGACGTCGATGAAGCGGGTGCAGGCGCGGCGGAAACCCTCCGGCGAACTCATCCGGCCAAAGCCATAGACCGGAATGCCCTGCTGCCGGATACGGGTCACCAGGGGAGTGAAATCGCTGTCGCTCGACATCAGGCCAAAGCCGCTCACCCGGCCGCTTGCCATAAGGTCCATCGCGTCGATCGTCATTTTCATGTCGGTCGCGTTCTTGCCTTTGGTGAGGTCGAACTGTTGTTGCGGCTCGATGGCCTGCGCGATCGACAGCGCCGCCCAGCTTTTCAGCGTCGCCTTGCTCCAATTGCCATAAGCACGGCGGATATTGACCGTGCCCAGTTCCGCCAGCACCGTCATCACCGGATCGAAATGGGCCGCCGAGGCATTATCGGCATCGATCAGCAGGGCGATATTACCGCTCGGCCCGTCCAGTGATGTCATGACATGTCCTTTCAGGCAGGCGCGAAGATGCCGCTCTGCTCATCCATGACATGCAACTGCCCGTCGGAAATGGCAAAGAATGCGCCGATCAGTTTCAATTCGCCCTTGCGCTCCTTTGACCGGACGCAGGGGAAGGTGCGCAGATTGGCAAGGCTCACTTTGACGCCTTCCTGCTCCATCGCGCGTTCCACGTCCCGGCTGCGATCATCCCCATATTGGGCGATCACCTTCGCCCGCGCGGGGTCCAGCAGTTCGATCCAGCTATGGATGAAGCCGCCGTCACCCGGTTCGGCGTCCTTCAGATCCTGACTGAGCGCCGCCTTGCAACCCCCGCATTTGCCATGACCCATGACAATGATTTCGTCGACTTCCAGCACCTGCACGGCAAATTCCAGCGCCGCCGACACGCCGTGGCGACCGGGCGTCGTTTCAAATGGCGGCACCAGAGCGGCGACATTGCGCACGACGAAAATCTCGCCTGGATTGGTGTCGAAAATCTGGGCGGGATCGACGCGACTGTCGGAACAGGCGATGATCATCACCTTGGGGCTTTGCCCTTCGTTCAGTTCGTCCCACCGCTCGCGCTGCTGGGACCATCCGGTCTGGCGGAACCGGCGATAGCCTTCGATCATGTTTGAAAAATCGGTCATGGGCTGGTCTGTGCCGCACAATATCGGGGCTGGCAAGTGTGACCATGGATCGCTATCTGGGGCGCATGAACGATATCGCTCCTATCCCCATGCCCGGTGACCCTGCCAAGCCGGAGCGTCTGCGCAAGCCCGACTGGATTCGCGTGAAGGCGCCGACCAGTCCGGCCTATCATGAGACCCGCAAGCTGATGCGGACTAAGGGGTTGAATACGGTTTGCGAGGAAGCGGCCTGCCCGAACATCGGCGAATGCTGGACCAAGAAGCATGCGACGGTGATGATCTTGGGCGATGTGTGCACGCGGGCCTGCGCCTTTTGCAACGTCAAGACCGGGATGCCGCGCAAGGTTGACGTCAACGAGCCGCAGAATCTGGCCGATGCCGCCGCCGAAATGGGGTTGGAACATATCGTCATCACCTCTGTCGACCGCGACGATTTGCCCGATGGCGGCGCGTCGCAATTCGTGAAGGTGATCGAGGCGCTGCGCCGCACCACGCCCGGCACGACGATCGAAATCCTGACGCCGGACTTCCGCAACAAGCATGAGCGGGCGGTCGAGATGATCGTCGCGGCGCGGCCCGACGTCTATAATCACAATCTGGAGACCGTTCCGCGCCTTTACCCGACAATCCGTCCTGGCGCGCGCTACTATGCCTCGCTGCGGCTGCTGGAGTCGGTCAAGCGGCTTGATCCCTCCATCTTCACCAAGTCCGGCATCATGCTGGGTCTGGGCGAGGAGCGGCTGGAAGTGCATCAGGTGATGGACGACATGCGCTCCGCAGACATCGATTTCCTGACCATGGGCCAATATCTTCAGCCCACGCCCAAGCATGCCAAGGTGATCGAATTCGTTACCCCGGCGGCATTCAACGCCTATGCCGCAATCGCGCGGGCCAAGGGCTTCCTGCAAGTTGCATCCAGCCCGCTCACTCGGTCCAGCTATCATGCTGGCGCAGACTTCGCCGAAATGCGCGCCGCGCGGGAAGCCAAGCTGGCAAAGGTTGCCCGGTAAGCCCATGCACCGGCATAATGAGACCCGGCACCTGCCCTACAGCCCGACCCAGATGTTCGATCTGGTCGCCGATGTCGCGCGCTATCCCGAATTCCTGCCCTGGATCAGCGCGATCCGGGTCCGTTCCGATAGCGACACGGAAATGGTCGCCGACATGATCGTCGGGTTCAAGGGGATCAAGGAAAGCTTCACCTCGCGCGTTCATAAGCATCGGCCGGACCATGTCCGGGTCGATTATCTCGACGGTCCGCTAAAGCATCTGCACAATGAATGGGCTTTTCGCGACGACGGACAGGGCGGAGTCCTGGTCGATTTCGAGGTCGAGTTCGCCTTCAAGAACCGGCTGTTCGAAATGCTGGCGGGGCAGATGTTTGACAAGGCGCTGCGCAAGATGATCGGCGCGTTCGAGACTCGCGCCGCCCAGCTTTACGCGCCGGACGAATCGGGCAGCAGCAGTTCGAGCGCGCACAGCGCGGCCTGAAGCCGCACGCCCCCGCGGCCATCATTATCAAAATGCCGCATGTCCGCGACGATCTTGTCGGGGCTTGCCCCGCGTTCGGCGCGGGCGAACACCACGGTGCCAACCGGCTTTTGCTCCGTTCCCCCGCCCGGCCCGGCGATCCCGGTGATCGCGACGGCGACATGGGCATGGCTGTTGAGCAAGGCGCCCTGCGCCATGGCCCAGGCCGTAGCGATGGACACCGCGCCAAATGTTTCCAGCACATCATGCGAAACCTTTAGAAGTTCCGCCTTCATATCATTGGAATAAGTGACGAATCCTGCCTCGAACACGTCGGACGAGCCTGCGATTTCCGTGAGCGCGGCGGACACTAGGCCCCCGGTGCAGCTTTCGGCGACGGCGATGGTCCGCCCGGCACGACGGTTGGCGATGATGACCCGGTCGGCAAGTTCGACCAGGATGGGGGGAAGAATGCTGTCTGGCATGAGGTCAGGATAGCGCGGGAAGGGAGAGGGTGGCAACCGCTTGCGCCGCAATACCTTCGCGCCGCCCTGTAAAACCCAGCCGTTCGGTCGTGGTCGCCTTCACGCTGATCCGGTCTACCGGCAGGCCCAGTATCTGCCCGATCCGCGCCCGCATGGCGTCTCGATGAGGGCCGATCTTGGGCGCTTCGCAGATGATTGTCAGGTCGACATGATCGATCGTCCCGCCGCGCTCCGTGACCCGGTCGCCCGCATAGGCGAGGAAGCGGTCGGACGACGCCCCGCGCCATTGCGGGTCGGACGGAGGAAAGTGGCTGCCAATGTCGCCTTCCGCCAATGCGCCCAGCAGCGCATCGACGATCGCGTGCAGCGCCACGTCGGCGTCGCTATGCCCGGCCAGTCCGCGATCATGGGGTACGCGAATGCCGCCCAGCCATAATTCTTCATCCTCGGCGAGGCGATGGACGTCATAGCCCATGCCCACGCGCACCGTGCGGGTGCTCACCAACCGAGCCTCTGCGCGGGCGAAATCCTGTGGGTAGGTCAATTTTTCCAGCCCTTCATCGCCAGCGACCAATATGACATCATGGCCCTGCTCTTTCAAAATCTGCGCGTCGTCCGTGGCTTCGCGGCTTTCGTCCCAGCAGCGGTGCGCGGCCAATATCGTGTCGAACATGAAGGCTTGTGGCGTCTGGACCCGAAACAGGCCATCGCGCGCGACGCCATCGCCCATCGCGCCATCCGCACCCCGCACCAGCGTATCGGCGACCGGCAGCACCGGAATCGCCCCCTGCGCATCGTCGAGCGCGCCGAGCAGCCGGTCTATCACGGCAGTAGGCACGAAAGGCCGCGCGGCGTCGTGGATCAGCACCCGATCGGCCCCGCCCGTTGCCGCAATCGCTTCCAGCCCCGCGCGCACCGACCCGCGCCGACTGTCGGCGCCTTCGGTCAAGCCAGCAATGGCGCGATCCGCCAGCAGCGCGCGCACCTGCGCTTCCTGTCCGGCGCCGATGACCAGGTGGATCGCATCGATACCTCCATGCGCCATCATGGCGTCGACGGCATGGAGGATAACAGCCTTGCCACCGATGGTTCGGAATTGCTTGGGAATGTCGCCGCCCACGCGACTGCCGGTGCCAGCAGCTACCAGCAGGGCAACGGTCCTGTGCCTGTTGTCAGTCATGGCGCGGGGCATAGACGCTTGCACGCACCCCCGCCAGACCCCTTCGCTTGCTCCATCGGTCAATAACCGCTATGGGCTGCCTGTTTTTTAGGCACTATCCTTTGAGTATCATGCGCAGGCTTTCCCCCATATCCATCGGTCCGCTTACGATCGACATGCCCGTCGTGCTGGCGCCGATGACTGGCGTAACCGACATGCCGTTCCGCACATTGGTGCGCCGCTATGGCTGCGGCCTCAATGTGACGGAGATGATCGCGACTGCGGCGATGATCCGGGAAACCCGCCAGTCGTTGCAAAAGGCCGCATGGCATCCGCTGGAAGAACCGGTGTCAATGCAATTGGCTGGCTGCTCTCCCGCCGAAATGGCCGATGCCGCGAAGCTCAACGCGGATCGGGGAGCGGCGATCATCGACATCAATATGGGTTGCCCGGTCAAGAAGGTGGTCAATGGTGACGCGGGGAGCGCACTGATGCGCGACCTGCCGCTGGCCGCTGCGCTGATCAAGGCGACGGTCGAGGCGGTGGACGTGCCCGTGACGGTCAAGATGCGGATGGGCTGGGACCATAGCAGCCTCAACGCGCCTGAACTGGCGCATATTGCCGAGGATCTGGGTGCGAAGCTGATTACCGTTCACGGTCGGACCCGCTGCCAGATGTACAAGGGGTCGGCGGACTGGGGCTTCATCCGTTCCGTCAAGAACGCCGTCAAGCTGCCGGTCATCGCTAATGGCGACATTTGTTCGATCGAAGACGCGGATATGGCGCTGGAACAGAGCGGCGCGGACGGGGTGATGATCGGGCGGGGTGCCTATGGGCGACCCTGGCTCATCAGTCAGGTTATGGCTTGGCTCGACCGGGGCGAGCGCGTTCCCGACCCGACGCTGGAAGAACAATATCACGTTATCATAGGGCATTATAAGGCAATGCTCGAACATTATGATAATTATACCGGCGTCAATATGGCGCGTAAGCATATCGGCTGGTACACCAAGGGGCTGACCGGATCGGCCGAGTTCCGCCATGCGGTCAATCAGGAACCAAACGCGGACAAGGTGCTGGACATGCTCGCCCGCTTCTACGAACCGCTGATCGCCGGCGGTGCAGAGGCGGTGGACGCGCGTCAGGCGGCATGACCGGCGCGCAGCCGCTGGTGCCGCCGCTACGGATGCAGCAGGACGGGCCATCGCTGGCCGAACAGATGACGGCGCTGCCGGTGGCGACTTTGTTGGTCCGGCCCGACAACAGCATTGCCGAAGCCAATGTGCGGGCCGAAACCCTGCTCAACATGGCCCGTTCCGCCATCGTCGGCAGCGATGTCGCACGCACCATTCGTATCGCGGAGGCTGGCGCGCGCTTCGACATCTGGCACAGTCAGAAGCCGATCGCTGCCTATGATATAAAGGTCCATGCCGGGCGCACCGCCGAAATGGAGGTCGACCTGATGATCGCGCCGATCGTCGACCATGACGGCTGGCGTGTCGTGTCGCTCCACGCGCAAAGCCAGGCACGCAAGATCGGCCATCGCGGCACGTCGGGCGGCGCGCGATCCGCCATGGGCGCGGCGGCCATTCTGGCGCATGAGATCAAGAACCCGCTGTCGGGCATACGCGGCGCGGCACAATTGCTGGAAGGCGGGCAGGGCGGTCGCGATGCGGCGCTGACCCAACTGATCTGCAATGAAGTTGATCGGATCGCGGCGCTGATCGACCGGATGCAGGATTTTACCACCGATCGCACGCTGGAATGTCGTCCGGGCAACATCTATCCCCTGATCGACCGGGCGGCAGACATCGCCGCAGCAGGATTTGCAAGAAATATCCGTATTATAAAGCGTTATGACCCATCCCTGCCATTCGCCAATATCAATGACGATGCGCTGGTACAGGTCATGATCAACCTGCTCAAAAATGCTGCGGAGGCACTGGAGCATGTCGCCAAGCCCCGCATTCGGGTCGAAACAGCGTTCCGGCACGGTGTGTCGGTGATGGTTGGCGGAGGCAAGGGCAGTGCGGTGCTGCCCATCGAGATCGTGGTGGTCGACAATGGACCGGGGGTGCCGGAACATATTCTGGACCATCTCTTCAACCCCTTCATCACCGGCAAGCGCGATGGGCAGGGGTTGGGCCTGGCGCTGGTGGACAAGTTGGTGCGGGACATGAACGGATTTGTGCAATATGCGCGCGATGCGGAGGCGGGTGAATCCACCTTCCGCATCCTGTTGCCGATGGGGATGGGCTGATGGCCGCGACGGGAACGGTGCTGGTGGTCGATGATGATCCGGCCATCTGCGTGGTGGTTGGTGAAGCGCTGCGGCGGCAGGGGCACAAGGTCAAGACCGCCGGGTCGATCCGCGAGCGCGCCGCGCTGATGGACAGTTTCACGCCCGATGTGCTGATCACGGACGTCATGCTGCCCGATGGCGACGGGTTGGAAGGGGTGGCGGACATCATCGCCGACCGCCCGGCGCTCAGCGTCATCATCCTGTCGGCGCAGAACACGCTCAACACGGCGATTCGCGCGACCGAAAAGGGCGCGTTTGAATATCTGCCCAAGCCGTTCGATCTGAACGAACTGACTCGCGCCGTATCCGATGCGCTGGGCACCCGGCAGGCTGAAAATGGAGAGGCGGAGGAGGGAGAGGGGGCTCTGCCCCATGACGGGCTGCCGCTCGTCGGGCGATCGCCTGCGATGCAGGAAGTCTATCGGACCATTGCGCGCGTGCTGTCCAACGACCTGTCGATCCTGGTGCTGGGCGAATCGGGCACCGGCAAGGAACTGGTGGCCGAAGCCATCCACAGTCTGGGCCAACGTCGCACCAAGCCTTTCGTCGCGATCAACATGGCCGCCATCCCGCGCGAATTGATCGAAGCAGAACTATTTGGTTATGAAAAAGGCGCTTTCACTGGCGCCCACGCCCGTACCGCCGGGAAATTTGAGCAGGCGCAGGGTGGCACGCTGTTCCTCGACGAAATCGGCGACATGCCGATGGAGGCGCAGACCCGGCTGCTGCGGGTGCTGCAATCGGGCGAAGTGACGACGGTGGGTGGCTCCAAACCTGTTCGGGTCAATGTCCGCATTATCGCGGCGACCAACAAGCATCTGCCGCAACTGATCGAGGAAAACCGGTTCCGGCAGGACCTTTATTATCGCCTGAATGTCGTGCCGATTTCCCTGCCCGCGCTGCGTGAACGGCGGGAGGATGTGATCCTGCTCGCCCGCCATTTTCTGGAGCGCGCCGCGCAGGAAGGCTTGCCGCGCAAGACGCTGGCGGACGATGCGACCCAATTGCTGATGGTCTATCACTGGCCGGGCAATGTCCGCGAATTGCAGAATATGATGCAGCGTCTGGCGGTGCTGAGCCGCGAAAATGTCATCACTGGCGAGATATTGCGCAACATGCTGCCGTTGGAGGCGGTTCCGGCCGACTATGCCGCCCCTGCCGACCATCTGGCCCATGCCGTGCGCGACTGGGCGCGGCGGCAATTGGGGGTCGGCATCGGCCAGCCCAACCGCAACCTGCATGATGACCTGCTGGCTGTCATCGAGCCGATCCTGTTGCAGGAAGTGCTGGCGACGGTCGATGGCAACCAGATCCGTGCTGCCGGCTTGCTGGGCATCAACCGCAATACGCTGCGCAAGAAGCTGACCGATTATGGGCTGGACCCGCTGCAACTGCGCCTGATTGATTGATCCAGATCATCATCGTGCGAGACGAACGGATGGCCTGGATCGACCAGTAACAGCAGAAGCGACAATTACTGTGTTTGATCGGGCACGGGGTTGTTGTAACAAAGCCACTATGAGCGGCGCGACTACAGTTTCACGGCGGGTGCCTGGATGGCGGAGGCATTTGCCGCCTTTCCTGCGTCGACGGCGCCTGGCGGCGCTGGTCGAAGCTGTGACCCTGGCGCTGTTCGTGGGCATGGCGGTGCTGACCTACCGGCTCGTATCGAGTAGCGGCCAATCCTATGCGCTGCTGACCCCGCCGATCGTTGCGCTGTTGCTGGTCGCCAATCTTGTGCCTGCCATCGCCTTGCTGGTGCTGCTGGGGCGGCGTGTCGCCAAGCGGCGCGCGGCGGCTTCGGCCATTGGTAGCGATGGCCAGTTGCACGTTCGGCTGGTCGCCATCTTCTCGATCGTTGCCAGCGTTCCCATGCTGCTGGTCGTGATCTTCGCCTCGCTCCTGTTTCAATATGGCGTGCAGTTCTGGTTTTCCGACAGCGCGCGCGGAATGTTGCAAAATGCCAGCGATCTGGCGCGTGGCTATTATGAGCAGAATCTGCGCGAAGTCGGCGATGAAACGGTCACCATGGCGAGCGATCTGCGCGACTATCTGGCCCAGTCGAAGGTCAGCAGCCCGCGCTTTGCCGAGGGCTTCATCTATCAGGTCGTAACCCGCAAACTCAATCGTTCGGCCATCATTGAAGTCGGCAAGGATGGCGTCGCCCGCACCGCCGCCACGGTCGACCCGGAAAACCGCCCCGCTGCGCAGATGTTGACGGATGCCGTAATCAAGCGGCTGAACGCAGGCGAAAATGTGGTCGTGCAGGCCAAGCCGCAGCAGATCGAGGCTGTGACGCTGCTCTATCCGAATTCGAAAATCTATCTTTATGCCACCCGCGATTCCGGGTCTTGGGCCTTCAGCAATGTCGAGCGCGCGCAAAAGGTGATCGCCGATTATGATATGTTTTCGGCGCAATCGCGCGCGTTACAGCTCCGCTTCAACATTGCCCTGTTTGTGGGATCGCTGCTGCTGGTGGGCATTGCGGTCTATATCGCGCTGGCCGTTGCCGACTGGATGGTCCGGCCTGTCAATGAACTGGTGACGGCGGCCCGCCGGATCACGGCGGGTGATCTGTCCGCGCGTGTCACCAGCCCGCTTGCCCGCGACGAAATCGGCACGCTGGCGTCCGCCTTCAATCGCATGACCCAGCGGCTGGAGGCGCAGACCGGGGCGCTGGTCGCCGCCAACAGCCAGTTGGACGAACGCCGCGCCTTTATCGAGGCGATCCTGTCGGGCGTGACTGCTGGCGTGCTGTCGGTTGACCGGAAGGGCGTGATCCAGTTGCTCAACCGATCGGCTGCGGCGATATTGGTGGAGGAAGGCGACGACCCGGTCGGCCGCCTGCTCAGCGACGTGTCGGTCGATCTGGCAGACCTGATCGCCTCGGACGAAAGCGCGGGGATCGTGCAGGTCCGCGCCCATGGCGATTTGCGGACGCTGGCGGTCAAGGTATCGGACGATGCGTCCGGCCATATCCTGACCTTCGACGACATTACGCAGCAACTGTCCGATCAGCGCCGCGCCGCATGGTCCGACGTGGCCCGCCGCATCGCGCATGAGATCAAGAATCCGCTGACGCCGATTCAACTGGCCGCAGAACGGCTCCAGCGTCGCTATGCCGACGAAATTAACAGCGACCGATCAACCTTCACCCGGTTAACCGGAACGATCGTGCGGCAGGTGGGCGACCTGCGCCGTATCGTCGATGAATTCTCCTCGTTCGCGCGGATGCCCAAACCCGTGTTCCGACGCGAGACGGTGGGCGATATTGCCCGTCACGCGCTGTTCCTGCACGAAGTGGCGCATCCCGACATTCGCTTTGACTATCATGCCGACGCGCCTGATCTGGAACTGGTATGCGACCGGCGCCAGTTGGGACAGGCGCTGACGAACATCGTCAAGAATGCGGTGGAAGCCATCGAGCCCAAGCCCGAACCGGCAGACGGTCAGCCGCGCGGGCATATATCGATGCAGGTCGCGCAGGTGGACGAGGATCTGGTCATCACCGTGCGCGATGACGGTATCGGCCTGCCCCCCGAGCGGGAGCGCATATTGGAACCCTATATGACCACGCGGACCAAGGGGACGGGTCTGGGCCTCGCCATCGTCAAGAAGATTGTCGAGGAGCATCTGGGGGAAATTCGTTTCGACGACGCGCAGGGGGGCGGCGCATCGGTAACATTGCGCTTTGCTGCGGCGGCGCTGGAAAAATTGGAAGAAGGGCAGGCTATCGCCATGCCCAAAGGAAAAGTGACGGCCAATGGCGCTTGATATTCTGATAGTCGATGATGAAGAGGATATTCGCGATCTGGTCGCGGGTGTACTGGAGGATGAGGGCTTTACCACTCGCACCGCCGCCAACAGCGACAGCGCGATCGAGGCGCTGGATTCGCGCCGTCCATCGCTGGTCCTGCTGGACGTGTGGTTGCAGGGATCGCGCCTGGATGGCCTGGAGCTGCTGGACGAGATCAAGCGGCGCGATCCGACGATCCCGGTGCTGATGATTTCCGGCCATGGCAATATCGACACGGCTGTCGCCGCGATCCGCAAGGGCGCCGCCGATTTCATCGAAAAGCCGTTCGAGGCCGACCGGCTGCTGCATCTGGTCAGCCGAGCAACCGAGACGGAACGGTTGCGGCGCGAAAATCAGGTGTTGCGGGCGCGGTTCGGGCAGGATGATGAACTGACCGGGACATCGGCGGCGGTCAACGGCGTGCGCGCCACGATCAAGAAGGTCGCGGGAACCGGCAGCCGCGTCCTCATTTCCGGCCCGGCGGGCGTCGGCAAGGAAGTCGCCGCGCGGATGCTCCATAGCTGGAGCGGGCGGGCTGATTCGCCTTTCATCATCGTCGCCGCCGCCCGCATGGACCCCGACCGGGTAGAGGAGGAACTGTTCGGTCTGGAGGATCAGAGCGGTCTGGTCCGTCCGGGCTATCTGGAACAGGCGCATGGCGGCACGCTCTATATCGACGAAGTTGCCGACATGCCGATCACGACGCAGGGCAAGATATTGCGCGTCCTGACCGACCAGAGCTTCACCCGTGTGGGTGGCCAGCGTCAGGTCAAGGTCGATGTCCGGGTCATTTCCTCGACCGCACGCGATCTGTCGACCGAGATTGAAGAGCGCCGCTTCCGGGAAGATCTTTTCTATCGCCTGAACGTCGTGCCGCTGGTCATTCCGCCCCTGTCCGAACGGCGCGATGATATTCCGCCGCTGGTCGAACATTATCTCGCCCGCTTCGCCGCGGAACGGCGCGTGCCGCCGCCAGATATGGCGAGTGACGCGATGGCGGCCCTGCAGGCCAATGAATGGCCCGGTAACGTTCGCCAGTTGCGTAATGTCATCGAACGCACGATGATTCTGGCGCCCGGTGATCGGATTGGCCGGATCGAACTGGACATGCTGCCCGCTGAACTGACCAGCAGTGGCGGCGGCGAAGGCATGGGGCAGTCCGCCATCATGGGCGCGCCGTTGCGGGAAGCGCGCGAAAGTTTCGAGCGGGAATATCTGCGTATCCAGATCCGCCGTTTTTCCGGCAATATATCGCGCACGGCGACTTTCATCGGCATGGAGCGATCGGCATTGCACCGTAAACTCAAGCTGTTGGGCATCACTGACGGCAAGGAATAGCAACAGCGATCCGGGGCGTGCCATTCCCCATGGACGCCCCTTCGCAATTGCGATACGATTGCTCCTGACCCCCGACAAGCGGGGGCAGGCAAGACACCCTGCCCAGGGGTGCAAGAGCGGGTAACGTCCCGCCAAGAATAAAGGACCGGCAGAGACCATGGCCGATAAAGTGAACAATCTTCAGGATATTTTCCTGAACAGCCTGCGCAAGAGCAAGACCCCGGTGACCATGTTCCTGGTCAAGGGCGTAAAGTTGCAGGGCATCATCACCTGGTTCGACAATTTTTCCGTGCTGCTGCGCCGCGATGGCCAGTCCCAGTTGGTGTACAAGCACGCGATTTCCACCGTGATGCCTGCCCAGTCGATGGATCTGACCGATCTGCGCAAGGCGAGCGATGGCAACGGCAAGGCCAAGCTGTTGCAGGAAATCTTCCTGACTGCGGTGCGCAAGTCCGGCAGCCCGGTGACCATGTTCCTGGTCAATGGCGTAATGCTTCAGGGCGAAATCGCCGCCTTTGATCTGTTCTGCATGTTGCTGGAGCGCGACGGGATGGTTCAGCTTGTCTACAAGCACGCCATTTCGACAGTTCAGCCGCTCCATTCGCTCGACCTGTCGGGCGAAAACGAACAGGACGACTGATCCTGCACGGCGCGCTTGGTCGCATCCCTTCTATAGAGCGTCTGGAAAGGCCGTATCGAGACATCATGCGATGTGTATGATCCTTCGATACGGCCTTTCGGCTTTGCACAACAGGGGCACGGCGCGGGCATGAGCCTCGATCTATCTTCCGTCATTGCCGATATTACGGCCACCATGGCGTCGATGGAGGATCGTGGGCAGGTTGCGACCTATATCCCGGAACTTGCCACGGTCGACCCGGCGCAGTTCGGTATTGCCATCGCTACCGCCGATGGCAGGATGCTGACCGGCGGAGACGCCGACACAGGCTTTTCGATCCAGTCCGTGTCCAAAGTGTTTGCGCTTACGCTGGCGCTCGGCAAGGTCGGCGATCAGCTGTGGGACCGGGTCGGGCGCGAACCGTCGGGCAATGCGTTCAATTCGATCACCCAGCTGGAACATGAGCAGGGCATCCCGCGCAATCCTTTCATCAATGCTGGTGCGATCGTCGTCGCCGACGTCAATCTGGGCGGTCACGAGCCGCGTGTCGCGATTGGCGAGATGCTGCGCTTCGTACGCTATCTGGCCGGCGATGACAGCATTGCCATTAACGAGGCCGTGGCCGCGTCCGAAACCGCCACCGGCTTTCGCAACATGGCGCTCGCCAACTATATGCGCGCCTTTGACAATGTGCGTCATCCTGCCGAACTGGTGCTGGGAAGCTATATCCATCAATGCGCGATCGAAATGAGCTGCCGGCAATTGGCGCTCGCCGGTCGCTATCTGATGCTGGATGGCCGGCATCCGGGCGGTGGCCGGGTCATCTCGCCGCGCCGCGCTCGCCGTATCAACGCGCTGATGCTCACCTGCGGCCATTATGACGCATCGGGTGACTTCGCCTTTCGCGTCGGCATCCCTGGCAAGTCGGGCGTTGGCGGCGGGATATTGGCGATCGTGCCGGGCCGTGCCGCGATTGCGGTCTGGTCACCGGGCCTCAATGCCAGCGGCAATAGCTGCCTTGGCACGCTGGCGCTCGAAGAACTTGCCCGCCGAACCGGCTGGTCGGTATTCAGCCCGCCGGAAGAGCGCGGCTGACAGTGATCGTCGGATAGTTTGGAGCCCGCACCGTGGGCGGCAGTATCGCCGCGCTGGCAGGAAAAACTGGCTCCCATTTCAGGATACGTCTAAAACAATTTTTCGCTTCGCAACCGATGAAGCGAGAAGGACGATATCCCGATATAAGGCATTAACTGCGGCTGGCTCCTTCACGAAAATCGCGGAAGAGGCAAGCGGATTTTTACAGGACGCGCCGCTTCCTTCGCCCCGAGCGTCCCGAAATCGTGTGAAACGGCATGGCCTCCGTGGGGACAAGCCGACGCTTCGAGAGAAGGCGGTGCATCTCGCGCTTCACAACGGAGAGGTGCGCACTAAGGATCTCACCGAAATCGGTGTCCCAAGATGCTATCTAAAGCGGATGTGCGACGAAGGGCTGCTTATAAAGGTCGGTTATGGCCGCTATCGCGCGACATCTCGCATCCTCATGTCGGGCGCTGACGGGATCCCACACAAAAAGAGCGGCTGACCGCCGCCCTTAGTTTAGGAGAGGATGCCTGAAAGGCACCATCGTTGTGCGCCGCAGCATTCTATTTTGCAAGTGCGAAATGTGCATTTGGGCATTCGATGGATTGGTGAAGCGATAGGGCCGTTGGCAGCGCATGATTCAGCGAGCGAATTCTATCTCCGGTTCTGAGTTACAGTTTCTCCCAGATTCTGTCGCCAGCGGTGTCATTCTACAAGTTACCAAACACGAGATTACAACAGTTGAGCATGGGCCAAGGCCGGCATCCTGGCCGGCCGCCTAAAAGCGGTCCCATGAAAGTGATGGTTTTGAGGCGAATCTTGCCGGTGTCCTCGTGATCGAATAGGACAGTGAGTGCGCCGTGCTCCGCCTCGAGACTGCGTCGGCCCAATTGGAAGCCATCCTCTCGCAGACCGTCGGAAAAGCGTTATATATGACAGGTGTACCTAGTAAATCGGATCTGAAGGCGAGCCTTGCAGAGAGCGAAGCCCGCGAAGCGAGCAGTCGCCGCGAGGCGTTTGAAGCCAGCGCCTGGCTAGCGGCAATCGTCGAAAATAGCGATGATGCAATTCTATCGAAGACACTCGATGGTATCATCATGACTTGGAACCGCGGCGCGGAAAAATTGTTCGGCTATTCGGCCGATGACGCGATCGGGCGGCCGATTACGATCATCATTCCGGAAGACCGCCTCTACGAGGAGGCGGAGATCATCCGTCAGCTTCGCGCGGGGCAGCGTCTCGCTCACTTTGAGACCGTTCGTCGTCGCAAAGATGGCAGTCTGCTCGACATAGCCTTGACGGTTTCGCCGGTGAAGGATGCTGTAGGCAATGTGCTTGGCGCCTCCAAAATCGCGCG
This sequence comes from Sphingobium sp. GW456-12-10-14-TSB1, assembly GCF_059424385.1. Lineage (NCBI taxonomy): Bacteria > Pseudomonadati > Pseudomonadota > Alphaproteobacteria > Sphingomonadales > Sphingobiaceae > Sphingobium > Sphingobium sp. GW456-12-10-14-TSB1. Next base: position 1,404,697 of record NZ_JBWKZI010000001.1, on the reverse strand, counting down.
CGACATCTCGCCCGCGAAGCGGGCGGCCGAACATCAACGTCTCCTTCTTAAAGAGATGAATCACCGGATCAAGAACCTGTTTGCCCTCACGCCGCACTTGTTTCGATCAGCGCGCGAGAGGCTCAAGACATCGACGAACTGGCCGACAATCTGACGGCGCGGTTCGCCTCGCTGGCGAGGGCGCACACGCTCACGATGCCCGATCTCGCCGGCGACGTGGTTGAGCAGACTGAAACGACCTTATTGGCGCTGTTGGATGCGATCTTGGCTGCCCATCAGGGAATCAATGAGGAGCGTATCAGTATCGAAGGCGACGATCTTCCTATTGGTCCCCATGCCCTTACTACGATCGCCCTGCTGCTGCATGAGCTCGCGACGAATGCAGTGAAATACGGCGGTCTGGCTACACCGGAAGGGCAACTGAGAATTGAAGTTGGAATCGCAGGTGAGCGCATGAAGATGACATGGCGCGAGACCGGCGCCCCGGCGAATGTCCGGGGCAAGTCAGACGAGGGCTTCGGCCGCCGCTTAGAGAGGGCGAGTGTTGCGACTTTGCATGGCAAAGTGGAGCGCGCATGGTTTGATCATGGCTTGGAAATCGGGTTGGAATTTCCCGTAGGCGATCTTGGCCGCTAAGAGGATCCTAGGGCGCGGACTATTTCTGCTTTCGCATGCGGTGCGTGGTAGCCTCATTTTCGATCTTGGTCAGTTCCTCGATAGTTAAATCAAGGGCCCGACGCTGACCCTTCAGATCAATAAGTCTCTCGCGGACGCGCTCTACGAGTCTGCCCATCTGCTCATGATGTCCCGGGTCGGCATCATATAGATCGAGGAACTCCTTGATCTCTCGAATGGAGAAACCCAGCCGCTTGCCCCGGAGAATGAGTTGCATCCTCCCGATCTCGCGCTTGGAATATATGCGCGTATTGCCGACGCGTTGGGGGTCGATCAAACCCTCCTTCTCATAGAAGCGGAGAGTTCGCAGTGTGACCCCCAACTCGCGGGCAACATCATTTATACCTTGCAGTGGGGGTGTAAATTCACGCGCATCCCGCGCCGCGGCACCGTGATTATCAACAGGCGCTTTGATCCGCTCACGTCTCACGTTCGCCTTGCTCCGCCTATCAATGTCCGCCACCCTCATCCCACGGTGCCTGTTGCAAAACAGCAAAGTTTGACAGTGGCAGGCTGGTGGCGCTCATGCGAGCTTTTTATTCTCCTCCTCGACAAGTTCCTTCTTCGATAGCTTGCCAATCATGGTCTTGGGCAGGCTATCGCGAATTTCGATCGCTTTTGGCATCTCGATCTTGCTGAGGCGCTCTCGAAGAAAATCCTTCAGTTCGCCCGTAGTGACGGTTGCATCCTTGTGTAGTGCCACGAAGAGCTTGGGCGACTGACCTCGGTAAGGATCCGGAATCCCAATGGCGATTGCCTCCTTGATGGCTGGATGCTGGTATGCGGCGTCCTCGATGATGCGAGGATAGACATTATAGCCGCCGCAAAAAATCACGTCCTTAATGCGATCGACAAGGAAGAGGTAGCCATCTTCATCGAGATATCCGATGTCCCCAGTCCGTAGCGCTCCCTCAACGAATACCGCCTGCGTGTCTTCTTCGCGCTGCCAATATCCTTTCATGACCTGTGGGCCCCGGGCGCAGACTTCGCCCTGCTCGCCTTGGGGAAGCACCCTCGTAGGGTTCTCCGGATCGCGGATTTCCAGGATGGTGCCGGGAAAGCGCGGCCCACAGCTGTTGTCTTTCACGAGGCCGTCCAGGGGATTACACGCTATGATAGGGGCCGTCTCGGAAAGGCCGTAGCCTTCAACGACTTTTGCCCCGGTCCGCTCTTCGAAACGCTCCCGGACATCGAGGGGCAGAGGGGCACCGCCCGATATGCAGGCTCTCACTGACGACAGGTTCGGAATCTTGTCGTCCGCGAGCCCGTTGAGAGCCACATAGATGGTGGGCACGCCGAAGAACTGGGTGGGGGGCTTGCGCTTCATGGTTTTGAGGACCTGGTCCATCTCGAAGCGAGGAAGCAGCACCATCTCCGCACCGATCTCGACGGAGAAATTCAGCACTGTGGTGAGCGCAAAGACATGGAACATGGGCAGAACGCCGAGTGTGCGCTCTTGGCGGGGGCTGTGCCCCCCAACATGCACGACCATCTGCGCGCTGTTGGCGGCGAGGTTGGCATGCGTGAGCATCGCTCCTTTGGGAACACCGGTCGTTCCGCCGGTGTATTGCAACACCGCAACGTCGTCCGGCTCACGCCGCACAGGATTCGGGAGAACATTGCTCGACAAGAGTCTGTTCAAACGGACGTGAATGCTCTCGTCCAGTACACGAGCATGATGCTTGCGCTTGAACAAGGTAAAGCCCAAGCCTTTCATCCGCGGCAACATGTCGACCATGCCGCACAGAATGATCTTGTCCAGGCCGGCGCTTGCAGCAACCGCCTCCACTTTCCCATGGATTGCTTTCAGATCCGGTACGGCCATCATCCGCGTGCCTGAGTCGCGGATTTGATGCTCAAGTTCTCGCTCGGTGTAGAGAGGGTTGAAATTCACGATGATCGCACCGACCTGGAGTGCGGCAAAATACAGGACAACGAAGTACGGACAATTGGGCAGGCAAAGGCCGAATCGATCGCCTTTCTTCAAGCCCTGATCCTGCAGGCCCCTGGCTGCCCTCTGCACGAGGCCGCCGATCTCACCGTAGGTCCAGGTTCTACCCAGGAAATCGATCGCTATCCGGTCTGGATAGAGCGCAACCGCGTTATCCAGCAGGTCGGTGATCAATCGGGGTGGAAGCGACGGATCCTGCTGTCCGTCGAAGATGTCTGAAATGGGTTCAGCCATGGCAGCCTCGAACATCAGAAGGTCAACCGACCACCAAGGGACAGCACGACGGCATGAGCGTCGTTCACCCCGCCGTTGACCAGGATGGGGGTCTGCGCGGCACTTCCAGCATAAGCGGCAGTTGTCCGATCAATCGTCTCGTCCTTGAAAGCGATGTAAGCGGCGGCGGCATTGAGGGTGAAATTGCGGGAAAGAGCAAAGCTGCTGCCCGCCGCGAAGTTCCATCGATCCGCATCTGGCACGCGCGCGTCGCGATTGCCGTCCCTCGTCGGGGTTTGATCGTGCTGCACGCCTGCGCGGATGGTCCATTGGGGGGAGGCAGAATAATCAATGCCACCCGCGAAGCTCCAGGTGTTTCGGTAGTTTTCCGGGATGGCAGTATTGAGCGGAGACCCCAGCTTGATGCTGTCGAACTCCGACCATCCGAAGCGGACAATCTGGCTGTTCAAGGTCAGCCTGGGAGACACCGCTACGCGTGCGCCGACTGTTGCCTGCCAGGGCGTGCGGAAACTCGCGCCGGTGTCGATCGAGCCATTTTGTCCGGCTAGCGGTCCGAGCAGCCCGGTCGTTGTGATCGAACCTTTCAGGTCATGCTTCACGCTGGACTTGTAGCTCGCACCCAGTGTGACGGGACCTGCGCGATATTGGAGACCAGCAGTCCAGCCCAGATCCCAACCATCGCCCTTGAGTTCCTGATGGCCATCGGCCAGGAGCGGGGAAAGATTGGGCAGATAATTAGACAGAGTAGCGTCCGCATATTCGATATTCAGCGCCGCGCCGATGCTGAGGTTGGGCGTTGGCATAAACGCGATTGACGGCTGGATATCGTAGGTGCGCAACTTCGTCTTATCGGTGGTGTAGCGCACCCAGCTTGTCGCCTCGTAGTCGGTGGTAAAGCTGTAAGGCGATGTCAGTGCGAGCCCGACGGCCAGTTTCGGGCTGACTGCAAAGGCGATCGCTCCTGATGGGAGGATGCCGTTGTTGATGGGATTACGCGATCTCTGATCACCACCGACCGCTGCAGGCGTCTGTCCCGGCCGTACGATGAGCGTATTGACGTTGTCGATACTACCCTTGGGGAGGATCGCGCTGATCGCGAAATGGCTATCGACGCCTGACACGCCCCCGATCGCCGCCGGGTTCCACCAGAGAGATTCCGCTCCCTGATCGGCAACTTCGCCTGAGAATGCGCGGCCCGCGCCCTTGACCGACTGTTCCTGAAGATAAAAGCCACCGGCATGTGCAACCTGCGGCACTGCCAGCGCTCCGACAAGAGCTACGGTTACATGACGTTTCAGGCCGTGTTTCAATGCTATTCTCCCCTCGCGTGATTTATTTCAGATGCGTTGATGTCAGCGTAAACGTATCCAGGTCTGGGTCTTGCACAGTGGCCAGACGATGCAGCCCTTCAGGCGCAAATGATCGCTGTCGATCACGGTGACGGTCGCGCCGTAAGTGCCGCCGTCCTCGGCGTTGTAGATGGTGCCGCTGGACCAGGAGCCGGATTTCCATTGGAAGCCCTGCAGGATTCGCAAGTCTTTCAGGGGGCGGCTGCGCAGCTGCGCATCCTTGTTCTTCTCATCGCGCAACTGCGGGTTCGCCCGAAGGCCGTCGGAGGACAGCAAAGTGCCGCAGATGGATGAACCGCATCTGGCAATCTCGACCACGCCATGTCGGTTTTCGGTCTGCCAACGACCCACCGCTGCGTCGGCCGGCATCGATGCCGCTGCCAGTATTGCCAGTAAGATTGTCATTCGTTCCGCTCCCATGAGGCACCGCTAACGCGATTGTTCTTTGCTGGACCGCGTCGAAGTGGCTCGAATCGGCCTCTCCCTCACCATCATGTTGACGTATAGGTAAGTCAAGGACTCAAATCGTCATCATTCTTCCGATTTAGTCCGGTGGCTGTTTGCCGCTTCCGGAGGCTGGCGATGCATCCCACCGCTGTCCGGGTTTTCTTTACGTATCGACTTGACCGAGGCGTCGGCGACGGCTCGGCGACGTGCGTAGGCGATTGAGAAAAATGCGATCACCGCAACCAGCGGAGCCAAACCCCCCAGGACAATAACGGAGGAAAAGGGGGGGAATGCCTTCTCGGCTGCCTTGAGAGGGTATCCGATTAGGCCGAGCGCGTAGTAGCCCACGGCAACCGCTGAGAGTCCCTCGACCAGGTGTTGGAGGCGAAGCTGCATGCGAACGCTGCGGTCCATTGAAGCAAGCAGCGACGCATTCTGATTTTCAATGTGTGTCTCGATCCGTGCGCGCAGGAGGGCAGTGAACTGTGCGGCTCGAAGGCTGACCTGGGCTAGGCGCGTCTGAAAATCCCGGCATGTTCGGACCGCTGGATTAAAGCGCCTTCCGGTGAAGTCGCTAAGCGACTGGAATCCTGGAAGGCGCGATGCAACGAGATCGGTAAGCCGCTCTGCGACGATCTCAGCATAGGCGGCCGTGGCGCTCAGCCTTGAATCCGTTTCACTCGCTAATGTTAGCAATCTTGCGGTCAGCGACGACAGAGAGGCAAGAAGGCTATCATCAGTGCGCGAAGAATCGCGCAATGCCCGACCAGTCTCGTCCAGACTGCGCTCGATCTCATCCAGCACGCTCCAGCCATGTCGCGCAGTCGGCAAACCGAGAAGCGCGAGGTTCCGATAGTTCCCCAGTTCCTGCACGCGCTGGATACAGCGGGAAACCTCGTCAACGCTTGCGCCATTGGTCGCGACCACTAGGCGCCCATACCCTTCTGCATGTATGCGAAAGTCGCTCCAGATCCGGATGGCATCGTCGACGACGCATGAAACCAAATGGGCAGGGTGAAATGCAGCTCTCTCGATAAGCTCGGCGGCAGCGCTGTCGCTGGTGACGACGACGATCTGCGTGGCGCGGATCACGCTACCAGGAAGCTCTTCCATCCAGGTCAAAGCCTCTGCAGAAGGTCCGGTCAGGGGTAAGTTCCACTCCGGATTTTTGTTTTCCGTAGCAAATGTAAGGGTGGTTGTGATTGCCTCGCTATGCCTTTCCCAAGCGATACGGACAGCATCTTTCCAGCCGGTTTCCATATGTCGCGCGGTACGATCCAGCTCTGCAACACGCAGATCGCTGATCACGGACCACTCCTTCTCCCACTGCTCGTCATCGAGCAGTCGTACGGTCTGTATGGCGAGCGCCGGCGGATCTAGTCTCGCAAATCGCCGCAGGTGCATTTCGTTGACGACCTGTCGGCGCAAGGCATGTTCATGAAGGCGCATTTCGAATCTCCTTCAGCGCGGCGCACGCTACCTTTGTGGATGGGCCGGGATCGCCGCATTGCCGGACGCATCAGCGTTTGCTTGGGTCGGGGCTGGGGGCGGGTTTTCAGGCATTCCTTGCTGTCACGGCCACCCTCCTTCTTCACATGGCCCGTGCTCGCTCGCGCCGCTTCTGGGTACCATGCCAAACATTTCTGTTGACGTATAGGTCAATCTAAGCACCATTAGGTCATCAGCGTGTTTCTGATTCCCGATTCCATGGAGAGGCTTCGATCGATGCGTAATGTGGTTGTCGCGGGTTATGCCCGTTCGCCGTTTCATCTGGCTGGCAAGGGCGCGCTTGCGCGCGTCCGCCCGGACGATCTGGCTGCTCAGGTCATCCGCGGTCTGATTGAACGTACCGGTGTAAAGCCCGAGGATATCGAGGATATCGTGCTCGGTTGCGCCTTCCCCGAGGGGGAGCAAGGCTTCAACGTCGCGCGTCTCATCGGCCTTCTGGCTGATCTGCCGCTCTCGGTCGCTGGCATGACGGTCAACCGCTTCTGCGGATCGTCGATGAGTTCTGTGCACATCGCTGCCGGGCAGATTCAACTGGGCGCGGGCGAGGTCTTTATCTGCGCGGGCGTCGAATCGATGAGCCGTGTACCGATGATGGGGTTCAATCCGCTTCCGAACGCTGAGCTGGCCAAGAAGACGGCCGCCTATCTCGGGATGGGCGACACTGCTGAAAACGTCGCCACCAAGTATCAGATTTCGCGTGCGCAGCAGGAAGCCTTTGCCGTCGCGAGCCAGGACAAGGCCGCCTCCGCCATCGCTGCGGGCAAGCTCGAGGCCGAGATCGTCCCGATCCCGACCAAAGCCGGCATCGTCGACAAGGACGGCACGCCGCGTCCCGGAACGACGGTGGAAGCGCTTGCCGGCCTCAAGCCTGCCTTTGCCCAAGAAGGAACCGTAACCGCAGGCACATCTTCACCCTTGACCGATGGCGCCAGCGCGGTTCTCATCGCCAGCGAAGACTATGCGCTTGCCAACGGGCTTCCCATTCTGGCGCGGATCAAGTCGGTCGCGGTCTCGGGATGTCAGCCCGAGATCATGGGCATCGGTCCGGTTGAGGCTTCGCGCAAGGCGCTTGGCCGTGCAGGCCTCGATGTTGGACAACTCGATATTGTCGAGTTGAACGAGGCTTTCGCCAGCCAGTCGCTGGCTTGCATTTCCGATCTTGGGCTCGATGTCGACAAGGTCAATGTCGACGGTGGCGCGATCGCCATCGGCCATCCTTTGGGAGCGACCGGCGCGCGCATCGTGGGCAAGGCTGCGGCGCTGCTGAAGCGCGAAGGTGGCAAATATGCGCTCGCGACCCAGTGCATCGGTGGCGGGCAGGGGATTGCGACGGTGCTGGAGGCAGCGGAATGAGCGGCCCTGCTTCCGTGAAGAAGGTCTGCGTCATCGGCGCAGGCACGATGGGTGCGGGCATCGCGGCGCAGGTCGCTAATGCCGGTATTCCCGTTCTCCTCCTCGATATCGTGCGCGATCCTGATGATCGCAACGCCGTGGCGGCGGGCGCGGTGGCCAAGATGCTCAAGACGGACCCGGCTCCTTTCATGTCGAAGGCGGCGGCAAAGCTGGTCGAAACTGGCAATATCGAGGACGATCTGGCGAAAATCGCCGATTGTGACTGGATCGTCGAGGCGATTGTCGAACGGCTGGATCTCAAGCACGGGCTTTACGAGAAGATCGAGGCGCATCGCAGACCGGATGCGGCCGTGTCATCCAACACCTCGACCATCCCGCTGGGGCAACTGATCGAGGGGCGGTCGGAAGGCTTTCGCAGCCACTTTCTTATCACCCATTTCTTTAATCCGCCCCGCTATATGCGGCTGCTGGAGATCGTGACAGGAGCCGAGAGCGATACGGCTCTGGTGGAACGGATCGCTGACTTCGCAGATCGCACGCTTGGGAAGAGCGTGGTTCGCGCAAAGGATACACCGGGCTTCATCGCCAATCGCATTGGCACCTTCTGGATTCAGGCGGCGCTCAACGCAGCCTTCGACCTGGGAATCACGGTCGAACAGGCTGATGCGATCGCGGGAAAGCCCATGGGGGTCCCCAAGACAGGGGTTTTCGGGCTTGTCGATCTCGTAGGCATCGATCTCATGCCCTATCTGCAAAAGAGCCTGACCTCGACCCTGCCGGCCGATGATCCCTATCAGGCGATCGCGCGGCCCGCGCCGCTAATCGACCGGATGATCGCGGACGGCTATACCGGCCGCAAGGGCAAAGGCGGCTTTTACCGCCTGAACCGAGATGCCGGCAAACGCAAGGAGGCCATCGATCTTTCGACCGGCGACTATCGGCCGGCCATTAAGGCGCCGTCTGTTTCTGGCGCGGCTGGTAAAGGCGACCTTGCAGCTCTTATCGCCCTACCCGGTGAGGCGGGCGCCTATGCCTGGGCCATCCTCGGTGCGACTCTGTCCTACGCCGCCAGCCTCGTGCCGGAAATCGCTGACGACATCGTTGGCGTCGATACGGCGATGAAGCTTGGGTATAACTGGAAGTTCGGGCCCTTCGAACTCATCGACAAGATCGGCGCGGCGAAGCTCGCCGAACGGCTCGCCGCCGAAGGCCGTCCGGTGCCGGCGCTGCTGACGTTAGCGGGAGATCGCAGTTTCTACCGCGTGGAAAATGGCAAACGGCAATATCTTGGACTGGATGGCGATTATCATGATGTCGTCAGGCCCGAAGGTGTCTTGTTGCTCGAGGACATCAAGCTCTCCTCGCAGCCGCTGATCAAGAACGGTTCGGCCGCACTCTGGGATATCGGCGACGGTGTGGTGGCCTTCGAATTCACCGGCAAGATGAACGCCCTCGACGGTGACGTCATGGCCCTGATCGGCAAAGCCATCCCGCTGGTGCAAGAGAAATACAAAGCGCTGGTCGTCTATAATGAAGGCAGCAACTTCTCGGCCGGCGCGAATCTCGGGCTTGCCCTGTTCGCGCTCAATATCGCGGCATGGGGCGAAATCGAAAAGCTCGTCGCGGGTGGCCAGGAAGCCTACAAGGCGCTTAAATATGCGCCGTTCCCGGTGGTGAGCGCGCCATCGGGCATGGCCCTGGGCGGTGGTTGTGAAATACTGCTGAACAGCGACGCGGTTCAGGCACATGCCGAAAGTTATATCGGCCTCGTCGAATGTGGGGTGGGCCTGATCCCCGGCTGGGGTGGCTGCGGTGAGATGCTCGATCGCTGGCGGCAGAATCCCGCTTTGCCCAAAGGGCCCATGCCTTCCGTCGCAAAGGTTTTCGAGACCGTTTCGACAGCGACGGTCGCCAAATCCGCGGCCGAAGCAAAAGAATATGGCTTCCTGCGACCCAGCGACGGCATCACGATGAACCGCGTTCGTCTTCTCAGCGATGCGAAGGCGAAGGCTCTTGCACTGGTCGAGGGATATGCGCCGCCCGCTCCGCCGGAATTTCGTCTGCCTGGAGCCGGCGGCAAGGTGGCCCTCGAACTCGCCGTCGAAGGCTTCCAGGCTCGCGGTCTCGCCACGTCCTATGACGGGGTGGTCTCGGGTGCGCTCGCCGATGTGCTGTCTGGCGGGGAGAAGGATCTGATCGATATCGTCAGCGAAGCCGATCTTCTCGCATTGGAGCGCAAGGCTTTCATGCAGCTCGTTCGTGACCCGCGGACGCAGGCGCGCGTGGAGCAGATGCTTGTGACCGGCAAGCCGCTTCGCAACTGACAAGATGCGGGTCGTGCGCCGTCAGGTGCGTTGGCCCGCGGGGAGATATTTAACCATGCAAGTCTATGACGCTCCACTGCGCGACATGCGCTTTGTCCTCAACGAGCTCCATCAGGATGACGGTTTCGGGGATATCCCCGCATTGTCCGAGTTCACCCCGGACCTGACCGATGCGGTGCTCGAGGAAGCAGCCCGCTTCTGCCGCGATGTGCTCTTACCGCTCAACCGATCGGGTGACGAGGAAGGCTGCCACCTCGAAAATGGCGTGGTGCGCACGCCGCAGGGCTTTCCGGAAGCCTATCGCCAGTTCGCAGAAGGCGGCTGGACCTCGCTCGCGTCCGATCCGGAATGGGGTGGTCAGGGTCTACCGGAGACGGTGAACAAGCTCGTGGAGGAAATGATCTGTTCGGCTAATCTGAGCTTTGGCCTCTACCCAGGGCTCACCCACGGCGCGACGACTGCCGTGGAAGGCCATGGCAGTGATGCGCTCAAACAGGCCTATCTGCCCAAGATGGTGAGTGGCCAGTGGTCGGGCACCATGTGCTTGACCGAACCGCATTGCGGTACCGATCTTGGTCTTTTGCGTTCGCGCGCCGTGCCCCAGGGCGACGGCAGCTACAAGGTCACGGGCTCGAAGATCTTCATCTCAGCCGGCGAGCATGACCTCACCGAAAATATCATTCATCTGGTTCTGGCGCGCCTCCCCGATGCGCCAAAAGGCGTGAAGGGCATCAGCCTGTTTCTCGTGCCCAAATATCTCCCGAAGGAGGATGGCACTCCGGGACCATCGAACGGCGTGCAATGCGCGGCCATCGAACATAAGATGGGCCTCAAGGCATCCGCTACATGCCAGATGAATTTTGACGATTCCGTCGGTTGGCTGGTCGGCGAGCCCAATAAGGGCATGGCCGCGATGTTCACGATGATGAATACCGAGCGCGTGTCGGTAGGCATCCAGGGGCTGGGCGTGGGCGAGGCCGCTTATCAGGCGGCGGCATGGTATGCGAAAGACCGGATCCAGGGTCGCGCACTTTCTGGACCCAAATATCCCGATCAGGCGGCCGATCCCATCATCGTGCATCCTGACGTACGGCGCATGCTGATGACGATGCGCGCCTATAATGAGGGTTGTCGCGCCTTGTCGGCCTGGGTGTCTCGCGCGCTCGATGCGGAGAAGCATTCGCCGGAACCGGAAGTGCGGCAGCGTGCATCGGATTTCATTGCGCTGATGACGCCGGTCGTCAAAGCCATGTTCACCGACATGTCCTTTGAAAGCGCCAACCTGGCGGTCCAATGTTATGGTGGACATGGATACATTCGCGAGAGCGGTGTCGAGCAATATGCTCGCGATGCCCGCATCACCATGATCTACGAGGGCACGAACGGGGTTCAGGCACTTGACCTCGTCGGTCGAAAGCTTGGCGCTCATATGGGTCGTTATCTGCGCAGCTTCTTCCATCCCGTTTCGGCCTTCATCGAGGAGAACAATGTCGACGGGCCGATGAAGCCGATGGTCGAGGCGCTGGCCAAGGCATTTGGCGCGCTTCAGCTTTCGACCGCGACAGTCGCCCAGCGAGCAATGAAGGATCCGGAGGAAGCCGGTGCCGCGTCGACAGATTATCTTCGTCTGCTCGGTCTGGTCGCGATGGGCTATTGTTTTGCCAAAGCCACCAAAATCGCCGGATTTCAGCTGTTTTTCGGAACTGAAGACAAGCAATTCTACGACGCCAAGATCAAGACGGCGACATTCTTCTTCGAGCGAATCCTGCCGCAGGCGACCGCGCACTTCCTGTCGATCAAGGCAGGCAAGAAGTCGATGATGGCGCTGGAGGATGAGATCTTTTGACGCTCCCCGCACTTCTTGGCGACCGACTTGCGATCCCGGCCATCGTCGCGCCGATGTTTCTGGTCTCTGGTCCGGACCTGGTGGTCGAGTGCTGCAAGGCAGGGTTGCTGGGCACTTTTCCCGTCCTCAACCAGCGTAGCAGCGAAGGCTATGGAGAATGGCTCGACGAGATAGAGGGACGGCTTGCGGGGGAAGAGGGGGCTGCGCCCTTCGGTGTCAATCTCATCGTTCACAAAAGCAATCCCAGGCTCGAGGCTGATCTGGAGTTGACGGTCCGGCACCGCGTACCGCTCGTCATCACCTCGCTGGGTGCGGCAGCCGAGGTGGTTCAGGTCGTGCAGGGTTATGGGGGTCTCGTGTTTCACGACGTTACCAGCGTGCGCCATGCGGAAAAAGCGGTAGCTGCCGGCGTGGATGGACTGATCGCGGTGGCAGCCGGGGCAGGGGGGCATGGCGGAACGTTAAGTCCTTTTGCTCTGGTCGAAGAAATACGCCGCTTCTTTTCGGGGCCGCTGGCGCTGGCAGGCGCCATTACGCGGGGCCAGCAGATCGCCGCCGCCCGTCTGATGGGGGCGGACCTGGCTTATATCGGCTCGCACTTCATCGCTGCGGAGGAGAGTCTCGCTGGCGGAGACCAGAAAGATATGATGATCGAAGCGAATGCCGCCGACATCGTCTACACCGATCGCGTCACCGGGATCGGTGCCAACTTCCTGGGACGTAGCCTCGCAGCCGCAAGCGTTCCCGAGCAGCATGGCGCCCTCTCGCTCTCCGAGGAAGCGCGTGCCTGGAAGACGGTCTGGTCGGCGGGGCACGGCGTGGGGTCGACGCAGGCGCGGCGCTCCGCGCGCGCGCTGTGCGATGACCTCAAGCATGAATTCGAAGCGACACTTCAATGACAGATAGGATGTCCTGATGAAGATCCTTGTGCCCGTGAAGCGGGTTATCGATTACAATGTGAAGCCGCGCGTGAAGGCGGATGGCACGGGCGTGGACCTGGCCAACGTCAAGATGAGCATGAACCCGTTCGACGAAATCGCCGTCGAGGAAGCCATTCGCCTGAAGGAAAAGGGCGCGGCGAGCGAGGTCGTGGCGGTATCGATCGGCGTTGCCAAGGCGCAGGAAACTCTGCGCACGGCGCTCGCCATGGGTGCGGACCGCGCAATCCTGATCCAGACCGATGATGATGTCGAACCGCTGGGCGTCGCCAAGCTGCTCGCCAAGGTGCAGGAAGAGGAAGGCGCTGGCCTGATCATCCTGGGCAAGCAGGCGATCGACGACGACAGCAACCAGACCGGCCAGATGCTCGCCGCGCTGCTGAACCTGCCGCAGGGCACGTTCGCCAGCAAGGTCGAGGTCGAGAGCGACAAGGTCAATGTCACCCGCGAAGTCGATGGCGGCCTGGAGACTTTGAAGCTCTCCATCCCGGCGATCATCACCACCGACCTGCGCCTCAACGAGCCGCGCTATGCCTCGCTGCCCAACATCATGAAGGCCAAGGCCAAGCCGCTCGCGACCAAGGCGCCAGCTGATTACGGCGTCGATATCGCGCCACGGCTGGAGACGCTCAAGGTCGTCGAGCCGCCCAAGCGTTCGGCCGGCATCAAGGTTGCCGATGTCGATGAACTGATGGCCAAACTCAAGGCCCTGGGAGTTGCGGCGTGAGCCGCCGGAAAGCAGGAGTTGCAGCATGACGAAGACGCTCGTTTGGGTCGAACATGAGGGCGGGGCCGTCAAGGATGCGACCCTTTCTGCCGTGACCGCCGCAGCCAAGCTGGGCGAAGTCCATATGCTGGTCGTCGGCCAAGGCGTCGACGGCGTGGCCGCAGAAGCCGCCAGGATCGCCGGCGTGGGCAAGGTCCATGTCGCCGACGACGGGGCTTTTGCCCATGCGCTGGCCGAGAATGTCGCGCCGCTGATCGTCGAACTGATGGGCCATCATGACGCGTTCGTCGCGCCGGCCACCAGCAACGGCAAGAACATCGCGCCGCGCGTCGCTGCACTGCTGGACGTCATGCAGATCAGCGACATCCTGTCGGTTGAGAGCGAGGACACGTTCACCCGTCCAATCTATGCCGGCAATGCCATCGCCACGGTCAGGTCGAAGGACGCCAAGAAGGTCATCACTGTTCGCGGCACGGCCTTTGACAAGGCGTCGAAGGACAGCGGCAGCGGTGTGGTGGAAGCCGTGAACTCGACCGGGGACAAGGGTATTTCCTCCTTCGTCGGCGCCGAGATCGTCAGGCTGGAACGGCCCGAGCTAACCAGCGCCAAGATCATCGTGTCGGGCGGCCGTGCGTTGAAGGATGGCGAGACGTTCGAAGCGACTATCTTTCCGTTGGCTGACAAGCTGGGCGCAGCGGTTGGTGCAAGCCGCGCCGCGGTCGATGCAGGCTATGTGCCCAACGACTATCAGGTCGGCCAGACCGGTAAGATCGTAGCTCCCGAAGTCTATATCGCCGTCGGCATCTCCGGCGCGATTCAGCATCTCGCCGGCATGAAAGACTCAAAGACCATCATCGCCATCAATAAGGATGAGGATGCCCCGATCTTTCAGGTAGCGGACATCGGCCTGGTTGGCGACCTGTTCAAGGTTGTGCCAGAGCTTGCAGAAAAGCTCTAGGCGATGACCGGTCTCGACGAGATCAAAAGCCTCATGGCAGTTGGTGAGCGACCGCCGATGATGGCTTTGTTCGATATCGACCTGGACGAGGTGGAACATGGCCGCGTGGTCTTTTCCGCTTCGCCCGGTCGGCAGAGCTACAATTTCATGGGCATTGCCCATGGTGGCTATGCCGCAATTTTGCTGGATTCCGCCTGCGGCGTGGCCGCCAACGCGGCCGCGCCATCGCCGGTCAACTGCGTCACTCTGGAACTTAAGGTAGCCTATCACGCGCCGTTGACCGAAGAAATCGGAAGGGTGAGGGCGATTGGCCAGGTTCTCTCAATAGGCAAAAGAGTCGCGCACACCGAAGCCAAATTGATCGACGCGCAAGGCAAGCTCTATGCGTCTGCTACATCGACGTTGCTGATAACGGCGCGCCAATAATCGATTAAAGGATAACGACCGTGGAAATCACCATCCCGCATAATCTGGGTCAGGCCGAAGCGAAGCGGCGCATTGATCAGGGGCTTCCAAAGCTCGAGCAACATATCCCAGGGGGTGGCTCGCTTAAAAGTGCATGGGTCTCGGAACATTCGCTTCAGCTTACCATCGGCGCCATGGGCCAGACGATACCAGTCCGACTGGATGTCGATGATGACAAGCTGCGGGGTGACGTAACTGTCCCCATGTTCCTGAAGATGATGTCGGGACAGATCGGCGACTTTGTTCGCACCAGCGCGGAAAAGATGCTGAGTAAGGCGTAATAAGCTGATCTAACCAGTTGCGCGAGGGAGTAAATTCAGAAGCGTTGCGCTGAGCAAATTAATTTGGATTTTGTTCCCCAACGCACTGGGAGGTTTAGGCCATGAGCGATATTTCTGACCGGGTCATCGAGATCATCGTAAAGAGCTTGGGCGTGTATCCCGATCAGGTGAGGATGGAGGCTTCATTCCACGAAGATATAGGTGCAGATAGTCTGGATGTAGTAGAGCTTGTCATGGCGCTTGAGGATGAGTTCGAGATAGCAATCCCAGACGACGCTGTTGGCGGGGTCAAGACGGTCGAGGATGCGGTGAAGTTGGTCGAAAGCTTTAAAAGCTAAAGCATCCAGAGATGAAGGTGCGTGATCTGCGGCCGCTCCTATGAGACGTAGAGTTGTGCCCTTATCGGCGCTAACCGAATGATCGCCCTTCGCGCTTCAGGCTGCAACGGAGAGGCAGTTTCGACCTGCCGCCTTTGCAGCGTATAATGCGTCATCTGCCAGTTTGATTGCCTGAGGAAGCGTCGCTTTTGCAGGTATTTGAGCCAGTCCAACGCTGACGGTTAGTGACACGGTCTGTTCATGAGTGAAAATGCTCGTCTCTGCAAAACGTACGCGGACGCGGTCGCATATCGTCCTGGCTTGATCTAAGTCGGCAGAAGCCAGCAGGATCGCAAATTCTTCTCCTCCGAGCCGAGCCACGACGTCCGTGTCACGTATGGATTGAAGTAAGATAGCCGAGAACGCCCTGATAACATCGTCTCCCGTGCCGTGGCCAAATCGATCATTCACGTGCTTGAATTGATCAAGGTCGAACATGGCAATACAGCGAGCGCCTTTGCCTCTCGAAGCCTCAACAATATTTTCGCTATAGATGGCCTCCAGCCCGCGCCTGTTCAGAAGGCCTGTCAGGGGGTCGGTCTTCGCGGCCTTGGTCAGTTCCAGTTCGCGAGCCTTGCGCTCAGACACCTCCCGAATAACGCTCACTGCCCCAGTTACCGTTCCTGCTTCGTCGATCGCCGCGCGACTATGGCTTTCAAACCATCCTGGCTCTCCTGTAGCCCGGATGGCGCGGAATTCTTGTATGAAAGTCTCGTCCGGATTGTTCAGAGCCCTGCGGTGCATCGCTGCGACATCGGCGATATCGTCCGGTAGGACGATGTCTAGCGCTAGACGTCCGGCAAGCGACTTGGGGTCCAGCCCAGATATCCGTCGGATGGAAGGCGAAGCAAACTTGATGGTTCCATCGATGCCCAGAACCAGCACGATGTCACCGGATCGATCTGCGATAACCTGATAGAGTGCAGTGCTATCCGCTAGATGCGCGTAAAGTTGCTTGCGCTGGTGGAGTTCAGCCGCGGGAAGCAAACTCATAAGAAACGCGGTTGCGAGGTAAAACTGTAGGAACTGTATATGCTGACCTGTCGCCCCTCCTATCAGATTGATTGGACCGAGTGCGTTTAGCGTGCAGACGCTGCCAATAGCTGCGAGCATGACGAGACCCACAGCGGCACCAATGCGCCCAAGCCGAAAAACCGCAATCATGAGCGGTAAGAAGGGAAGGAACAACAACGGCAGGCGATGCTGTACGAACACGAGGCAATCGACGCCGGCCATGACGATTAGAAGAAGGGTGCCCTCCAGCCAGTCTGTCCTTTGAGCCTCGGCCGCCCATCTCCGTAAATCGCCCCCGAGCGTCAACTTGGCCAATGGCATGATGGTAAGTGCGCCCAGGGCATGAGCCGCGAACCAACTCACCCAGTTGGTCGAGAAAGGCACTCCCGCGCACAGCTTGGCTGTTGCTGCGGCCGGAAATGCACTGATGAATGGAACGACAATTCCGGCAAACACAATGAGCATGCCGATTTCGCGAGGTGTGGACATATGACCTCGCTCCGGCTGGACCTTGTTGAGCAACCATGCCGTCAACACCGCCTCGCCGACGTTGATTACTGCGAGGGGAATGGCGGCCACCGGGCCAAGACCGACAGAGATCGTCACAACCATCCCCGCGAACCCGCAAGCGAGGCTACGCAAGGTCCAAGTATATTGGGGACGGTGGCGCAAATCGGCGCTCAGTATGCCGGTGGCGATCCAGATCATGGCTACGCCGCCCTCGAAGCGCGTGAATGTTACTGAAAGGAACGCCGCGAAAAAGTATACCGCCCCCAGCAAAGCGCTGTGGCGCAACTCGCCATCTATGGCCCGGAAATTCAGAATCCTGTCCAGCATGGTCCAATTATGGCACAACTCAATTAACAACGCCTTCCACATCTGCCGGCAGATTTCTCGATTCCAGCATCTAGAGCAGATTCCGATCAGTCTGGATCATAGCCGCATGAGCTGAAATAGTTGGCGCATTCCTGCGGCTGGAACAGGTCGACCAGCTTGCCGATCAGGGACCACAAGCCGGACACGGTCCGCTCGCCCGCTTTGCGCAGCATGGCTTTGAGGCGGGAGAAGGCTTTCTCGATCGGGTTGAAGTCGGGACTGTAGGGCGGGAGGAACAAGAGGCGGGCGCCTGCGGCTTCGATGGCCTCGCGGACGCTGTCGCGCTTGTGGCTGGACAGGTTGTCCATGATCACCACGTCGCCGCATCCCAGGTCGGGCACGAGGACCTGTCGGACATAGGCCTCGAACCAGTCGCCGTTGATCGGGCCGTCGAGCACCATCGGCGCGACCATGCCGGTCATGCGCAAGCCGGCGACCAGCGTGGTCGTCTTGCGATGGCCGTGCGGGTAGCCCATCCGCAGCCGCTCGCCCCGCCGGCAGCGGCCGTGGCTGCGCGTCATGTTGGTCGCGGTCCAAGTCTCATCGATGAACACCAGCCGCGCAGGGTCGAGATCGAGCTGGCCATCGAACCAGGCCTCGCGCTGGCTCAGGACGTCGGCGCGGTCCTGCTCGACCGCGTGCCCGGTCTTTTTTTGCGCGTGATGCCGTGCCGGGCGAAGAAGCGGTGCAGCGTCGAGATCGCCACCGTCACGCCAGCCTGGCTCAGCTCGCGACGCAGTTCGTCCAGCGTGATGTCGCGCCGCGCTTCGTGCAGCGCCAGCACCGTCTCCCGATGCGCCTCGATCCGCCGCGACCGCGTGTCCCCGCCCTGCGGCCTGGCAGCGTAGGTGCCCGTGCTGCGGCGCTGGTCGTCCCACCGGATCACCGTCGCGGCCGCTACCCCAAACCGCCTTGCCGCAGCCCGGCAACTCATCCCCTCATCAACCGCGGCCAGCGCTCGCGACCGCAAATCCATCGACAACGGCTTGCCCATCCATGCCGGCCTCCATCCAGCCAGCACCTTGAATCAGATCAGCGCGTCCGTGTGAATCCCCTTTGACTCGGGTCGGCCGGAAAACGCTCTAATCGCCGCTATCGCCTGCCGCTGCCTAGGTGGTGGGGATTCTTCGCCGATGAGACTAGACGCACTGGCCAGGGGCCAAGGGAAGAATGATTTGAGTCGCCGCGCAGCGCTTTTGGCGCGGAGACTGATTCGTCTCAGCCCATTAATGGCCATCCCGTTCTAATTGAGCCTGCAGGCTCAGCACATGCGGCAGACTCAAGATCGGAAGATGCCTGCTCCATCTCGCGCCAAAAATGCGCATTTGATTGACGAATATCAAATCTCATCCAAATATCATACGATATCTGTAATTTGAAAGCTGGGCGAAGTTCGCAGCGATGGGGCGGCGGGCGGGGGCTCGATATTTTATAGGGAATCCTGATTATGGCCGAGCCGTTAATCCGCGCGCTCACGATCGGCGCACGAGGTATGTTGTTTGACGCCCTGAGCTGCGGTCCCGAGCACGGACAGTTGGTCCTTTTCCTCCACGGCTTCCCTGAATTCGCCGATGCCTGGACCGACATCCTTCGTGGGGTGGGCGGGGCGGGCTATCGCGCGGTCGCCTTTAATCAGCGCGGCTATTCGGCCGGGGCAAGACCGTCGGGGGTCGAAAGCTATACGATCAATGAGCTTGTCGCCGATGTTGCCGCCGTAGCGGATGCCCTGGACGCTCGCCGCTTTCATCTGGTCGGGCACGACTGGGGCGGTATCCTTTCCTGGTGGATCGCTGCTGTTTATCGCGAGCGGCTTCATTCTTTGACCGTACTTTCGACGCCGCACACCGATGCGTTGTTGGAAGCTAAGCAAAGCAATCCGGATCAACGCCGCATGTCACGTTATGTCGATCTGTTCCGGCTGCCGTTCCACATCGCCGAATGGTTGCTCCTGCGCAAAAAGGCTGCCGGCCTCAAACGTGCTTATGCCGGTCAGCTCTCACAGGCTCGCCTGGATGAAAATATCAGACGCTTTCGTGAGCCAGGGGCGCTTACTGCCGCGATCAACTGGTATCGCGCGCTCGATCTCAAGGCTCGCGTCGGAACCGTCAGTGTCCCAACGCTGTTCGTCTGGGGTACCCATGATCAGGCGCTTGGGCGAGTGGCGGCGGAAGCCACCGCCCGATATGTTTCCGGACACTACCATTTTCTCCCACTCGCCGGCGCCTCCCACTGGTTGCTCGAGGAGGCGCCTGACCAGGTGCTTGATGCTCTTTTGCCTCATTTGGACCGATGGTCGTGAATGGCGCTTAAAGCTCTTCTGCCATGGGGCAACCGACAAAAGATCCCGCGTTTCCAATGAACTGAAAACTTGACGAATCTGTCATTTATTGGTGACATTGGTGTGGGAGAGATGGATGGGTCGGTGCCAACGTTGGAGGTTGGTGGCGGCAAAATCCGGGATGTCGCAATCCAGGCCGATTCAGAGGCTGCAAAAGCCTGGCCCGTTCCTCCGGCGTTGGAGTTCCATGTGACGCAGCAAAATGGTGTTGTTGGTGCCATAGCACGGCGTGGATATCGCGGATGAAACGAACTCGTTTCGTCATTGCGGTTGTTGCGATCGCCGCGCTGTTTGCAGGCGGTTATCTCGCATGGCGCTATCTCGATCGCCGTGACGCGCTTCCTGAGTGGATTGAGAGAAGCAACGGGCGGATCGAGATGACCCGCACTGACGTGGCCGTCAAATATCCCGGCAGATTGGTAGAGCTGCTGGTCCATGAAGGCGACAGCGTCCGCGCTGGCCAGATCGTCGCGAAGCAGGATGCTGCCGATGTCATGGCCCAACTCGACGGGGCGAAGGCGTCGCGGGAGAGAGCGCTCGGCGCTCTCGCGAGGGCGAAAGGCGAACATTCTGCTCATCAAAGCCAGGCGGATCTCGCAAGGCTCAACTGGTCGGAGACGGTCAATCTCCATTCACGCCAAATGGTTTCTGATGTTGAGTTGAAGCAACGTAGGCTGGCGCTTTCCGGCGCAGCCGATGCGGTCGCTGCGGCTGGTGGCGGAATCAGCGAAGCACGGGGCGCACTTGCGCAGGCGGATGCGCAAATCCGGCAAGTATCTACCGTACAGGAAGATCTGCATATCCGCGCTCCCGCTCCCGGGGTCGTCGAGTATCGGATTGTGGAGCCGGGAACCATGATGGCCCCAGGCGGCAAGCTCATATCGATCGTGAATACTGAGGACGTCTATCTGACGATCTTCCTGCCCTCCGGCGTCGCCTCGAGGGTCAGCATCGGCGACGAGGCCAGGATCGTGCCTCAGGGGACCAACAAAGCCTTACCTGCTCGCGTGACTTTTGTGTCGCCCGAAGCGCAGTTCACACCCAAGTTCGTAGAGACCGCAAATGAGCGGGATAATCTGTCTTACAGGGTCAAGCTGCAGATATCCGCTGAGGTCGCTCGACAATATGCAGGCCTGTTGAAGGCAGGCATGACCGCCGAAGGCTATGTACGCACCGATCGCCGTCGACCCTGGCCCGATCTGGCGTCCCTGCACCAATGACAAGGTCGGGTCTCATCGATCCCGCAGGCACGCCTGACAGTGCCATCGTGCTCGAGGGGGTCGGCCATCGCTATGGCCAGGTCCGGTCTCTTGAAAACGTGTCGCTGCAATTGCCGCGCGGCGCGGCTGTCGCCCTGGTGGGGCCCGATGGCGTAGGCAAATCGACGCTTTTGGGCCTCATATCGGGCGTGAAGCGCGTCCAGCAAGGACAGGTCCGCGTTCTTGGTTTCGATCTCAAGCGAGGTGGCGATCGGACCGCCTTTCTCAATCGGGTGGCCTATATGCCTCAGGGGCTTGGCCGTAATCTCTATCCCACCCTGTCTGTTTCTGAGAATATCGACTTCTTCGGTCGGTTGTTCGGTCTCGGCGCCGCAGAGCGAGCCGCGCACATGAAGCGCTTGCTGGATGCGACAGGGCTCGCTCCCTTTCCCGACCGGCCGGCGGGGAAGCTTTCGGGAGGAATGAAGCAGAAGCTGGGGCTTTGCTGCTCGCTGGTCCATGACCCGGATCTGCTCATTCTCGATGAGCCGACAACCGGCGTCGATCCCCTCTCGCGGCGCCAGTTCTGGGAACTGGTCGGCGCGATGAGGAAGGAGCGGCCGGGTATGACGGTCCTCGTTTCCACCGCCTACATGGAAGAAGCTGAGCAGTTCGAGCATCTCGTGGCGATGGATGCCGGTCGCCTCATTGCGCAGGGCAGGACGCGCGAAATCCTGGCGCGGGCCGGAGCGGCGAACCTGGAGGAGGCCTATATAGGTCTGCTTCCTGAGGAGAAGCGGCCCGCCGGCGAATTACGGGCGGTTGCTCCCTGGCAAGACAGCGGTGAAGCGCCGGCGATCGAAGCGCATCACCTGGTGCGCCGTTTCGGTGATTTCGTCGCCGTCGACGATGTGAGTTTCCGGATCGGCCGCGGAGAGATTTTCGGTTTCCTGGGATCGAACGGCTGCGGCAAGACGACGACGATGAAGATGCTGACGGGGCTGCTCGACGCCACCAGCGGCTCAGCAAGCCTGTTCGGGCATAGGATCACGCCGGGCGACATGCAGACCCGGATGCGGGTCGGCTATATGTCGCAGGCGTTCTCCCTCTATGACGAGCTGACTGTTCGGCAGAACCTGTTGCTGCATGCGCGGCTTTATCAAGTGGGGGGCGACAAGGCGCCTGTCCTGGTGAACGAAGCGATGGAGCAGTTCGCATTGCTCGAGCATGCGGATGCGGTGCCCGCTGCGCTGCCCCTCGGCATCCGCCAGCGCCTGCAACTGGCGGCCGCATGTCTCCACCGACCCGAAATCCTGATCCTCGACGAGCCGACCTCCGGCGTTGACCCGGCCGCGCGCGACATGTTCTGGGGCCATCTTCTGCGCTTGTCACGTGATGAACGGGTGACGATCTTCGTCTCAACCCATTTCATGAACGAGGCGGAACGGTGCGACCGGATATCGCTCATGCATCGTGGTCGGGTATTGGCAGTTGGAGCGCCGGCCGAATTGACGTTCCAGCGCCACGCCGATAATCTTGAAGACGCTTTCATTGCCCTGCTGGAAGAAAATGCCGATGAGGTAACGCCAGCTGCCAATCCGGGCACCGTGCCGATGGCGTCGGCACGGGAGGACGCCCCTTCGCAGACAGTGGGATCTCGAGGGGGCGTCCTGATCTGGTTTTCCTTCGTGTGGGCCTTCGCCCGGCGGGAAGCCACCGAACTGACGCGTGACCGCATCCGGATGGCATTCGCCCTGGCGGGGCCGATCATTCTGCTGTGCGTCTGTGCCTACAGTATCTCTTTCGATGTTCAGAATGTCCGATTGAGTGTGCTGGATCACGACCAGACTGTGTCCAGTCGTGATCTAGTTCGGCGCTTCGAGGGTTCTCGCTATTTTGTTGAAGCGCCTCCTGCCGTGAGTGAAGAGCAGGCACGTGCCTCTCTGCGGTCAGGGCATGTGCAGATGATACTCGATATTCCGCCCGATTTTGGGCGCGATCTTGCTGCCGGCCGGCGCCCGGAGGTTGCTGTCCTGATCGACGGGGCCAGCCCGTTTCCGGCCTCGAACATCCGGGCTTATGCCGATGCCATCATCCTCGCCTATGTTTTTGACATGCTGGCCTCTGCGCAGGTTCCGGTCGCCGTCGGGCTGCCTGCATCGATCGAACCACGCTTCATCTACAATCAGGATTTCCGCAGCATCTATGCGATCACGCCCGGCGTGCTCATGCTCACGATGATCCTGATCCCTGCGATGCTGACCGCGCTCGGTATCGTGCGGGAGAAGGAAATAGGGTCCATCACCAACCTCTATGCGTCCCCGGCGGGCAGTGGCGCCTTCCTGATCGGCAAGCAGGCGCCTTATGCGGCGCTGGCCATGGGGAGCTACTTCAGCCTGGTGGCTCTTATCATCCTCTTGCTCGACGTCCCGCTCAAGGGCTCCTTCATCGCATTGACGATTGGCGGGCTGCTTTTTGTGCTTGCGTCGACTGGACTCGGCATGATGATCTCGACCTTCGTGCGATCGCAGGTCGCCGCGATTTTCGCGACCGCGCTCATCTGCCTTATTCCGTCGGTCAATTTCTCCGGACTTCTTTATCCGGTTTCGACCCTCGTCGACGGCAGCTACTGGGTAGGCGTCGGCTTCCCCTCTTCCTGGTTCCAAGTCGTCAGCCTCGGTACTTTCACCAAGGGCCTTGGCATTGCGAGCTTCGGGCAGGCCTATCTGGCACTGGCGGGATTTGCGCTCTTTTTCATAATCGGCTCGCGCCTCATGCTCAGGAAACAGGAGACATGACGCGCTGGCTCGTCAATGTCTGGCTGCTCGGCGCCAAGGAATTGCGCAGCGTCATGAAGGATGTGACGTTGATCGTTCTCATCGTGTTTGCTTTCACCATAGCCATCCAGCTTGTCGCGTCAGGCGTGAAAGCAGAAGTTTCCAACGCCTCGGTCGCTATCGTCGATGATGATCACAGCGAGTTGTCGCGACGAATGCGAGACGCCGTGCGACCGCCTTATTTCAAGTCGCCCGTGGACATCGCGCGCGGCGATGTCGCGTCCGCAATGGACGAGGGGCGTTATATCTTCGTCATTGAAATCCCTCCGCGCTTCGAGGCGGATGTCCTGGCGGGGCGCAGGCCGATTGTGCAGATCCTAGTCGATGCGACGGCGATGACCCAGGCAGGCTTGGGCGCATCCTATTTCCAACAGATTTTTGCCGCTGAGGTGCTTGATTTTATGCACGCGCAGGGTTTGCTTGCACAGTTGCCAATCAAGGTGACAAGCCAGACTTTTTTCAATCCGAACTCGCAGTCGGCTTGGTACACCTCGGTCATGCAAATCGTCACCAATGTGACGGTATTGTCGATCATCCTTGTGGGCGCGGCGGTGATTCGCGAGCGTGAACACGGCACGATCGAGCATTTGCTGGTCATGCCTGTCCGTGCGAGCGAGATCGCCTTCGCAAAGATACTGGCCAATGGTCTGGTCATTCTCGTGGCGTCGATCGCGTCGCTATGGTTCGTTGTGCACGGTTTACTCAGTGTGCCGCTTGCAGGATCGCTTCTGCTCTTTGTGGCTGCGATGATGCTTTACCTCTTCTCGGTGACATCGCTTGGCATGTGGATGGCGACCATGGCGCCCAGCATGCCGCAATTCGGTCTGTTCGCGGTGCCCGTCTATGCGATCGCCTATCTCCTTTCTGGAGCGGCGACGCCGCTCGAGAGCATGCCGGTCGCTGTGCAGACGGTCGCGAGGCTTTTGCCAACGACCCAGTTCGTGAGCCTGTCGCAGGCTGTCCTTTATCGCGGAGCGGGATTGCAGACGGTGCTGGGTGAACTGCTCATGATCTGCGGGTGGGGCGCCCTTTTCGTCACCCTGGCAGTTCAACGGTTCCGCACGATGCTGGCGCGGCAGGGGTGACGATGCATATCCGAAACGACACCATCCATAGACTCCTGCAGCGCCTGACCCTTGGCTCCGCAGTACTGGCGCTGGCAGCTTGCGCGTCTGCGCCGCCTCTGTCGCCATCCTCGGCCAGGATCACGGCTCCGCAGCGGCTGGACGCTCCCGCTGCAAATGAGGCGTCTGAAGGGAACCTTGATCGGTGGTGGACCCTTTGGAAGGATCCATATCTCGATGCACTGGTCGATCGGGCCCTGGCGAGCAATGCCGATGTCCGCGTCGCCGAGGCGCACGTCAGAGCGGCCAGGGCGCTTGTGTCGGTCGCGGAATCCGCTCTGTATCCTTCGATTGCAGCGAGTGGTGCTGCTTGGGTAAATGCCGGCGACACCGACATCGATGGCGCGCTGGGGTCTGTGCTCCAACCCTACACGAGCGGGAAGACCGGAACCGGCTATCTGATCGGCCTCGGCGCTCAATGGGAGCCGGACATATTCGGTGGCCGACATGCCGATGTCGACACGGCGCACGCTCTTGCCGAGAGCACGGCCAGCCTGGCGGATGGTGTCCGGTTGGTCGTGATAGGTGATGTCGTCGAAAATTATCAGCAATGGGCCGGTCTGCAGCGTCGGCTTGCCCTTCTTGGTGAGAGTATCGCTGTCGCGCGGCGCCTGACCGATTATGCGTCGGCGCGCCAGCGAACGGGACAGGCAACCGCCATGGATGTGGCCAAGGCGCAAGGCGCGCTGGCTTCGTTGGAGGCATCCCGCCCGCCGATAATGTCGCTGATCGATGCGAGACAAAGGCGGCTCGCCGTACTCGCCGGTGACCTGCCCGAGCAATTGCCGAAGATGCCGACGGGCGTCCAGATCGCCGTGCCGCCGCCTCCATCCGGCCAATTCCCCTCGACCATATTGGGTCGCCGCCCCGATGTCCGCGCGAGAATGCTGATCGTCGAGGCGCGGGCCGCGAGGCTTAAAAGCTTGCAGGCCGATCTTATGCCACGTTTCGGTATCAGCTTCATGGGTCAGAACGGCCAGATCGGCTTGTCGGGTCTCCCGGGCTTTGGAGGCTCGCTCGGGCTCGTCAGCGTCAAAGCGAGCGTTCCGATCTTCACGGGCGGTCTGCTGCGCGGCCGAATTGCCGCAGGCAACGCGGAACTGGCGGCTGCGCTCGCGGCACAGGACCGCGCGATGCTCAACGCCCTAGAGGAGGTCGAGACGGCATATGGTTTCCGTGCCGGTCTGGACCAACGCCTGAGCGGACTTGATCATGCGCGCGATCTCTCTGAGAACCGTGCGGAGCTTGCGGCGAGCTTCTACAAAGCCGGACGCGTGCCCCTTGGAGACGTCCTTCAGGCCAGGCTCGATGCCCTGTCGGACCTCGACAGGATGGAACAGGCACGGATTGCTCAGGGTACGGCCACTGTCCAGCTATACCGCGCCGTCGCTGGCGGCTGGGGCGCTGGGGCATCGCCAATAGCGATGAGCGGAGCCGACAGTTCACAGCAGCATGATTCATCAGGGAGTTCCCCACAATGATCGACAGCCCCGGCACCGCTTCCGCCCCGGATCCGCTCGATGGCCTCGCGGAGACCTTCGACCGGGCCGCTTTCGCCGCGATCGCCAGCATGACGGGGGGCCTTTCGCCCGTCACAATTGCGCAAGCCTTTTCCGACTGGGCCCTGCATCTTGCCGCATCGCCGGGTCATCGCCTGGAACTTTTCGCCAAGGGCGCGCGCAAATATATCCGGCTGGCCGACTATCTGGCCCATGGCAGCGCTTCCGACCATCCCGCGATTGAGCCGCTGCCGCAGGATCATCGCTTCGACGACCCGGCCTGGAAGACGCCTCCTTACAGCGCGATCGCCCAGTCGTTCCTGCTGATGCAGCAATGGTGGCATGCGGCAACGACCGGCGTATCCGGTGTCAGCGACCATCATGAGGCGGTGACGTCCTTTGCGATGCGACAGATACTCGACATGTTTGCGCCGAGCAATTTCGCGGCGACCAATCCAGTGCTGCAACAACGGATTGTGGAAACGGGAGGCATGTGCCTTGTCGAAGGCGCACACCTGTTTCTGACTGACCTGGAGGATATGGCGCGTGGTGCTGCGTCCAGCAGCGTTGCGGACTTCAAGCTTGGAAAGGATATTGCCGCCACCAAGGGCAAGATCATCTACCGAAATCGCCTGATAGAACTCATCCAATATGAACCCACCACGGCAAATGTCCGCCCCGAGCCGGTGCTGGTCGTTCCAGCCTGGATCATGAAATATTATATTCTCGATCTGTCCTCGCACAACTCTCTGATCTCGTGGTTGGTGGGGCAGGGCTATGCGGTCTTTGCAATATCCTGGCATAATCCGGGCAGCGCCGACCGCGATCTCGATATGGACGATTACAGGCTGCTCGGCCCGATGGCGGCGCTAGAGGCGATCGGCGCCATAACGGGCGCTCAGAAGATTCACGCGCTTGGATATTGTCTTGGCGGGACGCTTCTCGCGATCACCGCTGCCGCGATGGCGCGGGACGGGGACGATCGGCTTGCTACGCTCACTCTGCTGGCGGCGCAGACCGAGTTCAGCGAGCCGGGCGAGTTGGGCCTGTTCATTGACGAAGCCCAACTCAACCTGCTGGATAGCATGATGTGGGAACGTGGCTATCTCGACAGCAGCCAAATGGGCGGGGCTTTCCAGATGCTGCGATCCAATGACCTCGTCTGGTCTCGAGTCCTGAACGAATATCTGATGGGCAACCGGCCGCCCTTGAACGATCTGATGGTCTGGAATGCGGACGGTACACGCATGCCTTACGCCATGCACAGTGAATATTTGCGGAAACTCTTCCTGAAGGACGATCTGGCAGAGGGGCGTTTCAAGGTCGATAATCGGACGATTAGCCTGTCAGCGCTGCGACTCCCCATGTTCGTGGTGGGCACTGAAACCGACCATGTCGCGCCATGGCGCTCGGTCCACAAGATCCATATGCTAACCAGCGCCGAGATCAGCTTCGCGCTCACCAATGGCGGCCATAACGCAGGCATCGTATCGGAGCCCGGCCATAACCATCGCCATTATCGGCTTCTGACGCGGCGTGACGGTGACCCGGCCCTTTCGCCCGAAGAGTGGCTGTTGCAGGCAGAAGATCATGGCGGCTCCTGGTGGGAAGCATGGGGCGAGTGGCTGGGTGTGCGGTCGGGGGAAGCCGGTGCGCCGCCGCCCCTGGGAGCGAGCGACAAGGGATATGCCCCGATCCTCGATGCTCCCGGCAGCTACGTGCTGGAGAAATGACTATGACCGCGCCTGAAATGATCGAGAACCGCACATATGATGAAATTGCCGTTGGCGAGACGGCAAGCTTGTCACGAACGCTGGGCGAACGCGAAATCCAACTCTTTGCCCTGGCTTCAGGGGACGTGAATCCCGCCCATCTGGACCCGGAGTTCGCCGCGGGCGACATGTTCCATCGCATCATCGCCCACGGCCTGTGGGGTGGAGGACTGATCTCGGCTGTGCTGGGAACGCAATTGCCTGGCCCCGGCACCATCTATCTCGACCAGTCGCTGCGGTTCGTACGGCCCGTTGGACTGGGCGACACTATTACAGCGCAGGTCAAAGTCTCCACGAAGGACGACAAGCATCACATTCTCACCCTCGATTGCCGCTGCACCAACCAGGACGGCGAGGACGTCATCACGGGCATTGCGACCGTCAAGGCGCCCATCGAGAAGATAAGACGTCCGCGTGCGGTCCTTCCCGACATCCAGCTTTCCGGCCATGACGGATATCGAAGGCTGATGGACGCTGCCGCGGGAAAGAGTGCCGTCCCAACCGCTATCGTCCATCCCTGCAGCGCAGCGGCGATCAAGGCGGTCGCCGAAGCGGCACAGGCCGGTCTCATTTTACCCGTTCTCGTCGGCCCCGAAGCTCGCATTCTGGCGGCTGCGCAGGAAGCCGGGGAGGACATCGGCGCGTTTCGAATAGTTCCGGCGCCTCATAGCCATGCCGCAGCCGCCGCAGCGGTGGAACTGGTTCGCGGTGGTGAGGCAAGACTCCTGATGAAGGGTTCCCTCCATACCGACGAACTGATGGGCGCGGTCGTTGCCCGAGAGACCGGGCTACGGACCGAGCGGCGCGTCAGCCATGTCTATCTGATGGATGTGCCGGGACATCCTACGCCTCTTCTCATCACCGACGCGGCGATCAACATCGCGCCGACCCTTGATGAGAAAGCCGACATCATCCGCAACGCTATCGACCTTGCCCATGTGATCGGCATAAGTGAACCACGCGTCGCAATCCTCTCAGCCGTTGAGACCGTCAATCCGGCGATCGCTTCCACTCTTGATGCGGCGGCTCTGTGCAAGATGGCCGATCGCGGTCAGATTTCGGGCGGCGTGCTAGACGGGCCGCTCGCCTTCGATAATGCGATCAGTGCCGCTGCGGCGAGAGAGAAGGGCATCGTCTCCCCCGTTGCGGGACGGGCGGAAATCCTTGTCGTGCCCAGTCTCGAAGCAGGCAACATGCTTGCCAAGCAACTCACGTTCCTTGGTGGTGCCGACGCAGCGGGAATCGTGGTTGGCGCGCGCGTGCCGATCATTCTGACCAGTCGGGCGGATAGCTTGCGCACGCGCCTGGCCTCCTGCGCGGTTGCCGTACTTCTCGCCGCTGCAGGAACAAAAGCTGCGCCAGGTCTTCCGGCATGACCCGCGCCATCATAAGCCTCAATTCAGGCTCCTCCAGTATAAAGTTTGGCCTCTATACGCTTGGGCCAGATGGACCACGCCATGTGGCAGGGGGAAAGCTCGAGGGGATCGGCACTAGTCCTCGCATCCTCATCCGTTCGGACGAGGGTGAAGTGCTTCTCGAAAAGCAGTGGATGGATGGCGCTGGCCTGACCCATGAGCCGTTGCTCGACGAACTCTACGATTGGGCTGCTACCCATCTCAATCGGCATGAGGTTGTCGCCGTCGGCCATCGGGTCGTGCATGGGGGAAGCCGCTTTTGGACACCGCAGCGGGTCGATGCCGCGCTCCTTGGCGAACTCGATGCCTTTTGCTCGCTTGCACCTCTGCATCAGCCTCACAATCTTGCCGCTATCCGCGAAATAGCCCGCAAGTCACCCCATTTGCTCCAGATAGCCTGCTTCGACACGGGCTTCCATCACGCCATGCCGGCCATTGCTTCTCACCTGGCCCTTCCTCGCGCGCTAAGCGACAGAGGTTTCCGTCGATACGGCTTTCATGGCCTGTCCTACGAATATATCGCCCTGCGTTTGCGGGAACTGGACCCGATACTGGCCCAGGGAAGGGTGCTTGCCGCGCATCTGGGCAACGGCGCGAGCATGTGTGCGATGCGCGGAGGGGTTAGCATCGACACGACCATGGGGTTCACGGCACTCGACGGCCTGATGATGGGCACGCGTACCGGCTCGATCGATCCGGGCGTAGTCGTGCATCTCCAACTCCAGGAAGGCTTTAGCGCGGGAGAAGTGGAATCCCTCCTCTATCGTCAGTCCGGTTTGTTGGGTGTATCAGGCGTGTCGAGCGACATGCGCGCACTTCATGCCAGCGCTGATCCGCACGCGGCCGAGGCGATCGAGCTTTTTGTCTGGAGCGCGGCCCGGCAAGCAAGTGCCTTGATCGGATCGTTGGAAGGGCTCGACGGGATCATCTTCACTGCCGGTATCGGCGAGAACGACCCGATCATTCGGGCGGCGATCTGCGCCCGCCTGGCATGGGCCGGTGTTAGGCTCGACGAGGGGGCGAATGTGTCGGGAGCGGACGTAATCAGCAGATCCGACAGCGACGTGACGGTCCGGGTCATCCCCACCGACGAGGAGCGCATGATTGCAATGCACACGTCAAATCTTCTTGAACATGAGCAGGGAACGGACTCGTGAAACCTCTCGTTGATCTTTCGGGCAAGCGCGGCCTCGTTATCGGAATCGCCAATGAGCATAGCATCGCGGCCGGCTGCGCTGAGGCGTTCGCGCATTGCGGGGCGAGATTGGCGGCGACTTATCTCAACGAGAAGGCAAAGCCTTTTGTGGAACCGGTAGCGACGCGGTTGGGGGTCGAGTGGCTGGCGCCGTGCGACGTCCGCGAGCCCGGGCAGTTGGAGGAACTCTTCACGCAAGTGCATGAGCGATGGGGCGGTCTCGATTTCCTGCTGCATTCCATCGCGTTCGCCCCCAAGGAAGACTTGCACGGCCGGGTCGTGGATAGCTCTGCCGACGGATTTGCGCTCGCCATGGATGTCTCGTGCCACAGTTTCCTGCGCATGGCCCGACTGGCTGAGCCATTGATGACAGACGGGGGCTGCCTGCTGTGCGTCACCTTCTATGGATCGGAGCGAGTTGTCGAACATTACAACCTTATGGGACCAGTCAAGGCAGCACTTGAGAGCGCGACCCGTTATGTTGCCGCAGAGCTGGGGCCCATGGGGATCCGAGCGCACGCCATCTCTCCAGGCCCCATCGCGACCCGTGCGGCCAGCGGGATCGGCCGGTTCGATGAGCTACTGGACCGTGCGGCCGCCACTGCGCCGCAAGGAACGCTCGTTTCGATCGAGGATGTGGGCGCGGTGGCCGCCTTCCTTGCAAGCGATGCCGCCCGCCGCATCACCGGCACGATCATTCCGGTCGATGCCGGCCAGCATCTGATGGCTTGAATGGCTCCGCGGATGGTCCAGCAGGTGCGTCGCGCATCGACCGGCAAGGGAGCTTACGCTCTTTCCGAAAAGCGCGAGACGACACGGGCACAGAACAGGGAGAAGATCGAAGCTGCTGCCTGGACGATATTCTCGACCATAGGACTCGATGCCGCCTCGGTTCGTGACATTGTCGCCGAGAGCCAGGTCTCGCCGGGCAGTTTCTATAATTATTACGGCAGTAAAGAGGCGGTGTTTGACGAGATCGTGGACCGGCTTATCCGGCGAATCCGAGAGGAAACAGCTGCGGCAAGGGCAGGGGCCGGTGATTTCGAAGTGATGCTCTTCGAGGCCTATCTTGCTTTCATGAACCTAATCCTGCCAATGAAAGGAGGGGCCGCCTTCTTTGAACTGAACCAACACCACATCCGCTCGCGCTTGTTCGGCGCAACGCAGATCGAGGCAATGCTCTTAGACATTGAAACCGACGTGGGCGAACGGATCGAGATCGACCGACTATCGCCGATAAAACGCCATATCCTCATATCGGTATTGTTCGCTAGCGGGACCGAAGCCATCTTCGCGGCCTTTCGGAGTGGCGTCTATGATGCAGGCGATCTCGCCGGTTTCCTGACCCGGCTATTTACGCCTGGTATCGTTTCAGCAGTCCACCCCGACCTTGCAAAACTCCATGAGTGAGAGTCCGAGATAAAGGCTATCCGCCATTCGGATTCGTTTTGGATGTCTTGCGTCTCAAACTATTTGCAGACCTGCCGCAAATCCTTTGGCGAGCCATCCGTATTTCGACCGGTCATTTGATACCATTGCTCGAGAGTACTTGGCGCGCCGATCAGTCTCTCAATCGCTTCGCAAACTTTATAGGCTACCTGATGTTCTTCCTGCTTGTCGAGGATCGCCAAGGCGCGGATGAGCAAATCTTTTGCGGTCACCAGTTCCCCGGTCAAAACTCGCTCCGTGAAATATACCATATCACACCTCTCGCCGGATCTTAGCACAGGTTAAACCGGTATTCATCCAGTGACGTGTTCAGATCGGGTGTTCTGCCATTCTGTCAAAGGCTATGCTTGGCACGGGGGGTGAAGCGGGTTCAGTGGACGCCCGTGGATAATCTTGGCGGACCTTTTGCCCGCTCCTTCCCTTTGCTGCGCGGGTGACCGCTATCGTTTTTCCCCCGAGAGGCTGATCAATGCAAGGTAGCCTGGTCCGTGCGAGTTGGCTGCCGGCATGCTGTTGATTTCCACTGAGAAGTGACCCGGGTTTTCCATCGAGAAGTGACCCGTCTGCGGATTATGTTTCGGGTGTCATGGGTGGGTCAACCCGTGGTTTTCTCCTTTGGGTTCTGGCCTGCTTGGCAGAGCTGTTTTTGAAGCGGAAGCTATCGTTGCCGGTCTCCAGGATGTGGCAGTGATGGGTAAGCCGATCGAGAAGCGCCGTGGTCATTTTGGCGTCGCCGAACACGGTGGCCCATTCGCTGAAGCTCAGGTTTGTGGTGATGATGACGCTGGTGCGCTCGTAGAGTTTGCTCAGCAGATGGAAGAGCAGCGCGCCACCTGAAGCACTGAACGGCAGATATCCAAGCTCATCCAGGATAACGAGATCGGAGTGCAGGAGGCGATTGGCGATCTGACCGGCCTTGCCCTGTGCTTTTTCCTGCTCGAGCGCATTGACCAGTTCGACCGTCGAGAAGAAGCGGACGCGCTTTCGATGATGTTCGATGGCCTGGATGCCCAGCGCGGTTGCCACATGGCTCTTGCCGGTGCCAGGACCGCCGACCAGCACGATATTGTCGGCGATGTCGATGAAGTCGCAGCGATGCAACTGACGCACCAGAGCTTCATTGACCTCGCTACTGGTAAAGTCGAAGCCGGCCAGATCGCGATAGACAGGGAAGCGCGCGATCTTGAGCTGATAGGCCACAGACCGAACCTCCCGTTCTGCTGTCTCGGCTTTGAGCAACTGGGAGAGGATCGGGATGGCGGCTTCGAAGGCTGGAGATCCCTGTTCCATGAGATCGGTGACGGCCTGCGCCATGCCATGCATCTTGAGGCTGCGGAGCATGACAACGATGGCGCCGCTGGCAGGGTCATGACGCATGACGCTTCTCCTTGCGCAGATCATCATAGCGTTCGACATTGGCCATCGGCTCGCTGACCAGCTTGAGCGCCTGGGGCGCCGTCACCGGCGGCGTGGAGATCGGTTTTCCGTCGACCAGCCTATAGAGCAGATTGAGGATATGGGTCTTGGTCGGAACGCCAGCCTCCAGCGCCATGGTGACCGCCGTCAGCACCAGTTGCTCATCATGATGAAGAACCAGCGCCAGTATTTCGACCATTTCCCTGTCGCCGCCAGGATTGCGCAACAGATGTCGCTGCAGACGCTGGAACGCATCGGGTAGCTCAAGGAAGGGCGCTCCGTTGCGCAGGGCGCCGGGTTTGCGCTGCACGACCGCCAGATAATGACGCCAGTCATAAACCGTATGACCTGGACCGTCGTGAGAGCGGTTGATGATGCGCTGATGCGCGCAGATTGGCTGCCCCTCGGCGACGACCTGGAAGCGATCAGGATAGACGCGCAGGCTGACAGTGCGATTGGCGAAAGAGGCCGGTACGCTGTAGCGATTGCGCTCAAAGTGGATGAGGCACGTCGGCGATACCCGTTTGCGATATTCCACAAAACCATCGAAGGGCCTGCCCGCAACCATCAGACACTCAGATTCATCGGCCCAGGCATTGGCAACCGACCCGGGTTCGATCCCGTGAGAGATGTCCTCCCATAACGCCTTGCAGCGCTCCTCCAGCCACAGGTTCAGCGCATCAAGGCTCTCGGCCTGCGGCGTGGGTTGCCACAGACGGTGCCGCGCATCCTGGACATTCTTCTCGACCTGCCCCTTTTCCCATCCCGCAGCCGGGTTACAGAACTCGGCTTCGAACAGATAGTGGCTGACCATCGTCAGGAAGCGTGCGTTGACGGTGCGTTCCTTACCACGCCCGACCTTGTCGACCGCCGTGCGCATATTGTCATAGATACCCCGGCGCGGCACGCCGCCCAGCACGCGGAAGGCGTGATTATGGGCGTCGAACAGCATCTCATGGGTTTGCAGAAGGTAGGCGCGCACGATGAATGCCCGGCTGTAACTGAGCTTGAAATGCGCGACCTGCAGCTTGGTCCGAACCCCGGCAATGATTGCCCAGTCCTCGCTCCAATCAAACTGGAAAGCTTCCCCCGGCGCGAACGACAGGGGCACGAATGTCCCACGCCCGCCAATCTGTTGCTGGCGCCGATAATCTTCGCGCCAGTCCCGAGCAAAAGCGGCAACCCGGTTGTAGGATCCTTCATAACCCAGGCTCACCAGATCGGCGTGAAACTGCTTGATCGTGCGCTTCTGCTTGCGCGATCGGCCCATCTCGCGCCGCAGCCAGGCCGCCAGATGCTCAGCAAATGGATCCAGTTTGCTTGGTCGATCAGGCACCTTGAATCGCGGATCGATCGTCTCGGACCGCAAATATTTGCGGATCGTGTTGCGTGATAGTCCGGTGCGCCGCGCTATCTCTCGGATCGGTAGATGATCGCGAAAATGCCAGCGCCGGATAACGCTCAATAACGCCATGTCCAACACTCCATATACCCTCGCTTGCCAAAGCCAGGGACGAGTTCAACATGGGTCAATTCTCAGTGGAAATTTACGCCCTACCCGGGTCACTTCTCAGTGGAAATCAACAATCGCGGGCGAGATCGGCGCGGCGAGCGCCTTCCAAGCCTATGCGATGGCAGGTCGTACCATCGAGACCGAATACCCGCCGGCAGGCTTCAAGGATTGGAACGACGTGCTGCGAATGGGCGGGGAGGGAGTGATGAGCCTGGCGAGCTAGCCGGCCGCAGGCGCCTCGACGGGCGCTGCATCCGGTAGCGTCGCTGCAGCGCCGCCGGCCTTCAATGCCCTGCTCCGTCTGGGTTTCGGTTCGGCCTTGGCTGCAACAGGCTTGGTTTCGCGATTGCCCGCCTTACGCCTGGCAGCCTTGGGCGTGACCCCCGCGGGTTCCGCCGGCGCAGCCTTTCCACGAGCGCGCCGCACGGTTGCAGGCTTGGCCGGAGCCGCCTCGACAGCAACCGTCACCGGCTCTTCTGCAGCACTTGCAGGCGCGGCTTCGGGTTCCGACACGCGAGGCGGCGATACGCTCTTGCGCTTTCCACCTAATCCAAGCCGTATCGCGACCTCGCGCCGTTCCGCCGAATAGCCCGGCGCGACCATCGGATAGTCGGCAGGCAGACCATAGCGCGCTCGATATTCGGCCGGCGTCAATCCGTGCGTCGAGAGGTGACGCTTGAGAGCCTTGTATGCTTTCCCGTCGATCAGGCTCAGGATCTTGTCGGGCGAGGCGAGGCTCTCCTCCACAGTTACGGCCGGCCTGAACTCAGGCGCGGGAGCAGGGGGCTCGACTGCGCTTTCCTCCGCCTTCACCTCGGGCACCGCGGCAGCGACTGGTTCGCCGCCCAGCAGGGCTCGTCGTGTCCCCTCGACGAGTGCAGGCAGTTCGCTGCTCGGAACGGTGTTGTTCGCAAAATAGGCGCTGAGCAACGTCACGGTCAAAGACATGACACCCGCTTCTTCGGTCTCGGCCATGCAACATCCTTCTTCTGGCTGGAAATAGCGGTCTTGAGCAGGGCTCAATTGCGCAAGCGTAAACGACAAGTGCCGATATTCAACGCGCAAGTCAAAAGGGAGGGGAGGAGGGTGGTCATGGTTGGCGTGGTGATTGGGCCGGCCAGTATCGTCCTGACGAATACCCACGGGGGATCGTTCTCCGCCCGATAGCCATCGGCGGCGAAGGCCCGCTCGCATGTGTTCCGAACTCTTCCGCCTGATCGCACTCAATCAGCTGCGGATCGCGGCAGCATCGCCCCTAGCTCCAACGCCGGCTCACGCTCGGCTTCGACCTCGGTCGGAGCCGCCCTTTTCATTCTGAAAGGAAGTCACCATGGACGCATCTTCCCACATCGACCTCCACAGCTTCACCGTCGAAATCGAATTCTCGAGCGGCGGCGAACCCTATGCGACCGAGACCTACAAGGTCGAGGCCACCGATTGGTATCGCGCTCAGCGCGACGCGATCGAGATGTCGGTCAGCAGCCCCTATGACAATGATCGTATCCCCAACCTGACCCGCCGCGTCATCACGCAATAATCAACGGCGCCAGTGACGCGCGACGCGCGAGATCTGCACTCCCGGCGCGGGGAAGCTCAACCCATTTTTCGAGAACGACTGCCCCGCCTCCAAAGGCTTCGGCCAACAGGAGGGAAGGGGGGAGCGTAGGGGTGATCGGATCGAGATTGCCGTCATCCCAGCCACTCGATGAACTGACCGACACCGGTCCGCGCGACTTCGCCATCGACAGCGCGGACCGCCGCCGGCGCAAGCGCCGCCCGATGGACGGCCAGCCACATTCCATAAGGAGATAAGCCATGGACGCACAACAAACGCCTTATCCCACCACACTGCCGCTCTCGAGGATCGAAAAGGGGGACAACCCTCGCCGCTATTTCGACCGGAAAAAGCATGACGAGCTGGTCGTGTCGATCCGCCTGCGCGGCGTGCTCCAGCCCCTTTTGCTTCGTCCAAAGGACGACGTCTTTTCCATTGTCGCCGGCGAACGCCGCTGGCGTGCCGCGCGGGAAGCTTTTGGCCCCGATGGCGAGGTGCCTGTCGTGATCCGCGTGATGACGGATCAGGAAGCCCTCGAGGCTGCGATCGCGGAGAATGACGACCGTGACGATCCTTCTGAAACGGAGCAGGCGGATGCCGCCGTCCGCTACCTCGCAGCGTGCCAGGGCGATCGCGCCGAGGCCGCGCGGCGGCTTGGTTGGTCCCGCACCAAGCTCGATCGTCGTCTGGCGCTGGCCGAGCTCTCCGACGCGGTCAAGCTCGCGCTCGATGAGCGCCGCATCAAGGTCGGACATGCCGAGCTCCTCGCCGCCATACCCTCAGACAAGCAGGACAAGGCCCTAGAAACGATCCTGACCGCCGGCCTCGACGTAAGCAAGACGCGCGAACTGCTCATGCGCGTCACGCAGAACCTCGCGGGCGCCTGCTTCGACAAGACCGAATGCATTACCTGCCCGTTCAATTCCGGAACGCAGCGCGCGCTGTTCGAGACACATGTCGACGAGGGCCATTGCACCAATCCGACATGCTTCCAGCTCAAGACCGAAGCCGCCGAGACGATACGCTTCGAGGAAGAGGAACGCGCCGCCAAGGCCGCAAGGGCCGCAGTACCTGTCACCATCGACCATGCCGACGACGACGAGCAGGATGGCCCCGCCGACGAAACCGACGTCGATGATGCTGACGATACCCTGCCGTCGGCTGACGAAACGACGGGTTCGCGTGCATCCGTGCCGTCGATCGCGGCAACTTCCGCGGGCAGTGCGGCATCGGTGCAAAAGCCGGCCATCACCGCGGAATCCATCGCGCGCCGCACCGCCGACCTTCGCGAAGCGACCTGGCGCACCGCGCTCGCCCGCGCGCTCGCGAGCAATACCAGCCACGCGCACATCACGATCCTCGTCGCGGCGATGTCGGGCACGCTGTCGCAGATCAAGGCCGACACCCTGACGTCGCGTGCCGGCCTGCTGGTCGGTGCGGCCTTCCCCGACCTCGACTACGGCGCCCAGATCGCGACGATCCGGGACCTGCCCGACCGGCAGGCGCAAATCGTGCTCGCCGTCATCGGCGCCGCCTACGCGAAGGACGTGGTCACATTCGGCCATGTCGCCGACCTCGCGAACGTCTTCGAGGTCGACCTGCGCGATAGCTGGAAGGTCGATCAGGCATTCCTCGACCGGTACACCAAGGAAGAGCTGAAGTTCATCGCCCGCGAATGTGGCCTGATCGCCCATATGGGCCAAAAGGCGTTCGCCAAGCGCCTCGCCGGCAAGAAGTCCGACCTCATCACCAGCATGCTCAATACGATCGGCTTCGATTGGTCCGGCCGGCTGCCGAGCGCCATGACCCTCGACAGCACCTATGGGGCGCCCCCCACGCGTGCCGCCCCGCAAGCCCAACTCCCAGACGCCGACCTCGCCGCCTGACCGGATTCCACCCTCTCCAGCACAAGGACTGACCGTCATGCTGATTGCAAGCCTGCTTCCGCTGCTCACCCGCTATTCGCTTGGGCTCGACCTCGTTGCCGGCCCCGACGACACTGTCACGCTCACCGTCATTCCCCGGAAGGCGGAAGGCGCGGGGGCCAAGCTCGAAGCCTGCGAGGCCCGGCCGATCTCGATCACGGGCAGCGCGGCAGAGATCGACGCCGAACTCGCCAAGGGGCCGCACGGCGCGCTCGGCGAACTCATCGCCACGCGCAAGACGCTCGCCGATCAGCTCGCCGAGCAACGGCAGGCCGCCGAGGCCGCCAGGACCGCCGCCGCCGAAGCGGCCAAGGCGAAAGCTGCTGCAGCGTCGAAAACGACCTCGCCCACCAGCGCCGCGGAAGTGCCGGTACGTACCAGTCCGCCACCCGACGCCAAGCCGGACGAGCCCGCTACGCTCTTCTGACGGGATTTTCTCGACCATTCTCACATCAGCCGGGAGGCACCCATGCAGATCAATCGTCTTACCCGCACCTACAGATATGACGGCATCGACCTTCCGGTCCCGCCGCACCTCGCCGATGACCTAGCGGCCCTGCGTGCCTACCATGCCACGCTCTTTCCGGCGATAGTCAACGCCGAGATGGTGGACGCCGGCGTGTCGGGCACTGCCCATGTCACCGAATATCGTCGCGCCGTCGGCACCAAGGGCTGACCATGTCACGCGACAGGCGCGCGGCGATCCCGGCCGCTCCCCGCAAGACGCTCCTCCAATGGATCGAGTTCGACGATGGCGACACGAACGACTTCACCCCGCCCGCCTGCGACGCCCGCATCCAGGCCCTCCACGCGCGAATGCTCCTCGGCCCGGAAAGCCGAACGGACGAAGGACGCGAGCCGCTCGAGCCGCCGCCGTGGCTTCACCTCCCGCCCCTCGGCTGATCTTGCGGGACGATCCGTCGCGATCTGCGACGATGTTCCTACCCTGTTCGACGGCCCGTTGGGCCCCCATCACAAGCTGATCGGCGCCTGGGCGGCCGCCCGCGAAACGGCGCCCAGGCGCTATACCCGCGCGCAGGCCCGCATACGCATCGAACAGGTCTTTCGCGCGGCAGTGCTCGACATTCTCGCGCCGTTCGATCTTGCCGATCTGCGGATGACCGTCCTGAAGGGCGAGGAAGGCGACTCGCCGGCGATCGCCATCGTCTGTGACAGCATGGGACAGATGGACCTCGGGTGGATCGAGACCAGCGATGCTCCGATCGCTTGGCGCGCCGCCGCCTATCATGCGCTCGAGCAAAGTCTGGGCTGCGTGCTTCCAGTCTTCGGATACCAGGATCTCTTCGAGCAAATCGCCATGTACTATTGGGACGGGGAGACGGACGACGAGGGCGCCCGTCAATCTCTGATCGACTACCATGGCGCGGACGAAGTCGATCTTGAGGAGCAGCCGCTGCCGTCCACGATGAATGCCCGCCGCCCCGATTGGATGATCACGGCGAACGCCGCGCGGTCGGCGCAACTCCCGACCGGCCTGCGACAGAATCTGCGCAGTCTCCACGATGCCCGTCGGGCTTTGAAGAGCCTGCAACCGGAACGCAATGCCTGGCACTGCGACATCGATCTCATCTACCAATACGTCCCCGGCTTCGAGGAATGCTCGTCACTGCCGCCGCTGACGCTCGTACCCACAGAGCAGTTCGCGCCCGAACTCGACGATGTCGGCCGTCACGGCATGGAAATGGGCTTCATGGACATCGCGGGACTTTGCCCGCTGCCGGATTCGGGCCGGATCGACGACTGGCTCACATCATTGCGGCTCGGCGCGCAATTCCTGCTCGTCGCCCAGGCCCTCATCGAACTCGATCCCACCAAATTGTGAGGCCGACATGCCCGACCATAGCACCCAATTCGAAGCGAGCGGCGGCGGCATGGTGCTGACCAACGCCATCCTGCTCTACCGGCGAGAAGCGCCGCGCGCCGCAAATTCCCACGGAGCGATGCGACGGGGTGCGCCGGCCTTTGCCAGCATCCACGCGGTCGAGCATGACGCCGAAGGCCAGTCGACGATCGCTGCGGGAGCGCCGCTGACGCGTGCGCACTTGCGGCAATGGACCGAGGCGCTGGGCCGGACCGTCCTGCCCGAGATACTGCCGGCCAACGTGCTGGTCGCCCATCCTGACATGCTCGCATGGTGGATTCCGGCGCAGGTGCGTTCCGCCTACTTCGCTCTGTCGAACCCGCCCGCCGGTCTCCGCGTGTTGTCCGAACGAACCGTCCTCCCGGTCCCATATCCGCCGCACCTGCTCGTCGCCACCCGCTCCAATCTCGGCGTTTATGCCCTCCCGAGCGATGAGCGTCCCACAGCCGATACCGAGCTGCTGCACTCGCCGGTCCTCAACGTCTATCTCGACGGACGGCTTTGCTGGGGGAATATCCCGGAGCCGAAATCACTGGCGATCGCATCCATCCCGGACTTCGAGCAGGCGGTGTTCGCGTCCTGGTCGACGCACCCCAATCCCGGCCCGGAAATGACCGTGACAGGCAAAGGCGGGCTGGTCAGGCTCTGGGATGATCTCGCCGCCCGCCGGGCCGGCCGCTTTCCGGTCAAGCGTCTCAGGCCCTTTCGCATCCGGCAGGGGTCACGGGGCGCGGCCGCCGCCCCGCTGACGGTCGGCAAGCTTATTGCGGGGAGCGTACGGCGATGACCCTGCTCGCCGACGACCCGACAGCGGCCGCGGTGCTCGCCGCGATACCCTGCCACCCGGTCCCGCCCCATGGGCGATCCCCCGCCCTCGACGCGCTCCGGGACGCGAGCGCCGGACACGGCTTCGCGATCGGCAACGATGGCGTGATGCTGGTCCTGCGCCGGCCTTGGCTCGCGCTCGATATTCCCGTCACGCCGCCGATCTCCGCCTATGTCCCCTATGGAAGCGTGGGCGAACCAAGGGCCGATCTCCTGTGCGGACGGATCCCGCATGAGCTTCTCGAGGAGATTCTCGATCACTTCCGCGCGGCACTCCCCAACGAAGCGGCCGCCTTCGTGCTCTGGAACGAAGAGACGAGGGCCTTCGCGTTGCATTTCCCCGACAGCGAGGAGGCGACACCGTCGCGGCTCGTCTATCGATCGCCGGTCCCGCAGCTAGGCTGGAACTTGATCTGCGACATCCACAGCCACGCAGCCGGACCGGCCTATTTCAGCGCCACCGACAATGCCGACGACGCCTTTGCGACGAAGATCGCACTCGTCGTTGGCCAGCTCGACGAGCCGGACGGTGCGCAGATCACATCACGCCTCTGCGCCTGCGGCATGTTCGTGCCCCTGCCGCGCAGTCCCTTCTCAGGAGAACCCCATGCAGCCTGACACCGGCGACCGCCACTATCTTCCAGCCGCCTTCGATAATCGCCCGATCAAGATCCTGCTTGCCGGCTGCGGCGGGAACGGCGCCCAGATGCTGATGGGGCTCGCCTCGCTCGACACGGCGCTACGCGCGATCTCTTCCCGATCGCTGCACGTCACCGTGGTCGACGACGACACCGTGAGCGAAGCCAATCTCGGTCGCCAGCCATTCTATCGGTGCGACCTCGGACATTCTAAAGCGCGCACGCTGACGGAACGGATCAACCTCGCGCATGGCCTATCCTGGAACGCCATTCACGGTCGCGCGCCCGCGGTGACCGGCGTCGACGATACGGACATCCTCATCACCTGCGTCGACACAGCGTCGGCCCGGCGCGCGCTCGGCGCTGCGATCACGAAGAGCAGGGCGCCTCCGTTCTACTGGATGGACCTGGGAAACCGCGCGACCGATGGACAATATCTGATCGGCTGCCCGGTGCGTGGGGACGGCGAGGCTGGCCCGCGTCTTCCGACGGCGCTCGAGTATTTTCCGGAACTCGCCGATGAAAGCACGGCAGACGACCACGCACCATCATGCTCGGTCGCCGAGGCGCTCGAACGCCAGTCGCTGTTCGTCAATCGTGTATTGGCGAGCCATGCTCTTTCGCTGCTGTTCGATCTCCTCGGCCGTGGCTCGATCCGCCACGCCGGCGCCTTCATCAACCTCGCCAGCGGACAAGCCGTCCCGATCCCGCTGCCGCCGCGCGGCTGAGGCAAACGCCCGATCAGCCACCATCAACGGCAAGGATATCCGCCGTCGTCGGTGCCGCTTTCCCGTCGGATGGCAAGGGGGGAGCGCAGACCTCGACAACCTCATGGAAGGAGACCGCGTATGCCGCACATCACCGAGAATGGCTGGACGCTTCGGTACACCATCGGTCGCGAACTGGTCTCGGCGGTCGATACCGGGGACACGGTCCATTTGCCGGGCGGCCTCGACGACCTGATCGTGCTCGGAGGCCGATCACCACGGCGCATCAATGACCCGGGTTGCGTGATCGTCCGGGGTTCCGTCACGCAATCCGGCGGCGAGACGGAGGTGAGGCCCGGCGCCTTGGGCATGGTCTGGATCAGCGCCGCCGGCGGTTGGTCGGAGACAACGGCAAGCGAGAAGTCACCGGCCTACAACGCCGAATCCGTGCGACAGCAAATCGAGCGCGATCGCCGGCGTCATTCGATTAGCAAGAGGGAAGAACGGCTGATTCACGCGCTGCTGAAGGGCTCGGCGAGTGAACGACCGGCTCAGAATGAACCCCCGCACAGCGAACCGGGCTGGGGTCCGATGGGCGAGAAATCCTGATCGCCGCTGCTTCACCCTTTCAGGAACGGTATTCAAGGCGGAGGACGAGATGTCGGCACTTCCCGTACGCCGCGCAGCATGGTATATATCTTCGATACATACCAAAGGCTTTGAAAGGTGAACATGGAAATCGCCAAGATATTCAAGACCGGCCGCTCCCAGGCCGTGCGTCTGCCCAAGGAGTTTCGCTTCGAGGGGGATCAGGTTCACATTCGACGGGAGGGAGATGCCGTCATCCTTGAACCGATCTCATCCGACTGGAACTGGCTCAAGGCGCTGGTCGGACCGGTGGACGAGGATTTTGAGGCCGCGGTCAACGCGCCGCAGAAGTTCGAAATTCGCGACGCCATGGACCCTGATGCATGACGTTTTCGCTCGATGCCAACACAATCATCGCGCTGTTCAAGGGAAATAAGCAGGTCTGGAAGAATCTCGAGCGGCACAGCACGCTCGATTGCGTCGTGTCGTCGATCGTCATGCACGAACTCTATTTCGGCGCGTTCAACAGCGCGCGAGTCCAGGAGAATCTGGATCGGATCGGGGCCTTGCGGTTCGAGGTCGTTGACTTCGCGCGCGCAGATAGTCGAACCGCCGGAGAGGTTCGAACGAACCTGGCCCGCATAGGTAAACCCATCGGGCCGCTCGATACCCTGATCGCGGGCCAGGCGCTTGCGCGCGGGTACACCGTGATTACCCGCAATATCCGCGAGTTTTCCCGCGTCGAGGGGCTTTCTTT
This sequence comes from Sphingobium sp. GW456-12-10-14-TSB1, assembly GCF_059424385.1. Lineage (NCBI taxonomy): Bacteria > Pseudomonadati > Pseudomonadota > Alphaproteobacteria > Sphingomonadales > Sphingobiaceae > Sphingobium > Sphingobium sp. GW456-12-10-14-TSB1. Next base: position 1,360,739 of record NZ_JBWKZI010000001.1, on the reverse strand, counting down.
CGAGAATTGGGAAGACTGAACCATCGGAGCAGAAGAGGGGGAGGAAGAGGGCGGAAGGTAATCCATAAGGAGGTTGCCATGCTCACCACCCGCAGCCAGCGCTGGCGCGATCGACGCTGCCGCTGGATCCCGAACGCCACGGAAATCGATCCCAAGCGCCTCGCCGTCGATGTCATCAACACCAAACGCCAGACGGCGCCATTCGTGCAGGCGCATCACTATACCGCCTCTATGCCTGTGGCGCGCCTTTCTGTGGGCCTCTTCGCAAATGGCGGCGGCGGTCGGTCCGAGCTCGTTGGGGTGTGTCTTCTCGCACCCGGTCAACAACGCCAGCGTGCCCAAGAGCGCGGGTCTCATCGATCCACGCACGGCTTGCGATCTCGGACGTCTCGTCATCGACGACTCCCATGAACGATCTCTTCGATCCCGCCGATGCGGGATGCTGGATAGCGCGCGGCCGTCCGGCCCGCCACGCCCAAGCGATTGCCGAGGCCTGGCGTTGCTTCCCGGAACTCCCGCACGACGCACCGCTGGGCGCCCGCCAGGCGCGTACCCGCGAGCGCGTCCAGATGCTGCGACCGCTGCACGACGCCATCAGCCTGGAAACCGAGCAGCAGCGCAGGGCCGCAAATTTTGCCTTTGTCGAACGCCGGATTGCCCAAGGCAGCAATGACACCCGCCATGCCGCGATCCTCCATGCCCGCGACCTTCTTGGCTATGACTGGGACGCCGCCCATGCCTATGCCGACGGCCACTATGCCGCTCGTGCCGGATGGGTGTCACGGCCGCCTTCATGGTCCCGACCCGGTCAGCCAAATGAACGGCGTCCTGCCTATGACCAGGGATTTCTCGATGGTGGCGGCCAGCCCGACGACATCTTCGACGTCGCCCGGCGATCCTTTGCGGCCGCATCGTCCAAGCCCGTGCAGACGGACAGTCCGCAAGTCGCACGGCGGCTTCCCAGCCAGTGGCCGAGCCCGACCGACATCCCGCCGCCGGCCTCATGGCATCGGCGCCTGCTCCTGCTCGGGGCGTCCGAGCTGGCCGCAGAAGCGATCGGCATCCTCGCGATGCTGCGCGGTCGGCCCGGACATGAGAGCGCGACGCTGCTCGCGATCGACAGGAAGGACGGGCTCCTGTCGCTGTCGCTTTCGGCCGGCCCGGCCGCCATCGACAGCGTCGCGCTCCGCGACCAGCTGCACCAGAGCGACTATGCCGACATTCTGGTCGTTGCCGACGATGGGGAACTCGCTCGCATCGACGCCGACGCCGGCGTCCTGCCGCTCGCCCGCACCATGGAGCGAACGCGCAACTCGGTACTCCAGCAGCGCGCGCAATTCCGCCATTGGCTTTTTCGCGGTCGCGCTCCCGGCGATCAGTTCGCCGCCGGACATATCCGTTGGAGCAAGATGGCCGCCGGACTCTCGGGGCGACTGGGCGATTTCACCGCGCGCTATGCGGGGCCGGCGAAGCCGCGCGGTCACCGCATCGTTGTCGAAGATGCCAGCGGCGAACCGGCGTTCGGCTACCGCACGGCGCTTGGCCAGGAACTCCAGCCGGAGATCCTGATCGGCAACAAGAGCAACATCCGAAGCGCGATGGCCCACTTGCTGCGTGAATATGCCGCATCGCTTCGTCTCGGCTGAACGTCGGCCCGGTGCAACCTCCCCAGCCACTGGCCACCCCGACACGACGACCATCAGGTTTCTCCGCAGACAGGAGCCCTACATGCCGATCCCGCGATCCGTCCGCTCGCCCCCCGATCGGCGCTATACCGTTGCGCCTGAACATTGCGGGCGGCCGGGCGATGCTTCTTCGCCCGCTTCTGCGGTGACTGGCTCGGCCGATCCGCAACCCGCGCTGATGCCGTCGCGCACGCCAGTCGCTCGGCCAGGCGCAAGCCGCCTTCGACCTTTGCCGGCACGCTCGGCCGCGAGAGCTGACGGGCAGCCATTCTCCAAACGCATCCACACCAGTCTCTTCCACCTTGCCGCTTGTCGAGCGGCGGCCAACCTATGGAGGTATTCATGGCTAATCGTGTTTCCGCGTCCATCCGACTGGGAGGGTCACTTCCCCCGGCCATCTATGACGAATTGGCCCAGATCATCCTCACCGAGGGCCTGGCGGTCGAATGGGACGGCGAACCCTTCGACCCTTCCGACCCCTCCCATCGCACGCCCGGGAAGCCGCTCGACCTTTATGCCCACGAGGTGAGTGGCGGATGTTTCGAGGAACTCGAGGACCGATGCATCGCGCTCAAGCTGCCCTATCTCCGCTCCTGTGACGGCTATCCCGGCGAATGGAGTCCCGAGCGTGTCGTCTTCACCGGCGAAGGCGAACCTGTATCCTATCCCGCCGACGAAGCCGGCCATGTCGTGATGAATCGGGGCACCGCCGAGCGGCTAGGCTCGCTCGAGGCGATTGTCGCCTGGTTCGACGCCGCTGATTTTCGTGTGCCACCCCTGATCATCGAGGGCGATCCCGTCGACGGCCCGCTCCCGGAAGGAAAGCTATGATGACCATCCAACGCAATGTGCTGGTCGTCATGCGCTCCAGCCATCTTCACACCGAACTGGTCGAGGTCACGGCGAAGGTGAAGATCATCGGCGACGCCATCCATCCGAAGGTCCAGGCCGATCTCGCCGCGATCGAACGGCAGGCGCGCAAAGCCCTGCGCAACCAGCGGCCGCTGCCTGGCCAGACGCAACCCGGCTTTGGCCCTGGTACGAACCCGAGAACGCATTCGAAGTCGACTATGTGCTTTGCGCGCCCATTGACGCGGCGATGAACCGCGGCCGCATCGTGCCCGTCGAACAGGTGGCGACCGCGACGGTCCAGCGCTGGGGCAAGGGGAAGGAGACGCACGATGCCTAGATACGAGGTCGAGGTGAAGGCGTTCATCACTGTGATCGTCCATGCAGATGATGCCGGCGAGGCGCGCGAACGCGCCGACCGCTTCGTCGAATGGCTCTCTCCCGCGATCGAGCAGATCGACGACTACTGCGCCGACCACGAGCCGATCGACACCGATACCGGCCCGTTCGGCATCGATGGCGAGAGCTGCGTCGAGGAGACCGACGGATGAGCAAGCTCCACCATGTCCATGTCTATACGACGATCAGGGTCAAGTTCGCCGTGATTGCGGAGGACCACGCTGACGCAATGCGGCAAGCCGAAGCGATCGTGGGCACGGGCGTCTTCCCCGTTCACCTGTTTCCCGGCGCGGCGGCGGTGATCGAGCACAGCCGGCCGAGGAGATCACCGCGTATTTGGTCGACGAAGCGGACGATCCCGAGTGCGAGAACAGCTGCTCCTACGGCCCGGACTTCCGCCCGGAGGGCACGCGGGAAGGCCTGCGCTGATCGAATGGAGGGAAGGGGGATGGCGGGCGGGGCTCCGTTTGGTGGAGCGGTCAGGAGCTTCCCCCATGCATATCGAACTGCGAAACGTCCACTATAGCGCTGCGCTCTCCCAGGAGACCACCGCCTATGCCGCCGAAATCTGGATCGACGGCGAACTGGCCTTCCATGCCCGCAACGAGGGCACGGGCGGCGCGGACTTATATAATCGGGTCGGCCGGTGGACCGAAGCCGAGGTCGATGCCTGGCTCAAGGCCAACCGTCCGCCGCATGCCCTGGATGACTTCACCTGCGATCATGATCTCGAACTCGAGGTAAGCGATCTTCTCGCCCGCTCGGTCGAGGGCCGTCGGCTGAAGCGCCTGCTCCGCACCAACCTGATCACGATCGAGAACGGTCAAATCCTCCAATATCCCCTGCGCAAGCGGCCGCTGGCGATTGTCGCGCGCGCCGTGCGCGTCACCAACCCCGAGGCAGTCATCGTCAACGACGCCGGCGAGGATGTCCGCGCGCGCGCGCTTGGCGTGCTCCTCTCCGGGCGCTGACGCGACCAAGGCCCCCGCGCGGGCGAAATCTCCCAGCCACGGCGCCATCGAGGCGCGCATTTCCGTCTCCCAGATCTCCCGACCCCGCCGCGGTCCGGCCTCCTTCGGGATCCGGGCTGCCGCACCGCGTCCGCGAGACCTCAAGAAAAGGAAGTACCCCATGCGAAACAGTGCATCCGCGCTGGCTCTCCAGCTCAGCCTTGACTTCGACCAGATCGTTGCCTTCGCCAGCGAGGCCATCGCCCGTGACAGCGAGCAGCCGACTTTCCTTGCCCCGGCCGGCACGCCGCCTGCAGCGTCGTTCGACTTCTCGTTCGCCGGGGCGCGGAGCCTGTCACCGTCCTGGAAGGGCCGCGCGCAGGACAATATCGAGGCGATCAGGCTCCTGAACCTTCTGGACCGCGAGCATAGGCCGGCCAGGCCGGATGAGCAGGCGGCGATTGCGCGGTTCGTCGGCTTCGGTGCATCCGAGCTTGCGAAGAATATCTTCGCCGATCGTACGGGCGGATTCCGCGAGGGCTGGGAAGATCTCGGACAGAGCCTGATCGCCGATACGACCGAGCGCGAGCTCCAGTCGCTCAAGCGCGCAACGCAATATGCCCATTACACGCCCGAATATATTGTCCGGGCAATGTGGGACGCCGCCCGCATCCTTGGCTTCACCGGCGGCCAGATACTCGAGCCAGGATGCGGCAGCGGCCTCTTCATGGGATTCCGGCCGGACCATCTCTCCGATGACACGGTCTTCGTCGGTATCGAGAACGACCCCGTCACCGCCCGCATCGCAAACGCGCTCTATCCAAACCAGGTCATCCGCTGCATCGACTTCGACAAGGCTTCCCTGCCGGCCGACTTCGATCTCGCGATCGGCAATCCGCCTTTCTCGAACCTCACCATCCACAACAAGAGCCCGCTCGGTCGCCTCGGCCTGTCGCTCCACGACTTCTTCATCGCGAAGGCGCTCGAGCAGCTTCGCCCGGGCGGCATCGCGCTGTTCGTGACGTCCCGATATTCGCTGGACAAGAGCGATCCGAAAGCCCGCCTCCACATGGAGTCCATCGCCGACCTCCTGGGAGCGGTGCGCCTTCCGAGCAAGGCCATGAAGGAAGAGGCCGGCACCGACGTCGTCGTCGATATCCTGCTCTTCCGCAAGCGCGCGCCCAATGCGCCGTTCGCCGTACGAAACTGGATCGATCTGGCCGAGATTCCCGACAGCGACGAAGGCTTCGGGCCGCTCCGGATCAACAGCTACTTCCTCGACCATCCCGATCATGTGCTCGGGGTCCATCAATGGCACAGCGGCCGGTTCGGCATGGAATATACCTGCACGGCCGAACCCGGCGTCGAGCTGGGAACCGCGCTCGCGTCCACCCTGTCGGCGATTACATCGAGACACGAAGGCGCCTACCGCGCGATCGATCGCGCGACATCGCTTCGCGACAGGCTCGATGTCGCCACGGACGTGGAAGTCGGCACCGCGGCCGACGAAGCTGACTTCAAGGAAGGCAGCTATCTCGTTTTGCGCGGCATCCTGCACCAGATCGTTGATGGAGTGCCCATTGAAGTCAGCGTCAAGACCGGGCGCGGCGACAGCGGCCTGTTCCAGAAGCACGCCAACATCATCAGGGGCCTCATCCCCATCCGCGATACCGTCCGTGCGATCCTGCGCGCGCAGCTTAATGACCGCCCCTATGCCACCCTGCAGGAAACGCTGCTCAACCACTATCGGCATTTCATCAAGAAGCATGGGCCGATCAACCGGACGATCACCAGCATCCGCAGCGATCCGGAGACCGGCGCCGAAAAGGAATATCAGCGCCGCCCGAACCTCCAGCCCTTTCTCGATGACCCTGACGTATGGCTGGTGGCCTCGATCGAGAGTTACGACGAGGCTAGCGACGCCGGCGTCCCCGGCGCGATCTTCACCGAACGCGTCGTCAAGCCGCCGGTGGTCCAGGAGATCCAATCGGCCCAGGACGCCCTGGCGCTGTCTCTCCACGATCGCGGCCGCGTCGACGTCTCCCTGATCGCCGGGCTGCTCGGAGTCACCGAGGCCGAAGCGCTCGCGGACCTCGCAGACGACGTATATCTCGATCCGCTCCGCAGCACGCCGCATTTCGACCATTGGGTGCCGGCCGACGAAGCGCTGTCAGGCCCGGTTCGCACCAAGCTCGCCCTTGCGCGCGAGAAGGCCGAATCCGATCCGCGGTTCGCGGCCACCGCAACCGCGCTCGAGGCGGTCCAGCCGGTTGATCTCAAGCCAAGCGAGATCACCGCGCGCCTCGGGGCTCCCTGGATTCCGGTCGACGTCATCGAGACGTTCATCGCCGAAACGATGGAGGTCACCACCCGCATCCATCACACCGTCGCCCTCGCGAGCTGGACGGTCGACAAGGCGCCATTCCTCGGACATGTCAGCTCGACCTCGACCTGGGGCACCGCGCGCCGCGGCGCTGCCGACCTGCTCGAAGACGCCCTCAACTCCCACATCCCCAAGATCTACGATATCCATCGGGATGCGGACGGTTCCGAGCGGCGCGAACTCAACACGACCGACACGGAAGCGGCCAAAGAGAAGCTCGCGGCGATCAAGTCGACCTTCGAGACCTGGGTCTGGCAGGAGAGCGACCGCGCCGATCGACTGGTGCGGATCTACAACGACGCCTTCAACAACCTTGTGCCCCGCACCTTCAACGGCAAGCATCTCAAGCTGCCGGGCGCCTCGACAACGATCCGCATGCGCGACCACCAGAAGCACGTCGTCTGGCGGATCGTCGCCGCGGGCTCGACCTACGTCGCCCACAGCGTCGGGGCGGGCAAGACCTTCAGTCTCTGCGCCGCCGTCATGGAGCAGCGCCGTCTCGGCCTTGCCAACAAGCCGATGATCGCGGTGCCCAATCATTGCCTGGCACAGATCGCCCGCGAATTCCTGATGCTCTATCCCACGGCACGTATCCTCGTTGCGGACGACACGAACTTCGTGAAGGAAAAGCGCCAGCGGTTCCTGGCCCGCGCTGCAACCGGCAACTGGGACGCGATCATCATCACGCATGATGCGTTCAAGTTCATCCCGACGCCTGCCGCGTTCGAGAAGAGCCTCATCGAGGATCAACTCGCCAGCTACGAGGCCCTGATCACGGGTATCGACCATGAGGATCGCGTCTCGCGCAAGCGTGTCGAACGCCTCAAGGAGGGCCTCAAGCAGAGGCTCGAAAACCTCCAGGCCCGCAAGGACGATCTCGTGCATATCGGCGAGATCGGCATCGACCAGATCCTTGTCGACGAGGCCCAGCAATTCCGCAAGCTCACCTTCGCGACGAATCTCGGCGACCTCAAGGGGGTCGATCCGGCCGGCTCGCAGCGCGCCTGGGATCTCTATGTGAAGAGTCGCTATCTCGCCGGCATCAATCCCGGACGCGAGCTGATCCTCTCGTCAGGCACGCCCATCACCAACACCCTGGGCGAGATGTACACGCTCCAGCGGTTCATGCAGCCCGACGAACTCCACGCGAAAGGCATGCACGAGTTCGACGCCTGGGCGGCGAACTTCGGCGACACGCGCACCGAGCTCGAGCTTCAGCCGAGCGGCAGCTACAAGCCCGTCACCCGCTTCTGCGAATTCGTGAACGTCGCCGACCTGATGGCGATGTTCCGCAGCGTTGCCGACGTCGTGCTGAAGGACGATCTGCGCCAATATGTCCGCTTGCCCACCATCAAGGGCGGGAAGCGCAAGATCGTCGTCGCAAAGTCCGGCGCGCCCTTCAAGGCCTATCAGCGCGTGCTGGCCGGGCGCATTAAGGCGATCGAGGCACGTAGCGGCCGCCCGCAGAAGGGCGATGACATCCTCTTGTCGGTCATCACCGATGGCCGGCACTCAGCGATCGATCTGCGCTTCGTCGACCCTGTCGTCGGGAACGAGGAGGGCAACAAGCTCAACCTCCTGATCGAAAATGCTTTCCGCATCTGGCGGGAGACGAGCGACCAGCGCTACACTGATCCTGAAACAGGAAAGCCCTATCCGCTTCCCGGCGCCGTGCAGATGATCTTCTCCGATCTCGGCACCGAGGCCGCTCTCGAAACCCGCGGCTTTTCAGCCTATGTCTGGATCCGCGATCGATTGGTCGAGATGGGAGTTCCCTCAGACCAGATCGCGTTCATGCAGCACTACAAGAAGAACAGCGCGAAACAGCGCCTGTTCAACGACCTCAACCAGGGCCGCAAGCGCTTCGTACTCGGCTCGACTGCCACTATGGGAACAGGGGTCAACGCTCAGCAGCGGCTGGTAGCCCTGCATCACCTCGACGTCCCCTGGCTGCCTTCCGATATCGAGCAGCGCGAAGGACGGATTGAGCGTCAGGGCAATCAGAACGACGAGATCGAACTGTACGGATACGCCACGAGCGGCTCGATGGACGCAACCAATTGGCAGATGCTCGAACGCAAGGCGCGTTTCATCAACATGGCCATGTCGGGTGATCGCTCCATCCGCCGGATCGAGGACGTCGGCTCCAACGTCAATCAGTTCGCGCTGGCGAAGGCGCTCGCCTCCGGCGACGACCGCCTGATGAAGAAGGCCGGGCTCGACGCCGAAGTGGCACGGCTTCTGCGCCTGCGCGACGCCCATATCGACGACCAGTTCAACATCCGCAGGACGATCCGGCGAACGACCGATGAAATCGGGAACAGCCGCCGGCATATCGCCTTGCTGGAAACCGACATCGCGCAACGCGTCGCCACCGATGACGACAGGGTCAATTTCGAGACCGACGGCAGGACGCTCACCGATCGCAAGGCGGTCGGGGAGCATATCCTCCACCTGGCTGACCAGATGCGCACGCGCGGCACGCCTGCCCGCTGGCTGTTGGGAGCATTTAACGGCTTCGAGCTGGAGATTTCGGGCAGCGAGGCGAGAGATGACGAAGGCCAGCGGTATATCGCAAGCGCCGTCGTCATCCAGCACCACGGCGAGCATCGTGCATTCGAAATTACCGAAAAGACCCGACCGGGCACGGCGGTCGGCCGGCTCGAGTCCTCCATTCGCGATCTCGACACCGGCCTCGCCAATATCAGGGCAAGCCTCGAAGCCGCCGAACGGCGCCTGCCGGCGTTCCAGGCGCGCCTCGGCCAGGAATTCTCTGACACGGCGCTGCTGGAAGAAAAGCTCCAGGAACTGGCTGACCTGGAGGCCGAGCTGGCAAATACCAAGGGCGAGTTCGAATCTGAGAACGACAATGCACCCGTCACCGAGTGCGCCGGCAATCAGCGCGAGTTGCTTCAACCCGCGGCAGCCTCCGCGGCTTGGTAGAGCGCGACGCAAGCCCCCATCCCGGACGCTTGCGGCAATTGGTAGAAATACCCCTGAAGCCGCCGTCGGCACCTGCCAGCGCGAAGCGACGGAGGACCCCCGGCCTCCATCGCTAGCCCCAACTTCGTCAAGGGAGCGCACCATCCCGATTGTGGAGACGCGCTTGATCCGGTCGAGCCTGCTACGGCAACCGTCTCCCAATGGACGCAGGAGTTTCTCCACCATTACAACGACCCGCAGAGCTGGATCGAGCGCATCCACCGCCAGGCAAACGAACGGGCATGCCCCCGATCCGGCCGACCTTGCACCTTCTCATCGCACATACCTTATGGAGGAAATCATGGCCCCTCTATCTCCGCTCAGGGAACGCCTGGCGGGCTTTCCGCACGCTTACGCCTGCTCGATCCAGCGCTGTACCGCTACCGGCCGAAACCAATTCGTCGTTCGTACCGGCGATCCCGTCCAGCCGTTCCGGGTGACCGACGTGGGTCCCAACAACGACGAGAACCTCGTCCTGCGCGTCGCTTGATTGCGTTGTCGCAGTAGGTCGCTTCATGGCGGACTGCCGCCCCGGTGCCACATCTGCGACACCGTCACCCGTACGCAATTCGTCCGACGGCTGATGCCCGTCATTGCGGGCCTGCCGGCGATCTTCTCGCGCTGAGCCGTTGGCAGCGTCGGCGCGAGTTTCTCCAACACTCGGCAGGAGAGCGATCCGATGGATGGCGCCGATCAATATCCAATTGAACCCGGCATGTGGATCAGCACGGAAGAGGACGAAAAGCTCTTCTTTCGACGATACTCATCGACCGGCCATTGGGGCTTCTTTTCCGACAGCAATCATCACAGCGCGCGCGAGCACAAGCTTCCGCTCGCCGGTCTCAGACCTTTGCACAAGGAGCGCCGGACATGAAAACACATGCGATGGCGAGCGGACTTCGGATCACGCTTTCGAAGACCGAATTGCAGGCCTTGCTCAAGGTCGCGCAATATGGCGCTGACCGGATCGCCGCCGCCCCGTGCTCTTATATCCGGCCAAAACGCCAGGAGGTCGTAGCTGTTGACGTCATCCAGGGCCTCGAGCGCGGCCTCGCATCGGTCCAGTGGAAGAAGGCAGAGGCCAAAGCCAGGCGAGAGGCGCCCAAAAGAGAGGCTGAACGCAGCGCGGCCCGCGAGCATCACACCCGGATCGACGGCTATGCCGTCTGGGGTATGCTGGGCGACTGGACCGATATCTCCGATGATCCCGATCGCCGCCGGTGGGCGGATATGTTCCACCCCGACACCAGCCCTCGCGAGCAGGGCGAAATCCGGCATAATGTCTGGCGGATATTCATCAGCAAGGGCAACGCGGCCTTGGACGACCTCGTCGTCTTGTCCGGCGATTGCACGATGACTGCCGATCGAGACGAGATCGAGCAGCTCGCACGTCGGATCATCGCGAACTATCAAGATTGACCGCCTTCGTGGCGTCCGGCCGCCCCGGCCGGCAGCAGCCTATTAGGGCAGGCCTATCCCTCAAAAACCCCGCCTCCACGCCCGGGGCTGGGCCGCCGAACGAATTCCCGTGGCCCCAGCCGTATCCCACAAGGATCCAAACCATGCCCGAACTCATGGAAATCGAGACTTATCGGTTCGAAGAACTATCCGAGCGCGCCAAGACAAACGCCCGCAACTGGTATCGGGAAACTGGCCTCGACTATGAATGGCACGACTTCACATTCGATGACTTCGAACGGGTGTGCAACATTCTCGGTGTCAGCCTCAAGACCAACATCGTGCGCCTCCAGGACGGAGAGACAGACAGCGAGCCACGCATTTACTTCACCGGTTTCTGGAGCCAGGGCGACGGTGCCTGCTACGAGGGCTTCTACTCCTATGCGAAGGGCGCCCATCGTCGAATACGTGACCACGCCCCCCTGGACACCGAGCTTCACCGTATTGCCGATAGCGTGCGGGCCGTGCAGAGCCGCAACTTCTATCAGCTCAGCGCCGATGTCTCTCACCGTGGGCGCTACTATCACGAACACAGCATGGCGATTTCAGTCGAGCGCGATGGGGCCTCCCAAGACATGACTGCTGGAGCCGAAGAGGCTATTGCAGTCGCGCTCCGCGACCTCGCCGGTTGGCTCTATCGCGGTCTTCGCGCCGAGTATGAGCATCTCACCTCCGACGAAGCTGTCGACGAAAGCATCAACGCCAACGGCTACCGATTCACCGCTTCCGGCGAACGACACGTGCGCATCGCATAGCCGATGCAGGCACATTGACCGCCCACGACAGGAGATCCGACAAATGACCGGAACCATTCGACTGTCCACAAATGATATCCGGCGGCTGCGAAACGTCAACGAGCAGATCGCACGGCGAGAAAGGGTGCCTCCCGCTACGCGATCGAGATCGCCAAGCGCTTTACCCTCCCGAGGGCTGAACGGCCGGCTGATCCGCCGCAATGACATTGCGGCATTGACCCCGGCGTCCGCCTAGATGGGAGGATCGCGCCAACTTGGCCTCAAATGCCCTTGACTGGCCCGTACATGGGCGAACTATCCTATGGCATGCGCCTCATCGATTATCTTGCGGCCAGCAGGCTTTATTATCAGCGATCTCTTGTGACGCTGCCCGACATCCTCCTGATCGAAATCCCGCCTCACTTTGCCGGCAGCGGGCTTGCTCTAGACCGCTATTATCCGGTGATCCTCGAGAGCCTCGCCGAGATGCACGAGTTCGAAACTTTCCTGTGCGAACCGCGCGACACGCTGGTCCCTCCCGCGTTGTTGGACCATCGGCCCTCTTCCCTCCGCGCCGACGATATTATCTTCGCCCGCTACGAACCCACGGCACCGTACTGGCCCTGGCTGCTGCTGTGCTGCTGGCCGCCAAACTACACCGCCATGGTGCCGTTCCACATCGAAGCGTTCGCTCGCGGAGCCTACACCGTCGAAGCCTTCACCAGCGCCGGCGAGGTAGACCTTGCGGAGGCCGCGCTGCTCGCAACTCTCGGCCCTCATGAAGCGCGACACGTCCGATGCGTGGAGGGGATGATCGGAAATGCCTGATCACCAAACCGCCCAGTCTCATGGGGGTCGAAATCGCAATGCGCGGTGCCGGAACGGGGGATCGGCAGACCGATCACCGGATTCCCTATCTCCAGCTATCGGCCAAGAATTTCATCAACCGGCCGCGCCATGTCGGCGCGCTGCTTCATGAGCTCGGTTAGCCAGCAAAGATGCGCGGCCGCATCGGCCAGAGGCATTTCGCAGACTTCCTCGAACATCTCGCGCTGATAATCGAGGTCGCGCGCGAGGATGCCTTTCAGCCGCACGCGCGCCGGGCTATCGTCATCCTCGATTTCTTCAATCGCTTCACGAGCGGCGTCGAGAAATGCCTCGGCCAGCTCCTGCGCTTCATAATAGCCGCCATCCAGACCTTCGATCGAGGCGAGGCTCGCCAGACGCCGACGGACCAGCGGTAATTCGGGATCGATCGCCGCATCGTCGAGCGGCAGATTGAAATCATAGGCGGCGAGAAAGTCGCGGATCATGGTCAGCTCCTCGAGCTGAGAAAGAACATATAATGAACAGGATTGCAACCTCTGTCCGGGCTATGTCATGAGTTAGCGCATGCTTCCTTCGATTGTCTTCACGCTTATCGCTTGCCCTTTCGATGACATTGCCGTGCTCGCGGACATCGAAGGTGCCCGGTCATGACCGGCAGCAAGCCCCCGCTGCGATTGCGCGGGATTGTCCGACTGAGTGATCGCGGTCCACTGCTGGAAGTGGCGGATGGCCCGGTCTGGCGCCTCGAAACGCATGACGACTTGCAGGCTCATCGGGACCAGAATGTCCAGATCGAAGCATGGCAACGCGGACCGAGCCTGCTGGAGCTGCTCTGGATCGGTCCTGCTAGCGACTAGCATTGCGTTTTTCGGCTTAGACTGATTTCTACCAATTCGAGGATATCCCGGGCAGGTAACACCGCTCAGTGCATGACGATATGGGGGCGGTTTGAATCTATTGCCGCAATGGACCGAAAGGGCCGACAAACGGGGCCTCGATCCGCTTGGAATGCAGAATAGCGGGGTCGTGCTTTACCAGTCACTCCTCCCCGGCATCAGCAACGTTACCCTGCGGATGCGCTATTACGGCTATTATTGCTGGGTGAGCGAGACCTATGCTCGCCGCAGCGCCACTAGCGATTTCGAGGCCTGGCGCACCTGGGTGCGGCGCGCCGAAGCGCTCTATGCCCTGGTCTGCGCGCGGGCCGGGGAAACCGGCGTGGGCGGCGTCGACTGGGCCAACCGCCGCTTGGCCGCTGAGGAGCGAATCATCGACTTCGCGGCCGCAGCTTCCACCGACGCATCCCAGGAACGCTATCTGCGCCAGTCGCTCGGCGTCTTCGGCGGCGCCTACTACACCCAGATGGCCGAATTGGGCCTCTTTACCGAGAACCGCCACGGGATACAGGTCGCCACCCGCGATCTCGGTCAACGCGCCGCCGGCCTGTTCGCGGATGCGATCGGACCCGATCTCGCAAAGCTCCTGCGCCAAAAGATCGCAGGGGCCAGCGTCAACGTCCGCGACCTCGATCGCCTCGAACCGATCGCGCCCTCCCGGATCCAGGTGCAAAGCGAGGAACGCAGCTTCTACGAAGCCCTTCTCTTCGCACGCGAAGAGTCGCTCGGGCAGAAGGCAGCAAGCCGCGGCGCCACGCTCAGCCTTATCCTGGAGACCGCGCACGCCATCGAGGAACAGCCTGGACCGGAGGATGTTCGCTGGCACCTCTTCGATCCGCCGCAGTCACCTTTGCCCGAACGTCTCGAGGCGCAACGCCTCAACTGGGAAGCCTATCAATGCCAGGATCTGCTGCAGGTGGCATCGGCCGCCCTGCTTGCCTGGGCCATCACGATCATCAACGCGGACGGGCAGGGTCGAACCCCCGCTGATATCCGCGACGAGGTGGTCTCCCATTTGATCGGGCATAACGAGGACGCGTTCGCAGGGAGCTGGCGCGACCTGCGCCTGAGCCTCGATCCGGGGACCTTTCCATATCAGGCCATGTGGGATGACCTGACGAGCGCCCGCGGCGCGCCCGCAGACAAGGCCCTCGCGACCATCAAACTCATGGCGGCCTTGCACCAGCGGCTTTGGACACGGCCCGATCTCGCCGACGCGGCAACGCGCGGCCTGCCTGGCCGAGGTCCTGCACGATCGCTCCGCACGGAACTCGACTGGCTCGAAAGCAGGGATACGGACGACGTCATCGATCGGATCGCCGACTATGTGATCGAACGCGTCGTCCGCCGGCATAGCTGGGTCGCGATGCAGAAGCTACGCCGGCAGCGCGACTACACGTTCCTGTTCGAGCTACGCGATGGACGCCTCTTCTTCCTCACCGGATATCAGCCGGTCGCCACCACCCCCCGCCTTGCGCCCGCCATTCGGTTTCTCGAAGACATCCACCTTCTGGACGAGAATGGGCTGACGGCGCTCGGGCTCGACGCGCTGGAGACCTCCCGATGAGGCTGCCGGATCGTCTCGGCCGCCGCCTCGGCCGTCCCTTTCACAGTGCGATCGCCACGAGCTTCGCCGTGGAATTCGCAGCTGTCGAGCAAATCCTCCTGCCTCAGCTGATGGCGAGCGGCGCATCGAACCTGCTCCTCATCACCGACGCACGCATGGCGTCACTCGCCCTTTCGGACGGATCGATCCTGCCGACAGCGCTCGGGCGCGACTATGCGCTCCACAGCCCGCCAGCCGCCGACGGGATTTTCCACCCCAAGATCATCCTTCAGATCGGCCGTGACAGCGCTCGCGCCTTCGTCAGCTCGGCCAACCTGACCGCGGCGGGGCTTGCCGGAAACGCCGAGGTGTCGATCGAGATCGAATGCAAGGATGAGGACGGTCCAGAACGCGAGATCGTCCGATCCATCTGGCGCTATCTCAATGCGCTCGTGCCATCCGAACCGTCTCCTGCGCGAGACGCCCTGCGCTGGGCGGGCGAACGCGCGGCGTGGCTGGATGGTCCGCCCGGTTTACTCCTGCAGGAGCTGGACGACGGTTCGGCGATCGCGTTCCTCCATGCCCCGGACGAAGCGGGAATCGGCGATCACTTCGTCTCGTTCGTCGGCGGCGACAAGGTTCAGTCGCTGGTGGTGATCAGCCCCTATTGGGACGACGATCTTTCCGCCCTTGCCGGTCTTTCCCGGCGGCTCGCGCCCAAGCGGATCATCCTGCCGATCGACAGTACGAATCACGAGTTTCCGGCCGATGCGCCGTTCGCCAGCACACCCCGTATCGTCGAGCTTTGCTGGCCCACCCGGCGCTTCACCCACGCCAAGATCCTCATCGCTTCCACCGCGCGTCACGACCATATCCTGTTCGGAAGCGCGAACTGCACAACCCCGGCACTGGGGCGGGCAGGGGCCATCGGCTCCAATGCAGAGGCCTGCATCTATCGGAGGCTAAAGCGCGGGGCTGCACGCGAAGCCCTCGGGCTCGATCGCTGGCTCGACGGCGATGTCATCGCGCTTGCCGATCTCCCGCCACGCACTCCATCAACACCCATTCCTCTCAAGGCAATCGAAGCGCGCCAGCCCGGCAGCTTCGATCTCGACAATGACGTTCTCATCTGGCGCCCGGCGCGCAGCGGGATGCAGGAAGGCGAGGTCCAGCTCCTCGACAATGGAGCAAACCTGCTCCTGTCCATCCCTGTCGCCTCCTTCCACCATTCCGGCGACACACGCACGGCACCAATCGATCCGGCGCTCCACCGGACGCTGTGCTTCGCACGCTTCATCTCTGGCGACTTCAGCTCGACCATTACCCACGTCACGCACCGGAACACGCTGCGCGGGCGTCGCAGGGAAGTGGCGACCGGAGCTGTCGCTCGGGCGCTCGCGCCATTCACCGATGGAACCGACTTCGATCTGTGGATGCACCAGGCCTTCGAAACCCTCGCCCGGGCCGACTTCGAGCAAGCGACCAATGCGCCTCAGATTGCGGCCAAACTCAGTCCGACGCGCAAAGCCGATGGCGAGGTCGAATCCCCGGTCGCGCTCAGCTATGAGGAATTTGTCCAGGCGCGGCCTGTCAGCGGGCGGTCGGGCGCAGCTGGCGCGAACAGTCTTGCCGGAACCTATAGCGACAGCATCCGCGATTTCCTCAATCTCCTCTCGGGCCGCACTCCCGCTCCGACCGCAGGCGAAGACGATGATCCCGTTTATTACGAACCTGCGGAAGAGGGCGGTGACGCTGATCTCGGTGATGGCACCGATGGTGGCGACCTTGAGCCGCCGCGCCAGCCGAACGAGGAGCCGAATGATCCCGCCGCGATCGACGGGCGCCTCTATGAGCGCCACGTTATCGGCTATGCCGAGGGTCTCGAATGGGACGATGAACCGCTCGGCCCGAGCGATGTCCTGCGACTGCGCTTCTGGATCCTGTTCCTCCTCTATAAGGCCCGCTGCCCCGATCTCCCTCACGGCCTCGACGGTTCGGGCGCCCCTTTATCCTGGCCGCGCTTCACCGTCCGTATCCTTGTCGCCTTCTTCTGCGGCCGCACGCCAGCGATCACCCGGCTCATGATCGCGCGCGACTATAGCGGCATGCCGGTCGACTTCATGGAATGCTGGATCACCGTCCTGTGGAGCCTCGATACCATCGAACGGACGCTGTCCGGCCGCATCAAGGATCGTGAGTTCCTCAAATATATCCCCGAGCTGCGCCGGCGCGTGGTCGCCCTCCTGGGCCTCTCTCCCGACGAGCTGGCCGGACACACCGCGACCGAGGTTCGCGAAGGACTCGACAGTTCGATCGGACAAAGGCTCGGTCTTGTCCCATAAGCCACCCAAGGAGAGGGCCACGCTCCGCAGGGCCTTGCCGCAAGATGCCCGATGGGAGACCGCAATGTGCAGCGCACAGCAGAAGGCAGGACGAGCCGGATGACCACCGAACGAAGCGCGCCTGTCGAACCCCGGCCGATTGAAGATGGAAGACGCTGGTCGATCTGGATCGACGTTGAAGGCTTCAGCACGCTCTGGGAGCGTGGACACAAAGCCGTGCTGGGCCTGAGCGCCCTCATGGAGGGCATCTACAGCCTCGGAACCCGGCTCTACCGCGATGACGGCGACCGCCTCTTCGCCCACCAGTTCGGGGACGGATTCATCATCGTCGCCGACTTCCACGAGCCCCAGCTCGATCGCTGCGCCGCCATCGCCGTTGCGCTCATGCGCCACATCTCTCGTGCCGGATGTCTCGCCCGCGCTGCCATAGCCGAAGGGGAATTCGCCGACATCTCGGGGCTGTGGCCCAAGGTGATCCGGGAGGCCATCGCGCGCGACGGGTCGGACGATTGCGTATCGCTGGGAAGCGGCCTCATGACGCTGTTGCCCGTCATGGGAACCGCGCTGATCGCCGCCAACAAGCTCGATGCGAGGAACCCCATTAAAGGATCGATCCTCACCATCGCGACCTCGGACAGCGCGCGGATCTCCCCCAGCTTTCCGAGCCGCACCGTCGATGGCCACGCCGCCCTCACAATCCTCGATTGGGTGCATGCGGAGCATGCCCATATCGACCGCATATGGTCCTGCGCCGGCGTTGGCGGATCGCCCGCGGACACCGAGCGCGCGATCCGGGACTATATCGAGACCGAAATGCCCCCATCGGCATGGATCGAGGGAACGCTCCACTCCAGCAAGCCCAGTTGACGGTGCCCATGCCTGACGACCAGACCCGCCGCATCAAGGTCGAACTGCTCATGCCGGGCGACATCATCCTCACCGCGTCCCGCGGCAAGGTGAGCAAGGCCATCCGCCTTGCCACAAAGGGACAGGTGTCCCACGCCATGATCTGCGTCCAGCACGGCTCGATCATCGACTCGACCGATGACGGCGTGCAGGCGCACAATATCCAGCGCGAGCTTTACGGGCCGGACGATCATGTCACCGTGCTCCGCCTTCGCTTGCCCCCGAGCGACCTTCAGCTTGGCATCATCATCGATTTCGCGCGCGCCGAAATCGGGACACGTTACTCCAAGAGCGAAGCGGTCCGATCTGTCCTGAGCGGTCCCAAGCCAAGGACACGGCAACTCTTCTGCTCACGCCTTGTCGCCCAGGCATTCGCCAGCGCGGGCGTCCACCTCGTACCCGACCCCGACTACTGCACGCCCGAGCAGATCCGGCGCAGCCCGCTTCTCGCCGAGCTTCTGAACCTCACCGAGACGGTGTCATCAGCCGAGCTGGCGGCGTGGGCCAAGCGCCCGAACCCGATCGCCGACATGCAGGAGGTCCAGAACCGCATATTGACCGCCGCGCGGCGGCTCGATCCCTCGGTCGAGAACTTCGGCGACCTCGACCAACTCGTCCAGGATCACCCCGAATGGGACGAGGAGATCGCCCGTGTCTATCGGGAGAGCGGCTATCTCGACCTTAGGCGAGCCGACTTCGCGATCAACCCGTGGCATTACGATCTCGACCATATGGAGGAGAGCGCCGGACCTCACCCCGATCGGGGTCTCCTCGAATATTGCATCAGCACCGTTCGGGAATTCCACACCGGTGGCCTGCGCTTCGCCGTCAATCTCGTTCACTACCAGCGGGCTGATGAGGCGAACCGCCGGAAGACCACCGCGCAACTCGTAATGCTCTACCAGCGGCTCGTGGTGAACGACTACACACGGCGCGACGTTGCTCTCGCCTGGCTGAAGCGACACCACCCCGAGGCAGCCGCTCGCCATTTGCAGCGCATTCCGCCGCACTCGGACCTGTGGTTCTCGATCGTGGACCGCGTGGAGCCCCGGCTTGGCGCCATCGCGCGCATCTCCATCCAGCGCATGGGGTCATCGGATGTCTGTTCGGCATGCGGCGATCCGGCCGACGACTATCGCCTCGTGAACGCAGCCGAGGCAATGCCCGGGGTGCCGTCGCTCAGGCTTTGCAGCGATTGTGTGGGCATTCGACGCGGCGGTGGCGAAATCCTTGAGCCGATCACATGACCGCAGCGGGGTGCGCAATGGCCGACAGTCGTGGCCGGGGTGGGCGGATGCCCGCCCGAGGCGGGCACCGGGCTCTATCTCCGCTACGCTCCGACCAAGCCCCCTTGCGGGGTCTTGTCCGCTTCGCGGTAACGATCCCTTCCGCGGGCGCGCGCGGCAGATGAGGCGCTTCTCTCTCGATCGAAGAGTCCGGCCGCATGACCACCGCAATACAGGCTTCGCCTAAGGAATCGCGCTAGTCGCGCGATGCGGATCGTGGAGCCAGCCCGATCGCATCGCCCCCTTCGCCGCCCTCGCAGGATCCGTGCGTTGCAGGACGGGTTTCGTCCGCAAGAATTGCGTCGGAGCAAAGCTGCGCTAGGCGAAAAGGGGCCGGCGATGTTTGTCTGTTTTCAACAGAAACGCCGGCCCCTTTTCGCCAAGCTTCGCTAGAGCCCCTCCCGTGCTTCTTGCGGACAAGAGCCCCGCCCTGCGCCTTCGGACCTGCGAGGGCGGCTCCGGGTGCGATGACGATCGAGCCGGCCCACGCTCCCTTTCCATTCAAGCGGAACCGACCGCTGCGCGGCCGGTGCGTCTTCGTCATTGTTGGGCCGCTGACGCGGCCGTCTGTGCTCGGGCTCACCAGGCACGATGAAAATCTGTCAATAAATCAATAACATGGAAGTAATGGAGGGGAGGGAGTAGGGTTTGGATGCGGCCGGGAAAGAGAAATGGCCCACACCCGAGAGAAAGGATGAAGTCATGAAGATCGGTAGCTTCAAGTTCGACGAACGCGCCAGCGACATTATCGGCAAGATCGCCACTCGCGAGATGCGCTTTCCCTACCTCATCATGCGCCGTGTCGAGGATCGACAGAGCGACAGCGCCCCCGTCTATGAAATCTACGAGACGAACCGCGCGGGCGACGAAATCCAGATCGGTGTCGTCTGGGAACGCCGCATGAAGTCCAATGACGAGGTGTTCCTGTCCGGCATGGTCGATGACCCGAGCTTCCGCGAGCCGCTCCCCATCGCCCTTTTCGGGGACGAGACGAACGGCTTCGATGTCCAGTGGCGGCGCGAACGCGACCGCGAGGCACAGGGCGGCGGCTTTGGCGGACGTTCCGGCGGCGGTCAGCGGCAGGGCGGTTTCGGCGGACGGTCGGGCGGCGGCTTCTCCGGCGGCAGCACCGCAGGCCCCGGCGGCGAATATACCGGGAACGGGCGCGGCCTTGACGAAGACGTGCCCTTCTAAGCGGCACCAAAGGCGGGCCGGGGGAGCGCTGGAACGCTTCCCCGGATCCTGAACCGTCACCCGACCAAAGGAACCCATCCCATGAGCAAGCCAACGGCCTTGCGCAGCGTTAGCAGCTTTGCCGACCTGCCGGAACTCTATGCCGAACTCACTGCCACCCCCGATTTCGTGGCATCGTTCGGCGATCCCTTGCCCCTCACCATCATCGACGCGGGCGAAGACCCTGCCGAACACACCATGCCCGATCCGCTCGCGGCGCAGGCGGAATGCGGGGGCATCGTCGCCGCCATTTTCGACCTGCTAGGCGATACGCGGCTGGACCCACTCGCGCCCGAACTCGCATGGGGCTTCGTCAACAGCTTCCACTTTGTCGCGGGCAAACTCGAAAGCCGCGAGGACAGGCTGGCCGACACGATCCGCGATATGGCGCGCCGATTGGAGCCGGGCGAGGTGTTCAACAAGGAACTGGAAGACACCCAGCTTGAATGCCAGTCGGTCGCCGAGCAGCGCGCCGCCATGGAAGCCATGCGCGACTATGCCGCCGCGATGTATCGCGCCTATGCCGGTCGCCCATGGGCCCCGGCTCGGGGATCGCGCGCGTCCCATGTCACCACCGCCAGCCAGATTTCCGCGCTCGACTTCCTGCGCGCACGATCCGAGCGACGGCGCGATCGCTACGACCCGCAAGGCCCCGTCGTCGTCGTTTCCGGCCCGCAGGACTGGCACGACTGGCGCGTCATCTGGAACAGGCTCGACCAGATCAGGGCGCGCATCCCGCACATGGTGCTTGTCACCACCGGGCAGCGCGCCGGTGTGGACGCCGCCGCCGCCGCATGGGCAGCGCAGCGCGGTGTCGTCTGTATCGCGTTCGGCCTCTATGGACGCGGCAAGGGCAAGGGCTTCAAGCGCAACCGCGACATTGCCGAGCTTATGCCGGTCGAGGCGCTGCTGTGCGAAGGTTCCGGCATCCAGTCGAGCCTCTATGACCTGCTCAACCCGGAACAGGGGCACCGCGTGCCCACGCATGTTTTCATGAGGACCGATCAGGAACCCGATGTGCCGATCAAGCGCAAGCGCCGCGTCATAGCGGCCTGATCGGACGACCACCCAACGAGAGGGACCGGCGCGGCACACCGCAGCCGGTCCCTTGTCGTGCTTGTCGCACGAGCGGGGGAAACCCGAACGGTTTCCCCGCGCCGCTCCTTTTGCCGGGCGTTCCGCCCGCCAACGTCGCTCCCCTTTCCGCTAAGGCTGCACCGTCGCCTGGCTCGCTCCTCCGGCCTCCGATCCGGGCGGCAGCGCAGCGCCGGACTTCCCCCGCGCGGCGGCGCCGGCCTTCGCTGGCAAACCCCGTGCGGGCGGATCATCGGACGCGGCCGGGAGCGCCTTCAAGGCTGCCAGCGCGGCACCGCCGCCAACCCTGATCGCTTGGCCGAGCACATCGCGAAACTCGCGTTCGCTCAGCCGCTCGACCGCAAGCTCCGTCGCGAGCTTCCCATAATGCGCGCGCAATCCGCGCCGCACCGTCTCGGCTTCTTGCGCGAGGTTGCGCTGGTCGGCCTCGATCTTCGCGAGCCGTTCCCGTTCCGTCATCTTGGGCATGTTTGGACTCCTTCTAGGAAGGAGGTCTGCTCGCCACTCCCGACTATCCACCAAGGAGCTTTCGCTTGCAACGCCTTCCCGCCGACAGAGCGCAGCCGATCAAGCGCGGCTCCCCTGCCGGGAAGACCCGCGCCGATCGGGATCGACGGGCGCAGCGGGCAAGCGCGCTGCGGGCGAGGGACGCACGCCGGAGGCGGGTGTAATGCACCCCACGCACGGGTGCTGCGGGCGCGAATCGCTCGGATTTCTGCGGTTTTCCGCCGGCACAGAGCGGCAGTCGATCTGGCACCGGTCGGCAGCCGCTGGCAGCCACACCATATCTCATCGGTCGCTAAATGCCTGATCCCGTTTGGCACTTAGTGGCAGCCAGCGGCAGTTTTGATAAATTGTTGAGATAGCGGCGTAATTCGGCTATAAAGGCTGCGCTTCACCACGTTGCTGGCGTGCCGGACAAGGAGTCCGCCGCTTGGCACGCATCACGATCCGCATAGACGATGACCTCTATGCGCGCCTTTCTGTTCAGGCGCGCAATGCCGGTCTCGGCGCCGCGACCTATTGTCGCGACATCCTCGAACGCTTCGAAGGCACCGATCCCTCGGGCTATCATGCCCGCTTCGACGAGATCCATGCGACGGCCATCCAGGCCTTCGCGATCCTCGCGACATCGGTGGGCGAGCGCTCCCCCGACATCCTCCAGAAGGGGCTGGGCGAAGCCCGGCGCCTCCTTCGCGAAAGGGGGCTGCTCGATCCCGAGCAGGACCGGCCATGAGCATCTTCCGCCACGACACGCTGGGCTCCTGGACGCGGGGCGGCCAGGCCATCGTCCACAATGTCCGCATGACCACCCAGGTCTTCTACCAGACCTTCCTCGCGGGGCTGGTGATCTGGATCGGCGGCATCATCTGGTACGCGTTCGAGAAGTCGTCTGAATATGAGCGCTTCGTGATGTTCAAGATCACGCAGGCCTATTTCATGGGCGACACGCTGCCGGGCAACGCCACGCCGATCCTGTTCAAGACACCGACCGGCCAGCAATATTGGACCACGCCCAAGGGACTGATCGGCTCCGGGGTGGCGCACAAGACGCTCGCCGCCTTCGAGACCTACCTGCTCCATGGGGCGCTGTTCGCCGGCCTGTTCGCTCTCGCCATGCTGGGATGGGCATGGTTCTATTTCACCCGGACGGGAAGGGGGCTCGGCTCCAACCAGTTCCTGCGCGGCGCGCGGTTCGGAACGGTCAAGCAGGTCCGCCGGGCGCTGTGGCGTTATGCCAAGGGCAGCTTCGACATCGGCGGGGTGAATGTGCCCGACGCCTTCGAGCCCGAGCACATCCTCATCTGCGGCGCGCCCGGCACCGGCAAGACCAACATCATCGTCAAGATGCTCCACGGCATCCGGAAGCGGAAGCGCCGCGCCATCGTCTATGACACGGCGGGAACATTCGTCGAGAAATTCTACCGGCCCGGGATCGATGTGCTGCTCAATCCGCTCGATGCCCGGGCAGACTGCTGGTCGCCTTGGGTCGATGTTCCGCGCGACTATCATTACGACCAGATCGCCGAGTCCACGATTCCTGACAAGACTGGCGATCCCTTCTGGGCGAAGGCTGCGCGCGGCACGCTGGTTGCCGTCCTGCGGAAGCTGGCGAAGCAGGAACGCACCCTGGTTTCGATCCTGCTCGACACGCTGCTGCGTTCCAAGCTGAAGGACCTTGCCGCCTTCGCGGCCGGCACCGATGCGGCGGCGTTCATCTCGACCGAGGGTGAGCGCACGAGTGCCGGCATCCAGGCCGAACTCGCCTCGGTGATGCGCAGCTTCTCCTATCTCGACGACACCGCCGATGGCTTCTCGATCCGCGACTGGGTCGCCAACGAAAAGGACGATAGCTGGCTCTTCATTACCGTGAAGGCGGACCAGCTTCCCTCGCTGCGTCCCCTGATCACGGTATGGCTCGACATCGCCATCAGCGCGATCATGAGCATGACGCCTGATCGCAACCGGCGCCTCTATTGCGTGATCGACGAGTTGCCGACGCTCCAGCGTCTGCCCTCGCTCGGCGACTTCCTCGCCCGCGCCCGGAAATATGGCGGCTGCGGTATCCTGGGCTTCCAAAGCTACCCGCAGCTCGAAGCAACCTACGGCATCCAGGATGCCGCGGCGATCACCGGCTACTGCTCGACCTGGGTGGCGCTGCGCGCCAACGACACCCCCACCGCCAAGCATGTCAGCGAGAATCTCGGCCAGGTCGAGCAGGTCGAAGCGAATGAGGGCATGTCCTACGGCGTGAACGACATGCGCGACGGTGTGAACCTCTCGCGCATGCAGGTGACGCGGCCTCTGGTCATGCACACCGAGGTCACCAATCTGCCCAACCTCATGGGCTATCTGCGGTTCGGTCGCAACCTGCCGGTGGTTCGGTTCGAGGACAGCTACAACAAGGTCATCTCCCTCGGCGAGGCATTCGAGGAGAGGACGACAGCGCCAATCAGGATGACCGCGCCAGGCGGTGCGGCGCCCGCAGCTCCCATGTCATCGTCTCCTCCGGCCAAGCCAAGGCCAGCGCCGTCCAAACGCCGCCGGACGACTTCCGATCGGGAGGATGCCGAGCTGCCGCTCACCCGGCCCGAGGAACCCGGAAACGTCCCGGTCGCCGACCCAGAAGAAGTTGTGGTTCCGCCGCCTTGCGATCCGCAGGATAATCGGGATCCGGCCACGCCGACACCGCCGCTCGAGCTGTTCGGCAAGTCGGCAGGTTTCCGTCTCCAGCAACATGGCCGCCATGACGGCGCCCGCAACAAGGCGAGGCCGGCATGATCAACCCGATCCGTCTCAAGGGCAAACCCGCCAACATCGCCCGTTATTACACGGTTGGCGATTACTACACCAAAGGCGCCGAGGAGCAGTCCGAATGGGGCGGGAAGATCGCCGCCGAACTCGGATTGGAAGGCAAGGTTGATTCCGCCACCTTCAAGGAACTGCTCGCTGGCAAGGTCGGCGAGCAACAGCTCGGGCGTCGTCGGAAGGATGGTGAGATCCAGCACCACCCGGGATGGGACTTCGCCGTCAACGCACCCAAATCGGTATCGATCATGGCCCTGGTGGCCGGCGACAACCGCATCGTCGAGGCACATGAGACGGCCGTCACGGTGGCGCTCTCCTATCTGGAGGAACATGCGCTGATGCGCCATCGCGTGGATGGTGAAGTAGCCGAGAGGACGACTGGGCGGCTTATCTGGGCGCGCTTCACCGAGCATGCGTCCAGGGAACTCGATCCGCATCTGCACACGCACGTCGTCGTCATGAACATCACCGACGAGCGGGACGGCGCCAAGAAGGTCAGCCTCGAAACGCGGGCCATGTTCGCTGAGCAGATGACTGCGGGACAGGTCTATCGGAATGAACTGGCGCACCTTCTCCGGGAGCGGGGCTACGACGTCGAATTCGACCCTCGCCGCGGCCTGTTCGAGATTCGGGGAGTCCCCAAGGACCTGATCACGGACATGTCGCAACGCGCCGAACAGATCGACGCGCATGCCAAGGAACATGGTCTGACCGGGCAGGCTGAGCGCCAGAAATCCTTCTATGCCACCCGTGGGCCGAAGCAAAAGGCCTCGTTGGAGGAGCTTCATCAGCGGTGGGACGGACGCTTGGGTCCACATGCCGAGGCCGTGCGGGAGACTCGCGCCGACGCCGAGAAGAACGGAGAGCGCCAGATCGACGTCGAGGCATCGATCGCCGCGCGAGCGATGCTGTTCGGCATTCGGCAATCGGAAGGCAAGGAGGCGGTCAACAATCTCGGGCGACTGTTACATACAGCACTGGCCTCCCATGTTGGCGAGGTCCGGCTGTCCGATGTGCGTCCCGTCGTTGGGGAGCATCAAAGACGGGCCAAGCTTCTCGAAACAAAAGAACGGACCGGCGACGAAATCCATACCCGCGGCCGGACAACCCGCAAGACCGCGCGCGTTGAGATTGCCCTGTCCGATCAACTTGCGCTCGCACTGAACGACGCCCGGCCATTGGCCTCTGTCGAAGCGCTGCGCGACGCAGGGATCGCTCGCGATCTCAAACCCGAACAGAGGACCGCGCTCCTTCATATCGGCACATCCGACCATCGGGTGGTCGCGGTTCATGGCGTGGCCGGCTCCGGTAAATCGACGATCATCCGCGCGCTGCGCGAGGCGGTCGGAGAGCAGGCGACGCTGATCGCCCTTGCTCCCACCTCATCTGCTGCCAGCGAACTGGGGCAAAAGGCCAATATCGAATCACGCACAGTCGCCAGTCTGCTTGCCACGGGAGGAGCCAAACTGGATGATAGCTATGTCCTCGTGGTCGATGAGGCGGGTCAGCTAGGAAACCGCCAAGCGTTACGATTGCTTGAGATCAGCCGCACCACCGGCGCGCGACTGATCCTGCTCGGCGACACCCGGCAGACGGGGGCAATCGAGCAGGGCAAGCCCTTCTGGTTGATGATGCGGCTTGGCATGCCAAAGGCCGAGCTGAAGGATCCTGTCCGTCAGGAGAGCGACGGCATTCTACAAGCGGTCCGGCTGGCCAGACTCCAGAATTACGATGGCTCGCTCAACGCGCTCGAGTCGGTCACCAGCGGCGCGAGCAGCGAGGACCTCGCTAAGGCGCTGGTCGCCGACTGGACGAGGTTGAGCCCCGGGCAGCGGGCCAAGACGAACATTCTTGTCCTTGAGAATGCGACCCGTCTGATCGTCAACACAAGGATCCGCGAGGCCCTGAAGACGGAGGGCGCGCTGGCAGCCGAAGAAGCCCGGCTGTCGATCCTGTCGCCTTCCGGCATGACGGATCAGGAGAAACATTTCGCGCGTTTCTACTCACGCGGGCAGGTCGTGACATTCTCGCGGGATAATGTCGGGCTCGGCATCGCTCGTGACGCCGAATACCGGGTTGTCGGCGTTAGCCGCGATTCTCGTGGTCGGCAGACGGTCAATCTGGTCGATGAGCACGGCAGGACCATCCAGTGGGATCCGCGTCTCGGGCGTGCTTCCCAGATCAACGTGTTCAAGGAGGAGCAGCGCGACCTTGCCGCCGGTGACCGCATCCAGTGGCGTTTGGTCAACAAGGAGCTAGAGCTCAAGAACGCCGAGCGTGGCACGGTGGAACGCCTCGATGGCCCGGTCGCAACGATCCGATGGGATCGAGGCGGCAGGCTCCAGGAAATTGATCTGTCGCGGAACCGCAACTGGGATCACGGTTACGGCGAGACCGTCTACTCCGCACAATCTAAAACCTACGATCGGGTCTATGTCCTGGCGCCGGTCAACTCTCCGCTGGTCACAGGCCAAAATTACTACACTGCGATCACGCGGGCCCGTTTCGGCGCCCGCCTCTGGACCGAGGACCGGGAAAGGCTGGTCGACAAGCTGAAGCTGCGCTCGGGCGAGAAAACTTCTTCGCTTCAGGGATTAGGTAGGATCGACCGCGACAGCGTCAGGGGTCGGACAGCGCAACATGGTGAGCGCTGGGACCGGATTCGTGATGAGCAACGCGCCGAACGCGATATCCGCAAAAACCGCGCAACGGAACAACGAGAACCAGAGAAAGGGTGGCCTCCGACGGGGCTGGCCGAGCGGCTAGTCGGCCGCGCACAATCCGCAGCGGCCTTCCTTGATCGATGGATAGTGTCTCTCCTCGACCGAAGCCCCGACAGGGGCGCGGACCGCGGCGCAAGCGGTGCTACGCAGCAACCAGCTCCGGAGCCGGCCCACACCCCCGCGCAAGATCATGGAGGCGGCCATGATCGCTAACGTGAAGCGGGTCAGAGGACTATTGGCGCTGGTCACGCTGGTTATCTGGTCTGCGGTTGCAGATGCCCGGCCGCTGTCGTCGTCGACTCATGAAGCCCGGATTGGGGCGTGTATTCGGCAGGCATCTGGGGGACGCGCCTGGCTCGAGAAAACACTGTGGGGGCTGCGCGACCAGGAAGGCGGCTGGATCGGAGCCGAGGTACCGAACAGCAACGGGAGCCATGATCTTGGACCGCTCCAGGTCAACACGTTCTGGGTGCCGAAGCTTTCGACGCTGACAGGGCGTCCACCGGATCAGGTTCGGGGATGGCTCGCGAGCGACCCATGCTTCAACGTTCAGGCCGCGCGCTGGATCTTCCTATCGGCCCTGTCCGCAACAGGCGCCTATTGGAAGGCAGTAGGTGTCTACCACAGTCCCACCGGCTGGCGGCAGCGTCGGTACGCCTTGTCCGTTTCGCGCCACCTCGAACGCCGCTTCGGCGCTCGTGTTTTCGCAGCCTCTCCCTCGGTGGCACAACAATGAGAAGGCTGAGGCTTGAAACCACGACCTATGGAGAGGTGAAACCCACCGCCGAGGATGTTGAAGCCCGCCCGAGCCCGCCTCCTTCGACGGACGCCCCTAGCAGGGAAGACCGCTGGACGATCAGACGGAGCGCCTTGTCCCGACAACTCGTTCTGGACGCCCAAGCAGTTTTTACGCATAGACTGCAAAGGCCTGTCTCCGAGAACGAGGCAAGGAACATGCTCGGCAATCTTGCAGATTATGTCTGGATGTTGGTTCAATGGGAGGTCGCTGCGGCTGATCCCCCAGCGCATGTAAAGGAAAAAAATCAGCCTGCGAGACCCCGTGGTCGACCGAAAAAGCCCGATCAAGTAAAACGTAAGCCGTCGCGCCGCCCCCCGCCAACATAGTCGCCCCCTAAACGGCTTGATGGAGGGGAGGGAGGTGTAGGAGGTGCTCTTGGTAGGACTTAGGAACGACAAATGGCCCGTCCGCGTAAACCCAAAGCTCAATCGTCTGGCCGAGGCCGTTCAGCCGGCGGCGAGAAAGCTGTCTTATATGCTCGCGTCTCTACGGCGGAGCAGGAGAGGGAAGGCTTCTCCATCGACGCCCAGGTTGCTCTGATCCGCGAATATGCTGAGCGGATGGGCTTCGTCATCGCCGAGCAGTATGTTGATGTGGAAACCGCAAAAAAGACAGGTCGTACCCAGTTCGAGGCGATGCTGAAATATCTTCGGGGTCATCCAGGGGTGCGGCATCTGCTGGTGGAAAAGACGGATCGGCTCTATCGCAACATCAAGGATTGGGTGACGCTCGATGGATTCGACATCGAACTGCACCTCGTAAAGGAAGGAACGGTTCTCTCCCGCGACTCGCGTTCCTCCGAAAAGTTCATGCATGGGATCAAGGTCCTCATGGCTAAGAACTATGTTGATAACCTCTCCGAGGAAGCTCGCAAGGGCATGCTCGAGAAGGCGAAGCAGGGTATCTGGCCTTCTCAGGCTCCCCTCGGCTACCTCAACGTCGTTGGCCCACAGGGCAAAAAAATCATCGTCCCTGACCCGGATCTTGCTCCCATCGTGGCGCGTGTGTTCGAATGGTTCGAAACGGGTGACTACGCCCTGAAAGATGTCACCCACAAAGCGCGGGCCGCCGGGTTGAGGTACCGTCGGAGCCAGAAACCCGTCGGGACCAGCACGATTCATTACATGCTTCGGAACAGACTGTACGCAGGTGCCTTTGAGTGGGGCGGACGCCTGTATCAGGGAACACACGAGCCGCTCGTGACTCGGGTAACCTGGGAGAACGTCCAAGAGGTCCTTGATGGCCGGAGCGCGAGCAATGTGCGGGCTGAGCCGTTGCGGTTCGCTTTCACAGGTTTGATCACTTGCGGCCACTGCGGCTGCGCGGTGGTCGCCCAGATGCAGCGGGGTCGGTACATTTATTACCACTGCTCCGGCTTCAAGCAGAAATGTCCCGAGAAATATGTGCGCGAAGAAACCTTGGCCCAGGCTTTCTCTGAGCAACTCGCCCGCCTGCACATGGACGACGAGGTTTTCGCGCTGATCGAGCGGGCGATTCGCGAATCGCACGGTGACAAGAACAGGGAGCGCATAGAGACGGTCGGCCGCCTGAGAGGGGAGGCTGATCGGCTTCAGCAAAGATTGGATAAGCTTTACGTAGATCATCTCGACGGCCGGATCACCGCCGACATGCATGACCGCATGGCCAACACTTGGCGCGAGGAGCGGGCGGGATGCCTTCGCAGGATGGATGTCCTCAACAATGCAGAGGACGCCTACGTCGATGATGGAATCGCTCTCCTGAACCTTGCTCGAAAAGCGCATTCCACATTCAACCTACAGTCTCAAAATGGCAAAAACACCGCTTTGAATCTGTTGGTTTCGAACAGCACTTGGGCGAACGGACGGCTGTCGGTCACTTACCGCGAACCGTTTGATATGCTTGAGGAAATATCGCTTGGAAATCCGGGATCCGAGCCGCCGGCGGCGCCGGGCGGCTCGGACTATCCTGAATGGCTCCCCGAGTAGGATTCGAACCTACGGCCATTCGATTAACAGTCGAATGCTCTACCGCTGAGCTATCGGGGAGCAGCCCGACTTCCGCCGGGCAGGCCGCGCCTATAGCAGCGGCTTTTAAGAATTGGCAAGCGCTAATCTGATGATTTTTTTGGCTCCCCGTCAGGCCGGGCTTTGGCGCTGTCAAAGCGCCGGTTCAGGCGATGAATTGTTCCGCCGCGATGCGGTCGTCCAGCGTATGTTCCGGGTCGAACAGCAGGGTCAGGGGCGTCGCACGGTCGATCTTGACCTCCACCTGGGCGACATCGCGCACTTCGCGCTGGTCGGCCACGGCGCTGACCGGGCGCTTGACCGGATCGAGCACGGTGAAGCGGATGACGGTATTTTCCGGCAGGATCGCCCCGCGCCAGCGACGCGGCCTGAACGGACTGATCGGGGTCAATGCGACGAGCGCCGATCCCAGCGGCAAGATGGGGCCATGAGCCGACAGGTTATAGGCGGTCGACCCGGCGGGAGTCGCCACCAGCACGCCGTCGCACACCAGTTCAGGCAGGACAACGCGGCCATTGACCTGCACCTCCAGCTTGGCGGTCTGGCGGGTTTCGCGCAGCAGCGACACTTCGTTAATGGCCGGGATCGAAAACCGCTCACCATCGACCGTATCGACTATCATGCGCAGCGGATTGACCTTGAACATCTTGGCCGCTTCCAGCCGTTGCTCCAGCCGTTCCAGCCGCCATTCATTCATCAGGAAGCCGACCGTGCCAAGGTTCATGCCGAACACGGGGACAATCCGTCGGGCTTCCAGCATCGCGTGGAGCGTCTGGAGCATATAGCCATCGCCGCCCAGCGCGATGATCATCTCGGCCTCTTCGACCGGCACGAAATCATAAGTGGCGCGCAGCCGTTCCTCGGCAGCCTTGGCTGCCTGGGTAGGGGACACGACCAGCGCACGCCGCATTTCGTCGCTCATCCGCCGGTAACGCTCATGTGGCGGCGCGTCGCAGGCGCGGTTTCGCCCGCACCAATGCGAAAGTCGTGGCGCGCTGGCTTCAAACGCAGCGCGCGGTCGATCAGCGGCTCGACAGCAGCCAGTCCGCCTTCGCGCAGGGCCGTCTTGAAATCGACATGATCCTCATGGCCAAGGCACATGAAAATCTTGCCCTCGCATGTCATGCGAATGCGGTTGCAATCGGCGCAGAAATTATTGGTAAGCGGGGTGATGAGGCCAAGCCGTGCCGTCATCCCGGCGACTGCATGATAGCGCGCCGGGCCGCCGGTGCGGTCGGGCAGGGGCGTCAATGCGTGGCGCGCGCGAATATCATCCGCTACCTCGCTCAAGGGCAGATAATGGTCGGTGCGGTCCTCGCCCGTCTCGCCCAACGGCATCGTTTCGATCAGGGTGAGGTCCAGCCCTTCGGCATCGCACCAGCGCAGCATTGGCAGGATTTCATCATCATTGATGCCCTTGAGCGCCACCATGTTGATCTTGATCGCCAGTCCCACCGATTGCGCCGCTTTCAGCCCGGCGAACACCGCGGCAATGTCACCGCCACGGGTGACATGGGCAAAGCGGGCTGGATCGCGGCTGTCCAGACTGACATTGATCCGGCGCACCCCTGCGTCGGCCAGCATGTCGGCATGGTCGGCCAGCTGGGTGCCATTGGTCGTCAGCGTCAGTTCGTCCAACCCGCTGCCCAGATGCCGCCCGATCCGGCGCACCAGATCGCCAATATCACGCCGCACCAGCGGCTCGCCGCCAGTCAGCCGGATCTTGTTGATGCCGCGCGCCACGAACAGGTCGGCCAGCAGCGCGATCTCCTCCAGCGTGAGCACCTGATTTTTGGGCAGGAACTGCATCTTTTCCGCCATGCAATAGCGGCAACGCAGGTCGCAGCGGTCCGTGACGGATATGCGCAAATAGCTGATCCGGCGGCCCAGGCCGTCGGTCATCTGCGCGCGCGAGGGGTCCGCCATGGCCATGGCAACCTAGCTAGGCGATGGACTTGCCCGGCGCAAGGGCAGCCCGGTTGCGGTAGAGGCAAGACGTCGGTAACCCGTTGCTGCTAAGGCGGCACGATGCGCGCGTTCAGGGGACCATATCAGTGATCGCGGATCAGGCCGAAGACGGACAGCGCAGCCTGTTCATCCTGTCGCCCGGCGACCGGGACGGACTGTGCCATGCCGCGCGGTCAGCCGGCTGGCGCGCGATCGGCGCCAGACGCGCGCGAGAGGCACCGCAACGCTATTTGCGCAGCGAGGCGCAGGTTGCGCTGGTCGATATGCGTTCAGGCGCCGGGGAAGCCAAATTGCTGGCGCCCCTAGTCCCGGCGATGGAGGCGGGTGGCGGCGCGCTGATCGTGCTGGTCGACAAGGCAGACGAAGCGATCATCCCTGATCTGCTGGCGGCGGGCGCGACCCATTTTCTGACCGCACCCTATAGCGAGGCGTCGTTGCGCGCTGTGCTGGCGTCCGCCCAGCGGCTGGTGGAGCGATTGGGCGGCGGGGCATCGCCCAGTCAGCGCGCGCAGCGCATCCGACGGGGCGACGCGCTTTATTGGGAATTGGGACGCGGCGATTCGCTGCTGCGGCTGAGCGAAAGTCTGGCCCGTCATCTCGACCTGCCCATGGCGCAGGTTCATCCTGCGACGCTGATCCGCCGTTTGCCAAGGGCGGAACGGCGCGCGGTGCTGACGGCACTGCGCGCGATGATGCGTGCCGGGCGACCTGCTGCACTGGCGCATGATCTGCCCGACCGGCCGGGCAATCGGCTGGTGCATCATCTGCGGATCGAGCAGGGGGTGGTTGCCGCCGATGTTGAATGGCTGTCCGACGCGCAGGAGCGGGATCTGGCCAGCCGCGATTATCTGACCGGCCTGCGATCGCGACAGGCGGCGCTGGACTGGCTGGATCGGCGTACCGGCCTGGCGACGACCGCCATATTGCTGTCGATCAGTCAGTTTGAACGGATGAACGCGGCCTATGGCCAGGTCGTCGGCGACGCATTGCTTGGCCGGATCGCGCGGCGGATCGAACGGATGGTCGACGATGTCGCACCCGGTGCAATGGTCGCACGCATCACCGGCACCGAATTTCTGGTCGGCCTGACCGGCGAAGCGGCGGGCAGCGATCGGGCGACCTTTCTGGCGCGCCAGTTGATCGCGGCGATCGGCCGCCCGTTCAGCGCGGGGGATCATCTTATCCGCCTGATCGCCCGTTGCGGCATAGCCCAGGCGCGGCCCGAAGACGATGCGACCCATTTGCTGCGCCGTGCCGGGACTGCGCTGGCGGATGCACGACAGGCAGGCGGGGAGGGCATCCGCATCCTGTCGACCGATCGGCACAGCCGTCAGGTCGATCCCGACCAGTTGGAAACCGACCTGCGACTAGCGCTCGACCGGGGCGAGATAGGCATCGTGTTCCAGCCGCAATATCCGGTCGATTCGGAGGTCATTAGCGGGGTCGAGGCGCTGGCGCGCTGGAACCATCCGCAATATGGGCCGCTGGGTGCGGGCATATTGTTCGCGACCGCCGAACGATCCGATTATATGCTGCCGCTGTCGGCGCATATTCAGGCGGAAGCGTTGCGGCAGGCCGCGGCGTGGCCGCGCGCGCTCTCGACGCTGCGCCTGTCGATCAATGTGACGGCTGCGGATATTGCCCAGCCGGGGTTTATGGCCGGGTTGCTGGCGATCGTTGACCGAAGCGGTTTTCCCCGGTCCCGCCTGACGGTGGAGATCACCGAAAGCGGATTGATCGAGGATGTCGATGCCGCCTCTGTGCTGCTGACTGCGCTCCGGTCGGAGGGGTTGGCGGTCGCGATCGACGATTTCGGGACTGGCTATTCCAGCCTCGCCTATCTCAAGAGCCTGCCGCTCGACTATCTCAAGATCGACAGCGGGCTGGCGCAGGATATTGCCGGAACGGCGCGGGACCGGATCGTCGTGCGCGGCGTCATCCACATGGCCAAGTCGCTGGGCCTCAAGGTCGTGGCTGAGGGCGTCGAAACGCAGCAGCAGCTTGACCTGCTGGCGCGCGAAGGGTGCGATTTCTATCAGGGCTTCCTGCGATCGGCAGGGGTTTCATCGGCCGATCTGGTTGCGCTGGTGCTGGCGGGCTAAAGGCCCAGCAGCGGCCACAACACCATGCCAAGGCCGATCAGGCTGATCATGAAGATGAGCGTGCGGACCATGGGGATGCCCAGCGCATAGACGGGAAGATAGGCGATGCGTGCGCCGATCCATATCCAGCCGCCCAGCGCCGTCATGTCGCTGGTTCGTCCTGCCACTACCACGCCGATCAGAGCGACGATCGCAATTGGCAGTGTTTCCTGAAAATTCGCCTGCGCCCGCGCCAACCTTCCCGCCAAGGCATTGAGCGGCGGCAGCGATTCGTCGCGTGCGCCCATATTCCAGTGCGCGCCATATTGCCGCGTTTTGGCATGCGCCGCGGCAAAGACATGCGCCATCAGCAAAATCATGGCCCAGGCAAGGATCGTCAGTTCGATCGGCATGACAATAGTCCCTCTGTTGACAGACAGAGGGTAGGCCGATGCCGGGGAAGCGGCAATTAAAAGCTGAACCCCGCTCGCGCGATCAGCGTATCGCCCGCGTCGCGGCGCGCGGGTCCGCCGATGCTGGTGCCGCTGTAGCGCAATCCTGCAAACCATCGCCCGCGATACCAGTCCAGCGCGACGCCATGATCGCGGTAGGTGCCGTCAGGTCGCAAACGGGCAGAACGAGCCGGATCGTCAGCATCGCCCGATGATCGGCCGACATGGCCGGACAGGGTGAAGGGCGTGTTCGGCAGTGCTATCGCGCCTGCTATGGACAGATAGAGATTGTCGCCACCTATGGCCGACTGATGGGGCGCATAGTGCGCGCCGAAGTCGATGCTTGCGGGACCAAGAAGAAAGCCTGCAACGGCGCCGACTTCGCCATAGTCCTGGCCCGACGCGCCCGGAAACATATGGTAACGCCCCTGGGCCGACAGCCGCCAGCCGCCCAGTTGCCGGGTCCAGTTCAACCCGGCGTCGATGACGCCATCTGCGCCACCATGCCGCGTGCTGCCCCACAGGCCGGTCGCAGCACTTTCGATGCTCAAACCATCCGTGACGGGAACGGACAGGCCCAGGCGCAGTGCCGGATCACCATCGCTCCAGCTGATACCCCGCCGCCGCTCATCGCTCATCGCCTCGACAGATGCGTCGACGCCGGGACTTTGCGCGACGGCGGGCATGGCATGGGCGGCGGTGACAAGCATTGCCGCCCAAAGGATGCCGTAACGCGGATCAGTTGGACGCAAGATTACGCACCATGTCCAGTTCCGCCAGCAATGGCGCGCGGTCCTGCGCCACGGCTGCCGCCAGCTGGGCCTGAACCTGGCCCTGATGGCGTTCGGCAATATCCTTGCGGAAACGGTCGCCCGAAGGACAGGCCGCGCTCTCGCTGCCCGACGCCAATGGATCGGTGGCGATGGTGCGGGCCAGTGCGGGACCATGGGCAAGGCTGCGGTCTATCTCGACCCGCGCGGTCCATTTGCACCGCTGCATATCCATCCGGTTGGGGGTTCGTGCGCCCACCGTGCGCGCGCTGACCACCAGTCGCGCGGTGTAATTGGCCTGAACCTGCATCCCATGATGATCGATCGCAACGCTATGCGAAGCCGCGGCAGCGGCGGCCATCGCGAAAAGGGACATGCTCATATATTTCTCCTGCTTTGTGACGTCGGGCTATCTTGCCTGATCGTCAGCAGCGTGACTTAGATAGTCACTGTTTCCCGGCCATTGCTGGCGCACGACAAAAGCCTGCTTTCGTCATGCTGCCGCCTTGGCCAGACCCTTCGACAATTGCAACGCGCCGTTGAGGCGAGCTGCGGAATCGGCCCAGTTGCGGTTGACCACCACCTTGCTGTCGGGTCGCAGCCGGGCCACGCCGTCCAGCCGCTGGATATAGGCGACCAGGCCCGCCGGATTGGGGAAGCGATCCTCGAAGAAGCTGACCAGCGCGCCTTTTTGCCCAACGTCGATCTTGGCGATGTTCGCCCTCACGCAATTCTGCTTGATCTCGATGATCTTGAGCAGGTTTTGCGTGGGGGCGGGCAGCTTGCCGAAACGGTCGATCAGTTCAGCGGCAAAGGATTCCAGCCCCTGCCGATCCTCTATCTCGTTCAGGCGGCGATAGAGACCCATGCGCAGGTCGAGGTCGGGGACATAATCGTCGGGGATCATGATCGGCGCATCGACGCTGATCTGGGGCGAGAAGCTGTCGCTGCGCGCTTCAAGGCCAGCGCCGCCCGCCTTGGCGTCGAGGATCGCCTCTTCCAGCATCGACTGGTATAGTTCGAACCCGACTTCGCGGATATGGCCCGACTGTTCGTCGCCGACCAGATTGCCCGCGCCGCGAATGTCGAGATCGTGCGAGGCAAGCTGGAAACCAGCGCCCAGCGTGTCGAGGTCGGACAGCACTTTCAGTCGCTTTTCCGCCGTTTCGGTAATGATGCGGTTGGCGGGCGTCGTCATATAGGCGTAGGCGCGGGTCTTGGACCGGCCCACGCGACCGCGCAACTGATAGAGTTGGGCGAGGCCGAAACGGTCGGCGCGATGGATGATCAGCGTGTTGGCGCTGGGAATGTCCAGCCCGGATTCGACGATGGTGGTGGAGAGCAGCACGTCGTAGCGCTTGTCGTAAAAGGCCGACATGCGTTCTTCCACCTGCGTGGCGCTCATCTGGCCATGGGCGACGATCGCCTTGATTTCCGGCACTTCGGTGCGGAGATACTCCTCGATCTCGGTCAGGTCGGCGATGCGGGGCACAACGAAGAAGCTCTGCCCGCCGCGATAATGTTCACGCAGCAGCGCTTCGCGGATCACCACCCCGTCCCATGGCATGATGTAACTGCGCACCGCCAGGCGATCGACCGGCGGGGTCTGGATGACCGACAGTTCGCGTAGCCCGGACATGGCCATCTGCAATGTGCGCGGGATCGGCGTGGCAGTGAGGGTCAGCACATGCACGTCGGTCTTGAGCGCCTTCAGCCGTTCCTTGTGGGTCACGCCAAACCGCTGTTCTTCATCGACGATGACCAGGCCCAGCCGCTTGAACTCGATACCCTTGGTCAGCAGCGCGTGGGTGCCAACGACAATATCGACCGTGCCGTCGGCAAGGCCCGCCTTGACCGCCTTGGCTTCCTTGTCGGGGACCAGGCGGGAGAGGCGACCGATATTGACCGGGAAGCCGCGAAAGCGCTCCTCAAACTGCATATGATGCTGGCGCGCCAGCAGGGTGGTGGGGCAGATCAGCACCACCTGCATCCCCGCCATCGCCGCGACGAAGGCCGCGCGCAACGCCACCTCGGTCTTGCCGAATCCCACATCGCCGCAGACGAGCCGATCCATTGGCTTGCCAGCGCCCAGATCCTCGATCACGTCCAGAATGGCGCGCTCCTGATCTTCCGTCTCCTGATAGGGGAAGCGATCGACGAAGGCGGGGTAGCCTGCATTGTCCGGTTCAGCGACGGTGGCCGCGCGCAGCGCGCGTTCCGCAGCGGTCTTGAGCAGTTCACCCGCGATTTCGCGGATGCGCTCCTTCATCTTCGCCTTGCGCCGCTGCCAGGCTTCGCCGCCCAGCTTGTCGAGGCCCACGCCTTCGCTGTCGGAGCCATAGCGGGAAAGGACTTCGAGATTTTCGACCGGCACGAACAGCTTGTCGCCGCCGGCATAGCTGAGCGCTACGCAGTCATGCGCGGTCTTGCTGACCGGGATCTGGGTCAGTCCTTCATAACGGCCAATGCCATGGTCCATATGAACCACCAGATCACCGGGCGAGAGGGTCGCCAGTTCCGCAAGGAAGGCGTCGGCGCTCTTCTTGCGCTTGGCCCGGCGGACCAGGCGATCGCCCAGCATGTCCTGTTCGGTCAGCACCGCGACGTCGGGCGCGGTGAAACCATGGTCGAGCGGCAGGATGGTCAGCACCACGCTGCCATTGGCGGCCAGCCCCAGCGCTTCCTGCCAATCGTCCGCCGCCGCCATGCGCCTGACGCCATGGTCGGCCAGCAGGCCCGACAGCCGTTCGCGCGCACCGGCGGAATAGCTGGCGATTACGACCTTTTTGTCTGTCCGCTGCAACGCCGCGATATGCTTGCCGACCGCGTCGTAGACATTGGCGTTCTGCGCCCGTTCCGGCGCGAAATCGCGCGGACCATCGACCGCAAAGTCCAACACGGTGGCGCTGTCCGGTTCGTGAAACGGCGTCGCGACGTGCATCGGCCAGCGGGCGACGACCGCGTCCCATTCGGCAGCGTCTAGATAGAGAAGATCGGGCTTGAGCGGGCGATAGGCGCCCGGATCGGACGATTTCGCCTGGACCCGGTTGGCATGATAGTCCCTGATCGCCTCAAACCGGGAATCCGCCGCGCCGACGACGCCATGGTCGCGGATGATGACGGCATCGTCGCCCAGATGGTCGGACAGGGGAACCAGCTTTTCCTCAAACAGGGGCAGCCAATGTTCCATGCCCGCCAGCCGCCGCCCCTCGCTGATCGCCTGATAGAGCGGATCGCCGGTCGCGGTCGCACCGAATATTTCGCGATAGCGGCCGCGAAAGCGCTTGATCGTATCTTCGTCCAGCAACGCTTCGGACGCTGGCAGCAGGGTGAAGCCTTCCACGCTGCCGGTGGTGCGCTGATCGGTGGGGTCGAACCGGCGGACCGTCTCGATCTCGTCACCGAAGAAGTCGAGGCGCAACGGTTGATCCTCACCGCCCGGAAACAGATCGACAATGCCGCCGCGAATCGCGAATTCGCCGCGATCATGAACGGTATCGGTGCGGACATAGCCATTGGCTTGCAGCATGTCGGCAAGGCGGGTGATCGCAATCCGCTCCTTGGGCGCCAGCTTCGCCACCAACTGTCTGATGCGAAACGGGGTCAGCGTCCGCTGCGTCAGGGCGTTGAGCGTGGTCAGCACCAGTTGCGGGCCTTTGGGCTTGGCCTGCAAGGCGTGAAGGCCAGCCAGGCGTGCCGACGCGGTGCGCAGCGAAGGGCTGGCGCGGTCATAGGGCAGGCAGTCCCAGGCCGGGATTTCGATGATCTCGATCTCCGGCGCGAAATAATGGGCCGTTTCCGAGACCGCACGCATCAGTTGTTCGTCGGAGGCGACGAACACGGCGCGGGCCGAACCTGCACCATGCGCGGCGCGGGCGATGTCCGCCAGCAGCCAGGGCTGGAACCCCGCAGGAACGCCCGACAGGGTCAGCGGCGCTTTGGCGCGGAGGATTTTCTGGAGATCGGTCATAAATGTTCGCTCTTCAACTCAATCATCCTCCCCTTGCAGGGGAGGTGGCAGGGCGAAGCCCTGACGGAGGGGTGTCAGGCTATCGAGAGGGTTACACCCCTCCACCACGCCCTTTGGGCGCGGTCCCCCTCCCCTTGCAGGGGAGGAGTTTCTAATTTTCGATCTTCACGAAATCGAGCTTCAGGAACTTGTCCATCATCGGCCCCTTCCATTCGTCCGGCACGGGGATGGTGCCCAGCGCCCAGCCGATGATGTCGGCGTCCTGTTCATCCATGAACCGCTCGAACCAGGCGATCTCTTCGGCATTCCACTCCTTGTGATACCGCTCGAAAAAGCCGCCCACCGCATAATCGGATTCGCGCGTGCCCCGGTGCCAGGCGCGGAATTTCAGGCGGCGCATCTGGGGATCATCGTTCACAA
This sequence comes from Sphingobium sp. GW456-12-10-14-TSB1, assembly GCF_059424385.1. Lineage (NCBI taxonomy): Bacteria > Pseudomonadati > Pseudomonadota > Alphaproteobacteria > Sphingomonadales > Sphingobiaceae > Sphingobium > Sphingobium sp. GW456-12-10-14-TSB1. The sequence continues at coordinate 1,320,669 of NZ_JBWKZI010000001.1, read as the reverse complement.
TTTGTTCCTTTTGCGGACACGCCGAAAAAGCCGATCGGATGTTTGTGCCATCGTCCCGGCTCAGCTAGATGGGCAGCAGATAGACATGCGACCCGATATTCTCAATCCGCTCTTTGCCGAAATCTCTGTCCTTAAGGGCATTGGACCGGCGCTGGCCCGCCCGCTGGAGCGGCTGGGGCTGGCGCGCGCGGTCGATGTGGCGTTCCACCTGCCGGTCAGCTGGGTCGATCGCGTCCTGACCGACGAACTGGATATGGCCGATGCGGGCCGGGTGATCGGCATCGTCCTGACCCCGGTGGATTATCGAGCGAGCGGCAGCGCCCGCGCGCCGTTCCGCGTCCATGCGACCGACGGGCATGGCAATAATGTATCGCTCACCTATTTCGGCCGGAACAGCGCCTGGCCGCGCAAGCTGTTGCCGCTGGGCGAACCCAAATTCGTATCGGGCAAGCTGGAAGCCTATGGCGACAATCTTCAGATCGTTCATCCCGACCATGTGCTGCCGCCCGACGAGGCGGCTACCATTCCCGCGCGCGAGCCGGTCTATGGCCTGTCCGAAGGGCTGACCAACAACCGGATGCGCGATCTGGTGAGGCAGGCGCTCGCCCGCGCGCCCGACCTGCCCGAATGGATCGAACCCAGCCTGCTGGCCCGCAAGGACTGGCCGGGCTGGCGCGAGGCGCTGGCCCGTATCCATGCGGACCCGTCCGACGCCATGGCGCGCGAGCGGTTGGCCTATGACGAGATTTTCGCGGGACAACTGGCGCTGATGCTGGTGCGGCAATCCTCGCGACGGCGGCGCGGCGTGCCGATCGCGGGTGACGGGCGGTTGCGCGCAATGCTCAAGCTGCCCTTCGCGCCAACGGGTGCGCAGCGGCGGGCCTTTGGCGAGATTGAGGGCGACATGGCGCAGGCCACGCCGATGCTGCGATTGCTGCAAGGCGATGTCGGGTCTGGCAAAACGCTGGTGGCGTTGATGGCGTTGCTCAACGCGGTCGAGGCCGGGATGCAGGGGGCGATGCTGGCCCCGACCGAGATATTGGCGCGCCAGCATTATGAGACGCTGCGCAAAATGGCGTCGGGCCTGCCGGTCGAGATCGCCATCCTGACCGGGCGCGACAAGGGCAAGGTGCGTGAGGCGACGTTGATGGGGCTGGCCGATGGCAGCATCGACATCCTGGTCGGCACCCATGCGATCTTTCAGGAAGCGGTGCAGTACAAGAATCTGGGCCTGGCCGTGATTGACGAGCAGCATCGCTTCGGCGTGGCCCAGCGGATGATGCTGGCCAACAAGGCCGAACGCGCGCCCCATCTGCTGGTGATGACGGCAACGCCTATCCCCCGGACGCTGACCCTGACCTATTATGGCGAGATGGAGGTGTCCAAGCTGGACGAGATGCCGCCCGGCCGTCAGCCGATCCAGACCGTGGTGATGGCGGCGACGCGGCTGGACGAGGTGGTCGACGCGCTGGCCCGCCATGTCGAGGGAGGGGGGCAAGCCTATTGGGTCTGCCCGCTGGTGGAAGAGAGCGAGACGAGCGACCAGGCGGCGGCGGAAGCGCGGGCGGAATCGTTGAAGCTGCGTTTTGGCGACCGGGTGGGGCTAGTCCATGGACGGATGAAAGGGCCGGAAAAGGACGCGGCGATGGACGCCTTTGCCGCGAACCGGACGCAGATATTGGTAGCGACCACGGTGATCGAGGTGGGCGTCGACGTGCCCAATTCCAGCCTGATCATCATCGAGGGCGCGGACCGGTTCGGCCTGGCCCAGTTGCACCAGCTGCGCGGACGAGTGGGACGCGGCGACAAGCCGTCCGTCTGCCTGCTGCTGCGCGGCAATGCACTGGGCGAGACGTCGCGGGCGCGGCTGGCGCTGATGCGGGAAACGAATGACGGCTTTCGCATTGCCGAGGAGGATTTGAAGCTGCGTGGGGCCGGTGAAGTGCTGGGGACGCGCCAGTCGGGCGAACAGCAGTTGAAACTCGCAACGCCGGAGCATCTGGCATCGTTGCTGGAAGCGGCGCGGGATGACGCGCATTTGTTGATCGACCGCGACGGTGGGCTGGACAGCCCGCGCGGACAGGCGGCACGGACCTGCCTCTATCTGTTCGAGCGGGATGCGGCGGTGGGGCTGTTGCGCGGCGGCTAGGAAAAATGCTGCATTTGCGAAACAAATGAGGGTGCGCCACGTTCGCATCCCATGACCGACATCAGCATGACCCACATCACGCCCATGGCGGCGCTATCCATCGGCATCGCCGTTGGCTTGGCATTCCTGTTGCACTGGGCGATCTATGCCGTTGCGTTGCGGATCGTCCGCGCCCGCATGACCCCGCTGCTATTGCCGGAAATATTCCAGCCGACGCGATGGCTGGTTGTGCTAATGGCTCTGGCGGGCGGCCTGAAGTCCATCGAGATGGGGCCGCGTGTCGAAGAGTTCTGGTCCATCGGGTCGAAGATGATCTTCGCGTTGCTGGTCGGCTGGCTTGTCCTGCGTGGGCTGCGCGCGCTGCGCAGCATGATCGAGCACAAGGCCGACATGAGCGTGGAGGATAATCTGAAGGCCCGGCGGCGTCATACGCGGGTCCGCATCCTCTATCGCATCGCCCAGAGCATCGTCGCGGTGTTGGTGATCGCGATGATGCTGATCGCGATTCCGGGTGTCCGCGCCGTGGGCGTGACGTTGATGGCGTCGGCGGGGCTGGTCGGTCTGGCGGTTGGCGCGGCGGCCCAGCCGGCGCTCAAGAATCTGATTGCGGGCATTCAGATGGCATTTTCCGAACCGATCCGGCTGGACGATGTGGTGATCGTGGAGGGGGAATGGGGCCGGATCGAGGATATTACGCTGACCTATGTGGTCGTCCATATCTGGGATGACCGGCGGATGGTGGTGCCGGTGTCCTATTTTCTGGAAAAGCCGTTCCAGAACTGGACGACGAAAACGTCCGACCTGCTGGGTACCATATTTCTTTATGTGGACTCGACCGCCGATGTGGAGCGCATTCGCGCCAAGTTCATCGAAGTGACCGGCGCCAATGCCCGCTGGGACAAGCGCGTCGCCATCCTGCAGGTGACTGACCATCGCGCCGATGCGCTGGAGTTGCGGGGATTGTTGAGTGCCCGCAATGCAGGCATTGCATTCGACCTGCGCTGCGAGGTGCGCGAAGCGATGCTGTCCTTCCTGCGCACGGATATGCCCGAAGCGCTGGTGCGGACCCGTCAGCGGATAGAAGCGGACGGATTGTTTACCACGCCGTCCGGCGCGGAGGGACGAGCGCCATGAGCGCGTCATAGGTACGCGGCGCGATGGGTTGCAGAAATTCGACGCCCAGCCGTCCATGCTCGACCCAGCGGACTTCGGCGGGATGGTCCTTCACGATCGGCAGCCAGATCGTCATCTGCTCGCCCACCAGCAAGCCGCCATCGCTGCGGCACATGGCGCCAAGCGGCGATATGTTGATGATGCGCACGCCATGGGTGCGGCCGCGCGCGGTGACGTGGCTGACCATGTCAACCAGATCGCGGGGCGCGCGGCGCTGATCCACGGCGGGATCGCGCGATCGCATGACATGATTGAGGTTGGCGAACAGCGAAGACATGGCCGCAGCCTAGGGGGGCGAAGATGGACGCAATGCTACCGGGGACGGTTAATTTTCCCCTAGCATTATTTCCCTGTCAGGCGACCACGATCCCATGCTTTTTCGCCCCGAAACTGACCTTGTCACCGGGTTTCAGGGTCAGGGCAGGATCGTTTACCACATTCCCGTTCACCCGGATCGCATTTTCCAGCAATTTGCGTCGTGCTTCCTTGTTCGACGAGGCAAAGCCGAGCGCGACATTGGCCTGCACCACCGTCAACCCGTCCGCGCCGATGCTGACGGTCGGCAGGTTCGCGTCCGACGCGCCTTCCTCGAAAGTCTTGCGGGCCGTTTCCGCCGAAGCGGCGGCGGCGTCCGCGCCATGGGCCATGGCGGTGGCGGCATCGGCCAAAATCTTCTTGGCCTCGTTAATCTCGGCACCCTGCAAGGCTTCCAGACGGGCAATCTCGTCCAGCGGCAGGTCCGTGAACAACCGCATGAAGCGTCCGACATCGGCGTCCTGGGTGTTGCGCCAGAATTGCCAGTAATCATAGGGCGGCAGGGCGTCGGCGTTGAGCCAGACCGCGCCGTTCATCGTCTTGCCCATCTTGCCCCCGTCCGCCGTGGTGATGAGCGGGCTGGTCAGGCCATAGACCTGCGTGCCATCGACCCGGCGCGCCAGTTCGATGCCGTTGACGATATTGCCCCACTGGTCCGATCCGCCCATCTGCAACCGGCAGGCCGAACGGCGCGACAGTTCCAGAAAGTCGTAGGCTTGCAGGATCATATAGTTGAATTCGAGGAAGCTGAGCGACTGTTCCCGATCCAGCCGCAATTTCACGCTGTCGAAGCTGAGCATCCGGTTGACCGAGAAATGCTGGCCGATGTCGCGCAGGAAGGGGATATATTCAAGGGCGTCGAGCCAGTCGGCATTGTCGACCATGACCGCATCGGTCGGACCATCGCCGAAGGTCAGGAATTTTTCGAACACCCGCTTGATGCTGGCGACGTTCGACGTGATGAGATCGTCGGTCAGCAGCTTGCGCGCTTCGTCCTTGAAGCTGGGATCGCCGATCTTGCCGGTGCCGCCGCCCATCAGGACGATCGGCTTGTGCCCTGCCTGCTGCATCCGCCGCAGCATCATGATCTGCACCAGGCTGCCGACATGGAGCGAGGGGGCGGTCGGATCGAAACCGATATAGCCCGGTACGATCTCCTTTTGCGCCAGCGCGTCGAGACCCGCCGCATTGGTGACGTCATGGATATAGCCGCGCGTGTCGAGCAGGCGCAGGAGGTCGGACTGATAGTTGCTCATGGCGCGCGCCTGTAGCATTGGGAGGGCGGCTGTAAAAGAGGCGGAGAGTCGTAAATGCTGGCAATCGGCCTGATGTCGGGGACATCGCGCGACGGGATCGACGCGGCGCTGATCGAGACGGATGGGGATGGGCTGGTCAAGCCGCTCGCTTTTCATGCGCAGGCCTATCAGGACGGCTTCCGGGTGCGGCTGGCCGAAGCCTGCGCTCGCGCCATGGCGATGGATGCGCCGGGGTTCGAGCCGCTGATCGCCTCGGTAGAGGCGGAGCTTACTGAATTGCATGTGGAGGCGGTGGCCGACCTGCTGGGGCGGAGCGGCCATGTGGCGGAGGATGTCGGCGTCATCGGCTTTCACGGCCATACCGTCGCGCACCGGCCCGACCGGCGCTGGACCTGGCAGATCGGCGATGGCGCGGCGCTGGCCGGGGCGTTCGGCATCGCGGTCGTCGGTGACCTGCGCAGCGCGGATGTGGCGTCGGGCGGGCAGGGCGCGCCGCTGCTGCCGGTCTATCATCGCGCGCTGGCCGCCGGGCTGGAAAAGCCGGTGGCCATCCTCAATCTGGGCGGGGTTGCCAACATTACCGCGATCGGATCGGACGGGGCGCTGACGGCGTTCGACACGGGCATGGCGAGCGGCCTGATCGACAACTGGATGCAGGCGCATGGCGACATGGCCTATGACGCGGGCGGGGCCTGCGCGGCGCAAGGGCGCGTCGATGAGGCGCGGCTGGGCGCGATGCTGGCCGACCCATGGTTTGCCGCGCCGCCGCCCAAGAGCATCGACCGTGAGGCGTTTACGATCGAGGCGGTGCAGGGGCTGGATCTGGAGGATGGCGCGGCGACGCTGACAGCCTTTTCCGCGGCGGCGGTCGCGCGCGGCATCGACCATCTGGCCGAACGTCCGCTGTGCCTGCATGTCGCGGGCGGCGGGCGACATAACAGGACGTTGATGGCGATGCTGGCCGAGCGGTGCAGGGTCGATGTCCGGTCGGTCGATGCGCTGGGCTGGGACGGCGACGCGCTGGAGGCGCAGGGTTTCGCCTATATGGCGGTGCGCCATCTTGCGGGGCTGCCGATCAGCTTTCCGGGGACGACGGGCGCGCCGGCGCCGATGACGGGCGGGGTGCTGTTTCGGGCTTAACTTCGCATATTTCCCGGCAAATGCGACATTATATTATGTGAGCGTGATCCTATCGCAAAGTGGCTGACGCATCATAACAGCCGGGTTTTTCGTAGGACAGCGGGGTCATGATGATGTCGCCTCATGCTGGCCAAAGCCGTTCGGGCCGTCCGGTGGCCTTTGCCGTATCCAGCGGCTGGCGATCAGCTTGATCCCCGATTGCACCGGCAGCCCGGCATGTTCGCTCATAGGGTCGGGGCGTCCATCGGGCAGGATGTTGGCGAAGAGCAGTCCATCGCCCTTGCAACCGCGATGGGAGAGGGGCAGGCGGGTGAAGTGGGTTTGTCCGCCGGTGTAATCGTCGTTGAGATAGACCAGAAGGGTCAGGCTGCGCTGGTTGGAAAGGCCCGGCACGGCGTCCAGATGGACGCGATATTGCTGGCCGGGGCGGTAGCGCAGGACTTGCAGGGTTTCGCCCTGTTCGACCGTGGTGCCGCTGGCGGCGGCGAGGCGGCGGTTGATGGCGTGAATGGCGGGCCATTCGGACACGATGGGAAAGCCCGCCGCGTCGGAATCGCGCACAGGATCGGCGACGAAGCGCTTTTGCCCTTCATGAAAGATCAGCGCCGGGCGCAGCCTGCGGTCGGACAGGCTGGCGAGCAGGTCGCATTCCGATGGCGTGAGCAGGCCGGGCAGGGCGTGGATCATCGGGCTGTCGGACAATGGTTCGGGTGTCGGCCAGGCGAGCGGATCGCCATGGGCGTCGATCGCCATTGCCGCAATCAGGGCGCGTTGCCCGGCCGCGATCGGGTCGCGATCCGCCCAGTCGTCGAGCATCGTCAGCGCCCCGGCCCAGTCGCGTGCGCCACCGACGCCGGAAGCCAAGAAGCCCGCGAGAATCCGCGCCGCGCCGATGCTGTTGGCGGCGGCGAGATCCACCCGCGCGGCGGCCAGGTCACGCGGTAGCCATCGCCCCTCGACCCGCCAGAGCGCCCGCATCGCCAGCGCATCGCCATCGCCGCGCGCACAAGCCGCGTCGACCAGCCCATGCGCCGACGCGCTGTCGCCACGCTGAAGCAGCGCCAGCGCTTCGGCCACGATCGTCGCCATCAGCGCTTGCGCGTCAGCTCCCGCATGGCCGCGTCGATGCCCTCGATCGTCAGCGGATACATGCGGTCGTTCATCAATTCGCGGATCAGGCGGATAGACTGGTTATAGCCCCAATGCGCTTCGGCCGTGGGGTTGATCCATACGGTCGCGGGATAGGTATGGGCGACCCGTTGCAGCCAGACCGCGCCCGCCTCTTCGTTCATATGTTCGACCGACCCGCCCGGATGGCTGACCTCATAGGGGCTCATCGTCGCATCGCCGACGAAGATCACCTTATAGTCATGGCCATATTTGTGGAGGATGTCCCAGGTCGGGGTACGTTCGGCGAAGCGGCGGCGATTATCCTTCCACACGCCTTCATACAGGCAGTTATGGAAGTAGAAAAATTCCATATTCTTGAATTCGCTGGTCGCGGCGGAGAAAAGCTCCTCACACAGCCTGACGAACGGGTCCATCGATCCGCCGACATCCAGAAACAGCAGCAGCTTGACCGCATTATGCCGTTCGGGCCGCATCCTGATGTCGAGCCAGCCCTGCCGCGCGGTGCCGCGGATGGTTTCATCCAGGTCCAGTTCCTCCGCCGATCCTTCGCGCGCGAAACGGCGCAGGCGGCGCAGCGCGACCTTGATATTGCGGGTGCCCAGCTCCTTTGTGTTGTCGAGATTGGCGAAGTCGCGCTTTTCCCACACCTTGATCGCGCGCTTGTGCCGGCTCGTCCCGCCGATGCGGACGCCTTCGGGATTATAGCCGCCATTGCCGAAGGGGGAGGTGCCGCCGGTGCCGATCCATTTATTGCCGCCCTGATGCCGCCCCTGCTGCTCCTCCAGCCGCTTCTTGAGCGTCTCCATGATCTCGTCCCAGTCACCCAGCGACTTGATCTTCTCCATTTCTTCGGGGCTAAGATATTTTTCCGCGACCAGTCGCAGCCATTCCTCCGGTATTTCCGCCTCTACGCCCGAATTGCCGAGCACGCCCTTGAACACTTGACCGAATACCTGATCGAAACGGTCGAGCAGCCCTTCATCCTTCACATAGGTTGCGCGGGCGAGATAATAGAAATCCTCCGGCCGCCGTTCGATGACGTCGCGGTCCAGCGCTTCCAGCAGCAGCAGATGCTCCTTGATGCTGGCGGGGATGCCGGCGGCGCGGAGCGCATCGAGAAAATTGAGCAGCATGGACGCCTTTGTCGGGCAGCGCGGCGCATGATGCAAGTGGCCGGACCCAGCGCTTGTCGGAATATTAAGTGTTGCAGTGCATGGTTAATGCGTCACTATCCAGTCATCGGGAAATTTGGGGCCTACGCTTGGAAAACAGGGACTTGCTGGCTGATCTTGGGGAACGGTCAGGCGACATCGCGTTGCAATGCAGCGAAACTGCGGGCTTTCTGAGCGAGTTGAACCTGCGGATACAGCAGGATTCGGCGAGGCTGTCCGATTTGCACGCAAATATGGATACGCTGGCCGCCAGCCAGAATGAAAGTGTCGCAGCCGCGCAGGAATTGAGCCTGACCGCGCGTCGGGCGGGGCGGATCATCGCCGATGGACATGCGGCCATCACATTGTCGCTGGGCGAGGTGGCGGGGCTGGTCGAGCATGTCACGGGGCTGGAGGGGCATTTGCGCCAGTTCCTGTCGGTGATCGAGGCGGTGGGCGATATTTCCGACGAGCTGGGGACGATCGCGCGGCAGACGCGGCTGCTGGGTATCAATGCGGCGATCGAGGCGGCGCGCGGCGGGGAGGCGACGCAGGGCTTTGCCGTGGTGGCGGACGAAATCCGACGGCTGGCGGGGCAGGCGGGCGAATCGGCGGCATCGGTCGGCGACAAGCTGGGCCTGCTGGATCGCGATGCCCGGCGGCTGATCGGCGGGGTGGAGGCCAATATCGTGCGCGGGCGCGATGTCGGCACGCATATCGACCGGCTGCGGATGAGCATGGCGGAGATCGCATCGCTGGTGACGCAATTTGCCGAACGGTCCGATGCGATCGTGACCTGCACCGACGAGGCGGACAGTGACGTGGCGGCGTTGCGGCAGGGGTTGGCGCGGTTCAGCCAGTCGGCAAGCGAAAGCGCGACGCGGGTGGACGTGGCGCGCGGGCAACTGGAAGGGCTGGAGGGCATGGCCAACGCCATGCTCGATACCGCCGCCCATGGGCCAGGGCGGACCCGCAACAGCCGCTATATCGCGCTGGCGGAGGAAGGCGCCGATGAGGTGATGGCGCTGATCCGGCAGGGGATTGCGGACAATCAGCTGAACCGGGGCGACCTGTTCGACACCGATTATCGCCGGATCGAGGGGACTGAACCGGCGCAATATCAGACCCGCTTCACCGCCTTTGCCGACGCGCTGCTGCGTCCGACGCTGGACAGGCGCACGGGCGAGGACAGCGCGATCGTGGGGTGCTGCCTGATCGACATGAACGGCTATCTGCCCACCCATATCAGCACCCGCAGCCAGCCGCAGCGGCCCGGCGATCCGCGCTGGAACATGGAACATGCGCGCAACCGCCAGATGTTCATGGACAGCCAGACCCGGCGGGCGCTGGACGGGGAAGGCGATTTTTTCCTGTTCACCTATCGCCAGGATCTGGGCGAGGGTCGCTATCGCGCGCTGCGCAGCGTGTTCGTGCCGCTGGTTTTCGAAGGGCGGCGATGGGGCCTGTATGAGGTTGGCTATCTGATCTGACGGCCCGAATAGGGACATTTGCGGATGGAGCGGGTGGCGGCGCAGGGATAAGCAGGAAGGCAATTGTCCAACGCCCTTGCCTGCCGGAGTTTCGCCCATGAAAACCATTCTGCTGCATATTCATGAGGATAGCGCCCAGAATAGCCGGATGGAGGTGGCGCTGGACATTGCCCGTGCGACCGGCGCGCATGTTCGCTGCCTTCAGGTTACGCCGGTGATCGATTATGTGTCGGCGGACATGTATGGCGGCAGTTATGTGCTGCCCCAGGACATCGACAACATCCGCATTGCCGAAGCGAAGGAAAAGGAAAAGATCGAAGCGCGTATCCAGCGCGAGGGGGTGGCGTGGGACTGGCGGCACAGCGATGGCGACGTCGTGCAATGCATCCTGTCCGCGTCCCGGCTGGTCGATGCGATCATCGTGACCCTGCCGGGGCCGGGCCGCCGGGGGATCGGCGATCCGCTGCCGATCGTCGCCGACCTGGCAATCAGCAGCCGCGCGCCCATCCTGGCCGTGCCCAAGGGGTGCAAGGCCTTTGCCTGTCAGGGCCGGGCGATGGTGGCATGGGATGGATCGCACGAGGCCGCGGTGGCCCTGTGCGCCGCGCGGCCATTGCTGGCGCTGGCGAGCGAGGTGCATGTCGTGACCGTCGAGGAAAAGGCCAAGCGCGATTTTCCGCCGATCGACGCCAGCGAATATCTTTCGCGCCATGGCATCGCGTCGGAAATCCACGAATGGCCGCGCAAGGGCCGGACGGTCGAGGAGGCCCTGGCCGCCGCCGCCGCCGAATTGCGCGTCGACTGGATCACGATGGGTGCCTTCGGCCATAGCCGCCTGCGCGAAACCATATTTGGCGGCGTCACCCGCTATCTGTTGGGCGAAGCGCGGGTTCCGCTCTTGCTGGCGCACTGATTTCGCGTCAGTGATGGGCAATGGCGATCAACGATGTCGATCCGCGCGATGATGCGCATAGCCTGGAACAGGCGTTGCTGGGGTCGATCCTGGCGACGGTGCCCGACGCCCTGATCGTCATCGACGCACGCGGACGCATCATGTCGTTCAGCCCGGCGGCGCAGCGCATGTTCCAATATGGCGAAGCCGAAGTGCTGGGCGAGAATGTGTCGATGCTGATGCCATCGCCCGATCGCGAGCGGCATGACGGCTATCTGGACCATTATCGCGAGACCGGGGAAAAGAAGATCATCGGCATCGGTCGCCTGACCACGGCGCGGCGGCGGGATGGATCGACCTTTCCCATCGAACTGGCGGTCGGCGAGGTCAGCGATCAGGGTATGCGATTGTTCACCGGCTTCATCCGCGACCTGACCGAGCGGCAGAAAACCGAACGGCGGGTGCAGGATTTGCAGGCCGAACTCAGCCATGCGTCACGCGTGACCGCGATGGGGACGCTGGCCGCGGCGCTGGCGCATGAACTCAACCAGCCGCTGACGGCGATCGCCAATTATATGGAGGCGGGGCGCGACCTGCTGGCGCAGGAAGGCGCAATCGACCGGACCTTGCTGGGCGAAGCGATGGACGAGGCCGCGACGCAGGCGCTGCGCGCCGGGGAGATCATCCGGTCGCTGCGCGAATTCATTCGCCGGGGCGAAGCGGACCGCCAGCCCGAAACCGTATCGACCCTGTTGTCGGAAGGGGTGGCGCTGGCCTTTATCGGCATCAACAGCCGGGGCATCGATATGGACATCGCCGTCGATCCCCGTGTAGGCCGCATCATGGCCAACCGGGTGCAGGTGCAGCAGGTGATCACGAATCTCGTCCGTAACGCGGTGGAAGCGATGGAGGGGCGTCCGATGCGCATTCTCCATCTGTCGGCCGCGCCTGACGATGATGGCCGGGTGGAGATCATTGTCGCCGATAGCGGCCCCGGCCTTGATCCGGCGGTCGAACGATCGCTCTTTACCCCGTTCAGCACCACCAAGCCGACGGGCATGGGGGTCGGGCTGTCGATCAGCCGCACCATCGTGGAAGGCCATGGCGGCCGCATCTGGGCGACGCGATCGCGCTGGGGCGGTGTCGCCTTTCATTTCACATTGGACGCCGCGGATTGACGCCATGACCCAACCCCTCATCTATGTCGTCGATGATGACGAGGCGATCCGCCGATCGCTCAGCTTCATGCTCAAGACCAGCGGCTTTGCCGTGCAGAGCTTTTCGGGCGGCATCCCGTTCCTGAAGGAAGCGGCCGGGCTGGAACAGGGCTGCGTCCTGCTGGACGTGCGGATGCCGGACATGGACGGGCTGGAGGTGCAGCGTGAACTGCGCGCGCGGGGCGTCCTGCTGCCCGTCATCATCATGACCGGCCATGGTGATGTCGGCATGGCGGTGGCCGCGATGAAGGCGGGCGCGACCGACTTCATCGAAAAGCCGTTCGAGAAGGCGGCCCTTCTGGACGCCATCGCCGCCGCCAATGCGCAGGTTGCCGCCCACCGCGATGCCGGCGCGCGGCGCGAGGATGCGCAGGCGCGTCTCAACATACTGACCGATCGCGAACGCGAGGTGCTGAACGGCCTGGTCGAAGGACTGCCCAACAAGTCGATCGCCTATGATCTGGGCATTTCGCCGCGCACGGTGGAAATCCATCGCGCCAATCTGATGCAGAAGCTGGACGTGCGCAGCCTGTCCGAAGCGCTGCGCATCGCGTTCCAGGCCGGGATGCAATGATGCCCGATCAGGGACATTACGGATAGGCTGATGCCCGCCGCTGCGTCAGGCAGCGATCATGATGATGCATTTTGATCTGGCGCAAACCGCGCCCGCCGCCTCCGCCCCGGTTCCGTGCCAGGACGCCAGCTTCTGCCAGCGATGCGACGTGCGCGCGCGCGCGATTTGCGGCACGCTGGAGGAGGATGATCGCGCCGCGCTCAATCGCCTTGGCCGGCGGGTGACGGTGCAGGCCGGGCAGACGGTGATGTGGGAAGGGGACGATGCCACCATCGTCGCCAATGTCATCGAAGGCACGCTCAAATTGTCGGCCTCCACCGGCGATGGACGCGAACAGATTGTCGGGGTGGTCTATCCGTCCGATTTCATCGGTCGCCCCTTTGGCCGCAGCACCCCCCATAGCGTCACCGCGCTGACCGACGCGCGCCTTTGCCTGTTCACGCGGGGTGCGTTCGACGGTTTTGCCCGCACCCATCCCGAACTTGGCCACCGCCTGCTGCAACGCACGCTGGACGATCTGGACCGGGCGCGCGCCTGGATGCTGCTGCTGGGCCGGAAGAATGCGCGGGAAAAGATCGCGACCTTCCTGCTCGATATGTCGCAACGGCTGGCGGGGGAGGGCGCGGGGCCGCTCGACAGCTTCGCGCTGCCCCTGTCGCGCCAGCAGGTCGCCGATGTGCTGGGCCTGACGATCGAGACGGTCAGCCGCCAGATGACCGACATGAAGCGGGCGAAAATCATCGACCTGCCGAACCGTCGCACCGTCGAAATACTGGATCGCGACCAGTTGTCCTGCCTCGCCGAAGCGGCCTGACCGGCACATATCGGCCCGGATAGGGACATTCACCTACAGACCCCGATGCCCCCTTTTGACAGAGGACAAGGACAGTCGATGTCCGCCCGTGCAGGCGATTTCGACGAACATATCTCCTGGGGGATAAGCATGGAACAATTGGTCATGAAGGCGGGCGGGTGGTTCGCGCTGGCCCTGCTCGCGGCCGCTGCGGCGGTCATGGCGGCGGACAGCGGTTTTGCCGTCCATATGACGATCGTGGCGGCGACCGGACTGCTGCTCGCGGCGCTCACCCTGAAACGCGCCGACTATGGTGCGATCATCCGCGGCGCGCTCAAGATGCCCGATCAGGGGCGTTATGATGACGACATGATCCGCTGGGGCGTCATTGCGACGATATTCTGGGGTCTGGCCGGTTTTCTCGCCGGTCTCTACATCGCGCTCCAACTCGCCTTTCCCGCGCTGAACCTGGGGATCGAATATACCAGTTTCGGGCGATTGCGGCCGCTGCATACCTCGGCAGTCATCTTTGCCTTTGGCGGCAATGCGCTGATCGCGACCAGCTTCTATGTCGTGCAGCGCACCTGCCGGGCGCGGCTCGCCTTTCCCACCATGGCACGCTTCGTCTTCTGGGGATACCAGATGTTCATCGTGCTGGCCGCCACCGGCAATCTGATGGGCATTACCGAGGGCAAGGAATATGCCGAGCCGGAATGGTATGTCGACCTGTGGCTGACGGTCGTGTGGGTCTGTTACCTGCTGGTGTTCGGCGGGACGATCCTGAAGCGGTCCGAACCGCATATCTATGTCGCCAACTGGTTCTACCTGTCCTTCATCATCACCATCGCGATGCTGCACATCGTCAACAATCTGTCGATGCCGGTCAGCCTGCTGGGGTCCAAAAGCTATGCCGCCTTTGCGGGCGTGCAGGATGCGCTGACCCAATGGTGGTACGGCCATAATGCGGTCGGCTTCTTCCTGACCGCCGGCTTTCTGGCGATGATGTATTATTTCGTCCCCAAGCAGGCCGAACGCCCGGTCTATAGCTATCGCCTGTCGATCATCCATTTCTGGTCGCTGATCTTCCTCTATATCTGGGCGGGGCCGCACCATCTGCATTACACCGCGCTGCCCGACTGGGCGCAGACGCTGGGCATGGTCTTTTCGATCATGCTGTGGATGCCCAGCTGGGGCGGGATGATCAACGGCCTGATGACGCTGAACGGCGCTTGGGACAAGATCCGCACCGACCCGATCATCCGCATGATGGTGATGGCGCTCGCCTTCTACGGCATGTCGACCTTCGAAGGCCCGATGATGTCGATCAAGGCGGTCAACAGCCTGTCCCATTATACCGACTGGACGATCGGCCATGTGCACAGCGGCGCGCTGGGCTGGAACGGCATGATCACCTTTGCCTGCCTCTATTATATGGCGCCGCGCCTGTGGGGCCGGGAGCGGCTCTATTCGCTGCGCATGGTCAACTGGCACTTCTGGTTGGCGACGGTCGGCATAGTCCTCTACGCCGCGGCGATGTGGACGGCGGGCATCATGCAGGGGCTGATGTGGCGCGAATATGGGAGCGACGGCTACCTCGTCTATGCCTTCTCCGAAGTCGTGAAGGCCATGTTCCCGATGTACCTGATCCGCGCGGCCGGCGGCCTGCTCTATCTGGCTGGCGCGATCATCATGGCGGTCAATATCGGCCTGACCATCGCAGGACGCCAGCGCGAGGAAAAACCGATGCGCGATGCTGCGTTCGATCCCGCCGCCGACCGTCCCCTCCAGCCGCACGCCGCGTGACGGAGAAACCGACATGGAAACCAAGACCAAAAGCAAATTTTTCGATCATGGCAGGCTGGAACGCAACGTATCCCTGCTGGGCATCGCTGCGCTGATCGTCGTCGCCATCGGCGGCATCGTGGAGATCGCGCCGCTGTTCTGGATCGACTCCACGATCGAGAAGGTGGAGGGGATGCGCCCCTACACCCCGCTGGAACTGGCCGGGCGCAACATCTACATCCGCGAAGGCTGCTACAACTGCCATAGCCAGATGATCCGCCCGTTCCGCGACGAGGTGGAACGCTATGGCCATTACAGCCTGGCGGCGGAAAGCATGTATGATCATCCCTTCCAGTGGGGGTCCAAGCGCACCGGGCCGGATCTGGCGCGGGTGGGCGGACGCTATTCGGACGAATGGCATGTCCAGCATCTGAAAGACCCGCGCGCGGTGGTGCCGGAATCGATCATGCCGACCTATCCCTTCCTGGCCGAACGCGACCTGAAGGCCGGTGACATGAGCGGCGATCTGACCGCCCTGGCGCGCGTCGGCGTCCCCTATGACAAGGACGCCATCGCCGCCGCCAACGACGACCTGAAGGCGCAGGCCGATCCAAACGCCGACAGCACGGCGCTGGTCAAGCGCTATCCCAAGGCGCAGGTGCGCGATTTCGACGGCGATCCGAACAGGCTGACCGAAATGGATGCGCTGGTCGCCTATCTCCAGATGATCGGCACGCTGGTCGATACCAAGGCCGCCGCCGCGCAGGAGACGGCGCGATGAGCTATGACGCGATGCGCCATTTCGCCGACAGCTGGGGCCTGGTTTTCATGGGCCTCTCCTACCTGATCCTCATCGGCTGGCATTTCCGGCCCGGCGCGCGCCGCCGCAGCGGCGATGCCGCCACGATGATCTTCACCGACAGCGACACCAAGGGGGGCGACCATGGCTGACCCGACCAAGAGCAAGATCGACCAACATAGCGGCACCCCGACGATGGGGCATGAATGGGACGGGATCGAGGAACTGGATACGCCGCTGCCGCGCTGGTGGCTGTGGACCTTCTACGCCTGCATCCTGTTTTCGCTGGGCTATGTCATCGCCTATCCGGCCTGGCCGCTGGTGAACAGCTATACCAAGGGGATGCTGGGCTGGTCCAGCCGTGGCGATCTGGCGCGCGACATGGCGGCGCAGGCGGAGAAAGTCGCGCCGATCCACCGCGCTATCGCGGCGACGCCGATCGACCAGTTGCCGGCCAATGCCGCGCTGATGCAGGCGGCGGTCGATGGCGGGCGCGCGGCGTTCAAGGTCCATTGCGTGCAATGTCATGGATCGGGCGCTGCCGGATCGAAGGGCTATCCCAACCTGAATGACGATGACTGGCTGTGGGGTGGCGATCTGGTCACCATCGAAAAGACGATCATCGATGGCGTCCGCAATCCCGATCATGCCGAAACCCGCATGTCGATCATGCCCGCATTTGGCCGCGACCAGTTGTTGCAGGCGGCGCAGGTCGACGATCTTGTGGCGCATGTCCGCACGATCAGTGGCCAGCAGAAGCCCGATGCCGCGTCCCGGCGGGGCGGGCAGCTTTTCGCCGACAATTGCGCCGTCTGCCACGGCCCGGCGGGCAAGGGCAATCGCGAGCTTGGCGCGCCCAATCTGACCGATGGCATCTGGCTGTATGGCGGCGACGCGGAGAGCATTCACCAGACGGTGTGGAACAGCCGGCAGGGCGTGATGCCGCGCTGGGGCGACAAGCTGGACCCGGCGACGGTGCGGATGCTGGCTGCCTATGTCCACAGCCTGGGCGGGGGCGAGGCTGCTCCGGTGGCGGTGCCCGTGCCGACGGCGGCGGTGGACAACGGCGCGGCGGAGGCGACGAGCGATGCGCGGCAATAGCCTGCCTGTGCAAGGGTTGGTGGATGGCAGGCGTCAGGTACGCCTGCCATGACCGCCGCTCCCCTGTCCCTCTACGCCAAGCGCAAGGGCGTTTATCCCAAGGCGATCGACGGCTTTTACCGTCGCCTGAAATGGGTGGTCATGGCGGTCACGCTCGCCATCTACTGGATAACGCCCTGGCTGCGCTGGGATCGCGGCCCTTATGCACCCGATCAGGCCGTACTGGTCGATCTCGCCCATCGTCGCTTCTACATGTTCGCGATCGAGATTTGGCCGCATGAATTCTATTATGTCGCTGGCCTGCTGGTCATGGCCGGGGTCGGCCTGTTCCTGGTCACTTCCGCGGTCGGGCGCGCCTGGTGCGGCTATGCCTGCCCGCAGACGGTGTGGACCGACCTCTACCAGCATGTCGAGCGCTTCATCGACGGCGACCGCAATGCCCAGATCCGACTGGACAAGGCGCCCTGGAGCGCGGGCAAGATCGCCCGGCGGGTCTCCAAATGGAGCATATGGCTGCTCATCGCCTTTGGCACCGGGGGGGCGTGGATATTCTATTTCGCCGACGCGCCGACGTTGCAGCAACAGTTCTGGAGCGGGACCGCTGCGCCTGTTGCCTATGCAACGGTTGCTGTCCTGACCGCCACGACCTTCATTCTGGGCGGCTTCATGCGCGAACAGGTGTGCATCTATATGTGCCCCTGGCCGCGCATCCAGACCGCGATGCTCGATGAAAAGTCGCTGGTGGTCACCTATAAATATTGGCGCGGGGAGCAGCGGGGGAGCCTGAAAAAATCGCTGGCGCAGCCCGACGCCTTTGGCGATTGCATCGATTGCGACCAGTGCGTCGCCGTCTGCCCCACCGGCATCGACATTCGTGAGGGGCCGCAGATCGGCTGCATCACCTGTGCGCTGTGCGTCGATGCCTGCGACAAGGTGATGGCGCAGGTGGGGCGTCCGCGCGGCCTGATCGACTATTGCACCGAGGATGACGCCACGGCGGAAAAGGCAGGCCGTGCGCCGCGCCCCGTCATCCGTTCGCTGCTCCATGTCCGCACGCTCGTCTATCTTACGCTGTGGAGCGCAGTCGGCGTCGCCATGCTGTTTGCGCTGGGCACTCGCACCCGGATCGACATCAGTGCGCAGCAGGATCGCAATCCCATCGCGATGCGCCTGTCCGACGGCACGGTCCGCAATGCCTTTACGGTCAAGCTGCGCAACATGGAATCGCGGCCACGGCCCATGCGTATATCGGCAGAAGGGCTTGCCGGGGTCAGCCTGTGGACCGACCGGGATGGCCGGGCCGATGCGCGGGCGGCGATCGACACGATCGTCCCGTCCGACAGCGTGGCGAAATTGCGCATCTTCCTCGCTGCGCCAGCGAATGGCCCGCAGCGCGAGGATTTTGCCTTCACTGTCCGCGCCACTGACCGCGAAGGCGGCACAGCCAGCGAACCCGCCCATTTTGAAAGGTTGCAATGATGCCCGGCTTTCACCTGACCGGCCGCCATGTCGCGGCGATTTTCGTGGCCTTCTTTGCCGTGGTGATCGCGGTGAATGTCCTGATGGCGAGCTATGCCGTGGGCGGTTTTGGCGGCACGGTGGTCGACAATAGCTATGTCGCCAGCCAACGCTTCAACGGCTGGCTGGCGCAGGCGCGGCAACAGGATGCGCTTGGCTGGCAACAGGAAACGCGGCTGGACGGTGCCCGCCATGTGATCCTGAAGCTGGTCGGGCCGCGATCGCAGCCCATGACGGTCACCGCGACGGCGGAGCATCCGCTGGGGCGCGCACCCGACTTGGATTTGCGCATAGAGCGGCAGGCCGATGGCGAGTGGCGGGCGGCGCAGCCATTGCCAGCGGGACGGTGGATCATCCACTGGACCGTCAGGGCCGACGGGCATGAGATGCGCTTTGTGGAAAGGCATGGATGATGGCGAGCCTGCCCGTCACCCTGACGCCTGATCCCATCGCACCGGATGCGGCCCATAGCCTGTTCGCGGTGCCGGACATGCATTGCGCAGGCTGCATCGCCAAGGTCGAGCGCGGGCTGACGGCGCTGCCGGGCATTCATGCCGCGCGGGTCAATTATTCGGCCAGGCGCGTCGCCATCACCCATGATCCGGCGATGACCCTGCCGGACCTGCGCGCGGCGATTGCGGGCATTGGTTTTGCCGCCGAGCCGCTGGCCGATCCGACGATCGCGGTGGAGAATGCGCAGGACAAGCGGCTGTTGCGCGCGCTGGCCGTCGCTGGCTTTGCATCGATGAACATCATGCTGCTGTCGGTATCGATCTGGTCCGGGGCGGTGGGCGCGACTCGTGAGCTGTTCCACTGGCTGTCCGCCCTGATCGCGCTGCCGACGGTCGCCTATGCCGGGCAGCCATTTTTCCGTTCCGCCTTTGCGGCGCTGCGGGTCGGGCGCACCAATATGGACGTGCCGATCAGCATCGGGGTGCTGCTGGCCACGGGCATGAGCCTCTATGAGACGATTACCGGCGGCACCCATGCCTGGTTCGACGGCGCGGTGATGCTGCTGACTTTCCTGCTGGCTGGACGATGCCTGGACGCGATGATGCGGGGGCGGGCGCGGGACGGCGTTGCCGCCCTGCTGCGCCAGACCGCGCCGGGCGCCTATGTGATCGAGGCCGGCCAGCGCCGCTGGGTGGAAGCGCGCGCGCTGGTGCCGGGGATGATGATGCAGGTGGCTGCGGGCGAACGCTTTGCCGCCGATGGCGAAATTCGGGAGGGGAAAAGCAGCGTCGATCTGGCCTTCCTGACGGGTGAGAGCCGTCCGGTGGCGGTCGGCGTCGGTGATGGCGTTCATGCGGGCGCGCTCAACATGGACGGGCCGCTCAGCGTGGTCGTAAGGGCGGCGGGCGCGGATACGCTGATCGCCGACATTGCGCGGATGATGGATGCAGCCGGGCAGGGCAAGTCACGCTATGTGCGGATTGCCGACCGGGCGGCGCGGCTCTACGCGCCTGCCGTCCATCTGCTTGCCGCCCTGTCGTTTGCAGGCTGGATGATCGCTGGCGCTGGCGTGCATCAGGCGCTGCTGATCGCGACTGCCGTGCTGCTGATCACCTGTCCCTGCGCCCTTGGCCTGGCGGTGCCCGCCGCGCAGGTGGTCGCGTGCGGCGCGCTGATGCGGCGCGGCATATTGGTGAAGGACGGGTCTGCGCTGGAGCGGCTGGCAGAGGCGGACCGCGCAATGTTCGACAAGACCGGCACGTTGACGCTGGGGCGGCCAATGCCCGAAAACCTCGATGCATTGCCTGCCGATGCGCGGCCGGTGGTGCTGGCGCTGGCCCGCGCCAGCCGCCATCCGCTGAGCATTGCCTTGGCCGAGGCGCTGCAACGGGAGGGCGTCATGGCGGCCACGCTGTCCGACCTGCGCGAGGAGGCTGGCGTTGGCGTCAGCGGCTTGTGGCAGGGGAGGCCGGTATCGCTTGCCCGACCGGCCAATGCGGGCAACTGGACCAGCCTGGCGACCGAATATCGGGATGGCGATTGCCATATTCTCCTGACCTTTGCCGACATGCTGCGTCCCGATGCCGCCGCGACGGCGGCGGCGCTTCGTACCCTTGGCCTCGATCCCATCATTGCAAGCGGCGACCGGCCGCAGGCGCTGCATGAAGTGGCGATGGCGACGGGGATGCTGGCGACCGGCCATATGAGCCCGCAGGCCAAGCTGGCGATGATCGAGCGGCTCAAGGCGCAGGGGCATCGCGTGCTGATGGTCGGGGATGGCCTGAATGACGGGCCTGCGCTGGCGGCGGGCCATGTCAGCCTGGCGCCTTCATCGGCCAGCGACGCCAGCCAGCTGGCGGCCGATGTCGTGTTTCTGGGCGACAGCCTGTCATCGGTTGCGGTTGCCGTGCGTGCAGCGCGGCGGACGTTGGCGATCGTGCGTCAGAATTTCATGCTGGCCGTGGGTTATAATCTTCTGGCGGTGCCGCTGGCGATCGCCGGGCTTGTCACGCCATTGGTCGCGGCGCTGGCCATGTCCGGTTCGTCGTTGATCGTCATCGCCAATGCGCTGCGTTTGCGGCGGGCGGCACGATGATCGGCCTTGCTCTCCTCATTCCCATTGCCCTTTCGCTGGGGCTGGTCGGGCTTGGCGCCTTTTTCTGGGCATTGAAGGCGGGGCAGTTCGATGATCCCGATGGTGCTGCGCTGCGCATTCTAAACGATGATGACTGACGGCGCGCGCGATCCTGATTGAGCGCTATTGCGCCAGCAGGTTCAGCGCGCGGGTCATGAGCGCCACGAAGCGGGGTTCATCGACGCGCGCGGCGCTGTCATTCCAGCTGGCGGCGATGGCGAACCACCGGCCATCGCGCGCCTGCACCAGAAAATTCATGGCGATGACGCCCGGCTCCGATCCGCCCTTATAGCCCAGATAGCGCCAGCGTTTCGCATCGGCAGGCGCAATGCCGGGATTGACCGCCATGATCGGCAGGGCATCGCCGCCATTTCGCCTTAGCCAGTCGAGCAACCGAACCATGTCGCGCGGCGTGGCGAACCATTCGATGCTGTCGATGGCGGTGGGAATGTCCGCAACCGTGCCGATGTCGACCGCGCCCGCCGTCAGTTGCGCGGCGTTGGCGGTGATGATCGCACGGCGCTGGTCGGGCGTCGCTGCGGCATAGTTGCGTGCGAGATCGGCATGGGCGGGCATTTTGAGCGCGAACGCCTCTGCCGTCGTCAGCAGGGGCAGCGTCGCGTCGGGGCGGGCATGGCCGCTGGTTGCGACCATGGCATCGACCCGCGTGCGCCCCAGCGCCAGCAACAACGTATCGGCCGCGCTATTATCGCTTTCCGCGATCATCGCCAGCGCCAGACTGTGCAGCGTCATCGGCGCGCCATCGGGCGTCGTCAACAGCCGCCCGGAAAAGCTTTTGTGCGACAGCGGGATGACGTCGCTCCAGCGTCGCTCGCCTGCTGCCACGGCGCGGGCGAGTTCCGCCAATATATAGAGTTTGAAGGATGAGCCGGTTGCCATTGGCGTATCGGCGTGCTGATCGTGCAGCCAGACCGGGCCTGCATCGCCCAGTTGCGCTATCGAAAGCGCGGTCCGACCGGGGAGGGCGGCGATGCCGGCCAGAACCCGGTCCATATCGTCATCCGTCCGCCGCGTGCCGATCAGTTGCAGGCCGACAACCCGGTTGGGCGCCTGGGGCGCGACCACTAGCGTAAAGCCGATCGTCGCCCGCTCATAACGGATTTCCACCACGCCTGTCGTCGGGCTTTCGACCTGCACTGCGCCGCGCGCCAGTGGCTTGCCATATTGCTTGCGCAGATCGGCGGCCAATGCGCGCCATTGCGCGACCGGGACGGCGTCCAGAAACAGGGTGGAGAAATAGGCATCCTCGCCACCCGGCGCGGACAGGATGGACAATAGCTGGTCGGCCCTGGCCTGATAGGTCGCGTCCCTGGCTGCGCCAACGGTCGGCCACAGCGCCAGCCCCAGCAAGGCAAGCGCCGCGACGAGCATCTTCATGCGTCGATCGCTTCTTCGTCCACCGCCGCTGCATTTTCCTGAATGAAGGCGAAGCGGTGCGCCGGATTGGTGCCCATCAGCCGGTCGACCAGATCGCGCACGCTGGCGCGGTCCTCGACATCGGCGGGCAGGGTGATGCGGATCAGGCTGCGGGTGGCGGGGTCCATCGTGGTCTCGCGCAACTGCATCGGGTTCATTTCGCCCAGCCCCTTGAAGCGGCTGACCTCGACCTTCTTGCCCTTGAACTCCTTGCGCAACAGTTCCTCGCGATGCGCGTCATCCTTGGCATAGAGGCTCTTGCCGCCCGCCACGATCCGGTAGAGCGGCGGCTGCGCGAGATAGAGATGCCCGCGCCGCACCAGTTCCGGCATCTCCTGAAAAAAGAAGGTCATCAGCAGCGTTGCGATGTGTGCGCCATCGACGTCCGCGTCGGTCATGATGACGATGCGCTCATAGCGCAGATTGTCGGGGTTGCAGTCCTTGCGCGTGCCGCAGCCCAGCGCCAGGATCATGTCGGCAATTTCCTGATTGGCCAGGATCTTGGCAGTATTGGCGGATGCGACGTTCAAAATCTTGCCACGCAGGGGCAGGATCGCCTGCGTCTTGCGGTCGCGCGCCTGCTTGGCCGAGCCGCCCGCCGAATCGCCTTCGACCAGGAAAATCTCCGTGCCGTCGGGATTGTCGGTCGAACAGTCGGTCAGTTTGCCGGGCAGGCGCAGTTTGCGCGCGCTCGTCGCGGTCTTGCGCTTGACGTCCTTTTCCTGCTTGCGCCGCAGCCGATCATCCATCCGGTCGATGACATAGGCGAGCAGCGCCTTGCCGCGATCCATATGATCGGTGAGGAAATGGTCGAAATGGTCGCGCACCGCATTTTCCACCAGTCGCGCTGCGTCCGGGCTGGTCAGGCGGTCCTTGGTCTGGCTTTGAAATTGCGGTTCGCGAATGAATACCGACAGCATGATTTCCGATGACGTCATGATGTCGTCGGCGGTGATGTCCTTGGCCTTTTTCTGGCCGACCAGATCGCCAAAGGCGCGGATGCCCTTGACCAAAGCGGTGCGCAGCCCCGCTTCATGCGTACCGCCATCAGGCGTCGGGATGGTGTTACAGTACCAGCTATAGCTGCCATCCGACCAGAGCGGCCAGGCGACGGCCCATTCGACCCGGCCAGCAATGCCGGGAAAATCCTGGTTGCCGGTGAAAAACACACTGGTCGCGCATTCGCGATTGCCGACCTGTTCCTTCAGATGGTCGGCAAGGCCGCCGGGAAACTGGAACACGGCTTCCGCTGGCGTATCGTCGCTGATGAGCGAAGGATCGCATTTCCAGCGTATCTCGACACCCGCGAACAGATAGGCCTTTGACCGGGCGAGGCGATAGAGGCGCGCCGGTTTGAACTTCTGCTCGCCGAAAATGGCCGTGTCCGGCGTGAAGCTGACGGACGTGCCGCGCCGGTTGGGCGCAGCGCCCACCTTTTCCAGCGGGCCGAGTGGCAGGCCCTGCGAGAAGCTCTGGCGGAACAATTCCTTGTTGCGGGCGACCTCCACCACTGTTTCGGTCGACAGCGCGTTGACGACGCTGGCCCCCACGCCATGCAGGCCGCCCGACGTGGCATAGGCCTTGCCCTCAAACTTGCCGCCCGAATGGAGCGTCGTCATGATGACTTCCAGCGCCGACTTGCCGGGAAATTTCGGATGCTCGTCGATCGGCATGCCGCGGCCATTGTCGATGATGGTCAGGCGGTTGCCCGCCTCCAGCGTCACCTCAATCCGCGTGGCATGACCCGCCACCGCTTCGTCCATGCTGTTGTCCAGCACTTCGGACGCCAGATGGTGCAGCGCGCGCTCGTCCGTGCCGCCGATATACATGCCAGGGCGACGACGGACTGGTTCCAGTCCTTCGAGCACTTCAATGGCGGAGGCATCATAGCCGGAGGAGGATGTGGGCTGGGCTGCGAACAGGTCATCGGACATGATTGCAAGCTATAGGCAGGCGGGCGATCCGCGCAAGCACTGTGCTGAAATGGCAACAGCAACAAAATGTTGCATTGCGATGTGAAACAAAAGCGCCGTTCGATCCGTTAGCGGAGCGCAGTTGGGTTTCGATACCCGATCAGGCGAGGAGATTTTTTCAATGTTTTTCAACCGTATCGCGCCGCTTGGCGCCACCCTGGCGCTCGCTCTGGCGGCGGCCCCCGCCTTCGCACAGGATAGCGGCCCGGTCGATTGGACTGGCCCTTATGTGGGTGGGTCGTTCGGCTATAATTTCCAGAAGAGCGACGGCGCAGAGCATCTGCGCTTCGATACCAATGCCGACGGCAGCTACAATGACACGGTGACCACCATCACCGGCGCCAATGCCTTTTCGCCCGGCACTTGCGGCGGCGCAGCGCGCGGCCCCACCCCGGCGTCGGGTTGCGACGATGACAAGGATGCGATCGGCTGGATGGGCCATGTCGGTTATGACATGCAGTTCGGCGGCATCGTCGCCGGTGTCGTCGCCGAAGCGGGCAAGGCCTATATCAGCGACAGCGTGACCGAATATTCGACCACCCCGGCCTTCTACACCATGACGCGGCGGATCGACTGGAACGGCAATCTGCGCGCGCGCCTGGGCTACACCACGCCCAGCGGCATCATGCCCTACATCACCGGCGGTCTTGCCTATGCCAAGGTCAAGAACAGCTTTAGCACCAGCAATGGCGCGAACAGCTTTACCTCGGTCAATGCCAAGGAAGACGCATGGGGCTGGACCATGGGTGGCGGCCTTGAAGCGAAAGTGTCCGACAATTTCTCGATCGGCGCGCGCTATCTGTGGACCCGCTATAATGTCGACGATTATCGCGTCGATGTCGGTGCGGGGACTGCGCCCGCCACCAACCCGTTCCTGATCACCCCGTCGGGCGGCACGAGCATGAACCGTGGCGACAAGTTCGACACGCAGAGCGTGATGGTGACCACCAGCTTCCGCTTCTGATAGATGGCATGAAAAAGGGGCCGGTTCCTACGCAGGAACCGGCCCCTTTTTTATATCCGGATCAGATGGTCAACGCACCCTTGGGCCGCCGAAAGGCAGCGGCGGGGGCGGGCGGCGGGTGCCGCGCGGCAGTTGCGCCTGATAGGCGCGGCCGCAATGTTCGACGCAATAGGGAAAGCCGGGGTTCACCGGCTCGCCACAGAAATGGAAGTCGGGCTCGCCCGGATGCCCCATCGGCCATTTGCAGATCCGCTCAGTGAGGTCGAGCAACGACGTCTTGCCCGCGATTTCCGCGCTGGGCTTGGCCGGGACCAGGCGACGGGGCGGCGCGGGCGGGATCGGCGCCTGCTGATCGCCCGGACCCTGACGCAGGAAACCGCCCGGCCCGACCGACACGATGCGCGGCTGCGGTTTGGCGGCAGCATCTTCAGCAACGGGCGCTGGCGCAGGCGCGGCAGGCGCTGCGGCGGGCGTGAAGGCGCGGACGGGGGCAGGAGCTTCGGCCACCGGCGCGGGCGCAACCGGGCGCGGCGCGGCCTCTGCCTCGACCGCCGGAGCGGGGCTGGCTGGCTTGCGCGGCGGTGCGGGTGCCTTTTTGGGCGCGTCATTGGCCTTGACCGGCGAAGGACGCGATTGCAGGCCCAGGCGGTGGGCCTTGCCGATCACCGCATTACGGCTGACGCCGCCCAATTCCTCGGCAATCTGGCTGGCGGTCAGGCCGCGTTCCCACATACCCTTGAGCTGGTCGATACGCTCGTCGGTCCAGGACAATGAAACACTCCTCAAAATATCTGGCTGCGCCCCTATATGGGGAGCCGGTGCGCAGGTTCAAATCCGTGAACAGCGCCCTTGCAGCAAATCCTCTCAGCCGATAGTCGATCCATCCATGAACGACCAGCCCAAAATTAGCCCGACCGCGCCCGCCACGCCGCCATTCCCCGAACCGGGGGTGCCGGTGATTCGCAACATCAACTGGGCGGGCAGTTGGGCGCTGTATCTGAAGGAAGTGCGCCGCTTCATGAAGGTGCAGCTTCAGACGGTGTGGGGACCGGCCATCACCACCCTGCTGTTCCTGGTCATCTTCATCGTCGCGCTGGGCGGCAGCGGCCGCACCGTGATGCTGCGCGGGCAGGCGGTGCCGTTCGCCGATTTCGTCGCACCCGGCCTGATCATCATGGGCATGATCAACGCCTGCTTCGCCAATGCGAGCTTTCCGCTGATGGTGGGCAAGGTGCAGGGAACGCTGGTCGATTATCTGATGCCGCCTATTTCCGTGGGTGAATTGCTGGGCGCACTGGTGGCGTCATCGGTCACGCGCGCGCTGTTCGTGGGGTCCGCGCTGTGGGCGGCCATGGCGCTGTGGCCCGGTGTCCATGTCACCCCCGCGCATCTGTGGGCGGTGCTGTGGTTCGCCCTGATCGGCACCAGCTTCATCGCCTTTCTGGGCGTGCTGACGTCCATTTGGGCCGACAAGTTCGATCATAACGCCGCGGTCACCAACTTCGTCATCGGTCCGCTGGCGCTGCTGTCGGGTACTTTCTACTCGATCGACCGGCTGCCGCCCTTTTTTCAGGGGATCAGCCACGCCAACCCGTTCTTCTATATCATTTCGGGCTTCCGCTATGGCTTCGTCGCGGCGGCCGATACCAACATCGTGGTGGGCAGCAGCGTATTGCTGGCGCTCAATATCGGGCTTGGGACGCTCTGCTACACGCTGTTGAAGCGCGGCTGGAAGATCAAGGCGTAACCGTCAGGAAAAGGCGGCGAAGATCGGCATAAGCGCGCTGAGGACGATGAGCATCACGATCGCCAGCAGCCAGTGATGCCAGCGGGGCAGGGCGTCATCGCGATGGTCTTCGTCCCAGGGCCACATCAGCGGTTCGATCCGCCGGTCCGGGTGACCGCCTGGCCAGTCTCGATCATCGCAATCTGCATAAAATCATCATCACCCGCGGCAAGACCGACGCCCTAGCATGCGCCGGGGCGTTGCAAAAGCATCTGCGGAGCCGCCTGCGTTCAGGCGATGGTTACATTTCTCTGCCACAGCGGCTGCGATACCGCTTTGCAGCAAGAAAGATTGATGATGAAGATCGCCATAGTGTTCGGCACCCGCCCCGAAGCGATCAAGATGTTCCCGGTGATCCACGCCCTGCGCGCGCGGCCCGGCGTGGAAACCCGCGTCATCGTGACGGCCCAGCATCGCGGCCTGCTGGATCAGGTGCTGGAGATTGCCGGGATCGTGCCGGACGTCGACCTTGACGTCATGGTCCCGAACCAGACGCTCGACGGACTGACCGCCAAGCTGATCGTCGAACTGGGCAAGGCGTTCGACGCCGAAAAGCCAGATCGCATCGTCGTTCATGGCGACACGCTGACTACCATGGTCGCGAGTCTGGCGGCCTATTATCGCAAGATCCCGGTTGCCCATGTCGAGGCGGGATTGCGCAGCGGCGACATCCACCACCCATGGCCCGAAGAGGTGAACCGCCGCGTCGTCGCCTGCATCGCGGACATGAATTTCGCACCGACGCAGGCGGCTGCCGATGCGTTGTTGCGCGAAAGCCGGGACGCGGCGGGCATCCACATTACCGGCAATACCGTGATCGACGCGCTGCTCGCGACGCGCGACCGGGTGCTGGCCGATCCGTCGCTTGCCAGCGGTCTCGATGATCTTGCCGCGCGTTTCGCTGGCAAGCGGATCATCGCCGTCACCAGCCACAGGCGCGAAAATTTCGGCGGCGGCATGGAGGCGATCGCCCGCTCCATTGCCGACATCGCGGCGCGGCCTGACGTCGCGGTGATCTTCCCGGTCCATCCCAACCCCAATGTCCGCCCGATCATGGACGCAGTGCTGGGCGGCCTGCCCAATGTCGCGATGATCGAGCCGCTTGATTATCCGCATTTCGTGCGGCTGCTTGATCTCTGCACCCTCGTCCTGACCGATAGCGGCGGTGTGCAGGAAGAAGCGCCCTCGCTCGGCAAGCCGGTGCTGGTGATGCGGGAAACGACCGAACGGCCAGAAGGGGTGGAAGCCGGGACGGCGAAGCTGGTCGGAACCGACCGCGCGCTGATCGTGCGTGAAGTGCTGGAGTTGCTGGACGACAAGGACGTCTATGACGCCATGGCGCGGGCGCATAATCCGTTCGGTGACGGCCATGCGGCGGAGCGGATTGCCGGCGTTATCGCGGGATAGAGCGTCATAATCTCCTCTCCCGAAGGGGAGAGGCAACGAGACTTGGCAGCTTGCTGCCTTAGTCGCAGTGGTGAGGGCGTCCGCCCTGACGTTGGCGCACAGCCCCCTCATCCAACTGCGCCTAACCGATCCTCCGGATGCGGTAAGGCTCCATATCCTTCTCCCCCAGGGGGAGAAGGTCGATCTTGGTGCCACCGTTACCGAAATCTTCAGCATTTCCAGGCAGAAACTGCGGCAAATCTTAGCCTCATAAGGACTGCCTGTTCATGCCCGTCGACACCAAGCAGAAGGTTTCCGTCATCGGCCTTGGCTATATCGGCCTGCCGACCGCAGCCCTGATCGCCCGTGGCGGCGCGCAGGTGGTTGGCGTGGACGTGTCCGCCCATGTCGTGGAAACCGTCAATTCGGGCCGTGTGCATATCGAGGAAGTCGATCTTGACGGACTGGTGCAGGGCGTCGTCGCGCGCGGCAATCTGCGCGCCAGCCTGGAGGTCGAGGAAAGCGACGTGTTCATCATCGCCGTGCCGACCCCGGTGGCGGAAGATCGCGCGCCCGACATCAGCTATGTTCTGAAAGCCGCACGCACGATCGCCCCGGTGCTGAAGGCGGGCGACACGGTGATCCTGGAATCCACTTCGCCTGTCGGCACGACCGAAGCGATGCGCGACGTCATCGGCACGATGCGCCCCGACCTCAAAATGCCCGGCAAGGGCGTGCAGGGCGACATCGCCATCGCCTATTGCCCGGAGCGCGTTCTGCCCGGCCGTATTCTGGTCGAGCTGATCGACAATGATCGCTGCATTGGCGGCATCACGCCGCGTTGTGCGCGCAAGGCGCTGGGCTTCTATCGCCAGTTCGTGCGCGGCGCGTGCATCACCACGACGGCCCGCGCGGCGGAGATGGTCAAGCTGGTCGAAAACAGCTTTCGGGACGTCAACATCGCCTTTGCCAATGAATTGTCGGTGATCGCGGAGAATATGGACATCGACGTATGGGAAGTGATCCGGCTGGCCAACCGCCATCCGCGCGTCAATATCCTTTCCCCCGGTCCCGGCGTCGGCGGCCATTGCATCGCGGTCGATCCCTGGTTCATCGTCCATGGCGACCCGGAAAATGCCCGCATCATCCGCACCGCACGTGAAGTGAATGACGGCAAGACCGACTATGTTGTGGCCAAGGCGTCTGACATGATCGATGCCTTTGCTGGCGAGGATGTTGCCTGTCTGGGCCTGGCGTTCAAGGCGAATATCGACGATTTCCGCGAAAGCCCGGCGGTCAAGGTCGCCGCGCGGCTGGCCCGTCGCTATGGTCGCCGGATCAAGCTGGTCGAACCCTACGCCCAAGCCCTGCCGATGGAATTTGCCGGGACGGGCGCGGAACTGATCGATCTCGATACGGCTCTGGAACAATGTGGCGTGTTCGTCATTCTTGTCGATCATGACATGTTCAAATCTGTCCCCGTCGATGAACGTGTCGGCAAGGCCGTTTATGACACCCGCGGCATCTGGCCCGATCAGCCGCGCCGCTTCGCCGAACCGGCACCGGGGCGCATCGCCGTCTGACGACCGGCCATCGGGCGCGACCCGTCGCGCCTGTGGTTGCCTTCGTCGTGCCGCACCGCTACCCCCCGGCCTCAATCGGGCCATAAGGGGGCAGAAGTGCAGATGACCATCAGGCAGATCTATGCCGCGATGAGCGGTTGTGCGTTGCTGTCTGCCTGCGCGAGCGTCGAGCAGGCACCGCGCGGTGACGAGGCCTATGCGATCATTCCGCCAGCGCCCGCCATCGGCGCGGATTACCGCCTGTCCCCCGACGATGTGCTGCGCATTCAGGTCTATCATGAGCCGGACCTTTCGCTGGAGGATGCGCAGGTGAGCGCGGCTGGCATGGTGCGGATGCCGCTGATCGGGGATGTGCCGGTTGCCGGCCTGTCATCTGGCGACGCGGCCGACCGGATCGCCGATCGGCTGGGTCAGCGCTATCTGGTGTCGCCGCAAGTCACCATATTCGTGAAGAAGGCGGTTGGCCGCCGCATCACCGTGGACGGGGAAGTGCGGGAACCGGGCCTGTTCCCGGTCGACGGGCGCCTGACGCTTAGCCAGGCGGTGACGCTGGCCAAAGGGCCGACCCGGCTCGCCAGCCTCTCGCAAATCATTGTCGTGCGGCAGATTGACGGGGAACGGCAGGCCGCGATGTTCGATCTTGCCGCTATTCGCCGGGGCAAGGCGGCCGATCCCGAAATCCTGCCCGGCGACATGATCATTGTCGGCCTGTCGCGGGCGAAGGCGATATTGGGCGGCACCTTGCTGGCCGCGCCGGCGCTGGCCGCCGGGTTCATTGCCCTGGACGGGAAGAATTGATGAGCGGACCGGACACCATGGCGTCTGACGGAATCGGGCTGGGCGAGGGCCGCGCCGCCCGTTTCGCGGCCGCCACCCGCCACGGCTGGGCCGTGCTGCGCCGCCATCGCGTCATCCTGTTCGTCACCATGGCATTGTGCCTGCTGGCGGGCGCGCTGATCATCCTGATGTCCACCCCGGACTATCGTGCCACGGCATCCGTTGAGGTGCAGGACGTGCCAGCGGGGGCCGCCGGGTCAAATGCGCAGGCCGCGACCCATGGCGCGCCGGGCGACATCGAATCGCTGATGCAGACCGAACTGGAAGTGCTGCGCAGTCGCGCGCTGGCCGAAGAGGTCGCGCGCGATCTGGCGCTGGTCGGCACCCCTACATTTTTTGCGGGCATGGACCGCAAGCGCCCGACCGAAGGGGCAGGCAGCCTGACCCAGCGGCAGGTCGAACAGGATATGGTCGTGCGCCTGCTGCGCGATAATCTGGAGGTCGATCTTCCCGGCAAGTCGCGCGTTCTGCGCATCAGCTTCGTCAGTGCGGACCCGGTCCTGTCCGCGCGCGTCGCCAACAGCTATGCCGACAGCCTGATCCGCGCGGACCTGAAGCGCGGCTTTGAATCGGGCGTGCAGGCGCGCCGCTTCCTGCTGGGCGAACTGGACGGGGCGCGCAAGGATCTGGCGCGGGCCGAGCGCGATCTGGCGGTCTATGCCGCACGCACCAGCGGGGCGACGGACGATGGCGATGATACGCAGCGCCCGCCGCAAGGCACGATCGCCGCGCGTCTCGCCCAGTTGAACGCCTATCGCGCGCAGGCGCTGGCGGATCGGATCGCGGCGCAGAAGCGGTGGGAGGGCGCACGTCGCGCCAGTCCTGAAACGCTGCCCGAAGTGCTGGGCAATGGCGCGATGCAGAGCCTGATGACGAGCCGCGCCGAAGCGCGCGCCGCCATTGTCGAGGAACGGCAGTTCCGCAAGGATGCCCATCCCGACATGCGCGAGGCGCGCGCCCGTCTGGCGGCGCTGGACGATCAGGCGGAGGCGATGGCCAACACCATTCGCGCGTCGCTGCGCGAACAATATGAGGTTGCGGTGCATGGCGAAACCCAGATTGCGGCGGAAATCGCTGATCTGGAGCGGCAGGCGCAGGCCGAACGCGGGCGCGACGTGCAGACGGGCATATTGGAGCGGTCTGTCGATACCTACCGGATGCTGCACGACAGCCTGCTCCAGCGCTATCGCGACATGGCGTCGCAGGCGGGATTTCAGGCCGGTCGCATCCAGCCGCTCGATCGCGCAGCCGTGCCGACCCGGCCGTTTTCGCCCCGCATCGGCATGACATTGCTGCTGGCGTCGCTGGGCGGGATGGCATTGGGCCTGCTGCTGGTCGCGGCGCGGCACATGTTCGATGATGCTGTAACGTCCGCCGATACGCTGACCGAACGGGTCGGTCTGCCGCTGCTGGGGTCGGTGCCAGTGACAGGCGACGCCCCGCAGCCGGTCGATATTTTCACGCCGCTTGCGTCATCGCTGCTGCTGGCGTCGGCGGACGGCCTGCCGCGCTCGATCCTCGTCACCAGCGCGCAGGAGGGGGAGGGCAAGTCACTGACCCTGCATGCGCTGGCTCTCGCCTTGGCGGGCCTGGGCAAACGGGTGCTGGTGGTGGATGGCGACATGCGCCGCCCGGTCCAGCACAGCCTGTTCCGCCTGCCAGCCGGTCGCGGCATCAGCGCGTTGCTGACCGGGCAGGCCAGCGCCGAAGAGGTTATCGTGGAAACCGGCACGTCTGGCGTGGCGCTGCTCCCCTGTGGCGCGGTGCCGCCCAATCCGGCCGAACTGCTGGCGACCCCGGCATTCGAAGCGCTGCTACTGGCCGTGCGCGACAGTTATGACACGGTGCTGATAGACGCCCCGCCGATCCTGGGCGGGACCGATACGCTGCTGCTGGCGGGCAGGGTGCAGGCCAGCCTGCTCGTCGTCGAATGGGGGCGCAACCATCATGGTGGCCTGCGCGCCGCCGTGGACCGCCTGCGCCGGGCAGGCGGCACGATCATCGGCGCGATCCTGACCAAGCAGCAGGGGCGGGCAATGGAATATGATTATCACCGCGGCGGGTGAGGGAAATGCAAATATCCGTTCGAAACGAACGGAGGCTGTGTTAAATCGCCATCAGGCCCGCGCCATCAGCCCTTCGACCAAGCCGTCGAACAGGCGCTTGCCATCGGTCGCGCCATGGGCAGCCTCGATCACCCGTTCGGGGTGCGGCATCATGCCCAGCACATTGCCCCTGTCGTTCAATATCCCCGCAATGTTGCGCGCCGAACCGTTGACATTCTCCGCATAGCGCAACGCGACCCGGCCTTCGCCTTCCAGCCGGTCGAGCGTCGCGTCGTCGGCGAAATAATTGCCGTCATGATGCGCGACCGGATAGGAAATCGTTTCGCCCGCTGCGTAGCGGCTGGTGAAGGCACTCTGCGCATTGTCCACGGTCAGCGCGACGTCGCGACACACGAAATGCCCACCGGCATTGCGCAGCAGCGCGCCGGGCAGCAGGCCGCTTTCGGTCAGCACCTGAAAGCCGTTGCAGATGCCCAGCACGAACACGCCGCGATCGGCCGCCTGCGCCACCGCCTGCATCACCGGCGACCGCGCCGCCATGGCGCCGGACCGCAGATAGTCGCCATAGGAAAAGCCTCCCGGTACGCCGATCAGGTCGATGTCGTCGGGCAGTTCGGTATCGCGGTGCCACACCATGGCTGGCTTCGCGCCGGTCGCAGCCTCGAACGCCACTGCCAGGTCGCGGTCGCAATTGCTGCCCGGAAAGACGATGACGGCGCTCTTCATGGCTCAGGCGACCTTTTCGATGCGATAATTTTCGATCACTGTATTGGCAAGCAGCTTGCGGCACATGCCGTCAATATCCTCGTCACTGGTGCCATCGGCCAGGTCCAGTTCGATCAACTTGCCCGCGCGCACGTCATTGACGCCGTCAAAGCCCAGGCCTTCCAGCGCATGGTGGATCGCCCGGCCCTGCGGATCGAGGACACCGCCCTTGAGGGTGACGAAAATGCGGGCTTTCATGAGCGGCGAACTCCTTGAGACGGACAGGGCCGAACCGTGCGGTCCGGGGGATCGACTTTGCCGCTCCCCTAGTCCCGGTGTGGCGGGGTGGCAAGCCATTATGCTTTTGTTAGCATCTCATCCGATACTGTCATGGCGCAGAAATCCGGGGGGAGCATGGGGATGTCCGGGGTGGCGCTGGCGATGTTTGTCGGGCTGTTCGCTTGGGGGCAACAGATTGTGGGCTATGACGACCCGCAGGGAAAGGTGCAGCTTGCCCTGCTCGCGACCTTCAGCCTAGGCCTGACGATCGGCTATCGCGCCAGTCGCTGAGCGTCTTTTTCAATGCCAATTGCCTGTCCCTTGCGCTAGGCGATCGCTATGGACCCCGAATATCTCTATTACGCCTGCGCCTTCATCGCCGTGGCCATATCGGGCCTCGCCAAGGGCGGCTTTGCCGGGGTCGGCGCACTGGCCATGCCGATCATGGCGCTGGGCGTGGACCCGGTACGCGGCGCAGCCATAATGCTGCCCATCCTGATCGTGCAGGACGCCGTCAGCGTCTGGGCATTCCGGAAAAGCTGGGACGGCCATATCTTGCGGGTGATGCTGCCCGGCGCGGCGGTCGGCGTGACGCTTGGCTATCTGTTTGCCGCGCAAGTGCATGAAACCACAGTGCTGGGCGCATTGGGCGTGATTTCGATAGTGTTCGGGCTGCAACGGCTATGGGTCGAGCGGGGCGGGGCGATTGTGCTGCCGTCCACATCGCCCGATTGGGTGGGCATGCTGCTCGGCGTCGCCAGCGGCTTTTCCAGCCAGATCGCCCATGCCGGTTCGCCCCCGTTCCAGATGTGGGTGCTGCCCAGGCGCCTGCCGCGCGACATGCTGGTCGGGACTACGGCGGTCGCCTTCGCAGTCATGAACTGGATGAAGGTGCCCGCCTATGCCGCGCTGGGCCAATTCACGCGCGGCAATCTGACGGCGACCGCCATGCTGCTGCCGGTCGCGATCGTTGCGACGCTGGCGGGCGTCGCGCTGGTGCGGCGGGTGGATGCCGCCCGCTTCTACACGCTGATCTATGTGCTGATGGTGCTGCTGGGCATCAAGCTGGTCGCTGATGCGCTGATGGCGTAACCCATAACCGTCATGCCGGACTTGATCCGGCATCCAGGGCGGCTTTGCGCCAACTCTGGATCCTGACTTGCGTCAGGATGACGGCGGATCGAAGGACTTATTCCTTCTCGCGCTTCTTGCGATGCGTGTCGAGGTCGAGCACCGTGGTGTCCAGCCCTTCGGGCAGCAGGCCCAGGCGGCGCGCCACTTCCTGATAGGCTTCCACTTCGCCGCCCAGATCGCGGCGGAAACGGTCCTTGTCCAGCTTCTCGTTGGTCGCAGCGTCCCACAGGCGGCAGCCATCGGGGCTGATCTCGTCGGCCAGAATGATGCGGCTGTAATCGCCGTCATAGAGGCGACCGAACTCCAGCTTGAAGTCGATGAGGCGAATGCCGATCCCGGCGAACAGACCGCACATGAAGTCGTTGATGCGGATCGCCATGTCGGCAATGTCGTGCATCTCTTCCTGCGTCGCCCAGCCAAAGCAGGCGATATGCTCTTCGGAAATGAGCGGGTCGCCCAGCGCGTCATCCTTGTAGCAATATTCGATCAGCGTGCGGGGCAGCTGTGTGCCTTCCTCGATCCCCAGCTTCTTGCTGAGCGATCCGGCGGCGACGTTGCGCACGACGACTTCGATCGGCACGATCTCCACCTGACGCACCAGCTGCTCACGCATGTTGAGGCGGCGGATGAAGTGGGTCGGTACGCCGATCTGGCCGAGCAGCGTGAAGATATGCTCGGAAATCCGGTTGTTGAGCACGCCCTTGCCGGAAATCGTGCCCTTCTTCTGCGCGTTGAAGGCGGTTGCGTCATCCTTGAAATATTGGATGATCGTGCCCGGTTCCGGGCCTTCATAAAGGATCTTTGCCTTGCCTTCGTAAATCTGGCGGCGACGGGCCATGCGCGTTCCTGTCTGGTCAAAAATACTGCGCCCCGACAATCGCGAATCGAGAAGGATCAGCGGGTGCCGGGGCTGCTTGGGCCTCGCCCATAGAACAAAGCGGGCGGGGGTGCAATTGGTGCGGCCCTTACAGCACGTCGCCGAACATCGCCCATAGCAACGCCATCCACGCCACCATGCCGATCGCGCCGATGATGACGCCTGATCGGGCGCGCAGGGTTGCGGCCAAACCGCGCGGCTCATCATCATCATCGATCATGCGCCGTTGTTAGCCGTCCGCGGTCTCCGGCTCAACCCGCGCCGTATCGCGATCCACCGCCATCAGCCGCCCGGTAAAGCATTGCCGCCACCAGCTGATGTCCTGCTTTTCAACGCTATCCATCATGGCGCGCCAGCGACGCTTGCGTTCATCCAGCGGCATGGCGAGCGCGCGCAGGATAGCGTCGGACATTTCCTCCGGGCTGTAGGGATTGATCAGCAGCGCGTCCTTGAGCTGCATTGCGGCCCCGGCAAAGCGCGACAGGATCAGAACGCCCGGATCCTCCGGGTCTTGCGCCGCGACATATTCCTTGGCGACCAGATTCATGCCATCGCGCAGCGGCGTGACCAGCCCGATCTTGGCGCTGCGATATATGCCGGCGAGCTTGTCGCGCGGGTAGCCCTGATTGACGTAGCGGATGGGCGTCCAGTCCACATCGCTATATTCGCCATTGATCCGCCCGGCGAGGGAATCGAGCGCGGCGCGTATCTGCTGGTAGCTTTCGACTTCGCCGCGCGAAGGCGGCGCGATCTGGGTCAGCAAAACCTTGCGATGCTGGTCGGGATGGTCCTTCAGAAAGCGGGCATAGCCGTTGAAGCGCTCCTCCAGCCCCTTGCTGTAGTCCAGCCGATCGACGCCGACGATCATCGAGCGGTCCTGAAGCGATGCGCGTATCTGCCGGAGCATGTTCTGCGCAACCTCGCTTTCGGCTGCTTCGGCAAATTCCTTCGCGTTGATCCCGATCGGGCAAGCGACCGCCTGGATCGTCCGGTCGCCAACGGTGATGAAATCGCCGTTCACCGTACCACCCATCTCCCGCTCGGCATAATGACGGAAGGATTCGAGCCATTCTTCGGTATGGAACCCCACGACATCATAGGCGAACAAGGTGCTGACCAGCTTGCTGTGATGGGGCAGCGACACGAGCAGTCGCGTGGGTGGCCAGGGGATGTGCAGGAAAAAGCCCATCTTGTTGCGGTGGCCGCGGTCACGCAGCATCTGGCCCAGCGGGATCATGTGATAATCATGAACCCAGATGACGTCCTCCGGCTCGATCAGCGGCGCTGTGGTATCGGCAAAGCGCTGGTTGACCCGGTTATAGCCGCCCTCGAAATCGCGGGCATATTCGGCCAGATCGATGCGGAAGTGAAAGAGCGGCCACAGCGTCTTGTTGGCGTACCCGTTATAATATTCGTCGACATCCTGTTCTTCCAGGTCGATCGTCGCAGTCTTGACCCCGTCATCCTCGTAAAAGCCGATATGGCCGGTGAAATTATCGGTGATTTCGCCCGACCAACCGATCCATGTCCCCCGGCTTTCCCGCAACGCCTGCGCCAGCGCGACCGCAAGTCCGCCCTGATTGCCCGACTTGTTGGGTCGGGACACGCGGTTGGAAATGACAATCAGGCGACTCATCGCATCACGCTCCAGGGTTTGCTCAACAAGACGGCGCAGTTGATGATGCCGACGAGCGAATAGGTTTGAGGATAATTGCCCCACAATTCCCCGGTCACAGGATCAATATCCTCGGACAATAATCCTGCGGCGGTGCGTCGGCTCAGCATCTCTTCGAAAAGGGTGCGGGCTTCTTCCGTACGACCGGTGCGATGCAGCGCTTCGATCAGCCAGAAGGTGCAGACGTTGAACGCAGTCACCGGCTCGCCGAAATCATCGGGCGCGCTGTAGCGCAGCATGTCGTTGCCACGCCGCAAATCCGCCTCCAGCGCGGCCAATGTGCCGGTGAACATGGGATCATCCGCGCTCAGGAAACGCAGATCGAGCAGTTGCAGCAGCGATGCGTCGCGCGAATCATCCTCGAAATTCGCCGATATGGCCTGGCTGTCCTCTCGCCACGCCGCATCGATGATGCGCGCCTTCATCGTGTCGGCGCGGTTCTGCCAGTGCGCCGCGCGCAGGGGCAGGTCCAGCGCCAGCGCGGCATGGGCCAGCCGATCGCACGCCGCCCAGCACATCACCGCACTATAGCTGTGGACATGGGTGCGATTGCGCAGTTCCCACAAACCCGCATCCGGCTTGTCATAGACGCTCCAGGCCCGCTCGCCTACGGCCTCCAACGCCTCGAAATCGGCATGGCCCGCCATGCGCAGCAGTCGCCAGTCGATAAAGCCCTGCACCGACGACAGGACGATCTGGCCATAGGCGTCATGCTGGATCTGGCTGTAGGCGGCGTTGCCGACCCGCACCGGGCCCATGCCACGATAGCCGGGCAGTTCGTCCGCCTCCCACTCGGTCAGCGTGGCGTTGCCGCGCACGTCGTAAAGCGGCTGGATATGCCCGCCCTTTGCGCCATCGACGATGTTGCGCAGATAGACCAGATAGGTTTCCAGCACATCCAGAGCGCCCAGCCGGTTGAGTGCTTCGACGGTATAATAGGCGTCGCGCACCCAGCAGTAGCGATAGTCCCAGTTGCGACCCGAATCGGCATGTTCGGGGATGCTGGTCGTCAGCGCCGCGACGATCGCGCCGGTTTCTTCATGCTGGCACAGTTTGAGCGTGATCGCGGACCGGATGACCGCTTCCTGCCATTCCGCCGGGATGGCGAGGCCGCGCACCCACAGGCGCCATTCCTCCACCGTGTCGTCCAGCATCCGCTGGAGCGCCGGGCGCAGGGCGTCCGAAAATCCTTCGTCAGGCCCCATGAAGAAATGGGCGTCCTGCTCCAGCCGGAACCAGCTTTCCTGCGCGATCAGGCCGATCGGCGCGTCGGTCGACACCCGCATCGCCATGTAGGACAGGACCATGCGGATATGGTTGGAGCCGTAATTGATCGGTACCTTTTCCGCATTCCAGGCCGTCGTCGGGCGCAGGCGCACTCTTATGCGCGGCGATCCGGCCACCGGGCGCGCGATCCGGGCGAAGGCGACCGGGCGATACATGCGGCCCTTATGCTTGTGGCGGGGGCAGAAATCGAAAATTTCGATGACGTTGCCCTGCGTGTCGCTCTGCCGCGTGACCAGAACGGGGGTGTTGCGCAGATAATATTGCTCTACCGCAACGCAATTTTCCAGTTCGATCGCCCAGAAACCGATCGCGGCGTCATCATCCCAATCAGCATCGTCGAGCAGCGCGGAAAAGACCGGATCGCCATCGACCCTGGGAACGCAGGCCCACACCATCCGACCGGCCCGATCGATCAGCGCCGATGCCTGGCAATTGCCAATCGGCCAGAGGTCCAAATTGCGGGCGTTGCCGCCCAATATTGGGTGAGTATTGCTGTTTATCGCACTGCCCCTCATGCTTTTTGGCAAATTGAGGGGGCACGGATCA
The DNA here is from genome assembly GCF_059424385.1 of Sphingobium sp. GW456-12-10-14-TSB1. Taxonomy (NCBI): domain Bacteria; kingdom Pseudomonadati; phylum Pseudomonadota; class Alphaproteobacteria; order Sphingomonadales; family Sphingobiaceae; genus Sphingobium; species Sphingobium sp. GW456-12-10-14-TSB1. Next base: position 1,281,066 of record NZ_JBWKZI010000001.1, on the reverse strand, counting down.
TGCGAGCCGTGCAACCCCCTCTCGCAGATAATGCCTGACGGCGGCAACCTGTTCCAAATTATATGCCGCTCGCGTTTGTCGCACAGGTCCGACCAATATGCCAACCCCGCCCAGTTCGGCGGCCGCGGCAAAGCCTTCCTCGTCGGTCACGTCGTCGCCGATAAAGACCGGCACACCGCCCGCCATCGGCCCTTGCGCCATCAGCGCATGGACCGCGCTGCCCTTGTCCGCGCCACCGGGCCGCAATTCATAAAGCATCTTGCCCTGCTGAAGCGCCAGACCGTCCTGATCGGCCCATTGGCGGGCCAGCGCATGCGCGGCATCCTGCCAGGCAGGAGCGCCGCGATAGTGCAGCCCGACGCTGATCGATTTGCGTTCGACCAGCACGCCGGGCTTGTCGGCGGCAAAGGCGTTGAAGGCGGCTTCGGCATCATCGATTGCCGCGAGGCGCGTTGGCGCGGCGATGGCGCCGCCGGGACGGGCAAATTCCAGCCCATGGGTGCCCGCCAGCAGGAAGTCAGCAAAGCCAAGGGTGCGCAGCGTTTCGATCGACCGCCCGCTCACGATCGCCAGTCGCCCGTCCAGCCTTTCCCGCAGCGCCAGGAGCAACTGCACCAGTCCATCATCCACAATCACCCCGTCGGGGGTGTCGGTAATGGGCGTGAGCGTCCCGTCAAAATCCAGGAACAGCGCCGCGTCGGTCAACAAGGCGGGCGGGGGCGGGGGGAGGGGATGATCTGACACGGGCGCAAAGTGGCGCTTTACCGCCAATTCGCAACCCCTGTTGTGCAGCCCCTTGTCGTTTTTACGCGCCGCACCGGCTGTCATCGGACCAGGGGGCCGACCAATGGATCGAATGCAGCACGCGAAATGCCTGCATGATCCGTGCAATCAGCCGGTCGATCCCGGCGCTGGCTGCGCGATGATGGTCCGTCCACAACCGGGCGTCATACTGGTCGCGCATGGTCGCGATCCTTTCGATTGAAATGGTGCATGTGTGCGAAGCGACCAATGCGCCTGTTCCGTAACGACATCCAACAAAAGCATGGACAGTGATAATAAGCTCCCCTTATGGAAAGCCATGTCCGCCTTGCCTCCGCTTTCCGCCGTTCGGGTGTTCGAAGCCGCTGCCCGGCTCGAAAACTTTACAGCCGCCGCGCAGGAACTGGGCATGACCCAGGCGGCGGTCAGCTATCAGGTCAAGTTGCTGGAGGACCGGCTGGGGCTGAGCCTGTTCCAGCGCGCCGGCCGCCGGGTGCTTCTTACCGACAAGGGACGGGAAATCGCGCCGGTCATCATCCGCGCTTTCGACCAGATGCGACAGGGCTTTGCCGCTCTGGCGCAGGATCATTCGATGGTCCTTACCATCAGTTGCACCAATAGTTTCGCCCATCTCTGGCTCGCCCCCCGGATCGGCGCGTTCCAGATGCGTCATCCGGGGCTGGCGGTGCGCATCCAGGCCGAGGATGCGGTGGTCGATCTTGCCCGCACCGGCGTGGATCTGGCGATTCGCGGGGGGAAGGGCAATTGGCCGGGGCTGGAGGCGCGGCTGTTGACGCACAACCGCCTGGCGCCGATGTGCAGCCCGGACTGGCTGGCGCGCCATGGTCCGGTCGCCGATGCGCAGGCGCTTCATGCCCTGCCGCGCCTGTCGCCCGACGACATGTGGTGGCATGAATGGTTCGCGGCCATGGGGGTGGAGGCCGATCCGGCAGGCGGGCCGCCGGGCATCGCGCTCGACAGCCAGGTGATGGAAGGTCGTGCCGCGATCGGGGGGCAGGGGATCGCCATCCTGAACCTGTTTTTGTGGAAGGCGGAGGTAGAGGCGGGCCTGCTGGTCGAAGCCATGCCATCCTATGTCCGCGAGATCGCGAGCTACTGGATCGTCTATCCGCCCCATGCTCGCAATACGCCCAAGGTGAAGGCGTTTCGCGACTGGATCAGCGCCGAATTCGTCGCCGCCATCGCCGATGACCCGCAGGGACGCTACTTGCCCCGTGACGAATGATGCGTATGTTCATGCGCATGTTTTATGAAGGAGTTGGTTGTGACCAGGCATGAACGGATCGGGACGCGCAAGGCGACCAACCTGTCGCTGGATATGGCGCTTGTCGCAGAGGCGCGGGCGTTGGGAATCAACTTGTCCCGCACCTGTGAAGACGCGCTGGCCAAGCAAATCGCCGCCGAACGCGGACGCCGCTGGCAAGAGGAGAATGCCCAGGGCATTGCTGCTTCCAACGCCTATGTCGAAAAACATGGCCTGCCGCTCGAAAAATATCGCATGTTCTAATGGCAAGATTTAGCGCGCATCGCCTGTCCGACGGTAGTTGGGTTCTGGATTGCCAGGCCGATTTGCTCGATCATCTGACGACCCGATTCGTTGTACCGCTCATCCCTATTGCCGACGTTGGCACACCCATGGCGCGCCTTAATCCGTATTTTCAGATTGAAGGCGAAACGCTGGTCATGATGACCCAGTTTGCGGGGGCGGTTCCGGCCCGGTCGCTTGGGCAGCCGGCCTTGTCGCTGCACGATCATCAGGACGTGATAGCCGCCGCGCTGGATATGCTGCTGGTGGGATTTTAACGCTGCGGTTCGATCCCGGCCAAATCTCCGTTTCCGTTTCGTCCCCGTGCTGCTATCCCGCGCGTAATGACCGATTTTCGCGATCCTTTCGACAATATCAAGGACCATCCGTTCGACGCGGCGCTGTCGCAGCGTTATCTCGTCTATGCCCTGTCCACCATTACCGCGCGGTCCTTGCCGGATTTGCGCGACGGGTTGAAGCCGGTGCATCGCCGCCTGCTCTGGGCGATGCGGCTGCTCAGGATGGAGCCGTCCGGCGCGTCGGCCGACGTGCTGGTCGCCAACCCTGCCCGCAACGGCACAAGCTACAAGAAATGCGCCCGCGTCGTGGGCGACGTCATCGGCAAATATCACCCCCATGGCGACAGCAGCGTTTATGATGCCATGGTGCGGTTGGCGCAGGATTTCGTCCTGCGCACGCCATTGGTCGACGGGCAGGGCAATTTTGGCAATATCGACGGCGATAATGCCGCCGCGATGCGCTATACCGAAGCGCGCCTGACCCAGCCTGCCGCCGACCTGATGGCGGGGCTGGACGAAGGTACGGTCGATTTCCGCCCGACCTATAATGGCGAGGATGAAGAGCCGGAGGTGTTCCCCGGCCTTTTCCCCAACCTGCTTGCCAATGGTGCCAGCGGCATTGCGGTGGGCATGGCCACCAGCATTCCGCCGCATAATGTGACCGAAATACTCGATGCCGCCAGCTTGCTGATCGACAATCCCGATACGGATCATGCGGCGTTGATGGCAGTGGTGAAGGGGCCGGACTTCCCCACTGGCGGCGTGCTGGTGGATAGTCCCGCAATCATTGCCGAAGCCTATGCCACGGGACGTGGCGCGTTCCGTACCCGTGCGCGCTTTTCGACCGGCAAGGATGATCAGGGCGTCTGGGAACCGACCGGCATAGAGAAATTGAGCGGCGGCACCTGGCAGTTGATCGTCAGCGAAATTCCCTATCAGGTGCAGAAGGGCAAGCTGATCGAGCAGATCGCGGCCCTGATCAACGACAAGAAGCTGCCGATCCTGGAAGATGTGCGCGATGAAAGCGATGAGACGATCCGCATCGTCATCACGCCCAGGAACCGCAATGTCGATCCGCAGGTGCTCAAGGACAGTCTCTACCGGCTGACCGATCTGGAAAACCGCTTTCCGCTCAACCTGAACGTGCTGGACGCCACCCATACGCCGCGCGTCCTGGGGTTGCGTGCGGTGCTGATCGAATGGCTCAAGCACCAGATCGACGTGCTGGTCCGGCGCGCGCAGCATCGCCTTGCCAAGATCGCCGATCGGCTCGAACTGCTTGATGGCTATATCATCGCCTATCTCAACCTTGACCGGGTGATCGAGATCATCCGTACGGAGGATGAGCCGAAGCTGGTGATGATGGACGAATTTGCCCTGACCGACCGGCAGGCCGAAGCCATTCTCAACATGCGCCTGCGGTCCTTGCGCAAGCTGGAAGAGATGGAATTGCGCCGCGAACATGCCGATCTGGTGGCGGAGCAGGAGGATCTGCAAAAGCTGGTCGAAAGCCCGCAGCGCCAGCGGACCAAGCTGAAGCGCGACATTGCCGCGCTGCGCAAGCGCTACGGCCCCGACACGGCCCTGGGCCACCGCCGTACATTGGTGGAGGAAGCCGGGCCCGCACGGGACATCCCGCTGGAGGCGATGATCGAGCGCGAACCGATCACCGTCATTCTGTCCGAACGCGGCTGGATCAGGGCGATGAGCGGCCATCGCGATCTGGCTGCCGCCGATACGCTCAAGTTCAAGGAGGGCGACGGTCCCCAATTCGCGTTCCATGCCTACACCACCGACAAGCTGCTGCTCGCGACGTCCACCGGGCGCGTCTATACGCTGGGGTCGGACAAGCTGCCGGGCGGTCGCGGCTTTGGCGATCCGGTGCGATCGCTGGTCGATATGGACAATGAAGGCGCGATCGTCGCCTTCATGCCCGCACGGGCTGGCACGGAATTGTTGCTGGCGTCTTCCGACGGGCGTGGTTTCATTGCGGCGGTGGCGGAGATCATGGCGGAAACGCGCAAAGGGCGTCAGGTCGTCAATGTCCGCACCGGCGCCAGGCTGGCTGTCATCCGCCCGGTCGCGCCGGGGTCGGACAGCGTGGCCGTGATTGGCGAAAACCGCAAATTGCTCGTTTTCTCGCTCGACGAAATGCCCCGCATGGCGCGTGGGCAGGGCGTGCAGATGCAGCGCTATCGCGATGGTGGTCTGTCGGACGCCATCACTTTCCGCCTGGCCGACGGACTTAGCTGGGCGATGGGGGGCGAGACCGGGCGGATGCGAACCGAATCGGACATGACGCCGTGGAAAGTGGCGCGCGGTGCGGCTGGCCGCATGCCACCCACCGGGTTTCCGCGCGACAATCGCTTTTAATGACCATTTTTTACAATGATCGGCGCATCGTTTCCTGAAAATTTACCGCTTCCCGATATGGCCAAGGCATGGAATCCATTTCTGTGCGCAACTGGCCAGTCGGAAGGACCAGCAACGCCCCTGTTGCGGGGGACGCGGAGGCATATCCATCCTTCGTCATAGCGCCGAGCCAATGGCTGGCCGCCATGTCGCAGGCGGCAGCGATTTTATCCCATGATGACAATCTGTTGTCGGTGGTCGAAGCCAATGACCGTTTCTTGCAGGCGTTTCGCCAGCATCAGGAAAAGGACGGGGCCATCAGCCAGGCCGCGACCGTGTGGCGCGATCGCATCCTGAAATTCATTCAGACGAATCACGTTGCAGACAGTTTTGAAATTCGCCGCGATGGCAAATTGGGGCCGGAATATTTCATGTGCACCATCGGCCGCTTGCCTGCCGATGCGGACCATCCCGAACTTTACCTGTTCACCGCGACCGATCGTACCAGCGAAAGGACGGTCGAGAAGAATCTGCGCCGCGAACTTCTGTCCGACGGGTTGACCGCGCTGCCCAATCGCACCGGCTTTGGCGAAGAGATTGACGACCGGATCGCCAATTCGGTCTGGCCCGAAAATGCCCAATTCGGCATCATCGCGATCGACCTTAGCCGGTTCAGCCGGGTCAATGAATCGCTTGGCCCGATGGCTGGCGACGAATTGCTGATCACGGTCGCCAAGCGACTGAAATCCAGCCTGCGGCAGGGCGATGTGCTGGCGCGGATCGGCGGCAATGATTTTGCGATATTCGCCCGTCTGAACAATGGCCTGTCGGATGCTCTTCACATCGTCCAGCGGATCAAGGAAGCGCTGAGTTCGCCGATCCGGCTGAGCGACCTGCAAATCCGGGTGGATTGCGCGATCGGCTGTGCCCTTTCCACCAGCCTGAGCGATGACCCCGATGACATCGTTCGCAAGGCGCAGGCAGCGGTCAAGATCGCCAAATGCAGCGGCAAGGTCGAAATATATCGCAACGGTGTTCTCAAGGAAGCGCAGCGCCGCTTTTCGATCGAGAGCCGTCTGCGCGACGCATTGGCGCAGGGTGGCCTGTCGCTGGCCTATCAGCCGCTGATCCATCTCCATACCGGAGAGATTACGGGGTTCGAGGCGCTCGCCCGCTGGGACGATGCGGAATTGGGGCATGTGTCCCCGGTCGAATTCATCGCCGTGGCCGAAGAAAGCGGCCTCATCACGCCGTTGGGCCGATGGGCCGCCTATGAAGCGGCGCAGGCATTGTCGCGCTGGGACGCAAGGTTCGGCCAGCCCATGCCGGTCGGCGTCAACGTCAACCTCTCGCCGATCCAGATGGCGCGGGACGATGTCGCGTCGATGTTTGAAGAAGCGCTGCGCTATTCCGGCATTGCCGGGCATCGCCTGACCGCCGAAGTCACTGAAAGCGCAATCATCGCCGATCCCGACAAGGCCCGCAAATTGCTGTTCGCGCTCAAGGATTTGCAGATGCCGATCGCGATGGACGATTTCGGCACCGGCTTTTCCAACCTGGCCAGCCTGCACAGCCTGCCGATCGACATATTGAAGATCGACCGCAGTTTCGTGTCGAACATGCTGGAGGATCGCGACAAGACGGTCATCGTCCGCACGATCCTCTCGCTGGCGGAGTCGCTCAATCTCAAGGTCACGGCCGAAGGGATCGAGACGCAGGAACTTGCCCATGCGCTTCAGCAATTGGGATGCTGGCAGGGGCAGGGCTATTATTTCGCCAAGCCGATGGCCGAACAGGACGCCTTCGACTATTGGCGCGCACGCTGGAATTTCGAAACGGTCTGATCGGCAATAGCGTCAACCCGCGCGCCGTCCGGGAAACCTTCCGCGACCCACATATCCTGCACGACATTCAATGCCCTGGCGACATCGGGGCCGGGGGGCAGTCCGCGCGCGATCAACGCGCCACCGCCGATCGGCAGTTTGGGCGGCGTCCAGTCGTCCAGGGCGGAGAGAGGCGACAGATCAGCATCGGCATCCAGCAGCAACCTGTCGATCGCACCTTCGACCCCGATATGCCACGCGAGCGCCCGAATCGGCATATCGCCCAAGCCAGCCTCCAGCGCCGTCGTCAGTCGTTTGCGCGCCTTGTTCGACAGTTTGAGCCGCGCGCCGACCAGATCGGCCCGCGCCGCATCGGGCGGCAGCAAGGCCGCGAGCCGCCGCAGCGCCGATGGTGCAATGCCAGCCGCGGCCTCCCGCGCTATCAACCGCTCCAGCCGGTAGATCCCGGCGCGGTCGACTTCAGGCAAAACCGGCGTCAATATCCCGCCATCGACCATCAGCCGCAACGCATGGATCGGCGCGGCGACCCCCAGCAATTTGAGCAATTCATCGGCAATCCGCTCCCGCGACAGCGCCATCAGGCTGTTGGCCGCAGCGACGCAGGCGGCATAGGCCATATTGTCCAGCTCATCGTCGCCATAGCGCGCCAGAAAGCGGAAATAGCGCAGGATGCGCAGATGATCTTCGGCAATGCGTGCGTCGGCATCGCCTATGAAACGCAATCGCCGCGCTTCCAGATCGGCAACCCCGCCAAAATAGTCGGTGATCTCCCCGCTCAGCGGATCGGCATAAAGGGCGTTGATCGTGAAGTCCCGCCGCGCCGCATCCTCGCGCCAGTCATCCGTATAGGCGATGGTCGCGCGCCGCCCGTCGGTGCTGACGTCGCGGCGCAGTGTCGTAATCTCCACCGGCCAGCCGGCGATGACGGCGGTGATCGTGCCATGGTCGATACCGGTCGGTACCGCCTTTATCTCTGCCGCCTTCAGCCGGTCGAGCACGTCCTGGGGGGCAAGCGTGGTGGCAATATCCAGATCATTGACCGCAAGCCCCAACAAGCCGTCGCGCACCGCGCCGCCGACGTAGCGGGCCTTGCCGCCCGCCGCATCCAGCGCCGTCAGCAAATTATCGAGACCGGGACGATGCCGCCATGGCGCATCGGGCAGCACCACGCTCATAATGCGCCCAGCCGGTGTGACAGGTTTGCCAGGATGGCGGCGGTCACGCCCCATATCCGCCGTTCCTGCCACAATATCTCATAATAATGCCGCACCGCCCCTTCAAATTCGACGGCATGCCGGGTCCGGTTCGCCGGGGCCAGCGCATAGGCGAGGGGCAGTTCGAACCAGTCGGCCACTTCGCTTTCCTGCGGCTGCAAGGGCAGGTCGGGCGGAATGACCGCCAGTACCGGGATGATGTCGAACCCGGTAAAGGTATGATAGCGGTCGGACGTGCCGATGACCTGCGCCAGATGCGGCGGCAGGCCGATTTCCTCCTCCGCCTCGCGCAGCGCCCCGGCAATCTCATCGGCATCGCCGGGATCGACGCGGCCGCCGGGAAAGGCGACCTGTCCCGCATGCTTGCGCAGGCGTTCCGACCGCTGGGTCAGGATCAACCCCGGTTCGGGCCGGTCGGTGATGGCGACCAGTACGGCGGCGGGGGCGAGCGCGATGTGCCCGTCGATGCGGGGATCGCGCATGTCGGATGACAGGATGGTGCCATCGCGGCCATGACCTTCGGCCAACGCGGCGCGCAGCCGCTCGGCCAGGGTCATGCCCCGCCGTCCAGCGGAAAGAAAGCGCCGTTGCTCCACAGGCCGATCCGCTCGGCGCCCTCATCCAGCGCCATGTTCACCAGTTCATAATAGACGCTGCGCACGACCAGCGCCTCCAGCCCCGCGCGGACATGAAGATAGGGGTGTGGCCCGTCCGCCGTCTCACGGAGCAGCAGCGCATTGTCCGGCCCCGCCGCGACCAGATCGCCGGTGTTCAGCCGGAACGCCAGCGCCCGTTCGCGTCCTTCGCCTTCGCTCTTGAGTTCCACCGCGACAAAGGGGGCATCCTCGACTTCGATGCTCAGCTTTTCGACCGGGGTGACCAGCACATAGCTGCCGTCCGCTTCTCGCCGCAATATGGTGGAAAACAGGCGGACCATTGCCTCGCGCCCGATTGGCGATCCCTGGTGAAACCAGGTTCCGTCGCGCGCGATCCGCATGTCGCTGTCGCCGCAATGGTCGGGATTCCATTTCTCCACCGGCGGGAGTTTTTTTTCGGCAAGCAGGCGCGCAATGTCGCTGAGCGACAGGTCGGCAAGGTCGGGTAGCGGGTCCATCGGCATAGGCTATGCAGATAGGATCGCAGCGCCCCGATGGCAAAGGGGAATCAGGCGATGACGCTAATATCGGGACCAAGCATCCCCACGCCGCCCACAGCGCGGCCATCGACCGACAGCGCCAGCAGACGCCGTTGCTCGACCGGGCCGGGCGCACGCCATCCGCTCGTGTCCTGGGCACTAAAGCCCCAGAAGCGGCCATAATATTCCGGGTCGCCAATCATCATCAGCGGCGCTGTTCCCTGCGCCTTTGCAGCCGCCACGACAGCGTCCATCATCGCCCGGCCATGGCCGCCGCCCTGATGCGCGGGGGCGACCGCTACCGGCCCGACCATGATATAGGGGCATTGCGTGCCGTCATCCTGCGTCAGCACGACCGGCCAGCTTTGCAGCGATCCGATCAGCGCGCCTTGTCCATCCACCATCGCGAAGGAAAGAGCGGGAATCCAGGCGACCGTCCCGCGAATCAGATAGGCCGTCCGTGCATGCCGATCGACGCCGAACGCTTCGTCGAGCAGACGCTCGATCGCGTCTGGCCGCTGGCTTTCGAGAGGGACAATCATAGACACGTCTTGCCGATCCGCGATCAATGGCGCATGGACCGCGCCGGGAGCGGCGGGCTTTACCGCCCGCATCGCAAAATGAAAGACTAAACTGGCCCCGTCTGACAGCAGGGAAGGGCCGGATATGGCAGGCCATGCAGACTGGATTTGACGATTTTCTGACGCTGGAGGTCAATAACCTTCATGTCGACGTACTGACCGGCATTTATTCGGAGGAGACGCATCTCCCCCAGCCGCTGCGTATCTCCATCCGCGCGCGGCTGGCGATCGCCGATCATTATGATCCGGCGACCCCGCTGACGCAGTCCAAAAACTATATGGACCTCAAGCATGCCGCCTCGACCGCCTTGCCGGACGGTGTGCATTTTACCCTGATCGAAGCCGTGGCCGACCATATCATCGACACCATCTTCCTTCAGGGCGACAATGTGACCCATGTGGAAGTGAAGATCGTCAAGCTGGCCCTGTCCGAACGGGGCGAGGAAATCGGCATCACCTTGGGGCGCAGCCGGAAATAGACGCGGCGTGCTCCCGCGCAGGCGGGAGCCCAGTCGAAACGCCACAACTGGCCTCCCGCCGGCGCGGGAGTACGCCGTTTACCCCTTCTTGATCAGGCCGATCTCGATCAGCCGTTCGGTCAGATAGTCATGTGCGCTGATCGGCGGATCGCGGCGCGGATTGGCCTCGCTCACGCATTGCGGCAGCGCGTCGATCATCACGTCGGGGCGCAGGTGCAGGAAGAAGGGCATCGAATAGCGCGAATGGCCGCGCCGTTCCGGCGGCGGATTGACCACGCGATGGCTGGTCGATGGCAGCATATGGTTGGTCAGTCGCTGGAGCATGTCGCCGACATTGATCGCCAGCGCGCCGGGCGGGGGCACCACCGGCAGCCAGTTGCCGTTGCGGTCCTTGAGCTCCAGCCCGCCTTCCTCCGCCCCCAGTAGCAGGGTGATCAGGTTGATGTCCTCATGCGCGCCCGCGCGGATGCCGGGTGCTTCGGGCGAGACAGGTGGATAATGGAGCAGCCGCAGGATTGAATTGCCGCGGTCGATCGGCCCGTCGAACCAGCGTTCCTCCAGCCCCAGATAGATCGCGATGGCCGACAGCAATTCCGCCCCCACCCGGTCGAATTCGGCATAGAGTTTGGTAAAGACGGGGTGGAATGCGGGCAGTTCATCAGGCCAGACATTGGGCGGCATCGTTTCTGCCAGTGGATCGCCGGGGGGAAGATCGCGCCCGACATGCCAGAATTCCTTCAGGTCATTCTCGCTCGCGCCCTTGGCGATTTCCGTGCCGAACGCGGTATAGCCGCGCTGACCGCCATTATATTTGGCGTCATAGGCGCGCTTGGTCGCTTCAGGCAGGGCGAAAAAGTCGCGCGCCAGCATCCATCCCGCGTCGATCAGCGCCGGGTCCATGCCATGATCGCGCACCATCGCAAAGCCGAATCGCTGGAAGGAATCGCCGAACCCTTGCGCGAAATCCGCCTTGCTCAATTCCGCCATAGACAGGACGGGCACCTGATCCAGCACCGATTGCGACACTTTATTCTCTCCGAAATTAGGGGTCTGAAACTATGGGGACGGGGCGCGCAACATAAGGATGGTTAAGCGATATTCCCATCCTTGATCGCGGCGGAGCGGTGATGCAAGGAGGCAAAATGAACTATTGGCTGATGAAATCGGAACCCGATGTTTTTTCCTATGACGACCTGGTCGCCAAGGGGAAAGCGGAATGGGACGGCGTGCGCAATCACGCAGCCCAACTCAACATGAAGGCGATGCGCCGGGGCGATCTCGCGCTGTTCTACCACAGTAATATCGGGGTAGAGGCCGTGGGCATCATGGAGATTGTCGAGGAAGCGGCCCCCGACAGCACCGACGATAGCGGCAAATGGATTGCGGTCCATGTTCACGCCCGCGAAAAGCTGGCCAAGCCCGTCACGCTCAAGACGATGAAGGCCGATCCCGCGCTGGCCGGCATGGTTATGTTGCGGCAATCGCGCCTGTCAGTCTCGCCCGTGTCAAAGGCCGAATTTGATCATATCGTCGCCTTATCAAAGGCTTGATACTCAAAAAACGTTCCGGTTGCGTTACACGCAATTGCAGGGGCGCTTTTTGCGATTGCCGCTTTGCTGCGCTGCGACATAAAACCGTCCCAACAGAAAAGAACATTCAAGAGGTGTTTGATCGGCATTCACAAGGAGTTTACCCATGCGAATGCTGTCCAAATTTGTTGCCGCCAGCGCCCTCGGCGCTTTTGTTGCCATCGCTGCCCCCGCTCAGGCTGAAGACGCTGCCAAGCAGCGCTTTTCCCACGAAGGTTATACTTACGTCTATGACGTCAAGGAAACCAAGTCGGGCCGCGTCATTTCCGGCCGTCGTTTCCCCGACGCAGTTGCCTTCAATCTCTCTGTCAAGGACGGAAAGGTTTGGGGCATGTCGGGTGGCCAGCAGGTCAGGTTTTCGGTGGATGAAGCCCGCGGCGCTGCGTCGAACTAAGCTCTACAAGGCTTAAGCGAATGAAAGGGCCGCTTCCGACGGGAGGCGGCCCTTTTTCATAGGCTGGAGTTAACGGCAGCGACGCTTGCTGTCGACTTCCTTGCCCAGCAGGCCACCGCCCACCGCGCCCAATATAGTGCCGGTCGTGCGCTCACCGCGCGTGTCGATCGCCCGGCCCAGCAATGCGCCGCCAGCAGCGCCAATGATCAGGCCAGTCGTGCCGTCCGATTTACGGCAATAGGTCCGGCCATCGCGTCCGCGCCATTCCTTGTACCGATAATGTTTGCGTGCCTGCGCACCGTCGGTCGGGACGGCCATGGACATGGGGATGGCCAGCGATACAGCGGCCAGGGCGAGTAGGGCTTTACGCATAAGTTTCTCCTCCGAATGCGTGGATTTGCCGCTTGAACCCCTGCACCTTGACGCAGGTTGCATGAACAGGGCACAACGAGATAAGCCACTGTTTATCCATCGCTAAATTTTGAGGCGAACGGAAGCGGCGCAGGGACGAACCGGCGGTTCAGCCATCATTTGGTATGGTTATCCAACGCCCGGTCGGGCTGGCGGCCTTCAATTTGAAGAGAGCGAAAAAGTTATCCACAGCTTTATGACGCTTTGGCTACGGACCGTTGCCGATTCTGCTTTGCACGACTCGGTTTTGGTGAGACCTTCCTTGTATCGGAACAGTTGGGAACGGAGCGATCCGTTTCCGAGAATCCTTGGTAAAACAGGAATTTAACGCTGTACCGAAGGTCCGCTGGAAGATGTCTTTCGCGAGGGCGACATCAACCGACGGATCGGTCCAAAAGACCGTAGCCGGGTACGCGCGAAAGTGAACGTCGGGCTTCGGATATTGCGGACCAGAGCCAGCCTGGCTGCCCTTGGCCCAAGCTGGAGCAGTCCTTGGCAAACAGGCTTTCGGGCCAGTGCCAGGACAACGCCGGGCCGATGATCGCCTCTCGCCAGAGAAGCGGATCGCATGACCCGACGGCAGTGGGGACCGACAGCAATGTCGGCCCCCATTTTGCGTTTGGGGCTTCGCTTTCAACGCAAGGGGGATGGCCTGACTGGTGCCGGATGCAGGATTTGAACCCGCGACCTTCGGTTTACAAAACCGCTGCACTACCACTGTGCTAATCCGGCGCCTCAGTCAGGCGACACGCCCTTACTATCAGATGACGCCGAACGTCCAGCCCTCCGTTGCAGCAATTTTTGGATCGAGCGCGGCTGGCGCCCATAGCCCAGCCTGTCCCGCCACCGCCCGCATCCACGCCGCGGTCAATATGGCGTCTGCGCCATGGTCGTCCGGCATCGCGCCCTCATGCCGTTTCGACCCGATCGTCTCCAGCGCGTCGTTCAGCGCTGGCAGATCGCGCATCTTGGCTCGACCCTTGGCTCGCCCGGCGGCCGACGCGGCAAGGCTGGTATAGATTTCCACGACCAGCGATCCGTGCATGGGCAAGGGATCGAACGGCCATATGGGCACCGTGCCCCGCACCCGGTGCAGCAATCGCATGCCGGCAAAGCTTGCCTTGGCCACCTGCGCCGCGCCGATCGCGTCATAGACGGTCGAGGGTTTGCCGCCGCCGCCGGCCAGATACAGCGCCTCGCACGCGCGATTATGCATATAGTCGGCCTTTACCCCGTCCGCCTTGCCGAAATAGAAATGCCGCCGGTGCGCGACCTCCAGCAGGCTCGCCGCGCCCAGATCCTCGTCCGGGCAGAGCCGATCGACATAGGCCCAGAAGTCCGGCCCATTGTCGGGCACAGTGTCGCCCGGCAGATAGCCGCCGCGCGCAACGAAGGGCGGCGCAAAGCTGAAATCGAACCCGAACAGGGTAGGGGCCTCACCAGCTGTTGCGATCAGCCAGTCCACCACATCGGTTCGCGACCAGACCCCGCCGGGCGCGGGCACCAGTCGGGGCGCTTCCCGCCCCGTGTCGCACAGCGCGACCGCAATCCCCTTGTGCCGCGCGCCCTTGGCCCCGGACCAGTCGATCGCGGCAAAGCGCGTAAAGTCAGGCGTCACCCCGCGCCGCGCTCCGCCCGCAACCGCTCCCAATAGGCGATCCGCTCGGCAATCCGTGCCTCATAGCCCCGGTCCGTCGGCGCATAGAAGCGTTGCGGGGTCATGTCGTCCGGCCAGTAATTCGCCCCGGAAAATCCGTCCGCCGCGTCATGATCATATTGATAGCCCTTGCCATAGCCGACATCCTTCATCAGCTTGGTTGGCGCGTTCAATATATTCTGCGGCGGCATCAGCGATCCGGTATCGCGCGCTGATTTGAACGACGCCTTCATCGCCATGTAGGCGGCGTTGGATTTGGGCGCGGTCGCGCAATAGAGGCAGGCCTGGACGATGGCCACTTCGCCTTCGGGACTGCCCAGAAAATCATAGGCTTCCTTGGCTGCCAGGCACTGGACCAGCGCCTGCGGGTCGGCAAGGCCAATATCCTCCGCCGCAAAGCGCACCAGTCGGCGCAGGACGTAGAGCGGCTGCTCCCCGGCAACCAGCATCCGCGCCATATAGTAGAGCGCGGCCTGCGGATCCGATCCGCGCAGCGACTTATGCAGGGCGGAGATGAGGTTGTAATGCCCCTCCCGATCCTTGTCATATACGGCGACCCTGCGGTGGAGCAGGGCGGACAGTCCTGCCGGATCGAGCGGCTCTGCTATGTCGATCGCATAAAGCGTTTCGACCTGATTGAGCAAAAAGCGCCCGTCGCCATCGGCGCTGGCGACCAAAGCCTCGCGCGCATCGGCGTCCAGCGGCAGGGGACGCCCCGTCACCGCTTCTGCCCGGTCCAGCAATTGTTCCAGCGCCGCGGCATCCAGCCGCCGCAGGATCAACACCTGCGCCCGCGACAGAAGGGCTGCGTTCAGTTCGAAGCTTGGATTTTCGGTGGTCGCGCCCACCAAAGTCACCGTGCCATTTTCGACGAAGGGCAGGAATCCGTCCTGCTGCGCCCGGTTGAAGCGGTGGATTTCGTCCACGAACAAGAGGGTCTTGTCGCCGCGACGGCCATGTTCTTTGGCGGCGGCAAAAACCTTCTTGAGGTCGGCCACGCCCGAAAACACCGCCGAAATGGGTTCGAACCGCATGCCCACCGCATCGGCGAGCAGCCGCGCCGTCGTGGTCTTGCCAGTGCCCGGCGGTCCCCAAAGGATGATGGATGACAAACGTCCCGCCGCCACCATCCGACCGATCGCGCCATCAGGCCCGGTCAAATGCTCCTGTCCCACCACCTCCGCCAGGGTGCGCGGTCGCAAGCGGTCGGCAAGCGGCGCGGCATCGCTGACAGGCTCAGCGCCGGTCAGCATGTCATCGGAAGCGAAAAGATCGGCCATGCCGGTTGATATAGGGACGAAAGCCCGTTCAGGGAACCGGGCTGGATCGCGGCATCATGCCCTGCTCGCGCTGGCGGATGATGCGCAAATAAGTGTCGACCAGCGCCTGATTGACCTGATCCCACCCGTTACGCTCCGCCCGTGTCTGCGCCGCAGCACCTGCCTGCCCGCGCGCGTCGCCATTCAGGCAATAATCCTGCAGGGCGTCGGCAAAGGCGCCGATCGCGCCGGGACGGATCAACCGTCCGGTCACCCGGTCGCTCAGCAGGCTTTCGCTGCCCGTCGCCCGCGCCGCCACGGTAGGCACGCCGCACGCCATCGCCTCCAGCGTGACATTGCCGAAGGTTTCGGTCACGGACGGATTGAACAGCATATCCATGCTGGCGACCGCGCGGCCCAGGTCAGCGCCTTGCTGGAAGCCGGTGAAGATGGCACCGGGCAGGCGGTTCTGGAACCATTCGCGCGCCGGGCCTTCGCCGACCACCAGCACCTTGTGCGCCACTTGGCGCGCCGCAAGCTGATCGATCGTGTCGGAAAACACGTCCAGCCCCTTTTCCATCACCAGACGGCCGATGAAGCCAATGGCGGGTATGTCGTCATATATGCCGATCGAACGCCGCCAGCCCAGATCGCGCCGACCCGGGTTGAAAATCTCCCGGTCGATGCCGCGCGTCCATATGCCGACATCATAGCTCATCCGCTGTTCGCGCAGCAGTTGCGCCATCGATTCGGATGGCGCGACGATCGCGTCGCAGCGACGATAGAAGCGGCGCAATATCCCTTCGATGACCGGCTCCAGAAAGGCCAGGCCATAATAGCGCGGGTAGGTTTCGAACCTTGTATGCACCGATGCGACCGTCGGCAAACCATGCTGCCGCGCCCAGCTGAGCGCGCGGTGGCCCAGTGGGTCGGGACTGGACAAATGGACCAGATTGGGGGCGAACGCCTTGAGATCGCGGCGCACCCTGGAGGACATGGCGTAGGGAATCCGATATTCCTTGCGTCCCGGCACCGGCACGGACGGCGTGCTGATCAGATCGCCAGCGGGGGCAAAGGCGGGCGTATCGGTGGTGGGCGAATAGACCCGCACGGCCGCACCCTGCCGCAGCAGATAGCCCACGAAGCGATTGAGCGCCTGATTGGCCCCATCGCGCACATAATTATAATTGCCGCTGAACAGGGCAATGCGAAGGCCGCTAGCATCCATCGCGCCCCCTTAGCCGAAGAAAAGTGAAAACCCAAGGGAACCGGGTAACCCCTTGGGAATTATGCCCTTCGTTAGGTTTGGGACACCGGCTGACGCGGTTGCGCCCATGGGTAAGAGGATGCTCCTATGTCGCAGACATTCCGTAAAGGTGCGCGAGTCAGATGGAATTGGGGGCAGGGCGTCGGCCGGGGACATATAACGGAGCGGTTCGACCGTCCGGTGGAGCGCCATATCGAAGGCGTACCCGTCCGTCGCAACGGGTCGCCTGCGAACCCCGCCTATCTGATCCATGCCGACAATGGCGCGCAGGTGCTCAAGCTTAGTTCGGAAATCCAGACCGCCTGACGCCAATATGTTGCAGCCGGCATCTCGCATGAGCGGTACGGCCATGGCATGAAAGGGCATGGACACACCCTTCATGACCATCGACGCGCTGCTCGTCGGCACGCCCGTTCCCTTTCGCGACGGCGACTATAGCGCGATTGCCAAAACGCCGGTCGCAGGCCCGGTGCAGATTACATGGGACGGCTTCGTGGGTAATCAGGTTGCCGACCCGATCCATCATGGCGGCTGGGACAAGGCTGTCCATCTCTATCCGCAGGATCATTATGCCTGGTGGCGCGACCGCAAGGCCGGCCAGCCATTGCTCGACGCGCCTGGCGCCTTTGGCGAAAATATCGCATCGCGCGGGATGACAGAGCATCAGATTTGCCTGGGCGACCGCTTCACGCTGGGCAGCGCCATCGTCGAGGTCAGTCATGGTCGCCAGCCCTGCTGGAAGCTCGATCACCGATTCGCCGCGCGCGACGTGATGGCGACCATTGTGAAAACGGCCCGTTGCGGCCTCTATTTTCGCGTTATCGAGCAGGGGGAGGCGCAGGCTGGCGGCGTGATGACCCTGATCGAGCGCCCGCTGCCGGATTGGAGCATTGCCCGCGTCTTTGAACTGTTGATCGGCGGTGGTCACAAGAAAGACCCGTCAGCGGTTCTTACCCTTGCCAACACCCCCGTCCTTGCCGAAGCCTGGCGCGAGCGGGCGCGCAAGCTGGCGGCCTAGTGACCGAAATCTGAAGTCGACCACATTAGGGAAGCGGCGCTTCCACCCGGTCGCCATGGCTTTTCGGGGTCGAATTGACGAGGATGTCCACCGGCGCTGCGCTGCGGTTCTGCGCCTGATGCGGTACGCCGGGCGGAATTTCGATGCCTTGGCCCGTACGCAGCAAATGGGTGACGCCGTCTACCTCCATCGTCAGTTCGCCTGACAGGACATAGAAGAACTGGCGCGCGCGGACATGATAATGGCGCATCTCGCTCGATCCGGGCGCAATCCGTTCGGTAATCACCGACATGTCGTCGCGCTTGACCAGATGCCATCCGTCATTCACCTCGCCCCAGACATAATGGTCGGCGCTAGATCGGTCGATGGGGACGGGATGAGGCGCGGCGGCGGCGGCAGCAAGGGTGATGAGGATGTGCATGGCGCCTTGAACGAACCATTCAGGCAGGTCCGCCATGCCACTGGCGCAGGGCCAGCGGCCACCCTATAGCTATCCCATGACATCAAACGATAAGAAGGTTTCGTCCCCCAAGCGCCCGGCTCGCGACAAGGTGCGTCCCGCCGGTTTCCCCACCCGCAATGAGGTGATGGATTTCATCACCACGTCCGACCAGCCAGCGGGCAAGCGCGAGATCGCCAAGGCTTTCGGCCTTAAGGGCCAGGAAAAGATCGCCCTCAAAGCCTTGCTGAAGGATATGGCCGATGAAGGCTTGATTGACGTCGGCCCGGCGCGCGCGTTCCACAAGCTGGGCGGCGTGCCCAAGGTTACTGTGCTGCGCATCATCGATGTCGACGACACCACCCTGATCGCGACGCCCGAACGGTGGGAAGCCGAAGGCCAGCCGGCCCCCCGCCTGCGCGTGGTGGAGCGGGGCAAGCGCGGTGCGCTGACCATTGGCGACCGCATCCTTGCCCGCACCGAAGAAGCCGGGAAGGGCTGGATTGCCCATCCGATGAAGAAGCTGCCCAAGGCGACCGAGATGCTGCTGGGCGTGGTCGAGGAAATGGCCGACGGCAAGCTGTGGCTGCGCCCGGTCGACAAACGCATCCGCAAGGACATGCCGATCAGCGATGTCGGCACCGCCAAGCGCGGCGATCTGGTGCTGGCCGAACCAACCGGCCGTCCGCCCCGGATCAGCGCGCGCGTCACCGACATTCTGGGCGACCCCTTCGCGCCGCGCAGCTTCAGCATGATCGCCATTCACAAGCATGGTATCCCCCATGTTTTTCCCGACGCGGTAGAGGAAGAAGCCGTCACGGCCTCCGCCCTTCCGCTTCACGCGGAGAAGCGGGAGGATCTGCGGCATTTGCCGATCGTCGCCATTGATCCGTCCGACGCGCGCGACCATGACGATGCGGTCTGGGCCACCCCGGACGAGGATGAAGCCAATCCCGGCGGCTTCCGCGCGATCGTCGCCATCGCCGATGTCAGCTATTATGTCCGGCCTGGCAGCGCGCTCGACAAGGAAGCGCGCAAGCGCGGCAACAGTGTGTATTTCCCCGATCTGGTCGTACCGATGCTGCCGCACCAGCTTTCGTCGGACATGTGTTCGCTCCGCGCGGGTCAGGATCGTGCCGCCATGGCCTGCCATCTGGTCATCAACGCCGCTGGCAAGGTGACGTCATGGCGCTTCTCTCGCGCGATCATCCGCGTTGCCGCTGTGCTCGCCTATGAGGATGCGCAGGCCGCGATCGACGGCAAGGCCGATCATCCAATGCTCGACATCGCGCTCAGGCCGCTTTGGGCCTGCTGGGCGCTGCTGCACAGGGCGCGCGAGAAGCGCGAACCGTTGGCGCTTGACCTGCCCGAACGGCGCGTCGTGCTGGACGAATGGGGCAAGATCGTCAGCGTCGCTGTCCGCGAACGGCTCGATGCCCATATGCTGATCGAAGATTATATGATCGCGGCCAACGTCGCCGCGGCCAAGGCGCTGGAGCAGAAGAAAGCGCCGGTCATGTACCGCGTCCACGAGCCGCCCAGCCGCGACAAGCTGGTCGCGCTCAAGGATTATCTGGCGACGTTCGACATCGAATTCGCGCTTGGACAGGTGATCCGCCCCGCCACTTTCAACCAGTTGATCAAGCGGGTCGGGGAGGCGGAGGAAAAGCCGCTCATCATGGAGCAGATCCTGCGTAGCCAGACCCAGGCCTATTACAGCCCGGTCAATATGGGCCATTTCGGCCTGGCGCTCGGTTCCTACGGGCATTTTACCTCGCCCATTCGCCGCTATGCCGACTTGCTGGTCCATCGCGCGCTGGTGGGCGCCTATGGTCTGGAACTGCCCGCGCCCAAGGGCAGCAGCATCCCCGCCAAAACCGCGCTGAGTGTCGAGGATTACGAGAATATGGGGCGCGTCGGCGAGATGATCAGCCAGTTCGAGCGCCGCGCGATGGAGGCGGAGCGCGACACGGTCGATCGCTACGTCGCGGCTTTTCTGGCGGCCCATGTTGGTGAAACGGTTAAGGCGCGGATCACCGGCGTCCAGAATTTCGGATTTTTCGCGACGGTCGAGGAATTGGGCGGCGACGGGCTGGTGCCTGTATCGACCATGGGCAGCGAACGCTTTTTCTATGATGAGGCAGGCAAGGCGCTGGAAGGCGTGGAAAGCGGCGATCGTTATACGGTAGGCCAGCGGCTGGAACTGCGACTGGCGGAGGCCGACCCGATCAACGGTTCGCTCCGCTTCGAACTGCCCGATACGCCGCCTTCACGGGGCGGCCCGGTCAAGCGCGATCGTACCCGTCCGGGCAGCCGCACTCATCGCGGGCGGCCGGTCAATATCCGGCATATCGGCTCGAAGCGGGGCAAGCATAAGCGGTAGCCGTCATCCTTACGGGTACGCGGGACGATGAAGCGGTGGAGCGCGCTCGTCACCGCCTTGCCAGGGAGGATTGATCGGCAGGATCAGCTCAGCCGGTCGATCGCTTCGGCGTCGAGCCCGCCCGGAATGATCATGATGGGGCAGGGCATGCGTCCCGCGTCGGCCCCGGCAAAATGCGATACCAGCGTGCCGGGCGGGCCGCTGGCTGCCGCGCCCAGCACCAGGGCGGCGACATCCTCCATCTCGTCCAGCGTTTTGCGTACGACGGCCACCGCATCCCCCTGCCGCACGGTAATGCTGGGGCGGATGCCGGACTCGTCGGTCAGCGTGCCTGCCGCGCTCGTCACCAGCGCTTCGGCGCGTTGCAGCGCCTCATCCTCCATCGTCGCCTGCACGCCGCCCCACTGAACGAACTCGGCCGGGGGAATGAGGGCAAGGATACGGACCGCGCCACCCGTTTGCGCAGCGCGTCGCGCGGCAAAACGCAGGGCCGTTTCCGCTTCGGGCGATTCGTCCACGACAACCAGATATGTCCGCACTTCCATCGCCCCCCATGTCGCTTTGATGGCCCCGGCAGGGGGTCATTTTCGGTCCAACGAACCAGTGCGGTGAAATGTGGGCCATATTTGCCCCTTCCGCAAGCGCTCGCTTGACCGATCCGGCGAATGGGTGAAAACGGGCAGCCATTGGCGCGCGCCGTAGAGATAAGAAGAGGCCCCGAACGCATGAGCAAGACGATCCAGATGCCCGCTTTGTCCCCGACCATGGAGGAAGGGACTCTGGCCAAATGGCTGGTAAAGGAAGGGGATACGGTATCGTCCGGCGATCTGCTGGCGGAAATCGAAACCGACAAGGCGACGATGGAATTTGAAGCGGTGGATGAAGGCGTCATCGCCAAGATCCTCGTTTCCGAAGGTTCCGAAGGCGTCAAGGTTGGCACCGTCATCGCCATTATCGCTGAAGAGGGCGAGGATGTGGAGGCGGCGGCTGCCGGCGGCGGCAAGCCCGCGCCAAAGGCCGATCCTGTCCCCGCCAAGGCAGAGGCTGCGGCACCCGCCGCTGCCGCGCCGAAGGCTGACGCCGTGCCCGCTGCGCCAGCCTCCAGCGACAAGCGCGTCAAGGCCAGCCCGCTGGCGCGCCGCCTGGCGCAGAGCAAGGGGATCGATCTGGCTGTGGTTTCGGGGACTGGCACCAATGGCCGTATCGTCAAGAGCGATCTGGACGGCGCAAAGGAAGGCGTCGCCGCACCGGCTGCCGCGCCCGCGTCGGCTCCCGCCGCCAAGGCAGAGGCGGCAGCCCCGGCGCCCGCCGCTGCCAGCGGCGCGCAGGATTTCGGCATCCCGCACGAAGTGGTCAAACTCAGCGGCATGCGCAAGACGATCGCGCGCCGCCTGACCGAGTCCAAGCAGCAGGTGCCGCACATCTATCTGACCGTCGACATTCAGCTCGACAAGCTGCTCAAGCTGCGCAGCGAGCTCAATGCGGGCCTGGCCAGCCGCAAGGTCAAGCTGTCCGTCAACGACCTGCTGATCAAGGCGCTGGGCGTCGCGCTGATGGAAGTTCCCGAATGCAACGTGCAGTTTGCGGGCGACCAGATGCTGCAATTCAAGCGCGCCGACATCAGCGTCGCCGTGTCTATCCCCGGCGGTCTCATCACCCCGATCGTGACCGGCGCGGATGGCAAGGGCGTTGCCGCGATCTCGACCGAGATGAAGGATCTGGCCGATCGCGCCAAGGCAGGCAAATTGTCGCCCAACGAATATCAGGGCGGCACTGCATCGCTCTCCAACATGGGCATGTTCGGCATCAAGCAGTTTGAAGCCGTCATCAACCCGCCCCAGGGCATGATCATGGCGATCGGCGCAGGCGATAAGCGGCCCTATGTTGTCGACGACAGCCTTCAGATTGCGACGGTCATGTCGGCCACCGGCAGTTTCGACCATCGTGCCATTGACGGCGCCGATGGGGCGCGCCTGATGAAGGCGTTCAAGGAACTGATCGAGAATCCGATCGGCATGCTGGCCTGATGGGGCATATGGACGAACAACCGCCGGAAGCCAGTCCGGCGGTGCGCGTCATCGCCATGCCCGCCGATACCAATCCCTATGGGGACATATTCGGCGGCTGGTTGATGAGCCTGATGGATTCGGCCGCGGGATCGGTCGCGGCGCGCCACAGTCATGGCCGCGCCGTCACCATCGCGGTGGAAGGCATGACCTTCCTGCGCCCGGTCGTCGTGGGCGATGAAGTTTCGGTGTTCGCGTCCCTCAAGTCGGTCGGGCGCACGTCGATGAAGATCGACGTCGAAGCATGGCGTCGTACGCGCCACGACGATCGCAGTTATCGCGTTACCCGCGCGACCTTCACCTTCGTGGCGATTGGCGAGGATCGCCAGCCCCGTTCCGTTCCGCCGATTGCGGAAGCCTAATATACCAGAAGCGAGTGTGACCCATGGCTGATACCTACGATCTCATCGTCCTTGGCTCCGGCCCCGGCGGCTATGTCGCCGCGATCCGCGCCGCGCAGCTTGGCCTGAAAACCGCCATTGTCGAGCGTGAAAATCTGGGCGGCATCTGCCTCAACTGGGGCTGTATTCCCACCAAGGCGCTGCTGCGGTCGGCCGAGATTTTCCATTATATGCAGCACGCCAAGGATTATGGCCTGGCGGCGGAAAAGATCAGCGCCGACATCGAAGCGGTGGTGAAGCGCTCGCGCGGTGTCGCCAAGCAGCTTAATCAGGGCGTGACGCACCTGATGAAGAAGAACAAGATCGCCGTGCATATGGGCGATGGCAAGCTGACCGGAAAGGGCAAGCTGACCGTCACCAAGGACGGCAAGTCCGAAGAACTGACCGCCAAGCATATCATCATCGCGACGGGCGCCCGCGCCCGCGACCTGCCGCAGCTCAAGGCCGACGGCAAGCGCGTGTGGACCTATCGCCACGCCATGACGCCACCGGAAATGCCGACCAAGCTGCTCGTCATCGGTTCCGGCGCGATCGGCATCGAATTTGCCAGCTTCTATAACGACATGGGCGCTGACGTGACCGTCGTGGAGATGATGGACCGGATCGTCCCTGTCGAGGATGCCGACGTTTCCGCCTTCCTTGAAAAGGCAGTCAAGAAGCAGGGTATGACCGTGCTGACCGGCGCGAAGATCGAGAAGATCGCGACCAGCGACAAGGGCGTGACCGCGACGATCAAGGACAAGGCTGGCAAGGCGATAGAGGCCGAATATAGCCATGTCATCGTCGCCATCGGCATCGTCCCCAATGTCGAAAATCTGGGTCTGGAAGATGTCGGCGTCGAACCCGACCAGCGCTATCATATCAAGACCGATGCCTATGGCCGCACCAATGTCGAGGGTTTCTGGGCGATCGGCGATGTGACCGCTCCGCCATGGCTTGCGCACAAGGCGAGCCATGAGGGCGTGATCGTGGCCGAAGCCATCGCGCAGGCGCTGGGCAACAAGGATGTCCACCCCCATGCGATGGATGTGCGCAACATCCCCGGCTGCACCTATTGCCATCCGCAGATCGCCAGCGTCGGCCTGACCGAAGCAAAGGCCAAGGAAGCGGGTTACGAGGTCAAGGTCGGCATGTTCCCGTTCATCGGTAATGGCAAGGCAATCGCGCTTGGCGAAGCGGAAGGCTTCACCAAGACCGTGTTCGACGCCAAGACCGGCGAGTTGCTGGGCGCGCACATGATCGGCGCGGAAGTCACGGAGATGATCCAGGGCTATACGATCGGCAAGACGCTGGAAACGACCGAGGCGGAACTGATGCACACGGTATTCCCGCATCCGACCATTTCGGAATCGATGCATGAAAGCGTGCTGGCGGCCTATGGCCGTGCGCTCCATATCTGATCGCTGGACAGCGGTAAAAGGCGCGGGGGCTTTGGCTCTCGCGCTTTTTTGCGTCCTGGGCGTTGCGTTGATGCAGCGGGCGGGATGGCTCGACTGGCTGAATGTCGGGCTGATGGGCTGGGCGGGGACGGCGCGGGACGGCGATATTGGTCGCCATCTGACGCCGCTCATGCGGTTGGCGACTGCGATCGGCGATACGATCGGCAGGCTTGCGATATTGGCGCTGGTTCTGCCTGCGCTGCTCTGGTTGCGTCGCCGCGGCGATGCGCTGTGGCTTGCCCTGATGATGGCGGGCGGGACGGCGCTCAACCTGATACTCAAACAGATTTTCGCCGCACCGCGCCCGGACCTGCTGCCCCATCTCGACATCGTCCATAGCTATAGTTTTCCCAGCGGCCATGCGGCGGGCAACATGATGATGTTCGGCGCGCTGGCCATGCTGGCGCGGCGGCGGGGCGGCTATTGGGCGGCGGGCATGATGATCGCGTTGATCGGAGCCAGCCGGGTCTGGCTCGGCGTGCATTGGCCAAGCGACGTCACCGCCGGATGGATCGAGGGGCTGGGCTGGCTCGCGCTGTGCCGCGTCTGGCTACCAGCGCGGCGAGGGTAGCAACAACGCCCGCGTTACGCTGTCATGTGGCGGCATGCCGTCGCTGGTGACGAAACCATGGACCCAGAAACTGTCATAGGCACTGGCCGCCGCAATGAGCAGCAGCAGGCAGGCCGAGGCGGCAAACAGAGTGCGCGCGCCGCGCACGGCCCGGTCGGGGGAGAGCGCCAGCAGCACCAGCGGCAGGATCGGCAGGAAATAGCGCCCCTGCGTTCCCTGAATGAAGTCCGCGCCCGGCGGCGTGCCGGTCAAGTACATGGCGGTTTCGATCAGCACCGCGACGCCGCCGGCGACCGCCAGCCACCACAGGCGTTGCACCCCGCCAAAGCGGGCCTCCGCGCCGCTGAATATCGCCGCCGCCAGCATGACCGCCGCCAGCGGGTAGGCGATCAGCGGCAGCAGGATGGCGTTCCAGCCGAAGCGTCCGACGATCTGGAGCGCATAGACCGGCGCGCGCTCGATCACGCTCGACGTCAGGATGCGGACATAAGCGACGGGATCGTTCAGGATCACCGCCAACTGGTCGGCCAGTGGCGCGGTCAGCACGCTCTCACCCGTCTTGCGCGACATGATATGATAGAGCGCCTGACTGCCGCCAGAATATTTCATCCAGCCGATGAAGGCGGCCGCGCCCAGCGCCATCGCACCCAGGATCAGCCACATCCGCATGTCCCGCCGATATTGGGGCCAGCGCAAGCCTGCCGCCATCAACGGCAGATAGACGCCCTTGGCCAGCGCCAGCAACGGCGCCCCCAGTAGCAGTCCCGCCGATCCCCGACCCATGAAGCCGACGCGCAGCGCCAGCGCGAGTCCCAGGAAACCCATGCCGTTGATCACGGCATCGGGCGACATCGATCCGATCTGATAGGCAAAGGTGGGCAGCAGCGCCGTGCCCAGCATTGCCATCCGGCCAAAGGGCAGCAGCCGTAGCGCGGCGATCAGCAGCGCCAGCGCGACCAGCGCGTTGACGATCCGCCCGGCATAGAAACGGCCCAGTCTTGGCAGTCCCAGCGCGTCGCCGATCAGTAGGCCCGCAGCGCCCGGTGCATAGAGTGTCGGCGCATAGCTCGCGACATTGGGAAATTCGGCAAAGACGGTGCCAGGCCGCGACGCATCCGCATTCCAGCTATTTCCCAGCTTTGTCGCATCGAACCTGCGTACAGAGGCTGGCACGTCGGTGGGAAAATCGACGGCGTGGAGGTCGATGGCCGCGCGGGGCAGCGCCGCGCCGATCGCCTCACCATGTTGGGTTGTCAGCACGCCGCCTTCGGACAGAAGCAGCGCCTTCATATAATGCTGATTTTCGTCCGGCGCCTGAAACGGCGGGGTTGCCAGCGTGAAGAACAAGGTTGCAAGGCAGATCGCAACCAGCAAAAAATGTTCGAGCGCAGACCATGGCGCGGCGAACAGCATGTCGCCGCGCACTCCCTGCGCCATCCCGATCCGTTCGTTCCGCATGACAGCCCTATGCCTTTGCCTTGTCTCCGACAGGCAATAGGCCGCCAGCCCTTAACATTTCGCGCCGGTAAATGAATTTTGCCGGATCATGACCGGAACGGGAAAGGCCCGGCCGCTTTGGAAGCAACCGGGCCTTGTCCTTTTTCGCAGCGCTGAAAAAGATCAGCCGCTATAATACATGTCGAATTCGACCGGCGAAGGCGCCATTTCCCAGCGATACACTTCAGGCCATTTCAGTTCCATATAGGCGTCGATCTGGTCCTTGGTGAACACGCCGCCCTTCAGCAGGAAGTCCTGATCCTTTTCCAGGCTTTCGAGCGCTTCGCGCAGCGAGCCGCACACGGTCGGCACCTTGGCCAGTTCCACCGGCGGCAGGTCGTACAGATTCTTGTCCATGGCTTCGCCGGGGTGAATCTTGTTTTCGATCCCGTCGATACCGGCCATCAGCAACGCGGCGGTGGCGAGGTAGGAGTTGGCAAGCGGATCGGGGAAGCGGAATTCGACGCGCTTCGCCTTGGTGCCCGCACCATAGGGGATACGGCACGAAGCGGAACGGTTGCGCGCCGAATAGGCGAGCAGCACGGGGGCTTCAAAGCCGGGCACCAGGCGCTTGTAGCTGTTGGTGGTCGGGTTGGTGAAGGCGTTGAGCGCCTTGGCATGCTTGATCACGCCGCCGATGAAGAACAGGCAGGTATCGGACAGGCCGGCATAGCCGTCACCGGCAAAGGTGTTCTGGCCCTTGTTCCAGATCGAAATATGCGTGTGCATACCCGAACCATTGTCGGCCTTGATCGGCTTGGGCATGAAGGTTGCGGTCTTGCCATAGGCCTGGGCAACCATCTTCACGACATATTTGTAGATCTGGATGCGGTCGCAGGTTTCGACCAGCTTGCCGAAGGTCAGGCCCAGTTCGTGCTGGCTGCCGGCGACTTCATGGTGATGCTTGTCCATGGGCAGGCCCATTTCCATCAGCGTGGTCACCATTTCGGCGCGAATGTCGGTGGTCACGTCGACCGGGCCGACCGGGAAATAGCCGCCCTTGGCGCGGGGACGGTGACCCATATTGCCGCCGTCATATTTCGTGCCGCTGTTGGTGGGCAGTTCGATATCGTCCAGCTTGTAGAAGCTGGAATTGTAGGTGTTGTCGAATTCGACGCTGTCGAACATGAAGAATTCAGGTTCCGGGCCGATATAGACGGTGTCACCGAGGCCCGTCGACTGGAGGAACATTTCCGCGCGCTTGGCGGTCGAACGCGGATCGCGCGAATAGAGCGAACCATCTTCGGGTTCGACGATGTCGCACACCAGGATCATCATCGGCGTCGCGCTGAACGGATCGAAGAATACCGCGTCCAGATCGGGCTTCAGGATCATGTCCGATTCGTTGATTTCCTTCCAGCCCTCGATCGAGGAGCCGTCGAACATCAGGCCGTCAGTCAGCTCATCTTCGCCAATGACGTTCGCGCACATCGTCAGGTGGTGCCAGGTGCCCTTGGGATCGGTAAAACGGACATCGACCCACTCGATCTCCTTTTCCTCGATCATCTTGAGAATGTCTTTTGGCGTATTGGCCATGTGCGCTTGCCCTTCTCGTTTATTACCCCCCCGAAGGGGTAGATGGATGCCCGTTGTTCCGTCGCCCCGATGCCGGGATGACCAGAATTTGCGTGAAATCAGATCGCGTCGCTGTCCCGCTCGCCGGTGCGGATCCGCACGGCGCCCTCGACGTTGGAAATGAAAATCTTGCCGTCGCCGATGCGTCCGGTCTGCGCTGCGGCGCAAATCGCCTCCACCACCCGGTCGGCCAGCGCATCGTCGACGACGACTTCCAGCTTCACCTTGGGCAGGAAATCGACGACATATTCAGCGCCGCGATAAAGTTCGGTATGACCTTTCTGGCGGCCAAAGCCCTTGGCTTCGGTCACGGTAATGCCCGACACGCCCACTTCGTGGAGTGCTTCCTTCACCTCGTCCAGCTTGAACGGCTTGATGATGGCTTCGACTTTTTTCATCACTAGTATTCCCAACCCATAACGCACGACAGAATGCGGGTGCGACCCGCATTCCTCTCTCCTCAAGTGACGTTCGTCATGCCCCCCAAAAGGCCAGGCGCCGTCCCTCTTGATATCCAATTACCGTGCCAAATGGCGAATCGCTAGAACATGCTTTCGGCGATGCAGCAATCTTTGTCCATATTGCCCGGATTCAGGGCATTTCCCTGCCAGGCTGCCCGTTTTTTAAGCAGTCGTTGGCGCGCGCTCAGCTATAGGGCGGCGCATCCAGTCCGGCAGGGCTCTTCGTGAAAATCTCGCATCCGGTTTCGGTAATGCCGATACTATGTTCGAACTGGGCGGACAGGGTGCGGTCGCGCGTTACCGCCGTCCAGCCATCTTCCATCATCCTGACGCCGGGCTTGCCGATATTGATCATCGGTTCGATCGTGAAGAACATGCCGGGCTTGAGTTCCGGGCCCGTACCGGGGCGGCCGATATGCACGACCTCCGGGCTGTCATGAAACACCCGGCCCAGGCCATGGCCGCAAAAATCACGGACCACGCCATAGCGGTGCTTTTCGGCGTGCCGCTGGATCACATGGCCAATGTCGCCCAGATGGTTGCCGGGCTTTGCCTGCTCGATGCCCAGCATCAGACATTCATAGGTCACCTCGACCAGCCGCCGCGCCTTGATCGGCGCATCACCCGCGATGAACATGCGGCTGGTGTCGCCATGCCACCCATCGACCAGCGGGGTAACGTCGATATTGACGATATCGCCGTCCTTCAGCCGATAATCGCCGGGGATGCCGTGGCAGATGACGTTGTTGATCGATGTGCAGCAACTATGGGTATAGCCGCGATAGCCAAGCGTCGCGGGCACGCCGCCACCGTCCAGCGTCATCTGGCGCACGATGTCGTCCAGTTCGCCGGTCGTCACGCCCGGTACGACATGGGGCACCAACGCATCGAGTATCTCGGCCGCCAGCCGTCCGGCGCGGCGCATGCCTTCAAAACCCGCCGCGTCATATAATTTGATCGCGGCCGAACGGGAAATCGGCGCATCGGCCGTCATCGTCATATATTCGGTCATGACATGACTATAGGGGCACCCGCGCCATAATGCGAGAGGGGCGGCCAGTGGTCCGATCCCGATATTCGATTGAGCGTGAGGGGATGTCACACGCGCATGCCCGATACGCAGCGGACCATCAGAAATATTTGATTTCCAGCGGGCTTTACGATGTCAAAATCAATCCACTAGGCAGGGCGCCATGCGCAGGCTATGGACGCGCCATGGCCGATCCTACCCGCATCTGGACCGCAGCGCTGATCGTGATCGGCGACGAAATCCTGTCTGGCCGCACGCAGGACAAGAATATCAGCCAGATCGCGACCTGGCTCAATGTTCAGGGCATCCGCCTGCGCGAAGTGCGGGTGGTGGCGGACGATAGCGACGCCATCGTCGAATCAGTCAACATCCTGCGCGCGCGCAACGATTATCTGTTCACCACCGGCGGCATCGGCCCGACCCATGACGATATAACCGTCGATGCGATCGCGGCGGCGCTGGGCGTGCCGGTGGAAGTGCATCCTCAGGCGCGGGCGATGCTGGCGGGCTATTATGAAACGCGCGGTGGGCTGACCGAAGCGCGGCTGCGCATGGCGCGGGTTCCCGCCGGGGCCAGCCTGATCGAAAACCGCATGTCGGGCGCGCCGGGTATCCGCCATGGCAATATCTTCATCATGGCGGGCGTGCCGCACATCACCGCCGGGATGCTGGACAGCCTGACCGGCACGCTGGAGGGCGGGCTGCCGCTGCTGTCCGCCACGATCGGCTGCTGGGTTGCAGAGAGCGAGATTGCCGACCTGCTGGGCGCGGCGGAGCAGGCGCATGAGGGATGCCAGATTGGCAGCTATCCCTTTTTCCGCGAAGGGCGCACGGGCGCGAACTTCGTCGTGCGTTCGACCGACGCGAGCGCGCTCAACCAGTGCCTCACGGCGCTCAGCACGGCGCTCGAACAGGGCGGATGGCCCGTCATCCCGAACGGGATCTAAAGGTCAGCGCTTCGCCGCAAACCAGATGACATGGCGCGGCCCCTTGCCATTGTCGCGCGCCTTCACCGCCACTTCGTCGACGGCAAATTTGGCATTGCGCAGGCGGCGGGTGAAGGCATCGTCCGACCCGGCCGACCAGACGGCCAGAATGCCGCCGGGGCGTAGCGCATCGCGCGCAATCGCGAGTCCCTGAGCGGAATAGAGCCGGTCATTCGCCACCATGGTCAGCCCGTCAGGCCCATTATCCACATCCAGCAGGATCGCATCATAGCTGCTCCTGCCGTCCGCGATCACGCTCGCCACGTCGCCCATGACGAGTTCGACGCGCGGATCATCCAGGCATCCGGCAGCCAGATCGACCATCGGGCCACGCGCCCATGCGATGATTTCCGGCACCAGTTCTACCAGCGTGATCCGCGCGTCGGCGGGCAGGATCGCCAGCGCTGCGCGCAGGGTAAAGCCCATGCCATATCCGCCGATGAGCAGATGAGGCGCCTTGCGGCCCGCCAGCCGCTCGATCGTCATGACCGCCAGCGCCTTTTCCGACCCGCTCATACGGCTGCTCATCAATTCGTTGCGATCCAGCACGATCATGAAGTCGCCGCCCCGGCGGTAGAGCTTCAATTCCTCCCCGCCCGGAATGGCGGCGGAGCCAAGATATTCGCGCGGGATCATGCTGGTGTCTTTCCTGGATGATATGTCGCTGGCGCGCATGGCAGCTTGGCAAGCCCCGCGCAAATGCTACAGGCATTCGCAGATGCCGTCTTGCGATGGCCAGACCTATCGAACGGCAGGCAGTTCCTTTTTTCATGCGCTATTTTCTCGACACTGAATTTAACGGTTTTGGCGGTGGGCTGATCAGCGTCGCGCTGGTTCCCGAACATGGCGACCAGGAATTTTACGTCGCGCTGCCGCTGCCGGACGATGTCGAGCCATGGGTGGCGCAGCATGTCGTCCCCTATCTGCGCCATGTGCCGCCGGGCATATATCTGGAACTCAACCGGGCGGATGCGGCCGATCATGTCGCCGCCTATCTGGAAGGGGATGATGATCCGCTGATCATCGCCGACTGGCCGGAGGATCTGGCCCATTTCTGCGCTTTGCTGGTGAAGGGGCCGGGCCTGATGGCGGGGGTCGATTTCGGTCTGCGGCTGGAACTGATCAATGCCGCGGGCTTTAGCGCGGCCGCCAACAGCCGGGTGCCGCACAACGCCCTGCACGACGCGCGGGCGCTGCGGGATTTCTACCTCGCCGATTGAGGCGCAGCGGCGCGGCCGACCCGCGCCCGCTCCAGCCACCACAGCAGCGCGCTTGCCAGCAACCAGCCGATCGCGAACGGCCAGGGCGATCCTGGGACTGACTTGCCCATGGCGGCCTTGTCGCCCGATGCTGGCGGGCGCAGCATCAACATGGCGTCCCGATCCCGCGCGGCCCGCATCACCGGCAGGGCATTGGCAGGCTGGACGTAGAAGGGCGTGGCCTGGCCATCGCCCGCCCGGCGCAGCTGATGCCAGCCAGCCTTGTCGGGCCAGAAGGCGCCGCATCCCGCTACCGGCAACAGGTTTGCCATCCGTCCATCCGGGCCTTCGACCTCAGCAGGGGTGGTCAGGCCGCACAGGATCATCCGCTCGCCCGCCCATCCCGGTGTCGTGATGGGCGTCATGCCGGGGGCGGGGCGTGCAACGGTCGCCAGCATCGCGCTCCACCAGTCGCCATGCAGCCCCCGATGGCCCGTCAGCGTCAGCGCATAGCTGTCGATACCAGTGAACAGCGCAACTCGCCCGCTATCAACCGCCCGCCAGGCCGCCAGCGTCACGCCACCCGCATCTCGCAGCAAGGGCACGGCGTTCTCACCCTCCGGCGTCAGGCCAAGACGGCTGATCTCCGGCAGCATTTCGTCGGGCAGGGCCAGGTCCGCTGGCCTGTCGTCGCTGCCGATACCCTGCCGGGTGCGCGCGATGGTGGGAGCAAGGGGCTTGGGCAGGGCGAGGGGAACCAAGCCACCCTTGCCCGTCAGGCCAAAGCCCAACGCCTGCCATTGTCCGCGCGTCGTCGCGTCGATCGGCCCGCTGGGGTGCAGGATCAGCCCCAGCCCGTTGCGCGCCGCGTCCATCAGCACGCCGCGCCGCGCTGCCCAGCTGCGGTCATCGACGATCGCTGCGTCGAACTTGCGGAGCGTTGCGCCGTCCATCGCGATCGGCGCGTCGCCCAGCGCAATGCCGCCCCCCGCGCTCATTTGCGTTGTCACGGCAAAGCCAGCATCGGCAGCCCAGCGGCGCAGATATTTGACTTCGGCATTGGGCGCTGCCGACAGGATTAGCAGGCGCGGGGCTGGGCTGTCAGCGACCAGTAGCGGGACGCTGGCCTGTTCGACGGTGCGGCGGCCATCGCGCACGCGCATGGTGAACAGCACGGCCCCAGCGGCGCGCGCGGTGCCGGTCAGCGCAAAGCGCCCATCGGCGTCGGCCTGAACGCTGTCCGTCACTTGCCCGGCCGGGTCGAGCAATTCGACGGTGGCGCTGGGGAGGGCGCTCAACTGCCCGCCCAGGCTGAAGCTGCTCCCCGGCGCGACGAGCGTCGGCGGGGCAACATGGCTGATACCCTGACGCAGAGGGCGCGGCTCAAAACGGACGGCGACTCGCTTTGCCGCTTCCATGTCGCGCGGCGGCAGGCCGTCGCCCAGTATGATAATCTCGCTGGTGCCGGGGTGCCGCCGCAAGGCGGTCGCAAGATCGGGCACATGTTCGCCAGGGCGAATGTCGGGCGCTTCGGGCAGCAGGACCATAGGACCAGCCGCCAGACGAGACGTGCCGCGTGTCGCGATCCGCAGCGCGTCGCTGCTCATGGTCGTCGCAGGGGGAAATAGCGTCAAAAACAACAATATTCCGCACACCGGCTGGAGCAGCAGCAGCGCGATCAATCGCCTGGGCGACGGCGCGCTTGCGCTACGATGCCACAGGATCAGACGAACGCTCGCCACAATCATGGCCGCGCCCAACAGGATGGCGGTCATCCATGCGGCGGTCATGGCTTGCCCCCTCCTATCGCCCCAAGATAGCGCGCACCGCCAGCATCGGCGGGACGGCGGCGGGCAGGCTGGGCCGGCGGTCGTTCCATGGCGGTCCAGAGAAGGGCGCGCAACTTGGCGCGGCAGGGCAGACAGGCGGGATCGCGGCGGACGGCGTCGATCGCCCCTGAAAGCGCCAGCGGATCGGGCAAATGGGCGGATTGCCCCCGCGCCCAGCGGTCGAGCGCATCCAGCGCGATCGGCCCCCGGATCGCGCCCGGCCCATCGCCCAGCGCGCGCCAGGCCGCCGCAGCGGGACCGTCCCGTCCTTCGACCGGGCTGATCGCCAGAACGCGGCTGGCCAGCCCCTCCCGCTTGCCGGTCATGCGGCGACTGGGGTCGATCGGTGAAAGTTCCGGCCCTACCCGCGACAGGAAGATGCGGGTCGCCTGCTGCACCTCCTTGATGAAACGCAGCGCGCGATAGGCAAAGGGCAGCGCCAGATCGGGATGGCCTTGCCTCAACTGCACCTCGGACTGCCACATTTCATCGACCGCTTTCTTCAGGATGGCGCGGGTTTCGGGATCGAGGCTGGACGCGGGCGAATCATCATGCGCGTGGCCAAAGTCCGCCAGCACATCCTCCGGCGCGCCAAAGCCCGGCGCGGGTCGCCGCGGTGCGCCGCCATGGTCATGGCCATGATCATGGCCATGATCGTGCCCTTCATCGTGATCGTGGTCGTGATCATGATCATGGTCGTGCCCTTGATCGTGGTCATGGCCATCATCGTCGCTATGCTGTTCGCCATGATTGGGGGGCGGTTCCGGTTCGCCTTCCTCTTCGCCGCCCAGAAACTGGCTGTAACGGCCGCGCAATATCCGTTGGTCGCTGCCGATGCTGGCGGAACGGGCAAGATAGCGATCGGCGGCAAGGCGGCGCTTCTGCTTGAGGAGCGCTTCAGCATCGATGATGATCTGTCGCTGACTGCGGAAATAGGCAGGCAGGGTGATGTTGACCATGCCCTCCAGCCCGCTGCTTTCGGGCTGCCTGGACGATGGCCAGCGCAGGATCAGGCTGGGGCCGCGCACTTCCTGCGCAGCGGGTTGCCGCATGTCGCGCACGATGAGTTGCACCACCATGTCGCCGCCCGCGCTAAACCCAAGAGCGCCGAAATCCAGTCGGGGGCTGAAACGTCGATCGCGTGGCGGGCCGCTGCCCGAAACCGCTATTTCGCGCTCGCTGAAGGTCACATTCTCGCCCTCGCCGATTGCCAGCGTGACGCGGAGCCGCGCGGTGGCGGCGACGCCATAATCGTCCGTGGCGGCAAAGACCGGGGTCCAGTTGCGCTGACCGGCCTGTACCATCGTCAGGCTGGCGGCCGGGCTGATCGCGCGCACCTGTGGTGGACTGTCGGCAATGGCGTCGACCCGATGGAGAGGCGGCGTCGGGCCACGGCCCGATGCGGGATCGACGCGATAGAGGAAGGAGGCGTCGAGCAGGCGGCTGGCGATCCAGTTCGGGCCGTCGCGGCGCAGGGCGATGGGCGCGCCCCCGACCGGCAGGATCGCCGGGACAGTTGCTTGCGGATCAAAGCGCAGCGTCCATTCGATCCGCGATCCAACCGGCGCGCGCGCGTCCAGCGATGCGGAATCGCGCGGCGGCAGCCCGGTATAGGCAGGCGGGATGATCCGCAGATTCTGCGCGGTCAGACGCGGGATGCCGGGCGTTGCGGGCAGCGCTTCCGTGCTGGGGGCCAGCGTCGGTGGCCCATGACCGGGGCGTGGCCAGAACAGCGCGAGGCCGACCGCGATCAAGCCCATGATCCCCGCGAGCAGGATCAGGCGGCGCGACCAGTCGGGACGCAGGCTGTCGGGACTGTCGCGGTCGATCCTGCCGAGCAGCCGCGCCTGCTGGAGCCGCTCAAGCGGGCCAAGTAGAGCAGGGTCGGCGAACAACAGGTTGGCGCTGTCCTCCATGTCCGGCCGGTCGCGATCCAGCGCATGGACCAGCCAGGCTTGATCATAGCGCCGGGCACGATAGCGCGCGGCAAACAGGGCGATTGCCGCTGCGATCATGGCGGCCGCAACGGCGGCGATGATGCCCGACAAGCGCCAGCCAATGGCCGCAAGTCCCACGACCAGCGGCACGGCGAGGGCGAGACTGTCGGCCATCACCCGATATTTTGCGGGAGCCGTCCAGCGGGCGAGCAGATCGTTCGCACTCATGGACTGATACCCCGGCTGCGGCGGGTCGCCAGCCAGCGTTCGGCGATCAGCAGCGCCGCAATCAGGATCGCCAGCCACGGGCGCATATCCTGCGGCGGCTGATCATAGGCGCGTCCGCCAGTCAGCGGCGCATAGTCGGCGGCGGCAACCCGCGCTGGCGGCGGCGGGGCCGGGGTCAGCACGGCACGCAGACGGGTGGGGAAATCGGCGTCCAGCAGGGCCGGCATCATGGCCGGGGTCAATGGACGGGTGAAGCGCAGCAGCCGCCCCTGGCCCAAAGGCATAGCCTCTACCAGCGGTGCGCCGAGTGCGTCACGCCAGAGCGGCGCGCGCGGCGTGTCGGCCGGAACCAGCATGTCTGACGCGACCAGCGCCGTGCCGCCCTGCTTGATCCAGCGGCTCAGCCCGTCCGGCACTGTCCCGCCGCCCAGCCAGATCAGAACATGGCGCTGGTCCGGCAGTGGCGCATCGATCGCGCCTGTGTCGATCGCGGCATCCCGACCAGCGGGTTGCCATGCCAGCGCGGCGGCGCGCAGGTAGCGGATGCCGCCGCGATGCTGCGCATCATATCGGATCGCCAGCGGCGCTATTGGGGCAGGCTGGGTACGCGGGGCAGGCATGGCGCCCGGCGAGATCCGCCATTCCGGCTTGCGCGACAGGCGGAGACGGTCGGCATCCGCCCCTTCGATGACCTGCGGCGTGATGATGGTCAGCGGAACATCGGCAGGCATTTCCGCGTCAAGCTGACGGATCAGGCTGGCGACGGGGAATGGGCCGGATGGCGACGGCTGGTCGATCGACGGAAAGCCGGGGGCCAGCCAGACCGATCGGACATCGCCAATGGGCGCACGGGCGGGATCGACACCGGGGACCAACGCCGCGACGGGCCTGCGGTCTCCGGCCCCGAACAGCACGGGCTGGGCAAGCCACAGCGCGACCAGCGCCAAGAGGAGGAGGCGCAGCAGCAGCAGCGGCCATTCGTCGAACCGCAGCCGCGATCGAGGCCGGGGCTTTTGCCGCAACCAGCGCAAGGCGGCGAAGTCGGTCGGCACCTGCTCGCTGCGCCGGGCGATATGGATGACCAGCGGGACGATGAGCGCCAGCAGCGCGGCCAGCGCGCCGGGCAGCAACAGGGCTGGCGTCATTGATATTCCGCCGCTTCATGCGCGCCGAACAGGCGGCGCAGCGGCACGTCGATCGGCTGGTCGAGCATGTGGGTGGCGTAACGGATTCCCACCGCGTCCAGCCGATCATGCAGCGCATCGCGCGCCGCCCCGAAACGGGCAAGAAATTCGCTGCGTAGGGCGGGACCGTCCGCCAGCAATTCCTCGCCCGTTTCGGGATCGCGGAATCGATAGCCGCCATCGAAAGGAAAATCGCGCTCGGCCACCGTCAGCATTTCGATCAGCAATGTCTCGCGACCCGCCGCCGCCAGCTTTTCCGCCAGTTCGACCGCGCCGGGATCGAAACAGTCGCTGAGCAGAATGACCAGATCGCGCGCGCCGATCCGCTCCCACACCGGGCCAAGCTGGTCCTCCGGCGCAAAGCCGCCGACCGCGTTCACTCCAATCAGTTCCAGCAGCAGCCGGTCCCGCTGCCGTGCGCCACTGGCGGGCGGTAACAGCGCCAGACCCTGATCGCTCAGCGCCATCCAGCCAAAACGATCGCCCTGCCGCATCGCCAGATCGGCAATGCAGGCCGCCAGTCCTTTTGCGGCGTCGAAGCGGCTATAGTCCGGGCGCGCGGCATCGGCCTGCGTCATCGAAGCACTGGCATCCATCAATATCCACACCGCGACCGGGCTTTCGCGCTCCGCTTCGCGCACGAAGAATTTGTCGGACCGGGCGTAGAGTTTCCAGTCGATCTGGCGCAATTCGTCGCCGCGCTCATAGGCACGATATTGAGCGAATTCGAGGCCCGCGCCCCGGCTGTGGCTCTGGTGCAGCCCGATGCCATGCGATCCCACCGCCCGGCGCGTGACGAGGCGCAGGCTTTTCAGCCTGTTCCGCACGTCAGGGGGGATGAAATCGACCATGCGCGGTTCAGCTAAGCGGTACGGCACGCAGCAAGGCGGCCACGACATCGTCTGCGCTACGCCCCTCTGCCTCCGCCGCAAAGGACAGGAGCAGGCGGTGGCGCATGACCGGCGCGGCGAGCGCAATAATATCCTCCCGCGTGGCGGCAAGCCGCCCATGGAGCAATGCGCGCGCCTTGGCCGTCAGGATCAGCGACTGGCCAGCGCGCGGTCCCGCGCCCCATTTTACATATTTGCGGATCTCGTCGGGCGCGCCATCGCCGGGGCGACTGGCCCGCACCATGCGGGTGACCCAGCGGAGCAGATCGTCGCTGAAATGCACCTGACGCACCCAGGCCTGGAGGGCCAGCACTTCATCGCCATGCATCACGGCGGGAACGGCGTTCGCCTTCGCGCCTGTGGTCTGGGCCAGAATATCCTGTTCTTCCTGCTCGGTCGGATAATCGACGCGGATGTGCAGCAGGAAGCGGTCCAGCTGCGCTTCGGGCAGTGGATAGGTGCCCGCCTGTTCCAGCGGGTTCTGCGTCGCCAGCACGAAGAAGGGCGCAGGCAGCCGGTGCGTCACGCCGGCATAGCTGACGGTCTTTTCCTGCATCGCTTCCAGCAGCGCGGCCTGCGTTTTGGGCGGGGTGCGGTTGAGTTCGTCGGCCAGCAGCAGGTTGGTGAACACCGGCCCCTTCTGGAAACGGAAGCTGCGATGGCCGGTGCCATGATCCTCCTCCAGCAGTTCGGTGCCCAATATGTCGCTGGGCATCAGGTCGGGGGTGAACTGGACGCGGCGAAAATCCAGCTTCAGCGCTTCGCCCAGCGACCGAACCAGCAATGTCTTGCCCAGTCCCGGCACGCCCTCCAGCAGGCAATGGCCGCCCGCAAGCAGCCCGATCAGCAATTGTTCGACGACTTCAGTCTGCCCAACGATCGCCTGGCCAATTGCGGCGCGCAACTCGGTCAGGCGGGCAAGCTGGCCCTGAATATCGGCTTCGGTGATGCTGGTCATAGACGGTCCCTTACTGGGCAATTTCATGCTTACCGTTCAACCCGCGCCTGTCGAAGGGGCGTCCTTCTTGAAGGGAAGAACAAGGCTTCGACAGGCACAGCCCGAACGGGGTTTAATTGGAGGCGTAAAAATTATCGATCACACCGATAGCGCATACATCACGATATTGACGCCGAACCGGGTGTTATCCTCGGCCAGGAACCGCTTGTTGCGCCAGTCATAATCCCATTCGCAGCCATAATCCTTGTTGCTGTAGAGCACGCCCAGCCGCCCCTCTATCTCTATCCCTTTCAGATAGTCATGAACCAGATCGTCGCCCCAGCCATTCAGTTCGAAGCCGGTATTGGGCGGGCCGTCAAATTTGAAGAAGGACCGATA
This sequence comes from Sphingobium sp. GW456-12-10-14-TSB1, assembly GCF_059424385.1. Classification (NCBI taxonomy): domain Bacteria; kingdom Pseudomonadati; phylum Pseudomonadota; class Alphaproteobacteria; order Sphingomonadales; family Sphingobiaceae; genus Sphingobium; species Sphingobium sp. GW456-12-10-14-TSB1. The sequence goes on along the minus strand of NZ_JBWKZI010000001.1, from coordinate 1,241,808 downwards.
GAGCGGGTGCGTATTGGGCAGTTGCTTGAGCGCCTTGCTGCCGAAAATCTTGGCCATCTGCGCTTCGAACGACCGGGCGAACAGGCCGTCAATATCGTGGTTGCAATCATCGACCAGCACGAACCCGCCATTGCGGACATAGCGTTCGAAATTGCGCCGTTCTGCCGCCGAAAACTCGACCAGCTTGTGCCCGGCCAGATAACAGAAGGGCGCGGTCAGCATCCTGGGGTCGGACAGGGCGATGACATGCTCCTTCGGGTCCACCCGCAATGTCGTATAGTCGATCAGCGACGTGATCAGGTTGGACGGCATCCGCTGGTCGACATCCCAGTCGCCCGAATCATATCGCAGTCGCGTGAACCAGAAATCATAGCCCCCCGCGGCCGCGAGCGGTCGGGCCAGCATTGCACTGGCCAGACCGCCCGCCATCAACCGAAGGAACTCGCTCCGCGTCATATCGCGCGAACTGGCCTCACACCGCGTCCGACAGCGACGTGAAGGTAAAATCGCGCAGCTTCATCGGCGGCACGATGATCGGCGTGTCCGCTTCGTCGCCCTTCACGCGGACGGGTTTGCCCAGCTCTTCGACATTGTTGAGCATGATGACCGGGGATTCGTTGAAGCGGAAATTCTTGATCGGATATTTGATCTGGCCATTTTCGATATAGAAGGTGCCGTCGCGGGTCAGGCCCGTCAGCAGCACCGTCTGCGGATCGACCATGCGGATATACCAGGTGCGCGACACCAATATGCCCCGCTCGGTCGTGCGGACCAGATCGGCGGTCGATTTGGTGCCGCCGGTCATGATCAGGTTGCCGGGCTGCGCCATGGCGGGCTTGCCCTGCTTTTGCGACCAGTAGCGCGAATATTCCATGTTCACGAGCTTGCCATTCTCGACGATCGGCATTTTCGTGCGCGGCAGGCCTTCCTCATCCCAGGGATAGACGGCGGCGCCCGGATAGGCCGGGTCGGCGAAGAAGTTGACCTGCGGCCCGAACACCTGTTCGCCCAGCTTGTTGCCGCCACCCTTTTTCGACAGGAAGCTGCGGCCTTCGTCGGCGGAGCGAGCGTCGAAGAAAAAGAACATGAACTGAATGAGACCAGCGGCAGCCGCCGGTTCCAGAATGACGGTATATTTGCCCGGCTCCAGCGCCTTGGCGTCGGCTGACGCGCTGGCCTTGCGCATCGCGATGCGAATATCCTCGCTTGCGTTGAAGTTGGCGACGTCCTGCACATTATGCCCGACCCAACCGGAGCCGCGCCCATCCTCGGTGCGGACGGTGCAGGTATAATCGGCGCTTGTGCCGGTCTGATACCCGTAATTGCCCTTGCTGTTGAGGAAGGCGACGAACCCGGCCTGATCCTCAAGATAGCCTGCCGCGACCAGCTTTTCGGCGCGGCATGGCGCGATCGAATCGCTCGCCACCTTGGCGCGATAGGCGGCGGTAATCCCGGCGGTCGCGGGGCTGAATGTCGGGGTCGGCGTGTAGGTCTGCTTGTCGACGGCAGGCATGAATTCCGGGTTTTCCGGGGCTAGCTTCGCCAGTTCCTCCGCCCGGCGCACCACGCGCTCCAGCGCGGCGTCGTCAAACTGGTTGATGGTCGCGATGCCGACCCGTTTGCCAAAGGCGACCTGCACAGACAGATCGATATTGTCGGTAATGCCGGCGGTCGACACATCGTTGCGGGCAAAGCGCACATTGCCGCGGGTCGAACCGGTCAGCTGCGCGGTGCATTCGTCCGCCTTGGAAAAGCCCACGACCTTGGTCAGGATCGCCTTGGCCTGTGCTTCGGAAAGGATGCTCATATTTTTCTCTCCCTGACCGATCAACCGAGCGAACGGGCGGTGTTGATGACGTTGATGCCGTTGAAACGCGCGGTGCTGGAGCCGTGCGATACGGCCGAAACCTGCGCGGGCTGGCCCTTGCCGTCGAAGAAGGAGCCGCCCAGGCGATAGTCGCTGGCGTCGCATACGCCCGCACAGGCGTTCCAGAATTCCGGTGTGCGGATCTGGTAGGCGACATCCTCGATCTGCTGGGTGATCTTGCCGTTCTTGATCTCGTAGAAGAGCTGACCGCCAAATTGCGCATTATAGCGCTGCTGGTCGATCGAGAAGCTGCCGTCGCCGATGATGTAGACGCCATCTTCGACATTGGCGATCATGTCGGCGACGCTCTGCTTGGCCTTACCGGGTTCCAGACTGACGTTCGCCATGCGCTGGAACTGGACGTTGGACCAGCTGTCGGCATAGCAGCAGCCGTCGCTTTCGCTCTTGCCCTCGATATGCGCCTGATCGCGGATCGCCTGATAGCCGACCAGCTTGCCGTCGCGGATCAAGTCCCACTTCTTGGTCTTGACGCCTTCATCGTCATAGGCGACCGCGCCCAGACTGCCGGGCTGGGTCTTGTCCGCGACGATATTCACCTTGTCGCTGCCATATTGGAAATGGCTCTGCATCTTGTCCATCGTGGCAAAGCTGGTGCCCGCATAATTGGCTTCATATCCCAGCACCCGGTCAAGTTCGAGCGGATGGCCGACCGATTCGTGGATGGTGAGCCAGGTGTGCGAAGGATCGAGCACCAGATCATATTTGCCGGGCTTGACCGAAGGCGCCTTGATCTTCGCGCGCGCCTGCTTGGCGGCGGCGATCGCATCCTCCTTCATGTCATAGCTGTTGCCATAGACGGTGACGCCATTGGGCAGCACGGTCTTGCCGGACGCTGCGCCGTCCAAGTATTCAAAGCCCAGCCCCATCGGCGCGGACAGGCCTTCACGGACGCGGAACTTGCCCGTCGTCTTGTCGACGGCGGTGACTTCCATCGGCGCCCAGATGCGGTGCACATCCTGGTCGATATAGCTGCCATCGGTGCTGGCGAAATATTTCTGCTCATTGACCAGGAACAGGATGGAGCGGATGAAGTCCGCGCCTGCGTCCATGGCGGCGGCGTTCACGCCCATCAACAGGTCGACCTTGTCCTTGATCGGCACGGTCATGCTGTTCTTGACGATCGGCGTGCGCCAGCTGACTTCACCCGCGCCCTTGACCGGGGCAAGCTGGACCGGGGCGGACTGGGTGGGCGCATTGGCCTTTGCAATGGCGACGGCCTCGGCCGCTGCCTTGGCCACGGCTTCCCTTGTCATATCGTTAGTGGCGGCAAAGCCCCAGGCGCCGTTTGCGATCACGCGGATGCCAACGCCGGTCGATTCGGTGTTGACGACATTTTCGACATTGCGTTCGCGGGTGATGACGAACTGGCGCAGGTAACGGCCAACGCGCACATCGCAATAGGTTGCGCCAGCGCTCTTGGCGGCATTCAACGCCGCGTCTGCCAGTGCCTTCTTCACGGTGACGTCGATGGCGCTGTTCAGTTCCTCCGCGGCAATCACCTTGCCGAACATCGAAGGCAGGATCAGGCCGCCTATGCCCATGGTGCCAAAGGCCAGGAAATCTCTTCTGTGCAAGGTTCGTCTCCACCTGCAAATGCCCGCGTCAAGCGGGTCGGATTGTGCTTGGGATGCGGCCGGTTGGCCGTACCGATGGGTGGGATCATCGCGGCAGGGCAGGGCTGGGTCAAACATCTTTTACGACTGCACAACTTTGCCTTGCCCGCTTTCGACATATGACATCTGTCGAAAGATGCTGGCCATGGCAGGGCAGGCCGCACGTTGCGTGGACGCAACAAATCGGGCCGCGCACGGCCTTTTCCCCTGGCGGGGTGGATCATATCCGGATGCTGTGAAGAAATGTGGTCGGGGAAAGAGGATTCGAACCTCCGGCCCCTGCCTCCCGAAGGCAACGCCTAGCGCCGCAGGGCGCGGAAATCCTCATTTAGACCGCGATAACCGCGCGGACCATAGGGGGAACGACTCGGCAAATGGGCCGATTTTCACCGGAGCTACACCGGAGAAGGAAACGGCGCAATCGCGTGGTTTCTGCACGTGCGCCCGGCCGCGCACCGGGGGTGCGTGATGGCCCTTCTGAACAAGCCCAGAGAGGCCCAGCGCCACGTCGACAGGTGGAACGAGCGCTATCCGGTCGGGCAGGCGGTCACCGTCCGCCGCGACAATGGCGCGACCATCACGACGAAGACCCGCTCGCCAGCCGAGCTGCTGTCAGGCCATTCCGCAGTCGTCTGGCTGGACGGGATCAGCGGTTGCTACCTGCTCAACCGGGTCACGCCCGTCACGGAGGCATCATCATGACCGACAACATCCTTAAGCACGTCACCACGCTCCCGCTGTCGCGGATCACGAAGGGCGATAACCCCCGTCGCTACTTCGACCAGGCCAAGCATGACGAACTGGTCGCCTCGTTCCGCCTGCGCGGCATTCTCCAGCCGCCGATCGTCCGCCCGGTCGCCGGCGCAGAGGGAACCTACAGCATCGTGGCAGGCGGGCGTCGCTACAATGCTGCTATCGAAGCGTTCGGTCCCGACGCTGACATACCTGTCATCATCCGCGAGATGACCGATCAGGAGGCGCTGGAAGCGGCCATCGACGAAAACGACATTCGTGATGACACATCCGAAACCGAGCAGGCAGACGCTGCTGTCCGAGCGCTCGCAGCCTGCCAGGGCGATCGCTCTGAGGCGGCGCGGCGGCTGGCATGGTCGCTGGCAAAGCTCGATCGACGGCTGGCGCTGGCCAACCTTGCCGAGCCGGTCAAGGTCGCGCTCGACGAACGCCGGATCAAGGTCGGGCATGCCGAGCTCCTCGCGGCAGTGCCAGCCGACAAGCAGGAGAAGGCGCTCAACACGATTCTGGGTGCTGGCCTGGGCGTCGCCAAGACGCGCGAGTTGCTGATGCGGGTGACGCAGAGCCTTGTCGGGGCGCAATTCGACAAGGCCGAGTGCACCACATGCCCGTTCAACTCCGCATCGCAGCGCGCTCTGTTCGCTACCCATGTCGATGACGGCTTCTGCACGAACGCCGGATGTTTCAAGCTCAAGACGGAAGCGGAGGTCGCCGCCAGCGCGCCCTCGGTTGAACAAGTTGCCTCGGATGCACAAAAGCCGGGAAACCTTAAAGCGCCTGTCACGCCCAAAGTGGGTACTATACCCGCTTCGCCGGTCGATCAGGTAAAAGCAGCAAAGCCAAGCGCTCCGCCAGCTGTGCCGCCAGTAACTCCGAAGGTGACAGCCGAGACGATCGCCAGCCGCGTCACGGCCATGCGTGAAGCCGCCTGGCGCACTGCCCTAATCCAGGCCGTGGAAGGTGACCCCGACATCGCCACCGCGTTCGACGCGATCCTGCGCGACACCTGGCAGGTGGACCGGCCGTTCCTCTCGAAGTTCGGGAAGGACGAGCTCAAATTCATCGCGCAGGAATGCGGGCTGGTCGATCACATGGGCGCGAAGGTCTTTGCCAAACTGCTCGAAGCCAAAACCGACAAGATCGTCGATGGCATGTTGAACGCCACAGGCTTCAGCTGGGCCGGGCGTCTGCCCAGCGCGATCACGCTCGATGGCAAATACAGCCCACCGCCCGCCGGCGCTGGCCTTGGCGCGCACCATGCCCACCCTGAGAAAGTCTGACCCATGCTCATCACCAGCCTGCTTCCTCTTCTGTCCCGCTATTCGCTTGGCTTCGACCTCGTTGCCGGTCCGGACGGCACCGTCACGCTCACCGTCATCCCTCGAAAGGCAGTGGGCGCGAAATCCAATCCGGAGGCGGGCGAGGTCCGGCCGATATCCATCACTGCCACGGCGGCGGAGATCGACGAGGAGCTTGCCAAGGGCGAGGACGGGGCACTCGGTCAGCTGATCGCCGTGCGCAAGGGGTTGGGCGACCAGATCGCCGAACAGCGCGCGGCGGCGGAGGCCACAAAGGCGCCCGCCAAGTCGAAAAAGGCCGAGCCTGCCAAGGCCGCGCCAGCACCGGCCGCGTCATCCGAACCCAGCGCTGCACCCAAGCCCGGCGAACCGACCAGCCTTTGGGACGACTGACACTTCTCACCCGATCCAGGAAGACTGCACATGCAAATCAATCAGCTCACCCGCGCCTATCGCTATGACGGGATCGACCTTCCCATTCCGCCGCACCTCGCCGCAGATCCGCAGGGCCTGCGCGCCTATCACGCCACCCTCTACCCCGCGATCCTTAATGCCGAGGCGGTCGATGCCGGCGTGACGAATAATGTCCACGTCACCGAGTACCGGCGCGCAGTCGGCACCAAGGGATAGCTGTGGTCGCCGCGATACCGCCCGCGCCCCGAAAGACGCTCCTCGAATGGATCGAGCATGACGATGGCAACGAAACCAGTCCTTCCATCCCCAAGTGCAGCGAGCAAGCAGCAGCCCTTCACGCGCAAATCCTCGTCTCGCAGGAAAGCCGGGGCGAACCGATCCAGCCGCCTCCCGGCCTCCATCTCGCCCCCCTCGGCTGATCTGGCCGGGCGGACGGTCGCCCTGTCACCCGATGTGCAGACGGCGTTCGACGGTCCGCTCGGGGCGCATCACAGGGTGCTCGGCCATTGGGCGGCGGCGCAGGACGATGCGCCCCGGCTCTACACTCGCGGGGAAGCGCGCCAGCGGATCGAACGGGTGTTCGATTCGGCAGTGCTGGAAATCCTCAATCCGATCGAGATCGTGGATTTGCGGGCGGCGGTGCTGGAGGGCGAGGACGGCCGGCCGCCCGCGATCGCGCTCATCTGCGACAGCATAGGCCAGATGAACCTCGGCTGGATCGAGAAGTCGAACGCGCTGCGCAACGCCATCCTCGATCAGGTAGCACCGGTCGGGATGCAGGCGGCGGCCTATCAGGCGATTGCGACGACGATCAACGCGGCAGCTCCGATGATCGGCTTCGAGGATCTGATGGAGGAGCTGTCCGTCTATTATTGGGATGGCTCCATCGGCGATGAAGGCGCGCTGGTTTCAATCAAGGAGTGGCGCGGGCTGGCAGATGACGAGATCGATGTCGAGCAGCTGCCGTCGGGCGTCATGGGGAGGCGTCCCGCGTGGATGTTCGCGTCCAACGCCTACCCGTTGAAGAAGCTGCCTGCCGGGCTGGCCAAGAGGATACGGCGACTGCGCAAAGCGCGCGTGGCGCTGGACGCTTTGGAAAACACCGATAACGCCTGGTGCTACAACAGCGATTTCATCCTCGATTATCTGCCCGAATACGAGGATCACGGCATGCTGCCACCGATGACGATCGTCCCGTTCGACGTGTTCGCGCGTGAGATCGACGACGTTGCGCGACCCTGCATGGAAAACGGCTTCAACGATATCGTTGGCCTCTACCAGATGCCGGCCCCGGCCGCGATCGATCAATGGTTCGCGTCTCTTAAGCTTGGCGCCGAGCTGCTGCTTGCGGCGCAGGATCTGATCGACACCAACCCCTTTCAACCGTGAGGCTCTATGTTCAATCATTCCACACAATTTGAATCTACGCCCGGCGGGCTGGTGCTGACCAATGCCATCCTGCTCTACAGCGCCGAAGGCCGATACATCAATTCGCGCGAGGGTGCCGCAGCGTTCGCCAGCATCCACGACGTCGAGCAGCGTGAAGCCGGACCGATGATCGCAGCTGGCTCGCCCTTGACCCGCGCGCACCTGCGTCAATGGGCAAAAGCCTTGGACCGCGCCGCGCCTCCCGAGATCCTGCCCGCCAATGTGTTGGTGGCCCATGCCGATCTTCTTGTCTGGTGGGTGCCGGCTCAGGTGCGGCTGGCCTATTTCGACCTGTCCGGACCGCCGAAAGGAATGAAGGTGCTTGCCCGGCGCACCAGCGTACAAGTTCCGTATCCAGCGCAATTGTTTGTCGCCAGCCGCAAGGGGTTCGGGGTCTACGCCCTGCCGACTGACGAGCGGCCGACCGGCGAGACGAAACTGCTGCACAGCCCGGTACTGAATGTCTATCTCACCGGCCAGCTATGCTGGGGTAATATCGTTCGTCCCAAGGCGCTGACGATCGCGTCGATCCCTGAATATGAGCGGGCGATATTCGAGTCCTGGTCTACCCATCCCAATATCGGACAGGAATTGACCGTGACGGGCAGGGGCGGGCTGGTGAAGCTCTGGGATGATCTCGCCGCGACCGGGGCGAAGCGCTTTCCGGTGAAGCGGCTCAAGCCCTTCAACCCGGCCAGCAACCGGCAGGCCTTGAAGGTGCCTGTCACCCTGGGCTCCTTGATCGCGGAAAGGACATCGGCATGACGATCCTCGCAGATGATCCGACGGCCGCCGCCGTCCTCGCCCAGATGCCATGCTACCCGGTGCCGCCGTCTGGCCGGTCGCCCGCCATCGATGCGCTACGCGGCGCGCGCGCGGGGCAGGGGCTTGCGATCGGGCAGGCTGGCGTGATGCTCATCTTGCGCCGGCCGTGGTTGGCGCTCGACACCTATCTCACCAATCGGCCTCATGCCTATCTGCCTTTCGGCGCTGGCGAGAAGGAGAGATGCCAGTTACGATGCGGCCTGATCCCGTACGAGCATTTCGCTCAGATCCTGGATCACCTGCGCGCGGCGCTCCCCAATGAAGCGGCGGCGTTTGTGATCTGGAACGAGACGACGCGCGAGTTCGCGGTCGAGTATCCTCACATCGATGACGCAACGCCTTCGCGGCTGGTCTATCGCACGCCGATACTGTCGGCCGACTGGCATGTCGTGTGCGACGTCCATAGCCATGGCACCGGCCCGGCCTTCTTCAGCCGCACCGACAATGAGGACGACGCGCACGCGACGAAAATATCTCTCGTGTTTGGCAGGCTCGATTGGCCGGACGGGTTCGTCATGGAATCGCGCCTCTGCGCCGCAGGCATGTTCCTGCCCATTCCCCGAATTCCGTTCGCAGGAGCCGATCATGCAGCCTGATATGTCACAACGCCATTACCTGCGCCCGTCGCTCGGAGATCGCGCCATCAACGTCATGCTGGTCGGATGCGGCGGCAATGGCGCGCAGATGCTTATGGGGCTGGCGTCGCTGGACACGGCGCTTCGCGCGATCTCGTCGCGGTCGCTGAATGTCACCGTCGTGGACGACGACATAGTGAGCGAGGCGAACCTTGGTCGACAGCCCTTCTATCGTTGCGACCTCGGCAATTCGAAGGCTCGTACTCTCACCGAGCGGATCAACCTGGCCCACGGGCTGTCGTGGAGGGCAGTGCATGGCCGTGCGCCAGCCGACATAGGGCTGGAGAGGATCGATCTGCTCATCAGCTGCGTCGACACCGCGTCGGCTCGGCGTGGCCTTGGCGCTGCGATGCCGGACGACGCTCCCGCACCCATCTACTGGATGGACCTGGGCAACCGCGCGACGGATGGCCAGTTCCTGATCGGATGCCCGAAGGCGTCGACCGGTGAAAAGGCGGATCGACTACCGACCGTGCTGGAATATTTCCCGGAATTAATGGACGAGACTGCCGCCGAGGATGACACGCCCAGCTGCTCGGTTGCCGAAGCACTGGAGCGGCAATCGCTATTCATGAACCGCGTTGTCGCCAGCCATGCGCTCGCGCTGCTGTTCGACCTGCTGGGACGCGGCTCGATCGGCCACGCTGGAGCCTTCATCAATCTGGCGAGCGGGCAGGCGATGCCGATCTCACTGCCCCAACCGATGGAGAAGGCGGCATGAACGAGAAGTGGGACGATAGTGGCGTTGGCTGCGCTGTCTTGTTGGCGTTCTTCGCCGGGTGCTGGTTCACACAGTGGATGATGTCATGATCCCCCATATCTGCACATTCAGCGAGCCAGAGGACTATCGCATCACGGACGGCACGACAGTCTGGCATGGTGACACGCCTCGAAGAGGAGACCCGGATCGGCAAAGGCGGGACCCTGGCGGCGCAGCTGTCGCGGCTCGACCTGATCGTTCTCGACGAGCTCGGTTATCTGCCGTTCGCCCGCTCGGGAGGGCAGTTGCTGTTCCACCTCATCAGCAAGCTTTATGAGCGGACCAGCGTCATCATCACCACGAACCTCGCCTTCGGCGAATGGCCGACCGTGTTCGGCGATCCCAAGATGACCACGGCGCTGCTCGACCGCGTCACCCACCACTGCGATATCGTCGAGACGGGCAACGACAGCTGGCGCTTCAAAAACCGCAGCTGACAGCCACCTTCGGCGCCTTCAAAAATCTATCTTGCGCTGCGCGCGCCTCCGGTCGGGCTACGCCCGCCCTCCGCCGCACGCAGCGCAAGGCCATCTTCAACAAACCAGCATCATATTATCTGAAAAGGGGGTCCCTCTTCGACGCCGATCGGGGGTCCCTTTTGAACGCCGTTTGACAGAAATGGGCCAGTATTGCGATAGCGACTGGCACAGCATCAAAAAGCCCGGCTGGATTTGCTCGACGTTCGGCGAGTTCGTCGGCAGCAAGCATGATCCGTTCACCCACTGGATGCCCGTCCCGGGCGGTCCAGCCGTGGATGAAGCGACATGAGCGCCGCCCTTCCGGAAATCGCGGAGCGCATGCAGCGCGCCATCCTCAATGGACGGGGCATCCGCCTCGAAGCCGATGACGTCGTCCTGTTGGCGGCGATCGGCGTCAATGACCTCGTCCAGACCGAAAACGCCAAGATGTTGAGAGAGCAATGCGTAACCCGAACGATGAAGAACCGCTCTATTCAAGGGGGACAACCCGCCTTGGAGGGCCAAAATACTGGCTCGGCCGAGACCGCCGCTCCGACGGTACGCTCCGTTCCCCCAACCTCTACATCTTCTGGTACGACGCGGAACGCGGACACGTCCGGTCTCGCTCGACGCGCACAACGGATATCGGGCAGGCCGAACAGAGACTCGACGCCCTCTTCCTAGAGCGGGAGCGAGGGCAGCGCATCTGCGACGAATGCGGTCAGCTGATCGTCGGCGCACCGCCGCATCCGCTGGTCGACGCCATGTCCAACTATCTCATCTCGGTTCGCAAGAAGCCCTCGCTTACTTCCATCAAGGCGCGGCTGGCGCATGTTTCGAACTATCTGATCGAGACCGACCGACTCGATACCACCTGCGACCAGGTCAACGAGGAGTGGATCGACGATTTCCGCGACTGGGCGTTCGAGGTGCCGGTCGTGTCGACAGCAGGCAAGGTGCTGGGTGATCGCAGCGCCGGCACGGTGGAAGGATCGGTCCGCGCGCTGAGCGCCGCGATCAACCACGCCAACGGGCGCGGCGACACACCCTATGCCGCTGCGTTCCAGGCCAAGAAGCCGGACGAGGTGAGCGAGACCCCGGCCTATCGCGCAGACGTCGCCAAGCTGGCGGAGATGTTCAACTACTGCCTCCGCCCGCCGCGCAGCGCTGGCATGAGCGACAAGGCCTATGATCGCCAGCTGGCCTACCGCGAGGCGCTGCTGCGCTTCCTGCGCGTGAGCGTCGCGACCTGGTGTCGGCCGGACGCTGCCTATGACGTGTCGACCGCACCGGAGCGCCGCCAGTGGTACCCCGACATCCGGGCGCTGGCATTGAACCAGCGCGGCCGACCACAGACGAAGAAATATCGTCCTGTCGTGCCTGTGGCCCACCAGTTCGCCGAGCAGCTGAAGGCGGCACCGGTCGGCTTCTACGTCGGGCCCAAGTCGATTCGCACCGCGTTCGAGGCGATGCAGCACGAGCTGTCCCTACCGCGCGATGGTGAGACCGGGCAGAAACTGATTCGCCGCTCGATCGCCAAGCTGGCGCGCAGCCGACTAGGCGAAGCGCTTTGGGTGGAAGGGCAGATGATGCTGGGTCACCGCGTCCACTCGAAGACGTCCGACATCTATGCGGCCTTCGAAGCGGGCTATCTGACCAATGCGCTCGCAGTCACCGAGCAGATTATCAACGAGATCGAGGCGAAGGCGCCGGGTGCCTTTCGCCGGGATGTCACCGGACTTAAGATCATCCATGGAGGACGAAATGCTTAGAAAAGTTGGTCGGGGAAAGAGGATTCGAACCTCCGGCCCCTGCCTCCCGAAGACAGTGCTCTACCAGGCTGAGCTATTCCCCGACCGATGCCGAAGCCGCGATGAGGCGACCCCGTAAGGCAGGCCGCAGCCTATAGAGGCGGCTTTTCAGGCTGGCAAGCGGCCAGAGCGGCTTTTTTTGCGTCTTACAAAAGCCCAGCCGCGCGGAAGCTGAACCGGCTTTCCCCGGCCTCTATCATATGGTCGGCCAGCCGCATGTCGAGCGGGCGGAGCCGCCGGGCAAGGGTGCGGGTCAGGGCGATGTCGGCCGGACGGGGCAGGGCGACAGCAACGCCGGGCCGTCGCTGGTGAAGCGCCAGCCACTGCCCGTCCAGCGCCAGCAACTGGCTGACGACGGCGCGCCAGTCGTCCGCCAGCGGCACGCGGTCGCGCGGGCGCCAGGTGGCGTCAAGGATGATCAGGTCCAGTCCGGCCATGCGGGAAATGTGACGCGGGCCGGTTTCGCCACGCCAGCCCAAGCCGCGCCATTCTGGTTGAATAGCCCCCTATTCTGATCCGGAATGAAGGGGAGATTGGCTGGCGGGACTGCCTGGGCTACAGCGGGCGGTGACCCACAGCCTTCATACAGGATGCCCGCCCTTGCGCGACACGATGCCCCACTATGAGCAGCAATATATAGACCTGATGCGCCATATCTGGCGTCATGGCGACGAACGGATCGACCGCACCGGGGTTGGCACCCGGTCGATCCTGGGTGCGACGATGCGCTTTTCACTGGCTGACGACGCGGTGCCGCTGCTGACGACCAAGCGGGTTTACTGGAAGGTCGCAGCCCGCGAGATGCTGTGGTTCCTGTCGGGCGACACCAATATTCGCGAACTGGTGCGGCAGGGCGTCCATATCTGGACCGACTGGCCGCTGGATGCCTATCGCCGCGCCACCGGCGAGGCGATCGACCGGGATGCGTTCGAGGCGCGAATCATCGAGGATGAGGCGTTCGCATTGAAATGGGGCGATCTGGGGCCGGTCTATGGCGCGCAATGGGTCAACTGGCCGCGTTACGAGGCGGCAGGAGATGGGCTCTACCGGCGCGCGGAGAAAGGGCATAACCAGATTGCCGATCTGGTCGCGGCGATCCGGTCGACGCCGGGGTCTCGCCGCCTGCTGTTTACCGGATGGAACGTGGCGGAAGTCGCCAATATGGCGCTGCCGCCCTGTCATATGACCTATCAGTTCCAGGTCGCGAATGGGAAGCTCAACGGCTTGCTGTTCCAGCGCAGTTGCGACCTGGGGCTGGGCTTTGCGTTCAACATATTCGGCCTGTCGATGATCACCCGGATGCTGGCGCAGCAATGCGGTCTGGAGCCTGGCGAGGTGGTCTGGCAGGGTGGCGACGTCCATCTGTACCTTAACCACGCTGCATTGGTGGAGGAGCAGATGGAGAGAATTCCGTCGGGCGCGCCAAAGCTGCGGATCAATCGGCGACCTTCGGACATTTTCAGCTACGCGATCGAGGATTTCGAGGTGACTGACTATACGCCGCAGGCCCATATTGCTGCGCCGGTTGCTGTCTAGGCCGACAGTGAGCCGAACATAGCGACACGGAAAAATGGGTAAGGAAGGCTTGCCTTTCGCAGCGACGTAATATAATGTTATTGGCAAGCAACATTATTGCGATGCAGCATAGGAGGCAGGATGACCGATCCCCACGATTCGGCAGGATTGCAGGGCAAGGCCGGGCATAATCTGCCCCCGCTGCGCCTACACGTTCCCGAACCGCCAGCCCGGCCCGGCGAGAGCGCGGACTTCACCCATTTCGACATTCCCGCTGCCGACGCGGCACCACGGCCAGACGAGACGGCGCAGCCCGCGACGATGCGCGACATGGCCTATGGGCTGGTGCGCGTGCTGGATGAAAATGGCGCGGCGGTGGGCCAGTGGAATCCCAATCTGCCCCCTGAAACGCTGTTGCGGATGCTGCGCACCATGGCGCTGACCCGCGCGTTCGACGCGCGCATGTTCCGGGCGCAGCGGCAGGGCAAGACCAGTTTCTACATGAAGTCGACGGGTGAGGAAGCCGTGTCGATCGGCGCGGCGCTGGCGCTGGACCGCGACGACATGTGTTTTCCCAGCTATCGCCAGCAGGGCATATTGATCGCCCGCGACTGGCCGATCATCGACATGATGAACCAGATTTATTCGAACAAGGGCGACCGGCTGAAGGGCCGCCAGCTACCCATCATGTATTCGGCGCGGGATGCCGGATTCTTCTCGATCTCCGGCAATCTGACCACCCAATATCCCCAGGCGGTCGGCTGGGCGATGGCGAGCGCAGCGCGCGGGGACACCCGGATCGCGGCGACCTGGTGCGGCGAAGGATCGACGGCCGAGGGCGACTTTCACAGCGCCTGCACCTTCGCCAGCGTCTATCGCGCGCCCGTCATCATGAACATCGTCAACAACCAGTGGGCGATCAGCAGCTTTTCGGGCTTTGCCGGAGCGGAGGCGACGACCTTTGCCGCGCGCGCCGTGGGCTATGGCATTGCCGGGCTGCGCGTCGATGGCAATGACGTGCTGGCGGTCTATGCCGCGACCCGCTGGGCCGCAGACCGGGCGCGCGCCAATGCCGGGCCAACGCTGATCGAACATTTCACCTATCGGGTGGAGGGGCACAGCACATCGGATGATCCGTCCGCCTATCGCTCCGCCGAAGAAAGCAGCCTGTGGCCGCTGGGCGATCCGATCGCGCGGTTGAAGCAGCACTGCATCGCCCTTGGCATCTGGGACGAGGACCGCCACGCCGCGATGGACAAGGAATTGGCCGAACTGGTCCGCGACGCCGCCCGCGAGGCGGAAAAGAACGGCATCCTTGGCCATGGCCTCCACCATCCGATGGAAAGCATGTTCGAGGATGTGTTCGAGGAAATGCCCCGGCACCTGAAGGAACAGCAGCAGCAGATGCTGGACGAATGGAAGGCGGCGGGGCTGTGATGGCGCATCATCATTTCCTCTCCCCGGCGGGGAGAGGATACCGTAGCTCAGCAGCTTGCTGCTTAGCGAAGGTTGGAGAGGGGGCTGCGTGGTCCCGTCTTTCAACCGCCGTTCACCCTCTCCCAGCTTCGACTAGGCGGCAAAGCCGCCAAGTCTGCGCAACCCTCTCCCTCAAGGGAGAGGGAAGGATGTGCCATGACTGACACGACACAGATGAACATGATCCAGGCGATCAACAGCGCCATGGACGTGATGATGGAACGCGACCCCACCGTCGTGGTGATGGGTGAGGATGTCGGCTTTTTCGGCGGCGTGTTCCGCGCCACCGCCGGGTTGCAACAGAAATATGGCAAGAACCGCGTGTTCGATACGCCGATCACCGAATGCGGTATCATTGGCGTGGCGGTCGGCATGGGTGCCTATGGCCTGCGGCCCGTTCCGGAAATCCAGTTTGCCGACTATATCTATCCCGCGCTCGACCAGCTTGTGTCCGAAGCGGGGCGGCTGCGCTATCGTTCGGCGGGCGAGTTCATCGCGCCCATGACGGTACGATCGCCCTTTGGCGGCGGCATTTTCGGCGGGCAGACGCACAGCCAGTCACCCGAAGGCATTTTCACCCATTGTTCGGGGATAAAGACGGTCATCCCGTCCACCCCCTATGATGCCAAGGGACTGCTGATCGCGGCGATCGAGGATAATGATCCGACGATCTTCTTTGAACCCAAGCGCATCTATAACGGCCCGTTCGATGGCGAATATGACACGCCGGCGACCAGCTGGGCCGGGCATCGCGATGCGCAGGTGCCGACCGGCTATTACCGCATCCCGCTGGGCAAGGCGCGGATCGCGCGGGCGGGCGGGGCGCTGACCATCCTGTGCTATGGCACGATGATCCATGTCGTCGAACATACCGTTGCGATGCTGGGGCTGGACGCGGAGATCGTCGACCTGCGCAGCCTCGTGCCGCTCGACATCGAAACGATCGAAGCGTCGGTGAAAAAGACCGGCCGCTGCCTGATCGTGCATGAAGCGACCCGTACCAGCGGTTTTGGCGCGGAGCTGCTGGCGCAGGTGCAGGAACGCTGCTTCCACTATCTCGAAGCGCCGATCGAGCGGGTGACCGGGTTCGACACGCCCTATCCGCACAGCCTGGAATGGGCCTATTTCCCCGGCCCCGTCCGCATCCGCGAAGCCATCAACAAGATCATGAAGGATTGAGCGCCATGGCTCTGTTCACATTCAAGCTGCCGGACATCGGCGAAGGCATTGCGCAGGCCGAAATCGTCGGTTGGCACGTCAAGGTCGGCGACCGGGTCGAAGAGGACCAGCCGATAGCCGACATGATGACCGACAAGGCGACGGTCGAGATGGAAAGCCCGGTCGCGGGGACCGTCGTGCGACTGGCGGGCGAGGAGGGCGATCAGGTGTCGATCGGCAGTATGCTGGTCGAGATCGAGGTGGAAGGCGAGGATGTCGCCGCGCCGCCGCCATCGGTGGAGGCGATCGAGGCGGAAGTGCCGGGTGAGGCGGTTATCGAGGAGCCGACATCCATTCGCCCCGCGATCGAGCCGGGTGCAGGCGCTGAGCCTGTCGAACGGCCCAGCCGAACCGAAGGAGAGGCGGCGTCGCCTGCGGCTGAGCCGAAGGCTTCGACTTCGCTCAGCCCGGACGGAAGCGGGCATGAGGCTTCATCCCCCATCCTCGCCTCTCCAGCCGTCCGTGCCCGTGCGAAGGATCTGGGTATCGATCTCGCGCAGGTGAAGTCGGCGGGCGATCATATTCGCCATGCCGACCTCGATGCCTATCTGCTCTACGGACAGGGGCAGGGCTATCGCGCGGCGGGAAAATCGGCGCGCCGCCCCGACGAGCAGGTCAAGGTCATCGGCATGCGCCGCCGGATTGCGGAGAATATGGCCGCGTCCAAACGGCACATTCCCCATTTCACCTATGTCGAGGAAATCGACGTCACCGCGCTGGAAGCCTTGCGCGAACAGCTCAACGCCAGCCGGGGCGATAAGCCCAAGCTGACCATGTTGCCGCTGCTGATCGTCGCCATCTGCAAGACTTTGCCCGACTTTCCGATGCTCAACGCCCGTTATGATGATGAGGCGGGCGTGGTCACGCGTCACGGATCGGTTCATCTGGGGCTGGCGACGCAGACCGATGCGGGGCTGATGGTGCCGGTGATCCGCGACGCGCAGGACCGCAATGTCTGGCAGTTGGCGAGTGAAATCCGTCGGCTGGCCGACGCTGCCCGGTCGGGCAAGGCCAAGTCGGAGGAACTGTCCGGCTCTACCCTGACGCTGACGTCGCTTGGTCCGCTGGGCGGGATCGCCACCACGCCGGTCATCAATCGGCCCGAAGTCGCGATCATCGGTCCCAACCGCGTGATCGAGCGGCCCGTTTTTCGGGGCAAGGAGATTGT
This sequence comes from Sphingobium sp. GW456-12-10-14-TSB1, assembly GCF_059424385.1. Taxonomy (NCBI): domain Bacteria; kingdom Pseudomonadati; phylum Pseudomonadota; class Alphaproteobacteria; order Sphingomonadales; family Sphingobiaceae; genus Sphingobium; species Sphingobium sp. GW456-12-10-14-TSB1. Next base: position 1,224,548 of record NZ_JBWKZI010000001.1, on the reverse strand, counting down.
CGCAGCGAAGCTGATGAACCTGTCGATCAGCTGCGACCACCGCGTCGTCGATGGCTGGGACGCGGCAAGCTATGTCCAGGCTGTCCGCAAACTGCTCGAAAATCCCGCTCTTCTGTTCGTGGATTGATAATCAGCGCATAGTCGCGCGATAGCTTAGCCGTCCGGCATGGCCGGGCGGCACCGCTTGCGGCAGCGACCAGCGGATATGGGTGACGTCTGCCGCCACGGCGCGGCGCGTGCCGCCCAGGGGCGTGGGCAGCCATAGCTGATCCATCCGGCCCCAATGCGCGCCGCCATCGACGGACACCTGCATCGTCGGATCGGTCGGGTCGATCTGCATGCCGCGCGGCAGCGAGCGAACCACGGCCTGATCGCGCAGCGGCGCGTTGCCCGCATTGCGCCAATGGACGATGACGATCAGCTGATCGCCGGGCGCGACCTTGTCAGCGCTCGCCAATATGCGGCGGGACCGTCCGTTGACGTCGGTTGTTACCCGTTCGACAAACATCTGCGTGTCCAGTTCGACGCCCGGTTGCGCCGATGCGGCGTGCGGCACGGCAAGGCCGCTCAGCGCGATGATCCATGACAATGTGGCGGCTTTCATGCCTGTCCCCGTTCTGCGTCCCCGTACCCATCCTAGAACGGCTGAGCCAATATTTGGTTAAGCGACTGTTTTTCCGCGATCAGCCCGCGATCGGAGACGCTTTGCAAATTGACGCCCGCTGGCGGCGAGCGCACATCTGGCGGGTCTTTCGACCGGAGAATCAATCCACCGTGAAACCGCCGGAACAGCTGGAAATCAACCGCAGGCGCGACCGGCTGCTCGCGTCGATCGCGCTGACGACGGGGATCGGGCTGATATTGGCGCTGCCCTTTGCGCTGCGCGCGGGCGCGGAGTTTTTCCTGCCGCTGACCGCCGCGCTGGTGATCGCGATCGCGCTGGTGCCGCTGCTGGAATGGATGGAGCGGCGCCGGTTGCCGTCGGGGCTGGCCGCGCTGCTGGCGGTAATCGGCTTTCTGATCGTGGCCAATACCGCGCTGGTGCTGATCATCGTGCCAGCGACCGACTGGTTCCGTATCCTGCCGCAGCGCTTGCCACAGATACAGGCGAACCTGGCCCCGCTGATCGATTTTTACTCCAATCTCCAGCGCTTCGTCGATGAAACGGTGCAGATGCTGGCGACAGGGCCGGTTGCAGCGGCGCAGACGGCGACGGTCGACACGCCGCGTTCCCTGCTGCAATTTGCCGCCACATCGGCCCCGGCGGCGATCATCCAGATGGTGTTCGCGCTGCTCATCATCTATTTCTTCCTGGCGGGCTGGACCCGCCTGCGGCGGCGCACGATCAACAGCCGGGACAGTTTCGACGGCGCGCTGGCGGTGGCGCGGGTGATCCAGAATGTGGTCGACGCCACATCGGCCTATGTCATCACCATCGCCGTCATCAACCTGTGCCTGGGGCTGGCGGTCGCGCTGGCGCTGTGGCTGATCGGGATGCCATCGCCCCTGATGTGGGGCGGGATCGTCGCGCTGCTCAACTTCATCCCCTATTTCGGCCCCATGCTGGCGGCGGTGCTGCTGGCGCTGGGCGGGCTGATGGTATTTGACGATGTGTGGGTCGCCATGATGCCCGCGGCCTTGCAGGTCGGTTTCCATCTGGTCGAGGCGAACGTCATCACGCCGACGGTGCTGGGGCGGCGGCTGACGATGAACCCGCTGCTGATTCTGGTGTCGCTCACTTTCTGGGGCTGGGTGTGGGGGACGCCGGGCGCGCTGCTGGGCGTGCCGCTGCTGATCATCATCCAGACCGTCGTTTCTGCCGCGGGCACGCCGGATATCGCCGGTTTCCTGTTCGAGCAGGGGACGCTGACGGTCGCGCCGCGCAAAGAAAGTGACGAGAATGCGAAAACAGCCGAAACGGACGGTTGACAGTCCCGGCGGACGCACATAGACGGCGCTTCCACACCGAACGCGGGTGTAGCTCAGTTGGTTAGAGTGCCGGCCTGTCACGCCGGAGGTCGCGGGTTCGAGCCCCGTCACTCGCGCCACTTTCCTTGACAGGAAGGTGGGAATAAGGTGGATCAGACAGCATCGTCTGGGGAGTGAAATCCCGAACGGATGTCACCCTGCGCGGGTGTAGCTCAGTTGGTTAGAGTGCCGGCCTGTCACGCCGGAGGTCGCGGGTTCGAGCCCCGTCACTCGCGCCACTTTCCTTCATCGGAAAGTGTTTTCTTCGATACATGGTCGGCTTTAGCGCCAGCGCCCCGTCTCCATCCAGGCGAGCAGGCGGCGCAGCGGCAGCACCCATATCCACACGATCCCCAGCACGACATAGATCGGCGTCTGCGCCCATACCGGCAGCGTGCCGATGATGCCGGACAGGCTGGCCACCATGACCGCCCATAATGCGATCAGCCCGACAATCGCCAGCATCCCGACCGGCTTGCGCCAGCTGGGCTGATGATAATGGCGCGGGTCTATGTTCATGCGACAGCTCCTGCGGCGGAAAGGCCTTCGATCAGTTCCACTTCGGTCAGTACCATGTGCAGCGGCAAGTCCCACGGGTCGGCCGGAACCATATCCTGTTCCTGCACCGACCAGGCAATGCCGATGCGCAGCGCGTCGGGCAGGCGGGCAAAGGCGCGGTCATAGTAGCCGCCACCCTGACCCAGCCTGTTCATCGCCCGGTCGAACCCGACCAGCGGGGCGATGATGACGTCCGGCGTCACCGGGCCATCGCCGGGCGCGGGGTGGCTGGTGCGGAACGGGCCGGGCAGCAATATGTCGTCAGGCTGCCAGCGCAGGAAATCCATGCTGCCCAGCCGATCCAGCACGCGCGGCAACGCCACGGTCTTGCCCATGGCGATCAGTTGCTGCGCCAGCCGCTGCGCCGGGGCTTCATCGTCCAGTCCCATATAGAGCGCTACCACCTGCGCGTCCGCGATGCGGCGCGCGAGGGGGGAAGGCAGCACCTTGAACGCCAGCCGGTGCGCCAGCGGGTCAAGCGTCGATACGAACGCGCGGCGGCGATCGCGGGCGATCTGGCGCAAGCTCGTCTTGTCGATGGTGTCGCCGTTCATTCGTATCTCTGCCCGTTCGCTATGATGTTCCCGTACAGGCTGAAGCCCAGTCCTGCCCTATGCACCATGTTCCCGCCTGTGCGGGAGCACGTCTATATTTGGATCGCTTGCGTTGGAAGGGTGACGGGACCGCCTTGGCCGTTTGCTGGAAAATCCTCTGACGCCTCAACGTCAGGTGGGGACCATGTAGATCGGGCCGGAACCCGCCCAGGAACAGCCCCCTAGGATGTGATTATCGCCTCAGGGATGTTCGCTAAAGCTCGTACCAGGCAGTACCCGTCCACCCCAATCTAGGCGTCCGTGGCGCGGGCGGCAAGCCCGGTGCGCAGCTTTTCTATCCGCGCCGCCAGTGCCTCTATCGCCTGCGCTGCCGGTTCGTCCTCCGCTTCCAGCGCCAGCCTTTGCTGGCGGGCTGCGGTGTCGCGGCGCATGTCGTTCAATTCGTCGGCCAGGAACAGCGCGGCGAACAACAGGCTGCGCACCTCCGTCATGCCCGGCGCGCCCTGCTGCGCGGCTTTCGCCTTTTCCTCGATCAGGCTGGCGAGATGGGCGAGATGCGCCTCCTCCCCATCGCGGCATCTGATGTCATAATGACGCCCGGCTATGTGCAGCGTGGTTTCAGCCAATGGTCCGGCCCTTCAGATCGGCAATCAGTTCATCGAGCGACCGCAGCGCCGCGCGCGCGCCGTCCACATCCATATCCGGTTCGCCACTTGACGGTGAGGAGGGGGGCGGGGCCGCCACAAGGCGGGCCACATCCTGTTCGAGCCGACCCACTGCACGTTCCAGCGTGCCAATTGCCTGCATCATGCGCTCGCTTGCCATAGCCTGTGCATAGCGAAACTTGATGCGGTACAAAAGCGATCATTGGGCGGACAAGAAGCCGCTTTCCGGCCCGCTGCGGTTGACGCATGGGGCTTGACGCGACAAAGGAGGCGCGATCTCGACTCGCCCGTACAGCTTGCGGGGAGGCCCGTCCTGCTCAGGAAAGACACACGCTGCCGATGACCGTTTCCGATAAGTCGCTCGCCAACGCCATCCGGGCGCTCTCCATGGACGCGGTGCAGGCCGCCAATAGCGGCCATCCGGGCATGCCCATGGGCATGGCCGACGTCGCGACGGTGCTGTTCAGCGATTATCTGAAATTCGATCCGACCCAGCCCAAATGGGCCGACCGGGACCGCTTCGTCCTGTCGGCTGGCCATGGCTCGATGCTGATCTACAGCCTGCTGCACCTGACCGGCTATGCGCGCCCGACGATCGAGGACATCGCCAATTTCCGCCAGTTGCACAGCCCGTGCGCAGGGCATCCTGAAAATTTCGAGCTGGCTGGCGTGGAAGCGACCACGGGTCCGCTGGGTTCTGGCCTTGCCACTGCCGTCGGCATGGCGATTGCCGAGCGGCACCTGAACGCCCAGTTCGGCGACGCGCTGGTCGATCACCGCACCTGGGTGATTGCCGGTGACGGGTGCCTGATGGAAGGCATCAACCATGAAGCGATTGGCCTGGCCGGTCACCTGAACCTTGGCCGCCTGATCGTGCTGTGGGACGATAACAAGATCACCATCGACGGCGCTGTCGACCTGTCGAGCAGCGAAGATGTCCGCGCCCGTTACGAAGCGACCGGCTGGCATGTCGTGTCGTGCGATGGCCATGACGTTGCCGATGTGCGCCGCGCTCTGGCCGAAGCGGTCGCTGATTCGCGTCCTTCGCTGGTCGCCTGCGCCACCAAGATCGGCTATGGTTCGCCCAACAAGGCGGGCACGTCGGGCGTCCATGGGTCCGCGCTGGGCGAGGCCGAAGTCGCTGCCGCGCGCGAATTTCTGGGCTGGGACGCAGCGCCCTTCGTTATCCCTGCGGACATTGCCGCGGCATGGCAGGCGATTGGCGCCAAGGGCAGCGACGTTCGCGCCGCCTGGGAAGCGCGCCTTGCAAGCGATGCAAAGGGCGCGGAATTCACGCGCCGCATGGCTGGCGATCTGCCCGATAATTTCTCGCTGGAAGCCTATATCGACAGCCTGATCGCCGCGCCGCAAAAGGTAGCGACCCGCAAGGCAAGCGAATTGGCGCTCGGCGCGATCAACGACCTGTTGCCTGAAACACTGGGCGGTTCGGCAGACCTTACCGGCTCCAACAATACCAAGACCAAGTCGACCGGGCCGCTGACGCGCGATGATTATGCGGGTCGCTATGTCTATTATGGCATTCGCGAATTCGGCATGGCCTGCGCGATGAACGGCATGGCGCTGCACGGCGGGGTCATCCCTTATGGCGGCACCTTCCTCGTCTTTTCGGACTATATGCGTGCTGGCATCCGCCTGGCCGCGCTCCAGCAGCAGCGCGTCATCCATGTGCTGACCCATGACAGCATCGGCCTTGGCGAAGATGGCCCGACCCATCAGCCGATCGAACATGTCATGTCGATGCGGATGATCCCCAATCTGGACGTCTATCGCCCCGCCGACATTGTCGAGACGGCGGAATGCTGGGAACTGGCGCTGAAGGATGCGACCGGCCCGTCGGTGCTGGCGCTCACCCGCCAGAACCTGCCGCAGTTGCGCACGGAAAAGAGCGAAAATCTGTCGGCCAAGGGCGCCTATCGCCTGGTCGCCGCGACTGCCGAGCGCAAGGTGGTGCTGATCGCCACCGGCTCCGAAGTCGAGATCGCAGTCGATACCGCCAGGGCGCTGGAAGAACAGGGCATTGGCGCCGATGTCGTTTCCATGCCCAGCTGGACGCATTTCGACGCGCAGCCGCAAAGCTACAAGGACGACCTGCTGCCGCACCATGTGCTGCGCGTGTCGATCGAGGCGGGCACGACCTTTGGCTGGGAACGCCATACCGGCATCGCTGGCCTGCGCTTTGGCATCGACAGTTTCGGCGCGTCCGCGCCTGCCGAAGCGCTTTACGACCATTTCGGCCTGACGGCCGCAAAGATTGCGCCGCAGATCGTGGCCGCTCTCAACAACTGACCGAACAACAACTTGCGGAGGCTAGTGCAGTGGCAACGAAGGTAGCAATTAACGGTTTCGGACGTATCGGTCGCCTGGTGGCGCGCGCCATTCTTTCGCGCACCGACCATGATCTTGAACTGGTCAGCATCAACGACCTGGGCGACGCCAAGGCGAACGCCTTGCTGTTCAAGCGCGATTCGGTGCATGGCAACTGGAAGGGCGACGTCAGCGTCGATGGCGATTTCCTGGTCATCGACGGCAAGCGCATCGCCGTGACCGCCGAGCGTGACCCCGCCAAGCTGCCTCACGCGGCGCAGGGCGTGGAAATCGCCCTGGAATGCACGGGCATCTTCGCAGACAAGGCCAAGGCCAGCGCCCATCTGACCGCTGGCGCCAAGCGCGTCGTCATTTCCGCGCCCGCAACCGGCGTGGACAAGACCATCGTGTTCGGCGTCAACCATGACGCGCTGACCGCTGACGACATCGTCATTTCCAACGCCAGCTGCACGACCAACTGCCTGGCGCCGCTCGCCAAGGTGCTGCACGATGCCATCGGCATCGAAAGCGGCTTCATGACGACGATCCACAGCTACACCAACGACCAGAACACGCTGGACCAGATCCACAAGGATATGCGCCGCGCCCGCGCCGCCGCCCTGTCGATGATCCCGACCACCACGGGCGCCGCCCGCGCGGTGGGTGAAGTTCTGCCTGCGCTCAAGGGCAAGCTGGACGGTTCGTCGGTGCGCGTGCCGACCCCGAACGTGTCGGTCGTGGACCTGAAGTTCATCCCCAGCCGCGCCACCACGATCGAGGAAGTCAACGGCCTGCTGAAAGCCGCAGCCGACGGTCCGATGAAGGGCGTTCTGGCCTATACCGACGAACCGCTGGTTTCGATCGATTTCAATGGCGACCCGGCATCCTCTACCGTCGACAGCCTGGAAACCGCGGTCATCGACGGCAAGCTGGTCCGCGTGCTCAGCTGGTACGACAATGAATGGGGCTTCTCCAACCGCATGATCGACACCAGCGGCGTGGTGGCAAAGTTCCTGTAAGGGAAGCGGGGGCGGGTAAAACCGTCCCCTTTTTGTTGAGAAGCAACAGGGAATATCCATGACCAAGCCGTTCAAGACACTCGATGAGATGGGCGACATTCACGGCAAGGCCGTGCTGGTGCGCGAGGATCTGAACGTGCCGATGCAGGACGGCTCGGTCAGCGATGACACCCGCCTGCGTTCGGCCATGCCGACCGTGCTGGAACTGGCCGATCGCGGTGCCAAGGTGCTGATCCTGGCCCATTTCGGCCGTCCCAAGGGGCAGAAGAACCCGGAATATTCGCTCTCGAAGATCACCCGGCCCCTGACCCAGGTGCTGGGGCGCGAAGTCCAGTTCATTCCCGATTGCCAGGGTGATGCAGCGGCGGACGGCATTGCCGTGATGCGCGCCGGTGACATAGCGATCCTGGAAAATACCCGTTTCCATCCGGGCGAGGAAAAGAATGATCCCGCCTTGGTCGATGCGATGGCGGCCATCGCTGATTTCTACGTCAATGACGCTTTTTCCGCCGCGCACCGCGCCCATGCCTCGACCGAAGGGCTGGCGCACAAGCTGCCGTCCTTCGCCGGGCGCGCGATGGAGCGCGAACTCGATGCGCTGCAAGCCGCGCTGGGCACGCCGGTCAAGCCGGTCGCCGCCGTCGTCGGCGGCGCGAAAGTGTCGACCAAGCTTGACGTGCTGAACCATCTGGTCACCAAGGTCGATCATCTGATCATCGGCGGCGGCATGGCCAACACCTTCCTCCATGCGCGCGGTGTCGATGTCGGCAAATCGCTGTGCGAAAAGGATCTGGCCGACACCGCCGAAGCCATTTTCGACGCGGCGGAAGCGGCCGGTTGCACCATCCATCTTCCCTATGACGTGGTGGTAGCCAAGGAATTTGCCGCCAACCCGCCCTCGGTCCGCACCTGCAACGTCCATGAGGTTGCGGATGACGAAATGATCCTCGACGTCGGCCCTGCCGCTGTCGAGGCGCTGGCCGATGTGCTCAAGACCTGCCGGACGCTCGTATGGAACGGGCCGTTGGGCGCGTTCGAAATTGCGCCGTTCGACACGGCGACCGTCGCGCTGGCCCGCACCGCTGCGGCACTGACCAAGGAAGGCCAGTTGACCTCGGTCGCTGGCGGCGGCGATACTGTGGCGGCGCTTAACCATGCAGGGGCAGCAGCCGATTTCACCTTCGTCTCGACGGCCGGCGGCGCTTTCCTGGAATGGATGGAAGGCAAGGATTTACCGGGCGTAAAGGCTTTGATGGTCTGACGACCCGGTCAACGGTAGCGCCGTTTTGGAGAGGGCAGCGCTATCCCATTCAAGAGAGAGTATGTGCAGATGCTGGATCAGGTTCAGAAACAGAAGATTGCGACAGGCGAAGGCTTTATCGCCGCACTCGACCAGAGCGGTGGGTCGACGCCCAAGGCGCTCAAGGGCTATGGTATCGAAGAAGGTGCGTGGGCCAATGACGAGGAAATGTTCGGCCTGATCCACGCGATGCGCAGCCGCATCATCACTTCGCCCGTGTTCACCGGCGACAAGGTGCTGGGCGCGATCCTGTTCGAGCGCACGATGGACGGCACCGTCGATGGCAAGCCGACCCCGCAGGCGCTGATCGAGCGCGGCGTTGTGCCCTTCATCAAGATCGACAAGGGTCTGGAAGATGAGGCGAACGGCGTTCAGGTGATGAAGCCCAATCCCGACCTGGACGTGCTGCTCCACCGCGCCAAGGCGCTGGGCGTGTTCGGGACCAAGGAACGCTCGGTCATCAACCTCGCCAACCGCGAAGGCATTGCCGCCGTGGTCAAGCAGCAGTTCGAGATCGGTCAGCAGGTATTGGCAGCCGGGCTGATGCCGATCATCGAACCCGAAGTGAACATCAAGTCGCCTGAACGCGCCGAAGCCGACGCGATCCTGCTCGACGAACTGCTCAAGGCGCTCGATGCGCTGCCCGCTGATCAGCAGGTGATGCTGAAGCTGTCGCTGCCGGTCCAGCCGGGCCTGTTCGACCCGCTGGTCGATCACCCCCGCGTCCTGCGCGTTGTGGCCCTGTCGGGCGGTTTTGCCCGTCCGGAAGCCTGCGTCGAACTGGCGAAGAATCGCGGCATCATCGCCAGCTTCAGCCGCGCGCTGCTCAACGACCTGCGCCACCAGATGAGCGATGATGAATTCAACGCCTCGCTTGGCGAAGCGATTGACGAAATCCACGGCGCGTCGGTCGCGAAAACGCCTGTCGCTGCCTGATTGCCGGTCGGGCGGGCGCAGGCCCGCCCGGCCCCCCCTTTCGCGCTCCTCCGCTATGGGTTAAGCGCGAAGCATGACCGATTTTACAGATGAAGAGCTGGCGCTCGACCCGCATTTCGCCGACCAGTTCGAACAGGGTTTCCGCCCGGCCTGCCAGCTTTATCTGATCTCCCCGCCCACCATCGACGCCAGTTTCGTCGACACGCTGGCCACGGCGCTGGACGGCGGGGATGTGGCCGCGTTCCAGTTGCGGCTCAAAGGGCTGGAAGAGGACGCGATTGCCGCGCTCGCCACGCCGTTGCAGGCGCTTTGCGAGCAGCGTGATGTAGCGTTCATCATCAACGATAGCGTCGCTTTGGCGCAGCGCCTGGGCGCGGACGGCGTGCATCTGGGGCAGGGCGATGGCGACCCGCGGGAGGCCCGCAAAATCCTTGGCCCCAAGGTGCAGATTGGCGTCACCTGCCATGACAGCCGCCATCTGGCGATGGAAGCGGGGGAGGCGGGGGCCGACTATGTCGCGTTCGGTGCCTTCTATCCCACCAAGACGAAGGCAGTGTTGCACCATGCCGAACCGTCCATCCTGGGGTGGTGGACCACGCTGTTCGAACTGCCCTGCGTCGCAATCGGCGGGGTGACGGCGGAAAACGCAGCGCCGCTGGTCGCGGCGGGGGCGGATTTTCTGGCGGTCAGCAGCGCGGTGTGGAACCATCCGGGGGGGCCGGGCGCTGGCGTTGCAGCCTTTGCCGATGTGCTGCAACAGGTCCGTAACGGAGCGTCGGAACCCAAATGATCATCGTCCATCACCTCAACAACAGCCGGTCGCAACGCATTCTCTGGCTGCTGGAGGAACTGGGCGAACCCTATCAGGTCATCCGCTACGAACGCGACCGCAAGACGATGCGTGCGCCAGCCACGTTGCGGGCCATCCATCCGCTGGGGCGCTCTCCGGCGGTGCAGGTGGATGGCCATGCGCTGATCGAAACCGGCGCGATCATGGACTATCTGGTCGCCCGCGCAGGCCGATTCGGCCCACCGGCAGACGCGCCGGGGGCGATCCGCTACCGCCAATATATGCATTATGCCGAAGGATCGATGATGCCGCCGCTGCTCGCGCTGCTCATCATAGGCAAGCTCGGCCTGCTTGGTCGCCCCGCGCGGCCCACGGTGCAACGCATGCTCGATGATCATCTCGACTGGCTGGAAAGCGAACTGGCGTCGCGTCCCTATTTCGCCGGTGACAGTTTCACCGCCGCGGACATGATGATGAGCTTCCCGATCGAAGCGTCCCGCGCGCGCGGCGGCCTGAACGGTTCGCGGCCCGCGATCATGCGCTGGCTGGCCGAGATGCAGGCACGCCCCGCCTATCAGGCGGCGCTGGCGGCGGGCGGCCCCTATGCCTACGCCTGATCGGCGTTGTGTCCCTGCCTATATCCATCCGGCTATCGACAGTTGCTGCCGCGTGACGTGCGAATGTCCTCCACGACAAAAAGCCCCGCTTGTGCGGCGGGCCGCTTCCCACTAAATCGCCCCCATGACATCGACCAACGACATTCGCCGTTCCTTCCTCGACTATTTCGGGGCCAACGGCCACACCATCGTTCCCTCCGCGCCGCTGGTGCCGCACAACGACCCGACGCTGATGTTCGTCAACGCCGGGATGGTGCCGTTCAAGAATGTCTTTACCGGCCTTGAAACCCGCCCCTACAAGACCGCGACGTCGAGCCAGAAGTCGGTCCGCGCGGGCGGCAAGCATAACGACCTCGACAATGTCGGCTATACCGCGCGCCATCATACCTTCTTTGAAATGCTGGGCAATTTCAGCTTTGGCGACTATTTCAAGGAACAGGCGATCACCCATGCCTGGACCCTGCTGACCAAGGAATGGGGGCTTCCGGCCGAAAAGTTGACCGCCACCGTCTATCACACCGATGACGAGGCGTTCGACCTGTGGAAGAAGATCGCCGGCCTGCCCGATCACAAGATCATCCGCATCCCGACGAAGGATAATTTCTGGGCAATGGGCGACAGTGGCCCCTGCGGCCCCTGTTCGGAAATCTTCTACGATCATGGCGACCATATCTGGGGCGGCCCTCCCGGCAGTCCGGAGGAAGATGGCGACCGCTTCGTCGAGATCTGGAACCTGGTGTTCATGCAATATGAGCAGGAAGCCAATGAGATCGTCAGCGAATTGCCCAGGCCGTCGATCGACACCGGCATGGGTCTGGAGCGGATCGCCGCCGTCATGCAGGGCGTTCATAACAATTATGACACCGACACGTTCAAGGCGCTGATTGCCGAAAGCGGCGCGATCACCAAAACCGCGACCGATGGTGACCTCCAGGCCAGCCACCGCGTCATCGCCGATCATCTGCGCTCCACCAGCTTCCTGATCGCAGACGGCGTGCTGCCCGCCAATGAAGGTCGCGGCTATGTGCTGCGCCGGATCATGCGCCGCGCCATGCGCCACGCGCACATCATCGGCGCCAAAGACCCGTTGATGTATCGCCTGGTCGGCAGCCTCGTGTCCGAAATGGGCGGCGCCTATCCCGAACTGGTCCGTGCCCAGCCGCTGATCGAGGAAACGCTGCTGCGCGAGGAAACCCGTTTCCGCCGCACGCTGGAAAACGGCCTGCGCCTGCTGGACGAAGCTACCGCGGGCCTGGGCGAAGGCGGCACGCTGCCTGGCGAAACCGCGTTCAAGCTCTACGACACCTATGGCTTCCCCTACGACCTGACCGAAGATGCGCTGCGCACGCAGGGGCTGGGCGTCGACCGCGCGGGTTTTGACGCCGCCATGGCGGAACAGAAAGCCGCCGCCCGCGCCGCGTGGAAAGGATCGGGCGAGAAAGCCTCGGACGACATCTGGTACGACATTGCCGAAACGCTCGGCAGCACCGAATTTGTCGGCTACGCCTCCACCAAGGGTGAGGGCGAAGTGCAGGCCATCGTCAAGGACGGCGCGCGCGTCGATAGCGCTGGCGTGGGTGACACGGTCACCATCATCACCAACCAGACGCCCTTCTATGGCGAAAGCGGCGGCCAGATGGGCGATGCGGGCCTCATCGCCTCGCTTGGCGGCCTGTCGGCAAAGGTGGAGGATACCGCCAAGCCGCTCGGTCGCCTCCACGCCCACCGCGCCATGATCGAGGCGGGGAGCGTCAAGGTCGGCGACACGGTGCAGTTGAGCGTCGATGTCGATCGCCGTGACCGCATCCGCGCCAACCATAGCGCTACCCACTTGCTCCATGCTGCGCTGCGCAGGGAATTGGGCGCGCATGTGACGCAAAAGGGCAGTCTGGTCGCTGCCGATCGGCTGCGCTTCGATTTCTCGCATCCTGACGCCCTGACCCATACGCAGATCGCGCGGATAGAGGCGGATGTGAACGCGCAGATTCGCCATAATGAAGAGGTCACGACCCGCCTCATGACGCCCGACGACGCCATCGCGGCGGGCGCGATGGCGCTGTTTGGCGAAAAATATGGCGATGAGGTCCGCGTCCTTTCGATGGGTAGGGGGGACGACAATCATTATTCGGTCGAACTGTGCGGCGGCACCCATGTCCGCGCGACCGGCGACATCGCCCTGCTCAAGATCGTATCGGAAAGCGCCGTTTCCAGCGGCGTCCGCCGGATCGAGGCATTGACCGGGGAGGCCGCGCGCCTCTGGCTGGTCGATCGTGAGGACAAGCTGCGCCAGTCCGCTGCCACGCTCAAGACCGCGCCGGAAGATGTGCCGGCCCGCATCGCCGCGCTGGTGGAACAGAGCCGCAAGCTGGAGCGTGAACTGGCCGAAGCGAAGAAGGCGCTGGCTTTGGGCGGCGGCGCATCGGGCGCGGCCCCGGCAGGTCCCGAACAGGTCGGCACTGTCAGCTTCATGGCGCAGGTCATCGAAGGGCTGGACCCCAAGGAATTGCGCGGCATCGTTGACGGCAATAAAAAGACGCTGGGTAGCGGCGTGTCTGCGATCGTAGCGGTGGTCGATGGCCGCGCGACCATTGCCGTGGGCGTGACCGATGATCTCACCGGCACGATCAGCGCGGTCGATCTGGTGCGCATCGGCGTCGAGGCGCTGGGCGGGAAGGGCGGTGGTGGCCGTCCCGACATGGCGCAGGGCGGTGGCCCGGACGGCGACCAGGCGGCGGCGGCGATCGACGCGGTCAAGGCCAGGCTTGCGGGGGTTCCCGGCTAACCTCATGGCCATATTCAACCGCGATTCCGATGATGAAGTCGCCCGCGGCGCTCGCGCCGTGGTCGTCCATGCCGAAACCCACGGACCGGAACGCCGGGACAGCGACGCAAGGCTGGAGGAAGCGGGCGGTCTGGCGCTTGCCATCGGCATAGACGTGCGCGCGGCGCAGGCTTTCCGCGTGCGCGATCGCAAGCCTGCGACACTGTTCGGCAGCGGTCAGGTGGAGCAGATCGCCACGCTGGTGAACCAGGAAGAGGCGGAGCTGGTCATCGTCGATAACGCCCTGTCGCCGGTTCAGCAGAGCAATCTGGAAAAGGCGGTCGGCGCCAAGGTCATCGACCGGACCGGCCTGATCCTCGAAATTTTCGGCGAACGGGCCGCCACCAATGAAGGCCGGTTGCAGGTGGAGCTTGCCCATCTCGACTATCAGGCAGGGCGCCTGGTGCGCAGCTGGACCCATTTGGAGCGGCAGCGCGGCGGATTCGGCTTCCTTGGTGGCCCCGGCGAAACCCAGATCGAGGCGGACAGGCGGATGATCCGCGACCGGATGGCGAAGATCCGCAAGGAACTGGATCAGGTCACCCGCACCCGCGGCCTCCACCGCGCCCGGCGGCAGCGCGCACCCTGGCCAGTGATCGCGCTGGTCGGCTATACCAACGCTGGAAAATCCACGCTTTTCAATCGCCTGACCGGGGCTGACGTCATGGCGGAGGATCTGCTCTTTGCAACGCTCGATCCGACCATGCGCCAGATCGCGCTTCCCGGCCTCGACAAGGCGATCCTGTCTGACACGGTGGGTTTCGTTTCCGACCTGCCGACCCAGCTTATCGCCGCCTTCCGCGCGACGCTGGAGGAAGTGCTGTCCGCCGACCTGATCGTCCATGTGCGCGACATTGCCCACCCCGACAGCGATGCCCAGCGCGACGATGTGCTGGACGTGCTGAGCGAGTTGGGCGTGGCCGGGGAGGGCGCGCTAGACCGCGCCCAAGACGAGCCTGCCGCGCCGCCGATTATCGAGGCGTGGAACAAGCTGGACCTGCTCGACGCGGAAGCCGAAGCGCTGGCGCGGGAAACCGCATCGCGCCGCGACGATGTCGTGATCCTTTCGGCGCTGACAGGGGAAGGTGTCGCCGACCTGCAACGTGCCATCAGCACCAAGATGACCGCCGGTGCCAAAGTCTATGGCCTGCGCATCGCGGCAGCTGACGGCGCGGCGCTGGCCTGGCTCCATGAGCATGGCGAAGTGCTGTCGAGCGACGCGCAGGGCGAGGAAACCCGTGTCGAAGTGCGGCTATCGGACGCCGCCTTCGCACGGTTCGGAAAGCGTGGGCAGGGGTAGGGCTGGCGTTACGCCAGCGCCTTCTCGACTACGCCGACTGCCTGTTTCAGCGATCCCGCGCGGTCGCAGCTATGACCGCATTTTTCCTGCTGATATTGCAACTTGTGCAAAATATCCCGCGCGGCATCGACATTGCCGAGCTTAATTTCGGCGATGGCCAGCCCCGACATCGCGCCGGGATGGCCGTTGCGACCGCGATAGAGGCTCTGTTCGAAATAGCGACGGGCAGAAGCGGCATCACCCAGGCCCAGCTTGGTCACGCCTTTCAGGAATCGCGCCTCGCGGCTGGGCGTTTCGCCAATCACGGTTGCAAGCAGCTTGTCGGCCTGCATCAGATCACCCGATGCGATCAACTGCCGCGCCTGATCCAACGACGTCGAGCGATTGCCGCCCTTAAAATTGTCCGGGCCAAAGCCTGTGATAGGCACCACGCCCATCGGACTGCCGGCGTCGAAATGAATGCCCGAAATGCCGGTGCCATTTTGCTGGGCATAGGCAGGGACTGCCACGGCACACAGGAGTGGGAAAAGGATCGTCAGGCGCATCGCAAATTCCTCCAACATATCTGGAGGTTTAGGCTATGCCATTGTCAAGCAGCTGTCAAATATGAGTTTTAATTCCAAACCTTTTCTGGACTATGTCTGGCACCGATGCGCCCTTTACCACGCTCGGAACATCACCAGCGCGTCGACATAGCCAAGGGCAGGATGATCAAACACTTCCGGCAACCGCCCGACCACGGCAAAGCCCATATCCTGCCACAGAGCCACCGCACGTACATTGGACGACACCACGAAGTTGAACTGCATCGCGCGAAAACCCAACGCCCGTGCAAGATCGAGCGAAGCGGCGCACATGCGGCGCGCGACGCCGCGTCCGGTTGCGTGCTGCGCCACGACATAGCCGGCATTGGCGACGTGTGCGCCGCCGCCCATCTGATTGGCGCGCACATAGAATATGCCCAGAACGGCGCCGTCTTCCTCCAGGACGCGCACGGTGCGATCGGACGAGAGCCAGAGGGAGAGGGCGGCTTGCCGCGTCATATCGCGCGGGATGGCCAGCGTTTCGCCCGCGCGAATCACTGGCTCCAATATCGCCCAGATTGCGTCATGATCGGCAGGCGAAATCGCGCGGATCACGCTGGCATCCCCGCGCGCTTGGCCTGCTGCCACAGCGCTTCCTTTTCAGTGAGCGGCAGAGCGGTAAAGGCCTCTCCAGCTAGCGTTTCCATGATCCGGAACCGCCGGTCGAACTTGGCATTGCCCGCGCGCAGAGCAACTTCCGGGTCAACCTTCAAATGCCGTGCGAGGTTGACGACGGCAAACAGCAGATCGCCCACCTCCTCTTCGCGCTCGGCCTGTGTCGTCGCGCCCTGCACCTCGTCCAGTTCCTCGACGATCTTGGCGATCGCGCCATCGCTATCGGGCCAGTCGAACCCAGTCCGGGCCGCGCGCTTCTGCAATTTTTCCGCGCGCAACAATGCGGGCAGGGCGATCGCTACCCCGGCCAGCGCGCTGGGATCAGGCTCCTTTTCGGCCCGCTCAGCCGCCTTGATCGCTTCCCACTGGGCATGGCCGTCCTCCCGCGCCAGGCCGTCGCCAAAGACGTGCGGATGCCGCCGGATCATCTTTTGCGTGATGCCGTCGATCACGTCCTGCAAGCTGAAATGCCCGGCCTGTTCGGCCATCCGGCTGTGAAATGCCACTTGCAGCAGCAGATCGCCCAATTCGTCGCGCAACGCCACCATGTCGCTACGCTCGATCGCGTCGGCAACTTCATAGGCTTCCTCGATCGTGTAGGGCGCGATCGAGGCGAAATCCTGCTCGATGTCCCACGGACAGCCCGTATCGGGATCGCGCAACTGCGCCATGACATTGGCGAGCGGCATGATGTCGGCGGGGCTGGCTTTGGACATGGGGAACCTGCGATGATGATGGAGTCAAAATGGCGATAGTGGCTCTGCCGGGGGATGACCAGACAGGCGTGATCTTAGTCCGATAATATATATTATGTTAAATCACATATCATCTGCGCCTATGTTCGGCTCAGTGTCGGCTTTGCCTCAATCCTCCCGGATCAGGCTGGTTTTCGCCGTGTCCTTCATCCGCACATAGACCACCAGCGAGATGGCGATCATCACGCTGACATAGATGTAGAATGCCTGCTCCATACCGGCTTGCTTGAACCATAAGGCGACCAGTTCCGCCGTCCCGCCGAACATGGTGTTGGCCAGCGCATAAGGCAGCGCGACGCCCAGCGCGCGGATATGCGCGGGAAACAGCTCGGCCTTCACCACGGCGTTGATCGATGTATATCCGGTGACGATCACCAGTCCCACCATCACCAGCAGCCCTGCGACCAGCGGGTTCTTGGTCACCGCCAGCGTCGCAAAGATCGGATAGGTGCAAAGCACGCCCATGACGCCGAAGCCGATCATTAGCGGCTTGCGCCCGATCCGATCCGACAGCGCGCCAGCAACGGGCTGTAACAGCATGAAAACAAAGAGCGTCGCTGCATTGATCTGCGATGCCGCCTCCCGGCTCAACCCGCTCGTATTGACCAGGAATTTCTGCATGTAGATGGAATAGGCATAGAAAGCGATCGTGCCGCCAGCGGTCAACAACATCACCGTCGCGGTTTCACGCGGGTGCTTCGTCAACAATTCGACGAAGCCCGATTTCGGCGCGCCCTCGGCCTTCGCCACGGCAAAGCTCTGCGTTTCCGCCAGCCCGCGCCGCAGCCAGAACACAATGACCGCCAGCCCCCCGCCAATGAAAAAGGGTATCCGCCAGCCCCATGCATCCAGTTGCGCCTCGCTCAGTACGGCCTGCAACACCAGCAGCACGCAGATCGCGACCAGTTGCCCGGCGATGAGCGTCACATATTGAAAGCTGGAAAAAAAGCCGCGCCGGTTCTTGCCTGCCATTTCGGAGAGATAGGTCGCACTCGCGCCATATTCCCCGCCGATCGACAGCCCCTGCATCAACCGCGCCAGCACCAGCAGCAAGGGCGCTGCGACGCCGATCGTCTCATAGCCTGGCGTCACCGCGATCAACAGCGATCCCGCACACATTAGCGCGACCGACAGCGTCAACCCGCTCTTGCGCCCGTGCCGGTCGGCATAAACGCCCATCAGCCATGCGCCGATCGGTCGCATCAGGAAACCGACGGCGAAGATGCCCGCCGCGCTCAGCAACTGGGCTGTACGGTCCTGGCTGGGAAAGAAATGCGGTGCGAAATAGAGGGTGAAGGCGGCATAGGCATACCAGTCATACCATTCGACCAGATTGCCCGTCGAACCGCCGATAATGGCTTTCAGCCGCTCGCGCTGGGTCGGGGCGCCAGTTTCTAGTGGGGCGGTCATGGCGTCAGCACCATTTCGCCATTCTGCACGCCCCAGCTTTTCAGGCGGGACAGCATGTTCATGCCGATCACATTGACCTCGCCAAAGCTGGATGACACCACGACGGGCAGATCGGTCGTTACAATCGGACCGACGACCAGGCTGGCGATGCTGGATCGCCGCGCTTCCACCTTGCCATTGGCGGTGGTCATGACGACGCCGGGCGCGCCGACGTCATAGTTGAGGCCAGACGCGCGCGCGGTATTTTCCGACAGCGCGGTGATGGTCGCGCCGCTGTCTATCAGGAAACGGGCAGGCGTGCCATTGATCGTCGCTTCGACCCAATAATGGCCATCGGGCGCTACGGGAATGCGGATCGACTGGCCTTGCGCCTTGGCTGGCGGCAGCGACGCCGGGCTTTCATCGACAAGATCGCCTTGCTCTGCCCAACGGCCGGTCAGATAGCCTTCGTCCTGCGCCAGTTTGAACAGGCCGAGCAGCCCGGCAAAGATGGCGACCCATAACAACGCCATGCGGAGCACGCCGCCCCAGGCCAGCCGCCGACCGATAAGCGCGGAGCCGACCAGCACCAGTGCCAGCACATACCAGATGGTTGATGCCGCCTGATCGCCGCTGTCCATCAATCCCCCTGCTCCACCGCTTCCAACATTATCACCATGCCGTCATAGCCTGGCTCGACCCCGCTGGGGAGGGTGCGGCGCAATGTCGCATAATCCATGCTCTGGTCCATATGGGTCAGGATCGCGCGACCGGGCCGGGCGGCGGCGATGCCATCCAGCGTCAGCGCCAGATGGGGATGGGTGGGGTGCGGCTTTTCCCGCAGCGCGTCCACCACCCACACATCCACCCTGTCGTACAGCGCCAGCATATCGGGCGTCAGGTCATGAAAATCCGTGGCATAGGCGACGGACCTGCCGCCATGGCTGAAGCGAAAGCCGGTCGAATAGATTTCGCCATGCGGCTGATCGACGCAGGCAATGTCGATGTCGCCGATCCGCAGGCCATCGGGCAAGATCCGCCCGTCGACGGTCGGGTGATAACCGTTGCGCCCTTCAAAGGCATAGCCGAAGCGCTGCCGCAGCAGGTTGAGCGTTTGCGATCGGGCATAGCCGGGCAGCGGCACGCGGCGATGGTGAAACAGCTGCCGGACATCGTCGATGCCATGGCTGTGATCGGCATGGTCATGGGTCCACAAGATCGCGTCGATCGCAATCACATCGGCCGCGAGCAACTGGGCGCGCATGTCGGGCGATGTATCCACCAATATTCGCGTCGTCGCGCTTTCGACCAGAATGGACACGCGGGTACGGCGGTTTTTCGGTTCGGTGGGATCGCACGCCCCCCAATCATTACCGATGCGCGGAACCCCCGACGATGTGCCGCTGCCCAGGATGGTGAGTTTCAGGCTCATGCCACCTTCTTGAACAAGGTGCGGAAATTGGTGGAGGTAGCCGCGGCCAGATCCTCCAGGCTTTCGCCGCGCAGATTGGCGAGGAATTTGGCCGTGTCGGCGACGAAGGCCGGCTCACAGGGACGCCCGCGATGCGGCACCGGCGCCAGAAAGGGTGAGTCCGTTTCCACCAGCAACCGGTCGATCGGCAGGCGCGCGGCGGTTTCCTGCAAATCCTTCGCGCTCTTGAAGGTCACGATGCCCGATATGCTGATGTAGAAGCCCAGTTCCAGCGCGGCGTCGGCAAAGGCGCCGCTGGCGGTGAAACAGTGGATGACGCCGGTATAGGCTCCCTTCCCCATCTCGTCACGCATCACCGCCAGCGTATCTTCCTCCGCATCGCGGGTATGGACGATCAGCGGCAGGCCCGTTTCGCGGGCGGCGACGATGTGCGAGCGGAAGCTGCTGCGCTGCCGGTCACGGTCGCTATGGTCATAATAATAATCCAGGCCCGTCTCGCCGATGCCCACGACGCGGGGGTGCGCTGCGCGGGCGACCAGTTTGGCGGTGTCGATATGGGGATGCTCGTCCGCCTCATGCGGATGGATGCCAACCGTCGCCCACACGTCCGGCGCGCGGATCGCAGTGTCCAGCACCGCGTCCCACTCGCTTTCGCGCGTGGCGATGTTGAGCATAAGGTCGATGCCGGACGCGCGCGCGCGTTCCAGCACATTCTGCTGATCCTCGATCAACCCCTTGTAATTCAGGTGACAATGGCTGTCGATCAGCATGGGTTCACCCGTCCGCTTCGGTCAGTTCGAGCCTGGGAAAGAGCGGCTTGGGCGCGGCGAGGGTGAAGTCGCTCTCGGCCAGTGGCGAATACCAGTGATCGCCGATCGCGTTGTAGCTGCGCTTGTCGGCGGGGATGCCCATATGATCGAGCAGCGCGGTCGCGCTGGCGGGGATGACCGGCAGGACCGCGACGGCCAGTTGCGCGATCGCGATGTAGAGCGTCGCCAGCACCGTCTCCATCCGCTGCGGGTCGGTCTTGCGCAATGACCATGGCGCCTGGGCGTCGATATATTGGTTACAGGCAAAGGCGGCGCGCAGCCATGCGTCGATCGCGACGGACGGCGCGAGATCGGCCATGGCGGCAGGCATGTCGGTACGCACGACCCGGTCGATCAGATCGAACAACTCGCTGTCCGCCGGATCATGTCCGTGGATGGCCGGCAGTCTGCCGTCCAGATTCTTGGCGATGAAGCTCAACGTCCGCTGCGCCAGATTGCCGAACGCATTGCCCAGATCGCTGTTGGAGCGCTGGACGATCGCCTCCGCGCTATAGCTGCCGTCATTGCCGAAAGTGACCTCCGACAACAGGAAATAGCGCAACTGATCCACACCGAACCGATCGGCCAGTTCGATCGGGTCGGCGACATTGCCGACCGATTTGGACATTTTCTCGCCCCGGTTGAGCAGGAAGCCATGACCAAAAATCTGCTTGGGCAAGGGCAGCTTCGCGCTCATCAGAAAGGCTGGCCAGTAAACCGCATGAAAACGCACAATATCCTTGCCGATAATATGCGTGATGTCGCCGCCTTCCGCCCAATATCTTGCCATGCGGTCGGCATCATCGGGATAGCCGCAGCCGGTCAGATAGTTGGTGAGCGCGTCAACCCACACATACATGACATGACCATCGCTGCCGGGCACCTTGACCCCCCAGTCGAAGCTGGTGCGCGAAATGCTCAGGTCCGAAAGGCCGCCTTCGACGAAACGTAAAATCTCGTTGCGGCGGCTGTCCGGACGGATGAAATCGGGCTGGCTTTCGTAGAGCGCCAGCAATTTGTCCTGATAGTTGGACAGGCGGAAGAACCAGCTTTCCTCGACCGTCCATTCAACCGGCGTGCCCTGTGGCGAAAGCTTGGCGCCCCCTTCCCCGTCGGTCAGTTCCTTTTCGTCGTAAAAGGCTTCGTCGCGGACCGAATACCAGCCCTCATACCGATCCAGATACAGGTCGCCATTGGCCTCCATCGCCTGCCAGATGGCCTGGCTGGCGCGATGGTGCGCCGCTTCGCTGGTGCGGATGAAACGATCATGACTGATGTTAAGCCGATCGTTCATATCACGGAAATAGCCCGACATTTCATCGGCCAGCGCGACGGGTTCGATCCCCCGGTTCCGCGCCGTCTGCGCCATTTTCAGGCCATGTTCGTCCGTGCCGGTCTGAAAGAAGACGTCGCGGCCCATCATGCGCTGGAAACGGGCGATCGCGTCGGTCGCGATCACCTCATAGGCGTGGCCGATATGGGGGCGGCCATTGGGATAGGAGATGGCGGTGGTGATGGTATAGGGCTGGGACATGCGATGTCCCTAGCGGCTGTTGCGTCGGGCGGGAAGCCGCTTTTCAGGCCGATGGTGGCGCAAGCGCCGCGACATGGCCGGCCAGTTCAAAAACCACCGCCGCCGGATCGAGCGACAGGATCACCGCCCCGCTCGCCAGATGCCGCGCTTTTTCCCAATGGTCGAGCGCCACGCCGAGCGCGGACCCGCTGCGATGCCGCGCGGCCTGCGCGATGAAGGCGGGCGCGCGTTCCAGAAACGCCTCATAGCGCGGCTTGGCCGATTTGATCGCCAGCGCTTTGGCCAGCGCCAGTCGCTGCCGATTGTCCCGGTCGCCATCCTGCGCGATCCGCGCCATCGCGCTTTCTATGTCCGCCAGGTTCAGGCCCAGATAACGCAGCGCCTTGCCCGGCGACCCCTCGCCCGCGCGGATCAGGGCGTCAATCTCTGTCGGGGACAGGCTTTCATCCTTGCCGCGCAGGATGGCGCGCATCGCCCCGTCGCTCAGCGGATCGAAACGCAGCGTGCGGCAACGCGAACGGATCGTCGGCAGCAACCGGCCCGGCGCGTGGCTGACCAGCAGGAAGATCATGTCGGCGGGCGGCTCTTCCAGATTTTTGAGCAACGCATTGGCCGCGCCTCGCTCCAGATCGTCGGCACTGTCGATCACCACGATCCGCCGGGTCGAAAGCGACGGCGCGGACTGAAGCAACCGTTGCAGTCCGCGCACCTGATCCACGCTGATGTTGCGCGCGGTGACGCCATCCTTTTCCAGCGGGAACAGTTCGGCATAATCGGGATGGGCGCTCGCTTCGATCAGGCGGCGAACCGGGTGGCTTTCCGGCACGTCAAGTCCCGACCCCACCACCGGCGGGCCAGCGGCGTCCGCCAGCAGACGCAGCGCCATCGCGCGCGCGAAGCTGCCCTTGCCGATGCCCTTTGGCCCGCTCAATATCCAGCCATGATGCATCCGCGCGCTGGCCGCCGCGTCGATCAGCGTGCTGGCCTGCGCGTCATGGCCCAGAAGGGACGTCATGGCAGCAGATCCGCCAGCGCATCGATCAGGCGGGCCGTGACCGCGCCGGGTTCGCCGGACGCATCGATCGCGCGGAACCGCGCCGCCTCGTCCGTCGCGAAACGAGCGAAGGCATCCGCCACGGCGCGATGAAAGCTTTGGTCGCGGCCGCCAATCCGGTCCGATGCGCCACCATCCCGCACGCGTGCCCGCGCTTCGGCCTCACCCGCTGGCAAGGTCAGGAACAGGGTCCGGTCAGGCAGAAAGCCCTCACTGCCGATCCGGTGCAGCGTCACAATGTCCGCGTCGGACAGCGCCCCCTGCCCCTGATAGGCCCGGCTTGAATCGAGAAAGCGGTCGGACAGCACCCACGCTCCCCGCGCCAGCGCCGGGCGGATCGTCTTTTCGATATGATCGGCCCGCGCCGCAGCAAACAGCAAAGCCTCCGCCCGCGCGCTCCAGCGATCCGCGCCGCCCGTCAGCAACAGCGAACGGATCGCTTCCGCGCCTTCGCTGCCGCCCGGTTCGCGCGTTTCCACGACCTCCAGCCCGCGCGCGCGCAGAGCGGCGGCAAGGGCGCGTAACTGGGTCGATTTGCCAGCGCCCTCTCCGCCTTCCAGCGTGATGAACCGCCCTTCTATCACCCGAACAGCGATTTCAGGCCATTCCACAACCGGCCGAACATGCCCGCTTCAGCGACATCCGCGCCAGCAACCAGCGGCATAACCTGCGGCGGCGTGTCGGGCGTGGATACGATCAGGTCGGCAATCTTCTGCCCTTTGGCGATCGGCGCCTTGATCGGGCCGGTATAGACCACTTTGACGGAGATATTCGTCGATGCGGTGCGCGGCAGCGTGACCGCCAGATTTTGCGGCGTGACCAGCGGCACGCTGGTCGCGCTGCCCAGCTGGACGTCAGCGGTTTCGACAGTCGCGCCCTTCTTGAACAGGGGCTGCGCCTTCCACGCCTTGAAACCCCAGTCCATGAAGCGGACCGATTCCTGGATGCGCCCGTTAAAGCTGCCCAGCCCCGCCACCACCATCACCAGGCGGCGGCCATCCTGTTCCGCCGATCCGGTAAAGCCATAGCCCGCTTCTTCGGTATGGCCGGTCTTGAGGCCATCGGCCCCCGCGATCTTGCCCAAAATCGGGTTGCGATTGCCCTGCGCAATGTCCGCGCCGCCCATCGTCTTGCCCCAGGTGAAGGAACGGGTGGCGTAGAAACGCTTATAGAGATCGGGCGTTTCCTCGATCGTTCCTTGCGCCAGCTTGGCCAGATCCTCGGCGGTCACATAGGTCACGCCTTCGTCCGGCCAGCCATTGCTGGTGCCGAAATGACTGTTTTTGAGGCCCATGCGCTTGGCCTCCTCATTCATCAGCGCGACGAAAGCCTGCTCGGTCCCGGCAATCCCTTCGGCCAGAACGACGCAGGCGTCATTGCCGGACAGGGTGACTATGCCGTGCAGCAGATTTTCCACCGATACCTGCTCGCCCGCCGACAGGAACATGGTCGAACCGGCAGCCGGGCCATGCCACTGCTTCCAGGTTTCCGGGCGTACGGTGAACATGGTGTCCAGCTTCAATTCGCCCTTCTGGATCAGGCGGAAGGCGACATGGGCGGTCATCATCTTGGCCATGGATGCCGGTGGCATCTTCGTTTCGCCGCCCTTGTCATACAGTACCGCGCCCGACGACAGATCCTTCATATAAGCGATCGGCGCTTCGCTGGTGTAGGGCGGCGCCGCTGCGGTCAGCGGCTGGGCCAACAGCCCGGTGAAGAGGAGGACTGCGACGGACTTGTTCATGGGGCTGCCTTCAAATGGGATGGAATCGCTTGGGTGGTGCGCGATGTCTATCGCGCGTCATTAGCCATGATGCGGCCATTCTCAAACCCCTTGGCTGCGGCGGCGCGCACACCAGCCTGTGCGGCGTCCTGCGTGGGATAGGGGCCAAAGCGCACCCGCCACACGCCGTCGCCCTCCACTGCCCTGGCGCCGATGCGCTTCGCCAGCGTTTCGGCGCGGGCGCGGGATGAGAAGGCAGCGACCTGCACCACATAAGTCCGGGCGGCGGCTGGCGCGGCGGCAGAGGCAGGAGCAACTGGCGCAACAGGCGTTGGCGCCGATGGCGCGCCCGCCTTTTCCACCACGAAGCCATCCTGCCTTGCGGGCGTTGGCGCAATTCCGCGCTTCTCTGGGCCGCGGACCGCCCTGGGCGGCGTCTTGGCGCTTGGCCTTGCTACGACCTTTGCCTTTGCGGGCGTTGCTGCGGGACGGGCGGGCAGCTTGGCCCGCAGCGCGGTCAGCAAGGCGGGCGGGGTTTCCAGCCGCTCTGCCACCCGGCCATGGCTGCGCAGCGCAACCCGTTCCTGATCGGGCGGGCTGACGCGCCGCACCCGCACCGCCGCCGCGCCGTCGTCGATCACGCCCAACTGCTCCGCCGCGCCGCGCGACAGGTCGATGATCCGGTCATTGGCGAAAGGTCCGCGATCATTGACCCGGACCAGGATGGTCCGTCCGGTATCGAGCGCCGTCACCTCGACATAGCTGGGCAGCGGCAATGTCTGGTGCGCGGCGGTAATCGCCTCCGGCACGAAGGTTTCGCCATTGGCCGTCTTGTTGCCCTGCAACTCCTCGCCATACCAGCCGGCATAACCGACCGCATCATAGTTAGGCGCGTCTTCGGGCGTATAGGTGACCTTGCCGACGCTGTAGGGCGCGCCAATCATCAGGGGGTCATCGGATACCATCGCGCCCTGCGCCAGCGGGCGCGGCGATGATGCGGGCGGCGGTGGCACGGGCGGCTGCTCCCCGCCGCTGCACGATGCCAGCAATAGTATAAGCCCGGCCGCCAGAGGCAGCCTCCCCCCCTTATTTGACCGCATCGGCCAGCAACCCCACAGACAGAGCATAGAAATTGGAACAGTTATAATCCAGAATTGCCCGGTAATTGCCGGTCAGCAGATAGGCGGTCTTGCCCGGCCCGTCCGGCTCCAGCAGCGTCGCCATCACCGTATCGGCGGGCCAGGCGCCGCTTTGCGGGGTAAGGCCCAGCTTGCGCCATTCGGCCATGGTCAGCCATCGGCTATGCCGGTTGAATACGCGCGGGCAGCGCGCCGGATTGGTCTTTGCCGCCACGCTGGCGCGGTTCAAGCTGGACGGCACGGAGACCGCCACACCCCAGGGTTGCCCGCGTCGCCATCCGGCCTGCACGAAATAATTGGCGATCGACGCCAGTGCATCCGCCTCACTGGTCCAGATGTCCGCCCGCCCGTCGCCATCGCCATCCTTGGCCAGCCGCAGATAGACCGACGGCAGAAACTGGGGATAGCCTGTCGCCCCGGCCCAACTGCCGACCAGGCGGCTGCGCGGCACACCATTGTCCAGCATCTTCAACGTCGCCAGCAGTTCCGGCTCGAACAGGGTGCGCCGACGCCCCTCATGCGCCAGCGTTGCCAGCGACCGGATCAGGTCGAAATCGCCGACATAGCTGCCATAATTGGTTTCATGGCCATAAATGGCGACCATGATCTCCTCCGGCACGCCGGTTTCCGCCTCTATCCGGGCCAGACGCGCGCGATTGGCCTGATAGGCGGTCTGGCCGCGCCTGATCCGCGCGGCATCGACATGCTGGCGGCGATAGGGTTCGAAATTGGGGATGGGCGAATAAGCGCCACCGCCGGGCTGCGTCTGGTCCAGCGCGATGACCCGTGGATTGGGCGTCAGCGTCGCAAACACGCTGTCCAGCGTCGCGTCACTGATCCCCATCGCCCGCGCCTTGGGTCGCAGGCTTTCCAGATAGGCGCGAAAATCCATCACATCCTGTGCCTGCGCAACCCCCGGCACAACAGTGCCAGCCGTTACGCCAGCCAGCCCCAGCAACAGCGAAAATACAGACGAACGCAGAGAATCTCTCATCCCCCCGTTGTTGCACAGGCCGGACGGCAGGTGAATCCCCTTAATGGCAACTATGGCCCGTTTAGACGACGAACCGAGCCCCAGGCGATTTTTGCGCTTGGCAAGCCAGCACAGCGCGCTAGGAAGCGAGGCGACGGAAGGGTGGCAGAGTGGTCGATTGCAGCGGTCTTGAAAACCGCCGATGTGCAAGCATCCGTGGGTTCGAATCCCACCCCTTCCGCCAATATCGCATCTCGCTAGAGGTTTTGACGCGCGGCCTATCCGGCCTCGCGGTGCTCAGGCGTAGGTTCCGGGCGCAATCCGTTTCAGGCTGATTTCGCGTTGCGGGGTTGGGTCCACCGTGCTGACCGATGGCTCGGCGATCACCGCCAATGGGTCTATCTCTCGGCTCAGCAACAGGCCGCAACGCTCCACGCCGCACCAGATCACCGTGCCGCATACTTCCAGATAGTCGGCAATCACCGTAACGCGCGCGCCGATCGGCGGTAGATACAGGCCGGTGACGAGCGCGCCGTAGGAGGAGATATTCAGGATGGTGACGGGTTCGGTAACACCGTCCCATAAAAGCGTCGCGCGGGCATTGGCTATGAAGCGGCTTTCGCGGCGACGTTGGACCTGCGGCCTGTAATGGATGCTGTTCATCGCTGTCTCCCGGTTTCCCCCCAGGATCAGATGTGAATCTGTCGCAGCAATCTTGCAGAAGCGATAAGCGGGCTGGTTAACAGGGGGGCAGCTATGAACGGGTCTCTGCCCCCCCGATTGGAAATCAGGCCAGCGCGCCGTGGCAATGCTTGTATTTCTGGCCCGAACCACAGGGGCACGGCGCATTGCGACTGATGTCCAGATTGGCGAATTCGCCGGCCGGGACCGCAGGCGCGCGCGGGATCGTCGTCGTGATCCCGCCAAATGTCCCTGCATCGAAATCGGCGCTGTTATCTTCGCCGGAGAAAGGATCGATATGGGTCGTGATAAAATCAGGTAGCACGGGCAGGTCGAATTCGGGCAGCGGCGCGTCCATGCGGAACTGCACCCGCGCGATCGATCCCGTCACATCCTCCCGGATATTTTCCAGCATCCGCTCGAACAGGGCAAAGGCTTCCTGCTTATATTCGTTGATCGGCGTCTTTTGCGCATAGGCGCGCAGATGCACGACCTGACGCAGCGCATCAAGCGTCGAGAGATGCTCTTTCCAGTGATGATCGAGGCTCTGGAGCAGGATCGACTTTTCGATCATGTGCCAGTCCGCAGGATCGACCTCCCGCACCTTGTCCGCGACGGTTTCGTCGGCCAGGGCGGAGAGCCGCTCCTCGATCATTTCAGGGTCGACCGCATCTTCGGCCAGCCAGGCGTCGAAATCCGGCTCAAGGCCCAGAATTTCCAGCGTTCGCGCCTTCAGCTTGGCGATGTCCCATTGTTCGGGATAGGTGCCGGGCGGGCAGCTGCTGCCGACAATGTCGTTGACCGTTTCATGGCGCATGTCGGTGACGACATCGTCGACCGTCTCTGCATCCATGATGTCGGACCGCTGCTCGTAAATCACCTTGCGCTGGTCGTTCATGACGTCGTCATATTCGACGACCTGCTTGCGAATGTCGTAGTTGCGCGCCTCGACCTTCTTCTGCGCGGTCTCGATCGCCTTGCTCAGCCATTTGGACGGGGGCAGCGCTTCGCCATCTTCCAGGTTGGACCGGATCATCTTGGCGAACATTGTGTCCGGGCCAAAGATGCGCATCAGGTCGTCGTCCAGGCTGAGGTAGAAGCGCGACAGGCCAGGATCGCCCTGACGCCCCGAACGGCCGCGCAGCTGGTTGTCGATACGGCGGCTTTCATGCCGCTCGGTCGCCAGCACGAACAGACCGCCGGCCGCCAGCACTTCGGCTTTCTCCGCCGCAATTTCCGCCCTGATCGCTTCGATCGCGGCGTCGCGCTCCGGCCCTTCGGGCATGTCGCGCAATTCATCCTCGACCCGTAGTTCCAGATTGCCGCCCAGCTGGATGTCGGTCCCGCGCCCGGCCATGTTGGTGGCGATCGTCACCACGCCCTTGCGCCCGGCCTGCGCCACGATATGCGCTTCGCTCTCATGGAAGCGCGCGTTCAGCACCGCGTGCGGCACGCCTTCCTGGTTGAGGAATTCGGACAGCATTTCGGACTTTTCGATCGACACGGTCCCGACCAGCACTGGCTGGCCCTTTTCCGAATGTTCCTTGATCGTGCGGGCAATGCCGCGGAACTTGTCCTCGATATTCTTGTAGAAACTGTCCTGCTCGTCGATCCGCTGCACCGGCTTGTTGGTGGGGATGGTGACGACGTTCATCTTGTAGATTTCGTAGAATTCGGTCGCTTCGGTGGAAGCGGTGCCGGTCATGCCCGAAATCTTGGGATACATGCGGAAATAATTCTGGAAGGTGACCGACGCCAGCGTCTGGTTCTCCGGCTCGATCTGGACGCCTTCCTTGGCTTCCACAGCCTGATGCAGCCCGTCGGACCAGCGGCGTCCGTCCATCATGCGACCGGTAAATTCGTCGATGATGACGACCTTGCCGTCCTTGACGATATAATCGATGTCGCGGCGGAACATCACGACCGCGCGCAGCGCCTGGTTCACATGATGGACGACCTGCGTATTCTCGAAATCATAGAGGTTGCTGCCCTGCAGCAACCCCGCCGCCTCCAGCAGCCGCTCGATCTTTTCGGTCCCCTCTTCAGTCAGGGTGACGGAACGCTGTTTCTCGTCCTTTTCATAATCGGATTCGTCGATCTGCTTCACGATCGCATCGACCGCGACATAGAGTTCCGACTTGTCGTCGGTCGGCCCGGAAATGATCAGCGGCGTGCGCGCCTCGTCGATCAGGATCGAGTCCACTTCGTCGACGATGGCGAAATTGAAGGGGCGCTGGACCATCGACGCGCGGTCATATTTCATATTGTCGCGCAGATAGTCGAAGCCCAGCTCGTTATTCGTCGCATAGGTAATGTCGGCGGCATAGGCGGCGCGGCGCTGATCCTCGCTGATGTTCGGCACGATCACGCCGGTCGTCAGCCCCAGGAAGCGATAGACCTGCCCCATCCATTCGCAGTCGCGGCTGGCCAGATAGTCGTTTACGGTAACGACATGGACGCCCTTGCCCTCCAGCGCGTTGAGATAGGTGGCCAGCGTCGCCACCAGCGTCTTGCCCTCACCCGTCCGCATTTCGGCGATTTCGCCGCGATGCAGGACGATACCGCCCACCATCTGCACATCGAAATGCCGCATGCCCAGCACCCGGACGGCAGCTTCGCGTACCGTTGCAAAGGCTTCCGGCAGCAGGTCGTCCAGCGTCTCGCCAGCGGCCAGCCGTTCACGAAAACGCACCGTCTGCGCTGCCAGATCCGCGTCGTTCAGCGCCTGAACCGATGGCTCGAACGAGGCGATCTTGTCGACGATCTTGCCCAGCGACTTCACATAGCGTTCGTTGGACGATCCGAAGATGGACTTGGCGAGGGCGCCGAACATGCAAATTCCTGACTTTACGGGGATGTGCGGGGCGAAAACGCCCCGCACGCAAATATGCGCCGCGATTTAGGGTGTGGGCGTTGGATAGTCAATTCGCTCAAGTGACACACTCCGGCAGGCCATCAAAGCGCCAATGCTCTGGCTACCAACCCGGTCGGGTCCGCAAGCGGATTCCGCCAGTCCGCTCGACCGGGATGAGAGACCGTAACGACCCTTCGGCCATCCAATGCTTGATGGCATTCGCTAGCCCATCCCCGATCGTTGGTTTCGCGATAACTATCGATGAGTTGACTCGCGCCGAGACGCTCTCGAACCCGCGTCCGGCTGTCCCGCCGAAACAGAGTAAAGCCGTGACGTTCAGGCTGTCGATTACGGCCTGATGCACCGGCCAACAATCCCGGATCAATTGCGCTTTCTGTTGCCGTAACGCAGCTTCGGAAGAGGTTCGGACAAATATAAGGTTGCTCGCTGGGACTTCTCTTGGCGCCAGTTTGAGCCGTGCCAACATATGCAATATCCGAGGCTGCATACCCCATGTTCCTGGGGCAGCGCCTTGCCACGACTCATCAGCATAGGCCGACCATGAAGCAGGCTGCGTCCAAAATTGGTCAATATCGGCAGCGACAGTTTCAGAAACCTGATCAACAGGATTTCCACCAGGATTCAGGCCGAGAATATACAGGTCGCTCTTTTTTGAAAAAGCTGATCTACCGGAATAGAATACTGACCCGGATGATTGTAGTATATTTGGAGCGATTGCGGACAGTGCTTGGTCTATTGATGAATTATCGCCACGCTTGATTTCAATGGTCATAACTCCTGCACTCCCTCGGCTACACGGTATCACCTAATCATTGCTAAACGGGAAGGTAAGGCAAGTGAAAGTTGCTAAACGACCAAGTATCTGATTTATATTGTTTTTTTGATGGAAAGTTGCCCTGTATTATTTGCTTCGTATCTCGTATCGGGTTGCCATGAGCAAGCCCTCCCCCCTCGCCCCCGCCGCCTTTCCGGCCCTGCCTCCGATCGCAGGTGTGACGCTGCGTCGCGCCCGTGCCGGATACAAGGCGTGGGAGCGGTGCGACCTCACCTATGTCGAACTCGACGCAGGCACGGCGGTCGCTGGCGTGACGACGCAGAGCAAATGCCCCTCCCCCGAAGTCGAATGGTGTCGGGACGCCATTCCGCTGGGGTCGGCGCGCGCGCTCGTCGTCAATGCGGGCAATGCCAATGCTTTCACTGGCCATCGCGGTCGCGCGGCGGTGGAGGCGATCGCGGCCAAGGTCGCCAATCACCTTTCCTGCAAGCCCTCGGACATATTCGTCTCCTCGACCGGGGTGATCGGCGTGCCCTTGCCCATCGACAAGGCAGAGGCCGGTCTTGAAGCGGCCTTTGCCGCCGCCCCCTGCGGCTGGGAAGATGCCGCCAACAGCATCGGCACGACCGACACTTTCGCCAAGGGCGCCCATGTCTCCGCCATGATCGGGGGAACGCGGGTCGATCTGGTCGGCATCATCAAGGGGTCGGGCATGATCGCGCCGGATATGGCGACGATGCTCGGCTATATCTTCACCAATGCCACGATCGACCCGGCGCTGCTGCAATCCATGCTCTCGGCCGCCAACACTCGCAGCTTTTCCTGCATCACGGTCGATAGCGATACGTCGACCAGCGATACGGTACTGGCCTTTGCCACCGGCAAGGCAGGCAACGCGCCGCTCACCAGCATGGACGATACAGGCGCCGATGCCTTTGCCGCCGCGCTGGCCGATCTGTGCCGCCAACTTGCCCATCTCGTCGTGCGCGATGGCGAAGGCGCGACCAAATTTGTCGAGATCAGTGTCGAGGGCGCAACCAGCGACGACAGCGCGCACAGGATTGCCCTGTCGATCGCCAACTCGCCGCTGGTCAAGACGGCGATTGCAGGTGAGGACGCCAATTGGGGCCGTGTCGTCATGGCGATCGGCAAGGCTGGCGAACCGGCTGATCGCGACCTGCTCTCCATCCGTTTCGGCGCGACTCAGGTGGCGACCGGCGGCCTGGCGGTGAAGGGCTATGACGAAGCGCCGGTTGCCGCGCATCTGAAGGGGCAGGACATCGTCATCGGCGTCGACCTGGGGCTGGGCGAGGGCCGCGCGACGGTGTGGACCTGTGACCTCACCCATGGCTATATTTCGATCAATGCGGACTATCGCAGTTGATGCTGGAACTGCACGCCCCGGTCGTCGCGCTGATGCGCGATGTGGCCCGCAATGTCGTGATGCCCCGCTACCAGAATCTGGCGAGCAGCGAGATCAGTGAAAAGGCGGATGCCGACGATCTGGTCACCATCGCGGACAAGGAAAGCGAAATCCGGCTGGCCGAGGGGCTGGCCGCGATCCTGCCCGAAGCAGGCATTATCGGGGAGGAAGCCTGCGCTGCCGACCCTTCGATACTCGACCGGGCGGGCGATGGTCTCAACTGGATCATCGACCCGATCGACGGCACCGGCAATTTCGCTGCCGGCAAGCCGCCCTTCGGCATCATGATCGCGCTGGCGGATGCCGGGACGACGCTGGCCGGCTGGATTCTCGATCCGATCAGCGGACGGCTGTGCCATGCGATGCTGGGCGGTGGCAGTCATATCGATGATGAACGGGTGCAGGCGCGTGAAAGTGGCGGTGCTTTGCCGATCGCAGCGCTGGCGGTCTATTTCATGACGCCGGACGAGCGCGCCGACATCGCCCTACGGTCGCAGGACAGGTTCGCGCTGGTCGATATTCCCCGCTGTGCGGCCGAACAATATCCCCGGCTGGTGCTGGGACAGAATGATGTGTCGGTGTTCGCCCGCACCCTGCCATGGGACCATGCGGCGGGCACATTGTTCCTGAATGAAGCGGGCGGTTGCTGTCAGCGGCTCGATGGTACCGCCTATGTCGTGGGCGACATGCGCCGGGGTCTGCTCGGTGCATCCTCGCCAAGGCTGTGGGACATGGCGGCGGAACTGCTGTTTCGCTGATCATCCGGACGTCGTATCCGTTACGACGCCCGGACCACCTGATCAGAGGGCGCCTTCGATCCAGCTCTTGAGCGCGCTCTTGGGCGCTGCGCCAACCTTGGTCGCCGCCGGTTCGCCATTTTTGAACAGGATCATCGTCGGGATGCCGCGCACGCCATATTGACCCGGCGCATCGGGATTTTCGTCGATATTGACCTTGGCGATCGTCAGCTTGTCACCCAGCTCGTCGGAGATTTCCTCCAGAGCCGGGCCGATCATCTTGCACGGGCCGCACCATTCGGCCCAGAAATCGACAAGCACGGGCTTGTCGGAATCGATCACGTCAGCCTTGAAGCTGCTGTCGGTAACTGCCTTGGTGGCCATGACTATAATCTCCTTGTCTTGAAGCGGTATCTAGGGCGTGCACGCATCCGGCTCAACGGGTCAGAGCGGCAAATTCTCCTGCGCAGGGACAAAGCCCGGCTTGTGCGTTGCCAGCAGGGCGGGCGGCAGGGTGATGAGCCGCGCGGCACTGGTGTAAAGCAGTCCCGCTTCGATCGTCCGGTCGGGGAAGATGACAGCCAGCGCGGCGGCATAGGCGGCCATCTGACGGACATGTGCCGTGGGCACCTCGTCCACGCCGATCGGCGCGATCCGTCCGGTCTTGAAGTCCACCAACTGGATGCGATCCGGGCCAACACATAGCCGGTCCACGGTTCCGGCGATTACCGCTTCGCCAACCACCGCCGCTATAGGCGCTTCGGCGAGCGCATCGGGGCTGAACAGGTCGGCAAAATCGGGTGCTTCGATCACCTGTAGCGCCTGCGCGACAATATCCTGCCGAACCGCCGCATCGTCCGCCCCCTGCTGGAGCAGCCAGCGGTCGGCGGCGTCCCGGCGACGTTCAGGCTCGACACCTGGCAACCGTTCGAACAGGGCATGGAGCCATCGCCCTCGCTCCGCAGCCGCGCGCATCGCGGGCGTGGGCGGCGGATAAGGCACGTCGTCCTCGACCGGCGCGGACGGGGCGAGCGGACGCGGCGGGCGCGCTTCCACTGGCGCGGGCCGACGCAGCCAGTCGGGTATGTCGGCGGCGACTTGCTCCTGCGGGGCTTCCGGCTCTGCCTTCCGCGATGGCAAATCCTCCGTCCCCAGCCAGCGCCGCCTCGCGCCCCATAATGGGTCCGCCTCCCACTCCGCGCCCAGCGAAGCCATCGCGCCTTCGACCGCCGCGAACCAGCTTTCAGGCTTCACTTCGCCCTTCGCCCTTGGTCCCAGCGATCCGGCGACGATCAGTTTTTCCTCCGCGCGGGTCAGGGCGACATAGAGCAGCCGCCAATGCTCCTCCCGCTCGACGGAGGCGGCCTGCTCGGCCACCTCGCCGATCGGCCCCTGCCGCTCCGGCTTGCGCGGGGCAAGGATGGGCAGGCCGTTCCAAAGCAGCGCATCCGCGCGATTGCCCGCATCGGGATCAAGGCAGGCATCCGCCAATATGACGACGGGCGCCTGCAACCCCTTGGCGCCGTGCACCGTCAGCAGGCGCAGCATGTCGCCCTGCGCCGCCGCATCGCGCACGATGTCGACTTCGCCCCGGTCGAACCAGTCGATGAAGCGCTGGAGCGAGGGATGGTCGTCACTCTCGAACGCCAGCGCCGCGTTGAGCAGTTCCTCGATCGGATCGACCGCTTCGGCTCCCAGTCGTTCGATCAGGCGACGGCGGCCATCCATCGGCCCCGACAATATCCCCTCCAGATAGCGATAGGGCGTCGTCAGGTCCGCAACCGCCAGCAAATCGCGTAAGGGCTTGAGCGTTTCTTCGTCCTGCGTCTGGAGCAGGTGCCGCCACAGTCCGGTCTTGCGCCCGATCAGCCGGTGCATCAATTCGTCCTGGGTCCAGCCGATCAGCGGCGAAACTAATAGCGACGCCATGTTCAGCTCGTCGTCGGGTTGCACCGCAAAGCGCAGTGCGGCCAGCAGATCGCGCACCGCCAGCGGCGCATTGAGCCGTAGCCGGTCGATCCCGGCAACCGCCACCTTCTCCTCATAAAGCCGCGCCACGATCAGCCGGGCCAGTTCGCTGCGGCGACGGACCAGGATCATGATGTCCCCTGCCCGCACTGGACGCCCCCGGCTTTCGAGCATCACCCCGTCGTCGATCCATTGCCTGATCTGTTGCGCGATCTTCTGCGCCAGCACCCGCTCCTGATCGGCGGCCCAATCCTCCTCGCCCTCGGCCTCGCCGGACAGGTTGGCGACGACCGGCTTCCACAGCAGCACTTCGCCCGGATGCCGGTTGGCGCTGATATGATGGACGTCGCCCGCCTCCAGCCCCAGCCGATCGGCGCGCAGGGTCGAAATGGTGCGGTCCACCACGTCCAACACCGCCGGGGTCGAACGGAAGCTCTGGTCGAGAGACAGGTTGTGAAAATCGTGACCGCTATTGTCGGCATCCCGCTGGAACAGGATTTGCGCCGCAGCGAAATTGGCCGGGCTGGTCCCTTGAAAGCCGAAGATGGCCTGCTTGAAATCGCCGACGGTGAAGATTGTCCGCACCTTGTCGCCCGGCTGCCACTCGCTTGCGAAAAATTCCTCCGCCAGCGTCCTCACGATGCGCCATTGGGCGGCGTTGGTATCCTGCGCCTCGTCCACCAATATATGGTCGATCCGCTGGTCCAGCTTGTACCGGATCCATTCCGCAATCCCGTCCTGCTCCAGCAGCGCGGCGGCGCGGGCGATCAGGTCGTCGAAATCTACAGCACCGGCCAGTTGCTTGGCCTGCGCATAGGCCCGCGCATAGGCCCGCCCGGCATGGAGCGCCTGCCCCAGCAGCGCCGCATAATCGGCGCGCAGCTTCATCGCGATCAGCTCGGCGCAGCGGTCGTAGAGCCGGGTCGCCATTTCGGCATAGCCATCGACCGGCGGCACCCACCCCTTCGTCAGCATGATCTCGCCATCCGCCTTGGCCCAAGCGCGATGCAGGTCGGACAGGGTGGCGGCCCGGCCTGCCGGGTCAAGCGCGCGCCACGCGGCAATCCGGTCGCACCGTTCCAGCCCGCGGCTCTTGCCCCATTGCACATTCACCTGCACGATCTGGTCGAGCGTGCGCATATCGAAGCTTGCGTCCGCGCATTGGTCGGCCAGCCATTGGTCGATGTCGCCCTCCGGCAGGCCAAGTTCGGCCATGACCCAGGGCGTGATCGCATCGGGCAGATATTCCAGTGCATCGCCCTTCGCCGCGCACCGCAGAAGATAGTTTTCCGCCCCACCCTCGCCCAGCCGCAGACTGATCGCCTGCAACGCCGCGAACAGTGCATCGTCGCGCGTCTCATGCGCGCGCACCACCATGTCGGCCAGCGTCTGCCGGGCGAGATTGGTCTGTTCGCGCTGGTCGAGCGGCCTGAAGCCGGGCGTCAGGTTTGCCTCCAGCGGAAAGGCGGTCAGCAATTGCTGGCAAAAGCCATGGATTGTCTGGATACGCAGCCCGCCGCCGGTCGACTCCAGCACTTCGGCGAACAACCGCCGCGCAAAATCGCGCGCATCCGGCCCGGACTCCTCGCCCAGCGCCTCCAGATCGGCGAACAGCCTCTTGTCGTCCATCTGCACCCAGGCGGCGAGCCGGTCATGGATGCGATCGGCCATTTCTGCCGCGCCAGCCTTGGTAAAGGTCAGGCACAATATATTTTCCGGCCGCACCCCTTGCAGCAGCAGGCGGAACACGCGTGCGGTCAGCACATGGGTCTTGCCGGTCCCTGCCGACGCGGACAGCCAGACATGCGCGTCCGGTGCGGCGGCGCGGGCCTGGTTGCCCTGCAAGGGTTGCAGCGCCTTAGCCATCGTCGCGGCCATACCATTCCTCCAGCCGCATCAGCTGGTCATAATCGCCATAATTGGCGACTTCGGGGTTGATTTCCGCACGGAAGGGCGCCGTCCCCAGCAGGAAGGCCTGCGCCAGCTCTTCAAACTGTTGATGGACCCTGGCGGTAAACTGGTCCGTGACGATCTTGTTGCGCGCGCCCATCGGATCGACCGGACTTTCGCGATAGCCGAACTGATCGCCCTTCTTGGCGAGCGACCAATACTCAAAGCCGCCTGCGGTCCTCTTCCCCGTAATGCAGTCAAACCCGCCATTTTCCGCGATCACGCCCAGCAGCCCCAATTGCAGCGCAAAGCCCGCCTTCACCTGCGCTGCGCTGGGCGGCTTGCCGGTCTTGTAGTCGATAATGCCTAGCGTGCCGTCGGGCAGGCGGTCGATCCTGTCCGCCTTGCCCATCAGCGTCACCTCGGCAATGTCTGCGCGCCCTTCCTTTTCGACGGCAAGGATGGTGCGCCCTTCCGCCTTGTCGCGCACCACTTCCGCCGCGATCCAGCGGATCGCCTCGATCAGGCGCGGCTGCCACAGCGCGCGCAGCAGCGGATGGACCTCTGGCCGGTCGAACATGGCGCGGGCGCGCGCTTCCAGATCGGCGGGGTCCAGTATCCCGGCTTCCGCCCACTGCTGCAGGATGTCATGCACCGCCGTTCCGCGCCAGGCCGGTCCGGCATCGGCATCGACCGGGTCAAGCCGTGCGAGCCGCAGTATGCGCCGGGCGTAGAATGCGAAAGGATCGGCCTTCAACCGGTCCACATCGGTGACGGGGATGACGGTTGGGCGAACCGATGCAGGCGGCGCGGGTGCGGGGCGGCCTTCAGGGTTATGGATAGCGGGCGTATCGAGGGTACGCGCCAGCACGGCATAGCTATCCGCCACTTTCCATTGCGGCCCCGCCATAGCCTTCAGTCGTAACCAGAGCCGCGACGCCACCGCCGGGCCACCACTCCCGCGTTTCGCGCGCGTGATCAGAACATGGGGCGCACCCAGCGCACTGGCGAAATCATGGGCCGCCAGGCCAATGCGCGTCTCCACCCCCGGCAAGCCCAGTTCCCGCCGGATACGCGGCGCCAGCCACGGATCAGGCGCGGGCAGGCCGGGCCATGTGCCTTCGTTCAGGCCGCCCAATATCATCAGGTCCGGCTGTACCAGTTGCGCCTCGATCAGCCCCAATATCGCAATGCGCGGGTGGCCACCCTGCGGCGGACGCACCGACACGCCGCCCAGCACATGATCGAGCAGCATCGGCAGCGCGCGCATGTCCGCCTGGCGCGGGCCTTCATCGGCGGCACCCTCCATCTCGGCGAACAGATCGGCGGCGGCATGCCCCTGATGCCCCGTCCAGACGGCGTCCCCCGTCAGCGCGCCCGCCTGCTCGCGGATCGCCGCCAATTGCGTGGCAAGATCAGTTGCGACGGCAAAGGCCCGTTCCAGCGGTTCCAGCAAGGCGCGCGCGGCAGGCCACCAGTCGCGCACCTGTCCGCGTATGGTCCGCTGGCGATCATCATCGCGCGGCATCAGCAGCAGGTCGATCCCTGCCAGCCCCGCCTGCGGCCTTGGCCCGCGCAACAGCAGGTCGAGCGCGCGCACACCCTCCAGCCATGCCAGCCGCCCTTCGCCCCGCATGACCAATGGATGTTTGAGCAATGTCAGCAGCGGGACCGGCGCGAACCGTTCCGCCACCGCCTGCGCTATCGCGATCAGCAAAGTGCCGGGCGGAAGCCGTGAAAGCGGCAAGCCCGCCGAATCGTCCGCCTCTATGCCCCAGCGCTTGAGATGCGCAGATACCCGCGTCGCCAGTTGCCGGTCGGGCGTCACCAGTGCGGCGGTGCGCTTCTCCGTCTCCAGCGCCTCGCGCAGGGCGATGGCGATGGCCTGTGCTTCCTCGCCCGGTGTCGCCACTTCCAGCGCAGCGACCCCCGCCAGCGAACGGTCTGCGGTCTTCAGGTCACGCCAGCGACTGGTGAGCCGGGGCGGCAGCATTGCGTTGGAGATATTGCGCCCGCGCACCGCCCGCGCATCATGCTCGCTGCCCCAGCGCCACTGCGCCACATCGTCACGGGTCGCGCTCATGGCGTGGAGCAGCCGTTTCAGCGCATATTGCGGATGGCTTTCATGCCCGGCGGGGGCCAGGCCGGTGACGGGATCGGGATCGAAGGGGCCGATCGCCTGCCACGCTTCGTCGTCCATATGCTGGTCCAGCCCGGCGAACACGACCATGCCGCCCGGCATTTCGCCTATCCGGCGCAACAGCCCTGCGACCGCCGGAGCCGTCGACGCAATGCCCGCCGCCACGACAAAGCCCGACGGCGGATGATCCCGCCAGCGCGCCGCCAGCCGGTCGAACAGCTGGTTGCGCCGCTCGGTCAGATCCATGCAGCCCAGCCGCGCCAGTTCATCGGGCCAGCGGGCGATCACGATCTCGAACAGATGCAGCGACGTTTGCCAGTGCCGCGACAATTCGTCGGACAGGCTGAGGTCGCGCAGCGCCGTGACTGGCACCCGCTCCACCTGCATCTGATCCAGCACCGCGCCCAGAGCCTGCCCCAGTTGCAGCGCTTGCCCCGCGTCAATATCGCCCTTCACCTGCTGCACCATCCGCGCCAGGATCATCTGGCGGCGCATCGGTGCAATCGCCGGGGGCAGCGCGTCCCCCTCCCCCAACGGATCGAGTGCGCTGCCGACCTGCTCGCCAATATCCGGGTCGCCGATGGCCGCCAGACGCGGCAGCAACAGCCCCCCGCCCGACGCGCGCACGAACGCATCGCTGACCGCGCGGACCGCGCGATTGCTGGGCAGCAGGATCATGCCCTGCGTCAACGCCATCGGATCGCCGCCATGGCGCGCCAACAGGCCCGCAACCAGCGCATCGGAAAAGGCGCGGTGCGCCGGGATGGAAAATAGCGCGGGGCGCGTGCGATCACCCATGGGTGATCATGGATTCCACGACAGGGATGGCTTTGGGCGTACCGACGTCGAACCAGAGGCCCTGATGCGAAACGCCATAGAGCCGTCCCGCCTCGATCGCCCTGTCCCAGAAAATATTGGTCGAAAATACGTCACCGGGCGGATCGCGCAGCAGCGCGGGCGACATGATCTGTACGCCGGTAAAGACGAATGGCGCGACATGGGCCGTCTTGCGCCGCGTCAGCCGACCGCTGGCGTCCATATGAAAATCGCCCTGGCCAGTATGGCAGTGCGCGCGCGCGAGCGGTACCAGCAGCAGCAGCGCATCCATCCTGTCCGGGTTCCAGATGCGCTGCATCATTCCCAGCGTTTCCTGTGGCCCGTCGATCCACAGATTGTCGCTATTGGCGCAGAAAAAGGGTTTGTCGCCCAGCAGCGGCGCGGCATGGATCAGGCCGCCGCCGGTTTCCAGCAATTTGGCGCGCTCATTGGAGACGGCAAACGCCATGCCGCCCTTGCGCGTGCGCAAATGCGCCTCGACCGTGTCGGCGAGATAATGGACATTGACGATCACCTTGCGGATGCCGCCAGCCTCCAGCCGGTCGAGCGCATGGTCCATCAGCGGTTTGCCCGCCACCTTGACCAGCGGCTTTGGCCGGGTGGCGGTGAGTGGACGCATCCGCTTGCCAAGCCCCGCCGCCATCAACATCGCTGTGTCGATCATGCCGGGGCGAACTCCACCAGCGCCTCATGGCGTTGATCGGCCGGTATGTTGGCGGCGAACCATTGCGCCACCGGTTCCAGCGCCGGGTGCGCCAGATCGCGCTCCAGCAAATCCCACATGCGCGGCAGGAAGCTGAGATAACGCGGCTTGCCATCGCGCTGCCAAAGGCGGGTGAAGATGCCGATAATCTTGGCGTTCCGCTGCGCGCCCAGCACCGCATAGGCAGCGTCGAAATCGGGCGGCGGCGCGGCGATCGCCTTGTAGCGCGCCAGCATCGCTGCCTCGACCTGCGGCGGCACATCGCGCCGCGCATCCTGCAACAGCGACACCAGATCATAGGCGGGATGCCCGGCAAGCGCGTCCTGAAAATCGAGCAGGCCCAGGCCATGCGACGTCGCC
Source organism: Sphingobium sp. GW456-12-10-14-TSB1 (assembly GCF_059424385.1). Lineage (NCBI taxonomy): Bacteria > Pseudomonadati > Pseudomonadota > Alphaproteobacteria > Sphingomonadales > Sphingobiaceae > Sphingobium > Sphingobium sp. GW456-12-10-14-TSB1. The sequence goes on along the minus strand of NZ_JBWKZI010000001.1, from coordinate 1,183,299 downwards.
CGGTCGATCAGCATGATATTTTCTGCATGATAATCGCGCAGCACCGTGACGGTCGGGCTGGCGGACTGTTCGACGATCGGCAGCACCGCATCCCATGCCGCGACATAGGCGTCCTGATCGACCGTCAGGCCGATCGCCGGGCAATACCATTGCGTCAGCAAATCGACTTCGCGCTGATAGACCGCGCGGTCATAGGGCGGCACCGGCGCTGCGGGCAAACGGTGGAGGTCCGTCAGCAAATCGATCGCGCGGCCATAGACCGCAAGTTCCGCGTCCGGCTGATCGTCCAGATGTTCCTTGACCCGCAGATCGCCGAAGTCCTCGATCAGCACCAGCCCCTCTTCCAGATCGCGGGCCAATATCCGTGGCGCGGCAAAGCCGTCCGCCAGCAGATGTTCTGCGATGGCGATGAACGGGCGCGGATCTTCATGCGGCGGTGGCGCATCCATCAGCACCGCGCGGCGTCCGCCGTCGACGACGCGGAAATAGCGACGGAAGGATGCATCGCCTGCCAGCGGCACGATGGCGGCGTCGCCCCATCCGGCTTGGCCAAGGAAAGCGGGTGCGGCGGCCGGGGGGATCATATCTGTGACCATCGCTCCGTCCAAGCGTCGGGCACGTCCGCTGTCAAGCGCCGAGCGCCATCCCCTTCAATCGCAATGCTCAAACGCAGCGCATGCGGCCATAGCCGCGCACCCAGCCGGTCGGGCCATTCAACGATCAGCAGACTGTCCATCAGATAGTCGCCCAGCGCCAGTTCCTCCGTATCCTCCGGCGTGTCGAGCCGATAGAGATCGACATGGGCGACCGGCAATCGCACTTCCGGCACGTCATAGGGCTGCACGATCGCAAAGCTGGGACTGGGCGCTTCGCCCGCCAACCCCAACGCTTCCAATATACCGCGCGCCAGCGTCGTCTTGCCCGCCCCAAGCCCACCTTCAAGCGCAATGACATCGCCGATTCGCACATGGGTGGCGATGCGATGGCCAAGGTCCAGCATCGCAGCTTCATCGGCCAGATACAGCGCCACGTCAGCCACGGGGCAACTCGATCACCACCATCGTCCCCTGACCCGGCTGCGACACCAGTTCCAGCGTCCCGCCGTGGGCCTGCGCCAGCTGGCGGGCGAGCGGCAAGCCGATCCCGGCCTTGCCTCCGCTACGTGCCTGTCGGGCGCGGGCTGCCGGATCGAACAGCAATTTCTGCTGCGCCGCCGGGATGCCGGGTCCATTGTCGGAAATGACGATCCTGGCACGATCAGCACCACCATCGCCATGCAGCAGCACGCGGGCGCTCCTGCCGCCATAGCATATGGCATTTTCGAGCAGATGATCGATCGCCTGCCCGATCCGGCGGGCGTCCCCCTCCACCTGGCCCAGGCTGGGGTCGATCGTGACGGCCAGGTCTATCCCCTTGGCGTTGGCGTCGGCGCGGACACGATCGGCGCTCGCACGGGCAACCGCCGCCAGATCGACGGGCGCACGATCGATCGGCAACGTCCCCGCCTCGCCCTGCGTCAGGTCCAGCACATTGTCGATCAGCATGGACAGGCGGCCCGTGCTTTGCAGTATGCCATCGACATAGTCCTTGGCCGATGCGCTGAGTTCCCCGGCATAGCCCGCGCTCATCATCTCGGCAAAGCCGGCAATGGTGGTCAGCGGCGTACGCAGTTCGTAGCTCATATTGGTAACGAAGGCGGTCTTGACTTCATCGGCCTGTTCCAGCGCCACATTGCGGTCGCGCAGTACCTGTTCGACGCGGCGGCTGTCGGTCACGTCCAGCATGGTGAAAAGCGCATTGCCATCGGGCAACGGGATGGCGGCAAATTCGAAGGTCCGCCCGTCAGCAAAGCCGACATGGCCGATCCGCTGCTTGCGTTCGACCGTCGCCGCGCGGACAAGTTCGCGCACCAGATTGGACTGTTGCGGCTTGGCCAGCCGTTCCTGCACCGCGCGCATCAGGTCATCTATGCGCGGATGGGTCGCCAGCATTTCCTCATCTGCGCCCCACACCGTGCGGAACCGGCTGTTCCACATCTGGAGGCGACCGTCGGACGAAAAGACGCCGATCGATTCGAACAGATTGTCGAACGTCGCCGTCCGCACCCGCAGTAGCGTATCGCGCGCGCTCGAAAGCTGCACCTGCTCGGTCCGGTCCTCGAAGATCAGCAGCAGGCCGCCATCGGGAAGAGGCTGGGCATAGACACGCAAATGGGTGCCATCCTGCAGCAGCCAGTTTTCCTCGACCGGATCGGGGGACAGGAACCAGTCGCGCCGTTCGCCGCGCCATGCCGGAAAGTCGCGATGTTCCGGCAGGCGGCGTGCGTCGCGCATCTGGTCCAGCACCCGCTCGAACAGGGGGGCATCGGCCAGTTGCTCCTGATGCAGGCCGAACAGGCTGATGAAGGGCTGGTTCCAGAAGCGTAGCGCCCGGTCCGGGCCAAATCTGGCAACGCCTGCGGACAGGCGATCGAGCAAGTCGCGCTGCGCTGCTTCCAGGCGGCGATGTTCGACCCGTGCCTGTTCCAGTTGATGCTGGTCGACGGCATAGCCCGCGACGCCCGCCTCGCCCAGCGGCACGTCAACCACGCGCATGGTGCGCCGCTCGCCGTCGATCGTCGCGGGGACCATGCGTTCGATTGGCTCACCGCGCGCCAATGCGTCGGCGGCGGCGGCCTGCGGCGTCAGGCCGCCCACCGCCTCGACCAGTTCGACGCCGCTGCCGATCACTTCGCGGGCATCGGCACCATCGACCGCGCGGACATAGGCGCTGTTGACCAGGCTCAGGCGCAGGTCCGGGGTGCGGTGCCACATCGGGAAGGGTGCAGCCTCGACCAGTCCCGCCAGCGCTTCCAGCGCATCGCGCAACTGGTCGACCTGGCCTTTGAGCGCCTGGATTTCGGACTGGCTGTCGGTCGCGTCGAATATCCACAGCACGACGCCACCGTTTGACGCCAGGCTGGGCGATGCAGGCGCGCCGCGGACCAGAAGCAGGCGTGACGACCCGACACCGCGCACCGGCAGGGCAAAGCTCTTGCCCGCCTTTTGCGCAGACGCGATTTCGCGCGCCAGCGCTGCGGCATCGTCGGGTTCCAATCCCCCGTCGGCAGCGATCAGTTCAGATGCAAAGGTCGGGACACGGGGCTTGCCCAGCCATTTGGCGAGACGATCAGCCGCTTCCAGCTTGCCATCGGGATGAATGACCACCGGGGCGGCCGGTGCGGAAGCGAGCAGCATGGCAAGGCGATCGAGCTTGCCCTGCGCCTGCATCCCCTCGCGGCGCATCCGCTGTCCGCTGGCCAGCGCCCACACGGCGGCGCCCAGCCACAGGGCCAGCACGATGCCCAATATGATGGCGGCCATGGGGGTCAGCGTCATTGCGCCCTCTGCTCCCATTTCCGCCGAAACTGCCTGTCGCTGTTCATAATCATGCCCGGACTAACGCAAGTCGGGCGCAGCGGGAAGAAGGCGATGCAAAGAATTGAGGCCAGCGCGTAAAAGCAGACCAAAACAAATCCTCCCCCTTGCAGGGGAGGTGGCAGCACGACGTGCTGATGGAGGGGTGTCGCCCTATCTAAAGCAGGACACCCCTCCGTCTGGCCTGCGGCCCGACACCTCCCCCTAAAGGGGAGGATGGTCACTGATCAGTAGCGGTAGTGGTCGGGCTTGAACGGCCCTTCGACCGGCACGCCGATATAATCGGCCTGACGCTGGCTCAGCTTGGTGAGCTTCACGCCCAGCTTTTCCAGATGCAGTTCGGCGACCTTTTCGTCCAGATGCTTGGGCAGGACATAGACTTCGTTGCGATACTGATCGCTCTTGGTCCACAGTTCGATCTGCGCCAGCGTCTGGTTGGTGAAGCTGGCCGACATCACGAAGCTGGGGTGGCCGGTGGCATTGCCTAGATTGACCAGGCGCCCCTTCGACAGGACGATGATCTTCTTGCCGTCGGGGAACTCGACTTCGTCCACCTGCGGCTTGATCTCGGTCCATTTCATGTTGTTCAGGCCCGCAATCTCGATCTCGCTGTCGAAATGGCCGATGTTGGACACGATCGCCATATTCTTCATCGCGCGCATGTGATCGACGGTCAGCACGCCTTCATTGCCGGTCGCGGTGACGAAAATGTCGGCGCGCGGGGCGGCCTCTTCCATCGTCACGACTTCATAGCCTTCCATCGCCGCCTGCAGCGCGCAGATCGGATCGACTTCGGTCACGAGCACGCGCGCGCCACCATTGCGGAGCGAGGCAGCCGAACCCTTGCCGACATCGCCGAAGCCGGCGACGCAGGCGACCTTGCCGGCCAGCATGACGTCGGTGCCGCGACGGATCGCGTCGACCAGCGATTCCTTGCAGCCGTAAAGATTGTCGAACTTCGACTTGGTGACGCTGTCGTTCACGTTGATCGCGGGGAAAGGCAGCTTGCCCTTCTTGGCCAGTTCATAGAGGCGATGGACGCCAGTGGTGGTTTCTTCCGACACGCCCTTGATCGACTGAACGGTTTTGGTCAGGAAACCGGGGCGTTCCTTCAGCACGCGCTTCAGCACAGCGCAGAAGATTTCCTCTTCCTCGTTCGACGGGGTGAACAATTCCTCGCCCGCTTCGACCCGCGCGCCCCACAGGGCGAACATGGTGGCGTCGCCGCCATCGTCCAGGATCATGTTGGCAACGCCCGACGGATCGGTGTGCCAGTCGAAAATGCGTTCGACATAGTCCCAATATTCCTGCAGCGTTTCGCCCTTGATGGCAAATACGGGCACGCCCGACGCGGCGATCGCGGCGGCGGCATGGTCCTGCGTGGAATAGATGTTGCAGGTCGCCCAGCGAACCTGAGCGCCCAGCGCGGTCAGCGTTTCGATCAGCACGGCGGTCTGGATCGTCATGTGCAGCGATCCGGTGATGCGCGCGCCCTTCAACGGCTGCGACGGGCCGAATTCCGCGCGCAGGGCCATCAGGCCCGGCATTTCGGTTTCGGCGATATCCATTTCCTTGCGGCCAAAATCGGCCAGGGCGATATCGGCGATCACATAATCCTGCGCCTGGGTGGCGGAAGCGGTGGCCACGATCGTGTCTCCGTAAACTTGAAATGATGCCTGTACCGCTGGAAAAAGGTCCGGGCGGCGGCGATGGCAAGCGCTTTACCAACCGCCGCCGCCCGTGGCAACTCGATATAAAGATTTCTTTATGTGATGACCCTGCCGGTCGACCGAAACCTGCGTCAGGCCGAACCGGCACCGCGCACCAGATGCGACGAATCGACACCGGCCGCCGCATAGGAAGCGGCCCATTTGCGATGGGTGGGCACGTCGAACAACAGGTCGGCATTGCCCGGTGCCAGAAACCAGCTGTCGCTCGTCATCTCGCGTTCCAATTGCCCGGCGCCCCACCCGGCATAGCCAAGCGCGACGAGATAGCGGCTGGGTCCGCGCCCCTGCGCAATCGCCTTCAATATGTCGAGTGATCCGGACAAGCCCCATTGCGTGCCGACCTGCACCATGTCCTGCCCCGACCAGTCGAGCGAATGGAGGACAAAGCCGCGCCGCGGTTCGACCGGACCGCCGCGCAGGACGGGTCTGTCGGGGATCGCGCTGCCGTCAATGTCGAAACTGTCGAGCAGGCCATGCAGGCTGACGCCTTCCATTTCCTCCCCGACCGCTATGCCCATTGCCCCTTCGGCGTCATGAACGCACAGCGCGACCACGCTATGATCGAACCGCGCATCAGCCATGCCGGGCAATGCGAGCAGGAAATGCCCGCCAAAGAAACTGGTCTGGTCCATCACCGGAATATAGACCAACATGGGATGATGCCAAGGATCTCGCGGCATATTCCGTCCCCGCCCTTGACAGTCCGCCCGGCAGCAACGACCTGCGCCCTCGTCAGTTTCAGGAGAATGACCATGACCATTGCCAAGGGCGACCGCCTTCCCAGCACGACATTCACGAAAATGACCGAGGATGGTCCGGAGCCCGTGACGTCGGACGAATATTTCGCGGGCCGCACGGTCGCGGTCTTTTCCGTTCCCGGCGCATTTACGCCCACCTGCTCTGCCAAGCATCTGCCCGGCTTCATCGACAAGGCCGGTGCGCTGAAGGAAAAGGGCGTCGATGAAATCGCCTGCACCGCCGTCAACGACGCTTTCGTGATGGGCGCTTGGGGCAAGTCTGCCGGTGCCGATGGCAAGGTGACGATGCTCGCCGATGGCAATGGCGATTTCGCCAAGGCCGTTGGCCTGACCATGGATGGCAGCAAATTCGGCCTTGGCCAGCGGGGCCAGCGCTTCTCCATGATCGTGAAGGACGGCGTCGTGGCCGAACTCAATGTCGAAGCCCCCGGCGATTTCAAACTGTCATCGGCCGACCATATGCTGGGTCAGCTCTAATTCCAGAAGTCGGCGTGCATTTTCGATCGCGCGCCGACTTCCTTCCGTCATGCAACTGCGTTAGCAAGGGGCGATGACACAAAGCATCGGCAGCGCAACGGTCGCGCAACTTGACCGTCTCTATCAGACATCCATCGAAACATTGCGCGACGCCATGCGCGCTTACGGTCGCGACGGCAGCGTCCCTCCGCCGCAAGCGCGGCACGACCAGCGTTTCTGCTATCCCGAATTGCGCATCACCTATCATGGTGACAGCGACGCACCGCCGCCCGGCCGGTCCTTCGCCCGCCTGTCCAAACCGGGCCGCTATGTCACCACCATTACCCGTCCCGCGATGTTCGCCGATTATCTGGCCGAACAGATCGACTTGCTCGTCCGCGACTATGGGGTGGAGGTCGAAACCGGCCTCAGCCACCAGCAAATCCCCTTTCCCTATGTTCTGGACGGGCTGGACATGGGGGCGCTCGACGGTACGCCCCCGACCGAACTGGCGCGCTATTTCCCCACGACCGAACTGGCCGAGATTGGCGACGAGATTGCCGATGGCCTGTTCATGCCGGATGCGGACGGTGATCGGCCGCTGGCGCTGTTCGACGGTCTGCGCACCGACTTTTCGCTGGCGCGTCTGAAACATTATACCGGCACGCCTGCCGAACACATGCAGCGCTACATTCTGTTCACCAACTATCATCGCTATGTCGATGAGTTCGTCAGCTGGGCCTGCGCGGAATTGCAGCGGGACGGCAACCGCTTTACCGCTTTGTCGGGGGCTGGTGGCGTCTATGTCACCCCCGAAACCGCCGATCCGGCGCAGATGATCGCCGACAGCGCCTGGCGCAAGCATCAGATGCCGGCCTATCACCTGATCGCGCCAGACGGCAGCGGCATCACGCTTGTCAATATCGGTGTCGGTCCGTCCAATGCCAAGACGATCTGCGATCATCTGGCGGTGCTGCGCCCGGAAGCCTGGCTGATGATCGGCCATTGCGGCGGGCTGCGCCCCAGCCAGCGGATCGGCGACTATGTGCTGGCCCACGCCTATCTGCGCGATGACAAGGTGCTTGACGCCATGCTGCCGCCGGAAATTCCGATCCCGGCCATTGCGGAGGTGCAGGTGGCGATGGCCCAGGCGGCAGAAGCCGTGCTTGGGGGGCGTGACCCGGAAGATTTCAAGCGCCGCCTGCGCACCGGCACGGTCGTCACGACCGATGATCGCAACTGGGAACTGCGCTATTCCAGTTCCGCCCTGCGCTTCAGCCTGTCGCGCGCGGTCGGCATCGACATGGAATCCGCCACCATCGCGGCACAGGGCTACCGCTTCAGGGTACCCTATGGCACGTTGCTATGCGTTTCCGACAAGCCGATCCACGGCGAACTCAAACTGCCGGGCCAGGCCAACCGCTTCTATGAGGAAGCGATTGCCAGCCATTTGCGCGTGGGGCTAATGACCTGCGAACTGCTGCGAGAAGGCGGCGCAAAGCTGCACAGCCGCAAGCTGCGCGCGTTCAACGAGCCGCCATTCAGATAAGGTGTTGATCAGGCAGCCGCGCGCCAGATGGCGACGCGGTCCTTGCCGTCACGCTTGGCGTCGTAAAGGGCAGCGTCAGCACGGGCGACCATGTCGTCCAGTTGCTGGTCGCCCGCCTGCAATTGCGCAACGCCAAAGCTGGCGCGCAACCGGGCGTGCGGGGCGTTGGGCAGGATCAGGCAACCAATCTCCGCGCGCACCCGCTCCATGACGTCGGCGGCGGCGGCGGCGTCCGTCTCGACCAGCAGCAGCCCGAATTCATCGCCGCCCATCCGCGCGACGATATCGCCGCGGCGGACGGCGCTGCCCAGCAACTGGGCAAAGCCGCGCAGGGCAGCGTCCCCGGCGATATGGCCATGCCCGTCATTCAAAGCCTTGAACCCGTCAAGATCACACACGACCAGCGCCAGCGGGCGGCCATAACGCCGGGCATTGGCGATGGCGCGCACGGCGGCCTCATCCAACCCGCGCCGGTTGAGCACGTCCGTTAACGGATCATGCCGCATCTGCCGCCGCAACTGGTGCGCCAGATCGCCCGCGACCACCATGACGGCGGCCACGCCCGTGCCGACATAGATTGACGGCAGGCCAAGGCCCAATATCGCGCGATAGGTGACCAAGCCCGCGCCCGGCGCCTGGCCGAGATTGGCGGCGGCGCTGACGGCCAGGGCCGTCTGAAACAGCGCGAACAGCAGGAACATGGTGAAAAAGGCGATTTCCGGTGCATTGAACCGCCGGTCACGGGGCCAGAGAGAGGCAGCCGAACACAGCATCAATATGCCGACATAGCCCGGCACGATCATGCCCTGAAGCGCGCGATCATGGATCATCGCCGCATAGATGCCGCCGACCGCCACGATTGATCCCGCGCCCAGCATCAATCGCCAGGGTACGGGCTGTCCCGACCGCTGGCGCACGCCCGCCACCACCAGCGTACCGCTGACGACGATGCAGCATGCCGCCAGCGCCATCAGCGGGGCACTTTTCAACAAAATGCCCGCCGCGTTGGCGATCCACTGGACCGTTGCGGCGCTATAGGAGAGCGTCCAGCTTAACGCATGGACCTGGCGTCCAAAATGTAACCACGCCACCCCCATCGCCAGCGCCATGACGACGCTGGTGAAGAAGAGCAAAGCAATGATGATGATCGCCGGGTCCACGGGCCTGGCCTTTACTGGCTTTACTTGGCGATTACCAGCCGCAAGACTTGCCTTTGTTCTGCTGGACGAGCCATTTTTGCAACGGTGCGAAATAAGCGGTCATCGCCCTGCCCGAAATCTCGCGCGTTCCAGTGAAAGCCTGCAATGCATCGGGCCATGGCTTGGACGCGCCCATTTCCAGCATCGCGTTCAGCTTGGCGCCAACAGCCTTGTTTCCGTAGAAGGAACAGCGATGGAGTGGCCCCTTCCAGCCCGCCTGTTTGCACGCCGCTTCGTAAAATTGCTGCTGCAAAATCCCTGCCAGGAAATAGCGGGTGTAGGGGGTATTCCCCGGAATATGGAATTTCGCCCCCGCGTCGAACTTGGTTTCATCGCGGGTCACCGGCGGGACGATACCCTGATATTGGCGGCGCAGGTCGGTCCAGCCCTTTTCATACTGGCTCTGCGGTATCGCGCCGCTGAATACGCCCCAGCGCCATTTGTCGACCAGCAGGCCAAAGGGCAGAAACGCAACCTTGTCCATCGCCTGACGCAGCAACAGGCCAATATCCTTGTCCGGTCCGGGCACTTTGCCTGCGTCCAGCAGGCCGATCTTCACCAGATAGTCGGGCGTGATCGACAAAGCGACGAAATCGCCGATCGCTTCATGGAAGCCATCATTCGCCCCATCCAGATAAAGCGGCTTCTGATTCTGATAGGCACGCTGGTAATAATTATGGCCCAGCTCATGATGGATGGTCACGAAGTCGTCGCTGTTGACCTTCGTGCACATCTTGACGCGTATGTCGTCCTTGTTGTCGATATCCCATGCAGATGCATGGCAGACGACTTCGCGGTCCAGCGGCTTGATGAACTGGGTGCGTTCCCAGAACGTCTCCGGCAGCGGCGCAAAGCCCAGCGAGGAATAAAAGCCCTCGCCGATTTTGAACATCTGCTTTTCCCAATAGCCGCGCTGCTGCTTTTCCGGCGTGTCGGGGGTGTCGACCTGAGCGGGTCGGGTTTCGACATAACCCTTGGCCTTCAGCAACGCCCCGACGTCATAGCCCAGGTCGCCTGCGCCCTTGGGCGCGACGACATCATAGATATTGCCCCAGGATTGCGCCCACATATTGCCCAGCAGGTCGGCGCGGATCGGTCCCGTCGCCGGCTGCACCGCATCGCCATATTTCTCGTTGAGCTTGGCGCGGGTATAGCAATGCAACTGGTCATAGAGCGGCTTCACCTCCGCCCAGATCTTGTCGGTCAGCTTGGCAAAATCATCGGCTGGCATGTCATATTTGGACCGCCACATCGCCCCGGTATCGGCAAAGCCCAACTCCCTGGCGCCCGCATTGGCGATATCGACCAGCTTGGCGTAATCGTCCCGCATCGGCGCGCCAACATTGTCGTGCCAACTGACCCACATCTCTTTCAGTTCTTCGGGGTTGCGGTTGTTCCCCATCTGCTCCTCAATGTCGCTGCCATTGATCGGCTGGCCCTTGAGCGTTCCCTTCCCCTTGCCATAGGTGGACTGGAGCCGTGTCGCGAGATCATTGAGTTGCTGCGCCGCGCCCGGCGTGGTCGGCGCAGGCAGGGTCAGCGCGGTGCGCAGCAGGTCCAGGCGGCGCTTCGTTTCGGCCGACAGGCCAGCCGCGGTGGCATATTTCGCGGCCTCAAGTGCATAATCGACATTCATGGACGTGCGGATGGCGCCGAAATAGGCGGCCACGGCGTCGCTGTCGTCATTCAGATAGGTGGAATTGACCCAGTCGGCACGGTTGGAGATCAGCGAATGTTCGAACATCGCCTTTTCCGCCTTCGCAAGGAAAGCTTCGGCCTCGGCAGCCGTCGGTGCGGGCGTCTGCTGGGCAAGGACGGGCGATACAGTAAGCGCGGCCGCAAGCGCGGCAAGCGAGATGGCGATTTTCACGGGAGTTCCCCTCATAGGCTTATGAAGGGGAAGGTGACTTGCCCGGACGATACAGTCAAGCGGTCAGGAAATCGGCCATTGCCTGCCCCATCTCCTTGCGGGTGACGGCGTTCATGTGATTGCCCGGTATTTCGACATAGCGCCCATCGGGCAGCACATCCGCCAGTTCCTGCGCCACGCCATTATCGCGGTCGTCCGCGCCGCAGATGATTTCGGTCGGCTGCTGAATGGCAGCGATTGTCTCGCGCGGCGTATCGACAAAGGTGTTCAGGATATGGAGCATCGCCACCGGATCGCCCTTGGTGGTCTTGAGGAAGGCTTCCGTCATCCATTCCGACGTGCCGCGCTCGAACGTGCCAAGGTTCGTCAGGACATTCCTGTAATAGCCGCCATTGTCGAGCGTCTGGACCAGTCCGCGCAGGCCCATCCCCGCCAGGATCACCCGCCGCGGCGTCGCTCCGCGCGCCAGCATCCGAACGGTCGTGCGCGCGCCCAGCGAATAGCCGCCCAGATCATAGTCGGTCAGCCCCAGTTGCTCGACCAGTGCCAGCCCGTCTTCGGTCAGGGCGTCGGGCGGATAGGCGGCAATATCATGTGGCTTCCCGCTTTCTCCATGGCCGCGCAGGTCGGGCATGATCAGGCGGAAGCCCGCCTCAACCAGCTTGGCGGCATGACCGTAGCGAATCCAGTTGGTGAAGGCGTTGGAAAAATAGCCATGGATCAGCACCAGGTCCCGGCCCTCCCCCGCCACATGCACGGCGATTGGCAGGCCATCAAAGCCCTTGATGTCATGGCGTTCGATGGTCAGGTCGGTCATGGAGTAATCCTTACGCAGCGGTGGGCGGCTTGCCGATATGGCGTCCGGCGCGGGGGCGCAAGAGCGCGATCAGCGTCAGCGCACTGCCCAGTTGGGCCGCCGCCATATCTTTCTGCGCGTCCCAGACATCGCCTTGCTGGCCATTATAATAGTCAGCCGTCTCGCCAGCCGCGACGACCGTAAGCAGCCATTCGAATATTTCGTAGAGCGCGCTGCCCAAACCGATAGCGGCGAAGGCGAAGGTCAGGCTCCATCCGTGGCGCAAGCCACCGAAGCGATGCGCGCTTTGCGCCAGAGGCATCGTAAGCAGCGCGCCGAACGCAAAATGAACCAACCTGTCATAGCCGTTGCGCGACGTCCCGAACAAGGATGACAAGTCGTGCCCTGCCAACGCCCGCGCCCAATCATCATAGGGCACATAGGAATAGATCCAGCGCGCGCCGAGTGTATGGAGTAGAAGAAAGAGCCAGATGCACGCAACAGCGCCGTTGGATAACGGCCAGCGTCGAAGCAGCCAGGGCGCGGTAGCGATCAGCGCAATGGTTGGCCCATGTTGTAGTGGCGCAAGTTCAGGATAGGGCTGGGCGATGTTGGCGAGGCCGATCGCCATGATCAGCGAGAGGATCATCCGGCGCTGCGCAACAGGAACAGCGTTCCAGAGAGCGGCAGCGCCGGAGATCATGGGGTCGTCACCCCTTCTTGAGGTGACGGCGGCCCAGCAGTTCGGCGATCTGCACCGCGTTCAGCGCCGCACCCTTGCGCAGATTGTCACTCACGCACCAGAGCGTCAGGCCATTGTCCACGGTCGAATCCTCACGCACGCGGCTGATGAAGGTCGCGAAGTCGCCGACACATTCGATCGGCGTGATATAGCCGCCATCCTCGCGCTTATCGACCAGCATGATGCCGGGCGCTTCGCGCAATATGTCCTGCGCTTCCTTGGCGGAAATTTCATTCTCGAACTCGATGTTGATCGCTTCGGAATGACCCACGAACACCGGCACGCGCACGCAGGTGGCGGTCAGCTTGATCTTGGGATCGAGGATCTTCTTGGTTTCCGCGACCATCTTCCATTCTTCCTTGGTCGAACCATCGTCCAGGAAAACGTCGATATGGGGAATGACGTTGAAGGCGATCTGCTTGGTGAACTTCTTCGGCTCCGCCGGATCACCGACGAAGATGTTGCGCGACTGCTCGAACAGTTCGTCCATGCCCGCCTTGCCCGCGCCGGACACCGACTGATAGGTGGATACGACCACGCGCTTGATGGTCGCGGCGTCATGCAGCGGCTTCAGGGCCACCACCATCTGCGCGGTCGAGCAGTTGGGGTTGGCGATGATGTTCCGCTTGGTATAGCCGTCGATCGCGTCCGGGTTCACTTCGGGCACGATCAGCGGCACGTCCGGGTCCATGCGGTACAGCGAACTATTGTCGATCACGACGCAGCCGGCTGCCGCCGCCTTGGGCGCATATTCGGCGGTAGGGCCGCTGCCCGCCGCGAACAGGGCGATGTCCCAGCCGTTAAAGTCGAAATGTTCGATATTCTGGCATTTGATCGTCTTGCCGGTTTCACCGAAATCGACGGCCAGACCCTGCGACCGCGACGATGCGACCGCGGCGATCTCGTCAATCGGGAACTCGCGCTCGGCGAGAATGGTCAGCATTTCGCGGCCCACATTCCCGGTGGCACCTACGACGACGACCCTGTAACCCATGACTGAACACTCCACTCCGATGCAGATATTGCGGAGTGGGCGGCATAGCGGCGTTGCGTCATTTGTCCAGTGGCAAGCCCTTTGTTGCGCGAAAGGTCAGCTTTTCCCGCTGGACGTTGCCGCGATGCCGCAACGCCCTTTGCCGCCTGTCTCCTATGGTTTGGCGGCGTCGGGCGCTATCCCGCGCCGGGCCAGAAAATCCTCGATCGTGCGCCACAGATGTACGCTGATCCCCGGCCCGCCGACGCGGTGGGTCTGGCCGGGATAGACCATCATCTCGAACGGCACCGCCGCGCCCTGCATCTTGGCCATCAGGGCAGTGGCATTGTCGAACACCACATTGTCGTCCGACATGCCGTGGATCAGCATCAACGGATCACTGATCTTCACCGCCTCGTCGATCGCGCCTGATGCCGGATAGGCGCTGGGCTTGTCCTGCGGCATCCCCAGATAGCGTTCGGTGTAATGGGTGTCGTACAACTCCCACTTCGTGACTGGCGCACCCGCCACGGCCGCCGCGAAAACGCCCGGTGCCTTTTCCAGCAGCTTCAGCGACATATAGCCGCCATAGGACCAGCCATAGGTCGCGATCCGCTTGGGATCGACGAACGACTGGGCCTTTAGCCAATCCACGCCCGCCAGTTGATCCGTCACCTCGACCGTCCCCATCGCGCGATAGAGATGATCCTCGAACGCCTTGCCGCGATCGGGCGTGCCACGATTGTCGACCGCAAAGACGATCCAGCCGCGGTCGACCAGATACTGGTTCAGCGCGCCGGACCATGTGTTCGTCACCTGCCGCCCGCCGCCCGGCCCGCCATAATGGATCATGAACACCGGATAGCGCTTTCCCGGCTCGATCGGCGGGGTCATGATCTTGGTATACAGCGTCGTTCCGTCCGCCGCCTTGATCGTGCCGAACCGGGTTTTGACATGGCTCGCCAGATAGGGCGCATAGGGATGGTCGCCCTTCAGCGCATTTTCGGACAGCCACTGCAATTGCTTGCCGCTATTGTCGGCCAGATAGACCTGCTTGGGCTGATCGCTATTCTGGCGCGTGATGACGGCGCGGCTGGCGGCGGCGTCCATCACCGCGTCATTCCACCAACCGCTGGCCGTAATCTGGCGCGCGGCAGCCGGTCGCGTGATGGGGGCACTGTAAAGCTGCTGTTCCAGCGGTGTTTCGCGATTGCCGGTGAAATAGGCCAGCCCCGCTTTTTCGTCGACCGCCACCAGCGTCTTGACCTCCCAGTCGCCACTGGTCAGCGCCGTCCATTTGCCGTCATGGACGCGGTAGAGATGGCCATGGCCGCTCTTTTCGGACCACCACAGGAAATCGCCACCCGACAGGGGATGGAAATTGTCGCTCAGGTTGATCCAGCTTTTGGCCGTTTCGCTCAGAATGACCTTGGCCTTGCCGGTCGCCGGATCGACCGCCAGCAGGTCGAGCCGCTTCTGGTCGCGCGCTTCGCGCTGGACATAGAGGGTGCGGCCATCCTTCGCCCAGTCGACCCGCGCCAGATAAATGTCCCGATCCGATCCCAGATCGACCTTCACCTGGCCCGATCCGTCCGGCTTCATGACATAGAGGTCGACGATCGCATTGGGCGTCCCGGCGGCGGGGTAACGCTGCTGATAGACCGTCGTGCCCTCCCCGCCAATTGCGGTACGGGTGACGATGCCGACCGGGCTTTCATCGACCCGCGCAACCGCAATCAGGCTGTCGTCGGGCGACCACCAATAGCCGGTGCGCCGGTCCATTTCTTCCTGCGCGACAAATTCGGCAACGCCCCAGCTGACCGTATCGCTGGCCCCTTGCGTTACCTGCCGTTCCGCACCGCCGATCGGCTGTACGAAGAGGTTGCCGCCGCGCACGAAAGACACGAAACCGCCTTTGGGGCTGACAACGCCATTCAATTCGCCGTCAGGCGTATCGGTCAGCCGCTGCACCTTGCCATCCAGCGCAGCAAGATAAAGGTCGCCATCGACCGGCACCAGGATGCTCTTGCCATCCGGCGACCAGTCATAGCTGGTGATTCCGGTGCTCCCAGCGACGGAGCGGTCGCGTTCGCGCTGCATCTTTTCCGCTTCGGATAGCGCCGCGCCGCTGCCGGTCTTGCGCGAATCGACCAGCATCCGCTGCTTGCCGGTGCGCGTGTCGATCGCCCACAGGTCCAGCCGCTCCTTTTCGTCGGCGCGCGGTTTGAGCAAGGTAACGAGCGTACCGTCCGGCGACAATTTTAGCGCCCGCGGCTGCGGTCCTGCCAGGTCGGGGCTGGCAAAAACTCTCTCGAGCGTCAGCTTTTCCTGCGCGATGACAGGCGCGGTGGACAGCATCAGCAGCACGCCAAGCGCTGCGCCGGATTTCAGATAGGGCGGCATCGACATCCTTTCACGTCGGCGACCGTGCAGGCCACCGGATCAAGGGCAATGATTAGCCCCATGAGACTGAAAAGATCAATGCAGGGAAATAATCTGTCCCGTCCATGGCAGCCAAGCCATGGTGGGCGCGGTAGGGATTGAACCTACGACCCCACCCGTGTGAAGGGTGTGCTCTACCACTGAGCTACGCGCCCCCTTTCGGGAGGAGGCGGCCATTGGCATCGCTGGCGCGCCCTGTCAAGCGCGGCAGTATGGGCGCGTGCAAATTGCGCCTTTGCACGGCATCGCCCAAGCGCTTAAAATGATTATGCCGCAAATATGGAGTGATGAATTAATGCGTAAGGCGCTGTTTCTGGCCATTCTGGCTACGTTGGCCGCCTGCAACACTGTGCAGGGCGTAGGACGCGATATCGAATCTGTTGGTCGGGCCGGCAAAGAAGTGATGCACTGACCGATCGACAGGATATTATTGCAGGACGCGGCCGATGGCTGTCGCGTTTTTGCGCAGCCGGACGCCATCACATTCCGGTTCGCCACAGTTGCATGCTTCGATCGTATAGCGCACGCCACACATGACCAAAATGTCGTGATCGAAACTATAGTTGGAAATGCCCGCGCGCTCGACCTTTTCCTGAGCTCTGGCCTTGAGAGTCATGCGCGTTCTCCCATGAATGCGGACGCCAATAATTGATGGTGCAATGCACAATGTCAATTGATCGACATTTGTTCCTGAACGGTTTGTAAGAATATTGTCGCCAAAATGCCACGCTTCGTCGTCGCTGTTCAGGCGACTTGCACCACAAAGCACAGCGTCCCATATGCCGCTTCATGAATGACCATAACAGCAACAGCATGCCGGTCTGGCATGGCACCACCATCATGTCGGTCCGCAAGAATGGGAAGGTCGTCGTCGCTGGCGACGGTCAGGTTTCGATGGGCCAGACGGTGATGAAACCCAATGCCCGCAAGGTTCGCCGACTGCATGACGGCAGCGTCATTGGCGGCTTTGCCGGCGCCACCGCCGACGCCTTCACGCTGTTCGAGCGGCTGGAAGCGAAGCTGGAGCGCCATAATGGCCAATTGATGCGATCGGCGGTCGAACTGGCCAAGGATTGGCGCACCGACAAATATCTGCGCAATCTGGAAGCGATGATGATCGTCGCGGACAAGGATGTGACGCTGATCCTGACCGGCAATGGCGACGTGCTGGAACCCGTGAATGGCGTGGCCGCGATCGGCTCCGGCGGCAACTTCGCCCTCGCCGCCGCCCGCGCGCTGGTCGATTATGAGGCAGATGCGGAAACGCTGGCGCGCAAGGCCATGGCCGTGGCGGCCGACATTTGCGTCTATACCAACGATCAGCTCACAATCGAGACGCTGGACAGCGCCGCTTAACCTCCCTCCCGTTTGCGGGAGGAATTTTGGGGAGGGCGCGTAATCAGCCATCCCCGACATGCCCTCCCCTAACCCCTCCCTGAAGGGCGGGGAAAAGGACTGAAATGAACGACAATCTGACACCTAAAGCCATCGTCGCCGCGCTCGACGCGCATATCATCGGCCAGCATGACGCCAAGCGCGCTGTGGCGGTCGCCCTGCGCAATCGCTGGCGGCGGCAACATCTGCCCGACGACTTGCGCGATGAGGTAACGCCCAAGAATATCCTGATGATCGGGCCGACCGGCTGCGGCAAGACGGAGATCAGCCGTCGCCTTGCCAAACTGGCGGATGCGCCCTTCGTCAAGGTGGAGGCCACCAAATTCACCGAAGTCGGCTATGTCGGCCGCGATGTCGAACAGATCGTCCGCGATCTGGTCGAGGAAGCGGTGCGCCTGGAAAAGGACCGACGTCGCGAGGCCGTGCGCGAAGCCGCGTCGGAAGCCGCGATGGGCCGCCTGCTCGACGCACTGACGGGCAAGGAAGCCAGCGAAGCCACGCGCCTGTCCTTCCGCCAGAAGATCGAACAGCATCAGATGAACGATGTCGAGGTTGAGGTGGAAGTCGCCGACAGCCCTTCCATGCCGATGGAAATCCCCGGCATGGGTGGTCAGGTCGGCATGATCAACCTGTCCGACATGATGTCCAAAGCCTTTGGCCAGCAGCAGAAGAAGCGCCGCAAGATGCGGGTCGCCGATGCGTGGGACAAGCTGGTCGAGGAGGAGCAGGACAAGCGCCTGGATCAGGATGATGTCGCCCGCGTCGCCATCACGAGTGCGGAACAAAATGGCATCGTGTTCCTTGACGAGATCGACAAGATTGCAGTCAGCGACGTGCGCGGCGGCTCGGTCAGTCGCGAGGGCGTGCAGCGCGACCTGCTCCCGCTGATCGAAGGCACGACCGTTTCGACCAAATATGGTCCGCTCAAGACCGACCATATCCTGTTCATCGCGTCCGGCGCCTTCCACGTCGCCAAGCCCAGCGACCTGCTCCCCGAACTTCAAGGCCGCCTGCCGATCCGCGTCGAACTCAAGGCGTTGACCGAGGAGGATTTCGTGGCGATCCTGTCGGACACCAAGGCGAGCCTGGTGGCGCAATATCGCGCACTGTTGGCGACCGAGGAGGTGACGATCGACCTGACGCCCGAAGGCATCCACGCCGTTGCGCGCATCGCTGCCGAAGTAAATAGCGAGGTCGAAAATATCGGCGCCCGCCGCCTTCAGACCGTGATGGAAAAGCTGCTGGAGGATGTCAGTTTCGAGGCGGAAGATCGTCGCGGCGAAACGCTGGTGATCGACGCTGCCTATGTCGAAAAGCAGCTCAATGCCATCGCGCACGACACGGATCTGAGCAAATATGTCTTATGATACATTGCCGGGGATTAGCGCGACTGGGAGAAATTCGCCGCGCTCAGCCATGGCTTGCAGCGTCAGTGCACCGCGAACTGAAAAATGGTAGCCATTGCCGAAATAGGGTTCTGAATCGTCATAACCCACATCCGTTCGTTTCGAGCGTAGTCGAGAAATATAGCACAGCGCTGGCGGCTTCTCGACTACGCTCGAAGCGAACGGAGGTATTTTGTCTGCCGAAGCTCAATAACTCCGCCCGACCAGTACGCGTTCGACCGCCTTCTCCCCGGTGAATATGCATGTCCCGTCGGCGGGGTCGGCATCATTGGGCACATTGCGCAGTGTCAGCTTCTCGCCCTTGAGCCACTGCACCACCTTCTCCAGCGCCTCGCCGGTCGGCTTGGCCCATTGCACCAACGCCCAGCCGGGCTTGGCGCTGGCGGCGAAATAGGCCTTTAGCGCTTCAATGTCGGTGATCGACCGGTCGATGCTGCCATCCAGTCTGGACTTGGCATCCGCGAACAAGGACGCCTGAATTTCGGTCAGCATGCCGGTGGCGCCGGCGACGAAATCGTCCCTGGCGACAATCTGGCTGTCGAGCTTTCCGTCGGCGCGATAGAGCCGGTCGCGCCGGATCACCGACACATTACCGCCCGCCACGTCGCGGCCACCGACTTCGATCACGATGGGTGCGCCTTTCTTGACCCAGCCCCAGCGCTTGGTCGCTGCCTTGGCCGCACGACGGTCAAGCAGCGCGCGCACGGGTTCGCGGAACACGTCCAGCGCATTGAGCTGACCGACCAGATCGGCGCAATAATCCACGATCGCGGCATCCTCGTCCGTGTCGCGCAGCATCGGCACCACGACCACCTGATAGGGCGCAACGCGCGGCGGCACGCGCAGTCCGTCATCGTCACCATGGACCATGATCAGCCCGCCGATCATCCGGGTGGACATGCCCCAGCTGGTCGTCTGCGCCAGTTCCTGCTGCCCTTCGGCATTCTGGAACTTGATATTCTGCGCTTGGCTGAAGGTGGTGCCCAGGAAGTGCGAGGTGCCGGCCTGCAACGCCTTGCCGTCCTGCATGATCGCTTCGATCGAATATGTCGCGACCGCGCCGGGGAAGCGCTCATTCTCCGGCTTTTCGCCCGCCACGACGGGCATGGCGACGCAGTCTTCCGCAAAGCTGCGATAGACTTCCAGCATCTTCATCGTCTCTTCCATCGCCTCTTCGACGGTGGCGTGGGCGGTATGGCCCTCTTGCCAGAGAAATTCGGTGGTGCGCAGGAACATGCGGGTGCGCATTTCCCAGCGGACGACATTGGCCCACTGGTTGATCAAGACGGGCAGGTCACGCCAGGACTGGACCCAACGGCTGAACGCCGCGCCGATCACCGTTTCCGACGTCGGGCGCACGACCAGCGGCTCCTCCAGCTTGGCTTGCGGATCGGGAATCAGCTTGCCGTCCTTCTGGATCAGCCGGTGATGGGTGACGACCGCCATTTCCTTGGCGAAGCCGTCGACATGCTCGGCTTCCTTTTCGAAATAGCTCAAGGGGATGAACAGCGGGAAATAGCAGTTCTCATGGCCCGTCGCCTTGATCTGTGCGTCAAGCAATGTCTGGATGCGTTCCCAGATGCCATAGCCCCATGGCCGGATGACCATGCAGCCGCGCACGCCGCTTTCTTCGGCAAGGTCCGCTTCGGTAATGACGGCCTGATACCAGGCGGAGAAATCCTGTTCGCGGGTGACGGAAAGGGCGTGTTTCACAGAGATGGCTTGCCTGCTGTAGGGAATGGATCGGCGCGCAATAGGCCATGCGCGCTATCCCCGTCCAGCCCCGACGCGCATTGATGTTCAGCCGATGGCGACGCCCATTTTTTCAAGCCATGCGCGGGCTTGCTTTGGCTCGCCCGGCGCATCCGATGCCACCGGGCCGCGGGCGGCAAGAAAGGACTGGTGCAGCGCAAACGGCTCCAGCCCCAACTGATCGCGCAGGGCGTCGATGTCGGCGGCAAGTTCATCCAGTGCCGCGATGACAGGCGCAGTTCTGGCGCGGGCCTGTCGGTCAGGCTTATGGTCGAACAGGCCCCAAACCCCGCCAGCGGCCGTTTGAAGTGCTGCGATCAACGCGGCTTCATAGTCGGCTTCCAGCTCGGCCCGCCTTACGTCCAGCCGTTCGAGCCGGTCAGCCTTCGCCATGGGGTATCAGCCCAGCTTGTCGATCTTCGCGTTGAGCGCGGCGAGTTGCGCCTTCAACTCGGCGATCTCGTCATCCTTGTCGGCTTCCGCGGGAGTCGTGCCCGGAACGCCCGGAACACCGGGCATCAGCCCGCCTGCCCCCTTGAAGGCGCTGGTCGCGGCCTCGAACATCTGCATGTTGCGCTTGGCGATCTCGGCCAGCGGGCCGCCGCCGAACGCACCCTGCATCGCTTCCTGAAACTGCAACTGGTTCTTGCGGAAAGCGTCCATCGACGCTTCGAGATATTGCGGCACCATCGACTGCATCGAATCGCCATACATGGAGATCAACTGGCGCAGGAAGTTGACGGGCAGCATATTTTCGCCGCGCTGTTCTTCTTCCATGATGATCTGCGTCAGGACATTGTGCGTGATGTCCTCGCCGCTCTTGGCATCGACGACCACGAACTCGCGGCCCTCGCGCGTCATTTGCGACAGGAGATCAAGGGTGATGTAACTGGAGGTTTCGGTGTTATAAAGCCGCCGGTTAGCGTATTTCTTGATAACGACCGGCTCTGATTCATTAGCCGCTTTAGATTTGGCCATGGACACCTCTCCCGCACCTGCACAATCCTTATTAGCACAGGGCGTTGCCGCACCGCAACATGGCCCGAGGCCTTTACCCCTTTTTCTCAATATTTTATGGCGCGAAACAGAGGACGATCCCGAACTGCGCAAGCGCGCGTTCGTCGGTTTGCGCCGCTATCAGCAGGCAAAGCGCCCCGCCCCGCCGCCTGCCCCGGCCAGCATGGTGCAGGTCGGCAGCGCCCGGTTGCTGCGTTATGGCGTTGAAAATGGCCGCGCTCCGGTGGTTTTCGTGCCCTCGCTCATCAATCCGCCGCAAGTGCTGGACCTGTCGGAGCGCCGATCTTTGCTGCGCCACATGGCCGCAGCAGGACATGATGCATGGCTGGTCGACTGGGGCGCTCCATTGGCCGGTGACAGAGCAATGGGGCTTGAAGGGCATGTCACCGACCGGCTCTTGCCGCTGATCGCGGCGCTGCCGCGACCGCCCATCATCGTGGGCTATTGCCTGGGAGGAACGCTGGCGATGGGTGCGGCGATGCTGCGCCCCGTTCAGGCAGTCGCAACCATTGCCTCGCCCTGGCGATTCGATGGCTTTGCCGATGCCGACCGGCAGGAGATCAGTGCTTTGTGGCGCGGCGCGAAACCGATGTGCGATCGACTGGGCTATGTTCCGATGGAGGTGCTGCAATCGGGCTTCTGGGCGATGGACCCGGCGCGCACGATCCGCAAATTCGCCGTCTTTGCCGATGCCGCGCCGGGTTCCGACGGGGAGCGGGCGTTCATGGCGGTGGAGGATTGGGCCAATGGTGGCCCCCCGCTGACCTTTGCTGCGGGGCGCGACCTGTTCGACGATCTCTATGCCGGTAACGCCAGCGGACAAGGACGCTGGACCGTTGGTGGACAGACGGTCGATCCGCAGGCGCTGACCTGCCCCACCCTGTCGATCCGTTCCACGACCGACCGGATCGTCCCCGCCGCCGCCTCGGCCGAATTGGCTACAGACTGGCAATTGAAACTGGGGCATGTCGGCATGGTCGTGGGTGGGCAGGCGCGCGAAACTCTGTGGCTTCCCCTGTCCCAATGGCTTTCCAGCCATGGCGGATGATGCTATGTGCGCCTGCGAAAAGAGACCCCAATAATAGAGGATCGAGCCTTTGTCAGATATCGTCATTACCGCCGCCAAGCGCACGGCCGTCGGCAGCTTCATGGGCGCGTTCGGATCGACTCCGGCGCATGAACTGGGCCGTCAGGCAATCATCGCCGCGCTGGCGCAGGCCGGGGTCGCGCCCGACGAAGTGGACGAAGTGATATTGGGCCAGGTGCTGAGCGCCGGTCAGGGGCAGAATCCGGCGCGTCAGGCCGCCATCAATGCCGGCATCCCGGTCGAGCGCACGGCGATTGGCATCAACCAGCTCTGCGGATCGGGCCTGCGCGCCGTCGCACTGGCGGCGCAGGCGATCCGTGCGGGCGATGCCAGCATCATGGTGGCCGGCGGGCAGGAAAACATGTCGCTGGCCCCCCATGCGCAATATCTGCGCGCGGGCAGCAAGATGGGCAATGTCAGCCTGGTCGACACGATGATCCATGACGGCCTGACCGACGCCTTCAACAATTATCATATGGGCATCACCGCGGAAAATCTGGCGGAGAAATATCAGATCAGCCGTGAAGCGCAGGACGCTTTCGCGGTGGCCAGCCAGAACAAGGCCGAAGCCGCGCGTGCAGCGGGGCGCTTTGCCGACGAGATCGTGCCGGTCACGATCAAGGGCCGCAAGGGCGACACGATTGTCGATCAGGACGAATATATCCGCGCTGGCGCGACCATCGAAGCGATGGAAAAGCTGAAGCCTGCATTCAAGAAGGACGGCAGCGTCACTGCCGCCAACGCCAGCGGCCTGAATGACGGCGCCGCCGCGCTGGTGCTGATGACTGCCGATGCCGCCGCCAAGCGCGGCGCGACGATCCTGGGCCGGATCGCGGGTTTTGCGACCTGCGGCGTCGACCCTTCGATCATGGGCATCGGCCCCGCGCCTGCCAGCCGCAAGGCGCT
This sequence comes from Sphingobium sp. GW456-12-10-14-TSB1, assembly GCF_059424385.1. Lineage (NCBI taxonomy): Bacteria > Pseudomonadati > Pseudomonadota > Alphaproteobacteria > Sphingomonadales > Sphingobiaceae > Sphingobium > Sphingobium sp. GW456-12-10-14-TSB1. The sequence continues at coordinate 1,159,805 of NZ_JBWKZI010000001.1, read as the reverse complement.
GGAAAAGGCGGGCTGGGCACTGGCCGATGTCGACCTGATCGAAGCCAATGAAGCCTTCGCGGCGCAGGCGCTGTCGGTCGGGCAGGAACTGGGCTGGGATGCGTCCAAGGTGAACGTCAATGGCGGCGCGATCGCCATCGGTCATCCGATCGGTGCGTCGGGCGCGCGGGTGCTGACCACCCTGTTGTATGAAATGGCCAAGCGCGACGCGAAGAAGGGTCTGGCGACGCTATGCATCGGCGGTGGCATGGGCGTGGCGATGTGCATCGAACGCTGACCGCCTGAGACATTGAAAATGGCCGTCGCTCCAGCAAAGGGAGCGGCGGCCTTTTTCGTGTCAGGCTTTGCGCGGCGCGCTACGACAGCGGTCGGAACAATAGACGACATTGTCCCAGTCCCGCGCCCACTTCTTGCGCCAGGCAAAGGGGCGCTGGCAGACCGGGCAGGTCCTGGTCGGCAGATCGCGCTTCGCTACGCCGCGTGGCATGGGCAATCCCCGGCTGTTTCAGGCGTCGAGCGGGCGGTCCTTCGTTTCCGGCAGCGCGACGAGACAGGTGATAAGCGCCAGCGCCACGACAGCCAATGTGTACCAAAGCCCGGCATAGGGATCACCCGTGCGCGCCACGATATACTGGCTGACGAGCGGCAGGAAGCCGCCGAAATAGCCAGTCCCGATATGATAGGGGATCGACAGCGAAGAATAGCGGATGCGCGCCGGGAAATATTCCGACAAGAGCGCCGCCACTGGGCCATAGGTCGCACCCGATAGCGTCCAGAGCAGCAGCAGCGCGCCGAACAGCAGCATCGCGCGCGGCCAGTCCGGGGTTACGGCGCCGCTGGGGTAGCCCCCGGCCTTCAACGCCGCATCAAGGCCGTCGCTACTAAGGTCCGTGACCTGCAAATCGCCGATCTGCACCGCAGGCGCGGGCGCGGCCTGCTTGTCATAGGGGATGCCGCGCTTGGAAAAATGGTCGAGCAATTTGCCGCAGGCGGTCGGCTGTACCTTGGCGAAGGGATCGAACACGCAATCCGGGCCGCGCACCACGACAGGCGAGCGCGCGCCTGCCTCCACCAGCGCGGGGTTCGCGGTCGCGCCCATGAATTGGTAGAGCGGCATCAACAGCAGCAACACCAGCGCATAGCCGATGACGATCGGTTTCTTGCGCCCCACCCGGTCGGACAGATGGCCGAAATAGACGAAAGCCGCCATGCCCGCAAAGGCGCTACCCCCCACCAGCAATTGCGCGATGCCGGGGGAGACATGCAGGCCATTTTGCAGGAAATAGAGCGCCTGGAACATCACCGTATAGGCAATGACGGTAAAGCCCGCCGCGATGCCGATCATTGCGACCAGCATCCGCTTTCGGTTGCCGGGATAGGTGAAAGCCTCCTTGATCGGGTTTTTCGATTGGGCGCCTGCCTTCTTCATGGCCGTAAATACCGGGCTTTCGCGCAGCATCAGCCGCATCCACAGCGATATGCCGAGCAGCGCGAGCGAGAAGATGAAGGGCAATCGCCAGCCCCAGTCCGCCCAGATGTCCGGCCCGACGATTGCCTGCGTACCGACCACGACGATCAGCGACAGGATGAAGCCGCCGATCACTCCCGCCTGAATGAAGCTGGTGTAAAAGCCGCGTCGGCCGGGAGGCGCATGTTCAGCGACATAGATGGCCGCCCCGCCATATTCGCCGCCAAGCGCCAGTCCCTGGGCGATGCGCAGCACTATCAGGATGATGGGCGCGGCGATGCCGATGCTGGCGGCTGACGGCGTCAGGCCGACCCCGGCGGTCGCGACGCCCATCAGGATGATCGTGGCAAGGAACGTATATTTGCGGCCAAGCCTGTCACCCAGATAGCCGAACAATGCCGCGCCGATCGGACGGAAGGCGAAGCCGATCGCAAAGCCCGCCAGCGTATAGAGCAGTTCGACGGTGGGATTGTCGGTGGGAAAAAAGGTGCGCCCGATGATCGGCGCAAGGACGCCATAGATGTAGAAATCATACCATTCGAACACGGTGCCGAGCGCCGAGGCGGTGATGACCAGCCGGTCGCGCCTGACGTCCATCACATAGTCACTGCCGACCGCTCCGTTCATCCCCTGCCCCCCTTAACTTCGCACTTTTCCCGGCAATCGTGATATTGTGTTACCCGATCCGGCAACTAAATTTCCAACATCGCGCGACGCGACCGCCTGCATCGACCCTGCGCAACACAGGGTCGATATGGCATGAAGCAGGGGCAATAGGACAGGCAAAAACCTGTGTCAGCGTCGCAGTTGCAGCGTCACCAGCAGGACATGGTCGACATCATCGGCGCGACCGCGATTTTTGACATATTGATTGAGATAGCCGACCTCCATCGTCGACTTGCCCGCCAGCGGCAGTTCCAGCCCGGCAAAGCTGCGCAGCCGGTCAAAGCCGTCGCGCGCGCCCCAATCGGTATCGTTAAGGGCAACGAATCCTTCCGCATAGGCCAGCGCCGACACGCCCCCCGACCTCTCCGTCAACGGCACTGCCAGCCGGATCATCTGCCGCAGCCGCCACCCCATATCGTCGCCACTCGACACCCAGCGCTGTTCCAGCCGCGTGCGGGAAGAGAGCGGCCCGCGCGCAACCTTGCCAAGCGACCAGTTGATCTGCTGGAAGCTGCGATGCTCGCGCGTTTCGCCGCCACCCGATTGCGGCGTGCGGACATAGGCATAGCCCTGAAAGACGGTCAGCCGATCGGACAGTTTGACGCCGATCGCCGGACGCAGCAGCATCTGGTCCAGCCCGCCCATATCCCTGCCAAAGCGGGACTGGATTTCGGCAAAATAGACGATGTCGCCCGAAACCGGCCCCTGCGCGATAGCCTGGAGCCAGATTTGCTCATCCTCGGCGGCGTGGGCCGGCAGCGCGGCCATGGCGGCGCACAGGGCGAAAAGGCCGAAGATCGTCTGTCGCAGGCTGCTCATCCGGGGCTGCTAGGCGAAGGATCGGGGCCGGGGCAAGGCGTGACAGCGCGGCGAAACATAAAATAACAAAGGGCGATCATGGTCCTTGCACGCCCGCTGCCGAAATCCTGCTCCCGCAACCGTAGAGGAATCGCATATGAGCTTTCGCCATCCCTACAACGTCATCCTGAACTTGTTTCAGGATCCATCGCGCCCCAAAAGCTGCCGCTCGTGACGAGAAATGGATGCTGAAACAAGTTCAGCATGACGAAGGAAAATGAGGCGCGTTTTATCTGCGATAGCCCTACCCCGCGGGGAACGAGGAACCTTGCTCAACACGCCAATTCCGGTTTGCAAACCATGACAAAGGGCCGCCCAGCCTGAGCGGAGCGGCCCTCTATTGCAGCGATGCGGCGTGCGCCTATTCCATTTCGAGGATGATGGCATCGACGGCCAGGCTGTCGCCCTGCGCCGCCGACACGCTCTTGACCACGCCCGCTTTCTGCGCGCGCAGGATATTTTCCATCTTCATTGCCTCGATCACGGCCAGCGGCTGCCCTGCCTCGACCTTGTCGCCTTCGCCGACATGCAGTGCGACCAGCAGGCCGGGCATCGGGCAGATCAGGTAACGCGACAGGTCCGGCGGGATCTTCTCGATCATGTGCGCAGCATAGCGTGCAGCATGGGCGGGCAGGATGCGCAGCTTGTGGCTGGCCCCATGGCAGGTCAGCACAAAGCCGGCGCGGACCGGCGCAATGCGGACGGCCAGTTGCTCGTCGCCAAACTCCGCCTCGATCAGGCGATCGCCCGGCGTATATTCCAGCGCCATGTCGATGCTGACGCCATCGACGGTCACTTCGTCGCCGTCAATTTCGACGTCATGGGTCGCGTCGCCGATCTTGACCTGCCAGCCGGTCGGGGGGCTAAGGCGCTTGCCCAACTGTCCGTCGATCCGACGCGCCCGGTCGGCCTGCGCCATCGCCGCGAAGGCACCGATGGCGGACAGACGCACCAGCAGTTCGGGCGACGCAGGCGCGCCCTGGAACCCGTCAGGATATTCCGCCGCAATGAAGCCGGTGGTGATGTTGCCCGACCGGAACCGTTCATGCTGCATCAGCGCGGACACGAAATCGATATTATGCCCCGGCCCCTCAATCTCGAACTTGTCGAGCGCCTCGATCTGCTTGTCGATCGCTTCCAGGCGCGTGGGCGCCCAGGTGATCAGCTTGGCGATCATGGGATCGTAGAACATGGAGACCTCGCCCCCCTCCTCCACGCCGTCATCGACGCGGATCAGCGCGCCACTTTCATCCGCGCCGGTTTCGGGCGGATTGTAGCGGATCAGGCGCCCCGTGGACGGCAGGAAGCCGCGATAGGGATCTTCGGCATAGACGCGGTTTTCGACCGCCCAGCCGTTGATCTTCACATCGTCCTGCGTGAAGGCCAGCTTCTCGCCATTGGCGACACGGATCATCTGTTCGACCAGGTCGACGCCGGTGATTTCCTCCGTCACCGGATGCTCGACCTGAAGCCGGGTGTTCATTTCCAGGAAGTAGAAACCGTCCCCGGTCTTGTCCTCGCCCGACACGATCAGTTCGACCGTGCCTGCGCTGAAATAGCCGACCGCGCGGGCCAGAGCGACGCACTGCTCGCCCATCTTGCGGCGCATTTCGGGGCTGACGAACGGCGACGGCGCTTCCTCGACCACCTTCTGGTGGCGGCGCTGGATCGAACATTCGCGTTCGTTCAAATAAACGATATTGCCATGCTGGTCGCCCAGCACCTGAATTTCGATATGGCGCGGGCTTTCAATGAACTTTTCGATGAACACGCGATCGTCGCCGAAGCTGGCAAGCCCTTCGCGCTTGGTCGCTTCAAAGCCTTCGCGAACATCCTGTTCGGAATAAGCGAGGCGCATCCCCTTGCCCCCGCCGCCAGCGGACGCCTTCATCATCACCGGATAGCCGATCTCGTTGGAGATTTTGACGGCATGTTCGGTGTCGTCAATGACGCCGACGAAGCCGGGAACGACATTGACGCCTGCTTCGAGCGCCAGCTTCTTGGACTCGATCTTGTCGCCCATCGCCGCGATGGCATTGGCGGGCGGGCCAACGAAGATGATGCCCTCCGCGTCCAGCGCGTTGCGGAAGCTTTCGCGTTCGGACAGGAAGCCATAGCCGGGATGGACCGCGTCGGCGCCCGTCTGCTTGCAGGCCGCGATGATCTTGTCGGCGATCAGATAGGATTGGGCGGCGGGCGACGGGCCGATATGCACGGCTTCGTCGGCCATCAACACATGCGGCGCGCGCGCATCGGCATCGGAATAGACCGCCACGGTCTTGATGCCCATTTTCTTGGCCGTGCGCATGACACGACACGCAATTTCGCCACGGTTCGCGATCAGGATCTTGGTGATTGCCATTCTATTTCCTGTCCCAGTCCTTGCTCTAAACTCCGTTCGGTTCGAGCGTGTCGAGAACCGCTTCCCGACCTCGCTCGAGCCGAACGGATGATTTCAGTCTCCGTGCATGAACATGCCCAGATCGACCATCATCCAAAAAACCGCTGCCAGAACTGCGATGGCGACCGCCAAGCATCCCAAATAGCGGATCACTCCTATTCAGCCGCCTCCAGCTCAACCTTTACCTCGGCTTGCATCGGCACGACGCCCAGCTTCGCGAACAGTGCCGCGTCGGCATTGTCGCCCGCATTCGCAGTCGTCAGCAGCTTGTCGCCAGTAAAGATGCTGTTGGCGCCCGCCATGAAGCAGAGCGCCTGACATGCATCCGACATGCTCTCGCGCCCCGCAGACAGGCGCACCATGCTTTCCGGCATCACGATCCGGGCGACGGCAACCGTCCGCACAAACTCGATCTCGTCGATCTTGGCGAGCGGCGTGTCGGCCAGCATATTGCCCAGCACGGTGCCCTTGACCGGCACCAGCGCGTTGATCGGTACGCTTTGCGGATGGGTGGGCAGCACGGCCAGGGCGTGCAGGAAGCCGACGCGGTCCTCGCGCGTTTCGCCCATGCCCACGATTCCGCCCGAACAGACGTTGATCCCCGAATTGCGGACATTTTCGAGCGTTTCGAGGCGATCGTCGAAGGTCCGGGTGGTAATCACCTTCTCATAATGTTCGGGCGAGGTGTCGATATTATGGTTGTAATAATCGAGGCCAGCGTCGGCCAGCACCTTGGCCTGGCTTTCGCTCAGCATGCCCAGCGTCATGCAGGTTTCCATGCCCATCTGGCGCACGCCCTTCACCATCTCGACGATGGCGGGCATGTCCCGCTCCTTGGGATTGCGCCATGCCGCGCCCATGCAGAAGCGGGAACTGCCCGCATCCTTTGCCTGCGCCGCGGCCTGCATGACCGCCTGCACGCTCATCAGCTTCTCGGCCTTCAGGCCGCTCTCCGCCGACGCCGACTGGTTGCAATAGCCGCAATCTTCCGGACAGCCGCCGGTCTTGATCGACAGCAGGGTGGAAAGCTGCACTTCGTTGCGCGGGAAATTCGCGCGATGGATCGACTGCGCCTCGAACATGAGGTCGTTGAAGGGCAGATCGAACAGCGCGGCGATTTCGGCGCGGGTCCAGTCGGTGCGGGCGGTGATAGCCGTCATGGTCACTCCCCGCCTCCGTTCGCTTCGAGCGAAGTCGAGAAGCCGGAAGCCGCGTGCCAATGTTTCTCGACTACGCTCGAAACGAACGGCTGTTGGGTGCGGATCAGGATGAAGAGATTGTTCAAGCAGCGTCCTCCAGCCCGGCAGGGGGCATGTTGTGGCCGAGGAGGCGCAGCACGTCGGCGGCGCATTCCACGACATTGGAGCCCGGTCCATAAATGCCCTGGACGCCCGCGTCACGGAGGAAGTCATAATCCTGCGGCGGGATGACGCCGCCAGCGATCACCTTGATGTCGTTGCGACCCGCTTCGCGCAGCTTGGCGATGAGGTCCGGGATCAAGGTCTTGTGGCCCGCCGCAAGCGAGGATGCGCCGACGACATCGACGCCGCTGTCGAGCGCCAGCACCACGGTTTCGTCGGGCGTCTGGAATAGCGGTCCCGACACGACGTCGAACCCCATGTCGCCGAACGCGGACGCGATGACGTTGGCGCCCCGGTCATGTCCATCCTGCCCCATCTTGGCTATGAGGAGTTTGGGTTTGCGACCGAGGCGCCGCTCGACGGCCTGCACGCCGTCGAGTACCTGTTGCCAGCGGCTGTCGCCTTCATAAGGCGCGCTATAGACGCCCTTCACCGGCGTCGGCTGGGTTCCGTAGCGATCGAAGCTTTCTTCCATCGCCGAAGAGATTTCGCCCAGCGTCGCGCGGGCGCGGGCGGCCTCCACGGCGAGGGCAAGGAGGTTGTTGTCAAGACTGGACGGCCTGGCTGCGCCATCGCGCAACGCCTGCAATGCGGCTTCGCATTTGGCGCTGTCGCGTTCCGCCTTCACCCGGTTGATCCGGGCGATCTGCCCTTCGCGCACCTTGGCGTTGTCGACTTCCAGCGTTTCGAGCAGATCCTCGTTCGCCAGCCGATATTTGTTGACGCCCACGATCACGTCGTCGCCGCGATCGACCCGCGCCTGACGCGCTGCCGCTGCGGTTTCGATCATCGCCTTGGGCCAGCCAGCCGCAACGGCCTTCGCCATGCCGCCTTCGGCCTGCACCTTTTCGATGATCGCCCAGGCTTCGTCGACCAGTTGCTGGGTCAGCGCCTCGACATAGTAGGAGCCGCCCAGCGGATCGACCACCCTGGTCATGCCGGTTTCTTCCTGGATCACGATCTGCGTGTTGCGCGCGATCCGGGCGGAAAAGTCGGTGGGCAGTGCGATCGCTTCGTCCAGCGCGTTGGTGTGGAGCGACTGCGTGCCGCCCAGCATCGCGGCCATCGCCTCGATCGTGGTGCGCATGACGTTGTTGTAGGGGTCTTGCTCGGTCAGCGAGACGCCCGACGTCTGGCAGTGGGTACGCAGCATCTTGGAGCGCTCGTCCTTCGCGCCCAGCTGCGTCATGGCGCGATGCCACAGCACGCGCGCGGCGCGCAGCTTCGCGATCTCCATGAAGAAGTTCATGCCGATGGCGAAGAAGAAGCTCAGGCGACCGGCAAACTTGTCGATGTCGAGACCCGACGCGACGCCATATTTCACATATTCCATGCCGTCGGCGATGGTGAAGGCCAGTTCCTGCACCTGCGTCGCGCCGGCTTCCTGCATATGATAGCCGGAAATGGAGATGCTGTTGAACTTGGGCATCTCGCGGCTGGTATAGCCGAAAATGTCGCTGATAATCCGCATCGATGGTTCGGGCGGGTAGATATAGGTGTTGCGGACCATGAACTCCTTGAGGATGTCGTTCTGAATGGTCCCGTCGAGCAATTTGCGCTCGACGCCCTGTTCTTCGCCCGCAACGATGAAGAAGGCCAGGATCGGGATGACCGCGCCGTTCATCGTCATGCTGACCGACATCTTGTCGAGCGGGATGCCGTCGAACAGGATCTTCATATCCTCGATCGTGTCGATCGCCACACCCGCCTTGCCAACGTCGCCCGTGACGCGCGGATGATCGCTGTCATAGCCGCGATGGGTGGCCAGGTCGAACGCGACCGACAGCCCCTTCTGCCCGGCGGCCAGATTGCGGCGGTAGAAGGCGTTGGATTCCTCCGCCGTCGAAAAGCCCGCATATTGGCGGATGGTCCAGGGGCGGCCCGCATACATGCTGGCCTTCACGCCACGGGTGAAGGGCGCAAAGCCGGGCAGGCCGGGATCGGCGGTCACATCGTCGGCGGTATAGAGCGGCTTGACGGCGATCCCTTCCGGGGTCTGCCAGGTCAAATCCTTGCCCTTCACTTCCTTCGCGGCAGCGGCGGCCCATTGGTCCAGTGTCGGCTTGTCGGTCATCTAATCCATCCCTTTCCTCGCCCCGGAGGGGAGAGGATACGCAGGCTTGCCAGCTTGTCTGGCTAGCCGAAGTTGGAGAGGGGGTTCGACCCATCGGGCGTCGCGCCCCCTCTCCGCTGCGACTAAGGGTCTGCTGCGCAGCCCCCAAGTCTCGCTGCCTCCCCCCGCCGGGGGGAGGCTTAAACCGTCAATGTGCCTCCTTCGGCGTCTCCATGATCTCGGTCAGCACCCCGTTCATATCCTTGGGATGCACGAAGAAGATCAGCGTGCCATGCGCCCCGATGCGCGGTTCGCCGAGCACCCGCGCACCCTTCGCCTCGAACCAGGCCTTGGCTTCGAGAATGTCGGGCACCTCGTAGCACATATGATGCTGCCCCCCGGTCGGGTTCTTGGCGATGAAGGCGGTGATCGGCGAACTTTCATCGAACGGCTCGATCAACTCGATCTGCGTCCCCGCCGTCCCATTCTCGCCCGGCGTATCGACAAAACACACCTTCACCCCCTGCGCGGGCAGGTCGAACGGTTCATGGATCTTCGTCGCGCCCATCACATCGCGATAATAAGCGATGCTCTTTTCCAGGCTGGGCGTGGCGACGCCGATATGGTTGAGACGGCCGAGTTTCATATTTTCACCTTATCGCGCGCGAAATTCCGTAGGATAGTTAACTGAAGAACAACTGCCGGGAGAAAGGATTGCAATTAGGATTCCGATTCCGATCGAAGCAATCCACACCATCCCGAATGCCGCACCAATGATGTTGCCGACGCCATGAAAAAAACGAGAAATGATATTCGGTCTTACAGGATTCACTTGAGTTGCAGGTTGGGCTTTTCGATACTCCGCCCTGCGCTTGTCAGCCCAAGCTTCAAATTTTTCATCACGGCTTTCCAACGCCCTACTCACAGCGGAATATTGTCATGCTTCTTCCACGGATTCTCCAGCGCCTTGTTGCGCAGTTTCCGCAGGCCCAGCGCGATCCGCTTGCGGGTCGAGTGCGGCTGGATCACCTCGTCGATGAAGCCCTTTGATGCGGCCACGAACGGGTTGGCGAAGCGCGCTTCATATTCCGCGGTGCGCTCGGCGATCTCGTCCGCCGTCTTGCCGCGGAAGATGATCTCGACCGCGCCCTTGGCCCCCATCACCGCGATTTCGGCGGTCGGCCAGGCATAGTTCAGGTCGCCGCGCAGATGCTTGGACGCCATGACGTCATAAGCGCCGCCATAGGCCTTGCGGGTGATGATGGTGATCTTGGGCACCGTCGCTTCGGCATAGGCGAACAGCAGTTTGGCGCCATGCTTGATGATGCCATTATGTTCCTGCGCCGTGCCCGGCAGGAAGCCCGGCACGTCCACCAAGGTCACGATCGGAATGTCGAACGCATCGCAGAAGCGCACGAAGCGCCCCGCCTTCTTCGACGAATTGATGTCCAGCACGCCCGCCAGCACGAAGGGCTGGTTGGCGACGATGCCGATCGTGCGTCCTTCGACACGACCAAAGCCGCAGATGATATTGCCTGCGTGCGCTGGCTGCACTTCGAAGAAGTCGCCTTCATCCACGATCTTGCGGATGAGTTCGTGCATGTCATAGGGCTGGTTCGCATTGGCGGGGATCAGCGTGTCGAGGCTCGGTTCGATCCGGTCCCACGGGTCCGCGCTCGGCCGCTCCGGCACCGGCTCCTTGTTCGACGCAGGCAGGAAGTCCACGAAATCGCGCACCGCCAGCAGCGCTTCGAGGTCATTTTCAAACGCCACGTCCGCAACGCCCGACTTGGTCGTGTGCGTCACCGCGCCGCCCAGTTCTTCCTGCGTCACCACCTCGTTCGTCACCGTCTTGACCACGTCGGGGCCGGTCACGAACATGAAGCTTGAATCCTTCACCATGAAGATGAAGTCGGTCATGGCAGGCGAATAGACAGCCCCGCCCGCGCACGGCCCCATGATGACGCTGATCTGCGGCACCACGCCCGACGCCAGCACATTGCGCTGGAAAATCTCCGCATAGCCCGCCAGCGACGCCACGCCTTCCTGAATCCGCGCGCCGCCGCTGTCATTCAGGCCAATGACCGGCGCGCCGACCTTCAGCGCCATGTCCATGATCTTGCAGATCTTCATCGCGTGCCGTTCGGACACCGCGCCGCCGTAAACCGTGAAATCCTGGCTGAACAGGAACACCAGACGGCCATTGATGGTGCCGGACCCGGTGACCACGCCGTCGCCGGGGATATGCGCCTCATCCATGCCGAAATCGGTGCAATTATGTTCGACATACATGTCGAGCTCTTCAAAGCTGCCTTCGTCCAGCAACACCTCTATCCGCTCGCGCGCCGTCAGCTTGCCCTTGCCATGCTGCGCGTCGATGCGGCGCTGGCCGCCGCCCATGCGCGCGCCTTCGCGCTTGGCTTCAAGCTGTTCGATAATGGCGAGCTTCGACATAGGCATATCTCTCCGGTCAGGGTGCGGACCTGTTGTGACGCCCTTTTCCCGCGATTGCGATTTTTCGCAAATGTAAATTTGCTAATTTGCAAATCACGACTTCGCAAATTAGGGATGGGCAAATCCAGTCTATGGGTTTGTGCAGGGGGTGTATAGTGGCACGCGGCAACCGTATCTTTGCAGGACCAAAGCTGCGTCAGTTGCGCCTTGACCATCGCATGGACCAGGCGACGATGGCGCAGGCGCTGGGCATATCCGTGTCCTATCTGTCCCAGATGGAAAATGACGATCGCCCCCTGACCGCCAAGGTCAAGGCGGCGCTCGCCAATGCCTTCCCGACCGACTGGGCGAGTTTCGACGCGCGCGAGGATGAGCAGATGCTGGGCGCATTCACCTTCGCGCTCAGCCATCCCGAACTGCCCGGCGTCGCGCTGGAGCCGGAGCGGATCGAGAAATTGCACCTGCAATTTCCCGAATTCGCGGCGCGTTACCTCGATCTCTACAACGCCCATATCCGCGCCAATGAACGCATCAACATGATCGAGGAAGCGATCGCCAACGACAGCACGGTGCAGGCGCGGCTGCCATGGGAGGCGGCGCGCGACTGGTTTCATGAAGCGGGCAATTATGTCCACTCTCTCGACTGTCTGGCCGAGGATATGGCCGCCAGCTTTACCGCCGGGCAGGCGCTGGACGAGGGCATGCTGGTCGAAGCGCTGGCTCGGCGGCACGGCATCGAGACGCTGATCGCCGATACGCCCGACAGCGCGTTGCGATCCTATAGCGCGCCGGACCGACGCCTGTTCATCAACGCCGCGCTGCCGACCGAGAGCCGCAAATTCATGCTCGCGCACCAGCTGATGATGCTGGAGGGGCAGGCCGTCATCGCCGATGTCGTGGCAAAGGCCGCGCTGCCGGTGGCCGGGGCTGATCGGTTGCTGGCGATCGGCCTTGGCAATTATGCCGCTGGCGCGCTGCTGTTGCCCTATGCGCCGTTTCGGGAGGCGGCGCGGGTGATGCGCCACGACATCGACCGTCTGGCCCGCACCTTTGGCGTGAGTTTCGAGCAGGCGTGCCACCGCCTGTCCACGCTGCAACGCCCCGGCCTGCGCGGCATCCCCTTCTTCTTCTGCCGCGTGGACATGGCGGGCAACATCACCAAGCGCCACAGCGCCACCCGGCTGCAATTCGCCCGTTTCGGCGGCGCCTGTCCGTTGTGGAACGTGCATGAAGCGGTCGCCATCCCCGACCGGATCAACGTGCAACTGGGTGAAACGCCCGATGGGGTGCGCTATGTGTCGATGGCGAAGGGGCTGGTAAAGCCATCGGGCAGCTACAGCCGCACGCCGCGCCGCTTTGCCGTGGTGCTTGGGTGCGAGACCGCCCATGCGGCGAATTTCGTCTATGCCGACGGACTGCGACTGGAGGATGAGGGCGCGGCGACGCCCATCGGCATCACCTGCCGCCTCTGTTCGCGCCAGAGTTGCGACCAGCGCGCCTTTCCGCCCGCCGACCGGCCGATCCATGTCGACCCGGACAATCGCCAGATCGTCCCCTATTGGATCGGGTGAAGCCAGCCTGCGGAAAGCGGCCCTGTCGATCGTCTGGGCAAGGCATTAGAGAGGCATGATGACTCACGGCGCACTGATCGACCCGGCGACCAACGCCATTCAGACTATGATGGCAAGACAAGGCTATGCGCGCCTGTCGGGGGCCGAAACCTTCGCGCAACTGGGCGTGGGCGTGGCCGAATGGCATGCGTTTGCCGCCAGCTGGAACGATCTGGGGCCGGATCTCTATATGGCCGATGGCGGGCGCTACCGCCGCCGTCGCCACGCGACCTTCCGCTACGAAGCGGGCGATTTCATCCGCCAGCCGCACCAGCCCCATTATCAGAGCCGGGACTATAATCCGCTCAATGGCGATGTGCAGCGCTGGTTCGATCCGGTCGAACAGGCCACGATCGACAGTCCCGTCTGCCGCGCCATCTTCGCCTTCTGCGCGGCGCAATTCCCGATGAACGGCACCGCCCATGTCGAAATGCACCAGTTCCGTATCGAGGCGCGGCCCGGAGAAGTCGGCCGCCCCACGCCCGAAGGATTGCATCGCGACGGGGTGGATCATGTCCTGGTGATGCTGGTCGAACGGCGCAACGTGCGGGAAGGCGTGACCCGGATCGGCGCGCCAGACGGCACGCCGCTGGGCGAGTTCATGCTGGCCGATGCGGGCGACGCCATGCTGATCGACGACCGGCGGATATTGCATGGCGTTACGGAAATCCATGCGGTCGATGACAACCAACCGGCCTGGCGCGATGCGCTGGTGGTGACGTTCGTCCAGGCCTGAATGTTCCCGCCTGCGCGGGAACACGCCTATTTCATTTCAGCAGCACCAGTTCTTCCGCCATGCTGGGGTGCAGCGCGACCGTGTCGTCAAAGTCCTGCTTGGTCAGCCCCGCCTTCACCGCGATGGCCGCGGCTTGCAAGATTTCCGGCGCGTCGGGACCGATCATGTGCAGCCCCACCACCCGCTCGGTCGTGGCGTCCACGATCATCTTGTAGAGCGCCCGCTCCTCGCGCCCGGCCAGCACATATTTCATCGGGCGGAAGTCGGACGTATAGACCTTCACCGTCCCCAGCTTGTTCTTCGCCTGCGCTTCGGTCATGCCGACACCGGCCAGCGGCGGGTGACTGAACACGGCGGATGGCACGCAGTCATAATCGACCGTGCGCGGATTGCCGCCAAAGACCGTATCGGCAAAGGCATGACCCTCGCGGATCGCCACCGGGGTCAGTTGCAGACGGTCGGTCACGTCGCCCACGGCATAGATGCTCTCGCAACTGGTCCGGCTATAGTCGTCGACCTTGATCGCGCCCTTGTCGTCCAGTTCGACGCCTGCGCTGTCCAGCCCCAGCCCGTCGACATTGGGCTTTCGCCCGGTCGCGAACAGGACGACATCGGCGGATACCGGATCGCCATCCTTGAAGTGGACGCACAGCGCACCGTCATCCGTCTTTTCGATCCGTTCCATATGCGCGTTGAAACGGAAATTGATGCCCTTCGTCATCGAAATCTGAAGCAGCCGGTCGCGTATCTGTTCGTCATAGCCGCGCAGCAGGGTGGAGGAGCGATTGACGATCGTCACATGGCTGCCGAACTGGTGAAAGATGCCGGCAAATTCATTGGCGATATAGCCAGCGCCGACGATGACGATCCGCTTTGGGCATTGGTCGAGATGAAACACCTCGTTCGAGGTGATGCCATGTTCCGCGCCTTCGATGTCGGGCATGACCGGCCAGGCGCCAGTCGCGACCAATATATATTTCGCCGTCACTTCGCGCCCGCTGGCCAGCTTCACGCTGTGCGGGCCGGTCACGACCGCGCGTTCGGGGATCATCTCAACCTTGTGGCTGTTGAGTGTATTCCGGTAGAGCCCCTCCAGCCGGTCGACTTCGCCCAGCACATTGTCGCGCAGCGTCGTCCATTCAAAGCCGCAGTCGGGGACGTTCCAGCCAAAGCGGCGCGCATCCTTCAGATCCTCGGCGAAATGCGCGCCATAGATCAGCAGCTTCTTGGGCACGCAGCCGCGAATGACGCAGGTGCCGCCGACGCGAAACTCCTCGGCCACCGCGACCTTCGCCCCATGCGCTGCGGCGACACGCGACGCGCGCACGCCGCCCGATCCTGCACCGATGACGAAAAGGTCGAAATCAAACTCGCTCATGCCTGGCCTCCGATTGGGTGCGGGGGATATGGCGGTTGAGGGCGGGAGTTACAAACGGGAATCTTGTTGCTGGTAGCCAAACCACCTCCGTTCGCTTCGAGCGTGTCGAGAAGCGTGCAGCGCCGCTTCCGCGTTTCTCGACTTCGCTCGAAACGAACGGCTGTTGTGGTTTACTCCGCCCCCAGCGCAATCTCGATCAGCGCCATGGTCGACGGATCAAAACCTGTGGCCCCGTCCGCCTCGATCGATTTGGCGATTTCCTTGCCCAGTTCGACGCCGAACTGATCGAACGGGTTGATGCCCATCAGCACCGCATTGGCAAAGGTGCGATGCTCGTAAAAGGCGATCAGCGCGCCCAGCGCATGCGGCGTCACATCGTCCATCAGGATGGTGGTCGACGGGCGGTTGCCGGGATAGGCGCGTGCCGGGTCGGCGGCATTATCCTTGCCGCGCATCAGCGCGGCTCCCTGCGCGAAGCAGTTGACCAGCAATGCGCGGTGATGCGCCGGGTTGAGCGCATGGCCCGGCTCGATCGCGGCGATGAATTCGACGGGCGTGATGATCGTGCCCTGATGCAACAGCTGGAACACGGCATGTTGCGCGTCCGTCCCTACCCCGCCCCAGGTGATTGGCGCAGTCGGGCCGTCCACCGGCGATCCATCCAGCTTTACCGCCTTGCCATTGCTCTCCATCTCCAGTTGCTGGAGATAGGATGGCAGCAGCGCCAGCCGCTCGTCATAGGCGAACACGGCGCGGGTCTGGCACCCCAGCACCCGCGTATAATATTGGTCGGCAAAGGCCGCGATCAGCGGAATATTCTGCGCCGGGTCGGACAGGCGGAAATGGCGGTCCATTTCGGCCGCCCCCTCCAGCAGGCTTTCAAACGCATCCCAGCCAAGCGCCAGCGCGGCGGGAAAGCCGATCGAGGACCAGAGCGAATAGCGCCCGCCTACGGATTCGGCGAAGGGCAGGATGCGGGTTTCATCGACGCCCCAGTCCATCGCCCGTTCGGGCGCGGCGGTCAGCGCGACAACGCGGCCATAGGGGTCTTCCACGCCGCCTTCGATCATCCAGTTGATCGCGCTGGCGGCGTTCAGCATGGTTTCGCTGGTGGTGAAGGTCTTGGAGGCGATCGCGATCAGCGTCGCATGGGGATCGAACCCCTCGATCGCGCGCTCCAGCGCGGTGCCGTCGACATTGGACACAATCGCCACGTCATACCGCACGCCGTCGCCGTCCAGCGCATCGACGATCAGGTCGGGGCCAAGCGCGGACCCGCCAATGCCGATATGCAGGATGTGGCGAATGTCGCCCAGCGCGCCCGCCTCTATCGCATCGACCAGCGCGCGCATGCGGTTATGCAGCGCCTTTGCGCTGGCGACGCTGTCGGGATGTCCCTCGCCCCGCTCGGCGGGATGCTCGGCCGCACGGCCTTCGGTATTGTTCACCGCCTCTCCGGCAAACAGCGCGTCGCGCCGCTGGGCAAAGCCCTGCTCATCCGCCAGCGCCAGAAATCCGGCGACAAGGTCATCGGTCAGATGGGTCTTGGACCAGTCGAAGCGGATCGGCCCCAGTTGATGCACCAGTTTGGACAAGCGATCGGGATCGGTCGTGAAAATCGACTTGAGGTCGGCTTGCGGCAGGGCGGCGATGGCCGCCAGTGCAGGAGTCGGCATGAAAATATCCTCTTCGATGAAACCGAAACCGGCGCTGCACATGCCGATTCCCGGCCTTCTTTAGCCAATGTTTCGACCAATTGCATAGGTCAGGACGCGCTTGACGTGTCAGGCCGCAAGCCTCAAAAGCCCCAACGGCCGCTTTATCGGCTGTTTCACAGGGATTGAACGATCACCCATGACTGCAAAATCGGAAACGCGGGACTTTCTCTGGTTCCTCGCCAAGCTGGGCCTGTTCGTCTTTGTCCTGCGTAGTTTCATTATCTCGCCGTTCAATATCCCGTCGGAATCCATGCAGCCGCGCCTGCTGATCGGCGATTATCTGCTGGTCGCCAAATGGCCCTATGGCTATTCGCGCTATTCGCTGCCCTTCAGCATCCCCCTGATCCCCGGCCGCATCTTCCCGTCCACCCCGCACCGCGGCGACGTGGTGGTGTTCAAGGCGCCGCCGAACCAGAAGAATGACTATATCAAGCGGGTGATCGGCCTGCCCGGCGACATGATCGCCGTGCGTGGTGGCACCGTTTACCTCAACGGCGCTGCCATCCCCAAGCAGAAGGTCGCCGACCTCGTCATTCCCGTGACCCCCAACATGACGCAGGCTGCAGCCAAAGAGGGCGCAGAGTCCCCCTGCTATCGCCCCGATTTCGAGGAAGCCGCCCCCGGCGGCGGCAAGCAGTGCCGTTATCCCCAATATCGCGAAACGCTGCCAGCGACCAAGGATACGCCGGCGAAAAGCTATAATGTGCTGGACCTGGTGCCGGACGGCGCGGCGGATGATCGCGACACGGTGCTGGTGCCGCAGGGCCATTTGTTCATGATGGGCGACAATCGCGACCGCAGCGCCGACAGCCGCTTCCCGACGGTGGAAGGCGGCGGCATCGGGCTGGTCCCTGAAGAAAATCTGGTCGGCAAAGCCATGATTTCGGTATTTTCGACCGATGGCAGCGCCAACTGGCTGCTGCCCTGGACTTGGGTGTCGGCTGCGCGGTGGAACCGCATCGGGGAAGGTTTTTGAACCATAAGGCGCCCCAACCTGACACGGCGGGCTGGCTGGCGGCGCTGATCGGGCGCCCCCCGCGCGACCCTGCGCGGTTCAGCCAGGCGCTCACCCATGGCAGCGCCAACCCGGTCAATTATGAGCGGCTGGAATTTCTGGGCGACCGGGTCTTGGGGCTGCTGGTATCCGAATGGGTGTTTGATCGCTTTGCCGGTGAACCGGAAGGCAAATTGTCGCGCCGCTTCAACGCGCTGGTGTCGGGCGAAACCTGTGCCGAGGTGGCGCGCGACGCGGGCGTGCCGGCCCATCTGATACTGGGCAAGCAAGCGCGCGACGATGGCGCGGCCAATAGCGACAATGTGCTGGGCGACGTCATGGAGGCGCTGATCGGCGCGCTCTATCTGGAGGCTGGGCTGGACGAAGCCCGCACGCTGGTGCGCCGCCTGTGGGCCGACCGCGTCGATACCCAGACCGCCGCGCCGCGCCACCCCAAATCCGCGCTTCAGGAATGGGCCGCCGCCAACAAGCGCAAGCCGCCTGAATATGAAATCAAGGACCGATCCGGCCCGCAACATGCCCTGCGCTTCGTCGTCGCCGTGACGATCAAGGGCGCAGGCGAGGCCAGCGCGACCGGCGGATCGAAGCAGGAAGCGGAGACAGCGGCGGCAGCAGCGTTGCTGGAGAAGCTGACGGGCTAAACCGAATTTATATGTTATGATGTGCTCCTGCGAAGGCAGGAGCCCAGGGCGCACTGGCGCGTGCTAACGCCCTGGGCTCCTGCCTTCGCAGAAGCACGGCTTGTTTAGGGCGAACGGAGTTTAGTTTGGAAAGTCCAGAAATTCAGTCAACGCAGCGCTGCGGCGTCATTGCCATTGTCGGCGCGCCCAATGCGGGCAAGTCCACGCTGGTCAACGCGCTGGTGGGGCAGAAGGTGGCGATCACCAGTGCCAAGGCGCAGACGACGCGCACCCGTGTCATGGGCGTCGCGATCGAGGGCGACGCGCAACTGGTGCTGGTCGATACGCCCGGCATTTTCGCGCCCAGGCGGCGGCTGGACCGCGCCATGGTGCAGGCGGCCTGGGGCGGCGCGCAGGGCGCGGATCTGATCGCGATGGTCGTGGATGGCAAGGCGGGGCGTGGCCCGAAGCTTGAACCCATCATCGAAGCGCTCAAGCATCGCACCGAACGCAAATGGCTGATCCTCAATAAGGTGGACATTGCCATCAAGGAAAAGCTGCTGACCCATACGCAGGTGCTGAACGACACGCTGGGTTTTGACGAAATCTTCTTCGTATCCGCCGCAACCGGCGATGGCCTGCCCGAACTCAAGGCCGCCTTTGCCGCCGCCATGCCGCAAGGGCCATGGCATTTCCCCGAAGATCAGGTGTCCGACGCCACCGACCGGATGCTGGCGGCGGAAATCACCCGCGAGCAGCTCTATCACCAGCTTCACGCCGAACTGCCCTATGCCGCCGCTGTCGATACCGAACAATATAAGGAACGGCAGGACGGATCGGTCGAAATCCACCAGCAAATCCTGGTCGCACGCCCGACGCAGCGCGCTATCGTGCTGGGCAAGGGCGGGCAGCGGTTGAAGGAAATCGGGTCAAAGGCGCGCGAGGAACTGGCCAAGCTGTTGGGGGTGAAGGTGCACCTCTATCTGCATGTCAAGGTCAAGGAAGACTGGGAAAATGACCGCGGCATCTATCGCGACATCGGCCTGGACTGGGTCGAGTAGCCGCTGAAATTCATTGTTTACTATCCTGTGCTACCCAAAGGCGATGCGGGGCATGCACAGGATCCTGGCGGGCATAAGCTTTTCGGTCAGCACGACCATGGCCGCGATGTTCGTCGCCTCGCGCTTTCCGGGCATGGAAATCCCCTTCCCCTACTGGATTTTCGGCTTCTGCACGCCGCTATGCATTTCCACGCCCGTCTGTATCATCATGAGCAGGCAGGCGGAGCAGAAGCGCCGTCTCAATGACAAGCTGCGCGCCGCGCTGGTGGAATTGCAGCAACTGGCGGAAGTGGACCAGATGACCGGCCTGCTCAACCGGGCGACCTTTCTGCGCCGTCTGCAGGAGGAGCAGGACCGCCAGCCCGGCACCTGCCTGCTGATCGATGTCGATCATTTCAAGGCGATCAATGACGGCTATGGCCATGCCATGGGCGATCGCGTGCTCAAGGCGATCGCGGACAGCCTGCGCGCCACCATTCGCAGCGATGATCTGTGCGGGCGGCTGGGTGGCGAGGAATTTGCCATCTACCTGCGCAACATGCCATCGACCCAGGCAACCGCCATGGCGGAGCGCGTCCGCCAGGCGATCGAAATGCTGGACATAGCAGCGGCGGACGGCACCCATATTCGCCCGACGATCAGCGTAGGCGCTGCACATGCGGATGGCAGCGCCAGTGCCGGTCCCAGCGTCAGTGCCGGTGCGAGTGCCGATCAACTGCTCCAGCGCGCGGACATGGCCATGTATGCCGCAAAGGCGAATGGCCGCAATCAGGTCAGGCTCGCGGCCTGACCATCATTCCGCCGCCGCCGCCTTCTTCTTGGCCGGGGCTTTCTTTGCAGCGGGTTTCTTCGCCGCCCCCTCCTTCTTGGCCGCCGCCTTCTTGGGCGCGGCTTTCTTTTTCCCGCCCTTCTTGGCCGGAGCCGCGGCGGCCCGCGCGTCGATCAGTTGCGCAGCTTCCTCCAGCGTCAACTGGTCCTTGTCCACCGTCTTGGGCAGGGTCGCATTGGTCGTACCGTCAGTCACATAGACGCCGTAGCGTCCTTCCATCAGCTTGATCTCGGCTTCCGTGCGCGGATGCGCGCCCAATATCTTCAAAGGCTCCCGCCCGGCGCTGCGCGGGCCGCGATTGGCGGCTTCGGCAAGCTTGACCACCGCGCTGTTCATCCCGACCTCGAAAATCTCCGACGTCGATGCCAGCCGCCCATATTTGCCGTCATGCAGCAGATAGGGACCAAAACGCCCGATATTCGCCACGATCGGCTTGCCGGTTTCGGGGTGCAGGCCAATCTCGCGCGGCAGGCTCAGCAGCCTGACCGCCCAGTCGAGCGTCAACTCGCCATCGGGCAAGTCTCTTGGGATCGACCCGCGCTTGGCCTCCTTGCCTTCACCCATTTCGATATAGGGGCCAAAGCGGCCGGATTTCTTGACGATGTCCTGCCCGGTCTCCGGGTGCTTGCCCAATATTTCGGGGCCAGTATCCTCGCCATCCTTGCCGCCGGGCTGGCCGAATTTGCGGGTATATTTGCATTCGGGATAGTTGGAGCAGGCAATGAATGCGCCAAAGCGGCCGCCGCGCAGCGACAATTGCCCGTCCGCGCACAGCGGGCAGGCGCGCGGATTGCTGCCGTCCGCCCTGGGCGGGAACAGCATCGGCTCCAGAAACTTGTCGAGCGCGGCGGTGATGTCGCTCGGCTTCTGCTCCATCACCTCGGCGGTCTTGGGCTTGAAATCCTTCCAAAAGGCTTCCAGCACCGCCTGCCACTGCGCCCGGCCGCCGGAAATGTCGTCCAGCTCGTCCTCAAGGCCCGCGGTGAAATCATAGGAGACATAACGCTCGAAGAAGCGCTCCAGAAAGGCCGTCACCAGCCGCCCGCTCTCCTCGGCAAAAAAGCGGTTCTTTTCGACCCGAACATAGTCGCGGTCTTTCAGCACCTGCAATGTCGATGCATAGGTGGACGGTCGCCCGATCCCCAACTCCTCCAGCCGCTTCACCAGCGATGCTTCGGAGTAACGCGGCGGCGGCTGGGTGAAATGCTGCTCGGCGCTGACCTTCTTCCTGGCGGGCGCATCGCCCTCGCTCATGCGCGGCAGCAGCTTGCCATCTTCATCGTCGCTATCGTCGCGGCCTTCCTCATACAGGGCCAGGAAGCCGGGAAAGATCACGACCTGCCCGGTCGCGCGCAGCGTATGCGATCCGGTGGCGTCGCTCATGTCGATCGTGGTGCGCTCCAGCCGCGCCGACGCCATCTGGCTGGCCAGCGCCCGCTTAAACACCAGGTCATAGAGGCGTGCGTGATCGCCGCTGCCCACCTTGTCGCGCGAAAAATCGGTCGGACGGATGGCTTCATGCGCTTCCTGCGCATTTTTCGCCTTGGTCTGGTAGATGCGCGGCTTGTCCGGCACATAGCCGCCATCATAGCGCTGCGCGATCGCGGCGCGCGCGGCGGAAATGGCGCTGCCGTCCATCTGCACGCCGTCGGTTCGCATATAGGTGATCGCGCCATCCTCATAAAGTTGCTGCGCGATCCGCATCGTGTGGCTGGCGGAAAAGCCCAGCTTGCGGGCGGCTTCCTGTTGCAGGGTCGACGTCGTGAAGGGCGGCGGGGGATTGCGGGTGAGCGGCTTGGTCTCGACCTTCTCCACCGTGAAGCGCCCGGCCTCGACATCGGCCTTGGCCGCCATCGCGTCGCCCTCGCGACCGATCGTCAGCCGCTCGATCTTCTCGCCCTTCCAGCGGACGAGGCGCGCGGTAAAGGCGGTGCCGTCCTGCTCCATATCCGCCGCGACCGACCAATATTCCTGCGGGGTGAAGGACTCGATCTCCCGCTCCCGCTCGACCACCAGCCGCAGCGCGACCGATTGCACCCGGCCCGCCGACTTGGCGCCGGGCAGCTTGCGCCACAGCACGGGCGAGAGGGTGAAGCCGACCAGATAATCGAGCGCCCGGCGCGCGCGATAGGCGTCGATCAGATCCTCGTCCAGCGCGCGTGGCTTGGCCATCGCGTCCAGCACGGCGGCCTTCGTGATCGCGTTGAAGGTCACGCGGTCCACCTGCGCCGGCAGCGCCTTCTTGGCGCGCAGCACCTCCTGCACATGCCAGCTGATCGCTTCCCCTTCGCGATCAGGGTCAGTCGCCAGGATCAATCGTGACGCGCCCTTGGCTGCGTCGCTTATGGCCTTGAGCTGCTTGCCCTTGTCACCATAATTTTCCCACTGCATCGCAAAGCCGTCATCCGGGTCCACCGATCCGTCCTTGGCCGGCAGATCGCGGATATGACCGTAACTGGCCAGAACATGAAAATCCCCGCCCAGATATTTCTCGATAGTCTTGGCCTTGGCAGGCGATTCGACGATGACAAGCTGCATTTACGGCCCCGGAATTTGATGCCTCACACGTACGCGCGAGTCTGGAAGGCGATGACGGCGGGCGTCAAGCGGTGCGTGTGATTAGGGGAGAAGGCGGGGGAGCGCTAGCCCCTTGGCTCTGCCGTCATGCCTGCGAAGGTCGGCATCTCTGGTGATAAAAGAGTTGGCGGAACTATTGGCTCCGTTCGTTTCGACTGGGCGTCATTCCTCACCGCAAACGCACCCGTCCCCCCGCCAGCCGGTCCAGCCGCTCGGCCAGTTCCAGTTCCAGCAGCACCGTTTGCACCACCGCCGGGCTAAGGCCGCTCAGGCGGATCAGTTCGTCCACCGGCACCGGCGCATGGCCCAGCAGCGCGATGACGGCGCTGCGTTCGCCCGCCGCGACATCGCTCGATACCGGCTCACCGGCGAAATCGAAGCTGCCCTGCCGCACCATGCGAATGTCGATGCTGCCCACTGCCTCCAGCACATCGTCGGCATTCTGGATCAGGGTCGCGCCCTCGCGGATCAGCTGGTTGCAGCCTTGCGCGCGCGGGTCTAGCGGCGATCCGGGAACCGCCATCACCTCCCGCCCTGCTTCGCCCGCCAGCCGCGCGGTGATGAGCGAACCCGATTTGGGCGCGGCTTCGACCACCACGGTCCCCACCGCCAAACCCGCGATGATCCGGTTGCGCGCGGGAAAATGGCGCGCCAGTGGCTGCACGCCGGGCGGATGTTCGGTCACCAGCAGGCCGACATCGGCGATCTGCGCCTGCAAATCGCGATTTTCCGGCGGAAACACCACGTCCAGCCCGCAGGCGATGACGCCGATCGTCCCGCTGCCCACCGATCCCTGATGCGCCGCCGTGTCGATCCCCCGCGCCAGCCCCGATACGACCACCGCGCCGCGCTGCCCCAGATCCTGCGCCAGCGTCCGCGCGAAGCGTATTGCCGCAGCCGACGCATTGCGCGCGCCAACCATGGCGATGCACTGCCCCGCCGCCAGCGCCGCATCCCCGCGCACGATCAGCGCGGGTGGCGCGCCCTCAAACTGGTCGAGCAGGGCGGGATAGTCTGCGTCCCCCATCAACAGGTAACGCGCGCCCAAGGCCCGTGATGCGGCAATCTCCCGCTCGACCGCGCCTGCATCGGCAACGCTTGCCTTGCCGCCGCCGCGTGCCGCCAGATCGGGAATGGCGCGCAATGCAGCCCCCGCCGTGCCAAAGCGCGCCAGCAATTGCCGATAGCTGACCGGGCCGATCCGGGGTGAGCGGATGAGCCGCAGCCGGTCGAACCGTTCCTGCTCGCTCACCCTTTGCCGGACCCGATCTTGGGTTCCGTTCCCTGCATCAGCCGCGCGATATTGGCGCGATGCCGCCACAACAGGATCAGCGCCATCGCCAGCGCCACGGGCACCAGTTCGATCCGCCCCATGAACCATAGCGCGATCGGCGCGCTAACCGCCGCCGCCATGCCGCCGACCGACGACCATCTGGTCCCGAACAGCGCGCCGAGCCACACTGCGGCAAAGATGCAGCCAGCGGGCCAGTGCAGCGCCGTCACCACGCCCATCATCGTCGCCACGCCCTTGCCCCCGGCAAAGCGCAGCCAGACCGGATAGCAATGGCCGATAAAGGCCACGGCCCCCGCCATCGGCCCTCCTCCGTCGATCAGCGCCGCGCCGATCAGCACCGCCGCCGCGCCCTTGAGCAGGTCCAGCAGCAGCGTCGCCGCCGCCAGCCCCTTGCGCCCCGTGCGCAGCACATTGGTCGCCCCGATATTGCCGGAACCGATCTGCCGCAGGTCGCCCGCCCCGGTAAGGCGGGTCAGCAACAGGCCAAAGGGGATGGAACCCAGCCCATAGCCAAGCAGCAGAACGCACAGGGGAAGCAGCCAGGGAAAGTTCATATTCTCGCCGATGATGATAGGGCAGACAGGATGGTCAGGCGACCATAGCGTGACGGGCGGCGCGGGCAATGGTCAACCGCAACCGCTCACCGCCTTCGCTTGATTTATGCCTGCGCGCCCGTCATTCTGGCGACCTCCCAGCGACGGACTTGCCATGACCGACAATGCTTCGTTCGATCCCCTGAGCAACCTCGTCCACAACTGGAGCATGATGGCGCTGGCGCCGCAGAAATTGTGGCAGTCGATCAACAGCGGCTGGTCGTTCGGCAACATCATCGTCAACGAAAATAATTCGAGCGCGCCGCAGACCGAACAGGCGATCGTCGCGCAGGAAAGCTATGGGCGGCAGATCGGCAAGTTGCTCGACGCGGTCGATACGCTCGCCAGGCGGCAGCCGGACTGGCCGGACACGGAGCAGCTAAAGGCCGCCATCGACCTGAAGATCAGGGTCGACGGCGTGAAGCTGGCCATGGCGCAGCGGCGGATCGACCAGTTGCGCGGCGATCTGGAACTGCTGCGCGCCGCCGGCCCGGCCGACCAATATGATGCCAGCGTCGCGGCCCTGCGCAAGCTGCTGGCGGAACTGCCCGAAACAGGGGATTGAACCGAACGGGCGTTGACACCCCCGCCTGTTCCCGCGACATGTCCCTCCATAATGACGGTCGCGCCAGAAGCTCCCATCCTCTTTTTCGATTCCGGCGTGGGCGGGCTATCCATCCTCGCCCCCGCCCGCGCACTGATACCGACCGCGCCGGTCGTCTATGCCGCCGACAGCGCCGGATTCCCCTATGGCACCAAGAGCGAGACGGAAATTGCCGCGCGCGTTCCGGCGCTGCTGGGGCGGCTGGTGGAGCGATACCGCCCGCGCCTCGCCGTCATCGCCTGCAACACAGCATCGACCATCGCATTGAGCCATGTGCGCGCAGCGCTCGACATTCCCGTCGTCGGCACCGTACCCGCCATCAAACCCGCCGCGCTTGCCTCCAAAACCCGCGTGTTCGGGGTATTGGGCACCGACGCCACCGTGCGCCAGCCCTATGTCGACCGGCTGGCCGCCGAACATGGTGCGGACTGCATCATGCTGCGCCATGGCTGCGCGGCATTGGTGCAACTGGCCGAAGCGAAGCTGCGCGGCGAACCGCTCGACCCGGCGATCGCCCGTGCCGCGCTCGCGGGCCTGACCGACCAGCCGGGCGGGGACCGCATGGACATAGTCGCGCTGGCCTGCACCCATTTTCCGCTGGTCGAGGAAGAACTGGCCGCCGCTGCATCGCGTCCGCTGACCTTCGTTCATGGCGGCGAGGGGATCGCCCGGCGCATTGCGTTTCTGACGCAGGGCCAGCCCTGGCCTGACGTTCCGGCAAACGGCATCGCCGTATTCACGCGGGTGGATGACCATGTCCGCGCGCTCGCCCCGGCGCTTGCCCGCTATGGCCTCGACCGGATCGAACAGCTCTGATTCTGTCTCTTGGACAAAAGGTCCGATATGATTGATCGGTATTTCCCCTTATGTCTGCGAACGGTTAGCGCTGGTAAAGCGCAGCATTAATCGGTAAACGCCCGCTATAAGTAGAATGTGGGCAGTCTAGGGTTAGGGCGAGCGTGAACTACAAGCATATCTTTGCGCAGGCGATCGATCGTCTCCATGAAGAAGGCCGGTATCGGGTGTTCATCGATATCCTGCGCAACCGGGGCGCCTACCCCAATGCGCGCTGCTTTCACGGCCATAATGGTCCCAAGCCCATCACCGTCTGGTGTTCCAACGACTATCTGGCCATGGGCCAGCATCCCAAGGTCGTGGCCGCAATGGAAGAGGCGCTGCACGATGTCGGCGCCGGGTCCGGCGGCACCCGCAATATCGGCGGCAACACCCATTATCATGTCGATCTGGAAGGCGAACTGGCCGATCTGCATGGCAAGGAAGCGGCCCTGCTGTTCACGTCGGGCTATGTCTCGAACGAAGCGACGCTCTCTACCCTGGCCAAGCTGCTGCCGGGCTGCATCGTCTTTTCCGATGAACTCAACCATGCCAGCATGATCGCTGGCATCCGCAATTCGGGCTGCGAAAAGCGGGTGTTCCGCCACAACGACGTCGACCATCTGCGCGAATTGCTGGCGGCCGAAGATCCCGAAGCGCCCAAGCTGATCGCGTTCGAAAGCGTCTATTCGATGGACGGCGACGTCGCGCCGATCGCCGCGATCTGCGACCTGGCCGACGAGTTCAACGCGCTGACCTATCTGGACGAAGTCCATGCCGTGGGCATGTATGGCGCGCGTGGTGGCGGCATTTCGGAACGGGATGCCGTAGCTGACCGGCTGACCATCATAGAAGGCACGCTGGGCAAGGCGTTCGGCGTGATGGGCGGCTATATCGCGGCCGACCAGATGATCGTCGATGTGATCCGCAGCTATGCGCCCGGCTTCATCTTCACCACTTCGCTCTCCCCCGTGCTGGTTGCGGGCGTGCTGGCCAGCGTGCGCCATCTGAAAGGCTCCAGCGAGGAACGGGACGGGCAACAGGCGTCCGCCGCCCTGCTCAAGCAGTTCATGGCTGATGCGGGCCTCCCCGTCATGGACACGGTCACCCATATCGTGCCGCTGATGGTGGGCGATCCGGTCAAGGCCAAACGGATCAGCGACATTCTGCTCGCCGAATATGGCGCCTATGTGCAGCCGATCAACTATCCCACCGTCCCGCGCGGGACAGAGCGCCTGCGTTTCACCCCCGGCCCGGCCCACACCGAAGCGATGATGCGCGATCTGGTCGCGGCGCTGGTGGAAATCTGGGACCGGCTGGACCTTGAGTTGCTGGAACGCAAGGCAGCTTAAACCCCATCGCCGTTTCGCTGGAAATGGGCGGTCAGGCCTTCGCCACGCCACCGCGAACGGCATAGCCGCGATACAGCGTCCTCAGGCTCGGTTCGCCACCGACATTGCGGGCGACGGCTTCGATGGCGTCACCCAGCACCGGGCGCGGCGTTACGTGGAACCGCGCCAGCCATCCAAACAGGACCGCGCGCCACGCTCCGGGCAGGCCTTCCTGCTGGCCGAAATCCACAACCTCCAGCCTGCCCCCCGGCGCGACGCATAGCGCGGCCTGTTGCAATGCCGCTTCCCAGTCGGGGATCATCGACAGCGCATAGCTGATGAACACGCGATCGAAGGTCGCCCGGCCGAACAGCGCCTGGGGATCGAAATCCACCGCATCCCCCCGTGCCAGCCTGACGCGGCAGGCCATGCCCACCCGCTCAACCGAAATCTGCGCAGTATCAAGCATCGCCTGCGAAATATCGACGCCATAGAGCCGCGCATGGGGCCATGCCTTGCCAACCGCGATCAGGTTGCGTCCGGTGCCACAACCGATTTCCAGCACGCTGCCGCCCGAAGGCGGAGCAAGGTCGGCGATCAGTCCGTCGCGCCCCAGCAGATAATATTTGCGCGTTATGTCATAGATATGCCGTTGCCAGCGATAGGTGCCGTCCATCAACCGTCCATGGTCGCTCATCATGCCTCCTTCAGCACATAGAGATGCACCCCGCCATAAATGGCCGATCGGTCGCTCGCCGTGTAATCAAGCGACGCCTGCGCCTGATACGCCCACTGGTCCATCACCGCGTCGACAACCCGTCCGGGCAGGATGCTCGGTTCGCCCGCCGTGCGGAACAGCACCCGCGCGCCCGGCTTCGCCGTCCGCGTGATCTGCGCCCACAGCGCGTTCAACTGATCGTCATCCATCCAGTCCTGCGCATCGAGCAAAATGTAGCGATCCGCCGAAGCGGCAGGCTGATCGCGCAGGAAATCGGTGAAATTGACATGGCGCACATCGACCCGGTCCGCCCGCGTGCGCACCGCGTCATGATTGGCCGCCTGCAAATAGGGCGGCAATGGCCCCGCGCCCGCCGGGTCATTGGCGGCATAGCCGCGCCCGAAGGCCTGCACCGCGAAATAATTATCCTTCAGGTCAAAGTCGCAGGCCAGTTTCTTCAGCCGGGCTTTGAGCACCGCGTCCATCCGGTCGTCCCCGGCCAGCGCCTCGAACTGCGCGGGCGGAATGCCCAGCCCGAATAGCGAGGCGGGCTGGCTGGTCAGCCAGCGCACAAACGCCTTGTCGAAAATCGGGGCCAGTTCCGCGTCGAAAATCGCCCGCTGCTCCGCCAGTGTCGTGGCGTCCAGCATCCGCCGCGGATTGACGCCATGCAACCGCGCCAGCAGATGCGCCGCGCCGATGAAGCGCCCCAGCAGGCCATGTTTGTAGATGCCCCGCGCAAAGCCGCCGATCCGCCGCCGCCCGATCAGGTCGCGCCCTTCCCAGTAGCGCCGCGTCGCTTCATCCAGATGCGGCGCGACCATTTCCCGATAGGCCGCGATATTCTCGCGGCTGTCCGCCTGCGCGAAAAAACGGTGGAAGGCGGCGTGGTCCGGCAAGGTCCGCGCCGCCATCAGCTTCAGCCGGTTGAGCGCGATATGCGCGGTGTTCAGGTCCACGGCCGTGATCTTCGCGGGATCGGCAGTCAGGTAGGACAGGACGTTGCAGCCCCCCGACGCGATCGTCACCACATGGCAATCGGGCGTGATCGCCAGCGCCTCCATATCCACCGCCGGATCTTCCCAGATCTGGGCATAGACCAGCCCCCGGAACGCGAAGGTGAAGGCACGCTCCAGCAGCCCCTGCTTGGACAGATGCCGGTGGCGATGCACCGCGCGCGTGATCTTTTTATGGGCCGGTGCCGCCATGCTGTTCAAGCCTCCTCGCTATCGGGTCGTGGCGTGGCCCATAGGGCAACTGCGCGTCGGCACCGTGACGATAGCGTTACGTCCCTGTTACCAGCTTGCGGAACCGGCGGCGCTCTCACATCTTCTGGTCATCTATGGCCCATTGGATCGAACCCCACCCCACCGGCATCTATGTCCGCCCTGCCGATGCGTGGATCGACCCGTCCGCCCCGCGCGAGCGCGCATTGGTGACCCACGGCCATGCCGATCATGCGCGCGGCGGCCATGGCCATGTCTGGGCCACGCGCGAAACGCTGGCGATCATGGGCCTGCGCTACGGCACGGCATCGGGCACGCCGGTCGGCTATGGCGAGGAAATCCGGCTGGGCGGCGTCACCATCCGCTATGTGCCCGCAGGCCATGTCCTGGGATCGGCGCAGATCGTCCTGACCCATGCGGGCGAGCGGGTCGTCGTCACGGGCGATTACAAGCGCCGGCCCGACCCCACATGCCCGCCGTTCGAGCCGGTGCCGTGCGACATTTTCGTGACCGAAGCGACCTTTGGCCTGCCCGTGTTCCGCCATCCCGATACCGGCAGCGAGATCGACCGGTTACTCGCCGCCCTTCACGCCAACCCCGATCGCTCCGTGCTGGTCGGCGCCTATGCGCTGGGCAAGGCGCAACGGGTCATCTGCGAATTGCGCGCGCGCGGCCATCACGACCCGATCTACCTCCACGGGGCAATGGAACGCATGTGCAATCTCTATGTCGAACTCGGTGTCGAGATGGGCGACCTGCGCCCCGCCACTGGCGTCGCGGCAAAGGAGATGCGCGGCGCGATCATCGTCGCACCGCCATCCGCCCTCAACGACCGCTGGAGCCGCCGCCTGCCCGACCCGATCACTGCCATGGCATCCGGCTGGATGCGCGTGCGCCAGCGTGCCCGGCAGAAGAATGTCGAACTGCCGCTGATCCTGTCCGACCATGCCGACTGGGACGAACTGACAGACACGATCCGCGAGGTTGCCCCGACCGAAACCTGGATCACCCATGGGCGGGAGGAAGCTTTGCTCCACTGGTGCATGACCCATCAGATCAGGGCGCGGGCGCTAGCGCTGGTCGGGCGGGACGATGAGGAGGAGGAAGGGTGATGGCCCTGAGCGACCCCCACCCGTTCGGTTCGAGCTTGTCGAGAACTGTATCGCGCGCGTTCTCGACAAGCTCGAACCGAACGGACGTTGGCCAATGAGACCCTTCTCCCAACTGCTCGACGCCCTCGTCTACACCCGATCGCGCAATGGCAAGCTGGCGCTGATCGCTGCCTATCTGCGGTCCGCGCCGGACCCGGATCGCGGCTGGGCGCTGGCTGCTCTCACCGGCAATCTCGATCTCAAGGCGGTCAAATCCTCGGCCATTGGCGAAATGATCCGCGCCCGTGTCGATCCCGTCCTGTATGAAATGAGCCGCGACTATGTGGGCGATCTGGCCGAAACCGTCGCCCTGCTCTGGCCGACGCCGCCGGGCGAACCGCCGGACCTGGACGACGGCACGCTGACACTTGCTACCGTGGTCGATCGTCTCCACGCCACCAGCCGCGCCGCAGCGCCCGACGCCCTGGCGCAGATGATGGACCATCTCGACGCATCAGGCCGCTTCGCCCTGCTCAAGCTCGCCACCGGCGGCCTGCGCGTCGGCATCTCCGCCCGCCTCGCCAAAACGGGCTTCGCGCAGGCATTCGGGCTCGACGTCGATGATGTCGAGCAGGTCTGGCACGCCTTGCCGCCCCCCTACACCGCCCTGTTCGACTGGGCCGAAGGCCGCGCGCCACGCCCCGACCCAGCGGGCACGCCCTTCTTCCGCCCCTTCATGCTCGCCCACCCGCTCGAAGCCGACAGCGTGGACTTGGCGGACTATGCCGCCGAGTGGAAATGGGACGGTATCCGCATCCAGATCGTCGGCACGGGGAGCGAAACGCGCCTCTACAGCCGCGCGGGCGACGACATTTCCGCCAGCTTCCCCGAAATAGCCGCCGCCTTCACCGGCCATGCCGTGCTGGATGGCGAATTGCTGGTGCGCGGCGAGTTTCAGGGCGGCGAGGCGGCCAGCTTCAACGCCCTGCAACAGCGCCTTGGCCGCAAGCTCGTCAGCGCCAAAATGCAGGCGGACTATCCCGCTTTCGTGCGCCTGTACGATCTGCTGCTGGAGGGCGACGAGGATTTGCGCGCCCTGCCCTGGGAACAGCGCCGTGCCCGGCTCGAAGCCTATATGCCCCATCTCGACGCAACGCGGTTCGACCTGTCCGCCACCATCGACGCTGCCGATTTCGACGCCCTCGCCGACATTCGGGCAGGCGCGCGCGACGCCGCGATCGAAGGCGTAATGCTCAAACGCCGCGACAGCCCTTATGTCGCCGGGCGCAAGGCTGCTTTATGGTATAAATGGAAACGCGATCCGCTGACCGCCGATTGCGTCATGATGTACGCCCAGCGCGGCCATGGCAAACGCTCCTCCTTCTATTCCGATTACACCTTCGGTTGCTGGACGCCGGAGGGTGAACTGCATCCGGTGGGCAAGGCCTATAGCGGCTTCACCGATGAGGAATTGAAATGGCTGGACCGCTTCGTCCGCCAGAACACGGTCGCCCGCTTCGGCCCGGTGCGTGAAGTGGAAAAGACGCTGGTGCTGGAAGTCGCTTTCGACAGCATCCATGACAGCAAGCGCCACAAATCCGGCCTCGCCATGCGCTTCCCCCGCATCGCCCGCATCAGGCGGGACAAGCCAGCGGCGGAGGCGGACACGGTGGAGGGGCTGAAGAAACTGGTGCGCTAACCCAAAAACAAACGGGCCGATGGCAAGGGGGTGGAGCCATCGGCCCGTCGGCCATCACATCATTTCGACAGCGATCAAGGCATCAAAACCGTGTCGATGACGTGGATGACACCGTTCGACTGATTGACGTCGGCGATGGTGATCTTGGCCGATCCGCCCTTGGCGTCGGTGACATACCAGTCCTTGCCCTTCTGCCAGACGGTCAGCGGTTCGCCCTGCGCGGTCGTCAGCACAGCCTTGCCGCCATTGGCCGCAGCCTTGGCCGCAATGTCCTTCGCGTTCATTTTGCCGGGCACGACATGATAGGTCAGTATGCCGGTCAGCGTCGCCTTATTCTCCGGCTTCAGCAGCGTATCGACCGTGCCTGCGGGCAGCTTCGCGAAAGCGGCATTGGTCGGCGCGAACACGGTAAACGGCCCGGCGCTCTTGAGCGTGTCGACCAGACCGGCGGCCTTCACTGCGGCTACCAGCGTCGTGTGGTCCTTTGAATTGACTGCATTGTCGACAATATCCTTGGTCGGATACATCGCCGCGCCGCCGACCATCGGGTTCTTGGCCATTTGCGCCTGCGCGATCCCGCCGCCGCTGGCGGTCAATATCACGCTGGCAAGCGCGATCGTCATGGGTGAAAATTTCATGGGGGCATCCTTCCGCTATCCTGGCATCCCAAAGGTGTCGGGATGCGCGGTTGATACGTTTGAGAGCAGCGAATGGGTGCAAGGCATGACCTAAAGGACATCAGGGCAGGCAGCGCAATTGCACTGCGTCTTTGCGCTGTCATCCCAAGCCCCTATATGGGCGCTTTCGCGGGGTGACCGCGCACAGCATATGGAGACGAGATTGAGCAAGGTTCTGGTCATCGGCGCGGGCGGCGTCGGGTCGGTCGCGGTGCACAAGATGGCGATGAACAGCGATATATTCTCGCACATCACGCTCGCCAGCCGCCGCATCGTCAGCTGTGAGAAGGTCGCCGAATCGGTCCTGGCCCGCACCGGCGTCACCATCGACGTGGCGCAGGTGGATGCGGACGATGTCGCC
Organism: Sphingobium sp. GW456-12-10-14-TSB1; assembly: GCF_059424385.1. Lineage (NCBI taxonomy): Bacteria > Pseudomonadati > Pseudomonadota > Alphaproteobacteria > Sphingomonadales > Sphingobiaceae > Sphingobium > Sphingobium sp. GW456-12-10-14-TSB1. The sequence continues at coordinate 1,126,572 of NZ_JBWKZI010000001.1, read as the reverse complement.
GCCACCATCGCGCTGATCGAAAAGGTACAGCCCAGGCTGGTCGTCAATCTGGCCCTGCCCTATCAGGATCTCAACATCATGGACGCGTGCCTCGCGACCAAGGTGGATTATCTCGACACCGCCAATTACGAACCGCGCGACACGCCGAAATTCGAATATGGCTGGCAATGGGCCTATCAGGAACGCTTCAAGGAAGCGGGCATCATGGCGCTGCTCGGCTCCGGTTTCGACCCCGGCGTCACCAGCGTATTTGCCTCCTACATCAAGAAGCATCTGCTCGACACGATCGACACGCTCGACATTCTCGATTGCAATGGCGGCGACCATGGCCAGCATTTCGCCACCAATTTCAATCCGGAAATCAACATCCGCGAAGTGACCGCCCCGTCGCGTCACTGGGAAAACGGGCAGTGGGTCGAAGGTCCGGCGCTCAGCCACAAGCAGACATTCGATTTCGATCAGGTCGGCCCCAAGAATATGTACCTCATGTATCATGAGGAACTGGAAAGCCTGGCCAAATTCTATCCCGAAATCAAACGCATCCGTTTCTGGATGACCTTTGGCGACGCCTATTTGAAGCATCTGGAAGTGCTCCAGAATGTCGGCATGACCCGGATCGATCCGGTCATCTACGAGGGCAAGGAGATCATCCCGCTCCAGTTCCTCAAGGCCGTGCTGCCCGAACCGTCCAGCCTGGGTTCCACGACCAAGGGCAAGACCAACATCGGCGACATTGCCACCGGCACCAAGGATGGCGTGCAGAAAACCGTCTATGTCCTCAACATCTGCGATCATGAGGATGCCTATGCCGAAACCGGCAATCAGGCGGTCAGCTACACCACCGGCGTCCCCGCCATGATTGGCGCGGCCATGATGCTGACCGGCGCATGGCGCGGCGAAGGCGTGTTCAACATCGAACAGTTCGATCCCGACCCGTTCATGGACATGCTCAACAAGCATGGCCTGCCCTGGCAGGTGAAGGAACTGGACGCGCCGCTGGCGTTTTAAGCCGCCGTGCTCCTGCGAAGGCAGGAGCCCAGAGTCCGGGGCGCAGTGCTTGCCGCCCTGGGCTCCTGCCTACGCAGGAGCACATTGGGATAGAAATCATGGAAACCAAAGCCGGCGATCCCGCCGCCTTCGCCCATTTCGATCTGTATCGCGTTCCCTCGCCCGCCTTCGTGGTGGATGAGGCCGCGATCCGGCGCAACCTTGCCATCCTGGCCGATGTTCGCGACCGCGCAGGCATCAAGATATTGGGCGCGCTCAAGGCGTTTTCGATGTGGTCGCTCGGCAGCGTCATGGGCGAATATCTCGACGGCGTCTGCGCGTCCGGCCTCTATGAAGCGCGCCTTGGCCGCGAGGAATATCAGGGCGAGGTCGCGACCTATTGCGCCGCCTACAAGCCTGCCGATCTGGCCGAAATCCTCAAGATTTCCGACCATGTGATCTTCAACAGCCCCGGCCAGATTGCGCGCTTCAAGCCGCAGATCGACGCGGCCCGCGCCGCCGGACACAGTTTCGACATCGGGCTGCGCATCAATCCGCAAAACCCGGAAGGCGAAGTCGCAAAATACGACCCTTCGCAGCCGCACAGCCGCCTGGGCTTCCCCGTCAGCCAGTTGACGCCCGATCATCTGGCCGGGGTGGACGGCATCCATTTCCATAATCTGTGCGAACAGGATCTGGCGCCGCTGGAGCGCACCTGGGCGGCGGTCGAACCGCATATCCTGCCGCACATCGCCAGCCTCAAATGGCTCAATTTCGGCGGAGGCCACCATATCACGCGCGCCGATTATCAGCGCGACGATCTGGTCGCCTTCCTGCAACGGATCAAGGCGCAGACCGGCCTCACCCTCTATCTGGAACCGGGAGAGGCCATGGCGCTCGACGCGGGCATACTGGTGGGCGAAATCCTCGACGTCATCGATAATGGCATGGCCGTCGGCATCACCGACATTAGCGCCACCTGCCACATGCCCGACGTGATCGAGGCGCCTTATCGCCCCGCCATGCTGCACGAGCCATCGGACGGTCCCGTCACGCGCCTTGGCGGGCCATCCTGCCTGGCGGGTGACATTATCGGCGACTATCGAGTCCCCGGCGGTGCAGAGCCGGGCGCGCGGATCGCCTTCCTCGATCAGGCCCATTATTCCATGGTCAAGACCAATACGTTCAATGGCGTTCCCCTGCCTGCCATCTGGCTCTGGGATTCAACCACCGACAAACTCACGGAAATTCGCGCTTTTTCCTATTCGGATTTCAAGGCTCGCCTCTCCTGAGGCACGTTTCGTGGAGCCGCGTGCAACAAAATTTGCACATACGCTTTACAGGGGGACCCCCTACGCATATAGCGACCGTCCGCTGCCCCATGGGACTTCCACCGCAAGGCAGCTTTTTATGCCCACGAACGACACTGGAGGTCCCTTGAATTGCACAAGCATCCTAGCGCGCTGGGGGTAGCGACCACCCTCACACCGGCAGCACCGGTAACGCTGATTCGCCCGCAGGCTGCGGCCCGCGCCGCCCGATTCTTCGTCGAGAAGTTTCCGGGGCGCTCGCTCTATGCCGTAAAGGCCAATCCCTCGCCCGATTTGCTTCGGACGTTGTGGGACAATGGTATTTCGCACTTTGACGTCGCTTCCATCGCGGAAGTGCGCCTTGTCGCGGAAACGCTGCCGGACGCGAAGCTGTGCTTCATGCATCCGGTCAAGGCTGAAGAAGCCATCGCCGAAGCCTATGCCGTCCATGGCGTACGCACCTTCTCGCTCGACACGATCGACGAGCTGGAAAAGATCATGCGCGCGACCAATGGCGCGACCGATCTGGAATTGTGCGTCCGCCTGCGGGTGTCGTCGGAACATAGCGAATTGTCGCTGGCGTCGAAATTCGGCGCGGAACTCGGCGAAACCCGCGAATTGCTGATGGCCACCCGTCAGGCCGCCGACGCGCTTGGCATCTGCTTCCATGTCGGTAGCCAGGCGATGAGCCCGCAGGCCTATAGCGACGCGATCGAGCGCGTCCGCGCGGCGATCGTCGATGCGGCGGTCACGGTCGACATCATCGATGTCGGCGGCGGCTTCCCGTCGGTCTATCCGGGCATGGAGCCGGTTGCGCTGGAAAATTATTTCGACGCGATCCACCGTGGCTTTGAAAGCCTGCCGGTCAGCTATTCGTCGGAACTCTGGTGCGAGCCTGGCCGCGCGCTGTCGGCGGAATATAGCTCGATCATCGTGCGGGTGGAGCGCCGTCGCGGTACGGAGCTCTACATCAACGACGGTGCCTATGGCGCCTTGTTCGATGCCGCACATATTGGCTGGCGTTTCCCGGTCGCGCTGCTGCGTGACGAGGAAAGCGACGCGGCGATGACCGGCTTCTCCTTCTATGGTCCGACCTGCGACGATATGGACCATATGGTCGGCCCGTTCATGCTGCCTGACGATGTCGCTGCTGGCGATTACATCGAAATCGGCATGCTGGGTGCCTATGGCTGCGCCATGCGTACAGGTTTCAACGGCTTCACGGCGGAAACCGTGGTCGAAGTAGCGGACGAGCCGATGGCTAGCCTCTACGCCGAACCGGTCCCTGCCCGCCGTCGCGCGACTGTCATCAAGCTGGGCTAAAAGGCTCAAGCTCCCCTTTGGAGAGGGTGCCTGTCCCTCGCTGCTTCCCCCGCAGCGAGGGACAGTTTTTATCGGCGGAATATTCCCACCATCTCGACATGGGTGGACCAGCGGAACTGGCCGACCGGGCGGACCTGATCCAGCCGGTATCCGCCGCCCACCAGATGCACGGCATCGCGCGCAAAGCTTGCCGGATTGCAGGACACATAGGCGATTACCGGCACACTGGACGCGGCCAGTTGCATGACCTGCTCCCGCGCGCCCGCGCGTGGCGGGTCGATGACCACGGCGGCAAAGCGGTTCAGTTCTTCTGGCGTCAATGGCCGGCGGAACAGGTCGCGATGGTCCGCCACCATCCGCCGCTGCGCCCTTTGCCCCGCCAGTTTCAGCGCCAGCACGACATCCCGCGCGCCTTCCGCCGCATAGACCGGGCGCGCAGCCCCCAGCGCCAGCGCGAAAGTGCCAAGACCACAAAACAGGTCCGCCACCGCGCCCGTGTCCGGCATGGCCTCACGCACCGCGCCCACCAGCGCCGCTTCGCCATCGGGCGTCGCTTGCAGGAAGGAAAACGGCGGAAACGCCACCGGCACGCCACCGAATGTCACCGTGGCCGCTTCGGGTTCCCAGCGGGTCTGCGGGCCATCGCCTTCATCGATCGTCAGGCGCGCCAGGCCCAGCGTCCGCGCAAAATCGCCCAGCCCCTCGTCCGCCGCCAGCCCTTCGACCTTCACCCCTTCCAGCAGCAGGTCGACGCCCTGGTCGATCAGCGACATGCGGACATGCGCCGCCCGCTTGTCGGGCAGGATCAGCCGCAACAGGCCGCGCAGCGGCGCCAGCAGCGCAAACAGGCGCGGGTCCAGCACCGCGCACATGCTCAGGTCGATGAGCTTATGGCTGCCGGATTCGGCAAAACCGATCGTCACCGTCTTGCCCGCCCGCACCGCGCGCAACGAGGCGCGTCGCCGCGTCATGGGTGGCGAAAGATGCGGCGGCAGCACCGTTTGCGCGACAATGCCCTGCCCCGCCAGCGCGCCGACCACACGCCCGGTCACAAAGTCCGCCAGGCTCGGCTCATCGACATGCTGCAATTCGCAGCCGCCACAGGTCGGGAAATGGACGCAGGGTGGTTCCACACGATGCGGCCCGGCGATGGTCGTGCCATCGGTCAGCAGCCGGTCGCCCGGTGCGGTCAGCGCAGCGTGGCGTCCATCGGCGGTGATGCCATCGCCCTTGGCAGCGATGCGGATGATGATGTCTGGATCAGTGTCGGTCACAATCGCGCGGCGATAGCCGCTGGCAGCGCTGCAAGCAAATCATCGGCGATAAAAGCCGCGCCCACCCGTCGCGCAGCATCGCCATGCAGCCACACCGCCTCGCCCGCCGCGCGAAAAGCATCGCGCGTTACCGCCAGCCGCCCGGCGACCAGCCCCGCCAGAACGTCGCCCGTCCCGGCGGTGGACAGCCAGTGCGACGAACCCGACGCCACCGCAACGCGCCCGTCTGGCGCGGCGATCACGCTGTCCGCGCCCTTATATATCACGATCGCACCGCTCCGCTCCGCCGCCGCCCGCGCCCGGTCGATCTTGCTGCCCGGCAGATCGCCGAACAGCCGCGCGAATTCGCCCTCATGCGGGGTCAGGATCGCGCCATCGGGTATCTGGTCGACGTCGATCAGCGTCAGCGCGTCGGCGTCCAGCACCAGCGGATGGCCATGGGTCAACACCGCCTCGAGCCGCGCCCGCGCCGTGGCGTCGCGCCCCAGGCCCGGCCCGACCAGCACGGCCACAAGCCGCGCGTCATCCAGCCAATCATGGAGCGCATCGACAGTCTGCGCGTCCTGCGTGACGATGGCGTCGGCTCCGTGGCGCAGGCCATCGGCTGCCAGCCGCCGCACCATGCCCGCGCCGGATCGCGCGGCTGCCTGCGCCGCCAGAATGCTAGCGCCGGCCATCGTCCCGCCGACGACGGTCACCAGACCGCGCCGATATTTATGATCGTCCGGGCCAGGCGCTGCCAGGCGTGGCGGCATCAGCCGATGCACCAAGTCCGACGCCGGAATACCGATGTCGGCGCAGATCAGCCGTCGGACATGCCCCGCCGCCGGATAGATCAGGTGGGCGGGCTTCAATGCCCCCAGCGCGATACAGATGCTGAAATGCGGCACGGCGGAAAGTAGCGCGCCGCTGTCGCTATCCACGCCGCTGGGCAGGTCGATGGCATAGCTGTGGCTGGCCGACGCGCTCAGGTCGCACAGCCGCGCCGCCACGGCCGGATCAAGCCCGCGCGACAGCCCGGTGCCGAACAGCGCGTCGACCAGTTGCGTGGCCGGGGCAGCGGTCGCGAGTTGCTCGACCGGCCCATCCCATCCCGCCTGCGCCCGGCGGCTCGATGGCGTGCCGCTTTCCCCCAGCACGGCGACCCGTACCGCAACGCCCCGCGCGCGCAGCAGCCGGGCGATGACAAAGCCGTCGCCGCCATTATTGCCCGGCCCGCACAGGACCAGCGTGTCGCGCAATCCTCCCGCGCGCCAGATAATCGCCGCCGCCGCCGCGCCAGCTTCTTCCATCAGGCCATAATCATCGACGCCAGCACCGAACAAAGCCTGTTCCGCGCTGCGCATCTGCGCTGCGGTCAGGATCGGCGTTCCGGCGTTCACGGCGCCGATCCGGCGACCTTCACCGGCAGGCGATAGCGGTCGCCGCCGATACGGATTTCGACCAGTCCGGTATCGACGATCTGCAACCGCGCCATCTCCGCGCCGTCCGCCGCTTCCAGCCCACGACCGTCCGCCAATACGCGGAAGCGGCGGAAACCGCCATCAGGATGACGGATCGTCAATATCTCGCCTGTCCGTTCGATCTGGCAATCGCGCGCCCAGCCAGCGTCCGCGCCGATCGCACAATCGGCCTTGCCGTCATCGACCGGCGTAGCCGTCTCCTGCTGCGGCCCCGCCTCATTGCCCGGCTTGCCTGGCTCGCCGCCACAGGCCGTCAGCAACAGGCATCCGGCGATCAAAATCCTCATGTCAGTGCGCTCCTGCACGCCAGCACGACCGGGCCGATCAAATCGGCAAAGCGCCGCTGCCCCGCCGCGTCACGCACCATATCCTGCCGCATCTCGATCCCCAGATAGGGAATACCATTGGCCTCCGCATGGCGGTTCATCGTCGCGTTCAACTGCTTGCCAGAATAGGGCAACTGGTCCCCGACGATCAGCCCCGCCGCCTCCAGCATGGGGATTGCGATGCGCGCGGCGCGATCGTCCGCATTATATAATATGCCAATCTCCCAAGGGCGCTTCTGCCCCGGATCGCTGGCCAGATGGGGCGTGAAGCTGTGCAGCGACAGGATGAACGGCGCGGTCATCCTCTCCAGCTGCCGTTCGACCTGATGATGATAGGGATGGTGGAACCGCATCATCCGCTGGGCCAGATCGGCGTCGCGATTGCCGGGAATGGCATGGCCGTCGCTCATCACCGGCAACAGGCCCGGCGCGTCCGGTTCGCGATTGAGGTCGATCACCAGTCGCGACGCTCCGCCCAATATCGCGGTACAGCCCAGTTGCGCCACCAGCAGCGCGCTGACCTCCGCCACGCCGATGTCGATCGCGATATGATTGTCCAGCAACGCCGGATCGATGCCCAGGTCGATGTCATCGGGCACCCGCGCCGACGCATGATCGGCGATGATCAGAACGTCCAGCCCGCCGCCGTCAATCTGCGTGAATGCCTCGCTCATGCCGTTCTGATCCGCGTTTCCATGATCCACCAGTCGCGGTGCGCCGCCTGCACCGCCATGGCCGCGTCGGCCATCGCCGCATCGCTGTCGAACAGCGCAAAGCAGGTCGCGCCAGAGCCGGACATGCGCGCCAGCACCAGCCCGTCATGCCCCTCCAGCGCGCCGAGCAGCTGCGCAATCACAGGCGCAGCGGCGATCGCCGGCGCCTCCAGGTCATTGCGCCCCTGCGCCACCAATGTTTCCAGGCTCGTGGCATCCAGCGGTCCGCGATCCACCCGGTCCCAACCTTTGAAAACCTGCGCCGTCGATACACCGACCCCCGGATTGACGAGCAGCATCGCCATGCCGTCCAGCCCCTCAACAGGGTGCGGTCGCAGCCTTTCGCCGCGTCCTGTCACCATCTGCGTCACGCTGGCGACGCAGGCAGGGACGTCCGATCCCAGATCGAGCGCCAGCCCCGCCAGTTCCTCAGCTTCAATACGCACGTCCCACAATCGCGCCAGCAGACGCAGCGTCGCCGCAGCATCCGCCGAACCGCCGCCAATGCCCGACGCTACCGGCAAAATCTTGGTCAGGCGGATCGCCGCGCCGCGCTGATCCCCCAGATAGGCCTGCAACGCGCGCGCCGCCTTCATGACCAGATTGTCCGGCCCCGCCTCCAGCGCGCCGCCGAACGGCCCGTCGATGACCAGGTCGATCGCCCCGTCATCACTCGCCACCGCGCTCAGCCGGTCGCCATGCTCGGCAAAGACGAACAGGCTTTCCAGCGCATGATAGCCATCGTCCCGCCGCGCCCGCACGTGCAGCGCGACATTCACCTTGGCATAGGCGGTCTCGATCATCAGGCCCGCGTCCAGATCAGGGTGCGGCATTTTCTGGCTTCAATCCCTGCTCTACCTTGGCCGCGATCCGCTCCGCGCCGTCTCCTTGCGCAAAGAGGGAGGCCGCCGACCAGGCATAGCGCGCCTCATACCGCCGTCCGGCACTCCACAGCGCATCGCCCAGATGCTCGTTGATCGTCGCATCCGCCGGCGCGCCCGCCGCCGCCCGCTCCAGCACCGGAACCGCGCCAGCAACATCGCCCGTCACATAGCGCGCCCAGCCGAGAGAATCGGCAATAGAGGCATCCTGCGGCTTCAGCGCGCTCGCTTTCTTGATAAGGTCCAGAGCCTCCGCGACATTCTGCCGCCGCTCGATCTGCGCATAGCCCAGATAATTGAGCACCACAGGTTCGTTGGGGGCCAGCGCCATGGCCCGCTCCAGCACCACCCGCGCTTCATCCCAGCGTTCGCCCTGTTCCAATGCGCTGCCCTCGAACAGCAACAGCGCCCAGGGCACTTGCCCGTCACCATAGTCTGCCTGCGCTGCCCGGAACGCCGCGGCGGCACCGTCAAAATCATGCATGTCGGCCAGCAACCGACCCAACCGCACCTGCCGTTCGCTGCCCGCGCCCGGTTCCGCAGCCAGCGATCGCGCCAGTGCCAGCGCCGCCTGCCTGTCGCCCGCCGCCGCCAGCGCATCGACCAGCTCTGCCTGGCCCAGCGCGCCATACCAGCCATCGACCGGGATCTTGCGCGCCTCCGCCACGCCGCCCTGCGCCAGCCCGCCCGCGCTTAGCAGACGCGCGGCGACCAACTGCACCTCCGTCCCGCCCGGATCGGCAAAGGTCGCGATCCGCGCAAGCCGGACGCTCAGCGCCATGCCGCTATTGTCCGACGCGATGTCGGAAGCCAGCCGCGACAGCAAGCGCGCATAGCCCTGGACCGGCGTGACCGCCGCCGCCTTCACTTTGCCGCGTGTCAGATCCGCCCGCGCGCGCGCAAACGTCGCCTCGCCCGCCGGGACCAGCATCAGCGCCTCCGCCTTCGCCCCGCGCGCCGCCAGTTGCGCCGCCAGCGTCAGGCGCAACGCCGCGCTTTCGCCGCCGCGTAGCGCGATCGCGCGCCGGATCGCGGGCACCGCTGCCGCTACATCGCCGCGATCCAGCGTCTGCAAGGCCAGATGTTCATCGATATAACGCTGCGCCAGCGCCGCAAAACGGTCCTGACCCGCGACGACCGGCGCGGCATAATGGCCCTCGCCCAGCGTGATCCAGCTGGTGATGATGGGGGCAAGGAAGGAGAAATTGCCTTCCTCCACCATCCGCGCCGTCAGCGCGCGCGCGCCTGCCCAATCCTTGCGCCCCAGCGCCTCGCCGATCAGCAGCAGCGTGCCGTCACGCGGCAGCGCGCCCTGCTCCTCCAGCAACGCGGCGGACCGCAGCGCCAGCGCCCGGTCGCCGCTCTCCAGCGCCTGGACATAGGACCGCCGCGCCACATCCACGCTGTCCGGGTCGAGCGTCAGGGCCATGCGGTAATTGTCCACCGCCAGCGCCATCGCCCCATCCCCGTCCGCCAGCCGCGCGCGCGCATAGGCGTGCAGCGCAGCTTGCGGATCAACCGAGGCTCCGGCGGGTGCAGCCACCGGAATCGTCAGCATCAGGAACGGGATCAGGCGCTTACATATTGGGATAGTTTGGTCCTCCACCACCTTCGGGGACGACCCAGTTGATATTCTGGGTCGGGTCTTTGATGTCGCACGTCTTGCAATGCACGCAATTCTGCGCGTTGATCTGGAACCGGGGATTGCCCTCTTCCTCGCCAACCACTTCATATACGCCTGCGGGACAATAACGCTGCGCCGGCTCGTCATAAAGGGGCAGATTGTAGCTGATGGGGATCGCTGGATCCTTCAGCTGCAAATGAACCGGCTGGTCCTCTTCATGATTGGTGTTGCTCAGGAACACCGAAGACAGGCGATCGAAGCTGATCACGCCGTCGGGCTTGGGATAATCGATCTTGGCGCAGGCATCCTTGGGCCAGATTTTCTCATTGTCCGGCTTATGCTTCATCGTGAAGGGCAGGCCGATCTTGAGCGTACGCATCCACATGTCGATGCCCGCCAGCATCGTGCCGATCGTGCCGCCAAATTTGCTCAGCAGCGGTTCGGCATTCTTGACCAGCTTCAGCTCGTCCGCGATCCAGCTGGAGCGCAGCACATCCTCATAGTCGGTCAGAACGTCGCTGCCGCGCTGGCTCTGCACCGCGGCAAAGGCAGCCTCGGCCGCCAGCATGCCCGATTTCATCGCTGTGTGCGTGCCCTTGATGCGCGGCACGTTCACAAAGCCCGCCGAACAGCCGATCAGCGCGCCGCCGGGGAATACGAGCTTGGGGACCGACTGCCAGCCGCCTTCGTTGATCGCCCGCGCGCCATAGGAAACGCGCCGTCCGCCTTCCAGATATTTGCGGATTTCCGGGTGCTGCTTCCAGCGCTGGAACTCCTCGAACGGGTAGAGGTGCGGGTTGCGGTAGCCCAGCCCGACCACGAAGCCCAGCGCCACCTGGCCATTGGCCTGATGATAGAGGAAGCCACCACCATAGGCGTCGGTCAGCGGCCAGCCCTGCGAATGGATCACCAGGCCCGGCTGATGCATGGCGGGATCAATATCCCACAATTCCTTCATGCCGATGCCATAGACCTGCGGCTCGCATTCCGCGTCCAGCGCGAATTGCCGCTTCAATATCTTGGTCAGGTGCCCGCGCGCGCCTTCGGCAAAGAAGGTATATTTCGCGTGCAGCTCCAGACCGGGCTGATAGTCGCCCTTATGATTGCCTTCCCGGTCAACACCCATGTCGCCTGTGGCCACGCCCTTTACGCTGCCATCCTCATGGTATAGGATCTCGGCCGCGGCAAAGCCGGGGAAAATCTCGACGCCCAGCCCCTCGGCCTGCTCCGCCAGCCAGCGGCACAGATTGCCCAACGACCCGGTATAGGTGCCCTTGTTGTGCATCCACCCCGGCGTCATGATGTGCGGCATCGCCATCTTGCCGGTCTTGGTCAGGAACCAGTGCTGATTGTCGGTGACCGGCGTTTCAGCAAGCGAACAGCCCATCTCGCGCCATTGCGGCAGCAATTCGTCCAGCGCCCTGGGGTCGATTACCGCGCCCGACAGGATATGGGCGCCGATTTCCGACCCCTTTTCCAGCACGCATACGCCCAGTTCCTGCCCCGCGTCATTGGCCAGTTGCTTCAGCCGGATCGCGGCTGACAGCCCCGCCGGTCCCCCACCGACGATGACCACATCATAGGGCATCGATTCCCGTTCGCTCATAAACCCTCCATTGAGCCACCGGCGGGCTGCACCCCGTCCATCCGGTCGCCTTATTACTCCAACACTTTACCATCCAAGGCGATGAAGAATCTTGACCCCCTCGTCAACCTCTGGCCCAAGATGTTCTTGATGCGGGGTTTATTGCAGGATGAAGCGGCGGCAGCTAACGCCTATATGGCGTGGTGGACGCTCGCGGGCGTGGATGGCGCAGTCGGCGAATCGCCGGTTAACTGGCTGCGTCCCGTCACCGCGCCCGATGCGAAGGGCGCGATTCGCGCGGTTCCTGCGTCTGCGCCTCCTGAACAGAAACCCCAAAACCTCGATTCGTTCCGTGATTGGCTGGCAAATGATCCGGCCCAGCCCGAACGACGCTGGCCCGGCGCGCCCATTTTGCCGACGGGGGGCGAAGCCGCCCCGCTGATGGTCGTGACTGATTTGCCCGATCCGGCGGACATGGCGGCGGGTCAGTTGCTGGCCGATCGCGCGGGCATGTTGTTCGACGCGATGCTGCGCGCCATCGGGCTGGACCGCTCCGCCATCCATCTCGCCTCGCTCTTCACCGCCCGTCCGCCCGGCGGCATGGTGGAGGCGGCCGATCTTGCCGCCGTGGCCGACCGGATGCGCGCCCATGTCGCCCTCGCCCGCCCCCGCCGCCTGCTGCTGCTGGGCGATCGGACGATCCGTGCGCTGCTTCCGACGGATGCCGCCGCGGCCCCGGATGGTTTACGCGACTTTAACCATGAAGGCGGCATTGTGCCTGCCATCGCCACATTTCATCCCCGCCTGCTGCTGACCCAGCCTGCGGCGAAAGCGCAATGTTGGCGCGCCCTGCAAAGCCTGATCGAGGAAGTTCACCCGTGATTCGTGCCGCGACCCAAATATCCAGCCTTGCCCTGATCGCGCTGGGCCTGGCTGCAACGCTGCCCGCCCGCGCCGAAACTGCCCCGATCTCGCCCGCGATCGCCGTCACGCCCGCCTCCCCGCTCCAGATTGGCGATGGCGCCAAAGCCAGCTACCGCGCCATCTTTACAGCGTTGCAGGCGCAGCAGTGGAACGAAGCCCGGACGCTGATCAACGCGCTCGATGCGCAGGACGCCGTCCGCCCGCTCGCCCTGTCCGAACTCTATCTGGCCAAGGGATCGCCACGGGTCGAACTGTTCGACCTGCTCGACCTCATCAACAAGGCGGCCTGGCTGCCCAAGGCTGAACAGCTTTCCCGCCTCGCCGAAAAGCGCGGCGCAACCATCCTGCCCACCCTGCCACAGGTGCAGAAAATGGTGTGGCTGGGTTCCGCGCCCCGCCGCGAATATGTGGTGTCGACCAAGACGGATGCACTGGCGGTCGCGCTTTCCGGCCAGATACAGTCCTTCATCAAGGTCGACGATCCGGCCGGGGCCGAAGCGCTGCTGACCACCGGCGAAGCGGGTCTGACGCCAGAAGGGCTGACGGAAGTGCGCCAGCGCGTCGCCTGGGCCTATTATATCGAAAATGACGATGCCAATGCCCGCCGCATGGCCGCCCGCGCGCTCGAAACCCGCACTGGGGGCGACTGGACGGTGCAGGCGCACTGGACCGCCGGCCTTGCCGCATGGCGTCAGAATGACTGCCGCGCCGCTGCCCCGGCCTTTGCCAATGTCGCCGCCTTCGCGACCAATGACGACATGCGCGCGGCTGGTGCCTATTGGGCATCGCGCGCCTATATGGTCTGCGGCGAAGCGGAAAAGGTCGCGAACTATCTGAAGCTCGCCGCCCGGTCGGATGAAACCTTCTACGGCCTGCTGGCGCGTGAATCATTGGGGATGCCGCTGGGCGCTCCGCCGGTCGCAACCCGCTTCGGTCAGGCCGAATGGCTGGCGCTGAAGGACAGCCCCAACGCCCGCGCGGCCATTGCGCTCGCCGCGATCGGCGATAGCGCCCGCGCCGACGAATTGCTGCGCTTTCAGGCAAAGATTGGCGGCACTGGCCAATATGATGCGCTGCTCCGCCTCGCCAACGCGCTCAATCTGCCCGCGACCCAATTGTGGCTCGCCCATAATGGCCCGGCGGGCAAGCAACCGGCCAGCTTTGCCCGTTTCCCCGCGCCCGACTGGCGCCCCGATGGCGGCTGGCGCGTCGATCCCTCGCTGATCTACGCGCACACATTGCAGGAATCGGGCTTCCGGTCCGACGTCGTCAGCAGCGCTGGCGCGCGCGGCCTCATGCAGGTGCGCCCCGGCACGGGCAGCGACATGGGCCTTTCTTCCGCCGCGCAACTGTTCGTCCCGTCGACCAACATGGAGTTTGGCCAGCGCTATCTGGAAGCATTGCGCGACATGAGCGCGACGGGCGGGCTGCTGCCCAAGGTCATGGCCGCCTATAATGCCGGGCCGCTGCCGGTGGAGCGCTGGAACTCGCAGGTCAATGACAAGGGCGATCCATTGCTGTTCATGGAATCGCTGCCCTATTATGAAACCCGCGCCTATGTGAACATCGTCATGCGCAACTATTGGATGTACCAGATCCAGGCCAAGGGTACCGCCGATTGCCTGACCGGGATGGCGCAGGGCATGTGGCCGACCTTCCCCAACGCCAAGGGCGTGAAACTTGTCCGCCTGAGCCATGCCGATGGCCGCACCCGTCCGGCCGCGTCGATGGGTGGCGGGTCCGACTGATGCCGATTGACGAAAGCCGGGACTTCATCCCCGTCCGCATTGCCGTGTTGACCATATCCGACACCCGCAGCGCGGCGGACGACCGCTCCGGCGACACGCTGGTCGAACGATTGGAAGGCGCGGGGCATGTCTTGGCCGCCCGCTATATCGAGCGGGACGACAAGTCCGCCATCGTCGCCAGACTTCACGCCTGGATCGATGATCCCGACATAGACGTCATCCTGACCACCGGCGGCACCGGCGTCACCGGGCGCGATGTCACGCCCGAAGCACTGGCCCAGGTGCAGGACAAGGAAATTCCGGGCTTTGGCGAACTGTTCCGCTGGCTCAGCTACCAGACGATCGGCACCTCCACGATCCAGTCCCGCGCCACCGCCTGCGTCGCGCGCGGCACCTATATTTTCGCGCTCCCCGGTTCGACCGGCGCGGTGCGCGATGCATGGGACGGCATATTGGTAACCCAACTGGACAGCCGCTTTCGCCCCTGCAACTTTGTCGAACTGATGCCCCGCCTGACCGAGCGCTGACCCGGACTTGCCATATGGTGTATGGGCTGGCTTTACGAACTTCCGATTGACATTTTGTTCCTTTTATGTTCTCGTTCGGTCATGGGAATGGAGAAAGGAAGAGGCGCAACATTCAACACGCAAAGTGCGCGTTTTTCCCTGCCCCAACGTGAAACCGATGGCGACTGGCTCGATGCGGTGGAGGATATAGACGGGCCCGTCACCCGAACCCGAACGCAGGTCACGGTCGAACATCCCCGCACGATCATCACCCGCAACAATTCGCCCGATATTGGCTTCGACCAGTCGATCAACGCCTATCGCGGCTGTGAGCATGGATGCATCTATTGCTTCGCGCGCCCGACCCACGCCTACCATGACCTGTCGCCGGGACTGGATTTTGAAACCCGGCTATTCGCCAAGCCGGACGCAGCAGACTTGCTCCGCGCCGAACTGTCGAAGAAAAATTACACCGTCATGCCCATCGCTTTGGGCACCAATACCGATCCCTATCAGCCGATCGAAAAGGATTGGCGGATCACCCGATCGATCCTGAAATTGCTGGCGGAATGCCGCCACCCCATATTCATCACGACCAAGTCCGACCGCATCCTGCGCGATATCGATCTGCTCGCCGCCATGGCGCGCGACAGGCTCGTGTCGGTCGCCATATCGGTGACGACGCTCGACCCAGTGATCGCCCGCACGCTCGAACCGCGCGCGCCCCATCCCCTGCGCCGGGTGGAGGCAATCCGGCAACTGGCGGATGCTGGCGTGCCGGTATACGCCAGCCTATCGCCGATCATCCCGGCTATCACCGATCATGAGATCGAGACGATCGTCGCCCGCGTCTCCGCAGCGGGCGCGCGCGAAGTCACCTATATTCCCGTTCGCCTGCCCCATGAAGTCGCGCCTTTGTTCCGCGCCTGGCTCGACGCCCATTATCCCGATCGCGCGGCGCGGGTCATGACGATCATTCGCGAATTGCGGGGCGGGCGGGACAATGACCCCAAGTTTGGCAGTCGGATGCGGGGGCAAGGCGTATGGGCCGACCTCATCCGCACCCGCTTCGTCAAGGCCCGCAAGCGCGCCGGGCTGGGGGCCGAACGTCTGACCCTGCGCACCGACCTGTTCCGCCCGCCCGAAGGCGCGCAGATGCGGCTGCTGTGATGCTCAGCCGACCAGCCGCATTCCCGCCCGCCGGTTGCGGGTCCGGTAGCCGTCCTGGGTCGGCTCCATCCGCTCGAAGCGGTGGATCGTCAGATTGGGGATCACCGACATGGCGTCGACCTGATCGGCACCCAGCAGAAAATCATCGCCCAGAAACAGGCGCACAGCCTGCCCGTTCCCGGCCGATGTTCGCAGGAACAATTCGCTCCGCCCACCCCGGCTCTGCGCCATCAGCGCCGCCAGAGCCTCGACCGCTACCGGATCGGTCGTATCCACCACCAGTTCCATGCGCGACGCGCTGGCGATCAGCTTGAATGGCTCGATCTTGCGCACCGTTACACGCGGCGTTTCCTCACCCGGCAAACGGTCCAGTTCGACATATAGCAGCGCGCAATCGCCATCGCGCGCCAGTTCCTCGATCGCCTTGCAGGCGTCCTCCTCGAAACAGCTGGCCTGAAACTGCCCACTACTGTCGGAGAAGGTCGCATTGGCATAACGCGCCCCACGCTTGGTCTCGCGCCAGCGTACATCCTCGACCATTGCCGCCATGACGCCAGTAGCGCGCGCTTCCCCCGCCAATGGCTCGGCGCAGATCGCGCCATAGCTTTTGGCACCGCGGGCATCGGCCAGATGGCGGAAACGATCGACAGGGTGGGCGGAAAAATAAAAGCCGAACGCCTCCTTCTCCTGCGCCATGCGATCAGCCACCGACCAGGCCTGATGCGGCGGGATGCGGACATCGGCATGGGGCGTTTCGACATCGCCGAACAACCCGCCCTGCCCGCTTTCGCGCGCCTGCGCCGCGCTCGACGCGACGCTCAATATCGTTTCCGCCGCCGCATGGACGCCGGCCCGGTCGGCATGGATCGCGTCAAACGCTCCCGCCGCCGCCAGGCTTTCCAACTGCCGCCGGTTGAGCAATCGCGGTTCGATCCGATCGGCAATATCGTCCAGGCTCTTGAACGGACCGCCAGCGTCGCGTTCCGCAACCAGCTGGTCCATCGCCTTCTCGCCCACACCCTTCAGGCCACCCAGCGCATAGCGCACGGCATAGCCCAGCCGCGGATCATCGCCCTCATGCGCGATCGGCTCGACCGAAAAGTCCGCCTGACTGCGGTTGATGTCAGGCGGCAGACAGGTCAGCCCCATGCGCCGCATATCGTCCACGAATATGGTCAGCTTGTCGGTCAGATGAATATCGAACGCCATCGACCCGGCATAAAATTCCGCCGGATAATGCGCCTTCAGCCACGCCGTCTGATAGGCGAGCAAGGCATAGGCGGCAGCGTGCGACTTGTTGAAGCCATAGCCCGCGAATTTGTCGATCAAATCGAACAGTTCGTTCGCCTTGGCCGGCTTGATGTCGCTGGCGGCGCAGCCCTCGACGAAGCGCGAACGCTGCGCGTCCATCTCCGCCTTCACCTTCTTGCCCATCGCGCGGCGCAGCAAGTCTGCGTCGCCCAGACTGTAACCGGCCAATATCTGCGCGGCCTGCATCACCTGTTCCTGATAGACGAAGATGCCATAGGTCTCTTCGAGGATCGGTTTCAGCAGGATATGGGGATATTCAATCTCCTCCTGCCCGTTCTTGCGGCGCCCGAACATGGGGATATTGTCCATCGGACCGGGCCGATAGAGCGACACGAGCGCGATGATGTCGCCGAAATTGGTAGGACGCACGGCGGCCAGCGTCTTGCGCATCCCTTCCGATTCCAGCTGGAACACGCCCACCGTGTCGCCCCGCTGGAGCAGATCATAAACGGCGCTGTCATCCCAGCTGAGCGTATCAAGCTCCACCGTAACGCCGCGTGCCGCCAGCAACTGCACCGCCTTTTGCAGCACCGACAGGGTCTTGAGGCCCAGAAAGTCGAACTTCACAAGGCCGGCCCCTTCGACATATTTCATGTCGAACTGGGTGACAGGCATGTCGGATCGGGGATCACGGTAGAGCGGCACCAACTGCTGCAACGGCCGGTCGCCGATCACCACGCCTGCGGCATGGGTGGAGCTATGGCGCGGAAAGCCCTCCAGCTTCATTGCATAGTCGATCAGCCGTTTGACCTGGCCATCATTGTCATATTCCGCGCGAAACTCCGCCACGCCGTTGAGCGAACGTTCCAGCGTCCAGGGGTCTGTCGGATGATTGGGCACCAGCTTGGCAAGCCGGTCGACCTGACCATAGCTCATCTGAAGAACGCGCCCGGTATCCTTGAGGACCGCGCGGGCCTTGAGCTTTCCGAAGGTGATGATCTGCGCGACATGATCGACGCCATATTTCTGTTGGACGTAGCGGATGACTTCACCGCGCCGCGTTTCGCAAAAATCAATGTCGAAGTCGGGCATCGACACACGTTCGGGGTTCAGGAAGCGTTCGAACAGCAGGCCAAGTTGCAGCGGATCAAGATCGGTGATCAGCAGCGCCCAGGCAACCACCGACCCTGCGCCCGAACCACGTCCCGGCCCCACCGGAATGTCATGATCCTTGGCCCATTTGATAAAGTCGGCAACGATCAGGAAATAGCCGGGGAAGCCCATCTGGATGATGATGTCGGTTTCGAACTTCAGCCGGTCGAGATAGGGCTGACGTGCGGCATCGTCGATGATGCCGAGCTTCGCAAGCCGGGCGTCAAGGCCAGCACTGGCCAGATCGCGCAGCATCCGCGCCTCGCCCTCGATATCACCGGCCAGGCTCGGCAGGATCGGCTTGCGCTTGGGCGCGGCGACGGCGCAGCGCTGGGCGATGACCAGCGTGTTGGCCAGCGCTTCAGGCAGATCGTCGAACAGGCGGCGCATTTCGGCGGCCGGTTTCATCCAGGCGTCAGGCGAACTGGTCCGCCGGTCGGGCATGTCGACATAGGCGCTGTCGGCGATGCAGAGCATGACGTCGTGCGCGGCATGGAAATGCGGTTCGGTAAAGCAGGTCGGGTTGGTTGCTACCAGCGGCAGGTTGCGGGCATAGGCGAGATCCAGCAGGTCAGGCTCCGCCTTTCCCTCTATGGGATCGAGCCGACGACAGATTTCGATATAGAGACGGTCGGGAAAGAGTGTTTCCAGCCGCTCTGCATAGGCAAGCGCGGCTTCGGGCTGATCCTCCGCAAACAGGCGGGCCAGCGCGCCTTCGCCGCCCGCGGTCAGCGCGATCAGGCCGTCGGTCCGCCCCTCCAGCACGTTCAGGTCGACATGCGGCACTTCCTCCAGCGGCCGGTCGAGATGCGCCATGGAGACCAGCGCGCACAGATTGTCATAGCCCGTCTCATCCTGCGCATAGAGCGCCAGCCAGTCATGGACCGGCGACGCATTGGCGGGACGCCCCGGCCGCAACACGCCCAGCATCGCGCCGATCAGCGGCTGGACGCCCTCGCTCTTGCATGCGTCGGAAAAGGCCATCGAGCCATAAAGGCCGTTGCGATCCGTGATGGCGGCGGCGGGGAAGCCGAGCGCCCGCGCCTGCTTGGCGATCTTCTTGGGATCGATCGCCCCTTCCAGCATGGTGTAGGAGGAGAATATGCGAAGCGGGACGAAAGCGGCGTGGGGCATAGGGCACTCTATCCAGAAGGCCAGCTTGGTGACCAGCCCTGCGGAAGAAAAGTCTGTGGGTAAGATTGGGCTGCCTTACTGCAAGACCCCTTCGTGCAGCCGGACAACGCGATCCATCCGGGCGGCAAGCCGTTCATTATGGGTCGCGACCAAGGCTGCCGATCCCTCCTCACGCACCAGCCGCAGAAATTCAGCCAGAACGATGTCGGCGGTCCGCTCATCCAGATTGCCGGTCGGTTCGTCCGCCAGCACCAGCGCAGGCCGGTTGGCGAGCGCACGGGCGACGGCAACGCGCTGTTGCTCGCCGCCTGACAATTGGCTGGGTCGGTGGTCCAGCCGATGGCCAAGACCCAGCGACGTCAGCAAGGATTCCGCACGGGTGCGCGCGGCCTCCATCTCGGTATCGCGGATGACCTGGGGCAGGATGACATTTTCGGTCGCGTTGAAATCGGGCAACAGATGGTGGAACTGGTAGACGAAGCCCAATGCGTCGCGGCGCAACCGGGTGCGGCCGTCATTATCGAGCTTCGCCGCTTCTTCGCCATCAATGCGGATCGACCCGTCAAAGCCGCCCTCCAGCAGGCCAACCGCCTGGAGCAGGGTGGATTTGCCGGAGCCCGATGGCCCCAGCAGCGCGACAATCTCGCCCGGTCCCACGGTCAGGTCGACACCGCGCAGGACATGGATCGTCTCGCCACCCTGGGTAAAGCTGCGGGTTAGCCCTACGACTTTCAAAATGTCATTCATAGCGGAGAACCTGCACAGGATCGGTATTGGCGGCCTTAAAGGCCGGATAGAGCGTCGCGAGGAAGCTGAACAGCAAGGCCATGATGCAGATCGTGGCGATCTCTACGGGATCGGCTTGCGAGGGCAATTCGGTCAGGAAGCGGATCGAGGGATCCCAGAGATTTTGCCCTGTCACGAACTGGATCGCGTTGACGACATTCTGGCGGAAGAAAAGGAAGGTAAAGCCAAGGATCAGCCCCGCCACCATGCCCAGCGTGCCGATGGTGACGCCCACCGTCATGAATATGCGCACCAACCCGGCCCGGCTCGCCCCCATCGTGCGCAAAATCGCGATGTCGCGCGTCTTGGCACGCACCAGCATGATCAGCGAGGACAAGATATTGAACACCGCGACCAGCACGATGATCGATAGCACGACGAACATCGCGACCCGCTCGACGGCCAGCGCCTCGAACAGCGATGCGTTCATCTGCCGCCAGTCGGTGATGACGGCGCGGCCTGCAACCTTACCTGCCAGCGGTTCCAATATCTGGCCGACCTTGTCGGGATTGACCGTTTCAACCTCGATCATGCCAACGACATCGCCCAGCAGGAGCAAGGTCTGCGCATCCTCCATCGGCATGACGATGAAGGCCTTGTCATAATCATAGATGCCGACCTCGAAAATGGCGGCGACCTGATAGGCGACCTGCCGCGGCACCGTGCCGAACGGGGTGGAGCGGCCCGCCGGGTTGATCACGGTCAGACTGTCGCCCAGCTGGATCCCCATGTTTTCGGCCAGGCGCGATCCGATCCCGATCTTGCCGCTATTGGGCGTCAGACTGTCCAGACTGCCAGCGATCACCTTGCCCTTCAGCGTCTTGTTGGCGCGGATGTCGGCCACGGTCATGCCCCGCACCAACACGGCTTCCGCCCGTCCGTTGAAGGTAGCCAGCAAGGGCTGTTCGATCATCGGCGTCGCGCTGGTGACGCCCGGTGTCGCCTTGGCTTCTGCCAGAACGGCTCGCCAGTCCGGCAGACGGCCGCCATAGCCTTGCACCACGGCATGGCCGTTGAGGCCGACAATCTTGTCGAACAGTTCGGCGCGAAAGCCGTTCATGACGCTCATGACGATGATGAGCGCAGCGACACCAAGCATGACGGCGACCAGGCTGATCCCGGCGACGAGGAAGATGAAGCCCTCCCCCTTCCCCGGCAACAGGTAGCGTTTGGCGATCATGCGTTCGTAACGGGATAGAATCATGTGGCGCGGTCGGCCTTTGCGAAGGAACAGGCTGATCGTCTAGGCATAGCATGGCACAACGGCAAGCATTGCCAGATTGTTGCATCACAGCCACAGGCATAGGCGCAAAATCACACGCAGCCGATTTTGCCCGTGACTCCGCCCCTCAGCAGTCATAGCAAGATAGCCGAAGCACAGGTAAAAGGCCGTGGTTCAGGGATACTGCATCCCGTTTCGAGCTTAGGGGGCTGAGAAGCGGTCGAGGCAGACCAAGGGGGAGACGAGCAATCGTCCATTAAGCGCCCGGATCGTGAAACCGCGATCCGGGCGCTTTTTTGTCTGCGCCAATTGTTGTTCCCTGACGATAGGACAAACTGTCCAACCCCGCACGCGCTGGCGCTCGAAATGCTGGCTGCCACATCCCCTTGAAAGCCGAAAAGCCCGAACCATATCAAGCGCGTCTGGCCGCCGCATGGGGCCAGACATGGTATTGCCGAACGCCGGTTTCGGGTTCGGCAGGTTCATTTTGCTCTTTGGGAGATTATGACGATGCGTAACTTTGACCTGACCCCCTATCGCCGCTCGACCGTTGGGTTCGACCGCCTGTTCGACCTGATCGAAAATAATGCGCGTTTGAGCCAGGGCGACAATTATCCGCCCTTCAACATCGAACGGCTATCGGAAGATCGCTATCGCGTGACGCTGGCCGTTGCAGGCTTCCGTCCTGAAGAGATCGACATCACCGCGCAGCAGAATCTGCTTCAGGTTGTCGGTCGCAAGGATGAAGGCTCACCAGCCGACCGGTCCAAATTCCTGCATGTCGGCATCGCCAATCGCAGCTTCGAGCGGCGGTTCGAACTGGCCGATTTCGTGCGCGTGGAAAAGGCGGACCTGGCCGATGGCCTGCTGGTGATCGACCTGTTGCGCGAAGTACCCGAAGCGATGAAGCCCAAGAAGATTGCCATCAATGGCGGTCAGCTTGTGGAAATCACCGCGAAGGATCGCGACGCGGCCTGATAGGCACGTCGGGGCGCAGCCTGATTGGGGCTGCGCCCTTTTTATATCTCGACCTGACTGCCCAGTTCGACCACCCGATTGGTCGGAAGACGGAAGAATTCCATCGCGCTTTCCGCGTTGCGCAGCATCCAGGCGAAGATTTTTTCCCGCCACAGCGGCATGCCGGGCTTGGACGACGGCAGCAGCGTCTGTCGTGCCAGGAAGAAGCTGGTGTCCATCATCTTGAACGCCTGACCGCATCCCGCGACATTCTTGAGCGCGGCGGGGACATCGGGTTCCTGCATGAAGCCATATTGCAGCACCATGCGGAAGAAGCCCCGGCCCAGATCCTCAAGCTTGCAGCGGCCGTCATCCTCCACGACCGGTACGTCACGGATCTTCACCGTCAGCAGGATCACGCGTTCGTGCAGCACCTTGTTATGCTTCAGATTATGCAGCAGCGCATGGGGCACACCGTCGGGTGTCGACGTCATGAATACCGCGGTGCCGGGAACGCGGACCGCGCTGTTGGCGGCGGAGGCGACGAATACCGGGATCGGCATGGCCGCTTCACGCAAGCGATCCTGCACCAGCCGCCGACCGCGCGACCAGGTGGTCAGCAACGTGAAGATGATGAAGCCGATCAGCAGCGGGAACCAGCCGCCGTCCGGCACCTTGGTCAGGTTGGCGGCAAGATAGGCGCCATCGACGATGTAGAACACCGCAAGCACCGGCGCGGCATAATACCATTTCCATTGCCACAGGCGATAGAGCACCACTGTCAGCAGCACATTGTCTATGAACATCGCGCCTGTGACCGCGATGCCATAGGCCGCAGTCAGGTTGGACGATGTCTTGAAGGTCAGGACCAGCAGGATGACCATGACCATCAAGCCCCAATTGACGAGCGGGATGTAGATCTGGCCTGCGGTTGCGGCGCTGGTGTGGGCGATGCGCAGGCGGGGCATGAAGCCCAGCTGGATCGCCTGCTGCGTGACGGAGAACGCGCCCGAAATGACAGCCTGCGACGCGATGATCGCGGCCATGGTAGCCAGTACGATCAGCGGCAACTGTCCCCATTGCGGCGCGAGATTGTAGAAGGGGCTGTGCAGCGCGGCGGCGCCTTCGCGGAACAGCAGCGCGCCCTGCCCCATATAGTTGAGCATCAGGGCGGGCAGGACGAAGGCCAGCCAGGAGACGCGGATCGGGTTGCGACCGAAATGCCCCATATCGGCATAGAGCGCTTCGGCACCGGTCACCGCGAGAACGACCGATCCCAGTGCGAGGAAGGCGGGCAGAGGATCGGTGACGAAAAACATCACCGCCCAATAGGGGTTGAAGGCGAACAGGATGCCGGGCGTCTTGATGATGGAGAGGATGCCAAGGCTTCCGATCGACACGAAATAGAGCAGCATGATCGGGCCGAACAGCGCGGCGACCTTGTTGGTGCCAAGCCCCTGTATCCAGAACAGACCAAGCAGGATCAGGATGACGACCGGCAGGACGGCGGGCGCCAGTGCGGGGTTGTAAACCGCAAGCCCTTCCACCGCCGAAAGCACGGACACGGCCGGGGTGATCATCGAGTCGCCATAGAAGAGCGCTGTCGCAAATACGCCCAGCAGCACGATGCCGCGCGACCAGCGCTGCGTCTTGGTCTGGCCATTGATCAGCGCCAGCAGGGCCAGGCTGCCGCCTTCGCCCTTATTGTCCGCGCGCATGATGATGCTGACATATTTTAGCGTCACCACCAGCATCATCGACCAGAACATCAGGCTGATGACGCCCAATATATGGTCGGGGTCGAGATCGAGATGGTGATGCCCGGCAAAGGTTTCGCGGAAAGCGTAGAGCGGGCTGGTGCCGATGTCACCAAACACGATGCCGATCGCGCCGACGACGAGTTTGACCGTCGCTTTTTGCCGGGAATGGCCGTGGCCGCCGTCATGATCGTCCGCAGGGGACGATGGCGCGGTATTGGGAAGAAGATCAGCCACGAAGGAAAAGCCGAATTGTCATGCTCTGTTCGACACCTGTCCAAGGGCAATCAGGGAAATGCCGCCACCCCACAAACCGCCGCGCCCTATCACGGCTCCCAAGGCCGCGCAATGCGGCCTGAGGGGTGATCATGGGCTGACCGGCCCATTACCGGACAGCAGCGAGTCGATACGCGCGATATTGGCGTCCAGTTCCGTCCTGATCGCACTGCCCGGCGGCGTGGCTGCGGCGAGTGGCGCCCAAAGGTCGCGCGCCGCCTGCAACTGGCCATTGCGGGCAAGCGCAAGACCGTAGAAATAGCGGGGCGCCAGCCCGTCCGGGTCGAGCGCAAGGGCGCGCCGATACGCAAAGTCCGCGCCCGGTGACACGACGCCATCGGCGTGGGCGACCAGTGCGTTGCCAAGACCAAGCCAGAGGTTGGGATCATTGGGCGTCTGGCGCAGTCCTGCAAGCAGGATATTGGCCGATTCCTTCGTCTTGCCCTGACGCCCCAGGCCATCGGACATGACCAGCCATTGCCCGGCGGGACCATAACGTTCCGCCAGGCCGCGCCTTTGCTCAGCCAGCTTCTCGTCAAAGGGCGCGTCAATCTGTTTGACCGTTCGCGGCGCGCCGGCAAGGCCGGGATTGCCCTGCCAGGCATAGCCCGCCAGACCAAGCAACAGCGCGGCGGCCGTGATTTCGCGCGCCGATCGCGGGATGCGACCTACCAGCAGCATCGCGACGAAGGCCAGGGCGGCCAGCCCGAAGGCCAGGAACCATCCGGTCATGCCCGTCCCTTTCGCTTGATTCGGCCACGCAGGAGGAGGAGGCCCAGTCCCAGCAACACCAGTGGCGCGGCCCAGAGCGGCCAGAGGATCGGCGCGGCTGTGGGTTCATAGCTCACCCAGTCGCCATAGCGGGTGATCAGCCAGGCGCGGATCGCTTCGGGCTGTTCGCCCGCCATGATGCGTTCGCGGATCTGGGACCGCATGTCGCCCGCCATGCTGGCATTGCTGTCGGCGATCGACTGGCTCTGGCAGGTCAGGCAGCGGATGGTCTCCATCAGCGCCTTGGCTTTGCGCTCCAGCGCCGGGTCGGCGATCTGCTGATTGGCATAGGGCGCGGGCGGGAGCGCGGTCTGCGCGGCCAGCGGCGCGGCGATCAGCGCGAAGAGCAGGACCAGATACTTCATTGCGCGCTCCTCAGCCGGTCGAGGATCATCGGCACATCGTCGGCGCGGATCTCGCCGATATGCTGATAGGCGATGCGGCCCTTGCCATCGATGACGAAGGTTTCGGGAACACCCGACGAACCCAGCGCGATCTGGACTTCGCTGCGCGCGTCCAGGCCGATGCGGGCATAGGGGTTGCCGTTGCGCTGGAGGAAAGCGTCGACATCGGCGCGGGCGTCGCGGATGGCGATGGCGTCGATCTGCACGCCTGCTGCCCGCAACGCTTCGAGTTGGGGCGCTTCGGCCGCGCAGGGGACACACCAGCTGGCGAAAATGTTGAGCAGGCGCGGCTGTCCGGCGGCAAGCTGGCCGCTCGCGAGCGGCGGCCGATCGCTGGCGGCGGCAGGCAGGTTGAAGGCCGGGAGCGGCTGACCCACGAGGCGGGAGTGGATGATGCGATCGTCAGGCTGGAACAGGCCGCTGGCGAACAGGGCGATGAAGCCCAGGAACAGGACGAGCGGGAGCCAGATGAGCCATTTCCTCATGCCGCCGCCCTCGTCCGCCATTTCATCAGCCAGCCGCGACGCTCCCGGCCGAGCAGCGCCAGCGCGCCGCCCAGCGCTATCATGATGCCGCCAAGCCAGATCAGCGTGACAAAGGGCTTCCACCAGATGCGCAGCTGCCACCGGCCGCCCTCCACCTCTTCGCCCAGCACGACGTAAAGCTGGCCGTCCCAACGGGTGAGCAGCGCAGCTTCGCTGGTGGTGGTCGGCGGAGAGGCGAAGAAGCGGGACTGGGGATGAATGGTGACCGGCGCGCCGTTCCGGCTGACGTCCATATCGGCTTGGAGCGCGGTCCAGTTGTCGCCGGCAAGGGGCTGGATCTGAAGCAGGCGAATCTGCCAGCCAGCCGTTTCGATCGTGTCACCGGGACGGGCGGCGACCAGCTTTTCAACGGTGAAGGCGGAATCGCTGGCCATGCCGCCCAGGCTGACGGCGCAGCCCAGATGGGCGATGACCATGCCATAGGTGAAGAGCGGCGTGCGGCGCAGATTGCGTTTCCACAAGGGCGCGAGGCTGGCGACGCCGACCGATCCGGCGACGACGAGGCCAAGGAAAGGCAGGATGCCGATGCGGCCCCAGGCCAAAACCGACACCAAGCTGAACAATAGCAACGCAATGCAAAGTGGGCCCAGCAAACGTTTGCTAACAGCCTTTGCCTGGTCGCGCCGCCAGCGGACCAACGGGCCGACAGCCATGGCGATCATCAGCGCCAGCGCGATGGGGCCGGCGATCCGGTCGAAATAAGGGGCGCCGACGGAGACTTTGTGGCCGAACGCTTCGGTCATCAGCGGATAGAGGGTGCCGATCAGGACCAGCCCCAATATGACGGTTAGCAGCAGATTGTTGACGACCAGCAGGGTTTCGCGGCTGACCAGTTCAAAGGGCGCGCCTTCGCGGACAGCGCCGATGCGCCAGCCGAACAGGGCCAGCGCGCCGCCGATATAAAGGGCGAGCAGGCCGAGGATGAAACTGCCCCGTTCCGGGTCCACGGCGAAGGCATGGACACTGGTAAGGATGCCCGATCGTACGAGGAAGGTGCCGACCATCGACATGGAGAAGGCAACGACTGCCAGCATCACCGTCCAGGCGCGCAGTGCGTCGCGCGTCGCCAGCACGGTCACGCTGTGGAGCAAGGCCGTCGCAGCGAGCCAGGGCATGAGCGAGGCGTTTTCGACCGGGTCCCAGAACCACCAGCCGCCCCAGCCAAGCTCATAATAGGCCCAATAGCTGCCCGCCGTGATGCCCAGCGTCAGCAATATCCACGCGCCCAGCACCCATGGCCGCATGGCGCGGGCAAAAGCGGCGTCGACCTGCCGCGTCAGCAGCGCGCCGACGGCGAAGGAAAAGGCGACGGAGAGGCCGACATAGCCCAGATAGAGCGTGGGCGGATGGAAGGCGAGGCCGGGGTCTTGCAGCAGGGGGTTAAGCCCCTGCCCGTCCGCTGGCGCTGGCGAAATCCGGGCGAAGGGATTGGATGAGAAAAGCAGGAAGGCATAAAAGCCGAGGCTGATCGCCGCCTGGCCGCCCAGGGTCGCCATGTGGGTGTCGCGCCGCAACGCGCGCTCGAACAGGGCAACCGCCGCCCCCGCCACGCCCATGACCGTGACCCAGAGCAGCATCGAGCCTTCATGGTTGCCCCATGTCCCGGCAAATTTGTAGAGCCAGGGCTTGGCCGAATGGCTGTTGGTGGCGACAAGCAGCACCGACATATCCGAGCGCATGAACAGGGTGATCAGCAGCGCAAAGGCGATCGCGGTCAGGACACCCTGCGCCACGGCGGCAGGACGGACGGCTGCGAGCAGGTCGGGCTTGTCGCCCTTAAGGCCAACGAGGGCCAGGACAAGCTGAAGCAGCGCAAGGGACGCGGCGAGCCAGAGCGCGGCGAGACCGGTTTCGGCGATCATGCGGCCTGCCCCCTGATCATGGGCGTTCCGTCATGATCCGCGGTGTGGCGCATTCTCACTTTTCCACCTGCAATTCATGGGTGGTTTCATTGTAGCTCATGCCTTCCAGTTCGCGGGGCATATAGCGTTCGTCATGCTTGGCGAGCAGGTTGGTGGCGATGAAAGTGCCCTTGTCGTCGAACGATCCTTCGGCGACGACGCCGCTGCCTTCCTTGAACAGGTCAGGCGCGATGCCGCTGAATGTCGCAGGGACGGTGGCATTGCCGTCCGTGACGTCGAAGGACATGGTGACGCCATCGGGCGCGCGTTTCAGGCTGCCTTTCACGACCATGCCGCCCAGGCGAATCGCCTTGCCCGGTTCGACACCCTTGGCCTTCACATCGCCCGGCGCGTAGAAATAGGCGGCTTCATCCTTAAGCGCGGACGCCGCCAGCAGGCCCGCGCCGACCAGCGCGACCAGCGCAACGAGCGCGAGGATGAGGCGTTGATGCTTGGCCTTCATGACCGGCCCGCCAGCGTTTCGGCCTGCGCCTCTGCGCGCTGCATCGCGCGCCAGCTCATCAGGCTGACCACCGCTGTTCCCAGCAGGGTCACCGCATAGGCAGCGGCGACGAAGATCCATTGGTGCATGGGGCTATCCTCTCGCAAGGCGCTGCATGCGCGCCTCGACCTTATTCTGTGCCAGTATCGCGCGCATCCGCATCAGCACGATTGCGCCGAACCAGAGGGAAAAGCCCAGCACCGTCAGGCCCAGCGGCCACAGCAAGGCCATGTCGATGCTGGAGCCGCGCAGGGTGATGGACGGTCCCTGGTGCAGGCTGTTCCACCAGACGACGGAGCGGTTGATGATCGGGATGTTGATCGCGCCGACCAGCCCGAAGATGGCGGTCACGTTGCTGACACCGCCCTGCCCCGCCCCCTGGCGCGCGCTGGCGTTGGCCAGCGCGATATAGCCGAGGTAGAGGAATAGCAGGACCAGCATCGATGTCATGCGCCCATCCCATTCCCACCATGTTCCCCAGGTCGGACGCCCCCATATCGATCCGGTGGCAAGACAGATGGCAGTGAACAGAGCACCCGGCGCGGCGATGGCGCGACCGGCAACGGCGGCAAGTGGATGCCGCCAGACCAGCTGCATCAGCGCCGCCACAGCGATGCCGGTCCAACCGGCCATCCCCAGCCAGGCGGGGGGCACATGGATGTAGAGGATTCGCACCGTCTGCCCCTGAAGATAGTCGGCTGGCGTCACAAACAGGCCGCAGGCGCAGCCCGCCAGCAGCAGAGCAAGGCCGGTCCAGAACAGCCAGCCGGTGAGCGGACGGGCGATCTTTAGAAAGCGGGCAGGATTGGCGAAACGATGCATCAGGGCTGCGTCTTTAGCCGTGCGGGGACGGCATGGCCAGTAGGGCTTTTTGCCGATGGACGGGCCGATGGAAGGAGAGGTGAGATTGGATGTGGCCGGTGCCGGGACGATATTGACATCGCTTGCTGCCTTCGCCGATAGCTTGGCGCATCGGGCCAACACGGACGCCCGGTCAGACGGGGTACGTCCAAGTCCGTTCCCTTCGCCGTGCCTGCGGCGTCAGGAGCGCTTATATGACCGACCCGATGGATACCACCCGACCGCCGCCGATCAGTCTGGTCGCCTTGTTCCTCAAATTCCTACGTTTTGGCGCGCTCGCCTTTGGCGGGCCGGTTGCGCAGATTGCGATGGTGCGCCAGGCGCTGGTCGAGGAAGAGCGCTGGATCGCGCCTGCACGCTTCAACCGGTTGCTGGCGGTGTTGCAGGTGTTGCCCGGACCCGAAGCGCATGAACTGTGCGTCCATTTGGGCATGATGGCGCGCGGACGCATCGGCGGATTGCTGGCAGGGCTGGGATTCATGCTGCCGGGTCTGGCGCTGATGATGATTGCGGGCTGGCTGTATATCGGCTGGATCGCCGGGCATGTCGGGCTGACCGGTGTGCTGCTCGGCGTGCAGATCGTCGTGCTGGCGGTGATTGCGCGCGCGGTGGTGCGGATCGGCCAGCATATTATCGAGGACCGTTTGCTGGCGGGCATAGCCGTGGTGGCGCTGATCGCGACGCTGATGGCGGTGCCATTCTGGATCATCCTGCTGACCGGGGGACTGGCCTATGCGGCGGCGGAGCGGTCCGTTGTGGCGGTGCTGGTGCTGCTGGTGCCGATAGTGGGCGTGATGATCGTGCAGTATTTCGTGGGAACTACGGGTGCGGCCGGGCCGATCGTCACCCACGCGCCAGCGACGCTGGCGATGCTGTTCATTGCCGGGCTGAAAGGCGGACTGCTGACCTTTGGCGGCGCCTATACGGCGATCCCCTATGTGCGTGCCGACACGGTCGGGCGCGGGTGGATCAGCGATTCTGCCTTTCTGGACGGGATAGCTCTGGCAGGGGTGCTGCCTGCGCCGCTGGTGATCTTCGCGACCTTTGTGGGCTATGTCGCGGGCGGGCCGCTGGGCGCGCTCGCCGTGACGGCGGGCATGTTCCTGCCAGCCTTTGCCTTCTCGATGCTCTTCTTCGAGCGGTTGGAGGCGGTGGTCGCCCATCCGACATTGCATCGGCTGCTGACCGGCGTGGCGGCGGTGGTGGTGGGAATCATCGCGGCGACCTTTGCCCAACTGGCGCTGGCGACGGCTGCGCGCGTGGACAATATGCTGATCGTTGCGGTGCTATTCGCACTTGCCCTGGCGGTCGCCTGGCGGGTCAAAGGGGCCTGGGTGACGCCCGCCATATTGGCTGGCGGAGCGGCGGCTGGCTGGCTGATTTCGCTCTGATGGCAACGCCCGGCCAGGCCGTTTCGCCCCACCGGGGTGGGTAAAGGAACGGCCCGGCACGCTTTTTTGTTACAGGAGGGCGACAAAGCGGACGAGAGTGACTATATGCGCGCCAAAGCCCGGCCCTTGGCGTCGGGCAGGAACGGCTATGGACCCGCTCACACCCATGATCACGACCAACCCTTTCGACGACGACAAGTTGCGCGAAGAATGCGGCATTTTCGGCGTTTCTGGCGCTGACACGGCCTCTGCTATCGTCGCGCTCGGCCTCCATGCGCTTCAGCATCGGGGGCAGGAAGCCGCAGGCATCACCAGCTGGGACGGGCATGATTTCCATACCCACAGGGCCATGGGCCATGTCGCGGGCAATTTCGACCGGGACGAGGTGATTCGCGGCCTGCCGGGCGGTTCGGCCTGCGGCCATGTGCGCTATTCAACCACTGGCGAAACATCGCTGCGCAACGTCCAGCCGCTCTATGCGGAACTGAATTCTGGCGGATTCGCGGTTGCCCATAATGGCAATATCTCCAACGCCATGAAGGTGCGGCGCGAGCTGATTCGGCGCGGCTCGATCTTTCAGTCGACGTCCGACACCGAAGTCATCATCCATCTGGTCGCGACGTCCAGCTATCGCACCCTGCTCGACAAGTTCATCGATGCGCTGAAGCAGGTCGAGGGCGCCTATTCGCTGATCGTCATGACGCCTGAAGGCATGATCGCCTGCCGCGATCCGCTGGGCATCCGACCGCTGGTCATGGGGAAGCTGGGCGACACCATCATGTTCGCGTCCGAAACCGTGGCGTTCGATGTGGTGGGCGCTGAATATATCCGCTCGATCGATCCAGGCGAACTGGTGATCGTCACCAATTCGGGCGAGATACGATCACACCGCCCCTTTGGCGAAGTGCATCCGCGCCCCTGCATTTTTGAGCATGTCTATTTCAGCCGACCCGATTCGATCGTCGATGGCTCCAGCGTCTATTCGGTCCGCAAGGCGATCGGCGCGCAGCTGGCGATCGAAAACCCGGTCGAGGCGGATTATGTGATCCCCGTGCCGGACAGCGGCGTTCCCGCCGCCATCGGCTATGCGCAGGAATCGGGCATACCGTTCGAACTGGGCATCATCCGGTCCCACTATATCGGCCGCACCTTCATCCAGCCGGGCGACAAGGTCCGCCATCTGGGCGTGAAGCTGAAGCACAACGCCAACCGGGCGCTGATCGAGGGCAAGAAGATCGTGCTGATCGACGATTCGATCGTGCGCGGGACGACATCGCTCAAGATCGTGCAGATGATGCGCGAGGCAGGCGCGGCCGAGGTGCATATGCGGATCGCCTCTCCGCCGACCAAACATAGCTGCTTCTACGGCGTGGATACGCCCGAACGCACCAAGTTGCTGGCGCACAAGCTGGACGTGGGCGGGATGCAGGATTTCATCCATGCCGACAGCCTGTCCTTCATCTCGATCGATGGCCTGTACAAGGCGCTGGGCGAAGCCAAACGCGCGGACGGGCGGCCGCAATATTGCGATGCCTGCTTCACCGGCGACTATCCCACGACCCTGACCGATCAGGACGATGTGGTGGTCACCAACCAGCTGGAATTGCTGGCCGAGCGGGTCGCCTGAACGCTCGGTCGGGCGAACCTGTAATCTATTGCCGCATGTAAAAGGAATTCCGGCGTTCGCTGGAATATGGGGACATATGACTGATACGCTTCCTCTTTCTGGCAAGCTGGCGCTTGTAACCGGGGCCAGTCGCGGCATCGGAGCAGCGACGGCCAAGGCGCTGGCGGTGGCGGGCGCGCATGTCGTGCTGACCGCGCGGACCACCGGGGGTCTGGAAGAGGTGGAGGATGCGATCCACAAGGCGGGCGGCCACGCGACGATCGCGCCGCTGGACCTGATCGACGGGGAAAGCATCGGGCGGCTGGCCCAGGCGATTGCCGGGCGTTGGGACGCGCTGGACATATTGGTGCTGAACGCGGCGACGCTGGGATCGCTGGCCGCAGTGCCCGCGATCGACGCCAAGGAATTTGCGCGACTGCTGACGCTCAATATCGCCGCGCCGCAAGCATTGATCGCGGCGTTCGACCGGATGTTGCGGGCGAGCAAGGATGCGCGAGTGGTGGCGCTGACATCATCGGTCGCAACGCCCCGTGCCTATTGGGGCGCCTATGGCGCGTCCAAGGCCGCGCTGGAGACGCTGGTAGGAGCTTATGGCGAGGAGATGAAGAATATCTCCGCCATCCGCACGCATATCGTCGATCCGGCTGCGACCCGCACGGCGATGCGCGCGCGGGCATTTCCCGGTGAAGATCCTGCGACGGTCAAGGAACCGGAAGTGGCGGCTGACGCTATTGTCGATCTGGTGGTGGCGGACACGCCGACCGGGCATCGGGTGCGGATCGAGCGCTGAGGCGTCAGGCGGGCTTGACCAGCGTGACCTGGGCCACGTCTATGCCCCGGCCACGAAAACCGCCTTCGCAATACATCAGATAATAGCGCCACAAGGCCACGAAATGCTGGTCGAAACTGGCGGGCAGCCGGCCTTCGTCGATGACGCGGTCGAACCGTTCGCGCCACCGGCGCAGCGTTTCGGCATAGTCGAGGCCGAAGCGCTCCACATCCTGCCAGACAAAGCCCTGCTGCTCCGCCAGAGCGCGGAAGCGGCTTTCGGAGAGCAGCATGCCGCCGGGGAAAATATAGGTCTGGATGAAGTCGGCGCTTCGCGCATAGCCATCGAAGATCGCGTCATCGATCAGGATATACTGGATCGCCGCGCGACCGCCCGCTTTGAGCAGGCGATGGATGGCGGCGAGATAGTCGGGCCAATAGCGCTGGCCGACCGCCTCCACCATTTCGACGCTGGCGATGGCGTCATATTGCCCCTGCGCGTCGCGATAGTCGGTCAGGCAAATCTCCGCACCCGACCCCAGGCGATCGCGGGCATAATCGGCCTGTTCCGTCGACAAGGTTAGGCCGGTGTAGCGGACCGCATGGCGTTCCATCGCCTGCTCCGCCAACCCGCCCCAGCCGCAGCCAATTTCCAGCAGCGACGCGCCATCGGCGAGGTCCAGCCGATCGAGGATCGCGTCGACCTTGCGACGCTGCGCCTGTTCCAGGGTTTCGATCCGGCTGTCAGGACCAGCGAACAAGGCACTGGAATAATGCATATTCTGGTCGAGCCAGAGGCGGTAGAAATCATTGCCCAGGTCGTAGTGGAAGGCGATATTGTGGCGCGATCCGCGACGACTGTTGCGACGTGCCCAATGCGCCAAGCGCCCGGCCCAGCGGGCGGGGCCGCGTGGCCGGGCAGCCTTGCCCAGCGCCACCGCATTCGCCATGAACAGCGCGAAGAGCGGCACCGGGTCGGGACTGGTCCATTCGCCCGCCGCCCAGGCGCGATACCAACCGGACGAACCACCCGTCGCCAGTCGCAACAGCGCGCGCCAGTGCAACAGGTGCACCGTGCATTCCGGCCCCGGCGCGCGTCCGCCCAACAGCCTGCGCGTGCCATCCGGCAGGGTGGCGTCGATCGCCCCCTGCTCCAGCCCCTGGTCGATACGATCGAGCAGGCGGTGAAATTGCGGGCCGATCATGCGGGCGAACGCACTGACGGCCCCCGATCGCGGCGGACGCCGTACGGACAGGGGGCGCTTGCCGCGCCGGGGATCGATCGCATTCATGACGTCAATCTTGCATCAAGCCGGGCCGGGCTGCAATCATCCCTTAACGTCGCGATAGGCGGCCAGCGCGCGTTCGCGGCCTTCGCGATGGCCGACAATCTTTGCCGGATAGGCCGGGGGACGGACGCCATGGGCGTCGGGGTCATGAATATGGGTGTCTGACAGGTCGGCAAGTTCCGGCACCCATTGGCGAATATAGGCAGCCGCGTCGAACTTTTCCGATTGGACCAGCGGGGCCATGATGCGGACGAACATATTGGCATCCACCCCGCTGCCCGCCACCCATTGCCAGTTGACACTGTTGTTGGCGTAGCTGGCATCGACCAGCGTATCCAAGAACCAGCGCGCACCGTGACGCCAGTCGATCAGCAGATGCTTGATCAGGAAGCTCGCCGCAATCATGCGGACGCGGTTATGCATCCAGCCCGTCGCCCAAAGCTGGCGCATCCCGGCGTCGACAATCGGATAGCCTGTACAGCCGCGCTGCCAAGCAGTGAAATCACGTTTCGCCTGTCTCAGGTCGCGCCAGGGCAGCGCGTCGAAATCCGCGCGGGCGTTGGCGGAGCCATAGTCGGGCCGCTCAACGATCTGGTTATGTGCATAATCGCGCCAGATCAGTTCCTTGAGGAAGGTTGTTGTTCCTTCATCCGAACCTGTCAGGCGATGCCAGACCGTGGCCGGGGAGATTTCCCCGAAATGAAGGTGGGGCGAAAGGCGGGACGTCCCCTCGATCGAGGGCAGATTGCGGCCGGTGGCATAGTCAGGCGCTTCATCGGCGAAGCTTTCCAGATTGGCCTGCGCGCCGGCCTCTCCCGGCGTCCAGTCCTTTGAAAAGCCGGTCGCCCAGTCTGGGCTGGTCGGCAGCAGCGCCCAGTCGTCCAGCGAATCGCTCGTCGGCCAGGATGATGGCGCGGGAATATCGTCCGGGGCGGGGCAAGGCGCAGGCGGGGGCATGTGGGTCATCACCGCGCGGGCGAAAGGCGTATAGATGCGATAGATGCCCCCTCCCCCTGTCCGTACCGCACCGGGCGGCAGGAGCAGGCCGCCATCATGAAGGTGCAGGTCCACTTGCCTGCCGACCGCCTTTTCCGCGTTGCGCCACCAGGGTTCATAGTGGTGGAGCGCATATACGCTGTCGGCGCCCGCCTGCTTTGCGACCTGCGGTATGATGTCCGCCGATTTGCCCTGCCGCAGAATGAGGCGTGATCCTTTCGCGCGGAGGCTTTCGTCCAGCCGCGACAGGCTGTGGTGCAGCCACCAGCGCGCCGCGCCGCCCATTGCCCAATGGCGCGGCGTGTCATCGTCTAGGATATAGAGAGGGATCACCGGCCCTGCCTGGACAGCGGCGACCAGCGCAGCCTGATCCGACAGGCGAAGATCCTGGCGGAGCCAGAGCAGGACGGGTTTGGTCATCATCCTGCAATGCAGCCGGATCATGCCGGTTCCAAGCGACCTATAAAGCATCTTGCCAAGGCAGGCCGCCATATTTGTGGCGACCAAATCCATCGCGTTGCGATTCGATCAATGGACGGATGCAGCCATGCCGCCTATCCTTGGCGGGAGAAACAGGAAAAAGTCGGCGGCTCCGGGAGGTATGTCGCGGTCGAAATAGCGTAATCAGGGGACAAAATGGCTTCGACGCCCGAAGAACAGGAACGCGGATACCGACCTTGCGTCGGCATCATGCTCGTCAACATGCATGGCAAGGTTTTCGTCGGCCAACGGCTCGATAATATGGTCGAAGCCTGGCAGATGCCGCAGGGCGGCATCGACCAAGGCGAAGAGGCAAGGGAAGCGGCGCTTCGCGAATTGCATGAGGAAACCGGCATCATCGCCGATCATGTCAAGATCATCGCGACGACCAAGGACGAGCATTTCTACGATCTGCCGCCGGAACTGGTCGGCAAGCTGTGGGGCGGCAAATATCGCGGCCAGCGACAGATCTGGTTCCTGGCTCGCTTCCTGGGGCAGGACGAGCATATCGATATCCAGACCGAGCATCCCGAATTTCGTGAATGGCGCTGGACCGATCCGGAGACGCTGCCGGAGCTGATCGTGCCGTTCAAGCGCAAGCTGTACCGCGACATTCTGGCGGAGTTCAGGGCGCTTATCTGAGCGACCTGTCGCTTTGGGGGTTAACCTTTGCGGTCATGCAGCTATGACACGCACATGCGCTGCTGTTTGATCCCCGTCGCCTTGCTCTTCGCCGTTCCGGTCCATGCCGCCGATACGACCCTGTTGCCGCCAACAGTGCGCGAAATGCTGGAGGCGGCGATTGCCAATGGGAATGAAACGGACATCGCGACCGTCGCGAAGATCGCCCGTCAGACCAACCCAGGTTCAGCGGACGAGATCCAGCAACTCGTCAACAGCTGGAAAGAGCGAACCAAGGCCACCCATGACACGGTGATTCGCGAAGCGAGCTTCGCCGAATTGTGGACCGGACGGGTCGAAGCGGGCGGGTTCCGATCGACCGGCTCTACCAGCGAAATCGGGATCAGCGCATCCGCGACGGCAACCCGCAATGGCCTTCAATGGTCGCACAAGCTGAGCGCGTCCGCCGATTATCGCCGCGCCAATGGCGTCACGTCGCGCGAACGCTATTTTGCCAGCTATGAACCCAAATATCAGTTCGATCCGCGCGGCTTTGCCTATGGGCTTGCCCAGTTCGAGCGGGACACGTCCATCGGCTATGACGAGCGTTACACCGCGTCGGCGGGGGTGGGTTATAAATTGATCGTGAGCAAGCCTGTCGACCTGCTGGTCGATATCGGCCCTTCGGTGCGACACGCCAAATATCTGATCGGGGTGCGGGAAACCAAGCTGGGCGCCCGTGGATCGATGGCGCTGGCCTGGCGGGCCAGTCCCACCCTGACATTCAAGCAGACCGCCGCCGGTTATGCGGAGAGCGACGTCTATTCGCTCAACGCGCTGACGTCGATGGAGACGAAGGTGACGACGCGCTGGTCGGCCGCGCTGTCCTATAACGTGCAGTATGAGTCCGAGACATTATTGTCGTCGCGCAATTTCAACACGCTCAGCCGGGTGACTTTGAGTTACGATTTTTAGGCCATCGGCCAGATCGGATTGTCACATTCCAGGCTGACGCATGACTACGCTGTCAGAGGGGTGGAGACACAGCGCGGGGTCTGATAGACCCGGCGGGATGACGCTTTTATCATCGCTCGATCGAACATTGCTGGACCATGCGGCAGATGCGCCGATGCTGGCGCAGGTGCAGGCCTGGGCCGCTGTCAACAGCGGGTCGCGTAATCTGGATGGACTGGGGGTGATGGCCGGATTGCTGGCCGACGCCTTTGCCGTGCTACCCGGTGACATAAGACTGGTGGACGCCACGCCAGTCGAGACGGTCACCGCCGACGGGCGGATCGATAGCATCGCATCGGGTCGCCACCTCCACCTGTCGGTTCGCCCGGATGCGCGAGTGCGCCTGCTGCTGACGGGGCATATGGATACGGTGTTCGGGATCGATCATCCTTTCCAGACGCTGCGCTGGCTGGAGCCGGGCGTGCTGAACGGACCGGGGGTGGCGGACATGAAAGGCGGGCTGGCGGTGATGCTGGCGGCGCTGCACGCGTTCGAGGAAACGGAAGAGGCCGCAAGGCTGGGCTATGATGTCGTCATCAACAGCGACGAGGAAGTGGGCAGTCCTTCTTCTGCCGCGCTGCTGAAGCAGGCGGCGGCGGGAAAGCTGGCCGCCTTCACCTATGAGCCTGCGCTGCCCGATGGCACGCTGGCGGGCGCGCGGGCCGGGAGCGGCAATTTTTCGATCATCGTCACCGGGCGCAGCGCCCATGCCGGGCGCAATCCCGATGATGGGCGCAACGCGCTGCTGGCAGCGGCGGATCTGGCGCTGAGGCTGAAGGCGGCGAGCGGCAAGGGCTTTTCCTGCAATCCGGCCAGGATCGACGGCGGCGGGCCGAACAATGTCGTTCCTGATCATGCGGTGTTGCGCGTGAATTTCCGGCCGATGACGCCCGCAGACGAGAGTGCGGCGCAGGCGTTGCTGGACCGGGCGATCGCCGATGTGGCGCGCGAGCATGACGTCAGCCTGCATTGCCATGGCGGCTTTGGCCGACCGCCCAAGCCGATGGACGCCAAGGCGCTGGCGCTGTTCGAACTGGTGCAGCGGTGCGGCGCGGAACTGGGCCTGCCGATCGGCTGGCGCGACACGGGCGGGGTATGCGACGGCAATAATATCGCGGCGTGCGGCGTGCCGGTGGTCGACACAATGGGCGCGCGCGGCGGCAGCATCCATAGCGACGCGGAATTTCTGCTGACCGACAGTCTGGCCGAACGGGCGCAACTGTCTGCGCTGGCGCTGCTGCGGATCGCGCAAGGACAATATAAAAGAGAGGGAATGATCGCTTGAGCTTCATCATGCGTACCGCGCGCGCGGACGATTTGCAGACCTTGTACGAGATGGCCAAGCTGACGGGTGGCGGCTTCACCAACCTGCCGCCTGATCGCAAGGCGCTGTCGGCAAAGCTGGAGCGGACCGCGACTGCGTTGGCCCGCACCGGGGAAGGCATCAAGGACGAACTGATCGTGCTGGTGCTGGAGAATACGGAGACGGGGCAGGTGCGCGGCACATGCCAGATATTTTCGACCGTCGGGCAAAGCTGGCCCTTCTACTCCTATCGGCTGGGCATGTTGACCCAGCATAGCCGGGAACTGGCGCGGACGTTCCGGGCGCAGATGCTGTCGCTGACGACCGATCTGGAAGGGTCGACCGAAGTAGGCGGGCTGTTCCTGCATCCGCGCGAACGGGCGGAGGGGCTGGGCCTGCTGCTGGCGCGCAGCCGCTATCTTTACATTCGCGGGCATCGGCCACGCTTTGGCGACCGTATCATCGCGGAACTGCGCGGTGTGATTGACGAGGCTGGCGGATCGCCTTTCTGGGATGGGCTTGCCGGGCGATTTTTTGGCATGAGTTTTCAGGAGGCGGACGAGTTCAACGCGGTCAATGGTAACCAGTTCATCGCCGACCTGATGCCCAAAACGCCCATCTATACCGCGATGCTGACCGACAGCGCGCGCGCCGTCATCGGCCTGCCCCACCCCAATGGCCGGGCGGCGATGCGGATGCTGGAGACGGAAGGGTTCATCAATGCGGGCTATGTCGATATTTTCGACGGCGGGCCGACGATGGTGGGGCAGATCGACCAGTTGAAAACGATCGCGGCGGCGCGTGACGTCATATTGTCATGCTGCCACGACAAGGGCGGCGTCAAGATGCTGGTGTCGACAGGAACGCTGGCCGATTATCGCTGCACCTATGGCTTAGTGATCGAGGATGAGGATGGCGTGGTGTCGCTGGACGCGGCAAGCGCGGCGCGACTGCATCTGGAACCGGGGCAGAGCTTTACCATGGCGGGACGGGCATGAGCGTTACCGAGATCAACTTCGACGGGCTGATCGGGCCGAGCCACAATTATGCGGGACTGAGCCTGGGCAATCTGGCTTCGTCCCGCAATGCCGGGGCGATCGCCTATCCGCGCGCGGCCGCATTGCAGGGTATCGAGAAGATGCGCGGCAATGTCAGGCTGGGACTGGCGCAGGGGATATTCCTGCCGCAATGGCGGCCCGACGGGACATGGCTGGCGCAACTGGGGACGGATATTGGCGCGGCCGAGCCACATATCCGCGCGGCTGCGATGTCGGCATCATCCATGTGGGCGGCGAATGCAGCAACGGTTTCCCCCGCCAGCGATACCGCCGATGGGCGAACGCACCTGACCGTCGCGAACCTCGTCACCATGCCGCATCGCAGCCATGAATGGCCGCAGACGCTGGCGCAGTTGCGGGTCGCCTTTTCCGATCCCCGCGCCTTTGCGGTTCATGCCCCGGTACCTGCGCCTTTCGGTGATGAGGGCGCGGCCAATCATATGCGGCTGTGTGACCATCATGGCGCGGCAGGCGTGGAGATATTCGTTTATGGCCGGTCGGGCGGCCCCTTCCCTGCGCGCCAGCATCTCGAAGCGAGCAAGGCCGTGGCGCGGCTACATGGGCTGGACGCAGCCCGGACCCTGTTTGTCGAGCAGTCCGAAGAGGCGATCGCGGCGGGGGCGTTTCACAATGATGTCGTGGCCGTCGCCAATGAACGGGTACTGTTCGCGCATGAACTCGCCTTTGCCGACAAGGCGGGTTTCTACGCCGACTTGCGCGCGGTCATGCCCGGTGTCGAGATTGTCGAAGTCCCGGCCAGTGCGGTCAGCCTGGCCGACGCGATCAAATCCTATCTGTTCAACGCGCAACTGGTAACGCTGCCCGATGGCGGGATGGCGCTGATATTGCCGACCGAGGCGCAGGAAACCCCTGCCGTGTGGCAATGGCTGGAGCAGATGGTGGCGGGCAACGGGCCGATCCGTCGACTGGTGCCGGTGGATGTGCGCCAGTCCATGGCCAATGGCGGCGGCCCGGCCTGCCTGCGGTTGCGCGTGGTGGCGGACCCGGCGACGATCGACCCGCGCTTCATGATGGACGAGGGCAAGCTGGACGCGATTGCGCGGATCGTCAGTGATTATTGGCCCGAACAGATTGCGCCGGATGACCTGGCGGACACACGGCTGATCGCCCGGATCGAACAATCATGGTTAACCCTTGTTGACCATTTGCAGCTTTCAGGCGATCTAATCCCCTAGCGGCGGGCCGCAACGCCAGGTGGGATCATAATGGGACGCATCAAACGCCTTTTCACGATAAAGACCAAGTTCGAGGCGTTCCTGATCATCTATGCGCTGGCTCTGGGCGCGTCTGAACGCGGTTTGGTCTATATGCAGCAATATCCCGGCCTGGGCGGTCAGTTGCTGGCGCTGGCCTGCACTGGCGCTGTGTTCATGGCGGGCGGCAAGATGGTCGACGCGCTGGACTATCAGCGCGCTTACGGCAGCTGAGCCACCCTCCCCTCCGAAACGGAGTGGTCTGTCGATTCACCTTTTGATCCGGCGCTGTATCCTGGTTTCCTGACAGGAACCGGGAGCCAAGAAGCCATGCTGGATGATCGTCGCGGGCGGAGCGTCGCCGCCGCCGAACTGGTGCGCAATTTCGCCCATTGGCGGGAGGTCGGCGCGCGTGAACCCGTGATGATCACCCATCATGGCCGCGAGACCCATATCTTCATGGGGGTGGAGAGTTTCCGCAATCTGGGCGTCGGCGATGGTCCCGCCCCTGCCCCCGACCGGATGCGCGAACTGGCGAACCACATCCATCAGGGGTTGATCCTGTGCCGCAGCGACCTGACGATCGACTATGTGAACAGCGTGGCGCTGGCGATGACCAAGCGGTGGGACCGGCACCTGGAAGGACGATCGCTATGGGAAGCGCTGCCCGAATTTGCCGGTGCGCTGACGGAAGCCCATATACGTCATAGCCTGGCGTCCGGGGAGGCCAGCGCGGCGGACATCCCCTCCCCCTTTCGCAGCGATGCATGGTTGCATTTCGAGACATTCTCCTTTGGCGACGGCATCGCCCTGCTGCTGCGCGACATTACCGCGGACATGCGCCGTCACCGTCTGGCCGACGTCAAATCGGCGATTCTGAAGGCGATGAGCGTGCATGGCGGGGTCGGCTATGTCCGGGTGTCGACGCGCGCCTTCATAGAGATTGCCGACGACACATTCTGCGCGATGATGGGCCTGCCTGAAGAAAGGCTGTCGAGCGTGTGCCTGCCCGACATTATCGAAGTTTCCGCCCGCCCCCAGTTTCGCGAGCAGTTGGAGCGGGTGCTGCGCGGCGAGGGTGACAGGCGGGTGACGACACGGCTGCTGACCAATGGCGGGGAAATCATGCCCGTAGAGGCGGCGATCGCGCAGCTGCATGGCACTTACGGGATCGAGGGCGCCGTGATCGTGATGACAGGGCAGCGAATGGCAACGGATAAGGCCGGGTAAGCGGCGACGGGTGCAGCTTTTGCGCAAATTCATGGTCCGTTTCGGAGGGAGTGGATCAGGATTGATTGAAGGCCCGGATCGGTGGGACGGAGAATTGCGCGAATTGCGCACTATCCACCGACAGCCGACCAAACCGGCTGTTGAGTGCGCCCGGCTAGGCTGTCCTTATGCGTAAAAGCCCAACCCTCCGCTTTCGGTCGATCGCCGCCCTGTCCCGCAATCAAGCGGGCAGCGCGCTGGTCGAGGCGGCCTTTGCCCTGCCCCTGCTCATCAGCCTGCTGTTTGGCATATTGGTCTATGGCAGCTGGTTTATGACGGCCCACAGCCTGCAACAGGCCGCCAATGATGCGGCACGCGCGGCGGTCGCCGGTCTGGACGCTGCCGAACGACGCGCCCTGGTGGAGCAGAGCATCGCCGCCAGCCGCACCGCCTTCCCCGCGCCCGCCGCGCAGACCATCAGTATCGGCACGCAGGAGAGTGGCGGCTATTATCGGGTGACGCTGAGCTATGATCTCAACAATGCGCCGATCTTCGCGGCCACACCCAT
Source organism: Sphingobium sp. GW456-12-10-14-TSB1 (assembly GCF_059424385.1). Taxonomy (NCBI): domain Bacteria; kingdom Pseudomonadati; phylum Pseudomonadota; class Alphaproteobacteria; order Sphingomonadales; family Sphingobiaceae; genus Sphingobium; species Sphingobium sp. GW456-12-10-14-TSB1. The sequence goes on along the minus strand of NZ_JBWKZI010000001.1, from coordinate 1,083,681 downwards.
TCCCCTGTCCAACACGACGCTTCAGCGCAGTGCAGTCATACGGATCGCCATGCCATGACCCGACGCGGCCTGATCCAAGAGGCGCGTGGCGGCATCAGCCTGATCATGGCGGGATCGCTGTTCATGCTGGCGGGCGCGGCGACGGTCGCGGTGGATCTGGGGTCGGTATATCTGGCCAAGCGGCAGTTGCAGGGCATTGCCGATGCAGCGGCGCTGGCGGCCGTCGGCGGCGGGCGCAGCGCGGCAGAAGAGTTGATAGGGCAAAGCGGGGTCAGTGGCGTTGCGCTGGTAGGCGTTGACGGTGGCAATTATCGGGCCGATCGCGCCGTGCCGGTGGCGGATCGGTTCGTGGCCGGCGAAGGCGGGGCGATGCGGGTCGAACTGCAACGGCGCACGCCCCTGTTTTTCGCCCGGCTGCTGGTCGGTCGCGATGGCATCGACCTGCGGGCGCGGGCGATCGCCACGCGACAGGATGCGGCGGCCTTTTCAATCGGGACAGGGCTGGCGGCGGTCAGTGGCGGGTTGCCCAACATGCTGTTGTCCAGCCTGGCGGGGACGGAGTTGAACCTGACGGTGATGGACTGCCAGGGTCTCGCCAGCCTGAATCTGGACCTGCTGGGCGTTGCCGATGCGCTGCGGGTCAGGACGGGGCGCGATGATGAGGCCTATGGCGAATTGTTCGATCGCGAAATCCCGCTGTCCGACGTGATCGGGGCGATGGCCGACAGTGCGGGCGGCAATCAAAGCGCTGCGGTGCTGCTGGGCATGGCGGGCAAGATTGCGGGACGATCGATCCGGCTGAGCGATGTCATCGATCTTGGCCCGATGCGGGGCGCAGCGAGCGCAACCGGGCAACCCCATCTGCTGCTCGACGCCTTTTCGATGTTGCGCATGATCCTGAGCCCGCCATCGGGAACATCCGTGCCGATGGACCTGCGTGTGACGGTGCCGGGGCTGACATCGACGCGGCTGATGCTGGTGATTGGCGAAGGGCAAGTGCGATCCCCCCTGCTGAGCGTGACGGCGGACAAGTCCGTCGTGCTGCGCACGGCCCAGACCCGGCTCTATCTGGAAAGTAGCGTGGCCACGGCGCTGTCCGGCATCGCGTCGGTGCGTATCCCGCTCTATGTGGAACTGGCAGCGGCGGAAGCCCGGCTGTCGGCGATCGATTGCACGTCCGGATCGATGACCCAGGGCGTGACCCTGGCGGTGAAACCATCGATCGGTACGGCGGCACTGGCGGATGTCGACACGCAGGCCCTGACCAATTTCAACCTGATCGCCAATCCGCGTCCGGCCCTATTGGCGCAACTGCTTGGCACGAAAGTGACGGGCTATGCGAATGTCGCGCTGGGGGGCGTGCAGCCGCAGAATGTGCATTTTTCCCCCGCCGAGATCAGCGCGCAGACAGCCAAGCGCGTCAGCACCAACGACCTGACGCAAGGATTGGCCGCCAGTCTGGTCAGCCGGACGCAGGTGCAGGTGTCGGTGCTGGGCATCAACGTGAACCTCAGCCCACTCGCCCCGGCCATCGGCACGCTTTTGGCCACGACCGCCCCCTTATTGGACGGCATATTGGCGAGCGTGACGGCGACGCTTGGCGTGCAGCTGGGCTATGCCGACGTGCGCGTGCATGAGATGCGGTGCGGGATGGCGGCCATCGTCGCCTGACGACTTGCGCTGGCGGCCCGCTGCCGTCAGGAGCGTCCGATGGGCGCGATCATGCTACAGGGAACCGGATCGGACGTGGGCAAATCGGTGCTGGTCGCCGGATTGTGCCGGGCGCTGGTCCGACGGGGCTACAATGTGCGGCCGTTCAAGCCGCAGAACATGTCCAACAATGCGGCCGTCACCAGCGATGGCGGAGAGATTGGCCGGGCGCAGGCATTGCAGGCAGTTGCGTGCGGCGTGCCGTTACATAGCGACATGAACCCGGTGCTGTTGAAGCCGCAGGCGGACCGGACATCCCAGCTGATCGTCCATGGCCAGGTGCGCGGCACGTTGGGATCGGGCAATTTCCGTAGCGCGCGCGGCGAGCTGCTGGGTGCTGTGCTGGAAAGTTACGAGCGATTGAAGGCGCAATGCGACATTGTGGTGGTCGAAGGGGCGGGATCGCCAGCCGAGATCAATCTGCGTGCGGGCGACATTGCCAATATGGGTTTTGCGCGGGCGGCCAACGTGCCGGTCATACTGGTCGGTGACATCGACCGGGGCGGCGTGATCGCGGCGGTGGTTGGCACACGCACGGTGATAGACCCGGCGGACGCTGCGATGATCCGGGGTTTCCTGATCAACAAATTCCGTGGCGATCCTGCCCTGTTCGAGGATGGCTATGCCCAGATTGCGGCGTTGTCGGGCTGGCGCGGCATGGGGGTGATGCCGTGGCTGGACGCCGTGGCGCGGCTGCCGAGCGAAGATGCGGTGGTGCTGGAACGGCGCGCGCCGTCTGTCGATGCGCCGCTGGTCATCGCCTGCCCGGTGCTGCCGCGCATCTCCAATTTCGACGATCTTGATCCGTTGAAGCTGGAGCCGTCGGTCGAGTTGCGGATGATCGGGCCAGGGCAGGTAATCCCTGCCGATGCGGCGCTGGTGATCCTGCCGGGGTCCAAGGCGACGATCGCCGACATGCGCGCGATGGTGGCGCAGGGTTGGGACATCGACATTCGCGCGCATCACCGGCGGGGTGGCGCGGTGCTGGGGATTTGCGGCGGCTACCAGATGCTGGGACGGACGATCGGCGACCCCGAAGGGATCGAGGGACCGTCGGAGACCATTGCCGGACTTGGCCTGCTGGAAGTGGATACGCTGATGTCGTCCGGCAAGGCGCTCCATCAGGTACAGGGTCATGGGCTAGCAGCCGATTTTACCGGGTATGAGATGCATATGGGCGCGACCAGCGGGCCGGATTGTGCGCGGCCCTTTGCCATTCTGGACGGCGAGAGGACCGATGGCGCGATCAGCCGCGATGGGCGGGTGCTGGGCAGCTATGTCCATGGCCTCCTGGCCAGCGCGCCGCTGCGGAACGCATTGCTGCAGCGCTTGGGCGGGCAGTCGGCGATGGCCGACTATGCACAGACGGTCGAGGACGCCCTTGATGAGGTCGCGGCGCTGCTGGAGCAGCATGCCGACATCGACGCGATGGTCGCGCTGGCGATGGGGTGAAGGGGAAATGGTGCACCCGGAGCGATTCGAACGCCCGACCCTCAGATTCGTAGTCTGATGCTCTATCCAGCTGAGCTACGGGTGCGCTGGAAGGGAGACTGATCGCGGCTGGAAGCCAGGACCAAAAGCCCTTCGAATAAATGGTGCACCCGGAGCGATTCGAACGCCCGACCCTCAGATTCGTAGTCTGATGCTCTATCCAGCTGAGCTACGGGTGCACTGGAGTGGCGCGGATAGTAGGGCGCGCCGGATTGGGCAAGCCCCTTTTTTCACTTTTACCCGCCCTTCCCGCCTTTATGGGGCCACGGGGCAACTTTTGGCGTCATCCGCCGTTCGAGACGGTAATGAAAGGATGCCATCATGAGCTTCACCCTTAATGACATCGCCCTGCTGCTGATCGCGCTGGTCATTGGCCTGATCCTGGGCCTGATGATGAGCGGGCGCGGTAAATATCGCCGGGCCTGGCGGGACGAGCAGGCCGCCCATCGCGCGATGCTCAAGGATCGCGACGCGCAGTTGGAGGCTGCCAATGCGCGGATCGTCGCGCTGGAGAAGCGGACGCCAGCGGTTGATGCCGTGCCGGGCGCTGGCGTTGCCGCGGAAGGCGACGATCTGAGCCGGATCAAGGGCTTGAGCCAGTCGCAGGCAGCATCGCTCCATGAGGCAGGCTATCATCGCTATGGCCAGATCGCCACGCTGAGCAGCGAGCAGGAGGCGGCGCTGGAAGCGCGGCTGGGGCTGACGCCCGGCACGATCGCGCGTGAGGATTGGCGGGAGCAGGCGCGTGCGCTGGAAGGCGGCGGGCAGCGCAAGGGACTGTTCGGTCGGATCAATACGCCGGTCTGAGCCGGGCCGGGTCTAGAGCCGGTAAGAAAAAGGCGGGGTTTGCGCCCCGCCCTTTGCCTTAATTCTTGTTCGCCAGAGCGGCCTGCGCCGCGGCCAGGCGGGCGATCGGCACGCGATAGGGCGAGGCCGAGACATAATCGAGGCCGGTGGCCTCGCAGAAGGCGATCGAGGCGGGGTCGCCGCCATGTTCGCCGCAAATGCCAAGCTTGATGCCGGGGCGGGTCTTGCGCCCGCGTTCGGCGGCAAGCTGGATCAGTTCGCCTACACCCTCGACATCGATGCTGACGAAGGGATCACGGGCGAAGATGCCCTTGTCCACATATTGGGTCAGGAACCGGCCAGCATCGTCACGGCTGATGCCGATCGTGGTCTGGGTAAGGTCGTTGGTGCCGAAGGAGAAAAATTCGCCGACTTCCGCGATCTCGCCTGCCTTAAGCGCGGCGCGGGGCAATTCGATCATCGTGCCGACCAGATATTCGACGCTGTCGCCCTGTTCCGCGAACACTTCGGTCGCGACCCGATCGACGATCGCCTTCATCAGTTCCAGTTCCTTGCGGGTGGCAACGAGCGGGATCATGACTTCGGGGATCGGCGCTTCGCCACCGCGCTGCTTGACGATCAGCGCCGCCTCGAAGATCGCGCGGGCCTGCATCTCGTAGATTTCGGGATAGGTGACGCCCAGGCGGCAACCGCGATGGCCCAGCATCGGGTTGAATTCATGCAGTTCGTTGGCGCGACGCTTCAACAGTTCGACGCCGACGCCAGCCGCCTTGGCCACTTCCTCAAATTCCGCCTCGGCATGGGGGAGGAATTCGTGCAGCGGCGGATCGAGCAGGCGGATGGTGACGGGCAGGCCCGCCATCACCATGAAAATCTGCGCGAAATCGTCACGCTGTTCGGGCAGCAGCCGGTCGAGCGCGACGCGGCGGCCCTTTTCGCTGTCGGCCAAAATCATTTCGCGCACGGCGGTGATGCGGGCCGCGTCGAAGAACATATGTTCGGTGCGGCACAGGCCGACGCCTTCCGCGCCGAATTCACGCGCGACCTTGCAGTCCTGCGGCGTTTCGGCGTTGGCGCGGACCTTGAGGCGACGCACCTTGTCGGCCCAGACCATCAGGGTGCCGAAGTCGCCGGCCAGTTCGGGCTGAACGGTCGGGACTTCGCCCGCCATCACTTCGCCGGTCGAACCGTCGAGCGTGAGGATGTCGCCTTCCTTGAGTTCACGGCCACCGACGCGCAGGATCTTGGCGCTATTGTCGATCGAGATGCCGCCAGCGCCGGACACGCAGGGGCGGCCCATGCCGCGGGCGACGACGGCAGCGTGGCTGGTCATGCCGCCGCGGGCGGTCAGGATGCCTTTGGCCGCGTGCATGCCGTGAATATCCTCCGGCGAGGTTTCCACGCGGACCAGGATGACGGCGTCGCCCATTTCGTTGCGGCGCTCGGCCGTATCGGCGTCGAACACGATCAGGCCCGACGCAGCGCCGGGGCTGGCGGGCAGCCCCTTGGTCAGCACGTCGCGCGGCGCCTTTGGATCGAGCGTGGGGTGAAGCAACTGGTCGAGCGCGGCGGGATCGACGCGGGCGACGGCTTCTTCTTCGGTGATCAGCCCTTCATGCGCCATGTCCACGGCCATTTTGAGCGCGGCCTTGGCGGTGCGCTTGCCCGACCGGGTCTGGAGCATCCACAGCTTGCCCTGCTGCACCGTGAATTCGATGTCCTGCATGTCGCGATAATGGGTTTCGAGGATCTGGAACACCTTGGCCAGTTCGGCATAGGTTTCCGGCATCGCCTCTTCCATCGACAGCGGCTTGGCCCCTGCCCGTTCGCGCGCGGCTTTGGTCAGATATTGCGGGGTGCGAATGCCTGCGACGACGTCTTCACCTTGGGCGTTGATCAGGAATTCGCCATAATAGACATTCTCGCCGGTCGACGGGTCGCGGGTGAAGGCGACGCCGGTGGCGGAGGTTTCGCCCATATTGCCGAACACCATCGCCTGCACATTGACGGCAGTGCCCCATTCGCCGGGGATGTTGTTGAGGCGGCGATAGACTTTCGCGCGTTCCGACTGCCACGACCCGAATACGGCGCTGATCGCGCCCCAGAGCTGGTCATGGACGTCCTGCGGGAACGGCTTGTTCCACAGCTTTTCCACCAGCGCCTTATATTCGGCAACCAGCGCCTTCCAGTCGTCCGCCGTCATTTCGGTGTCGAGGGTGTAGCCCTGATCTTCCTTGGCGATTTCCAGCGCTTCTTCGAACGCGCCATGGTCCAGTTCCAGCACGACGTCCGAATACATCTGGATGAAGCGACGATAGCTGTCCCAGGCGAAACGCTCGTCGCCCGACGTGTTGGCGAGGCCGACGACGGTTTCGTCGTTAAGGCCAAGGTTGAGGACCGTGTCCATCATGCCGGGCATCGAGGCGCGCGCGCCGGAGCGGACCGAGACGAGCAACGGATCGGCAGCGTTGCCGAACGTCTTGCCGGTGATGCTTTCGATGTGGGCGAGGCCAGTGGCGACTTCCGCCTTCACGCTGTCGGGATAGACGCCGCCATCTTCATAATAGCGGGTGCACATGGCCGTCGTAATGGTGAAGCCCGGAGGGACAGGCAGGCCGATCGCGGCCATGCCGTCGAGATTGGCGCCCTTGCCGCCCAGAAGATTGCGGTCCCCCTGACCGCCATCATCGACGCCGCCGCCAAAACGATAAACATAGCGCGTTGCGGTCGTCGTCATCATGCCCTCTTCTGTATTCTTCATTCCCGGCACTCCCTGCACTGATTGCCGATTATATTGCATCGCAACAATCCGACATGCATAGCCAGATCATGCGCGTTCGAATAGGATTATTACGCCTTAACTTCGTACTTTTCCCGGCAAACATGACATTTTATTACGTCACCCGGTAATTTTCGAAAAGTCCGCCACACTGTGAACGGCGTCGCGGACCCGCGCCAGAAGGGCGAGGCGGGCGGCGCGCTTGTCCGCATCGGGATCATTGACCGTCACGCTTTCAAAGAAGGCGTCGATGGGCGCGCGGAGCGTTGCAAGGGCCGCCATCGCACCCTCGAAATCCTCCGCCGCCACCGCCTGAGCCGTGCGCGGTTCCGCCACGTCGAGCGCGGCGATGAGCGCAGCTTCGGCTATTTCGGGGGTGTAGGAAAGAGGCCCGTCATTCCCGCGAAGGCGGGAATCCATCGCCGCCGCTGTGTCTGATTGCTCGGTTGGGAGATGGGTCCCCGCCTTCGCGGGGATGACGGTGGTGGGTTGGGCAGGCGCTTCCTTCTTGAGGATGTTCGCGGCACGCTTGTAGCCCGCCAGCAGGTTCGCGCCGTCATCGGTCGCGACGAAGGACTGGAGCGCATGGACGCGGGCGAGCAGGCGGAGGACTTCCGTCTCCTCTTCAGCCATGAAAACTGCCTCTATAAGATCATGGCGAACGCCTGCCGTGCGCTGTTGAACCTTCAAGCGCTCAATGAAGAAATCAAACAGATGAAATACCGCTTCTGGATCTCCATCTGCAGTTCGCTGTTTTTCGGCAAGCGCAGCAATGAACAGCTTTTCGAGAGGAAAGCGCACATTATTTTCGACCGCTGAACTAATCAGACCCAACGCAGCGCGACGAAGGGCGAATGGGTCTTTAGAACCGGTAGGCCTCTCGCCGATGGCAAAAAAGCTGCCAATCGTATCCAGCTTATCCGCCAAACTCACCGCTACCGTGACCGGCGCTGTCGGCACGTCGTCGCCTTGGCCGACCGGCTTGTAATGGTCGCGGATGGCGTCGGCTACGGCGTCGGGCAGGCCTTCGGCGCGGGCGTAGTAGCCTCCCATAATGCCTTGCAGTTCGGGGAATTCGCCGACCATTTCGGTGACGAGGTCGGCCTTGCAGAGCATTGCCGCGTCATACGCAAGCTGCGCCAACTGCTCTTTCGTCATGCCAGTGGAAGCTGGCATCTCAGGCGTTGGTGTGCTGCCGCCTGAGACCCCAGCCTTCGCTGGGGTGACGGTGGTGGCGGGGGTGGTTGGGGTGACGATGCCCTCTTCCACCAGCCAGCGGGCGAGGTTCGCCACGCGCTCGACCTTGTCGGCGACGGTGCCGAGTTTCTCGTGGAAGGTGATGCGTTCCAGCTTCTTTGCGTGATCTTCCAGCCGGGTTTTGCGGTCCTGTTCCCAGAAGAAGCGCGCGTCGGAGAGGCGTGCGGCCAGTACCTTGCGGTTGCCCGCGATGATCGCCGCGCCGCCATCCTTCGCCTCGATATTGGCGGTGCAGATGAAGGCGGGGGCGAGTTTGCCCTGCCCGTCGCGCAGCACGAAATATTTCTGGTTGATGCGCAGGGTCAGCTGGATGACTTCGGGCGGCACCTCCAGGAAGGCGGGGTCGAAATCGCCCAGCAGCGGGACCGGCCATTCGGTGAGGCCAGCATTTTCCGCGATCAGCCCCTTGTCCTCGACCACGGTGTAGCCGTGGGCGGCGGCGGCCTGCGCCGATTTTTCCGCTATGATCGACTGGCGTTCCTGATGGCTGACGATGACATGGCAGGCGCGCAGCTTTTCGGCGTAATCGCTCGCGCCCCCGATGGTGATCTCGCCGCTATGGTGGAAGCGGTGGCCGAGCGTGGCGTAGCCGGACTGGATGCCGTCGACTTCGCAGGGGATAAGGTCTTCGCCCAATATCGCGACGATGGCCTGCAACGGGCGGACCCAGCGCAGGCTTTCGGTGGTTTGGGACGCGCTGCCCCAGCGCATGGATTTGGGCCAGGGGAAGGCGCGGATGATGGCGGGGATGGCCTGCGCCAGCACGTCTGCGGTCGCGCGGCCCGGCTTGTTGATGACGGCGAACCAGACGCCGTCGCGATCCTCCAGCTGGTCCTGGGTCAGGCCGGTCTTGCGCAGGAAGCCTTCGAGCGCCTGGGGCGGCGCGCTGGTGCGCGGGCCTTTATGTTCTTCGCTGACGGCGGCGGTTTCCAGCGGCAGGTCGCGGGCGATGAGCGCCAGGCGGCGCGGCGTCACGAAACTGTCGATCGCGCCGGGGGTGAGGCCGGACTTGGCCAGTTCCTCGGAAAACAGGCGGGCGAGATCGTCGCTGGCCTTCAATTGCATGCGCGCGGGAATTTCCTCGCAGCGCAGTTCGAGGAGGAAGTCAGTCATTGGTCATACCCACATGTAGAAAATCCTCCCCTTGCAGGGGAGGTGTCTGGCGCAGCCAGACGGAGGGGTGTCGCCTTATCGACAGGGCAACACCCCTCCGTCACGCCTCCGGCGCGCCACCTCCCCTGCAAGGGGAGGATGTTAAGTGCTGAATTCACGCCGTCCATCCGTTGGATTCCATCCATGCTTCGCAGCTGCCCTTGGCCATGTCGCGGACCTGGCCCATGTAGCTGGCGCGTTCCTGTACGGAGATGACGCCGCGGGCCTGCAGCAGGTTGAAGGTGTGCGATGCCTTGATCGCCTGCTCGAACGCGGCGAGCGGGACGCCATTGTCGATGCACTGGCGCCATTCGGCCTGGCAATCCTTGAACCAGCGGAACAGTTTTTCGGTGTCGGCGACCTCGAAATTCCATTTCGACATCTGCTTTTCATTGTCGAGGAACACGTCGCCATAGGTGACGCCCGCGTCGTTGAATTTCAGGTCATAGACGCTGTCGACGCCCTGAATATACATGGCGAGCCGTTCAAGCCCGTAGGTGAGTTCGCCCGCGACCGGCTTGCAGTCATAGCCGCCCATCTGCTGAAAATAGGTGAACTGGCTGACTTCCATGCCGTCGCACCAGACTTCCCAGCCCAGCCCCCAGGCGCCCAGCGTCGGGCTTTCCCAGTCATCCTCGACAAAGCGGATGTCGTGGACCAGCGGGTCGATGCCGATTTCCATCAGCGACCCCAGATAGAGATCCTGAAGGTTGGCGGGCGACGGCTTCATGATCACCTGATATTGGTAATAATGCTGGAGCCGGTTGGGATTTTCGCCATAGCGGCCATCGGTCGGGCGGCGGCTGGGCTGGACATAGGCGGCGTTCCACGGCTTTGGCCCCAGCGCGCGCAAGGTGGTTGCGGGGTGGAAGGTGCCAGCGCCCACTTCCATGTCATAGGGCTGGAGGATGACGCAGCCCTGTTTCCCCCAATAGGCATGGAGGGTCAGGATGAGATCCTGGAAGGAAAGCGCTTTGCCTTCGGCCACGGGTGATCCTTGCGATATGACGGTTTATCTTGGCGTCGCGCATTGGCGTATGGGGCTGATACGGTCAAGGGAAACGCGCGCAAAACAGGGTTAAGCAGCTTGCCCTTGGGCCGCCCTGCACGCATGTGTGCGGCATGAAGATGCTTCGTTTATGCGCCGCTGCGCTGTTGATGATGAGTGGCGTGGCGCAGGCGCGCCCTGCCACGCCCGCCAATATCGTTGCCACCCCCGCCCTGTGGCGGGTGCAGGATGCGGACACCACCATCTACCTGTTCGGCACCGTCCATGTGATGAAGCCCGGGATCGACTGGTTTCGCGGCGATGTGAAGGCCGCGTTCGACGGGGCGGACGAGCTGGTGCTGGAGATTATCGAGCCGGACGATCCCAATGTCATGGGCGCTGTCATGATGAGCAAGGCGGTTGCGGGCGACGGGGTGGCGCTGTCGGACCGGCTGGACGACACGGCGCGGGCGAAATATCGCGCGGCGATGGAAGCCAATGCGATGCCGTGGCAGGCGTTCGAGCGCTTTGCCCCGTGGATGGCGGGCATGGCGCTGTCGGTCGCGCCGCTCCAGAAGCTGGGCTACCGCGCCGATCTGGGCGCGGAGAAGATATTGCGCGCGGCGGCGGTGAAGGCGGGCAAGCAGGTCGAGGCGCTGGAGACGGTCGAGCAGCAGATCGATTTCTTCGCCACGCTGCCGATGGCGCAACAGATCGAATTTCTGAACGCGACGGTCGATGGATTGCCGGAGATGGAGGGCGAGTTTGCCAAGCTGCTGCGCTATTGGCAGGCGGGCGACCCCAAGCGGCTGGCCAGGTCGATGAACGAATCGCTCGAAGCGACGCCGCAGCTGGCGCAGACATTGCTGATCGGACGCAATGCGAACTGGGCGCAGTGGATAAAGGGGCGGATGGACCGGCCCGGCACCGTGTTCGTGGCCGTGGGCGCTGGGCATCTGGCGGGCAAGGGCAGCGTGCAGGATCAGTTGAAGGCGCTGGGCATCAAGACCCGGCGCGTGAAGGAGTAAGCGGGGATGCGGCTGTTCACCCGATTTCTGGCGCATTTTCTGGCATTCTGTGCGCTGACGCTGGTTGCCGCCTGTGGCGGTGACCCTGCCCCATCGCCCGCGGCAAAGGAAGGCCCGGCGCTGTGGCAGGTGCAGCGCGGCGACATGAAGGGATGGCTGTTCGGCACCATCCATGTGCTGCCCAAGGGGGTAGCGTGGGAGACGCCGACGATCCGCGCAGCGATGGCCAAGGCCGACCGGCTGGTGCTGGAGGCGGCGGATTTGCAGGACGAGGAGAAAACGCTGGCCCTGTTTGAATCCATGGGGCGCAGTCCGGGCCTGCCGCCACTCGAAGCGCGCGTGCCGGACAAGGAGAAGGCTGCGCTGGACAAGGCGATCAGCGATGGCGGGACCAGCACGCAAATATTGTCAGGCTATGAAAGCTGGGCAGCGGCGATGCTGCTGTCGGCGGCGACGCAACAGGAGCTGGGCGTCAGTCAGGATGACGGGGTCGAGCCGGTACTGATCGCGGCCTTCACAAAGGCAGGCAAGCCGATTGGCGGGCTGGAGACGATCGAACGGCAGTTCGGCGCGTTCGACACGCTGCCGCAAGCGGCGCAATCGCGCCTGCTGGTGCAGACCGTGCATGAGGCCAAGGATATGAAGGGGCTGTATGACCGCATCCTCAAGGCCTGGAGCACGGGCGACATGGAAGCGATCGCCAGGGAGGACCAGATTGGCGAGCAGCCCGACCCAGTGGTCGAGGAGGCGGTGCTGGTGGCGCGCAACCGCGACTGGGTGAAGGCCATCGAACCGATGAAAGGCGCGCCGTTCATCGCGGTGGGCGCCGGACATCTGACGGGGCGGGAGAATCTGATCGACCTGCTGAAGGCGCGCGGGTTTGCGGTGACGCGGGTGCAGTAGGCGCTTTGTGCTCCCGCGAAGGCGGGAGCCCAGTCGAGACGTATGAACTGGGCTCCCGCCTTCGCGGGAGCACCGCGTGTTGGCCCGCTTGCTTTCTGGGACTTTTCTGCTAAAGGGCGCGCTCCCGCTATGGTCATCCCTGGAGGCGTGGCGGGAAAAGTAACTCAAACCAGCTTTTGGAGACACGCAATGAGCGAGCAGCTTACGCTGTCGGCCGAGGCACGCGATCGGGCAGGCAAGGGAGCCTCCCGCGCCCTCCGCCGTGAGGGCCGCGTACCCGCCGTCATCTATGGAATGAACGAAGAACCCCTGTCGATCCATGTCGAGGAAAAGCTCCTCAACAAGCTGCTCGGCACCGGCCACTTCTTCAATTCGGTCATCATGGTCGAAGTGAACGGCAAGACCGTCCGCACCCTGCCCAAGGATGTGGCCTTCCACCCCGTTTCGGACCGTCCGCTGCACGCCGACTTCCTGCGCGTTGCCGAACATGCCAGCGTGACCGTCGCGGTCCCTGTGCGTTTCGAAAATGAAGCCGCCTCGCCCGGCCTCAAGAAGGGCGGCGTGCTGAACGTCGTTCGTCATGATGTCGAACTGGTCGTCGATGCTTCCGAAATCCCCGACGATGTCGTGGTCGACCTGACCGGCTTCGAAGTCGGTGATTCGATCCACATCAGCGCGGTGACGCTGCCCAAGGGCGCGAAGCCCGCGATCGAGGATCGCGACTTCACGATCGCGACCATCGTCGCCCCGTCGGCTCTCAAGAGCGCCGAAGGTGAAGGCGAGGCCGAGGCGGAAGCCGAATAAGCCTTTCGACCGTATAACGGTTCAGCTCAACCCCGTTCGGGCTGAGCCTGTCGGACCTGGCGGTTCGACAGGCTCAGGGCGAACGGGGTTTTGTCGTGAAGGAGCAAGGGACGATGCAAATCTGGGTGGGCCTGGGCAATCCGGGCGCGCAATATGCGATGCACCGGCATAATGTCGGCTTCATGGTCGCAGACCTGATCGCGGACCTGTATCGCTTCTCCCCGCCCCGCAAGCAGTTCCAGGGCTGGACCCAGGAAGGGCGGATCGGGCCGGAGAAGATACTGCTGCTGAAACCCGCGACATTCATGAATGAAAGCGGGCGGGCGGTTGGCGATGCTATGCGCTTCTACAAGCTGACGCCGCAGGACGTGACCGTCTTTCACGACGAACTGGACCTGGCGCCGATGAAGGTGAAGGTGAAGCGCGGCGGCGGCAATGCCGGGCATAACGGCCTGCGATCGACCGACGCGCATATCGGCGCGGATTTCCGCCGGGTGCGGATCGGCATCGGTCATCCGGGGCACAAGGACCGGGTGCATGACTATGTGCTGGGCAATTATCACAAGAGCGAGAGCGACGCACTGGCCGACATGCTGGGCGCGATCGGCGCGGAAGCGGAATGGCTGGCGAAGAATGACGATGCGCGGTTCATGAACGAAGTCGCGCTGCGGCTGGCGGATTGAGCGGACGGGCAGGCAATAACTGCATTGCGAATTGTCACAACGCCGGGCCATAAGGGCGCGGGACATTGCGTCTTGCAGGGGGTTACCGGGTGATTCAGACAGTTTCGACCACGCCGTTCAACGATCAGAAGCCGGGAACGTCGGGCCTGCGCAAAAAGGTGAAGGTCTTTGCCCAGCCCCATTATGCCGAAAATTTCGTCCAGTCCGTGTTCGACAGCCTGGAGGGCTTTGCCGGGCAGACGCTGGTGGTGGGTGGCGACGGACGCTATCTCAATCGCGAGGTCATCCAGATCGTCCTGAAAATGGCGGCGGCCAACGGATTTGGCCGGGTGCTGGTGGGTCAGGGCGGCATTTTGTCGACGCCAGCCGCGTCGCACCTGATCCGCGCGTCGGGCGCTTTTGGTGGGCTGGTGCTGTCGGCCAGCCACAATCCGGGCGGACCGGACGAGGATTTCGGGATCAAATATAATGTCGGCAATGGTGGCCCGGCGCCGGAGAAGGTGACCGATGCGATCCATGCGCGCACGCTGACGATCGACCAGTATCGCATATTGGACGCCGCCGACGTCGATCTGGACCATATCGGCACGAGCCGGATGGGCGACATGCTGGTCGAGGTGGTCGATCCGGTCACGGGCTATGCCGACCTGATGGAGCAATTGTTCGATTTCGGCGCGATCCGGGCGATGATCGCGGGCGGGTTCACGCTGGCATTCGATTCCATGAGCGCGGTGACCGGACCCTATGCGGTCGAGATATTCGAGCGGCGGCTGGGCGCGCCCGTGGGCACGGTGATGAACGGCACCCCCCTGCCCGATTTCGGCCATCACCATCCCGACCCCAATCTGGTCCATGCCAAAGAGCTTTACGACAAGATGATGGCCGTCGACGCGCCCGATTTCGGCGCGGCATCAGACGGCGATGGTGACCGCAACCTGATCATCGGACGGCATTGCTATGTGACGCCGTCGGATTCGCTGGCGGTGCTGGCCGCGAACGCGCATCTCGCGCCCGGTTACAAGGCGGGGCTCAAGGGCATTGCGCGGTCGATGCCGACCAGCGGCGCGGCCGACCGGGTGGCGGAGAAACTGGGCGTTGCGCTCTACGAAACGCCGACCGGCTGGAAATTCTTCGGCAATCTGCTCGACGCAGGCATGGCGACCATCTGCGGCGAGGAAAGCGCTGGCACCGGGTCCGACCATGTACGCGAAAAGGACGGCATCTGGGCGGTGCTGCTATGGCTGAACATCGTCGCGGCGCGCCAGCAGAGCGTGGCGGCGATCATGGCCGATCATTGGGCGACCTATGGCCGCAACTATTATGCCCGGCATGATTATGAGGCCATCGCCACCGACCGGGCTGATGCGCTCATGGCGGCGCTGCGCGGCAAGATCGACAGTCTGGCGGGAACGGGCAACAGCGGCGGGACGATCAGCGCGGCGGATGATTTTGCCTATACCGACCCGACCGACGGATCGGTGAGCCGCAATCAGGGCGTGCGTATATTGTTCGAGGATGGATCGCGGGTCGTGTTCCGCCTGTCGGGCACCGGCACGCAGGGGGCGACGCTGCGCGTCTATATCGAGCGGTACATGGCGCCCGATGGCGACCTCAATCTGGCGACGGGGGACGCGCTGGCCCCGCTGGTCGCCGCCGCGCAGGAACTGGCCGACATTCGCGGCTATACCGGCATGGACGCGCCGAGCGTCATCACCTGATCGGCCCGATATTGTCGCCGATGGGGCAAAGGCTGGCCAATGCACGGCGAAACCGCTATCGGGCGCGCCATCGGATTTGAAGTGAAGGCAGTCAAATGGGTTTTCGTTGCGGTATCGTCGGGCTTCCCAATGTGGGCAAGTCCACCCTGTTCAATGCGCTGACCGAAACGCAGGCGGCGCAGGCGGCGAATTATCCCTTCTGCACGATCGAACCTAACGAGGGGCGCGTGGCTGTGCCGGACCCCCGGCTGGAGACGATCGCGAAGATTGGCGGGTCGCAGAAGATCATCGAGACGCAGCTGGCGTTTGTCGACATTGCCGGCTTGGTGCGGGGCGCGTCCAAGGGCGAAGGGCTGGGCAACCAGTTCCTGGCCAATATCCGCGAAACCGACGCCATCGTCCATGTGCTGCGCTGTTTCGAGGATGACGACATCACCCATGTCGAGGGCAAGGTCGACCCGATCGCCGACGCCGAGACGGTCGAGACGGAATTGATGCTGGCCGATCTGGAAAGCCTGGAAAAGCGCGTGCCCAATCTGCTGAAGAAGGGCGCGCAGGGCGACAAGGAGGCGAAGGCCGCCGCTTCCGTGCTGGGGCAGACGCTGGAATTGCTGCGCGATGGCAAGCCTGCGCGCCTGACCCAGCCGCGCGATGACGAAGAAGCACGCCTGTTCGCGCAGGCGCAACTGCTGACGGCCAAGCCCGTCCTCTATGTCTGCAATGTCGAGGAAGGCGCGGCGGCGCAGGGCAATGCCCATTCCGCACGGGTGTTCGAAAAGGCGGCGGCGGAAAATGCCAGCGCGGTCATCGTATCGGCAGCGATCGAGGCCGAACTGGTCACCATGCCGGTCGAGGAACGCGGCGAATATCTGGAAGCCCTGGGGCTGACCGAAGCGGGCCTCGCACGGATCATCCGGGCGGGCTATGAGTTGCTGGGCCTCATCACCTTCTTCACCGTGGGACCGAAGGAAGCGCGTGCCTGGACCGTGCACAAGGGGTCGAAAGCCCCGCAGGCGGCTGGCGCGATCCATACAGATTTCGAAAAGGGCTTCATCCGCGCCGAAACCATGGCCTATGCCGACTATGTCCAGTTCAATGGCGAGGCGGGTGCCAAGGAAGCAGGCAAGTGGCGGTCCGAAGGCAAGGACTATGTGACGCAGGACGGCGACATCATGCTGTTCCGGTTTAACGTGTAGAAACCCCAACGTCGCCCCAGCGCAGGCTGGGGCCTCGTGAGGCAGCGCACTAACGCCTGAGATGCCAGCCTTCGCTGGCATGACGGCTTTGGAGGATGCGATCCAGCGCAAGGCAGCCCTCCCGCCCAGCGTCGATGCCGACACCCGGCTGCTGATCCTGGGCAGCCTGCCCGGCGATGTGTCGATCGCGCGGCAGGAATATTATGCGCATTCGGGCAATGCGTTCTGGGCGCTGATCGGCGATGTGCTGGACGAGGCATTGGTCGGGCAGCCCTATGCACTGCGGCTGGAGCGTTTAAGGGTGCGGGGCGTGGGGTTGTGGGACGTGATCGCCAGCGCGACCCGGCCCGGCAGTCTGGACAGCGCGATCAGCGATGCGCAGCTTCGCGATCTGGGCCAATTCGTTGCGGCCCTGCCCGCGTTGCAGGCGGTCGCGTTCAACGGCAGGACGGCGGCGGTGCATGGACGACGGCAATTGGCGGGGCGGGACGACCTGACGCTGATCGACCTCCCCTCCTCCAGCGGCGCGCATGCCACGTTGTCGCGCACGCAGAAGGCGGAGCGGTGGCGGGTCTTGCGCGCGTGGATCGTCTGACGTGCTTGCGTCGATCTGTCATATTGCGAAGCTAGGGCAGCAGGCTAAGACACAGTCGTAAAACAGCCATACAGAAAGTCGCCGCCATGTTTTCCCGTCGCCAGTTACTGACCGTTGCCACGACGGCGCCGCTGATCGGCGCGCCCGCATTGTTGAAGGCGCAAAGCTGGTTTGCGGGCTACCCCTTTGCCCTGGGCGTCACGTCGGGCGATCCGGCGGCGGACGGTTTCGTCATCTGGACCAAGCTGGCCCCCAAGCCGTTCGAGCCGCATGGCGGCATGCCGATGGTGCCGCTGCCGGTGAAATGGGAAGTGGCGAGCGACGACAGGTTCAAGACCATCGTGGCTTCGGGCGAGGCGACGGCACGGCCAGAACTGGGCCATAGCGTCCATGTCGAGGTGACGGGCTTGCAACCCGACCGGCCCTATTGGTATCGTTTTGCCCTGGGCAGCGACCAGTCGTCGCGCGGGCGGGCGCGCACTTTGCCGCTGGCGTTGGCCAGTCTTGCCAGCCTGAAATTCGGGGTCGCGGGCTGCCAGAATTATGAGGATGGGCTGTTCACTGCGTTCCGCCATCTGGCGCGCGAGGATGACCTGAATTTCGTCTTTCACTATGGCGATTTCATCTACGAATATAAACAGCGCGGCCCCGATTATGACAAGGACGGGTTGCCGGAGGATCAGGTCCGCCATCATATCGGCCAGGATTGTTTCGACGTGGCCGATTACCGGCTGCGCTATGCGCAATATCTGAGCGACTATGACCTGCAGGCCGCGCGCGCGAACCACACATGGTTTTCGACCTTCGACGATCATGAGGTCGAAAATAACTGGGTCGGCGACCATGACTGGAAGGATGTGCCGCCGGAGATTTTCCGCCTGCGCCGTCAGGCCGGGTTGCAAGTATGGTATGAATATATGCCGGTGCGCGCCGCGATGCTGCCGCGCGACGGCATCATCACCAACATGTATCGCGAGGCGCGCTTTGGCGACCTGCTGTCGATCGACTTTCTGGACACCCGCTCCTTCCGCAGCGACCAGCCGTGCAACGACGGGTTCAAACCCTATTGCCCCGGCATTGACGACAGCAAGGCGACCGTCATTTCGGCGCAGGAGGAAAGCTGGCTGGTCGATAATCTGAAGCGCGGGCGGACCAAATGGAATTGCCTGGCGCAGCAGGTGATGATGATGTCGCTCGACCGGCGCCGCTATGCCGACGAGAAGGCGAAAATCTATAATATCGACAGTTGGGCCGGCTATAGCGTGCCGCGCAACCGCTTGCTGGCCAAGATGCGCGGGCTGGACAATGTGATCGTGCTGACCGGGGATGAGCACCAGAATTTCGCCGGGCTGCTCGACAATGGCGACAAGACCGTGGCGGTGGAATTTGTGTCGACCTCCATCTCGTCGGGCGGCAACGGGTCCGATCTGCGGACCGGCAGCGACATGATGCTGAAGAACAATCCGGAGCTGAAATTCATCAACGACCAGCGCGGCTATCTGGTGTGCGAAGTGACGCCCGATGCCTGGACGACGAAGGCGCGGGTGGTGGATCAGGTATCCACGCCGGGCGGCGCGATCAGCACGCGCGCGACCATGACGGTGCCGCGCGGCCAGCCTTCCCTCCAAATTAGTTGACATTGACGTAAACGTAAGTTCGCATTAGGTCCGTCATGAAAGGAAATATCATGGCGGACGCGACAGTCTATTTCGAGGATATTGCGGTGGGCGATAGCATCGCCTTTGGTCCTCGGACGGTGAGCCGGGAGGAGACGATCGCCTTCGCCGCCGAGTTTGACGCCCAGCCCTTTCATCTGTCCGACGAGGCAGCCGCTGCCACCCATTTCGGCACGCTGTCGGCCAGCGGATGGCACACCACCGCCCTGTTCATGAAGATGTTTGTGACCGAGATGCAGCGCGATCCGGGGCGGCAGGCGGCGAGTCTGGGCGCGATGGGCGTCGACGAGCTTCGCTGGCTGCGCCCGGTGCGGCCCGGCGACACGCTGCGCGGCACCAGCGAGGTGATTGCCAAGAAGGCGTCGCAAAGCCGCCCGGAAATGGGCATCGTTCACAGCAAGGTGACGATCCTCAATCAGGATGACGACGCGGTGCTGACCATGATCCCGATTGCATTGTGGCGGACGCGGCCGGTTTGATTTTGGGGGAGGTGCGCACCTCTTGATCCTCCCCTTTAAGGGGAGGTGTCGGGCCGCAGGCCAGACGGAGGGGTGCCTCCCTATCGATAGGGCGACACCCCTCCACCATTCGCTTCGCGAACGGTCCCCCTCCCCTTGCAGGGGAGGATTTTGTAACGCTATCCGACCGGCTGGTTGGCCAGCGCGTCGGCCGCCATCACCCGCACATCGGCGGCTTTCGACCCCGCAATCTGCACCAGATGCCGACCGGCGGGGAGATCGAACCACACGATCTTGCGGATGCCCGAACAGTCCGGGCCATGACCATGTTCGACCGAGGCCATCGCCTGCGTGCCGGTGATGACGTCAACCCAGGCCGGGCCATCTAGTGCGATCCCGACCCGCGCCGCCTGCTTGAGCGACAGGGTGAAGAGACCGCCATGCCCATCTTTCGCCCCTTTGCCCGGCGGCGCGGCGAATTGGACATGGGCGGCGGGCGTCAGCGTGGCGGTGACCGGCTTTCCCAGGATCAGCGCGGGTGCGCCATGAGCCTGAACGCCCGCCTTTGCCCGTCCGCTCTGGGTCCAACTGGTCCAGGGTTCGGCCAATGGTGCGGGTGCTGTGCATTGCGTGGCGGCAACCGGGGCTGCGGCAAGCAGCAAGGCGGCGAGGATCGTCATTAGATCACTTCCTTCCGAACAATTTTTCTATGTCGCCATGGCCCAGCTTCACCCAGGTCGGGCGGCCATGGTTGCACTGGCCAGAGCGTGGCGTGACTTCCATTTCGCGCAGCAGGGCGTTCATTTCCGCGACGCTGAGCACCCGGCCTGCGCGGACTGATCCGTGGCAGGCCATGGTCGCGGCGACGAGATCCAGCCGTTCCTTCAGCGACAGGGCGCTGTCATAGGCGGCGAGATCGTCGGCCAGATCCTTGACGAGGCCCTGGACATCCGACTGACCGAGCATCGCCGGTACGGCGCGGACCAGCATGGCGGACGGGCCGAAGCGTTCGAGGTCGAGGCCGAAGTCGTGCAATTCGGGGGCGCGCGATTCCAGCCGGTCGCAGGCGGGTTCTTCCAGTTCGACGACTTCGGGGAGCAGCAGCGCCTGCGACTGGACGCCCTGCCCTTCCATCGCCCGGCGCATCCGTTCCAGCGTCAGCCGTTCATGGGCGGCGTGCTGGTCGACGATGACCAGGCCGTCCTCCGCTTCCGCGACGATGTAAGTGCGCGCAACCTGGCCGCGCGCGACGCCCAGCGGGAAGCTCTGCCCTTCCGGGGCGGGGGCCATGGCAGGTTCGGCGCGCGCCTGCGGCGGCGGGGTCATGAAGCTGGAACGGCGATCGCCGAAGGAAGATGCGGCGAGCGGGTTGTAGCTGACCGCCGCGGCGTCAAAGATCGGCATCGCGCCGATCGGCGTGGGCGAGACGGGTTCGGCGCGCCAGGCGGACAGCGCGGCGGGATCGGCATTCTGGACCGCGCGAAAGCCCTGTTCGTCGAGCGCGCGGCGCAGGCCCGAAATGATCATGCCCCGGATCATCGCGGGATCACGGAAGCGCACCTCCGTCTTGGCGGGATGGACATTGACGTCCACATCGAGCGGCGGGACGTCGAGGAACAGGGCCACCACCGGATGCCGATCGCGCGCCAGCATGTCGGCATAGGCGCCGCGCAACGCGCCGATGAGCAGCCGGTCGCGCACGGGGCGGCCATTGACGAACAGATATTGATGATCGCCCACGCCGCGGTTGTAGGTGGGAATGGAGGCGACGCCCGACAGGCGCACGCCTTCGCGTGCCAGGCTGATGATGACATGATTGTCCGCCAGCGCCCGGTCCGTCAGCGCAGCCACCCTTTCCTCCCGCGCATGGCCCGCCTGCACCCCCAGCGTCCGGCGACCGTCATGTTCCAGCGCGAAAGCGACCGCGGGATGTGCCATTGCGAGACGGCGGACGATGTCGAGACAGGCGGCATATTCTGCCTTGGCCGATCGCAGGAATTTGCGGCGGGCGGGCACCTTGGCAAAAAGCTGTTCGATGGTGACGCGGGTGCCGGGGGGCAAGGCGGCTGGCCCCTCCGCCACCAATTGCCCATTGTCGACCGTGCGGTTCCAGCCCTCCCCGCCCTGCCGCCGGCTGTCGATCGACAGGCGCGCGACGCTGGCGATGGACGGCAGCGCTTCGCCACGGAAACCCAGAGTGGCCACATTTTCAATGGCATCGTCATCGGGCATCTTGGATGTCGCGTGCCGTTCCAGCGCCAGCGCCATGTCGACCGAATCCATGCCGACACCGTCGTCGCTCACCTCGATCCGGTCGAGTCCGCCGTTCGACAGGCGGATGGCGATGCGAGTCGCGCCAGCGTCCAACGCATTTTCAACAATTTCCTTGAGCGCGCTGGCGGGTCTTTCAACCACTTCACCGGCAGCGATACGATTGACCAGATGTTCGGGCAGGCGGCGTATTGACATTGATTAGGGACTAGCCCAATCGGTCGCTTTCCGCGACCCGCGACGCCAAATATTTTGCACTGCACAGGACAACTGAACAGGGCAGAAGCCATTTAGCGCAGTGATGAACGGAACAGCTTTCCGACCGGTCCCCCAGTCGCGTCGCGGGGACGGCGGGCGATACAGGATAAGGCATGTCGATCTTCTCGCGTCTCTTCAAATTCACTTCGCAGGATATGGCCATCGACCTGGGCACCGCCAATACGGTGGTCTATGTGCGCGGTCGCGGCATTGTATTGAACGAGCCGTCGGTGGTGGCGGTCGAAACGCTGAACGGCGTGAAGCGGGTGAAGGCGGTCGGCGTCGACGCCAAGCTGATGATGGGCAAGACCCCGGATTCGATCGAGGCCATCCGGCCACTGCGTGACGGCGTGATCGCCGACATCGACGTCGCCGAACAGATGATCAAGCATTTCATCACCAAGGTGCATGGCGGCAAGCACAGCCCCTGGCGCGCGCCTGAAATCGTGATCTGCGTGCCGTCCGGCTCCACCAGCGTCGAGCGTCGCGCCATTCGCGATGCCGCCAGCAATGCCGGTGCGCGGCAGGTGTTCCTGATCGAGGAACCGATGGCGGCCGCGATCGGCGCGGACATGCCCGTGACCGAGCCGATCGGTTCGATGGTTGTCGACATTGGCGGCGGCACCACCGAAGTCGCCGTGCTGTCGCTGCGTGGCCTGGCCTATACCACCAGCGT
Organism: Sphingobium sp. GW456-12-10-14-TSB1; assembly: GCF_059424385.1. Taxonomy (NCBI): domain Bacteria; kingdom Pseudomonadati; phylum Pseudomonadota; class Alphaproteobacteria; order Sphingomonadales; family Sphingobiaceae; genus Sphingobium; species Sphingobium sp. GW456-12-10-14-TSB1. The sequence goes on along the minus strand of NZ_JBWKZI010000001.1, from coordinate 1,061,231 downwards.
GCGCGTGGGCGGCGACAAGATGGACGAAGCGATCGTGTCCTTCGTGCGTCGTCATCACAATCTGCTGATCGGCGAAGCCACGGCGGAACGGATCAAGAAGCAATATGGCATCGCCCAGTCGCCCGCCGACGGCGTGGGTGAGACGATCCATATCAAGGGCCGCGATCTGGTGAACGGCGTGCCCAAGGAAATCAGCATCAATCAGGGCCAGATTGCCGATGCCCTGGCCGAACCGATCAGCACGATCGTGGAAGGCGTGCGGATCGCGCTGGAAAATACCGCGCCCGAACTGGCCGCCGACATTGTCGATCAGGGCATCGTCCTGACTGGCGGCGGTGCGTTGCTGCATGGTCTGGACGACGAATTGCGCGACGAAACCGGCCTGCCCGTCACCATCGCCGAAGACCCGCTGACCTGCGTGGCGATCGGCACCGGCCGTGCGATGGAAGATCCGATCTTCCGGGGTGTATTGCAAACCGCCTGATCGTTAGGCCAGAGCGAAAGGGACGCGTAGATGGCGCGGCCACCCAGCCGACGCCCCGGACACAACCGGAAGGCGCAATATAGCCTGTTCGCCAGCTATGTGGTGGCGGTCACCGGCGCAGCGATCGGGCTGTTGCTGATCGTCGTCGCGATCTTCGATCCCACCGGGTTTGCAGGTATTCGCGCAGTTACCGCCGAATTGACCCGCCCTGTGTCCGTGGGCCTGAAAAACATGGTGAGCGGGGTCAGTTCCATCGACGAAGTGCTGGCCGCCTATTGGCGCGCGGGGTCGCAGAATGTCGCGCTGCGCCGCCAGGTGGAGGCGGATCGCAATCGCATCATCGAAGCCAAGGCCGTGGCGCAGGAAAATGCGCGGCTCAAGAAATTGCTCAAGCTGGTCGATGAGGATGCCAGCCAGTTGTTGACGGCGCGGCTGATCAGTTCCTCCTCCAGCAGCGCGCGGCGCTTCGCTCGCCTGAATGCGGGGCGGTGGCAGGGCGTGCAGCCGGGCATGCCGGTGCGCGCGACGGAAGGGCTGATCGGACGGGTGCATAGCACCACGCCCAACACGTCCGACGTCCTGTTGCTGACCGATAGCGGCAGCATCGTGCCGGTGCGGCGGGCGAATGACAATGTGCCCGCCATCGCGACCGGGGCCGGCGACGGATCGCTGGAAATCCGGTCGCTGTCGGCCGGGCGCAATCCGTTCAAGCCGGGCGACCTGCTGGTCACATCGGGCATTGGCGGCATATATCAGCCCAACATTCCCGTCGCTGTCGTCGTGCGGGTGCAGGGTGAAATCGCCTGGGGCTTCCCGCTGGCCAACCCATCGCGCGTCGATGCGGTCGTGGTCGAGCGCGCGTTTGAACAAGTCGTAACACGCCCCGACCCAGGCGCCCCCGCCGCGGCGGAGGGCGCAGAGCCGGGCAATGTAGCGACGCCATGATCGACCGGCACCTTCATTATGTGCCGCGCCTGGGGCGGAACCCGTCCCGATTTCGGCTGGCGGGAATCCCGGTCATCACCGTCATGCTGGGATCGTCTGTCACGGCGCTGCCGGTGATCGCGCAATCGCCGGTCATGCCGCCCTTTGGCCTGCTGTTTCTGCTATCCTGGCGATTGCTGCGCCCGGAATTGTGGCGGGCGTGGATCGGCCTGCCGCTCGGCCTGTTCGACGACATGATGAGCGGGCAGCCGATCGGTTCCGCCATGTTCCTGTGGACCATCATGCTGATAGGCGTCGACGCGGTCGAGCATCGCATGATATGGCGTAGTTACCGGCAGGACTGGCTGATCGCCGGTTTCGCCATTATAGTCTGCATGGCCGGCGGGCTGTTCTTTGCCCGCATCACCGGCGGAGGCGATGTGAGGTTGCTGTTGGTCGCGCCACAGATGTTCTGGACGATATTGTTGTTTCCCTTCGTCGTCCGGCAATGCGCGCGGATCGACCGCTGGCGCGTGATGGCATGAAATTTCCCGGTTCCAAACGCCAGATCATCACCGAAGCCGCCCAGTCCTTCACCTTCACCCGCCGCACCATGGTGCTGGGGGCGCTCCAGGGGGCGGTTGGCGCCGTGCTGGCCGCGCGAATGGCGTGGATCAGCGTGGCGGAGAATGAGAAATATTCGCTCCTGTCGGAGAGCAACCGCGTCAACCTGACGCTCATTCCGCCACGCCGGGGCTGGATCATCGACCGCCATGGTCGGCCGCTGGCCAACAACCGCACCGATTTTCGCGTCGACCTGATCCCGCAGCGGGTGGTCGACGCCGATGCGACGGTGAAGCATCTGGCGCAATTGCTGAGCCTGGAGCCGGACGAGGTCGATCGCATTCGCGAGGAACTGGACAAGTCGGCCGGGTTCCGCCCGGTGCAGGTCGCCGACAAGCTGACCTATGACCAATATGCCGCCGTCAGCGTACGCCTGCCCGACCTGCCGGGCGTTGCGCCCAGCCAGGGCTTTTCGCGCCATTATCCGGGCGGGTCCACAGTCGGTCATTTGCTGGGCTATGTCGGCGCGGCGACGGCGGAGGAATATAAGGAACGCAAGAATCCGCTGCTGATCACGCCGGGTTTCAAGGTCGGCAAGGACGGGCTGGAACGCGCGTTTGACGAACATCTGACCGGCAAGCCAGGGGCCAAGCGGGTCGAGGTGACGGCGCGCGGCAAGATCGTGCGGGAACTGACCACCCGACCCGATACGCCCGGCCATTCGATCAAGCTGACCATCGACGCGGGATTGCAGGAATATGCCGGACGGCGGCTGGCGACGCAGAGCGGCTCCGTCGTCGTCATCGATTGCGCCAATGGCGATGTGCTGGCGATGGCGTCGATGCCCAGTTTCGATCCGAACAGTTTTTCGGACGGCATCAGCCATATGGAATGGGCGATGTTGTCGCAGGATGACCATGTCCCGTTGCGCAACAAGACGTTGCAGGGGCTTTATCCCCCCGGATCGACCGTCAAGCCGATGGTGGCGCTCGCGCTGCTGGAAGCGGGCATCGGGCCGCAGGAAACGGTCGGTTGCTCCGGGGCGCTGCGCGTCGGCAATACGCTGTTCCACTGCCACAAGCGGCGCGGCCATGGCGCGGTCAACATGCGGACCGCCATCGCCCAGAGCTGCGACATATATTTCTACCAGATGGCCCAGCGCATCGGCATGGACCGGATCGCGGCGATGGCGCGTCGGTGCGGCATGGGCCAGCGTTTCGACCTGCCCTTCCCCAGCCAAAGTTACGGCACGGTGCCCGACCCGGCCTGGAAGCTGAAGAAATATGACCAGAAATGGCAGGTGTATGACACGGTGAACGCCACCATCGGTCAGGGCTATATGCTGATCAATCCGCTGCAAATGGCGGTGATGGCCGCGCGGCTGGCGACCGGCAAGCAACTCATGCCCAATTTCCTGCACGGCGCGAAGCGTCCCGAGCCTGCGTTGGTCGGCGCATCCGAAGAGCATCTGGTCGTCATCCGCGATGCGATGAGCGCAGTCGTCAATGGCGGCGGCACGGGCGGGGCCGCGCGCATGTCGATCCCCGGCGTGCTGATCGCCGGCAAGACCGGCACCGCGCAGGTCCGGCGCATCACCATGGCCGAGCGCGCGGGCGGGGTACGCGGCAACAGCTCACTGGCGTTCAAGCTGCGCGACCATGCCCTGTTCCAGGGGTTCGCGCCGTTCGACAATCCGCGCTATGCGGTCGCCTGCATCATCGAACATGGCGGGCATTTGATCCGTAACGAGGACGCGCCGATGATCGCCAGCGATACGCTGTCCTATCTGTTCGATCCCAAAAAGGCGATGGAGAAGCTGGAGACGCTGGAAAAGGGCTGGGGCGGCACCCCATCGGAAAGGCAGGCGCGGCAAATGGGCGCGTTCCGGCTGGCCCGCGCGATCGAGAAGGGTGAAGTCCCGCCACCTGCCGCCGACAATGGCAGCAACGCAGCAGCGGCGGGCAACAGCGCCACGCCAGCACCAGCGGCACCACCAACCGACGAGTCGGACGACGCCCCTCCTCCCCCCGGCAGCAATGCGGCGGATGTGCCATGAGCATCATTCCCCAGCCCATCACTCAATTCCCCTGGCGCGTCATGGCGCTGCTGCTGGCCATCGCGGTTTTCGGTACGCTGGTCCTCTACAGCGCGGCGGGTGGCAGTATCTTCCCCTGGGCGACCAACCAGGCGGTGCGCTTCTGCATATTTTCCGCGATGGCGCTGGTCCTTAGCCGCATCCCGCTGGAAATCTTCGCGCGTTTCGCCTTTCCCGCCTATGGCGCCATTCTGGTGGCGCTGTTTCTGGTCGAGTTGATCGGCGGGGTTGCGGGGGGAAGCCAGCGCTGGATCAATCTGGGCTTCATGCAGCTTCAGCCATCCGAATTCATGAAGCCGGTCATCGTGCTGGCCGTGGCGCAATTCTATGCGCGCCTGCCGGTGGGCGAAATCCGCAGCTGGAACGCGATCTGGCCCGCTCTCTTGCTGATCGGCATGCCATGGTCGCTGGTGTTGATCCAGCCGGACCTGGGGACCGCCACGATGATCCTGGCTGGCGGCGTGACCGTCATGTTCCTGGCTGGCTTGCCGCTGCGCCTGTTCATCGGATCGGGGCTGACCGTGGCTGCCATCGTGCCGATCGCCTTCAGCTTCCTGCACGACTATCAGAAGAAGCGCGTCCTCATCTTTCTGGACCCGGAAAGCGATCCGCTGGGCGCGGGCTATCATATCAGCCAGTCCAAGATCGCAATCGGTTCGGGCGGTATCTGGGGCAAGGGATTTCTGCAGGGATCACAAAGCCATCTCGACTATCTGCCCGAAGGCCATACCGATTTCGTTTTCGCCACCATGGCGGAGGAATGGGGCATGGCTGGCGGCCTGTTGCTGATCGGCGCGTTCATGCTGCTGTTCCGCTGGGGCCTGCGCGTGGCGATGCGTACGAACGACCGCTTCGCCCGACTGGTCGCGGCGGGGCTGACCACGACGATCTTCTTCTATGTCGCCATCAACCTGATGATGGTGATGGGCCTGGCCCCGGTGGTGGGCATCCCCCTGCCCTTCATGTCCTATGGCGGATCGTCGATGCTGACCGTCATGCTGTGCGTGGGCATCATCATGGCGATCGACCGCTCCAACAGCCGCGCGAACAACCCCCGAAACTGGGGCTGAAGCCGCCCCCGCGCAATATTTCTGCAACCCAACGCAATTTAGGGTTTGCGAATCCCGATGACGCTGCTAATTGCCCGCCCACGCCAACGGGCACTGGTCATCCAGACCGCCCGATTGCCGGTGTGGACGCATAGCTCAGTTGGTAGAGCAGCTGACTCTTAATCAGCGGGTCCTAGGTTCGAGCCCTAGTGCGTCCACCAAATTCTCACTTAAATTCAAGTTCTTACAGGTCATTGGACTGCGAAGTTTCGCAGGATGTGCCCAGCTAGGTAGCTCTCTAGGTAGCACGCAAGAGATTTGGTTTCGCCCAGAGCCATAGGGCATGGGCAAGCTGGACGCGCCTTGCAGGTCGTCGTCTCGCCCACAAATGATCCTTGATTCGGACTATTGGGCTCCCGCACAACGAGGGCGTTGTAAGCGGGATGCTTCAGCCCGTCAGAGACAGCGACTGCTGTGATCTCATTGCTCTAAGATTGTGTATCTGTTACCATAAGTCTGCTGACCTAGCGCGGTGGCCCTGACTCTGCTGCTTCGGAGCGAGTCAACAATGTCAATTTCGCATCGATCATGCTCACAGTGCTTGTGGGTGCCGCCGGGCCGCAGACATTTTTCTTGTTCAGAAAAAGCGACAGCGGATCGAGCAAAAATCCCATGGCGGAGGTAATGGCAAGTGAAGCGGTTTTGCGAATCAGAGGTGTCCGGCCATTCACTAGCTTGGGCAACGGCGGACGAAATGGCGCAACGTCTCGCTGCCATTATAGAAGCTTCCGACGATGCCATCCTTACGAAGGATCTGGAAGGGACTATCACCAGCTGGAACAGGGGAGCGGAAAGACTCTTTGGCTATCGAGCGCCTGATATCATCGGAAAACCCGTCACGATTCTGCTGCCGGATGATCGGCAGGACGAGGAGGCATCGATTCTGGCGCGGCTGCGGCGAGGTGAGCACGTCCGCCGTAATGAAACGGTAAGGCGCTGCAAGGACGGAAGTCTGGTCGATATCTCACTCAGCATCTCGCCCCTACGCGATGCCAACGGCGCGGTCATCGGCGCCTCCACGATCGCAAGGGACATTACTGAGCGCAAACGAGCCGAGGAGTGGCAGCGTCTCGTCCTGCATGAAATGAACCATCGGATGAGGAATCTGTTCGCGTTATCCGCCAGCCTCGTCAGCATGAGCGTGCGCGATGCTGCCAGCGCAGCGGAACTAGCAGCCATTGTCCAAGAGCGATTGGGCGCTTTGGCGCGGGCGCATGAGCTTACGATGCCCAAAGATCCTGTCGCGGATCCCAGCGATTCTGTCCGACTGCACGCGCTCCTTCACACCATCTTGGCTCCCTATCACTGTTCGGACCATGACCAGCGTCTGCGTATCGTCGGCGACGATCTAGACCTCACGGGTAGGGCAGTGACGGCATTCGCGCTGATTTTCTATGAGCTCGCCACCAATGCCGCCAAGTACGGAGCCTTGGCGTCGCCCTCCGGTACCGTCACGATCAGATCCGCCGTGGAAGATGAGATGGTGACGCTGGTCTGGGATGAGCGCGGAGAACCGCTCGGCGATGGACCGAAGGACGAGGGGTTCGGCAGCCAGCTTGAACGCGTGGCAAGCAGACAAATCGGCGGAAGTATCGAACGTGAGTGGCGGCCGGACGGCTTGCGAGTTGAGCTCAAGGTGGCGCGCGAACGCTTGTAGGCGTGCGCGATCATCGCTCCCCGCGTGGCAATTCGATGCCGGAAATCTGCTCGATAACCTGGCGTGCCACACGCGACGGCACCGCCAAACCGATACCGACATTGCCACCGCTGGGAGCGATGATCGCGCTGTTCACGCCAATCGCTTCACCACGCATGTTGATCAACGGACCGCCCGAGTTGCCGGGATTGATCGGCGCGTCGGTCTGGACGTAGCGCGGACCGCCTTCTGAAGGTGCGCGCAGGGCACTGACGATCCCCGCCGTGACCGTCTGGCCCACCTGGAAAGGATTGCCGATGGCGACGACATAGTCACCGACATGCGTCCGGTCGGAATCGCCGAGTGGGATCTGCTTCAAGCCACGTGCAGGAATGCGCAGGACGGCAATATCCGTGTTGGGATCGCTACCGAGAAACTCGGCCTCGACCTGCCGGTTGCCAAACCCGACGGCGATCGTGCGGGCATTCTCGACGACGTGGTGGTTCGTAACCACAAGTCCGCGCGTGGCATCAACGACAAACCCTGAACCCGCCGAGATCCGGGGTGCCAGCGCCTCGTCCGGCACACCGAGGAAGAAACGATAATAGGGATCGCGCAGCAGCGGGTTCTGCGCGTAGGGCGAAGCCTGCAGCACCGCGACATTGACCACGGCGGGTGCGAGGCGCTCGACCAGCGGCGCAACCGTCAGTCTGTTCAGCGGAACCGCATCGGTCGCAATCGGTGAACTGGCTGCCACAGTCGCTTTTTCACGCCCGGCCTCGAGCCAGGCCACGGCAGACCCGCCGGCCAGACCGGAGGCGAGTCCGGTCGCGGCCAGCATGGCCAGCCAGCTGCGCGGCAGGCGCGAACCCGGTCCACGCGGGTTCACGGGCGCTCCGCTCCCGGGCCCGATTTCTCCCCATGGCGGCGCAATCGCAGGCCCAGGCCGATCAGAACGACGCCCGCGATGATCGCATATCCCGCGATCACCCAGGCGACCGACAGGATTGTGGCCAAGGGTGTGACCACGAGGGCGACCGGAATGGCAAGGCCCAGCAGGATGGAAAGGACGCCCGACAGGGCGAGGAGCCACTCGCCTTCGATGTCCTTGCGCAGCCGGATCGCCGCGGCCAGTTCCAACGCGCCGGCGATAATGGCCCAGGCGCTGAGAATGCCGAGCGTCGCCAGCGCGTAACTGACCGTCGCCACAAACGGCATCAGTACGAACAGCACCGCGACCGCGATGCCGATGATGCCGCGCAAAACGAGCGTCCACCAGCGCTCTTCATTACGCATCGCCCCGCGGGCGCCCGCGATCGTCGAAAGCAGGCCGTCCGCGCCGGCGTAGGCGGCGAAGACCATGGTGAAAGCGAACAGCGCGCTCAGCGGAAAGAGGACGGCCAGCGCGACAACGATTAGGGCGAGGACGCCGCGGACGACGAACCAAGCCCAGTTGCGGCTCAGCAGCGAAGCGCCGGTGCGGGCTTCGTTGCTCGCACCGGGATAAGTGTAATTATGTACGATTGTCGACATCCGCTGCCTCCCGTCATTCTTCGCGCTGACCGAACAGGCTCAGCAGCAGCTGGAACAGGTTGATGTGGTTCAGATAGAGCGACAGCGCGCCCATCACCGCCAGCTTGTCGGCGCGGTCGCTGCCCGCATAGGCCAGATATTCGCTCATTAGCCGCTGTGTGTCCCAAGCGGTAAGCCCGGTGAACACTAGGACGCCGGCGATCGAGAAGACGAGCTGGAGCGTCGAGGAACCGATGAACAAGTTGACGAGGCTAGCGATCACGACACCGAGAAGGCCGACCATCAGGAAGGTCGTCCAGCGCGACAGATCGACGTTGGTCGTGTAGCCCCACAGACTCATGGCCGCGAAGACCGCCGCCGCGCTCGCAAAGGCCAGTGCGATGCTGGTGCCGGTGAAGACGAGGAAGATGCTCGCCATCGACACGCCCATCACCGCCGCGAAGGCATAGAAGGCCGCGCGGGCCTGCGCCGTTGTCATCCGCTCGACACGGAACGAGAAGAACAGCACAAACGCCAGCGGCGCGAAGATCGCCACCCATTTCAGCGGGGTGCCGAAGATCGGCTGATAGACCGCGGGCGTGCTCGCGATCAGCAGCGCGACGAGCGCTGAGGTGCCAAGGCCCAGCGCCATGTTGCGATAGACGCCAAGCATATGCCGGCGGAGGCCCTCGTCGTAGACGGCCGCACCTTGGGCGCGCGTAGACGAAGGGCGCGAATATGTAACAGGGTCAAATAGGCTATTCATGCCTCACTCCTTTGTTTCCAAATCAATGAGGCACTCGGCGGCTTGGCATGAAGCCTGCGATCCTGCACCGAGCGCACTCGATGCGGTCCGACATCACGGAGGCTGGAACAACCGCCGTCAGAGGGGCCCGGTCCGCAGGCCGAATCTTGTACGGCTCCGAGCAATTTCAAGACCTTCAACTGCGCTCGCGATTGAAAAATGGAATGCGCGAAAAACCTCTTGAAAGCGCTCTACGGCTTCCTAGATTTTTTCTGCCGGACGCCAACCGGGTCCGGTGGGACACATGAGAGCGCCGGCTCTCTCCGGCGCATCTCATGCCCAAATTGCTCAATTTGGAGGATTTGGAAATGAGAACGAACTTCGACTTTGCACCTTACCGGCGCTCGACCGTCGGCTTTGATCGCCTCTTCAACCTGCTCGAGGCAGGCGCTCGCGAGGAGGACGGCTATCCGCCCTTCGACATCCTCAGAGAAGGTGAGGACAGTTACCGGATTACGGTGGCGGTCGCCGGCTTCCGGCCAGAGGACATCGAGGTGGTAGCCCAGCAGAACCTGCTCACCGTCACCGGCAAGCGTGCCGAGGACGACGGTAAGGGCGAGTATCTGCACCGCGGCATCGCCGCCCGCGCCTTCGAACGCCGTTTCCAGCTTGCCGACTTCGTCGAAGCCGGGAACGCGCGGTTCGAAAACGGGCTACTTTCGATCGAGCTGAAGCGAGTTGTGCCCGAGGCGATGAAGCCGCGGCGCATCGAAATCGGCGGCGGTGAGCCTGCGACCAAGCAAATCGGTGAGGTGAAGGAGAAGGTCAGCGAACCTGCCTGATCCATGCCCACCGGCCTGCCGGCGCCGCTACCTCCCCGTACCCCCCGCAAGCGGCGGCCGGCAGGTTAAGCCCCAATCCAGCCAGAAGAGGAGATGACTATCATGGCATTTCGTGATCTCATTCCCTGGAGCCGGCAGGAAAACCGGCTTCCGGTCCCAGTGAGCGCTGAGCGTGAGCACGAACGGGAATCCCGTTCGCATCCGTTGCTCTCGCTTCATCGTGACGTGAACAGGTTGTTCGACGATGTCCTGCGAGGTTTCGGTATGCCGGCCTTTAGCGGTTTCGAGCGAAACCTGTCCTGGCCGCATGTTGAGCTCGGCGAGACCGACAAGGAAATCCGTGTGACAGCGGAGCTACCTGGCCTCGCCGAAAAGGATGTCGAGCTCACCGTCGAGGAAGGCGTGCTCACCTTGCGCGGCGAAAAGCGCGCCGAGGTCGAGGACAAAGACCGCGGCTACTCCGAGCGCAGTTACGGTCGCTTCGAGCGGCGGATCGGCCTGCCGCAGGGCGTCGACCGTGACAAGGTAACCGCGACTTTCAAGAACGGCGTGCTCACGGTGATCCTGCCCCGGACGGAGGCGGCGAACGAGAATGTTCGCCGAATTCCCGTCAATGGGAAGGCGGCATGACCGGTCGGCCCGGGACTCAGGTCCCGGGCCTTCCGCCAATGACAACGGGCCTACGCTGAGCTCGGCGCTCCCGAGGGACGCGCGAGCGATCGTCGAGCCCCTGCCTGTCGCCACGAATCAGGGCAGCCGCGTAGCGAGTGGCAAGTGGCGTGTTCGCTTCCAGCCTCGTTGGGGTCCGTCGGCCGATGCCCTTACGGGTTGGACTGGCGGCGGGGATCCACTCGAAACGATCGAGCTCAGGTTTCCCGACCGCCAATCGGCCGAAGGCTACTGCCGACGGCAGGGGGTGCCGTTCACCTGCCGTGAAGAACCGAAGGGTCGCAGGAGTTCGGCGCCGCTCCCGGTCGCAAATGCGCCGCCCGTAATTTGCTGCTTGCCGACGGGTCCGCATCCGCTGTGCTGCGGCCAATACAGGTTCGCGAGCTAGCCGAGGTCGCGAACGCGAAAACCGTAACCCCAAAATCACGGAGGATGACAGATGAAACTGCTTGTTCGTTCAGCCTTGTTTGCCGGCATCGCGGTCCTCGCGGTCGCGGGAACCGCGCTGGCCGGCAATCTCCACAACAAGGTAATGACTGTAAGCCTGCCGGACGGCCTAGGCTCAGGACCCATTGATTGGCTGACGGCGATGTGATTCAGGCTCCGCGAGGAGACTGAGCATGAGCGACCTGTATTGGCTGACGGACGAGCAGATGGCGCGTCCTTCGCCCTATTTTCCCAGGAGCCACGGCAAGCCCCGGGTCGATGATCGGCGCGTGCTGAGCGGGATCATCTTCGTCAACCGCAACGGGCTGCGCTGGCGTGATGCGCCCAGGGAATACGGTCCGCACAAGACGCTCTACAACCGCTGGAAACGGTGGGGCGAGATGGGCGTGTTTGGCCGGATGATGGAGGGGCTGTCTGCCCAGAGAGCCGATCCCCAGACCGTCATGATCGATGCTACCTATCTCAAGGCCCACCGCACGGCTTCCAGCCTTGGGGTAAAAAAGGGGGCCTCGGCCGCCTGATCGGGCGGACCAAGGGCGGCATGAATACCAAGCTTCACGCCGTCACCGATGCCAACGGCCGCCCTTTGAGCTTCTTCATCACGGCAGGACATATCAGCGATTACACCGGCGCGGCAGCCCTGCTCGATGATCTACCCAAGGCGCAGTGGATGCTGGCTGACCGGGGCTGTGACGCCGAATGGTTCAGGGATGCGCTCGAGCAAAAGGGCATCACGCCTTGCATTCCGGGCCGGAAATCCCGTTCTTTTCCCGTCAAATACGACAAGCGCCGATCCAAACGCCGAAACCGCATCGAGATCATGTTTGGTCGCCTGAAAGACTGGCGCCGTGTGGCAACCCGCTACGACCGCTGCTCAACCGTCTTCTTCTCCGCCCTCGCTCTCGCAGCCACCGTGTTCTTCTGGCTGTGATCAACGAGTCCTGAGCCTAGCTTGGCGCTGCTACTTGCCGAGCCGGCGTTGCAGCGCGCCTGTATTGCATCGAGCAGGATATCACCATTGCATAGGAACCGAATCCTTCGCTGGCTGCGCGCTGATCGCACAGCATCAGCGAAGTGGTTCGGGCCTTGCCACTGGCTCACAAAGTGATGGCTACCCTCAGGACGCCGCCACGCTGGTAAGAATAGAGATCGTAAGCTGCCTCAATGTGGTTCAGTTGAGACTGATGCATGGCCGGCGGGTTCAGATCGATTCGCCCGGGGCCACAGACCACCATTCGCCAGCGCATGCGCTCCCCCCCGCCCGGACAAAGGGTTGTAACGATGCAATTTTCACCCAAACCTGCGGAAAACGCTCTGTGCGGAATGATCAGATCGGTGGAATCCACTCCTCAGCTCGACAACTGCTTCACTGTATTGACGCACCGCGCCGGGATTGCCGCATGACCCATTCTGGCCGCTTATCGCACCGGTCACTGGACCAGAAATTAACTACATCGCTCACGCGAAAACGGGATTTTCCTGCGTGCCCTACAGCGTCAAATGTAGGGAAAACGGCATCGCAGTCGAAAGTAATGGACGGTCAACCGACCCAGTCTCGAACGAACCGTAACCAAGCTAGCCATCTCGGCCTTGCGGGGAATCCGATGGCGTTGCTGACGATTGCTGATCGCTGGCGCTGCGCGAGGGCGAATGGAAAACCTATGCGGAAAATAACAGCTGGCGCCACCGCCCTAACCCTGCGCCCAAAACACATTGAAAGGGCGGGCGCTGGCGAAGGCCGGCACCGCGCGAATCTCAGGTCTGCGGTGCGGACGAGCGATGCACTAAATCCTTGCTGCTATTGATCCGCTGCGGAGCGCCGGTGGCGTTGCTCACCCCACCGAACATCGCAGCGCCGTCTCCGCCGGACATGTAGCAGTTGAATTCTTCGCTATAGCGCTTTGCGATGACGGCATGATCGGCGTCGGGTGCGCTAGCGTACAGTTCGGTGAACCATTTGCCCTCTTCCTCATAGACGTGGTGCGTCACCGCGCCCTCGAGATGGCCGAACTTGTCTTCGAAGTCCTCGCTCATCGGGTTCATCCGCTCCAGCAAGCCCATCTGCATCTTTGCGGCTGCCTGCTCGGTATAAGCCATTGTCGCATGGCCGGTGTCGCCAACGTCCGACAGCGGAGGATAGATCACTCCTTCTAAATGCCCCGTCAGCAGCGCCCCAAGCTCTTTCAGGCGCGCGCGGCGCGTATCCGCGTCGGTGGCGACTTTGACCGCAGCAAACGCATCGTCGATCTGCCGGTGGTGATCGAGCACCATCGCCGACCAAGGGGCGCGCGGCGCATAGGCCTCTGCGCGCGCGCGGGCATTGGCACGGTCTTCATCTGATTCTGGCGGGGTCAGCGCGGCTACGACTTTATCGAGAATGGACATGGTAAATTTCCTGATTGCCGTGTTGGCCGGATGAAGGCGCGGAAATCGATGACCGCGGCTTTCTGTCGCGTATTCAGCCCGGCGATCCGTTGCTCCAACGGGGGCAAACCTGAATGTTCCGGGGAAGGCAGGAACCGTTCGCCCTAGCGCGCCGTTTTCGGATAATGGCTATCCATACCTTCATCTATGATGCCAAGGGAGGCGACGAGGAGGTTCAGGGAATTATACCCCTGCCTTCCGAGCTTCGCGATGACCAACTGCTGTGGATCGATATCGAAGGCAGTAGCGGCGAGGACCTGGCGGCGATCGGTTCGGCATTTGGCATTACACCAAAAATGTTCGAACGGGTCGTCGATCTAAAGCGCGATGCGTTGCTAGATAACTATACCGACTCCTTCGCATTCGCCATCGACGCGCCTGGCGATTTTCGTTCCAATACGCGCCGCGAGGGGTCCAACTTGGCATGATTGTTGGAACCCGGTGGCTGATAACGGTCCACCGCGAGCAGGTTCGATATCTCTCCGACTTTCGCGCGCAGGATAAGGGTGAGACCGATATCGGCAAGTTAAGTCCAGCCCTGCTGGCGGCCTCGCTGCTGGATTGGCACCTGACCCAGTACTTCGAAGAAGTATCCGATATCGAGGCCGACACTGACCAACTCGATGCCGCCATCCTGGCAGACGGCACCCAGCGCGAGATCCTGGCAAGATCGTCGATGTCAGGTTGCGTGTTTCGAAGCTGCGGGCGCAGTTGTCGAGCCAACGGGCGATCTTCTACGGCTTCCTGCGCCCTGATTTCGCTCAGAATTTCGATCGCGCGGCGTTGGGCCCGTTCGAGCGTCTGGTATCACGGTACGAACGCGCAATTGACGAAGTGGAGCGAACCCGCGATGTTGTGGTCGGCAGCTTCGATCTTTACACCTCGATCACAACGCAGCAGACCAACGACCTTGTCAAGGTACTAACCTTTCTGACCGCGGTTATCGGCTTCTGCGCAGCGGTCGCAGGCTTGTTAGGAATGAACTTCAAGCTACCGTTGTTCGAGAGCGGAATGTTCGGGTTCGAGATCGTCATAGCTGGGTTGACAGCCTTTGGCATCGCATCGTTTGTTGTCGCGAAATGGCGAAAATGGGTATGACCTGGACGGAGCCTAATCGATGTCGAGTTCAATCATGACCGGAGCATGATCGCTAGCGCTCTCCCAAGCTCTTGGTCGTAGATAGACCTTTGCCGCTTCGAGAAATTTCGCTGCTGCCGGGTTGAGCAAAACATGATCTATCGTGAGCCCGGCATTGCGCTCGAACGAACGTCGCCAATATTTCCAGAATGTATATATGGCTTTATCCGGATGCAGCTTTCGTATCGCGTCACTCCAGCCCTGTTCCTGCAATCGCGCGTAAACGGCGCGAACTTTTGGGGCAAACAAGGCATCGTCACGCCAGCGGTCAGGCGCGTAGACGTCAAGATCAGTCGGCATGACGTTGAAATCACCCGCGATGACCACTGGCACATCGAGACCAATAAGTGTCGCAAGATGCGCCTCGAGCCTTTCGAACCAGTGCAGTTTGTATTCGAATTTCGGCCCCGGGCGGGGATTGCCGTTTAGCAGATAAAAGCCAGCCACGAGCACCCCGTTGATTGCGGCCTCATTCTAACGGCTCTGCCTATCGTCCTCACCGCCGGGCAACCCGACTCCACCCCCGGCATAGGCGAACGCATCGCCGCCTGGCGCGGCGCTCAGACTGGTTGCACCTTTGAGCACGCACACCGCCCCAAATCGAGAACTGGCTTTCTTCACGGCGCTCAGTCGGTTTTGCTCGATCTCGTCAGCGTCACAGGCCAGCATTGCCGCCAGCGCTCCGATGTGCGGCGTCAATACTGAGGGATGTGCGAGCGAGCGAAGACGATCCGCATGGGAGACAAGATACATCAGCATCGCGGCATCGAGCACCAATTGGGCGTGGCACAATCTTAGCAGGTGACCGGTAACCTTGGATGCCGCTTTACCATCGGACATCGCCGGCCCGGCGACCACAGCATCGCACATTCCCAAGAAGTTCGAAAGCGGAGCCGAGTTTTTCATTGCAATCTCGCCAGCACGATTCCGCGGCACTGCAAACGGCAACTTCTGGCATGGCGATGCCCAGTGAGAGCGGCGCGCTTTCGACGCTCACCACCTGAATTTTGCTAGCTCCAGCGCGTAGTGCTGCCTCGACAGTGAGTTGGATGCCGCCCGGGACTGTCGCGGACCCGCCAATTGCGAGCACCCGTCCGCGACTGTTTTTGTCGGCCGCATTGTCGGGTACGGGAAGCGGATGCGCCCGAAGCCAATCGCTGTCGAGGGGGCGGACTTCTTCAGCCACGCGCCGCGACAATCTTGTCCGGGGCCGCAGTGACCGAAGTCGCCTGCTCGGTCATTGGTGCAGTAATGTTGTAGCGTGCCAGCACAACTTGCCATCACGGCCCTGCGCATCATCGAGACGATATTCGGTGATCGCGCAGTTGGCGACATCTCCCTCGCGGTCGATCGCCAGAATCTGGTCTTCAGACATGTTCTCGATGATGTACCGCAGGCACAGCACCACCACCTGGTGCGCCACAATCATCACCCGCCGCCCGCCGTTGTGTAACGACACGGTGTCCAACAGCGCGCGCAGGCGGAAGATGACATCTACCCAAGATTCGCCGCCCGGCGGACGGTGGTAGAACTTGCCGAGCAATTTGCGAAACGCCGCCTGCTCGGGTTGCAATTCGCCGACGGCTGCTGTGGTCAATCCGTCGAGGATGCCGAATTCCTTCTCGCGCAGCCGCTCGTCGATGCAGATGGGCTCGTGCGGATCGTAGCCGCCAGCGGCGCCGAACAGCTTGGCGGTCTGGACCGCGCGTATATAGGGCGACGCGAGCAGGATTTCCGGTTGAGCGTCTGGTTCAAACGACGCGAACCAGCGTCCGAGCGCTGCCGCCTGTTCGCGGCCCAGGTCGGAAAGCGGCACATCGACATGGCGGTGGGTGAGAGTGATCCGCGGGATACCCTCGCCATGGGCCGCGTCGCGCGCCACATTGCCTGCACTCTGGCCATGACGGACTACCCACTAGATCGATGGCCAACGAGGGGTCATTTGTCTTTCTCCGAGCTGGCAGTACCTCGCGTTACAGCGTCGAGCTGGGCGTTGAGTTCCGCTCCAAGGAGGAGAATAAACGCGCAAAGATAGAGCCAGGTCAGAAGGACGACGATGCCCGCCAGTGCTCCCCAGGTTGCGCTATAATTACCGAAGTTCGCGGCATACCAGGCAAAGCCAGAAGTCACGGCAAACCAGCCCAGCGCGGCAAACATGGCACCGGGACTGAGCCAGCAAAATTGCCGAATGGGAGGCGGCGGCGCAAAGCGGAACAAGGCCGCCGCGGCAAGTGTACCTGTTGCCAGCAGCAGCGCGCTGCCCGCAATGGCCAGAAGCCAAGCGGTGTCGAACGCGACTGGAAGCAGCGCTGCCGGAAGGTTGAGCGCGCTGACGGCCGCGAGCGAGACGACGACAAAAATGACAGCGCCAGAGGTCAATGCCAGTATGGTCGCGGTCCGGTGGAGCCAGTTTCTCGATTCCTGAAGGTCGTAGGCAATGGTCAAAGCGGTCACCAGACCATCTACACCCTTAGTCGCCCCATATATCGCAAGACCAAGTGCCATAGCGGCACCCCAGCTTTTGCCAGCAGACGGCGCGGCAACAAGCGAAGCGATCTGGTCGCCAACGACTTTGGCAGCCTCTGCTGGCAGGTGCTTGCTGAGTGACAGCAATGCGTCACCAAGCATCTCCGGAGACGCGAACAGCCCATAAAGCAACAGCGTCGCACTAAGCGCGGGCACCAGCGAGAGGAAGCCATAGAAGGCAACGCCGGCCGCAATCAAACCAAGGTTATCCTCGCCGCTGTCCCGCCATGCATCCTTGAGCACCCGCGACCAGACGGGCCAGCCCAGGCGCCACGGGGCGCCGGAACTCCCTGCACTAGCCATGCGCTGTGTTGCCCCCATCCAGATCCAGCACCGCTTCCACCGTGTCGCCATCGGAGGCCCGCAGCCAGTTGTGCGCCCTGGTGGCGGCCATCGCTCCGTGGCCCATCGCGACGCTGATCTGGTCGAGGCCATCGACCACATCGCCTGCACAGAACAGGCCCGGTATTTCGGTGCCCAAGGGGGCGGTGGCGGCGACCTTGCCGGACTCCTCGATCACCAGACCGAGCTGACGGGCAAGGACACTGCGGGGTCTGCACCCCAGTGCGGGATAAAGGACGTCAAAGGCGAGCGGCTCAGATTGATCTTCGAAATGAAGACGCATCTCGCATTTTGTGGGTTCGAAACGGGATACCGCCTCCGAAACGACTTTGATGCCGGCCTGTCCAAGATCGCGTTGCTCCTCCCGGGTCAGTTCAACTTCGCGCCGCGGAAGAAGTGTTACGTCGTCCGAATAAGTCGACAGGAATAGAGCCTCAGCAGCGCCTGATATGTCGCAGCCGAGCACCGCAATCCGGGCACCCTTATGCTCGAAGCCATCGCAGACCGGGCAGTAACGCAGGACGCCGTTGGCGATGGCAGTTTCGTGCATCTCGTCATCGAGCGGGATCTGGTTCAGCTCAAGTCCGGTGGCAAGGATCACAGCCCGAGCCGACCAGATCGCACCCTTTTCGTCCTCCAGTAGGAACTGGCTCTCGGGCGCTGTGAGCTTCACCACCCGCGCCTTGACCAGCTGTGCACCGAACTTTTGGGCGTGACGCGTCATTCGCTCGAGCAGATCGGTTCCGGCAATACCGGCATCAAATCCGGGCGCATTGTGTGTAAGAGGAATTCGTGAGGCGCGCGCGGTGCCGTCGTGCAGGACGAGCGTCCTACGGCAATAACGGGCGGCATAGAGCGCAGCGCTGAGCCCGGCAGGTCCGGCTCCGACAATCGCGATGTCATAAGTATCGATGGCAGGTTCCCCCGACTGTGCGCAGTGTCGTGTGCGTAAAACCACATTGGCAGGTCTTTGGTTCCGCCAAGTTGCGCCCGTGTTTTCTTCACGCATCGTCGGAACTCGCGCTATTGGGAGCCGTTAAAGGGGCCATGTTCCAAACCGAAAAATCTCATCCCC
Source organism: Sphingobium sp. GW456-12-10-14-TSB1 (assembly GCF_059424385.1). NCBI lineage: Bacteria > Pseudomonadati > Pseudomonadota > Alphaproteobacteria > Sphingomonadales > Sphingobiaceae > Sphingobium > Sphingobium sp. GW456-12-10-14-TSB1. The sequence continues at coordinate 1,042,700 of NZ_JBWKZI010000001.1, read as the reverse complement.
GCGACGACGCCGCCGTGGTCACGTCCAAGGACACCAAGGGTTCCCGCCAGCTTCTCGCGAGCAGCGTCACCATCAATCGCCCGGCCAGCGAGGTCTACGCTTTCTTCCGGGACTTCGCACAGCTGCCGCAATTTATGGAGAATATCGAACGTATCGATGTGCTCGACGACAAACGCTCGCACTGGGTTGTAAAGGGACCGGCCGACAGCCGCTACGAATGGGATTCCCGGATTATCGACGAGATCGAAGGACAATCCCTCACTTGGCAATCCGAAGACGGCGGCGATGTCACCAACAGTGGGCGGGTAGCTTTTGCGGAAGCCGGCGCGCGTGGCACCGTCGTAACTGCAACAATCGCGTATGAGCCGCCTGGCGGCATCCTGGGAAAGCTGGTCGCCAAACTGTTTCAGCGCGAACCGTCGATCCAGACCCGCCGCGACCTGCGGCGCCTTAAACAATTGCTCGAAACCGGCGAAATCGCGACGGCGGCGCGCAATCCGGCGATCTTTGCCGAGCAGGAAGGATAAGCCGATGCGCGCACTCACCTGGCACGGAAAGCATGATGTCCGCGTCGAAACGGTTGACGATCCCGGCATCGTCAACCCGCGCGACGCGATTATCAAGGTCACGTCTACAGCGATCTGCGGTTCGGACCTGCACCTCTACGATCACTATATCCCGACGATGCAGGCCGGGGACATTCTGGGCCACGAGTTTATGGGTGAGGTGGTGGAGATCGGCCCGAAAAGCACGCTGAAGATCGGCCAGCGCGCGGTGGTGCCGTTCACTATCGCTTGCGGCAGCTGCTACCACTGCGGCAAGGCACAGTTCTCGGCGTGTGACAATGGCCTGCCCGCCGACAACCAGGACATCGCGCGCGAAGCCTACGGACAGCCGATGTCCGGGCTGTTCGGCTACAGCCATATGACGGGCGGCTACTCGGGCGGCCAGGCCGAATATGTGCGTGTGCCATTCTCCGACGTTGGCCCCATCGTGATCCCCGAAGGGATCGAGGACGACAAGGTGCTGTTCCTGTCGGACATCCTGCCAACCGGGTGGATGGCGGCGGAAAACTGCGACATCGAGCCAGGCGATACCGTGGCGGTATGGGGTTGCGGCCCGGTCGGATTGTTTGCGGTCCAGTCGGCGTTCCTGCTCGGCGCCGAGCGGGTGATCGCGATAGACCACTTCCCCAAGCGGCTCGAACTGGCGCGCCGTTTCGGGGCAGAGACGATCAATTTCGAAGAGAGCGATACCTATGAGGCGCTGATGCTGATGACCGGCGGGATCGGCCCCGATGCGGTGATCGATGCGGTGGGCCTCGAAGCGCACGGGTTGTTCGTCGATAACGTGGTCGACCAGATCAAGGCCTCGACCTTCCTCGGCACCGAGCGCACCCATGCGATCCGCCAGGCCATCATCGCCTGTCGCAAGGGCGGCCGGGTGTCGATGCCTGCAGTCTATGGCGGGTTCGTCGACAAGTTTCCGCTCGGAGCTCTTATGGAAAAGGGCCTGACGCTTCGCACCGGGCAGACCCACGTTCAGAAGTATCTACCCGCGCTGCTTGCTGCGGTGCTTGAGGACAAGATCGACACCACCTTCCTGATAAGCCACCGCTTGCCGCTCGAAGATGCTGCTGAAGGGTACAAGCTGTTCCACGATCAGCAGAACGAGGCGACCAAGGTCGTGCTCAAGCCTGGCTTGTCGACAGCGACGTAAGTCCGCCCATTTGATCGTTCCCGTGCCCTACCTTGGGCGAGACTAGGGAGTTGTACCGCAATGCCTGATGTCGCCGCCTGGATTGCTTCAGCTGCGACCATGATTGCGGCGATGATGACAGCCGCCAATCTGGGGACAAAAATCACGGGGTGGGGATTTGTCGTCTTTACCGTCGGATCGGTTGCCTGGGCTGCAGTGGGCCTGACCACCGAGCAACCAAGCCTGGCGATCACCAACGGTTTTCTGTTGCTTGTTAACCTGTTCGGCGTGTGGCGCTGGCTCGGGCGGCAGGCCCGGCACGAAACGGGTAGCGAATTGGCGGAGCAGCGCAGCCGGGCGCGCGCGCACGTGCCCTCGCTTTATTCAGGTGCGTCCGCGATCGGCGCGAATGTCTTTGACGGAAGGGGTGAGAAGGTCGGGACGGTAGTCGATACCATGCACGACTGCGAAAGCCGGACACTGAGTTATGTCGTCATATCCCAAGGCGGGGTGGGCGGTGCCGGCGAAACCCTGCGGGCGATAGCGCCCGACCTTCTCGCGTTCGAAAGTGATGGCATCCACTGTGATCTGAGTGCCGAGCAAATCACTGCCATTGCGCCAATCGACGAGAAAGCCTGGCCTGCCGTTGCGCCTCCAGCGCTCGCCTCAAACTCCCATGATCTCTCGTTTGCCTCCAGTTCCAAAGGATTTTTCCATGCCCAAGCCTGATAAAGCCCAGCGTTCCGACAAATCGAAACAGAAGGGCGAGACGCCGAAGAAGGCACCCAAACTGCCGCCCCAGTCGGACCTGCCGACCAGTTATGCTGAGCCCCAGGGCAACGGCGGAGAAACCCACCAGACCACCAGCGATCCTGCCGCAACCATGACTTCGCAGCAGGGTATCCCGATCAGCGACGGGCAGAATAGCCTGCGCGCGGGGCCACGCGGCCCGACTTTGCTGGAGGACTTTCAGCTCCGCGAGAAAATCTTCCATTTCGACCACGAACGCATTCCCGAGCGAGTCGTCCACGCGCGCGGCACAGGTGCCCACGGCGTGTTTGAACTCACCGACAGCCTGGCTGACTATACCACAGCCGACGTGCTCTCAAGGGTCGGTCAGCAGACCGAGACCTTTGTGCGCTTCTCGACCGTCGCCGGCCGGGCCGGTTCGTTCGACCTCGCGCGCGATGTGCGCGGCTTCGCGGTCAAGCTCTACACGGCGGAGGGCAACTGGGATCTTGTGGGCAACAACATCCCGGTGTTCTTCATCCAGGATGCGATCAAATTTCCTGATCTGGTCCACGCAGTCAAGGAGGAGCCCGACCGCGGCTTCCCGCAGGCGCAGTCGGCGCATGACAACTTTTGGGATTTCGCCAGCTTGATGCCCGAAGCCTGGCACATGGTGATGTGGCAGATGTCCGACCGCACCATTCCGCGCTCTTACCGCACGATCGAAGGCTTCGGCGTCCACACATTCCGCCTGATCAATGCCGAGGGTAAGTCCACCTTCGTCAAATTCCACTGGAAGCCCCGACAGGGCCTGCAATCGGTGGTGTGGAACGAAGCCGTCAAGATCAATGGCGCCGATCCCGACTTCCATCGCCGCGACCTGTGGGAAGCAATCGACAGCGGCGACTTCCCGCAATGGGACCTCGGCGTCCAGCTCTTCGACCAGGCGACCGCCGATGGGCTACCGTTCGATCATCTCGACGCGACCAAACTGATCCCCGAGGAAGACGTGCCCGTCCGGCTGATCGGTACGCTGACCCTCAATCGCAACGTCGACAACTTCTTCGCCGAGACCGAACAGGTCGCGTTCTGCACAGCCAACGTGCCGCCTGGAATCGACTTCAGCGACGATCCGCTGCTGCACGGGCGCAATTTCTCGTACCTCGACACCCAGCTCAAGCGTCTTGGCGGGCCGAACTTCACCCACATACCGGTCAACGCTCCGCGCTGCCCGGTGATGCATTTCCAGCAGGACGGCCATATGGCCATGGTCAATCCCAAGGGACGGGCCAACTACGAGCCAAACTCGTGGGGCCCTGAAGGCGGTCCGCGTGAGAATCCGGAACTGGGATTCAAGAGTTTCGCCGCTGACGTCGAAGGCCCGAAAGCCCGTCTCCGGTCGGAGACCTTTGCCGATCACTACAGCCAGGCGCGAATGTTCTATCTCAGCCAGCAGCCGATCGAACAGAAGCACCTTGGCGATGCGCTGGTGTTCGAATTGAGCAAGGTCACACGCGTCGACATTCGTGCGCGCGCTGTCTCGCACCTGCGCAACATTGACGAGGATCTTGCGGCCTCGGTCGCCAATGGCCTCGGAATGGCGCTGCCCGATCCCGCAAAAGCTGCAAAGCCTACGCTCGACCTGCCCACTTCGGACAAGCTCAGCATCCTTGCCAATGGTCCGGACAGCTTCAAGGGCCGCAAGCTTGGCATCCTGCTGACCGATGGGTCGGACGGAGCTCTGTTCGCGGCGCTCACTGGCGCAGTCGAAGCCGCAGGCGCGGTATGGGAAGTGATCGCGCCCAAGATCGGCGGTGTCGTCCTCGACAACGGCGATGCTGTCGCGGCCAAGCAGAAGATCGATGGCGGTCCATCGGTGCTCTACGATGCGGTGGCGGTGCTGCCTTCGGCGGAGGGTGCGGTCCTGTTGGCCCAGGATGCTCCGGCCAAGGATTTCGTGTCCGACGCCTTTGCGCACTGCAAGTTCATTGGAGTCGGCGCGGATGCCGAGCCGCTGTTTGCCGCCGCACGCATTCCACCCGAGCTCGACGAAGGCTGTGTCGCGCTGGGATCGGGCAAGGATGCCAAGGCTTTTGTTGCAGCTTGCGCAGCCCTGCGGTTCTGGCCGCGAGAAGTGACCGTCGATCTGGATGCAATGGCCTGAGTGCCGTGAGCCAGGCAGCGGTTGCCACACGGATCGCCGAGCATTTGCAGCACGGCGATCTGGTCTACATTGCCGATAGCGAACAGACGGCGGTGGCTTTGGCCGCCGCCGTCAGCGCGGCTGCCCCCCAAGCTGCGGTCGTGCTGGTCCCCGCCAGTGACGCCTTGCCCGGTGAAGAGGCTCCGGCGTCTCCAGGGAATGCTGGCGCGCGCGTCGCGGCGCTGCGGCAAATCCGCGGCAAGGTTCAGGGTACGTGCCAGAAGCCGTGCGTCGTACTGGCAAGTGCCGAAGCCATTGCGCGACGTTACGCTCCGCCCAACGCGTTCGACCCCGCTCCACCTGTCCTTGGTGTGGGCGATCTGCTCGATCTCGAAAGCTTTGAAAGCGATTGCGAAGCACTGGGGTATGTTATCGATGACCGGGTCGATGAGCCGGGTGAAGTTGCGGTGCGGGGTAATGTGGCCGATGTCTTCCCGGCCGATCGTACGCTGCCGGTTCGCATCGAAGCGGGCGATGGACGGATTGTCAGCCTGCGTAGCTTCGATCCGGTTGACCAGCGCAGCCTGGACGATCTGACTGCCGTCGAAATCGGCCGTGTGGCTGAGCCAAGCGCGGTGGGCGGGGTAACGCTCCTCGCTCATTGCCCTGCGGGCGCGGCCCTGGTCCTCGAAAACAAGGTTGCGTCGCGCCATCGCGGGCTGCTGGCCCTTGCCGCGGATGTGACACGGCATGGCCGAGTCCCCGCCGACATGATCGGCGAGGAAGAATGGCGTGCGGCAACGACCGGCCACGACCGGCTCGACTGGGCCACCGACGACATTGGGGCCATTTCGCGGTTCGTCGAGGAGCGGGCTCCCCTGGGTGCCCTGTCCCGGTTCGTAGTGCCCCTGCTGGAGAGGGATGCCCGCCTCATCTTGCTGGGCAGCGACCGCGATCTGCGGTTCCTGCGTCCGCGTATTGCCAAAAAATTGAAGCGCGACTGCATCATGCTCGCCAGTTGGGCAGACGTCGCAGCGCTCCCATCAGGTGCGTTCGCGGCACTTGAAATGACGTGCGACAGAGGCTTTGTACGTGACAAGATCATCGCCGTTACCGCAGCTGATTTGCTCGGTAGCCGTGCGGAAGCTGAAGCTGGGTCGGTAGATCAAGAAAACGGGTTCGATGGATTGGGCGACCTTCGCTGCGGCGACGTTGTCGTCCATGAGGATCACGGCATTGCGGTAATCAGCGGGATCGAACCTTTGCCCCTGCTCGAGGGCAGCGAGCAGGACGCCATCGCGCTTGAATTTGCTGGCGCAGCTCGCCGACTGGTACCGGTCAGCGATGCCGGTCGCATCTGGCGTTACGGCGCCGACCCCGAGGCGGTGGCTCTTGACAAGCTGGACGGGTCGAGTTGGATCAAACGCCGAGAGACGCTTGACGGCGAGCTTGCTGAGACAGCCAAAGCGCTAATTGCGCTGGCCCATCAGCGTGCGGCACGAACTGTACCGGCAATCGCGGCCGACCCGGATGTCTACGAACGGTTCGTGGCTGGCTTCCCCTATTCGGAAACGGCAGACCAAACCCGCGCCATCGACGCCATCCGTTCCGACCTCGCTTCCGGCACCGCGATGGACCGGCTCGTCATCGGCGATGTCGGTTACGGCAAGACCGAGGTTGCGCTGCGCGCTGCGGCGTTTGCCGCGCTGGCGGGCGGGCAGGTCGTGCTGGCCGCGCCGACGACTGTGCTTGTGCGCCAACACTACGAACTGTTCCGGGCCCGGTTCGAGGGGACCGGCGTGACTGTCGCAATGCTGTCAAGCTCATCGACGCCCGCCGAAAAGCGCGCAGCGCTGGCCGGTCTTGCCGACGGGTCGATCGGAATCGTCGTCGGCACAAGCGCCGTCGCTGGCAAGAGCGTCCGGTATCGCAGCCTGCAGCTGGTCATCCTTGATGAAGAGCAACGCTTCGGCGCGGCCCACAAGGCCAGACTGCGCGCGCTGCACAGCGGCCATTTCCTGGCGCTCAGCGCCACACCGATACCCCGGACGCTCCAGAACGCGCTGGTGGGCTTACAACAGCTATCGGTTATCGCAACTCCGCCTGCGCGGCGGCAGCCAATCCGCACGGTGGTGAGCGATTGGGACGATACAAGCGTCCGGGCCGCGCTGCTGCGGGAACGGGCCCGGCGGGGGCAAAGCTTTGTCGTGGTCCCAAGGATCGCGGACATGGCGGCGATCGAAGCCAAGCTTGGGCAGCTGACGCCTGAACTCACGGTGGTCTGCGCGCACGGCAAGCTGTCCGCAGCAGAACTCGATACCGTAATGACCGAGTTCGCAGACGGTCGAGGCGACGTGCTGCTTGCCACCAACATTATCGAGGCAGGGCTCGACGTCCCCCGCGCCAATACAATGATCGTTTGGCGTGCGGACCGGTTCGGTCTGTCGCAGCTCCATCAGCTTCGAGGCAGGGTCGGACGTGGCAGTCGGCGCGGGCAGATCATGCTGCTCACGGACGCCGGTCATCCGATCAGCGAGGCGACCGCGAAGCGCTTGCGGACACTCGAAGCGCTGGATCGCCTTGGTGCCGGGTTTGCAATCAGCGCGCGCGACCTCGATCTGCGCGGCGGCGGAGATCTGCTGGGCGACAGCCAGACCGGGCATATGAAACTGGTTGGCGTCGAGCTTTACCAGCACATGCTGGAAGCGGCGCTCCGCGAGGCTCGCGGCGAGACCAGCGCGCTCCCCGCGCCTGACTTGAGACTAGGAGTCCATGGCGCCTTGCCCGAAAGCTGGATCCCGGAAGTGGATCTGCGGCTGCAGCTTTATGTCAGATTGGCGCGGCTGACAGATCTCGCCGCTCTGGATCTCTTCGAGGAGGAGTTGGAAGACCGGTTCGGCGCTATCCCCAAGGAGACGCAAGTGTTGCTGTCTGTAGCAAGGGTGCGCCTTCTTGCGCAAATTCTGGGTATTGAAAGGATTGACGCCGGGCGCGCCGCCATCGCGTTAAACCCGCGCGGTGAACCGCCAAAGTCATCGCCCCACCCCAGCGCCCAATTGGTGGACGGCCGTTTCCTGGTCCGCGAGAAGATGAGCGATCCGCACGCGCGATTGACCAGGGTAGAGGAAATCCTGCTGGAGATGATGGAAGTAGATACGGTACCCCCCGTGGAAACGATCGGTAGATAGAGGGTGATGGCCTAAGCGAGCGTCCGCAGCGTTATCGACCATCGAAGCTGTTGGAGTGGGGCAATGCTGTGTTCCCACTGGGTTCTGGCCTCACCGCTCAACCTGTAAAGCGAGCCGGGCCGAAGAGGCAGGGAATAGCGTGAGAAGCCGGCCGGTTGCCGCCTCCGCAATCGGAGGAAGGCCTCGGTGCCAAGCGAGATGCCGAACACTTCACCGAAGATTGCACGATCACGGTGCCAACCTATCGCCGCGCCCACCGGATAACGGGTCAGCAAGGCATGAACAATGGACCGGCCCGGCAGTTCACATTTCGCCTCGACCATCCTTGCCAGCTTGTCGAGCCAAGGAGGGAAAGCTTCGGCTTCACTTAACGTAGACGCGGTGAAATCGTAGTGAAGCCCGTAAGAGGCCGTCTCGCGCCTTCCAGTCCATTGCTGGAACCTGAAAGGCGCAAGCGACGTTTCCTCGATCTCGGTGATAAGGCTCAGCTGAGCGGCCTCATCAACGAGATCTTCAATCAGGAACAGGCCAGGAATGGCCGGGCCGAAGAAATCATCATTCACCTTGGACTGACATCAGCCTTGGGCAGCCATCAACTCCGCCTTGCGCGCCGCGAGCTGCTCGCCCAGTGCTTTGAGATCCATGCCACTGGCGCGGCATTCGGGGAAGAGTTCCTTTTCTTCCTCCTGCACGTGATGATCGATGTATTCGCCGAGCACCGTAACCTTGGCGTCGAACAGCGGTTCACCGACTTGGCTGGCCTCGATTTCTGCAATCAGCGCCTTAGCGCTCGCGTGTTCGACTTCTGCTTCATCGAGCAGATCATCGTCATCAAGGGCTTCATAAGCCGCCGGGTAAAAAATCTCTTCCTCGATCGTCGCATGGACGGTCAGCGCCATGCAGATCTTGTCTGCCAGTTCCTGCTTGCGCGCATCATCGTCGGTCTTGTCGAATTCCTCGAACCAGCCTTTGACCTCCTTGTGGTCGTCCTTGAGCAGCTTGATCGCGTCGGCGGGTCGCTTCTGCTCCTTGCTCGCCTTTCGCGTGGCACGCGCGCCGGTTTTGGGTTTTGCTTTGGAAGAGGTGGCCATGGGAAGCTCCTTTCGGCGGATAAACTTATCAGATGCGCTGGAGTTCCCCGCAGTGTAGGGTCAGTAGAGATAATATGGCGAGTACTCATTGACCTGCAGAGGCCGGCGCTGTTCTTGAAGGAATTGGATGCGATGCAGCGTTGGTGCCATCATTGCTCTTGAGGCTCGCGCGTTCTATAGCACGGCGTTGTGCCAGGAGATCAGACCTTTTGCCGCAGCGGGACGAAATTGGCGCGGATCGCGCTAGGCCGTATCGTCGAGGATGCGGCCAGCGAGGTCTATTTGTTCTCGGCGGATAGCTTTCAATTTGTTCTGGTAGATCGGGGTGTGAGTAGCCCCTAGTTTTCTAGACGCCTTCCGCTTTCAAAATCTGCTGCCGTTCGAATTGGGCGGGCGACAGCATCCCGTTCCTGACCTGCTTGCGCACCGGGTTGTAGAACATCTCGACGTAATCGAACACGTCCTGTCGGGCTTCTTCGCGGGTTTTGTATGTCCGGCGCCGGATGCGCTCGCGCTTGAGCGAGGAGAAGAAGCTCTCGGCGACGGCGTTGTCATGGCAGTTGCCGCGTCGGCTCATCGAGTGCTCAAGGTTGTGAGACCGGATGAACGCAGCCCAGTCCATGCTGGTGAACTGCGAGCACTGGTCCGAGTGGATCAGCACCCGCTGCTTCGGCTTGCGCCGCCATACCGCCATGTGCAGCGCCTGCAGCACCACGTCGGTAGTCTGCCGGCTCTGCATCGACCAGCCCACCACCCGGCGGGAGTAGAGATCGATCACGACGGCCAGATAGGCAAAGCCCTCCATGGTGCGGATGTAGGTAATGTCCGTCACCCAAGCCCGGTCTGGCGCAGCCACGTCGAACTGGCGATCCAGAGTGTTGTCGACCGCCAGGGACGGCTTGCCGCCATAGCTGCCAGGCCGGCGTTTGTAGCCGACCTGCGCTCTGATACCTGCTAGCCTGGTCATCCGCGCAACACGGTTGGGGCAGCAGGTCTCGCCGTGATCCAGCAGGTCGTCGTGCAGCTTGCGGTAGCCATAGCCCTTGCCGCTATCGTTCCAGGCCCGCCGTAGCAGCTCCGTTTGCCGAGCATCTTCCCGAGCCCGCTGGCTCAGCGGGCTCTTCTGCCAAGCATAGAAACCACTGGGCTGCACGGCGAGGCAGCGGCACATTGCCCGCACGCCAAAGCGATCGCGATGCTCGGCAATGAACGCGTATCTCACTTTGCATCTCAAGCGAAATACGCGGTGGCTTCCTAAGAAACAGCCATATCAGGCTCCCCAGGCATTTCGTGCAGGATGAAGCCGAAGGCCTTGGCGCGGCGCTGCAGATTTCCGATCACCCGACTGCGATAGCGCTCCTCATATTGTGAGGCGCCGGGATCATGATACGCCATGCCGTGGCGCAGGCTGTTATAGAACAGCACGGCGATTTTGCGTGCGGTTGCGGTGACCGCTTTTGCTTTTCCAGCGCGCGCCGACAGCCTTCGGTAAAAAGCGCCCAGCGCGGTGTCACTTCGACCGATGGTGGTTGCGGCCAGACGCAGGAGTGCTGCAGCGCGGCTCGAAGATCGTCGGGTTTTGGACGACAGCAACTTACCCCCCGATATCTTGTTGCCTGGTGCCAGGCACAACCAAGACGTAAAATGCTTCGAACTGGGCCATGCGGCAAGATCGGTGCCGCACTCGCCAACCAGTTTGAGCGCGAGCGAAGGGCCGATTCCGTGGATCTGTGTCAGGTCGACGCCCAGCACGCGATAGAGCGCTGACCGGACCTCGAAGTCGGGCGTGTTCACCTGTCGCCTTTTGGTCCGGACTTTTGGGAGTTGGCGAACATCATGTCCCTCGTTGATTTCGAGCGCCTTGAGTGCGATCTCAAGCTTTCGATCACATTCGAGAACTTTGGTTTGGTAGAAGTCGAACAGGGCCAGAGACTGGCCAAGCGCGAAGATATGTTCGTCGCGCCAGTTCCCCGATAATGCCGCACAGATGGTCTCAATAGTCGCGTGGCAGCGGACGTCGCGCATTTGTGCCAGCGTGCTGGGCGTACGTTCCCCGCTCACAATGGCCCTGATTATCCGCATTCCTGTCACGCCGGTAATGTCGGAGACGACGTGATGGAGTTGCACATTCATTTCCATCAGCGCCTTCTGCATGTGCTGAATATGTGAGGCAGCATATTCGATCAGCCGCTCGCGCTGCCGCAGATAGGCACGCATGGTCGCCACGCCCGCCTCGGGACGGAAACTCCCCCGCAGCAGCCCGTAGCTGTGCAGGCGTTGCAACCATGCAGCGTCACTGACGTCGGTTTTGCGACCCGGTACATTCTTGGCATATCGCGCATTGACCAGGATCACCTCAAAGCCGTGTCCTTCAAGCACTTCATAGGCCGGAATCCAGTAAACACCGGTCGATTCCATCGCGACAGTAGTGACGCCATATGTCTTGAACCAGCGGGCCATATCATGGAGATCGCCGGTGAATGTGCCAAACGCTCGTACCGGATTATCGTCGGCGTTGGGATTTATGGCCGCCATATGCATAGTCGACCCGATGTCGATGGCAGCGGCGCGCGGATTGACCATAGACAACGCGCCGGATTTTGATCGTTCCATTCCAAGTCCTCCTTCAAAACAGGAGGGTATGGGCGATGCTAAACGTCATCTTCCTAACCGGGATCGCCGCAAGACGGCGTCACCACTCTCAAGTACGCAAACACCCACGGGCCACGTTTTTTAACGGGGTATCATGCCTCCAATAAGCCATCGGCCGCGACCCTCCCGACCGCACCATAGCACGACCCGTTTCTACCGCGCACAGGCGGGCTCAGCCGGCGACGGTTTTTTAAGATGTCGCGCTCCTCCGTCACCCGGGCCAGTTCGCGCTTCAACTGGCGGATCTCGGCGTCCTTGCTGGCATCGCCGGACACAACCTTCGCCAGCTGCCGCTTCCAGGCATACAGCGAATGCTGGCTGACGCCGAGCCGCTGCGACACCTCAGCTACCGGATAACCCCGTTCGGTGATCTGAGCCACCGCATCACGCTTGAACTCATCGCTGAAATTGGGCTTCCCCATCGTCGCCTCCTGTCCTCAAAATTAGGATCGAAGGCGTCCAGAAACCTGGGGGCTACTCAGTCTTCAGGTTTTCCAATGCGCTCATTTTCTTCCTCCTCTGCTGATTTTCGCTGACCTACATTTCAGCCGGCGGAGTTGCGACTTCAGCGTAAGCGCTGTGCTCAGCCCACGGTGGTCCACGGCATGAGGTCGCCGACGCTGTTGGCCGGGTGACCATTGGCGAGCCTGGTGAGCGTCTCAGTGAGCCAGTTGTGCGGGTTGATGCCAGAGAGCTTGCAGTTCTCGATGAGCGTGGCGATCACCGCCCAGTTGTCGCCGCCTTCGTCCGAGCCGGCGAACAGGGCATTCTTCCGGTTGAGTGCGAGCGGACGGATCGAGCGTTCCACGGCGTTGTTGTCGAGATCGACACGACCATCGTCGAGGAACCGTGAGAGGCCGTCCCAGCGGGTGAGCGCGTAGCGGATCGCTTCGCCGAGCTTGGCCTTGGGGCTGACCTGGCGGTTCCGGGCTTCGAGATAATGGTGCAGATCGTCGATGATGACGCGGCTGTGTTCGCCGCGGACCAACCGACGCTGCTGGGCAGGCTCGCCGCGCACTTCATCCTCGATGGCGTATAGCAGGGCGATGCGATGCAGCACCTCGGTTGCGACTGGCGACGTGTCGGCAAGCTCGTAAAACTTGCGTCTGACATGGGCCCAGCAGAAGGCGAGTTGGACCTGCTGCCGGCGTCTGGCCAGCGCGGCGTAGCCGCCATAACCATCGACCTGCAGGATGCCCGCGAAGTTGCCGAGGTGCGCCTCTGCCCGCTCGCTCTTGCGATCCGCGGCGTAGACATAGGCGACCATCGGCGGATCGCCGCCAGCCCATGGGCGATCATCGCGGGCGTAGGCCCAGAGCTGCCCGGTCTTGGTCCGCCCACGCCCCGGATCCAGCACCGGTGCCGTCGTCTCGTCGGCAAACAGCCGTTCTGATCGTCGCAATCGCTTGAGGACCTCATCGCGCAAGGGGCGCAAGTACCATGCTGCCCGTCCCACCCAGTCGGCCAGCGTGGACCGATCGAGCTGGATGCCCTGCCGGGCGTAGATCTGGGCTTGAGGGTAGAGTGGCAGGTGATCGGCGTACTTGGCGACCAGTACCTGGGCGATCAGCGCCTCGGTGGGAATGCCGCCCTCGACGATCCGCGCCGGTGCTGGCGCCTGCACGACCGCGGCTTCACAGGAACGGCAGCCGTAACGCGGCCGGCGCGTGACCAGCACGCGGAAGGTGGTCGGCACCACATCGAGGCGCTCGGCCACATCCTCGCCGATCTGGTGGAGCGCACCGCCACAACAGGGGCAGGCCTTGTCCTCGACATCGACGACCTGTTCGATCCGCTCGAGATGCGCCGGCAGCGAACCGCGGTTGGTCTTGCGCGAGCGCTGGGCCTGAGCCCGACTTGTCTTGTCCCGGGCGTGCTCGGCCTCGGCCAATGCCGTCTCGACTTCCTCCAGGGCAAGCTGGAGCTGATCGGGATCGAGTTGTTCGGATCGGCGGCCGAAACGGTGACGCTGCAAGGCGTCGATGATCGCCTTCAGGCGTTCGACCTCAGCCTGGAAAACCTTGAGAGCATCAAGCTCACGGGCCTGTTCGAGGACGAGCGTACGCAGCGCTTCGACGTCGTTGGGAAGGTCCGCTTCCATGAGCATGGAGGCAGTGAATCAGCGTTGACTGGCCTGGTCAACCGGCAATCTGCGGGGCAATCGGACGTCGCCCGCCATGCACCCGGCGCCAGTCCAGGCCTTCCAGCAAGGCGCCGAGTTGCGCCGCCGTCAGGCGCATTACGCCGTCCTGGATGCCCGGCCACTTGAACCCGCCGGACTCCAGCTTCTTGGCCATCAGGCACAGGCCGGTGCCGTCCCACCACACGAGCTTGATCCGGTCGGCGCGCTTCGCCCGGAACACGTAGATCACGCCCGAATAGGGATCACCGCCGTACTCGGCGCCGACTAGAGCAGCCAGGGCGTCAGGCCCTTTGCGGAAATCCACCGGACGCGTCGCCACCATCACGCGCGCGCCAGCGCCCGGTCCGATCATCGCGTCGCCCTGAGCGCTTCGATGACTGCGGCAATCATGCCAGCATCGGCGCCGCGACCGATCCTTACCGCCACACCGTCGATCTCCAGCTCGACCGCACTCGCCTTCGAACGGCGACGCTTGCGGGAACGACGCATCGGCGCGGGATCCGGCGGTGCACTTGGGTCGATGACGGCGGGGACGAACGCGGCCGCTTGCGGCCCTGCTGCTGGCAGAGCCACGCCCTCGGCGTCGAACCGATCACAGAAAGCCCGCCGCCAGGCATAGACCTGAGAAGGATCAAGCCCATGCCGGCGCGCCACGGCGCTGACGCCCTCGCGGCCAGAATAGCACTCCGCGACAATCGAAGCCTTCACTTCCGCCGGCCACTCCCGGCGCTTGCCCGCGCCCGAGAACACCTCGAACCGCTGCGCGCCCCTACTCACAGGATCATCACCCGAGATTATCATAGTAGCAGCGTGCTCCAGCCCAATCAGGGCGCGGAGACTCAACGCTGCGCTTTAGAGCCTGATCCGAAATTAAGTTGAGTGGTATCAGCGGGTTAGCTTGACGCCATCCCAAGTCGTTGATTCAGGGGTTTTTGCGAAAACTTCCGGAGACCAACGATGTGGACCGATACCACTCGGGCGCAGTATGCCCGTGCGGCACTGGCTTTGCCAAGCGATTTGACCGATGACGAATGGGCGCTCTTGGAACCGTTCTTCCCGCCAGCATCGCATGTGGGGCGCCCGCGCAAGTGGCCGATGCGGCGGATTGTCGAGGGGATCCTGTACCTGCTGCGCGGGGGTCTGCCGTGGCGGATGCTTCCGCCGTGTTTTCCGCCGGTCTCCACGGTGCGGCGCTGGTTCTACCTGTGGCGCGACAATGGGCTGTGGCTCTCGCTCAACCATGCCCTGCTGCTGATCGGGCGCGAGGCGGCAGGCCGCGAGGCCTCGCCCAGCGCCGGGGTGATCGACAGCCAGAGCGTCAAAACCACGGAAAGCGGCGGACCTCGTGGCTATGACGCAGGCAAGAAGACCAAGGGCCGCAAACGCCATATCCTGACCGATACCGACGGCAATCTCGTCCATGCCGTAGTCCACACTGCCGACATCCAGGACCGTGACGGTGCGCCGCTGGTGCTCGCTGAGATCATCAAGCGCTTCCCGTGGCTGCGGCACGTCTTCGCCGATGGCGGCTATGCCGGTGACAAGCTCAAAGACGCGCTGCGCCGGATCGGAAAATGGACCATCGAAGTCATCAAACGATCCGATGCCACAAAAGGCTTCGTGGTTCTCCCACGCCGTTGGGTCGTCGAACGCACACTGGCTTGGCTCAATCGCAACCGCCGCCTTGCCAAGGACTTCGAGCAAACCATCGCATCGGCCACCGCTTGGCTCTTCATCGCCTCAATCCAGATCTTCATCCGCCGTATCGCAAGAGCATGAAATCAAAGACGATAATTTTGAATCAGATGGGGTGGTTGCCGCCCTCCCCAGACGGCATCGCAATGTGCCAAGATAGTGGTGTTGAAAGGCCACTGAGCGGAAAGGACGGCAACCGTGACAAAGGATATGATGATCGGGGTTGATTTGGCAAAAGCTGTTTTTCAGCTGCATGCCGCGTCGATGACAGGTCAGCTTCGGTTTTGTAAAAAGCTGTCGCGGCAGAGTTTCCTCAAGTTTATGGCCGAGCAGCCTCGTGCGGTGGTTGTGATGGAGGCTTGTGGCAGCGCGCATTACTGGGCCCGCGAGATGACCAGCCTGGGCCACGAGGTGAAGCTGATTGCGCCGCAATACGTGAAGCCGTTTGTGAAGCGGCAGAAGAATGATGCGGCAGACGCCGAGGCGATCGTGATCGCCGCCCAGAGACCGGAAATGCGCTTCGTCGAGCCAAAATCAGCCGAGCAGCAAGGTCGGGCAATGCTGTTCCGGGCGCGGACCCGGCTAGTTCAGCAGCGCACCGAACTGGTCAACATGCTGCGCGCTTTTCTTTACGAGCTCGGTCATGTGGTGCCGCAGGGCATCAATAACGTGTCCCGGATCGCCGCGATCATCACCGAGCCCAACAGCGATCTGCCTGAGATTGCCCGGATTGAATGCCGCGATTTGCTGGAGCAGATCGAAGCAATGACCGTGCGGATTGCGACAAGCGACCGCCGGATCAAGGATCTGGCAGGGCAAGCAGACATGGCTCGAAGGCTACAGACCATGCCTGGAGTGGGGCCGATGACGGCTCTGGCAGTCGAAGCGTTTGCCCCGCCAATGGAGAGCTTCAAATGCGGCAGGGACTTTGCCGCTTGGCTGGGATTGGTGCCGAAACAGCATTCGAGCGGAGGCAAGACCCGTCATGGCCGCGTCTCCAAAGCCGGGCAAAGCGACATTCGCCAGCTGCTTATCATGGGCGCCATGTCGCGATTGAACTGGATGGGCCGAAAATCGATCTCAGAAACATCGTGGCTAGCCCGCATGCTGGCGCGCAAGCCACGGATGCTGGTGGCAATCGCATTGGCCAACAAGATGGCCCGGATGATCTGGGCGATGTTGACGAAACAGGAAGATTATCGAACCCCGGCAACGGCAATCGCCGCCTGATAGAAAGGCTGCGCAAGGCCCAAGCTGGTAAGGGGGAGTGAGAAGGCGACGACCCGAATGGGCAAAATGATCGAACAGATCTGGATCAGGAAAACCAGTTAAGAGTCCCGAGTTTCGAGCTCGTGAATCAGATTTGGACCTGATCCGCGGATCACCATACCGGCCAGCGGCTTCTGGAAAACGCTGCAATCAAAGGCCTGACAGAAGACCGCGCTCGATCACCTGTTCACCGGTTCAAATACTTCTTGCCTCACGGGCGGCAACCACAGAAGACTCTTACGCACGCAAGATGGGGGCAGGACAGCACTTACACTTCAGCCCTGGAAATGCAGCAGAATGCCTCGCGCGATAGCTGGAGCTTCGAGAAAACCGAGGAACGCCTCGCCGCCATCATGCGCAACATTCATAATACCTGTGCCGAGACCGCCGAGGAATACGGCGCCCTTGGCGACTATGTTCTGGGCGCAAATATCGCAGGGTTTGAGCGTGTAGCAGCTGCCATGACAGCCTTTGGCGTCATCTAGGCTCTCAGGCCCCATTGATGATTTTGTTGTGGCTCAGTTCGCCCTAATTTGAAGCATTCAGGGGGCGATGGTCGCTAAGAATATGTGTTAGCAACCTACTGGAGCATTCCCCGCTCTGCCAACGAACTGAGCGGAAGCAGTTGCAGGGTCGTTTGCGTGGATGAGAGCGACTATCTAGGGTCGGACGCGGACGCCCGCTCGATATTCTCCTCAATGGACTCTGCGGTGAGAGCAGTTGGCGAAGCAGATCGGCGCGTATCGAAAAGTCAGATCGGGTTTTATCGGAAGTACCCATTTGCCGCTGTTTGGCGGCGGAACCAATATCTCAGCGGAAGCCATCCACCGCTGGTTTTGAGCATTTTCCTACAGCGAAGAGACCGATCTCTGCGCTGGAAGGAAATAGTCGAGCCCGAGCCAGGAAGCTTCACCCATCACCTGGAGATCAATGGCGCAACAGAGATCGACCACCAGGTTCGGGAGTGGCTGCGGGAGGCATGGACATCTGCTACGTGACTGATCATAGCCAGAAGATGACAGTTGCGGTGATGCATATGGCGGACTGAGCCGAAGCGGGGTCGGATCTGATCGTAACATTTTTGTAGGGTGACCTGCTAAGTCCGGTTTTGCCATGACCGGGGTCAAAACCCAACCTATTCCAGCAATCGGCTACCCCACAGCGGCTTCAACCGTTCGAGGAGGAACAGCATGGAAAGGCTGGCGAGCGCAATGTCCCGATTTCCCGGGGAGCAGCGCGGGCAAAATTGAACAGATCGACTCGCTTTGCGGATCAACCGCCCCTTCCCGTGCATGGAGGTCCGGATGCGCAACCTACTTCCGATCATCATTGCTGTGCTGCTGCTGGGCTCCTGTGATCGTCAGGAGCCTACTCGGCGCGGCAGCATCGCCCCGGCAGCGGATGCCCAGCAGTCGGACTCTCCAACGGCCGATCCGGCAAAGCGAACAGATGCCCATTGGGTCTTGCAGCCAAGCGCTGAGGCCAGTGTACTGGTCCTGCAGGCACAAACTGGCAACCCGATCCTGTCTCTCACTTGCCCTTCGGGAGGAAACCGGCTGCAAGTCAACCTGCCCGGTTTTACGTCGATCGGAAGCGAGGAGCGGCTGTCATTTGGCAGTGGCGGCGAAGTGGAAGCGCTTGTCGCAGATTTCCGCCGCGATCGCCGACTTGGCGGTGTCAGCGCGGCGGGAGCGGTTCCGGCCAACCTCGCGGCGCTGATAGGCGGCCCGGTGTCGGCAAGCTATGGCCCCCAGACCAGCGGTCCCCACCCTGCCGTACCCACCGCGATTGTCGCGTCGTTCGTCGCTGCTTGCCGCGGCCAGGCATCCGAAGTTGCGCCGCGCGCGGCATTGCCAGACCGTCCGGTCAGCCCCTGCCTCGTTCAGGACGGCCGGGAGTTTTCGGCCCAGCCCCTGCGCGCAATCGGAACAGAACCGTTCTGGGCCGTGCGGATCGAAGGGCGCTGCGTCACTTATTCCCACCCGGAGGACCAGAAAGGCACGCGCGTCTGGACCCGGTTCACGCCCACAACGGAGGGCGGTGTGTGGACAGGCGCGCTTGACGGGCGCCCGTTCGAACTGCGGACCCGTGCGGCGCCCGGCTGTTCCGATGGCATGTCGGACATGAGCTACCCTGTGGCGGTCGAGCTGCTGGCCCATGGCGAGCGCCGGAAAGGGTGCGCCGAACCGATGTAAGTCGGGGTCGCTGGTTCAAACTGAGTGCTGACCCAAAACATGCCCGCATCCATGCGGAAGCATGCGGACGAAAAGCCGCTCTTAATCAGCGGGTCCTTGGTTCGAGCCCAAGTGCGTCCACCACTACTTTCTTAATAATTTCAGTGACTTGTCACAGTAACCTAAGGTCGATTTTCGATCAAGATTCCGCTGGTGTGCAGCAAACTGTGCAGCAGATTTCACGTGATGCGAGGCTCCCAGAGGTTCGGGAATGTTCCTGCCAGTGACGCCTTGTTCGCGTGCGCCGACCTCAAAATCTGCCGTGCAAGACCTGACTTGAGGCATCTAGCCCTGGCTTGTGAACGAGCCTTATGCTGCTCACGGAAAGCCGATTCGCAAGCGACGTTCGGGGAAGGCTTTGCCTGCGCACCGTTCGGAACTAGCGGACGTTCGGTCTGCTATCGTGAAAATTGACTATGGGTTTCCTGGCCGCGATGCCAGAGCCTCATCCCGGGCGGCCTTTCGCTGATCCAACCAGTCATCGATCTCGGAAGCTATCCAGCGGTTCGTGCCTACGCCCAGTTTGATCGGTGCGGGAAAGCGCCCCTGCTTGATCAAGCGTGCCACATGCTGGCGGGTGAAAGGAATATCCTTCGCCTTTAGATCGGAGAATGCCAGCAGATTACGCATTGCAACGTCCGATCGGGTCGCCTGCCGACTTCAGTGTTGTGGTTGAGGGATTGGGGTCTTCGACAGTTGTCTGTCCGCTGCTTCCGCTTCCTTCCCTCTCCCTTCCCTTCCGGCCGATTTGGAACGGTTGGACCGCCATCCGGCCATTACGCGAACGCGTTCGCCGAAGCTGATCGTATGAGTCCGCATGGGAATAGCGCATGGATTGCTACCCTGTGGGCAACGCAGGCAGGCCATGACGCGCAGCCAATCTAGCATTTCCGGAGCGGCTTCCAAAGGACGAAGATCGCGCTTTCAGGCAAGCAAATGCCGCATATTGCGTTCTCGCTTATCATTCCCGCGGCGGGATCTCGTCGCTTAGCTCCGGTGTATGCCACCGCCCGCCCGGAACAGTTGTCAGCCTGTCCCTAAATAATATAGGGGGGTATAGTATGGCACACACATCTCGAAACGACTCCGATCTCATGGCGCGGGTCAAACGCATCGCAGGACAGGTCGCAGCGGTCGAACGCGGCCTCACTGACAAGGCGCCCTGCGCCGATATTCTCCAACTCGTCGCGGCGGTGCGCGGCGCTGTGAACGGGTTGATGGACGAGATCATCGTCGAGCATCTCAATGAGCATGTCGCACGGCCCGGCCTTGACGATACCGAGCGCGCGGCCGGCGCCGCGGAGCTGACAACCGTGATCCGGCGCTATTCCAAATGACTCGCGATACGGACGTCTTGCGAAGCGCCGAGACCCTCGCGCACGATCACAACTTCCTGGGCGCGAGCCATGACGAGAATGCGCGGCGCACCCGCATCGTCGTCGTGCTGACCTTCGCGATGATGATCGGCGAGATCGCCGCCGGCTATCTGACCGGATCGATGGCGCTGCTCGCGGACGGCTTCCACATGGCGACCCATGCGGGCGCGCTCGGCGTCGCGGCCTTCGCCTATGGCTATGCCCGGCGCCATGCGCGCGATCCGCGCTTCACTTTCGGCACCGGCAAGGTCGGCGAGTTGGCCGGCTTTGCCAGCGCCCTCGTGCTGGCGATCATCGCGCTCGGTATCGGCATCGAGTCGGTCCGGCGACTCTTCGCGCCCGCCGACATCGCCTATGTCGAGGCGATCTGGATCGCGATCCTCGGCCTGATCGTGAACCTCGTCAGCGCCTGGCTGCTCGGCAGCCATCATCATGGCCACGGTCACGAGGGCCATCACGATCATCATGCGCACGACCATCACGGGCATTATCGCCATCATCACGAGCACGACAACAATCTGCGCGCGGCCTACTTCCATGTCCTCGCCGACGCGCTGACCTCGCTGCTGGCGATCGCCGCGCTGCTTGCCGGTTTGTTTCTCGGCTGGCGCTGGATGGATGCCGCCATGGGAGTCGTCGGTGCGGTCGTGATCGCCCGCTGGTCATTCGGCCTGCTGCGCGACAGCTCGGCCGTGCTGGTCGACGCGGCCGCCAATACCGAGCTTGAAGACGAGATCCGCGAGGCGATCGAGGACGGCGATGCCCGCATCACCGATCTTCACGTCTGGCAGGTGGGTCCGGGCAAGTTCGCCGCGATCGTCGCTCTGGTCGCGGAACGACCCTTGCCTCCCGGGGATTATGCCAGACGGGTCCGGGTGCATGACGAGTTCGTCCACGTCACGATCGAGCCGCACCCCGCCAGAGAAGAGACCGGGCACATATGCGGGCTGTGTAGTCGCTGACCGTTGGTCTGGATCCAGCTGCGTTGGCCGATCATCGCAAAGCAGCTGTGGCCCTATTTGTCTGCGGGTCAATCGGATCGAACAATATCCGCTCGATGAAGATGCGCCGCAGTTCGGAGCGGTCGCGGGTTTCATATCTGGCCGCAATCATCGCCGCGCCGCCATTGGGGTGAGAGATCCTGCTTGAGCGCGGTGAGCACCGAATCCGATATCATCTCGATGCACTTGCGCTCGATGGCGGGCAGATCGCCGTAGATGAGCTGACGCGGGAACCGCATGCGCTGGCCCGCAAAGAGGATCGAGAAGGCGATATGTCCCGTCGGCATACCGAGGCTGAGCGTGGCTTTCAGATGATCCTCCAGCTTCGTGCCCGGCGCCCCGGCCTCGATCTCGCGCATCCAGCGCGGGCTGCCGCCCATGTTGGCGGCAAGCTCTATTTGCGTGATGCCGCGCAGGTTCCGCTCGTGCCTGATCCGCTCGCCGGACAGCAGCTTGATCTCCCTGAAGATCGACGTGTCGACGGCGGCAAATTTATCGTCGGGCTCCATGATCTCGTCCTCCGCAGCAACGCGTCCTGGCGCGATGGATCGCCCGAAATATCTAATTAGCCCAGACGGTCGTCCGCAATAATAGATCCCGATGATTTTAGAGGAATATATCTACCGAATAGGCATGAATACGTGCCCGCACCAGTCGAATACGGTATAGTCGGCATTTCGTTGCCGAATTCATCCAAAATGGGGTGTTTCGGAGTTTATTTTCCGAAAGTGCGACAGAGCGGCGCGAACGAACCCATCATACCGAAATAAAGCTATTTTCGAGCAATTCCGGCTAATTTCGAAGCTGGCGGCACTCAGCTGCCGGGGCCTGTTGCAATCGACTTCGAATCCCATCAGTCAAACCTCGTTCCGAACAACTCAAGTCGAATCGGGCCTGATACTTCGGATCGTTAAGTAACTTTAACCTTGGCGCGTTGCGCCGACATGGAGTCGTGCATGAAGCCGATTGCCAAAGCGATGACGGCTGCCCTGGGCGTCCTCGTCCTTACGACGACAGCCTGCGCGACGCCGGACAATCGCTCCCAGCGCCTCAGCTCCATGCCGGACGTGGGGCGGCATCGGACCATCGCCGCGACGGCGGACGGCTTTGTGATCCGCGCGGCGGCATCGGCCCCGGCGGAGAACGGCGGCCTGTCGGCCACGGCCCGTGAACACATCCCGGTAGGATCGGGCACGCATCTCGATGCGCGCCTGCTCTCACCTCCGGTTAGCGCCATTCAGGAGATTTCGCATGCGCATCCGTAAGCTCGGGCCAAAGATCGGGGCAGCAGCCCTCGCCCTGCCTCTGATCCTCGCTGCCCAAAGCGCCGCCTCGGCGCAGCAAGCCGATCCGCTCGCCGCGGCGGCGCGCGAAGCCGAGAGCGAACTGCGGCAGACCTTC
Organism: Sphingobium sp. GW456-12-10-14-TSB1; assembly: GCF_059424385.1. Classification (NCBI taxonomy): domain Bacteria; kingdom Pseudomonadati; phylum Pseudomonadota; class Alphaproteobacteria; order Sphingomonadales; family Sphingobiaceae; genus Sphingobium; species Sphingobium sp. GW456-12-10-14-TSB1. The sequence goes on along the minus strand of NZ_JBWKZI010000001.1, from coordinate 1,020,080 downwards.
ACCAATCTCCAGTTCGAGGATTTCGGACCGGCGCCGGTCAAGGGTCCGATCTACCAGGCGAGCGCGGGTGGTCGCATCATCTACTACGCGCCCGAGAGCGAGCACCTGCTGTTCGCGGAGGTCTACGACCGCAACGGGCAGAATCTGACCGCGCTGGCGCAGAATTCCACTGCGGCGAGGAAGCTCGCCGCGATCGACACCAGCAAGGCCCTAGCTATCGGCCCCGAAGGCGCACCCGTCGTCCTCGAGTTCACTGATCCCGATTGCCCCTACTGCCGCGCGCTCGACCGCTTCTGGGCAGCAAAGGCCGCCGAGGGCAAGCCGGTGCGCCGCCTCATCTTCTTCGTCTCCGGCATCCATCCCGAGGCTGCCGCCAAGGCCGAGCATGTCCATTGCTCGCCCGACAAGGAAGCCGCGTTCAAGGCGATCTACGCCGGTGCCGCTCCCGCGCAGTTGCGCAAATGCGCGGAAGGCAAGGCGCGGGTCGAAGCCGACGCCGGCGTCGTGCGCAGCGTCGCGATCACCGGCACGCCGACGCTGATCGCGGAAGGCAAGATCATCTCCGGCTTCCGGCAGGCCGAGATCGAGGAGTTCCTCGCCGGGACGAAGGCGCTCGCCAATGCCGGGCGCTGACCACGTCCCGATCCCTGGTGCGGCGATCACCGCGCCAGCCCCATGCCGGCGGCGAGACCCGAGACGGGCCGTCCAGCCTCGCCGCCGGCCGACAGCGATCCCCATCGATGCCGGCAAGCAGATCCCGGAGCGGCCCATCTTCACAGGAGCAAATGCATGTTGAGGACCATCGGTCGGCAGACCGTCTCGCTCGCCAATGTCGGCATCCCTTTGACCGCGCTCGCGCTGCTCGGCGCCGGTGGGGCTCACGCCTTCTCCGCGCCGGCCGCGGGTGACCTCGGCTACGACATCTACGATATCGTCGTGAACCAGGGCGTCAAAGGCCCGCTCGGCTTCGTCGGCGGCGTCGCCGCCTTCCTGTTCGGCGTGAGCAGGCTGTTCTCGAACATCATGATCGGCATCCCGACGATCGTCGCGGCGGTCTGCCTGATCAAGGCGGACTCGATCCTCCAGACCTTCGGGATGGTCATCTGACGGTTCGGTCCGTGGTCCGCCCACGCGGACCGCGGGCCTCAACGGGCCAGCGCGCACAGGCGCGATGGCGAGACAGCCCACGAAGTTCAACCGGCTTCGGAAGGGAAGTCACGACGCAAGGAGGAGAAGGCTCATGAACGAGCGGCTACCCCAATATCTGCACAAGCCGGTCCAGATCCTGTGGTTCGGATCGGACGAATTCGTGCTGGTGATCACCGTCATCTTCGTCGCCGTAGTCCTCGGCGGGATGCTCGGTTGGGCGCTCGTTGCGGGTCTTCTCCTTTTCGTCCCCTGGCTTCGCACCAAGCCGCGCGGGTTCATCCCGCACATGGCCTGGCGCTGGGGCCTCGTCAGCTTTCGCAACTATCCGGGTCCGACGCAGACCCGCTTCTTCGAGTGAGTCCAAGCGATGTTCGGACGCAAATCCCCCGACGCGCCTCCACGCGACCCCCTGCTCGGCAAGCCCGCAAGCTTCGGCATGCACCGCTACCTGCAGGGCGCGAGCAACCTGTTCGAGGAGAACCGGCTGCTGAAGCTCGCCGTGATCGGCCTGTTCGGCATTACCGCCGTGCTCGGCACGCTCATCTACACCTCGAACCAGAACACCCGCACCGTGGTCGTGCCGTTCGGCAGCGGCGGCGACCTCTATGTGACCGGCAGCGAGCCGTCCGAGGCATACCTGCGCACGATTACGCGCAACGTGGTGTCGCTGTCGGGCACCTATTCGGCTTACTCGGCGGACCGGCAGTTCCAGGAGCTGCTCTCGATCGTCCACCCCTCGACCTACAATAGCGTGCGCGACAGTCTCAACCGCCTGCTCGACGAGCTGGCCGACAATCCGACACTCTCGATCGCGACTTATATCCGCCCCGATCAGCCGGTGACCTGGACCAGGACCGAGATCCTCGTTCCCGTCGAAAAGGTGCGCGTGATCGGCGGCGTGATCCGCAAGTTCCGGGGCAATCTGCGGATCCGATACGTGATCGACAACGGCCGCTTCTGGCTGACCGCCCTCAATGAGGAGAAGTTTGATGCACAGCCCCGCTAAGCGGCTGCTGGCGCTCGGCCTCGCCCTGATGCCGCTGCCCGTCATGGCGCAGACCATCGTCGCGCTGCCCGACCAGACCAGCACGATCCGCCTGTCCAACCGCGACATCAATCATGTGATCTGCGCGGGCGGCGAGATCGAGGACGTCAAGTTCTCCGCCGAGAAGGCGATCGCCGTCGAAAAAGCCGGACGCGACGCGTGGATCAAGTTTCTCGTCCGCGAGATCGACGACGCCGGTGCGGTGACGCGGACTTTCGTGACGGTCCCGTCCGAATTCTTCATCACCTGCAACGGCGCGGTCTTTGCGCTTTACGCCGAACCATCCGACATTCCGGCGCAGACGGTGACGTTGCAGCCGGGGGGCGCCCAGCGCGCGCAGGCGAACGAGGAACTGCTCGGACCGCTGGTCGAGGAAGAACGCGCGGTCTCGATCACGCTCTCGATGCTCCAGGACCGGATACCGGCGAGCTTCACCAGCGTCGCACCGCGCTCGGGCCCGCTCCGCCTGGGGCTGCTCCCCGATGCCAGCATCGAGGAACGGCGCCGCATTGAGGTCGACGGCTCGGGCCTCTCGGCCTCGGAGTATCTGGTGTCGGTGGCGAGCGACACGCTGCTCGACGAACGCAGCTTCCTCGACAGCGCGCTCGGCGCCAATATCTTCGCGGTCACGCTCGACCGCGGCACTCTGTCGGCGGGCGAGACGGCCCGGCTGATCGTCGTGCGCCGGGGAACCATACAATGAGCCCCGCCGGTCCCAATGATCGCAGCCCCGGCAATCGCGGCGGTCGCGGTGATCGCACGCTTCAGGACCGGGACGGCGAACTCGACCTCGACGGTTTTCAGGAGGAACGCGTTCGTCCCGACCTCGCCTCGCGCGGTCCGGCATTGCTCGATCTCAAGGCGCGCTGGCAGACGCTGAGCGCGCGCCAGCAGCTGCGCTTGAAGCAGCTCGGCGTCGCCGGCGTGATCGGCGCGCTGGGGCTCGGCCTCTATTCGGCGAGCGGCGACAAGGCCGAGGAAGCCGCCGCGCCGCCGAGTTCGCATCTCGACATGGGTGCGGGACTTCGCGGCGACAGCCTCGAGATCAAGCTGCGCGGCGACCTGAAGAAGATCCTCGACGGTCAGACGCTGCTCGGCGAGCGCGTGACCGCGATCGAGGAAGGCAAGATCGTGCCTGGGACCGGCACGGCGGGCGCGATCGACGGCGACCTGCCGCCGGCGATCCCCGGCGCGGTTCCCGACTTTCCCGAACCGCCCGCGACCGGCGACATCGATCCATCGGCGTCCGCTCCTCCGGCGCCTCCCGCGGCCCCGCCCGCACCCCCTGCTCCGCCGGTCGAAAAGACAGTGGGCGCGATCGGCGCGGCGACCGCGCCGGTCGGCGGCGGAGATGCGGCAGCGGGCGCTAAAAAAAAGGCCCGGACGATCTATTTGCCGCCTGGTTTCATGAAGGCGCGGCTGCTGACCGGGATCGACGCGCTGGCGAGCCGGGACGCGACCAACAATCCCGAGCCGCTGATCGCGCGTGTCCAGGCGCCTGCCGTGCTGCCCAATGACGTCAAGGCCAACCTCTCCGGCTGCTTCGTCATCGGCAACGCCACCGGCAGCCTCGCCAAGGAGCGGGTCGAAGTCCAGCTGGTCTCGCTGTCCTGCGTCGACTTCGACGAACGCTCGGTGGTCGATCAGCCGATCAAGGGCTTCTTCGTCGATGCCGACGGCAAGAAGGGCCTCTCCGGCAAGGTCGTCACCCGTGCCGGCGCGGCGCTGGCCCGCTCCTTTATCGCGGGCACCATCACCGGAGTCGCGCAGACGGTCGAGAACACGGTCGGCAATGTCTCGACCTCGGCGCTGGGCTCGGTCCGCACGCTGGATGCGGGCGACGCGGCGCAGGCGGGCATCGCCGGCGGCCTGTCGCGCTCGTCGGACAAGCTGACAGACTTCTATCTCGATCTCGCGCGCCAGGCCGGCCCCATCGTCGAGGTCGGCGCGGCCAAGGATGTCGTCGTCGTCATCCAGGAAGGCGTCAGCCTCGAAATCAAGCCCACCGCGGGGAGCAAATTCTGATGCGCCCGCCAGCAAACACCAGGGGAGTACGTCCCATGTTTCATCGTCCGCGAGGCCGCGCGATCCGGGCCGCTGCATTGATCCTCACGCTTCCCTTGCTCGGCGGCTGCGCGACGCTGGGATCGGTGATGTCGCCCTACAGCGAGAAGTTCAGCTGCAAGAACGACGATCATGGCCAGTGCATCCATCCCGACAAGGCCTATGCCGACGCCGTGGCTGGCGTGGCGTCGAAGTCCGATCCGGCCGTCACCAACGACAGGAAGCTGCTGAAGGACGGCAAGCCCGCGCGCGGTTCCGGCAAGGCAGGCACCGCAAAGACAGGGTCGGGCGCGTTCGCGGGCTATCGTGACTCCGTATATCGCGAACTGCAGGGCCTGATCGAGCAGCCAGTCACGCCGATGCTGAAGCCCCCGCGCACGGTACGCACCCTGATCCTGCCCTATGCCGATCGGCAGCGGCCCGACCGGCTCTACATGCCGCGCTATGTCTATTCTTTGGTCGAGCGCCCGCAATGGGTTGTGGGCGACTATCTGGTCACGCCCGTATCTCCGGCATCGCGCGCGAACGTGCTCGAACAGGTCAGGGATCGTGCCGACGACGGCCAGAACGACACGGGACCGCGGCCATGACCAGCTACCAATCGGGCATGACGCTCGCGCGGCTGCGCCGCAGCGTCGAGCGCGACAGCTATTCCGACTATCTGCCGCTCGCCGCCTGGGTCGAGGAAGAGCAGGCCTTCCTCACCATCGACGATGGCTGGGGCTACGCCTGGGAGCTGGTTCCCACCGCCTATTTGTTCGCGCATGTGCATGAGGCGTTGCTGGGGCTCCTCAATGTCAACTTTCCCGAAGGGACGATCCTCCAGCTTCAGAGCTTCGCCGATCCGCTGGTCGAAGGCGCTCTCGATGCCTTTCTCGATCTCAAGACGCGCCCCGATCCGCTGATCCAGGCATCGGCGCGGCGGACCTTCGACTATCTCCAGGCGGGAACCATGGGGCTGAAAGCGCTCCACGGCATCCCGGTCCGCAATTTCCGCACTTTCCTCTCGGTCAAGGCCAGGGCGCCGATGGACAGCGATCTGCGCCGGCAGATCGAGGAGCAATTATCCAAGCTCGGTATCCGGCCGATGGGGGCGGGCGAGATCGTTAGTTTCTATCGCCGCATCTTCAACGGCGTCCATGCCGCCGCGCCCGGCGTGTTCACCCAGACCGCCGATGTCCCCTTGCGCCGCCAGATTATCGACGCGGGACCGGCGCTGCTTTTCGACGGACCGGAAGTGTTTCTCGGCAACCAGGTGGCGCGCTGCCTGACCCCCAAGTCGCCGCCCAAGCGGATTACCGCCGAGCGCGCCAATCGCCTGACCGGCGGCATGCGCGGCTCGGCCGAGGACAGCGACCAGATCGGCGGGCCGTTCCTCTTCACCCTGAACGTGTTGTTCGACCATTCGCAATTCGAGATCCACAAGCGCGCGCAGATCCTCTCGGCGCAGAAGGCCGCGGGCAGCTTCGCGGTCGAGGTCGGCAAGCAGATCGAGGAGATTTCGTGGATCCTGGACGAAGTGGGCAACAGCCGCTTCGTCTCGGTGATCCCGACGCTCTGGGTGTTCGGCCGCGATCGTCACCAGGCCCGCGAGATGGCGGCGCGCGCCAAACGCCTCTGGGAGAGCGAGCCGCTGCCCTGGATGGTGCAGGAGGAAAGCTACCTCAATCCGATCCTGCTCGCCGCGAGCCTGCCGTTCGGTCTCTATCCCGAGCGCCGCACGGTCCGCATGCTTCAGCGCGATTTCCGCGTGCCGGTGCGCGCGGGCGTGCTGATGTCGCCGATCCAGACCGATTTCCGGGGCGGCGGCCGGCCGGCGCTGCTCTACACGGGCCGCAAGGGTCAGCTTATCACGCTCGACCTCTTCGATCCTCGGATCAACAATTACAACTTCATCGTCTCGGCCGAGTCCGGCGCGGGCAAGAGCTTCCTGCTCAACAACCTCTGCCAGCAATATTTCGCGCAGAACGCGCTCATCCGCATCATCGACATCGGGGGCTCCTACCGCAAGCTCTGCTCGCTCTGCTCGGGCCGCTACATCGACCTCGGCGAAGAGCATCTCGTCCTCAATCCCTTCGATCTGGGCTTGGCCCTCGACGGCGACGATCGCGAATCCGCGATCAGCATGGCCGTGTCGATCGTCGCGGAAATGGCCAATGCCGCGACCCGCAAGGGCGTCACCACCTCGGAATGGAACCTGCTCAAGTCCGCGGTGCAATGGGCGATCGACAGCGGGCGGGCCGAAGCCGGGATCGACGCGGTGCGCGAATGGCTGGGAGCCTATCCCGCCAACACCGCCTCCGATCTCGACCGCGTGGACCATCTGGTGCCGACCGCGCGCGAGCTCGCCTTCAACCTGCGCGATTTCGGTTCGGACGGGGCTTACGGCCACTATTTCAACGGGCCTTCGACCTTCGACATTTCGAGCGACGAATTCGTCGTGCTCGAACTCGAGCGCCTGAAGGCCATGCCCGACCTGTTCAACGTCGTGATCATGGTCGTGGTCAACGCCGTCACCCAGGAACTCTACCTGTCGGCGCGTGACCGGCCCCGCTTCGTGCTCTGCGATGAAGCCGCGCAGTTCATGACGCGCAGCGACGGGCAGGATCTGTCACGGCTCGCCGAGGCATTTTCCCAGGGGTATCGCCGCGCCCGCAAATATCGCGGCAGTTTCGGCATTGTCCTCCAGAGCATGAACGACCTCATGCTGTTCGGCGGCACCGGCCAGGTCATCCTCGAGAACGCCGCCACCCGCTTCCTGCTGCAGGGCTCGACCTACGACAAGGCGGTCGAGAACAAGATCCTCGACTATTCGGGTTTCGTTCTCGATCTCCTGAAATCGGTCCGCAATAACAAGCCCAACTACAGCGAGGTGTTCGTCGACTCGCCGCTCGGGCTCGGCATTGCACGCCTCGTCGTCGATCCCTTCTCCTACTGGATCAACACCTCGGCGCCCGAAGATGTCGCGGCCTTCGAGGCGCTGGTGCGCCGAGGCCGATCGCCGCTCGAGGCGGTCTGCGATCTTGCCGGCGTCGATCCCGCCGAGGTCCTCGGAAACGCGGGCCAGACGGACAGCGCCGTCGCATTCAAGCGGGGTGCGCGGTCATGAGCCGGCGTTTTGCCTCCCCCGACCAGCTGCCGCTCCGGCTCGTCGAGAACGGCGACAATGACCTCGAACGGATCGTCGAGGCGCGCGTGGCGAAGCGCGCCGAGGCCGATGCGCTGCGCTGGCGGTTCCGCCTCGTCGTCATCGAAACGGTGATGATCGCATCGCTGGTGCTCGTCGCCGGGCTGGTTCTCGAGCAGCCGACCGGACTCGTCCTGCGCAGCGCTGCGCTGGTCGGCGCTGGCTGCTTCCTGACCGGATTGCTGATGATCGCGCTGACCGGTGCCGTGAGCCGGTTGCTCGCGAAATTGCGGAGGCCTCGATGATCCTCGACCCGCTCCCGCCCCAAGACACCAATCCCCTGGCGGCCGTTCAGCGCCGGCCCGACGAAACGCTGCACGCCTACCTGCTCCGCTGCCAGGAGGAACTGAGCGGCCGGATCCAGCTGCTCGCGGCGGTCCGCGATGCCTATATCCAGATCCTGGGCATGGAGCGCATCCGCTGGCGGCGGTGCAAGCTCCTGCTGGCGTTCACCGGGCCGGTGATCGCCAGTCTGGCCTATGCGGGCCTTGCTTGCTGTGCAGCCACGGACAGCGTTCCCGCGCCGCTCATGGCCGCCCTGATCGCCTGTGCCGGGCTCGCCGGCGCGGCGCTGGCGCTCGCCGTCGCGCACATTCTCGATCGGCTTCCCGATTGGATGGCCGCGCGAAGGTCACGGAGATGGCGATGAACGGCATCTTCTCCGCCTCGCCCTGTCCGTCCTCGATCCGCCTGCTGGTCGGCACGCATCTGCTGCTGATCGTGCAGTCGGGGCTGGTGCTGTGGTCGGCCCCGGACCTCGGCGGCAACCAGGCGCTCATCTGGCTGACCCTCGTGCTCGGCCTCTCGGCGTTCATCTGTGCGGTCTGCGGCGAAAGCCGCACGCCGCCCGTGCCGTGGAGGGAGCGCCGCCGTGGCCGATGATCGCACCCGCCAGCGCTGGCCCATCGTCGCCTTCCAGTCCGCGACGATCGCCGGGCTCCTGGCCCGCGCGGTGCTGATCGCGTCGTCCGCCCGTGCCGACACCTCGACCATCGGCCGCACCTGGCCGATCGCCGAGCCCGACGCGATGGCCGAGATCGAGGCCCGCGCCGCGCAGCAGCCGCCCGATATCAGGGCGAAGTTCGGCCCGCGTTCGGCATGGAGCGCGCTCAAGGGTGCGACTCTCGCCACCGCGCGCGAGAATCGTGTGCGCCATGTCGTGCCTTTCTACACGCTCGACCAGGAAATCCGTCTGCCCGACGGCAAGCTGCTCTATCCCAAGGGCTTCACCTTCAACCCGCTGACCTATGTCTCGCTGCCGCAGCGCCTCGTCATCGTTCACCCCCGCGATCTCGCCTGGGCGCTGAAGACGGCGACGCTTACCGACTGGATCGTCCTGACCGGCGGCGGCGATCCAAAAGACGATGCCCTGTCGCTCGGCGAACGCCACAGCCGCGCGCTGTTCATGCTCGAGGAACGAGTGAAGGACCGGCTCGGCCTCACGGTCGCGCCCGTCATTGTGCGGCAGGTCGGACAAAAGCTCGAACTCACCGAAGTCAACCTGTCAGCCAAGGGAGGGCGAGGCCAATGACCCGCCTTGCATCCGCTCTGCGCGTCGGAGCCGCCGCGATCCTGCTGTCGCTGCTCGCGCCCACCACGCCCGCGCATGCTTCCAAATGCCCTTCGGACACGGTGTTCAATCCGATCACCAAGGTCAGGTGGAATTGCATCTTCCCGATCACCATCGGCGGCGTGCGCGTCGGCAGCTACGACAAGCTCGACAAGGCGCTCGACGCGCAGTCGGCGTCCAAGCCGCTCTGCGCCTGCCGCAAGGGCGCGACCTTCTGGTTCGGGGTCAAGGTCAGCTTCTGGACACCCAACCGCATGGTTGACGTCGTCACCGAGCCCGGCTGCATGACGGCGCTCGGCGTCGACCTCCTGCCGACCGGCGGCAAGCTCCAGGGCAGCCAGTCGTCGATCTCCGACGGGACCAACACCACCAAGCTGTTTGCGCAGGCGCATTACTACATCGCGCCGGTCTGGAAGATGCTCGACATGTTCACCGACCTGCCGTGCATCGAGGATGACGGCTTCGATGTCGCGATGATCACCGAGGTTCTGCCGACCTGGCAGTCGGGCACGCTCGGCGCGATCATCCAGCCCGAGGGCATCCTGTTCGGCAATCCGGCAGCAGGCCTTGCCTGCATGGCCGACAGCGCCGCCGCCGCCGCGGGCAAGACCATCGATCCCCTGTTCTGGTGCATGGGGTCGTGGGGCGCGACCTATCCGGTTGCCGGCGACATCCATATGGGCGACCGGGTCGAGGCCTGGGCCGGGCTGGCGGCGCGCACGACATTCATGATGGGGCGCCTGGGCGCACTCACCATCCATTCCGAGGACGGCTGCTCGTTCAAGGCTCAGCCGATTTGGACCAAGAGCCGCTACAAGCTCCAGATCATGGAGCCCGTCAAGGGCGGCAAGTGCGTCAACATCGGCCGGCCCGGCGCGCTCTGGACCAGCGGCAAGCATGCGCCGGGCAAGGACAACGCCCAGTTCATGCTCTTCGAAAAAGCGATCTGCTGCGCGGGGATTTCCACGCCATGAGCCGGTCGCTTCCCCCATCCCGCGCATCCGGCACGGGCGGTTGTCCCGCTCGTCACGGAAGGCTCCCCACCGTGAGCGGGCGCGCGGACGGAGCGGCGGCGGTGCCCCCTGCCGCCGTCGCTCCACCTATGGTCAGCGCGGCCGAATGCCCCCCATCGTGGGCGGCAGGCCCCCCTCATGCCGCGCCGGTGGCGGCCGCGCTGACCACCTTCGAGGGCCAGGCCGTCTTCCGGATACTCTCGCCCGGATCCAGCGCATTCCGCGCGGGAGACGTGTTCCGGTTCCGGCGCGGTTCACGCGGCACGCGGGCGAGGCAGCCATGAAAGTGCGCTGTCTCCTCCTGCTGGCGGCGACCGCCACTCTACCAATGTCGGCCTCGGCGCAGACAGTCGAGGATCGCGCCCGCGCCGCCGCCGAGGCCTCGCGCGCGAAGACGTCCGACAGCGATGCGATCCAGGAGAACTATCTGACGCCGGGCCTTGCCGGGCAGCCGATCACGACCGTCGACAACAGCAAGACGTTCAACCCGAATATCGCGTGCCAGAAGACGGCGACGCTGCTCGAACTGCTCGCGCAGCCTGCCGGAACGGGGGACATCGGGACGCTCCGCATTTCGCGCGACAAGGATCTCGACGGCAGCGTCGACCAGACATTGACCTTGCCCGTGCCGGTGTCCGGCATCTGCGCCAACGGCATTGTTTCCTGCCAGCCCGGCACCTGGAACCAGTGCAAGACGTTCAAATGGGATGTCGCCTCGAGCGGCGACCTCAAGCTCACCGAGGTCGGGTTGACCGATCTCGCCGGCTGCTACTGCATCAACAACAGCTGCGGCGCGAACCTGGTCTGGGGCAATATGGCCTCGGTGCTGAAGGACCTGGGTGGCGGGGTGATCGGCGCGCTCACCACCGCCGATCCGCGCGTCGGCGTCGCGCAGGCCGCGATCGACGGCCCGGTGATCCGCTATACCGGCGCGCAAAGCACCGCCTGCACGCCCAATCCGTCGCTGCCCCAGACCGCCTATCGCGCCAATCCGACCGCGATCCAGGGTGACGCCTCTGCGGCGTCGACTTCGAGCAGCATCTTCCAGGCGCTCAAGGCCTCGCCCGCTGGCGTCGGCAAGGCGGATCAGGTGAGGCTCTGCACGATCGAGCGGGAAGTGACGCTGGCGCCGGCGATCTATGACGACATCATCAGCGTTTCCGGACAAGTCCAGTCGGTCACGAGCTGCGGAACCGACTGCCGGCGCTACCGGATTGGCGGCAACGGCAATTGCTCGGCCGCACCGCCCATATTCACGGCGACGTTCCAGGTTCTGAGGCCAGACGGCCTCGTCTCTGCCCGCATCGTCCGGCAAGACGCCAATGACTGGCTGCAATCACGCGTCAACGGCGAGGTCGTCGGCTATGCCGGCAAGCGGCCGTGGCTGGGCGACGCCCTGCCTTCGGGCGACTGCAACGTCGATGCCGAAACGGTCAACCTGACGCCGATCGATCTCACCGAACGGTTCCGCGCTGGAACGGCGGCGCTCGGCGTGCGCGTGCGCGGCGGCGGTGACGGCCGTTGGGGCTGGGTCGATATCGAGGTCCGGGTCGATGCGAGCTGCGGTGTCTCCGAACGCCTCGTCGATCTCTGCTCGGGCTATGCCGCCGATTCCGCCTGCCGCCTCGATGGCGAGACCGTCGACGGCGTGCAGACCGTCAGGAACGGCGTCGGCACCGGCCTCACGCCGCTACCGCAAACGCGCCTGTTCGGCAATGGGATCTGCACGATCCGGCTGACCCGCGATTTCTTCAAGCGCGAGCGCCGCTACAAATGCGCCGTCGATCTCGGCTCGCCGACGCCGCCCGATCTCAGCCGCGGCGCCTATATCATCGACCATTCGACCGAGGCGCTGCTCGCCGACCGGGTGAAGACCGCCGATGACGGCTATACGACGTCGTCGCGTCCCTTCGCGCTACCCGATCGCGGTACGGTCCCGGCCTGCGAGCCGGTCTGCAAGACACGCGCGCCCAAGGCTAATGACGGCGTGGCATTGGATGGCGTCGTCAGCTCCAAACAGAACGCGCCCACGGGTTGGGACACATTCTACTACGCTTGCAAGACCGGCAGCGCGGGCGGTGACATCTGCCCCGCCGGTCCGGGCGAAGAGATCGTCTCGGCCTGCGGCTGTCTCGACGATTTTCCCGAAGCAGTCGTGATGATGCAGACTGTCCGTCTCGGCGGCGCCGATCTCGTCTGCACCGGAGAAGTGCGATGATCTGGCGTCCTCTCCTCTGGCCGACGCAGGTTGCCCTGATCGCGCTCGCCATCTGCGGGTTTCTACTCGCCGGTCAGTTCGCTCCGGCGCAGGCGCAGCAACCTGTCTGCGCGGTCGACCTCGACGGCAATGGCGATGCCGGCGATCCCGGCGAGGTCGTGAGCTGCTCGGCCATGGCCGACGACGCCTGGCTTTGCCCGACCCAGCAGACGATGTGCGTCGCCGATGCGCAGGGCGCCTATAGCTGCCCGCTCGGATCGCAACATCAATGCCTGACCCCCGTGGGCGGCGGCACGCCGATGTGCTCGCCCAATGCCTGCACCGGCAGCGACGGGACGGGAATCGAGGACGATCCCGTTGTCGATGATCCGGGCGCGCCCGCTGACGGTGCGGTCGATGCCGAAGGCCATTGCCTCGGCAACATCGAGATCTTTGCAGGCCGGGCGACCCGCTGCCGACCCGCTGGTCTCAGAACCACCTTTTCGAACTGCTGCAAGGACAGAGGCAAGATCGTCAAGGACGGCATGGGCGGATCGATCTCGTCGATCGGCACCAAGATCGCGGTCGCCAAGGGCGTGTTCACCGGCATGAAGGCCGCCTATGGCGCGTTCAAGGCCGGCGCGACCGCGGGCCAGGCCGCGACGTCGGGCGCGAACGCCATCATCGCGGGCATCGATCCGACGTCGATCGCGATCAGCCTGGCGATCAACTTCATGATGGATTTCCTGCTCTCGGGCTGTGACCAGCAGGACATGGAAGTCGGCATGCTCCGGGGTTCGGGCATGTGTCATGAAGTGGGGACTTATTGCAGCTCTAGGATTCTCGGCATCTGCGTGCAGAAGTCGAAGGGCCATTGCTGCTTCAACACCAAACTTGGTCGCATCATCCAGGAACAGGGCCGGCCCCAACTCAAGAGCTTCAACCGCGTCGGATGGGGCACGCCCAAGAATCCCTACTGCCGCGGCTTCACGCCGGAGGAATTCCAGGCTCTGGATTTCTCCAAAATGGACCTTTCCGAATATTATTCCGAGATCGAGGCCCGCGCCCAGGCCGACATCCAGATCGACATGAAGGACAAGATCGATGCCTATATGCAGGTTATCGGCCAATAGCGCGCGCCCTCTGGCCATCGTGATGGCGATGCTGATTTCCGCCTCCGCGCTCGCGCAGGACACGCCGCGCCCGGACAATGCGCGCGATCGCGCCGCAGCCGAAGGCGATGCCGCGCTTGACCGGCTCGAACGCGCCACGGCGGCGCGTAAGCAGGAAGCGCAAACGCGCGGTCCGACCGCGCTACCCACGCCATCGGAAGAAACCCGCCGCCGCGCCTTCGATGGCTTGCGCAAGCGCGCACCATCGCCCGCCATGGATGCACGCGCTCGGGCGGCGCTCGACAAGGGCAAGGATGCCATGGCCGCCGAGCGCGAAGCGATGGCGCGGCGTTTGGGTCACGCGCTCGGGCTCGAGGCGCCCGACATGGAAGCGGTCTTCGGCGTCGCCGCGCCGCCGAGCGCCAAAGGCTGGGTGCCGGTCCTGTTCGTCTCGTCGTCCATGCCGGTAACGACGCTGCGGACCTATGCCGCACAACTCGAGAAGGCGCGCGGCATCCTCGCCTTTCGCGGCATGCCGGGCGGCCTCACCAGGGTCGCCCCGATGGCGAAGCTCTCGGCCGAGATATTGCGGCATGATCCCGGCTGCGAAGGTCCGGCCTGTGCGATGCGTGACGTGCAGCTGATCGTCGATCCGCTGATCTTCCGCCAGCATGGCGTCGCCCGTGTTCCCGCGCTGGCCATGGTCCCGGGCGATCCGGCGCTGCCTTACTGCGAACGCGAGGACGAGAGCCCGCGCGCCGTCCATGTCGTCTACGGCGACGCGGCGCTCTCCGGACTTCTCGAAGAATATGGCCGTCTCGGCGGCAAGCAGGAGGTGCGCGATGCTGAAGCTCGCCTTCGCTGCTGCTAAATCGGCCTGGGTGGGACTCAAGGCTCTGCCGCTGAAAGCGGCGGTGGCGCTCGGCAGTTCCGGGCTCGGCCAGCCACCGCGCCCCAGGCAGCTCTGGAAAGCGTTCGGGATCGTGCTGCCGATCGGGCTGCTGACCTGGTGGGCGATCCCGCAGGCGACGATCGTGATGAGCCCGTCGATCGATGCATGGGCAGTCCGCAATGCGCCGGGGCCGATCGGGCGCGGCGATTTCGTGTCGTTCACGCTGTCGCACCCGCTCGCCGGCCCCAAGCCCGTCCAGGTGACCAAGATGGCGCTGTGCCTGCCCGGTGATCGCATCGACTGGATCGAGAAGCCCTCGCCGATGCATCCGGGCGAATGGGATGGCTGGTATTATTGCAACGAGACCCTGCTCGCAGTGAGCAAGCCTTTCGGCCATAACGGTCAGCGTCTCGAGCACTGGCGGCCGATGATCAGGACCATTCCGGCGGGCATGGTCTATGTCGGCTCGAGCCATGCGAGCGGGTTCGACAGCCGCTATTACGGCCCGGTCGCGATCGCGCGGCTCCGGCGCATGGAAAAGCTGCTGTGAGCCGGGTCCGCCTTGCCCTCGCCGCGGCGCTGCTGCTGGCCCCGTCGTCCGCGCTGGCCCAGGGGTCGGGCGATGGCCGCACCGGCTATTGGTGGTATCAGCCGCCGCCGAAGCCGGCAGAGGGGGAGCCCGATCCTGACGCGCTGGTGAAGCCGGCCATCCCGCCGATGGCGGAGCTCGCCACCTGGACGCCGCCGAAGATCAGGAAGCTGATCGAGCAGCAACGCGACTACGCCGCGACGGTGCTGACGGTCGATGCGGTCGCGGATTTCTGGCGCTTGCAGGATTTCGCGAGGCGCAAGGCGCGCGCCTTCGCGGGAGTCACCCAGATCGCCATGCTCCAGAATCCCGAACTCAGCGCGAAGTCCGCCAATCCGATGGTCGGCGAGGCCCGCGACCAGCTTTCCGCGCAAAAGGATCAGGTCCGCCGCCAGTATCTGCGCGGCCGCGCCAATGAGTTCGCGCTGGTCATGTTTTCACGCTCGACCTGCGGCTATTGCCGCGTCCAGTGGCCGATCGTCCAGCGCTTCCAGGAGGAGATGGGCTGGCAGGTCACCCTGATGGACATCGACCGCAGGCCCGAGCTGGCCCAGCGTTTCGGGGTCGAGATCACGCCGACGACGATGGTCATTCGCCGAAACAGCCAGCAACGCATGGTGATCGCGAGCGGGGTCGAGGCTTATCCCACTCTCATTCAGACGGCCTATCAGGCGGTGCGGCTGCTCGCGGGCGATATCCGGCCCGAACAGTTCCTGACCGGGGCCGGCGAAGAGGACGGCTTTTTCGATGCCCTCTCGGCCGGGCCGGTGTCCGCCACCGATCCCCGCGCGCTCGGCGGCGATCTGGTCGGCGCGAGCCTGGAGCCGCAGCGGTGAAGCGGCTCGTGGCCTCGGCGCTGGCCGGCCTGCTCGTGGGCGCTGTCCCGGCGTCGGCGCAGGCTCCGACCCGCGAACAGGCGATGCGCGCGGCGATCCATCCCGTCGCGACCGAAGCCGAGATGCGCGGATGGCTCGCCCGCGTGCCGGTGACGCGCGACTGGCCACCCGATTTCGCGGGAACCATGAAAGGCCAGGGACCGGCCTTCATCGTCGAGATGAGCACGGCACCGGGCTGCATTCCCTGCGCGGACCTGTGGACCAGGCTCGGTGCGCTCGGACAACGCTATGGCTGGAAGGTCCGCACGATCGGATCGCAGGAAGCGATGCTGCGATCCGGACGGCTCGGCTTGCCCTGGGTCGGCCATCCCGTCGCGTGGGTGCGCCCGGTGTCGGACGCCAACCGCATCATTCCGGTCGCCATCGGCACCGATCACGAACCGAACCTCGCACGCAATCTCTATCTCGCCGCCAAGATGCTGACCGGTGTGAAACCGTCGGTCGGCGTGCGCGGCATGTCCAAATTCACCGGGATCGTGGGCGTAGCCTCACCTCCCTCATCCAACCGGGCGAGGAACTGACATGGGGAGCCGGATCCTCGCCCCCTCCCACGAAGGTTGCTTGTCATGGCTACCCTGCGCCGCCGCCTGACCCTGCTCGCGCTGCCTCTCCTCACCACCCTCGCCACAACCTCTCCCGCTTCCGCGCAAAGCTGGGCGGAGTCATGGTTCGACAATGTGACCTACACGTCGCCGGGCAGCTTCGAGGATCAGACCCGCGGCTACATCACCGCGGGCGGCATGTCGGGCCGGGTCGACGTTCACAACGACTATCTGATGAGCGTGACGCTGCCGAAGATCAGGGCGGGCTGCGGCGGTATCGACATGTTCCTTGGCGGCATGTCGTTCCTCGATCCCGACTATCTCGTGCAAAAGCTTGAAAGCATCCTGCAGGCCGCGCCGGCGGTCGCCTTCCAGTATCTGCTCGAAACGCTCGATGAGAAGATGGGCAACATCATCTCGAAGATGGAAGCCGCCACCAACTTCCTGAACTCGATCCAGGTCAACGACTGCCGCCTCGCCAACCGCATGGTCCAGATCGCCAAGGGCGACGACAATATGAGCGGCATCATCGAGGAGATGACCGGCTACAAGTCAGTCCGTGAAGGCTTCTCGAAAAGCTATCAGCAGAGCCGCGAGAAGATTCAGGCCAACCAGGGCAACCCGACCGAGGACTTGAAGGACGCGCTCGAGAACTGCCCTGCCGAAGTGACCGAGATCTTCAAGACCGGCTCGCTGCTGGCCCATGCCGCGGCGCGGGTCGGCGCGTCTGAATGGGCGGGAGTCATGCGTGCCCGCGTTGGCGACGTCTATATGCGCTGGGACGCTATGGACCGCGTGCCGTTGTTCAGCGCGATTCCATCGTGTCCGCGCCAGGATACCGAAAGCGTCGACGATTTCCTGACAGGCCGGGTCCAGACCCGGGCCATCGCCGTGCCGCCCACATCGGCAGACTGCTCGGTCGATGGCAGCGGCAAGGGCGCGCTGATCCTCGCGCGCGGCCGGATGGAGTCGATCGCGGTGAAGATCCGGACGCGCGCGGCGTTGACGCCCGAGGAGCGCCAGTTCGTCGCCAATGTCCGCACCCTGCCGATCTACCGCCTGCTGGAATGGGGCGTGCGGCAGGGCATGGTCGACAGCGTGATCGGCGATACCGATGAGCTGGTCGCACTGACGCTCGCCTATCAGATGCTCAACGATCTGACGCGCAGCATCGATTTCGCCGTGTCCAACGCCGAGCGCGGCGCGAGCGCGGCGGGCGCAAGCGACGCGGGCAATGCCAAGGTCTGCCAGACTCGTATCCTCTCCAAGGGGATCGAGCAGCTCGGGGGCCTTCGAGACGAAGTGCTGCGCCAGCGCGCGCAGATGCGTCAGTCCTATATGGCCGCGCTCAACCAGGCGAACCTCTCGGCGAACTATGCCGGCGTCGTTCGCCAGCGCGACCGTGATGCGCGCGACGCCGCCGGCGCCGCCGCTAACCGCAACCGCTGAGCGAGGGCCGCGCCATGATCCGTATCCTTCGCGCCCTGTCGGTCCTGATCGCTCTCTTCGCGGCGACGCCCGCGCTCGCGATCGACACCAGCTTCCATACCTATGACGGCTTTGCGGAGACCGTGGACGCCTTCCGCCTGGTGTCGATGATCTTCGGCGATCCGCGCTACGAGACGCTGGTGCTGATCGTTGCGGTGGTCGGCATCGGTCTCGGCGTGCTGCTCGCCAGCATCCGTGGCTCGGGCATGGGGTTGGTCGGGTTCGGTTTCCAGATGCTGATCGGCGTCGGCCTGTTCGTCGGCATGGTCGCGACCACGGGCACCGTCCATGTCTATGACCGCGTCCGCAACGCCTATCAGCCGGTGGGCGATGTACCCAATCTCATCGTGCTCGTGGCGGGCGTCACCAACATGATGGAGCGCGCGCTCGCCGAGGTGATCGACGACAATACGACCGATCCCCACGCCAAGCTCGAGTTCGGCGCGGGCGGCCACACGTTCGATCTCTTCCTCAATGCGGCATCCCCGCGCGGCCCGATGACCGACACCTTCCTCGATGCGACGATCAAGGATTATGTGCGTCAATGCTATCCGGTGGCACGTGTCTCGCCCGCCTACGGCGTTGACGACGACATGCTGTTCCGAACCGCGACCGATCTGCCCGCGGCCTTCGCAGGCATGGCGGGACCGGCAACCTTCAGCACGGTGTTCACCTCCACCGACAAGGGCGGCACGACGGTGAGCTGCACCGAAGCCTGGGAGCATATCTCGACCCGGCTTTCCGAGCCCGCGCTGTTCGACAATTATGTCGCGCAGGTCTGCACGCGCACCGGATACGACATCGCCAATGCCACCCAGCTTCAGCGCTGCCGCGCCAATATCGGCGAACTCGGCCAGATGATGATGGATGCTCCCCAGTCGCTCCAGCAGTTCCTGACGAACGTGATGCTCGGCAGCACCGTCGGCGACGTGCTGTTCGAGGACAGTCCGGCAACCGCCGCGCGCGTCATGGCCAATCGCGCGGTGGTTTCATCCGGCCTCGCCACCATGTCGACGGCCAATGAATGGATGCCCACGATCCGGGCCACGGTCTTCGGAATCATGCTGTTCATGATGCCGATCGCGCTGCTGTTCATCCTGACCCCGATCAACCTGCGCGTGGCCTCCTTCGCGCTCGGCCTGTTCGTGTTCGTCGCGCTATGGGGCGTGATCGATGCCGGGATCTATCAGCTCACGCTCGGCCGGGCGACCGATGTGCTGGCCGAGATGCGCGCGAACAATGTCGCGGCCAACGCCTGGATGCTCGCGCCATCGTCCGCGATGAAGGCGCTCGCCATCTTCGGCAGCTTCCGCACGGCTGCGGCGGGGCTTGCCGGCGCCTTCGTGTTCACGGTGTTCCGCTTCTCGGGCAATGTGTTCACCTCGTTCACCAGCGGAGCCCTCGGTGTCCAGGGCCAGGGCACCGCGGCCGCCGCGCCGCTCGCGACCAGTGAGGGCTATGCCGGTGCGCTCGAGGCGCAAGCCACGGCGGCCGGCACCATGGCGCGGCGCGGTGCCGCGTCGAACTTCGGGGACTTCGGGGAGCGCTCGACCTTCGGGGCCAATCGCGCGTTCGGCGCCGCAAGCCGCGTGCTCGCTGAGCATGGCGGCGGAGCGAACGGCACGGCCGCCTTCGGCATGGGCAAGCTCGACGCCGCACGCGAGCTCGGCGGGCTCTCGCCTGCCCTCACTGGACGCAGCCTGACCGATCCCGAGACCGTTCGTGCCGTGCGCGACAATGCAGCGACGACAGCAATCCACAACTTCGCAGAGAAGGATGCGCTGCGCACGCTCGGCACGGGCTATTTCGGGCAAGGCCAGGCGGGCGAAAGCGCGTTCGCCGCCTTTACGCAACGGATGGTCCAGTGGAAGGCGTTCGGCGATACGCGCGCCTACGACATGATGATGTCCGGCGCGCAGCGGCACTTCGAGCGGAACGGCTATGACCAGAAGGACGCGGCGCTGAAGGCCTCGACGGTGATCGCGCAGGCGTCGGCCGATCCGACCTTCGCCAAGCTCATCGCCAACACCTTCGATCAGGAGCAGATGCTGAGGAACGACCTAACCGCCGCCCAGGTCCAGGTCGGGGCGATGGAAGGCCGGCGCGATTTCGCGGGCGACAATGTGGCGCGGATCGAGCGCGGCAATGTCGCGACCGAACAGGCCCATCGCACCGGCAGCAATGAGGGCCAGCGCAATGCCGCATCGATGCTCGGCCTCGGCGTGCAGGAAACCTCGCGCCGCATCGCCTTCATCAATGCGCTCTCGGGCGAAGCCCGCTCCTCCGCCATCACCCAACTCTCGCGCTCAACGGGGCGCAACGAGGCGCAGGTCATGCGCGCGCTCGAAACCTATAATGCCGCCGTGCAGGTCGGCACCGCCGACGGCGCTACCGCCGAGGCGGCGCGCGAGGGGACCAGCGTCTATGGGCGCACGCGCGAGGCGGCTGGCTACGATTTCGCCGAGCGGTCGGGCAAACTCGATGCGCAGCGCGAGGTCGGCCACGATGGCACGCGGTCGGCCGCTCGGATCGGCGAACAGCGACGGCAAGCCGACAATGCCGGGTTCGCAGAGGGCGCGGCGGCCGCGGGCATGTCGGTCCGGCAGGCGGCGCGGCTCGACAGCTTCATCCGCACCTTGAGCCAGGGCGCTGGTAATCAGGTCGATATGGCCGAAGGCGGCGCGGCCGGGATCGCCGATCGCGCGCGCAACGAGCGCCTGACCCGCATTGTCGACAATGAGCGCCTGACCCGCATGCAGCAACTGCTGGGCGAGCATGGCGTGCAGATGTCCAAGCGCCAGATCGCCATGGCGCAAAATGGTGACCTGAGCCTCAATCTGACGCCGGAGACCGCAGCGCAGATGTGGCGCGGTGGTCTGATCAACGAGAGCCAGCTCGGTGCGATCGCCAATGGCGGGCGTGCGCGATTTTCGTTCGCCGACAACGATGTGCTGGTATCGAGCTCGGTCGGGTTCCAACAGTCGGCGCGCAACGACACCAGTACGCGTTTCGAGGCGGGCAAACAGGCCGGGCCCGACACGATCGAGCATTTCCTGAGCAGCGGCGAACAGGGCCAGGCCATGATGCAGAACTGGCTGCGCGGCGGGTTCGAGATGGACCGGCACGGCAACTGGCGGCTCAATCCGCAGGTAGCAGATACGCTCACCAGGGACGTCCAGGCGATCATCGCGCAGACCGGATGGCAGCGGGGGCTGTCGCGCTCGGCGCAGGATCAGGTCACGATTGGTACGTCTGTCGGTGCTCATGTCGGAGGGAGTATCGACTCTCAGGAATCCGAAGCTATTGGCGGCCGCGGACAACCGGCCGGCAAGGGACAGCAATCGAGCCAAACGCCGACCACCCAGAAGGGCCGTTCCACCTCGGGACGTGTCGGCGGAAGTCTGGGGTTCGAGAGCCGTGATGTTGGCATTTCAACGGAGAATGCTCAGTCGAGCCTGGATATCGTGAACTACGACGTTCGAGAGGCAATTGCTGCCGCCGAACGTGCCGCGGCCCGGTCCAGCGATCCGGCTGCAACCTTCTCCCGCGAACTGTCAGATCGCATCCTTGGCCCGGATGGCATGCGTAACCGCTACCTTCAGGACGCGGATTCCGGGCGCGCGACATTCGACGTTACTGGCCCTCTCACATCGGTTGAACAGAACGCGGTTCTGAAGGGCGGGAGATTCTCCACGGACATCGAGGGCAGCCCGGGCGATGGCGACAGCAGCTTCAAAAAACGCTGATACGAGCGCCATTGTTAGGGCTTATCGGATTGCCGATGTATAGCGCCCCGGAGCGCGGATCGTGGATATCGCTGCCGGCTCGGATATCTTCCATAGCGCGATCATGCTCTTCCCACAGACGGGCAATTCTAGCCCGCGCCTCATCGGATATAGGATCGCCCTCGCCCTGCGGCGCAAATGCCGTCAGCCAATCCTGCGCGTAACCGACACCCAGCGCCAGGAGCGCAGTCATCGGGAAGAAAAGCACATTGAGAAAACCGGCAGGCGCGCTGTCGTAGAAGGCCTCCAGCGGCGCGATCTTCGTGGACGCCGCCATGCCGATCCACCAGACCGGGATCGTGGCCCACCACGCCTTTGCATACCACGGACGCCACAGCCAATCGGCTAGCCTCAGCCGCGGCGCTGCAGGATCGGTTGGGGGCATGTCGGCTGCGGTATTCATCGATAGTTCCTCGCAGCCGACTATAGCAGAGATCTTGTCATTGTTCCATCATTCATAGCCGGTTTCGTGCGGCAAATCGCACTGGAACACTGGTTTGACCCCGCTGATTCTGTTCTCTGCAAGCCGATCTGGAGCGCGCCTCAGCCTTCGGGTTCCGATGTGGATATGGTCGCGCGAGTGACCCCGGTGTGGAGCTCACGTCGAAGACAAACGACATTGCACGGCGCATCGCGCCCTGAACGCCTAGAACTGGCCTGCAGCTCTCAATTCACGTTCGAGTGTCGCAAAGGGCAATATGAGCGTCAGCGGTTTGTCGTGCAGCGGAATAGCGCCGTAGCCGGCATACCAGTCCGCGGCGCGCTCGTTTTTGGCGTCGATGATCAGCATAACCCCGCCGACCTCGGTCGCGACGCGAATGCATCTGCGCCCGATCGCGCCCAGGAGCTGACCCCCGAGCCCTTGCCCCTGCACACGCAGATCCGTTGCTAGCCGCGCGAGCCGGAAGCCCGGCACCTCATGCCTGGCGAGTCCTCGCCTCGCCAGTTCTGGCGTATCCGCATGATCCATGCTGCCCGGAGCGATGCTGTAAAAGCCGAGAACCGTCTTGCTGTCGGTGTCGTCGATGGCGAGGAACGTCTTCGCCCCGCCTGCCTCGTGGCTTTGCCGCGCATAACGCTGCAAGTAGACGTTCAGATCATTGTCGCCGCAGTCGAATGAAGTCCGGTCATGCGCTTTCGAAATCGCTTCCTCGTGCCATGAAGGAAGCGTCATGCCAACTTCGGCATCGCGGCGATGGCAGCGCGCAGTTTCGCATTCACCGGCGGCGGGTTCTCGAGCAGATCAAGAACGAGCAGGCTGTCTCTCTCGCTCAGTTTCGTCCGCTCCGACTCTTCGATCACGTTCTCGGCCTCGCGCAGCGCCGAACGTGTGACAAAGGTCGTGAGATCGGTATGCTTGAGCGCAGCCGCCCGGGCAAGCAAAGCCTTTTGCTCCGGCCGAATCCGCAGGCTCATGCGTCTGTTGTCTTCCACTACTGCTCGCGGCATTGTGTGCCTCCACTCGTACAGCTTCAATTGGTACACCCTTCCGCTGCCGTTCGTCAAGCAGTGTACGCTTTGAAAGAGCACCGGGGCGCTTGGGGGCGTTAACGCGCTTCCCCACTCACCACCTTTCCGATTCTACTCCACCGCCTCAACCAACCTCCACCCTTCCGCGCTGCTCGCCGCAAAATGGTCCAAGCCGTATCTGGCGCATCGTCCGCTCCCGCAACGCGATGTGAGCTATCCACGCTCCGGCTTGTCGTCGGCGCTCTCGGGCACCTTGCTATCCCTGTCCTGGCCATCACGGATGACCTGAGCATCGATGATCGCGCGCGCGACCAGCTCCGAGCGCCTGAAGACGCCGTAGCGTTGCTTCGCTCTCGTTATGAAATACCGAACCGTGGTTTGGGCGATCCCGAGGATCTGGCCGATCTCCCAATCGGTCTTGCCGAGCGCGATCAGCGCCGTGCATTCTGCCTCGCGGCGCGTAAGCCGGGGAACATTGCGGTCGTGCATGGCGTGATGGAGATAGAGGCCCGCCCTGAACGCGAAGCCGGCGATGATCTGGAGCGTGGTCATCAGCGATGGCGTGATCTCGATCGGTTCCGGGCGGGCGAAGGTGCATGACGCGTAGGACTCGCTCGGGATGTGTAGCGGCACGGTGACGCCGTGAACGATCCCGTAGCGCCCCGCTTCCTTGAAAAGGGCATGCTGGTGATCGGCAAGCTCGACGACGTTGCTGATCTCCTCCCAGCCGAACGGCCGATCGAGAAGCTGGCTCACTTCATAGACCGGGTCGATAACATAATAGTGGTTTGCGATGTAGGATTGGACGAACTTCGCCGGATAGTTGGTGACCACCATCGAGCACTCGACCAGCCGCGGCAGACCGCCGTGTTGGACCAGCGCGATATAGGGAAAGCCCATTTGCCTGGCGGCATCAGCCAGTCCGTCGCGCAGTGCCTCGGTCGACGATGCCATGTTGAGACGGGATAGCGCTTCAAGCAGGCGGGGTCCGACATACACGGGTTTCTCCTCCTCGCCGGCGCAGATCTTCGTCCAGTCGCAGGCTTCCGCTCCGACCAGACTAGGCGGAAACTTCTCGAAGAAGGGACGCATCTGCGGTTGTCTTAGCGTCTTGCGGACGACAACTTTTCTGATCGCGTGAGCTTGAAAAGCAATTTTTAGCCGAATCGAGGCCGGTCGTGCTAATATTCATAAAGGATGGATCCTTTGCTAGATTTGAGGGGCCTGCTGCTGCTCCAGAGCGGCCGTGATTATGGCGGCCTGCATGTGCGGCAGAAAAAGCAGTATCCTCGCCGCCTCTGGATGAGCAATCGGGAAGGGCGCGCGGACGTTCATGTTCGCCCCGTTGGGAGTATTGTCGGTCATCATTCAGTCTCTTTGGCGTAAGAGGTTGACTGACCGACCGGCCTTTTTCCAGCAATGCGGGATTCTACGCACCAGGGTCTGTTGCGCGCCGCCTAGCGCTATCGCCGTCGCAACCAGGCTCGCGATCGAACTAGCGTCGAGCTTGCGCATGATTCGGGCGCGATGAATCTCAGATGGCCGATTTGCCGCAACACTCAGGGTATTGGCGTAACCTGCTGGTATAGGTGCTGGATATTGTCTGGTCTGGCGAGATCGTGACCCGGGCTCATCACGGCGGCAGCGCCAGCAGCAATTCCGAAGCGGAACGCTTCGGCCGTATCCCAGCCGATCGAGATCGCAAAGAGCATGGCGGAGAGGAAACTGTCACCGGCGCCAACCGCACTTTTCGCCTCTATGGAGGCGGCCGGCAGAAAAAGCTGTCCGGTGGCAGTGGCAAGGATTGCGCCGTCATGGCCCATGGTCACGGCGACATGCGCGGCTTGTCCCGATCGAACGATTTCCATTGCGGCATTGGCGATCTCGTCGGGTGTCGCGAGTTTCTGGCCGGTGAATTGCCGCAACTCGCCGATGCTGGGTTTTACGAGAAAGATGCGGCCTTCCTGAAGGCCACCCTTGAGACCGGGCCCTGAACTGTCGAGCACAACCGGGATATTGCGTCGGTGCATCAGCGCCGCGACCTGACCGTAGAAGTCACCGGGCATACCCCGGGGTAGCGAACCGCTTAGGACCATGAATTTGCACTGCGCGTTTTCAAGCTGGGCAAGACACGCCTGCCATTCGACAGGCTGGATTGTCGGGCCGGGCGGGACGAAGCGGAATTCCTTGCCGCTTTCGATCTCCAGCACGGCAGATGCAACGCGGGTGTGGCCCGCGATGGTGATGCGATTGCGAACAAGCTGATGAAGGTCGAGCAGGCCGTCGAGCGCATCGCCCGTTGCGCCACCCGCCATATAATAGTTTCGAGCATTGCCGCCGAGGCGGACGAAGACCCGGGCGACGTTGATGCCGCCACCGCCTGGGCTGTAAAACTCGGATTTTGTCCGCATCTTGCGCGTGTGGAACATGCGATCGACTTCGTAGGCGACGTCGATCGTGGGGTTCAGCGTCAGGGTGGCAATGTTCGTCATTCTGCCATTGAGCGGGCCGGCCGCATTCCGGTCTATCCGCAATATCCCCAATTCAACCGGCCCATATTCGCGGATGTGATCGAGGATCGACGACGTCGCGGTCAGCGCGATGTGCTCGGCCAGTACGGCAATGCCAGTTGACGCGGCCCACTACGGGATATCTCGCATAGCTCGAGTTATAGGGGTGTCTAAGGGTCGGACTGTTGCAGACCAAGCAGGAGCAGAGTGAGCCGATGAGTAACGAGCCCAAGATCACCTTCCACGGCGCTGCAGGGACAGTCACCGGCTCGTGCATGGAACTGCACTATGGAGGGAGTACTGTGCTTATCGACTGCGGCCTTTTCCAGGGATCGCGGACTCTCGAAACGCTCAATCGGGACCCATTTTCATTCGATGTGCGCAGGATCGACGCGGTCGTGCTGACCCATGCGCATATCGATCACAGCGGGCTTCTGCCCAAGTTGTCGGCCGAGGGCTACCGTGGCCCGATCTACTGCACTCCCCAGACCAAGGATCTTCTCTACTACATGCTGCCGGATGCCGGACGGATCCAGGAGAGCGAAGCGGAGCGACGCAATCGTCGGCGTGATCGCAGGGATGAAGTGCCGTTCGAGCCGATCTACACCGAAGCGGATTCGATGGCCGCTTACAGCCTGTGCGACACGGTCGAACTGAATGAGTGGTTCGAGCCGGTACCGGGCTTCAGGACCCGGTTTTGGAATGCAGGGCATATTCTGGGGTCAGCGTCGGCCGAGATGCACGTCGGAGGCTCGCACCTATTGTTCTCGGGAGACCTTGGACCGCATCACAAGGCATTCCATGCGGATCCGGAAGCGCCGGTTGGTTTGGACCATGTCGTGTGCGAAAGCACCTATGGCGACCGGGTTCGGGAGGATGTCTCGATAGAGGAACGCCGGACGCAACTCGAGGCGGAGATCAAGGCCGCCCTGACCCGCGGCGGCAATCTGGTGATCCCAGTGTTTGCACTTGAACGTACTCAGGAATTGCTGCTCGACATCGCGACACTGATCAACACCGGGCGTCTGGCATTTCCGCAGGTGTTCATCGATTCTCCGTTGGCGACACGGGCGACCGAGGTGTTCGCCAAGCACGCCAACGACCTTGAAGACATGGGTTCGGGGGAGATCTTCCATCACCCGTCGTTCCACTACACCGCCACCACCATGGAATCGATGCGGCTGAACACGATGTCGGGCGCAATCATTATGGCCGCGTCCGGCATGTGCGAAGCGGGGCGTATTCGCCACCATTTGCGGTACAATCTCGCGCGTCGGGAATCGACGATCCTGTTCGTCGGCTTCCAGGCGGCTGGCTCGCTCGGCCGGACGATCCTCGACGGTGCCAGTCGCGTCCGGATCTGGGGACAGGACGTCGCGGTCCGTGCCCAAATTCGTCGGATCGACAGCTATTCCGCGCATGGCGACCAGACGGATCTCAAGGAATGGATCACGGGGCGGATGCCGATCAATGGCAGTCTTTTCCTGGACCATGGCGAGCCAGTCTCCATCGAGACGCTACGCCGCTTGATGCAAGGCGAAGGAGTGTTGTCAATCGTCACGCCGCAGATCGGCGAGACCTATTCGTTGCCCACAGGAGCGCCGGCCAAGCGCCTGAAGACGGGCGATGTCGAATTGCAGAGCGCGGTTGGGCGGGATTGGCAGAACGACTATGCCGATTTCTCGGTCCGGTTGAAGAAGGAACTGCAGGATATCGAGAGTGCGTCGGCACGGCGCGAGGCGCTTGCCCGGATGGGCGAGATCCTGCGTTCCTACCAGTCCCACCGCGAGAAGCGGAAGAGCCGGCAGGACTAGCTGCCCGAAGCTCCTTGCTCTGCTCGACCAGGCCTATCGCCCGAAGCTGATGGGGAACCTACTTATGGGCGCACCCGGGTGCGTCCTCTATCACGCTTGCATAGGCATCTACGGAGTAAGACATGTCGAACACACCGCATAATTTGAGCGAAGAGTTTCCGGGCCAGTTGGACAAGATCCATGCGCTGAAGGTCTCAAACCCGAGCTTTGCACAGTTGCTCATCGACTATGATGAAGTGAACGACGAAATTCACGTGGCCGAGACCAATGTCCAGCCGACGTCGCACGATCATGAAACCGAGCTTCGCAGGCGCCGCTTGGCGATAAAGGACCGGATCGCCGCAGCACTCTCGAATTAGCCCAATGGGTCAAGGGGTCTTGCGCGGCGCTGTCGGCCTTCGGATACGCGCCGGCGGGAAACGGCTCATCTCATGCACGCTGTATGATGAGGTAGCTAAGGTACGCCACGTAGGCACTCACGAAGAGGCCACCCTCGCCCCGCGTGATCTTGCGGCCGCTAACGAAAACCGGAATGCAGAACAACGCTACGCCTAGCATCACCGGGATATCGATGCCGATAAGGTGAGTGTTGACGTCGATGCCATCGGCCGGAATGAGGCAGGTCACGCCAAGGATCACAAGAATGTTGTAGACGCTGCTGCCGATCAGGTTGCCGATGGCGATGTCACGCTCACCTCGGAAGGTGGAAATGATCGTGGTCACGAGTTCGGGCGCTGAGGTGCCGATGGCGACGATGGTCAGACCTATGAATGCGTCCGAGACGCGCCAGAGACGTGCCAAACCGACGGCACCCTCGACGAGCCAGTCGGCGCCGGCGACGATGATGACAAGGCCGGCGGCAAGCATCAGCATCTCGGTGGCCGCCTGGCGATTGGCGAGGCGCCGGGGCCCGTACTCACGGGCAAATTCCAACTTGACCTTAATGCTCTCTTGCCGGGCGACGCGGATGACCGCCAGCGTGAACGCCGCGCCCATGGTGACGAGTAGGAGCCCCTCCAACCGCGAGAGCGTGCCGTCCCATGCGAAGGCGAGCAGCGTGGCCGAGGCGATGACGATCACGGGGAGTTCCAGGCGCAGTGTCTGCATCTGGATCGCCAGCGGCCGCAGCGCGGCGCTCAGCCCGAGGATAAGGAGGATGTTGACGGTATTGGTGCCGGCGATATTCCCCACCGCAAGCGAGCCGTTGCCCTGAACGGCGGCATCGATGCCGACAGCCAGCTCCGGAGTGCTCGTTCCGAGCGCGACGACGGTGAGTCCGATCAGCAGGGGTGAAACGCCGAGGCGTGCCGCCAGAGCCGACCCGCTTCTCACGAGCAGTTCGGCGCCAGCGATCAATGCGGCAAGCCCGACGCAGATCCAGACGATCGCAAGAGTCATCGGGAGGTCAGTCTGCCTTGCGCTTCGCGGGATCGGGCACGAGGAGGACGTCGCCGGGCACGGCATCGATGATCTTGCGCGCCGTGCTTCCGATCAGGGCTTCATAGACCATGCCGCCGCCATGAGTCCCCACCACGGTGAGATGGCGCCGCGAAGTCTCGGCATAGTCCTGCAACAGCCGCTCGGGCACTCCGTTTTCGATCATGCGGCTGACCATGCGAGCCGTATCGGGCGCGATCCCGGCTTCGGCCAGGAACTTGTCGGTCGCGTCCTTGCCATAGTCCTCGAATTGCTTCTCGACTTCCGCGCGGCCGAGATAGCCGGCAAAGGGCACGTCATAGGCGTGGAAGAGCGAGATGCCCGCATCTGGGAAGAACCGGACGGCCGTCTCGAGCGCGACACGGGAAGACTTCGAAAAATCCGTCGTGACGAGCATGTTGTGATAGCGCTCGAAGGCGCGGTCGCGGACGATGAGAACGGGAACGGGAGACTTGCGGATCAGCCGGTCGACAGTGTCGCCAAGGAACATGCGCGCCAGTAGTTCGTCGCGGGCGACGCCGGTGACGATCAGCTCCGCATGGGATTTCCGGATGACCTTCAGGACGACATCTGCAGGCGCTCCCGCCTCGACATGGACTGCGATGTCGATGTTCGGGTCCTCGCGCACCAGATCCCGGAACATTCGATCGCGGACCTTTCGAACCGGGTCAGGCGGGCGACGCCAGGATGGCTGGTCGCGCAGGCTCCCGAACAGGGTAATATCGTCGGGTGGGGCAAGCGCGTGGATGACTGTGAGTTCGGCCTGCCACGCCTTGGCGACCATCAGGGCCCGGTCGAGCGCGCGGTCGCAACGATGGCTGAGGTCGGTTGCAAGCGCGATACGTTTGGGGAAAGTGTCCTGGGTCATTTCGTCCTCCTAGTCGTTGAGTTCCTTGAACCAGCCCAGACGCCGCATGAGGTGCTTTTCGCCCTCGAGCAGGAGCATGAGAGCCGCGCCGGCGAGCACGAGCAGCGCAAGGTCGTCAACGGTGAGCGGTCGCGAGCCGAAGATCGCGTTCATGAACGGGGCGTAGGTGAAGAGCGCCTGGCCAAGGAGCAGGATCGCAATCGCGATCAACACGGCGGGGGTTCCCAGCGCGCCGCGCCACGTCAGGGACGTCATGTGCAGATAGCGGACGTTGAAGAGGTAGAAAATCTCCGCGACGATGAACATGTTGACGACCATCGTGCGCGCCACTTCGAGGCCGCGGCCCTGATCGAGCGTGTGGAAGAAGAGGCCGAGGGTGACCGCGGCAAACAGCACGGACACCAGCACGACGCGCCACAGGAGAAATGGCGAAAGCAGAGGCGCGCCGCGTTTGCGTGGGCGACGCTGCATTACGCCTGGCTCGGTGGGTTCGAAAGCGAGCACCAGACCGAGCGTCGCGGCGAGGATGAGATTGACCCACAGGATCTGGGTTGCTGACATTGGCAGAGCAAATCCCAAGAGGATCGCCAGAACGACCGCCAGTGTCTCGCCGCCATTGGTGGGGATTTCCCAGGAAATGACTTTCCGGATATTGTCGTAAACGGTCCTGCCCTCGCGTACGGCGCTGACGATCGATGCAAAATTGTCGTCGAGGAGCACCATGGAGGCGGCTTCCTTCGAGGCTTCGGTCCCCTTGATGCCCATCGCCACGCCGACATCGGCCTGCTTGAGCGACGGGGCATCGTTCACGCCATCGCCGGTCATGGCGACGATCTGGCCCTGTGCCTGCAGGGCGCGGACGATGCGAAGCTTGTGCTCGGGACTGGTCCGGGCGAACACGGAGATGCGAGCGACGATCCGTTCGAGTTCCTCGTCCGAGAGCTTCTCGATATCGAGCCCGGTCATCGCTTGCGGATCGTCGGCAAGCTCGAGCTGGCGCGCGATTGCCAGCGCCGTCGCGGCATGGTCTCCCGTGATCATCTTGACGGCGATCCCGGCCGAGCGGCATTCGGCGATCGCCTCCTTCGCCTCGAGGCGCGGTGGATCGATGAAGCCGACCAGTCCGAGCAGCCGGACGCCGGCCATGACGTCGTCGAACGAGATGCGCTCTGCATCCGACGGCATGGGCTTCGCTCCAAAGGCGAGGACACGCTCGCCCTCGTTTCCGGCTTCAGCGATGGCGCGTTCCCAATCGCCGATGTCGTCGGGCGAGGTCATCGCGAAGAGGGCCTCGGGTGCGCCTTTGACGAGGAGAGCCGTCGCTCCGTCAGACCCACGACAAAGCGTCGCCATGAAGCGGTGCGCCGCATCGAACGGGATCTCGTCGAGCCGCTCCCATTCCGTACGTTCCAGTTCCGGGTCGACGGCAGCCTTCATTGCCAGGGCGAACAGGGCGCCTTCCATGGGATCGCCCTCGACGCGCCAGTCTTCGCCAACCTTGCGCAGTGACGCATCGTTGCACAGGATACCACAGCGGATCAGCGGCATAGAGGCCGCCATGGCGTCGGCCTGATCGCCTGTTCCCGCGATCTGGAGATGTCCCTCCGGAATGTAGCCTGAGCCGCTGGCGATCATGGTGTGCCGGGCGGAGATGATCCGGCGGGCCGTCATCTCGTTGCGCGTAAGCGTGCCGGTCTTGTCCGAGCAGATCACCGAAGTGGCGCCGAGCGTTTCAACCGCAGGGAGCTTGCGGATAACGGCATTCCGGGAAGCCATCCGGCGCACGCCTATGGCAAGCGTGATGGTAATGACTGCCGGCAGACCTTCCGGCACAATGCCGACGGCAAGCGCGACAACGGCGATCAGAGCATCGATCCAGTCGTAGCCCCGCACCAGAACGGCGAACGCAAACAGCGCCAGGCCTCCTGCGAGCACGAACCAAGTAAAGCGACGGGCGAACTGGTCGATCTGCTTCAGCAGCGGCGTCACCATCGCTTCGACGGACTGGATTAGCTCGCTGATCCGTCCGATCTGCGTGTGGGGCCCGGTGGCAACGGCAATTCCGTTCGCTTGTCCGGCGGCGACCAGCGTGCCGGAGAAGGCCATGTTTCGCCGGTCTGCGAGAACGGTCTCTTCGGGCAGCACCGCCTCCTGCTTCTCGGCCGCGACCGACTCCCCGGTCAGAAGGGCTTCGTCGATCAGGAGGCGGCGGGCATGGAGCAGCCTGAGGTCGGCCGGGACACGATCGCCAGCTTCGATGAGGACAAGATCGCCAGGGACGATCTCGGAGACCGGGATCGTCTGCCTGATGCCGCTGCGGACAACGCTCGCCTTTGGCGCGATCATCTGCTGGATCGCTTCGAGAGCCTGTTCCGCCTTCCCTTCCTGGATATGGCCGATAACCGCATTCACAATTACGACGGCCACGATGACAGCCGCATCGATCATATGGTCGAGCAGCGCGGCTGCCAGCGCCCCGGCGATCAGAACGTAGATCAGGGTATTGTTGAACTGGGCCAGAAAGCGCAGCAACGGGCTCCGCCGAGGCGACTTGGGCAGCGCATTGGGACCAAAACGGGTAGCTTGTCGGCCTACTTCCGAAGGCGAGAGGCCGGTAAGATCCACGTCGAGGATCTTGGCGATCTCGCTGCTCGGTAACGCATGCCAGCACACTTCTTCCAAATCGATGGGTGCCGACATCAAGCCTCCTTGGGATAGGTTCGGATCATGGGAATTGAGCACACGGAAGCGTGGGCCAGACCTCGCTTCCTTTGGTTCCTGAACTGGGCTCCGAAGTCCTCCAATTCGATCGATAACTGGGATCAACTAGCTGGAGAGACCGGGTAGATCGCAATCCGGTTATATCCGTAGAGACGCTGCTCCCACCGCCCGATAGGCTGGGGTTTAGAAATGGACGAGTGCGTTCGCAGGACCCGCGCTGGGTGCGATCGGGGTGTTCGCGAACCGCAGGGTAGATCGCCTCTGCGGACCTCGAACAAGGCTGGCATGAACGGCCCATCCCGCTAAGAGTCCAAGGAGACACCGACCCTCCCCGCTTGTTCGAGGCCGCTTTTGGAAACCGTAACGCTTGTCCTGACTTTACTTTTCGCCGTCGTCGTAAGCGGCATACTGGCTCGGTTGCTTCCGCTCCCGATACCGCGGCCGCTGGTGCAGATCGCCCTGGGCGCCGCAGTCGGACTGGTCGCAGACTGGCGCGTAACGCTCGATCCGGAGATTTTCTTCCTACTCTTTCTGCCGCCGCTCTTGTTTCTCGATGGCTGGCGCATCCCGCGGGAGGATCTGTTCAAGGATCGGTCGACCATCCTCGAGCTTGCGCTTGGACTGGTCGTGTTCACTGTGCTGGGCATGGGATTCTTCATCAACTGGATGATCCCGGCGATGCCGCTTGCGGTGGCGTTCGCCCTCGCCGCAGTAGTATCGCCGACCGATCCGATAGCGGTCTCCGCAATCGCCCAGCGCACCCCCGTTCCCAAGCGGATGATGCATATCCTCGAGGGAGAATCCCTGCTCAACGATGCCTCGGGTCTCGTATGCTTGCGTTTTGCGGTCGCCGCCGCGTTGACTGGCGCCTTTTCCCTGGGGGAGGCAGCGATTAATTTCCTGTGGGTCGCGATCGGCGGAATCGCCGTCGGGATAGCGCTGACCTGGCTTGTCGGTTGGGCGAAGAGCATCGTCACGCGATACGTGGGCGAGGAAAGCGGCTCGCAGATCCTGATTAGCCTGCTCATCCCGTTCGGCGCCTATCTGATCGCCGAGCATCTCCATTGTTCAGGAATCCTCGCAACCGTCGCAGCCGGGCTTACCATGGGTTTCGTTGAGGCGCGCGGGAATGCCCTGGCTGTCACACGCATCCGAAGAACAGCGGTGTGGGACATGATCCAGTTCACCGCCAACGGGGTCATCTTCGTGCTGTTGGGCGAGCAACTGCCAACGATCCTCGCCGATGCCGCCGATACCGTGCGTCTCACCGGTCATCACGAACCGTGGTGGCTGGGTGTCTATGTCATCGCGATCAATTCTGGACTCGCAGCGCTTCGTTTCGCCTGGGTGTGGTTGTCGTTCCGCCTGACCTTGTTCCGTCGGCCGGAGGACCGAGAGCGCCCGAATTGGCGGATCATCGGGGCGATGTCCTTCGCCGGTGTGCGAGGCGCGATCACGCTGGCCGGTGTGCTCACCCTCCCGCTTGCGATGGTGGACGGCTCGCCCTTCCCCGCCCGCGATCTCGCGATATTCCTGGCGATGGGCGTGATCATTCTGTCGCTGATTGCCGCATCCATCGGTCTGCCCTTGATGATGCGGAGCCTCGAGATGCCACCCGAGCCGACGGGAGAGGCCGAGGTGGATGCCGCGCGCGTTGCTGCCGCGGAAGCGGCGATCGGCGAGATCGAACGAACGCAACATCGCCTCGCCAACGGCAAGAGGGATCCGGACACTTACGTTAATGTCGCGTCGCGGCTCATGGATTTATACCGTGATCGGATCGATCATCAGATCGCCGAGCCCGAGCAGAAGGATGTTCACCGGCGCGACGAGAAGATCGAACGCGAATTGCGGCTCGCCGCGCTCAAGGCCGAGCGGGAGGAAATATCCCGGCGGGTTCGCAACCGACAACTGGGCAGCGAGGCCGCGCGCAAGCTCATCCGAGAACTGGATCTCTTCGAGACGCGGCTTGCAGGATGAGATAGTGCCTCGCCTGTGAGGCATTTCGTTATGAAGCCAGCGCGGTCAGGATTGGAAGGAGGCGCGCCATGCCTCGCCCGTTATGAAGCCCTGCGACCGAAATTCAGCTCAGGAGAGGTATTTTTCATGAACAACAATGATCTTGCCAAAAAGATCGCCCGTGAACACGGCATCACCAAGGCCGATGCGCGCAAGCTTGTCGATGCGATGTTCGCCGGGATTGGCGAGGCCGCGGCGAAAGGTGGGGAAATCTCATTCAACGGCTTCGGCAAGTTCAAGGTCAAGGACAGCCCTGCGCGGGAAGGCCGCAATCCGACAACCGGCGAGGCAATGACCATCAAGGCATCGCGCAAGTTGGGCTTTTCGGCCGCCAAGGCCTTGAAGGACAAGCTCAACCCGTAACCCCGATCGGCGGTGCCTCTTAGCATAAGCCGGGGCGGCGCGATCAGATCGCTCAACCGAGGACCAACGAGCCTTGTCGTGGGTGCTGTGGCGGTGCTGACTGGGCATGGCCTGTCTGGAGCAGCTTTCGAGCGATGGGAGAAAGCGTGTAGAACGCTTGGCGCTGGGTGCCGCGATTATGGTGGTCGACCCGATAGCCCTGATAGTGCCGATGCAGGATCCCGGCGCGAACGAGAAGGATTTCCTTCACAGGAGACTTTGCAGCATCGTCTTGCAAAATGCTCTGCACAACTTCAGCGGAAGTCGTCGGACCAATCGTTCGGGAGAACGGCCTGGAGCCTGGTGCCGCGCCGCAGAGCAAATGCGGAAGCCGCCAGCCGCTCGATCTTGCCGCACCACGCGGCGATGTTCTTCTCGACGCCGCCTTGGCGCACCGGACCGAACTTCGTGATCCGCAGCGGCTTGAAGCCACAGAAGCCGAGTATCTGGCCGCGCCAGCGCCGCACCACCGGATTGCCGTAGGCCCAGCGCAGATACCAGGACGGCGTATCGGTGGTGATGAGCACATCAGCCGAGCGCCCGGCTAGCAGCCGGTCCCAGAGGGGATTATCGCGGTGATAGCGGAAGGCGAAGCCGGGCAGCAGCACGCGGTCGATCAGCCCCTTAAGCTGGGCCGGCTCGCTGCCCCACCACATCGGGAAAGCGACAACGAGATGGTCGCAGGCGGCGATGGCGGCGCCGACGCGCTCAAGGTCGGGCTCCCAGGGCTGCACGACTTTGTAACCGTGCCGCAGGATCGGATCGAAATCGAGATCGCGCAGGGCGATGCGCTCGACTTCCGCATCCGACGCGACCTTGGCGTGATAATGGTCGAGCAGATGCGTGATGAGGCGGCCATCGTCGGGATGCCCATCGAGAATCAGAACACGCATCCACCTGGCTCCGCCTGCCTTCAGAGTAAGCCGGTCATATCACATCCAGCGCGCAATCACGTGACGCTCGCCAGGAAAAGCGCCCCGCCTGATCGGACGCGCCGCGGGGTCGGTTAATTCGCGGCCAGGTCGTATTCGCTCGTGGCGCATGGCAAGAGACCGGCAGCGCAACCGCCCTTCCAAGGGGCCCCTCCTATGTTTCACACTGCAGCGTTCCGATTGCTGCGCGGACACGCCCTTGGTGATCAGAAGCTCCCCGTGAGATTGAATGAACCATAGCGCGTCCACCGCCCCGGCGGCGCGTTGGGCGCGTCGCGAAGGAACCGACCCTTGGCGAGCAACAGGCCATCAAACTCGAAGCGCAGCCGTGTCGGCATAATCCAGTAGCGAACGCGCGCTTCGATCTGGTGTCCCGCGAAACCGCCCGATTGTGCTGAGCTATCGCGCACGCCGGTCGTGGAGAAGCTGTCTTCGTCGGCGGCGAGCCACATCGGCCGGTAGACCGCGAACCAGTCGAGCCGCTTGCTGGGCGTCGCCTCGATCCGGACGCCCGGCGTCATGATGTTGGCGCGAGCAACCGCATTGTAGAGGCCGGCGGGCGCCAGATCGGCGCGCCGCATCCCGAACAGCGTGTCGAACCGGCCGAAACGCCCGCCCGGCTTGTCGCCGCTCGCGCGGTCGAACTCGACCGAAAGACGTGGTTTCCAGGGTCCGGCGAAGCTGTAGCCGACATCGGCATGGATGAAACTGGCGCTGACCGACTGCCGGGCCGCGGTCGGCACCAATGAAGCGCTCACATGGCCGACCTGGTATAGCGCCTCGATCTCGTAGTCGAACGCGCCCGTGCGCGGCTCGGCGATGAGCCTCCCGCCGAAGGTATCGAGCGAGCGGTCGCGGGTCGGACGGCCCGGCGCGTCGCGCTCGCCGACGTGGAAATAGGTCAGCTCCGCCGTCGCCGGACCGAGCGCCTTGGCCTTGCTGAGCTGGCCGCCCCAAAGAACGAGATCGAAGCTCTCCCTGTCGAGGCGCACCTTGGAATCGCGGATGCCTTCGTTGTCGTCGGGCAACCGGACCTGTGGCAGCGTGTAGATGAACGTGGCCTTCCAGCCCTGCGGTGCCGAGATGTCAGCGCGAAGCCCGGTATAGCCGTTGGTGGTGTTGCGATAATCGTCCGCGGCCACGAGCCGCCGCGATCCCAGGTTGAGCGTCATGCGGCCTGCGGTGAGCGTGAGCTTCGTGCCCCGGCCGAAGGCGCCGTTGAAGTCGGCTGCCACATAAGCCTGGACCGGCTCCAGCGTATTGACCTCGTTGGTCGTCACCGGCGTTCCGGCATCGTCGCCCCAGACGCGGCTGTCGAACAGCTCGACTCCGAACCGGACATCACCCTTGCGGTATTCGGCGAGGATGTTGGTGCGCAGGTTCACAAGCTCGTCGCTCGTGTTGAACCCGGCTCGCGCCTGTCCGTCGATCGCCTCGTAGCGCAAGCGGACCGAGCCCGAGAGCGTCAGGCCGTCCTGCGGCGGCGGCGCCTCGACACGCGCCGGTGCCTGCTGCGCCGAGGCAGGTTGCGCGACGGTCGCGATCAGCGCGGCGGGCGATAGGAGATATATATGTTTCATCGAATCGCTGACGATGATACATATGCACTATGACCGACACAACCGGCTGCGAGCATTGGCTGGCCTTGCTGCACCAGCTTCCGGCGAAGCCGCCCTATCTACGCGTCAAGATCTGGCGCCGCCTGCAGGCGATCGGCGCGGTGCCGCTCAAGAACGCGGTTCATGTCCTGCCGTGGCGCGAGGACAACGAAGCCGCCTTCCGCGCTCTGCTGACGGAGATCACGACGAGCGGCGGCGGCGAGGCGGTGCTGATCGACGCGCAGATGATCGACGGGCAGAGCGACGCCGAGCTGCGCGCCCTGTTCGATGCCGCACGCGACACGGACTATGAGGAGTTGGCGCAGGCCGCGCGCCGCTTGCTCGATACGGGCCCGCCGTCGGGTCCCGAGATCGCCAAGCTCCAGCGGCGGCTGGCCGAGATCGTCCGGCTGGACTTCTTCGGCGCGCACGGCCGGCAAGGCGCGGAGGCGGCGCTGCGCGACCTGGATGAGCAGCGCTACGCCCATCCGGATATCGGCCGCACGGGCGAGCCGGCGCCGCTTTCGCCTGCCGATCTCAAGAACCGTGTTTGGGTGACGCGGCGCGGCGTCCATGTCGACCGCATCGCCTGCGCCTGGCTGATCCGCCGGTTCATCGACCCGAAGGCCAGCTTCAAGTTCGTCGATGCGAAGAACCATGCGCCCGAGGCGGGCGAGCTGCGCTTCGACATGGTGGACGCGGAGTTCACCCACGAAGGCGATCGGTGCAGCTTCGAGACCTTGCTGCTGCGTGCCGAGCTTGAACGCGATCCGGCATTGGCCGTGATCGGCGAGATCATTCACGACCTTGACATCGGCGACGGCAAGTTCGGCCGGCCCGAGACGCCGGGGCTGGGCGCGATGCTGTCGGGCGTCTGCGCCTCGACCGACGACGATCTCCAGCGCATCGCCAGTGCCGGCGACGCGCTCGACCAGTTCCACGCCTATTTCAGCACGAGAAAGACCGAGCGATGAGCATCGCCACGACCGAGCTACCCGCAAATGCAGCCGCACCCGCGAAGGATCACGGCATAGCTTTCGGCGAGGCAGTGCGCGTCTGGGCGCGGATCGCGTCGCTGAGCTTCGGCGGGCCTGCGGGGCAGATTGCGGTGATGCATCGCATCCTCGTCGATGAGAAGCGCTGGATCGGCGAGGAGCGGTTCCTGCATGCGCTCAACTATTGCATGTTGCTGCCCGGCCCCGAGGCGCAGCAGCTCGCCGCCTATATCGGCTGGCTCTTGCACAAGACCAAGGGCGGGCTGGTCGCGGGCGCGCTGTTCGTGCTGCCCGGCTTCCTCGCCATTCTCGCCTTGAGCTTCGTCTATGTGCTGCTCGGGGCTTCGCCGCTGATCGAGGGGCTGTTCTTCGGTTTGAAGGCTGCGGTGCTCGCGGTGGTGATCCAGGCGGTGGTGCGGGTCGGCTCGCGCGCGCTCAAGAACAACGTCATGCGCGGGATCGCGGCGGCGGCTTTCGTCGCCATCTTCTTCCTGCGCGCGCCGTTCCCGCTGATCGTGCTGGCAGCGGCGCTCGGCGGCTATGTCGGCGGGCGCCTCGGCTTTTCCGCGTTCAAGGGCGGCGGCGGGCACGGCCCGGGCGGCGGCAACGTCGTCCACGATCGCGATACCGCGCTCGGCGAAGGACTGCCCGATCATGCCCGGCCCGATCTCGCCTGGTCGCTCAAGATTTCGGGGGCGCTGCTGTTCCTTTGGCTGGCGCCGGTCGCGGCGATGCTCGCGCTGTTCGGCCCCGACGACGTATTCAGCCGGATCGCGACCTTCTTCAGCCAGATGGCGGTCGTGACCTTCGGCGGCGCCTATGCGGTGCTCGCCTATGTCGCGCAGGAGGCGGTCGGCACCTATGGCTGGCTCCAGCCCGGCGAGATGCTGGATGGCCTCGGGCTCGCCGAAACGACGCCGGGGCCGCTCATCATGGTGACGCAGTTCGTCGGCTTTCTGGCGGCGTTCCGGGATTCCGGAGCATTGCACCCGCTGGTCGCGGCGACATTGGGCGCGGTCCTCACGACCTGGGTGACGTTCGTGCCCTGCTTTCTGTGGATCTTCGCGGGCGCGCCCTTCGTCGAGCGGCTGCGCGGCAACCGCGCGCTGTCGGTCGCGCTCGGCGCGATCACCGCGGCGGTGGTCGGCGTGATCCTCAACCTCGCGCTCTGGTTCGCGATCCACACGCTGTTCCGCGAGGTGCGGACCGTCGGCATCGTCGGCGGCGGGTTCGACGTGCCGGTGCTCACGTCGCTCAACCTGCCGGCGCTCGTTCTCGTCCTCGGCGCGGCGGTCGCGGTGTTCCGCTTCAAGGCCGGCATGATCCCGGTACTGTTCGCCTGTGCCGGCCTCGGCGCGGCCTATGTGCTCATCGTTTGAGAAGGAGAGGTTGGGTGACGGAAGTCTCACGACGCACGGCCGTCAAGGCCCTTGGAACAGGAGCAGTTGCAATGGCAGCAATGGATAGCGTGGAAGCGCAGCAACCGGCGCCGGCCCCCGCGCCGGCCTTTGCCGGCGGGTATCAGCCCAAGCCCCTGAAGTTCGATCCGGCGAAGCTCGACGGCCTGTCGGAGCGGCTGGTCCGCTCGCACTGGGAGAACAACTATCAGGGATCGGTGAAGACGCTGAACGCGGTTCGCACCCGGCTGGCCGCCGCGCTCGCCGACAGCGAAACGCCGCCCGCGCTCTATGGCGGCCTCAAGCGCGAGGAACTGCACCGCACCGGCTCGGTGGTGCTGCACGAGATCTATTTCGACGGTCTGGGCGGCAACGGCCAGGCCGCGGGCTCGGTGCGTGAGGCGATCACCGCAGCGTTCGGCTCGTTCGCGACCTGGGAAGCCGAATTCCGCCGCACCGGCATGAGCCTCGCGGGCGGCTCGGGCTGGACGATCCTCGCCTACAATCTCCACACCCGCTCGCTCAATAATCATTGGGCATGGGATCATATGCACGGCGCTGCGGCCGGCGTGCCGCTACTCGTGCTCGATATGTACGAGCACAGCTTCCACATGGATTACGGCACCCAGGCCGCCAAATATATCGACGCCTGGTTCAAGAACCTCGATTGGGAGGCGGTCGATCGCCGCTACGCGCAGGCGATCGCCGCCGCCCGCACCTGACACAGGAGGTTGCCATGAAATGGGTCACGCGCGAGCGCCCCAAGATCGACCGGATCGCCTGTCCCTGGCTGGTGGCGAGGTTCATCGACGAGGCGCCGGAGTTTCTCTATGTGCCGGCCGACCAGGTGTTCGCGGTCGCGCAGGCCGAAGGCGCAATCGCCTATGACATCCCCGGCGCGGAGCTGAGCCATGTCGGGGAGAAATGCAGCTTCGATGCCTTCCTCGACAGATACGGGCTGACAGAGGACGCCGCACTCCAGCAGCTCGCGGTCATCGTGCGCGGCGCCGATACGTCTCGGCTCGACCTGACCCTGCAATCGGGCGGCCTGTTCGCCATCTCGCTCGGCTTGTCGGCGATCTACGCCGACGATCATGCGATGCTGGCGCAGGGCGCTCACAATTCTCCAGAAAGCTGAATGAACCGCGTGCGTGCCGATGAAAGGAACCGAGATGACGTCCATCAAAACCGCCGCATGCGCCGCTGCGCTGCTCTTCGCACCGCTATTTGCCTCCCCCGCCCTCGCGCAGGCGCGCGATCATGGTGCAGCCGGCCAGTCCCAGACGCCGCAGGGCCAGGCCCCCAAGCCGCGGGAAGTGCCATGCCCGATGATGCAGAGG
Source organism: Sphingobium sp. GW456-12-10-14-TSB1 (assembly GCF_059424385.1). Taxonomy (NCBI): domain Bacteria; kingdom Pseudomonadati; phylum Pseudomonadota; class Alphaproteobacteria; order Sphingomonadales; family Sphingobiaceae; genus Sphingobium; species Sphingobium sp. GW456-12-10-14-TSB1. Next base: position 979,048 of record NZ_JBWKZI010000001.1, on the reverse strand, counting down.
CATGATGAAATGAAGATGGACGGCAAGGCGATGCCACAGGGCGGTGCCCAGCATCCTACCACGGGTAACGTGACAGGCGGCACGGCCGAAACGAAATGCATGCACCACGGGGCCGCCGCGACGCCCGCTCCGGCACCCGAGGAGCAGCACAACCACGACCATCCGCCCACTAGCAAACCGCGGTAACGCGGCCGATCCCACGAAGGGGGAAACGATGACCGGTTTCAGCAGGAACTTCGCGATCATGCTCGCCACCGCGATCGTAGCGGCGGCGCTGTTCTGGCTGCTGCGCGACCATTGGGGCCATGCGCTGGGGGCGCTGCCCTATTTGCTGTTCCTGGCCTGTCCACTCATGCACCTGTTCATGCATCATGGCCACGGCGGTCACCAGTACCATAGCGGCGGTGATGCTTCGCCGCCCTCGCGGACGCCCTGACAATGGCGCCGACGGCGCTCGGCGATCCAGGTCGCCCGACGCAGCGGCCACGGCATTTTGAATCGAGACGCCTGCTGCCCGCCGCAGCGGTCGCGGTTTTCGCCCGGCTCGACGACCAAACCCGTCTTGCCGCGCATATGGAGAAGCCGTCCGCGATGATGGGCGGCGGACGGATGACCTACGCGTTCGACGCGAACCGTGGCATGGCCGTGGGCTCACTCATTCATATGGGCGGGTCCGCCTTCGGCCTGACCATGGCGGTCGACGAGGTCGTGACCGAGCGGACGCCGCCGTATCGCAAGGTCTGGCGCACGGTTGGAACGCCGCAGCTTGTCATCGTCGGCGGCTATGAGATGGGCATTCGGATCGCCAACGCGCCCGGCGGCTGCGAACTGACGGTCTGGATCGACTATTGGCTGCCGCGCGGTTGGCTCGGCGCGCTGCTGGGCCGGCTGCTCGGCGGCTTCTATGCGCGCTGGTGCGTTGGCCGCATGGTCGCCGACGCCGCAACGGCCTTTTCGAGTCCAACCGGCGCGCCGTCCGCGGCATAAGCGGCATATGAACATCGGCCAGGCTTCGGAAGCGAGCGGCGTCTCGCAGCGGATGATCCGCCACTATGAGAATCCCGGCGCCGCCGCGCCGCGCCGCGGCAGCGGCTATCGCGACTACTCGGCAACCGACCTTCATCGTCTCGGGTTCATCGCCAATGCGCGTGACCTTGGTTTCCCGATCGAGGATATCCGCCAGCTGCTTGACCTGTGGAACGATGGAGAGCGTTCGAGCGCCGAAGTGAAGGCCCTCGCGATGGCAAGAGCCGACGAGCTTCAGCGCAAGGCGGCCGCGCTCGAGGCTATGCGCCGCACACTGGTGGAGCTCGCCGAGCGCTGCGATGGCGACGACCGGCCCGATTGTCCGATCATCGCCAGCCTTGCTGACAATGATCGATGTATCGAATAGCGCAGGCGTCAGTGGGAAAACAGCAGCGGAATCGATGCCCCGCCAAGCAGGTCTCGGGTAACGCCACCGAGGACCATCTCGCGGAGGCGGGAATGTCCGTAGGCTCCGAGCGACAGCACTGCGACACCGCGCTCACAAGCAGCTTTGACCAGCGCCTCAGCGTCAGACAGCGCGGTCGCGTGGATAGGGACCACCGACGACATGAACCCGTGCCGGGCCAAGTGGTGAGCAATGTCCGCACCCGGCTCGGAACCGTGGCCCTTTGCCGAGGGCTGCGCGTCGAGAACCAGCACGTCGACCTTGGCCCCCGGCGCGGCGAAGGTCGTTGCATTACGCAGGGCATGTGTCGTCTCGCGCGTCGCATTCCAGCCGATCGCGAGATGCTCGATCGCACGCGGTTTGTGTCCGTTCGGAGCGACGAGAACCGGCCGGCCCGACGCGAACAATATGCGTTCGATCGTTTCGCGCCGGATTGGCGGATAGTCGTAGTTGTCGGCCGGGCCGAACAGGACGATATCGGCGTAACGCGCGTAGACTGCAGCCTTCCCGTAAATGATCGCCGGCTGGTCGGAAATCGTGCGGACCTCGACATTGGAGGCGCCGGCAAGCTTGGCAATGCGCTGCTGCTTGGCTTCGACCGCCTCCGTATAGTCCTGAAGAAAGGAATAGGGTGGTACGATCGTCAGCGCATAGTCCGCCGACGGAAGCGCCGAGAGGATGACGATGGATAGATGGGCATCATGGAATTCGGCAAAGGCGAGCGCGTCATGCAGGAACTGCTCGTCCGTGTCGCCGGTATCGACCACGGCGAGAATATCCTTGATAGCCATTCTTACCTCCGCTTGTCGGCATTTTGCTACCGCGTGCCGGAGAGGGATTCATTTGGGTGTTCTACGTAGTCGTTTCGCGTCGACCACCGTGAGCTGTCTGACCAGTGCCTGGCCGAGCAGCGGCCCAAGGGCGACAGCATTACTCGGATGAGCTATGCTGTCAGTGGTAACTATGCGGCACCCGATCGCCTTGAGGAGTTCCTCCGCTCCCGGAGCGAAAAGGCCATGGACTGCAAGACAGATCGGGCTGGAAACCCCTGAGCGGTGATCTCGCGCGCGGCGTGGGCGAGCGTCTGTCCCGAAGAGATCACGTCATCGACCAATATCGGAGTACGCTCCCTCCACACCGTCAGATCCGAGGCTGCGATAAGGACATCCCGGTCGCCCCGGCGCAACTTGGTGAATACGGCGTGCGGCGCGCCGATATGTGTGGCGATAGCTCCGGCCCATTGCTCGCTTTCGCTGTCGGGACCGATGATGAGCGGCCTTTCGACGTTGTCGCGAACCCACTCGGCAAGAAGTGGCGAGGCTGCCAGCGACTCGGTCTCGATCGAATAGATCTCCTGCAGAGCGCGGTAACGGTGCAGATGGGGATCGACCGTGATGAGCCCGTCGAATTCACATGAGATGAGCTGCGCGAACTGGCGGGAGGTCAGGGCCTCGCCATCCTGAAAGCGGCGATCCTGCCGCATATAGGCGAGATACGGGGCGACAAGTTGGATCGAGCGCGCTCCGTTTTCGCGCAACAGCCGCGCCGTGAAAAGCAACTGCAGGAACTGCTCATCGGCGCGCGCGAGCGTGCACACCACCGCGACGGCGCACCCCGCCACCAGTGAGTGGAGCCGAACATAGCTTTCGCTGTCCGGGAAACGGCGCAATTCGAGCTTGCCGACCGAGAACCCGGCCCGGTCGGCGATGGTGCCGGCAAGCCGCTCATTTCTGGGCATCGGGAACAGCGTCATCGTCATGGAGCGATCATGAGCATGTCTGGATTAGAGGCGGCGTAGGCTAGGCCGTAGGCCATTTCACCCTGGGATTCCGCATGAAGGGTCAGCAGGGGCTGACCGGCGATTATGTCATCGCCGAGGCGCACATGCAGGCGCATTCCTGCCGCCGGTGTATCCGGCGCACCGGCAAGTTTTGCCAGACGGGCGATCCGGCGATTGTCGATGTGCGTGACACGGCCGCTGTGGGTCGCAACGATCGGGTGCGTGAGCCTTGCCGTGGGCGGCGTGCGCATTCCGCCTTGGGCGTCGCATATTCGCTGGAATTTCTTCCACGCGTAGCCATCGGTCAGCGTGCGTTCGGCAAGTGCCCGCCCCGCCCCCGCCGCGGCCGCCTCGCCGATTTCGAGGATGACGCCCGCAAGGACGCAGGCGCGATCGCGAAGATCCGGAGGTGCGTCGGGGTCACCCTTGAGAACGGCGATCACGTCACGGGCCTCGAGCGCGGGGCCGATCGCCCTGCCGACCGGCTGCGCTCCATCGGTCTGGATGCAGCGGGTAACAAGGCCGAACCGGCCGGCCACGGATGTCCTCGTCGCGGCAAGACGGTCGGCGGCTTCCGCGCTGCGGACCTTGGCGGTCGGCCCCACGGGGATGTCGAGCACGACGTGGGTGGCGCCGGCGGCGATCTTTTTCGACAGGACCGAAGCGATGAGTTGTCCTTCGGTGTCGATGTCGAGCGCGCGCTCGACGCCGATGAAGATATCGTCGGCAGGACTCAGGCAGACCGCTCCGCCCCAGGCGAGGCATCCGCCTTCGGCCGTGACCACCCGTTGCATGGCGTCAAGATCGAGATCGATGCTGGTCAGCGTCGCCATGGTATCGGCCGTGCCGGCTGGCGAGGTAATCGCCCGTGAGGACGTCTTTGGCATGGTGAGGCCGCAGGCGGTTGCTATGGCGACGATGATCGGAGTCGTGCGATTGCCAGGCAAGCCGCCCACGCAATGCTTGTCGACTATGATTCCACCGGGCCAGCTCAGGCGGTCGCCGGCATCGACCATTGCCTTGGTGAGATGGTAGGTCTCGTCCTCGTCGAACGGCAGCGCCGCCGTGGCGGTGAGGAAAGCGGCAAGATGCACGTCCGCATAGCGGCCGGCGACAACGTCCTCGACGATGCTGCTCAATGCGGCGGCATTCAGCCTGTGCCCATAGATGCGTTGGCGGACGCAGGCGATCGATTCAAGCGGCGGCGCGTGGCCGACGTCCACAGTGGTCCCTTCGTCTACTCCAAGTGCTTCCCAGGCAGCTTCGGAGAGACCAATCTCATCCTCCGCGAGGAACGCGTCATCGACCTGGAAGAGCGTCGCGACGATCGGCCGGCCGCCGTTGCGGACAAAGATCTGGGTGTGCGGGGCGAGACCTTCGGCATGGCACACCGGACTGTCGGTCCGCATGACGGCGACCAGTTCGTCATGGGTATGAAGCCGCAATCGGCGCGCGCGCGATAGACGGTTCGACCCGGCCCGAAACACCGAGATCGTATTGCCCTTGCAACGGATCGGCGAGACCGCCGGCAGGATTCTGGATCACGCGGCGATAACCACCTTCAGAGCCTGGGTATCGGCCGCATTCGAGAAGGTCTCATATGCGCCGAGGATGTCATCGAGCGCGAAGCGATGGGTAACCAGTTGCTCCGGCCGGAGCCGCTTGGATTCGACCGTCTTGAGCAGCATCGGCGTGCTGACGGTATCGACGAGGCGGGTCGTGATCGTGATGTTGCGCGACCAGAGTTCTTCCAGATGGAGGTCGACTTTCGCGCCATGCACCCCGACATTGGCGATCACGCCGCCCGGCGCCACCAGTTCCTCGCACAGCTCGAACGTGGCGGGCACGCCGACCGCCTCGATCGCCGCGTCGGCGCCCTTCCCTCCCGTGAGATCGCGAACCATGCGAACGACCGCATCGCGCCCGCTGTTGAACGTGTGCGTGGCGCCGAACCTGCGCGCGACGGCCAGGCGGTTGTCGTCAAGATCGATCATGACAATGAGTGCCGGCGCGTAGAACTGCGCGGTGAGCAGGGTGGCAAGTCCGATCGGACCCGCACCCACGATCGCCACGCTGCTCCCCGGCGCAACCTTGCCATTGAGGACACCGCATTCATAGCCGGTGGGAAGGATGTCGCTGAGCATGACGAGCGCTTCCTCGTCCGCTCCAGCCGGAATCGGATGGAGGCTGTTGTCGGCATGGGGGATGCGGACGAATTCCGCCTGCGTTCCGTCGATCCTGTTGCCCAATATCCACCCGCCGTCGGCGCAGTGCGAATACATTCCCCGGCGGCAATATTCGCAGCGCGCGCAGGACGTGATGCAGGAGATCAACACGTGATCGCCGGCCTTAAAGCTGCCTACCGCGGAGCCGACTTCATCGACAATCCCGACACCTTCATGGCCGAGCACCCGGCCCGGTTCGCAGGTAGGGACATCACCCTTGAGAATGTGCAGGTCGGTGCCGCAGATCGTCGTCTTGGTGATGCGGACAATCGCGTCGGTGGGGGCCTGAAGAACCGGCCTGGGGCGCTCGTCCAGGCTTTTCTGACCAGGGCCGTGATATACTAGGGCTTTGATGGCACGCTCCGTTTGCAGTCATTTTTGAGCAATCGTCAGTGCACGAAGACGATTGGCAATCGCTGGTGCGCGATGAGTTCGCGCGTCACGCCGCCCAGGACAAATTCCAGGGCTCGCGAGCGTCCGTAGCCCCCGATGACGAGCACATCGGCATGCTGCTCGGACGCGAAGATCTGCAGCGCGCCCGACGTCCCGTGTTCCGCCGAACCGATGGCGTGAACGACGGCATTGTGACCATGACGGGCGAGATGGCGAGCGACCTGAGCCCCCGGCACGGGCCGGTCGGATCGATGGCCGTCGAGCGAGTCCACGACGATGACATCGATCGCCGCGCCAGACTCGACCAGATCAAGGACCGTCCGGGCCGCGCGGAAAGCTTCAAGCGAAGCGTTCCACCCAAGCGCGGCATGCGTGATGCGCGCCGGCCGCCAGGTCGCCGGCACAACCATTGTAGGTACGCCCGCGAACATGAGCACTTCGATGACATGGCGGCGCAAGCCGTCGCTCTGCCAGCTACCGGCTCCGGGGATGAGGGCGATATCCGCGTACTGTCCCTCAGCCTTGGCGAGGCCGGGGAGAAGGCCGGGCGCTTCGAACAGCGCATGGACCTCGACCTGAACCGAAGCACCTCTGGCGCGCTCGCGAACCGCCGCGACATGCTCTTTGCGCAGGGTGTCCGACGCCGCTATGGCTTCGGCGTAGGCCATCGGATCGATCGCTGCCGCCAGAGCAAGGTTCTCGGTTACGACGACGATCGTGAGCGTCGCCTCATGGATGTCTGCATAGGCTAGCGCTTGATCAACCGCGGCCAGCGAAGAGGGCGTGCCGTCGACAACGGCGAGGACGTCCTTAATGGATGTGTTCTTGTTCATGGTCGCACCATGGTTCCGAACGACCGGCGTGGCACTCCGTAACTTTACCAAGGGCGACTTGCGTTGAGCGCGCGCCGGATAACAGGCTGAAATCGCTTCTAGCGTCGATAGTCTCCCGGTTCTCCCGGAAGGAGAACGGCCGCGCCAACCAGAGCGCCTGCGCGCACCCGTTCCAGGGCGATGTTGGCATTGGCAAGGGAGAACGCGGTCGTGACCGTCTTGACGCGAGCCTTCTGCACGATCCTGAAAAAACTCGTCCCATCGTCCCGGGTGAGGTTCGCGACCGAGGCGATCACGCGTTCGCCCCAGAGATCGGCATAAGGGAACGCAGGGATGTCGCTCATATGAATACCGGCGCAGATGACGCGCCCGCCTTTGTGAACCACGCGGAGCGCGAGAGGAACCAGCGCGCCCACGGATGCGAAGAGGATCGCGGCATCGAGTTCCACCGGAGGCCGCTCGTCCGACGATCCGGCCCAGGCGCAGCCGAGCGACCGGGCGAAGTCCTGGCCCTCGCGATCGCCCGCCTTCGTGAAAGCGAAGACTTCCCTGCCCTGCCAGACGGCGATCTGCGCGATGATATGCGCCGCGGCGCCGAAGCCGTAGAGCCCGATGCGTCGCCCATCGCCGGCGGCCCGCAGTGATCGCCAGCCGATGAGCCCCGCGCAAAGCAGCGGCGCCGCCTCTTCGTCCGAATAGAGATCGGGAATCTGGAAGCAGAAATGAGCGTCGGCGACGACGTGGGTCGCATAACCCCCGTCCCGCGTGCATCCGGTAAAGCCCGGCGTGTCGCACAGATTTTCCTGCCCGGAACGGCAATAGTAGCAGTAGCCGCAGCTATGGCCGAGCCACGGAACGCCGACCCGGTCGCCTGGCCGGAACCCGGTCACACCCTCCCCGAGCGCGGCTACGATCCCTACGATCTCATGGCCCGGAATGATCGGAAGCCGGGCCGCCACTTCACCGTCGATGATGTGGAGGTCTGTCCGGCAGACACCACAGGCGGTTACTTCGATCAGCAGTTCCCCCTGCCCCGGGTCCGGAACGGCGCGGGCGACGAGTCGGAGCGGGCCGCCCACCGCGCCGAGTTCCATCGCCCACATGCCCGTCATTGAAGCTGCTTCGACACGATGACCAGCGTCGCGTCGCCCGGATAAGCCTTCACCGTGAAGCCCGAGTCCCGCTCCACTTCGATGGCCTTCTGGTTGAGCCGGCTCTCGACCGCTTCCAGCGTGCGGCTGCCCCGCGCCTTCGCATAGTCCGCGGCGCGGTTGAGAAGCGTCCAGCCCACGCCCCGGTGCTTGTAGTCCGCCCGGACGGCGATCGCCACTTCGGCGCGATCGCCCGACGGGTCGATCGCGATCATCGCCGATCCGACCAGCGTTCCGTCATCGACGAAGGCCAGGAGATCCTCGGTCTGCTTGTGGTCGACATCGACCATGGCCGCGATCCGGTCGTCGGACACCTCGAGCATCGCCGTGAGGAAACGGAAGCGGAGATCCTCGGGAGTGACCCTGCCGAAAAAGTCCTTCAGCACAGGGCCATCGTCGCGCGCGACCGGCCTCACGGACAGCCTGAGCCCCGATCGGGTCACCACCTCGGTGGAGGAAGCAATACCGGACATGCGATCACCTTTCTTCGATCTCGGCCCATGCAGAAAGGATCATCAGGATAACCGACCGACGGGCTCGATGGGCTTGGGAAGTCTACGTAACCGAAGCCGCCCTCATCAGGCCATCTCCGAGATGGCCCTCCGGAACTGCGCGAGCGCAATGGTGAAGAAAACGCCCCCGATCGCAACTATGGCGAGGAGCTGAGGCCACACGACATCGATACCCGCGCCGCGAAACAGGATAGCCTGGCCCAACTCCACGAAATGGGTGGTCGGCGCGGCCAGCATGACGTTCTGGACGACTTCCGGCATGCTTTCGCGCGGCGTCGTGCTACCGGAAAGCATCTCGAGCGGCAGCAGGACGAGGACCGTGAGCATCCCGAACTGAGGCATGTTACGCGCGATGGTGGCCATGAAGATGCCGATGGACGTGGTCGCGAACATGGAGAGAGCGGCCCCGGCGAAGAACAGCGACAGCGATCCCGCGACGGGAATGTCGAGCAAGGCCCGAACCACGAGGTTAATGGAGAGAAACGACGCCAGCAGCACGACCAGCCCCATGGACCAGACCTTGCTCGACATGATCTCGAAAGGCGTCACCGGCATCACGAGCAGGTGCTCGACAGTGCCGTGCTCGCGTTCCCGGATCAGCGCCGCGCCGGTCAGGATGATCGACAGCATGGTGATCTGATTGATGATCTCCGCGAGCGCGCCGAACCAGGACTTGTCGAGAGTCGGATTGAACCGCGCGCGCAGCTCGAGATCGACGGGCATGGCCGCCTGCCCGCGATAGCCCTGCACGAAGGCGGTCACTTCACCCAGCGCGATCTGCTGGATGTAGGAGCTACCGGTGAAGGCTTGGGTCATCCGGGTGGCATCGGTATTGAGCTGGATCTCGGCTGGCCGGCCAGCCAGGACGTCACGCTGGAAGCCGGTGGGAATGTGCATGACGAAGGTATAGTCGCCCGCATCCATTCCGGGATCGATGGCGCGCGTGGTGATCATCGCCGGACGCTTGAACTGCGGGGGGTAGAAGGCCGCAACGATCCGCTGTGAAAGCGGTGAATTGTCCTCGTCCACGATCGCCATTGAGGCATTGTGCAGCGTTTCGGGCATCGCCGTCGCCGCACTGTAGATGGCGATCGTGAAAGTGAACAGGATCAGCACGAGCATCATCGGGTCGCGCCAAAGGCTCCAGAGCTCCTTCACACCGAGGCGGTAGATGTTCGCGAGCGTCCGCCGCATGTCAGCGCTCCTGCTTCCTGAGCAGCAGGATGGAGGCGCCGGTGATGACGGGAACCGCGATCAGCAGCGGCCAGAACGATCCGGCGAGATCACGAAATCCGAGAGCCTTGTTGAAGACGCCGCGACTGATCGTGAACATGTGGGACGCCGGATAGACCTCGCCGAAAAGGCGGGCCGAGCCCTCGAGCGAAGAGACCGGGTCGATCATGCCGCCATAGGTGACGGCCGGTATCAGCGTGCCGATCAAGGCGAGCAGCAGGACGGCGATCTGACTGCGCGTGACGGCCGAGGCGAGCAGGCCCATGCCCGTCGCGATGATGCAGAAGAGGAGCGCCGCGAACGCCAGCGCAAGGAAGTTGCCCTTGACGGGCACGCCGAACAGCGTGACGGCCATCATCACCATGATGGCGAAGTTGATCATGGCGAGCCCGACATAGGGGATCTGCTTGCCGAGCAGAAATTCGGTGCGGGTGACGGGAGTCACATACAGGTTGATGATCGAGCCGACCTCCTTCTCGCGGACCACCGCCAGCGCGGCGAGCATCGCCGGCAGCATGAGCAGCAGCAGCGGAATGATGCTGGGCACCATCGCCGGAAGGCTTCGGACATCGGGATTGTAGCGATACCGGTTCTCGATGGAGACGGTGGATCCTGCGCCGGCACGGGCCGCGCCAGTGACACCGGCGGCGCGCATCTGATCGGTGAGCCAGCTCTGGTGCAGGCCCTGGATATAGCCCTGGACGGTTTCGGCACGCATCGGCATCGCGCCATCGAACCATGCCGCGATCGGCTTGGGGTGACCACGCAGCAGGTCGCGGCCGAAGCCGGGCGGGATTTCGATGGCGAGACTGATGTCGCCCGCGCGCATGCGCCGGTCGAGATCGTCATAGCCGGTGAGCGGCGGCTGCTCGATGAAATAGCGCGATCCGGCGATATCGAGCTGGTAGCGTTCGCTGATGCTGCTCTGGTCCCGATCCAGGACCGCGTAGCGGATATCGTTGACGTCGAGGCTGATGCCGAAGCCCATGACCAGCAGCAGGATCACCGAACCCGCCAGGGCTAGCGTGCTACGCACGGGATCGCGCCGCAGCTCGAGAGTTTCGCGCCACATGTAACTCAGCATGCGCTGCGGGCTGAAAGTACGTCGTCTGGCCGCCTGCGGCCGGGCCGGAGTGGCGCTTTCCTCGATGGCGAGCCGGTCGTCCGCGGGACTCTCCCCTCCGGCCTCGACCAGATAGTCGATGAAAGCTTCCTCGAGTGTGGCGGCGCCGCGTCTCTCGACCAGGCGGGCGGGCGTGTCGCTGTTCAGCACGCGGCCGGCGTGCATCATCGACATGCGATCACACCGCTCCGCCTCGTTCATGAAATGCGTGGAGATGAAGATCGTGACACGGTCTCGCCGGGAAAGCTCGACCAGCAACCGCCAGAAGGCGTCGCGTGCCACGGGATCGACGCCCGAAGTGGGCTCGTCGAGGATCAGAAGCTCGGGCTTGTGAACCATCGCAACCGCCAGCGAAAGACGCTGGCGGATACCGAGAGGGAGCTTGGGCGGGAGGTCGTCGAGGACCGCCTCGAGGCCGAAGCGATCGATCATTTCGGCGACGCGATCGGGGATCTCCTGTGCCGGCACATCGAACAGGCGCGCATGGAGTTCGAGGTTCTGGCGGATCGTCAGCTCGCTGTAGAGCGAGAAGCCCTGGCTCATGTAGCCGACCCGCCGGCGAACGGTGATGTCGCGGGAATCGATCTCCCGGCCGAACAACCAGGCTTGGCCGTCGCTCGCCGGCAGGAGGCCGGTGAGCATCTTCATTGTAGTGGTCTTGCCGCAACCGTTGGAGCCGAGGAAACCGAAGATCTCTCCGCGGCGGATACGAAAGCTGACGTGATCGACCGCGACGAAGGCGCCGAAGCGCATGGTGAGATCGCGCGCCTCGATCGCGATATCCGTATCGTCCGCGGCGAGCGGCGGGATGACCACCGATGCGTGGCCCCGCTTCTTCTCGTCGGGCAGCAAGGCGATGAAGGCATCCTCCAGCGAGGCGCTCTTCGTCCGCTCCAGCAGTTCCGCCGGGGTCCCGGTCGCGAGCAAGCCGCCGTCGTCCATGGCGACGAGCCAGTCGAAACGCTGGGCTTCGTCCATATAGGCCGTCGCGACGATGACACTCATGGCGGGGTGCTGGCGGCGGATGCGCGCGATCAGATCCCAGAACTGCGCGCGGGCGAGCGGATCGACGCCGGTAGTCGGCTCGTCGAGGACGAGCAGGTCCGGATCATGGATCAGCGCGCAGCACAGGCCGAGCTTCTGCTTCATGCCGCCTGACAGCTTCCCCACCGGGCGCGACAGGAAAGGGTAAAGCCCGGTGCTGCGGGTGAGGTCGTCGATGCGGTGCCGGCGCTCGGCCTCGCCGTGGCCGAACAATCGCGCGAAGAACTGGAGGTTCTCCTCGACCGACAGCGTCGGATAGAGGTTCTTGCCGAGCCCCTGGGGCATATAGGCGATCTGCGGACACACGGCGCCGCGGTGACGCCGGTCGGCCATGGAGCCGCCCAGCACATCGATCTCTCCGTCCTGGATCGCTCGCGCGCCGGCGACCAGCGACAGCAGGCTCGATTTCCCCATGCCGTCCGGGCCGATGAGGCCGACCATCCTGCCCGCGGGAATCGCCAGGTCGATCCCCCGCAGCGCCTGCGTCTTCCCGTAGCGGAGCTTTACGCCGGCTAGCCGGACGACCGGCGCGGCGTCGGCGGCGTCGGGGCGAGGCGCGGACGACATGCCCGCTTATTCTTTCACGACCCGCGAAAGCGCCTCGGGCCATTCCGCCTTGGGGTCCACCCGCAGGTAGGCCATGCCCGGAAGGCCCGTCTTCACCAGCGTCATGTGGCGCCGGAGCAGCGCCGGAGCGATGCGGGCCTTGACGCGGAACATCAGCTTCTGCCGCTCGCTGGCCGTCTCCACCGTCTTGGGCGTGAACTGGGCGACATCGGCGACGAAGCTGACCTCCGCCGGGATCGCATAGTCCGGCAAGGCGTCGAGGACGACGCGGACCTCGCTGCCGAGCCGGACCCGTCCCGCGACGGTTTCGGGCAGGAAGAAGGTCATGCTCACGTCGGACAGGTCGACAAGGTTGAGTACCCGCCCGCCCCCGGCGACGACTTCGCCGGGCTGGGCGACGCGATACTGGATGCGCCCGTCGCGCGGCGCGCGCAGATCGCTGTCCCTGATGTCCGCCTTGATGCGCTCGATCGTTGCCCGCGCGGCATCGACGTTCGAGCGGGCGCCAATGACCTGGCTGCGGGCGGCGGCGATCGCCGCATCGACCGCGGCGAGCTGCGCCCGCGCCGCTTCGAGGGTGGCGCCCGCGCCCTCGACCGACGCCTGATTGTCGTCGCGTTCCTGCACGGGGGTAGCGCCTTCGCGCGCCAGCGTTTCGGAACGCGCGAAGCGCTTGCGGGCGGCATTTAGCTCCGCCTCGCGCTGGCGCACGGTGGCCTGTGCGGAGGCGCGCTCGCTCTGGCGCTGCACGACCTGCGACGCGGCGATCTCGACCGCGTTCAGCGCCTGCGCCCGCATCGCCTCGGCTTCCGAGAGCTGGGCGCGCAGGACGTCGGTGTCCATATGCGCCACGACAGCGCCCGCCTTGACGAACTGGCCCTCGTCCGCGACGATATCGCGAATGCGCCCCGGCGACTTCGCGGCGATGTCGATCTCCACGGCCTCGAGGCGGCCATTGCCGCTCGCGATCCCCTCGGGAAGGCCCGAGGGCTTGACGAACGACCAGACGATCAGGGCGACGGCGATCACGGCCGCCGCGATCCCGCCCCTGACGAGCCAGGTCTTGCCGGTCGCTTGCGTCATGGTGTCCGTTCCCCGCTGTTCGGTGGTGTAGGTTGGCCAACGAAGCCCCCGCCGAGCGCAGCATAAAGCGCCACCACACTGGCGATCTCGGCCCGGTGTAGCCGGACGAGGGCTTGCTCCGCGTCGAAGAGATCGCGCTGCGCGTCGAGGACCTCGAGATAGGCCGACCGCCCGTTGTCGAAGCGAAGCTGGGCGAGCCGGGCCCGTTCACGCTGCGCGCCGACCATCTCGCGCGTCGTCGCAATCTGGAGACCGAGCTGCTGCTTGCGCACGAGAGCGTCGGACACGTCGCGGAACGCCACTTGGACCGTGCGCTCATAGCTCGCGACCGCTTCATCGCGTTGCGCTTTGGCGACGTCGAGATTGCCCTTGAGTCGGCCCGCGTTGAAGAGCGGCTGCACAATCGTTGGTGTAAAGCTCCAGGCTTCCGTGCCGTCCTTGAACAGCCCGTCGAGCGCAGTGCTCATCGTCCCAAAGCCGCCGGTCAGGCTGATATTCGGGAAGAAGGCGGCTCGGGCCGCGCCGATGTTGGCGTTTGCAGCGCGCAACCGATGTTCGGCCGCGACAACATCCGGGCGATTGGTCAACAGGTCGGACGGGAGGCCGGCTGGGAGCGCCAGATGATCCTGGACCGCCGTCAAACCAAGCGGTCCCGGTGCGATTTCAACGGGTTCGCCAACCAGCAGAGCGAGCGCATTACGATTGACGGCGCGATCCTGCTCAAGCACCTGCAACGTAATCTGCGCCTGGGCAAGCAGCGTCTGGGCCTGGGTCATGTCGAGCTTGGAGCCGGAACCGACCTCATAGCGCCGGCGGATAATCCTCAGGGATTCCTCGCGCGTGGCGATCGACGATTGGGCGAGCGCGGCGCGCTCTTCATATTCGCGTTCGAGAAGATAGCCGTTTGCGACCTGGGCCACCAGCTCGGTAGCGACTGCGCGGCGCGCCTCCTCCGTGGCAAAATACTGCCAGCGCGCCGCATCCCTGATATTGCGCAGCCGCCCCCAGAAGTCGATTTCCCAGCTCGCGCTGAGCTGAGCGCTGACCTGACGAAGGTCGACCGCTGTCGCGCCCATCCCCGGCAGCGTATAGAGAGTGCGCCCCCTGCCCCCTGTGCCCACTGCATCGAGTTGCGGATAAAGCGGGGCGCCTTCGATACGCCAGGCGCCCCGAGCCTGATCGACACGAGCCGTCGCGATACGGATATCCCGGTTGTTCGCCATTGCGGCATCGATCAATCGCTGGAGTTCAGGCGCGCGGAAGAAATCGCGCCAGCCGATGCGCGCAATGCTCGGTCCATCGGGCAACCGGTCGGAATATCGCGCCGGTACGGGTTGCGCGGGCCTGACATGGTCCGGCGCAAATGAGCAGGCCGCCGCGGCAAACGGGATAAGCGCGACAGCGGAGCGCCGAAGCAGCGCGCGCTTATCCCGTTTGCGGTCAGCAAGTCTCAGTGGCGACAAGGCGCGTCTCTCAACGAAGTGATTTGCAGGGCTTGCATGGCGCGGCCGCAAAGACGGCTTGCGGCTCAGGTGCTGGCCCCGGCATCGCTTGCCGCTGGCGCAGCAGCAGCGAAGGCCTGCAGCGGCGACAGGAAGAAGGCGCGCAGCGGCTCGAAGGCGACAGCCAACTGCGCCGTCTCGCTTTCCGGCGATAACAAATCTCCAGCGCTTTCCTGCCATTCTTCGAATGCCGCCTTCGTGTCGGCGATCAGCGCCAGGCGGTTCTGTTCCGCCTCCTGGGCCACTTCGGAGACTTTGCCGGGGTCGAACAGGGCACTCATCGCATGGGCCCCGATTGCGGCCTGCCGCGCGCCGGTCGTGCGTGCGATGTCGAAGAACTTCAGCGCGAGTTGGCGGTTGGCGCCGGCGATGGCCACGACCTGATCGAATGGAAATGTCATCGTTGGATCCTTCTCATCATGATATCCGCAAGACGGACCTGTCATCGGACCGCAACCACCGGTTGCGATCACATGACGGCCCCTCTCCCACGGAAACACGGGCTTTTTGCCCTGATTGGGCTCATGATGAGAATTGGGATGTATACGTATCGGCCGGCTGGTGCCGATCGGATAGGTGCGACAGATGCTAAAGTATGACCCACGCGCGGCAGGTTGATGATGAATGACATACAGCATGTTGCCGCCGACCCGCTCGACGGCATCAGCCAGACCCTCGATCGCGCGGCTGCGGTTGGCATCGCGCACCTGACGCACGGGCTATCGCCGGTGACTATGATTCTCGCGGCAACCGACTGGGCGCTGCACCTCGCCTGCGCGCCCGGCAAGCAACTGCAACTGGGCGCCAAGGCCGCGAGGAAATATTGGCGCTTGTCCGATTATATCGGACGAAGCCTCAGCGATCCTGGTGCCGCCCCCGCGATCGAACCTCTGCGCCAGGACCGCCGGTTCACCGATCCGGCATGGAAAGAGCCGCCCTTCAACCTGATCGTCCAGGCTTTCTTGCTGAACCAGCAGTGGTGGCACGCTGCGACCACCGGGATCGGCGGGGTGAGCAGGCACCACGAGGACATGGTCGAGTTCGCGGCACGGCAAATCCTCGATGTCTTCGCGCCAACCAACTTCCTTGCCACCAATCCGCTCCTGCAGCGCAAGATCGTCGAAACCGGCGGGCGATGCGTCGTCGATGGCTTCCGCAACCTCATGGAGGACATGCAGCGCCTGGCGCGCGGCGAGCCGCCCGTGGGCGCGGAGGACTTCCCCGTGGGCGAGAAGGTGGCGACCGCCAGGGGGAAGGTCGTCTATCGCAACGCACTCATCGAACTCATCCAGTATGAGTCCACGACGGAGACGGTGCGGCCCGAACCGATCCTGATCATCCCCGCCTGGATCATGAAATACTATATCCTCGACCTCTCGCCCGAGAATTCGCTCGTGCGCTGGCTGACGGATCAAGGTTTCACCGTCTTCATGATCTCCTGGCACAATCCCGGAAAACAGGACCGAGACCTCGATCTCGAAGCCTATCGCCGGCTTGGGCCAATGGCCGCGCTGGACGCAATCGAGGCGATCACGGGCGGTCAGAAGGTGCACGCCGCCGGATACTGCCTTGGCGGCACGCTGCTGTCGATCGCCGCGGCGGCGATGGCGCGAGACGGTGACGAGCGGCTCGCCAGCGTCACCCTGCTGGCGGCCCAGACCGAGTTCAGCGAGCCGGGTGAGCTTGGTCTGTTTATCGACGAAGCCCAACTCAACGTGCTCGACAACATGATGTGGGGCCGCGGCTATCTCGACGGCGCGCAGATGGGCGGCGCGTTTCAGATCCTGCGGTCGAACGATCTCGTCTGGTCGCGCATGCTCGGCACCTACCTCATGGGTGAACGTGAACCGATGAGCGACCTTATGGCCTGGAACGCCGACGCAACGCGCATGCCCCATCGCATGCACAGCGAATACCTGGCCCGTCTGTTCCTGAACGACGAGCTGGCCGAAGGGAAATACAAGGTCGATGGCCGCACGATCACGCTGTCCGCGATCCGGGCGCCGATGTTCGCGGTCGGCACCGAGCGCGACCACGTCGCCCCATGGCGCTCGGTGCACAAGATCCACCTGCTCACCGGGGCGGAGATCACCTTCGCGCTCACCAGCGGCGGACACAATGCCGGGATCGTTTCCGAGCCGGGTCATGCGGGACGTTCCTATCGTCTGCTGACCCGCGAGGCGGGCGGCCCCTCCTATGATCCCGAAGAATGGCTGGAACGGGCCGAGCGCAAGTCGGGGTCATGGTGGATCGAATGGGGCGTATGGCTCGATCGTCACTCGGGAGCGCCGGAGCCGCCGCCGTCCATGGGCGCGCCCGACAAGCGCTATGCGCCCGTCACCGACGCGCCCGGCACATATGTCCTGGAGAAATGAGCGGTGACCGACAGCGCATTCATCGAGAACCGGACCTTCGACGAGATTCAGGTGGGGGAGACGGCGAGTGTCTCCCGCACGCTTTCGGAGAAGGACATCCAGCTGTTCGCACTCGTCTCGGGCGACGTGAACCCGGCGCATCTCGATGCCGACTTTGCGCAAACGGACTTCTTCCAGCGGATCATCGCCCATGGCATGTGGGGCGGCGGCCTCATCTCGGCTGTGCTCGGAACAGAGCTGCCCGGGCCCGGCACGATCTATCTCGGCCAGTCGCTGCGCTTCACCCTTCCCGTCGGCATCGGCGACGTCATCACCGCATCCGTCACGGTGACGGAAAAGAAGCCCGAGGGCTGCATCCTCGTTCTCGACTGCCGCTGCGTGAATCAGAACGGCGAGACCGTCATCACAGGCCAGGCCGAGGTTCGCGCGCCTTCCGAGAAGGTCCGTCGCCCGCGCATGGCGCTCCCCGACGTGCGGGTGGCGACGCATGGCGAATACAGGCGATTGATCGAGCAGACGCAAGGCGGAGAACCCATCGCCACCGCGGTCGCCCACCCCTGCAGCGCGGCGGCGCTCGCGGCGGCGGTGGATGCAGCGGAAGCGCGGCTGATCACCCCGATACTCGTCGGTCCGGAAAAGCGGATCCGGGCCGCGGCCGAGGAAGCGGCGAAGGATATTTCCGCCTTCCGGCTCGTACCTGCCGATCACAGCCACGACGCGGCCGCGAAGGCCGTGGCGCTCGTGCGGAGCGGCGATGCGAAACTGCTGATGAAGGGCTCGCTGCATACCGACGAGCTCATGGCGGCGGTCGTGCCGGCCGCTACCGGCCTCAGGACGGAGCGGCGGATCAGCCATGCCTATGTGATGGACGTGCCGGGGCATCCGACGCCCCTCATCATCACCGATGCCGCGATCAACATCGCGCCGACCCTGAAGGACAAGGCCGACATCATTCGCAACGCGATCGATCTGGCCCATGTCATCGGCATCGCCGTGCCCAAGGTCGCCATCCTCTCTGCCGTCGAGACGGTCAATCCCGACCTGCCCTCGACGCTCGATGCGGCTGCATTGTGCAAGATGGCCGACCGGGGCCAGATCGACGGAGGCGTCCTCGACGGCCCGCTCGCCTTCGACAACGCGATCAGCGAAGCCGCCGCCCGCGAGAAGGGGATAGTCTCGCCGGTGGCGGGCAAGGCGGAAATCCTAGTCGTCCCCAATATCGAGGCCGGCAACATGCTCGCCAAGCAGCTGACCTTCCTCGGCGGCGCGGATGCTGCGGGCGTCGTCCTCGGCGCGCGGGTGCCCATCATCCTCACCAGCCGCGCGGACAGCGAGCGGACGCGTCTTGCGTCCTGCGCGATCGCGGCATTGCTCGCACGCGCTGCCCCGAAGGCAGCGCCCGGGCTTCCCGCATGAAAGCCGTCGTCAGCCTCAATTCCGGCTCCTCGAGCATCAAGTTCGCGCTCTTTACCCTCGATGATGCGGGCAATCCGGAACATTCGGCAGGCGGCAAGATCGAGAAGATCGGGATCGCCCCCTCGCTGGTCGCGCGGCGGGCGGACGGGACCGTCCTTGTCGAGCGAACCTGGGCGGGCGGCGCTGGCCTCACACATGCGGAACTGCTCAAGGATCTGTTCGACTGGGCCATCGATCACCTTGAAGGCCGGGAAGTCGTGGCGATCGGGCACCGCGTCGTGCACGGCGGGATGCGCTTCGCTGCACCGCAACGCGTCGACGCGGGTCTTCTCGCCGAGCTCGACGCGCTCTGCCCCCTCGCACCGCTGCATCAGCCGCACAATCTGGCAGCGATCCGCGCGATCGCAGCCTTGGCACCGAGCCTTCCCCAGGTCGCTTGTTTCGATACCGCCTTTCACCACGACAAGCCCGAGGTCGCCGCGCGGCTTCCACTCCCCCGCGCGCTGCATGAACAGGGGATTCGCCGCTATGGATTTCATGGGCTGTCCTACGAGTATATCGCCGGACAGATGCAAACCGTCGACGGGGAACTTGCAGCCGGGCGGGTGATCGCGGCGCATCTGGGCAACGGCGCAAGCCTGTGCGCCATGCGGGCCGGCAAGAGTATCGACACCACCATGGGATTCACAGCCCTGGACGGCCTGATGATGGGGACGCGCTGCGGCACGCTCGATCCCGGCGTCGTCCTCCACCTCCAGACCCAGCTCGGCATGAGCGCCGCCGACGTCGACGACATGCTATACCGCAAATCCGGCCTGCTGGGGGTTTCCGGGATTTCAAGCGACATGCGGACCCTGACGGCCGACCCGCGCGCGGAAGCCCGTGAGGCGGTGGAGCTTTTCGTCTGGCGCGCCGCGCGCGAATTCGGGGCGCTTGCCGCCTCGCTCGGCGGCGTCGATGGTATCGTCTTCACGGCCGGGATCGGCGAGAACCACGCCGAAGTTCGCGAACGGATATGCCAGCGGCTCGCCTGGCTGGGTCTGTCCATCGACGTGTGCGCCAATGCCGGACACGCCCTGACCATCTCGGCCAGGGACAGCCGTGTCAAGGTCCTCATCATTCCGACCGACGAAGAGCGGATGATCGCCGGTCACACCCTTGCAGTGCTGCGGTCGGAGCGATGAGCAAGGCAAACCTCGCATGGCCGTGCGCCGGCGCGCTCCTCAGCATCGCAACGCCGGCATCCGCCGCCCCTGGCATTGAGATTCTCATCGGCGATGCCAGGATGGAGACGTGCTGGTCGACCTGCGGCTGCTGAACGGAGAGAACGAAGCCCGTACCGTGGTCCTGAGCCCGGCCGACGAACCGCACCGGCTGCTGCATGACAAATTCAGGCGGAAGCCGCAAAGGATCACGGAAGCGAGGCATGGACATGACCGAACCCTATCGCTCGACGCCGGTTTTCGACGAGAACACATTGCCGGATGCCCTGCGAAGCAGCCACCAGACGAAGGAAGGGGTCTGGGGTTTAATCAGGATACTGGAAGGCGAACTGAAGCTGACCTATGTGCAACCGCACTCCGAAAAACTGCTGACGCCCGGCAATCCGGGTCTGGTCGCGCCGCAGCAAACGCACTTCGTCACGGCAATGGGCCCCATGCGCATGCAGGTCGATTTCTACCACGATCCACCCGCGCTCTGAAGCCAGGTTTCGGCACCTTCCAACTCGCCCAGAACCGTTGTGCCCGCGGTCGGGCCGGTCGGGTGCCCTGACCGCAGCGGCTATTGAATAGGGGGCCGATAATCGTGGTTCTTGAGAGTCAACATGTAAGCTGCAAGCGCATCGATTTGCCCAGGCTCGATCTCGAAATTCATGATCTCGGGGAAATTGTGCGACTCGCGAAGCCATGGGTTCAATGTATGGGTAGTCAGTCCGGGCGTATTGATGATCGTTTCGAAGGATGGCGCCTCCGGCTTGGGTGAGATTCCCTGATCGACGGCATGGCAGGCAGAGCAATGCTTCTGGGCAAATGCCAACCCGCGCCGCTGGGCCGTCACTTCGGCCCGGCTGGTTCCCCTTGCAGGCTCGACGTGCCCCGTGGCAATTGCCCCGCTGGCGGCTGCAATGGCGATGAGAGCTATCGGGAACACTTTCAGTCGCACGGCAAAGTCCCATCTAGGCTGCCTCGGGAAACGTCAACCGCCGCCCTTTCAAGGGGGATGCAGGCGCTCACGTTACTCGCTCAGGGTTTTGGAACAACCTGAGCTGTTACACCAAGCGCATCGACCAATTTGCCGCCAATCACGGAAGCAACCAGCGATCCCATGATCGCGCAGCACATGGCATTACTGCACTGGTCAGCAGCCGCTGGATCACGGATGCCGACCATACAAACTGCGGAGTTCCTCCAGGGCGGCCCTCAATCGAGCAAGTGTATAAGGCTTTTGAAGTACGTCGCGGACACCGCGCTGCATGATCACTACAGCCAGCCGGACCGGAGGCTTGGTGATCTGCAGAAGCATCGGAGTAGCCTTAAGCAAAGCTGCATTCTGATCGAGTGAGGCGATTAACCGCTCCGAGGGAAGATCACCATCAAGAAGGATAACGCAGGGGTGGGCAAGTGGGGGGCGGTCCAGAAATGCTTCAAGATTTTCTACATTGCCGAGCCAGGTGACCGGACCGCTGGTGAGCTGTTTGGCGGTGGCAAATTCCTCATCCGGACCAACTCCTACAAGATGCGTCGGAAACGCTTTAGACCCGGCGTCTTCGGCGCGGGCGCAGCCGTCATTCATCGAGTGCCTTGCGTACAGGCAGGTGAGGAATAAAGCGCACCAAATAAGAGGGATTTCGCAGCATCAGACCATCATCTCCAGCCGTCTGTTGGCACAAAGGCAAGCGCGATCAGGAATGGGCGGTTGCCTCGCCCGCACCTGTCAATCGAGCAACGGTCGCGCCGAGCACATGTTCGCGAAAGGGCTTCTCGAGGACCTGGCTGAAACCATGCGCGAGGGCTCGCTCGGTGAGATCAGCCGATGGAAAGGCGGTGATGAGCACCGCTGGACCGGACCAACCTCTTTCCCTCAGATGGCAGAGCACCTCGATCCCATCGGTTTCCTCCAGCCTGTAGTCCGCGATAAAGCAGCAGGCGTCGCGGGCGGCCGGATCGGCAAGCAGCGCGGCCCCGGCTGCGTAGGCCCGAACATCGAAACCCCGGGCACGAAACAGAAGCTGTAACGATCGGCGAACCCCGGCATCATCCTCCACCAGGAGGAGCCGTGGACGTTCCTGCATCTGGGATGCAATTCTCTCACTTGTCATGACACACCATCAAATCCAGCGACCATGCTGATTGATTGGGAATGTCAGGAAATCGGTGACGGGTCGCTACGTAAGTGTCCGAACCCTTAGCCGGTCACGCCCGCGGAAAATGCGATGCGAAGGGCTTCCGACAGGCTGCGAACACCGAGCTTGGTCATCAGATTGGCGCGATGGACTTCTACCGTGCGCGGCGAAATGCCGAGATCAAAAGCGATGGATTTGTTCGGCAAGCCCTGGGCCAGGCCCTTGAGGACGTCCTGCTCGCGCGCAGAGAGTCCCGCGATGAGGATAGTCGCATCGGCCGCCCGGCCCGCCCTGCCTTCGGCATCGGCAAGGCGCTCAAAGGCGGTTTCGATGGCCGTGATCAGCACTGCCTTCTCGAACGGCTTCTCAATGAAGTCGACCGCCCCGGCCTTCATCGCGCGAACGGCGACCGTGACATCGCCATGACCAGTCAGGACAACAACAGGCATGGAAACGCCACGCTCGTTCAGTTCCTTCTGAACTTCCAGGCCATCCATCTCGGGCATGCGAACATCGAGCAGAATACATCCCTGCTCGGCATGTTTGAGATTCTTGAGAAATTGCACGCCGGAAACCCACGGTGTCACCGAGAAGCCCGACTTCTTCAGCATGAATCCAGCCGAGCGCCGGATCGAGTCCTCGTCATCGACTATGTGAACAACACGCTTTTCATCCATCGAGCTTCTCCGCCTCCGCCCTTACCAAAGTGAAGTGAAACTGTGTACCGCCCCCTTCTGCTGACTCCATCCATATGCGGCCACCATTAGCCTCGACGATGGTTCTGCAAATTGAAAGACCAAGTCCCATGCCTTCCATTTTCGTGCTGACGAAAGCCTTGAAGAGCTGGGCCGCCACCTCGGGCGCCACGCCGGGCCCGGTGTCGGCCACCGTCACGCGGACAAGTCCCGGCTGATCGGGCGTCGTGCGGATAGTGAGGATGCGCCGAGCGGCCGGCCCCATGGCTTCGACGGCGTTACGGATCAGATTCACCAGAACTTGCTGGATCTGGATCTTGTCGACGAGGACGCTGGCTGCCTCGTGATCGATATCCATCCGCGTCTCGACGGCCTTCTCGATGGCGCCCATCAGGCCGAAGGCCGCCGCTTCGTTGATAAGGTCCGGCAGGTTCTCGGCAGTCCTTTCGACCTCACCGCGTGCCACAAAATCGCGCAAGCGCCTGACGATCTGGCCTGCACGCATGGCCTCGCCCGCCGCATCCTCCAGAGCCTCGATGATTTCGGGCAGGTCGTCGGGATCCGGCTGGGCCAGCAAATCGCGAACGGCTTCGACATAGTTCGCAACCGCGGTGATCGGCTGGTTGAGTTCGTGTGCGAGCGTGGACGCCATAGTCCCCATCGCGCTGACCCGGGCGACGTGGATGAGCTCGGATTGGAGTTCCTCGAGCTGCTCCTGTGTCCGGTGGCGGTCCGTCAGGTCGCGGATGAAGCCGGTGAAGACGCGCTGACTCTCGCCCGTCGCCTCTCCCACTGACAGTTCCATGGGGAATGTCGTCCCGTCCTTGCGCTGCGCGAAGACCACTCGGCCGATACCAATGATGCGGCGCTCGCCGGTCGTGAGATAGCGTTCGAGATAGCCGTCATGACGCTCGCGATAGGGCGAAGGCATCAGCATGCTGACATTGGCCCCCAGAACCTCGGCCTGCGAGTAGCCGAAAAGACGTTCCGCCGCATCGCTGAAGGAGATCATCTTTCCCCATTCGTCGATGACGACCATCGCATCGGGGACTGTCGAGAGGATTGAGCGAAGATGCGCCTCGCTGTGGCGGAGGGAGCTTTCGGTGGCCCTCTGGTCGCTGATGTCGTGAACGACGGTGGCAAAGCCGCGCACTGTCCCATCCGGGTTCTTCAAGGCCGTAATCGCCATGTGAGCGAGAAATTCGCTGCCGTCCTTGCGGACGCGCCAGTCGTCGATCTCTATTTTGCCGCGTGCGGCCGCCTCGGTGAGGAACGATCGCGGCTTGCCCGCTGCCACCGCGTCGGCCGGATAGAAGAGGTCGGCCGGCTTTCCGATCATTTCGGCAGCGGTCCAGCCCTTGAGCCGCTCAGCACCCTCGTTCCATATGGTGACGTTCCCATTGGGGTCGAGCATGTAGATGGCGTAGTCTTGAGCGCCATCGATCAGGAGACTCAACTCCTCCGCAAGCACGACGGTGCTATCAGCCAGGTTGCGAGCGACGGTGACGGTGCGATGATAGTTGCGCCACAAGAGGAGCATCGCGACCAGGAAAATCGCGACAGCGATCTGCTGGCTGCCTGCAGTGGGCCAGCCGTCGACGACAACAAGCGTCGCCAGGGTGATCAGCGTGACGCTCGAGATCACGAATAGATCAGGTCTGAGCGCAACGAGCACCATACCCGCCACACCGAGGGTCACGAAGTAGTGGACACGCTCATCGACGTGCTCGGCAAGCTGCTCGCGGGTCACGAAGGCAATGATGGCGATCGCGAGACCAGCCAGAACGGCCGTTATGAGCTGGGAGCGGATCGAACGGTTGGCGAGCAATGATGCAGCGGCTAATGCCGGCGAAAAAGCGCCCTTTCGCTCCGATGGTGGTTTGGTGTCAGTAATTCTTCGCCCCCATCGCCTTGGTAAACGGTACAGCGCCGCGCTGAAATCTCCCCCTTTCCGGTTCGTTTTCTATCAATTGAACACAGATTGAGCCATCGAAAGTTGCGGGGCCAGGCCCGAGGAAGTGGGAGCAAGGCGGATCGCAGCGTCCGCTTCAAATCCCTCCGCAGCCAATTGGAACAAAGACGGATTCGGCTAGTGGGGGGTGGAAGATTGGCACATTCTGCGCTGTTCGTCTGTGAACGGAAACGATCGAGGGATTAGTGGGTGGATCAGGTGGCACCGCAGTGGTCCGTTTGGAGTGTGTTGAATGCGCGGGCGCAGGCAGTCCCGTGCGTCACCACAATTCGTCATTCGAGCAGTCGGAACCCTGACAAGGCAGGTCTATGAACATTCCCGACACGGAATTGCTGCGCGCCCTGGCGGCATCTCTCGCGGTCGGCATCCTGATCGGCATCGAGCGCGGATGGCGACAGCGCGATGCGAGCGACGGAAGCCGCGTGAGCGGGCTCAGAACATTCGGTCTGCTTGGTCTCACTGGCGGGATCGCCGCGCATGTCGCCGATATTCTGGCTGCCGTCATCGCCCTCGCCGCGCTGTCGAGCCTTGTCCTCGGCTATCGCGGCGCTCTCGCCCGCGAGGGGAGCCTCTCGGTCACCAACACCCTGGTCGGGATCGTTACCTTCGCGCTCGGTTATATCGCCGCCAAGGGCCAGGTCAGCGAAGCGCTGGCGGTCGCTGCGGTGACCACGCTGATCCTCACGCTGCGAGAGCAGGCCCACGCCATGCTCAAGGGAATGACGGAAAAGGAAATCGAGTCGATCGCTCGCTTTGCGCTTGTGGCGCTCGTGATCTTGCCGCTGCTCCCGGATCGAAATCTCGGACCCTACGATGCCTGGAACCCCCGCCAGATCTGGATGGTAGTGGTCGTGGTCCTCGGGCTCTCCTTCGCTGGCTATGTCGCGACCCGCCGGTTGGGGCCGGAAAAGGGGATCATGATAACTGCGCTGTGCGGATCGCTCGTCTCCTCGACGGCCGTGACCGCGGCTTATGCGCGGCGATTGCGCCAGAAGGACGGTCCCGAAGCCCCTCTGATCGCGGGTATCGCTCTGGCGTCGCTCGTGATGTTCGTCCGCGTTCAGCTTCTGGCGATCACGCTTATCCCCTATACCGCCCGGTCACTGGCCCTGGCCATGATCCCCGCGTTAGTCGTCGGCGGGTTGACGACGTTACTGGCGTTTCGCGCACGCAGCGCCGAGGCGAGCGCTGGTGAGGTAGAACTCGGCAACCCACTCGATTTCGGGCCGGCGCTACTGCTCGCGGGATTGGTGGCGGTAATGGCCATACCGGCACGCTGGGCGCTCGAGCAGTTCGGCGACCAGGGCATCATCGTAGTGTTGGGCCTGACGGGCATGTGGGATGTCGACGCAGCGGTCCTCACCCTTGCGGGGATGCCCAGGGATATTCTCGACGGGAGCACGGCGGGACTTGCGCTAGCTGTTCCGGTTCTTGCGAACACGGCATTCAAGGGCGCTCTGGCGCTCGGGATCGCCGGACCTCGTCAACAGGGCTGGAAGGCGTCCGGACCTTTGTTCGCGTCTGTGCTCGCCTCTGGCGCAGGGATCGCGGTACTTCTCTCGCTCAGATAGCACTAGACACTGGCGGGATATTCCTCTGGCGGTGCATCCGGTACGGAATCAGGCTCGTCCGGGATGATTTCCGGGACACTCGGCATAGGTGTTTCTCTGGGTTCACTCGGCATGGGTGCCTCAGGCGGGGCCGAAGGTTCGATTATATCGGGCTTGGGTACAACCGGCTGGGTATCCATGCGGGCGCTGTTCCCGCTCGGCTGTCCACGCTGCGCTCTGCCGCAACGTCCACGCCGGAGGCTAGCCGGTGCCGACGTTCCTGCCGGCGGCGGCAATTCCACCTGACGGGTGAAGCCGACGTTGAGGACGAGCGGTATCATGACTACGGCAACGGTGCCTCGACCGGCAGCACTGCGAAGCCGGAACCTGGAGTGACAGGACTGCGCGAAATGGCGAACGCGGCCGAGACCCGTACCGTGTGCACCGGCTGGACTCGCACCCTCCAGAACGGCTGCGAGTTCCTCCCGGCTCATCCCTTTTCCCGTGTCGGCAACGGTAAGCCATAGTCTGCGACCGATACACTTGGTCCGCACAATGACGCGCCCCGCAGTTGTGAGAGCAGTACGTCCATTAGCGACAAGCTCGACGAGCGCGGCATCAAGGGCCGAAGCATCAAGCTTGACCGGAGACTTCTCCGCCGAGACCGTTATCGCAACCTCTGCCCGATCGCCAGCGTGGGCGTCGAGGAGCGATTGCAGCGTCCCGAGATGCTGGTTGAGGTCGAACGTGCGAACCATCGGGATGACTTCCTTGGCAAGCAGAGCGGTCGTCAAAGTTCCTCCACGGCGCGCTGCATGCGAGATCGCGTCGAGGAGCATGGCACGCTTCTCGGGTGAAGGATCGTCTTCAAGCAAGTGGCTCACCGAACTGACGTTCCCTAATAGATTGCGGAGGTCGTGGATATTCTCCCGCTCCGTAATCTGCGCCCGGCTTCGAGCATGCAGTCCTCCATCAGCACAATTCTGTCGCGGCAGGCAGGCTCTCGTGAATTGGGTAAGTTACGTAGCGGGTCACAGAAGCGGGGCAGGCCGTGTCGACGCCATGTCGCGACCTTAGTAAATTCCCGGATAGAGGCGACCCGGACGAGCGCCTAACCCTTGATGCACTCGAGGGCCGAATGTTTGAACGTCGTTCAAGACGTCGATCGCTCCCACCCCCCGCCAGCGGTCTGGCCCTCGAGTCCCTTTCCGCAGGATACGTGCCATCGCTGTCCAGGCCGAATGCTGGCATCAAGGTACCAAGCCTGCGATACCTTCGGGCCCAATGCGTCAGGCCGGTCCGGCATCGTGAATTGGAATGACCTAGATGACCCCGCCCGCGCCAGTCGCGTCGAATGATCCACAAGCCGAAGTGATCGCATATCTCGAGGCGCCGGGGACG
This sequence comes from Sphingobium sp. GW456-12-10-14-TSB1, assembly GCF_059424385.1. NCBI lineage: Bacteria > Pseudomonadati > Pseudomonadota > Alphaproteobacteria > Sphingomonadales > Sphingobiaceae > Sphingobium > Sphingobium sp. GW456-12-10-14-TSB1. Next base: position 951,418 of record NZ_JBWKZI010000001.1, on the reverse strand, counting down.
CTTTGCCTCGACGACGAACCGCGCCGGATCGATACGCATGCCGCTCGCATTTTCCTTGCAGGCGATCGCGCCTGGAAGCTCAAGCGGTCCGTCAGGTTCGGCTATCTCGACTTTTCCAGCCCCGAAAAGCGCCGCCTGACACTGGAGAAGGAGCTTTTGCTCAATCGCCGGACCGCGCCAGACCTATATCTTGCAGTTCGGCCGATTCGGCGAAATGACGATGGCCTATTAAACTTCGGCGATGACGGAGAACCGATCGATTGGCTCCTGGAAATGCGCCGCTTTCCCGACGATGCGCTGCTTGAGCAAGTCGCCGCGCGCGGCGCGCTCACGGAACCTCTGGTCCTGCGATTGACGGACAGGATAAAGTCGTTTCACGATAGCGCCGAACAGGTCCGGTCACGCTCGGGCCGCGAGCGCATTGAAGCCGTTATCGCGGGAAATCGGGAGAGCATGGCCACCTATCCCGAGATACTGCCTCCGGATAGCGCAGGCCGTTTGATCCAGCGGCAACAGGTCTTGGCCGAACGGCACGCCCGGTTGCTCGATATACGCGCCGCGGCCGGTCGCGTCAGGCATGCCCACGGCGATCTGCATCTAGCCAACATTGCCATGATCGATGACGAACCTGTCCTGTTCGATTGCCTCGAATTCAGCGCCGTCCTCGCGACGATCGACGTGCTGTACGACTTGGCGTTCCTCTTGATGGACCTGTGGGCGAAAGGCTGCCGGGTCGAGGCCAATATGCTCTTCAACCGCTACCTAGACGTCTCACCAGAGGATGAAGACGCAGTGGTCCTCATCCCCCTGTTCCTTTCCATCCGCGCCGCCGTTCGGGCTCATGTGGCGGCAGCACAGGCAAACGGCGACCCATCGAGCGCACTTCGCAAAAAGGCCGAGCAATATCTGAGTCTGGCCCACGAGTTGCTCGCACCCGGTCCGACCCGTCTGGTTGCAATAGGGGGGCTATCCGGGACAGGAAAATCGACGATCGCGAGGCTCGTTGCCTATGGTGTCGGGAGCGCGCCTGGGGCGCGGATCCTACGGTCCGATGTCTTGCGCAAACGGTTGGCAGGCCTTCCGCCAGAGACCCCGCTTTCCAAGGAGGCCTATTCAACGTCTGCGAGCGCGGCGGTCTACGCCGAATTGGAGAGGTTAGCGCAGCTGGCGCTGAACGAGGGACGATCGCTGATCGTCGATGCTGTCTATGCGAGACCTGACGAACGACGGGCGATCGCTCAGGTCGCTGCTCAGAAAAACGTTCCATTCGCCGGCATCTGGCTCGATGCCCCGTCCGAGGTGTTAAAAGCACGGATTGCTGCACGGGTGAACGATGCGTCGGACGCGGATGTGGCTGTTGCCGGCTTGCAGGCCCACTACGATCTGGGCGCAATGGATTGGCGGCGGGTAAGCGCCGAAGGCGACCGTGGGGTCATCGCCGACCGGGTTCGATCAGCCTTGGCCGTGGCATAAGCGGGGTCGTCCCCTACGCGAATCCGAACCAAGGAGAGCCCCGCCGAAAGCCGGGCCAGGGAAAGGCGTAGGCATGTCGTCCAAGGCACTCGGGTCACGGCCTCGGAGCCAGCCGGAAAGCCCTAATGCGTTGCGCTCCTATTCGGTGGTCCGGCCGTCGAAATGCTCATGCGCTGCTTCAGCATCCACCTTGGTTGGGTGGACAGTCCCATCGATATGTTCGGGCGGCCCATAGATCGTGTAGAGTTGGAGCAACTCGTCGCCGGTGTTGATGATATTGTGCTGGGCGCCAGCCGGCACGATGATCCCGTCATCGCCTTTGATCGGTGTGCTGACACCGTCGATGAGGACCTCGCCCTTGCCGTTTTCGACGCGGAAGAATTGGTCACGATCATCATGGACCTCGAGCCCAATCTCCTCACCCGGCTTCAGCGCCATGAGAACGAGTTGGAGGTTGCGCCCAGTATAGAGCACCCGACGGAAATTACGGTTCTCCTCGGTGAGGGACTCGATATCTCCGATAAAGCCCTTCATGGCGGCGTCCTTGGCTTACCTGGCGGTTGGTGCCGCTTTCTGCCGCGAACCCGTCCACCCGTCTTTCCGGGATGTTACTTAGTGACGGTGCTCGCCAGGACAGGGAGAAGTGCGCTGTGGATGTGACGGTTTTCAGCACGCGCGGCTACGACCGCGAATTCCTCGACATAGCCAATTCGGCCGCCGGGGCGCCGCATGTACTGCACTTTATTGAAGCGGGCCTGTCCAAGCAGACCGCCGCGCTGGCGAAGGGAGCGACAGCGATCTGTGTCTTCGTGAACGACCGTCTCGATCGAACGGTACTAGCATCGCTCCGCGAACAGGGCACAAGGCTGGTCGCGCTGCGAAGCGCAGGCTTCAACCATGTCGACCTCGAAGCAGCCGAAGCCCTTGGAATAGCGGTCGCACGCGTGCCGTCCTATTCACCCGAAGCGATCGCGGAACATACGATCGCGCTGATCTTGTCGCTCAATCGAAAGCTACACCGGGCCTATGTTCGGGTGCGCGAGGGGAATTTCGCTCTGGACGGTCTGCTCGGCTTCGATCTGGGCAAGCGGACGGTTGGGATCGTCGGTACCGGCAAGATCGGCGCGACCGTGACGCGTATCCTCGGGGGCTTCGGGTGCCGGATTCTCGCTTTCGACCCCTCGCCCGATGCCGACCTTGTCGCTTCAGGCGTCGAGTATGTCACGTTCCCGGAGCTTCTGCAGCAGGCCGACGTCATTTCCATCCATTGCCCGCTCACGCCGCAAACCCATCATCTGATTAATGGGCAAGCGTTGCAGTTGATCCGGCCTGGCGCGATGCTCATCAACACGAGCCGTGGAGCCGTAATCGATACAAAAGCGGTTATTGAAGGCCTCAAATCGGGGAAGATCGGATCATTGGGTCTCGACGTCTACGAAGAGGAAGGGGATCTTTTCTTTCGCGATCTCTCCGACGAGATGCTGCAGGACGATGTCTTCGCCCGGCTCCTGACCTTCCCCAACGTCCTCATCACCGGGCACCAGGCGTTCTTTACCCGCGAGGCCCTCAGCGCGATCGCCGAAACGACGATCCGGAATATCTCGACTTTCGAGACGACCGGACAGGCCGAGTACCAGATCGGCACCGAACTGCTCACCTGAGGACACATAGGTTAAGCTCCCCAGCCAGGGCTCCGCACGGGATCTCAGAAAGCCGCTGTGCGCAAGCTCGAGATCGCGCAGGTCTCGGGATTGCGCAGGCCGTCCTCCCGGAACGACGACAACCTTGTCCGGCTCCTCGCTCCCCCATTCGACCGAATTCCGCGCGACCCGGGCTATATCAAGGCCTATTCCCCCGGCATCCGTGAGAGTGACGGCCAATACACCTCATGCAGCAGCCTGGCTTGCCATTGCGGTTGCGCGCAACCGTGATGGCGACTGCGCCAAGTCCCTGTTCGACTGGATCAACCCGATCCGGCACGCATCGATGCGCGAATCTGCGGAATATTATCGGACCGAACCTTACGTCGTCGCCGCGGACATTGCGGGTGTGCCGCAGCATCTGGGGCGCGGCGGCTGGACCTGGTACACTGGTGCGGCCGCGACGGCTAACGGCTTTGGGGCGTAGTCAGGCTTTCCGGCTTTCCGCGGTATCCCCTACTGCCTGGATGCGCCCCCCTTCCGGCGCTTCGGACTCTACGTATTCCGACCCGGGACGTAGGGCCATAGTCCTGACCACGAAGAACAACGTCTTTCCGTCGAAGAAACGAGCGGCGGTCACACGAACCCAGGAGTTGGGAAATGATCAAGAAATCCGTCATGGCGGCGCTCGCTGGCATAGCAATGCTCGGCGCCACCCCCGTGTTTGCGCAAGGCATCGGCCATACCTTCTTCATGCGGGGTTCGATCGTCGACACAAGCGCCAGCGGCACTGTCGTCTGCATCGGCAAGGCCGACGGCGCCGAGGTCGGGCAGACCCTCGAAGTCTACCGCGTCGTGCAGCACCCCGGCCCGGCTTCGTCCAAGGGCAATGTCGCGCCCTTCCATCGCCAGCGCATCGGCCAGGTGACGATCGATCACATCTACGACGATCACTTCGCCCATGTCAGCGTCACGGAAGGCAAGCCGGCCAAGCACGACATCGTCGAGCTGCGTCGCGGCAACTGACACAGCATCGCAGCGCGAGACGGCCGCTTCGGCGGGCGACCGTCGATAAGAGGCGATTGGCGCCCACTAGAAAGATGAAGGAGCTCTCCATGAAAGCACTCATGTTTGCGGCGGCGGCAGGGTTGGCCCTGTTCTCGACCGTACCCGCCACCGCCCAGGGCATCGGCCATACCTGGCTCATGCGTGGATCAATCGTCGGCAGCGACGACACTGGTCCCGTCGTCTGCATCGGCAAGGCCGATGGCGCCGAGGTCGGGCAGGTTCTCGAAGTCTACCGCAACGTGCCCGTAGCCGGCAGCTCGTACAAGGGCACTGGTCCCGCCTTTCGCAGGCAGGCGGTCGGGCATGTCAGGATCGATCACATCTATGACGATCATTTCGCCCACGTCAGCGTGACCGACGGCAAGCCTACCAAGCACGACATCGTCGAGCTGCGCAGGAATTAAACGTGGTTTCGCGTTCTCTCATGCCGTTCCGCCCTGCGTCAACCTGCACGACCGCAGGGCGGAGATGGCGGCAACCGCGAGGCAGCACGCGGCTTGCCGACCGGGCGAGGATCGAACCGCGTTGCGTCCCGACCCGAAACCCTGATCCGGTGCGCGGAGGCGCCGCGTTGTCATGACGGCCTTTAAGATCGGCGAGCTTGCCGCGGCCGCCGGCGTCGGGCGCGATACGATCCGCTACTATGAGCGGACCGGTCTCCTGCCCACGCCGGACCGCACCAGCGCCGGCTACCGGCTCTATGGAGATGTGGATCTCCTGCGTCTCAACTTCATCCGCTCCGCGCAATGGCTGGGCTTCACGCTCGCCGAGACGAGCGAGCTTCTCGCGCTCAAAGCCTCCGATACCGCGAAGGCATCCGCGGTGCTCGATATCACGCTCGAGAAAATCCGCGAGGCGGAAGCCCGCATCGAGCGGCTCACCGACATCCGCGATGTTCTCCGCGCGCTCGCCGATGATTGCCCGGTCGATGTTCCGGTGACCGACTGTCCCATTCTGACCTTCCTTTCGACGCGGCATGATTCGCGCCGAACCGAAGCACACACATGACAACCGCGGGAGAGCGACAACCACCAAGCAAGAGGGAGTGATCATGAAGACACGTATCATCATTGCAGCGGTACCGGCCCTGTTCCTTGCCGCCTGCGCAACCACGCCGCCGACAACGGCCGAGATCGACAGCTGCCGGACGATGGAGGGAAAGATGGGCCTCCAGAGTCCGCACGATCATGGCGAGATGAAGCAGCAGGGGCTCAACCCGATGAACCTGTCGCACGACCGTTGCCGCCGGATTCTCGGCGACAGCAAATGACGACGTCCCGGGTGGCTCCGCGCCACCCGGTTTTTTTCAATGAAAGAGGATAGAGGATCATGAACAGCATTTCGAAATCCGTTTTGCCCTTCACCGCCGCGCTGGCCGGCGCGCTTATGCTCGCCGGTTGCGGCAGCAAGAAGGACGAGACCGTGCCCGCCGCGACCGATTCCGCGGCGCCCTCCAACCTCGCGACCGATGGCTCGGGCGGCGCGGTGCCCGAGGCGGACACAAGCGACAATGCGATGCACGATGCCATGAAAGACAAAGAGCAGATGGAACGCCATCATCGCCAGGAAATGGACCATGACGCAATGCGCCAGGGCGGCATGAACCAGGGCGCTCCGGCGACCGACCCGGCGCCGATGAACCAGGCGACCCCGATGAAAGACATGTAAAAATCGTACGGGGATCCGGGATGCTGAATGCGATCGGCCTGCGCGGCCTGAGCCTTTGCGCGGCGCTCGCGCTGGGACTGTCCACCATCGCGAGCGCTCAGGAAGGCGAAGACCATGCCGCGCATCATGGCGGCGCGGCGTCGTCCATGGCCGGCGGCGACCCCATGGCGCCGTCGACGCCTGCGAACGGGTCCGGCATGGACGCGATGATGGGCGAGATGATGGGCGAAGCCGGCGAGCATGGCCGGAAGACGGGCCCCTTCATGTCCCAGTTGCTTGTGCCCACGCTCGGCGCGGACGATCGCAACCGGATCGCCCGGCAGGCGCGCGAACGTGTCGAGCAGGGGCTCGCCCTGATCGGCGAGGCGTCGACCGCCGCCCGCTCGGCTGATGCCGGAACGCGGACCGAGGCGGCCTGGCGGATGCGCGAGGGTGCCGACTTATTCCGTAGCGGCTCCACCGCGCTCGCCGCGCTCGATGGCGAACGGCCTCCCGAGCACACCGCCGTCTCGTGGTTCCGCGAGCGGATGGGCCTCGGCCCGCTACCGCACGAGATGCCGGCGCGGTGGTTGGGCGTCTCACCGTCGCATTTCATGCTGATGTTCGTGCTGGCGCTGGTCAGCGCCACACTCATCGCGCTTCAGCTCGCGCGGCTGCGCCGGATCCGGAAGATCGTCGGCGCAGGTGCGCCAGCGACGCCGGCGCTCGGAGCCGCGCCGGCCATTCCGGCCCCGGTCTCGCCCAGGGTTGCGCCGGCTTCCGCGACTGGCCCCGACGCCCTCGCCCCCAGCAATTCCGCGCCGGCGGCGGGCGCGTCTCTGCGCAAGCCGAAAAGCTGGTCCGGCCAACTCCGTGTCGTCCAGATCGTGCGCGAGACTCCGACAGTTCAGACTTTCCGCCTCGCCGATCCGGCGGCCGACCGCCTGCCGTTCGATTTCCTTCCCGGCCAGTTCTTGCAGGTCGAGGTCGAGCCGGACGGCGGCAAGGCGGCGCGCAGGTCCTACACGATCGCTTCGTCGCCGACGCAACGCGCCCATGTCGAGCTCACCGTGAAGCGCGAGGAACAGGGTGTCGTCTCGCGCCATCTGCACGACCAAGTGTCGGTCGGCGACCTGCTCAAGATCACCGGCCCTTTCGGCGCCTTCACCTTCACCGGAACCGATGCCGAGAGCATCGTGCTCATCGCTGGCGGCGTCGGGATCACGCCGATGATGTCGGTGCTGCGCTACCTCACCGACACTGCCTGGCAGGGTGAGATCTTCTTTCTTTACGGTGCGCGCTCGACCGAGGAGTTCGTCTTCCGCGACGAACTCGAGCGGCTCGAACGCCGCTTCGCCAACCTGCATGTCCTCGCCGCGATGCAGCGCGCGCCAGGGACGGTGTGGCTCGGCCCCGAGGGTCCGATCACACGGCAGATGCTGGTCGATGCGGTTCCCGACATCGCGCACCGCCGCATCCATATGTGCGGCCCGCCGGGCATGATGGCGGCGATGCGCCAGGAACTGGCCGAACTGGGCGTGCCCGAAGCCCAGCTTCATACCGAAGCCTTCGGTCCTGCCTCGCTGCCGACCGAGCCGGAAACGCTTGAAGTCAAGTCTCCGGCGGCAGCCGCAGAACGAACTCCGACAGCGGCGCCATCCGTCGCGGCCACCACGATCACCTTTTCGGTCGCCGGAGTCTCGGCCGCACTGCCGGCGGACCAGACCGTTCTCGAAGCCGCCGAAGGGGCCGGCGTCGAGATTCCCTATGCCTGCCGCTCGGGTGAGTGCGGGGTCTGCGTGACCCGGCTGATCTCGGGCGAGGTCACCATGGAGGTCGAGACCGGCCTGGCGCCCGAGGACAAGGCCAAGGGCTATGTCCTCGCCTGCCAGGCGAAGAGCACCGGGCAGCCGCTCGTGGTGGAAGCCTGATGCGCGAGCGCGGCGATCTGCTCGTCGGCCTGCTGGTCGGTTTCCTCCTGCTCTTCCCGCTCGGTTATGTGCTGCATGTCGCGCCGCGCTTCCCCGGCAGCGCCGCGGGCGGCATCATCGGCATCGCCGCCGTGCTGTTCATGCTCCTGACGCTCCCCTATGTCGCCGCCAAGCACTGGTCATGGGCCGATCGCCAGCTGACCCGGTTCGTCAGCAAGCCAACACTGTTGGCCGTGCATGTCTATGCCGGCGTCCTCGCGCCCATACTCGGGCTCATCCACGCCGCACACAAGTTCGCCAGCCCGGTCGGCATCCTGCTGACGGGGCTGCTGCTGCTGACCGTCCTCACCGGCTTCGTCGGCCGCTATTTGCTGGCGCAGGCCGCCAAGGCGCTGCGCGGGCGCCGCTCGGAACTTGCCTCGCTCCAGTCGGCCTTCCTGCACCTGCCCGCGCCCGCCGCCGCGCAGCGCATGCCGGGCGCACCACTCTCGCGCTGGAAGCGCCTGTTCTTCGTGTCCGCGGAGCCGCCCGTTCCGGCGATGCCCGAGGAGGCCGAGGACATCGCGGCGGCGCTCGCCGACACCGAGTTCGCGATCCGCGCCGAAGAGGCGACGAACCGGCTCTTCAAGCGCTGGCGGTGGCTGCACATCCTCGTGGGAAGCCTCGTCTATGGCCTGCTGCTGCTCCACATCGGCGCCGCGATCTACTTTGGGCTACGCTGGCTATGACACGCGGCAAGCTGCTCTACTGGCTCTTCCTCTCCGCGTCGCTCGCGCTGCTCGTGCTCGCGGTCGCGACGCGCTCGAGCGCACCGGCGGGCGCAGGGCCGATCGCGCGGCTCGTCATGCCGGGGCCGCTGTCGGCCGCACACCAATCCTTTGGCGCGCAGTGCACGAGCTGCCACACGCCGCTCAAGGGTGTCGAGGACAAGAGCTGTATCTCCTGCCACGCCGGCACGGATTTCGGCACCAAGCAGTCGACGCAGTTCCACGCCCAGGCGAAGCAATGCACCTCGTGCCATGTCGAGCATGAGGGCGATCGCGGCATCGTTCGTATGAATCACGAGGCGCTGCTCGATCCGAAGGTCTGGCAGGCAGGCCCCATGTCGGCGCCGTCAAATCCACTTCCGATGATTCCCGAGACGGCGCTCAACTGCGCGAGCTGTCATTCGATCCGCGACCCGCATCTCGGCCTGTTCGGGAAGGACTGTGCCAGTTGCCACACGACCACAAGCTGGCAGATCTCCAACTACCGGCATCCCTCGGTCAACTCGACGCAATGTTCCGAATGCCACAAGGCGCCGCCCAGCCATTTCATGGAGCATTTCAGCATGGTGTCGCAGCGCGCAGCCGGCTCCAAGGCGCGGGTCGATCAATGCTTCGCCTGCCACACCACGGACAGCTTCAACAACATCCGCCGGCGAGGCTGGTATGATCACCATTGATGCGGACTGGTTGAACGCCTTCTTCCGGCTTGCCGTAATCGGTCTCGAACTTGCGGGCACGCTAACGATCCTTGTCGGCGCCGCGCTGGCGACCTGGCTCTTTGCGAAACGCGCGCGCGCCGGCGACGGCACGCAGGCGTACAGCGCCTTTCGTTCCGCGCTCGGCCGGAGCATCCTGCTGGGCCTCGAATTCCTGGTCGCCGGCGACATAGTCAAGTCGCTGGTGATCAACCCGACGCTTGAGGACCTGATCGTGCTGGCGGGGCTGGTTCTGGTCCGCACCTTCCTCAGCATCTCGCTCGGGGTCGAGATCAACGGTCACTGGCCCTGGGAGGAGACCCGCATGGCCAGGGAGAAGGCACGCATGGCCAGGGAGAAGGCACGCATGGCGCCAGATGACACGGGTCCGAAGATAACGTGACGGCAAGGCAGTCAGGAGAGCCATGATGATCGAGAGACGGGAATTGTTGATTGCGGGCGCCGGCCTGGCGGTGGGCGCGGCGGCTCGTCCGGCCGCGGCGCAGCGTCATGCGATGGAGGGCATGGCGATGCCGATGTCGATGACCGAATGCATCGATGATTGCATCGCCTCGCACCGCATGTGCCTCCAGACGGCGGCCTATGCGAGCCGGAAAGGCGGCGCGCTGGCCACCGCGCCGCTCCTTGCCATGCTGGGTGATTGCGCGGAATTGTGTCAGGCGACCGCCAATTCGATGCTGCGCGAATCCCCGCTGCACAAAATTCTGTGCGGCGCCTGCGCCGAGGCGTGCGAACGATGCGCGCAGGAGTGCCTGCGTCATGCCGGTGACTCGCAGATGGCCCGTTGTTCCGCCACCTGCAGGGACTGCGCCGCAAGCTGCCGCGAGATGGCGGCAATGGATGGCTAAGTCCGACGCTTCGCACATTACGTATACTGATGCGCTCCGCGCCGCACCATCTCCGGGGCAAGCTCGGTCGAACGAGCGACAGACCGACCGTGCAACACCCGGGCGGAACTCACGAACAGACTGAAGGATAGCATAGTGCGAAAGAAGACGATCATTGTAACCGCGGCCGCCGCGCTCGGTGTTCTCGCCGTCGCCGCCGGACCGGTGCTGGCGGACGAGATGCCTCCCGGCATGCCGGACATCGCGGCGGCGCCGAAGGCCAAGACCGCCGCCCCCAGTGCCGAAGCGGCCCATCATATGCAGGGCATGCGGCACGGCGGCGAGCAGATGCACGCGCAGATGATGCCCGAGCACAAGATGGCCATGCACGGCGCCTCGGGATCGGACGACGCTTCGATGTCGGGCATGTCGCGGGGCGGCTGCTGACAGGCGACTAGGCCCGGTTCAGCGATGGCCACCACCAAATAACGGCAAAGATGTTGGCCCACCGTGCACGCCACGGTGGGCCACTTTTTTGGAGGACACCAAAGCAGGCTTTCGCGCGTCACATAAACCGTCGAGTAGACAACATGGCCGGACAGGATCGCGAATAGTCTTGACCCTGGACTACGGTCCAACCTGCATGATTGCTGCAATGCTCATCGGCCCGCCGGTGGATTCGTAACTTACGTATATCGACGACGAGGCCCCGACGGCATTGTCGTGTCGACGATGCCGGACGCGAAGAATGCGGCGGCGGGCAGTCAGGAGACAAGCCATGGACAAGACGACACTTCTCGCGGCCGCCCTCGGCCTTCTCGCGACCGGAACCCTCGCCGCCGGCCCGGTCATGGCCCAGTCGGCCCCCGCCCATCCAGCAACGGCACATCCGGCGCCGGCGCCCTCGACGGCGCCCGCCCATCAGGACGGCATGGATCATGGCGGACAGCAGATGCACGACCGGATGATGAGTGACCACCAGGCCGGCACGAACAAGCCCGCGAAGCCGGGTCATGCATCGGGCACGCCCAAGCCGGCCGCACCCAAGGCGCCGGCCATGTCCGACAAGCCGAAGGACGACTGCTGCATGGGTGGCATGCCGATGCCCAAGGACAAGCCGGCCGACAGGCCCATGGGCCACATGTGAGATTTCCAGCCCCATAACAGACCGACCACAGGGGCTGGAGGCCCGCCGTCGCCCCCCGCCGGCGGGCCAGTTCTTCGGCGACCCGGGTAACGGCCTCCCACGGCATCGACCGCCGCCGGCCGTCCCGGGCGCCCTTGACGGGGGCAACAGAAGGAGCGGGATCATGTTCGAACAGGCCATCGGGACCATAAACACGGCCCCGGCTTTCCGGCACCGCTATGACAATTTCATCGGTGGCCGCTGGAGCGCTCCCGCCGGCGGAGAATATTTCACCGACACGAGCCCGATCAACGGCGCCCTGATCGCCGAGTTCGCCCTCTCGACGCCGGAAGATGTCGAGCGCGCGCTCGATGCGGCGCACGCCGCCAAGGATCAATGGGCCAGGGTCTCGCCGGCCGAACGCGCCCGACTGCTCAACCGGATCGCCGATCGGCTCGAGGACAATCTGGAGCTGCTGGCGCTCGCCGAGACGATCGACAACGGCAAGCCGATCCGCGAGACGCGCGCCGCCGACGTGCCGCTCGCCATCGATCATTTCCGCTATTTCGCGGGCTGCATCCGGGCGGAAGAGGGCGGGATCTCGACGATCGACGCCGACACGATCGCCTATCATTTCCGCGAGCCGCTCGGTGTCGTCGGCCAGATCATCCCGTGGAATTTCCCGCTGCTGATGGCGGCCTGGAAGATCGCTCCCGCGCTGGCCGCCGGCAACTGCACCGTCATCAAGCCCGCGTCCCAAACGCCGCTCACGCTGATGATGCTCGCCGAACTCACCGCCGACATCCTGCCGCCGGGCGTGCTCAACGTCGTGACTGGGCCCGGGCGCACCGTCGGCCAGGCGATCGCCGCCAATCCCCGCATCGCCAAGGTCTCCTTCACCGGCGAGACCGTCACCGGCAAGCAGATCATGCACGCCGCCGCCGACCATCTCATCCCCCAGACGATGGAACTCGGCGGCAAATCGCCGAACATCTTCATGGCGGACGTACTCGACGAGGACGATGCCTTCTTCGACAAGGCGCTCGAGGGTTTCACGCTGTTCGCCTTCAACAAGGGCGAGGTCTGCACCTGTCCCTCGCGCGCGCTGATCCATGACTCGATCTTCGACCGCTTCATGGAACGCGCCGTGGCGCGCGTCGCGGCGATCCGTCAGGGCGACCCGCTCGATCCCTCGGTCCAGGTCGGCGCCCAGGCGTCCGAGGACCAGCTCCACAAGATCCTCGGCTATATCGACATCGGCAAGGCCGAAGGCGCGCAATGCCTGACCGGCGGCGCCCGGGCGCTTCCCGGCGGCGAGCTTGATCAGGGTTATTTCGTGCAGCCGACCGTGTTCGTCGGCGAGAACAGCATGCGCATCTTCCAGGAGGAGATCTTCGGGCCGGTGCTGTCGGTGACGACGTTCAAGACGGTCGAGGAGGCGATCGGGCTCGCCAACGACACCGCCTATGGGCTCGGCGCGGGCGTCTGGACACGGAGCGGCAATACCGCCTACCGCCTCGGCCGCGCGATCGAGGCCGGCCGGGTCTGGACCAACTGCTACCATCAGTACCCCGCCCATGCCGCGTTCGGCGGCTACAAGGCGTCGGGCTTCGGGCGCGAGAACCATAAGATGATGCTCGACCATTATCAGCAGACCAAGAACCTGCTCGTCTCCTATGACGAGCATGCGCTCGGCCTGTTCTGACACTCTCATAGAAGGAGATGCAGCCATGGCCAAAACCATGAAGGCGGCCGTCGTCCGCGAGTTCGGCAAGCCGCTCGTGATCGAAGAGGCGCCGATCCCCGAGGTCGGCCCTGGCCAGATCCTCGTCAAGATCGCGGCGACGGGGGTCTGTCATACCGATCTCCACGCCGCCGAGGGCGATTGGCCGGTGAAGCCCAACCCGCCGTTCATCCCGGGCCACGAGGGTGTCGGTCACGTCGCCGCGGTCGGGGCCGGCGTCACCCATGTCAAGGAAGGCGACCGGGTCGGCGTGCCGTGGCTCTACACCGCCTGCGGCCACTGCGTGCACTGCCTGGGCGGCTGGGAGACCCTGTGCGAACTCCAGCAGAACACCGGCTATTCGGTCAACGGCAGCTTCGCGGACTATGTCCTCGCCGATCCCAACTATGTCGGCCATCTTCCCGATAATGTCGGTTTCCTCGATATCGCGCCGATCCTCTGCGCGGGCGTCACGGTCTATAAGGGGCTGAAGGCCACCGAGGCGAAGCCGGGCGACTGGGTAGTGGTCTCCGGGATCGGTGGCCTCGGGCACATGGCGGTGCAATATGCCCGTGCGATGGGCCTCAACGTCGCCGCTGTCGACATCGATGATCGCAAGCTCGATCTCGCGACGCGCCTTGGTGCCGCATTGACGGTCAATGCGCGCGATCAGGATCCCTCGGCCGCCATCAAGAAGGCCATCGGCGGCGCCCACGGCGCGCTGGTGACAGCCGTTTCTCCCAAGGCGTTCCAGCAGGCGCTCGGGATGGTCCGGCGCGGCGGCACGGTCGCCTTGAACGGCCTGCCGCCCGGCGATTTCCCGCTGTCGATCTTCGACACCGTGCTCAACGGCATCACCGTTCGCGGCTCGATCGTCGGCACCCGGCTCGACCTGGTCGAGGCGCTCGCCTTCGCCGGCGAAGGCAAGGTCCGTGCGACGGTGCACACCGAGAAGCTCGAGGCCATCAACGATGTCTTCGCGCGCATGCACCATGGCGACATCGAGGGGCGGATCGTCCTCGATCTGGCCTGACCTCCCCCGGACGAAAGACCAATGGACCCGATGACTTCCTTTCACGCCTTTCCGATCGCGCGGCGCCGTTTCGTCCAGGGGCTGGCGCTCGGCGGCGCCGTCGCGGGCTTCGCCCCGGCGTTGCTGGCGCGATCCACTGCCGCGTCAGTCTCCGAGCTTCGCGGAACCGAGTTCGATCTCGAGCTGGCAGAACTGCCCGTCAACTTCACGGGCAAGCGCCGTATCGCGACGGCGGTGAACGGCAGCGTGCCCGCGCCGGTGCTGCGCTTCCGTGAGGGCGATACGGTCACGCTGCGGGTACGCAATGCGCTCAGGGAGATGTCGAGCATCCATTGGCACGGGATTATCCTGCCCCCTGAAATGGACGGCGTGCCGGGCATCAGCTTCGGCGGCATCGCCCCGGGTGAGACCTTCCACTATCGCTTCGAACTGCGCCAGACGGGCACCTACTGGTATCATGCCCATACGCTTGCTGAGCAGACCGGGCTCTATGGCGCGATCGTGGTCGAGCCGCGCGAGCCCTCCGCAGTCGCGCCCGACCGTGACTATCCCGTGATTCTCAGCGACTGGTCGGATGAGTCGCCGCTGCAGATTTTCACCAACCTCAAGAAGCTGAGCAGCTATTATAATTTCGCGCAGCCGACCGCTGGTGACTTCCTCAAGGACGTGAACAGGCTGGGATTGGGCAAGGCGCTTGAGCGTCGAGCCATGTGGAACGGCTCGCGCATGAACCCCACCGACTATAGCGACGTGTCGGCGGCGACTTACACTTATCTCATGAACGGCACGACGCCGGCGGGCAACTGGACCGGTATCGCCTCGCCCGGCGAGCGAGTCCGTCTGCGCTTCATCTGCGCGGGGACGGCGAGCTTCTTCGACGTTCGAATACCCGGCATCCGCCTCACCGTCGTCTCGACCGACGGCCAGGCGGTCGAGCCGGTCACGGTCGACGAGTTCCGGATCGGACCGGGCGAGACCTACGATGTCGAATTCACCATGCCCGATGCTGGGGCGCATACGATCTTCGCCCAGTCGATCGATCGGACCGGCTATGCCCGCGGCACGATCGCGCCGGCGTCCGGCATGATCGCGGCAGTGCCGCCGCTCGATGATCGGCCCTGGCTCGATCCGGTCGACATGATGGGCGCCATGAGTGCGATGGGGGGCGAGCATGGTGGGCATGGCATGACGGAGATGCCCCCCAAAGCCCGCCACGCCCGCACCGAATATGGCGCGAACACAGACATGCGCGTCGACTATCCGCGCACCAATCTCGACGATCCCGGTGCAGGTCTTCGCGGCCGTGCCTGGCGTGTGCTCACGCTTGCGGACCTTCGCACGCCAGGCGGCGATCCCGACCCGCGCGAACCGGAACGCGAGATCGAGCTCCATCTCAACGGCAATATGGAGCGCTTCATCTGGGCCCTGGACGGCATCAAGCTCAACGATTCCAGGCCATTGCATTTCAGGGCGAACGAACGCCTGCGCGTCACGCTGGTCAATGACACGATGATGGCCCATCCGATGCATCTCCACGGCATGTGGAGCGACGTCGAAGGGGCCGATGGGGCATTCCTCGTGCGCAAGCATACGGTCGTCGTCCAGCCCGCCCAGCGCGTAAGCTTCCGTGTCACCGCCGATGCGATGGGCCGCTGGGCGTTCCACTGCCATCTGCTCTACCATATGGCGGCCGGCATGTTCCGGGAGGTGGTGGTCGCATGATCTTCCCATCGCACGGCCGAGCCTCGCTCCTCGTTCTCGTCACCGGACTGTTGATTGCCGCTAGGCCCGCGCTCGGCCAGGAGCCCGCCCACCAGCATGATGCTACCGTTCCGGAGGCTGAACAGGCGCCGCAGCCCGAGCCTCAGGACCATGCCGGGATGGACATGCAGGGCAGGGACATGTCCGCCGGGGAAAGGTCCGGTGACCAAATGAAGATGGACATGGGCGCGATGCAAGGTGGCAAGGCCCCGCCAGATGCCCGCGATTCCGACGATTATGCGAACGGCTATCGCAACTCGATGCTGCCTGGCTGGGAGACGTCGGACAAACTCTCGATCCCGAGAGTCCTTATCGACGAACTCGAATTCGCCACCGGCAATGAAGGCCAGGGCATTGGCTGGACCGTACAGATCACGAACGGAACCGACAACGACAAGCTCTGGTTGCGCAGCCAGGGCCTGAAGAACTCGCGCGACCGCCTCGACCGCGAGAGCAGCGTCGAGGCGATGTGGTGGCATAGCAGCGGCCCGTTCTGGGGCACGCTGCTGGGCGTGCGCCAGGATCTCGGCAAGGGTGCCACGACCTGGCTCGCGGCCGGTGTCGAGGGGCTCGCACCCTACTGGTTCGAGGTCCAGCTCACCGGCTATGTCGGCGACGATGGCCGTCTCGCGGCCCGCGCCAAGGCGTCCTACGAGATTCTCTTCACCAACCGCCTGATCCTGACGCCGCAAGTCGAGAGCAACTTCTATTCCAAGCGCTCCACCGAACGGGAACTGGGCGGCGGCTTCAGCAACATCGAGCTGAGCGGACGCCTGCGCTACGAGCTCTCGCGGAAGATCGCACCCTATGTCGGGTTCGTCTGGGAACGCGCGCTCGGCGGCACCGCCGACTTCCGGCGCGCGGAGAGCGAGAGCCCGGTCGAGCGTCGCGTCGTCGTCGGCGTCCGACTATTGCTGTGATTCCGGAGGGCCTGTCGGGGAAATGGCAGGCCGGGCTCAGCCATCGCGCGCGCAGGCGGGACCCGCATTCGCTCTCGTCCATCCTGCTCCTGCTCGCCGTCGCCGCCGCGGCGGCGGGCCAGACCGCCATTCTCGCCTTCCTTCCCGCCTTGGTCGACGGCGAAGCCGTCGGCCTTGCGCCCCGCGTGCATGACTTCCACGTCGCCAGCCTGACCGCCATCCATCCGCTCGCGGCCCTGCTTACGGCGCCGCTCTGGGGTTGGCTTGCGGATCGGATGGATTATCGGGTCCTGCTTCGTACCACTCTCGTCATTCTCGCATTCGTGACGGCACCGATCGGAGCGGTGTCGCTGCCGGCGCTCTATCTGCTGCGCGCAATGGCGGGCATGGCGGCGGCCGCCATCATCCCGCTCGCGTTGCTGTCCGCGAGCTTCGCGGTGTTCGAGCGCGGCGAGCAGGCGAGGCGCTTCACCTGGCTGACCGCGTTTGTCTTCCTGGGAGACATGGTCGGCCCCCTGCTCGCCGAGATCTCCGCGGCCCTGACTCCTCGCATACCCCTGCTGATGGTGGCGCTCGGCATCGCTGGCGTCGCCATCCTGCTGTACCTCGCCCATCTGCCGCCCCGCTGTGTTGCCTGTCCCGAAATCCGCCACGCGCGAGCGTCGTCCCGTCCTGCAACCTCGATGCTTCTGCTCATCGCGGCGGTCGGCGGGGGCGGGCTCGCGGCCATGCATGTGGCCCTGCTCGTAGCGCGCGGCTCGGATGCGCCGGGTCGCGATACGATCGCCTGGATGCTCAGTCTTTGCGGATTCGCCATGCTCGCCGCGCAGCTGTTCCTCGCAAGGGTCGCCTGGCTCCTGACCATGCCGAGGCGGCTCGCCAGCCTCACCCTCGCCCTGCTCGCGGCGAGCCTCTTCCTATTTCCGCTGGGTCACGACGCGCTCCCGCTGGCAGGGATCATTTTCGTCGCGGGCTGGAGTTCCGCGAGCCTTCGTCTGGTCACCAGCTTCTGGATCGGCGGGAACGCCGTTGCTTCGGGATCCAGGCTGGGATTGCAGCATGCCGCCGCCAGCATTGGCCAGGCGCTCGGGCCATCGGCCCTCGCCGTGGCATCGCCGCAAGGTCAGCCCGTCATCCTGTGGACCATCGGCAGCCTCGCGCTGCTTCTGCTCCTTTTTCTGCCCCTCTTCTGGAGAGGGCCAAAGGCAGAGCCATGAGAATGGATCTCGAGCGTCGGCCACCTATTCCACCCGGATTTCCCGAATGGGATCGCTCTTGGTTCTGGCCGCTACCCCAGTGTGGCGACCTTCAGACATCGCGCAGTCGCAGAAACGGAGACTAGGTTATGCAATTGGCCATCATCGGCCTGGGGCGGATGGGCGCCGGTATTGCGCGCCGATTGATCCGCGGCGGTCATCAACTCGTCGTCTTCGACCATAACCAGAGCGCGACCAATGCTCTTGCCGACGAGGGCGCGATCGGCGCGATCTCGCTGGAAGACGCAGCCGCCAGGCTGTCACAGCCACGCATCTTCTGGATCATGCTGCCGGCGGGCGCGCCGACCGAAAGAACGGTTGAAACGCTGATCGACCTTGCCAGCCCTGGCGACATTCTGATCGATGGCGGCAACAGCTTCTACAAGGACGACATTCGGCGCGCGAAGACTTGCTGCGAGAAACAGCTACTATACGTCGATGTCGGAACATCCGGTGGGATCTGGGGGCTGGAACGGGGCTACTGCATGATGATCGGTGGCGCGAAAGCAGCGGTCGATCATCTCGATCCGATCTTCGCGACACTCGCGCCAGGGCTCGGCACGATCCCACGAACGCTCGGCCGGATCGAGAACGACGGCGAGGATTCACGCGCCGAAAAGGGGTATGTCCATGCCGGTCCGGTCGGGTCGGGCCACTTCGTCAAGATGGTGCACAACGGCATCGAATACGGGCTGATGCAGGCCTATGCTGAAGGCTTCGACGTGCTCAAAGGGAGATCCTCCGACAAGCTTGCCGAGAATGAGCGCTTCGACCTCAACCTCACCGACATCGCCGAAGTCTGGCGGCGCGGCAGCGTCATTTCGTCGTGGTTGCTCGACTTGTCAGCAGCGGCATTGGCCAAGGATCAGATGCTCGAAGCCTATAGCGGTCGAGTCGCTGATTCAGGCGAGGGCCACTGGACGATCGAGGCGGCGATGGAAGAATGCGTACCGGTCCACGTTTTGTCGGCGGCGCTGTTCGCGCGCTATCGCAGCCGTGTCGAGGGAACGTTCGGCGACAAGCTGCTGTCGGCGATGCGCTTCGGCTTTGGCGGTCATGTTGAAATTCCGCAATAATCGGGCCGCCCTGTGCTTTCACGACCGATAATGACGAGAAGGTTTGCTGATGGGCAAGACTGGCTTCTCCAACGAGAATAATGAATGTGCCGTCGGCGTTTCCGCGGCGAACCAAGGAGTATACGCATGAAGTTGAGCCTGCCCGTCGCCCTCCTGTTCCTGGCCTCGCCCGGCGCGGCGCTCGCGGCCGGTGATGCGCTCGTCCACCGGGATCCGGGCTGCGGCTGCTGCGAGAAATGGGCGAAGATGGTCCGGGACAGGCTCGGCCGGAAGGTCGTCATGCGTGAAGATCCCTCCCGGGCCGCCTTCCAGCGCCGTAACGGCGTCCCCCCCCGGCTGTCCTCCTGCCACACGGCCGTCATCGACGGCATGATCTTCGAAGGCCATGTGCCCATCGCCTACATGCAGCGCGTTCTGCGGACGCGGCCCGCGGGTGTCAAAGGCCTGGCGGTCGCAGGCATGCCACTGGGCTCGGACGGCATGGAAGTGCCGGGAGCGCAGCGGCAGCGTTACGACGTCGTTGCGTTCGGCTCAGGCGGCGTGAAGGTATTCGCCCGACATTGAGGTCGTGCGGCAGATGTCTCACGAGTGGTTGCTTCATTCCCTATTGGAAACCAGATTGCGCGTGACGGCCAACCGCATCGAGCACCGCTCGGCCGATCAGCGGCTTGGGAATGACGTGATCGAATCCGGCTTCGTGCGCGCGCCGGGCAAGGCGATTGTCGTGAAAGCCCGAGATCATGATCGCAGTGCCGTTCCAGCCTTGCGCGCGCAATTGCTCCAGCATCGCAAAACCGTCTATGTCGGGCATGCGATAGTCTAGGATTACGCAATTCGCATCGAGCGCTTCGGGATCCGCCAACAGGGCGCGTCCCGTCGTATAGCCGCACACCTGATACCCGTGCGACCGCAGCAGCAGGTGAAGCGCCCGCCGCACGGCCGGATCGTCATCGGACAGGAGGATCCTATACTCGCGGTTGGAAGAGGAACGACGAGACGACATGAGGCGAGGTGCAATACCGAGAAGGAGAAATTTGCTTTCCAAATGCCTATTTCCGGCGGGGTTCGTCGCTACGTAAACATCGCAGTCACTTCGATTTGCGGCCCATGCCGGCAGCGAATGCGATCCTCAGGGCCTCGGACAGGTTGCGAACCTCGAGCTTGGCCATGAGGCTGGCCCGATGGACCTCGACCGTTCGCGACGAGCATCCCAGATCGTAGGCAATCGTCTTGTTGGGATAGCCGTGCGCCAGTCCCTCTAGCACTTCCTGTTCCCTGGGCGTCAGGCCGGCGATGCGGACTTGCGCTTCAGAGGCTTCGATGGAGCGGACATCGGCATCATCGATCCGGGCGAACGCCCGCGTTACGGCCTGGAGCAGGGCCGCCTTCTCAAAAGGCTTTTCCAGAAAATCGATCGCGCCGGCTTTCATCGCCTGCACCGCAACCGAGATATCACCATGGCCCGTGAGGACGATGACCGGCATGTTTACGCCGCGTTCGGCCATCACCGCCTGCACCTCGAGACCATCCATGTCCGGCATCCGGACATCGAGGATGACGCAGCCGATCTCCGCCGACCTTGCCGACTTCAGGAACTCGACGCCCGATGCGTAGCTGACAACCTCATAGCCGGATGTCTTCAGCGCGAAGCCGGCTGCCTTGCGGATGACCTCTTCATCGTCGACCAAATGAATGGTTCTTCTATCCTCCATCGTCTCCCTCCGCCCGCGCGTGGATCAGTGTGAAATGAAAGCGGGTGCCGCCGCGGTCGGGGTGCTCGACCCAGATACGGCCGCCATGCGCCTCGATGATGGTCCGGCAGATCGAGAGACCGAGACCCATGCCGCCAGCCTTGGTCGACGTGAAAGCGGTGAACAGCTGCTCGCGGATCTCTTCGGCGATCCCAGGGCCGGTATCTTCGATCCTCACCTCAATCAGGCCGTCGGAGCGTAGCGTCGACGCCACCTTGAGGACACGGATCGAGGAGTTCGCCATGGCCTCGATGGCGTTGCGCATCAGATTGACGAGGACCTGCTGGACCTGGACCCGATCGACGAGGACCGGGGTCGCGGTAGGATCGACGGCGAAGAAGCTGCGCACGCCGCGCTCGCGCGCGCCGACGAGCGCCAGTTGGCACGCTTCGGCTATGACCTGGGGAAGATCGTGTAGGCTCTTGTCGACCTCGCCGCGCGCGACGAAGTCGCGCAGCCTCCGCACGATGTGCCCGGCCCGGAGCGTCTCCTGCGCGGCGTCGTCCATCACCGAGCGAAAGGATGCGAACGGCTCGCCGTCCTGCTCGTCCAGCATGTCGCGGATCGTTTCCAGATACAGCGCGACGGCGGCGAGCGGCTGGTTGAGCTCGTGCGCTAGGGTGGAGGCCATCGTCCCCATCGCGCTCAGCCGCGAGACATGGACCAGCTCGGCCTGCAATTCCTTGAGCTTCATCTCGTCCTGTTCCTTAGCAGTGAGGTCGCGGATGAAGCCGGTGAACATCCGCTGGCCATCTTCTCCGGCCTCGCCGACGGACAACTCCATCGGGAAGGTCGAGCCGTCGCGGCGCTGGCCGACCACCACCCGGCCCAGGCCGATGATCCGGCGCTCGCCGGTCTTGAGATAGTGCGCGATATATTCGTCATGACGGCCGCGATCGGGCTGCGGCATCAGGCAGGAGACATTGCGCCCGATCAGGTCGGCTTCCGAATAGCCGAACAGGCGCTCGGCCGCGGCGCTGAACGAGGTGATCGTCCCCACCTCGTCGATGATGATCATCGCATCCGGCACCGTCGCCAGGATGGACTGCAGATGCTGCTCTCGCGTCTCGATCGACGCACGGACCGCCGCCTCGTCGGTGACATCGCGTGTGATGCAGCCGAACCCGAGATGAACCCCGTCATCGAACAAGGCGGTGACGGTCAGGCGTGCCAGATATTCCGAACCGTTCTCGCAAACCCTCCAGGCTTCGCGCTCGAAGGTTCCTTCGTGCAGCGCTGCCGTGAGATCAGCTTGCGGCCGGCCCGCCGTGACCTCGTCGGGCGGGTAAAACATGTCGTGGGGCTTTCCCACGACATGGTCGATCGGCCAGCACTCGATCCGCTCTCCTTCCTCGTTATAGCTGAGCACCCGCCCCGAGACGTCGAGCAGCGAAAGGATGTAACCACCCGCTTGGCGCAGGAAGAGCGATGCGAGCCGTTCGGTGTGAGCCACACCGTCCTGGAGGTTGTGATCCTTGTCGGTCATGGCATTCTCAGCGCCGCGCGAGGATGGCCTTCATCTGGTCGATCTCCTGTCGCTGCGACCGTTCGATCGACCGGCAGAGCCCGATCACTTCCGGATCGCGCAGCTTCGCCTCGCGGCACATCAGGATCGCGCCGGAATGATGGGGAATCATCGAGCGCAGGAACGCCGCATCGCCGATCGTGGTCTGGGTGCGGATCAGCGCATAGCTGCCGAAGAAGGCGACGAGCGAGGCGGCGGTCAGGGCGATGTTGGCCGCTCTCGATGGGAACATGTGCCGCATGGTGAAGATCATCAGCACCACCATCGGCGCGACCATCATCAGCGTCATGTAGAGCATATTGAGGTTGTTGTAGAAGCTTTCGAGCCCATCGATCATGACGAACATCACGAGGTACATGATGATGCCGCTGACGAGGGTCTGGAGCGCAAGGCTCCAATAGGCTCCCTTTTTTCCGCCGCCGTTGCCTTGTGCATGGTCCATGGATCATCTCCTTGATTCGGCCCCCGGCGATTTCATCGAGATCGCTTCGTGCCCAGACACCCCGCCCCGCCATTGACCGCTCCCGAGCCTAGAACCAGAAGCGGACGCCGACGACCACGCTCGTGGCATGGACGTCCTCTCCCGCGAGGCGGGAAAGCCGCGCCGTATCGCCGGTCTTGCGCAGATAGGATACCCCGACATAGGGGGCGAACTGGCGGCTGATCTCGTAACGCAGCCGCGCTCCCAGCTCGATATTGACGAACCCGGAGCCGATGTCATTCTCCGGAACGTCCTGCGCCGCAAGATTGAGTTCAAGGCGTGGCTGCAGGACGAGGCGCTGGGTGATGCGCTGGTCGTAGTAGCCTTCCACCCGGCCCAGCAGGTCGCCCTTGTTCGAGAGGAACAGTGCGCCCTCCACCTCGAACATTCCGGGCGCCAGGCCCTCGAAGCCGATGGTCGCGTAGGTGCGGTCGGGTCCGCGGCCGAAGTCCTGGCGGACGCCGGCCTGCAGGTTGAAGTAGGGATCTATGGCATGGCTGTAGAGCGCCTGGATCTCGGCGGTGTCAATGCCGCGGCCGAACTCGCCTTCGCCCTCGCTCTTGAGCCAGAGCCGGTTGATGTCTCCGCCATAGAAGCCTTCGCCGTCCCAGCGATAACCATCGCGTCCACTGTGCGCCTGGTACTCGAAGACGTTGAGCATGAGCTGGCCGAACTGGCCGCCGCCGCTTTCCTTCATCATCGCCTCGCGCGAGCGGCCCATCTCGCCGCCCGGAAAGTCGCGATCGGCGTAATGATCGCGCGGGACCGGCGGCGGCGGGGCATTACCCGCGGGCAGCGCCGTGCCGGTCATCTCCTTTGCCGGCATCGACGCCTCACCATTTTGCGAACGATCCATCCCCGGCATGTCAGGCATCGCGCCACCCTGGTGCTGCGAATGGTCCATCTCCGGCGGCGTGTTGGGCTTCGCGCCGGATTGGTGCTGGCTATGATCCATGCCGGGCATGGCCGGGATGGGTTCGGCGGACAGACGCTGCTGATCGCTTGCTGGCGACCCATGCTGGGAATGATCCATGTCCTGCATGGTGTCGGCAGCGGGCGTGCGCGCGTCTGCAGGCTTTATCCTGGGGCGGGATGGCGCGGGCTGCGAGGCACGGGGCTTCGTAGGTGCCTTGGCCGGCTTGGTCTGTGCAGGTTGCCCCATGCCGGGCATGTCGTGTGTCGAATGATCCTGCGCGAACGCAGGCGCGGCGAGTACGAGCGCGACGGTACTACCGAGCATCGGAAGCGAGCGGATCATTGCGCGTCTCCCTTCGGGCGCACGCTTACGACGCGCATCATCCCGGCATGCATGTGGTAGAGGAGATGGCAATGGAACGCCCAGTCGCCGACCGCGTCGGCGGTGAAGTCCCAGGTCACCTTGCCGCCGGGCTGGACGATCACGGTGTGCTTGCGCGGCGCATGGTCGCCGTGGCCCGTCACCAGCTCGAAGAAATGGCCATGGATGTGGATCGGATGGCCCATCATCGTGTCGTTAATGAGGTTGATCCGCACGCGCTCGCCTTCTGTGAACGGGATCGGCTCGTGATGGTCCGACATCTTCTCGCCGTCGAACGACCACATGAACCGCTCCATGTTGCCGGTGAGGTGGATGTCGATGCTCCGGCCGGGCGCGCGGACGTCGGGATTGCGCTCCAGCGCCATCAGGTCCTTGTAGACGAGCACCTTGTGGCCGACATCCTCCAGACCCTGGCCGGGCTCTCCGGTGCGGTCGACCGGCATCGGCGAGATGGTCTGGACGCCGGGATCGCGCTTGACCTGGGGCGCGTTCGAGAAGTCGCGCATCTTCATCGAGCCCATCGCCATATCGTGGCCGCCATGGTCCATGCCCGCCATTTCGCCTCCGGCGTTACCGCCGGCCGCCATGGCCGAATGGTCCATGGCTGATTGATCCATGCCCGACATCGCGCCATGATCCATCGCGCCGTGGTCCATGGTGGAGGATCTAGCCGCCGCGCTCGCGGCTCCAGTCGCAAGGCCCGCCGACGCGTTCTGCTCGGCGCTCGGATCGACGCCGCGCGCCGCGCCGCCCGACATGTCCATCCCTTCCATTCCGTCCATGGAGGACATGTCCATGCCCATGTCCTTCATGTCGGCGAGCGGCCTGGGCCGCAGCGGCGGCACCTCGCCGGCCATGCCCGCTCGCGGCGCGAGCGTGGCGCGCGCCATCCCCGAGCGGTCGATCGCCTCGCCGACGAGGGTGAAGGCCTTGTTCTCGCCGGGCGTGACGATGACGTCGTAGGTCTCGGCGACGCCGATCTGGAACTCGTCGACCGTAACCGGCATCACGTTCTGGCCATCGGCCTGGACGATGGTGAGCGGCAGCCCGGGGATACGCACATTGAAGGTGGTCATGGCCGAAGCGTTGATCACCCGCAGCCGCACCCGCTCGCCCGGCGTGAACAAAGCGGTCCAATTGTCGGACGGACCGTGGCCGTTGACGAGATAGGTATAGGTGGAGCCCGTCACGTCCGAAATGTCGGCCGGGTCCATCCGCATCTGGCCCCAGTCGAGCCGGTCCTTGAGCTTCTGGTCGCGGGCCGACAGCAGACCTGACAGCGTCTGCCGCTGGAAGTTGAAGTGCCCTGGATTGACCTTGAGTCGACGGAAGATCGCTTGCGGCGACAGCGGGCTGTGATCGGCGAGGACGATCACGTGCTCACGGTCATAGGCGACCGGATCGGCGCCCGCCGGATCGATGATGATCGGCCCGTAATGGCCTTCCTGCTCCTGCAGGCCCGAATGGCTGTGATACCAGTAGGTGCCGCTCTGCACGACGGGGAACTGATAGAGGTAGTTCGATCCCGGCTTGATGCCCGGGAACGACACGCCCGGCACACCGTCCATATTGGCCGGCAGGATCAGCCCGTGCCAGTGAATCGAGCTGTCCTCCTCGAGTTGGTTGATGACGTTGAGCCGCACATGCTGGCCCTCACGCAACCGGATAAGCGGCGCGGGCACGGTGCCGTTGATCCCGATCGCCCGGAAGCGGCGGCCGTCGATGGTCATCGACTGGCGCGCGATGGTGAGCGTGATGTCCTCTCCCGACACCGTCGGCAGAGTCGGGCGCACCCCCGCCGAGATTGTCTGGGCCCAGGCCGGGAGCCAGGCGGAGAGGGCAAGGCCGCCGCCCGCGCGGGCCGCGCCCCGCATGAATTGCCGACGGTCGAGAACGGATGTCATGGGCGGCGTCTCAGCTCTTGTTCATATGGGCCTATTGGAGATACGCAGCCCGTCCGCCCAACCCTCAAACTTTTTGCAGAATTTCCGCCAGGCGCATCCGCGCGCGATAGAGCCTCGTCTCGACGGCCTTTTGACTTATGCCGAGAATCTGCGCGGTCTCCGCTTCGCTATGCCCCTCTATCGTCCGCAAGATGAGCGGCTCCTTGAGTGTTTCGGGCAAGGCCGAGATCGCGCTCATCGTACGCTCGAACTCCTGCTCGGCCGCCATTCTGTGATCGGCCAGCGGCGCTTCGTCCGCGACGTCCTCGGCGTCGCTGATCGGGAACGCAAAGGATAGGAAATTCCGGACTGTCCGGCGGCGGCGCCAGTCGTGACATTTGTTGATCGCGATCCGCGACATCCAGACCGGAAAGGGCCGTTCCGGATCGTAGCGGCGCAAGGCGCCGAAAGCCGCGACGAAACTGGCCTGGGTCACGTCGAGGGCTTCGTCGGTATCCCCGACATGGTTGCGCACCAGCCGGTAGACCCATTCACGGTGGCGCCGGACCAGTTCGCCGAAGGCCGGCTGCCGTCCCGCCAGCGCCAGCGTGGCGAGCTCGGCATCCGAACAGCCGGCGAGTTCGAGCGTCACCGTTCCTTGGCCGTCAGCGCTTTCACCACGGCCTCGTCGAACTTGACGGCTTGGTCGGGACGCAGCACGGCCCGCATCGAGAAGATGTGCTCCAGCGTTTCCTTCTGCAGCTCCCCCATCGCCTGGTGCGAACGGTCCACGGCGGCGGCGACCTTCGGCCCGTAACCATGTTCGATCTCAATCGCCTCGGCGAGCCGCACGTTATCGGCGCGCAGCTCCGCCTCCAGCGCCCGGCGGCGGATGGCGAACTTCTTCTCGATGACGTCAAGCCGCTCGTGCTGCTCTGCATCGATCCTGAGCTGACTGTGGAGAAGCTCGTGCAGTTCGTTCTCGACCGGCTTCTGCGGCACGACATAAAGCCGTCCGATCACGACGCCGGCCAGGGCTGCGGCGAAGGTCAGCAGGACCAGCAGGGCTATCCTGCGCCAGTCCCGCATCACTCGCCGCTCAGCAGAGTCGACGGCGCGAGCGCCAGCCGTGCGTCGAAGGGCGACAGGGTCGTGGCGGCACCCCGATCGGTTTGAACTACCGATCCGGCAATGCCGAACACCAGGGCGATCACGGCGACGGCGCCGAAGGTTCCGGCCCGGAGCGCGGGTGCGGCCCGGATGCGGGCCAGCTCCTCCATGACAGCGCTGTCGATCGTCGCGAGCGCGGCGGGAAGCGGCGCATTGCGCAAGCGCGCCAGCATCTGATCGAGATCATCCATCGTCGTTCTCCTTCCTCATTCTCCATTACGCATCACAGCCGCCTACCCCTCGTCAGCCACAAAAAGATAATCCGAGGGGTCCGCCGACGGGATGCGTATTTCCCTATGCCACCAACCTGGAGAACTCCGATGCGTCCCCTTCCCGTGTTTGCCGCCCTAACGGCCGCTGCCAGTCTCTTCGTTTCCGCACCGGCGCTTGCCCATCCCAAGCTCTTGTCTTCGACCCCCGCCGCCAGTGCAAGCGTGGCGGCGCCATCACGGATCACGCTCACCTTCAGCGAAGGCCTGATGCCCAAGCTGTCGGGCGCCGAAATCGTCATGGCCGGGATGCCGGGCATGCCCAATCACCGTATGGCCGTGACCGGTTTCCAGACCGCGGTCGATGCCGACGGCAAGACGCTGGTCCTGACGCTGGCGCGTCCGCTCTCGGCCGGCACCTATCAGGTCACCTGGCACGTCGTGTCGACCGACACCCACCGGATCCAGGGCAATCTCGCCTTCACCGTGAAATGACATCATGAGTGACGCCGGCCTCATCGCGGTCCGCTGGGCGCTCTACGTCGATCTCGGCCTGCTGTTCGGCCTGCCGCTGTTCGCGCTTTATGCGCCGGGTGGCGTCCGGATGGCTGCTCGGCATCTGCTCATGCCCGCACTGATCGCCGCTGTTGCGCTGGCCGGCGTCATACTTTCCGCGCTCGGGTTCGCGGTCCAAGCCTCGGCCATGACCGGCCTGCCGATCACCCGGCCGGATGTCTCGATCCTCGGCGACCTGCTCAACGAGACGGCGCTGGGCCTCGCGCTCAAGACACGGGTCGCCGCGCTCCTGATCCTCTTGCTATGCGCGCTGTTCTACGGCCGCGCACCGCGCGCAGCAGCCGCGGCATCGACCCTTGTCGGCGCATGCGCCCTGGCAACGCTTGCCTGGTCCGGCCACGCCGCGGCCGGTGAAGGCGGCATCGGCTGGCTGCAGCTGGCGGCCGATCTGGTCCATCTTCTCGCCGCGGGGGCCTGGATCGGCGCCATCGCCGCTTTTCTGCTGCTTGCCGTGCGATGGGTTGATGCCGACGACATGGACCATGTGTCGCTGACGGAAGCCGCCCTGCGCGGCTTCGCGATGGTCGGAACCCTGGTCGTCGGACTGCTGATCCTCACTGGAGCGGTGAACGGCGCCATCCTTGTCGGTCCGGGCAACGTGCTTTCGCTCGGAAAGACCACCTATGGCCTGCTCCTGATCGTCAAGCTGACGCTGTTCGCCGCGATGCTCGGCCTGGCGGCGCTCAACCGCTACCGCGTTACGCCCGCGCTCGGCCTTGCCATCGCGCAAGGCGATGCGCGGCGCGCCATGGCGATCCTGCGCAAGAGCCTGCTCGCCGAGGGCGGCCTTGCCATCGTCATCCTGGGGCTCGTGGCCTGGCTGGGTACTCTTTCCCCGCCGATGTCGGCATAGCAGGGATGACCGCCAGGAAGTCCTACACGCCGCCGCTCGGCACCGGGTCCACGCGAGACTATGATCGTGTGATCCGGCTCTGGACTCGCGAAACCCGCTGGCGGAGCGCGATGCTTGCCGCTGTTGCCGCTCGGCCAGACGAGACGATCGTCGATGTCGGTTGCGGAACGGGCAGCTTCGCGTTGATGCTGAAGCTTGCGGAACCACGGCTCACTGTCATCGGCATCGATCCGGATGCGGAAGCGCTCGAGATCGCGCGCGGCAAGACCCGTACCACGCAGGCCGACATCGAATGGCGCCAAGGGTTTGCCATGGACCTTCAGGCCCGGATGGCACACGCTGCCGTGTCGAGCCTCGTGCTGCATCAGATGCCGGTGGGTGAGAAAGCAGCGACGCTTCGCGCGATGCACAGGGTGCTGCGGCCCGGTGGCCGCCTCGTCATCGCTGATTATGGACGCCAGCGGGGGGTGATGCGGCTGCTGTTTCGCCTGACCGTGCAACGCCTTGATGGCGTGAGTGATACTCGGCCTAATGCCGACGGTGTCATTCCAAAGCTGATCGCAGCAGCGGGATTTGAGGACGTCGCGGAACCCTTCATGATCTCGACGATCACGGGAGCGATCCAGCTGTTCACCGCGCGCCGGCCGATCTCGGATATCCAGCGATCCGTTGCGAACGATCCCGACTGATCTTCGGGCGACCGGCGCCGACGCTTTCGCAGGATCACCTCGGAGATTACGTATTGCCCCTGACACGGTGTCAGACCCTACATCGTCAGGCGTCGAAAGGAGCAAGGCGATGAACGAGACACATGGAGCGGCGCAAGGCGGCGGTTGCTGCGGCGGCCACGGCGCCGCGAAGATCGCGGCCGGCGTCAAGGACCCGGTCTGCGGCATGACCGTGGATCCAGCCACGACCGCACACCATGCCGAGCATGGCGGCGAGACCTGGCATTTCTGCAGCGCGGGCTGCCGCACCAGGTTCATCGCCGACCCCGAGCGCTATCTCGGCCCGCCCCTACCGCCGGTCGCTGCGCCCGAAGGCACGATCTGGACTTGCCCGATGCATCCCGAGGTCCGGCAGGACCATCCCGGGTCCTGCCCGATCTGCGGCATGGCGCTGGAGCCCGCCACCGTGACCGCCGACAGCGGCCCCAGCCACGAGCTGGTCGATTTCACGCGGCGCTTCTGGGTCGGTCTCGCGCTCGCTCTCCCCGTTCTGATCCTGGAGATGGGCGCACATCTCTTTCCGGTGATCCATCGCCTGGTGCCGATGTCGATCTCGGTGTGGATCCAACTCGTCCTGGCGACGCCGGTCGTACTCTGGGCCGGCTGGCCCTTCTTCGAGCGCGGCTGGGCATCGGTGAAGACGCGCAACCTCAACATGTTCACCCTGATCGCGATGGGGACCGGGGTCGCCTGGATCTACAGCGTCGTCGCGACCCTCGCGCCGCAAGTGTTCCCGCCCGCCTTCCGCAGCGAGGATGGCATGGTCGCGGTCTATTTCGAGGCAGCCGCGGTCATCACCGTCCTCGTTCTGCTCGGCCAGGTGCTCGAACTGCGTGCACGGGAGCGAACCTCGGGCGCGATCAAGGCGCTCCTCAACCTCGCCCCCAAGACCGCGCGCCGCATCGGTGCCGATGGCCGCGAGGAAGAAATCGGCCTCGATCTGGTCGTGGTGGGCGACCGCCTGCGCGTGCGGCCCGGCGAGAAGGTGCCGGTCGACGGCGTCGTCGAGGACGGCCGCTCCTCGCTCGACGAATCCATGGTGACCGGCGAGTCCATGCCGGTCACCAAGACGAAGGCCGACAAGGTGATCGGCGGCACGCTCAACCAGACCGGTGCGCTGGTGATCGTTGCCGACAAGGTCGGGCGCGATACCATGCTCGCGCGGATTGTTCAGATGGTCGCCGAGGCGCAGCGCTCGCGCGCACCGATCCAGCGAATGGCCGATCAGGTCTCTGGCTGGTTCGTCCCCATCGTCATCGCCATCGCGGTGATCGCGTTCATCGCCTGGGGCATCTGGGGGCCTGAGCCGCGCTTCGCCTATGGGCTGGTGGCCGCGGTCGCCGTGCTGATTATCGCCTGTCCCTGCGCGCTGGGGCTCGCCACGCCCATGTCGATCATGGTCGGGGTCGGGCGGGGTGCCGGGCTCGGCGTCCTCATCAAGAATGCCGAGGCACTCGAGCATATGGAGAAGGTCGACACGCTCGTCGTCGACAAGACCGGCACGCTGACCGAAGGGCGTCCCGCCGTGACGACGATCGTGCCGACGCCGGGTTTCGATGAGACGGAGCTGCTGCGGCTTGCCGCGTCGGTCGAGCGCGCCTCCGAGCATCCGCTGGCGCTGGCGATCGTCGAGGCGGCCAAGGAACGGGGTGTCGCCACAAGTGACGTCGGCGATTTCGATTCTCCGACCGGACGCGGCGCACTCGGAACGGTCGATGGCCGCCGAATCGTACTCGGCAATGCCCGCTTCCTCAGCGAAGAGGGTGTTGCGACCGAAGCGCTGGCCGAGCAGGCCGACGCGTTGCGCCGCGACGGCGCCACCGCCATTTTCATCGGGGTCGACGGCAAGGTCGGCGGGGCCTTCGCGATTGCGGACCCGGTCAAGGAGACCACGCCCGACGCGCTCACCGCGCTCAAGGCCGAGGGTATCCGCGTGGTCATGCTGACTGGTGACAATCGCACGACCGCGGAAGCTGTCGCGAGACGCCTGGGGATCGACGAAGTCGAGGCCGAGGTGCTGCCCGACCAGAAGAGCGCTGTGGTCGCCAAGTTCAAGCGCGAGGGACGCGTGGTCGCCATGGCCGGCGACGGCGTCAACGACGCGCCGGCACTGGCAGCCGCAGATGTCGGCATCGCCATGGGATCTGGCACCGACGTCGCGATCGAGAGCGCGGGGGTGACCTTGCTCAAGGGAGACCTCATGGGCATCGTGCGGGCACGGCGGCTGTCTCAGGCGACCATGTCCAACATTCGGCAGAACCTGGTGTTCGCCTTCATCTACAATGTCGCCGGCGTGCCCGTCGCGGCAGGCGCGCTCTATCCGCTGTTCGGCATCCTCCTGTCACCGATCATCGCGGCGGCGGCCATGGCGCTCTCCTCGGTCAGCGTGGTCACCAATGCGCTGCGGCTCAACCGGAAAGCGCTGTGAACATCGGCGAGACATCGAGGCAAAGCGGCGTCTCGGAGCGTATGATCCGCCATTATGAGAAGATCGGTCTCATCCCGGCGCCGCCGCGCCGGGGTGCCGGCTATCGCGATTATGGCGAGCGCGACCTCCATCGCCTGCGGTTCATTGCCAATGCCCGCGATCTCGGCTTTCCGATTGAGGAGATCCGTACCTTGCTCGGCCTGTGGACTGACACTGGCCGCGCTAGCGCGGAGGTTAAGCAGCTCGCACTTGCGCGCGCCGAGGAACTCCAGCGTAAGGCAGAAGCTCTTACCGTCCTTCATGACACGCTGGTCGATCTGGCCGAGCGTTGCCAGGGCGATCATCGACCGGATTGCCCAATCATCAATGAGCTTGCCGCCAGACGCACCTGAAAGTCGCTGACACAGCGAACCACGCTTCCCGGATAGCACCGCCCGCTATGGCGACCGGGAGCTTGGCTCGCCTGCCCGGCTGCCCGACCCCTCACAGGCAAGGGCGTAAACACTCCGCTCCAGTTCATCCAGGATGCTGGCCGCCGTCGACGGGTATGACCATCCCGGTGATGCACCGCACCGCGCCGCGCGCGTGGCGATAGGACCGGGCGAGATGGCATGGACCCGGATGCCCTTGGACCCGAGCTCGGCGGCCGCATAGCGCGTGGCGCTATGCGCTCGGGCCGTCGATCGGCCCGGCCGGGGAGGCGGATGCCTTGAGGCGCGGGATGAAGCCGGGCACGCGCTGCATATAGCCGCGATAGTCTTCGCCGAAGGTCGCCAGCGCCTCGCGCTCTTCGTGCTGCGCCAGACGAATGTACATCACGACCAGCACCGGAAACATGGCGAGCGTAAGGACGGTCGGCCATTGCAGCAGGAAGCCGAGCATGACGAGGATGAAACCGACATATTGAGGGTGGCGCACCCTGGCATAGATCCCGGTAGTCGCAAGCTTGTGGTGGCGCTGGCTCTCATGAAGCGTGGTCCAACCCGCCGAGATCAACCAGAAGCCCGCGCCGATCAGGACGAAGCTCGCGACATGGAAGGGCCCGAAATGCGGGTTGACCTTCCAACCGAACATCATCTCGAGGAGATGGCCGGCGTCGTGACTCCACCAGTCGACCCCGGGGAAATGGGATTGAAGCCATCCCGAGAGGAGGAAGATCGTAAGCGGAAATCCATACATTTCGGCGAAAAGCGCGACGATGAACGCGCTGAACGCACCGAAACTGCGCCAGTCTCGCTTGGTGGCCGGCTTGAAGAAGCTGAACGCGAAGAGAATGAACACCGCCGCGTTGACCAGCGCGAGCCCCCATAGGCCATAGCCATAATCGGGATGCGTCATCGCGGCTCCCCTTCGGTGCGCTGGATGGAACTGGCCGGCAGGGCGGTCGGCGATTGGGTGTTTCCGTGATCCTGGCCATGCTGATGACTGCCATGGCCGTGGTGCATGAACAGATGCATGAGCGGACAGGCGAGCAGGATCAGATAGGGCAGCACGCCGAGGAAGTGCGCCGTATGCTCGGTGATCAGGAAGAAGCCTGCAATCAAAAGAAAGCCGATCAGAACGATCGTCCCACGTTTGCGCATTCGATGGTCACGATCGTCCATTTGCCGCTCTCTTCTAGCCGATGCCATGCGAGGTTAGGCCCAAGTCCGGGTAGCAAAGTATAAGTAGAGGCCGCAGTCTGACGCGGGTCTATCCGGTCGGCCGATCGCCGCCGTCTTCTCGTCATCATGCCAAGTGAAAGCCCAAGGGTCGTCCTGCGGCTTTTGCGTATAGTCGCAGGCCAGCCGCGCACCGAATGCTGGGGCCACGAAAAGAGCGTGAGAGGCAGGCCAGAAACATGCATAAGCGGAAAAAGAAGCATCGTCTTCACCGCCACCTGAGCGCCACCATGCTCGAGCACGAGGCAAGGATCGAGCTTGCGCAGCGCCCTGCCGAAGGCCTCGGCGTCGCCTTTCTCGGGGCATCGGGAACCGTGACGGGTTCGCGTTATCTGGTGGACGATGGCGAGACGCAGCTGGTGGTCGATTCTGGTTTGTTCCAGGGTCCCAAGGATCTGCGGCGCTTCAATTGGGCTCCGATGCCGCCCGAGGTTGCCGATGTCGATCTGGTGCTGTTGACCCATGCACATCTTGATCATTCCGGTGCACTGCCCCGCATGGCGCGCCTCGGCTGGGACGGAACCGTTTTGAGCACCCGCGCCACCGAGGCCCTGTGCGAACTTCTGCTCCCGGATAGCGGTCATCTTCAGGAGAAGGATGCCGAGTTCGCCAACCGTCACGGCTTTTCGAAGCACCAGCCCGCGTTGCCCCTTTACACCCAGGCCGATGCGCGCCTGGCGCTGCAACGGTTCCGGACGATCGAGTTCGGGGTGTGGCATCCGATCGCCGACGGCATCAAGGCGCGCTATCATCGCGCCGGCCATATCCTCGGCGCCGCCTCGATCGAGATCGACTGGAGGGGGCGCACGATCCTCTTCTCAGGCGATGTCGGGCGTTATGGCGATGCCGTCATGAAGGATCCCGAGCCCCCTGCGCGGGCGGACTATGTGCTGATCGAGTCCACCTATGGCGATCGCCGCCATGAACAGGTCGACCCGACACGGGCGTTGGGGGACTATGTCGAGCGGTGCATCAAGCGCGGCGGGACCGTCGTGATCCCCGCCTTCGCGGTGGGGCGCGTCCAGTCGCTTCTCTATCATTTCTCGCGCCTGCGCGCCGGTGGCCGCCTGCGCGACATTCCGATCTTTCTCGACAGTCCAATGGCGATCAACGCGAGCGGGCTGATGTGCGACTTCATGGAGGAGCATCGGCTGACCCGCGCCGAGTGCGAGGCGGCATGCGGCGTCGCGCACTATGTCCGGGAAGTCGAGGAGTCCAAGGAACTGACCGCCAACCCCGCCCCCAAGGTCATCATCTCGGCCAGCGGCATGGCAACCGGTGGCCGCGTCCTCCATCATCTCAAGCGCTTCGCGCCGGACGGGAAGAACCTCATCCTCTTTTCCGGATTTCAGGCGGCGGGAACGCGCGGCGCGGCGATGATCGGCGGTGCCCGGACCATCAAGATCCACGGCGAATATGTCCCGGTCGAGGCCGAAGTCGCGAACCTCACCATGCTCTCGGCGCACGCCGATAGCGACGAGCTCATGCGATGGCTCGGCTCGCTGAAGGAAGCGCCCAAGCAGGTGTTCGTCACCCATGGCGAGCCGTCCGGCGCCCATGTGCTGGCGAAACGCGTCTCGGAAGAGTTGGGCTGGTCCTGCAGCGTGCCGACGCTGGGAAGCTGGGGTCTGCTCGCATGAAGGCCGATCCGATGGTCGAGAGCGAGGCCGACGCCATCGCGACGATGCTGCGCGCGCGTCGACTTGGCCTCAGCGCGGCCGGCAATGATCTCATTGCCGTCATGCGTCACGACTGTCCGGTCTGCCGGTCCGAAGGACTCGCGTCGCGCGCGCAGGTGAGCCTGCGCGCCGGCGAGCGTGAAGTGGTGGTTTCCCTGCTCCACAGCTCGGGCGATGTTCCGGGCCCGGGGGAGATCGGCTTGTCCGAGACGGCCTGGCACCGGCTCGGTGTCAGTGACGGCGATCTGGTCGAGATAGCCCACGCCCAGCCGCTCGCCTCGCTGAGCGACGTTCGCCGCCGCATTTATGGGAACCGGCTCGGCGAAGAGGCCTTCTCGGCGATCATCGCCGACATCGCGGAACGCCGGTACAGTGATGTCCATCTCTCGGCGTTCGTCACAGCTTGCTCGGCTGTCCCGCTCGATACCGGCGAGACGATCAGCCTCACAAGGGCGATGGTCAATGTCGGCGAACGGCTGAGCTGGCCCGGCGCGGTCATCGTCGACAAGCACAGCGTTGGCGGATTGCCGGGTAATCGCACGACGCCGATCATCGTGTCGATCATGGCAGCAGAAGGCCTGATCATGCCCAAGACATCCTCGCGTGCGATCACCTCGCCGGCCGGCACCGCGGACACGATGGAAGTGCTGGCGCCCGTCGACCTAGACGTTTCGGCTATCCGCCGTGTGGTCGAGCGCGAAGGCGGCTGCATCGCCTGGGGCGGCGCGGTGAAGCTCAGTCCGGCCGATGATGTGATCATCGGCGTCGAGCGCGTGCTCGACATCGATGCGGTCGGCCAGATGGTGGCCTCGGTGCTCTCCAAGAAGATTGCCGCCGGGGCGACCCATCTGGTGATCGATATCCCTGTCGGGCCTACGGCGAAGGTGCGTAGCGCCGAGGCAGCAGCGACACTAGAGACGGCGCTGACCGCTACCGCCGAAGCCTTCGGCCTTCGCACCCGCGTAATGTGCGGCCCGGGTCTGGAGCCGATCGGACGGGGCATTGGCCCGGCGCTCGAAGCGCAGGATATATTGGCCATACTTCAGGGCGAACCCGGTGCCGACGATCTCGCACAGCGTGCCTGCGAGCTCGCGGGAGGCCTGTTCGAGCTGGCGGACGTCACGCCCGTGGGGCAAGGGTTTGCGCGGGCGCTGGAGAGCCTGGAAAGCGGCCGCGCGTGGGCGAAGTTCCAGCGTATCTGCGATGCGCAAGGCGGGATGCGCGCACCGCCGATCGCCCGGTTTCAGCAGGATATGATCGCACCGCAGAGCGGTCGGCTCGTCAGTATCGACAACCGCAAGCTCGCGACCGTCGCCAAGCTTGCCGGCGCACCGATCGCCAAAGCCGCGGGCGTCGCGCTGCATTGTCGCCTTGAGCAGACGGTTGAGGCGGGTGCGCCCTTGTGCACCATCCACGCCGAGAGCCCGGGAGAGCTCGACTATGCGGCGGCTTTCGCTGTGAGCGACGGCGCGATCTTCGGGATCGCCGAAGCATGAGCGGGCCCGTCGTCTTCGCCCTGCCGGGCAGCGAGCCGTTCGCCCATTCCTTGCGCCAGCGCCTTGGCGGCGAGGCCGGCCTGCTCGAGCATCGGCAGTTTCCCGACGGGGAAACCTATCTGCGGATCATGACCGATGTCACCGGCCGTAACATCGTGCTGGTCTGCGGCCTCGACCATCCCGACGTCAAGCTGCTGCCGCTCCTGTTCGCGGCGGATACGCTACGCGAACTCGGTGCGCGGAGGATCGGCCTTGTCGCGCCCTATCTCGCCTATATGCGCCAGGACATCCGCTTCCACGCGGGCGAGGCGGTGACCTCGCGCAGCTTTGCCACGATCCTCTCGCGCCATCTCGACTGGCTGGTGACGGTCGACCCGCATCTGCACCGCTACCATGCTTTGGGCGAGATCTATCGCATACCGAACCGGGTCGTTCATGCCGCACCGTTGATAGCAGGGTGGATACGAGAAGACGTCGCGCGGCCGGTCATTATCGGCCCTGACAAAGAAAGCGAACAGTGGGTCGCGGAGGTTGCGGCCGGTGCGAATGCCCCCTTCCTCGTCTGCGAGAAGGAACGCTCTGGCGACCGAGACGTGCGGATCGCAATCCCCAACGCCGGATCCCTGCTCGATCGCCAGCCCGTGCTTGTGGACGATATAGCGTCCTCGGGCCGGACCCTGGCGGTTGCGGCAAGGCAGCTCGTCGCACTCGGCTTCCCCCCGCCCGATTGCGTTGTGGTCCATCCGCTCTTCGCAGGCGATGCGGCGCAGGTGCTGAGCGGTGTCGTCCGCCGCATCGTCAGCACCAATACAATCCCGCATGCGACGAACGCGATCGAGGTGGCCGCTCCTGTCGCCAAAGCTGTGCGTGACGTTCTTACGGAGCTCCGGGGGTGAACACGGCCCCGGAGCTCTGGGACAGTGGCTTCAGGACAAGGGAGAGCATCGACGGGCGAGCGTGGAGTCCTGCAAGGCGCGCTGTCGAACACCAGCATAGCTGCTGTAGGACGGCTGAAGACGTTTCAGGATATCGGGGAATCTACGGATCAACGGACCATCAGGATCGGTGTTGGTTCCGTGATCGACTCACCAACAGCCCGACATCGGAGCACGACATGCGCTACAGCAGTGGAAACTATGAAGCCTTCGTCCGTCCCCGCAAGCCCGAGAGGGCGGATCGGAAATCGGCATGGTTCGTTGGATCGGGCCTGGCTGGGCTGGCCGGGGCAGCCTTCCTGATCCGCGACGGGGGCGTAGCCGGGGGTCGCGTCACCATCCTGGAGGAACTGGAGATACCGGGCGGCGCGCTGGACGGCCTGGACGTGCCGGAAAAGGGGTTCGTTATCCGGGGCGGGCGCGAAATGGAGTCGCATTTCGAATGCCTGTGGGATCTGTACCGGTCGATCCCGTCGCTGGAGATTGAAGATGCAAGCGTCCTCGATGAATTCTATCGGCTCAACAAGGATGACCCGAATATCTCGCTGCAGCGCGTGACCCAGAACCGGGGGCAAGATGTTCCCGACAAGGCTCTGCTGACGTTGAACGACGCGGCGCAGAAGAATCTGCTCTCGGTCTTTCTCGCGACGCGCGAGGAGATGGAGAACAAACGGATCAACGAAGTGTTCGGCGAGGACTTCCTCAACAGCAATTTTTGGCTCTATTGGCGCACAATGTTCGCCTTCGAGGAATGGCATTCAGCGCTGGAGATGAAGCTCTATCTCCACCGTTTCATCCATCATATCGGCAGCCTCGCCGACTTCTCTTCCCTCAAGTTCAACCGCTACAACCAGTATGAATCCATGGTTCTGCCGCTGGTGAAATGGTTGCAGGGCCAAGGCGTCCGCTTCCGTTATGGCGTGAAGGTGACCGACGTCGATTTCGACATACAGCCCGATCGCAAACAGGCGACGCGGATACGCTGGGTCGAAAAGGGCGTCGAAGGCGGCGTCGATCTCGGCCCTGACGATCTGATCTTCATCACGATCGGCTCGCTCACCGAGAACTCGGACAGCGGTGATCACCAAACGCCCGCGAAACTGAAGGAGGGGCCAGCACCGGCCTGGGACTTATGGCGCCGCGTCGCGGCCAAGGATCCCGTGTTCGGGCGCCCTGACGTGTTCGGATCGCATATTCCCGAGACCAAATGGGCATCGGCGACGATCACCACTCTGGATGCGCGCATTCCCGAATATATCCGCCGCATCGCCAAGCGCGATCCATTCAGCGGAAAGGTGGTGACGGCCGGCATCGTCACCGTGAAGGATTCGAACTGGCTCCTGAGCTGGACCGTGAGCCGTCAGCCGCACTTCAAGAAGCAGCCGAATGACCAGCTCGTGACCTGGTTGTATGCGTTGTTCGTGGACCGGCCCGGCGACTTCGTGAAGAAGCCGATGCAGGATTGCACCGGCGAGGAGATCACCCAGGAATGGCTGTATCATATAGGCGTGCCGGTCGAGGACATCCCGGAACTCGCCGCGACCGGGGCGAAAGCGGTGCCGGTGATGATGCCCTACATCACCGCCTTCTTCATGCCTCGTCGGGCCGGCGATCGCCCCGACGTGGTGCCGGAAGGCGCCGTGAACTTCGCCTTCATCGGGCAGTTCGCGGAATCGAAGCAGCGCGACTGCATCTTCACCACGGAGTATTCGGTACGCACCCCGATGGAGGCGGTCTACACCCTGCTCGATGTCGAGCGCGGCGTGCCCGAAGTTTTCAACTCGACCTATGACATCCGTACGTTGCTGGCCGCGATTGCACCGCTGCGGGATGGCAAGGGGATCGACATCCCAGGGCCGGCCTTCCTGCGCGGACTGCTGATGAAGAAGCTCGAAGGGACGGAGATCGGCGCGCTGCTGGAGGAGTTCCATCTGATCGAGAGATAGCGGGGAGTCCGGGAAACGGATGGGCGCGATGGGATAAAAGGACGCAGTGATCGGGCTTGGCGGTTCCGCGGGGCGACAGGGCGATCGATGCCCGGCCTGACTACGCTCAACGGACGCCCGCTGTCGAACCGGACGATCCCCACCTTTGCGTCAGTCTGCTTGATGCGAGAGACTGCCGCATCGACGGTCGTGGATGGAAAGACGCCACACGGAAAATACCCTCTTGACCCTGGACTATGGTCCAACCCGCACAAGCGGCGAGCGTGAAGCGGTGGCGCGTCCATCGCCGACGCATGTTGCTCATTTTGCCGGTCTCAGGAGGATCATGGGAGAGAGACGTGTTGTTCATCTCGTCGACGATGATGAAGCCATACGCAAATCGGTCGGGTTCACGTTGCGCAAAGCCGGCTTTGTCGTTCAACTCTATACATCTGGGGTAGAATTTCTGCAGAACGCGGACGAAGCCGAAACCGGCTGCGTACTGCTGGACATGCACATGCCCGTCATCGACGGTCTGCAGGTTCAGGCCGCCATGGCGGAGCGAGGGATTGCCATGCCGGTGGTGGTGCTTACCGCCAACGGCGATGTCGCCCTGGCCGTCCAGGCGATGAAGGGCGGCGCGGTCGATTTCCTCGCCAAGCCGATCGAGAAGGCGTCGCTGCTCGATGCGATCGAGCGCGGCTTTGCGCGGATCGAGCACGTTGACAGGCGCACTGCCGAACAGGCGCAGGCCCGCGAGCAGATCGCAGCGCTGACCCCGCGCGAGCAGGAGGTGTTGGAAGGCATGGCGCAAGGTTATCCGAACAAGACGATTGCCTATGACCTGGGCATTTCGTCGCGAACCGTCGAGGTTCATCGCGCCAGCCTGATGCTCAAGCTGGGCGTGCAGACGCAGGCGGACGCCCTGCGGATCGCGTTCACGGCCGGCATGGGCAAAGGGGCCGAAAAAATAAGGGCAACCATGCATCCCAAGGTTGGGAGCAGCGCGGCAGCGAAAGAACGTAGCTTGTCCGGGCCTCGGTGCGTCGAGGCTCTCTATAAGCCGGGACCCCGGGCGGCACGTGACGCGGCGCCGAGTTCGACGACCTCCGCCGTGATCTGGTCCTGACGTGTGATCCGCTCCTCGAGGCGCAGGGCCTCGCCCTTGCGATCGATGTGGCTGCGGGCGGTCGCCATGGTGCGCAGCCGTGCCTCGTTCTCGGCGACGAATGTCTCGACTGCCGCCGCGCAGATCTGGGCGAAGACATATTCCACGGTCAGGTCGCCGATGAGGTCCGCCGCCTTGATGTTGATGAGCGGCGGCAGATCCGCCGTGGACGTGGGGAAAGTGTCGAGGTCGAGCGGCAGGAGGCTCGCACGCACGATCGAGACGCCCTTGCCGCTGCTCCAAACCGGATAAGCCATGGTGATAGGCACCGCGCCGGCCTCCTCCAGAAAGTCGTAAAGCGCGTCGATGATGCTTGTCGCCAGAGCGGGTAGCGCATCGGCCTTGCTCGGCATGCTCGCGCTCCATGCGATGCGCAGACCGCGCTCGGCCGCAAGTGCGGCCGTGCGCGCGCCAATCAGAAGAATATGCCTGTCCTGCAAGTCGGCCGCGGCGCCGTCGAGCAACTGCTCCGGAAAGGCGCCGGCAAAGCCTTGCTCCGCACCGAACAAAATAAGGCCACCTTTTGCAGCGTGATCCGTCCGTTTGCGAGAATGCTCCAGCGGTTCGGCAAGGCGGCGTGCCTGGCCGATAGCCGTGCGGGCGGTTTCCGCGTAACGGCGCACCGCGGGCAGCAGCGCGCGCGCCTGCTGCGCCCGCTGCGCGGCAATGCCCTGCATGGCATTGACCACCGCGCCGAGCTGACGGACGGTCTCGATCCGGTGGCCAATCTCGGCGAGGCGATCGCTCATGATGCAGAGCCGGCCGGCCGGCTCTCGATCAGCGCTTTGACCGTCATCATCAGAGCGGACCGCTGCGCGGTGTCGATCTGTCCAGTCCGCTCGATCTGCGCGCATAGATCGGGGACGTGATCGTCGATCCAACTTGCCAGCCGCGTGCGAAGCGACGGTATCTCCGAGACTGCCATGTCGTCGAGCAACCCTTCACCAAGCGCGAGCGCCAGCGCCACCTGGTCAACGACCCGCAGCGGGCTGAGCAAGGGCTGCACGAGCAGGGCGCGCAAGCGCTTGCCGCGTTCGATCTGCGCCCGCACGCGCGGCTCGGGCTGCTCGCCGAAGCGGGTGAACATCTCGAGCTCGAGGAACTGCGCATAGTCGAGGCGCATGGTCCCGCTCGCGTCGCGCAGGACGCGAAGCTGCGTCTTGCCGCCGACCCGGCTCACGCTCGTGCCCACATCAATGGCGGGCTTGTGCCCTTGCGCGAACAGCTTCGCGTCGAGAATGATCTGACCGTCGGTGATCGAGATCAGATTGGTCGGGATATAGGCGCTGACATTGCCGGCATCGGTCTCCGCGATCGGCAGGGCCGTAAGCGAACCACCCCCTTGTTGGGCCGAGAGACACGCCGCGCGTTCGAGCAGGCGCGAATGGAGGAAGAAGACGTCGCCGGGATAGGCCTCGCGCCCAGGCGGCTGTCCGGTCAGCAGGGCGATCTCGCGATGGGTCGCGGCATGCTTGGTGAGATCGTCGAGAACCACCAGCGCATGGCCGCCACCATCCCGAAAATATTCGGCCATCGTGAAACCCGCGAAC
Organism: Sphingobium sp. GW456-12-10-14-TSB1; assembly: GCF_059424385.1. Classification (NCBI taxonomy): domain Bacteria; kingdom Pseudomonadati; phylum Pseudomonadota; class Alphaproteobacteria; order Sphingomonadales; family Sphingobiaceae; genus Sphingobium; species Sphingobium sp. GW456-12-10-14-TSB1. The sequence goes on along the minus strand of NZ_JBWKZI010000001.1, from coordinate 909,139 downwards.
GGCGCGATCCATTGAAGCCCCGGCGCCGCGGCGGGGCTCGCCACAACGAAGATGGTGCGGTCCGGCGCGCCATGCCGCCGCACCTGATCGATCGCGCGCGCGACCGCCGAGCTTTTCTGGCCGATCGCGACATAGACACAGATCATGTCGCTGGTGCGCTGGTTGATGATCGTGTCGACCGCGAGCGCCGTCTTGCCGGTGGCGCGGTCGCCGAGAATGAGTTCGCGCTGCCCCCGGCCGATGGCGAACATCGCATCGATCGCGAGCGTGCCGGTCTGGACCGGCTGGACGACAAGGTCGCGTTCGATGATCGCCGGCGCCGGCCGTTCGACAGGATCGAAACGCCTGGCCCTTATCGGCGCGCCGCCATCGAGCGGACGGCCGAGCGGATCGACGACGCGGCCGAGCAATGCCTCGCCGACAGGTACGCGGACCACCTCGCCCGAGCCGGTTACGGTATCTCCTGCCTCCACCTCCGTGGCATCGTCGAGCAGCACGCAGCCGATCCGGTCACGGTCGAGCGTGTGGACGAACCCGGTCTGGCCGCGGGCGAAATAGAGCAATTCGTCGAGGCGCGCGTCCGGAAGGCCCGAGACCATGGCAACGCCGTCGCCGATCGATTCCACCCGGCCAATTGCATCGACACGCGGCCCGAGATTGGCGCGCGCGATGCAGCTCTGGGCCTGCGTCAGCCAGTCTTCAGGCGATCCGGGCATGATCGTCCTCATGGAGGCTCTCCACCATGGCGTCGAGATCGGCGCGCCAGCTGTTGCGCACGACGGCGTGGGGCGTGCGAAGCTCCGCGCCGGCGATGAGATCTGGATCGACCGCGAAGATCGGGGTCGCGGTATCCGGCAGGATTTCGCCAAGCGCGCGCGCTACCTGCGTCTGCAGATCTGCCGTCAGCGGCGCGGGCGTCGCGACGGTGACGGGCCCGGCGGCCGCCAGGCTGCGGCGATCCGCCTCGGAAAGGTCCCCGAGCCGCGCCTTGAGCGCGTCGACCATGGCCTGCACCGTCTGCTCGGGCGGGAGACGAGCGAGCAATGTGCCCGCCATCGAGGCGGCGAGGCTCGCTGCCTTTTCCCGCCACTGCGCCGCCACCCGCCCGCGTTCGGCATCGATCGCCGCATGGCCTTGCTCGACGACGGCGTCCGCCTCGAGCCTGGCCTGCGCGAGGAGGCGCTGGCGCTCCGCTTCGGCCTCGGTCCGGATCTCGGCGCGACGAGCCGCCGCATCCGCGACGAAGCCGTCATTCTGCGTCTTGAGCGCCTGCGCTTCGGCCTGTGCCCGGTCCTTTGCCTCCCGCGCTTCGTCGAGCAGCGCCTGGGCCGATGCCTGGCGGGCAGCGATGGCATCCATCACCGGACGGAACAGGAAGCGTCCGAGCAGCCACACGAGGATGAGGACATTGACCGCCTGCAGCGCCAGCGTCCACCAGTCGATCCGCATGTCAGGCGAACGGGTTGGCGAAGAGCAGCAGCAGCGCGATCACGAGGCAGTAGATCGCCATCGTCTCGATCATCGCGAGGCCCACGAACAGCGTGCGCGAGACGGTGTTGGCGGCTTCGGGCTGGCGCGCGATCGCGTCCATCGCGGCGGCGACGGCCCTGCCCTGCCCGAGCGCCGGGGCGATTGCGCCGATCGAGATCGCGAAAGCGGCGCCGAGGATGCTGGCGAGATGGATCCAGTTCATGCGGGGGACTCCTGTTTGGATGGCGGGCGGGCGCCGTTCTCGCTGATAGCGCTCCCGATAAAGACCATGGCGAGCGCGCCGAAAATGTAGGCCTGGACCGCGCCGGTCAGCATTTCGAGCGCCATGAGCGGGATCGGGACGAGCAGCCCGGCGAGGCTCAGCACGACGCCGATCATGAAGACGCCGCTCATGACGTTGCCGAACAGGCGCACCATCAGCGAGAAGCTGCGGGTGAAGAGCTCGACGATATTGAGCGGGGCGAGCAGGATCGAGGGGCGCGCGAAGGTCGCGAGATAGGCCCTGGGCCCGAGCGCGCGGACGCCGAACCAGAGCGTTGCGCCGAAGACGATCAGCGCCAGCGCCGCGTCGGTTTCGAGGGTCGCGGTCGGCGGCTCGACGCCGGGGATCAGCGACGACCAGTTGGCGACCAGCAGGAACAGGAACAGCGTGCCGATCAGCGGCAGATAACGCCGCGGCTCCGCCTCCATCGTCTCGCGGATCTGGCCGGCGACGGTCTCGACGACCAGCTCGAGCGCCGCTTGGGCTCGTGATGGGCGTAACGCAAGGCGGCGGGTCAACAGCCAGCTTCCGATTGTAAGGACAGCCATGATGCCCCAGGTCGTGGCCACAGGCTGGCTGATCGGCACCGGACCGATCGCGAACAGCACATGGCTTTCAAGTGGTGACGCGAATTTCATCGGGCGCCTCCGAGCCGGTGGAGCATGATCTGGCGCCCGCCCATGAAGCCGGTTGTAGCGGCAAGAAGCGCCGGCCACCCTTGCCGGCTGGCGATGACGAGAACCAGAATAGTGACGGCGAGACGCCCGAGCCTGAGCAGGATCGCGCGCGATGCCGGGCCGCCATGGGTGACGAGGTCGGCTTCTCTGGCGATGGCCGCGAAATGGGCGAGGCCGACCGCAAATCCGAGGGCCAGGAACAGGATGGGGGAGAGCTGGCTCATTGCCGGTGCATCCAGCGCCAGCCCGACCAGCAGCCGAGGGCGAGCCCGACGAGCAGGAGCGGCGCGGTCCAGAAGATGCCGCTATCCAGCCGGTGGTCGAGCCAGCGGCCGATCGCGAGACCGACCAGCGCGGGCAGGACGATCTGCCAGCCGAGCACGCCGATCTGGCCGAGATTGCGGGCGACGGAAGGAAGCCGCTGCGCAAGCCGCCGCCGTTCCGCGCGGGTCCGGATGGCTTCGACGATCGGCTGCTCGGGCTTGTCCGCGGTCACAGACCAAGCTCCCGGCCACCACCCTGCAGGGCCTCGACCATATGGCGGATCGCCTGCATCCTGAGTTTCGCCGACGCGGTCCGTTCGGATCGTTCGCCCTCGTCGCGCTCGCGGTAGCGCGCGAGCACGTCATGCTCGAGCGTTCCGAGGTCATCGCCGACATGGCCTTCGCGCGTCGCGACCGCGACCTCCGTGCCGTGGCTCACGGTCAGAATGCCGTTGCGCACCGCGCAATAGCCGGGAGCGCCATCGAGGCCCCGCCAGGAGACGATCGAGACGCCAAGCGCGGTCAGGAAATCGGCGTGGCCCGACAGGATGCCGAAACTGCCGCTGGCATCCTCGGCGCGAACCGACCTGACGTCCGTGTCGACGAGGATCGCGGTCGGATCGGTGATCCGCAGCTTCATGCGCCCTCCCCCACGCGAGAGCGTGCCTCTTCAATATCGCCCACCATGTAGAAGGCGCTCTCGGGCCAGTCGTCGGTCTCGCCGGCCAGGATGGCCGCGACGCCCTGCAGCGTATCGGCCAGCGCCACAGAACGGCCGGCTTGCCCGGTGAAGGCCTGGGTCACCATGAAGGGCTGGGTCAGGAAGCGCTGCAGCCGCCGCGCCCTGCCGACGATCAGCCGATCCTCGCGGCCCAGTTCCTCGATACCGAGCAGCGAGATGATGTCCTGAAGCTCGCGATAATGCGCGATCGTCTCCCGGACCTGCTGGGCGAGCGCGTAATGATGATCGCCCACGACCTGCGGATCGAGCAGGATCGACGACGATCCCAGCGGATCGACCGCGGGATAGATGCCTTCGGCCGCCATGGCGCGCGAGAGCAGAATGGAACTGTCGAGATGGGCGGAGATGGCGGTGACCGCAGGGTCGGTGAAATCGTCGGCGGGCACATAGACCGCCTCGATCGCGGTCACCGCCGCCCCATGCACCGAGGCGATGCGCTCCTGCAGCGCGGCCACCTCGCTGGCCAGCGTCGGCTGGTAGCCGACGCGCGAGGGCATGCGTCCAAGCAGGCCCGACACCTCGCTACCGGCCTGGACGAAGCGGAACACGTTATCCATGAGCAGCAGGACATTGCGCTTCTGCTCGTCGCGAAAATATTCGGCGATGGTGAGCGCGGTCAGCCCGACGCGCCAGCGCGCGCCCGGCGGCTCGTTCATCTGCCCAAAAACGAGCACGGTCTTGTCGATCACACCCGAGCCGCGCATGTCGGTGAGCAGCTCATGGCCCTCGCGCGACCGCTCGCCGATGCCGGCAAAGACGGAAACGCCTTCATAACGCGCGACCATCGCGTTGATGAGTTCCATCACCAGCACGGTCTTGCCGACCCCCGCGCCCCCGAACATCGCCGCCTTGCCGCCCTCGGCAAGCGGCGCGAGCAGATCGATGACCTTGATGCCGGTCTCGAACATTGCCGTCGTCGCGCTCTGCTCGTCGAGCGGCGGGGGTGCGCGATGAATTGGCCTCAGCGGCACATCTGCGGCGAGCGGCTCACCGCCGTCGCCGATCTGGCCAGTCGGGGTGAGGAGGCGTCCAAGGACCGTGTCGCCGACCGGCACCAGGATAGGGCCGCCGAGAGCCGTCACCGCGACATTACGGTTAAGACCGGAGGTTGGCTGAAGCGCGACCGCGCGCACGGTCTGTTCGTCGATGTGGCTCTGCACCTCCGCGATCAGCGGGATCGATCCCGCTTCGACGCGGAGCGCTTCATTGACGGCGGGGAGCGGAACCTGGGTAAACTCGACATCGAGCACCGGACCGCGCAGCGCGATAAGCCGCCCCATCCTGGCCGCGGTTAGCATCGCACCCATGGCGGCCTCCGGGCCCACTTCCCAGTCTGAGCGATCGCGCGGCGGATGGCGCACTGCCGATGGCGGAAGGGATCGTCGATGACGAACTCCGGGATGAACTCAGGGATGGACGAGGCGTGCATCAGCGAAGCTTCGCAGGGACGCCGCGGAATCGACATACGTAAAGTTCGCGGTTCTCTGTGGCTTCACCTTCGCTCGCTAGGTGCTAACGCTATCGACACGAATGACGATGCCGACAGCTGAGCCGTCATTCCCGATCCGGCGCGCTCCGGCGGGGGACCTTCAGCCACAGCGATCTCGGGCTATCGTCCATAGTATCCTTACGTAGTGACCAAGCAGCAAAGGGTGGCGATGGTCTAGGCGAACGGCGGCTCTCAAATGGAGCCGCCCCCCGATGGGAAGCCGGAAGGTCATGTCAAAACCGCACGTTCTCTGGTTCGAGGATATCAGGATAACCGACCTGCCGGCGGTCGGCGGCAAGAACGCGTCGCTGGGTGAAATGACCGCCGCGCTTTCCAGCAAGGGCGTCAAGGTCCCGTCGGGCTTCGCCACCGACGCGAGCGCCTATCGGACCTATGTCGCCGAGAACCGCCTCGAACAGGGGATCGCCACCCGTCTCGGCGAGTTCCATTCCGGCAAAGCCACCCTCCAGGAAACCGGTACTGCCATCCGCGCGCTCTTCCTCGAGAGCAGCTTTCCGGCGCAGATCGCCGACGAAATCCTCTCGGCCTACGGAGACTTGAGCCGACGCTTGGGCGTTGATCGCCCGGCCGTTGCCGTCCGCAGCAGTGCCACGGCAGAAGATCTTCCGGACGCGAGCTTTGCCGGCCAGCAGGAAACCTTCCTCAACGTCCGGGGCGAGCGTGAACTCCTCGACGCCTGCAGACGCTGCTATGCTTCGCTCTTCACCGATCGCGCCATCAGTTATCGCGAAACCAAGGGGTTCGATCATCTCGACGTCGCGCTGTCGATCGGCATCCAGCAGATGGTACGCTCGGATCTTTCAGGCTCGGGAGTGATGTTCTCGGTCGATACCGAGACAGGTTTTCCCGACGCCATCGTAATCAGCGCGGCTTGGGGACTTGGCGAGACCGTGGTCCAAGGCACGGTCAACCCCGACAAATATGTCGTTTTCAAGCCGCTGCTCGCGCAGCCGGGAACCGAGCCCATCGTGGACAAGGAACTGGGCGGCAAGGCTTTCCGCATGGTCTATGGCGAGGGCGGAAGCCACCGCACGAGGATCGTCGAAACGACAGCGCAGGAACGCGCTACGCTCGTGCTCGAAAATGCGGACATCATCCAGCTCGCGCGCTGGGCAGTTGCTATCGAGGAGCACTACCTGCGCCCCATGGACATGGAATGGGCGAAGGACGGCGAAAGCGGCGAACTCTACATCGTTCAGGCGCGGCCAGAGACCGTCCAGGCACAGTCGAGCAGCACCTCCTTTCGGCACTACAGCCTCACGCCGAAAGGCAAGCCGCTCGCGACCGGTGCCGCCATCGGCATGGCCATCGCCGCAGGCAAGGCCTGCGTGATCCGCACCGCTGCGGACATCGAACAGTTCCGCGACGGGTCAATTCTCGTCACCGAGACGACCGATCCGGACTGGGTTCCGATCATGAAGCGCGCGGCCGGCATCGTGACCGACCATGGCGGCACGACGAGCCACGCCGCGATCGTCAGCCGCGAGCTCGGCGTGCCCGCGATCGTCGGCACCGGCAACGCCACCGAACTCCTTCTGGACAACCAGGAAATCACGATCAGCTGCGCCGACGGCGACATCGGCACGATCTACGAGGGTGCGCTCGATTTCGCCGTGACCGATATCGACATCGGCTCCCTGCCGGCGACTGGAACCGACATAATGGTCAACATCGCGAATCCCGCCGCCGCCTTCCAGTGGTGGCGGTTGCCGGCGCGCGGCGTCGGGCTCGCGCGGATGGAGTTCATCATCAATGCGCACATCAAGGTGCATCCCATGGCACTTGTCCATCCGGAACGCACGGCGCCGGAGACACAGCGCCGGATCCGCGACCTCACGCACGGCTACCCGCAGCCTGCCGACTATTTCGTGGATGTTCTGGCGCGCGGCATCGCGAAACTCGCAAGCCCCTATTATCCGCACCCGGCGATCGTGCGACTCAGCGACTTCAAGACCAACGAATACGCGCATCTCGTCGGCGGGGACGCTTTCGAGCCGGAAGAGGAAAATCCGATGCTCGGCTTCCGCGGTGCCTCGCGCTACTATGACGAGCGCTACCGCGAGGGCTTCGCCCTCGAATGCCGCGCCCTCAAACGGGTCCGCGAGACCTTGGGCTTTGCCAACGTCATCGTCATGGTCCCGTTCTGTCGCACGCCGGCCGAAGCGGACCGCGTGCTCGAGGCGATGGCCGCCAACGGTCTCGTCCGGGGTGAACACGGACTACAAATCTACATGATGTGCGAAATCCCGTCGAACGTGATCCTCGCGGAACAGTTCGCCACGCGCTTCGACGGGTTCTCCATCGGATCCAACGACCTTACCCAGTTGGTGCTCGGCGTCGATCGCGATTCCGGTATTCTCGCTAGTCTGTTCGACGAGCGGGATGAGGCCGTCACCCGGATGATCGCGGAGGCCATCCGCAAGGCGCATGCCGCCGGGATCAAGATCGGCATCTGCGGACAGGCGCCGAGCAACCATCCGGAGTTCGCGGCCTTCCTCGTTTCCGAAGGGATCGATTCGATTTCCCTTAATCCCGACAGCTTCGTTCGGACGATAGGCGCGGTCGCGGATGCGGAGCAATGCAAGCCTGGCTGAGAAGTTCTGCGAGGACGGATCTGAGCCCATTTCACGCCGCAGCCACTTTCCACCGCATGGGGCGTTACCGGACAGAGGCTGTGCCGCCGGCATTAGTAAATATCCCAATGTCCCCTGCACCGTCGCGCCGATACCGTCATTAAGGTTGGCCGGAATCGGGCAGAAGGCCAGACCTTATGTAGCTGCCCCGAATCGAAGCCGTCGGCGACCGGGGGGACGGACGGCAACTGGAGGTCGTCCCATGTCTGTCATTTCCGCGTTCCCGTCGCTCTCCCCGGCTCCTGCATCGCCAAAAACGCCCGGTATCGTCGCCTGCATCGACCGCTCCGATCGCAACGCCTGGATCTACCCGCACGCCCTCGCGCTCGCGACGACGCTCGATGTCCCGATAACCCTTCTGCAAGTGCTGGACAGCGGCAATTCGCCCGATGCATGCCCGGACCCGATCGAATGCAGCCTGCGCCGCCGCGAGGCCCTGCGCGCGCTGGATCGATGCACCTCCGCCGTTGATGCGCCCTCGACCCAAACCACTATCGAACTCGCGGAAGGCCCCGCTGCCGAAGAAATCTGCCGTTTCGTGCGCGACTGCGAAGACAGAATGGTCGTGCTGGGGCGACGCGGAACGCAGGAAAGCGGCCGCAGCGGCATGGGAGGCACCGTTCACAAGGTGCTGTCGCAGGCGCCAGGCTCCGTGTTGCTCGTCCCCGTGGAGGCGCCGGCCCCGGCTGGCGCCTATAGACGGATCGTCGTGCCGCTGGATGGCTCTCGCTGGGCGGAAAGCGTCCTGCCCCTCGCCGCACGACTCGCAAGGACCGCTGATGCGGAACTTCTCCTCGTTCATGTCGTGCCTACCCCCGAAATGATTGAAGCGCGCCCCCTGGAGGTCGAGGACAAGAGACTCCGGCAAGGTCTGATCGAGCGCAACGAGCAAGCCGCTCGAAGCTATCTGGACCGAACCCGATCCAACTTGTCATCGTCCGGCTTGCGCGTGCGCACCATCTCGATCCGCGGCGAGGATGTGCGCGAAGCGCTCAACGACCTCATCCGGCGAGAGGGTGCAGATCTCGCCATATTGTCAGCGCGCGGGCATAACCATCAGCATGTCTCCGATCTCCCCTATGGGACGGTTGCCTCCTACCTGATGGCGCACTGCAACGTGCCGATGCTGGTGACGCCCGCGACGAGCCGCAATGCTCAAACGTCCATCCAGAATGGGAACGATCGCCTCCGGTTACCGCTCGCGACCCAGGCCTGATCATGGCCGATATCGAGGAGAACGACCCCATCGTTGGGGCGGCAGACGAGGCTGCCTCCCGCCATCAGCTCACCGGACTGATCGGCAACTCCGCGCCCCTCCCGATCTGGTCGCATCTCGACGCGATGAAGGACTGGCTGACCCGAGCCCGCCAGGAAGCTGCCCAAGCCGATCGGCACGGCAGCGCCGCCGCCGAATGGCTGCTCGACAACGACTATCAGATCCAGCGCGCAATCCTCCAGATTCGCGAGGATCTTCCCGCCGAATTCTACGCAAAGCTTCCCGGCCTCGCCGAAGCTGGCCTCAGGCGGCCGCGCATCCATCAGCTCGCCCATGCTTTCCTGCAGGCGTCCCACCTGCAGGTGTCGCTGAATATCGCCGTCCAGTTCATCGACCGCTATCAGAAGAAACTGCCCCTCAGCATCGCGGAGACCTGGGCATTCCCCACGATGCTGCGCATCGTCAGCCTAGAACTTCTGGTCACAGGCTTTTCTCGCCTCTTTCCCCAGATCGCCCCCCCATTCCAGGTGGATGATACACCCGGCACGTCGATTGCGGCGATCGACGACACCGAATGCGTCGCGCGAGGGATCGCCAATCTCGCGGTGACCGCGACCATCCAGTGGAACGACTTCTTCGATCGAACCAGCCGGGTCGAGACGATCCTCAAGCGAGATCCGGCCGGCATCTACGCACGCATGGATTTCGAAACCCGAGACCGATATCGGCACGCTGTCGAGCAGCTTGCCAAGCAGTCCGGCCTACCTGAATGGGACGTGGCGCAACGCGCCCTGCGGCAATGCCATACCACGAGCGAAACCCCTTCGGGTCACGTCGGCTACTGGCTGGTCGATGCGGGACGGCGGCTTTTCGCGGATGCCCTCGATCCTCGCCCCTGGACGTTCGGATCGACGATGCGGCGCGCGGCGTCATCCTGGCGGTCTGTATGCAGCCGGCCTGCTCCTCGCTGGGCTTGCAGCCTTTGCCCTTCCGACCTGGTATCTCGTCTGGTCTGGCGCGCCTCCCCGATCCTTGCTGCTTTGCATCGCGCTCACGCTGCTACCTGCCTCGATCATCAGCATAACCTTCGTGAACTGGCTCGTGACCCAAATCACACCGCCTCGAGTCCTTCCCAAACTGGCTTTCAAAAAGGGCATCCCCAAGGACTGCGCGACCGCGGTCGTGATGCCCGTTCTCCTCGCCCAGGTGTCCGACGTCCCCCCGCTGCTCCAGCGCCTCGAAGCGCACCGCCTCTCCAGTCCCGACGCGAGCCTCGCATTCGTGCTTCTCAGCGACTTGGCCGACGCAGATACCGCGACGCTTCCCACCGACACCGAGATCGAAGCCGCGCTGATCGCAGGCATCGAGGACCTGAACGCGCGCTATGCGGATCCCAAAGGCCACGGTCCCTTTCATTTGCTCCATCGCCCACGGCTCTTCAATGCGGCGCAGGGCTGCTGGATGGGCTGGGAGCGTAAGCGCGGAAAGCTGGAGCAGTTCAATGCCTTCGTGCTGCGTGGCGATGCGATGCCGTTCAGCCTTACGGCGGGACGGACGGAAGCGCTTAGGCAATGCCGTTTCGTGATGACAGTAGACGCGGATACGCGTCTCGCGCCCGGGGTTGTCCGGCGTCTGGTGGGCACGCTGGCCCATCCTCTCAACCGCGCTCATTTCGACCCCGAAACCGGCTGCATCGAACGGGGCTATACGATCCTTCAGCCCCGCGTCGAACTCGCTCCCGAAGCCACCGGCCAATCCCTGTTCGCCCGCTTGTACGGCGGGGACACGACGATCGACATATACTCGCGCGCTGTCTCCGACGTGTACCAGGATCTCCTCGGCACCGGCGTCTTCGTCGGCAAGGGCCTTTACGACGTCGCTGCGTTCGAACGAAGCCTCGAAGGGCGCATCCCCGAAAATGCCCTGCTGAGCCACGACCTCTTCGAGGGACTGCACGGACGCGCCGCGCTGGTGAGCGACGTGATCGTCTATGAAGAGTTTCCGACCGGCTATCTCGACTTCGCCGGGCGCTGGCACAGATGGGTGCGCGGAGACTGGCAAATCCTGCCCTGGCTGTTGCCCTTCGTGCCAGGCCGCGACGGGCGTTGGCTGCGCAACCGGCTCGGCTGGTTCGACCGTCTCAAGATTTTCGACAATCTGCGGCGCAGTCTGGTGCCCGCCAGTATCGTCGCCCTGCTCCTGGGCGGATGGTTCCTTCTCCACGGCGAGCCATGGGTCTGGACCCTGCTCGCGGTCGTCGCGCCCGGCGCCTACCTTTTCACCGACCTTGTGACGGGTTTCGCGCAGGGCCGGCGGCGCGGCGTGATGCACCGCGTCCTGCGCCGCCTGACCGACCAGTTGGGGCGCTGGACCCTCGCCATCGCCTTCCTCGTGAGCGACTCCTTCATCGCGCTGCACGCGATCGCGGTTACGATCTGGAGGCTTCGGTCGGGGCGCCGCCGCCTGGAGTGGACATCCGCCGCTCATACGGCCGCGCGAAACGCAGCGCGCCATCCGCGCATCGCGGCCTGGCGCGAGATGGCCGCCTCTCCACTGCTCGCAACGGTGATCGCCGGCGCTTTGTTTGCCGTTGCCCCGGCTTCGCTGCCGGTCGCGGCGCCGCTTCTGCTGCTCTGGTTCCTGGCGCCGGAGATCGCGATCCGGATCAGCCGTCCTCTCCAGCCGTCGCAGGAACCATTGCCCCCGGCGGACAGGAAATTCCTCAGGCTCATGGCCCGGCGTACCTGGTTGTTCTTCGAGACGTTCGTGCGGCCCGAGGACAACTGGCTGCCTCCCGACAACTATCAGGAGCCCCCTGACGAAGAGATCGCCCACCGCACATCGCCAACCAACATCGGCATGCTGCTGGTGTCGATTCTGACCGCGTGGCGGCTCGGGCATGTCGGCCTCAACGAGGTCGCGACCCGCCTTGGCGACACGCTCGACAGCCTCGACCGTCTGGAACGCTACCGCGGCCACATCCTCAACTGGTACGACACCAGGACGCTCGCGGCCCTCGAGCCACGCTACGTATCCACGGTCGACAGCGGCAATCTCGCGGTCTGCCTGATCACCGTCGCCCAGGCGCTTCGCGAAGCGGGAAGCGTGCCGCCGGTGGCGGCCGATCTCTGGCTTGGACTCGAGGACAACATCGAGCTGCTCGTCCAGGCAATCGGGTCGGTCGAGGCCTCCTCAGCCGCCGGCACGATCCTTGCGGCCATGCGCCAGACGGCGGAGCGCATCGGCGCTGACGAACCGGCGTGGTACCAAGGGATCGACGATCTCATTTCGACCTGCCTGCCGAAACTGCGCGAGCAGATCGGCCTGATGGCGGCCGGCACTGCCCAATCCGATATCGGCACCTTGCGCGACATCCAGGCCTGGCTCGAACGCCTCGACCATCATCTGACCAGAATGCGGGGCGACTTGCGGATGTTCTCGCCATGGTGGGAGATTCTCAAAAATCGCCCGGCTGATTGCGCTGAGACCGCGGCAAGGGTCGCCGCCCTCCTGGCAAGTGGCTCCAGTCCGACACTGGGAGTCCGCGCGAGGCAGGCCACCAGCGTCCTCGAAGCGTTCAGGCAGACGTCTGTGTCGGACCCGAGCCGGCAATGGGTAGACGCGGTTCTGGCGGCGATCGAACAGGGCCAGGCGGCCTCGTACGAGCTTTACGATCGTCTCGGCGGCCTATCGCGCCGCGCGGCTGCCGCCGCCCACGCGATGGACTTTGCCTTCCTGCTCGATGGGGGCAGCCGGCTCTTCCACATTGGTTACAACGTCAGCGCCGACCGCATCGACCCGCATCACTACGACCTGCTCGCCAGCGAGGCGCGTCTCGCCAGCTTTTTCGCTATCGCGAAGGGCGATATTGATCCGTCTCACTGGTTTCACCTCGGCCGCCCCATCACGAAGCAGGAGGTCGGTCTCGCGCTGGTTTCCTGGAACGGCTCGATGTTCGAGTATCTCATGCCGAACATCTTCCTGCACAGCGACCCCGGCACTCTGCTCGGAATGAGCGATCGGACTGCCATCAGCATTCAGGCCGCTTTCGGCAAGGCGCACGGCATCCCCTGGGGCGTTTCCGAATCGTCCTTCGCCTCCATGGGTCCGGATCGCGTCTATCGTTATCATGCGTTCGGCGTCCCTGCCCTCGGGCTGCAGCGGGGCCTTGGCCGCGACCTTGTAGTGAGCCCCTATGCGACCGCGCTCGCTCTCACGATCCGGCCAGCACTGGCGACGAGAAACCTCAAGCTGCTCGCCGAACTTCAGTTGATCGGCCGGTATGGCTTCTTCGAAGCTGCCGATTTTACGCCAGAGCGGCTGCCGTCGGGCGAACACTTCGCGCTGGTCCGCTCCTACATGGCCCCTGTGCATTGTAGGGACACAGATTCACGGTAGCGGTTTGATGAGCAGCGGCATGAGGCCATTGGCGTCGAGATCGAGGTGATCGGACCAGACATAATCGCCGGTGAGATTGATGCGATCCCAACCCAACGGCGAGAGCCGGGACAGCATAGCTGGATCGATGGGGCTTCCTCGACGACGCATTTCGTCGACGGCGCGCCCCAGATAGCGACAGTTGAACAGGATAATCGCTGCGGTGACGAGGTTGAGCGCGGCCGCTCGGGTCTGCTGGTTCTCCAGGCCACGGTCGCGAAAACGGCCGAGCCGATGGAAGGCGACCGCCCGGGCAAGGCTGTTGCGGGCCTCGCCCTTGTTCAACTCGGCAGTGACGGTACGGCGCAGAGCCGGATCCTCGAACCAGCGGAGCGTGAACAGCGTGCGCTCGATCCGCCCGATCTCCCGCAGCGCCGCAGCGAGGCTGTTCTGCTGGCGGTAGGCGGACAGCTTCTTCAGGATCAACGATGGCGTGACGGTGCGGTGACGGATCGCGCCAATGACACGTTCAATATCGGGCCAGTGGCTGACGATCAGGTCCCGGTTGAGCCTGTGACCGAACAGTGGCGCAAGCCTGCCATAGCGCTTCGAGGGTTCGAAAGCGTAGAGGCGCCGGTCGGACAGGCGAGGAATGCGCGGCTCGAAATCGAGCCCGAGGAGATGCATCGTCGCGAATACGATGTCGGAAACGCCGCCTCCATCGACGTGCAGCGCGGTCAGATCGGCGTTGCTGTCATGGCCGAGGAGCCCATCGAGCGCATGGATGGCTTCTCCTGCCGTGCCGGCGATCACCGTCTGGTGCAGCGGCGCGTAGCGGTCGGTGATGGTGGTGTAGATCTTGACCACTGGGTCGCGACCATAATGGGCGTTGACCGCTCCGCCGGCTTCGCCCGGCCCGCCCAGGTAGAAGGCCTGGCCATCCGCGGAAGCCCGGTGTCCTTGCCCAAACCAGGCGGCGATCGGCTCGGCGTGGATGGCGTCGGTCAGACAGGCGAGCGCCGCCCGAAAGGTTTCCTCGCGCATGTGCCATGTCTGCATGCGCAGCAGCGCGCGGCGTGATCCTGCGCCGCATACCTCGGCCATGCGCGACAACCCGAGATTGGTCGCTTCGGCAATCAGAGTGGCGAGGAAGGTCCGCTCGTCGCCGGGCGGCAACCCGGTCGAGACGTGCCCGAAGTGCCGGGTGAAGCCGGTCCAGCGTTCGACCTGCGAAAGTACGTCGGTGATACGCGTCGCAGGCAGCATGCCGTAGCAGGCAAGCGTCAGGTGCCGTCCTTCGTCGTGCCCGGCATCATCGTCCTTCAGTTCCTTGGGAAAGCGCAATCGCTCGCCAGCGAACAGGGCAGCATCGCGTCCGGCCAGATTGTGGGCGACGGCGCGCAAGGCGCTGTCGAGCTGCGCGGCGCGCTGATCGAGCCATGCGTGTGGATTACCGAGCGAGAACGGCGGTTGCAGCGCTGCGCCGGATAACGGCGCGAGCAGCACGTCCAGCGACCTGTGCAGCCTTGACCTCGGCACCCAGATATCACCCGAGGCCAGTGCATTGGTGAGCGCGCCGTAAGTCGCCATCTCCCAGTGCGTCCGGTCGATCTTGCCGGCGACCACGACATGGCGGTGCCAGCGCCGCTCGACATGACCGAGCGGAACGTCGGCAGGGAGCGGCTTGCGCCAGTTGCCATCAAGATCCGACAGGACCGTCATCGCGTTGCGCAATGCCGCGGTGCCGGCTCGACCGTGGAAATCGAGCGTTTGCAGGAATAGAGGTCCTGTTCGCTTGAAGGTCCGGTACTCGGCTGCGATCTCGCTTAGCACATCGTCCCTGTGAGGTGCCGCGGTACGACGGATGATCGCGGCATCGGCATCGAGCATGTCGAGAGGCACGATATCCCTGAGGGCCGCGCCGATATCTTCACCGGCACGTGCTGCCCGGCTAACTGTTTCCAGCACAGTGGCGATGCGCATCAGCCGGTCGCGGCCTTCGCGTCCCGAGATCGCGATCCCCTGTTCCAGGCGTTTGCGGGCACGAAGATGAGCGCGTCCCATCAAGGTGCCGAACATGGCGATCGCCGCGTCGGTAAGCGTGGCCTCCAGCTCGCGCAGCGTAGCAAGCAGGATGACCCGCCTGCGGGAAGCGCGCATCTGTTGGAAAGCCTGGGCGGTATAGCGCACGCCTTCGCGGGCGAACTGCGTCAGGCGTGGCTCGTGCAGGGGATCGACCGGAACACAGGCAATACCGGTCCTGTGAATCAGCGCGACCTTTTCGAGGATTTCAGCGAGCGAGGCTGACGCTACGCGGGGCTCCGGTTCGCGCAACCACGACAAGCGGCTCTGTCGGTGATGCACCTTCTCGTCGACCAGCGTATCGAGACGCTGACGCATATCCGCATCGAGTTTATCGTCGACTGCGGCGACCAGATCGGTTTCCGCCCGCAGCATCGCCTCGGCCGCCATCCGCTCAACGACGCTGATGCCAGGGATGACGATGCGCCGCGTGCGCAGCTCGTCGAGCAGTCGATCGAGCAGAATACGCCCGTCCACGATGGCCATGGCTTCGGTTTCTAGCCAGGTCATCATGATGCCGCGCGCTGGCCGGCTGAGATCGGTGAAGCCGAAGCGCGCCTTGATGGCGGCAAGCTGATCGTAGCGGGTCGGCGCTCGCCGCGCGAAGTCGGCGACGACGCCTGCATCCACTCCGACCTGTTCGGCGATGTGGTCGAGCATGATTGCAGGCAACAGCTCGCCTGTGCGCAGATGTCGCCCCGGATAGCGCAGGCAGCAGAGTTGCAGGGCATAGCTCAAGCGGGTCGCCGGAGTGCGTGCGAAGCCGATCGCAGCAAGGTCCTCGGCATCGAGGCCATGATGTCGCACCACCGCCGCCTCGCTGTCGGGCAAAGCAAGCAACGCGGCGCGCTGCCGCTGGGTCATCGGAATACGTGCGGGCATGTTTCATCCTCCAAAAACCTCTTGCCTTTTGTTGGCTTAGTGAAAGAGGATTGTGAAAGACCCAAGGCTGCGGAAATTGGTGCATGCTGTTTCCGCCTCCAGATACGGCCGTTTGTGAAAGAGACGCAGATGACGCGCGAACCCTATCTGATCGGTTATGCCCGCGTGTCGAAGGGCGACGACCAGTCGAACGCCGCGCAGCGGCGCGCGCTCGATGCGGCCGGCTGCAAGCGGGTGTTCGAGGAGACCGCCAGCGGTGGGCGGTGGGACCGACCCAAGCTTCTGGAGATGATCGGCCAGTTGCGCGACGGAGACGTCGTCGTCGTCTGGAAGCTTGACCGGCTGTCGCGCAGCCTAAAGGATATGCTGCACATCATGGAGCGGATCGAGCTGGCAGGCGCGGGCTTCCGCTCACTGACCGAGGCGATCGACACCACCACCGCGGCAGGGCGGATGATGATGCAGATGGTGGGAAGCTTCGCCGAGTTCGAGCGGGCCATGATCCGCGAGCGTACCAGCGCCGGCCTTGCCCAGGCTCGCGCAGAAGGACGGATCGGCGGGCGTCGGCCCAAGCTCGGCGACAAGCAGCGCCGCGAAATCGCCGAGTCCGTCACGTCCGGCCGCAAGTCCGGTGCCGAGATGGCGCGGCTCTACGGCGTCAGTGAACCCACCGTCTCGCGCATCGTCGCCGCGCACCGCCAGCAATTCAGTCAGCAGCAGAGGGAACAGGCATGAAGCGTGGTCACGATCTGTCCGGCGTCATGAAGTTCGCCACCTCGCCGGCCTGGGGCGAGCATCTGGGCGAGGCGCTCGGCGATCATCTCGGGCTGGCGATGGAGGAGTTCGACTTCGAAGCGGACGAGCTGGCGGACATCGTCGGCGATCATTGGGCCGGCGTGTTGTGGGGATGCGCGTTCGAGGATCTGCTGACGCGCACCATCCAACCCGACCGGAACATCGTCGATGACTATATTCGGCGCCGGGGCTGGAATGAGAGCGGCCCGACCAAAATCTACCTGCGTGCCCTTCGATCGTCAGTGATGAGCCTCCACGAGGTCAGCGAGGTCGAGCCCGGCAGCGGCTTCCTCGTGCGCGACCTGATCCGGGGCGGCGAGCCGCTTCGAGTATCCGAGCGCAGCGCCTCGCAGACGCTGAAGCAATGGGACAGGATCGGTGCCCGCGTCGTGCAGGTCGGAGGCAAGCACCTCCTGTCGGGCGGCGTGCTGTCGTTCACGATGGAGGCGGCCGAGGCGCTCGTCGCCGATCTACGGCGCTCGAAGGGCAAGCGCAGCCCGCGCACCGCGTTGAACCTAGACGCCGACGATCTGGCTGCACTTCCGGCCCTCATCAGCACGGCATGGCTGTTCGATGTCGTTCCCAAGACCATGGGACCGGCGCCCATCCCCACGCTGCACAACATTGATGGCGAGGAGGTGATGTTCCACCGCGTGCGCTTTCCCTTCGCACGCGGCGTGACCCAGGCGCTGGTCGGCGAGCGGCTTGATACTGTCCCTGCGCTTCAGCGGGAAACCACGCACTTTTGGAACTGGCTGGGCGAGAAACCGAACGGAAAAGCGAAAAGCACCGGGCGCATGGCGTGGGGTGTGACGATGGCGGACGGCACCCCGGTGCTCGGCAATGTCGAATTGAAAGGCCGCGCCCTGATGCTCGCCGTCACCTCGGCCGAGCGAGCGAAACGCGGCACCGCGCTTATCAACGATGCGCTCGCCGGGTTGGTCGGCTCGCCGCTGACCACGATTGAGACGGTCGAACAGGCCATGGCGGCGCGGGCCGAGGGGCTGACATCATCCGAACCGGCACCCGCCATTGCGCCAGAGGTTGCAACCCCGCTCATCCATGCCATGCTCGACCGTCAGTACCGCGCGACGCTCGATGAACCCGTCGGCATGCTCGGCGACATCACCCCGCGCGCAGCCGTTCAAACTGCCGCAGGCCGGCACCGAGTAGCCGGGTGGCTCAAGCATCTCGAAAACCGCAGCAGCAGCCAACTCGACGCGAACGACCCGATGGCCACCTACGACTTCACTTGGATATGGCGCGAACTTGGCATCGAGAACCTGCGCAAATAGTTCGCTACCCCTGACGTCGATGCCTACCGTGAATCCGTGTCCCTACAATGCACAGAGGCCATGTAGAGCGCGGGTGCGAGCATCAGCAAATTTGCCGTCGCGCTGAATGCCGCGATGGCGCGGATGCTGCCACGCAGGCTCAGGACCGCTGCGCGAATTTCATCGAAGGTCTCGGTCTTTTGCATCGGGCTCTTTCGGGAAAGGCACAGTCGGGATGGCGGGCGAAACCGCCATCCCTCCCATGTTCGCGCCTGTTGGGGGTTCAGGCGGCGAGCAGCAGCACTTCCTCGCTGAACGGCGAATTGGCGACCAAATCGGCAACCGAGTCAGTCAGATCGATGTTGTAGTTATTCACGAGAACCGACTGGAGCGCGTCAGTCGAGCCATTCATCAGGTCCCAGATGATGTTATGGACATCGGTATTCTGGCCATCCAGCAGGTCACTTGTCAGATCCCCTGGCGAGAACGTGAAGCTCAGAAGAGCATCATCGTCGAAGTCCGCGAGACTGTTTGAGATGGTGATGCCGGTGATCTCACCATAAACTGTATGGTTCGTTGCACCGGAGATAACCCCATCCACCCAGAGGTTGTAATAGAAGATGTTGCCGGTGATCTCGACGGCATACCCCAGCGTCTCGTTGCCATAGGTGTAGGTCGAACCATAGTTCGCGACGCCATAAACATTCGACGCCGTGATCGTTCCCGTAAAGTCACCCGTCGTGTCAGGGTGCGATCCCGCCATGCCAGCTTCTTCCACGGCATCCAGAACCGTTCCGAGCGAACTGGAGGCGGTCAGAATTCCAGGGAAGTTGTTCACATCTTCAAGAATAATCGATACGGTCATTTTCATTCTCCTGCATTTTTACTTCAGGAATGTGCCGCAGAAAATGCTCCGGCACGGCGTTCGGAGACGGTTTATCCATCTCCCATGCGGGCATTGCCCGCATGTCTGGTGTGAGACGCCGATTGCAGCGTCATCAGAATTTCATCTGGATTCCCCCTGTAATCGTGCGTCCGGGGGCAGCGACCATCGCAATATAATCGCTCTTGCCATCAATATACCGTTGATTGGTGAGGTTCTCGACTGACGCAAAGAAGCGGACGCGTTCGTTAAATATGTAGCTTCCGTACCAATCGAGCGTTGAATAGCTCGGCCACATGTCACGCATGGCGGAGGTCTCATCGCTCCACATGATGAGATCGCCTGTGCCGCTGTGGATGAACCGGAAGCCCGTATCCAGCTTACGGTTAAAAAGCCTGATACCTGCATTCACAGATACCTTGTCTATCAGTGCGCCGGCGACGCTATTCAGAACATTAAACGTCGCCCAGGTCTGGGCCTCTGCCCATGCCTGCCAAGTAGGATAGCCAGCATCGAGAGCCATCTGGGCTTCTGCGGTCAGTGAGCCGTCCTCATTGGCGATATCGTACTTGCTTGTGCCGACGCCGACTGGATAAAGGTCTTGGCTAAAGATGTTCTTTTTCCCAGTGTAGAGCGTGGCGGCAGCGCCAGCGTAAAATACACCGGCATCGTAGCGAGCCTCCAATTCGAATCCTTGAAAACGCATGGGCGTCCGATTATTGACGAACATCACACGCCCGAGACCGGTCGGAGTGCTGATATTATCCCCAGGAAGGTTGTTCTGCATTGAAGTGTATAAATAGTCTCTCGCCCGCGTGTTAAAATATCCGAACTTGGCGAAGAACACGTCGTTTTCTTTAAAGACATCGCTGAAATTTATGTTTGCGCCCAATTCCCATGTCGTGGTCTTTTCGGGATCGGCGTAAGGGTTAGCAAACATGCTGGCGATCGGGTCGCCTGGATGGCCGCCGGTCATCAGTGTTTCGTTGATGGCAGGCGGCCGCCAGGACTTAGCCCAGCTACCATAAAGTTCGAGCCAGTGCGTAGGCCGGAGCGCACCGGAGAAAGAAGGAAGGAAGCGCCCCTCGGAGCGATCTACTCGATAATCGTAGAAATCACGTACATCGAGCCAACGTGGCCGAATGCTTCGGTTTGTAAGATAGTTCGCAAGATTGGCGATAGCCCATTCCTCGCCGCCGGCAGTTAAGTTCTGGCAGGTACCGGCGTCATAAGTACCCGCACTTTCCCTGCATGTATTGCTGAGAAGCCTTTGGAAGCGAGTTTCATATGTGCTTACTACGCCCAATATCTGGGTCGTTCCCTTTAGCCAATAGCGATCATATCGTAGGCCCGCGCCGATCGTATAAAGATCGTTCTTCACCTCGAAATTAGCGAACAGGCCGCCCATCGACCGTCGCCCGCGTGGATTAAGCGTGTCGCCACGTCCATATTGGTTGTAGGTATCTATGAGTCGGCCTTCGCGATCGACTATTACCGATGAATGCGCGCGATCCTGATAGACCTCGACGCCATAATTAGCGGTCAGGACATTCCCGCCTCCAAAATCAAAACGGGATGTATTATCTAATTGAACGCCATAGGTGCGCGTCCTGAGTCGCTGATCCATTCCGTAACCATATCCGCATGGCGTAACCCAACTTGTGGGTATCTCTTCTCGTTCGCAGAACCCACCGGCCCATGCCAGATCGACTCTCGATGCAGCCGTGGCGTCGACGGGGTAACGAGCCGTGGTATAGTTGCGATTGCGCGTGTTGACGTGATAGAGCTTTAGCCTGAGATTTATCCAGTTGCTGTCCGGCTTCCAGTTATAGTCGAACGCGAAATTCTCTGACGTGATGCTCGATGTACCCAAGCGCTTCCAAGGCGAGCCATTCTCATCCAGCAGACCAGTCCGAGTGTCACTCACATGCTCATAATCGAGCCAGGTGCCAACGTAGCTGAGCTGAACGACATGGCCGTCCCCCAGCGTCCAACGCGCTTTGATGAGCGCGGATTCCTGAAGCTGACTCGCATATTTGATGCGGCTGATCGTCTCCAGCCCATCAGCACCCGTAAAAGTGAAATTGGCCAGCCCATCATCACCTTTGGTGCCGACGTCGTAATCGCCAATGTCGCGCCGTGAGTAAGCAGCCATTAGCTCGATGTTATCGGTCAACCTGCCGGCGATCGCGGCGCTTCCAAGAAAATTGACTCCATTGCCTTCCCCGCCAAGGCCAGTCGTAGCGCGCAGTCTCGCGCCAATGCGATCGCTCTCGCCGTTTAGAATATCTTCTGGTCCAATAGTCTTGAAATCGACGCTACCCGCTATCGCACCCATCCCGTAAACATTGCTTCGCGGTCCTCGCTCTATAGCGACGGCTGTCAGTAATTCAGGATCGACATACATCTGCCCGTTTCGACCCTGGTGGCCGTTCTGGACGAAGTTCTGGCGCATACCGTCGATCATCATGTTGACGCGGCCGAAGTCCTGCATGCCCCGGATATTGACCGAGAGCCCCGGATTGAGCCGGTTGACCGCGCTGGTAACGCCGGGAACTTCCGCGATCAGATCGGCAGCGTGGCGTGCGGGCGTGCGGTCCATTTCCTCGCGCGTGACGACGCTAACTGCGCGTGGGGCCGCGAAAATCTCGTCCGCGCCGCCCGCCGCACCACCGGTGCCGACGCTCCCGTCACGACCGAACCCGCCATTGCCACCGGATTGCTGGCCTTCCACACGCAACGAGCCCAGATTGACGGTACTTCGCGTATCCCCGGAGGCTTGCGCCGTCTGGGGTGCTGGTTGGAGCGTGACGAACCCGTTATTGAGTCTCCAAGTCAGGCCAGTTCCTGCCAACAAGCGGTTCAAGGCTTGGTCGCTCGACATGCGGCCCGACACACCCGGCGACGCGCGGTCGCGGATCTCGTCCGCGTCCACGTTTACCTGCATCCCTGACTGGCGCCCGAAATCGGCCAATGCTTCGCTCAACGTCCGCGCGGGTATGTTGAAATCATGTGTAGCAGCCTCGCCGCCAGTCTGGGCCTGCGCTGCATGCGGGGCCATAATGCCCACCGCCGCAACCGATGCCAGCAACGATATCGCCAGCATCCGGCCCTGTGTTTTATCTGAATTTGAAACCCCCGAACGCACTATGAGCCACCCTTTCATTCCTTAGCGGCGGCATCTCATGCAACTGATAATCAATTGCAGATGCCCCTACTATAAAGAACAATCGAGGCTCGGGAATTTCCGGAAAAAAAATGCACAGGAAGCGGAAAAAAGCGCGAATCCCTGTTAATCGTCGCCCTGATCGGCGGTGATGACCGTGACCCATGGCGTGACGTTCCGCACTGTCAAACCATGCGACTGGGCGAGGGCCTGCAGCACTTCTCTCGACTGGCGCGTGTCATAAACGCCGGTAACCCGCCGTGTGTCGAGACCGGTGCCATAGGTCAGGATCAAACCGCTATGCCAGGGTCTCAGCGCGTCGATCACTTCGCGCACTGGCCTGTCGCTTACGATGATCTGATGATCGGTCCAGGCCGCGATCCGCGCAGGATCGACATCCTTCCGGAAGGCGCTCTGCTCCGCACATCTCAGATCGAGTGCTTCGCCGGCGGTCAGCCTCTCCGTCTGATCTGGCTGGTCGTCGCAGGCCACACGGACGAGGCCGTTCCGAACGGCCACCGACACCTGATGCCCCGCCCCTTTCCGCACTTCGAAAGCTGTGCCGAGAACCGTGGTCGTGGTAACGTCCGTGACGACCTGGAATGGATGATCGGGATCGGGCGCGACATCAAACCATGCCCTGCCCCGAAGCAGCTGCACTGTGCGTTCTCCGCCCCTGCTCACATCGAACGCGACGGCGCTTTCTGGCGCGAGGATCATTTTGCTGCCATCGGCAAGCTCAACCGATCGCATTTCGCCGGTCCCCGCAATGGCATCGGCGCGCAGATCGAGCAGCACACCGGGGGCCACGGTGATCGCAAGACAGGCTACCGCTGCTCCCAGAAAGATATGCGCGGCTCGCCGCCTGTTGTTTCGGCCGAGGAACGGCAGGATGGATGGCTTCACCCTGCGCCAACGATGGGCGTGGGCCGGAGGCATCGTGCGGACAACATGCGATATGCGCTGCGTTTCGGCCCATGCGTCCCGGTGAACCGGCTTTGCATCCAGCCATGCGTCGAACTCGGAGCGTAGGGCGTGATCTTCAGGATCTTCCTGAAGGAGAATGACCCATCCTGACGCCTCGCGGTTGGCGCGGCGCCGTTCGGCCATGTCTTCACCTGTGTCGCGCCCGGCGCTCATGGTTTCCCTTTGTGATGAACAGTCGCCATGATGGCTTTCCCCCATTCATTAAACAATCGAGCAGGGCATTTTTCCGGATGAAATGCGAATTTTCATGCGGACATGCGATCCGCTATGGCGCGGCAACGCTCAATGCCTTCAAGGATCAGCGTGTGAGCTGTCGATTTCGAGATTCCCAGAAAGGCTGCGATCTCTGTGAGTTTTTTACCGCCGATCCGATGCATTTCGACAGCGATCCGCATCTTTTCCGGCATCTCCCGGAGCGCGAAAATAATTCGCGCATATTCGTCGCGCGAGATCGCGATCACTTCCGGGTCCGGCTGATCTGACGCAATGCCAATCGCTTCTATCTCGTCGCGCGCATCGAAGATCCGCGCCTCGATCTGCTTGCGCCTCGTCCCGTTCAGCGCAAGGTTGCGCACCGTCATTCGCAGATAGGCAATAGCGTCCGGCGCTGGCAGCTTGGCGGTTCCAGTGCTGGCGCGAAGCCAGGCCTCCTGCACAATGTCTTCCGCGTCGGCGGTTTCGCCCATTATCCTCTTTGCATAACGGATAAGGGCCTCGCGATGCGAGAGGAACAATTTGAGGGTAGCCTTTCCGTTGGGCACTCCTGGCCCCTCATCGCCTTGCCAAATTCGGTTACGCTATCATCATTCTTAATGCGATCCAATCGCAATTGGGGAGAGAAGTACACCCTCGAGGATACTTCAGTTTTCGAGAATGAGCGAACTGATGTTCAAGAGCCGCGGATTGGCCCAAAAAACCCCGGACTCAGTTCGCTCATTCTTAAAAAATGACATTATATCCTCACCGTGGCCCAGGCGAACGGGTTGCGCGCAAGGGACGCGACATCCATAGCGGTGGGCTCGTGCCATATGCATAAATGAAGGCTCACTGCGGACTTGAACGATTACATTTTGCTGTTCGTCATCATATTGGGCGTGAACCTGCTACCCGCATTCGGTCCGCCAACATGGTCGATCATCCTGTTATTCAGTCTGAACACAGACCTGCCGGTAGTCGCTCTGGTTCTCATTGGCGCACTGGCGGCTGCATCCGGGCGACTGGCGCTGGCCTATGCTTTCCGATTTTTCGGCGGGTATTTGCCGGCAAAATATCGTCAGAACCTGGAAGCCGCCCGCCAGGCGCTGGAAGCCAGGCAGCGCAATATGATACTGGCCCTGGGCCTGTTCGCACTGTCGCCGTTACCCTCGGCTCAACTGTTCGCTGCGGCAGGTTTTGCAGGCATTCGCTTGCTGGGTTTTACGCTCGCCTTTTTCGCGGGGCGGCTCGTTTCCTATTCCATCTACGCCTATTCCGCGAAGGGCATCCGCGAAACCAGCATGAACGACCTTTTCACCTCCATGTTCTCCAGCCCCATGGGAATAGCGCTGCAGGTCGCGATGATCGGCTTCGTCGTGCTTTTGGTCCGGATCGATTGGAGCAAACTGTTGAACAAGGTCGGTGTAAAGGATGCCTCCGAGAAAAGCGCAAATGGTTCATCGAAACCGTAACGGTCATCTCGCTCAGGATGCCCAATCAGCGCAAGGTCGTGACACGAACAGGAAAAACCTTCGCACTCATTGTCGGCACGCCAGAACGGGCATATGAGCCCAAAACAGGACGAAGCCCATCGCTGAGGCGCCGCTGCGCACCCTTTACTCTTGATCGCCACCCTATTCCCCTACCCTCCGGTCCCCCCGGCGCTGCGAGCCTTCACTGCGCCCGGGATCGCCTTTGACGAGCGATATGAGAGCATACGTCGGCTCCCGCTCCATCATGGACTTCAATCGATCGGCAATTCGAGGTCGGGATCGGCTTTTGCTTTTGCGGCTTGAAAGCCGGGACGCCCGGATACCCGCTTCAAATAAGCCCGAAGGTCTGGATAGGGAGACAGGTCAAGGGGAACAAACGCCCGCATCGTGGTCAACGGAAACATGATCATGATGTCGGCGATCGTGAAAACATCACCGGCGAGCCAGCTATGACCCTGGCCGAAATGCGTGTCGAGCGCCGTCAGATAACGGGCGATGCGATCACGCATAACCTGGGCCATTCCTCCCTCACCCATCAGCATCATCATCGCGGGCATGAGCGAACCGTTGGCGAAATGGCACCAGTAGAGGAAACGCGCATAGTCAGGATGATCCGACGGCAGGGTCAGCCGCCCGTTTCCATAGCGGGCTACGATATAGTCGACGATCGCACCGGATTCGGAAAGTGCAAGGGCGTCATCGGTAATGACTGGCGCCGTCCCGGCGGGATGCAGCGCCTTATATGTGGCAGGTGCAAGCCGTGTGACGGGATCGCGGTCGTAGCGGACCAAGTCATAGGGTATCGCCAATTCCTCGCAAAGCCAGACGATCCGGTCTGATTGCGATATGCCAAGATGATGAACGGTCAGCATGGGTCGTCTCCTCTGGAAATACGGTCATTGTGCAAGGCTCGGCAAGGCGCCAAGCGTCGTGACGAGCCCGCGAACCTGCTTGCACAGCGGGACCACGGATGCGGCATCTAGGGGGAGGCAGACCTGCCGATCAAGATTCTGAGGATCGCCATCATCCGGGCAGGTTCATAGCGTGCCTCCTCCGTTGTCGGCAGGTGTTTCTGAAAGGCGATCCGGGCAGCGGTCCCGGTGATCGATCATATAAAATCATCCGAATGACAATCCCGCTCACCGCGTTCTCTCAGCCTCTATGACCATCCCCGAACGCGTCTTCTCGCCGGCCTTGAGGCCCTCCACGATCGCCGCTGCTGTGCGACAGGCAAGCGCGATAATCGTCAGGGTCGGATTGGCCCAGCCCGATGTCAGGAAGAGTGAACTGCCTGCAATGGACAGGTTTTCGATGCCATGGACCCGACCATAGCTGTCGGTAACTCCCTCGTGCGGGCTATCCGACATGCGGGTGGTACCCATATGATGATAACCGCCGATCGGATGCGCGCTCACCAGCGGATCAAATTGCCAGTCCTCGCCTTCCAGCCAGGGTGCCGCCTCGACTGTGCCCAGATTCAGGCGCCGCAATTCGGCGTCGAGCGCATGGACGAGACCGGCGACGCTATGCGTGTCTATTGCACTGGTGCGCCAATGCAGGCGCGAAATCGGCACGCCCATCGGATCACGAAGGTTCGACAGCATGACCCGGCTTTCCCGATTGGGTGCCTGCTCGGCCCGCACAAGCAGGGCGACATCGAGCAGCCGCATCTTGTTGAGGACCCAAGGCCGCGCCGGCTCGGAATAACGCAGGATGCGATGGGCGTTTTTCTTGACCGTCATCCACAGTCTGCGGCCACGGCGGTCAGGCGCCATTTCATGCTTCAGTCGGCCATAGGTCCGCATTGCATAGCTTTCACGCCCATGAGGCGGCTGACGTCCAGCGATCGTCAGCGAGGTGTTGAGCAGCCCTTGCTCCTTCTGGAGCTCGATGCCCGGTGCCAGCAGCGCAGCAACCGGCTGCCCCTCCACTCTATGCCTTTTGGCAAAAGCGTTCAGCAGTAGCCATGTCTTTCCCGAGATGACACGTCCGCCTCGCGCATGAGGATGTTCCATGAAGCAACGGCCGACCCAGTCGTGACCATTACCCAGTCCCATCGGCATGATGGATCGCGATGCCAGCAGCAGCCGGGCATTTTCGATGCCGCCGGTCGCAAGCACATAGTGGCGCGCCCGGACAGTGATGCGATTTCCCGAAAGGCTGCGCACATCCAGATGGTCGATAGTTCGCGCGCTGGGAGCGGCCACCACCTCCTGTACGGTCGCCTGCGTGACAATCCGGCAGCGGGGATGGTCACGCAGGTCCCGGCAATTATCGAAGGAAAAGCGGCCATGTATCTCATCGAAGGTCCAAAGCAGGGAGCGAATGCGATCGGGGTTGAAATCAGGCATGGCGATGCCCGCCGCGATCAGATCAGATGCGACAGGATGCCTTGGGCGCAACCCAAGAATTTCCCTGGCTTGCCGATAATAAGGCTGCATCTGCGCCCAACTGACCGGCCAGCCACTATGTTCGACCCAAGATCTCTTGGCAAAATCGATCGGGTCGAGTTCCGCGCAGCGGCCGCCCCATATCGCTGTTGACCCACCAAAGAAGCGCAACCGCGCATTTTCCAGGTCGTAATAGTCGAGCCCGGTGATTTCGCCTTCATTGAGCGCGGCAATCTCGGGGTCGAAGTCGATACCGCCGCTTTCCAGCAACACGACGTCGATGCCTGACTCGAGCAGCTTTCGGGCTAATGTGATGCCAGCGGCGCCGGCTCCGACAACGCACACTTACGTGAGCAGCGCCTGGCCCGCGACTGCGTCGAGATGATGATGCATGGGTGCTTAAACCAATATCTTCTATAAATTGATTGATCGACCGTTTGCCTCCTTCGGCGAGAGATAAGCGTCAGGGTAGGGCCAAAGAGCCGGCCCGCGGCGCTTTCATCGCATCTGTCAGCGCGATCGGACCAGACGAACCTCTGTATCTTTCTGCGTTCATTCGTCGGTCCCGCCGCTCAAGCCATCGACGCGATCGTCTTGCGAAATCGCGACACCGCGATCGCGAAGAACAGCGCGCCGATCCCCGCGATCGCGAGAAATTGGGACCAGACGACATCGAACCCGGCGCCGCGGAACAGGATCGCCTGGCCTAGCTCGACAAAATGGGTCGTAGGCGCAATCAACATGACGTCCTGAACGATCTGCGGCATGCTCTCGCGGGGCGTGGTGCCCCCGGAGAGCATTTGCAGCGGCAACAGGACCAGGACCGCGAGCATTCCGAATTGCGGCATGTTGCGCGCGAGCGTCGCCATGAAGATGCCGAGCGATGTCGTCGCGAACAGGACAAGTGCCGCGCCGGCGAAAAATAATGTCGTTGATCCCGCAACGGGAACGCCAAGCGCGCCGCGCACCACGAATGTGAGCGACACGAAGGAGGCGACGAGAACGACCAGCCCCATCGACCAGACCTTGCTCATCATGATCTCAAACGGCGTCACAGGCATTACGAGCAGATGCTCGATCGTGCCATGCTCCCGTTCGCGGATGAGCGCGGCGCCGGTGAGAATGATGGACAGCATCGTGATCTGGTTGATGATCTGGCGGAGGCCGCCGAACCAGCTCTTGTCGAGGGTCGGATTGAACCGGGCGCGCAGCTCGAGGTCGACCGGCAGCGCCGTCCTGCCGCGATAGCGCTGCAGGAACTCATTGGCCTCGCCAAGAGCGATCTGCTGGATATAGGCGCTGCCGGTAAAAGCCTGGGACATGCGCGTCGCATCGGTGTTGAGCTGCACCTCGGCGGGACGCCCCGCCAGCACGTCGCGCTGGAAACCGGAGGGGATATGCAGCACGAACGTGTATGTACCCGCGTCCAGGCCGGGGTCGATCTGTGCCGGGCTAATCATTACCGGCTCCTTGAACTGGGGCGGATAAAACGCCGCGACGATCCGCTGCGAGAGCGGTGAATTATCTTCATCGACAATCGCAAGCGCAGCCTTGTGCAGCGTTTCGGGCATGGAGGAAGCCGACATATAGACCGACAAGGTGAAGCTGAACCCGATCAACAGAAGCATCATCGGATCGCGCCACAGGCTCCACAATTCCTTCACGCCCAGACGGTAGATGTTGGAGAGCTTCTGGCGCATGTCAGCTTTCCTGCTTTTTAAGGAGCGCGATCGCCAGACCGACGATGACCGGTCCCGAGACCAGGAGCGGCCAGAAGGAGTGGACGAGGTCGCCAAAGCCCAGCGCCTTGTTGAACACGCCGCGCGTGATCGTGAACATATGGCTTGCGGGATAGATCTCGCCGATCGCCCGCCCTACCCCTTCGAGCGACGATACGGGATCTATCATGCCGCCATAGGTCACCGCCGGGATCAGGGTGCCGACCATGGCGAGGAACATCGCCGCGATCTGGGTGCGCGTTATGGCGGAGGCAAGCAGACCCATGCCCGTCGCGATCAGCGAGAAGAGGAAAGCCGACGTCATCATGGCCACGATGCTGCCATTGGGAAGAACATCGAAGAGGATGGCCGAGACCAGCACCATGACGATGAAATTGACCATGGCGAGCGCGACATAGGGCAGTTGTGTTGATTTCCACTGAGAAGTGACCCGGGTAGGGCGTAAATTTCCACTGAGAATTGACCCATGTTGAACTCGTCCCTGGCTTTGGCAAGCGAGGGTATATGGAGTGTTGGACATGGCGTTATTGAGCGTTATCCGGCGCTGGCATTTTCGCGATCATCTACCGATCCGAGAGATAGCGCGGCGCACCGGACTATCACGCAACACGATCCGCAAATATTTGCGGTCCGAGACGATCGATCCGCGATTCAAGGTGCCTGATCGACCAAGCAAACTGGATCCATTTGCTGAGCATCTGGCGGCCTGGCTGCGGCGCGAGATGGGCCGATCGCGCAAGCAGAAGCGCACGATCAAGCAGTTTCACGCCGATCTGGTGAGCCTGGGTTATGAAGGATCCTACAACCGGGTTGCCGCTTTTGCTCGGGACTGGCGCGAAGATTATCGGCGCCAGCAACAGATTGGCGGGCGTGGGACATTCGTGCCCCTGTCGTTCGCGCCGGGGGAAGCTTTCCAGTTTGATTGGAGCGAGGACTGGGCAATCATTGCCGGGGTTCGGACCAAGCTGCAGGTCGCGCATTTCAAGCTCAGTTACAGCCGGGCATTCATCGTGCGCGCCTACCTTCTGCAAACCCATGAGATGCTGTTCGACGCCCATAATCACGCCTTCCGCGTGCTGGGCGGCGTGCCGCGCCGGGGTATCTATGACAATATGCGCACGGCGGTCGACAAGGTCGGGCGTGGTAAGGAACGCACCGTCAACGCACGCTTCCTGACGATGGTCAGCCACTATCTGTTCGAAGCCGAGTTCTGTAACCCGGCTGCGGGATGGGAAAAGGGGCAGGTCGAGAAGAATGTCCAGGATGCGCGGCACCGTCTGTGGCAACCCACGCCGCAGGCCGAGAGCCTTGATGCGCTGAACCTGTGGCTGGAGGAGCGCTGCAAGGCGTTATGGGAGGACATCTCTCACGGGATCGAACCCGGGTCGGTTGCCAATGCCTGGGCCGATGAATCTGAGTGTCTGATGGTTGCGGGCAGGCCCTTCGATGGTTTTGTGGAATATCGCAAACGGGTATCGCCGACGTGCCTCATCCACTTTGAGCGCAATCGCTACAGCGTACCGGCCTCTTTCGCCAATCGCACTGTCAGCCTGCGCGTCTATCCTGATCGCTTCCAGGTCGTCGCCGAGGGGCAGCCAATCTGCGCGCATCAGCGCATCATCAACCGCTCTCACGACGGTCCAGGTCATACGGTTTATGACTGGCGTCATTATCTGGCGGTCGTGCAGCGCAAACCCGGCGCCCTGCGCAACGGAGCGCCCTTCCTTGAGCTACCCGATGCGTTCCAGCGTCTGCAGCGACATCTGTTGCGCAATCCTGGCGGCGACAGGGAAATGGTCGAAATACTGGCGCTGGTTCTTCATCATGATGAGCAACTGGTGCTGACGGCGGTCACCATGGCGCTGGAGGCTGGCGTTCCGACCAAGACCCATATCCTCAATCTGCTCTATAGGCTGGTCGACGGAAAACCGATCTCCACGCCGCCGGTGACGGCGCCCCAGGCGCTCAAGCTGGTCAGCGAGCCGATGGCCAATGTCGAACGCTATGATGATCTGCGCAAGGAGAAGCGTCATGCGTCATGACCCTGCCAGCGGCGCCATCGTTGTCATGCTCCGCAGCCTCAAGATGCATGGCATGGCGCAGGCCGTCACCGATCTCATGGAACAGGGATCTCCAGCCTTCGAAGCCGCCATCCCGATCCTCTCCCAGTTGCTCAAAGCCGAGACAGCAGAACGGGAGGTTCGGTCTGTGGCCTATCAGCTCAAGATCGCGCGCTTCCCTGTCTATCGCGATCTGGCCGGCTTCGACTTTACCAGTAGCGAGGTCAATGAAGCTCTGGTGCGTCAGTTGCATCGCTGCGACTTCATCGACATCGCCGACAATATCGTGCTGGTCGGCGGTCCTGGCACCGGCAAGAGCCATGTGGCAACCGCGCTGGGCATCCAGGCCATCGAACATCATCGAAAGCGCGTCCGCTTCTTCTCGACGGTCGAACTGGTCAATGCGCTCGAGCAGGAAAAAGCACAGGGCAAGGCCGGTCAGATCGCCAATCGCCTCCTGCACTCCGATCTCGTTATCCTGGATGAGCTTGGATATCTGCCGTTCAGTGCTTCAGGTGGCGCGCTGCTCTTCCATCTGCTGAGCAAACTCTACGAGCGCACCAGCGTCATCATCACCACAAACCTGAGCTTCAGCGAATGGGCCACCGTGTTCGGCGACGCCAAAATGACCACGGCGCTTCTCGATCGGCTTACCCATCACTGCCACATCCTGGAGACCGGCAACGATAGCTTCCGCTTCAAAAACAGCTCTGCCAAGCAGGCCAGAACCCAAAGGAGAAAACCACGGGTTGACCCACCCATGACACCCGAAACATAATCCGCAGACGGGTCACTTCTCGATGGAAAACCCGGGTCACTTCTCAGTGGAAATCAACAGCCTTGCGGCCTAAGCGTTCGCTGATTGTTCGCTCTTAGCGTTGTTTAGCGTACCATCCACGCTATGCCCTCAGCCACTGAACAGATCGACGCGTTGCCCGATCAGGCTTGTCCCAACGATCAGGCGGTAGTCGGTTTAACGCTCAATCCCGAGTATTTGTCCAAATCCGCCTACCCGCTTGAGCTTCTCAAAGCCGCCGGCGTCACTCCGGTTGGAAGCCGCCCCAAAAGGGTCACCCCCGAGAAGCGCTCCCGGAACCGCGAGCCGGCGGAAGCGCTAACGACAGAGTTGTTCGTGATGGCGCCGCGCGCGACGTTCCGAAACTGGAATCAAGCCTTGCCCGCCTTAACGGAGAACGCGCCGGGCGCAAACGATCTCGCTTCGCTGGAAGATATCGAAGCGCCCAGCTCAGACGACAAAATCAAGGGTAGATTGCCGGACGCCAGTGAAGCCGTTTTCGAAGTGGTGCTGCACGCCGACCCCCTCGCGGGTGATCAATTTGTCCTACCCTATTTCCGAGAATTCCTCGCGTCACTTGGCGTCGAGACTAACTTTAATCGTCGCTTCTATGCGGGAGGATTGTGTTTTCTTGAATTAGAGGCGCCGGTGGACCTGGCCGATGAAATCGCTACCTTCACGGTCGTCAGGGCGCTTCGGGAAATGCCCCGCCTGCGAATGCTGCGTCCGACGATCCGGGCCGCAGCACTTCCTGGTCAAAAGGTCATTCTTCCTACCGGATTAGCTCTCGAACGGAATGACCGAGGACGAGCTGCGCAAGGATGCCTGGAAATGGGAAAACTGCCTTCACGCGACCAAAACCTTGCGTGGCAATAGCCTACGTAATCCCGCTTTCGACATCCATTACAATGCGAGGCTCGAAGGCCGGGATTTTCGGCCATCCGAACCTCTGTCCTATGCAATGATTATCTCTGTTCACGCGAAGAACTCGGCTGACCTCTATGATCAGGTCGTTCGTCGTTACGTTACCCAGCTTGAGCCGATCCGGCCTGTCATCGATATTCCGGTTCGTATTTGACAATGGCCGCGTCACGAATGCACCCAAGGCCCTAAATGGCGACACTACTCGCAGATTTGATCCCAGACTTGTGTTAGAAAGTGGCATGAGCATTCCACCCCGCCGGCGAAAGACGGCTTATTCCTCTCTGCGCAGGATTTGCCGGCGGCTCGACGTGCCTTTTGTTGTCGGACAGCGGAACCGGGATGGTTTGATATCTACTGGCGTTCATCCGCACGAAAATCCGGCCGATGAAGGGACTGCCGATTTATCGACTTCGGTTCCGTAGCCGGGCGGCAAAGGCTACCACACTTCAACCGACAATTGGCCGTCTTCGGATTTCAATGCGCTGCAACAGCGTCGTGACCATATTGCAAAATAAGCGGCATCGCCACGTTCTGCGGCATGCGCATATCGAGCAGCATTTCGATGAAAGCTGCGTCCTGCGCCGCCATTTCCGCTCCTTCGATCCGCGCACTGGCAACAGACTCGGCATAAGCCGCGCGCGCCTGCGCCGCCGCTTCATCGGAGAGAGGAGTGAAATCCAATTCCGCGATGCGGACTCGATAGGCGTCAAGAATATCCATCATCAGATTTCGCCAGCAACATCAGTCATCGAGTCTACCCCCCAGTCGCGTCATCAAGTCCATGCGCTCATGGAAGATCGCGATAATCAGCGCAGGAGCGCCCTCTCGGGGGAGGCAAAACAGGTAGTGATGTTCACAGTGCGACATGCGCAGCGCCGGGTAGATTGCGCTCATGTCCTTGAACGCGCCTTTGCTCGCAGCAAGGTTGGCAATGCCAGCTTGCAGCTTGGCAATATAGCGACGAACCTGCGCCTCGCCCCATTGCTTTCGCGTGTATCGGATGATGCTCCGTAAATCGGCTTCCGCCTCATCCGTCAGAACATAGCCGTTCAAATGCGATTGCCCTCGGCCAGTTCCTCCTCGAGAATTTCGTCAATGCTTTTGCTGGACACCTTGCCCGCAAGCCCTGCCTCGATGCGAGCCTGAAGCAGAGTCCGCAATTCGCCCCAGGCTTGGTCCGATCCGGCGCCGGTCGGAAACAACCGCTCAAGTGCATATTGCTTGATCGTTTTGCCCTGCAACGCAGCCATCGCCTTAAGGCTTTGATGCTGCTGGTCGGTAATGTCGATGGTCAGTCGACTCATGTCTCGATGCTCCATCATTTTGTACAAACCCACATTTAGCACATTTGTGGCACTGGTGACAGCGCTAATGGTCCTGTGATTATTCGTCGACCGACCGGTGGCAGCTGCCACCACCTAGCGGGACCGCTCAGGCGATCGTGTGCGCTCCGGGCTTTCGCGCTTCATCTTCCGCTCCATCGCGGCCACCGTTCGTTCGTGGACGGTCGGAGAGCGTCCAACCCTCACAAATGCTCGCACCTCATCCGCGAGTTGCCGGTCCTTCGGATCGGTGCTGCCCGCAAGGCGTTGCGCGGCGGCAAGATAGTGTCGACACACGGCTTCCCATGCCCGTTTGCCGCGCGCCACGAAAAGAGGCGCTCCAGACTGACACCGGATCTGCGCATAAGCTGCAACCGTGATTTTCCCGTTTGCTTTCGGTGCGGGCCCAGTGCCCGCCCTATAGCGTTCCCGTGCTCGCAGCAGCGCGGTGCTTTGGCCAGCCCTACCAACCCCGCGCACTCGGCGGGGCGTCGCTTCGGCCGCCACACCCCTTTCCCGCAATTCTTCGGCGAAGCGCTCGCGATAATGATGAAGCGTGTGACGCCGCGGGTTGAAGCGCAGTCCGGTGTCACCTCGGGCTGCAACGGTCAGGTGGACGTGAGGCCTCGGGGTATCGGTATGCAGCGCCAACACATAATCCCACTCATGCGCGATTTCGCTGCGAGCCACTTCGCCCACGGCCGCGAGAACCGCATCAGCGCCCGTGCCTGCCGGCATCGAGAAAACCATGCTCACCGCAGCGACCGTTGCCTTGTCGCGCCGATAGGCGGGATCGCTCCAATCGCGGGCAAGTTCGGACCGATCGATCTGCTCGGCAAGAATGTCGCCGTCGCGCGTTTCCAGGGCAACTTTACCCTTACGGCCGATATAGTCGAAATGGGCGGTCAACTTCTGCACGCCCTGCTTTCGGCACGTGACTTTGACCATAACCTCTGGCGTTCGGGAGACCACGCGAGCAAGACGGGCGCGTGTGCCACCGGCTCGCGCTCCGCCATATGCGGACATGAGCTTGCGTGCGCCGCGCACATTGGGGTCGGCCACGCTCCTGGGCCGAAAGAGTTCCGAGAGAACGCGCGCCTCAAAGCTGCTGTCAAAGTCGCTCACCGGGAATCTCCCAATATGAAAGGTCCGCCTTTGTCGCCGCGCCGATGCCATCGACGGCAGCGCCGATTGCCGCCCGCAGCTCGTTCACCTTGCGCAGTTCCTCACCAATTTCGGCTGCATTATCCGCCAAAGCCATTCTGTTGGCGGCCCGCGCTAGCTGGTTCACGTTGCGGCCGATACGCTGCAACGCCTGTCGGCAATTCAGCAGCTCTTCTCGCAGTTCACGATCAACCGGTGCCGCGATCCCAAGTCTGCGCCGTACCAATACCGTGGCCCATGTCGTCGGTGTCATCCGCCGCGCCTCCGCCTGGTGGCGGAGTACGATCATTTCGGTATCGGTTAGACTCAGGCGCGGGAGACGTTTCTGAGCACCTTGCTTAGCCTCCGCTGACGGCTCCCGTTCATCACACGTCGCGCCGGACTGTCTGAGAACCGCGTCAACAAGCTGGCGCATGAATGGGCCGCGACCTCCTCGCGATCCCGCAAGCGTATCGATCATGGTCAGCTTGGCCGCCTCGATCCTGAAGGCCAGTGTCCTATCCATGTCGGGGTAGGTTTCGTTCAGTGGAGCGGTCCAGACCGTCAGGAACGCACCAGACGTTAACAATTGTCGCCGCCGGGCTTATCCTGCCATCAACAAAACCTACCCCGCCATCAACAAAACCTACCCCGATTAAGCTGGAAAACGGTGGCAGCTGCCACCAGCATCGTCTGCTCCGTAACCAGCCAGAACCGTTGACCGGTAATGGCTCACATGCCGGCAAATCCCGCTCGCTCACTGCAGGCGCCCCTTGCTGGAGAAATCCGGCTTCGTGCGATCAAGGATTGCGCCCATGAGGCCCGAGAAGTTCACCTGTCCCCGCAGGCCCTTCTCCCCCATGGCAGCCAAGCAGCCATTCGGCTTTCTGACGTGATAGCGGTCAGCCGGGTCAAGTGCAGCATTGCGCTGGATGATTATGACGCACAAAGCGGCCCTCTCGCGTCCAAGACGCTCACAAGCTGCCTGCCACGTTCGTCGGTCGATGCCCATTTGCTGCGCCATCTGGAAGGACGTTTCTACGATGGCAGGCCAATTCACCCCTCCATACATATCCAGCACGCTCCGATACTCATCGGTCGCAAGCGCCGACGCCAGCCTCGGCGTCACCTGGTCGTGCGAGCGGCGCGACGCGGTGGCGGCGCTACAGGTTTTTGAAAATTGTTTTGTTGGTATATCAGGTGCGAAGTTTTCTTCCGATCGATCGGAAGTGTTTGACGCACCGGAGCATTCCGCCAACTCAGCCAAAACCGCTGACAGTGCGGCCTTGATCGCCTCCAATCGGGTTAGGTCAGCGATGCGCGCCGTGCGGCCATGGGGCAATATGTCGGCTGCAAGCGCCTGTGCCTCAGCACTCTCGCTCTTCCTGATGGCACGGTTAATCTGCCGTATCTCAGCCCTGCATCGGTCGAAGGTGTGATTGCGGAGCCGCAGTGCATCCATCTTGTCCAGCATCTCCCGATGGCGCTGGATCAGGGGAGCCAGATTGATGCCCGCGGCCCATGTAATCCGCCCATCACGGCGATCTCCTGACCGGGCGCCATTAGTCCCCATCGATCGGACAAGGAAGCCGGCCTCCTCCAGTTCGCGTTCGGCTGAGTTAATCGACCTGGGCGACAAGTTTAGCGCGCGAGCGGTGCGACATACCTGTCCCCAGACCGCGCAAATGCGGCCACGCAGATAATCCTCATCGGAAGTCTTCAGCACATAGTGTCGAACCAAGGCGATGGCGGTGCGGGAGAGGCGATAATGAACCTTGGCCACCGCTTCGAACGCCGCCAGCAGTTCGAAGCGGCTGCACCCATCTGGAAGACCAGAATGCGTCAAGGTGATGCTCATTGCGCCAGCCCCTCGCTTCCGATAGACTGTGCGAGCCAATCCCCAGCTATGGTTTGGTTTGCCCTCGCGATGGTGCCAGCCTTCGCGGGGGTTTTATTTTGCCTGCCGGACGGCCTGCCCCGGTTAGACATTGCCCCCGCAACCGCTTGATCTTCCGTGCGGCGAGAATCAGAGGTTAGACAATTGAAACCCGCAGCGGCTCGTACTTCTCGAAGCCCAGGCAAGGATCACGGTATCCCCGACCACTGACCCGTGCCAGTCGCCGGGGATAAGAAGAACAGGAATACCCGTCGCGAGCAAAAGACGTTCGGCGGACCAGGACGATGGGAGAAAATCCAGCAAAGGATGGGTTGCGACGATCAGGTCGCAATGCAATGCCCGCAACATCGCATCATCATTGGTGCCGTCATGCCATATGATGCGGAACTCCGAACGGATGCCATATTCTTCGGTCAGATCGGCGAAATGACGTGCGGCGGCAACGGCGCGCTGCTCATCCTCTTCTCTCTGTTTCTGAATGACGGAAGATATTGCCCCGCCACGCGCATAGCTGGACGCGGGATCGAGCGGTGTGCGGGCGACACCATAAATCCCGATGAGATGGGCATCATGACGCTGCGCAAGCGCTGCCGCATGGCGACCAATCCGTTCTCCTTCAGGCCTGGCATTCAGGAATACGGCGATATCTCTCCAACTGGTCAGCAATGGTCATCACCCTGAAGATATGCCGGCCCATGGAGGTACGGAAGCGCCCTCGGGCCAAGCGCAAGCCACCATATAAAAAGGAAACTCTGGAGTATAGATGCTTTCTTCTTCATAACCCTCATCGGAACAGGGCACCCTTCCCGCAAATGTTACAAATCCGTAACCGCGCAGACAAACCATGAGGCTTCAAATCGCGTAGCCTCTGGTGACATGGATGAAAGCAGCGGGAAGCGCGGCACCTGGAAGACCGCCCTATTGCAAAGGAACAACGAAACGTGAGCGTGGCCGGTTCAACCAGAGACTATCACTCGCTCGATACCGACACCGTCCTCGATGAACTCGGTGTCGACGGCGCAGGCTTGAACCATGCCGAAGCTGCAGAACGATATCGGTTTCATGGTCCCAACGCCCTGCCCCAGGCTCGCTCGACCCCTGCGCTCATCCGTTTCCTGGCGCAGTTCAACAGCGCCCTTATCTATTTTCTTCTCGCCGCAGCAGCTGCGGCTGCGCTGCTCGGCCACATCGTCGACGCCGCGGTCATTTTCGTTGTGGTGCTGATCAACGCGATTGTCGGCTTCGTCCAGGAGGGCAAGGCCGAGCGGGCTCTGGGGGCGATCCGCGACATGATCGCGCCGCATGCGACAGTGCTGCGGGCCGGCGCGAAAGAGACGATCCCTGTTCCGCAGGTCGTGCCCGGCGATATCATTTTGCTGGAGGCCGGCGACCGCGTCCCCGCTGATATGCGTCTGATCCGCACCCGCGGCTTGCTTATCGACGAAGCGCCACTGACAGGAGAGTCCCTGCCGGTGGAAAAGCAGGACAGCCCTGTGGCGACCGAGGCAGATTTGGCTGACCGTCTCAGCATGGCCTATTCCGGCACGCTGGTCGCATCGGGTCAGGCGACCGGGGTCGTAACGGGAACAGGGCTAAATACGCAGATCGGCCGGATCAGCGGTCTGCTCCAGGGTGTCGCAACCGTGGCCACGCCTCTTCTGCGCCAGATCAACCGCTTTGCCCACCGCTTCACCCTAGTCGTCCTGGCTGGCTCCGTCGCGCTGTTCGCCTTCGCCGTACTGGCGCGCGAGTTTCATTGGGTCGATGCGCTGATCGCGGTCGTGGCCCTTGCCGTCGGTATCATTCCGGAAGGACTGCCGGCGGTGATCACCATCACGCTTGCCATCGGCGTACAAAGAATGAACGACCGAAATCGGCGATCGCGCGGGATCTGCCGATGACCGCCATCGTACCAAGATCGCGATAGCGAAACGGCACCGCCTTTTTGCGGCCCGCGATCCGGTCGGCAATCAGTCTTCCGACATATTTTCCCTGTTGCTTCGCCACGGGGGCCAGGCCGGGCAGCGGTTTGGCCGTGCCCGGATCGAAGCTGGCGACGTCGCCGATCGCGAAGATGTTGGCATGCCCGGGCACGGAGCAATTCTCCGTCACCTTGACGGCGCCATTGCGCGCAGCCGCGGCACCAAGCCAGATCGCGGCGGGCCGCGCTTGCGTGCCCGCGCACCATAACACGACAGCGGCGTCGATCCGCTCATCGCCCAGAACGATCCCGTCCGCATCCACGAGCGTGACCGCCTCGCCCAGACGGACCTCGACGCCGAGCGAGCGAAGCGCGCCCGACGCATAGTCTGGCAGATCGCCGGGAAATGCGCCCAGGACATGCTGGCCAGCCTCGCACAGGACGATGCGGGCCGATTGGGGATCGATATGCCGGAAATCACGGGCGAGAGTGGTCCGTGCCAGTTCAGCAATGGTGCCGGCCAGTTCGACACCGGTCGGACCGCCCCCGACGACTACGAATGTCAGGAGCCTCGTCACCTCCGCAGGATCGTCGCATTGCTCGGCGCGTTCGAACGCGAACAGCAATCGGTCCCGAATCGACAAGGCGTCATCGATCGATTTCAGGACCTTTGCGTGGTCCGCCCACTCGTCACGGCCGAAAAAACTGTACGCCGCGCCAGTGGCAAGGACCAGATAATCGTAGCGGAGCGTTCTGCCGTCTGCGAGTTTCACGACCTGCGCGGTCGGTTCGACGCCAGTCACATCGGCCATCAGGACGCTCGCATTGCGGTTTCGCCTCAGGAGCACCCGGCTCGCCGTGGCGATATCAGCCGGCGACAGGGCCGCTGTCGCGACCTGATAAAGCAATGGCTGAAAAAGATGGTGATTGGTACGATCGACGAGGAGTACATCCGCATCCGCGTGCTTTAGCGCTTTCACAGCCGCCATTCCGCCAAAGCCGGCGCCCACGATCAAAATCTTCGGTCGCATCCTAAATTCTCATAGCCATTCCGACGAGCCTCCATCTTCGCTTCTGTAATCACGTCCATTGCTGGGATTTGCAACCGACCGCGCCGATCGCCCCGATTCGGTGGAACTGACAATCCCGGTGGCATTCTATTTGCGATAAGCCGCCAGTTGCCAACATATCGGGTAAGCACCGTTGGTTCGGCCTCATGAAACATGGCCAGGTGGATAGGGCAGCCGAACAGAACGATTCCAAATATTCACCTTAGCCGTTTGGCATTACACGCCGCATGAACGCGTCGAGTAATGGCACCGTAAACGCGGTATCTCCATGGGCCGGACTGTAAAGCATCCCCTTGGCGATCAAATTGTTGCGGGTCGGCGCCACGCTTGAAACCTTCACGCTCATCGCTTCGGCCAGTGCGCTCCGCGTCGCGCTATCGACATCCCCTCTGTGACAGGGAATATCAGCGGCATCCCAACTGTGCTTCTCCCATTCCTGGAAGAAATACGGATATCCTTGCGTTCTATCCACGATAGCGCTCAGCGCAATATCTTCGATCGTTTCACCTTCCCGTTCAATCGGGAGGCAGATCGCATCTCTAGCAGACACATTGTCGAGCAGCCCGATCGCAACAAATTCGAAAAGGCGTTCTGCATAGGATTTGGCGCGCCCCATTCGACCAATAAGCTGAGGCAATCCTGCAGCGATCATCGTCACCGGCAACTGCTTCTGCCTCGCCCGGCGCAAAGCGCTGGTCAACGCCGCAAGCTGCGCTTCAGGCACGTATTGCACCTCATCGATCACCAGTTCCATCGCCGAACCCCATTCCCGTGCGGCCTTCCCTATCGTGACTATCAGATCCGAAAGATCCGCTTCGAGATCGCCCCCTCTGAAGCCTGCTTCTCTCGGTGGAGCCGCAGCAGCGCCGCCCGAAGCGCCGAACGAGAATGCCGGGGAGAGATCGGTTCTCAGGCGCTTCGATCATAAAGATCGACGTCCCCTCCACCTCGGCGGCATCCCGCATCGTCACCAGCAACACGGTCTTGCCGACACCGCGAAGACCGTAGAGGACACTGGGACGCGCGGCGCGGCCCATGCGAATGCGATCCAGCGCGACAGCGTTGCGGTTCATTCTGCCCCAAAAACGCCAGATCTGGGGTAATACGCGGCACGGTCTCGTCACCGGCGATGACGACTGTCATGCCAAGCCGCGTGATATCGTAGAGCTTGCGGCGAAGTACCGACAGCGTTTCATCGCGGGCCTCCCCCTCAGCCCTGGTGCCGAGGACGATCAGCTTCTACCCACTCTCGCGCCAGACCTCGGCTAGTTTGACGCCCAGTTGAGTGTTTGCCTTCGCCAGAGCGACAACATGGTCGAGGATTGACTGACCTGTTCATCTCGCGTGGCCCACCCGAACACATACGCTGAGATAGTAGCGCCGAGCTCATCACCAATGCCGTCCAGCAATGGCAGCCTAGGATACCAGTCACCCAGGAAACGGCGACACTGCCATATCCGGCCACCGGTTCCCGCTTCTCGTCGCCCCTATCTCGGTGCGTCGATACCGGTTGCTGCGAACACCTTCGGTCCGAACCTCACGCGCATGTGGGTTGCGACCTTTGTTGCATAGGCCCGCTGTCGCCAGGCGGTGGGGCTGTGATAAGTGCCGATGGCCTTCCAATAGTCGCCTGTAGCCTCCAGTCCGGAGATGAATATCCAGCGCGCCGCTTCGACATTGAAGCAGGCATCGTAGCGCAGCCAATGGCGGACCTGATGCTCGGACCTGCCGATGAGGCGGGCGATGCGGGGCACCCACCATGAGTTGATCTGGAGCGGTCCCAGGTCATGCGTTCCGTTGGTGTTGGCGATTTCGGCTCCGATCCAGCCCGCCTCCTGCTTGCGCAGTCCCCAGAGGGTCTTTTCGAGCCAGCCATAGCCCCGCGCAGCAATGCGGATGCAGCGCGCGAGCTCGGCCGCCTCCGCCGATCCTCCACGCTGTGCCAGTGCGGGCGTTGGCGCGAGAACAAGCGAGAGCGACAAAAGCGAGGCGATGCCGATATAATAGCGGGGTCGCTGCGATCGTGAGCAGGACAGCGCGTTCATGACGACGTCCGCCTGAAAGCGATGGTTTCTCTGGGGCGACGAGGTTCACACAGGTCAGGTAAGAACGGCGCCCCCGTCAACAGGGCGAGCAGTTTCTGGCCTGACACGATCTGGATACCCGTCGCACCATCGACAACGGCGCGACTCATCCCGCCGGTGCGGCCGGTATGAATGAACAGGCCGCGCTGCCTTCTGGTGGCGCAGAGCTGGGCAAAGTCCCAGACATGTTCGGGCCTGATGGCGTCTTTGTAGCGCTTGGCCTGGATCAGGAAGCGTATTCCATCGATGATGACTTCGCCGTCGACGCCGCCGTCACCCGTATAGCGGCAATTGCGGATGACGCGGTGCCCGCGCCGCTCGAAGGCTTCGAGCAGCAACTCCTCGAACGCGAGCGGGTCCATGGCGCGGAACCGCGCATAATGGAGCGCGACCGGCTGATCGCGGTCCCGCCCCCGCAGTTGCTCGCACATCTCCCGGGCCTGCCGCCGTCGCCATCGATGGCGGATGGGGATGCGGTCGTGACGAAAGAGAAGCGCCAGCAGTGCGGTGCAGAGGATCAGAATGAGAACAAGATTCAGATTCATGGGTAACCCTCCTATCGGTCGTGTCCGCTGCCATGATCGCCATGGTCATGCTGCGGTTGAGGTGCTGGCTGGTGAACATGATGGGGCGCGCTGCCACGCTCGGTGGATTCGGGCGCGCGATCGCGATCGAGAGTGCCGCGCAGGAAGCGGTCGACCAAAACGGCAGCCTCTTGCGCGCGACTGGCAAGGCTGTCAGCGAAGCCCGGCGGGCCTGTGTT
Source organism: Sphingobium sp. GW456-12-10-14-TSB1 (assembly GCF_059424385.1). NCBI lineage: Bacteria > Pseudomonadati > Pseudomonadota > Alphaproteobacteria > Sphingomonadales > Sphingobiaceae > Sphingobium > Sphingobium sp. GW456-12-10-14-TSB1. The sequence continues at coordinate 866,102 of NZ_JBWKZI010000001.1, read as the reverse complement.
ACCCCGCCCCTGCCGGCGCTGTTCGCGCTCGGCGTTGCGTTCGTCCCGTTCGCGGGCATTCGCCTCGCGCGACCGATCGTGGCGTTCCTTGTGGCGCGCGCCCCGCTGCTTGTGGCTGTCGGCCTTGAGCCGGCCAAGCCCTTCGAGCGTCGAGGTCTTCTCGCCCGAGCGCGACGCCAGCTTGGCCGCAAGACGTGTCACATCCTCGGTCCACAGCTTCACACCATAGCGAGCGCGGGTGATCGCAGTGTAATAGTTCTGGCCGTTGACCAGACCGGATTCGACCGGCGCCAGCACATAGGTCCGCGGGTAGCTTTTCGACTGGGAGGAATAGACAGTTTCCGCGTAGCCGTGGTCCCAGGTCCTATGAGCGGACAGGTCCACATCCTGCACACGCTCGCCGCGGTCCCATTTGATAGTGGCAATCGTCCCGTCGAAGGCCAACACAGTGCCACGCTCGGCGTTCTTGACGCCGATATCCTTGTTGACGAGCCGCCACTGGATGCGGTCCCCCTCGCCGAGCTGGCGCTGCTCGGTCAGGAAGACGTTGACGTGCGCCGCTTTGCCAAGCCGGGGATTCCATTCAATCTGACGGCCATGCTCGTCGGCCAGGCGCACGACCTGGCGGCCATTATTATTCCGCCCAATCCCGACCACGCGATATTCCGCGTCCCGGGCGATTCCGAGACCCGCGTAGTCGCGCGCAAACTTGAGCACCTGGCCTTCAGTGTAGAAGCGGGCGATCTGCTTTTCCTGATCTGTCATGCCCGCCGGCGTCAGGACTTCGAGCCGGTGATCATTGGCCGCGACCGCGCCCTCGCGTTTCAGCACTTCGCGGATGTGGCTGTTGACGATCAACCGGGTCGCATTGTCGAGCACAAGGATATTGGTGGCATTGCGCGCAGCGGGCCGCAGCCGGGTCCACTCGACGACGATATCCTTGGCGAGAGCCTCTGCGGTCTCCCCGGTGTTCACACGATCGAGCGCGGCAAGCGAAGCCGCATAGTCGCCCTTGCGCGCCATCGCCACCGACTCTTTCGTCGTCCTGGTTTGCTGGCGCATGGGATCGAGAAGTTGACTGGTGGGCAGTCCCAGCTGCTGAAGGAGCCAGAACGCCTTGCCCTGCTCGATCGCACCGGTCTGCTTGTTGTCGCCAAGCAGGATGAGCCTCGCGCCGGTCGCGCGGCTGATCTCCAGGATGCGCAATGCCTGACGGTTACCGAGCTGGCCCGCCTCGTCGAGCACAAGAATATGCCTGTCGGTGATATTATGGCCGCCACCGGCGAGCAGTGAGGCGACCGTGCGGGATTCGATATTTGCCTGGTTACCCAGTTCTGCCGCTGCCGAAGACGTCGGCGCAAGTGCGATTGTCATGTAATCGTCGCGGGTCGCATCGACCAGCGCGCCGACCAGGGTCGATTTTCCTGCGCCCGCGACGCCGTGGATCGCGACAAGACGGTTGTTGCCCGTACCGATCCCTTCGAGCGCGCGCGCCTGCTCTTGCGTCAGACCGGCAGCAACCGCGGCCTCTGCCAGCCGCTCGGAGCTGGCGACGGGAGAGGCATCGCCCATGGCGAGCGATAGATGTTCCGACAGGGCCAGTTCCAGTTTCGCGGTCCGCCGCGACGAGCGTCCCCGTGGAAGCGGTTGATCGCCGGTCTGGCGTACTGTGCGGAGCAGCTTGCGATCGGCTTCCTGAGCATCGAATATCGGACGCACGTCACCGAACCGGACCTCACCGACATGGGAGGCGAGCGCGGTGCGGTACAGCCGCCCGATATTGTTGACCGCTTCACGCGTCTCGCTTTGCCGGATTCCGAATAGCGCAGCGCGGCGGGCGACGCCCGGATCAGTCTCGATCGTGCGTTCGCCGCGCTCCGCGACGGCCGCCAGGAGCTTGTCGAGATCCTCGCGCCAGGGTTCGGCACGTTTGTTCCACCGCTCCTGGAGGTCCTCCAGTCCGATCTTTTCCTTGGCTTTGCGCGTCTCGAAGAAGGATATGCGCCGAGCAGCCTGTCCGGTGAGGCAATGTTCCTTCGCATGGGCGTTTATCTCCTCTGCCCGCTGCGAATATTCGCGGATCATTTCGCCGGGGACGCCGGCTACCTCGAACAGACCGCGGCGCGGATCGAACACAATCTCGTGACCGAGCTCACGCACGTCATGGGCTAGTTCGTTGCGATAAATCTGCCCAGTAACGAGCTGTTCCGCGAACATCGAACGCGTCTCGAGGCTCGACATCCGGTCGCCACGAAGATGGTTGGTCATGTTGAGGACGACGACATGGGTATGAAGGTGCGGATCGAGGTCGCGGCTCGCATGTTCGGTGAAGCGGGCGAAGAGAAGCCGGCCGGTCGTTTCATGGACGATCTCGCCCTCGACGCGGCGGCGCAGTTCGGCATGCTCTTCAAGATGGGCCAGCGCGACGCCAACCGCCCGTTCATGCGCTGCGATGATCCGCTCGTCGCCCGTCACCAGCGCCAGGATCGAGATCGACTTGGGGGCGCTGATGTTGAAGTCCCAGCCGGGATGGTGCTGGATACCTTCCTTGCGGCGCCGACCGAGTTGCTGGTCGCCGACCTTGCCGGCCAGCAGTTCCTCGAACTGTTTGGGATCGACCTTGCCCGACAGGCCGAGACCGGGAGCAAGCTTGCCACCCCATTCAGACGGTTCGTCGCCGCCCTTGGTATAATAGTCGCCGATCGTATAGTAGCGGCTGATATTGGCGGCCGTGCCCTTGAGACGGCGGGGATGTATCATGCCGGCTTCGCCTTCTCGCGCGGTCCTTCGGACCGGCCATGGCTATCGAGCGATACGCGAAGGGTCCCCCGCCGCGCGCCCAGCAGTGGGATGGGCGTCGCGACCACGTCGTCCGCATCAGCATGGTCCTCGATCGGCAAATCGCCCTCGCCCATGTCGGGATCAGGATGATCCGGAGGTATTGTGCTTTTGTCGTGACCGGCCGCCTCTTCGGGGATCGGCACACCGGTCGTCTCGTCCACGGGTGGAGGATCGTTCGGGCGGTTGAAAAAGTCGCCCTGCGGCTTCCCGGGTGTCGGTCTTGCGCCTTGGTCCGATGAAGCCTCTCCTTTCCTAGCGGCCGTTTGTCGTGCTTGCGCCGCCCGGCGACTTTTCCGTGTCTCGCATATGATCTTCTCGCCGATCGGCAGTCGCTTGGGCGGTTCGTTCCGTTCGATGAAGGCGGGTGCGACCGTTGGCAGGAGATTGAAGCGATCAGTGAAGCGCACGACGGGGAGGTTGCGACCGAACCGGAGAAACCCCGAAAGGTTGGGCAGGTGGTTGACCTCGGTGTCCATCACCAGCGGGCGGGTCACCTGCATACGGCTTAAGTTCACCCCGTCGCGCATGTCGTTGACGCCGTAGGACATGCCCTCGTTCGCCTCGACTTGCTCGACCCGGCCGAGATTCTTGGAGATGAGTTGCGAGGTATCGGAATCGTTGGCCCGGAGCGCCACCCAGGTCGAGCAGTAGCCGGTGATGGCGGCGGCATCCTCCTTGCCGTAGGTGGCATTGAGCTGGGGATAGGACTGGAACCCCAATATGCCGCAGCCCCCATATTTGCGCGCACGGGCCAGGAAGTCGGATAGCGAAGGAAGCTTCTGAAGCGTCGGCAACTCGTCGATCACGCAATAGAGCCGCCGGTTGCGATCGGGCGTAAGGCTCATGATCGCGCTGATCGCGATATCGAGCCAGACGGTGATGAGGGGACGCAGCGAGGGAAGCTGGTCGGCCTTGACGGTCACGAACAGCCAGCTGTCGTCCTTCTCGTCCTCGACCCATTTACGGATCGAGAAACCGTCCACCGTATCGTCAAGATAGGAGAAACTGCGCATGACCGAGGCGAGCTCGGCCTGGACGCCGGCAGAAGTGCGCTCCCCTTCCGAGGAGATGAACGCGGCGGCATCAGTGCCCTTCACATAGGCGGCGAGGTCCGCGACCGGGGAGCGGAGCACGCGGTCGAGCAGGATCGAGATGAGGGTGTGCTTCTGCCGGGCAAGCTTGCGCAGGACCGCGACCAGCGTACCGCGTGCTGCCTTCGACCAGAAGGGATCGCCATGCTTGTCGGGGATGGTAGATTCCGCGATCTGGTCGTAGTGATACTCCTGCGGGACATCGACCCAGGGGCTCCAGATGTCAGTGCGCTTGTCCAGCGGGTTAAGGAGGATGTCGCGTCCGGGGCGGTAGAATTTCTCGACGAAGCTCCCGGCGGTGTCATAGACGATGGCCCGCTTGCCCTGCTTGCGGATCCCAGCGAGCATGGTGGTGATGAGGTTGGTTTTCCCCGTGCCGGGGGCGCCGACAAGCAGGATATGCTCCGGCTCGAAGGCCTCTGGCACCGCGACGCCGCCGATGTTGAGCGCCCCTTTCTTCTGCCCCCGGAGAGCACGGCGGACTTCCGAGATCGTCCCAAAGCGGGCGCCGCGAATATATTCGTTGGACCCGAGGCCGCGTCCTGTCCGGGTAAAATAGAACCAGGCGAAAACCAGCGCGGCGAGTGCCCCCATACCGGCAATGGCCGCCCCATGGATGAGGTCGGTTTCGAGTTTACCGAGCGCCTTCTTACCGACGCGGGATTCGATAAGGGCGTCGGCCGACGTCCAATATTCCCGACCGTCCGGGGTGCGGAACAGCATGGGGTCACTGGTTCCTCGCGCGGTATCGGCCTTGAAGCTGGCCTCCGCCATCTTGACCAGAACGAAACGCTGATACTCGCTCGACTTCTCGAAGGCATACCAGCCAGTCCCCATCGCCCACAGGACGATCCCCGCGACCACGGTCTGGAAGAAGACCTGGGTGGTCATCCTGACATTGTGGACGATCGCCTGACCACCGCGGGTCCATGAGCCCAATGTGTCGTTACGGAAGATGCTCATGATTGCGCCCTCCCCCGAACAGAGGCATCCGGGACCGCCTGATCCTTCAGTTCGGGGTGAGACCCGGACGGCAGAAGGAAGCGATCGCCGCCATCGCCACCGTGGCAGGAGCCTCTAGTGGGGGACAGGGAGCCGACAAGCGCGCCCGTGACGGGGGTATCCCCACGCCCGCTCATGGCTGGTCCTCCGGCCCGAGCAGGCCCTTCGCTTCGAGCAACGCTTTGGCGTCGGCCATGCCCTGCTCGAGCGCTTCGGGCGACCGACGGCGTACCGATGCCGCGACGATCGAGAGTGTCTGTATGACGCAGGAGAGGATTTCGTCCTGCGTCGTATAGACGTAGCCGCCGCGAGGGTCGGCGGCCTGGTCGATCGCAGGGCGGAGGAGTTCGGCAACGCTGATGCCGACTTTACGAGCACGGCGCTGCAGCCGCTCGCAAAGCGCATCGTCTATCCGGATTGTGATCCTTGCCAACGTGGGCGCTCCATCAGGAGCTTCGGCAAGGAGATCACGACGCAGCCGCAATATAGCGCGGATGGACGGCAATCACAATAAAATCGACGTGGCAGACGCGTCTGCCAGCAGAAAACGGCGGAAATGCTGGGGGTTTGGGACGCCGCTTTCTGGGGCGGCAGACGTGTCAGCCACTTTTGTGGTTTTTTGGCTGACGCGTCTGCCAGCGCAAGGCACTGATTACAGGGCCGTTTTCGGCCACAGCACCCGTGCGTACGGTGCATTACAAACCGCGCAGCGCGTGCGTCGCTTGCCCGCAGCGACAGCGTCGCTGCGTCATCTCTACCGCTGCCGGGCGCACCCTTGCGGTTTCGGTCGATGTGGGGGAATTTGCCGCGCTATGCGGCGGGGGTCGCTTGTGGCGCGTGTGCGCCTGTGCGACAAGGCGGGCGTGACGAGTGGGCCAGCCTGAACAAGGAAACTGGTCATGCCGAAAATGTCTGAACGCGATAAGCTCGCCGATCTGGAAGCGCGCGAGAAACGTATTGCGAGCGAGATTGCCGCAACGCGCCAGAGGCTGCGCGATCGCTATGCGGGAATCGTCACGGCGCTGCCGGTCGAGCAAGTGTCGGAACGCGAGTTCCGCGACGTGCTGGGCCATGTGTTGCGGCTGGGCGGTGCTGCCGCGCTGGCCGCGCTCAAGGGGGCATCGGTTGCGCCCGATGCCTCCCGTTCGGGGAAAGCGCCAACGGCCCAAGCGCCCGCGAAGGGAGACAACGGCGCGGCTGCCGTTCCCGGCGCGGGGACGTGAGACTGTCGGCCCTTCCCTTTTTGGGTTCCTCCCGCCGCCGCGCCGTCAGGCGCGGCGGCGTCCGGTGGCACGAAAAAAGGCCAGCGCGCTGGAAAGCGCGCCAGCCTTGGCGGGGGTGTCGCAATGTGGGGCGCGGCGCTTGAGGCAGCGCCGCGCCGTCTCGTGTCAGCCGTAGCGGCGCGCTCGCCTGAACGTGTCCGAGGGCTGGAATATATCCTCCGCCCGGTAGGTGTCGATAGTGTGCGGTCGTTGGGGCTTGGGCTTATCCTTCGGCCAGTGGAAAGCGTGAATGGGAACGCCCTGCTTCCGCATGGTCTGGTAAAGATTGGCCTGTATGCCCGATCCCTCGCAAAGCACGGCTTCGACCGGACGAAGTTCGGCTATTTTCTTGTTGCGGGTGAAGGCGGGTTTCTTGCCGCCGCCATAAAGGCCGAAAGCGACAATCGGCACACCTTCGCGCGCGGCCCATGCTGCCGCGATGGCATCGGCCCCCTTGCGCTGCCCGGTCGTCACAAGCGTCATGTGCGGAACGCGCGCCTTGATTTCGGTCAGCTTCGTCCAGAGGGGTTCCCATTCCTCCCATATGGCGGGGCCGGAAAAGACGACAACCGGGCCTTGCGGATGGTGCTGTTCCCGCTTGGCGAGGGCGCGTTCCCGCAGGAAATCAACCGCGCTGATATAGCTTGCGGTCGTTACGGATGACGCCTTGCTACCCTTGGCCGGTGCCCATGCGCGACGCCAGCAAGCCTTATACATGGCGGCGGCGTAGTCGCGCATTGTTTCGATATTGGCGCGCTGCTCGGCAAGCGACTGGCATTGAAGCTGCGTATCCTCAAGGTCTTTGTTGAATACCTCGCTCGGCTCCATGCGCCGTGTCATGTCTAGGATTTTGCTGGCCAGGTCATCCTCTTGGCGTTTCAGCGTTCCCGCGACGAATTGGAAGCTGTTGACGATGCCCCAAGCGACTTGCGGGGCCAGCGGGTCAAGGCGTGTGTCGGTGAATAGGCAGTAAAGCGACGTGATAAGTTCGCCGCAAACCTTCTGCGCGGCAAACGGCTCGGGCATGTCATGTTCGCCCGGTTCTTCGCCCGGTTCAATGATCGAAAGGGGAAGCGGGTCGCCAAACGACGCTTCAAACTCCGGCGTTGCGGTTTCCTCCGCGATAAGTTCCGACAAGTCGGCAAGTGTGCTAACGCTTCTCTTAGCTGACTTCTTGGTCATGGGTCACTCCTGATGGCAGGTTGATCGGTCAGGGTCCGGGGAAGCGTTGCTGCGCTCCCCCGGCCCGTCTCGGCCTAGCGGCTAGAACTGGACTTCATCGTCCAGATCGGCGGCGGCGCCTTGGCTGGACAGTTCGCCGTTTTCATTGGCGGTGCTGTCCCCGAAGCCGTAGTCGTCACCGCCGCCGCGACCGGAAGGTGCATCGTTGCGCGACGTGCGGAGGGTAGGCCCGAAATCGTCGCGTTCCTGCCTGCGCCATGCTGCGCGGAAGCCTTCTTCAATCGAGCCGAAAAGCGCGATGGGGAGGGGTTCGGGCATAGACGGATCGTCCACATGGCCTTGATAGAATACCTCGCCCGTCCGCTTTGCGACGGCTGCCCAGAGCGCGCCGACCTGCACGACGCGGCCGCCGACATTGGGGGCGATGATCTCAAAAGCGGGGGCCAGTTCGTTTTCGCTTTCGACCGGGCGCAAGGCCAGCTTGGGCAGGTCGATGGTGCGGGTAGCAATCCAGCCCAAAATGCGCCCCTTGTTCAACTTGAACTCACCGATATTCATTGCCTTTACTCCTATATGTGCCTCCGGGGATCATTCCCCGTCTGCACCTATACTTATACCACCTCCCCTTTATTTGTTATATGTCATTGTTTTCTTGACAGTATTTCATCGTGTCTGGTGAGCCTGAGCCAAGAAAAAGGCCGCGGTAGCGGCCCGAACAAGGAAAAGCATGGCGAAGCCATTCCTTCCTGATCACCTGAGGAGAAGCGGGTGCCTGTCTGTCATCGCATCCGGAGCCGCCTTCGCCGGGGCTCAAGGGTCAGGGCTGGTCCGGGCAAGCAAGGGACGTCGCGCTGCGCCCTAGTGGAGGTTGAAGAAAATGGGCCTGCCGACACCTTTGGGACAGGCAATTCCGTCGGCAGGCCCATTTTCTTCTACCGGAGCTTGGGCGGAGGCAGCCCTTGCTTGCCCGGACCAGCCCTGGCACGCCGAGACCGTGCGAAGCGGCGCAGGATGCGATGACAGACCTGCTCCGAGGGTGATGGCGGGCCGAGGCGTCCTCGCCGAGGTCCGCAGCGACGGTGCCGCCGGCGCGACGCTCGAAGACCAGCGCCGGGCGCGCCGCCAAGGTGCTAGGCCGGCCCCATCCAGAGAACGTCGAGGAGGATGCTGCTGGCCTTGCGTGCCTCGACGATGACGGCAGTATCCAGGAGCGGCGGGAAATCCTGCGCGCCCCTGAGCCGCCAGACGTGGCCATCGTCCATCTCGAGGAGGAAGCCACGCGCGTTGCGGCGAAGACGGCCATGGAGACGCAGGGGTGCAGCCGCCATGGACACTGCGCGGGAGGATGGCCGCTGTGGGCGGCCCCTGCGGAGGAAGAAAGCATGACGAAAGTCCTTCAGCATAGGAGGTTTGAGAGCTTGATTGCGTTCTTTTTATGTTCTAGTAAATGGTTGAAAGGACGTTTCTCCATGATCGCGGATTATCTCACCACCTTCGATTTTAACATGCCACTGATCGATGCGGTGAACGACTCCGATCTTACCGGCGTGCGTAGCGAACTCGCCGCCCTCGCTCTGGGGGAAGGCCTGGATTCCGGCTACTATGAGGCGCAGGAACTGGCAGAAGCCTTTCTCGATGCGGCTCGCGAAGCCAATGCGGAAATCACCGATCCGAACAGCCCGGCGCGCAACCGTCTGGTTGAGATTCACGATCACGGGTCTTCCTATCAGCGCCGTCTGTTCGACAAGGTTGCGCCCCTGCCGCTGGCTGATGCCGCAAGCGATCTGGTCTGGCTCGCTGCCCTGATGCGCGATCGGGCAGACATGTATCGCCCGGTCGAAGCGGCCCGCCAGTCGACGCGCTGATCCCGCACACCTGACCTCGACATCCGGTAATTTCACACGAACCGACTGGCAACTAACGCTTGATCGGGCTAGGGGATGTGCGTCTGCCGGTGGTGGGCCGGAGCGTTGAAACTCCGAGAGATAGAGTCGGCTGCATGCCTTTGCGGCCGGATGGCCTGTACTATGTCCAGGCTCCGGCTAAAAATTCAGGCACGCGTCTATCTTTCGCGTTTTCAACCGTCCGGCTCAGGGGCCGGCATCCTCCACAAGGAGGGTGCCCGCCGACTGAGCGCGGACTAGCGGAGAACCAAAGATGACGGATGAAGCACCTGGGTTGGAAAACGCTATCAAGCACATGGAGGCGGCTCTTGAATGCCTCGTCGATCCCAAGGACCAGGTGGTGGCGATGCGGCTGTCGCATGCGCTGGATTTGGCCCGCGAGCGGCTGCTCGAAGGGGCCTGAGGCTGTGCCGCCTATGCGGAAATGCGTTTCAGCATGTCCGCGGGCGACACGATCGTGGGGGCAGGCAAACCTTGAACCTCAAGTAAATCCCGGTCCCCACTCACCAGCCAGCGGGCCGATCCGGCAATGGCGGCGCGGATAAACATATCATCGTCGGGATCCCGGCTGCTGACCGGGAGAGGATCGCTGTTCAGTTCCACCCAGTCCGCGATAGCGCTGAAATCGTGCAGGATCTGGTTCCGACGCTCGATCGTCAAATATCTGTCGAACTTCGGACGCCAGAGCCGGGATCGGAATTCCTCGAAAGTGGGTTCGGCGAAGATCAGCCGGGCATTAGCGATCACCCAGTGGGTCACTCTGGCAGGGGGCGATTCCGCCGAAAGCGCGGCGCTGATGAGGACATTCGTATCGAGAACGAAAGCGTCACCCTTCATCGGAAAGCAGACGCTCCAGTTCGCTGTCGGTCAGGCCCTTGCGCGCAGCCTCGCTCGCGGTTTCGCGTAGCGTGCGGGCAAGCCTGTCCGCGTAGAACTCCCGCATCGCCGCGTAATCCTCCGGGGAAACCATGACGCCGACCACCCGGTTGCGGCGCGTAACCCGCACGGGCTCGCGCTGAACCCGGTCGATCAGTTCGCCGAAGCGGGTTTTGGCTTCATTGGCCGTAATCGTCTGCATAATACCTCCATTCGATCGTATCGATCGAAACGATCGATTCAATATCTAGAGATGAAACGCCCGCCTTTCAAGCGGTGGACAACGGTCCGCAAAGGATCAGAGGTCCATGAAGCGAAGCTGTTGCAGAGTTCGGAAATTGGCATCGCGCCGAGCCTCGGTGTGGCAGGCGCAACGGCCAGTGTCGGTCTCCTTGATGCCGGTCGAGAGGCAAGGATAGGTTTTTCCGGCGCGAGAGCCGGTCATGATTCGAGCGGTCGAACGGCAGTCCAGGCGACGATCAAGGGCGTAACCGATATCGCGCAGCCGCCGCTCGATGTCGTCGAGAGTGACAGGGTGCCAACCCTCGTCGACGCGAGCGGCAAGCTCATTGGCAAGGGCGGGATTCATAAGCGAATGTCCTTCGATTGATGGCCCTGCGTGCCCGTGTGGGCCAGGAGTTTTCGCGAAAGCCCCGGCGTGGTCACCGTGATGTCAGTCGAGGCGGCCGGAAGTTAGAAAGGCCATCCGTTTCGCGTTGCTGGACAGGACGGCAAAGCGGTTTTCGGCTCGGAGAAAGACGACGATATAGCGTCCACGCTCGCACAAGTGACGGATGTTGGCCCGGCTGCCTTGGCTGGACCCATCCCAGATGACGAAGCCGGCCCCTGCCAGGCCAGACATTTCGCGGTCTTTCGCGTTGTGGAAGGCGCGCGTGCCGGAAGGTGCGTTGGCTCTCACGTGTTGGACAGGCCAGTGCCCGAGATTGTGCCGGGGGCTCGTGTCGCTGCAAAAGACCGTGACATGACGCACGCCGCAATCGGCAAGGAACCGCTGGACAGCCGCGTCCGCACCGCGTGCATCCCCGATAACGACGGGCAGCGCCTGGTCGACGATGGCGCAGAGCCGCTCCTTCACGACGGTCGGGAGGTGCCGGATCGACAGGGATCCCGAAATGAAGACCGGCGGCGTTCGAGACAGACTACCCGAAGCGTGGTTGGCAACGTGCATGGCTGGTGGACTCCCAAATGGACCTCACCACCATCCCTCCTCCTTCTCTTCGCGCGGCTAAGACGAGGCCCGCGGACTATGCACCGTCCCGATGCCGCAGTTCGCGGAATTGCCGCAAAAACTCCGCCTGATCGGGGTATCGCGCAATCCATTCGGCGCGGGGGATCAGAAACCCGGCGGCGATCAGCCGGCTGCGCAGGTCCGCGGTGACGATGTCCTTGAGGCGCTCGGGCATCTCGAGCGGAAACGTGTGAAACTGGCATAGCCAGGATAGGTCGTCCGGCTCCTGATGATGCCGGAAATACTCGGCGTCGAAGAACAGCTCGGCGTTCACGACCTGATTATTCCTGATCTGCACGACATATTGGCCGCCTGGCGGCGTCGTCGCCAATTTGGGGGCCGATACCTGCCGGGCGTACCATGCGCGGGCGGAGGCGAACGCGATCCCGCAGGCACGACCGTAGACGGCATGGAGGGTCCAGCTTACCGGATGTCCGGCGGAGCCGAGATGAAATGTGATTTCCTGCATGGCGCAACTCCTGTGAAGAGCAGAGGCAGCGCCTCGCCCCGATGCGACCCACTTCCCGGATTGCGTGCATCCCGCTGACGCGAGATCGTCATTTCTGATATTTGGCGATGATCCGCCGAGCGAGATGCTCGATTTCTCCGCGGTCGGCGGTTTCGGTGCAGTCGCCCGGAAAGACCGTGAAGTCGTCCGACGCCGCACTGCCTTTGCTGACGTATATCCGCCAGACGTTACGACGCAGTTCGGCCTGTTCCCTTGGCTCGGTCCCTGGCATGAACATATCCGCCCACCGGCGCTCGTCGGGGTGGTCCGAGAGGTCGGTCCAGTCTCCGAGCGTGCCGAAGACCGTAAAGCCGTCGACCACGGCGTGATGCTCGCGTGCGGCGCGGCGTTCGGCCTCGCGCCTGGGTGCGTCGCGTCTCTCCCTGGCCTCCGCCTGCTTCCACCGAAGCGATGCCAGGCCGTCTTCGAGGCCCTTGATGATGTCGGGCGCCACGGCTTCCTGCCGCTTGGGCACGATGTAATAGTCGCGCGACCGCGATCTGTTCGGCGCCATAGCGCGCGAGGGTCAGCAACGCCTGGAGTTCGGTTTTTGACAGCGTGATCCGAAGGCCGCTGGTCATGACGTGGGTTTTCATCGGCGGCGCTCCTGGTGCCAGGGTTGCAGGCCCGCGAGCGGGAGCTTGTGTTCCCGTGTGGCGTGGTGGCGGTCTTCCGAGAAGAAGCCCCAATGGCCGGTCAACGAGTATCGCAGGAAGAAGAGCTTCTCGCCCTCCTCGGTCCTGATCCACATGCCCGGCTTGATGGGATATTGGGCGGCAGCGTCCATTGGCGTAGCTCCGTGACGATGGGAATCGGGATCAGGCGACGTGCAGGACCAGACCTTCGTCCATTGCCGGACGCGTCTCCGTTATGCGGAATGGCTGGATCGGATCGCCCGTGCGCAGGACGAACTGATGGCGTCCGGTGGTCTCGCGTATGCGGATCGCCAGCGCATAGGCTCGGTCGAAATCGCAAAGGCGGGATCTGAGCGGCGACAGTTGGGCCATGATATCCTCCTTGTGTGTGCGTTGAGGAAGCTTTGCGTCCCGCCAGGCGGGCAAGGTCGACGCTGGATCAGGGTCTCAGGTGATGGGCCGTCGCGATCGGAGAAGTGCGAGCAGCGCCATGTGCATTTCGATCATCAGGCGACCGCTTCCACGGCAATGCGGAACGCCGCGCCATCGTCCAGGACGAGGTAGATTTGCGTCCCGGTTTCGATGTCGCAGCTCGCGATGCTGTCGATATTGGCGCTGGTGCCGTGGACTTCCGAAATCACATGCGGCGGACGGTCTTCCTCACGAGCTCCGCCATCGTCACATTTGGCGGCATGCGTCTCCAGAAGCTCTGACAAAAGCCCGGCGATCGTGCTTGCGCGGGTCGGATTGTCGCTGTCGTCCCCGGCGGTGTCGACCACCTCGCGCAGGATCGGCGTCAGCACGTCGTTGATCTGGAAAAGCAGGTTCGACCTTCCGCTATCGCCCAGGCCGTCGAGCAGCCGGTCGGGAATTAGGTTGTTGACGGCATGGGTCGCGTCGTCGACCAGCGCGTCGAATTGATCGTCGTGCATCGGATGTTTCCTTAAAAGGCACGGCCGGAGCCGGCGCGGCAGGCACCGGCCCGATCGTTCGGGATCAGTCGGGATTCTTCCACCGGGCGTGGAAAAAGACGTGCATGGGCACGTGCCGCGCGGCGGCTGCCACGGCGTCCTCGAGCCCCGGACGCCATTCTTCGGGAATCTCGACCATGATATTGGTGCCGCAAAGGCCGCCATCCGGCTCGACCGCGATCGGCGCTTCACCAGTCCAGGCCTCGGCTGGAATCGTCACGCTCCATGCGGGTTCGGTTTCATCGGGACCGGACCGGACGATCGTATGCCGTCCAACCAGGCTCGATAGCGCGAGGCCAGATGAAGGCTGCGACCGCAGACGGGCCGCGCGCCAACCGAAGGCGTCCAGTGCGAGCAAGGCCCGTGGACTGTCGATCCCCGAGCCATTGTCGAGGACGGAGAGGGTCGGACGTCCTTCATAATCGAACGTTTCGACATGGATCCGGCAGGCACCGGCGCGTTGGGCGATGCGGAACAGTTCGCGTAAGATCGTATCGAGCGGACCGGGCGGCTCGTCGGCCTGTGTGAAGCCGGAACGGCCGCTTGTCGTGCGTGTCGAGGTGGAAAATGACATAGGAGTCTCCTGACTGGCAGCGAACCCATCGCCGCACCCCTCCCGCCACCTTCCCTTCCATCAGGGCGATTGAGCCGTTCACTGACCGAGGACGTCAACGCTGGGCGGTCATCCTGGCCCGAACACGCTCCAGCCATTTGTCCGGGTTGCAGTGGTGATCGATAAACTCGTGGGACCACGCGAACACCGTCGCGGTGTCGGGCTCGACCGTGTCGAGCGCATCGCCATAGTCGGGATGGTGCGCACCTTTGCACGAGTTGCGCATGAATATGAGCGCGCCGGCGCACATGGCGCGGGCATCGGTGCCGTCGCCCGGGATGGTCTTATGGCATGGCAGCGGCGGCCCATCGAACTGGATTTGCTGCGTGAAGTCTTCCGGCCGATAGCCGCCAAGCCAGCCGGCAGGATGGTCGCGGCGCCAGGGGCACTCGTTGCACGGCCGTTTGAGCAGGGGCTTCACGCCGCACCTGCCCGCAGGGTGTGCAGCGTTTCATTCATGAGCCAGCGGGTCGGGCCGCCGAAGATCTCGGTGTCGGATATGACATAATATCCGCCCGCAAAGGAGCGGCACCCGTCGTCCTCCTCGTTACCTTCCGCCCACTGAAAACCGAAGGGCAACGCGGATTTGCAGACCTTCTGGATCAGCGAGGCGATTGACGGAACGTCGACATCATGGCCGCTGATGAATGCGAACTGCGCTTTGCCCTCCGGATCGCCCCGGATACTGAGGTCGGCGTCAAAGCCGAGAAAGCCGGGATCGGACCAGAGGTCGAAGAAGCCGGCGAAAGGATCGTCTTCTTCCGGTTTCTTCGGGAAGGTGATCTTGAAAGCGTCGCTGCGGGATGCGTAGTAAGCTTTCACCGTCTGCATGCCGTCGATCGGAAGTTCGGCGAAATCGCTGGACAGCTCATCGGCCACGGCAAAGCATTCTTCGAGTAACAGGGCTTCGTGCGGCATCACCGGAATGGCGAAAGCCGTTCGCACAAAATTGTTGGTCATGTTTCGGCTCCTTGATGAAAATGACGGGATTTGGCTCGACCGGGCGAATCCCGTTCGGTCACCGATCGCGTCATCGGGGTTCGCGGGCGGCTCCTCGTGGAGCGGAAGGTCTCGCGGACGCAGCTAGATCGTCGGCCCGTGCGGCAGCCGGTCGGCGATCTCGGCGTCGGTGAGATTTTCGAGAAGCTTCTGGACAGTGCCGACGCCCGGTTCATGGACGAGGATGGACCGTTTGCCGTGATGCTCGGTGGGCCAGGCGTCGGGATTGAACTGACCTGCGAGACCGCGAAAATCATCGTGCGTGCGCTCCCAGATCAAATCCAGGGCGGCGTCTCGCGACAGGTTGGCCATAGCGACCTTCTCATACGCGATGATCGCGGCCCGCATCGCGTCGGGGCTGCTGCGATCGCCGAGGTTGCAATATCCGGTGAACCAGCGCCTGCGTCCGTCGATGCTATCGATCTCGAAGAAAACCGAGCCGACGAAGCCGGCCTTGAGCTCGGACAAAGCGAACATCCCGGCTCGCATGAAGAGCGGCGGCAGCACTTCAAGCATCGTGTCATAGCCCTCGCGGTCCACCTCGAACCACGTATTTTCGTAGGCTTTCCCGGAGATTCGATCCTCGAACGGGCAGTCGGGAATCCGGTTGAACAACTCGAACATCTGCTTGCGCGTCGCAACGCCGTCGAAGATTTTCGTGAAGGGCGGCTTTTGTGTCATGGCACGGCTCCTTGTGGACGCGGCCCGACGCGCCGCGCGAAACGACGCGCCGGACATGCGCGAGGGGAAAGCTTGGCTACTCGGCGGCGTCGACCGAAGGCGCGTCGTCATTGTCCGCGAAGGCGGCCTCGACCAGATGGTTGACCGCCTGCATGCTGATCGCCCGGTCCTTGGGGATCAGCCAGGTGACATGCTGGCGCAACGCCTCGCGCACGCGCTCGAGGACCGCCGCATCCTCGCCGAGAAGCAGCATGTTCGCGGCGAAGCGGGCCTGCATCTCGAATGCCGCCTGTTGGGTGTAATGGCTGTCGGCGTCGCAATCCTCGTTGGGCCAGAAGCAGGAGGCTTCGAGCAGCGAGGCGAGTTCGCCGGGCGTGATCGCGCAGTCGGTGCCGAGCAGGATGGCGACGTCGTCGAGGTCGCTGCAACAGTCGGTGGGGACGATCAGCACATCGGCGGGGAATGCGAGGATGTCGGCGGGTTCCTCGGAATCGGCGGTGGCCCGCACTGCGAGCTCGAGCGTGATCGCGCCGACGCGGCCGGAATCGACGTCGTCGGGAACCGATGCCCCGTCGTCATAGTGGAACGTCTCGTTGTCCGTCTCGACCTGAAAGGACAGCCCCAGGACGCGCGGGAGCGCATTGTACCAGCCATATCCGGCGAATTCGAGCATCGCGCGAACGGGCGAGCCGCCGAGACCATCTGCGGATTTCAGCGCGCGGTCGACGCACTGCTCGATGTTCGCGGATAGCGTGGGCATGATGACCATCGGTTCCCCGGCGATCCGCTCACCCGGAAAGATGTCGTTCGTTTCGGCGATGCGGGGTGTCCAGAGGTGCAGGAAGGGCGCCGCCTCGGGCAGCGAGATGCCGAGTTCTCGCGCGCGGAGCCATTGTGTGTAGGAAAGCCGATGATGGCCCTCACGGGCGATGGTGCGGAAAATCGCCGCTTGGCAGGCTTCGCGCAGGGCGTCGAGCGCCGTATTCTGGACCATTTCCTTGCGTGCCGGAAGCACAAACTGCAAATTTTTCGCGTCCACGATGTCGACCTTGGCATACCAACCGCGCCCGCCATCGGCGTCATGGACATGCGGCAGGCGGCACGGGACGGTGAGGCCATGGAAGTTGATTCGGGCCTGCTCGCGGTGGGGCGTGTACTTGTCGAGAAAAACGCCGATGCTGCACCCGTTCCAGTTTTCGACGCGCACGGCCTCTTTCAAAAAGGCTTCATGGGCCTGCCGCTCCTCGCCATAAAAGACCGGAAGCGGATAGAAGCGCGCCGCGTTTTTCACCGCTTCTCCAAGCTCGTCGATCCACGCCTTGGACAATTCGATTTCGATTTCGGTGCCCTTGGCGATTATTGCCGGGACAAGTTCGAGCGGCTCCCCGCTCTCCCACTCCTGCGGCGGGATCGTCACTTGCCATCCGTCCTCGGCGTCGGCGGGGCGCGACCGGATGACGACATGGCGACCGGCAAGGCTGAAGACACCCATGCCCGCCGGATCCTCGCTGCGGGCAATGTCGCTGTCCCAGCCTGAGTCGCCGAGCGCGAGAAGCTTGGTCGGATCGGCTATGCCTCTGCCATCGTCGCGGATGCGCAGGATCGTGGCGCTATCCCGGTCGAACCGGCGGATGTCGACGCGAGTGGCACCTGCTCTGCGGGCGTTCTGGAGGAGCTCGTGGAGCGCGTCGGCGACGCAGCCGGCAAAAAGTCTTGTCGCCTTGTGGATGATCGACTCGCCGACACTGGCGTGGATCGTGGTGGGAAATGTCATGTGAGCCTCCTGGGTTGCCGCGACCTCATCGCCGCACCCCATCACTCTCCCTTCGCTCCACGGCCGGGCCGCGCCGCCGAGCGGTGGCCGCTCGGCGGGATCATGCCGGTGTCGGATGTTAGGAGGGGCGCGATCGGGGAGCCGCGCGGTCAGGGGGCAGTTCGCTCGAAAATAGCCTCGCCGTTGGAGAACACGTCCAAGCGGACGAGGGTCGCGAACCGCTTCTTGAAACCGACCGCGATCTGGTCGACCCAGCGTTGCGCCAACCCTTCCTGACCGGGATGGATGTCGTGGCGCAGGACCACCCAATATGCGATGCAGCCGCAATATTCCGAGATGCCGAAGCGGGCGTAGCGGTTCATGGCGACAATACGGTCTTCGCGGTCGATCCAGCCGGTCGCGGTCCATGCCGAAGGATAGAGCGCGAGCACCTGTTCGCGGAAATCCTCGACGATGAAGTCCCAATCGTCCTGGGCCGCGACTTGGCTGAAATGGCGGGTATAGGGCTCGTCGTCGTCTTCGATCCAGCCCGCGTCCCACTGCGAGAAGGCGACATACGCCTCGCTGGGATAGGATACCGAGCGCCCCATCGTCAGCTCTCCTCGTCGGAAGGCGGCTGCACGCTGGTCGGCCGCGTGGCGACTGGTCCGCCGTTCGCAGCGGATTCGGGATCTTGTCGCAGGGATTCCGGCCTGATCGTCGGATGAGCGGGATCGGACCAGTCGATATGGTCGATGATCCAGCCCGGCACGAAGTCCCAGTCGAAACAGAGGTCGTAGCCGTCGGCGACCGCGCTCCAGGCCGCCTCGACGGCGCCGGTCCAGCCCACGACGGTCAAGCGCAGGTCGGCGGTGCCGACGGCATTGCAGGTTTCGCGGATAGCGAGTGCCAGGGCGATGGCATCCGGATCGGTGGCGGGACGGTCGCGCAATGTCAGCACCCCCTCCCAGAGGCAGGCGGCGGTTTCGAGCGCGAATTCGAGCGTGTCCGTCTGCGTGACGCCGCTCCGGTTTTGCGCAGCGGGCGCGATCTCGACCTTCTCGAAATCGCCGGGCCACGGGACGTCGATGGGCGATGGGATATCGGGCGGAGTGTTGCTGCCGGTCGTCATGCTGCGGCCTCCTCGTTCGCGGCCTGGCGGGCGCCCTCCTCCAGGGTGTCGAGGTCGATCGGCAGCGGTTTGGCGGGCTTGTCGGTGATGATGACCACCGCGTCGGGCTTGTAGAATTCAACGCCGATCGTCGAGATACGGATGCGGGCGACAGGTTCGCCGGACCGCACACGCTCATTGCCCTTCCATTCCATTCGCACGCGGTGCCCGTCGGCGGCGATCTCGACGGTCTTGAACGGGTCATAGTCGCCCTTCGCATTGGCCGAATAGGTGGCCTGTGTCGTCGCGTAGACCGCGTTGGCCCTGGCGGTGCTGCGCTTGCCGATGCAGGCCGCAACCATGCGCAGATTCCAGATCGCCTGGAGTTGCTCGGCCTGTTCGCGCGATGGATTGATCAGAGGCACGGTGTCCGGTTTGGCCGAGGCTTGACGGGCCTTCTTTTCCGGCACGGTGTATCCGCACGCTTGCATCAGGTCGCGCCAGTCGCCCTCGCTGAGCTCGAGGGAATTCTCCGACGCGATATGCGCCGGGAGCGGGACCGGGCTTTCGAGCCGGAACCGTCCGGCGTCGATTGCTGTGGATTTGGGACTTTCGGCGCCATGCTCGCGGGCGAAGGCCTGGATGATGACCGGGGTCAGCTCGCCGTCATAGCGCGGCACGTCGCCGAGCATCGACCGCTCGAACGCGAGCCGGTGCAGGATATGTTCGATCCAACGGCGGCGGTTGGGGCCGCCCGCGGCAAGCTTGGCGCCCTCGACACACTGCTGCCGGGCATCGGCGGGCGTGATCTCGCCATTGTCGACCTTGTAATAGAGATCGTAGCTCGCCCAGATCGTGCGGGAATCCATGTTGCCGAGCGCGTGGCGGATCTGTTCGTCGCTCGTGATATCCTCCCAGATCGCCAGTGCCGCATGGGCTCTGTTGATGCCGCGCTGAAGGTCGCGCAGTTCGGCCAGCAGCGTCTTGATCCGGTTGGCCCGCGTGCGCGGGTTGTTCTTCATGTTGGCGAAATGCTCGACGCCGCTCGCGCGACCCAGCCAGTAGGTCGCGGCCTTTTCGGCGTTCACGGCGGCGCTCGATGCCGAATGCATGCGCTCCTGCGTCCGGCGCGCCTGACGTTCGCTATGATGGCCGACAAGGATGGGCTGGCCCATGTAGAAGGCTTGCGAGAGTTCATCGGCGCGCCGGGAAAAGGCATTGGCCTGGGCGTGCCGCTTGTGGGAAAGATCTTCGAGCCGCTCGGCCTTGATGGCGGCGCGCTCGGCCAGCGTCATTTCCTCGGGCTCGATCTCACCGGCCAGTTCGATGGCGAGGTCTTCGCGCTGCGGCGTCCATTTCGGCGCCACGAAAAGCTCCTGTTTCGGAGCCCATTTGAAGCCCGCTTCCTTGACACGGGCATAGGTCTCGGCATCGAGGCGGGACGATGCGTAGAGGTGGATCTTGTTGTCCTCCGGGCTGTATGTCGCGGTGAAGCTGATCATTGATGGTCCTTTCAAACGCCCGCCAGCATCCTGTGCCGGGGCGGATCGGTGCATTTGCATGTCCCGGAATCACGAAGCCCGGCGCGATGGCCGGGCTTCGTGCGTGGGTAGAAATGTCGGTGGTGGAGAACTATTCGCGCAGGTCTCCGGCGGCTACGTCGCCGACCCAGGACGCAGCTTCCTCGAAATCGGGATCGTCTTCATCGACCAGCGCCGCGAGCGCGACAGCCCCGGTCCGGCCGAGCTGACCGAGACGCTGGAGGGCGGCATAGAGGACCGGCGCAAGCTGCTCGGGTGTTGCGGTGTCGAGATCGTCCGTGTTCATGCAAATGCTCCTGATTATGGAGGGATGGCGGTCGGGGACAGCCCGCGGCGCGGGCGATACGATCCGGTGCTCCCGACCATTCGCACCGGAAATTCCGGAAAATCGGGGTCATTCCGTAAGTGTGGCGGCCGATAGGCGGGCCATGTTCGGCACGATCAGCCGCCCGCTCTCTCGGGCTTGTCGAGTAGCACGACCGCGATCGACGGTTTTTCGGACACATCGGATTTGCGGCTGTCGTAGGGGTGGCGGCCTTCCTCCGCGATCGTAAACATGTCGAACACCGGGACTGGTGAACCTCCGCCATCGGGCACGGTCATGCTCGCATCGTGGTAGCAAATGTCGATGCAGCGTGGCGGTCCGCCGGTGCGGTAAGGACCGAAATAGAAGGTGACGCGCAGCCCCTCGCTCGTTTTCGCGCTCACCGTGAAGCCCCCGTCGGGAATGTCGATCGGCAACGTCGGGACATGGTTGAAGATGGCAAAGCCGACGTTCTCGGCATCGGCGCTGGTCATGACGGGCAATTGGGTGATGCTCGCCGGTGAAGGTTGGTGATCCATGCGAATGTCCCCTAGGTTGCTGTGATGGTCTGGGAGCTCGCCTGGCGGCGACCAGGCGATCATTTGTTCCGGCGGAAACCCGCAGCGAGATCAGGAGCGGCGACAGGCCTTTTCATCCGGCGTTTCTATTTGGGCGTAGCGCCTGCCGCCGCTACGGCGCTTGCGGATCCGGCCATCGAGAAACGCATCGGCCCATCGCTCCGCCTCCGCCGCACGGGCGCCGCCGGCGCACTCATCGGCTTGCTCGAAGATCGCATATGCGAGGGCATATTGCTGCCTTTCCGGCAGGGCCAGGAGCGCGGTGGCGATCGGCAGGGCGGTCTCGTTGAATTCGAGCACGTGTCGCCCGCCTCCATGATGCATCAGTATGGCGACCCGGCCTTTGCTGCCGATACCCGTGGGTCGGGCGATCCGAACATCGTGTGATGCGTAGGTGATCGAAGCGCGCGAGGTTTCTGTGTCGCCGGGATGGAAGACGCGATCTTCGCGGCTGGGAAGAGGATGGGCGAGGATCTCATAGCGGTCGAAGTTCTCGACCCTGCGGATGCGGTTCATGGCGGTCATGCTCCTGCCATCAGCGCGGTCGCCCGACTTTCCGAAGCGCAGGCCGCGTCGACGTTGGCGATCCATTCCGGATCGATACAGACGCTGTCCACCGCCCAACCGCTGACGGATGCGGGAACCGGTTCACCCTGGTCTCGGGGAATCATGACGAGGTCACCGGAATCGGCGCCCTCGACGTCGTAGTCGACCACGCGAACCGTGATAGGCCGGTCGGCGGCGATACCCTGGACAAGACCGCCGTCGAGCGTGACGACGATATTGGCTTCGACCGGGAACGGGGTGTCGCAATTGATCCGCGTGCAGAGATCATCGATTGCATCCGGGGATAGCGATTTGTGACGGCCGAGGTTGCTGCCGGTATCGGCAAGATCGGACGGACAGTGGTGCCGCTGGTATCCGCGAAGCGCCGCAAGAACGGTCGACCGCTCGCGGTCGTCGAGCGCCAGGGTGGTCATGCCCTGAAGTTCGGACTTTTCGAGCCGGACATCGAATCCGGAGGCATCGGCAAGCTTGCTGACATCGACGTCGGTGACATTGAGGCCGAACACCGCGAGCTGGACCAACTGCGCCGCGGCCAACCCAAGCTGCCAGCAGTCCCCATCGACCAGCGACAGGGATACGGGATCGAGATCGGCGCGAAACGCGTTCACGCGCTCTGCCGCGGCGATGCACGCCTCTCGTTCGCTGGCGTGATAGCTGATGGACGCCGGCGTTTGCGAGAAATGGAATGTTGTGACGACATAAATATCCATCATGGGTCTCCAATGGCGATGACGAATGTCAGGTGGCGGCGATCAGGCGGCGCGCCGGCCGTCGTCCTGCCGAAGTCCGAGATCGGCGACGGTAAGAAGGTCGGACCGGGGTTCGAGACGATCGAACGCGGCGGTCAGGTCGTCGTGACGATGATTTCCATAATGCTGCTCCTCAGGCGGCCAGTCGCGTGGGCGGGGTGTCGGGTTCGAAAAGGGAAGTTCGCGGTGGATGCGCTCAGCGCGCCTCGCAGGTCGGGCAAGCGCGTGGACCGGTGCCCGCGTACGAGCCGCTAACATGGTCGTTGCGGTCCGCGACCTTGCGGGACATCACCTTGCGGCCCGCCCCATCGAGCGGGGGCCGGGTTCGACAAGGACGGTTATGCGATTTCTTCCAGCGTCAGCCTGCCGGTGGCGAAGCATCCGGTATCGATCCAGCTCATGTTCGCGGCGGTGACGGACTCGGCGAGCGGCGTGTGGCCGAAATAGACATGATCGACGTTGCGGATCGGCGGCAGGGGGAGGTTACGTTTCGCGGTTCGCACGCGATCGCGCGTCCACATGGCGTATTCCTGCACCTGGGGGCAGTCGAGACGTTCGATGAACGCGTCCCAATCGTCGCCCGGCACGTCGGCGTGGACGAAGCCGATCTTGCGGCCCGAGGGTGAGATCACGGTAAGCGCGACCGGAAGCGCCATCGCCAAGGCGGCGAGACGATTCCTTTCGTCGGCAGGCAGATGGGCAAGCCAGATCCCGCCGTTGATGATGTGCATGGTGGGATCGCCGTTGACGGCCTGGATCATCAGCTCCTCGTGATTGCCGCGAATGCTGGTGAACCAGGGTTCTGTGAGCAGCGCCAGGACCTCAGCGCTTTTGGGGCCGCGGTCGACGAGGTCACCGAGGGCAACCAGCCGATCGCGTCCCGTGTCGAAGCCAACAAGCCGGAGCTGCTGCATCAATTCATCGTAGCAGCCGTGAATATCACCGCAGACGAAGAGACGCCCCCGTGACACGGATTTCGGGCGCGCGAGGACGCACGCGTGGGCAGCAATGATTTCCATGACGCAGCTCCTCAGGCGACGAGCCGCGAGGGCGGTGTGTCAGGTTCGGAAAGATGAAGTTCGCGGCGGATGCGTCGTGCCAGGGTGTCGGGCGCCATCAGGTCAGCGATGTCCCCCCAATGGTTGCGATCGCCGCAATAGTCCTTGCGGCCGGTGACACGGCGGAACATGATCTCGCGGCCGCGCCCCATACAGCCGAGGCTGATCTGGACGTATATCTGTTCGCCGTGCAGAATGATCTCGCCCGACACCGAGATTCCTCCTTGCACCGAACGAATATCGAAGCTGTCTTCGGGCAGGCGAAGCGCGTCGGCCAACCGGCGGAGCGCCTTGCGCGCGTCCGAGTGGAACAGCTTCTTGGCGGCCTCGTCATAGGCAACGCCTTTGTGAGCCAGCGCGATGAGCGCGGGCTTGCGCCTGAGATCGGCAATGGCATCCATGCAGGCGCGCCGCAGTTCGACATTGGGACGCTCGATCCGAGAGGCGATGTCGCCGAGGTGACGTGCAAGCAGAATTACGGCGGGATCGCTTTCGTGAGGCCGCCCGGCGTTGCGGCAATCCGTGATCGCGGCATTGAGGGCGTGCAAGGCGGTCGGCAGCGTGATCAGCGCCGAGGGATCGAGCGCCTGCTGAAAGCGAAAGGCAATGTCGTACGACATGGGGTCAGGCTCCTGAGGTCCGGGCGCATCAACACACCCGCCTCAATCCTTCCCCCTCCTCCCCAGTCGGGCGTCGCGGCAGCACCGCGGCCGAGGATCAGGTTCTTTTTGCGCGCGCCCGGAATAGCAGCCGGGTCAATTGATGCTCGCTGGCGCAGAGCACCGACAGGATATGGACGCCGCGGCTGAAAGAGCCACCGACACCGTCCCGGGCCTGGTAGGCGTCGATCGCCTCGAACGCGGTTTGGCCCAATTCGCCGACGCGCTCGACCGCCTGTTCGACGATCGGAGCGAGCCGCGCCGCGTCCAGTGCCATGATCTCCGTTGGCGGTTCAGCGCGTATCGGGGCCGTTTCCATCGGCCGGTCATCGCTGGAAGTCGTCCGGTGTGGGAGCGGCGCGGGTTCGAGGGTCTCTGCGCTAGTCCCGCTCGGCTCATCAGCCGCGGCACGGCCGAGAGCGTCGCGCAATTCGTCGATCTGACGCTGCATGTCGTTCGCCCAAGCCATCAGCTCCGGCTTTCCGATCGGGATATCGATCTGGGTGAACTCCCGGTTGATGGCGCGGGCATCGGCTTGGGTTCCCACTATCCTGGTGTGAAGCGTGCCGGGTTCGACGGCGGTGTAGAAGATCATGGGTTTGAATCCTGGTCTATCGTGTTGAGGCGACAGCGATGAAGGTGGTCGGCTTCTATTGATCGGAGCCCCATCAGCCCGGGAGGTAGCGAGAGAAGAAGGCATTTCGCTCGGCGTCGGTGCTCAGCTGCACGAAGCGACCGGCGGGATGAAGATAGATGATGACCGGACAGCCGCGATCGGACAGTCGTCGAATATTGAAGCCGCTGCCCTTGCTTGTGCCATCCCAGATCACGAGACCGGCGCCTGCGAGGAGCGACATTTCGCGGTCTTTCGCGCTATGCCACTCGCGTGTGCCCGGACGCGCATCGGACTTTACGCGCGTGACCGGCCAGCCTCCGATATTGTTCCGGGGCGTGGATCCGGTGCAGAACACGGTCACCGCGTCGACGTTCCAATCCGAAAGATAGAGCTGCACGGCCGTATCGACGCCGCGGGCATCGCCGACCAGCACCGGGACGCCGTCGTCGACAATCTTGCCGAGGCGAGCCTTCACTGCCTGGGGAAGTTGCCGGATGGAAAGCGAGCCGGATACGAAAATCGGCTCTGCGTGCCGACGACGGTCGGGCGCGATCATGTGAACGGCGGTCATGGCTATAGCCTCCCTATTGGATCACCATCAACCACCCCCTTCTCTCCTCCGGCCCGTCGCGGCGACGGCGGTCGGCCATTTTCGGATGCGTAGCCCGTCCGGCGGCAAGCCGGGTCACTGGCCCGGCAAGTGGGGCGCATGGAAGCTCTGGCCGTGCCCGCAACGACTTGCTATCGGGTGTCCGTCTTCGCAGCCGCATTATTCCTCACGACAAGGAAGAACGACATGACAGAGAAGGTCGATACGGCAGAAATACTCATAACGCTTACCGCCGATATCGTGGCCGCGCATGTCTCGAACAACAGCGTCGCCGTTGGTGACTTACCCGTGTTGATCCAGAATATTCACGGTGCGCTGAACAGTCTTCGGGAGCCGGCAGTGCTGCCGGACATCAAACCTGAACCGGCGGTTTCGATCCGTGCTTCGGTCAAGCCCGATTACATCGTATGTCTCGAAGACGGCAAGAAGTTGAAGATGCTCAAGCGGCATCTGATGACACACTATCAGATGAGCCCTGCCGACTATCGGACCAAGTGGAATTTGCCTTCCGATTACCCGATGGTTGCTCCCAATTACGCCGAACAGCGCCGGTCGCTCGCCAAGAAAATCGGGCTTGGTCGTAAGCCAAGGACGGTGGAAACCGCTCCGGCCCCTAAGGCGAAGAAAACGCCGACAACCCGGCGACCGCGCAAGAAGCCGACCGAGGCAGAGCAGTCAGCATAGCATGAAGCCGCAGGGCGCCGCTCTTCGCGCCCCGGTGGTGACGACGCCTCGGATAGGTCAGCGCCTGGGAGGCGCCTTCGAAGTTGAAACGGGACTCTATAGCTCAATCAATTCGTAGCCTCTCGGCTTCAGTATCTTCCGGGTCCAGTCCTTGCCGATCGGCAGGTTTTCGCTGACCAGGTCAATCGCGGAATCGGCGCGTTCGAACAATGCGACACAAAGCTGATCGGTATCGAAGCGTGAACGGTACTGGATGCCGTCAAGCGCGGTGTCAGCGTAGACGAACGCGGAGATCGTCTGCGTCGTGGCATAGGCATCCCGATGGATTGCGGGATCGAAGTCCGCCGAAACGCCCGCGGCCGTCGTTTGGAACCAGGCGAGGCCAGGGCCATGCAGCTTTGCGAGGCGGAGCGTTCGCGTGGTGACGAAGGCGGCGGCGCGCTTCTGCTGGACGCGGTCCCATAGGACGTCCCGGTCGCCTGGTGTCCGCAGCAGGCTCTCGGTAAATGGACCGGTCAAGCTCTTGCCGAGATAGAGGACGCCGTAGCGCCCTTGAGGGTCGTCCCAGCGCCATGTCGCGTCCTTGCGCCCATACCAGCGCGCGGGAACGGATGCGCCGTGCACGCGGTGGAGCGTTTGCCCGGCGGCGATGGTCGCCACCGGCATAGTAGCGCGAGCGACCATCGTCAGTCGTCGAGCGTACCGGCGAAGCGTATGACGCGATCGACGTCCGCCTCATTGCCCTTGATCAGGTCGATCGGCCGCGCGTCGCCCAGACCTCCATCGCCGCTCACCAGATATTGCAGCACGGCCCATCCGCCGGCGCCGGGCGCGGCGGCAAGAATGCGCGACATTGCAGGACGGATGGTGTCGCCGTCGAACTGGAATGCCGGAAACAGCTTGGCGCCATTGTCTTCGACCATCAGCAGGCGGCGATCGCGGGCGGCCTTGTAGACGGCTTGCACGGTCTTGTGGCCGAGAAGCTTGCGCACCGCCTCGGCGTCGAACGCGCCGCCCGCTTCGTCGATCAGCCGGCGCTTGAAGGCGATTGCCCGTGTGATGTCCTCCGCTTTGTCGGGATCATCGGTTTCGACCGATGGGATTCCGCGCGCGATATTGAAGACGAGCGCCGCAACATCGACGCTGCCGATCGCGGCCGCCTTGGCGGCGGGCGGCATCATCTTGATGATGCGGTCGGCGCTCGCCATTATCCGGTCGCGCAGGATGCTATCGACATCGACGGTTGCGGTGCTGGCGGGACGGGACATGGGGGCACTCCTAGTTTAATGAGTTACATTTAGCGGATTATCGCGACCAATTCAACCAGCATTCTGTCTGACGCTTCACTTTGGTGCGGAGCGGTCGGTCAAGCGGTCCCCAGCAAATCGGCCGCCCACTCGGCGATCCAGGCGTCGGTAATTTGATCGTGGGAAATTTCGCCGTCCATCACGAGCGCCCGAATCTCCTCTCGCGCGGCGGCAACGGCGGCTTCCCAGCCTGTCGGAAGGGGTTCCGCAGGCAACGGCAGCGGCAATGACGATTGAAACCCGTTCCGAGGACGCGCGAGCCGGGCATATTGCCGTTCGGTCCAGCGTTCCATGTGGTCGGCGACGAAGTGGTTGGTCTTGGCGTGTCCGTCGAACAGCGCGGACATACGCGCCGCATAGGAGAATGCGCTGCTGTCGACCGTGATCTTGCGATGTTCGAAAGCGCGCAAATGACTAAGAGCCGGGCCTTTGATCCCGAAACCGTGGAGCGGGTGCGTGGAATCGAGATGGCGGTCGAGTGTTTCGAACACGGCGAGAAGGCCATCCTCCCCGTGCACGGCGCGCCGACAGGTCGATCCGATCGCAACCGTTTGTCCCGGACGCAGGATATGGGCGATGCCATCGAGACAGCGCACATAATCGCCTGGTCGGCGGCCTTGCAAAACTGGCATGAAATTCGAGACGATACCGGCGTCGAGTGCGCGGGCATGGCATTCGATGTTGAGGCGAACAGTGCGCGCGATCCGATCGAGCACTTCTTCACGGTCGCGCGCGATCTCGGGTTCGACGCAATGATCGAGGCTTGCCCAGAGCCGCCAGGGGTAGGCGGCCGCCAGCCCTTCGACATAATCCTCGACGGTCCATGGGAGGCCTCGATATCTTGATGCGAGGACGAATCCGGCGGAATCGAGCATGATCGAAGCGAGGCCATGGGCGTTGGCAAGCTGCCTCAACCGCCAACCGGCCCATTCACGCCCGCCGTCACATTGCCGCCAGCGTGACAGGCTGTTCGCGGAGATGAGGACGGGAAGCTGCAACGCGCGCGCGCGGGCGAGCAAGGGCCCCTCCGACAGGCCGGGAAGGCCGACGATGATCTCGATGGGGGTGCCCGCGGCCAACCGAGGGGCAACGTTCGAAGAGTACACCGGTGATCGGTCCGCCTGGGACAAGCCGGCGGGCGGCTGCTGGAAGCGAGAGGGGATGTCATAGGGCATGAGGCCAGTTCCTGCCGTCCGGGCGCATCAGCACGCCCGCCTCAAACCCTCCCTCTCCTCTTCGGTCAGGCCGTCGCCGCCAGAGGCTGGGCGACCGGCGGTTGCCCGGGATCGATCATGCCAGGAGATTCCGGCCGCCCCAGCGCGCCGGTGCCGCGCGCGATCACGCGTCGACGGCTTGTGCGGGAAGCCGCGGCTCGAGATGGTTGCGAACGAAGCCGCGTGTGATGCGCAGTTCGCCGGACGCGACCTTGGCAAGCTGCTCCTCGAAAGTAAGCTTGTGCGTCGCGGCCGCTTCTCGTGCTATCCTTGCCTCCTCTCGCCGCGTGTCCTGCCAATGTGCTTTCGCCTCAGCGAACCCCATACAGCCGAGGAGGCGCCGGAACGCGTAGATCTCCTGAGGCGAAGCCGGAGGCCAGCAGGAATTGCGCATGGGCGCGTGGCGAACCCGGCCAGGACGCCTTGGAGGCGGCAGGGCCCGGCCTTCGCCCGCCAGTTCGGCGGCGAAGGCGTCACGAAGCCGATAGGCTGTCGAGGCGCCAATCGCGAGTTCGCGCGCGGCTCGCTGGACGGGCACCCGATCGAGGAGCATCGCGCGCAGAAGGTCTTTCTGTTCATCGGTTACGAAACGCGCGCTTTCAGCATGCACATGACGGACCCCGCAGCTATCGCATCCAGGAAGCGACTCCCCTTTGCGGCGCAGACTTCGGATAAGGCGGCCCCTGATCCTGGTGCAGCTCGTCTTCGACACGCCGGTGCGCTCGGCGATCTTCTGTGTGCCGAGCCCCTGCAGGAACAGCTCCTCGACCTGCCTGCGCTTTGCCGGCGACAGTTTGACGCCGCTGTAAGCCTCGCCGCCGCCCGGCGGGGGCAGCGCGGCCTTGCCGCGTGCGAGCAGTTCACGATTATATCGCCGGCGCTGCTCGGAAACGCAGGCGGCCGAGACGCCAAGACGCAACTGAATGTCGATGCCCTTGTAACCCTTCTTCAACGCATAGCGCAGTCGCTCGATACCCTCAGCCGTCAGGCGCCCATGCTGATCGCGCTCTGCCGGACGGTATCCGCGCCGGACACAAAGGGCGATCGTCACCGCGTTGCAGGCGCTGGCTTCGCAGATACCGAAATGTGTGCCGATCGCGCTGAACGACCAGTTCTCGACCTCACGCAGCCGGATGGCTTCGTCGAGGTTCTCACCGCCAAGGCGCGGCCTCGGCGCGGGATTTCTATGGGCTGTCTTCAGGCCGAGCTTGTGAGCCTTGACCTGCAAGGCATGGACGCTTCGGCCCGGAAGCCGCTGCGCGACGCTGTGTCCTTCGGCAGGATAACAGGCACGCAGCGTAACGATTTCCTGCGCCGTCCATGGCGCGGATCTTGGGATGGTCATGGGAAGGACTCCGGTGCTAGGAGCGCCTGCCCTGGAGCAACCGCGGTCGTGATGGTCTGCGGTCCATTTGAACAGGCCTCGCCTGCTCTCTCCCCTCTCCCCTTCCCATGCGCCGAAGACCAGGCGCGTGAACCTGTGTGTCAATATGCTCCGCAGTCGCCAGGACGACTGGAGCCTATTGATGATACCGCGCTCGGCGCCGTCCGTTGGGGGTGGCTGCATAATGTTTCATGCCGACAAACCGCAGCATTGACAGCAGACAGCACGGGCGCTTCGTGCGCGCCGCTCATCTCAAAGTAGGTTCAAGGCCCGGTCGATGTCCTGTCCTGGTCCAAGGATTCGGACGACACCTATCCGATCGCCTGCGACACGATAGAGTAAAGCATAGCCGCGATAGGACCTGCGTCTGATACCGTATCGTTCGTAACGCGGAACCAGCGGAAAGCCCTGTGGCATCTCGGCAAGGCCCTGTGCGGCGCTCTCGAGCTCTGCGATGAAGGAGACTGCGCGCAAGGGATTATCCTGCGCGATGTAGCGGCCGATCGCGCGTAGATCGCGCTGGGCGGCCGACGCCAGTATGACAATCATTGAAGCGGGGTCTGGTGGCCTTGAGCTTCGATTTCGGAGGTGAGCTCCCGACAGAAGGCCCCGAGCTCACGGCCGCCGCCGCTCTCCAGTTCCTCTACCGCTTCCTCGACTGAAGCATCAAGCGAGCTCAGCCAGCGCTGTTCATTCTCCGTGTCCGCCTGGTCACGACGGATTAGATCGCGCACATAGTCACTGACACTTGCATAGTGCCCCTTGTCGATGCGCTTCTGGACATAATCGCGCATCGGATCGGGCAATGAAACATTCATGGACGCCATTGACGTATCTCCTGAGGTCATAATGGCACAAATTGCCATTGATAGCCAGACCGATGTGAGCATCAGGCAGCAACGGCGGCTTCTTGTGGCACCGGCGTGCCTGCGCCGTCCAAAAGCGGGGGCAGCGGCGCGTCACCGTCATTGTCCGCGTTGAACTCGCCCTTGGTGCTCGCCAGCTCGGCCTCGAGCTCGGCGAGTTCGTTGAGTTTTTCGTCGAGCAGGGCGGCGTCGGGAAATGCTTGCCCCAAGCGAGCCTCGAAGGCGGGAAGACGCCGTTCGTTGGCTTCGAGACTGGCCCTGACGACGGCGAGATCCGTGTCGAGATCGCGGATGGAGGACTCGATCCGGCCGATCACCGTGCTCGGCCGCGTCTTCTCGGTCACCTCGAAGTCGGCGTGCTCGCCGTGATGCTGCATCGCGATCACGGTGCAGAGGTAGCGCCGTCCATCGGGGTCGAGGGCCTCGTAGCCCGAGAGTTCCAGGCCGATGCCGTTGAAGGTGCCGAGCGTCCAGCGCGCCTCGGCGCGACCTTTCCGCATCCGGTGCGCATATCCGAGGAGACGTTCGCCGGCAGCCTTGCGATCGGTCATCATCGTGCCGTCGCAATCGAAGAGGATCTCATCCACCTTCGTGGGAACACGATGTGCAAGATCGGCCTCGAGCCTGGCGATCTGCTTGTGGCAGTCCTCGATCTCGCGCGTCGTTCGCGTGATGGTCCTGCGGATATTATACTGGTCGTCGACATGGGCATCGCGCAGGCGCAGGAGCCGTGCGACCTCGGCATCGAGCCCGGCCTTCTTCATCAGGCGGTCGTCGCCCGACGCGAGAGCCTTGGCCAGCGCGAACTGATTGACGTTGGAGCTGACGTCCTCGATCCGCCGGATCGAGCGGTCACCCGACATGGCCATGTTGATGAAGCGGGCCTTGCGCTCGAGCATCTGCCAGTTGGTCGCGTCCATCGAGCCGCTGGTGGCGTAGCCGTAAAGCTCGATCTCGTCATTCTGGTTGCCCTGGCGCTCGATGCGCCCTTCCCGCTGCTCGATATCGGATGGCAGCCAGGGAACGTCGAGATGATGCAGGGCTTTCAGGCGCTGCTGCGCGTTGACGCCGGTGCCCATGGTCGCGGTCGATCCCAGAACGAACCGCTTGCGCCCCTGGTTGAGATCGTTGAACAGGCGCTGTTTGGCGCTGTTCTTCTTGTAATGCTGCATGAAGGCGATCTGCTCGGCCGGCACGCCCATCGCGACAAGCCGATCGCGGATCCAGACATAGGCGGAGAAGCCGCGCGTTTCGAGCGCGGCCTCGGTGCCGAGATCGGAGAAGATCATCTGCACCGCGCCTGAGAGCGGATACGGCTTGCCGGTTTCCGGATCGATGTAGCGATAGTCGGCCGTCTCTTCCCAGATACGATAAGCATTCTCGATCAGGAGATTGAGCTTGTTGCCCTCCTCGTTGCCGACATCCGCGTCGACGAACCGCAGGTCGATCGCCGAGTGGCGGCCATCGGTAATCACCGACAGCAGGATGTCGTCGCCCTTTTGCGGCCGGCCGCCGCGGGTCTCGATGGCCTGGATGCGTTTGGCGAGCACCCGCTGATAGGCTTTGAACGGCGCGCCGGATTTCGCGACGACGATCTGCCGTTTGCCGCCCCTGATGGTGGGGAGCTTGACGTACTGGCGCAGATCATCCTTCAAGACGACATCGGCGACGCTGCGATACATCGCCATCAGGTCGGCGACGTTGACGAACTCGCAGAAGCGGGTGACGGGCTTGTAGCTGCCGCTCGGCTGGAGTTCGAGTTCGGTGCGGGTGTCTCCGAAGGCAGACGCCCAGGCGTCGAATTCGTGCAGGCCCTTGGCGTGAAGCTCGTCGGGTTGCATGAAGCGCTGCAGCGTATACATCTCGCCCAGCGTGTTGGTGATGGGCGTGCCCGATGACAGGATCAGTTCGCGTCCGGGATTGGTCCCGGCGAGATAACGGCTCTTCACGAACAGGTCCCAGGCACGCTGCGAGCCGACCGGGTCGACGCCCTTCAGGTCGCCGAGATTGGTGGCGAAGGTCAGCTTGCGGAACTGCTGGGCCTCGTCGACGACGATCTGGTCGATGCCGATCTCGCCAATATGGACGAGGTCATCCTTGCGGGACTGGAGATTCTCCAGCCTTTGCTTCAGTCCTTCTTTCAGGCGTTCGACGCGTTTGCGCGACACGCGGTCCTGGCTGTCGATGCCGGTGATCAGCACCTCGTAGCTGTCGAGCTGGTGCTCGATCAGCTGCTTCTCGAAAGATGACGGCGTGGGCACGAACTTGAACGCATCATGCGTGATGATGATCGCATCCCAATTGCCCGTGGTCGCGCGCGCCAGGAACCGCTGCCGCTTCTCCTTCACGAAGTTCGTGTCGTCGGCGACCAGGATGCGCGCGGTGGGATAGAGCATCAGGAACTCGCGCGCGATCTGCGCGAGGCAATGGTTGGGCACCGTGATCATCGGTTTGTTGGCGAGGCCGAGACGCCGCTGCTCCATCACTGCGGCGCAGAGGCTGAAGGTTTTGCCCGCGCCGACGCTATGGGCCACATAGGTCGAGCCCGACGCGATGATCCGCCAGACGACGCGCTTCTGGTGATCGCGCATGCGGATCGTCGTCGACGCGCCCGGCAGCTTCAGGTGCTGGCCGCTGAAGCTCCGGGGCACGAGATTGTTGTAGGCATCGTTGTAGATGCGGACCAACCGATCGGCGCGTTCGCTCTCCTGCCAGACCCAGGTCTCGAAGGTCGACTTGATCTTCGCCAGCTTCTCTTTGGCCGCTTCGGTGTCGACGACGTTGAGCTCGCGGCGTTCCGAACCGTCGGCGTCGCGGTGGACGTCGTAGATCTTGGGAATGTGGGAGTTCAGCGCGTCTTCGAGCAGGTCCGCCGCGCTCCGGCGGGCTGTGCCCCAGGTCGAGGAGGAACTGACGTGCCCGGCGAACGGGGCCTTGTCGACCGTCCAGCTCGCCAGCTCCACCGTATGGAGGATCCGGGTCTCGACCTCCATGATTTCGAGGATGAACGCCTCGATGACATCGACCGGAATCCAGGGCGCGCCGAGACGCGCGGTGATCTCGCTGGGCTTCAGATCGACCGGCTGGACCGCTTCGAGCGCGGTGGCGACAGCAGAAAATCGCGGATCGGTCCCGGCTTTCTCGCGCGCGAGGGCGAGCTTGGTGCGAACCGGCCCGGAAAGGACCTCGTCGGCCGTGACCCAGTGATCGAAATGCGGTGTGCTGCGGACGGGGTCGAGATAGATGTCCCCCGCAAGATCGGTGAGCGCCTCGGTTTCGGTAACGCCGAGCATCTGAGCGATCAGGGGCAAATCGACGCGGCCGCGGTCATGGAGCGATAGCGCCAGGGCATCCTGCGCCGAATGGATTTCATGGGTTACCGGCGGCTTGACGACGCATTCGGTGAAGATCGGACCGGGCGTGCCCGTGTCGCTCGCCTCGTCATAGGTCTCGATCGAAGCGACCAGCCAGACGTCGGGGTCATCGAGGAAGGGCTGAAGGTTAGGGCGGCGCTGATACTCCTTCTCGGCCCCTGTCTCCGGATCGGTGCGGATGCTGGTGATGGTGCGGTTGATCGGACCGTATTTTTTCGCGAACTGCCGGTAGTGGGTGAACAGCGCCTGCTGAAGGGCATCATAGGGCCGGTCGCCCAACTGCGCGCGCAGGATCGCGCGGACCGTATCGCGGATCGGGATGAGGGCCTTGATGATAGCCGCGTGCTTGGGAAACAGACCAGCGCCGCCGCGGCCGGATTTGACGCCGACCACGGTCGGGGTGCCATTTATGATCTGGTGGAGGACACCGCCGGAAACCAGATAGCTGCCTTCCTTGAACTCGGCTTCGTCCGCGGCGGTGCCGACTTGCACATCCAGGGTGGCGCTTGGCATGTCGCGCAGGGATGTGGTGCGCTCGAGCGGCTTGCAGGCGCCCGCGTGCTTCGATGCGATCGCGGACAAGGTGGCCGCGAGGACGACCGGGAGGTCTGCGTCGGGGTCGGCCGCGCAATTATAGTCCATGCCGAACTGGCCGCTGCGCCATTCGTGACGCCCCAGCACATGATCGGGATGGTCGAGGAAATAGCGGTTGATCCGCAGCGGCCCGAAACCTTCGTCGCTGTCGGGGATCTCGGCCAGCTCGATCCAGTTCTGCGTGCGTGGAAGGGCATCGGGGGTGTGTTTCTGGAAAAGCAGGATATCGACGACGACGTCCGTGCCCGCCTCTTGCCGCATGGCCTTGCCCGGAAGGCGCACCGCGCCGAGGAAATCGGCAATGCCGTCGATATGGTGGCGGGCTTTGGGATCGCTCTTGTCGAGCGAATAGCGCGATGTCACAAACAGGGCGATGCCGCCGGGCCGTAGATGCTCGAGCGATTTGGCGATGAAATAGTCGTGAAGCGACAGGCCGAGCTTACCGAGTTCGGTCCGGTTCTGGATGGTGAGGTTCGAGAAGGGCGGATTGCCGATCGCGAGGTCGAAGTCGGCGGGCAGGGGCGCCTTGTCGAAATCGACGCAGCGGATGACCTGATTGGGATAGAGCGCTTTTGCGACGCGAGCGGTGACGGGATCGTTCTCGATGCCCACGAACAGCGTGTCCTGCGACAATGCATCCGGCCGGAGCCCCATGAAGAGGCCGCTGCCGCACCCCGGTTCCAGAACCTGCCCACCGGTAAAGCCGAGGGTCCGGGCAGCGTCCCACATGGCGCGGATGATGTATTCGGGGGTGTAATGCGCATATTGCGTCGCGCGTTTGAGAGACTGGAGTTCGACATCGGTCGTCTCGGCGACCAGGGCCTGCCCTAGTTCCTCCCAGCCCTCGCGATATTCTTTCCCGCGGCGGGCGAACATGTTGTTGGCAAGTTCCGACGCGCCGAAGCCGATGAACCTGGAAATCGCCTGCTGCTCGGCCGGTGATGCGGACCGTCCTTCGCGGTCGAGCAGGTTCAGCAGCCGGATCGCCTCGACATTGTCGCGTGCGCGTTCCTTCCATGAGGACGCCAGGGTCCGCCCCGCCGATAGGGAGAAATCAATAGCTGCCTCGACTGGCGGCCGGGCGGTGTCGACGATGGTTGCCGAAAAGAGCGTCGGCTCCGGATCGACGGGGGCGGCTGGCTTGGCGGGCGCGACCGGCTGGTCGAAGTCGAGGCACAGCTGGAGAGCCAGCGCGGATGCACTGTTTCGCATGGAATGCTTCCTTTTCGGTGGTCTTGCGGGCGCGGCGTGGCGGCCCGGTCGGATGTCAGGGGGGCTGCGGCCTCACGCCGAGCGGCGGCTCAAGCGGGCTTGTTACGTGCGCGGTTGGCAATGATTTGGCTGACTGCCCCTGGCGCTGCGTGATCGATGGGAGGCCGGGCGGTTTCGATCAGAGGTCCAGGATCGCCCCTTTGAGGACGGTATAGAGGCCGACCTCAAACCGAAGCTTTTGAAGCATCCGGAATTTGGTGTCGCGGCGGGCATCGACGTGGAAAGCGCTACGTCCGGTGTCCGCTTCCTTGATCCCCGTCGAGAGACTGGGGTAGGTTTGTCCGGCGCGGGGCCCCGTCATGATGCGGGCGATTGAGCGGCAGTCGAGGGTGCGATCGAGCGCGTATCCCAGATCGCGCAACTGCTGCTTGATTTGGCTGAGAGTGACCGGATGCCGGCCTTCGGCGGCTCGGGCGTCAAGCTCGTTGGCAAGGGCAGAGTTCATTGGCGGAAGTCCTTCGTCGAAAATACCGCCAATCCTCCTCCCCCTTCCCATCCATGACGCGTCTGCTCGAAAGGCGGCATCTGCGTTTATGTCCCGCCGGGCCGGAAATGCGGGATCAGCCCAGGCGAAGCGAAGCCGCATATTGCCGCAGCAGGTCGGCCATCGCGGTTCGGGCATGCGCCTTGTTGCCGATCACGATCTCGGGATGGAGTTTCTCGCCGAACGGCGTGCGATAGCCATGGGCGAGATCGCCGCTCGCATCCTCGATCACGATGCGGTGGCCGCGAGGTCGCGCCGGACCGGCATAGCGCGCGGTGAAATCCCCGAGGCGTCCCGACAGCCCGGCCGCCATTTTGGACCACCGGATATGGCCGGCGGCGAACTGGTCGCCGGGCGCGCGGCCCCGGGCGAGCCAGAGGCGAAACTGCGCGCGCTGCTGGAGCACCGAATTGCGGGTCCGCTCCATCGTTCGCGCGAGCGGCAGGATATCGGCATCGGCATCGAGCCGGTCGAGTTCCGCATCGTCGGCAACGATCAGGATGTCCGTATAGTCGCCCTGGCGCAGGATCTGGCGGAGCGCGGCGCCATCGCCGGGTGGCGGGGCCGACAAGCCGGATAGCGGATGCAGCCCGGTTTCGGCGCTGATGACATATTGGGCCGCAGCCTCATGTCCGGGCCGTTCGCTCAGCATCGCGAGGATGCCGATCGCGCCTGTCTCGCGCTCCGAAGCGCCGAGCAGCAGCAGGCGGCGATGCCATGACACGGGCGCCGGGGTATCGGTCGGGCCTGGCCATTGGCTGGGAAGCGGCCGGGCGGCGCGCGGGTTTTCAGGGTGCGCGATCTCGGATGGGGTGACCGCCAAGGACCGCCGCGCGGCATCGAAGATGTCGTCGGGCTGACCGCCGCCATCCAGAAAGCCCTGGTGGTAGGCGGGTCGGCGGACGTCCTGTTCCCCCGCGCGGCATGGTGACGGTGGACGCGATTCCCATCCAGCCTCCGCAGCATAGCGACCGTCAGCATAGGCGTAAGAGGCGTCCCAATCATAACCACGAACGTCGCGGGCATGGAGGATGAAGGCATTGCGGCTGTCGGTGCTGCCCTCGGCAATCTGGCGTTCGATGCAGGCGAAGTTCGCGAATTGGCGCTGGCGTTCGGTCTCCAGTCCGATCGCTTCGTTGAGCGGGCGAAGCGCCTGAACACGCTCGCGGGCACGCGCCATGCGCTCGTCCAGGGGCGCGTCGTTCGGCAGGTCGGGAAAGCGGCGCCAAGCGTCGGCGAGCGCATGCGCGTGGTGGGCCGGACGGCCTTGCGCCATCCAGCATCCCGCATCGGCGGGATCGAAGTCGTTGGTCATCGGCGTTCCGATCCGGGCTGTCAGCGGCTGGCGAGCAGCACGTCCAGGGCGCGCGCGAACACATCGTCGCCGGCGTCGTTGACAATGACGGCATCGGGATTGGTGGCGCGCACGGCGCGGGTGACGATCGCCAGTGGCCGCTTGCGGAGCGGATATTGCAGGATCTGATCGCGTTCGATCGCGATCAGATTGGTGCGGAGAAGGCGTTTGAGGCGTTTGCCTTCGACGGCGCGCATCAGAAGGTCGCTCACCTCGATCTCAAGATCATGATCGCAAGCGAGGTCGTCGCCAAGGCTGCGCGGGAGTCTATTGGCCGTCAGCCAGGCATTGACTTCAGCTTCGGTCCATCGGCCGACCTGACGATAGAAGTCCGCCCCGCCCGTTCCCTGGTTGCGTGCGTGGAAGGCAAGCTCGCCGTCGATCCAGACCTCGGCTGCAAAAGCGGCGGTTTCCTGCGAGAGCGCGGCATTGTAGGAGATGCGCCGTAGTTCGATTTTCATGGGGGATGCTCCAGACCGCTCCACCAAACGGAGCGCC
The DNA here is from genome assembly GCF_059424385.1 of Sphingobium sp. GW456-12-10-14-TSB1. Classification (NCBI taxonomy): domain Bacteria; kingdom Pseudomonadati; phylum Pseudomonadota; class Alphaproteobacteria; order Sphingomonadales; family Sphingobiaceae; genus Sphingobium; species Sphingobium sp. GW456-12-10-14-TSB1. The sequence continues at coordinate 827,711 of NZ_JBWKZI010000001.1, read as the reverse complement.
TTTCCCTTCCTCCTCCCCTTCATTCGGTCATGTTGGGCAGTCCTCGCGACTGCGGTATTCCGCATCGTAGAAGCAGCTGTTCTCGAACTCCGGATCGTCCGCTTCGTCCACCAGAAAGCTGGTGATCTCTTCGGCTGGCTGCGCGTCGAGCACCGCCGCAGCGTTGGGAAGGAGACGAACAGGGAAAATCCCTGTCCCGACGATCGCTGCCGCTTGCCGCATGGCGTCCGCATGATCTTCCGCGGTCACCGCGACCTTGACCCGGATCGTCGTGTAGACATGGACATGGTGCGGTTTCATGCCGGTAGCTCCGACCAGCCACCGGCGGCGCTGATCCAGACCATCCCAACCGCGCCGGGACGCGTCTCGAACCTGTCACTATCCCCGGCGAGGGCATAGCGGACGATGATGCTGCCGCGGTCGTTGGCGCGCAGCGGCGCTCTTCCGCCGAGCACGATCAGGTCGCCGCCCCCGCCCGGCATGTGAACCACATCGCCGGGTTTGACCTTGGCGGCGAGAACGCGGCCAATCGTATAGTGGAGTGTCCAGTTATCGTCAGTAATAGGCGTCATGCACACTATCCTTCCAAAAGAGAGAAACAGGGACGGGTGGGACTACTTGGGCGGAGCTAGCCGCTATCCTTCAACCGTGATTTCGTCCGTGTCGAAATCAGTCAGTTCTTCCGGGTCGATCAGTATCTCGGTGAAATCTTTCGCGCCGGGAACCTCCCAAGCAGCGGGGCTTTCCCGGGCCGTCTCGATTGCCTGTTGCGCCGCAATTTCCGCATTTGGTGCGTTGATCACGATACGTTGATTGACCCACGGCCGCGCGATCACCTGGACTTCAAATTGAGGCATATTTGTTCTCCTTTAGTCTCGCTCAGCGGTGTCAACGCGACCCGTGAGTGCGCCATCTCGGGGGTAAAAAGCGGCGGCACCGATGCGCTGTTGCCCAAAGGCGGCCGGTTTCCGGATGGTGAGCCGTCGGCAGGCCGTCGAAGACATGCCGTCCGAGCGAATACGGCTTCAGTCGTTGCGCGGCAGCGGAATCGGGACCGCCTGCCCGCTGGCAAGATTGATGAAACCGCCCGCATGGCCGATCGAGCCCCGGCCGAGCAGGTCGAACAGCAGCGCGAGGGCGTGGCTCGCCATGACGCGGTTGACGAACAGCGACTGGCGTTCAAGCGCCTCGGCAACAGAACAGGACGGGGCGTTGTCGTCAGGCACGCTGTCGTCGGCGAGTTCGGGGAAATATTCGAGTACGGTCGGAAGCCGTGCGCGAACCTTGGCGCCGGCCCGTGCGGGGCAGCCAACCAGAAACTGTCCGTCACTCGAGCGATTGCCGAGGTCCATCCAATAGGCGGGACCGTTCCGTTCATCAGCAAGCGCCGCTCCGATCGCACGGCGGGCCGAGGCCGTGTCGACACAGGTGATGAGGATATCGGCGCCGTCGACGCCGACCTTGCCGGGCGCGCGTCCGTGAACCGCCTTCCAGGCGAGGCCATGCGCAAGGTTGATGCGCTCGATGAGCGTCCGCGCCTTTGAATTGCCGAGATCGCAGCGAAAGAAGGGCTGCCGGCCGAGATTGGCCTCGGTGACGATATCGTCGTCGACCACGGTGACGTGCAGCGATCGCGAGGAGATCTCGCGCAGCGCCATGTCGAGCGAGGCGAGTCCCATAAGCATCTGCGCGCCGTTGCCGCCGCAGCCTATGAGCAGAACCTTGAGCGTGCGGTCGCCGAATGCGGCTGGAAGATAGTGGCGGGCGCTGGTGTCAGGCGGCATGATGGTCTCCTGCAAATGGGCTGCGCGGCAGCGGCAGGAACATGCCGCCGGCGCAGAGGCGCGACGCTCTTGTGGGACCGTCGAGCTGGTCCAACCGGCCGAACACGAGCGATATCTTCGTCGCGTGCGCGTCGTCGGCATCGTCGGTGGCGCTGAAGAAGGCCGGCCCGGTGCCATGGCTATGGATGTCGCAGATCATGTGCCAATCGGGCGGCAGGACCGGCGTGCGATAGACAAGGCGCGAGGGCGTGGCCTCGTCGATGACGGGAAAGTCCAGGGCGAACTCGCGCGAGGCCTCGTTCCAGAGAATAAAAGCCGCGCTTTCATTCGGTAGGGCCGCGCGCAGCGACTCGAGGACTGATGTGAGGAATCCCGCGGGGATGAACCCGCAGCGCAGGTCTGCCTTTGGGCCGCCGACGCTACCATAAGGCAGGTGCGCCGCAATCGGCCGTGTGACCGGAATGTCGAGCGCGAGCCATGGACGGCGCAGGATCAGGAGGACGCCATCCGTCCCGACAGCGAGGCCGCGCCCGACCCGAGCGGCGCGTAGTGCGTCGAGCGCCGGCGATCCGCCATGCAGCGGGACCGGATAGCAGGGCACATCGGCAAGGAGCGCGGCAGCCGTGGGATCGTCGGCGAGCAAGGCGGTCATTTCGCGCCTCCGATGATTCTGCCAACGGTTACTGGTTCGGTCGATGAGCGCCGTCCCTGCCGGGCGCCGGCGCCAAACGGCTTGAGGCGCTTGATCGGAAAGCGCTTCGCACGGCGGGCGGCAAGACCGTCCCAGAGCCGGACGAGGCCGCCCTTGCCGCTGATGGTGAACTCCTGTCCCGGATTTGGGTGCGTCGACCAACTGTCGAACACCGCCCGCTCGAACTCCGGGATGGACGAAATGGCGAGCGCGCGCGGTGTCGGGATATTGCCCCAGCAAAGCGATCCATTGACGAAGACGTTGAGGATCGGTGAGTGCAGCACGCGCGTGTCGGCGGTCGGACGCTCGTTCACGGGCAGCGCGTAGACACCGAGGCGCGACCCGGTGGCGATGAACAGATGTGCGGGATAGGGCACCGGCACGACCGTTCGTTCCGTCAGGACCTGAAGCCCCGCCAAACGCGTCGACAGGTTGAAATAGGCGGGGCGCACCTGTTCGGGAACCCACCAGACAAGCATGTCGGGGTGAGCGACCAGTATGTTTTCGGGCAGGAGTTCGGGTCGGACTGTCCGCCCGAGGGCTTCGGTCCATTGCCGCAGATGCGCGCGAGAGAGCGGAACGCCCGCGGCTATCGTCGGCCGGCCCTCGTCGTCATGCTCGACCGCGTGCATGCTGGCGAACGCCCCCGCATCCCCGCGGTGGGCACCATAGGAGCTGAAATTGCGCGGCCCTTCGCTGCGGTAGAGCAGGATCGCGCCCCTCAGGACCAGGCCGCCGCCAGCGGCTTCGAACTGGGTAGAATGTTCGGACATTGGACACCTCAGAGTTTGGCTGGATCGACCTGGATCAGCTCTTGTGCTGCGAGCAGGAATTCCGCGCCGAGCCGTACGGACGCGAACCAGTCGTCGATGTGGTGTGCATCCCGCAGCGGGCACAGCCCGGCGACCTCCATGAAGCCCATCTCCATGCCGTTGCGGGCGACATCATCGAGTTCGCGCGCGAAGTGATCGAAGGGAACGAGCGTGAGCGGCGGAAGGGACGAGCATTCCTCGATGCCGGGGATATAGTCGTAGGCGACCTCGAGATCGAAGTCCCATGCGTTGCGTTCGGGCCGGAGAGAGCCGACAGCTTTGTGCGCGGCGTGAAATCTCTTGAGTTTCTGCCGCAGGCCTGATGGGAGCCGCGCTGAAGGCGCCGCGTTTTCCTTGATCATCCATTCGGGCCGACGCGCGTTCATTTCGGACGGCAGCGTAAGTTCGTCGAGCTCGTCCGCGTCCGCGCCGTGATAGGCTATCAGGCTTTGCCGCGCGCGTTCGTCGTCGGTCTCGCCATCCCAATAGTAGATAGATATCTCGTTGAAGAGATCCTCGTAGCTGAAGATCGGAAGGACGCGGCCGAGGCACTGCTCGAGCGCCCTGTATGCGGCGGCGCGCCAGGGAATGGGCGCATCGCCGGTTTCGATCCATCCCAGTTCGATCTGGCCCAAGTTCTGGCAGATCACGGCAATCGCCGGCGTGCCGTCCCCCTCCTTGAGAATGACGGCGACCCTGAAGTCGGCGATTTCGATGGGATCGAGGATCTCGAGCACGGCGGCGTTGAAAATGCCTTCGATATGCTGATGGGCCGCGGCGCGCGTGTATAATCCCGACGACGCTTCCCGCGCGGCGACCCAGCGGCCGATCAGCTTGTGATGCGGCGGCAGCGGCGCATCGAATATCGCGGGGACATCCGCCGAGATCGCGACGGCGCGCCCCGCGAGGTCAGCCGAGCGGCGGGAGGGGCAAGCCGGCCGGGCATGCAAGCGGTTCCGGGGTTTCGCCGTTCCCGTCATAGGGGTCGGAGAGGATCCGCGCATGGAGCGCCTTGGCCTGACTGCTGCAGGCAGGTTGGGAGATATCAGCCGAGTTGCCATCGTTCTCGATCCATTCGATGAGGCTTTTGCGGGGTGCGGCCGGGATAGCCGCGCGTTTAGCGTGCGGCATGGGTCAGCCCTTGGTGCCGACCGCGCGGCGATATTCGGTCACGTGCGCCGTGCCCGAAACGCCGACGTCGATCATCTCGGCGTTTGTTATCGCCGGGTAGAGGGTGGCGTGATAGGCGCGCAGGGCATCCGGGTCACCCGCGAGATGCGGCGGCACCGGAAGGTCGATACCGTCGTAGCGATAGGCGCGCGTGAGTTGATTAACCTGCATATGAGATCTCCGGGTTGGTGATGAGGGAACGGGTCGAGCGGATCGGCTCAGAACAGGGTGGCGGGTTCATCTGCCTTGGCGTCAGCCGGGGGACTGGTCGGCGTCTCGATCTTCGGAGGGCTGGTCGGAGCGGGCGGCTTGGTCGCCGCAGCCTTGGCGGCCTTTGCCTTCGCAGCTTCCGCCGCGGCGGCCCTGGCGTCTTCGTCCGCCTGCCGCTGCTCGGCAATCTGGTCCGCGAGCGTCCTGCGCGTGGCGATGAGCTGGCCGAGCGCGCCGTTCGCGCCGCGCGCCAATTCGGCATCGATCTCCTCGGCGCTGGCCGTGATCGAGATTGGCCGGGTCTCGCTGCCGTCGAGCGCGGCAGACTTTGGGCCCGCCTTACGCGGAATGATCGTCAGGGTGACGGTCTCGTCGGGTCCGGCGACCATGTCGAGACCGAGCGAATAGCGGACGAGCAGCGGGAGCAGGCTTGTAACAAGCATGTCGGTATCCTTTGTCTGGGAGTGTGGGGAAGCCGGTCAGGCAGCGAGTTCCGCGATCGGCGCTTCGGCCTGGTGGGCACCGCGGTCCGGGGGCGCACCATAAGTGCCGTCGAGGGTAATGGCGCTCGGCAGGCGCCCGGCCCAATCGAAGCCGATCCGATTGAGCATGCCGGTAATCAGCTCGGGCTTCTTTGAGGCGAGCATCTTCGCGAACCGCTTCTCGCCTACATGTGCGACAAGGCCGCATTCCTGGGCGATGAATTTGAGCTCGCCCTTCGTGTATCGCTCGAGAAACGACTGATCGACCTGCCAGCTTGGCCGAAGGTCGACCTCGAACATCCTGGCGAGATCGGCGACATGGCCGAAACTGACCACATCCTTGGCGTAGGCGGCGCCGATGACGGACAGCACATTCGCCGCGCGGGCGTCGGGCAGCGCGCGGATCGCGGTGATCTGGGCGCTGTAGTCGAGCTCCGGAAACTCGGGGCCGACCAGCAGGCCGGCGCGCGACGTCAGCGTATCGGACTTGATCTGCGAGAGCGTGCCCGACATCGCCGCGACAAGGATGGTCGTGCGAGCCTGCTCAGCATTGCCGGCGAGCGCCCGTGCTAGCGCGGTTCGCCATGCGGATTCGCGAAGGTCGGTGGTGCGGGCCGCGATCGACCTGGCGGTGACGGCTGGCTTGTCCGCCGCACTGGCGCTGGTGGCGGGCTTGACCTGGGCGGCGGGCGTCGCGGCGCGCGTTCCGATGCTATCCAGGCTCAAGGTGGTAGCTTCAGAACGCGGCTGAGCGTCGGCCGAAGGTGCGGTTTCCTCGATCGCATCACTGTTGTCGTCGCCGTCGTCCGTCTCGATGGGAGGCGGGGCCGCGGCCCGTGCTGCCTTCGCGGCGCGTTCTTCCTGCTCGAAACGGATCACCTCGGCGGCTTCGGTCTTGAGTTCGAAGCATGCAGCGTTGGTGCAAAAACCGTCGTCGACATGGGTTTCGAAAAGCGCGCGCTGCGTCGCCGAGTTGAACGGGCAGGTCGTGCATTCGCTCTTGTCGAAGCAAGCGCTGCCGAGGTTCTGCGTGACGCGCATCAGCAGCTCGCGCGTCTTGTTCACGTCGAGCCCGGCTTTCAGGATCGTTTCGAGGGCCTTGTCCTGCTTGTCGCCGGGAACCGCGGCGAGCAGTTCGGCGTGGCCGAGCTTGATCCGGCGTTCGTCGAGCGCGGTCTTGACCACCTCGGAGAGATTGGCGAGCGCCAGGCGGCGATCGAACTTGTCGCGCGACCATCCGAGCCGCCTTATGGCCTCGGCCCGGTCGCCCTGACACGCCGCGAGGTAACGGACAGCGGCATCCGCCTGCTCGGTCTCGGAAGGGTCGTCACGATCGTCGTTTTCGGCGATCGCGGCTTCGAGCGCTTCCTGGTCCGTCATTTCGCGGATGATGACCGGGACTTCGCCGTCCGGGCCGTAGACCTCCAGTCCGCCCCGGTAGCGGCGCTCGCCGCAGACGATGGCGAAGACGTCGGCTCTGGGGCGAAGCAATATCGGCTGGATAATGCCGCGCAGCCGGATGGAGGCGACCATTTCCTCGTGCTTTTTCCGGTCGAAATAGCGCCGGGGATTGTCGCCCTTCACGATTCTGGAAAGCGGGAGCGTGGCGGGGTAGCTCGGATATGGCGAGGTCAAGGCTCGTCTCCTTGTGGAATTTGGCGGGCTGATCAGAGCCGCCTCGGCGTCCCGCCGCGCGTGCCTGAATGTGCGGATCGCAGCCGACCGTCAGGCCACCTGCTCCAACCACCTCCCTCCCTCTCTCCCTTCTGCGCGATGCAGGTCGTTCCAGTCGTTGAAGCCGCCGCCGGGAAACCTGGTCTCGATCACAAGACCCGGCCGCGTGTGCGCCTGCCGGGCGCGTCGCGCGCAACGGCGACCCGGAGGATCATCGTCAGGGAGGAGAATAAGATGCTCGACCCGCTCGGGTATTGTGACCAGAGGCAAGCGATCGGACCCCAACGCGGCCCAAACCGGAATGCCCAGCCGAAGATGCGCGGACCATGCGGTCTCCCACCCCTCAGCGAGGCCGAGCACGGAAGTTGCGGTACCAAAGCGAACCGCGCCGCCGAGGGGTCGGCCCAGCAGCCGTTTCGGGGGATCGAGGTCGGCGATCGGCAGACCAGTGCGAGGATCGAGGAAGAGCCGCTCCAGAGCTATGACGCCGGTATCGCACTCCACAGCGGCAAGCAGCGCGGGGCGGAAGCAGACGTTTTCCCCGCGCCCGTAGGGAACCCGATCGTGATAGCGGAGCGAGGGATACGAACCAGCCAGTCTGCGAGATGCGAGATAAACTTCGGCCGGTGTATCGCCAATCGGACCGGCTTCCCTCCAGAGAGAGCGTATCCGTCCCGAGAGTTGGCGCTCTTGCCCATCGGGCATGGTGCGACCGCCTTCGTTCGAAGGGATGCGGTGCTGGTCACCGCGAAGCGCGCGAATGACTTCGATGGTGGAGCACCCCGCAAAGCATTTGAACAGGATACCGCGTTCACCGACCCGGACAGAAAGGCTCGGGCGATGATCGTCATGGGCGGGGCAACGGCACATTGCACCCGATGGCTTCCATTCGCCGCCCAGGGATTTGACGATGCTGGCGGCGGCCGCATGCAAGCGGGGATCGGCGCTGGTCCGCGAAAGGGCCATGAGAAAAACTCCAGCTGAAGGCTATCCTCCAACCCAAGCCCCCTCCCCTTCCGGAATGGTGACGCGACGTGAGATCAGGAGGTCTGTGACAGACAGCGAAGCGAACCTTCCGCACAGTCCGCACCTCGTGTGATCTCGATTGAAGAATGGATGGTCCTACTGCGGAAGGAAGTCCGACGGGAGTTCGCCGCAGCTAGGCCTTGTCCGCCTGGTATGTCCGTGCGAATATTCCGACATGCCATGAGCAAGCGATCCGGAGTAATCTATGGCCGAACTGGAAAGGAAGCTGACGCCGGAAATGCGGCAGACGATTGATGAGCCAAATCCTACGGTTTTGGCGATAGAAAAGCTTATCCATGCCGCAAAAGGTGATGACAAAGCGATCGAAACAATTGTGCGCGGATACATCCGCAACGCCATATATGTCTTTCAGCGCCATATGGTGGCGAGCGCTCTTCGTGATCTCGATCTGACAAAGGATGATCTCAGTGAGGATCTGGTGGCGCAGATTGTCGCGGATACGGGAGAATATATGGGCAAGTTTCGAGACTGGCTTCTCCTCGAGTTGAATCACGCCAACGGAACGCCAAAGACGACAAACTAGTGGGCGATCCGACTCAAAGGACAGGCAAGGTGAAGAGACCGATGATCGAACTTGATCCAAGTGTTGCCGACGAAGTGCCTTGGTCGGACAACATCACGCCCTATGACGATCAGCATACCATCACATATTTCCGGCTATTGGGCGCCGACGTCGCGGGCGCGGATTGGCAAGAGGTTGCCCGGTCGTGCTACACCGTGATCCGATCGCCGAGCCGGAGCGGACTCTGCATTGCTGGAAAGATCATCTGCGCCGCGCGAAGTGGATGACGGAGGTCGGCTATTGCAGAATTCTGGCCCAGCAGCGGGAGACGCTGCAATAACCCACCAGTCGCTATTCGATATCTTGACACGTCCCCCAATATCGAGGTGCCAAGAATCGTTGCCTCAATGGCGGAGCGGCCTCGTCGGGGGTGGCGTTCCACGAAATTCATCAAAGGCGAAATCGTCGCCCAATGCGTAACGACGTAGCGGATCATCTGCTGTCACGCGGCTCGCCAGTACCTCGCGCTCGGTCACATAACGCAGCCGGCTCCAGTCCAGCACGCCGTCGACAAGGCTTTCGGCGCGCAGGAAATCCATATCTGGTCCTGCCGGTGGAGCGAAGGCTTCAAGATTACCACCTGCATCTTCGAGATGCGCTGCCACCAGATCGCATATAAAATTGAATATCCGCATGAGGCCAAGCCGACTCTGCTCATCGGTGATCGCTTCATGCAGCACCTATACCTCATTACGGAATGCGGGGCGCGGGACCGCATCTCCTTCGCCATAGGACATGAGCCGATCCCAAAGATCGATGACGCGTTGATCCATCGTTTGTCCTTCCGGCCAGATTGTACGACCAGGCAGTTAGAAGGCACCGTTGGGCAAAGGAAATTCGGTCCGTTTGTCCTCGAGATAGCGTGCCCTTCGAATTCGTTCTTTCGCTGCCTGCGCCGACACTCCGCAGCGCTTGGCCACCTGTTCGTAAGTCAGATTCTCGCGCTGCTTCGTCTCGCGGAGATGCACGTCGAACGCATGGCTACGCCTATACGCGTTAAGCTCACGGTCCACAGCGGCAAGACCGCCCTCCGGGTCCCGAAAGAAATGTGCCGGCACGGCCGATTGTCCGGGAAGTCGAGCACTAAAACCCCAGCCATAGCGCTTCATGATCCTGGCAAGATCATAATAGGAGATCCGGCCAAATCCGCCGATCAACACGAGGCTTTCGAGCGATCGGGTCGCTACATTGCTGAGGCGCAACGTCTCACCGCCAAGGTCGAAGGCTGCATCGTGTATCAGGCAGTTGCGTGTGCGGGGTAGGATAAGGTGCCAGGCGGCTAAGGCCTCGATCGCCGGGTCGGCTCTACCTGAAGGTTCAAGGTCGGCATCGCACGGTGGTGACAGTGGCTCTCGATCAACCGCGTCCAGAATATTGTTTGCCATTGTGAGAATGGCACGTCGTTCTGTCCGCGATTGCCCGTTGAGCAGCCGCGCGATGTCGCGTGCGAGTTTACTGCGACTGAACTCTATAGCATCTTCCGCATTCATGCATTCCTCCGCCGATCCAAATATCAGATCGGCATGCCATATCCGTTCTGACGAATAGATGATTATCGCCATACACGGACAAAACCTTACCATGGCCACCCGCCAGCGCTCCACCGCGGGTTCTTATCATCGCCTCCAATATGTGGAAGCGGCAGGGAGGTCGCCGATCAGAGTGCAGAATGGCACGTTATTCCAACGGCTTGCGCAGTCCTGTGAAGTCGGTCCATCATTGCAACTGCAAGCGCAATCCCGACAGGTTTCGGCGTAGCCGAGCAAAAGGGCGCTAAAACAGGCATCCATCTTCTTGCGGCCCTCCGACGTGAACCGCACATTGACCCGGCGTCCATCGGAAGGGTCAGGCATCCGCTCGACAATGTTCTGCTCCTCCATCACCGCCAGGCACCGACGGCCCGTCATCTCGGATGCTTTGGACGCAAGCCACAAGCTGGTTAGAGATGTCTTCAGGCCCTGACTTTCGCGCCAGTAGAGGTCGAGAAGCATCTCACTTCCAGGATCTGAGCAGAGTGAGCCGAACGTTGCTGTCGACGTCGCTCTTGCCTTGATGATCGACCTGCAAAGAGGCGCGAAAACGGCTGGGCGACCGTGCTCGTCCAGCATAGGTTCAATTTGAGCATCGTGTTTCATGGGCATCGCTCTCCGTCCCATCGCGAGTATCATCGCGCGAACCGCGTCGATGTCCCGCTCTTGATTGTCCCCCACTGTATGGAACGGAATGTTCCAAGGGCATCATGCACGAATTCCATCGTGCGGCAATGTGTCGTTATGAGGGGATATTCGCTATGGATGTGGTTAACATCGCGAGACATTTTCGCTGATCTCGTCCGCAGATTGGCACGGTGGCTCATCAGCGCCTGACAAGACGTGCGACGTCGAACCAGCGCATTAGCTTGAACTTTCAGATGCGACGCGTTAGCTGGCTTTTCAGCGCCACGGATCGGCGTGCTCCGTGGCACATTTCGTGGCACATTTAGGGTAATGGAGGGTAATCTAGGGCAAGCTGACTATTGAAAAATAGTGGTTTATTTCCCCTCCGATCCCCTGTAGTGTCCCCAAAATCCGGTTCGATTCCCGTAGGTAATGGGCAAAGGGTTCTCGATCTATCCCGAGGCCTTTTTCTTGGTAAGCGATTTGGATCGAAGCCCGGGCTTCAGCGAAACGATATTGTCTTTCGGATTGAGAATCCGCGCCACCAACGCTGCCAGCTTTCTAAGGGCGGCCGTCTTTTCAGCCAGATACTCATACTGATCGTAGACACCTTCCACGCCAGGTATAACATGCCCCATCACCCGCTCGGAGACGTGCGGGGAGACGCCAGATCGGATCATCAGTGTTTTTCCAGTGCGTCGCAAATCGTGCAACACCCAATGCGGGATCGGATGGCCAGCGATCTCCTCCATCTTGGCATCGAGCGCCGCCTTGTCCTTGGTGAAGCCATTGATCGGCCCTTTCAAGCGTCCTTGGAAGATAAAGGGAGCGCTTGCACTAGTAGGCTGCTTGCGAACGATCTGCATAACCATAGGAGGCAGCCTGATATACTCGGCGTTGCCCTTCTCACGATCTTCGGTCGGAATCGCCCACAAACCATCAGACGTGAGGAAGTCCCGATGCATAAGTCTCAATTTCTCACGCCGCTGGAGCGTCAGGAGCAATGACTGACAGAAAGCGCCGAAAGTGCCTTGGGTCTCGCACGCTCGCCAGAAAATTCGGATTTCCTCGTCGCTGAGGATACGTTTGCGCTTCCGCTCGGATGACTTGGTGCGTTTCATCCCCCGCACGATCGGGGATACGAAATCATCATCACGCGCGGCGTGCCAATTGAACATCGCGCTAAGCTGAGCGAGCACCGCGTCTGATTGTGTTGCACCGCTGGCATCCTGGATCGTATCGTGTCAAACGGCGTTCAAAAGGGACCCCCGATCGGCGTCGAAGAGGGACCCCCTTTTCAGATAATATGATGCTGGTTTGTTGAAGATGGCCTTGCGCTGCGTGCGGCGGAGGGCGGGCGTAGCCCGACCGGAGGCGCGCGCAGCGCAAGATAGATTTTTGAAGGCGCCGAAGGTGGCTGTCAGCTGCGGTTTTTGAAGCGCCAGCTGTCGTTGCCCGTCTCGACGATATCGCAGTGGTGGGTGACGCGGTCGAGCAGCGCCGTGGTCATCTTGGGATCGCCGAACACGGTCGGCCATTCGCCGAAGGCGAGGTTCGTGGTGATGATGACGCTGGTCCGCTCATAAAGCTTGCTGATGAGGTGGAACAGCAACTGCCCTCCCGAGCGGGCGAACGGCAGATAACCGAGCTCGTCGAGAACGATCAGGTCGAGCCGCGACAGCTGCGCCGCCAGGGTCCCGCCTTTGCCGATCCGGGTCTCCTCTTCGAGGCGTGTCACCAGATCGACGGTGTTGAAGTAGCGGGCGCGAGCGCCCCTTCGCACGACATTGGCGGTGATCGCGATGGCGAGGTGGGTCTTGCCTGTCCCCGTGCCGCCGACCAGCACGATATTGCGGCGAGGCGGGAGGAAGGAGCCATCGTGAAGGGAGCGGATCATCTCCTCATTGATCGGTGTGCCCTCGAAGCTGAACCGCTCCAGGTCCTTCACCACGGGCAGCCTCGCAGCCGTCATCCGATAGCGGATGGAGGCTGCATCCCGGTGGGTCGCCTCAGCACGGAGCAGGTCGGTCAGTATCTCCATGGTGGTGCGCTTGCGCTGGAGGCCGGTGGTGACCGCCTCGTCGAACGCCGCCGCCATGCCCTTGAGTCCGAGGCCGCGCATCGTGTCGATCATATCATGCCGCTGCATCATAGCCTCGCAGCAGATCATAGCGGGCACAGTCGGCGAGCGGAGGATGCTGCAGCATCCGGTCTTCCGAAGTGACGATGCTGTGGGGTGTCGCCGGCTCGCGGCGCCGGGAGAGGATGTTGAGGATCAGCTCGTCGCTGGCCGTTCCGTTCGCCAACGCTTCGCGCACGGCAGCCTCTACCGGCTCCAGGCCATCGGTGAGCACCGCCGAGAGGACCCGCACGAACCTGCGATCGGCCTCGTCCCCGGTGCCGAGCCTTCGCCGTAATCGGTGCAGGGCGGGCGGCAGATCCCAGTCCTGGAACGGTGCGCCGTTACGCAGCGCGCCGGGCTTGTGCGCGAGGACCGGCAGATAATGCCAGGGATCGTATATCGTGCGGTTCCGACCGAAGTGGCGCTCATGCTCCCCGACGATCGCATCGCCGCAGCGTATGACGATGCGATCGGCATAGGAGCGCACCTGAACGGTCCGGCGTGCGGCCGTCGACATGACCGAGTAGCGGTTGCGATCGAAGCTGATGAGGCAGGTGCCGGTGACGGCATGCTCGCTCTCATGGAAGCCGTCGAACGGTGCCAGGATCGGCTGCAGGGCCGGTCGCTCCATATCCAGCGCCTCGGCGACGGTAATATCCCCGCGTTCGGGATGGGCATGATGCTCGGCCCAGCGCCGGCACTCGGCCTCCAGCCACCCGTTGAGCTCGGCCAGGCTGGCGAACCGGAGCCGCGGCTGGAAGAAGCGGCCTCGGATTGTCTGGACCTGCTGCTCGACCTGGCCCTTCTCCCATCCCGCCGCCGGCGAGCAGGCGGTCGGCTCGACCATGTAATGATCGGTCATGATCAGGAAGCGGCGGTTGAACACACGCTCCTTGCCGGTGAACACGGCCGTCACCGCCGTCTTCATATTATCGTAGATACCGCGTCGCGGCACACCGCCGAAGAACGCGAACGCCCGGGCATGGGCATCGAACAGCATCTCCTGGCCCTCGCGCGGATAGGCCCGGACATAGGGTGCGCGCGAGTCGCAGAGACGCATATGCGCCACCTTCACCCGCATCGGCTTGCCGGCGATCTCCACATCCTCGTGGCTCCAGTCGAACTGGTAGGCCTCACCCGGCTGGAAGGTCATCGGGATGAACGCCGGTGCGCCTTCGCCAGCATCCTTCCGCCGCGCAGCACGCCAGCGCGCCGCATAGCGGCGCACCGCATCATAGGATCCATCGAACCCCTCGCGCACCAGCAGGTCATGGATACGCGTCATCCGTAGCCGATCGCGGCGGCCGCGACCTTCGTTCTCCTCAAGCAGCGCATCGAGACGATCCTGATAAGGACCGATCCGCGGCAGCGGCTGGACTTTGCGCTGATAGTTGAACGCCGCCTCCGGCGACCGGATCGCTTTGCGGACGACCTTCCGCGACAAACGAAGGTCACGAGCGATCGCCTTGATCGCCTTACCCGCTGCATGCTCACGCCGAATCCGAACCACTGTCTCCACGATCAACATCCCGTTCTCGCCAACTGATCAAAACCAGTCGGCCGACTAAATCCCCGGGATGAAGGGGTCCTTTTTGCACGCCGATCACCCCACGAAGGGGGTGCCTATTGCACGCTGATCCTCACTCCCGGCGGAAGATCGCTTGCCTTGAGAACTTCAACCTTGGTCATGCGCGCGTGCTCCAGTTATCGAGGATGACGGGGAAGGAAATATAGGTCGGGATCTGATCCCGCGGATCGTCGGAATGCTTGAGAGGCAAGGTCTGTACGGGCACGTGCGGATCACGCCTGATCCCGGCGCGGAACAGGCCCTGGACGAGCCGAAGATGACTGCCACTCTTGCCGTCATTGCCGAGCACGGCGCGCAGGCCCAGGCACTGATGCGGGCCAGTCGCAAAGGCCAGACCATAGCGGCTTGTGCCCTCCGGAACTTCCCGCCTTGGATTGAATTCGTTGGCGTCGGACCCGAAAACGGCGCTGTCACGCCCTGCCCGCGCGACCCAGGCCTGTACTTCGTCACCGGCTTTCAGCTGCACCTCGCCCGTGTCGAGATCCTCGACCGCCAGCCGCGTCAGAAAGGGCACGAAGGGCGCACGGAGCCGCAGCGCTTCCTGAAGCGCATTGCTGATGAACTCCATGTCCTCCACACAGGCACGGTCCTCAGGATATTTCTCGAACCAGTCGAGAAGATATTCGACCGTCGACAAGACGGCTTGAACGCTCGTTCCGGTGGTTGCGACGAAGAAGAGTATGGCCTCCTTGATGCCCACATCCTCGTCTGCATAGCTTTCATGGGCCCGGGTTGCGATCATCTGCAGGAGATTGAGCGGCACCTCCTCTTCGGTCAGTTCACCCGCCTCGAGTTTTTTCAGCTGCTCGCGGGTATGCTCCAGCGACGGACGATAGAATTCCTCGACAAAGACTTTCTTGGCAGCGATGCCCGCGTCCGTGACGCCCTGCCGATCCTCGAAATGCGCCGCGCTCAGGCCCCCGAAGATCGGCAAGGCGCAGCCACGCAGGCGCGCCATGCCTTCTTCGGACTCGACGCCCTCGATCCCGATGATCTTCGCTGCGAATTCCAGAAAGATCAGTTCTACGACGCCGGCGAGGTCACAACCATAGGCGCCCGCCGCATCTTGCCTGACCATCCGCGACATCCAGCGATCGACGGAAGGGAGGATGATGTCTTCGCGAAAACGGACCAGCTGCTCGGGTCGCACCAGCGAATTGAGCAACCGGCGGCGCTGGCGATGAACATCGCCGTTGCTCATCGCGAGATTGCCCTGCTGGAACTCGCGGACATTTGTCGCTGCGAGCGCGTTGGGACAAACATAATTGTCCGCGGACACGTCGGCATTTTCCTCGACGGCCTTGGAACGCAAAACCTGCTGCATGGCATCGAGCGTATCGACCCTGACGCGCGAGACCGGGCATTGAGATGGAGCGCTCTCTTGCGCGGTATCCATGTGTCTACTCTCCTCTCGCGGTGGAAGGCGTCCGGGTGCCCGCACAAGGCATCCACCGCTCTAAATTCTATCAGTGGGAATAAAGCGAATCGGGGCAGCCGTATGTCACCGATGCCGGGGACTAGCGGCCAAGGGAGCGGCTTTGCGCCTACAGCGCCGCCCAGCCGCCATCGACAGGCAGGCACACGCCGGTGACGAACTCCGCCTCGTCGGAGCTTAGGAACATCACGGCCTGAGCGATCTCGCGTGGTTTGCCGAGCCTTTTCATGGGATGCATGTCCGCGATCGCCTGCCGCGCGGCATCCTGCTGCTGCTGCTCCAGGCCCGACAAACTCTGCGCCATCATGCCGGTGGGGATGCCGCCGGGCGCCACCGCATTGATACGGATGCCATCCGTCGCATATTCGATAGCGGCGTTTTTGGTCAGACCCACAAGTGCGGCCTTGCTTGCCACATAGGCGGTCTGCAAGGCCATGCTGTGATGGCTAAGGAACGAGGCCGTGTTGACGATGGACCCGCCACCCTGCGCCTGCATGAGTTTGATCTCGGCGCGCATGCACAGCCAGACGCCGGTCACATTGATCCGGAGCACCCGGTCCCACTCCTCGAAGCTAAGGTCAGCCGTCAACGTCGAGGACTGGGTAATGCCCGCATTGTTGAAGGCGCAATCTATCCGGTCCGTCACGGATTTCGCCTTTTCCATCGCGGCCGAAACCGAGGCCTCATCCGCAACGTCCGCCGTCAGCCCCTCGAACCGAGCGCCGATTGCCTGCAGAAGTGCGGCCGTCTTGCCCAAGCCATCCGGGGATAGATCAATTCCTATGACAGTGGCGCCTGCCTGCGCGAAAGCGAGTGCGCTTTCCTGTCCGATGCCGCTTCCGGCGCCGGTGATAAGTACGGTTTTGCCGTCGAAACGCGCCGCCATAGTCTCTCCTTTTCTGATTTTTTTGGGATCGTTGTCAGCGCACGCGTTCGAGCACGCTTGCGTAGTTGGCCACCGCGGCCCCGCCCATATTGAATATGCCCGCCAACTGCGCGCCCGGAACCTGCATCCCCTCCGGCGCTTCGCCGCATAATTGCATGGCGCATAGCGCGTGCATCGAAACGCCCGTCGCCCCGATCGGATGGCCCTTGGCCTTCAGGCCTCCGGATGCATTGACCGGGAGGCGACCGCCGATTTGCGTCCACCCCTCCAGAATTGCCCGCGCGCCTTGCCCATGGGGGACAAGGCCCATGGCTTCATATTCGATGAGTTCCGCGACCGTGAAACAGTCGTGGGTCTCCACCAGGGAGAGGTCATCCAGACCGATACCAGCCTCCGCGAAGGCACCTTGCCAGGCGTGCGTGCAACCCTCGAACTGCGTGATGTCGCGCCGTGACATGGGCAGGAAGTCCTGCACATGCGATCTCCCGCGAAACTGGACTGCACGCGGTGCTTCCGAGGCAATCTCGGGCGCGGCGAGAATGATCGCCGCGGCGCCGTCCGAGACCAAGGAGCAGTCTGTTCTCTTCAAGGGCCCCGCGACGAAGGGATTGCGCTCGCTTTCCGCCCGGCAGAAGGCATAGCCCAAATCCTTCCTCATCTGCGCCCAGGGATTGTTGACACCGTTCTTGTGGTTCTTTGCGGCGATCTGCGCCAAGGCATCCGATTGGTCGCCATATTTCTGGAAATAGGCCTGGGCGATCTTGCCGAAGATGCCAGCAAACCCGCCCTGTGTATCGCCCTCCTCGGCAAGATAGGATGCACGGAGCAGATTTTCCGCAATCTGCGGCGGGGTGGAATCGGTCATTTTTTCGACACCGACTACCAGCACGGTTTTTGCGCGGCCTGCCTCGATAGCATTCAGGCCCTGAAACACGGCTGCGGAGCCGGAAGCGCAGGCATTCTCGGTCCGCAGCGCCGGTTTGAACCGGAGTCCCGGATTTGCCTGCAATACCAGCGCCGAGGTGAGATCCTGCCGCGAAAAGCCTGCGTTGAAATGTCCCAGGACGATGGAGTCGATGTGCTCAGGGCCGAGTCCGGCATGGGCCATCGCCTCGTTGGCGGCCGCTACCACCAATGTTTCGACGGTCTCGTCGGGCTGCTTTCCAAAGGGCGTGTGCCCCCAACCGATGATGGACGTGTTCACTTTTTAGCTCCGAAGCTCGTGTAAGGGCGCCTGCCGCTGGTCAGGCAATTCATCGGCCGAGTAACCCCCGCTCGGAGAGCCAGGTTTCGGTCAGTGCTGTCGCCCGATCGAGATGGTCAGGCTGCCCCACATAATAGTGCGTGGCGCCTTGCATGATCACATGCTGCTTGTCCGCCGTCGTGGCTGCATCGAACACCGACCTGCAGTGGTACTGCGGCACCGCGTCATCCGCGCTGTTCTCGATGAAGAGAAGCGGCGCCGAAATGCGGGCGGCGTTAGCGACCCCTTCGCCATTGGTGTCGTCGATCGACCATTGGGAGAGCCAGGCGCGCAATGTCGAAAAGCGCGCCAATCCCACGGGACCGCTGTTCACGGTCTCGGGAACGCCCAGGTAGCAGCGGCCTATGGGGCGGTCATTGGGGTCGAGCGTCGCATCGAGGAAGCGCGGATCGGCCAGCGTGCGATGCGTGACGAAGCCGCGCTCGCGCTCCGCGCCGCCTGCGGATTTCAGCCGCTCGAGCGTCTCCTTGACCCAAGCGGTGATCCGACGGACGCGGACGAGCTGGGCGGCGCGATACCGCGCGATGAAGTCGGCCGAATAAGGCGGCTGCACTGTACCGGCATAGATATCGAGGCCCTTATCCCTGTTGTCGGGATCAAGCTCGTCGAGGACCGAGGGGTCGATGATGTCGAGCAGGAGCTTGGCACGCGAGCTGTGCGCCGCTTGAAAGATCACCCCGTCTGCGGGGATCAGGCCAGCCTTGGTGAGATCGACCGGATCACCGGCCGGCGTATGAGTGATTGAAGGCCTTTCCGCCTGGGCCTGGTAGAAGAGCGAAAGCGATCCACCGCCGCTCCATCCCACCAGGACGATGCGCTTATATCCCCACGCCGATTTCGCGTGGCGGATGTACGCGCCAAGGTCGAGCAGGACATTTTCCAAAATGCAGGCCGTGTCGTTACGCGCGTAGCGACTGCCGGCGCAAAGCACATGCGCGCCCCGCTTCGCCGCTTCCCTGGGAACGGGAAGAAGCTGGAGCGTGGATGCGGGATGCATGTAGATCTGAAGGGTGTCGCTCGCAACGCCCGTGGGGCGGATCAATACGCCCTCGAGATTTACCGCGCCCTGATTGCCCGCAAAACCATAGGTCTCGGTAAAGCTCTTCAGTTCGTCATAGTGAATATGAACCCAATCGAAGGATATGTCGTACGTGCTCGTCATGCAAAAACCGTGCCTTCCCTCTTCCCGATAGCCTTCGGCCTTGTGATTTCGCGTCTCGGTTGATAGAGTGTAGCAGGAAGCCATGCGCGATCCTGTCCCTGCTGCGCGGGACGGATTGTCAAAAAAAGCGGCACGGCTCCGCGGAGAGCTTATGAATTTTTGGACAGCCCTGTCGAAGCCGGCGCTCGAGAAGCTAGCGGTGAATTTTCCCGCCTTGATCATGTCGATCGGACAGAAGCAGTTTGGCGTACAGTTGCTGACGTTGCTGAACGACACCTGCGGCGCCGAGCATGCCACGGTTTTTCACCTTACCGCCGACAATCTGATCGAAGTGACCGCGGCCAGCATGGACGGCTCCGACACGGCGCACCGACAGGTCGGCGTCTATCTCAAGGAAGGCTTGTGGCGCCGCGATCCTACGTTGACCGAGGCAAAGCTGCGGCTGTCGTCCGAAGGGGAGGCATTCGTCCGAACCGACGTCGAGCATCTGACGGACGATGTCCTGCGCGAAATCGTCTATGGTCAGCAGAACATCAGCGACCGGCTGCTCATTTGCTCGCGATGGGGCGATGATATCGTCGGATTAAGCGTCCTGCGCTCTTCGCGGGCAGGACAATTTTCCGGCGCCGATATAAACGCCGTCCAGTCAATCGCCGGGACGATATTCGCGCTGCTGGCCAAGCATATCAGCATCACCTGGGACGGTCCCAACATTTCCGTGGCGCTGACCTCACTTCAGGAGATCGAGGCTTGCATATCGGCTTGCGTGACGGGGCTGCCGCGCCGGGAGGCCGAGGTGTGCAGCAGGATCATCTATGGGATGTCCACGGTCGGGATCTCGCTGGAACTCCATATCAGCGAAGAAACGGTAATGACCTATCGCAAGCGGACCTATCACCGCCTGGACATCGCGACGCAGCGCGAGTTGCTGCTGTGGTATCTGGACCTGTGGAGTCACTGGCAGGATCGCTCGACACGCGAACCCGCACAATTGGCTTGGAAACCAAAGATCGCCTCCGCGTCCTGACGCGCGAAGACGATCTTTGTTGATTAGATTGAGCTTTTCCTCGCTGTTCCCAAGGGTCGATCGGCGAAAGCCGGTTATCGTCTGGCCCGCCGGTCGGCAATCAGTTCCGCCATCGCCTCGCCGACATCGCGTCCGGACTCGATAGCGCGTTTCTTCCCTTCTTTCCACATCGTCAGATCGGCCAAAGCCTTGGCCGTGTGTCGGTTCCAGTCAGGATCCGTGGGATAGGTTATCTCGAGCCGAAGACCATTTGGGTCACGGAAATAGATCGAATAGATAAGACCGCCATGGGCGGTCGGACCTACGACCTCGACGCCCTTGCTTGTCAGCCATTCGTACCACTGGTCGACCTCCTCGCGGGATTCCGCCTGCAACGCGACATGGTCGAAAATCTCGTACGCGGGATGGGATACCGCCGGACGGCCAGGTAGCCCCGGTGCTTCGAAGAAGGCGATGGTCGATCCGTCCTTCATCCGAAAGAAAATATGGAAATAGGGAAAGGCGTCCCCAGTGGAAGGAACCGTGTCATCGATGACCGTGCTCGCCAGTTCCATGCCCATGATATTCATGTAGAAATCGGCTGTTGCCTCGACATCATGGGTTACCCAGGCTGCATGGTTGAGCATGAGCGGGGTAAGCCCGGCCATCGTTCCGGCGACCGCCGCCTCGGCAGACATAACCATGGGAATATCCTCTTCTACTATCCGAGCACCCCGGCTACCGCAAAAGCCCAACCCTTGCTGTCCCCAAGTCGCGGGACCAGTCTCAGCCTACGCCAATGGTGATCGGGGGCCGCCGGTTGTCGTTGCGGTACTTCCGCCTCCAGGCTTCGATCTGGTCGTGGTGGCGCAACGTCTCGCCAATCTCGTCACGACCCTCCAGGAGCGCGGCCTTGCGGCCGGCGTCCAGGCTGAAGTTCACCCTCGGCGCAATACCCGTATCTATATGTTGCCCGATCAGATCGATCTTCCACAGCGCAGTAGCGGGGTTTGCGGCGCAGTTCTGCAGCCGGTCATGATCGACCGGCGCGACGACGATGGGTAGAATTCCATTTTTGAAACAATTATTGTAAAAAATGTCGGCGAAACTTCGCGCGATGATCACGCTGACGCCGAAATCGATCAGTGCCCAGGGCGCATGTTCACGGCTTGACCCGCAACCGAAATTGCAGCCGGCGACCAATATGCCGGCGCTTCGCCAGGGATCGCGATTGAGGATGAAGTCCTCATTTTCGGTCCCATCGTCGTCGTAGCGCAGGCGGGCGAACAGAAAGCGTCCCAGACCTGCCCGGCTGACCGTCTTGAGATACTCGCCGGGCAGGATCTTGTCGGTATCGATATTGTCCAGCGGGAGCGAAACGGCGAAAGCCTCAAGGTTTGTGAACTTGCGCATCAGGAGAACGTCCTCACGTCGACGATCGCGCCGACGATCGCCGCCGCCGCCGCCATCGCCGGCGACATGAGATGGGTGCGCCCCCTAGGCCCCTGCCGCCCTTCGAAATTTCGATTGGACGTCGATGCGCAGCGTTCACCGGGCGAAAGACGATCCGGGTTCATGCCCAGACACATGGAGCAGCCCGCCTCGCGCCATTCGAAGCCGGCGGTGCGAAAAATATCCGCCAGCCCTTCGTCCTCAGCCTGCCGCTTAACGCTGCCCGACCCCGGCACGACGAGCGCCCGCACACCGTCCGCGACGTGATGGCCGGATACGATCCGAGCGGCACTGCGCAGATCCTCGATCCGCCCGTTCGTGCAACTGCCGATGAACACGACATCGATCGGCACACCTGACATCGACTGGCCTGGCCGCAGCGCCATATAGTCAAGCATCATCCGTGCCTGTTCCCTCTTATCCGGCGCCACTGCGTCCAGGAGCGGAACGGCACCGTCGATCCGGATGACGGCTTCCGGACTGGTCCCCCAAGTGACCATCGGCGCGACTTCGGAGGCGTCGACGACGATTTCCTTGTCAAAAACTGCGTCGGTGTCGGAGCGAAGCGTGCGCCACTCAGCCATGGCCTGTTCGCGCGCAGGTCCGGAGGGCGCCCCGGGTCGATCGGCCAGCCAGGCGAAGGTCTTTTCGTCGGGCGCGATCAGGCCAGCACGGGCCCCTGCTTCGATCGACATGTTGCAGATCGTCATGCGCCCGGCCATATCCAGTTCAGTGACCGCCTGACCGGCATATTCGATGACATAGCCCGTGCCGCCGGCGGTCCCGAGTTTCCCTATGATGTAGAGGATCAGATCCTTCGCCGTAACGCCAAACGGTAGACTGTTCTCGACCTGTACGCGAAGCGTCTTCGCCGGCTTCTGCCGCAGCGTCTGCGTTGCCAGCACATGTTCGACCTCGGAGGTGCCGATGCCGAAAGCCAGGGCGCCAAAGGCACCGTGGGTCGACGTGTGACTGTCCCCGCAAACGATCGTCATGCCGGGCAGCGTCAGCCCCAGTTCCGGACCGATCACATGGACGATGCCCTGGGCTTGGCTGCGCAAGGCGATATAGGGGACGGCAAATTCCTCCACGTTGCGCTCCAGCGTCTCGACCTGGATCCGGCTTTCGGGATCTGCGATGGGCCGGTCGCGATGTTCGGTCGGAACATTGTGATCCGCGACGGCGATCGTCAGTTCGGGATGCGGGACCTTCCTGCCGCTTGTCCTGAGGCCTTCGAACGCCTGCGGGCTGGTGACCTCATTGACGAGGTGACGATCGATCTGGAGCAGCCAGGATCCATCGTCCAGCTCGAGGATCGCGTGGGCGTCCCAGATCTTCTCGAAAAGCGTGCGCGGTTTCTGGCTCATACCGTTTCGGCCTGCCCGGCTCGGGTACCCAGCGCATCGCGAACACGCCCGCCGACACAGGCGCCAGGCAAGGCCGCAGCCTCCTCCGCAGCCTCCAAAAGCCGCGTCAGATCGACGCCGGTCGCAACGCCCATTCTGGCGAATGTCCACACCAGATCCTCGGTTGCAACATTGCCCGTGGCGCCAGGCGCGAAGGGACAGCCGCCAAGGCCGCCGAAGGACGAGTCCACGACCCCGACCCCGGCCTGATAAGCGGCGAGGGCGTTCGCGACGCCGAGACCGTAGGTGTCATGGCCATGGAAAGCCCATTGCCTCACCTGCGGAAAGCGCGCCTGCGCACGGCGGAAGAGGTCGCCGACCCGATCAGGCGTGACCCGTCCCGTAGTGTCGCACAGGCAGAACTCGGACTGAGGCGAAATATCGACCAGCGCCTCGATCAGCGCCAGGGCCTCCTCGG
This sequence comes from Sphingobium sp. GW456-12-10-14-TSB1, assembly GCF_059424385.1. Lineage (NCBI taxonomy): Bacteria > Pseudomonadati > Pseudomonadota > Alphaproteobacteria > Sphingomonadales > Sphingobiaceae > Sphingobium > Sphingobium sp. GW456-12-10-14-TSB1. The sequence goes on along the minus strand of NZ_JBWKZI010000001.1, from coordinate 804,384 downwards.
GCTCGACAGGTCCATCGAACGGACAGTCGAACGATGTCGCCAGATTGATGCGAACCCTGGCGTCCGCCGGCAGCATGGACAGGATCGCGCGGAAATCCTCGACGGATTCGCGCGGCGTCCGCCGGACATTGCTTTGATTATGCTTGGGCGATACCGATAGCACGAACGCGAGATGCCGCGCATCGGCGGCCAGCGCCCGTTCGGCCTGACGCTGGCTGGGGACGAGAACCTGCACGTCAAGCCCCGGCTTATTCGCGCAAAAGGCAAGCAGTTGCGGCGCATCGGCCATCTGCGGCACCGCGCGCGGGCTGACGAACGCCGTCGCCTCCATTCGCCGTATGCCGGCATCATAAAGCTTGTCGATCAACGCCAGCTTCTGTTCGGTCGGGATAAACTGGTCGATCGGCTGAAAGCCATCCCTTGGCCCCACCTCGACGATCGAGACGAATGCAGCGTTCATCTCAGCACTCCAGATTGTTTCAACGCGGCGATCCGGCTTTCATCATAGCCAAGCAGGTCTCGCACGAGCGTCTCGCTGTCGGCACCGATGTCCGGGCCGGTGGTGCGGACCTGTCCGGGAGCATCGGGGAAATGCGGCACGATGCCAGGATGAAGCACTGTCCCCAGCAAGGGGTCTTCGACCTCGCGCACCATGCCGCGGGCCCGATATTGCGGATCCTGGGCAATGTCCTCGGCGGTATAGACTTTCGAGGAGGGGATATCCGCGGCGGCCAGCATCCGCGACAGGTTCTCGGCGGTATATTGGCGGCTCCAGCCGGCAATCAAGCCATCCAGCTCCGCGGCGTGCTGAACCCGCTGGGCATTGCCGGCAAAACGCGGATCAGTCACCAAGTCTACGCGGCCCATGAGCGACAGCAGCTTGGCGAACAGCGGCTCCGAATTGGCGGCGATCAATATCCACTGTTCGTCCGCGGTCGGATAGGCGTTGGACGGCGCGGCCGTGGCAATCGCGCCGCCGGTCGGCTGCTTTATCTTGCCCAAGGCGCCGAACTCGGGGAGCAGGCCCTCCATCATGCTGAGGACGCTTTCGGTCAGCGCCACGTCGATCGTTTCGAACCGCGCTTCGGCCCCGAATTTCTCGCGGCGCCACAGCGCCGAGACGATGCCGAATGCCGCGTAAAGCCCGGCCAGCGAATCGCCGATGCTGACACCCACCCGGACGGGCGGCAGACCATGGGTTTCCGGCGGATGATTGGTGAGGTAGCGAATGCCGCCGATCGCCTCGCCGATCACGCCGAAGGCCGCCTGGTTGCGGCCCGGTCCGCTTTGACCATAACCCGAAACATGGGCGATGATGAGTCCTGGCCGCCGCCCGCGTAATATCTCCGGCGCGAGCCCCATCTTGCCAAGCTGCCCGGGCCGGAAGTTCTCCACGACCACGTCGCAATGCTCGACCAGGTCGAGCAAAATCTCTCGCCCGGCCTCGGCTTTCAGATCGAGCGCGATACTGCGTTTATTGCGACCATGGACGGACCACCAGAGAGACCGTCCGTACAGCTGCGCACCCCATTGTCGCACGGGATCGCCCTGCGGCGGTTCGATCTTGATGACATCGGCGCCGAGGTCGCCCAGTAAGCGCGTGCAGAACGGCGCGGCAACGAAGTGGCCGATTTCGAGCACGCGGACACCCGAAAGCACCCCTCCTTCGCCGCCCTTCCCGTCTGTCATGCGCCGACCGTGTCCCTGGCGGCGCCGCTCAGCCTTTTATAATCGGTGACGCGCTTGGGATCGACTTCAAGAGGCCGCCTATAGGATGGATCCTGCGTGTCGCGGCTCGGCTGCGGCGCGGTTTCGGCGACCTTGAACTCGAAGGGTTGCAGGCAGTCGTAATTCGCGCCGCCCTCGGGCGTCTTCGACCCCTCGATCGTGTTGATCGACGGAGCCACCCAGTCGACGATATATTCACGCGCGACGATGCCCCATTTGCCGTCGCGCTTCTCCATCCGGTCGATGTAACGCCCACCGATCGCGCTGAAAGGCGCCCCGGTCTTGTTCATGCCCGAATAGGACAGATAAGTTTCGCAATGCGCGACATTGCCATCGATCCAGGCGAGATGATTGCCGATCATATGCTGTGTGGAACTATGGTTTTCCGAATGCATCTTACGCACCCAGGGCCAGAACTCATCGGCAGTGCCGACGAACATGCTATGATCGTCTATGGCGTCGGCATGATAGGCCGATTTGACCATCTCCTCGTCGAGACGGTCAACGCCCCGGCAATAGCGATTGACCACATCGAGGATTTCCTGCCGATCCATCAGATAGGTCAGCTTTTCCTGCATCTCTTCGAGCGTCATTCCGTCACTCCTCTTCGTGTCCAGTCCGCTGCACGCTCGATGCGATCCAGCAAGCGGTGGGTTTCAACGGCATCGGTAAAACTCGGGACGGTCGAAAGCCCTGTGGTGAGGTCGTCATGGACCGCGCGATAGGCATGCGCCACGGCGTCCGCATAGCCCGACGGGTCGGTCGGCATGCGCCGATATTCGGCGGGTACGGGCAATGACGCCAGCGGATCGGCGCCCTGGCGGCCACGCAGGCGCACATGGCCATATTGCAGGTGGCCGCTATCGCCTTCGACGATCAGCATGCCCTTGGTGCCGCAGATCTCCCAACGGAAATTCTGTTCAGGCGCGTCACCTCCGCGATAATGGAACGACACGACACCGCCGCCCTCCAATATGCCGCCGACAACGATCTGGTCCGGTGCCGTGGCCGAAACGACATCTTCGCTGTCGATGAATCCGACCGAGACGTGGCGCGTGGCCAAACTGGCATGAAGACGGGAGAAGCCGCCCAGCGCCCAGGTGAACGCATCCAGCATGTGCCCGAACGGAATGCTCAGCATCGTGGCGCCCGTCGTGTCGTCGAGCACATAGGCCATATTGGCCATGGCCACGCCGCCCCAGGGAAACCCGCCGGACCCAATGACCGTGGAGGATATCACATCGCCGACATAGCCCTGCGCGATGAGGTCGCGCAGGTAGCGGACGGCGGGCGCGCTGCGGCCTTGCAGACCGACGAAGCTCCTCACCCCACGCGCCTCCGCGCTAGCGGCGATGGCGCTGCTCTCCTCAAGATCACAGCCGAGCGGCCATTCGCAGTAAACCGGCTTGCCCCCTTCTATCGCATGGGCGACCAGTTCCCCATGATGGGGCACCTTGACGGTCACGACCACGAGGTCGACCTCCGGGTGGGCGACCAGGCTGGCGGGATCGTCGGTCGTGAAGTCGATACCATAGGCACCGCCGGCCGCCTTCGCGCTATCCGGCGTCGAAGCGGACAAGGCCTTGATCGCGAAGCGATCAGGCATCGCTCTCAGCGCCTCGACATGCGCGGTCGCGGCCCAGCCCCCCTTGGCGCTGAGGCCAATGATCCCAACGCCGATCGGCTTCGTGGTATTAACCATCTATCGAGCCAGCCGGGGTCCAGGCGTGAATTCCACATTCAGGCTTTCCAGCGCATGGATCTGGAAATGCTCCATAAATTGGGGCGCAGGATGTTTGTCGGAAAGATGGATATCCTTCAGGCGTTCGAGCAGGCGACCGATCGCGACCCGCATTTCCATCCGCGCCAGTTGATTGCCTACGCAAAAATGGATGCCTCGGCCGAAGGCAAGATGATTGCGCACGCCCTTGCGATCGATATCGATCTTCTCGGGGCATTCCCATTTGGCCTTGTCGTAATTGCCAGCCAGATAGCTCAACTGCACCACGGTGCCCTTGGGGATGGCAACGCCGCACAATTCGGTATCCTGCGTCGTGAAGCGATATTGATGCGGCACCGGCGCGTGCGCCCGCAGCATTTCCTCGATGACCGCCGGGATCATGTCGGGATTGGCGATAAGCCGATCCTTGAGCGCAAGATCGCTCAAGATCATATACATGGCGCTGGTGATGCCGGTGGTCGTAGTTTCGTTGCCGGCAACCAGGATGAGCTGAGCGATCATCAGCAGCTGACCCATCGTCAGTCTCTGCCCATCGACATCCGCATGAACGAGCCGGCTGAGCATATTGTCGTTGGGCTCAACCTCATACTCGCGCGCGCGCGCCGCGAGATAATTCTGCATGTCGATCATCCGGTCCGTCAGCAGAAGTTCGCGCTCGGGCGGGCAATTGGGATCGTTGCGATCGACCCAGGCGGTCGACCACACCTTGAACTGCTCGTAGTCTTCCCGGGCCACTCCGAGTTGATCGGAGATGATGTACATGGGCAGATGGACGGCGAACCCGGCGCTGAGGTCGGTCTCCCCCGCCTCGATGAAGCCGTCGATCAACTCGTCGACGAGGTTCAGCGTGTAGGGCTCGAGCTTCTTCACATAGCTGGGCGTAAACACCTTATCGACCAGCGCACGATGCAGGCCGTGTTCCGGCGGATCGGCAAAAGCCAGCACATGTTCCTCGGGCCAGCCCCGCTCCCGATAGCGCTTCGCCACCTCCTCGGAAACCGAGGTCTGGCGGTTGATCATGATCGGCGTCTTGCTCGAGAAGATCTCGGGGTGACTGTTGACGAAACTGATGTCGTCATAGCGGCTTACGATGACCATGTTGGTGCCCGGGTCACGATAGACAGGCGCTTCTTCCAGCAGCCGATTCAGAAAGGGAAATGGACAACGCTGCACTTCGGGCGATGCGTAGGTTCCGAGGTCATCCTTCACGATTTCCATATACCTGCTCCCAATGGCCATCGGATCAGCCGTACGTTCGCGACAGTCCCAGCCGCCATTCTTTCGTTGATCAGATGGCTTTAGCAGACGCGCCGCGTGCAGCCTGTCACCGAGAACCGGGACAGGCTCGTCAGTCGGGCACACCTAGAGAATCCGCGCCGCGCTGAGCGGTCTCTTCATCCTGCTCCGGCGCTGCGCCGGATACGCCGATCGCGCCCACACACTGGCCCTGATGAAAGAGCGGAACGCCGCCGCGGAAGGGGTAAAAATCCGCGATCGCGATCATGGATGGCATGGCGGCGATGGACGGTTCCAGCAGCCCTGTTGGCATCCTGAGCTCGAGCGCTGTACGCGCCTTTCCTTCTGCCACACGCAGGGATATGAGCGGCGCGCCATCCAGCCGGTCGAGGCGCAGCACATGACCGCCATCATCGACGATGCAGATGGTCACGGCGAGAGCCTGCGCCTCCGCGAAGCCCCTGGCGGTGGCCATGATCGCGTCGATTTCTGAGCTGGTGAGATGGGGCCGGAAGATCATGCTCCGCTCTCCACAGGCGCGGAACGATACATGTCGAGAATGAAGGCATCGACGTCTCGGTCCGATTTGGCCTTAGCGAGGCCGCACATGAACGCTGCGTCGGCGCCGACCGGATAGCGCGTGCCGGGCTTCTCCACCTGCAAGGCTCGGAGAACGACGTCGGCCACCATATCGGGCGAGGTATAGTTCGCGTTGGCCAGGCCTTCGTCGGCGCGGTATTTCATCTGGCGGTATAGCATGCCGTAGAGCGCCGCTTCCTGGTCGGGCAGCTCGGCAATGATCCTGCCAAGTGATGCCTGGCTGCGGCGCATCATCTGCGTGTCGAGCGCACCAGGCTGCAACAGGATGACATCGACGTCCCACGCACTTGCCTCCTGCCGCATGACATCGGTCAGGCCTTCGAGCGCGAATTTGGAAGCGACGTAGCTCGCCATGATCGGTGTCGCGACCATTCCGGACCATGAGCTGGTCAGCACAATGCGGCCTCGCGTTTTTCGCAGCGCCGGCAGGCAGGCCTGATAGATCGCCAGATTGGACAGGCAGTTGATTTCCATCGTGCGGCGGAAATCAGCGAGACCGGTCGTTTCGGCCGGGGAAAATGGCGCCACGGCGGCGCAGATCACGACCGCATCCAGCGATCCCAGTCTCTCGGCTAGCTTTGCGACCTGATCCCGCAGCGCATCGGCGTTGGCGAGGTCAGCAGGCTCGACGAACGCGCAGCCGGAAAAGGTCTCGGCAAAAGCGGACACCGCCTCGGCACGCGAGACGGTAGCGCCGACGCGATATGACGCGTCGAGCAGCGCCCGCGTGACGGACTGCCCCATTCCGCCGTTCGCGCCGATCACCAGTGCGGTCGGGGCCGTCACCGAAGAATGCCGCGAATTGCAGTCACAGCGTCTCTCTGACTAGGGCGAGCGTCCCGTGATCCTCCACCGCGGTGGAGACGCGCAGCAATGCGACGGCCATCGTCTCCCAGCCATAGCTTTCGGGCGGGCAAGTCAGCCATCCGATATAGAGCGTCCACAGCGCAGCGCGCCGGTGCTCAGTCCATAATGTGTCGAGCGACGGCGGCGCCTTCACGCCAAACTCGACGAGCTTGTCGCGATAATAGCCGAGCAGGTCCCGCTCGTGCGTGCGCCGCTCCGCGATCGAGAGGGCGGTGTTGATGATATAGGTCACGTCGTGCAGCGCAAAGCCCTTCACGCACAGCTGCCAGTCATGCAGCCCGACGCTGAAGTCGGGCATTCGATAGGTGTTGCCGATATGCAGATCGCCGTGCAGCAGCGTCTGCGGCAGCGTCGACTGATGCTGCTTGTTGGCGACCATTCCGGCGAACAGTTCACGTTCGGTAGTGCCGAGGCGCTCCAACAGTTCGCGTTTGAATTTGTGCAGTTCGAGCTGACTGCGGATACCCTCCTCCGGAATCACGCTGCGCATATGGTTTTCTACGCCGCCTGCGAGGTGAGTCTCGACCCAGGACAGGTCTCCGGCAAAGCGCTCACTCTTCCAGTATGTTGCGTGAACCTTGGCGATCGCATCAAGGATATGTTTCACATTATCGACGCCTACTTCGTCGAGATTGCTGGGAAAGGTCGCGCCGCGCTTGGTGACGTCTTCCATGATGAGCAGGTAGCGCTTCGTGACCGCATCGAAATGTCCGCCCAGGGACCGAGGCGCTTCGATGTCCAGGCCAGGCCTAATCCGGTTATAGAAATTGACTTCGTTGGCGAACAGCCCGTCCAGTTGGCAATACCAGGCATCGGTGCCTGCCTTGCCCGGATCGAAGGACAGTTTGAGAATAACATCGCGCGGGAGACCGGCCGGCGAGCCATCGGCATAGTCGAGCCTCGCGGTCGCGCGCGCAGAGGTTGATACGTCGCCGTCGCCATATTCATGCGACTTGACGATAGTGACGCTGCTGACGCCGGCTCCGGGAACGATCGGGCTGATAATGGCGGTCAACAGGTCCGGCGTGAGCTCGAAGGGCGAGGGAGGAATTTGCACCGGGAGGTCCTTCGCGTTTATTCGAACAGCGCGGCGAGGATATCGAGACTGTCCGAAAGCAGTTCGAAGCGGGTCGCCTCGAAGGCGCGGGCCTCATCCTCGGAAAGGGGCGTGTCATAGGTCAGCCTGCGCTCGACCAACGTCGGGCCGTCTTTGCCAATGGGCGTCAGCTGCATCGCCCCGTAAACATTGTAGACCGGTAGCGGCAGATCGCCGACGACGTCATATTCCTGCGTCCATGTCCGGTCGTCCGTGCTGGTCAGCACTTCGTCGAAAAAGGAGCCGTCGCCATAGGTGACCCGGCGCTTCACCCCGATCGTCAGCCCGTCGCCCCCCTCCAGCGTTATGGTCGGATGATGCTCGATCCAGCGTGAATGCGTTCCGAAATCGCGGATCGCCGCCCAGATCGGGGCAACGGGGGCATTGATGATCCGGCGCGCGCGAACTGTTGGCATTGAGAGCGTTCCTTGTTCGTTGTTCGGCGGTCAATGCGCGGTCATGCCGCCATCGACCGGAATTGCGGCGCCCGTAATGAAGGAGGCGTCATTGCTGGCCAGAAATGCGACCGCGGCGGCGATTTCTTCAGGCTCGGCGAAACGCTTGAGCGCATGTTTGTCGGCCCAAGCCTGCGTCGTCCCTTCGTCCATGAAAGACAAAGCCAGCGGCGTCAGAACCCCACCAGGACATAGGGCATTCACACGAATATTGTGGCGGCCATATTCCAGCGCCGCCGTACGCGTCATTCCGACGAGCGCGGCCTTGGACGCGGAATAGATGGACAGGGTTTCGAAACCGATCAAGGCGGCAACCGAAGCGACATTGACGATGGCGCCGCCGCCGCCTGCAACCATGCCTGGAAGCACCAGCTTCATTGCCAGCCAGCAGGCGCGCAAATTGACGTCGATCACCCGGTCGAAATCGCGATCTTCCCCGTCAGCCAGCAAGGCGGGCGCGCCGTCGATCCCGGCATTGTTGACCAATATGTCGATTCGGCCCCAGCGTCGCTCGGTCTCCTGCACTGCCGCGCGTAGCACCGTTACGTCGGTTACATCGCCCACAATCGCCAAGGTTTCACCGCCGACCGCCTGGGCCATTGCCACCACCTTGTCATCCAGATCAACACAAACGACGCGCGCGCCTTCAGAAGCCAGACGCCGGACCGTCGCCTCGCCGATCCCTTGGGCCGCGCCGGTCACCAGCGCCAATTTGCCGCGCAGTCGCAGCTGACCCGTCACAATGTCCATCCGCCATCCGCGGCATAGCTGCCGCCCGTCAGGAAACTCGCCGATTTCGACGCCAGAAAAACGATGAGGTTCGCGATCTCGTCGGGACTGCCTGGCCGGGGGATCGGCAATCCTGATGCAAACTGCAGGATCGGCTCGAATGCGTCCGCGCCGCCCTCGGGTCGAACCATGGGTGTATCCACAAGGCCCGGATGGACAGAGTTGACCCGGATATTGTCCTTGGCGAGATCGAGCGCCGCCACCTTCGTCATGCCTGTCACGGCGAATTTGCTCGCGACATAGGCAATAGCGCCCCGCTCTGCCTTCAGTCCTGCCACGGACGACACATTGACCATCGCCCCGCCGCCCCTGCGGATCATAGACGGGGCAACCGTCTTCATGCCCAGAAAGCAGGACAGCTGGTTGATCTCGATGACGCGCCGATAGTCCGCTTCGCTGACCTCGTAAAGCGGCGTGGGCGTCGACGCGATCCCCGCATTGTTCACGAGGATGGAAACCGGGCCGAAACTGTCTTCCGCAACGGAGAGTACCGTCTTCCAGTCGCACCCATTGCTGACATCATGAGCCACGAACCGCGCCGCCTCGCCGATTTCTTCCGCAATCTGCGCGCCCGGGGCCTGCTTGACGTCGGTCAGGATCACCTTGGCACCCTGCGCGGCCAGCATTCTCGCGGTGGCGGCACCGATACCACCCGCCGCCCCGGTCACGATCGCGACCTCCCCCGAGAATGTGTCGGCTCTCATATTACATCCTTGCCGGTGGAGGCCGATCCCTGATCGACCTCCTATTCGCAATCAGAAACGATAGCTAAAATTCGCGCCGAAGGTGCGCGGCTCGCCGGTGAAGCGAACGGCGCCATCGCCGGCCGATGCCACCGAATTCCAGTAATATTTGTTGGTCAGATTGCGCCCATAGATACTCACTCGCCATCCGCGGATGGATTCCAGTCCCAACCTGGCGTCGAGCAAGGTGTAGGACGGTATGGCGAAGTCAGGATTTTCACCTAGGTCGGCGTAGGTCTTGGCACGATAGGTAACAGTGCCGCCGACGAACGGCTGGATATCACCGCCGGCGTCGAACTTATATTCGGCGTCCAGATTGGCAGACCAGGGCGGCGCGTAGTTGAACTCCTTACCGGAGAAATTAAGCGGCGCGCCCGCGAAGTCGAAGCCGACATAATTGCTAACCTTGGTCTTGATATAGGTCGCGCCGCCGCTCAGGCGCAGCCCGCCAAATTGCGCGGTGATATCGATGTCCGCACCATCAACGGTGGATTTGGGGATATTGACCAGCGTCGCGGTGACCAGCGCGCCTTGAAGGACCGGCAGGAACGAGAAGAACTGCTTGTTGACATAGTCATAATGAAATGCCGAGGCATTCAGCTGAACGTGGTTGTCGAACAGCGTCAGTTTCGCACCAGCTTCGTAGGACGTCAGCTTCTCCTGCTTCACCGGCTTGATGACGGAGTTGAACAGGTTGACGATGACGGGAAAAGTACCCGCCTTGAAGCCGCGGCTGACCGACGCATACAACAGCACATCCGGCGTCACCTTGTAGTTGACGGCGCCGCGCCAGGCGACATTATGCTCCTTCTGCTCACCATCGGCAAAGATCGGCAGGAAAGTGGGCGCTGCGCTCCCACCACCGTCGTCGATCGTGATGCATCCGCCCGAGACATAGGCAGCCGCAAGCGACGGATTGACGGCGCCGACGATCGATTGGGAGACACCTCTGATTCCCGGCGTGCCGCCCCTGTCAAAGGTGCAGCCGTTGATCGTCTGTTTGGTTTCGGTATAGCGCGCGCCGGCGGTAAGGGTGAGGCCGTGCACCACCTCATAGTCAACGCTGCCGAATACTGCCGCGCCGCGCTGGGTCAGCTTATAGATCCATTCGGCAGGCGAATTGGGGGGAAAACCGGTGTAACCCGTATAGGCGTTGGCCACACCCTCGGTAATATCATCATCGCCGTAGCTTGCGCCCAGGACGAAGTTGATACCAGCGTCGGCGAAGTTACCTGCCAGCCGCACTTCCTGATTGATGGATTCGATGTCAGCCTTTGCAGTGGCCGGCTGCATCGGGACGGCCGTGCCGTCCTGATCATGGGGCGACCGGAAGCGGGTCTTGAGATAGTTTGTGATCGATGTCAGCGTGAGGTGATCGGCGACGTCATAGTCGGCCCGCAGCACACCCTGATAGGTATGGCTGTCCGCACGCGTATCATAGCCGGTGTCGAAATCAGCGTCCCGGGCGCTGGTCGGCAAATGATTGCGATATTGCAGAAACGGGGCCGCGGACGCCGCTGCCGGATTGACGGGCTGGATGAGGAAAGCCTGCGCCTGCTGCTGCTCGCTGCGATCCCTCGAGGCATTCAGATTTACCGAGATCCTCAGGCGGTCAGTGGGAGTCCAGTCGAGCAGGAGCCTGCCGGCAATCTTGTTCTGGTCGCCGTTCTTCTGGTTATTGAGATAATAGCCGCGCTGCCAGCCCCCGAACTGTGTGGTCTGGACGGCAACCCGCGCCCGCAGCGTGCTAGACAGCGGCCCGCTCACGAAGCCTTCCGCATTGGTTTCGCCCCAATGATTGACATCGACGCGGAAGCCCGCGGAAAGGTCCCTGGTTGGCTTGGCAGCAATCACGTTGATCGAGCCGCCGGTCGCGTTCTGGCCGAACAAGGTGCCCTGCGGGCCCTTGAGCACTTCGACCCGCTCGACGTCGAGAAAAAGGGCCTGACCCATAATCGGATAGGGAATTGCGGCCTCGTCGATGTAGGAGCTCACCGTCGGCGGCGCGGAAGCTTGGAAGGAGTTGAAGTTGACGCCGCGCAGCGAGAATACAGGCGGTCCGAACACGCTGGTAGACGCGGTGAAGCCCGGGACGATCGATCCAAGGCCTTCCGCATCGACAATGCCGGCGCTTTGAAGCTGTGTCGCAGAGGCTACCGAGACGCTGACACCCACATCGTTCAAGCGCTGTTCGCGCTTCTGCGCAGTGACGATGATGTCACCAAGGCCAGAATCTTGAGGAGCGGCGCCATCGGCAGCCGCAGCAGATCCAGTAGACTGCGCGCTTGCCGGTTCGGCTGCCAATATCGCACCCGTGAGAGCGGCAAGTGCCGCAGACGCATAAAGACGTGGTTTCATTATCCCCTCTCCTCCTATATTTATTCTGATTGCTAAACGCGTCTCTACCGATCGCCGGAGGATGTCGCTGTCACCTGAGGGGGTGACTATGATGGAGACGCCATGCCCTGTCGCCGATCACTCGATCCTTGTTGAGGCTGCAGCAATGTTTGCCGTTTGCGGTGACCGCAATCGGCCGTACCGAGACTGCATGGCACGTTCCGAATAGACTCCCTCCGAAGAGGTGGGTAGATGGGACGGCGGTTGCGGCAAGAAGGTGGCCCAAGCCGGTTTAGGTTGACGCGATTCCGCGTATCCAAGCATCGATTTCTGCTTCAACCCACACAGCGCATTTTGGGCCAAGCGATCGCGATTTCGGAAACCTGCCTTCGCTCATCCGCTGATAGATCGCGGAACGCTTCATTCCCACTCGAGCCATGACATCTGGCAAGCGCAGAAGGCGGGTGGGCAGAGGCGACGCCTCGTCAGAGTGCGGAGAGGCGGCTTCGTTCGAGGGAGCAGCGGTCATTCGTCATTCCTGTCTTGCCAAATCTCGGTCCCCTCCGAGGCTTCGGATCATCTTGGCAACGACATCGCTATGTCACGGTTGTCAAACGGCGTTCAAAAGGGACCCCCGATCGGCGTCGAAGAGGGACCCCCTTTTCAGATAATATGATGCTGGTTTGTTGAAGATGGCCTTGCGCTGCGTGCGGCGGAGGGCGGGCGTAGCCCGACCGGAGGCGCGCGCAGCGCAAGATAGATTTTTGAAGGCGCCGAAGGTGGCTGTCAGCTGCGGTTTTTGAAGCGCCAGCTGTCGTTGCCCGTCTCGACGATATCGCAGTGGTGGGTGACGCGGTCGAGCAGCGCCGTGGTCATCTTGGGATCGCCGAACACGGTCGGCCATTCGCCGAAGGCGAGGTTCGTGGTGATGATGACGCTGGTCCGCTCATAAAGCTTGCTGATGAGGTGGAACAGCAACTGCCCTCCCGAGCGGGCGAACGGCAGATAACCGAGCTCGTCGAGAACGATCAGGTCGAGCCGCGACAGCTGCGCCGCCAGGGTCCCGCCTTTGCCGATCCGGGTCTCCTCTTCGAGGCGTGTCACCAGTCATGATCAGGAAGCGGCGGTTGAACACACGCTCCTTGCCGGTGAACACGGCCGTCACCGCCGTCTTCATATTATCGTAGATACCGCGTCGCGGCACACCGCCGAAGAACGCGAACGCCCGGGCATGGGCATCGAACAGCATCTCCTGGCCCTCGCGCGGATAGGCCCGGACATAGGGTGCGCGCGAGTCGCAGAGACGCATATGCGCCACCTTCACCCGCATCGGCTTGCCGGCGATCTCCACATCCTCGTGGCTCCAGTCGAACTGGTAGGCCTCACCCGGCTGGAAGGTCATCGGGATGAACGCCGGTGCGCCTTCGCCAGCATCCTTCCGCCGCGCAGCACGCCAGCGCGCCGCATAGCGGCGCACCGCATCATAGGATCCATCGAACCCCTCGCGCACCAGCAGGTCATGGATACGCGTCATCCGTAGCCGATCGCGGCGGCCGCGACCTTCGTTCTCCTCAAGCAGCGCATCGAGACGATCCTGATAAGGACCGATCCGCGGCAGCGGCTGGACTTTGCGCTGATAGTTGAACGCCGCCTCCGGCGACCGGATCGCTTTGCGGACGACCTTCCGCGACAAACGAAGGTCACGAGCGATCGCCTTGATCGCCTTACCCGCTGCATGCTCACGCCGAATCCGAACCACTGTCTCCACGATCAACATCCCGTTCTCGCCAACTGATCAAAACCAGTCGGCCGACTAAATCCCCGGGATGAAGGGGTCCTTTTTGCACGCCGATCACCCCACGAAGGGGGTGCCTATTGCACGCTGATCCTCACCCTCAACTTGGCATGACAGTTATCGCAAGCCCGAACACAGAGTCTTGGTTGCAGGGGTATAGTCGGTTGTTTTGAGTGGCACGCAATCCAGTGCAGATAATCGTTTTCGAAAGGATGTGGTCATGCAGCTAGCGGATAGGTCCTTCACTCAGCGTGATTGTTCGTCATTTTCCTTCTGGCGCGACACCGTTTGCGAAACCTTTGTCGAACTCGATTGCCGCCAGCATGGCAGCGACAGGTTCAAAGGCCAGATCCAGAGCCGCCGCCTGCTCGACGTGTCTTTCGCGACCGTTGCCGCTACCCCGCACACGGTCGTGCGTGATGCGCAGCGCATCGCCCGCTCCAAGGACGATGATTTCCTGCTCAGCATCATACATGAAGGTGAAATGGGCATTGAACAACGCGGTCGCATGACCCGCCTGCGTCCGGGCGAGTTCGCCATTTACGACACAGCCGAACCCTATCGCATCGTTCTGGACCAGCCATTCGTGCAGTCGGTCCTGCGGTTCAGTCGCAAGGAAATTAACGACCGGCTGCTCAATCCTTCGTTGCTGACGTCCCGCGCGGTTGGTGGCGACAAGGGGATGGGCGCCATCGCCTCCACCTATATCCGTCAGCTGAGCGCGCAACTGGAAGATGTTTCACCCATGAGCGGCCGGCAATTGCGCAACACACTGCTCGATCTCGTGACCGCATCCCTGAAGGATCTGACCGGGGAGAGCGTGCCCCCCGTTCGCGAAGGGCATCATTTTTTCCTCAACCGGGCATTGCGCTTCGTGGAAGACAATCTGCTGGACGAAAGCCTGTCCTGCGAAAGCGTGGCGCAGGCCTTGGGTGTTTCCAGCCGTTACTTGCGTAAGCTGTTCGAAGGTCGCCAGCATAGTCTGTCCGAATGGATATGGCACCGCAGGCTGGAGGAAAGCCTCAAGTCGCTGGGCGAGAGCCAGGGCGCACAGCGATCGATCACCGCGATCGCCTATGATCTGGGGTTCAAGGATCCAGCCCATTTCAGCAAGGCATTCAAGGTCAAATTCGGCATGACGCCACGCGAGTACCGGCTGTGCGGTGCGACCGGGATAGCGCACTGACACCGCGTGATTCCGCTCGGAACAAGCTTGGGAACCAGCTCGAACAAGTCTTTCCGGCCCCCTCTATTCATAGAGGATAGCTGCACGTTCTGCCCGAAATGGGGAGTGCGGCATGAACCAGGGAGTTCGGGGAAAATGAAACATCAAAACAAGATGGCCAACGGCCGCACATTGCGCGCAGCCCTGCTGCTGGGCAGCATGTTCGCGATGCCCGCGTGCTTTGCACAGGAAGCCGATACGGCATCGAACGACAGCGTCGGCGAAATCGTTGTCACCGCCACGAAGCGATCGGAGAATATGCAAAAAGTGCCGATCGCCATTTCTGCGCTGGGGAACCAGGCCCTCGAACAGAAGGGCATCACCAGTGTCGGTCAGATCGGCGGCTATGTTCCCAACATAGAGATCAAGAACACCGTCTCCTTCGCTGGTTCCTCGCAGATCCTGGTCGCTACCGTACGTGGTATCGGCCAGAATGATTTCGCCTTCAATCTTGAACCGGGCGTCGGCGTCTATATCGATGGCTTATATTATGCCCGGTCGCTGGGCGCGGTGGTCGACCTGCTGGACCTTGAGCGTATCGAGGTGCTGAAAGGCCCCCAGGGAGACCTGTTCGGACGCAATACAATCGGCGGCGCGCTCAACATCGTGACCCGCGACCCTGCAAAGGATTTTCGCTATCAGCTTGAAGGCACGACCGGCAGCTTCAGCCGCACCGATGTGCGCGGATCGATCGACATACCGTTGATCGATGGCATGTTGCTGTCGCAGGCATCCTTTTCCTACAAACACCGCGACGGCTATCAGAAGCGCATCCCCTTCCCCGGACTGCCCGGCACGATCACGGACCAGGGCATGTTCCGCAAGGTCGGAACGCCGGGCGGTTCCGACACGCAGGGCGGCGAAAACGCCTTCAATGCCCGGTTCAAACTGAAATGGCTGGCCAGCGACAAGCTGGATTTCCTGCTCTCCGCCGATTACACGCGCGCCCAGCAGGAAGCCCGACCGAGCACCTTGCTGTTTACCAAGGCGGGGGCCAATGACGGTACCGTCGCATCCGCCTATAATGGCTGCATTTTTGGTCAGGCGCCAATTGCAGTCTGTAGCGCGCGCGGCGTCGTGGGCACCAGCTTTTATGGCGTGAATGTCGATGCCGATCCCAACAATGATCGTCTGCCGATCTCCGATGCTTTCGTCACTGGCGACATCGACAAAAGCTATGCACGCGGCAGCAACTTCGACAATTTGACCTCCTGGGGCCTCTCCCTGACGGGCAATCTCGAAGTCGCGGACAACGCCTCGCTCAAGTCGATCACCGCCTACCGCTCATTGAAATCCCGGTTCGGCAGCGAAATCGCGGCGACGCCGATCATCCTGAACGATGCATCGTTCGCTATGGACCAGACGCAGTTTTCGCAGGAGCTTCAGCTAAACCACGACAATTTCGATGGCCGTTTGAAGGGGACGGTCGGCCTCTATTATTTCTCTGAAACGGGCAGTCTGCTGGATACGCCGGTATTCGCGGAAGGGCTGATCCAGATTTACGGGCCGAACCATTTCAACAACAAGGCCTATGCGACTTTCATGCATGAGCATTTCGATGTCACGGATCGGTTCGGTCTCACATTCGGGGTGCGCTATACGAAGGAAAACAAGCGGTTTCAGGGTGATCAGCAGGATCTGAACGCATTCTGGGCGCGGGCAGGCGCGGGCGTTGATCCGAATGTCGTGACTTCGCTCCCGCTCCCATTCCTTCCCGACCAGAACGACCTGACCCGGCTATACCCCTTTGGTATGAACAAGCTGAGTTTCAGCAACGTGTCGTTCAAGGCCGGTGCGGAATATAAATTCAACCGGGACGTCATGTTCTATTATTCGTTCGCCCAGGGCTTCAAGTCCGGCGGGTGGACGACCCGCCTGCTGTCACCCTCCACAACGACGGCGAGCGATCTGACCTTCCGACCGGAAAGGGCCGACACGCATGAGATCGGCTTGAAATCCACCTTGCTGGACGGGCACCTGCGGCTGAACATGGCTGCGTTCACCACTGCCTACAAGGACATACAGGTCACCGAGATCATCGCCATTTCGCCCGTGTTCAAGAACGCTGGCGAGGCGACGATCCGCGGTTTCGAAGCAGAAGCGGATGCCAGGTTCGGCGGGTTCGGCCTCAACGCGGGCTTGGGCTATCTCGACGCCCATTATTCCAGGATGTCACCCGGCGCGACGATCCCTGTGACCAACAATCTTGTCAATGCGCCGGAATGGTCGGTCACCCTTGGCGCCAATTACCGCTACGATCTGGCCAGCGGCGCCCGGATCACATGGAACGGCGACTATAACTACAAGAGCAACACATCGCCGGACGCAGAAAATTCGCCCTATCTGCAATCGGGCAATGTCGGCCTGCTGAACAGTTCGATTGCCTTCGACGACGCCGGCGACCGCTGGGGTCTCACCTTCGGGGTCAAGAACATCACTGATAAACGGTTCGTGGTCGGCGGCTATGATCAATCCGGTCCGGGTGCGATCGGCTTTGTCGGTGTCGGCTATTCGCCGCCGCGTCAGTGGTATCTCACCCTGCGCGTGAAGAGCTGACCTGCCCTGTGCGCGCCGACGCTGACTGGCCTCCGGTCGACGCGCACAACCACAACGAGAAGAAGAATGGGATTGAGGAGAGCAGAGAGTGACGATTGAAAATGTCAGGGCGCTGGTCGATGACCGCCCTTCAGATGGCTGGTTCAGCGTCGACCGCGCTGCATTTACCGACGAGGCCCTGTTCGAGCGGGAAATCCGCCACATCTTCGAAGGCGGCTGGGTGTTCCTGGGAATGGATAGCCAGGCAGCCGAAAGACATAGCTATTTCACCGTCACCATCGGCCACACCCCGATCGTCGTCATGCGCGATGGTGAAGGAACGTTGGGTGCGTTCGTCAACGCCTGCCCGCACAAGGGCGCATTGATCTGTCACCGCCGAACCGGCAAGGGGCGGCTTCATGTCTGCCGCTACCACAGTTGGAGTTTTGACAGCGCCGGCCGCAACGTCGCGGTCAAGGGCATGAACGCAGGCGCCTATTCGGAAGAATTTATCGGCCGCGATCGCAACCTGCCGCGTCTGCCAGCCTTTGCCAATTATCGCGGCTTTCTGTTCGGCAGCCTCGTCCCGACCTGCCCGATCGAAGAGCATCTGGGCGAAGCCCGGCGCCTGCTGGACCTGTCGGCGGACCAAGGAGAGGGCGGCCTTGAACTTGTCCCCGGCGAAATCGTCTTCACATTCGACGGGAACTGGAAATACCAGCTCGAAAACTGTTCCGACGCCTATCATTTCACATCCGCCCATCCATCCTACATCCGCCTTCTGGACAAGCGCGCCAAGGAAAGGCGGGCGGAATCGGTGCGGTCGATCTGGGAAAAGGACAAGAACTGGAGCGAGGAAGCCGAAGGCATCACCGGCGGCTCTTACAGCTTTGACGAAGGGCATGTGCTCAATTGGGGGCTGATCGGCGTCAGCGATGCCGTTCCCCTGTTCGAGCGTGCCGAAATATTGGCTGAACGCTATGGCGCCGCCCGCCGGGACTGGATGTTCAACATGCGGAACCTGACCATTTTTCCTAACCTGCAACTTGCCGAAAACGCTTCGAGCCAGTTGCGTATCATCCGCCCGTTAGCGGCCAACAAGACCGAGATGCGGACGTTTTGCATCGCCCCGCGCGGAGAAAGCGCAGAAGCCCGCCGCCAGCGAATTCGTAATTACGAGGATTTTTTCAATCCGACCGGCATGGCGACGCCAGACGACACCGTAAGCTATGAAGACTGCCAGGCGGGTAATGCCACCCGCCTGCACCGCTGGGCCTATGGATATTGTCGCGGCGCGACGGCCAGCGTGACCGGCGGAAACGCCTTTTCCGATCTTCTGGACATGAACCCGGCGCGCAACGTGCTTGGCGACGCCATGCTCTGCGATGAAACGCTCTATCACAGCTATTATCGCGCCTGGCTGGCGCGGATGGAAGCGGGTGCTGCGCGGGAGACACTGGATGCTTGATCTGGCGGAAGCGACAGCGCTGATCACGCGCGAGGCGATGCTGCTCGACCGGCGACGCTGGCGCGAATGGCTCGATCTCTATAGCGAGGACTGCGTTTTCTGGATGCCCGCCTGGCTCGATGAAGACACGACGACAAGCGATCCGGACGCCGAACTGTCGCACATCTATTATAAGGGGCGGCACAATCTGGAGGACCGCGTCTGGCGTGCGACCTCAGGCATGTCGGTCGCATCGGATATTCTGGCGCGCGTCTGCCATCAGGTCACCAATATCATCGTCGAAGAGCCAGACAGCGCGACAGCAGCGTTCTGCTCGCACATCTACGAACCCAAGCGTCAGCGACAGCGCAGCCTGTTCGGGCGTTACGACTACCAGTTCGTCAGCCAAGCCGGCGAGTTAAGGATTGCTGCCAAAACGATCACTCTTATGAATGACCGGATCGAAACGGTCGCCGATTTCTACATGGTATGAAAGGCCGGAAACCGGCCTGCAAGGAGGATAGATTGACCTTTACACGCCTGAACCCGCTCACCGGGGAAATTGCTTCATCGGCGCCCGCCATGAAGGCTCCTGACGCGCACACAGTGGCTGCGCGCGCCGCGACCGCCTTTCCCACATGGGCGGCGATGGGCCCCAATGCCCGCCGTGCCGTGCTCATGAAAGCCGCAGCGGCGCTGGAAGCGCGCAAGGACGATTTTGTCGCCGCCATGATGAACGAGACCGGGTCCACCGCGGGGTGGGCCATGTTCAATCTTGGCCTCGCCGCAGGCATCGTGCGCGAAGCGGCGGCGCTGACGACGCATATCACTGGCGAAGTGATCCCCTCCGACAAGCCGGGCTGCATCGCCATGGCGCTCAAGGAACCGGTGGGCGTGATTTTGGGCATCGCCCCCTGGAATGCGCCGATCATTCTGGGCGTGCGCGCCATTGCGACCCCGCTGGCCTGCGGCAACAGCGTGATCCTGAAAGCCAGCGAGGCCTGCCCGCGTACGCACATGCTGATCGTCGAGGCGTTTGCAGAGGCGGGTTTCCCTGAAGGCGTCGTCAATATCGTGACGAACGCCCCGGAGGATGCCGCCGAAGTGGTGGGCGCGCTGATTGATGCGCCGGAGGTAAAGCGCATCAATTTCACGGGTTCGACCGGCGTCGGCAAAATCATCGCCAAACGCGCGGCCGAGCATTTGAAGCCGTGCCTGCTCGAACTTGGCGGCAAGGCGCCGTTGCTGGTGCTCGAAGATGCCGACCTTGACGAAGCGGTCAAGGCGGCGGCATTCGGCGCCTTCATGAACCAGGGCCAAATCTGCATGTCGACCGAACGGATCATCGTGGTCGAAAGCGTGGCCGATGCGTTCATAGAGAAATTCGCCGCGAAAGCCCGGACGCTGACCGTCGGCGACCCCCGCGAAGGCAAGACGCCCCTAGGCGCCGTGATCGACCGCAAGACTGTGGATCATGTAAACAGCCTGATCGACGACGCCGTGGCCAAGGGCGCCAGCGTGGCCGCAGGCGGAAAGGGTGACAGCGTGCTGATGCCAGCGACGGTCATCACCGGCGTCACCTCGCAAATGGACCTCTATCGCGATGAAAGCTTCGGTCCGGTCGTCGCGGTGATGCGCGCGCGCGACGAGGAACAGGCGATCGAACTGGCCAACGACAGCCAATATGGCCTGTCAGCGGCTGTGTTCACGCGCGACACGGCGCGCGGACTGCGTATCGCCCGGCGCATTCAGTCCGGCATCTGTCACGTCAACGGCCCGACCGTGCATGATGAGGCGCAAATGCCTTTCGGCGGAGTTGGCGCATCGGGCTATGGCCGTTTCGGTGGCAAGGCTGGTATCGACAGCTTTACGGAACAGCGCTGGATAACCATGGAGACCCAGGCAGGGCATTTCCCGATCTGACCTGCCCGGCCAGCCGCCCTCGCTCCATTCCGGCAGGAGCAAGGGCGGCTGAGCCGACGCACGAACGACGAACGCGAAGAGATTGAAAGCATATGGCAAACAAGAACAAGCCGTCCGATCCGACCGGCAAGCCCGGCGACGGCTGGCAGTTCCACCCAAGCGAGTTCGCGCAAAGCATCGCGTTCAATCTGCGCCTTGCACAGTCCGCCTCATTTTCGGAATTCCGCCGCATCACCGAAGAAAATGGACTGAAGCCTGGTGACTATGCCGTTTTGCGCATGATCGAGGAAAATCCCGGCATCACGCCATCGCAAATCAGTTCGGCCAATGGCCGCGACAAGTCCACCCTCACCCCTCATCTGGGCAACCTCGAACGGCAAGGCCTCATATCGCGGGAGAAGAGCAGCAAGGACCGCCGCGTACAGCATCTTTATCTTACGCCAGCGGGTCAGGAAAAGGTCGTCATTCTTGCCAGACATGCAAGAAGCCATGACGCCAACCTTGATACGCTCATGACCGCCGCAGAAAAGCGAAAGCTGCTCGATCTGCTGGTCCGCATCACGCGCTGGCAGCCAGCGGCCTGAACCTGCCTCGCATCGGTAACGCCCTGTTCTGCGCCGGTGCTTCAACAGGCGCGGGACTGCCCGACGCACCAACGAAAAATGGCTCGGCCAACGGAACGGCCGAGCCATTTTTCGTAGTGGGCTACTGTTCGATCAGAAGCGCATGCCGACGCCTACGCCAAATACCAACGGGTCGAGCGCCAGCTTGACGCGCTGCACACCAGCGGCCGTGGTCGCCAATCGCGCCTTGGTGTTGATGTCGATATATTTGACATCGAAATTGAGGAAGATCTTCTCGTTCAGGTCGACATCGACCCCGACCTGCCCTGCCCAGCCGACGCTGTCCTTCATATGCACCTTGGTCTTGCCCACGGCTGTCTCCAGAGCCGTTGAGGCATCTTCTGCATAGAATAGCGTATAGTTGATGCCCGCCCCCACATAAGGCCGGATCGGGCCGTCGACGACCGGATGATATTGCATCGTCAGCGTCGGCGGCAATACCCACGTCGAGGCGAGCTTGCCGATGCTGCCGGTCGTACCGGTACGGCCGGTGGCGCTATGCTTCGTGGTCGCGGCGATCAGTTCGAAACCGATATGGTCGGTCGCCATGTAGGTGACGTCGATTTCGGGCATGACGCTGTTGTCGACCGACACTTTTTCGCCTGGAAAGGCCGGCAGGACACTGCCGCTCTTTTCGTTCGGCGCGACCATGATCGCACGTACGCGCAGCAGGATATCGCCTTGCTTGGCCTGAGCCGGACCAGCCACCAGTGCGCCCGCCATCGCGCCAGCCAGCAAGAAAGTCTTTATACGCATTATTGTCTCCGTCCCTGATGTTGCGGTCAATGACGCCTTGTAGGCCGGGCTGGCCGGTCGTTCCTTGACGCCGCGCAATCGGAGATTTGATCTTTCGCAATGCGGGGACGCGCGGCAGATGGCAGGCCGCTTTCCATGTTCCGATACCATCCCGATCTGCTGGCGGCCCCGGTGCCGCGCTACACCAGCTATCCGACCGCCGCACAATTCACCGACGCCGTCGGCGCCGAAGCGCTGGAGGAACGGCTCGACAGGCTACCGCAGGATGCGGGGATCTCGCTCTATCTGCACATCCCCTATTGCCACGACATCTGCTGGTATTGCGGGTGCAACACTGGTGCTGCGACACGGCCCCGCCGCCTCGCCACCTATGTCGATGCGCTGGAGCAGGAGATAGCGCTAGTCGCGTCCCGCCTGGGCGGGCGGCGGCGCGTCACCCATATCGCATTTGGCGGGGGCAGCCCGAATTCGCTGCCGCTGGTCGATTGGGTGCGCCTCAATCACCAGTTGCTGCTGTGCTTTGACACCAGCGATGCTGCGCTATCGGTCGAAATCGATCCCCGCCGCCTCGACCGGGCGTGGATCGACGCCATGGGGCAGATCGGCGTTTCGCGGGTCAATCTGGGCGTCCAGACCCTTGCGCCGCATGTCCAGCAGGCCATCGGGCGCGTGCAGCCTGTCGAGATGGTGGAAGCGGCGGTTGAGGGGCTGCGCCGGGCACAGATCGACGTGGGTTTCGACCTTATGTACGGCCTGCCGGGTCAGAGCGAAGCGGACCTGATTGAAACGCTGGAGACGAGCATCCGTCTGGCGCCATCGCGCATCGCCCTGTTCGGCTATGCCCATATGCCCCATCTGCTGCACCGCCAGCGCCGCATATCGCAGGCCGATCTTCCCGACATGGCCATGCGTTTTGCCATGGCGACACAGGGGCATGCGATGCTGACCGCCGCAGGCTATCGCGCCATCGGTTTCGATCATTTCGCACTGCCCGGCGACCCTTTGGCAAAGGCCGCGACCACCGGCAGATTGCGGCGTAATTTCCAGGGCTTTACCGAGGATGACAGCGACGTGCTGATCGGCCTGGGGGCCAGTGCGATCAGCCAATTTCCCGACCTGATCGTGCAGAATGAGAAAAATGCCGGGCCCTATCGAGACATGATCGGCCAACAGCGGCTGACGGCGACCCGCGGCGTAAGGCGCAGCGCCGACGATCAGAAACGCGGGCGATTGATCGAGCGCCTGCTGTGCGACGGCGCAGCGCCAAGCGACGGGGTCGTTCAATCGCGCGACCTGGCCAAATTCATCAACATGGGGATTGCCCGCCTGCACGACGGAATGATCGAGATCCGCCCGGAGGCGCAACCCTACGCCCGGTCGGTCGCGGCTTGTTTCGACGCCTATCTCCGCCCGCAGGAAACGCGGTTCAGCCATGCCGTTTAGCAAACTGATACTCGCGCTTGGGCTGATCGCCACCGCGCTTTCGACCACAGCCGATGCGACGACCCGCTCTCGGCGGGGCGGCTATTTTTGTGGCGAGCCGCCTGCCGACTGGTCGCCGCCCTGGGAGAAGCGCCAGTCCGACGACCATGACCGCCTCGCCTGCCATATGATGATGCGGGAACATCGCAAGAAGATGAAAGGCGCCTGAGCGCGCAAATGTGCGATCGACTTGCGTTCCGAGCAGGTCGCTGAACTGTCGGGGCCTTTGAGGTAGCGATGGCGCAGGGCAACGTCGCTCATTGACGCTAATTCTATGAAGGTCCGCTTGCCATAGAAGCCGTCGACCGGGGCAATGACGATGGCTCCCTGTCAAGGCGCTGGCGCATTGCCCCTCCTCCCTAGGTATAAGGGACGCCAAGGCCGGTTTGGTTTAGCCTCTCCTTGGAGAGGCTTGGGGCAGGAGAGGATCGTGCGGACTCTGATAGGCTTTCGGGGTCTGTTCCTGACTGGGGCCATAGCGATCGCAATGGGCCTTGGGGCATTGCTGAGCACAATAATCTACCTGCAGGGATCTACCCACATATTCTCGCAACGCGCGGACATGGCGCAGAAGCAGGTTCTATTGCTGGCACGGATAGACGCGGAAGCTGCGCAGATCCTGCTGAACCATTCCAGCGCAGCCCAGAATGAATTGAGTAACGCCATTGGAGCGTATTTCGAGAGCATATCAGCGGAAACGGCTTTGATCGGCGGCACTGAGCCGGAGCTTCGCTATCAGGCAGAGGAAGAGGCCAACGCACGATATTTGGTCTCGTTGCTACGATCCGGCTCCCCTGCCTTGCCAGACATCCGAGCAATGGTCCGGCACATCGCGGCAAAGGAAAACAGAGAAGCGGAAGTGGCGACACAGGCGGCGCGACAGGCGCAGCGCGACGCGTGGCGATTGATCCTTGCCATCAGTATCGTCCTGCTGGCCCTTCCGTTTGGAGGAGCGGTATTTCTTTGGCGCCACCTTGTGAAGCCGCTTGAAGCGGTAGCTCATGCGACGCAGTCCATCGCGCGGGAGGATGGGCGAAAGCCATTGCCCGGAAGTCATCTGTCGGAAGTGCGGCGGTTGATCGATCATTTCGAAAATATGGCGGAGGCGGTGGAAGCGAAAGTGGCCGCGCGAACGCGCGAACTGGAGCGGTTGAACCAAAAACTGACCGTCACCGATCAGCGCCGCCGGCTGTTTCTTTCAAAGGTGAGCCACGAACTTCGTACACCGGTAACGGTGATGCGTGGCGAGGCTGAAGTGGCCCTGCGCTTTGATGACAACATATTGGCGCTGCGGGATGCCCTGCATCAGATATTGGACAGCAACCTGTTCCTTGAACGGCGGCTTGATGATTTGCTGACCTTGGCGCGCGCCGAAGATGGTGCCCTGCCCCTGCGCTCCAGTCCCGTGGACCTCGCGCATCTTGCGCAACAGGTCGGCAAGAGTGCGGCCGGCTTTGCTTCCGCCAGCGGTGTCCGACTGGAGTTGAGCTCGCTCGACAAACCGATGCCTGTCATTGGCGACCCTGATCGGCTGCGGCAGGCGATGCTCGCGCTGATCGACAATGGTGTGAAATTCTCGCCACCGGGCGGCACGCTGCGATTGAGCGGGACATATGAGCAGGGTGAAGTGGGCATCGTCGTCACGGATGAAGGACCGGGCGTTGCTGAGAGCGAACTGGAGCGGATTTTCGATCCCTATGCGCAGGGTAAGGCAGGCCGTTCCCTTGGCGGCACTGGCCTTGGCCTGTCGCTCGCGCGCTGGATCGTGCATGCCCATGCCGGCGGGATCAGCGCCTTTAACAGATATGATGGAGAAGGATTATGCGTGTCGCTGAGGCTCCCGGCGCGGGCTTGAGGATATTGCTGGTCGAAGACGATCCGGGAATCGGCCGGTTCGTCCATCGCGGGCTGACAGCAGAAGGCTATGCCGTGGAATGGCAGACGCTGGGACGTCGGGCGCAATCGCGATTGGCATCGGGCCAGTTTCATGCAGCCATATTGGATCTGGGGCTGCCAGATGCGGACGGCGCGGACCTGTGCCGTGAAGCCCGTGCCCGGGGCAATGACCTTCCCATCTGCATGTTGACCGCCCGTGCGGAGCTGGAGGACAGGCTGGACGGCTTTCGCTGCGGCGCCGATGACTATCTCACCAAACCTTTCTCGTTCGAGGAATTGCTCGCGCGGCTTAATGTCATGATCCGACGCAGCGCCGCCCAATCGCGGGATCGGATCGTGCTGGATGAGTTGGTGGTCGATTTGCGCAGCCGATCGGCGCGAGTGGGTGAAGCGCTGCTCCCTCTCAGTCGCCGTGAGTTCGACCTGTTGCATTGCCTTGCGCGACAAGCGGGACAAGTCGTCACGCGAGGGCAGATACTGGATGAAGTGTGGGGGCAGGATGCAGAAATCACCGAAAATGCCGTCGACGTCTATGTAGGCTATCTCCGCAGGTATCTGTCGCATCACGAGAGAGCGCCCGAGCTTTCAACCGTCCGAGGAGTGGGATTTCTGCTTCGTCATCAGACCAAAGCATAAGCTATTCTGAGCAGTTTCTCAGAAAGCTATCAGGACCATCTCATAAAGCCCCGCTTACTCTTGGCTTCGACAAGCGGTGATGACCGCAGTCGGGCTTTAGGAGGATGCGATGATGGGAAGACGGGGGTGTCTGCTGGTTTCGGCCATGGCGATGCTGGTTGCGATGCCGGCGGTCAGCCAGCCTGCGGCGCAGAAACATGATTTCACAAAGGCCGGCGTGTCGTGGGAAGATATCCTCAACGACGAACATAGCACCGACAATGTGCTGATGTATGGCCTTGGCGTGAAGGCGCAGCGGTTCAGCACGCTGGATCAGATCAATGCCGATAACGCGAAGAAGGTTGTGCCCAAATGGGTGTTCTCCTTCGGCGACGAGCGGCAGCGTGGTCAGGAAAGTCAGGCGCTGGTCTATGATGGCGTCATCTATGTCACCGCATCATATAGCCGCGTCTTCGCGCTGGACGTCAAGACGGGCAAGAAAATCTGGTCCTACACGGCCCGCTTGCCTGACGACATCCGCCCCTGCTGCGACGTCGTCAATCGGGGCGCGGCCATTTATGGCGACAAGATCTTCTTCGGCACCTTGGACGCGGGCATGGTCGCGCTGGACCGCAAGACCGGCAAGGTCGTGTGGAACAAGAAATTCCAGGACCACAAGGCCGGTTACACCATGACTGGCGCGCCGACCATCGTGAAGGACAAGAAGACCGGCAAGGTCATGCTGATCCACGGGTCGTCCGGCGATGAATTCGGCGTGGTGGGCGAACTATATGCCCGCGATCCCGATACCGGCGAAGAAATCTGGATGCGTCCGATGGTGGAAGGGCATCAGGGTCGCCTGAACGGAAAGCCCTCAACCTTCACCGGCGATCCCAAAGCGCCCAGCTGGCCCAATGACAAGGACGGCAAGAAGGTCGAGGCATGGAGTCATGGTGGCGGTGCGCCGTGGCAATCGGCCACCTATGATGAGAAGACCAACACCATCGTCATCGGCACCGGCAACCCCGCGCCATGGAACACATGGAAGCGCTCGCCCGGCGACAGCCTCTATACGTCGGGACAGGTCTATATCGAACCATCGACTGGGGAACCGGTTGGCTTCTTCCAGCACACGCCCAATGACGCCTGGGACTTTTCGGGCAACAACCCGATCGTGTTGTTCGATCTGGAAAAGGACGGCAAGACGATCCGCGCTGGCGCCCATGCCGACCGCAATGGCTATTTCTTCGTGACCGACCTCGACAAGCTGACCAAGCGGGACGGAAAGATCAGCAAGCAGAAGGGCAGCGCGCTCGGCATCTATCCCTTCGTTCCCGACATCAGTTGGGCAAGCAAATGGGACGTCGCCAACGGCCGCCCGATCGAAAATCCCGGACAGCGCCCGCCGCCGCCCGCGCCAGGCAAGGAAAAGGGCGAAAGCATCCGGGTTACACCCAATTTCCTGGGCGGCACCAACTGGATGCCCATGTCGTATAACCCCGGCACCGGTCTCTTCTACATCCCGTCCAACGACTGGTCGGAAGATTATTGGACGGAAAATGTCACCTACAACAAGGGGGCGGCCTATCTGGGTCAGGGATTCCGCATCCGCAAGCAGTTCGACGATCATGTCGGCGTGCTGAGGGCCATGGATCCCAAGACCGGCAAGATCGCTTGGGAAGCCAAGGAGCCTCTGCCGCTCTGGGGTGGCAATGTCACCACCAAGGGTAATATCGTCATCCAGGGCACCAGCGATGGATATGTGAAGATCTTCAACGCCAAGACCGGCGAAGAGCTCTGGAAATTCCAGACCGGATCGGGCGTGGTGTCGGTTCCCATCACTTGGGAAGAGGATGGCAAACAATATATCGGCCTGGCGTCCGGCTATGGCGGCGCGGTGCCGCTATGGGGTGGCGACATGGCCGACCTAACGCGCACGGTCAGTCAGGGCGGCTCCTTCTGGGTGTTCGAATTGCCTGAAGTCTGAATTGTCTTGGCGCGGAGCCCGACACTCCGCGCGAAGCGTCCGGGCGGACCGCGACCTCCCTCGCGTCTCCGCCCGGACACCCCCTTTTGTCGTGGATCGGACCATCCCATGCGCTTCGCCTGCCTTGCCTTGATGATTGTCGCGGCTGCTGTTCCTGCCTATGCACAGCAGAAGATCGTCAATGTCGAAGAGCGTCCGACCCCGTGGATCGTGAATGGATGCACCATTGCCCCACGCACATCTTGCCCCGGCGTGGACTTGCGCTTTGCCGATCTGGCGAACGCCGATTTGACAGGCGCAGACCTTAGTGGAGCCAAGCTGTCGCGCGCTGACATGCGCCATGCGAACCTGAGCGGTGCCAATCTGAACGGGGCTGATCTTGATGGGGCGGACCTGTCCATCGCGTTTCTCAACGGCGCGCAATTGACGGGTGCATCGCTGCGCGGTTCCAATCTCGCTTTTGCAAGGGCTGGTCATGCGACCTTCGACCGTGTCGATTTTACAGCGGCGACACTCGAAAAGGCGCTGTTGAAAGGCGCGTCCTTCAAAGAAGCCAAGCTGATCCACGCCGATCTGCTGGAAGCGAAATTCTACGAAGCCAATCTGGAAAAGGCGATCATGGACGGGTCACGCATCCGCTTTGCGGTGTTTCAGGATGCCTGGATGAAGGATTGCACTGGCTGTCCAGCGAACTGGCAAAGCGGCGACACGGTCTGGCAGACCGAAGAAAAGGAACGGCTGCGCAATCAGCAGCGCTGATATCTGAAGTCGGCATCCTCCAGACAACCGCGCTGCTGATCGAAGATCCTTGCCTCAAGGCGATCTACGCGATGCGTAACCCGGACAAGCTGCGCCATTGCATCAGGATGCAAATGGTGGCCAGAATATCTTGTTGGCCCGGTGATCCTGTTGCCACAGACTTTCTCAAATGGCCTGGCCGCCCGAAACCTCGATGCGCTGAGCATTGACCCAGCGATTATCCTCGCCGAGCAGGCTCGCGATCATTGGTCCGATGTCGTCAGGCACGCCAACGCGTCCCAACGCGGTCATGTCGGCGAATTGCTGGTTCATGTCAGGTGTGTCGCGAACCGCACCGCCGAGAAAGTCGGTTTCGATCGCGCCTGGGGCAACGGTATTGACCGCGATGCCGCGGTTGCCGAGCTCCTTGGCGAGATAGAGGCTCAGAACCTCGATCGCTCCCTTTGCCGCGGCATAGGCGCCGAAGCCGGGCGCACAGAAGCGCGTCAGCCCTGACGAAAGATTCACGATGCGCCCACCATCGGCGATCAGCGGCAGCAGCGTCTGGGTCAGAAAAAACACGCCCTTGAAATGCACGTTTATCAGCGCGTCGAATTGCGCTTCGCTGGTGTCGGCGATGAGCGCATAGTCACCATGTCCGGCATTGTTGACGAGATGATCCAGGGTGTTGCGCCGCCAGGTCGTGCCCAGCACATCCTTGAGGCGCGTCGCGAAGTCGGCGAAACCGGCGACGTTGCCCGTATCGAGTTGCAGCGCGACAGCCTTCCGACCCATTGCCTGAATCTCCGCGACCACCTTGTCGGCGTCGCCGGAGCGGCTGTGATAGGTGACGATCACATCGCCTCCCTTGCGCGCGATGGCGAGCGCGGTGTTGCGGCCGAGGCCGCGGCTGCTGCCGGTAACAAGTGCGATCTTGGTCATGACAGGTCTCCTTCTTTTCGGTGAATCCCTTATGTCACGCTGGGGCGAGCCGGTGTTGCCGGAAGCTCGACGATCTTTGCCTAATTCTCCGAAAGAGGATGCGCGATCGTCTCGAACGCGATATGGTAGCGAAATGACCACGCTGCTTGACGCCGTCCGCCGCCACGCTGAAGTCCACGCAGATCGCGAGGGTATGGCGCCAACGCCGATTCAGGGCGTCTTCGCCGTGCGCGCGACCGCGACGGGCGACTTGAAGCACGATATCTCGCGGCCTTTGCTCTGCCTCGTGGTGCAGGGCGCGAAGCGCGTGACGATGGGAACGCAGAGCTTCGACTTTTCGGCCGGCGATTCGCTGCTGATCACCGCCGACGTGCCGACCGTCAGCCAGATCACGCGCGCCAGCATCGCAGCGCCATATTATTCGCTGGTCCTAGAGCTGGACCCGGCGATCATTGCTGACCTGGCTGGGCAGATGAAGGCCGTGAACTGCTCTGATTTAGCGCCGGTCAGGGTCGATCAAACTGACGTCGAAGTGGCCGATGCGGCGCTGCGTCTCATGCGGCTGCTCGATCGGCCAGCTTCCGTGCCGGTGCTGCAGGCGCAACTCGTTCGCGAAATGCACTGCTGGCTGTTGGCGGGACGGCATGGAGATGCGATCAGGCGGATCGGCTGGCCCGATGGCCATGTTGAACGTGTCGCCCGCGCGGTAGCCTTGTTGCGCACTGACTTCGCAAAGCCTCTGCCGATAGACCGCCTTGCCGCCGCTGCGGGAATGAGCTCGTCCTCGTTCCACCAGCACTTCAAGGCGGTGACGTCTCTCTCACCACTACAATTCCAGAAGCAGCTTCGCCTGATCGAAGCGCGGCGGCTGATGCATTCTGCGGGCGTTAGCGCGGCAACCGCTGCGTTCGCGGTCGGATATGAGAGCGTATCGCAGTTCACGCGCGAATATGGCCGTCTGTTCGGCTTGCCGCCGGTCAGCGACGCAAAGGCCACTCGTCAACTTGCCCAGGTAGCCGCCTGACCATTTTCGGGTCCAATCATGGCCTGAATGCCCCCAAATTCTATTCCAGTGCCCCCGTCGGTGCCCCCTTGTGGGCCGCGCCAGGGTGAGATGTCGTGAGACACAGCGCATCTCGCGACCATGGGAAAGCCTATAGCGGAAATGCGCTATAGAGATCATGATTAGGAAATGTGGTGGGCCCGGCAGGACTTGAACCCGCAACCTATCCGTTATGAGCGGACAGCTCTAACCAGTTGAGCTACAGGCCCCACCTTGTCAACGAACGCCCGATTAAGGAGCATCACGCCGCTTGGCAAGTCTCGATACGCATGGGCACCGCGTTAAGAAACTGATCGAGGCTGGCCGCCCTTACGCCCCGTTTCGCCAGATGGGTCAGTACTCTGTCCCACCAATTGTAAAAAGCGGCACGGTCGGCTTCGTTGCGGACATAGGGGGTATGGCCAGGCTCCAGCGTGGGCGAATGGAAGCTGAAATTGAGAACCGGCACGCCTTCTTCGATCAGGGCGTCGATTGCCGCAATGGCTTCGGATGCGGAGATGCCTTCTGGCGTCAGCGGCACCCGGCTCAACATGCGGGCGCGCGACAGGGCGCCGGCGAGCGGTCCCATCGTCTGGGCTGCGCGATAAAGGCGCTCACCTGCACCGCGCAGCAGGCCGACAAAGGCTGTCGACAATGGCAGTTCCACCAAGTTCCGGTCCGGCCCTGCCCAATAGGGGGTTTGGGGCAATCCGCAAAAGTCCGGGCCTTGCTGTTGGCTATAATCGAAGCGGCTGCGCACCGAACTGTCCAGGCGGAACCCGGCATCGCTAAGCAGTCGCGCACTGTTGGGGCCAACGCCGTAGCGGCCAGCGCGATAGGCAATGGGTCGCTGGCCAAAACGTTCCTCGATCCGGCGGCATAGCGCTTCCAGCTTGGCGCGCTCTACCGCTTCCGGCAGGAAACCGACATAGGAATTGGCGGCGTTCACCTTCTCGACATGGGGCGGGTTGACCCAGGGGTGAAGATGCGCGCCGACATCAGCAGTGCCATCGCTAACCCACTGCGCCATCATCGCTGACGCCGCGTCGCAATCGACCACCGGGAAATCGGTGACATAGACCGGCTTGATACCTGCCGCCGCGAAATAATCCTGCCCGCGCGCCATGCCGGACAAAGCCGTGACGCCATGGCCGGTACGGCTGAACGGCGCGTTCCAGTCGAATTCCTCTTCGGTATCGACAAAAAGCATGAACCGGGTGCCGAAGGCGGGATCGAGGGCGATCCTGTCCTGCGGCAAAGGCGGGGCCAGCAGGTTGCCGTCATGGGAGGAAACAATCATGCCCCTCCCCTTAGCGCGCAATGGTTGCCATAGGGTTGCCGTGCCCGTCAGGCGTGCTGCGTATCTTCCGCAATGCTGGCGGCGGGAATGGCGAGCAGCAAGCGCCCCGGCTCCACATCCAGACTGCCGCCGCATGTTCCGGCCAGGCTGCGGATCAGACGCAGCGAAAAGCCCAGCCCCAGCAGCGGTCCGTCGGCCCAGTCGCCATCGGACGTATAGCCGGGATCGAGCAATTGCGCTTCTTCCATACCTGCCAGACTGGATGGCCGGTCGATGGCCAGCACCACGCGCCCATTGCCCCCGTCGGGCTGGAACCAGCAGGCGCCCGTCACCGCTTCCCCCTTTGGCGCGACCGAAATCAGCGTGCGCAGCAAATGTTGCACCATGCGCTCCCCCTGCACCGGGTCGATCTGCACCGGCGGCAGGCTGGCTGCCATGGCGATATCGACCAACGCCCCACCCTGATCACGGAAGCGACTGGCGATCTGGCGCACCAGCAGTTCGGGATCGAGCAGTTGCGGCGTGCTGACATCGTCGCCGCGCGACACGCGGGCGGCGAGATCCAGATCATCGAATGCCGCAAGCAGATGGCGTGCATCGACCGCAATATTGCCAGCCATGTCACGATATTCAGCGCCCGCGGGACCGAACAATTCCTGTTCGATAATCTCGGCAAAGCCCAGAATCGCGTTCAGGGGCGTGCGCAGTTCATGCACCAGTTGGCGCAGCGAATCCGCCGACAGACCGCTCAGACCGTCGCGCGGCGGCGCTGGCTGTACCGCCACTTCATGCAGGAAGGGGCGACGCGCCTGACCGCGATACCCCTGAAACCGGCCGGATCGTGGATCGAAAAAGGGCGCGGCGGACAGTCGCCATTCGCCTGCCATCTTCCCACCGACAATCGCGAAACGGCCATTCTGGAACCCGCTGCGCCGGGCAAAGGCGCCCGCGACATGGCCGTCCGGCCCGCTGCCACCCTCCAGCGCTGCATCCCCCAGCGACAGGCCGATCAACGCCGCGCGTGGCCCGCGATCGATCCACAGAATGACGCCGGCGGCATCCGTCTCGAACGCGAAATCGCGCGGCGGGGCGCTGCGGTCAGCCGGCTCGTCCGCCAGCGGTTCCAGGGGCTGGGGCGGTGAGCGCGTGCTGGTGAATTGGGCAATCCGATCGACCAGATTGCGAATCTGGTCCTTGTCGCCCAATGGCGCGCGGAGCGGCGTGACCGTGCCGGCCTCGACCTCCGGCTCCTGCACATCGTTCGCGGGGATCATATCGGCGGTCAGCAGCATGTCGCTGTCCCCCACCATGTCGTCACGCACGGTCGTCAGCACCAGATCGGACGGGCCAAAGGCTTCGAGCGCCAGTCGCGTCGCTGGGCCGATGTCCCGTCGTCCGCGCAGGACACCACGCGCGGTAGGCGTCAGTCGCGGTAGCAGATCGTCCCAAACCATGTCGGGCAATTGCGCCCGCGCCATCGCTGCGGCGGCGATAGAGG
Organism: Sphingobium sp. GW456-12-10-14-TSB1; assembly: GCF_059424385.1. Taxonomy (NCBI): domain Bacteria; kingdom Pseudomonadati; phylum Pseudomonadota; class Alphaproteobacteria; order Sphingomonadales; family Sphingobiaceae; genus Sphingobium; species Sphingobium sp. GW456-12-10-14-TSB1. The sequence goes on along the minus strand of NZ_JBWKZI010000001.1, from coordinate 770,988 downwards.
GCCGGTCATGCGCAAAAAATTCGACCAGGCTGGCCGACCGCAGCCGACTGCCGAGTTCGACGACAGTCGCAATGCGCTGCGTTTCCGACATTTTGGACCGTAGCCCCGACAATCGATCGAGCAAGGCAGCCCGCTGATCCGCGGCCATCGGCATACGATCGGCGCGGTCATGCTGCGCCAGCAGATCGACACATTGACGCCACAACGTCACCGCGCCCAGCCCGGCTCGGTCGTCAGCGGCCAGCACTGTCTGCATCAGATCGTTGAAACGCACCAATAATCCCCATATGGCCGTGGCGCAAACCGGTGCCCGGTGCGCGCAGCGGCTGTTACGCACTACCGATAAGCCCTAGCCCTGCAAAGGAAAAGGGGTTGGTTACGCGAACGAAAGCGATCGTCGCATAGTGGGACAATTGCATTGCCCTGAAACATTATTATGATGGGACAGGAAATCAGGACAGGAAATAAGCACAATAATGGCCGGCCCGAATATCGACGACATTGACCTGCAAATTCTGGGCGAATTGCAACAGGATGGCAGGATGACCAACGTGGAACTGGCCCGCAAGGTGGGCCTGACCGCGCCGCCGTGCCTGCGCCGCGTCCGTTCACTGGAGGAAGCAGGCGCCATCACCTCCTATCATGCCGTGGTCGATCCGGGGATGCTGGGTTATACGATCACGGTGTTCGCGATGGTAAGCCTGAAAAGCCAGGCGGAAGCCGATCTCAAAGCCTTTCAGGACCATGTCGCTGAGCTGCCCGAAGTGCGCGAATGTCACATGCTGAACGGCGAAATCGACTTTATTTTGAAGGTTGTAGCGAAAGACCTTCAGAGTTTTCAGCAATTTCTGACGTCCAAGCTGACGCCAGCACCCAACGTGGTGAGCGTCAAAACATCGCTTACCATCCGCACGTCGAAAAACCTGCCGGGCGTCCCCTTGCCGGTATAAGTGGCAGGCTGTGGCCGGATCACAGGCTGATCCGGCACATCCTCACGCGACCTTGCGGCTTTGTTGATCAACCCAGACGGACCAGAAGCCTGCCACGCTGGCCCAGTTGCCACTGGCCTGGCTCAATGCCGCCTGCGCGCCGGGCAAATCGCCTGACCGCGCCAGCGCCACGCCCAGCCGGGCATTGACGCGGCCTGCATCGACCCCGCCCTTGGCAAGCGCCAGGCGATACTGCTCCACCGCCTGGGGGAACTGGCCCAGCGAAAAATAGCTGTCACCCACCTCCTGCGCGTCCTTGCCGGATGACGCCGCCGCCGCCTTCTTCGCCTGCGCAGGCAGGGCGGCGATCTCCTTGGTCGCCTTGGGCGTTACGGCTTTCAGCAGCGATGCAGTGGCGGGTTGGGTCGCGGTCAGCTTGCCGACCTTGCGCCCTGCCTCGATGATGGATTTGGCCTCGGCGAAATAGCCGGCCTTCTCCGCCAGTTGGGCGTAGGCCTGATAGTCCCGCTCGCTCGCCATCGCGCCATTGGCCGCTTGCAGGCGATACAGGTCGAGCTGGAGTTGCGAATCGATGCCCGCGGCTGACAGATAATTGGTGATCGCCGAGCGCCAGTCTTCCCGCGCGCCCGCCTGGGTCAGCCGTTCGCGATAGAGTTGACCGACCTCGGTCCAGTCGCCCGCCTGATAGGCCATCGAAATCGCCCGGTCGGACCAGGCGAGCGGCACGGGTTGACCCGATGCCCGCTGACGCGCCAGCGCCTGCTGCACGAACGGCCTTGCCTCCTTGGGCTTGTTGCGGCGCAGGGCAATATCGGCCCGCAGCAGCAGCGCATCTATCCCATCATAGCCAAGGGTCTTGGCATAATCGAGTTGCGCGACCGCATCGTCATAATTGCCCACAGCATAGGAAAGATAGCCCGCGACATAGCGCAGACGCGGCGCATCCTTCTTGGGCAGCTCGCTGGTCTTGAACAGGTCGGTCAGGGCGATACGCTGCGCCTGCACGTCGCCGCGCTGGGCCGCCAGTTCGAACCGCAGCCCCGCCGCGACATAATTTTCAATGTCGGACATGGGCGCCAGCGCCATGATCCGCGCGCTGGCGGTGGCCACGTCACGCGATTGCAGCGCGGCCTGCGCAGCGGCCACATTGGCACGAAACGCATCGGACATGGCGATGACGGGACCGGCAGCAACCTTCTTTTTCGCGAGCGCGGGTGTTGCCACCAGCAACGCCGCAGCCGACACAATCGGCAGGCCCGCAAAAACACAGGTTAGAAATCGCATAGCCCCAAAAGCCTCCCCGGACGCATCAATATCAGCAAAAAATCAAAAACGCGCCGCCGCCATCAGGGCGACGGCGCGTATTCCGTCAGGCGCCCTTGGTGCCCAGATAGGCGAGCCACAGACCAGCGATCTGCTTGCGCGCGCCGCCCTGTACCGCTTCAAACGCAGCCTTTGCGCCGGCATTGTCGCCGCTCATGGTCTTGGCGATGCCCAGGCGCGTGTTGACTTCGTCCGCATCAACGCCGCCCTTTTCCTTGGCCAGTTCGAACATGGCGGCCGCCTTGGCATAGTCGCCATAGCCCAGATAGGCGTCGGCGGTCGCCGCGGCGATCTTGCCATTGGCCGCCTTTCTGGAGTCGGCTTCGGCCGCACCCAGCGATCCCTTGTCACCAGAGATCCGCCCCATGGCAGTCTGGTAGAGTTCGCTGCCCTGCGTCGCGTTCAGTACACCCTTGGAACGGCCCAGGTCGATCGACGATTTGACCTCACCATAGATGCCGGTCTTGGACGCCATTTCGGCATATTCCAGGAAGTCACCGGCGACCACCAGACCACCGGACGCCGACAGGAGGCGCAGCACGTCGAGATTTTCGCGATTCGTGATGTTCGGATTGGCGCGCTGGAACAGACGCACCAGCGTCCGCAAATTCGCGCCGCTCGGGTCAGCCTGATAGGCCATCTTGGCCCATTCGGTCACTTCGGGCAGTTTGGCCGCTTCGGCCCGGCCAACGCCGATCTGATACCATTGGGCCGGCACCTGCTGCCCGGCAGCCTTCATGGCATCAGCAGCAGCCTTGAGCGCGGCAAGACCCTGAACGTTGAAACCGCGCGCCGGTTCAGCCGATGCATTGCCGGTTCCCGCCTTGCCGAAATAGGCCTGGGCCAGGGTCGGGTTGATCGCTTCGGGCTTATAACCCGCCGCAAGCGCGGCCTGCGCCCGCTGAATCGCCAGATCGTAATTTTTGGCAGCCAACGCCTGATCGGCAGCAACCGCATTGAACTGGCCAGCCTGGTCGGCGGGCGTGAGGCCGCTGTCGAGCATCTGCGCCAATGCTTCACCCTGGAGCGCGTTATCCTTGCTCGCGATGGAGGTGTTCAGCTTGATGGCGCCGATCTGATATTTGTCATCGTTCGACTTCGCCTTGCTGTCGGCGTCGGCCAGGGCAGCCTTGGCGCCTGCGAAATCCTGCGCTTCAGCGGCCTTTTGCGCCGCCTGCAGAGCCTTGATGACTTCGGGCGAAACATTGAGCTTCGGTCCGGCCTTCTTCTCTTCCTTCTTGGCCGCAAATGCAGGCGCGCTAATCGCGCCACCACCTACTGCCAAAGCCAGTACGAGCGCCACCGGGGTAACAAAACGCATGATCATCTTCTCCTCAATGCACCGGGCGGGGGAAGCCATGGGCGACTTTAAGTCTGTTGTGCGCCGATTAGGGGGCGGCGCGTGAATGGCCATTGAACAAGCCTATATCGGCGGATTTTGCAACTGTCATGCGCGCGCTTCGTTCCGAAAGCAGCTGTCATCACCCCGGCCCTGTTGTCTGTCCGTGCGGGCGCGCGCGTGAGCGAGGGGTGACAGATTTGTTTCGCTCCGCTAGTGCGAACGCAGAAACACATTCCATCCAAAAAAGAGAATCGCCTTGAACGACGAGACCAGCCTCGCCGACCCTTCGGACATCAGCCCCGTCAGCATCGTAGACGAGATGAAGGCGAGCTATCTCGACTATGCCATGTCGGTCATCGTGTCCCGCGCCCTGCCGGATGTGCGCGACGGGTTGAAGCCGGTGCATCGCCGCATTCTCTTCTCCGCCCAGGAATCGGGCTTCGTCTATAATCGTCCCTACCGCAAATCGGCGCGTCTCGTCGGCGAAGTCATGGGTAAATATCACCCCCATGGCGACAGTTCGATCTATGACGCATTGGCCCGCATGACGCAGGACTGGTCGATGCGCGTGCCGCTGATCGATGGTCAGGGCAATTTCGGTTCGATGGACCCCGACCCGCCAGCCGCTATGCGCTATACCGAAGCGCGCCTGGCCAAGGTCGCCAACGCCCTGCTGGAGGATCTCGACAAGGATACGGTCGATTTCACCCCCAACTATGACGCATCGGAAAGCGAACCGCAGGTTCTGCCCGCCCGCTTCCCCAACCTGCTGGTCAACGGCGCGGGCGGCATCGCGGTGGGCATGGCGACCAACATCCCGCCCCATAATCTGGGCGAAGTGTTGCGCGCGTGCCTTGCCTATATCGACAATCCCGGCATCACGATCGACGAACTGATCGCGATCGTCCCCGGTCCCGATTTCCCGACCGCGCCGCTGATCCTGGGCCAGTCCGGCGCACGCAGCGCCTATCACACCGGCCGCGGCTCCATCATGATGCGGTCGCGTCATGTGGTCGAGGAAGGGCGCGGCGATCGCCAGTCGATCGTTCTGACCGCCATTCCCTATCAGGTCGGCAAAAACGGTCTGGTCGAAAAGATTGCCGAAGCCGCCAAGGAAAAGCGGATCGAGGGGATCAGCGACATTCGCGACGAATCCAGCCGCGAAGGCGTGCGGATCGTCATGGACCTGAAGCGCGATGCGACCCCCGAAGTCGTTCTGAACCAATTGTGGCGCAACACCCCCGCCCAATCGAGCTTCCCGGCCAATATGCTGGCCATTCGCGGCGGCCGCCCCGAACTGCTGAACCTGCGCGACATCATCGAAGCCTTCGTCAAGTTCCGCGAAGAGGTGATCACCCGCCGCACCAAGTTCGAGCTGAACAAGGCTCGCGACCGGGCGCATATCTTGCTGGGTCTGGTTGTTGCGGTCAGCAATCTGGACGAGATGGTGAAGATCATCCGTGGATCGTCCAGTCCCGCCGAAGCGCGCGAGAAGCTGCTGGCCCGCGAATGGCCGATCGGCGAGATCGCGCCCTATATCCGGCTGGTCGAGGCGATCGACGTCGAAGTGGCCGGGGATTTCTACAAGCTGTCCGACCTTCAGGTCCGCGCCATCCTCGACCTGCGCCTGCATCGGCTGACGGCGCTGGGCCGCGACGAAATCGGCAAGGAACTGGCCGAACTGGCCGACGCGATCGCCGAATATCTGGCGATCCTGGGCGACCGGGTCAAACTCTATGCCGTCATGAGGGAAGAGTTTGAAGAGATTGAACGGGAATTCGCTACGCCCCGTTTGTCCGAAATCACCGCCGCTGCCGACGGGATCGAGGATGAGGATCTGATTGAGCGAGAGGATATGGTCGTCACCGTCACGGTGCAGGGCTATATCAAGCGCACGCCGCTGGAGAGCTTCCGCGCACAGGCGCGTGGTGGCAAGGGCCGGTCGGGCATGGCGACCAAGGATGAGGACGCCATCACCGAATTGTTCGTGACGTCGACCCATACGCCGGTGCTGTTCTTCTCTACCGCCGGCAAAGTCTATCGCATGAAAGTATGGCGCCTGCCCGAAGGCGGCCCGGCGACGCGCGGGCGGCCGATGGTCAACCTGCTGCCGCTTGGTCCCGGCGAAACCATCCGCACCGTGCTGCCGCTGCCCGAAGATGAGGATAGCTGGAAAGACCTGCACGTCATGTTCGCCACCGCGAACGGCACTGTCCGGCGTAACAGCATGGACGCTTTTGCCAATGTGCCGAGCAATGGCAAGCTGGCGATGCGCTTCGACGAAGGCAGCGAAGACCGGCTGATCGGCGTCGCGCTCCTGACCGAGAATGATGACGTGCTGCTCGCCACGCGCCAGGGCAAGGCGATCCGCTTTGCCGCAACTGATGTGCGCGAGTTTCAGAGCCGCACGTCGACCGGCGTGCGCGGCATGACGCTCAAGAGTGACGATGAAGTCATCTCCTTGTCCATCCTGCATCGATCAGGCGCCAATCAGGAACAGCGCGAGGAATATCTCCGCTACGCCCCGTGGAAGCCTGAAAAGGACGGCGAAATGGCCGATCAGGCGATGTTTGCGCTGATGAAGGAGCGCGAGCAGTTCATCCTGACCGTCTGCGCCAATGGATATGGAAAACTCTCCTCCGCCTATGATTATCGACGCACCGGGCGTGGTGGACAGGGCATCACCAATATCGACAATATCGGTCGCAATGGACCGGTCGTCGGCAGCTTCCCGGTCACGCATGGAGATCATCTGATGCTGGTGACCGATCAGGCCAAGCTGATCCGCATGGGCCTCGACAGCCTGCGCGTCATCGGCCGCAATTCCGCGGGCGTCCGCCTGTTCGACGTGGCCAAGGATGAGCATGTCGTCAGCGCCGCGCGCATCGAAGAGAATGATGAGGACGAAGCCGAGGCATGAGTGACCTGTTCGCCTACAAGATATTGACGGCGGACCAGTATGCGCAGTTGAAGGCCGACGGCGTGTTTGCGGGCGCGCCGGTCGATCTGGCCGATGGCTATATCCACATGTCGACCCGCGATCAGGCGGCGGAGACAGCGGCGAAGCATTTTGCCGGGCAGGATCGGCTGGTAATGGTGATGGTCGACCTGGCTCCGTTCGGCGAGGCGATCAAGTGGGAAGAGTCGCGCGGCGGCGCGCTCTTTCCGCACTTATATGGCCACCTGCCGTTGAGTGCGGTCGCGGGCAAGGTGGTGCTGCGTATCGGGGAAGATGGGCTGCATCAGTTTCCGGCCGGATTCTGATCGATCCGGCACATCCGCACGACCATTCCCCGCCTGACCCAATAATCCCACCCGCCCCAGCGGATGCGCGATGATGATGCAGCGGCGATTTGGACGATGAGATGTGCCCAGGTCACCGCAAAAGGTGCGGCAACGTCCCACCACAGTGACCGCCGGGCGCGGCTCGCCTGATCCGGTTCCAGAACGCTGTCCAGGATCGCCCTTCGCATCAGCGCCCGTCCCCATGCAGCGCCATAGCCGACAGCGATCATCGCGCCGCCACCCCAGACCAATGCCCAGAACCAAGCTGCTGCCTGTACCGCGACCACCAGCGTTGCCAGCGCCCACATGCCGGGACTGTTGGTAACGATATGCCGGTACTGCCGCACGCCAAAGCCCAGCACCTGCGCCGCATCGCCCGCCAGCGGGCTGGCCACGAGCAGATCGCGCACTGGCCGCAACCGCAGCTTGGCGCGCCAGCCAGCCAGGCCAATCGCCATGTCGTCGGACAGTCGCCCCGCCATCGCCCGGTCAAGGTCCAGCCGATCGGCCACGTCGCGCGTCAACGCCATCGCCCCGCCCCAGGGCATGGTCGCGCTGGCGAAACGCGGCAGGGTCGCCAATTGCATCTCCACCGCGCCGACCAGCGCCAGCATCGGTCCGCGTTCGGGCAAAAGCATGCGGTAGCCAGTGACGATGTCCGCCTTCCCCCGGACCAGCGGGAACAGCAGTCGCCCAACAAGGCGCGCAGGCGGTTCGATGTCGGCATCAATGAAAAGGACATAGCGATCGTCAGGCCGCAATGCCCGCAACGCTGCGCGCAGCTTATGGACTTTCTGCCCTTCATCGCTGGCAACCCCTGCATGGACGACCTCCACCCAGCCATTCTCCCGTGCGGCCAAAGCATCGGCGGCAGCGCATTGGCCTGACGTCGCGATCAGTAGGCGGAAGTGCGCCGTCTGGGCTTTCAGCCGGGCGATCAGGTCTGGTCCGCCATCCCAATCGTCACGCACCGATAATAGCATGACCACGCCGTCGGGTGTCTCGATCTTGCGGTCCCTCGGCAGGTGGCGCCAGTAGTTGACGACGCCCAGCAGGCTAAGTCCCTGAAGAAATATCCATAGCCACAGCATGTTACGCCAGCGCCCCTTTACCGTCTCGGCCGCATCTGTATGACGCTATCGCCATGCTCTCCAACCCCTTTCTCTTTGCCCTGCTGCGGCTGTTGCCTGCGCGTATCGCGTCCTGGCTCGGCGGCTGGCTATCGGTCACCTTCGCCCGTCCACGCATGAAGCTGCGCGACACCCGTGCGCGCGCCAATCTGGCGATCCTGCGACCGGACCTTGGGGAGGCAGAGCGCGAGGCGATGCTGACCCGGCGCTGGTTCAACATCGGGCGGACGCTGGGTGAACTGGCCAATATCGACCGGCTCGTCAATGAACGGCATGTCAACGTCATCGACCGGGCCGGCTATCAGGCGGTGCTGGACGGGCCGGGACCGATGATCAGCCTGACCGTCCATACCGGCAACTGGGATTTGCTGGCCGCACATATCAAAGCGTCGACCGACCGGCCGGGGCTGGGCATATATGACCCACCCGACAATCCAGCGCAGGCCGCACTGCTCAAGAAAGCGCGGCAAAGCTATATGGGCGAAGCGATCAGTGGCGAAGGCGCGGCGCGCGGCGTGTTCAAGCATCTGACCCAGAAAGACCGGGCGACGCTCTATATATTGGTGGACGAGCGGCGGGAGTTGCAGGTCTGGTTCCCGACATTCGGCCGCGAACTCATGCCGTCGGGCAATCTGTCGGTCGCCCTGCGGCTGGCGCGCAAGGTAGGCGCAAAATTCCTGCCCTTCTATCTCGCCCGTACCGATGGACCATATTTCGATCTGCACTGGCATCCGCCGCTCGATCCACAAGAGACTGATGACGCGCAGATCGTGGCGACGCTGGACCAGTTTCTGGGGCGGGCCTGTATCGACCATGCCGACCAATGGCTGGCGTTGCACGATATGGACCTGACCCAGCCGGGCCACATGCCCCCGATTCTGCCTGCCAATGCCCCTCCGGTCATGTGACTTCACGCTGCATCGCGGCTAAAGCCCCTGCCATGTCCCGACTCGCGATCAAGATTTGCGGCCTTTCGACTACCGATACGGTAGGCGCAGCCGTGCGTGCCGGTGCCAGCCATATCGGATTTGTCCATTTCCCCAAAAGCCCGCGCCACGTCGATACCGGCCAGATCAGGGCGCTGGCCGCGATCGCCCCTGCCCATGTCGAGCGGGTTGGCGTGGTGGTCGATCCGACCGACGAGATGCTGGACGAACTGGTCGCGACCGGCGCGCTCACCGCCCTGCAACTCCATGGCAAGGAAAGCGCGCAGCGCGCAGCGGCGATCCGCCATCGCTCCGGCCTGTCGGTATGGAAAGCGATTTCGGTCAAGACACGCGCCGACATCGAGGCGGCCAGCGCCTATACCGGCGCGGTCGACCGGCTGCTGTTTGACGCCAAGACGCCCGATGGCGCGGCACTGCCCGGCGGCATGGGGCTGCGGTTCGACTGGACCTTGCTGCGCGGTGTGGCAGTGCCGGGACCATGGGGCCTGTCGGGTGGCCTGTCCGCAGACAATGTCGCCGAAGCCGTCCGCATAACCGGCGCGCCCCTGATCGACGTTTCGTCGGGCGTGGAAAGCGCGCCGGGCATCAAGGATATGGACAAGATCATCACCTTCTGCAAAGCGGTTTCCCAATGTTGACGCTGTTCGCCCCTGTCGAGCGCATCGGGACACGATGGCGCTGATCGCTTCCCCGACCGAAGCGAACGCCCATTTTGACCCAAGAGACTGAAACGATCATGACCGACACTATCAGCTTGCCCAACAGCCTGCGCAGCCAGCCCGATGCCAGTGGCCATTTCGGCCAGTTTGGCGGGCGCTACGTCGCCGAAACCTTGATGCCGCTGATCCTGGACCTTGAAAAAGTCTATCGCGCGGCGAAGGCCGATCCGGCGTTTGAGGAGGAATATGATTATCTCCTCAAACAATATGTCGGACGCCCCAACCCGCTATATCACGCAGCCCGGCTGACCGAAGCGCTGCGCAAGGACGCGCCTGCCGGAAAAGGCGCGAAAATCTATCTGAAGCGCGAGGAACTCAACCACACCGGCGCGCACAAGATCAACAATTGCATCGGTCAGGCGCTGCTCGCCCGTCGCATGGGCAAGAAGAAGGTGATCGCCGAAACCGGCGCTGGTCAGCATGGTGTCGCGACGGCAACCGTCGCCGCGCTGTTCGGTATGGAATGCAAGATTTTCATGGGCGCCAAGGATGTCGAGCGCCAGAAGCCCAATGTGTTCCGCATGAAATTGCTGGGCGCTGAGGTCATTCCGGTGACGTCGGGATCAGCAACGCTAAAAGATTCGATGAACGACGCGCTGCGCCATTGGGTGTCGAATGTGCATGATACATTCTACATCATCGGCACAGCCGCCGGGCCGCATCCCTACCCCGAACTGGTGCGTGATTTTCAGTCGATCATCGGCAAGGAAATCAAGACGCAGATGATGGAGGCCGAAGGACGCCTGCCCGATATGCTGATCGCCCCGGTCGGCGGCGGTTCCAACGCCATCGGCATGTTCCATCCCTTCCTGGACGACACGGACGTCGCGATGATTGGTGTGGAAGCGGCCGGCGAAGGACTGACCGGCAAGCATGCCGCATCCCTGGCGGGCGGTGCGTCGGGCATATTGCACGGCAATCGCACCTATCTGCTTCAGGATGAGGACGGCCAGATTACGGAAGCCCACAGCATTTCGGCTGGGCTGGATTATCCGGGCATCGGGCCGGAACATAGCTGGCTGCACGAAATTGGCCGGGTCCAATATATGCCGGTTACCGACGATGAAGCGCTCGCCAGTTTCCAGAGACTGTCTGCGCTGGAAGGCATCATCCCTGCCCTCGAATCCGCCCATGCCATCGCTGCGGCGGAGCAGGTTGCGCCGACCATGGATGCGGACAAGATCATCGTCGTCAACCTGTCTGGCCGGGGGGACAAGGATATTTTCACGGTCGCCGACGCGCTCGGCGTGGAGATGTGATGATGGACCGGATGGCTACCCGCTTCGCCGCCTGCAAGGCACAGGGCCGCGCTGCGCTCATCACCTTCGTGACCGCCGGTGATCCGACCGTCGCGGCCACCCCCGCGATCCTCGACGCGCTGGTCGCCGGGGGCGCGGACATTATCGAACTCGGCATGCCCTTTACCGATCCTATGGCCGATGGCCCGGCGATCGAACTGGCAAATCTGCGCAGCCTGGGGTCCGGCACGAAAACGGCGCATATCTTTGCGATTGCCGCCGATTTCCGTACCCGCCACCCCGACACGCCGCTGGTACTGATGGGCTATGCCAATCCGATGCTGGTGCGCGGGTCCGACTGGTTTGCCGACCAGTGCAAGGCGGCTGGTGTGGACGGCGTCATCTGCGTCGATGTGCCGCCGGAGGAAGATGCAGAACTTGGTCCTGCGCTGCGCAGCGCGGGTATTCATCTGGTTCGGCTGGCAACGCCCACCACCGACGCCAAACGGCTGCCCGCGGTACTGGAGGGCGCCAGCGGCTTCCTCTACCATGTGTCGGTGGCAGGGATCACCGGCAAGCAGCAGGCAGCGCAGGCCAATATCGATATGGCCGTCCAGAAGTTGAAGGCCGCGACCAACCTGCCCATAGCCGTCGGCTTTGGCGTTCGTACGCCGGAACAGGCCGCCGCGATCGGTCGCATTGCCGACGGCGTCGTCGTAGGATCGGCGATCGTCGATCTGGTCGGGTCGCACGGCGATGCCGCCGCGCCCTTCGTTCAGCAATTCGTCGCCGCCCTGAGCGGTGCGCTCACCGCCAATTCACGGGAAACCGCCGCATGAGCTGGATCAACCGCGTCCGCAAGGCCATCCCCTTCATCGCCAAGAAGGAACAGACCGCCGAAACGCTGTGGCACAAATGCCCATCCTGTTCGGAGATGATCTTCATCAAGGAATGGGAAGAAAATCTGTCTGTGTGCCCACGTTGCGACCATCATGGCCGCATCGGGCCTTCGGAACGGTTCGAGCATATATTGGACGCCGGCTTCATCCTGCTGCCGACCCCGCATGTACAGGAAGATCCGCTGAAATTCCGCGACAGCAAGCGTTATCCCGACCGCATCAAGGCCGCACGACTGGCGACGGGCGATCATGACGCGCTGATCAACGCGCGTGGCGCGATCGACGATGTGCCATTGGTTATGGGCGTGCAGAATTTCGCCTTCATGGGCGGGTCCATGGGCATGGGCGTGGGCGCGGCCTTCATCCAGGGCGTGAATGATGCGATCGCCCATAAATGCCCCTATGTGATCTTCACCGCCGCTGGTGGTGCCCGCATGCAGGAAGGCATCCTGTCGCTGATGCAGATGCCGCGCGCGACCGTCGCGATCCAGAAGCTGCATGCCGCGGGCCTGCCCTATATCGTCGTACTGACCGATCCTACCACGGGCGGCGTCACGGCAAGCTATGCTATGCTGGGTGACATCCAGATTTCCGAACCCAATGCCCTGATCGGCTTTGCCGGACAGCGGGTCATCGAAAGCACGATCCGCGAAAAGCTGCCCGAAGGATTCCAGCGCGCCGAATATCTGCTGGACCATGGCATGATCGACATGGTGGTTCATCGCGCTGAATTGCGCGACACGCTGGCGCGGGTCATCGACTATCTGACGCCAAGGGCTGCCGCCTGACATCAAGCCTATAGGGGGGGGGACGGCGCGCATGGCCGATCACGCGGTATCGGATCATCCTGCGGTGCAATCGCAACTCGACCGGCTTTGGTCGTTATCCCCTGGCGCCGATATATTGGGGCTGGAGCGGATAACCACGCTGCTGGAGCGGCTGGGCAATCCCCACCGCGCGCTGCCGCCGGTCTTTCACGTTGCGGGCACCAACGGCAAGGGATCGACCTGCGCCTTCCTGCGCGCGGCGATGGAAGCCGATGGCAAGACCGTCCATGTCTTTACCTCGCCCCATCTGGTCCGCTTCAACGAACGTATCCGGGTGGCGGGACAATTGATCAGCGACGATGCGCTGGCGCGTTATCTGGAGCGTGTTCTGGACATTGCCGAAGGGGTGAATGCCAGCTTTTTCGAGGTGACGACAGCGGCAGCCTTTCTAGCCTTTGCCGAGCATCCGGCCGATGCCTGCATTGTCGAGGTTGGCCTTGGCGGGCGGCTGGACGCCACCAACGTCATCGCCAATCCCGTGGTGTGCGGCATCGCGCAACTGGGCATCGACCATCAGGCCTTTCTGGGTGACACGCTGGCCGCCATTGCAGCGGAAAAAGCGGGGATTGCCAAACAAGGGGCGGCGCTGGTCACGCAACGTTATGCCGAAACGCTATTCCCGGTGATGATGGACGCGGTCGCGCGTGCGCGAACCAGTTGGGTCGGCCAGGGCGATGGCTGGGACGCCGCCGCCTATCGCGACCGGCTGCATTATCGCGATGAACAGGGGCGGCTCGACACGCCGCTACCCCGGCTGGCGGGCGCACATCAGGTGCAGAATGCCGCGCTGGCCTTTGCCATGTTGCGGCACCAAAACGCTGTGCCTCTGTCGGAAGCCGCACTCAAGGCCGCGCCACTGTGGGCGCACTGGCCAGCACGACTCCAGCGGCTCGACCATGGCCCCCTGCTCGCGCCCCTGTCCGATGCGGCGACGGCGTGGCTCGACGGCGGGCATAATGCGGGCGCGGGCGAAGCGATCAGTGCCTTTTTTACCGGCGAGCGGCTGGAGGGACAGAAGCTGCAATTGGTGATCGGGATGCTCGCCAACAAGGATGTCGATGCATTCCTCTCCCCCTTCGCAGGGCGGATCGCGCATATCCACGCATTGCCGGTGCCAGGGCATGAGCATCATGGAGCAGAGCGATTCGCCGCGATCGCGGCGCGCTGGGGCATTGGCTGCACCGCGCATGACGAGCCGACCGCCGCGATCAGGGCGATTGCAGCGGCTGGCCATTCAGCGCCCAAGCTGCTGATCGGGGGGTCGCTTTATCTGGCGGGCGAGATTTTGCGGCTGAACGATCAACTGCCTGACTGATTATACTTGCGATTGACTCGCAATAGCGTAATCTGCGGACATCAGACCACCGCAGAAGGCGCACTATCATGGCACATGGAGAGACATCCTCCCTCGACGACCTGCCCCGGCCGATGCCGTCAGGCTATGGCAACCGGCTGTTCCTGTTCGTCATGCGTCGCATGGCGAGCGCGGGCGTCAACGACGCGCATGCCGCCAATGCGATGCTGGGCGCATTCGGGCGCAGCTACCGGCGTCCGCTCGTGCTGATGCGGGCGATGATGCTGGAACTGGCGCGCGCGTCGAGCCGCAAGATATTGGTCGCGCCCTGCTGTTGCGTACGGATGACAGTGGACGAGGCGCTGATGATGCAGGCGACGGGGGACGCCCTGCGCGATCCCAACGCGGCCTATGCGCATGTCAGCCGACTATTGGGTAATGACCATGCGCTGGGCGCGCTGACCTGCTTGCAGGCGGTCGCACAGGCGCACGCCGACCTGGGTCGGCCGCTGGAGCTTTATGGCGAGGGGTGATCGCCCGGATCGGTCGCGGCGCTGCCGACGCTGGCATCGATCAGACCGGCGCGCATCATCAGCCAGAACAGGATGATGCCCGGCACTGCCGCCGCCGTGGTGAGCAGGTAGAAATCGACATAGCCAAATTGTTCGATCAGACCGCCTGCTGTCGTCCCGGTGAGGAAGCGGCCCACGATGCTGGCGGCTGCGGAGATCAGCGCATATTGGGCGGCGGTAAAGCGCAGGTCGCACAAAGCCGAAAAATAGGCGACTACGGTGACGCCGCCGATGCCGCTGGCGAAATTCTCGAACCCGATTGCGCCTGCCATGCCCCAATTGCTCTTGCCCAGTGCGGCCAGCGCCGCGAAACTGAAATTGGAAACGCCCATCAGGATGAGGCTGAGCAACACCGATCTTTTCATACCTAGCCGGGCGTAGAGAACGCCGCCCACGAATATGCCGATCAGATAAGCCCAGAAGCCGATGCCGATGTCGTAAATCGCAATTTCGTCATTGGTATAGCCCATGTCGTCAAACAGCAGGCGGAAGGTCAGGTTCGCCAGCGTGTCGCCAATCTTGTGCAGCAGGATGAACAGCAGCACGAGCAGCGCGCCCTTGCGCTGGAAAAACTCCATTAATGGCCCTGCGATCGACGGCCAGATTTCACCCAGTCCGCGCCGTTCCAGCGGATCGCGATGGCGTTCCGGCTCGCCCAGTAACAGGCCGGTAAGCATGGCAGGCAAGGCGAAGGTGGCGCAGGCAAGATATGCCCCTTCCCAGCCGATCCGCGCCGCCAGTACCAGCGCCAGCGCACCGGCCGCGACCGATCCGATGCGCCAGCCATATTGCGACATGCCCGACCCGACGCCCAATTGTTCAGGCTTCAACAATTCGATGCGATAGGCGTCGATCACAATGTCGAAAGTCGCCCCGGCGACGCCCACCAATATGGCGGCATAAGCTGTCTGGATCAGACTGGTGGTCGGATCGACCAAAGCCAGATTGGCAACGGCCGCCATCACCAGCAGACCTGCCAAGAGGAGCCATGAGACTCGCTGCCCCAGCCGACCGATGACCGGCAGACGGACGCCATCGACAACCCAGGCCCAAAGCCATTTGAGGTTATAGACCAGAAATGCGAGGGTGAAGGCGGTCACCGCCTTCTTGTCGATACCGTCCTGGGCGAGGCGCGTAGTCAGCGTCGCGCCAATCATCGCAAAGGGAAAGCCGGACGATACGCCCAGAAAAAAGGCCGCCAAAGGGGCTTTCTGGGCATAGGGCTTTACCGCAGTAAGCCAGCTGTTCGTGCCGGTAATGGCATCCGTCATGATGGTGCGCGTCCCCCGCAAGCCTTTGTTGCGCGCCACCATATGGCCTGATGCGGTGCTGGCAAGCCTGCTATCGGATCAATCGGACGTATCGAACAGGGTGAGGCCGATCGGCGAGCGTGGACGGCGTGCGCCGCGCAGCACGGCATCGACCACGCCGATCGCGGCCACCAGATCGCGCGGGGCATAGGGTTTGGCCAAGCATCCAAGCGCGAGCGCGCGGGCGTCCAGCGGGCAGGCGCCGGTGACGAAGAGAACCGGCAGCCCCTTCGTCGCGGCGTGGCGGGCGACGTCGATCCCGCTGCGGTCGCCCTTCAGGCTGACATCGGCGATCACGAGATCGAGCCCGCCACCGTCGATGACGCTGATCGCGTGGTCGTAATCATCCACCGTCGCCGCGATGCGGTAGCCCGCCTGTTCGAGCGCATGTTCATTGTCGAAGGCGACGAGGGGTTCATCCTCCACCACCAGCACGGTGCGGATCGCCTTGCGCCGTCCGGTGCGTGCGCCTTCGCCCTTCACAAACCCGAAAAACATTTGCCGATCCGCCCTGTTTGCGCCATGCCCACCGATCAAACGCCGCGTACCGCGCCGGGTTGCCGGACGAGTGCAATAACGCCCTCGCCCAAGCGCCGGGGCGGCACCGTTCAGCCCGTTGCTGGCTTTCCCGCCATATGGGAAGGGCCAGTGCCCACGAAAAGGAACCCGCCCTTGGAACCGCCGAAAAAATCTGGACCGCCCCGCAGGGCAGGCCCTGGCGGCCCCAAACGCCCGTCCGGCGCTGGCGCGCCGGGCCGCAAGGCCGATGGAAAGCCGCGCTCTGGCAAGCCGGGGGACGGCACCACCGGACCCGCCGCCAGCGCCAAGCCTTGGGGTCGCAAGCCCGGTTTCAAGAAGCCGGGTGCCGGGGCCAAGACGCCCGCCAATCCGCATCCCGCCCGCGCCGCCGCGGCCAGCGATGGCAAGGGCGAGCCACAGCGCATCGCCAAGCTGCTGGCGCGCGCAGGGGTCGCTTCGCGGCGCGAGGTCGAGCGGATGATCGAGGAAGGGCGCGTGACGCTGAATGGCGTGGCGGTCGAGACGCCCGCGACCTTGCTGGCGTCGCTCCATGGCGTGGCGGTCGATGGCGTGGCGATTGCCGCGCCGCCCCCTGCCCGGCTGTTCCTGTTCCACAAGCCGACCGGCTTCCTGACGACCGAGCGCGATCCCGCCGGACGGCCGACCATCTATGACAAGCTGCCCGCCGATCTGCCGCGGGTGATGCCCATCGGCCGGCTGGACATGACCACGGAAGGGCTGTTGCTGCTGACCACAGATGGCGGCTTCAAGCGGCAGATGGAACTGCCCTCCACCGGCGTACCCCGCACCTACCGGGCGCGCGCCTTTGGCGAGGTGAGCCAGCAGCAACTGGAGGATCTGTTCGACGGGATCGAGATTGAGGGCGTTCGCTACGGCCCGATCGAGGCCAATCTGGAGCGGCGCACCGGACGCAACCAGTGGATCGAAATGACCCTGACGGAGGGCAAGAACCGTGAAGTCCGCCGGGTGCTGGAACATCTGGGGTTGCAGGTCAACCGACTGATCCGCACCAGCTATGGCCCCTTCCTGCTGGGCGACCTGCCGCCCGGCGCGGTTCAGGAAATACGCCAGCATGACCTGGTCCAGTTCAAGGCCAGCCTGAAGGACAGCAAATGAGGATCATATCCGGCCAATGGCGCGGTCGCCCGCTGACCGCGCCGAAGGGCGACGCGACCCGACCCACCGCCGACCGGACCCGCGAGACGCTGTTTTCGATGCTGGTCAGCCGGATCGGATCGTTCGAGGGACTGGCGGTTGGCGACTTTTTCGCCGGGTCCGGAGCGCTGGGGTTCGAGGCGCTGTCGCGCGGCGCGGCGACATGCCTGTTCGTCGAGCAGGACAAGCTGGCGATCGATTCGATCCGCGCCAATGGCGAAAGGCTGGGCATCAGGCCCGACATCAGGGCGTCGAGCGTCCTGTCTCTGGGGTCCGCGCCCAAGCCATTGGACCTCATCTTCATGGACCCGCCCTATGGCACGGGGGCGGGACAGGTTGCGCTCGACAAGCTGGGGCGGCTTGGCTGGACCGGGCCTGCGACCTGGATCAGCATCGAGACCGACCGGCGCGAGGATGTCGAGGTGAAGGGCTTTGCCATCGACGCCGTGCGTGACGCGGGCAAGGCGCGGATCACCATATTGCGGGCAGTGGATCAGGCGGCTTCGTAAGCCGCCGCCTCCTTGGCGATCAATATGTTTGCAAGAAAGCCGTAGGCTTCCGCCCAGGCGTTCAGCACTGCATCCGTTGCGACCTCTTCGCCCAATGTCTCCCGGATGGCAGGCAGCAGGGCGGCGGCGACCTTGGGATAATGTTCCGGCCGGACTCTGGTTTCGACATGGCGCGCGACCATGCGGGCGACCGCGCCGTCGAGCGCACCCAGCTTGTTGATATTCTCCGCATAGCCAAGGATCGCGGCAGCCAGACGCCTGGGCTGTTCGCCGCTTGCCTGTGCAGCCTGATCGAACATCGCCTTTACCTCTTCGTCCTGAAAGAGCCTGGCGTACATGGCCGTTGTGATGGCGACGCCATGCTGGCGCAGGGCGGGACCAGTCGATTTGACGATTGCGATGGTGGAAGCCGACAGTGAGCTGGACATATAAACGCCTTTCGACAGACTCGATAAGCGGTATTTAATTTGCATCTTTTAAGATGTAAACAGGATATATGTTTTAACCTGCCAGTCGGAGGATTAACGAACGAAACCATGCAACTGACCCGACACACCGATTATGCGCTGCGCGTACTGATTCATCTGGCAGCATCGCCAGACGGGCGGGCGACGATTGCGCAGATTGCCGACGCTTACGGACTGTCGCGCAATCATCTGATGAAGGTGGTGCATGGCTTGGCGCAGGGTGGCTTTATCGCGACCCAGCGCGGGCGCGGCGGTGGCTTTTCGCTCGCACGCGCGCCGGAGGAAATCAGCATCGGCGCGGTGGTCCGGCATAGCGAGCCGGACATGAGAATGGCCGACTGTGCGACCTGCCCGGTCAGCCCGTCTTGCGGGCTGACCGGCATATTGGCGCAGGCCGCCGCTGCATTTCTGGCCGTGCTGGACCGGCACAGCCTGAGCGATGCGACCCGCGACCGGGCCGGACTGGCAGCGATCATCGCTGCCCTGCCCGGCCCGGATGCATTGGTCAGCGGCGACGCGCCTTGCGCGCCTCGCTCGGATTGATGCAGCTGTCCTGCACGGTTTTCGAACAGACGGGATAGTCCTTCGCCTCCGCCGGGGGCGGGGTCATGTTGCCGCCTACGGTCACAGGGTTTGCAGCCGATCCGACGGGTGCAGCCGGGTCATTGGGAACGCCAGCAGGCGCCGGGTCCATGCCGGGGTCTGCCGGGACGGCGCCGGTCGGCATCCCTGCATTGGGATCAGCAGGGGTTGCCGGAGCAGTTCCGGGTGCAGCAGGGGCCGTCATGGCAGGGTCTGCTGGCATGGCGGGGGTGGCAGGATCGGCAGGCGGCGCCATGTCGCCAGCGGGCGGCTGGCTCATCGGAGCCGGCGTTTCCTGCGCGGTGGCAACGCCTGTAACGGCGGCAAAACTGAGCATCGCGGCGCTGGCCAGCATGATCGACTTCATCGGAAAATATCCTTTCCTTCTTTTCTCATGGCCCCATTACGCGGGGAAGAGTGAGCGAAGAACCGGAGTCGTGACGCGCCCGTTCCGGCTGTGGCGGTGAGCCGTGCCGGATGCGCCATGAGATGAAGCAGGAGTGATCGTCTGGCCAATGTGCGCAAGAGAGGAGCATCTGCCCTTCCCTCCGTATCGAACCGCCTTATTCGCCGGGAAAGCGATCGAATTTTGGCAGTTCGTTGGCGGTAGCCATCCATGGCGGCGCTTCGGCCATCTGGATATGCGCCTGGGGTGGAAAGGCCGACTGATCGTCAAGCGTCGCGGTCTGAATATCGATGCCGCCGGGGAAGATGGCGGGATTGGTGTAGAACAGCCCGGTACCGCACGTTCCGCAAAAATGACGGGTCGCGTTCTGGGAGGATTGATAGGCGACCGGCGTGCCTTCAATGCTCACCGCATCCCGCTGAAACAAGGCCCAACCGACCATCGGCGCGCCGGAACTGGCGCGGCAATCGGCACAGTGACAGATGGCGCTATGCGCGGGCTCCCCGCTGACTTCGTAGCGGATCGCGCCGCACTGACATTTCCCCGTCGCCATGATTCGTCCTCCCTTGCACAATTCCCCTTTTGTTCTCATAGAAGGCGCGTCACTGCAAGGCTGATGCCTTGCCCCCGCCCCTGCCCAGCCCTAGTTGTTGTCCATGAACTTTCCCGCCCCCTCCTCCACCGACCCCGACTATATCAAGGGCCTGAACCCGCCGCAGCGCGAAGCAGTGCTGACGACCGAAGGGCCGGTGCTGGTGCTGGCGGGTGCCGGAACGGGCAAGACGGCTGCGCTGACCGCGCGTCTGGCCCATCTGGTCGCGACCCGGCGCGCCTGGCCGTCCGAAATCCTGTCCGTCACCTTCACCAACAAGGCGGCGCGGGAAATGCGCGAACGGGTGGGGCGTATGATCGGCCCGGCGGTCGAGGGGATGCCATGGCTGGGCACGTTTCACGCGATCGCGGCCAAGATGCTGCGGCGTCATGCCGAACTGGTCGGGCTGCAATCCAATTTCACGATTCTGGATACGGACGACCAGTTGCGGCTGATGAAGCAGTTGATCCAGGCCGAAGGGATTGACGAGAAGCGCTGGCCCGCGCGGCAATTGGGCGGCTTGATCGACCAGTGGAAGAATAAGGGGTGGACCCCGGACGACATCAGCGCGGGCGAGAGCGAGGGCTATGCCAATGGCAAGGGGCAAAAGCTGTACGCCGCCTATCAGGCCCGGTTGCGCGCGGTTAATGCCTGTGATTTCGGGGACTTGCTGCTGCATGTTCTGACGATATTGAAAAGCCATCGCGACGTGCTGGAAAGCTATCAGCAGCGGTTCAAATATATCATGGTGGACGAATATCAGGACACCAACTCCAGCCAATATCTGTGGCTGCGGCTGCTGGCGCAGACGCGCAAGAATCTGTGCTGCGTGGGCGATGACGACCAGTCCATCTATTCCTGGCGCGGGGCGGAAGTCGCCAATATCCTGCGGTTCGAGAAGGATTTTCCCGGCGCGAAGATCATAAGGCTGGAACAGAATTATCGCTCCACCCCGCATATATTGGGCGCGGCATCGGGCGTGATCGCCGAAAATGGCAATCGGCTGGGCAAGACATTGTGGACCGACATCGACGTGGGCGAGAAGGTGCGCGTCGTCGGCATATGGGACGGGCCGGAAGAAGCGCGGCGGGTCGGCGAGGAGATCGAGGCGATCCAGCGCGATGGCGGGTCGCTGGACGAAGTCGCGATCCTGGTTCGGGCGCAGCACCAGACCCGTGAGTTTGAGGATCGCTTCATCCAGATCGGGATGCCGTACCGTATCGTCGGCGGCTTCCGCTTTTATGAACGGGCCGAAATCCGCGATGCGCTGGCCTATTTGCGGCTGGTGAACCAGCCCGCCGACGATCTGGCGTTCGAACGGATCGTCAATGTGCCCAAGCGGGGTCTTGGCGACAAGGCGGTGGAGAAATTGCACCGGCTGGCTCGGGCAGAGGGGATACCGCTGCTCCACGCGGCGGCGCGCATCCTCGACACGGACGAACTGACGCCGCAGGCGCGTCGGTCGCTGGGCGCTTTCGTGGGCGATGTGGCGCGCTGGCGCGACCGGGCGGCCGCCCTGCCCCATGCCGAACTGGCGCGGCAGATATTGGACGAGAGCGGCTATACCGCGATGTTGCAGGCCGAGCGATCGACCGAGAGCGCCGGGCGGCTGGAAAATCTGGGCGAACTGGCGCGGGCGATGGAGGAATATGAGACGCTGGGCGCTTTTCTGGAGCATGTCAGCCTCGTCATGGACAATGAAGCGCAGCAGGAAGAGCGCAAGGTCACGATCATGACGATCCATGCCGCCAAGGGGCTGGAGTTTGATTCGACCTTCCTGGTGGGTTGGGAGGAAGGGATTTTCCCGTCGCAGCGGGCGCTGGACGAAGGCGGCCTCAACAGCCTGGAGGAGGAACGACGGCTGGCCTATGTCGCGATCACGCGGGCGCGCAAGCGCTGCACGATTCTGCACGCCGCGAATCGACGCATCTATGGCCAATGGACCAGCAGCATTCCGTCGCGCTTCGTCGGCGAATTGCCGCCGGAGCATGTCGATGCGGAAAGCAGCATGAGCGGTGGCGCGTCCCTGTGGCGCGCCAACTGGTCGGAACGGGACGATCCGTTCGCCCATGTCGGGCGCGGCGAAGGGCGCGGGCCGGGGTGGCAGCGGGCGCAGTCATCCGGCCAGTTCAGCCGCGAGCCGGTGCGGATCGTGGAGGCGCGCGCATCGGCAGTGTCTATCGGCAACAAGGGGCGCAGCGACATGGCGTTGGGCCTGCGCGTGTTTCACCAGAAATTCGGCTATGGCACGGTGGCGGAGATTGAAGGCAACAAGCTGGAAATCGAGTTCGAAACGGCCGGGCGCAAGCGCGTGTTGGACAGTTTCGTGTCCATCCCCTGACCCGGCGTGACGGGCCATCGACGCAGTACATGCCGTCGATGGTCCCTGGTCGATCCCGGCCTATTCGGGATAATAGCCGACACCCACGACATGATTGTCGACCAGTTCGATCAGCGACATCTTGCGTTCGACCCGATTGTCAGCGCGGTTGAGCCAGACATAATTGATCTTTCCATGGCCGCTGGTGCGGGCAATCTCTATCATGTCGCGCACGATCGGTTTGCCTTCCGCATCGGTCAGATCGCTGACATCGCGGCCGACCAAGCCGGGATGCGCGCCATAGGCTTCGTAGACCCCGTTCAGGTCGAAAACGAACACATAGAGTTCCCCGGTGTTGAATGCCCCGTCCTTTTGATTGAACGCAGCAAAGGCAGGCCCGGCACCGGCCGTCTTGATGGTCGCCACGGCTTTTTCGAGCATGGCCTGCGCCTGTGCTGCATCGGCATGCGGGGCGGCCAGGGCGGGGGCGGCGGAAAGCGCGAGGGCGCAGACCATAGCCGTGAGGGTGCGCGAAAATGGGAACATGAGCCAAATCTCCTCTGATCATCGACAACAAACGCTGAAGCCGGATGCAGGCGGACCTTCGGTCCCGATCCGATTGCCGATGACAGAGCGTAATTAACCCGATCCGCGCCCGCGCATTTAGACGCAGATCAAATCGACCTTTGGTATGAGGCCATATGCATGGAGAGGCCTGTCGCGGCCGCACCGCTCAAGGTCGGAAATCTACCTTGGCCCCGCTGGACGCAAACGAGTCAGGCGAAGTCCCGGCACTATCGACTGAACAACAGCATCATTTCGCCGACAATATCGCACCGATCGATCGGGCATAGTCCTGCATGGCGGCGACGATGGCCGGCGCGCTGACCGAACGGGGGTTGGGATCAATGGCGCACAGCGTGCCGTAGAAGCTGCCATCAAGCAGAATGACAGGCAGCGACACATAGCTTTGAAAGCCGTAAAAAAGGGGGACATGATGCGTGCGCCAGTCCTGGTCCATGGCGACATGATCGATATAGATGCCTTCGCCGCAACGGCGGATATCGTCGCACAGGGTCTTTTTGATTTCCAGTTCCCCGCCGGGATCAAGGCCGAACTCGATCCGGTCGACGATCTGGCACGCGACCCAGCGATCTTCCGTCACCCTGGCGACCGCAGCGAAACCCATGCCTGTCGTCTGGCAGACCTCTTCCAGTATCGCCCGAATCCGATCGTCATCACCGTGCGCCGCAACCGAGGCAGCGAAATCGTCCCGCATAGATGCACCTCTTTTGACGCGATGCTCATCGCACCGCAGCATCTGGCAGCCATTTAGGATTGTGCGCGATTGCACGCAAGATTTTGGTGGAGCCTAGCGGGATCGAACCGCTGACCTCCTGCATGCCATGCAGGCGCTCTCCCAGCTGAGCTAAGGCCCCATCCGGTTCGGCAGCGATGCTGCGGAACCCGTTGGTATATGATCGCGCCCCTCCGCTTGCGCTTCGGGAGTTTCGCCGGAAGCCATCCCCCGGACGGCTTCTGTATCGGCGAAACTGGTGGAGCCTAGCGGGATCGAACCGCTGACCTCCTGCATGCCATGCAGGCGCTCTCCCAGCTGAGCTAAGGCCCCATTTCCATCGCTAAAGCGCCGTTTGGGTCCGGCGCTTCGGAGGCGCTGCCATTAGGTCGCAGCGCCATCCTTGGCAAGAACAAAATGACTTAATTATCGTCCGCGTCGTCGTCACTGGCCGCATCGACGCCCAGGTCGTCGTCACCGCCCAGATCGACGTCATTGTCCGGCGAATCGCCGTCATCATCGACGTCGATGTCGAGGTCCAGATCGTCATCGGCCGTTTCCAACTCACCGTCTGCGGTTTCGATGACCTTCTTGGGCGCTTCCTCATAAGGGAGCGGCTGCTTCGACTTCAGCACCGGCTCCGGTTCCCAGGCCGCGTTGCAGTTGATGCAGACGACCGGGCTGTCATTGCCCAGGTCATAGAAACGCGTGGCGCATTTCGGGCAGGTCCGCTTCGTGCCCCATTCAGCCTTCACCATGTCCGGCCTAATCCTTTATTTGATGCTCAAATACCAACTACGCGGCGCAACGGTGAAGTTGCCCGCGAAACGTCGCGCGCCTTGCCATAGCGGGACGGCGCTGTCAAAAGCCGGGCGCATTTTTTCGACCCCGACATGATCGGAACGCTTCAGTGACTGCCACTTCCTCATCGCCGACCCCCATGACTTTCACCGCCGCCCCTGCCCTGTCGGGCGGCGTCGCCGTGCCGGGGGACAAGAGCATTTCCCACCGGTCGCTGATGCTGTCGGCGCTGGCGGTGGGCGAAAGCCGGGTCGAAGGCCTGCTGGAAGGCGAGGATGTGCTGGCGACGGCCGCGGCGATGCGGGCGATGGGCGCGGACATAGAGCGCGATGCGGACGGCATCTGGCATATCCATGGCGTGGGTGTGGGCGGGCTGCTCCAACCAGAACAGGCGCTCGACATGGGCAATAGCGGCACGTCGACGCGGTTGCTGATGGGATTGCTGGCGAGCCATGAACTGACCGCCACTTTCACAGGGGACGCTTCCCTGAGCAAGCGACCGATGGCGCGCGTGACCGAGCCTTTGGCGCGGATGGGGGCAAGCTTCACCACCAGTCCGGGCGACCGTCTGCCGCTGACGATGCGTGGCGCCTGCCCCGCCGTGCCGCTCGATTATCGGTTGCCGGTGGCGTCGGCGCAGGTCAAATCGGCGATATTGCTGGCAGGCCTCAACACGCCCGGCATCACCCGCGTGGTCGAGCCGATTCCGACGCGCGACCATAGCGAGCGGATGCTCCGTGGATTTGGCGCGGAACTGGAAGTCGAGGTCGAAGCAGACGGAACGCGGATCATCACACTGGTAGGCGAAGCGGAACTGAAACCGCAACAGATCGTCGTGCCGGGCGATCCATCGTCGGCCGCTTTCCCGATGGTCGCAGCGCTGCTGGTGCCCGGATCGCAGGTGACGATCGCCAATGTCGGTCTGAACACAACGCGCGCGGGCCTGATCGACCTGCTTCGGGAAATGGGCGGCTCGATCGAGGTCATCAATCCGCGCGAGGTCGGCGGGGAGCCGGTGGGCGATCTGGCGGTCACGGCCTCCGCGCTCAAGGGCGTAGAGCCGGACCCGGCGCGAGCGCCCAGCATGATCGACGAATATCCCGTCGCCTTCATCGCCGCCGCGCTGGCGCAGGGGCGCAGCGTGTTTCGCGGTCTGGAAGAGTTGCGGGTCAAGGAATCGGACCGGATCGCAACGATGGCGGCCGGGCTGCGCGCGATCGGCGTAACGGTCGAGGAACTGGAGGACGGCATCATCATCGAGGGCAGCGGCGGCGCACCATTGGCGGGCGGCGGGCCTATCGCAACCAAGCTGGACCATCGAATCGCCATGAGCTTTGCGGTGGCCGGGCTGGTGTCGCGCGACGGGGTGATGATCGACGATATGGCGCCGGTGGCGACCAGCTTCCCCACCTTTGTCCCGCTACTGCGAACGCTGGGCGCTCTGGCATGACGATGGACTGGGCCAATATCGTCGGATTGCTGGGCAGCGGGCTGATGGTGGTCGCCTATGCCTATAGTAATATAGCGAGGGAACTGAACTTCCTGTGGTTCAACCTGCTGAACCTTGTGGGATCGCTGCTGCTGATCGCGTCGCTCACCATCCATTTCAATCTGGCGTCGATGGCGCTGGAGATTGTCTGGGCGGCGATCGCGGTGATCGGCCTTGCCAACACGATCCGCAAAGGCAACGCCCGATGATCATAGCTGTCGATGGCCCCGCCGCGTCGGGCAAGGGAACGATCGCGAAGGCATTGGCGCGTCATTATGGCCTGCCCTGCCTGGACACCGGGCTGCTGTATCGCGCGGTCGGCCTGTCGGTGCTGAAACGCGGTGGCGATCCGGACATCAAGGCCGATGCGCTGGCCGCCTGCGATTTTGGCGACGAGATACTGGCCGATCCGGCGCTGCGGAGCGAAGCGGTCGGTAGCCTTGCCTCCCGCGTGTCGGTGCATCAGGCGGTACGGGACGCGCTGATCGCCCGGCAGCGGGATTTTGCGACCCAGCCAGGCGGCGCGATATTGGACGGCCGCGACATCGGTACGGTGATCGCGCCGGACGCCGACGCCAAGATCTTCGTCACCGCCAGCGTCCATGTGCGAGCCGAACGCCGATACAAGGACAGTCTGGCGCAGGGCGGACAGCCCGATATGGACAGCCTGATCGCCGACATTCAGGCACGCGATACCCGCGACATGAGTCGCGATCACGCGCCCCTGAAAATCGCGGACGGTGCGGACTTGCTAGATACAAGCGATTTGACTATAGACGCGGCCGTCCAGCGGGCCATTGCGCTTGTGGACGCCCAGCTTGAAGGTCGCCCTGCGGGCTGACCCGTCAAGGCGCGCGGTTTTACCACGCGCCCTTTTCGCTTTTCACAGCCGCGCGTTCCCAAGCCCCTGACCGGCGGGATACGCGCCGGATATTCGGTCCTGCGCGTGTTTTGGCCAAAGACCATCGGATACAACCGGTTGGCCAGCAATGATGTATGAAGGACTGACAATGGCCTCTACGGCATTCCCCACACGCGACGATTTTGCCGCGCTTCTCAATGATTCCCTCGGTGGCGAGGACGGCGGCTTTGAAGGCCGCGTCGTCAAGGGCACCGTTACCGCCATCGAAAACGACCTGGCCGTCATCGACGTAGGTCTGAAGTCCGAAGGCCGCGTGCCGCTGCGCGAATTCGCGATGCCGGGCCAGAAGGCCGACATCAAGGTCGGCGACGAAGTCGAAGTCTATGTCGATCGCGTCGAAAACGCCCATGGCGAAGCGATGCTGTCGCGTGACCGCGCCCGCCGCGAAGCCGCCTGGGACAAGCTGGAAGCCGAGTTCACCGAGAGCGCGCGCGTCGAAGGCGTCATCTTCGGTCGCGTCAAGGGCGGCTTCACCGTCGATCTGGACGGCGCCGTGGCCTTCCTGCCCGGCAGCCAGGTCGACATCCGCCCGGTTCGCGACGTCACCCCGCTGATGGACATTCCGCAGCCCTTCCAGATCCTGAAGATGGATCGCCGCCGCGGCAACATCGTCGTGTCGCGTCGCGCCATTCTGGAAGAAACCCGCGCCGAACAGCGCAGCGGCCTCATCCAGACGCTGGCCGAAGGCCAGATCATCGAAGGCGTCGTCAAGAACATCACCGACTATGGTGCGTTCGTTGACCTGGGCGGCATCGATGGCCTGCTGCACGTCACCGACCTGTCGTACAAGCGCATCAACCACCCCAATGAGATGATCAACATTGGCGACACCGTTCGCGTCCAGATCATCCGCATCAACCGCGACACGCAGCGCATCTCGCTTGGCATGAAGCAGTTGGAAAGCGATCCTTGGGAAGGCGCATCGGCCAAATATCCGATCGGCGCCAAGCTGTCGGGCCGCGTCACGAACATCACCGAATATGGTGCGTTCGTCGAGCTGGAGCCGGGCATCGAAGGTCTGGTCCACGTTTCGGAAATGTCCTGGACCAAGAAGAACGTCCACCCCGGCAAGATCGTTTCGACCAGCCAAGAAGTCGAAGTTCTGGTTCTGGAAGTCGATCCCGAAAAGCGTCGCATCTCGCTGGGCCTCAAGCAGGCGCAGTCGAACCCGTGGGACAGCTTTGCCGAGCGTCACCCGATCGGTTCGACCGTCGAGGGCGAAGTCAAGAATGCGACCGAGTTCGGCCTGTTCATCGGCCTGGACGGCGACGTCGACGGCATGGTCCACATGTCCGACATCGCCTGGGGCATCTCTGGCGAGGACGCGCTGGCGCTGCATCGCAAGGGCGAAGCCGTGCAGGCGGTCGTTCTGGACATCGACGTCGAGAAGGAGCGCATCAGCCTTGGCATGAAGCAGCTTGAGCGTGGCGGTCCGGCTGCGGGCGGCACCACTGCCGCTGCCGCTGGCCTGAACAAGAACGCGATCGTCACCGTGACCGTCCTTGAAGTCCGCGACGGCGGCCTGGAAGTCCAGGCCGGCGAAGATGGCGCCACCGGCTTCATCAAGCGCAGCGACCTGGGCCGTGACCGTGACGAACAGCGTTCGGAACGCTTCCAGATCGGCCAGAAGTTCGACGCCATGATCACCGGTTTCGACCGTGCGAAGAAGCCGACCTTCTCGATCAAGGCGATGCAGATCGCCGAAGAGAAGCAGGCTGTGGCGCAATATGGTTCGTCCGACAGCGGCGCGTCGCTGGGCGACATTCTGGGCGAAGCGCTGAAGGCCAAGACCGAAGGCTAAACCCCTTCGCACCTTGCAGCGAACAGAAAGCCCGCCGGAACACTGGTTCCGGCGGGCTTTTGCAAATGTTTCTGGAAACGAAACGAACTTCTTGTTCCCTCATTGTCAACGCCTTGCCAAATCTCTATGCAATGGATGGGACACGGCAGAGGGGCGCTGGACAACCAATGATCCGTTCGGAATTGATCCAGAAACTGGCTGATGAAAATCCGGGGTTGAACCTTGCGGAGGTGGAGAAGATCGTCGATCTTTTCTTCCGCGAGATTGTCGACCGGCTGGCGTCGGGCGGTCGTGTGGAACTGCGCGGCTTTGGCGCTTTCACGACGCGCGCGCGCGAAGCCCGCACCGGGCGCAACCCGCGCACCGGGGAGCAAGTGCCGGTATCGGCCAAGCGCGTCCCCTATTTCAAGCCGGGCAAGGAAATGCGCGAGCGGCTGAACGTCAAGGGCGAAAGCTGATCACAGCGGCTTGACCTGATCCGCGCCAGCCGTCAGGGAATGCGGCACGCGGACGTGGCGAAATCGGTAGACGCAGCGGACTTAAAATCCGCCTTCCCCTGGAAATGCGGGTTCAAGTCCCGCCGTCCGCACCACTTTTCTCAAATCCCCGGTTTTGGGCAGGCACCCGCGCGGCGCTTGGCGAATTGCCGTAACGGCATTTTTCTACCAAAAGGCTGGATATTCCACCGACTTGCCGCAATGATGGCGACATGGCCGGTGCGATTGATCCCCATAGCTTCAGCGACTCCCTCGTCATCCTTGGCGCGGCCGGACTGGTTATTCCCGGATTTGCGCGCTTTCGCATCAGTCCGGTGATCGGGTTCATCCTGGTCGGGCTGGCGGTCGGCCCGGCTGGCCTGGGCGCGCTGGTCGGGCAATATCCCTGGCTCTATCATGTCACCATTTCCAACCGCGCGGCGATCGAGCCATTTGCGGAACTGGGCGTCATATTATTGCTGTTTTCCATCGGGCTGGAACTGAGCTTCAAGCGTTTATGGACGATGCGGGCGCAGGTGTTCGGCGTGGGCGCGGCGGAATTGCTGTGCAGCGGGGCGCTGATTGCGCTCGGCCTCTACGCCTTGGGCCAACCGACCGCAGGCGCAGTCGGTCTGGGGCTGGCGCTGGCGCTGTCCTCGACCGCCGTGGTGCTGCCGATGGTCGGCACCCAGAGCGCAGTCGGGAAAGCCGCATTTTCGATGCTGCTGTTCGAGGATCTGGCGCTGGTGCCGATCATCTTCATGCTCGGCGCGCTGGCACCGTCCGTCGCGGCCAGTCCCGACGGGGCGTGGGGCGAGATGATGAGCACGCTGATGCGCGGCGGCATCACCATCGCGATCATGCTGGTGCTGGGCCGCCTGTTCCTGCCGCATATTTTCAGCCAGGCGGCGCGGACGAAAAGCCCGGAGGTGTTTCTGGCCGCGAGCCTGCTGGTCGTCATCGTATCCAGCCTGGCGACGTCCATCGCTGGCCTGTCGCCGATCGTGGGAGCGCTGCTGGCCGGACTGATGATCGCCGAAACCGATTATCATGGCGAGGTCGAGGTCATCACCGCGCCGTTCAAGGGGCTGGCGCTGGGCGTATTCCTGATAACGGTCGGCATGAGCCTGGACATTCGCGTGATCCTGGCCAACTGGCCCAGCCTGGTGCTGGCGGTGGCGGGCGTAGTGCTGGCCAAGACGCTGGTGACCGCCGCGCTGCTCTATTTTTCCGGGGCGCGCAAGGGCGTGGCGCTGGAGGTTGGCGTGCTGATGTCCAGCCCGTCGGAGACCACCCTGATCGTGCTGTCGACCGCAGCGGCGGCACAACTGATCCTGCCGTCGACCGCCGCCTTCTGGCAGATCGTCACCGCCATTGGCCTGACCATCACGCCGTTGCTGGCGCGGATTGGCCATGATGTCGCCCGCCGACTGGAAATGGCGCTGGGTGAAGAACTGCCCGAAGCGAGCGAGGAGCATGCCGAGGCAGCAGCGGTCGTCATCGGCTTTGGCCGGGTCGGACGGATGGTGTGCGACCTGCTCAAGACCCACAAGCAGCGTTTCATCGTCGTTGAATCGGACCCCGACGTCGTCGCGGAAGCGCGGCGGGCGGGTTATCCCATATTATTCGGCGACGTGGCGCGGGTGGAAATGCTGGACAAGCTGCGGCTGGGCCATGCCCGCGCGCTGATCCTGACGATGGACGACCCGGTCCTGTCCGTCCGGCTGACCCGGCGGGTGCGTGGATGGGTGCCGGATCTGCCGATCATCGCCCGCGCGCGCGATACCAGTCATGCCGCGCAGCTTTACAAGGCGGGTGCGAGCGATGCAGTGCCGGAGACGCTGGAAAGCTCGCTGCAACTGGCCGAGACTGCGCTGGTCGATCTGGGTGTGGCGATGGGGCCAGTGATCGCATCCATCCATCAGATGCGCGAGGATTTGCGGGTGGACATTAAAGATGCAGCGCAGATGGCCACCGTCCCGAAATTGCGGCGGCTGCGACCCGACGAGGTGAGCTGACACTCCCCGCTTCAGCGCTGGGTGGCGCAAATCCTGACACGACTGTCGAACCAGCAGGCGCCGTCCCGCTTGAGATTTTCGGACAACAGCGCCTGGGCATGGGTGACGCCGGGTTCTTCATTCCATGACGCGCCAGCCGTACCGTCTCCATTGGGTGTCAGATAGGCGAAATAGGTTTTGACCTGATGCTCGCCATCAGAATTCAGGATCAGACTGCCATTGCCGTCATGCAACGACACCATCGGGCAATCCTTCTTGATGTCGAGATAGACCTTGCCGTCGATCCTGAGATAGCAATCGCCATAGATGGTCGACACTGAACTGTCGGCGTCCGGCTCTGCGACATTCCCTACAGCGTTGGCATCGGGGACAGGCCCACCAGCAGCATTCCCCGCGGCATTTTGCGCAACGGTTGGCGTCCTTGCATCATTTGCGAGCGAATCTTCGCCGCCGGAACAGGCAACCAGCGCGAACGCCAGAACGCTGCTCGTCCATCCGGCCATGCCACGCATATCACCTATCCTCATCGCAATATCAGCGCGTCAGCGCCTCGACCAAAGCCTTCACCTTCTTCTGCCGCCATTGCGGTAGCGGGGCGATCAGCCAGTAGGACAGCGGCGAAGCGACGGCGTCGCCGACCTGACGGATGCGTCCGGCGGTCAAATCCGCCTCCGCCAACAGCAACGGCACGCTGGCACGGCCAAAGCCAGTCGCGGCGGCCTCGATCGCCAGTCCGGCGTCGGCCACGCGGATGCTGGCAGGCTGATCGCTCGACGGGCAGCCGGGCCATTCGATGCGCTGGTCCGGGCCGCCATTGGCCGCCTCTACGGTAACGAAGAGCGGCTCGCCCAATTGGACGCCCTCATGCTCCCCGACCCGGTCGGACAGGCGCAGCGCGACATCGAGATTGGCTTCGGTGAAATCGAGCATCTCGTCAGCCGCGACCAGAGAGAAGGTCAGGCCGGGCTGGCTGGCGGCGTAGGCGGCCAGACGCGGCTGAAGCCATTTGGCGGTGATGTCGCGCGGCGCCGCAATGGTGAGAGCGCTGCTGGACTGGCCCGCCTGCATGGCGCGGACGGCTTCCTCAAATTCCAGAAAGCCGGCGCGCAGCGCGTCGAGGCCGCCTTCGGTTTCCGGGGTCAGTTCCAGCCCCTTGGGCGTGCGGCGGAACAGGACGACGCCCAGCAGATCCTCCAGCGCGCGAATCTGCTGGCCAACAGCAGCGGGCGTGACCGCCAGTTCATCAGCGGCGCGGGTGAAGGACAGGTGCCGGGCCGCTGCGTCCAGCACACGCAGGCCGTTCAGCGGCAAATGGGTGCGCTTCATTCGGCGACCGCCGGGGCGATGAGGGCGAAATGCGGAATCGCGACCTCAAAGGTTTCGCCGCCCACGCCGATCATCTGATAATTGCCCTGCATCGATCCGGTGGGCGTATTGAGCGGGCAACCCGACACATAATCATAGCTTTTGCCCGGCTGTACCACCGGCTGTTCACCGACCACGCCGTCGCCGTCGACACGGTGCTGGACGCCCCGCCCGTCGGTAATGATCCAGTGGCGGCTGAGCAGTTGCACCGGCAGGTCGCCGTGATTTTCGATGCGGATAT
The DNA here is from genome assembly GCF_059424385.1 of Sphingobium sp. GW456-12-10-14-TSB1. Taxonomy (NCBI): domain Bacteria; kingdom Pseudomonadati; phylum Pseudomonadota; class Alphaproteobacteria; order Sphingomonadales; family Sphingobiaceae; genus Sphingobium; species Sphingobium sp. GW456-12-10-14-TSB1. The sequence goes on along the minus strand of NZ_JBWKZI010000001.1, from coordinate 738,171 downwards.
GATAGGCCCAGAACCAGCGGCCCCGGTCCGGCTCCGACTGTTCGGGCAGGAAGGAGACGGCGACATGAACAGTCACATCGCGCGTCGTCGCGTGGAAGGGGAAAAGCGCGTTCATGATGCTGAGATGCGCTTGGCCGATGCCTCCCGTCAACGCCCTATCGACGTGAGAGCGCGATCAAGATCGGCAATGACGTCGTCGGCATCCTCCAGACCCACGTTCAGGCGGAGCATATCTTCGGTAATGCCGACTTCCAGCCGCGCCGCTTCGGCCATGCCGAAATGGGTGGTGGAGGCCGGATGGGTCATGAGCGACCGCGAGTCGCCGATATTGTTGCTGATGTCGACCAGTTCGAGCCCGTTGAGCAGGCCGTGCGCTTCGGCCCGGCCACCGCCGACATAGAGCGAGAAGATGGGACCGGCCATCGCCATTTGCGACATGGCCAATGCGTGCTGGGGATGGCTTGGAAGGCCGGGATACAGGACTTTCGCCACGCGGCCTTCAAGGAAGGCGGCGACCTTCAGCGCATTTTCGCTCTGGCGGCGGATGCGAAGGTCCAGCGTTTCCAGCCCCTTCAGCACCACCCAGGCGTTGAAGGCGCTGAGCGTCGGCCCGGTGTTGCGGTGGAACGGCAGCAGGACATTGTCGATCCACTCGCGCGTGCCGCAGACCGCGCCCGCGAGCACCCGGCCCTGACCATCCATCATCTTGGTCGCGCTATAGGCCACGACATCCGCGCCAAATTCCATGGGCCGCTGGAGCGCTGGCGAGGCGAAGGCATTGTCCACGACGCTGGTGATGCCATGCGCCTTCGCAATGGCGCAGACGGCACGCAAGTCCACCACATCCATGGTCGGATTTGCGGGGGTTTCGAAGAAAAACACCTTGGTGTTAGGCCGGATCGCGGCTTCCCACGCAGCGGTGTCGCGCGCGTCGATCGTGGTCGTTTCGATCCCGAATTTGGGCAGCAGCGTGTCGGTCAGCCAGCGACAGGAACCGAACGCCGCCTTGGCCGCGACGACATGGTCGCCCGCCGACAACTGGCAGAGCAGCGCTGCGGTCATCGCCGCCATGCCGGTTGCTGTGGCGCGACAGGCTTCCGCCCCTTCGAGCAGGGCGATACGCTGTTCCAGCATCTCCACGGTCGGGTTCTGGAGGCGCGAATAGGTCATGCCCTGCTGTTCACCGGCAAAGCGTGCGGCGGCGTCCTCCGCCCGGTCATAGCTGTAGCCGCTGGTCAGGAAGAGCGCTTCGGAGGTTTCGCCCCATTCGCTGCGCGCGGTGCCGCCCCGGATCGCCAGCGTGGCTGGCTTCCAGTTCTTGGTGATATCCGGGTTCTGACCGCTTTTCCGCTTCATATCGCTTTCCGCATGTCCTGCCGCACCACGGGGGTGGCGCCGCCCAATATTTCGGCCATCTGGCTCATGTCGCCATTACCGCCAGACAGGATAACTGCAACCTTCTTGCCCCGCATCGCCTCCTTTTCCTGAAGTGCGGCGGCAAGCGCGACCGCTCCGGCCCCTTCGGCCAGATTATGCGTGTCCTGCCAATAATGGCGGATTGCGGCAGCGACTTCATCGTCGGTGACGGCGACGAAGCGGTCGGCGCGGGGTCCGAAATAATCAAGCGCGGCCTGTACGGGCGTGCATACCGCCACGCCATCGGCAAAAGTGTAGGCGGTGGGGCTGGCGAGCAGCCTGCCCGCCTCGAACGAGCGCTTGGCGGCATCGACATGGGCGGAGACGACGCCGACGATCTTGGTCGCGAGGCCCAGCGCATCGCGCGCCGCGATGGTGCCGCAGAGGCCGGAACCGCAGCCGACGGGGACGTAAACCGTGTCGAGGTCCGGCACCGCATCGAACAGTTCCAGCCCATAGCTGGCGACGCCCCGGACCAGTTCGTCATGATAGGCCGGGACCATGAAAAGCCCCTGCTCGGCAGACAGGCGGAGCGCTTCGGCCTTGGCGCTGTCGAAATCATGGCCATGTTCGATCAGGGTCGCGCCGAACGCCCGCATGGCCGCATTTTTTTCCAGCGCATTGCCGTGGGGGACGATGATCGTGGCCTTGAGCCCCGCGGCAGTGGCGGCGCGGACCTGCGCCTGCCCATGATTGCCACGGGTTGCGGTGATGATGCCGGTGACATGCGGGTGCGTACGGCGGAGCCAGTCGATATAGGTGATCGCCCCGCGCATGAGGATCAGCGTGCAATAGGCACCCCCTTCGTGGGGTGATCGGCGTGCAAAAAGGACCCCTTCATCCCGGGGATTTAGTCGGCCGACTGGTTTTGATCAGTTGGCGAGAACGGGATGTTGATCGTGGAGACAGTGGTTCGGATTCGGCGTGAGCATGCAGCGGGTAAGGCGATCAAGGCGATCGCTCGTGACCTTCGTTTGTCGCGGAAGGTCGTCCGCAAAGCGATCCGGTCGCCGGAGGCGGCGTTCAACTATCAGCGCAAAGTCCAGCCGCTGCCGCGGATCGGTCCTTATCAGGATCGTCTCGATGCGCTGCTTGAGGAGAACGAAGGTCGCGGCCGCCGCGATCGGCTACGGATGACGCGTATCCATGACCTGCTGGTGCGCGAGGGGTTCGATGGATCCTATGATGCGGTGCGCCGCTATGCGGCGCGCTGGCGTGCTGCGCGGCGGAAGGATGCTGGCGAAGGCGCACCGGCGTTCATCCCGATGACCTTCCAGCCGGGTGAGGCCTACCAGTTCGACTGGAGCCACGAGGATGTGGAGATCGCCGGCAAGCCGATGCGGGTGAAGGTGGCGCATATGCGTCTCTGCGACTCGCGCGCACCCTATGTCCGGGCCTATCCGCGCGAGGGCCAGGAGATGCTGTTCGATGCCCATGCCCGGGCGTTCGCGTTCTTCGGCGGTGTGCCGCGACGCGGTATCTACGATAATATGAAGACGGCGGTGACGGCCGTGTTCACCGGCAAGGAGCGTGTGTTCAACCGCCGCTTCCTGATCATGACCGATCATTACATGGTCGAGCCGACCGCCTGCTCGCCGGCGGCGGGATGGGAGAAGGGCCAGGTCGAGCAGCAGGTCCAGACAATCCGAGGCCGCTTCTTCCAGCCGCGGCTCCGGTTCGCCAGCCTGGCCGAGCTCAACGGGTGGCTGGAGGCCGAGTGCCGGCGCTGGGCCGAGCATCATGCCCATCCCGAACGCGGGGATATTACCGTCGCCGAGGCGCTGGATATGGAGCGACCGGCCCTGCAGCCGATCCTGGCACCGTTCGACGGCTTCCATGAGAGCGAGCATGCCGTCACCGGCACCTGCCTCATCAGCTTCGATCGCAACCGCTACTCGGTCATGTCGACGGCCGCACGCCGGACCGTTCAGGTGCGCTCCTATGCCGATCGCATCGTCATACGCTGCGGCGATGCGATCGTCGGGGAGCATGAGCGCCACTTCGGTCGGAACCGCACGATATACGATCCCTGGCATTATCTGCCGGTCCTCGCGCACAAGCCCGGCGCGCTGCGTAACGGCGCACCGTTCCAGGACTGGGATCTGCCGCCCGCCCTGCACCGATTACGGCGAAGGCTCGGCACCGGGGACGAGGCCGATCGCAGGTTCGTGCGGGTCCTCTCGGCGGTGCTCACCGATGGCCTGGAGCCGGTAGAGGCTGCCGTGCGCGAAGCGTTGGCGAACGGAACGGCCAGCGACGAGCTGATCCTCAACATCCTCTCCCGGCGCCGCGAGCCGGCGACACCCCACAGCATCGTCACTTCGGAAGACCGGATGCTGCAGCATCCTCCGCTCGCCGACTGTGCCCGCTATGATCTGCTGCGAGGCTATGATGCAGCGGCATGATATGATCGACACGATGCGCGGCCTCGGACTCAAGGGCATGGCGGCGGCGTTCGACGAGGCGGTCACCACCGGCCTCCAGCGCAAGCGCACCACCATGGAGATACTGACCGACCTGCTCCGTGCTGAGGCGACCCACCGGGATGCAGCCTCCATCCGCTATCGGATGACGGCTGCGAGGCTGCCCGTGGTGAAGGACCTGGAGCGGTTCAGCTTCGAGGGCACACCGATCAATGAGGAGATGATCCGCTCCCTTCACGATGGCTCCTTCCTCCCGCCTCGCCGCAATATCGTGCTGGTCGGCGGCACGGGGACAGGCAAGACCCACCTCGCCATCGCGATCACCGCCAATGTCGTGCGAAGGGGCGCTCGCGCCCGCTACTTCAACACCGTCGATCTGGTGACACGCCTCGAAGAGGAGACCCGGATCGGCAAAGGCGGGACCCTGGCGGCGCAGCTGTCGCGGCTCGACCTGATCGTTCTCGACGAGCTCGGTTATCTGCCGTTCGCCCGCTCGGGAGGGCAGTTGCTGTTCCACCTCATCAGCAAGCTTTATGAGCGGACCAGCGTCATCATCACCACGAACCTCGCCTTCGGCGAATGGCCGACCGTGTTCGGCGATCCCAAGATGACCACGGCGCTGCTCGACCGCGTCACCCACCACTGCGATATCGTCGAGACGGGCAACGACAGCTGGCGCTTCAAAAACCGCAGCTGACAGCCACCTTCGGCGCCTTCAAAAATCTATCTTGCGCTGCGCGCGCCTCCGGTCGGGCTACGCCCGCCCTCCGCCGCACGCAGCGCAAGGCCATCTTCAACAAACCAGCATCATATTATCTGAAAAGGGGGTCCCTCTTCGACGCCGATCGGGGGTCCCTTTTGAACGCCGTTTGACACTGCCCCGCGTGGCTGCGCATCTATCAGTGGATAGAGGCACCGTTCTTCCCACGCCATCCGATCGGCCAATTCGCCTTGCAGCACCAGCACCGCCGCAAGATAGTCGTCCCAACTCCCCTTGATCACTGTTGGCGTCCAATATTTGATATGGTCGCTGTAGCGCAGGAACAGGATGCGGATTGCCCGGCCATGTTCGCGCAGGACCGGATCGGCCTGCGCCGCCTGACGGCCGTTCCGCAAATCCAGGGCGCGGGCGTCCTCTCGCCCCATATGTTGGCGGAACAGCTGGGAAAAAGAGATACGCCTGCGCGCTATGTCCGGCAAGGCGTCGGAACCGCGCGTGCGCAGAACATGCGCGAAATCGTGCATCATGGCGCGCAAGGCGTCATGATCCTGCTTCAATATGATCGTCATTCGTTGCGTCCCCGTTTTCTTTTAAGAACGACGGGGCGACGAAATCTTAAGGGCGGCGGTGGCCTGTCAAAGAACCGCCAGCACCGCATCGCCCATTTCGACCGTGGTCATGGCGCCGCCCAGGTCGGCGCTGCGCGCGCCGTTGGCCAGCGCCTTGGCCACGGCCGCCTCGATACGATCGGCCTGCGCGCCGAGGTCGAGCGAATAGCGCAGCATCATCGCGGCGGACAGGATGGTGGCCAGCGGATTGGCCTTTCCAGTGCCCGCAATGTCAGGGGCGGACCCATGAATCGGCTCGTACAGCCCCTGCCCGCTGCCGTTGAGCGTGGCGGACGCCAGCATGCCGATGGAGCCGACGCACATGCTGGCCTGATCGGACAAAATGTCGCCGAACAGATTGCCGGTGACGATGACATCGAACTGGCCGGGGTTGCGGACCAGCTGCATCGCGGCATTGTCCACATACATATGGCTGAGCGCCACGTCGGGATAGTCCGCCGATACCTCTATCACCACGTCGCGCCAAAGCTGGCTGGTTTCGAGCACATTGGCCTTGTCCACCGAACACAGCTTGCCGCGCCGCGCCTGTGCCGCCTGAAAGCCGCTATGGGCGATGCGGCGCACTTCGGCCTCGTTGTACGACATGATGTCATAGCCTTCGCGCAGGCCGTCGGCCGTGGTGCGGAAGCCCTTTTCGCCGAAATAGACGTCGCCATTGGTTTCCCGGACGATCAGCAGGTCGATCGCGCTGGCAACTTCGGGCTTGAGGGCGGATTCGCCGGCCAGTTCGGGAAATACCTTGGCCGGGCGCAGGTTGGAAAAGAGGCCAAGTTCCTTGCGCAGGCCCAGGATCGCCTGTTCGGGCCGCAGATGGCGTTCAAGGGCGTCGCAATCGGGATCACCCACCGCGCCGAACAGGATGGCGTCGGCACGCCTGGCCAGTTCCAGCGTTTCGGGCGGGAGCGGATGGCCGACCGCCTTATAGGCCGCGCCGCCGACCAGCCCATGCTCATAGGTCAGGCCGTCGATCGCCAGCGCATCCAGCACGCGCTTGGCCTGATCGACGATTTCGGGACCGATGCCGTCTCCGGGGAACAGGGCGATCAACATGGGCGGGCACTCCTTATATTGCGTGGCGATCCCTTATGGAGACAGGAGGTTTCACGCAACCGCCCTTTTGAGCCTTTCGACCAGCCTTTCCCTTGCTGCCAGCACATCGGCGCGCCAGTCGGTGAGGATCGAGCGTTCGAGGAAGAAGCCGGTCAGGCGCAAGCCGTCGAGTATCTGGCTCCATTCGCCCGTGCCACCCTCCAGCAGGAAGGGGGGAAGCGGCAGGAGCAGGCTTTCATAGCCGACGGCCCCTGCCCGGCTGACCGCCGCCGCGCTGCGCGGGCTGACGAAGGCGAGATCGGTGGCGTCGCCCGTCGCAGCGCAGCGCGTCAGATCAAGGCCGAAGCCCAGTTCGGCGAGCAGCAGCAGTTCGTAGCGAACCAGCGCCACTGCCCAGCCACGGGCCGCAGGGGCGGCCTCCACCGCGCCCAGCACGCCATCGAGCGCGGAATGAAGCGCGGGATAGGGCGTCCCTTCCGGCAGGGCGATGGCGGTCAGCGCGCAGGCCCAGTCGATCGCGGCGGCAGGCAAGGGTTCAGCATGAAGCGGTGCGCGGCTATGCGCCAGTTCGACGGTCAGGCTGGCGAGCTGTTCCTCCGTCCGGGCGCGGAAAGTCGCCGCGACGCTATTCCCGGGGAGCAGCACTGGACGCATCGCGCGGGATCGGCCGCCCCGCACATAGCCCGCGATCAGGCCATGGTCGGGTGTCAGCAACCGCGCGATCGCGCCATGTTCGCCATGCTGGCGCAGCGAGCAAATGATCGCAGGGGTCGCGAGGATCGACATGCGCTATGCGCCCCCGCCGGGATCAGCCATGAAAATAATCATAGACCTGCTGCGCCACCGCTTTTGAAACACCCGGCGCGCGGGCCAGATCCTCCAGCGCCGCGTCGCGGACGGCGCGGGCGGTGCCGAAATGCATGAGCAGGGCTTTTTTGCGGGCGGGGCCGATGCCGGGAACTTCGTCCAGCGACGACACGGTGATCGCCTTGCTGCGCTTGGCGCGGTGGGCGCCGATGGCGAAGCGATGGGCTTCGTCGCGCAGGCGCTGGAGGTAGAAGAGGACCGGGTGATTGACCGGGAGCGTCAGTTCGCTGCCATCCATCAGGTGAAACACCTCCCGCCCGTCGCGGCCATGGTGCGGCCCCTTGGCGACGCCGACCATCGTGACATCCTCGATGCCCATTTCCTCCAGCATGGCGCGGGCGGCCGATAGCTGGCCCTTGCCGCCGTCGATCAGCACCAGATCGGGCCATTCGCCACTGTCGCGATCAGGGTCTTCGCGCTGGGCGCGGCCGAAACGGCGTTCGAACATTTCGCGCATCATTGCGAAATCGTCGTTGGAGATTTCGGGGTTCTTCATGTTGAACTTGCGATAGGCGTTTTTGCGGAACCCCTCCGGCCCCGCGACGACCATCGCGCCAAGGGCATGAGCGCCCTGAATATGGCTGTTGTCGTAGATTTCGATGCGATCAGGTACAGCGTCCAGCCCAAACATCTCGACCATCTCGTCGAGAATCTTGCCCTGGCTGGTGGTTTCGGCGAGGCGGCGGTCCAGCGCCTCCACCGCATTGCGTTGCGCCTGTTTGATCAGGCGGGTGCGATCGCCGCGCTGGGGGACTTCGATGCGGACCTTGCTGCCGATCCGTTCGCTGAGCGCCTGCGCCATCAATTCGCATTCGGCGGGCGCGCGGTCGGCCAGGACCAGCTTGGGCGGCGGCACTTCCTCGTAAAACTGCGCCATGAAGCTGGCCAGCACCTCGTCCTCCGCCACTTCGTTGGTGTGGACGGGGAAGAAGCTGCGATGGCCCCAATTCTGTCCGCCACGAATGAAGAAGGCCTGGATGCACATTGCGCCACCCTTTTGCGCCAGCGCGAAAATGTCGGCGTCGCCAAGACCTTCGGCATTGATCGCCTGGCTGCCCTGAATGAAGGTCAGCGCCTTGAGGCGATCGCGGATGACGGCGGCCTGCTCGAAATCCATTGCATCGGACGCGGCCTGCATCGCGGTGCCGAGTTTCTGCTGCACCTTGGTCGACTTGCCACCCAGGAAATCCTGCGCGTCGCGGACCAGTTCGGCATAGCCTTCCGGGTCGATGCGATCGACGCAGGGGGCAGAGCAGCGCTTGATTTGATAGAGCAGGCAGGGGCGCGAGCGATTGGCGAAGAAGCTGTCGGTGCAGGAGCGGAGCAGAAAGAGCTTTTGCAGCGCGTTGATGGTGCGGGTGACCGACCCGGCACTGGCGAAAGGGCCATAATAGCGGCCCTTCGCCTTGCGCGCGCCGCGATGCTTCTGGACGCGGGGAAAGGCATGATCCTCCCGCAGCAGGATGAAGGGGAAGCTTTTATCGTCGCGCAACAGCACATTGTAGGGCGGGCGGTAGCGCTTGATGAGTTGCGCCTCCAGCAGCAGGGCTTCGGCCTCGCTGTTGGTGGTCACGATGGTCATCGAGCGGGTCTGGGCGACCATGCGTTGCAGGCGGCGGGGAAGGCGGTCGACCTGGGTATAGTTGGCGACGCGATTCTTGAGCGCGCGGGCCTTGCCCACATAGAGGACGTCGCCGCGCGCATCGTGCATCCGATAGACGCCGGGCCGGATCGGCAGGGTTCGCAGCGTGGTGCGGATCGCCTCCACCCCCGCGTCGATATCCGGCGCGCCGGACCCGCGCACCGTGTAGCTGGCCTTGTCCTCGTTGAAACGGTCGGGGGATTGGGGTTGCGACATGGGGATGAGATAGCGTGCCGGGCGGGGATCGCAATGGGGGCGGTTGGGGTGATGGCCACAGGGAACCCATCGCCCCTCCGGCAGAGCTATCGCGCCTATGAAACTGCCCTTGCCTTCATCGTCATGCTGAACTTGTTTCAGCATCCATTTCTCGTCACACGCGGCGGCAGTGTTTGGGGCACGATGGATCCTGAAACAAGTTCAGGATGACGTTGTAGAAATAACGAAACGTCATGCGCGATTTCTCAGCCCCACGGGGGAGGACTTAAAGCGCCAACGCAAAAGGGCCGGGATTGCGCCCGGCCCTTTTTCCTTTTTGTCTGGCGTGGCGCGATCAGACGACCGGGCCGAGACCCTTGATGGCGCTATCGACCAGAGCCTTGTCGGCGCTGGCATCATGGCCCTGTGCGATCAGGCTGGCCGCGGCCGTGGTTGCGGCGTTGACGGCGCGGGCGCGGATGGCGGTGATGGCAGCGCGTTCGGCGGCGCCAATCTTGTCCTCAGCCATTTTCTGGCGACGGACGACCAGATCGGCGGCAGCGGTGCGGGCGTCCTCCAGCAGGGTTTCGGCCTCATGCTCGGCAGACTTGCGCATCGCTTCGGCCTCACCCGCAGCGGCGGCGAGTTTCGCCTCATATTCGGCCTTGAGCGCATCGGCCTCGGCACGCAGCTTGGAGGCTTCGGCGAGTTGCGCCTTGATCTGTGCGATCCGCCCGTCAAGCACGCTGCCGATCAGAGCGGGAACCTTCTTGAACAGAAGGATGGCGATGAAGACCGCCATCGCCAGGCTGACCCAGGCGGTGGCGTCCATGCCGACAGCCTTGGGATCTGTATGGGGCGCGACGCCTTCGTGCGCGACGGTGCCAACCGGCTCCAGTCCTTCGGCATGGATTGCCTGTTCAAGGCTCGGGGGCGTTTCCGCCGAATGCTGTGCTGCTGCCTCAGCCATGGGCCAGTGCCGCCTTTACTGCGTTGCGGGCTGCATCGTCCGACGCTTGCACGCCAGCGATACGGGCCACCATGTCGCGTGCCGCATCGGCAGCGACGGTTTCAATTTCTGCCAGAGCGGCATCGCTGGCGGCCTTGATCCGGGCTTCGGCGGCCGCGATCTTGGCGGCGACTTCAGCGTCGGCGGCAGCGAGCTTGGTTTCGGATGCCTTGGCGGCTTGCGCCTTGGCCTGAACCAGCATCGCCTGGGCGGCGGCACGGCTTTGCGCGTCACGGACGCGATAGTCGGCTTCCGCTTCGTCGGCGCGGGCGAAGGCGGCCTTGGCCGCGTCCAGATCACCACTGATCTTCGCGTCGCGCGCGTCCGCCGTACCCTGAACCTTGGGCACCATGCCGAGGCCGATGACGAAGAACACGAAGCCGAAGGTCAACAGCAACCAGAAAATCTGGCTGGAGTAGGTTTCGGCGATTTGCGCGATTTGAGGCATATCTATCCGTCCGATCAGGGCGCGGTCAATTTGGGGGGATGCGGGCGGGCCAGCACGAAGCCGCCCAGCCCGCACCCAATATGTGTCAGGCCACGAACACCAGGATCATGGCGATAACGAACGCCAGCAGACCCAGAAGTTCCGCCGCGGCGAAACCGATGAACAGACGGCCCTGCTGGCCATCAGCAGCGCCCGGATTGCGCAGCGCGCCTTCGAGGAACGCGCTGAATACGTTGCCCACACCGAGGGCAGCGATGCCCGCACCGATCGCGGCCAGGCCAGCACCGAGCAGCTTTGCGGCTTCTGCGTCCATGTCGTAAACTCCTTCGTTAGAATATTGATAATGTTGACGAAATTACGGAAATCTTAGTGCAGGTTTTCGGCATCGTTGAGATAGACCGAGGTCAGCAGCGCGAACACATAGGCCTGGATCACCGCAACCAGCATTTCCAGCGCGCTGATACCGATCATCAGGACGAAGCTGGCGGTGCCGACGGTGAGACCCAAAGCCGGCGAGGCGTTGGCGCTGTTGATGACGAAGCCCGCCAGCACCTTCAGCAGTACGTGGCCAGCGGTCATCGCGACGAACAGTCGCAGGCCCAGGCTGAACGGACGCACCATGAAGGAGACGAGTTCAATGAAGAAGAGCGGCACCACCATCAGCGCAGGCGTGCCATGGGGCACGAACAGCGAGAAGAAGTGGAAGCCATGCTTGGCGAAGCCGACGATCAGGACGATCGAGAAGCTCATGATCGCCAATACGCCAGTGGCGGTGAAATGGCTGGTGAAGGTAAAGGGGTGAAGCCCCACCAGACCCAGCGGCAGCAGGCCCAGAAGGTTAGCCAGCAGAATGAACATGAAGAGCGAAAAGACGTAGGGGATATATTTGCGCCCCTTGTCGCCGATATTCGCAATCAGCAGATTCTTGATGAAGCCGGTCATATATTCGACCGCCATCTGCCAGCGACCGGGGACCAGTTCGCGCTTCATGCCGCCGATCACGAAGATCCACAGCACCACAGCCGCGAGCACCATATAGAGCGCGCTGTTGGTGAAGGCGATGTTGAAGCCGCCGATCGACAGATGATCCGTACCGAACAGCGGTTCGATCGCAAATTGATGCATCGGATCGATTTTGCCGGATTCTGCCACGCTGGACCCCTGTTACGTCTAAACCGTCTAAACGTCGGACTATGACAAAAGCGTCCCTTATTCCGGGGGACGCTTCGTCGTCGTCAATCTGATGATGTTCCTGAACGCCGCCACGATGCCAAGACCGAGGAAAACGAGCAGGAGCCATGGGGATGTGTCAAACAGCCGGTCCAAAACCCAGCCGATCAACGCACCGCCGACAAGACCGCCGATCAGTTCCGCAAGAACCCGGTTGCCCAGGCGAGACCCATCGTCCGCCTGTTGCTCCACAGCCCCCTGCCTGACCTTTTCAACGGATTCAGCGCGCGCAATCCGCTCTTCCAGAGACGTGATGCGCACATCTTCCCCCGCCGGGTCCTGTCCGGGTCCATCCGCAACCATGTTCGTCCTCCATCGGGGTTTTACCCCATATGGCAGGCGGCATGGCGCTTGCGGCTGCACCCGTCAAGGCGCGGCCCGTTTAGAAAGGCGATTGCGGATAGTCAACCATGGTTGGGCAGAGATTGGCACCCCCGGACGAAGGAATGAGAAAAGTCCGCCAGTGCGTCTTTTCAGCCCGCCGACGCGCAATAGGGCGGCAGCGCGATCGGGCCGGCACCCTTGGTCTGCCACGCGCCAGCGCCGATGCGATACACCTGGCCGGTCTTGACCCTGCTGCTGAGCGTCTGACAACCAGTGGCGGCGGCGACATCCTGCACGGTGACGCCCCGCTGGCTGGCCAGCTGCGTATAGGCAGCGCGACGCTTGATATTGATCGATTCGACTTCGGCGCGGACATCGCCCGCCACCGTCCCGGCGATGCCGAGATAGCCATCGGCCTGTTCGCCCACCGTGCCGGCCGCCATGGCGCTGGCCACGGCCCCGGTCTGGGCACGGGCGGGCGCGGTCATTGCAAATCCAGCGGCCAGCGCGACGGCGGCACCAGCGGCGATCATGAGCATCTTGCGTGTCATTGCGGGAACAACTCCGGGTTATTCTGGATGAGATCCTGTGCGTCACGTTGCAGGCGCACGACGACCTCCTGCTGCACCTTTACATTCAGGTTGATTTCGATCGGCTTGTCAGGCGCCTTGACCTGAATACAGCCCCCCAGGGCCAGACCGGCGAAACCCGCCATCATGATTGCTTGCTTCTTCATTTGCGCTCCCTGTTTGGCATGTTGTCGCTTTCCGCAGGCTGAACCGCAAGGCTTTCGTTCATTTTGCTCTTCATGGTCGCCTGCATCTGGTCGCCGATGCTGTTCTGTATGAGTTGCGAGGGATCGATGAAGGACTGGGCGGTGCCGAGCAGCCCGCGGAAGGGCGCGGCGATCCGCACGTTGAACAGGAAGGGCAGGCCCGTGAAGTTGCGTGCCAACCCTGCCGGGGTGCCGCCCAACTGACCGCGATTGACGCCGTTGAACACGACATTGGTGACCATTTCGCCGTCCAGCGCGCCGTCCATCAGGATCGTCAGGCATTTATATTGCAAGTTCTTGAGCGCATCGAATGCCAGCCGCCCCATCGTCCCTAGCTGCTCGTTCGATACGGGACCGACATAGGAGAGCACGCCCGATTGCCGCGCAGGATCACAGGGGATGGTCGGCAAGACGCCTTCGGGCATCAGCAGCGGCGGCATGCCCTGTTGCCGGGCGACCAGCACCCCGCCCGCGACCCGCCCGCCCTGCGAGTTGAATATGAGGGGCATGAGGCCATCAAATGTGCCGGTGGCCGAGATATTGTCCAGCTCCATTGCCTGGATGAACGCCCCGGCATCGAGGCCGATGACGCGGAAGGTCAGGTAGCGATCGACGTCGGCGCTGAAATCCATGGTGGTGGGAAGCAGGACCAGCTGCCCGCCAGAAAACGGCCAGCCGCCGCCCTCGATTCGGACCTTCTGCCCCGCTTCCAGCCGATAGCGGACAGTGCCGTCGCGGACTTCCACGCCGGGATTGACGGACGTGATCTTGACGGTCTGGCCCGGCGCGGTGACCATGTTGATGAGGTCGGTGAAGCGGATTTCGCCCGACAGGCCCTGCACCGGGCCGAAGGCGGCGGCGAGATTGGCATTGTCGGTGCGGAACGTGCCGGTGGAGGTGACGTTGGAACCGTTCCAGTCGATCCGCCCGTTCCCCGTCACCGTCGCCGCGACATTGGCGACGACGCCGAGCGCCAGCGGGGTGACTTCGTCAGGCTGGAGAGCAGGACCAAAAACCAGGCCGGGCACGTTGAGGTCCGCATGCCCTTTACCGCTGCCAAGCTCATGCGCGATGCTGGTACGGGCGACGGTCGCGCCATTGCGCGGGGAGGCCAGCGTGCCGGTCGCCGCGATGCGGCCATTTTTCAGGGTCAGGGCAAAATCGGGAACAGCAAGCGGGTTGAAGCGGACGGGCGACTGCGAATCGCGCACGGTCATGGCGGCGCGGAAATCGAGCGCGCTGTCGGCGAAGCGCCAGGTACCGTTGCCCTGTTCGACGATCAGCGGAACCGTGCCGATCTGCCCCCCTGCCCCGCTCACAGTGCCGCCAAGGCCGCGCGCCGTCATCGCGCCGTCCAGGCTGGCGGCGGTCAGGCGGACGGGAGCGTCGTTCGGGCCAAGCGTCAGCGCGGGGTTGGCAAGGGCGAAGCCGGTCTGGCCAAGTGCGATGCGGGCATGATCGGCGGTCAGGCGCAGCGGGCTGTCGCCGCTGGTGCCGACAAGCGCCAGATCGGGGATGTCCGCGCCGCCGCTGATGCCCTTTGGACCCATGGCGAACAGCGCGCCGCCATCCAGAGGACAAAGTGTCTGGCGCGTCTGGCCAATGGCAAAGGCACTATAGCGGGCTTCGATCAACGACAGGGGCACGCAGCGGCGGTTGATCGCCAGCGCGCCATTGGCGGCAAGCTGCCCCTCGATCGGCAAGCGAAGGCCGCGCAGGCGACCATCGGGCAACGGCCCATCGAGGCGCAGCGCAGTCGAGAAACGGGTGGCGCCATCGGGCTGGGCGATGAAGCGGACCCGATCGATGCTCAGGCGCGCGTCGCCAGCGGCATAGGGATCGACGAATAATTCGCCGCCAAAGCCGCCACCCGCGCGGCGGGCCAGGCGCAGCGCGGCATCGGGCAGGCCGCCGCCGCCCGTCCGCAACGCGCCTTCGAGCGCCCAATCGAGGCTGGAACCGGCGCGGCCGGGCCAGGCCAGCGTGATGCGGCCATCCGGGGACAGGCCGACCTGCGCGCCGCTGCGGGCGACAAGGCGGCTATCGGTGAGGGCAAGGCTGCCCGCGGCGCCCCGCTGGACGAAGGCGAAGCGCGTACTGATCCGATTATTGTCCCCCGCGCGGCGCACGGCATCGGCCAAGCGGGTGGCGAGCGGGCCGACGGGGGAGCCAAGGGTGGCGCTGCGCAGCGACGCCAGCGGATCGCGGCCCGCCATATGGAGCTGACGCCCCGACAGTTCGCCTTGCGCCTTCGCTTCGCCGCTCTTGACCGACCATGTTCCCGCAAGGCTCGCCTGTTCGATCATGGCCCCCTGCCCCGCCAGCGCCCTTGCGCCGATGCGGGCGCGGCCGCTGGTGGCGGATGCCGTCCCGTCGAAATCGACACGGCCGCTGGGTGCGGCCAGGACGATGCCGCTGGCCTTGAGCGCCTCACCCGACAGGTCGACATGGCCGCTCCAGCGGTCGAACGCCTGCCCCAGCGTGAGGTCAAGCGTCGCCGTCGGGCGGGCCATGGCGGCGCTATCGTGGCAGGCAAGCGCCGAGGCACGCACCGGGCCGGTGACATGCGGACGGCCCCGGTCCATGGCGATGGCCAGCGACGCGCGCCCGTCCGTCAGGCCGCAACCGGCAAAGGCCGCGCGGGGCATGGCGGCGGCCAGTTTGCCCTGAAAGCCGGAGCGCAGATTGCCGGTCCCGTCGATACGCATCGCCACCTGGCCGGCATCGGTATCGAGCCGCAAACGCGCGTCGTTGAGTGCAAGGAGGATGTCGGGCAGGCTGAAGGGTTCGGTGGAATCAGGATCGCTGAACTTGTCCAGTTCGCCCAGCCGCAGCACGCCGTCGCGATAGGAACCGCGCATCCGCACGCCGCCCGCGCGCACCGCGGCGACCTGTGGCGTCAGACCGGCGAAAGCAATGTCGACCTCTACCCAGTCGGCGGTCAGATCCGGATTGGCCGGGTCGCCCAGCAGGATATGTTCGATCCGCTGGGTGCGCAGGCCCACATCGGTCAGATCATAATTGGCCTGCACCCCGCGCCGGTTCAGTTCGCGGCTGACGAAATTTTCCGCGATCGGCGCGCGCTGCGTCCACAGCCCGGCCAGCACCAGTGCAAGCGACCCGGTGCCGACACCCAGCCAGCGTAGCCAACCCCGGCGAACCTGCTCTTCGCCGTCCTGTTCTTCCATGCTTATGGCCAACCCCGGCTTTCAAGTAACGCTGATGGTCCGTAACGGGACCATAACGTCCGTACGCGATTAAATATCCTTGCCCCGCGATTCCGCAACTTATAGCGTCGATGGCCAGTAGCGAGGAACGCAGGTTTGGCGGAGCAGGACGCAAAAGTCACGCATGATGGCGCAGGGCATCGCGCGCGGTTGCGGCAGAAGCTGGCCGAAAGCGGCGGGGATGCGCTGCATGATCATGAACTGATCGAATATCTCCTCGCCCTGGCGATTCCCCGGCGCGATACCAAGCCGCTGGCCAAGGCGTTGCTGCGCGAATTTGGCGGCATTGGCGGGCTGATGAGCGCGGACTGGCAGGCGATCGCGCGGGTGCCGGGCATGGGCGACACCAGCATCGCGGCGATCAAGATCGTGCAGGCGACGATGCTGCGGACGCTGCGCAACGAAGTGGCGGCGCGGCCCGTGCTGGCCAGTTGGCAGGCACTGCTCGACTATCTGCGCGCGGACATGGCGTTTCTGGGGGTGGAGCGGGTGCGGGTGCTGCACCTGAATGCGCGCAACATGCTGATCCGCGACGAAAATATGGGCGACGGGTCGATCGACCAGGCGGCCATCTATGTGCGCGAGGTGATCAGGCGGGCGATAGACCTGGGGTCAGCAGCGATCATATTGGTGCATAACCACCCCAGCGGATCGCCCGAACCCAGCCGTCAGGACATAGAGGTGACACGCCAGATCATCGACGCAGGCAAGCGGCTGAACATCGCGGTGCATGACCATATTATCGTCGGCACGAACGGGCATAGCAGTATGCGGGCTATGGGGTTGTTGTGAGGGGATGGAATGGGTGGATGGCGGAAGGTCGGGTTTTGCGAAGCTGACCGGCGATAGCGGAAGATGCGCAGATAAAAACGTGCGACAACAATCGCCCAAATGTCGGTCGTTCCCACGTCGCTCCTGAGCGCCTGAAGCGGACGCTCTTGACAGGTGTATGGCATCTGCAATACACTTTAGGACGGGGTAGAGGGAAACAGATGAGAAATAGCTGGCTCGTAGCAGCGGGGATACTGAGCGTCGCCGCATCGGTGTTGCATGTGGCTACCATTGTAGGCGGACCGGACTGGTACAGGTTCTTCGGAGCTGGCGAAGAGATGGCGGTCGCCGCCGAACGTGGCTCATCGGTTCCCGGGGTGGTGACGGCGGCGATTGCCTCTGTCCTCATGGTGTGGGCATTTTACGCATTCTCCGCCGCTGGTCTTATCAGGCGTCTGCCGCTTTTGCGGACCGCGTTGGTGCTCATCACTGGTGTTTACCTGCTTCGGGGACTGGCACTTGTTCCAATACTCGTGATAAAGCCGCATACCGTCGATACTTTCGCCATCGTCAGTTCTCTCGTCGTTCTTGGCTACGGGATCGCCCACGCGGTCGGAACATGGCAGGCGTGGCCTAGCCTTAGCTCGATAACGACGACACGATCTGCCTGATCTCCAACGTCCGCTTCCACCATGTGCGGACTGGAAGCGGAACGGCAGCTAGCCACCAGATTTGGTCATTCAGTCTTCGCCTTGCCATCGGCATGAATGGCCGGTTTCAGCGATCCGCATGGTCTGACGGAGTGACCTAGAATGGTCGTCACCGATCATCCTCCCCTTCAAGGGGAGGTGGATGGCCGTAGGCCAGACGGAGGGGTGTCTTCCCCTCGATAGTGTGACACCCCTCCACCACTTCGTGGTCCCCCTCCCCTTGCAGGGGAGGAATTTACGGGCGTTTCTGGCCGCTCATTGCCATTCCCCTTTCGTCATACCGGGCTTGACCCGGCATCCCGCTTTTCTTCGCGCAGAAACCGCGACCTCGGATCAAGCCTGTCCTGAGCTTGCCGAAGGGTCCGGTGATGACGGAGTTGGGCGTTTCTGGTCGCTCGTTGGCGGACAGGGCAAAGCCCGTCCGCCTCTGGTCAGGCGTCGAAGCCGAAGTTCAGGAATTCGGGGACCGGGCCGTTCCAGCCTTCGTCGGGGCCGTCGTCCTGATGATCGTTGCGGCGTTGGCGGGCGGGGGCTTCGGCGGCGCGGGGGGCGGCGGCTGGGCTGGTGGCTGCTTCCTCGCGCGGCTTTTGCGCGCGTGACCGGCGGGCCGGGCTGGGCTTTTCAGCGGTGGGCTCGTCCGCGACGGGCGCTTGAGCAGCAGGCTTTGCCGTGCGGGGCTTGCGGCCCCTTGGCGTCTTGGGTGCGGATTCTGCGGTCGGTTCGGTGCTGGCGATGGCCTCCGCCGCGCCGACGACCTCGATCTTGGTGCCGATCAGCTTCTGGATATTGTCGATCGCTTCGGCGTCCGCTTCTGTGACGAAGGTGTAAGCGACGCCTGATGCGCCCGCACGGCCGGTACGGCCGATGCGGTGGACATAATCGTCCGGGTGCCAGGGCGCGTCATAGTTGAACACATGGCTGACGCCCTTGATGTCCAGACCGCGCGCCGCGACGTCCGACGCGACGAGGATGTTGACGGTGCCGGCGCGGAAGCGTTCCAGTTCGGCGATGCGCGAACCCTGGTCGATATCGCCATGGATTTCGCCCGACTTGAAGCCGTCGCGTTGCAGGCTCTTGTTCAAGTCCCGCACCGTCGTCTTGCGATTGCAGAAGATGACCGCGCTGGTGACGTCGGCTTCGCGCAGCATTTTGGACAAGGTGTCGCGCTTCTTGCGTGCGTCGACCTTCACCAGACGCTGGGTGATGTTGGTCGATGCGCTGGCGGGGCGCGCGACTTCGATCGATTTGGGGTTGGACAGGAATTTGTCGGCCAGTTTCTTGATGACCGGGGGCATGGTTGCCGAAAACAGAAGCGTCTGGCGCTGCGCGGGCAGCTTGGTGCAGATTTCCTCGATATCGGGGATGAAGCCCATGTCGAGCATCCGGTCGGCTTCGTCGATGACCAGCAGCGAACAGCCATTGAGCATGATCTTGCCGCGACCGAACAGGTCCATGAGGCGGCCCGGTGTCGCGATCAGCACGTCCACGCCCTTTTCGAGCGCGGCAAGCTGGTCGCCCATCGACACGCCACCGATCAGCAGCGCCATCGAAAGTTTGTGATATTTGCCGTATTTCTCGAAATTTTCCGCGACCTGGGCGGCGAGTTCGCGGGTCGGCTCCAAAATCAGCGATCGCGGCATCCGCGCGCGGCTGCGTCCATGGGCGAGGATGTCGATCATCGGCAGCACGAAGCTGGCGGTCTTGCCCGTCCCCGTCTGGGCAATGCCGATAATGTCGCGCATCATCAGGACGGACGGGATCGCCTGCGCCTGAATAGGCGTGGGCGTATCGTAACCGGCCTCGGTTACGGCCCTGAGCAATTCGTCGGAAAGGCCGAGATCGGCAAAAGTCATTCAATGGTCCGGGAACAGGAGGCTTGTCCGCCCTGCACGATAGCGAGACGGAAATCGGCCGCGCATTGCGGAAATATCGGCCGCTTGTCAAGGAAATCGCGCGATTTGCCCTGTCCTGCCGCCCGATCGCGACACTTAATCGTCGGGTTCGACGGCGATCAGCCGCTTGAAGCTTTCGATGGCGCAACTGGTCCCGCCGCGCGCCTGCAATTCGTCCCGGCCCGAACATAGCGACCCGTCCTCGTCCGGTTCGACATAGAAACCGGAATAGAAAGCCGCCGCGTCGCACCCTTTTTCCAACCGCGCGCGATAGCGATGATCGTCGGCCAGGATCAGGTCCACCCCGTTACGCACGGCGATGGCGGCAGCGCGAATCGAGCGGAGCGCGACGCAGCGCGGTCCCTTCTTTTCGTCCCATGCGTCGGCGGCTTTTTCCGTTATGCGCGCGGGCGCCCTGCCCTTGCGCGCCATCGGCACGCGAATGATGACGCGCTGTTCAATCGTCATTTGCGCCCATTGAACCGGGCTAGCCGTAGTGGCGGCCATCAGCAGCAATATGGAATGAACCAAATCGAACCCCTTTTGGGAATCGGAAGCTATCGACCCATGGTTGAACAGTCGATGAATTCAGGGGATAGGTGCGTCCCATGATTGGACAGGCTATTATCGATCGTTTCTCCGCGCTGCTTGGCCCCAAGGGCGTCATCACCGACCCGGATGATATTGCGCCATGGGTCAGCGACTGGCGCGGGCGCTATCATGGCACGGCGGCGGCGATCCTGTCACCTGCGTCGGTGGAGGAGGTTGCGGCCATCGTGGCGCTGGCTGGCGAGTTGGGCGTCGCGCTGGTGCCGCAGGGGGGCAATACGTCGATGGTGGGCGGGGCGACGCCGCCTGCCGACGGATCGGCGCTGGTCCTGTCGCTGCGGCGGATGAACCGGATTCGCAGCCTGAGCGCGGACGATAATCTGGCGATCTGTGAGGCGGGCGTGATCCTGAGCAACCTGCACGATGCCGCGGAAGCCGCCGGTCGCCGTTTTCCGTTGAGCCTGGGGACCAAGGGGTCCGCAACCATCGGTGGGCTGGTGTCGACCAATGCGGGCGGTACGCAGGTGTTGCGCCACGGAACGATGCGCGCGCTGGTCGAAGGGGTGGAGGCAGTGCTGCCCGACGGCAGCATCTTCCATGGGCTGGATGCGCTGAAAAAGGATAATCGCGGTTACGACATCAAGCAGCTGCTGATCGGCGCGGAAGGGACGCTGGGCGTGATCACGGCGGCGGCGCTGCGGCTGGTCCCGGCCATAGCGGCGCGGGCGGTCGGCTGGGTCGGCGTCTCCTCCCCGGCCGATGCACTGGCGCTGCTTCGGCTGGTGGAAGCGGAATTGGGCGATGCCGTCGAGGGATTCGAGGTGATCGCCGACGAGACACTGGGCTTTGTGCTGGGGCATATCCCCGGCACCCGGTCGCCGATCGAGACACGGACGGCATGGCATGTGCTGATCGAGGTCGATCATGGCGATCTGCGCGATCCGGGGCCGGTCGAACGGCTGGAGGGCGCGCTGGCGCTGGCGTTCGAACGGGAAATTGCGATCGACGCGGTCGTCGCCGCCAATGAAGCGCAGGCCGAAGCCTTCTGGCGAATTCGCGAGTCGCTGTCGGAATCGGAAAAGGCGCAGGGGCCGGCGCTGCAATATGACATCAGCGTGCCGGTGGCGCGGATGCCCGCTTTCATGATCGATGCGGCCGACGCGGCCATGGCGCGCTTTCCCGGCACGACGGCGTCATCCTTTGGCCATCTGGGCGATGGCAATGTCCATTTCCATGTCCGCGCGCCAAAGGGGACAAGTGACGGGCCAGGCTGGATCGCGGCGCAAGGCCAGGCGATCAACGCCTTCGTCCATGATGCTGTGGTAGCGGCGGGCGGGTCCATTTCCGCCGAACATGGCATCGGCCAGATGAAGCGGACGGAGCTGGCGCGGCTGGCCGGCCCGGCGCGGATCGGCGCACTGCGGGCGATCAAGGCCGCATTCGATCCACAAGGGCTGTTCAATCCGGGGAAACTCATTCCCCTGCCCGATGAAGCCTGAAGATCAGGCCCGGAACCAATGTGTGAAAGCAATTGCCACCCGCTGCGCAGGGCTTTATCGCCCTCTCCCAGTTTTACGCCCGGCGGCGCCACTGCACAGCGCCGCTTTATTGACAGAATGGATAACGGATCATGGCCAGCGCGCCCGCGAATAACCTGCCGATCTTCTATAACGACCTCCTTCCGCTGAGCAGCCTGGATCATGCCGATTTCCGTAGCGTAGCGGTCGATTCGGCGCCGTTCCTGACCAGCCAGCACGCCATTCCGCTGACGATCGACGAATTTGTCGCCGCCCAGCGTTTCGTGCCGATCATCTTTTCGGCGGGCACGGATTCGGTGCCGCTGGCGCTGATGGGCCTTAATGAAGGGGTCAACATCTTCGTCGATGACGAAGGCAAGCTGCGGGGCGGTCCGTCCTACATTCCGGCCTATGTTCGGCGCTATCCCTGGATGCTGGCGAAGCTGCGTCCCGACAGCGACGAACTGTCGCTGTGCTTCGATCCGACCAGCCCGGCGATCGGCCCGTTCGAGGATGGCCAGCCCCTGTTCGAGGATGGCAAGCCGACCGAACTGACCCAGGGCGTGCTGAAATTCTGCGAGGATTTCGAGCAGGCCGCTGCCCGCACCGGCCAGTTCGTGCGCGAATTGCAGGAAATGGACCTGCTGATGGACGGCGAGGTCGCGATCCAGACGCCGGGCAACGAACAGCCCTTCGTCTATCGTGGTTTCCGCATGATCAACGAGGAAAAGCTGCGCGACCTGCGCGGCGACCAGCTGCGCAAGATCAACCAGAGCGGGATGCTGCCGCTGATCCACGCCCATCTCTTTTCGCTTCAGCTGATGCGCGACATTTTCGAAGCGCAGGTCAATCTGGGCAAGGGGCCGATTCCCCAGGTCGTTCAGGCCTGAACGGGAAGTTAACCCGAAACGGCGGAAATAATTGATAGAAAAGCGATTGCATCTCCTCTTGAAACGGAATGTGACCTGCCCTATCTACTGAACATGCGATGCACCTGCCCCCCTTTCGGGTGTATCGTATGGGCGCCTCCCCCTTTGGAGGCGTCTCCTCCCTGAACCTAGGCCGCTCCATGCTCTGCATGGGGCGGTTTTTTTGGCATGCGGCTTTTCAACTGGTCTGGTTCCGGCGCGGTTTTCCTTGACGCGCCCGGCACGCCTTCCTAAAGCCCGGCCCCTGCCAGCCGCCCGACGCGGCGCATGGCCCCTTCGTCTAGCGGTTAGGACGCGGCCCTCTCACGGCTGAAACACGGGTTCGATTCCCGTAGGGGTCACCAGTCAAATGCAGCCTGCCTGCGCGACGCGCCCAACCCAGAGCAGAGGCGACATTGCCGGGCATTTCCTGACCTATTCCAAGACATTTCCAACGTCACAAATAGTTGCAACATTTTGCAAGCTTGGCTAGGTTGCCGATGCGGAATGAAGTGGGGACTTCCGACCTTTCGCCAAAGATACAAGTCGCATAAATTGCTGCAATGGATGGCGGGAGCCGTCTGATGCCGTGCTTTGGGGGAGGCTTGGTCGATGGATCGCAAACAGGCTGTTATTTTCGGTGGCGGCGCGCTGGCGCTGATTGCCGGGATAACGCTTGTCGTCCGCAGTGATGAAACACCCGCTGCGCAACAGAAGGCGCCAGCGCCAGCTGGCCCTGTTACAACCGCCAAGGCCGCCGGCGCGCCAGTTCGGCCCAGCAGCGGCAATGCTGCGACTCCGCCCGGAATGGATGCGGCCCGCCCCACAGATTGCCTGATCGAACCCAGCCAGATCGTGCGCGTGAATAGTGGCGTCGAAGGGGTGATCCAGAATATCTATGTCGACCGGGGCGATGATGTTCAGCGCGGGCAGGTCGTTGCTCAACTATACACCGATGTCGAGCGCGCCGCCGCCGCCGCCGCACAGGCGCGTGCGTCCAACCCCCACACGGAACGTGCCGCTGCCAGCCGGGCGGCCTATCTCGCCACGGTCAGCCAGCGATCCGACCAGGTCAGCCAATATCTTGCCCGCGACGTCGTCGACGAAGCGCGCGCCAATGCGCAATCCGCCGCGGAAGAGCGCAAGGCGGCGGCGGAAGATCAGCGGGTTGCGCGACTGGAATATGTGCAGGCGCAGCGCGTGATCGGACAAAAGACCGTGCGCAGCCCGGTCAATGGTATCGTGACGGAGCGCCGCATGGCGCCGGGCGAGTATCGGGGCGCCGACGCGACGCATATTCTGACGATCGCGCAGGTCGATCCGCTGAATGTCGAAGTCTTTGCCCCTATCGCGCAACTGGACGCGGTGCAGGTGGGGGACGAGGTGTCGATCTTTCCCGAAGCGCCGGTCGGAGGAAAATATCGGGCGCGGATCAAGGTGATCGATCGCGTGTTCGATGCGGCCAGCGGCACGTTCGGCATGCGTCTCGAACTGCCCAATCCCGGCAACAAGCTGCCCGCAGGACTGCGCTGCCGACTGGAAATCGACCGCAAGCCCGCAAGCATTACCGCGCGGAGCAAATAGGCGGTCCCATCCCACTGATCAGACAGGAGCTTTACGGACATGACCAGGAAGCAAGTCTATTTCGCAGGTATCGCTGCATGCGCCATCCTGCCATCGTCCGCCAGCGCCGAAACCCTGCAACAGGCGCTGGAAGGGGCCTATCGCAACAACCCGACCATATCGGCCCAGCGCGCCAGCATCCGCGTTGCCGAAGAGGATGTACCGCTGGCCCGCGCCGCCGGTATGCCCACGGTCGACGGCAGCGCGACCTATCAGGAAAATGTCCTGACCGGCAAACCCGCGCCGAGCGGATTTTTTTCCAACCCGGATCGTCAGCTTGTCGGTCAGATCAACGCCAATGTGCCCATGTTCGATTTTGGCGGGGTACGCGGCAGTATGAACGCAGCCAAGGCGCGGCTGGAGGCAAGCCATTTCGGCATGAACAAGACGGAGGCAGACCTGTTTTCCGCTGTTGTGGGCGCTTATATGGACGTGCTGCGCGACGAGGCGGTGGTCGGCCTAAACCGCAACAATGTCGATGTGATGCGCTACACCGTCAAGGAAGCCGACGATCGCCGCCGCGCGGGCAGTCGCGGGCCGACCGACGTGGCGCAGGCGGAGGCGCGGCTCGCGCTGGCGGAAAGCCAGCTGGAAACCGCCGGAGCGCGGCTGATTTCAAGCAAGGAGCAATATTTGCGGCTGGTGGGCCGGGCGCCCGAAAATCTGGAACTGCCGCCGCCCTTGCCGCAAATGCCAGCATCGCCCACCGATGCCGTGGAAATGGCGCTGGCCAACAATCCCGAAATAGCCTCCGCCCGCGTGCAGCGGACCGCCGCGGGGTATGACATTGATGTCGCCCGATCGCAGGCTTACCCGCGATTGAGCGCGATTGGCGGGCTCAATCAATATGATTATCTCGGTTCGCTGGAGCAGGGCACAGGGCCGCGCAACGGGGATCGCGGGACGACGGCCTTTGTCGGTGTGACTTTGAAAATGCCGATACTGGATGGCGGGCGCACCGGCGCGCAGACGCGACAGGCCCGCGCGAAGCAGGATGTCGCCGACAAACAGGCGCTGGATGCCGAAGGCAAGGTCATTGCCGAAACGCGATCCGCCTTCGCGACATGGCAGGCGGCGACCAACGTGACCGACACGGCGCAGCGCGGGGTCAACGCCAACCAGCAGGTGCTGGCGGGGATGCGAGCGGAAGTCAGCGCGGGTTTGCGCCCGTTGCTCGACCAGCTCAATGCCGAACAGGAACTACTCAATGCCCAGGTCACGATGCTGACCGCGCGGCGTGACGCCTATGTCGCGGGCTTCGCCCTGCTCGCGGTGATGGGCAAGGCGGACGCGGCGGATCTCAATTTCGACCAGAGCATCCTCTATCAGCCGACCGTGAAGGCGGACTGACCGGCAGGCGTTCGCTTTTTTCCGGGGAGCGATCAGCGCTTCGCTATTCTCCGCCGCCAAAGGCCATCGTCTTGCGGAGACGTTCCTCAGCCAGTTCGGTCTGTCGCCGGTCGGCGGCATGGCGTTTCTCGGCATTGCGCTGGGCCAGTCGGCGCAGCATGTTCGCCTTGCCATCGATCAGGGGCCAGTTCGTGACGGATGAGCCGATGATCCGGGCGGCGCGCGGCGCGAAATCGGCATAGAGCTGGTCGTCGAGCGCCGTGATCGCAATGGTGCTGCCGGGGTCGCCCTGCCTGGCCGCGCGGCCGAATAATTGACGATCAATGCGTGCGGTGTCGTGAAAGGCCGTGAGGATGACATGCAATCCGCCAAGCGCCTTGGCCTCTGGATCGAGCAGGATGTCAGTGCCGCGCCCGGCCATATTGGTCGCGACCGTGACGGCGCCCGGCGCACCGGCTTGCGCGATGATGTCCGCCTCCTCCTCGTCCTGACGCGCGTTCAGTACGCGATGCGCTATGCCAGCGTCAGCCAGTGCGTGCGAGACGGCTTCGGAATCCGCAACCGAGCGGGTGCCGATCAATACCGGACGCGCGCCTTCCTGCGCCTGGACCTGGGCAACTTCGGCGGCGACCAACGCCCATTTGTCCTGCGCCGACCGTACCATCACATGACCGCGATCATTGCGTATATTGGTCCGATTGCGCGGGATGACGACGACCTTCAGCCCATAATCGGCCCATAACTCATCCGCCACCTCCCCGGCCGTGCCGGTCATGCCGCTCAACCGGCGATAGCGGCGGAAAAAGCGCTGATAGGTGATGCGGGCCATGGTGTTGCGAACGCCCGAAATCTCGACGGCTTCCTTCGTCTCGACCAGTTGATGCAGGCCGCCTTCCCACGATCGATCGGCCATGACCCGGCCGGTCGATTCATCGACGATCTGCACTTTGCCATCCGTCACGATATAGTCGCGGTCCCGCAGGAACAGCCGCGTGGCGGAAATCGCCCGCATCGCCAGTTCCTCACGCGCCAGCCTGATCCGCCACTGGGTGTGCGGCAGCCCTTGGGACAATTCGGCGACATTGGCCTTGCCATACGTAGTCAGATGCACCGACCGCGTGCCTTCGGTCAGAAGATAGTCCCGGCCTTCTTCCAGCTTGGATGCCAGTTCCAGCGCCGCGAGATAGACGCCATCTGCATCGCCGGGCAGTTCGGCAGATAGGATCAGCGGCGTGCGTGCTTCATCAATGAAGATCGAATCCGCTTCGTCCACGATCGCGAAATGCAGCCCGCGCATCAGCAAGGGCTGCGCAACCTGGCCGAACAGCTCTGCAATCAGGCGCCGCCCCTGCCCTCTCCTTTTTCCCAACGCCGTCTGATCGCGCAGATAGTCGAACGTCATCTCCTTGTTCGTGCCATAGACGATATGACATCCATAGGCCGCGCGGCGTTCGGGATTTTCCTGTCCATGGATGATCAGGCCGCAACTCAGGCCAAAACGCTCGATCACGGGGCGCAATTTGTTGCAATCGCGTTCGGCCAGATAATCGTTCACCGTGAAAACATGCACCGGCATGCCGGCCATCGCGGCGGTGATCGCGGGTAGCAAGGCAGTGATCGTCTTGCCCTCCCCCGTCGCCATTTCGGCCAGCCCGCCATCCAGCATCACCAGCCCGGCGGCCAATTGCACAGGAAAATGGCGCAGGCCCAGTTCCCGACCGCTCACTTCGCGGATCAGGGCGAAGGCTTCATCGACCACCGCTTCGCCCAGCCGTTCGCGGACCAGCCGGGCGCGGATTTCCCGGCAGGAAGCATCAAGCGCCTCATCGGACAGATCGGCCAGTTCCTCGCAACGCTGGACGATATGCTGCGCCCGATCGAGCAGGCCAGGCGCGCCCCGCTGCGCGGCGAGCATGCAGCGGCCAAGCAGGAGCGCGAGTGGCCGGTCCCATTTCCATGACGGCGCTGGCCCGCGCTCTGCATAGGGCGCAATGACCGGGCGGGCGTCGCTGCGCGCCTCATGCCAGAAATGGCGGGCCTTTTCGCGCGCCTTGCCGCTGAATACGCCCCAGCGCGAAAGCGTCGCGTCAGTCATTGAATTGCGTCAGGAAAAGCTGGCGCAGACGGCGCATGAATTGCCAGCCGACCGGCTCCCACCCCAATTGCAGACGGACATGAACGCGGGTGCCAAACCGGGCATCGCGCAATTGCTGTGGCAGCGACACATCGAACAGAAACACGCGGTTGAGCGCCGTCAGCCCCTTCTCATCGCCCGGATCGGTGGGGATGCTCCCGCCGTGCGTGGTGGAAAGCGCCTCGCTCGGCAGTTCGAAGGTGCCGCCCGGTATCGCGCGGGCGATGCTCCCATCCCAGCTTTTGCCCGGTTCGGACCCCAGCCAGAAGCGCACGCCGCGCAGTCGCGCCCGCACCAGTTCGATATCATCCTGCGGCACGACGACACGGGCGACCGCCGCATAGCCGGGCGTCACATAGCCAAGCAGCGTTCCCTTTTGCACATAACGACCAGGCAAATCCTGCGCCGGGGCCTGGGTGAGAATGAACGTGCCATCTGTCCCCGCCGTCAGGCCCAGATCCCCCAGCCGCTGTTCCTGCACGACCAGTCGGCGGGAATATTCGCGCCATGCGTCCTGGCTGATCTGCCGCTTGACCAGATCGCCGGCCAGTTCGGCATCTGCCTCCGCCTCCAGTTCGCGCAAGCGCCAGCGTATCTGCTCGACTTCGGCCTCCAGCACCGGGTTTTCCGCCTGCATCAGCAGCGCGCCCTTCTTGACCGGCGTGCCGTCGGACGCCGCCAGCCGGGTGATGACGCCATCAGCGCCAGCGCGCACATGCGCTTCCTCCGGCAACCAGACGATCCCCTGTGCATTGACGTGCAGCGGCAGCGGAACAGCAAACAGCGCCAGCAAGAGCGCGCCGACGACGCCGAGCGTGATCCTGACCGCCCGTTTCCGGTTGCCATGCAGTTGCGGGCTGGAAACCACATGCGCAAACATCTTCCAGACCGGCAGGCCCAGCCCGCTCCACAATGACCAGAGCGCTATCAGCACGCCGACCACGAAATATTTCTGGGCCACGAACAGCGCGATGGCGATCAGCATCGTCATGCGGGCGATCAGCGCAGCCGGGGCGAAGAAAAGGAACCAGCGCTTTTCGCCGGGCGTCGCGTCGAACGGAAGCACGCCGGGGGTGCGGAATATATATTTGTCGACCAGATGCGCCCAGAACCTGTTGGCGCGACTGCCCAGATTGGGAATCTCGATCAGGTCCGACAGGATATAATAGCCATCGAACCGCAAAAAGGGATTGCCGTTGACCAGCACGGTCGACACGCCAGCGATCAGCATGATGTTGAAGGCGATGGCCCGCGCGAGCCCCGGTTCCATCAACACCCAGGCAAAGGTGGCGAGCGCGGCGATAAACACTTCGGCGATCATGCCCGCCGCGCCGACCAGCGCCCGCTGCCATTTGTTGGCAAGGATGCTGACATGCGAGGCATCGACATAGGGCACTGGTACCAGGATGAGCAGCATCACGCCCATTTCCCGCACTTCGCGCCCGAAATTCTTGGCGGCGAAGCCATGACCCAGTTCATGGATGCATTTGACCAGCGGATATATGAGCGCGATCAGCAGCAGATTGTCGGCTGCCAATACCCTATCGGCCAGATTGCCGGTCATCGCGTTCCAATTAGTGCCGACCAGCAGCAGCGCGGGCACGACCACGCACAGCCACAGAAAGACCCCGGCGACACTGAACAGAGGCGCGACCAGGTTCATGTGGCGGGTGAGGAAGCGATCCGGGTCGACAAGATTGATCCGCACCGACATCGGGCTTTTGAGATTTTGCAACCAGCGCTGGCGACGCTCTTTCTTGAGCCGCTCATAGGCTTCGCCGGTGTCAGGCAATGTATCGCTGGCAAGCAGATCGGCCGCGTGCAGTTGCCCCAGCGCAGCGATGACGTCATCCTGACTGGGTGCGTCCTCGCCCAGACGTTCCACCAGCAATTCCCAAAGCGCTTCGACCGTCGTCGTTCCGTCAAGACGGCCTGCCAGTTCATAGGCGCCCTTGGGGAAGCGGTGCGCCTTGCCGGAGGCGCCATCGTCGATCACATACCAGACCTGCCCGCGATAGCGGTGCCTGCGCACCCGCACATGCCCCTTGAGCCGGGGGCGGAGCCGCGCGACCTGAAACCATGACGAGCTGTGAAACGGATTGGCCATGATGCGCTCAGGGAATCCACTTCCAGAAGAAGAGCTGGAGCCAGTTGCGCAGTCCGCGCGTCCATATCCAGAGATTGGACCGGCGGTCGATCGTCACCTTGGCAATGCCCTCCATGCCCGGACGCAGCGTCCGTGGCGCGCCGCTGTCCAGTTCGGCCTCGACCCGGAAGGTGTTCTTGCCGTCCTGCGTCCCGGTCACGGAGGAGATGCGGGTAACGACGAACGGCACGGTTCCCCCGGCAAGGCCGGTTGGGGCAAAGCGCCCCTTTTGTCCCGGCCGCAGATAGGTGATGTCCGCCTCCTCGACATGCAGGACGACGCGAAAATCGTCGAGCGGCGCGACCTCGAAGAGGATTTCGCCTTCCTTGACAGGGGTGCCGACGAGCTGGCTGACATCGCCGGA
This sequence comes from Sphingobium sp. GW456-12-10-14-TSB1, assembly GCF_059424385.1. Classification (NCBI taxonomy): domain Bacteria; kingdom Pseudomonadati; phylum Pseudomonadota; class Alphaproteobacteria; order Sphingomonadales; family Sphingobiaceae; genus Sphingobium; species Sphingobium sp. GW456-12-10-14-TSB1. Next base: position 708,251 of record NZ_JBWKZI010000001.1, on the reverse strand, counting down.
AACCAGTACGCCGGAAAGCGGCGCAAGAATATTCGTCCGCGCAAGCTTATATTCGATAAGGCGCAGTTGTGCTTCGGCCTGACGCAGTTTGGCGCCATCGAGATTCATGTTCGACCGCTCGTGCTTGGCGAGCGATTCGCGATATTCCCGATCAAGCTGCTGCACTTCGCTCACCGAACGGGCATGATCGATCTGCAAATCCCGATCATCGAGCGTGGCGAGCAACTGGCCCTGTTTGACGACATCCCCCGCGCGGGCATGGGACTGGGCGATGAACCCGGAAAAGGGCACTGCGGCGGCACGTTGCACCCGCCCTTCCAGCGCAGCGTCGGCGCTGACGCGGAACTGGGCAAGCGGCACGAGCAGGAACAGCAGCAATACCAGAGCGGCAACGCCAAGCGCCTTGGCAAGCGGACGGCGTGGGCCGAACAGGGCGCGCGCGCCGTCCATCATATGCCGCCGGGCGCGACCACCGAACCAGCGTTCCTCACGCAGTTTGAATGCCAGCAATTGCGCCGTCAGGCTCGCCACGCTCTGCGCGAACAGCAGGTCGCGGGGGGCGAACGGCGCGCCGTCCGCATCGCGCTCCAGCGTGATGACGCCCACCGGCAGTCCGCGATCCAGCACCGGCACGGACGCGACCGCCATCAATCCGCCGCTGGCAGCCAGACGGACCTGTTGCAGCGTGATGAGACGGTTGCCCTCTGACGAGGGAACACTGAGTGTGACACCCTGATCCAGCGCTTCGTCCATCGCCGCCTCGATCGCTTCGGCGGTATCGGATTTCTTGCGAAACCATGCACCATGCGACATGGCGGCAAGCGTGACCTTGTCCTTGTAAACCTTGCCGAAACTGACCCGTGAACATTCAAGCGCGACGGCCAGGGCATTGCACAGGCTGACGGCGGACTCATCGAAACTCTCATGTTCCTCGACCGCGGCCAGCACATCCAGTGCGGCGATGGACGCGGCGTTTCGGTCGGCCTGTTCGTTGGCTTGATGCTGCCATACGATCGACAATATCCAGCCCACGCCCCAATGGAGTTCGCGCAATATCGGCTGCAATCGCTCCGCCGTGGCGCCCGCGATGACGAGCACGACCGCGCCATAGGTCCGCCCGCCCGCCGCGATGGGATAGGCGATGCCGGTATGCGCAGGATGATCGGGGTCATTTTCAACGACCGCCTGACCGCTGGTCAGGGTTTGCTCAGCCACTTTGCGTAAATGGGGAATATCCTGCGGCCCTGCTGGCCACGAAGCCGCCGGGGCAAAGCTGTTCTCCTCCCCTTCCAGCACGACAAGGCCCGCAATCGCCCCCGGCGTACGCGCGCATTGCAGATCGAGCCAGGCGCGGCAGAACGCCCCGGCATCGCGCGCGCTGGCCATCGACGCCCATAGCCGGGCATCATCGGCCGGTTCGGATGTGGAGGGCATGGCTCTCAATTTATCATGGCCCCTGAAATTATCGCCCGGCTGATCATCTCGTGCCTTTGCCCCCATTGGCGAACCATGCTGAAGCCACCCCAATCGACGCAGAACACAAATCTACGCCATCAGCGTCCTACAACATCGACCTCAGGCGAGTTTGCCATATCTTGTTTCATAGTCACGCACGAGTTGCGAAAGCGCCTCGCTCAACCGCTTGGCGGCAAAGGGGCTGAGGATGATCCGATGTTGCAGATCGACCTCCAGTTCCGCAGGCGTAGTGCTGGGCTGGTCCCAATTCTGGTTCACCCCGAAATTGAGCACCACTTCCTCCCGCGTGCTGGTGGCGTTGCACATGTTGCAATAGCTGCTTTTGACATTGGCACTGTTGAACCGAAGCTTCTGCTGGCGCGGCGCGGCCTGTCCCTTGGCCGTCGCGGACTTGTCATTCATTCGCTTTTCTCCAGTTCGCCCGAAGGCCCTTCACTTGTGCGCATGGCATCCCTGCGGCGCTTGTCGCCCGCCTTCTCTCTCGGCTGATTGAGACCGGGAATGAGAATGGGGAGGAAATCATCAGTCGTGGAACATGCAGGGCTATCGCCATTGTCGAGCAGGAAGCGCGACAGCCATGTCGCGCACTGATCATCCGCGTCCGTCATCGCGGCCATCATCCGGCTGGCAACCGGCTGCGCGTTCATGTTGATTTTCGCCCGTACGGGCGCGGCCCCGGCGACAGCCGCTGCCGTGACGGCGTCATCCACGGGGGCCGACGCTGTCGGCACTGGCGCAACAGGCGCTGGTGTCGACGCCGGGGATGGTGGCGTGTCGGAACCTGTTGCCGGGGCTGGAGCAGTGGCGTCGGACTGATCCTGCTTTTTGCCGTCCATCCCCACTTCATACCATGCCGAATCCGTCGCTCGAATATCCTGCGCCCAGCGATCCACCGCATCGTAAAATCCGTAGGTGATCGGACCGAAATCGGGGGGAAGCACGACCTGCGATTGCCACAATGGCGCTGGTTTGACCGGGGTGGATTCGATGTCCGGCAGCAGCGGGTTCGCCAATGGGCGATGGTCGCGAATGTCAGCGACCAGCGCGGGCGGCGCGTCGCCCCATGCCGCAAAGCCCTTGTCGATGTTCAGCGCCACCCGTGTCGCCAGCCACAGATCCGCCATGGTCTGGCGACGATCTGCATTGGCATCGCCATAATAGCCGACCAGTTGCAGCGCCTGATCATCCTCGGTTGCGGAGGGAGCAGCCGCGTTGATCGCTTCGACCTTCACTTCCAGCACTTCGCTCGACCCGTAAGGAGCCGTGTCCGGCACGGTCGCATCTAGGCTGAGTATCCAGCGGTCGCCCGCAGCGATCGGCGTATCGCTGCTGACGCTGATCCAGGCCAGACGCTTGCCGCCAGCGGCCGCCTCCGTCACGAAGCCGAGGCTCGCGCCCGCAGGCAGATCGGCGCCCGGCAACACGCCATCGACCCGCAACAGGGCGGGATCGTACAAGACCGTGAATGTCATGGTCTTGACGCCGCCCTGGCTGGCGAAGCTGACTTTCAGCCCCGCATTATCGGCAAACGGCACGTCGACATGCTCACCCGGCCCACGCATGAAGTCGGGCAGGCGCGCGCTGCCCGCCATGGACTGGCTGAAGGTCAGGCGCGTGCGATAGACGCCACCGACCAAGCCGTTATTATCGCCATCCAGCACCGAACCATCCGCACTGATGAATGCGCCGTCGGCAATGACCAGATCATAGCTGCCATATTGCAGCGGCTTGCCATCGGCGCGCGTCAACGTGAAGCCCAGCGCGTCCGTCGCGAGGCCGAGCGTGAGTGCGAGCGAATTGCCGTTGCCGTCGGTGAGTTGCACCGCCTGGCTGCCTGCCAGAGCATCCAGCGGTTCGGAAACACGCACGACCAGCCCGCCATCGGTAAAGCCCGCCTGCGTCAACCGCAGCAATGGCGGATCATTGACGACGACGCCGAGCGGTGTCGCCGAGAAGCTGCCATCGTCATTGCGCAAGCGCGCGCTGACCAGGAAATTGCCGTCGTCTGCGTAGATGTGGCTTGCAGCGGTAGCGCTGCCTTCCACCGATGTGGGCGTTGTGCCATCGCCCCAGTCGATGACCCATTCGATCGGCCGGTCGTCGCCCGGATCGCTCGAACCCAGCGCGATCGTATAGGTCTTGCCGGTCAATATCGTGGTCAGGCCAAACACGCTGAGGACCGGCGCGACATCGGCCACGGCGACGTTGAAGCTCTGTTCCGCCTGCGCGCCATGGGGGTCGGTCACGCGGACGGTAAAGGCCGCCTCCGCCCCGCCGTCGGCAGGGCGCCAGTTCAGCAGCCCGCCAGCCGTCAGCGTCGCGCCCGCTGGTCCGGAGACGAGCGAGAATAGCAGGTCGTCAGTTGCATCATCGGCATCGCTGGCGACGAGCTGCAACGAAAGCATGCTGCCTTCATTCACCGTGACCGGGCCAACAGCCGCCAGCACCGGCGCGACGTTCGTGACTTCGATATTGAAGCCCGTTTCCGCAAACGCCCCCAACGGATCGGTCACGCGAACCACGACCGGTTGAGCGCCAAGCCCGGCGGCTGTCCAGCTGAACTGGCCATCGCTCGTCACGCTTGCGCCTGCCGGACCGCTGACCAGCGAATAGACGAGCTGGGCTGCGCCATGGTTGCTGTCAGTGGCCGAAAGCATGATCGCGACATTGCCGCCCGTCTGTACCGAGCGATCGGCAATCGGCGCGAAAATAGGCGCGGGGTTGGAGACCTGGATCGCAAAGCTGCGCTCGGCAATCAGCCCGCCGGTATCCGTGACGCGCACTGTCACGGTCTGGGAGCCGGTTCCGGTCGCGACCCATCGCAATTCGCCCGTGGGTGACAGCGTTGCGCCGCTTGGGCCAGCGATCAATGTATAGGTCAGGTCCGCCGCCGCATCCTCGGTATCGCTGGCGACCAGTTGCAACGAAAGCACGCTGCCTTCGTTCACGGCGACCGGGCCGACATCGGCCAGCACCGGCGCGACGTTCGTGACTTCGATGTTGAAGCCCGTCTCCGCCGATGCGCCCAGCGGGTCAGTCACGCGAACCACGACCGGCTGGCTGCCCAGCCCGGCGGCCGTCCAGCTGAACTGCCCATCGCTCGTCACGCTTGCGCCTGCCGGACCGCTGACCAGCGAATAGACGAGCTGCGCTGCGCCATGGTTGCTGTCGGTGGCCGAAAGCGTGATCGCGACATTGCCGCCTGTCGATACCGAGCGATCGGCGATCGGCGCGAATATAGGCGCAGGGTTCGAGACCAGAATCGCAAAGCTGCGCTCGGCAATCAGCCCGCCCGTATCCGTGACGCGCACTGTCACGGTCTGGGAGCCGGGATTGCCCGCCTGCCAGCTGAACAGGCCGCTGGCCGATATGGCCGCGCCATCGGGGCCGCTGACCAGCGAATAGGTCAGCGCTTCGGCGACATCCTCATTGTCGCTGGCCGTGATCGGCAGGATCAGGAGCTTGCCGCTTTCAACCGCGACATCGCCAAGAACAGGCAGCGTCGGTGCGGTGTTGCCGATGACCGGCACGACATTCAGGACGAAACTCCGCTGGTCGAACGCGCCTTTGGGATCGGTCACGCGGACTGTTACCTGATGGGGGCCGCTTCCGGTCGCTACCCATCGCAATTCGCCGGCAGGCGATAGCGTCGCGCCGCTTGGGCCAGCGATCAGCGTATAAGTCAGATCCGCCGCGGCATCATCATCATCGCTTGCGGCCAGTTGGAGCGTGAACAGCGATCCCGCATTGACATCCCGATCCGGCAGCGCGGCAAAGACAGGCGCTTCGTTGCCCGGCGCGACGACGGTGATCGCAAAACTGCGTTCGGCAATTCCACCGTCGCTGTCAGTGACGCGCACGGTGAAATTCTCGATGCCCGGCAGACCCGCTGTCCAGCTCAACAGGCCCGACGGGTTGACGCTGGCACCGGCTGGGCCGGAGACGAGCGCGTAGGTCAGGCCCGATGCGACATCCTCTACGTCGCTTCCCAGCAGATTGAGCGTGACGAAGCTGCCCTGTACCGCGCTGCGATCCTGCACCACGGCCAGTTCCGGCAGATCGTTCACCGCGTTCACGGTGATGGCGACACTGGCCGACACCGGCGCGCTCAGCCCGTCGGTGATGCTGTAGGTGAAGCTGTCCGCTCCCGCGAAATTCGCATCCGGGCGATAGGTCCACGCTCCCCCCGTCACGGTCGGCGGGATCAGCGTGCCATTTGCCGGGCCGCTCAGGATCGCAATGCTCAGCAGATCGCCATCGGCGTCGCTGTCATTGGCCAGAAGATCGATGAGTATGTCCTGATCTTCATCGCCGCTGCCGCTGTCATTGGTCGCGACTGGCGCGTTATTCGCCACCGCGACGAACGCGACATTGTCGATGGTCACGCGGCTGTCGAGGTCACCCATCGCAATCAGGTCGAAGGAAAGCAACGCGCCGTTACTGCGGTCGACCCCTGCAAGCGAAACGGTCACCGTCGCGCTGCCCGTCAATGGATTGCCGGTCACGGTCACGCCGGGGGCAAGGTAGAGCGACCCATCGGCCTGAAGGTTGAGCAGGGCGTCGGACAGGTCCAGCCCGTCCAGATCGCCCAGCAGCGACTGGCCCGTGACCGGATCAAGCAGCGCCACTTCAAAGGCATCAGGCGGCAGCGCATTGTTCGACCCCAGCACCGCAGACCGGATCTGGAAACTGATTTCCGTTGCGCCATTGGGCAGGACGAATTTCTGGTTGAGCGAGGACAGGAAACGGCTGTCCTCGGCAAGGACGCCCACTCCGCCGGACACGACGCCGCCACCGACTGGCGACCAGCCCGTCGCCGTACCAAAATCGCCATTCTGGAAAGGCGCGGTCGCTGGCGTCCCCGAAGGCAGCAAGGCGAACGGCGCACCAACCACGACAACCGGCACCGAACTGCCTGTCCCCGTCAACGTAACGGTGCGAATGGCACCCGCGACTGGCGCTGCGACCGGTACGACCGGTACGACCGGCAGGTCAGCCAGACCTGGCAAGCGCCGTTCACCCAGCCCCAGCGCTTCATTCATCACCCGGCCAATGGTCGTGGTAGGCAATTCCGACAGGCCAAGTTCATGCCCCATTTCATGGATGAGCACGGTGAGCAGGTCGTAGCGCCCTGCCGCCGCGCTACCGTCGATCGCAAGCATCCGTCCGCCCGACGTCAGGAACTCGCTCGATCCGTCCGGCGTAATATCGATGAACCAGCCATGCCCGGCGCCATCCGCATCAATCGTGATGACATGGCCCGAATGAACCGCCAGCGCCGCACCCTGATGATCGGTCACGGCAAATTCAAGGTCGGCCAATTTCTGCGCATCGCTGTCGCTGATCCCCGCTGCGATCCACGCAAGGCGCGCGTCATCGACGAGGCTGGCCAATTGTTCCAGCGTGACGGCCGGAGCGGCGGGCGTGATCGCGACCCCTTCGGCCGCGACCTGCGGCGAACCGGGCATGACCCCGTTGATCGCGGCGACCGTCGTAAAGCGCAGATCGTCGAGCAGATAGATCTGGCTGACGGCCGTGCCCAGATCCTTGGCAGCATCGGTGATCGCATCGATGAACGCCGCGTCCTCCAGATCCTGCTTGTCTTCCTCCGTCGGCGCCATGTTTTCATGGGTGATGGTGATGGTCGCCGAACGGCCCTTATATTCGTCAGGGACGATTACGGAGAATTCGCTGGACGTGAACATGCCGGTGCCCAGATCGACCTGACGCGCGCCCTCTTCCTGATTGGCGACCAGCGCATCGATGGTGGGCAGCCCCGCTCCTTCGAACCGCACGCGGATCTTCGCGCCGGGTTGCAGCATATAGGGCTTGTAGATCTTGAAGGTCAGATAGGGCTGGTCCTTCGGCACATAGACGAAATTGTGGGTGATCGAATCCAGACCCGGCAGAATTCTGCGCGTTTCCATCTTGATCGCTTCCCAGATGTCGCCATCGGGCAGGAAGGAGTCGATGATCTTTGTGAGCGCCGCGCTGGCCCCCATGATCAGCGAATAATTGTCCTGGTTGGGGAACAGCTTGTCGAAGCCGTTTTCGATTGCGTTGGAGACATAGGCTTTCAGCCGCTCCAGACCCGCTTCATCCTTCGTATCGGCACCCAGCGACATCGTCACGCCGGTGCTTTCGACCAGCGTGTTCAGACCATCGTTCAGCGCTTCCGTCGCAATACCGGCGGCCTTGAATACCTTGTTGGTCGCCTTGAAATATTTGTTGACCATGTCGATTTTCTTGCCGGCATCGAAACCGGCCCAGCCGACCACCTTGGCGGCCAGCTTCGCTTCGACAAAGTTCAGCGTCGGCAGCTTGAAATTGCCGATCGTGATCTGGTTGGCCAGGTTGACCTGACTGTCGAAAAAGTCCTCCCAGATCTTGACCAGCACCTTCTTGACCAGCGCCTGGGGATTGGTGTTGACCATGAACAGCGCAGCGACATCGATGTTGCCGATGGCGTCGGCGTCGGGCAGGCCGAGCAGGTCGAGCTTGAACCCCTGCCCGCCATGAAATGCGAAGCCTGGAATTTCGTAGGAAATCGGGAAGCGCCCGGCATCGTCATCCAGTTCGCCGGTCGCAATGCGTTCCAGATGGACGTTGAGGGATTCGCGCGTGCCCTGTTCGAAATTGCCGTTGAAGATGCTCTGGACGGCAGAACCACCGGGATTGGGCGCTTCGCTATTGTCGGTGGTGACGTCCACCTCGCCACCGCTGATAATCGGCCGGAAGTCCGCCCCGCCGCCTGCGACGGAATAGAACCAGCCGGTGCCGACGCCGTCTGTGATGTTGAAATGGGTCGTGGACGTCGTATTGCCGGTGACCATCTGGTTCGCCGCACCGATCCGCACCGACATGCTGGGGCTGGTGACCTTGGCCGGATCGACAAAGTACCAAGGTTCCATATTCCATTGATCGAGCGAGGGTATGCCGAATACTTTGGGCCGGATGCCATCGTCGGTGATGCGCCGATAGATATCCAGACCCTGGAACTTGGTCATGTTGGTGTCGATCGTACCGGCATACCATTGCCAGACGCGACTATGCGGGCCGCCTGCCCCCAATCCGGCGAAATCGTCCAGATTGAAACCGGATACACCCGGCACCACGCCACCCAGATAGCGGGATATATCCGTCGGGCCGATGTCGCGCCCGTTGGGCGTCGCCGTCGTGAAGGTCTGCGACGCCGCATCCTGATAATAATTGTCGCTGAAACTGACGTTCGACCACAATTTGACGTCGGGATCGAGGAAATCGCCGAACTTCACCGGGTCGAGCTGTATGCCCAATGTCTGCGCCAGATCCTGGAACTTCTGGATACGGAACGCCATCTTGGCGGCGCCTGCCGCTTCGACCATGCCCTTGCCGACGCCGCCCAGGATCGCGCCCGTCGCGACCAATGTCAGGCCACCGGAGCCGACCGCCGAACCGACAGCCCCCACCGCGGTAGCGACCGATCGCACGGCAAGCGCCAGCGATTTGAAGCTGCTATAGGCCTTGGCAATGTTGAGCAGCGTGTTGACCGGAATATCCAGCGAATCCTGCACGAAATCATGCGGGTCCAGCGTGGTCATGTGAATGCCGCTCGTGACCCGGCCATAATAGCCCAGGCGCTGAATGATCTCGCTATTGACCACCGTGCCGCGCGAATGGCCGATGAAATGCAATGGCGAACTGAGCAACATGTTGTTCGATTCAGCGTCCAGATCCATGAGCGCGGCGAACAGCGAGTCGGCGGCAGCTTCGGAGAAGCCCGCTTCGGCATGGGCGGATTCGCGGACCCAATCGGAAATCAGCACGACAGGCTTGCCCGCATAGGCGGCCAGCATATCACCGGTGACAACCCTGGTCGGGTCGCTCATGTCCGCCCATGTGCCTTCATTCTTGTCATAGAGCAGGACGATACCGCCCCCGCCCAGGCGTGAAATCATCTCCCCCATTTCCTGGAACGCGGCAGGCTGGTGGAAGGAATCATTGTCGGTCCAGATGCCGTCCAGCTGGAATCCGTGGGTCAGGACGGTGACGCCGTTAAAGGTGCCGGCTGGCGCCTGATCGGGCAGAACCGTAAACTGCCGGAAATCACGAATTCCAAATTCGGTTGACCGCACGCCCCAGAAATAGGTCTGCCCGCCGGTCAGAACCCGCGCGAACTCCGGATCGAAGGTCAGTTCAAACTTGCCGGGCGGCAGTTCCCCGTCCGGCACCACTTCGCCGCTCGCCAGAACCCGCCATTTGCCCGCTTCCAGATTCACCTTGGTGAAGATGCGGCTGGGGTGCTTGTCGGCACCCTGCCAGTCGGGCTGTTGCAACACGCCCCGTTCACGGATGGGATCGTCGGGCCACAACCCGTCACCGGGCGCCAGCGAACTGAGATAGAAGCTGGTCTTCATCACCGATCCGGCTGGCATCAGCGTGGGATCAAACTCCCATTTGAACGTCAGAGGCGGCGGATTGTCGCCGTGAATATCCAGTTCGGTCGTCGGAGTGATCAGGTTGAGCGCCTGGATCGCATTAAGCGCCAGCCCGCGGCCATGACGGGTGACATCCACGGCACCTTGTCCGGTGGATTCATTATAGATGTCGAACGGATAGTTGGGATTGTCGATCGCCTTGTCCTGGAATTCGACCAGCAGCTTGTCGAAATCGCTACGCTTGGCGATGTCGCGGACCTTGTTGATGTCCATGATGACGATGTTACCGGCACCCCGGTAATTGGCATAAAGCTTGGTGCCGGAACTATCGACGCGCAGTTCTTCCAGGAACGCGAAGGGTACCGGCGTCGTCGCGCCGACAAGCTGGCGGTTCGGTCCGAAGGGATCCTTGATCACAAGGATTTTGGACCCGACCCGATAAAATTCGTCGACCAGCTGCGAATAATCAAGGTCGCGATACCAATAGAGGGTCGGGACGCCCCAATCGGCGACGAACATATATTCCAGGTCCGGCGTGACCGCGATGCCAGACGCATTATGGACGTTCAGGTCCGGCACCCGGCCAATCGAAAACCGGCCTTCATCCGTGCTGCGCTTCTTGTCCACGCTGACGACCAGGCCACCGATGGTGAACGGTTGTTCGAACACGCCGATTTCCTGACCCATGGTCAGGGTACCGATCTGGGTAACGATATGCGTGCCGGCTGGCGTATATTCCAGCAATTTGGCGCCGCGATTGCGATCGCCACGGGCAACGAACACCATCTTGTTCGGATCGACCGTCGGCTGGATATCGAACACTTCGATACCCGACGCCACCTTGTCGACGACCGTACGCCAGCCATGAATATTGGCCTCACCCTCGACAGGGCGCTGCTCTTCATTGACGTTGACGACCATGATCAGGCCGGGATCGCTGTTCTGATTGTTGATCCAGGGGCGCTGACCGAACATTTCGGACACCGGCAGGCCGACATAGAGGCGGGTGCCGTCGGCGTTCAATGCCATGCTCGTGATATGGCCGAACTGTTCACCCCGGCTGGTGATTTCCATGTTCAGCGTATGTTGCGGATCGCCAACGACCTTAAGATAATTGTCCCGGCCCGGATCGATGTTGATGACATAGACCTTGCCCAGCCCGGCCGCGTAGAGATAGCCATTCTCCGTATCGACCGCGAGCGCTGTGACAACGCCGCCTTCGACCTTGATGAAATCATCGTTGCTATTGGGGTTGAGGTCATATTGGCGCAGCGTCAGCGTATCGATGACGGCAATGCCCTTTTCGGTCGCGACGAATGCCGCGCCGAGATCGCCGGTCACGACGATTTCCCTGACCGGCGCGCCCAGATCGATGCGCGCGATCAATTCGTCATTGGGCTGGGATTCTTCGAACGAGAGCTTGCGATCGATGATCTGAACGCCGTTCGCATCGCCGACAAAGGCATATCCCGCCTTATTGTCGATCTTGACGACCGCGCTTTCCACCAGTTCCGTGAAATCATTGGGTTCGCCGCTCGCCGAACCGAACGAGCCGACTGCCGGGCGCACGATCGTGACATCGCTGGCCCCCAGCAGGACAGTGGGCGGCGCGGTGAATTTGAGTTGCTGCACCGCGCCAACTTCGCCCGTTATCACCGCGTCGGATATGACAACGCGCTTTGATCCATGGGTCAGGACGACGCGGACATTGTCTCTCTTGGCGCTGATCGACCCGGCTTCGCCATCGATGAAGTCAAGGCCGGTTATCGTGACGGCCGTGCTCCCGTCATTGGCGACCAGCGTCGACACGCTGGAGACCACAGGCCCCTTGTCGGACTGGAAGGCTTGCGGCGGGAAGTTGGCGACGATCGTCTTGCCGTCGTTAAGCTCCGCTTGCGTGAATTCGGGCGACAGGTCGATACGGCGGACGGCTGCCTGGTCTTTCGCCAGATCGGCGTAAATCTGGATTTCCTTGAGCTGCGCAAATAATGGCAGCGCCACCGATCCAAGCGCGGCGCCAGCCAGACCCAGCGCGACCGTCGCGCCAGCCAGGCCACCAACCGCGGCAATGCCGATCGCGGGCGCGAATACCAGCGCATTGAGCGCCGTGAAGCCGACGTTCAGCCGCAGGATCGGCAGCGGTTTGGCCGCCCCCGCCACCAGGACGGCCCCGCGCCTGCTGAGGCCCGGGAAGGGCGGCGATTTCGCCCGCGCCATCCCGTCGGCATCGATCACGCCTGAATCGATCACCGTCCAGACAGGGATAGTCTCGCCATTCGGGCCGAGCGGCAAATCAACGCTGGCGAAGAACCAGACCTGATCGCCCACATTGCCCGCTACCGGCACGGCGATCTGCACGGTATCGTTGAATTCCGCGCCATCGACCTGAAGGTCGAACGCGCTCAGGAAATGAAATGCATCGGTCGCTGGCATGACGATGGGCAGCTCAGCCTCCGTCAGCGTATCGATCGTCACCGTGGCATCGCCGCTCAGCGCCCCTGGGCCAAAGGCGATCTGGACGCCATCGGCATTCTGCACAATCGCGCCAGCAGCGCCGTTGACCGCGACATCGTCGCCAATGACCGGCGGTGCGACGGACACCATCACCCGGTCCTCGCTGAACCCGTTGATCACCGTGACAAAGGTCGATCCGGCACCCACACCGCGCATCAGCCCGTTTTCATCCACGGTCACGATCGCGCTGTCGGCCGACACATAGACGGTCCCCGCCGCCGCCCCGTTGGCGAAGGTTTCCTCCGTCACGTCAAGGCTGGTGATGATCGCGCGCGAACCACCGTCGGGCAACAGGGTCACGCTGTCTGGATAGGCGTTGATCCCGTAAATCTGCGTCATCAACTCACGCACGCTATTGGGATCGCCCACCGTCAGGGACGTGGCCGCCGCAATGTTGCCGCGTGAAACCTTCAAATAGGTCGCACCCTGGGCCAGAGCCAATAATGTCCCGTCCGATCCCAGACGCACGATGTCGGGATGGCCGACGCTCGCCGTCACATAGGAATAGGGGAGCGCAACATCGGCCTGATCGGCGAACTGACCGATAAGGGCCACGCCGCCGCTTTCGCCAGCAGCCGCAAAGGCAGGCTGGCGCTGCGCGAAATTCAACGACCGCAAGGCCGCGTCGGAAACATTGATGTCGATGACACCTTCCGCCGAGCTGCCAAAGCCGTCATCGGCCGAAAAACGGATCGAAGCCGCGCCGGAATAGCCAGCGGTCGGCGTGAACAGGACGCCACGCCCGTCAGCGGCAAGAGCCGCCGATCCGCCGGTTGCCCCGACGACCCGGAAATAGAGACGGTCTCCATCGGGATCGGTCGCCAGCTTGGTCAGGTCGACATAGCGCTGCAAGTCGACATGGGTTTTTTCCGTCGGAATGGTGGGGGCGATCAGGGGTGACTGGTTCGCCCGGAACCCATAATTGGCAGCGACGATCTGCGTGTCGGTCGCGTTCGTCACGCCATCGCCACTGATGTCCGATCCGGCCAGGGCCGCGACCACGGCGGCGCTGTCCAGTCCGTCTACCTTCGCATCGCCATTAATGTCGCCCGCAGCGCGCATTTCGAAGGCGTAGGCGCCGCTGCCGGCAATCCGCAATTCGTTCAGGCCCGATGTGGACAGCGCAAACAGCGTCACGACCTTGCCGCCCGCCTGCGCGCTGGCCAGGGGGGATAGCCCCGCAATCTGCGGCGTGACCGAACCCGTCGTCTCTACCCTCAGAATGACGAAGGCATTGGGCAATCCTTCCAGTTCGGTTTCACGCAGGGTGAAGGCGAAACTTTCAGCCCCGCCTGCGCCAAGATCGCCCGATATCGTCTGGCCGGTGAACTTTGCCGGAGTAGCCAGATCAGCGACAATCGCTTCGGTCGCGACTGTGCCGTCGGAAGCGTAGACGATCCGCTTGCCAGTCCCCGACGAAGGCACTTCAAGCGCCAGCCGCCCATCGACATAGCCGTAACGGATGCCAGCGCCGGTCACGAGGTCGCGCAATGCGGTCAGCCGGTTATCCTCGTCCCAGCTATAGATGCTGGCCTTGCCCGACGCATCGGTGACCTGGGTGACATTGCCGCGCGCGTCCTGCAGGAAACGCAGCGCATCGCCGCCCAGCGCGGTGACGCCGCTGTCGCCGATCAGCAGCTTGCCTTCCGCCTTCTGGATTTCGACCGTGCCGCGCTGGCTATCGAGGATGTAGATCGTGCCATCGGGCGCGCGCAGGGCGTAGTCCCGGTCGCCAAATGACGGCGAACCCGGATTATAGGCCGCCCCGCTATCCACATCGTAGAATTTGCCGCCAATCTTGCGAAGCTGCACATCGATCGAGCTGAACTGCCAGCCATGCGTGCCATCGGCTATCCAGGCGGGGCGGTAGAAAGTCTGTCCGCCAATAACCTCTTCGACAGGGTTGAAGGTAAAGCCCGCCCGCTCGCCGGTGGGCAAGGTCAGGAACAGCCGCGTGCCAATCTCGAACGCGGGCAGCGCGCCGCCCGCATTGGGCTGGGTGCCGACGCTGGTCACAATATCGGCGTCGATCCCAAGGAACGTCCATTTGCCGGTGATACTGTCATAGGCGCGGACGAGATCGAACGGTACGCCGCCCAGCACGGTCGATATATCGACATGCTGCGTCGTATAGCGGGACAATTTGTCAGCGCCGGTGCGCAGTTCGATCATCGCCGTGTCGACACTGGTGCGACCGGAAATGTCGGTAGCGGTCAACCGCAGGCGATAGAATCCATCCGCCAGACTGCGCCCGTCAAGCGTCGCGAGCGTGCCTGTCAGATTGGAACCGCCTTCGCCCAGCAGGGTGACATCGCCCTGCCCGTCGATCAGTTGCAGCGTCCAGCGGTCGAGATTGCTGTCGTCGACGGTCCCGGCAATCGCGAGGGTCGAGGTAACGATAGCGTCATCGATCGCGCCGTCGAACAAGACGCTGGGCGCATTCTTGTCCAGCGGATCGCGGACCTTGAAGCTTTGCGTGATGGTCTTATCACCACCATCTGCATCCCGCGCGGTGACGGTGAAGACATATTTGCCCGGTGCGCCGGCAACCACGGTCGCCCGACCATTGGCGTCGAGCAGCACGTCCTGACCGTCAAGCTGAACGCGCAGGGATGTGATGTCCGCCAGACTGTCGGCCACGGCATGGATCAGCACATTCTGACCCGGCGCCGCCGGGAAACTGGGCGTCAGTTCCAGGCGGACCACGGGCGGCACCGGCTCGATCGTGGCGCGCAGCAATATGGTCTGCCGGACCTTTGCCCGCCCGTCATCGGCGATCAGCGTGACGGCATAATCGCCCGCCTGGCCGGGACCGGGGGTCCAGACAAATTCGCCGGTGACAGCATCGAAGGTTGCCCCTTCGGGCAAATCCTCTGCGGAGAATGTCAGGACATCTTCGCTGTCCGGATCGCTCGCCCGGACGGTGAACCGCTTTTCTTCTCCGATCAGGAAGGCGTGGAAGCCTTCGTCGAGCACCGGCAGGCGGTTGACATTGGCCACCCTGACCGTGACGTCGATCGTATCGACAGCGCCCAGCGGGTCGGTCGCGGTGAAGCGCAGGATATGATCACCGGCCTGCGCATAGCCCGGCGTCCATTGAATTTCGCCCCGCGCGGGGATGAACAGCATGCCTTCGGGCAAGCCGTTGGGCGCCTGATAGATGACGGGATCGGCATCGGGGTCGCCCGCGATGATGCGGAACACCATCGGCGCGCCTTCCCGCGCCAGTTGCAGGCCCATCGGCACGAACACAGGCGCCTGATTGGCATTGGCGACCGTCAATATGATCGTTTCGCTGCTGCTTGAATGGCCGTCGCTGACGGAGAAGGTAATGCTATATTCGCCGCTGGAATTGAGCGGCGGCGTCCACACAAATGCGCCGGTAGCCGGATCGAGCGAGGCCGTATCGGGCGCGCCGCTCATCGTGAAGGTCAGGCTGTCATTGTCCGCGTCAGCACCGCCCAGGGTGAATGAGAGCGTTTCGCCTTCCGTGATGCTATGGTTGCCGACCGGCGCAAGCTGCGGGGCCGTATTGGTCGCGCGCACGACCACCTTGAACGCGGCGGTGTCGCTTACCGGCGTAACCGCGCCGCCACCGGAATCGGTTACGGTGACCAGAGCATCATGCGTGCCCGCCTGCGCCAGTGTGGGCGTCCACTCGATCAGCGCCCGGCCATAAACGCTGGTCGGCATGATCGTTGCGCCCGGCAGTCCGGCAACAGCATAGGTCAGCGCATCCTGGTCCATGTCGGTGACATTGACGATGACCTTCATCGTCTCGCCAATCACCGCCACAACGTCGCCGATATAGCCGATTTCCGGTGCCTCGTTGGGGCTGGTGACCTTGATCGTGAAGGCATAGCCGCCCGCCAGCGGTTCACCCGTTCCGTCCCCGTCGTCGGTCGCCGTGAGGATGACGACATGATCCCCCCGTGCATTGGCACCCGGCGCAACGCGGATCTTGCCGGTGCCGTCGCCATTGTCGACGAAGGTGATGAAATCGGGCAGCGGACGGAAGGGGCTTTCGTTCCGCAGGGCCAGGACCAGCGGATTGCCATCCGCATCCGTGGCGCTGACGGGAATTTCCAAGACGGCGTCCTTGGCGACCGTCGCATTTTCGATCGGGCTTACCACCGGACGGCGGTTCTGGTTGAACACGCTGATGGGGACGATGATGTCCGTGGTCAGCGGAACGCCCGTGCCATTGCCGTCATCGGTCGCACGGAAACGTACCACATGATCGCCAGCCTGCGCATTGGTCGGCGTCCAGGTGAAATCATAGGTGTCCGGATCAAAAGTCGCGCCGGGCGGCAGATCGCCGATCAACTCGACGGTGACTGTCCGGGACGTTTCGCTGGTCTCGACCGCCTCGCCCGTTTCGCCGTTGCGAAGGGCGGGGGTATAATAGGGGTTGTCGGGATCAAAGGCGAATATGTTGAAGGCAAGCTGTTGCCCTTCCAGCACCTGCCATCCGTCAAGCTGGTCGAACACGGGTGCGGCATTGGCATTTTCGACGGTGATTTTCGTGACGAACCGAACCAGCGTTTCGCCGTCCGTGACGAAGAAGGCAATGTCATAGACGCCGTTCTGGATATAGTTGGGCGTCCAGGAAAATTCGCCGGTCGTCGGGTTCAGCGTCGCGCCAAAGGGCAGCGTTTCCGCGCCATAGGATAGTTCGCGGTCGCTGCGCGAACTGGCGTTGATCCGGAAATTGACGAAGTCGCCTTCACGCGCGATCCTGTCGGCGACGGGCACCACCTGCGGCGGCTCGTTCCGTTCGGCGACGAATAGGGTGACGACCACTTCGTCACGCGACAGGCCGTCGGTGACGAAGAAGCGGACATCATATGTCCCCGCCGATTCATAGCCTGGCAACCAGGAAAATGCCCGTGTCGCCGGATCGAAGGTCGCCCCGGCAGGCAGACCATCCGCCCAATAGGTCAGCGGCTGCGATTCAGGGTCGACTGCAACCAGCTCGAATTCGAACAACTGCCCTTCCCCGCTCGACACGGCGGAAAGGGACGAGACAAATTCCGGCGCGCGATTGCCCCCGGCGATCGCCAGCACGAAGCGTTGCAGCGACACGGCGCCGCGTGAATCGAAAGCCTCTATCACCACCGGCGCGAGCGATGCCGTCCCCGCAGGCGGCGTCCATTCCAGCAAGCCGGTCGTCGAGTCGATCGTCATGCCCGCAGGCGCGGTCAGCAATCCGAAGGACACCGCCTGCCCTTCCGCGTCGTTCGTCACCACCTGATAGCTAAGCGGCGTGCCGACGGTCGCCGATTGCGGTGGCACGCTGACGAAGGACGGCGCGGTGTTGGGAACGGCGTTCGCGACGATGCCGGTCACGAAATCAAGCCGTCGATTGGCCGAGGTCGTGATCGAAACCGTACGGCCAGACGTGCTTTCCCCTGCCTCCAGCACGCCATCGGCGGGCAATGCGCCCGACAGGTCGATCAGGAAGCGGCCATCGTCGGTCTGGCCGGTCGCGCCCTGCGGAATGCCGGGGAAGCCGCCAAGCGGGTCGATCGTCAACAAGGCCGGCAGGGTGATCGGTCCGTCAGTCTTGTTGGTGATCGTGACCTTGTAGGAAATGGTGCCCGTCGCACGGTCCAGCCTCGTATCCTCGAACAGGATGTCGACAAGCGTGGAAATATCCTCGAACGCGGAAAATCCGGTCTGATAATTGACGCCCATGCGCTGGCCATTGGCCGATGTCAGCGGTGCGCCGATGGTCAGTATATAATCGCCCGCCGGGATGTTGCCGACGTTCAGATACGCGGTCCGGCTGGCCGCATCATAAGTGACGGCGCGGATCTGCTGAACGCCCAGAGTGGCGTGGTTGAGCGTGTAATATTCCGCATTGGTCACTGATCCGGCCTGACTGGCCGAACCGGCGAACATATCCTGATCGAAGGTGACCGACAGGAAAGCCTGGGGCAGCGCAATCTGCGCATCGGGAGACGGATTCGTGGCGATGACAACGGGCGCGGTCGCGGGCGCCACGATGTCGACCTGGTTGCTCTGGCTCACCAGCACACGGCCATCGCTCGTGGTGATGACGACGTCGCCGCGCGAACCGCCCTTGGCCACGTCGATCCGACGCAGGGTCGCGCTGTCCACCATGGTCAGCGCGCCGCCCGGTTCGGCCAGCCCTGCATCGTCCACCGTTCCGGCGGTGTGCGTGACGAACAGCAATCCTTCGAGCCGCGTCCCGGCCTTGCCGAACGCCAGCGAATCTGCGGGCGCATCGAAGGTGAGCATTGTTTCCGCCCGCGCGCGATCGGTGAAACGCACCACCTGCTTGCGGTCGGGCCAGGTCACCGCCCACAATGCACCGTCATCGTCGAAGGCCAGACTGCCGACGCGCAGATTTTCATCCCTGCTCCACTGTGTGAAGCTGCCATCGTCGGGATCGAAGATCGACACGCCGCTGTTGGTCGACACGTAGATTTTGCCGGTCGTGGGATGCACCGCCAGCGCGATGGTGATGCCATCGCCGAACCGGTCCAGAATGGCCCCGGTCTGCGGATCGAGCCGCAGCAGAGGCCCGCCGCCCGTGGTCGCCCACAGGCCGCCCTCGGCATCGAACGCCATGTTGAAAATGGGCGTGTCCAGCTCCGCAAACGGCGTCGCCGCCGCGCCGCCCTGCCCGCTGAACTTCCAGATCGTGCCGCGATTGGTCCCGCCGGAAACAAGGAAGTCACCGTCCGGCGTCTCCACGATCGCCATCGGGCCAATTTCGGTCGTGCTGCGCGTGATGCCGGTGGCGAAAGCGCGGGCGACAAAGGGGCTTAGGACGGAATCAAATTCGCTCGGCGCGCTCAGCGGAGCCGCAGCAGGAACCAGCGCTTCGGCCTGCGTGAATAGCGCGTTGGTCGAAGGTTCCGGCGTGGGTGCTGGCGGCTGCCCGAAATTGGGCGCCGTCGTGTCGGGCACGGTGGGCACGCCGCCCAGATTGACGCTGGACCCGTCGGAAATAGCGTTGACGCCGGGCTTGGGCACTTCGCGATTGCCCGCAATGTCAGTCGCCAGCGCCAGGAATTCATAACTTTTGCCAGCCTCCCCTTCAAAGACCAGCATACCGATCGCGTCGGGCAACATCCGTTGCCAGATCTTGAAATCGCCGCCATTTTCAGCGGTGTAAAGCGTCACATGCTTGACGCCGGAACCGCCGACATCGTCCAGAACGCGCCAGTTTACCTCGAAATTGGCTGTCGTGCCCACGCGTTTGGCGGTGAGCGTGCTGGTCGGCGCGACGGCATCGACCATCTGGCTGAGGACGATGGTGTCTTCTGGCGCAAAGCCGTCCATCAGCACCCGTGCGGAGGCGGAAATGCGCTCGCCGGTCGCCACATCGTCGCCCGGCACCACCGTGTAACTGACAAAGCCCGCGCCCGTCCCGCTGGCATCATTGGGTGCCAGCAAACCGCGGGTCGCGTCCTGCAACACTTCGCCGGTCAGCGGATCGATCGCCTGGATGAGCCAGCTCGCGCTTGCCGGTTGCTGGAACAGGTCCAGCACCGCACTGACCCGCAGGATGAAACCGCGCGTGGCAGTGAAATCAATCTCCGCGTCGAAGCTGGTGCGGCCATCAGGCACGTCGATGGTGATGTCGCCAATCTTGATATCGCCGAGCCGGAAGCTGCGCGGATCAAGATCGGGATCGAGCGTGGTGACGATCTGCACTTCATTGGTATAGCGCGCTGAACCAGCCGCATTTTCGAAGCTGACGGTATAGGGCAGCTCCGCCGCTCCCGGCAGCCAGCCCTGCGTGTCGAGCGTCTGCGGCCCGGTGATCGACGCCAGCCGGTTCACCTGCCCTTCGCTGGCGAAAAAGCGCGAGAAATCCAGCTGGGCAAATTCCTGGCCGTCGACCGGCTCTGGCCCGTTGATCTGAAAATCGGCGGGCAGCCCGGCACCGCGCTGGTCGAATGGCACCCATGGTACGAAAATTCGGAACGCTTCGAAATGCGTGGGCGTGGACAGGCCCAGATCATAGTCGGCCCGTTCCGGCAGCGCCGGCACCGGCACCTCGCCATCATATTTGTCGCTATGGCGCGGGTCCATATATTCGATGGCGGCCATCAGCCCGTCTTCATGCCCGTAATAGGCGCGGACCTGATCGAAGAAGGTGAGCAGATCGCCAGTAGAGCGTACCGACGAACCGCCGGGGCCGAACAAGATGCCCGATGCCAACGTGGTCATCAGACTGACGATATGCTGTTTCGTCCGGATCGGCGGCACGTCCTGCTCGTCGCGCAACAGCCCGGCCTGTTCGAGCGCGGCGAGATACAGTTCCGTCCACTGCCCTTCATCGGCGGCAAGCGCCAGCAATGGCGCGGGGGCGTCATTCGCCTCCAGGATGGCGGTGCGCAAATCGCGCGCCTGCTTCGACTGGAATTCGACAAATTCGGCCCGCGTCATGGTCGTGGCGGCAGCGACGATATGGAAGCGGAACGGGATGAACGGGATCTCGTCCTTGCTCGGCACGGCGCTATTCTGCTGGTAAAGGCCGACAAAATCGAGCTGGTCGAGCGTGCTGCGCGCGGCAGGCATGATCTCGCTCACCTTGTCCTTCACCGCTTCCCACCATTCGCCCAGTCCGCCCTCTCCTCCATCGAGGAGCGGCGCGAGGTCGGGGAACTGGTTGTTCATCCTGTCCTGAAACGCGCTGAAGGCACGATCCGCCATTTCCTTGAGGCCAGGATAGGTGCGGACGTTGACGGTGAAGCCGCCAAAGCCGTCAGCGGGCTGATCGAAAAGGAAGCCCGATGTCAGCAATTGCCCGTTGGTATTGGTGATCGATTCCAGGTTGATGAAGGGCACACTGGCGTTATCGCTGCCCTCCGCGCCCTCCGGAATACCCCGCACATTGGTGAAGAATTCGAGGAATTTGAGGCCATAGACATATTGGTTGTAATTGAGTTCCGGCACGCCGACCTGGAAATAGGTATAGGGCGCGTCGAGGTTCGAGATATTCTTGAGCGCGATGGAATAGGTCGCCTGATCACCCGCCAATATGACACGCGGCCCACCCACGCCGATCGTGACTTCCGGCTCGATGCCCCGTTCGATGAGGAAACGATAGGGTTCGACCGTCTGCGCCCCATCGGGATTGGTGACCTTCAGATCGTAAAGGCCGTGCGCCGCGCCCGTAAAATCGAAGGTCGCGATGATCGTGCTGCTGTCGATCACCTTCCAGGTCACCGGCTCGAATTCGGCAATGCCCGGCCGAGACAGTTTGAGGATCGCATTCTCGTGGAAGCGCGCGCCCTTGATCGTGGTCGTCACATAGCGGCTGTCGCCGCCGGTATCGGTCTCTATGCTGGTGATCACCATCGGCATCAGATCGGCGATCAGCCGCACCGTGCTACCGTCGTCCGGGCCGCTATAGCCCCGCACCATCACATAATAGACGCCCGGCTCCGTATCCGGGACGATCGCGGTCAGTTCCTGCGCCAGTGGTCCGGTATAGGTCGCATCGAACAGCGCCGATGTCGGTACATCGTCATGCCGCACGAACACTTCGTTGATCGCCCGCTCGTCATCGGAGGCTACGCGCAACCGCAACGTCTGTTCTGCCGGCACGACGATACGGTAGAGCCGCTCCTGCCCCGGCTTGAGATTGACCGACAAGGGGATTCCGAGCGTCAGCGTCTCAATCGAGATGCTGGTGGCGTTGGGGGCAGCGGTGATGTTGTTCGCCTCGCCCACATCCTCGAACAACTGATTGCGCGCGTCGGCCCGCACGATGATGCGATAGTCGCCCGCCGCCGCACCGGGCAGCGTCGTATCCAGGCTCAGCGTATAGCTCTGGTCCGCCAGCAGGGAGCCTGCGAAATTGGCGCGTCCCAAAAACTTGTCGCCTACGTCCCAGGTCGCATCGCGCGAGAGATAGACCGCATCGCTCCAGCTGCCCGACGCGGTCACTGTGCTCTTGTTCGTCACCGTCCAGCTGATCGTGACGGGATCGCCCGCCTGCTTATTGTCGGGCGCGACAATATCGGTGACTTGTATGTCGGTGGGCGGTGGCAACTCGATAACCATCGGCACGTCGCTGCCGCGGATATTGTTGCGCTCGTCGGCTTCAAACAGGCTGCCCGTGGCGTCATAGCGCGCCGGATCGGTCACCACGAAAACATAATAGGCTTCGGTGCCCAGGTCGCCCGGCACAACGAAATCCTTGACGACGGAATAGGTGCCGCCAGCGTCCAGCCCCCCTGTGTGGCGGATCGAGCCCAGGAAACGATCCGATGTCAGGTCAAGAAACGGATCGCGGGAAAGATAGACAAGGTCGTCCCATTGCGGTTGCAGGGCCGGTGTCGCGCCGCCCGCATTGGTGACGCTATATTCCACGCGGAACGGCTGTCCACGGGTCGCGCGCAGGGGCACGCCGAGCGAGGCAACCTGAAGGTCTGGCGGGGTGTAGGGCGTGAGCGTAACCGGCTGCACGGTGAGGTTGTTGCCCTCCCCTGCATATTCCTTGACCTTGCCGTTGACCTGCCCGCGCACGCCGGACAAACGCGGCGACAGCGTGCTTTTGGCGTAGCCGGACTGCTCCAGGCCCGAATCCGCAGCCGCAATGACATTAAATTCGCCCTCCAGCTCGAAAGGCAGGCTGACGGTGACTTTCGCAATATAGGATTCGCCGGGATTGAGTATGCCGACATGCGCGTTTTCGGCGCGGACGATGACGCCCGGCGACGCTTCCCGCGACATCAGCCAGTCGCCTTCATCCAGCGAGGCGTCGAGCGACAGATAGACCCGGTCGACCCAGCTATCCTCTCGCGTCGCGCGGGTGCCGACATTTTCGACGCGGAAGCTGATTTCGACCGTGCCACCCGCAGGCAGCGTGTCCGGCAGCGTCAGTTCGGTAACCTTGAGGTCCGCTTCGCGATAGACGACAGGGAATTCCGCTTGGGCAACCGTGCCGGCAGGCAGCTCGAACACGAACTTCCGGAAAACATCGTCCCTTAGTGAATCATTGACGCCCGACCGGACGATGTCGCTCGGCACCCTAGGGCGCGATGGCGTATTGGTGAACACATAGACATAATATTCGCCATCCACCCCCGGCGGCATGTCGAAGTCCAGCGTGTTGGTGTAGCTCTGCCCCGTGCCCAGCCCTTCATTGGCCTGCGTGACCGATCCGACATAGGTTGCGCGGTTTTCGATGAATGTCGGGTCCTTCGACACCCACACCTGATCAGTCCAATATTGCGTGCCCGACCAGACCGGCGCGCCCTTATTCTCCACGGTATAGGTAACGCTTGTCCGCTCGCCGGAATAAGCGACGACACCCGGCGCGGCAGGCACCACGCTGACAACCTGCAGGTCGGCCGGTGCGTTCGTCACGCTGGTGCTGGCGAATTTTGCGTTGTCGAGCGTGTTGGGATCGCCGCCCAGCTGCGATTTGACGATGACATAGAGCCCGGCCGCGGCAGGATTGAGCTTGAACGTCGCACTGTTGGTATAGCTCGCACCCGGATCGAGGGGCGACAGATTGTCGAAACTGCCCAGATTGAATATGTTGCGTGCATTCTCCAGCAACGGCGCGTCGGCCAGATAGACCTGATCGGTCCAGCCAGTCGCCCTGGCGTCCCCGGTCGACCGCACTGTCCAACTGACGGTGAAATCGTCGCCGCCCTTGGCCTCCGCCGGGGCGGTCACGTCCGTCACCGCAATGGCGCGCGTGCTGGACACGGGCGGGGTACCAACGATCTGGATCGCGCGGGCGCGATAGTTGCTGCTCTGAATTTCGGCCGGATCGTCGGGATTGACGTTGATGGCCAGGGAGTCCTCC
This sequence comes from Sphingobium sp. GW456-12-10-14-TSB1, assembly GCF_059424385.1. Classification (NCBI taxonomy): domain Bacteria; kingdom Pseudomonadati; phylum Pseudomonadota; class Alphaproteobacteria; order Sphingomonadales; family Sphingobiaceae; genus Sphingobium; species Sphingobium sp. GW456-12-10-14-TSB1. The sequence goes on along the minus strand of NZ_JBWKZI010000001.1, from coordinate 684,038 downwards.
AGCAGCGTCGCGTAGGGATCGACCCAGGGCATGATATAATAGGTGCCCGAAACCACGCTTGCCGGCAGGGTCACGGTCAGTTCGCGGTCATAGCCCTGTCCGACTTCCAACGGGCCGCCGGTGTAGGTAAGGCTGGTCAGCAATATATCGCCAAGGCCGGGGTGCGGCCGGTTCTTGTCCTTCGTCAACCAGACCTGCTCGGTCCATTGGCCCAGGTTGCTGGTGCCCGCGCCACGATTGGTCACGGTATAGCGCACCGGCACGCTGTTGCCCTCGAACGCCTGGGCATTGGTGACAACATTGTCGACGACCAGATCGGCAAAGGGCACGGGTTCGACATAAATCTGCTGCGCGCGCACATTGCTGGCAGTCGTGTCGTTCGGCCATTCGTCGATGGCGTTGCCGCTATCGGTCGCCACCAGCACGAACACATTGCCCCGGAACCGCAATGGCACGGTGAAGGTGGCGGAACTCGATTCATAGCTTTCCAGCGAACCGAGCGCGATCGGGTTGGCAAGGCGCGACACCAGAATGTCGTCGCCGCTGATCTTGTCGTCCAGCGACAGCCAGACCTGATCGGTCCAGTTGCCATTGGCTTCCACCAGCCCCTGGTTGATGACGGTGAAATCGACCGACGCGGTCGCCCCTGCCGTCACCCGGTCAGGCGCGATGATCTCGCTGATCTGCAAATCGGGGCGCGGCAGCACCGATACCAGGATGGATTCGTCATCGACCGAGCGGTTGTTCGTTTCCGCCGTATGTTCATATACCGCGTCTGCGGCGTCGGTGACGACGATCACCTCGAACCGGTCGCTGGTCTTGGCGGGCAGGCGCATTTCCTCGCGCCGCGTATAGCTGGTGCCGGCCGCCAGCGGGCCGGTATAGCTGTAGGTGCCGATCAGCGTGCCAGCGCCGCTGTCGCCCGCCTTGCGCAGATAGACCCTGTCCACCCAACTGCCTTCAGCCGCGCTCAGCCCTTCATTCTTGACCGTCCAGCTAATGTCGACGACGCCGCCCTCGACGCCGTTTGTCGGCGCAGAGATGGCCGTGACGCGAAGATCGGGTGGCGGCGCCAGCGAGATGCTGATCGGGGCGGACGTGCCGCTATTGTTGCCGGTAAAGGCAAATTCATAGGGCGTGGCATTGGGATTGTCGGAACCCGGCGCGATCACGACGATGCGATACTCTCCCGCTATCCCGTCGGGCAGCGTGAAGTTGGCCGTGCGTTCGTAGCTGTCCCCTACCCCCAGGAAACCGAGATGGTTGACCGAGCCAAGCAGTACCCGGCCAGTGCCGTCGGTCCTTTCCAGATAGACGCTGTCGAACCATTCGCCCGTGTTGGTGAGGCCGATGCCCTGATTGCTTTCTTGCCATGTCACATCGATGGATGTGCCCGATTGCGCCACTGTGGGCGCAACGACGCTATCAATCTGCAAATCGGCCCAGACGATCGGCGACACGTCGAAAAAGCCAGCCAGCGCGGTCCTGTTCGCGTCCGCGCCATTTTCGAACACCGCATCCGTCGCGTCCGAACGGACGAACAGCGTATAGCGCCCATAGAATCCGGCAGGCAGGATCAGGTCGAGATTGGCGTCATAGCTTTCGCCCACCGCCACGCTGCCCGAATGCACCAGTTCGCCCAGCAATATGTCATCAGCATCGCCGAATATGTCATCGCGCGACACATAGACGCGATCGGTCCAGCTATCGACCGTTCCCAGCCCCGTGCCGATATTGGTGACGGTCCAGCCGATGCTGACGCGCGCGGGATCATTGATCGTGCGGGCTGGCGCGGTGACGTTGCTGACGTCCAGGTCGGCATAGGGAGCGAGCGCGACGGTGAGCGCGACAGAGGCGCTGTTATTGGCTTCACCTGCGCTGGTTTCCGGCACGGCGGCGGCGCTGTCGCTTTGCACGATGATGCGATAATCGCCCGATGCGTCGATGGGCAGCCGAACGGTGAGCGCGCCGTCATAAACCTCGCCAACGCCAAGGCTAGATCCGCGCACGACTTCGCCCAGCTTGATGTCCCCGGCGCCGACCGTGCCGTCGCGCGAAAGCCAGAGGCTGTCGGTCCAGCCGCCGATGCTGGCCCCGGTGCCATCGTTGCGCACCTGCCATGTCACCGCAATGTCGCTGTTCGATTGCGGATTGACGCCGCCGGGCAGCGTGACGTTGAGCGGCACCAGATCGGGATGGGTCAGGACCAGCGCGTCCGAAGCGCCGTCATTGTCCGCTTCTATGCCGCCTTCAAACACTTGCTGGCCGACATCGGCGCGGACAAGGATGCTATAGGAACCATCGGCCAGGTTTACCGGCAGTGTGACCGTCTGATGCACCTCATAGGCTTCACCGGGCGCAAGATCGAATGTGCGCGCGATGTTGGCAAGGGTCGTCGCGCCCGAAACAGTCGTGTCGTCATCCACATAGATGCGGTCGGTCCAGGGCGCATTCGCGGCCACCGTGCCGCTGTTGCGGACGATATAGCTGACCTCTACCGTTTCACCCGGCCGCGCGCCGGCAGGTGCGGTGACGCTTTCGACGACCAGATTGCCTGAGGGCGCGACAGCGAAGCGGACAGGCGTAGAGACGCCCGCATTGTCGCCTTCAAGCCCGTTTTCAAACACCGTGCTTCCGGCGTCGGTGACCAGTATCAGGCGGTAATCGCCGCTGCGCCCGTCCTGCACGCGCGCCTGTACGGACACCGTATAGCTGTCGCCGATCGCCAGCCCCGCCTCGCGAGGCACTTCGGCCAGCAGCAGGTCGCCCGCATCGGCGACACCATCAGCCGACAATAGCAGCCGGTCGACATGCCCGCCCGCAGCGGCAGCGTCGCCAGTGTTGCGCACGCGCCATGACACCGTGAAGGGATCGCCGCCGAGGACGGTGGCCGTCGGACCGGATATCGCCTCTGCCACCAGATTGGGCGCGCGGCTGGTAATGGCGACATTTGCGGGGCCACCGACATTGTCGGCCCGCGTATCGGGTTCGACGATGTCCTGCGCGGCATCGGCCACGACATAGATGCGATAGTCGCCGGAGTTGATGTTGGGCAGGGCCAGCGTGCCCGAACCATTATAGCTGCCACCCGCAACCAGCCCGCCGGTCCTGGCGATATTGCCGAGTATGACATCGTCGGCGTTGCCGATGACGGCGTCGCTGCTCAATATCACCCGGTCCGACCAGTCGACGCCGTCCGCTATGGCCACGCCAGCGTTCGTCACGGTCCAGCTGACCGTGATGTTGCCCCCGCCCAGCCCATTGGCGGGCGCACTGACATTGCTGACGCGCAAATCCGCATATTGCCGTGCGGTGACGGCGATCGCGGCCTGCGCGCTGTTATTCCCCTCGGCAGCGACCCCGGCGGCGGCCTCGCGCACGCTGGTCTGCCCATTTGCGTTACTATCGGCAATGATGGTGACGCGGATGTCGCCGACTGCGCGTTGTCCTTCCGGCAACGTGAAACTGGCCGTACGCGCGCGGCTTTCCCCAGCCGCCAGAGCGCTGGTCGTCACGATCGTGCTGTTGAGCAGCGTTTCGCCAGTGGTCAGATTCTGCACCAGCAGGCGATTGTCGAACCCTGCGAGGGTGCCGACATTGCCCTGATTGCTTTCATCCCAAGTCAGCGTGATGACATCGCCCGATGCGGGCGCGCTGTTGGTGATCGCCAGATTGCGGATCTGAAGGTCGGGCGCGGAGGTGATCGTTACCGCTGTGCTATTGTTGGTCTCGCCCGTCGCCGCGGTGTTCGCTTCGGCCACCTGATCGAAAATATCGGTGACCACCGAAAATTCGAAAATGCCCTGACCCAATATGCCGTTGGGCCAGATGATCTGCGTCGAGCGTTGCGCAGCCTCGTCCGCGCCCAGCGCCCCTGTGAAGGCCACGGTCGCGACCTGGACCTGCTGGCCGGTCATGACGTTGCGCACGAACAGCCGTTCGCTAAAGTCCGCCGTCGTCGCGCTATTGCCTGCGTTGGTCGTGGTCCAGTTGACCGTCACGGTATCGCCGGGGTTCCAGCCGCCAGCCGGGTCAGCAGAGACGTCGGAAACGACGAGGTCGCGGAACGGGGCCAGCTGCGACGTGAACTCCAGCGTCGCGGCGTTGTTGGTTTCCGCCGTGCCAGGGATATTTTCTTCATTGATCGTGTTGGCGACGTCGTTCGTCACCGTCACGCCAATCCGGCCAACGCCGCGATTGCCCGTCGGCAATGTCAGCGTGGTCTGCCGCTGCCGTTCCCCTTCCGGACTGATCACCGTGCCGCTGTCATCCAGCAGGATGTTGCCGATAATCTCGTTGGTATCCAGATTGCGCAGCAGCACCCGGTCCTGCCACGCTCCATCGGTCGGAAGCGTGCCCTGATTACGGGTTTTCCAGCTGATGGTGATCTCGCTGCCAGAACTGATCGTGCCGCTGCTGCTGACCGCCAGGGCGATCGGGATCAGGTCGGGCGATGGACGCACTTCCAGCGAGGAAATGCGGATAGGCGCGATCAAGGTATTTTCGATCACGTTGAAACTATATGTCCCGACCGATGCCGCCTGTTGCACATAGCCTTCGATCAGCAGCGTGTAGGTGCCGCTGTCGGGAAGAACCAGCGTATCAACATCGTTCATGTCGCCGGCAAATAGCTGCCGACCGTTAGGCGCGATCAGCCGCCAATGGGTGGACACGCCGGCATAGCTGAGCCTGTCGAAGTAGAAACGGTCGCCCGCTTCACCATCGAAGCGGTACATATCGGTTTCGGAGCCGGGGCTGAGTGTCCCATTCACCGGAACGCCGGGCGTGATAGGCAGCGCATCGGCAAGCTTTTGCAACCGGATGGAATAGTCCCGGTCCGCCGTCGTGTTGCTTTCGATCCGCAGGACATGATCGCCCGCTGGCAGACGATAAACCACCTGCGCATTGGATCGGTCGTAACTGTCCGTCTGGGTGAAGGGCAGCGCGGCAAAATCACCAGCCGGGCCGGTCAGCCGCCAGCTGACATCGCCAAGCGGCGCCAGCGCGTCGACATAGACCAGCGTTTCCTCGGTCAGGGTGAAAAGCAGGTCTTCCTTTTGACCAGGTTGATCGAGCGTCGAACTGATCGTCTCGCCCAGATCGATCGTGCGGCTCTTATGCACCACCTTGTCGACCTGGAACTGATAGTCGACCGGGCCGCCTTCACCGATCTGGCCTTCATAGGCCAGCGTATAGATTCCTGACTTTTCAAGCGTGATGAAGCCGGTATCCGTGCGGTAATTGGCACTCATCGCCACCCGGCCATCGGGGTCGAACAGCCGCCACTGGCCCGATCCGGCGCTGGCGATGAAATCAAGGAATATCTCGTCCCCGACGGCGCCGGTGAACTTATAGAGATTGCTGCTGTTGCCCGGCTCCAGTCGGCCCGTGGTCGGCGCGTTCAGCACCAGATCGCTCGCCAGCGCGGTATCGAGCAGGCGGAAAGCAAAATCGCCGGTCAGGTCATCATTGGCATCGACCGTGATCGTATAATCGCCCGGCTCGAAGAACATGACGCCTGTGGATGCGCTGGAATGGGCATCAGAATTCTGGAAATTGCGCGACAGGATCGTGCCGGACGGACCCACCAGCGTCCATCCGAACTGGGTCGTGTTGATCAGGCTGTCGAATATCAGATATTGCGGTTCGCTGACGCTGAAGCTGTAGCGCGCCTTGGCCCCTGGTGCCGCGATGGTGCCGTTTATGGTCTCGCCGATCGTCAGCGGCGCGGTGCTGTCGACCATGTCAACTACGCGGAAACTGAGCGTCTGGGGCGCTGAGGTGCCGACGCGCCCTTCGATCAGCAGCGTATAGGTGCCGTCGAGCGGCAACACAGGCTCCTCAAGATCGCCGAGACGCCGCGTGTTGAACACCAGATTGCCGGCCGGGTCGATCAGCCGCCAGAAGGGATCGTTCGACCCGCTGATCAGGTCGAGGAACAGAGCTTGCCCGGCGGTGGCGTCGAACCGGTATATCGCGGTCAGATTGCCGGGTGTGAGGGTAATATCCTGCGTTTCGTTAAGATTGATCGCCGTGCCATCTGCCAGCGACGCAAGGCGGAATGAATAGCTGCCGGTATTGGCTCCGGTCGCTGAAATAGCGACGCTATAGGTGCCCGGCGCAAGCGTCATGACCGGATTGCCCGAAAATTCGGCGGAATCGGTGCTGTTGAAACTACGCACGGCCGGAGTCTGTGTCGGGCCGCTAATCTGCCAGCGCAGCGCGCTGTTGTTGGTCAGCGCATCGAAAATGACGGCGGTTTCTTCCGTCAGGGTAAATTCGTAGCGCTCCACAGCGCCAGCCAAGGCAATCGAGCCACTGACCGCGTCGTTGAGCGCAAGGGGCGTCATCGGCTGCGCCGCGGGGGTCATGGCGATAGCGAAATTGTCGAAATCCTGATCGGCCGTCGCATTGCCCTGGCTGGCGCCCAGCACCAGACGTCCCGCCTCCAACTCCATGCCGGGTACGAAGAAATCGGTGACGGCAGCGACGGTTGCCCCGCCCTGCGGCGTCAGTTCGATCGTCAGCAGCGACCCGCCATCGGTGCGTTCCACAAGGATACGCGCCCGCGCCCAATCGCCGCTGGCCAGCGTCAGGCCGGGATCGGCGATGTCGGTCAGCTTGACGCCGTTATAATGGATGGAAATATGATTGGCATTGACTTCGCCATTGCTCAGCGTGTCGAAACCAATGCCCAGCGCACCAGCCAGATTGGCCTCCGGCGTCACCAGCAGCCCCGGCCCGCCATTGCCATATTGGCTGACCGGCAGATAGAGCAGGCCAAAGCCGTCGGCATCGCTCGCCTGGCCAGCGCGGCGGGTCAGGCGGAAATCAAACCCGATGTCGACAGCGTCCTGCCGCCCGCTGCCCGTGGCGGAAAAGGCAATCGAATTCTGGCTGTTCACTTGCAGCGAGTCTGTCAGTCTGATGACGTTGTCCCCGCCGTCGGACAATATCTGCGCGGCCGCTCCACGATGATTGCCCAAGACATAGGGCAGGCCCGCAACGTCGAAATCCTGGCTGGTCTGGCCACCAGCAGGCAGGATGGTCGGCTGATTGTAGATGAAGCTGTAGCTGCCGTCCGTCGTGGCGGAACGCCGACCTTCCACCAGCAAGGTGTAGGTGCCGGCCATCGCCGCCGTCATCAGGTCCGTATCGTTCAGCCCCACGGGGCCGAAAATCACCTGCCCCATCGGGTCGATCAGACGCCAGCTATTATTGCCGGAGGAATTGCTGATCACGTCGAAGCCGAAGCGCATGCCGGGCGTCGCGGTAAAGCGGAACATGTCCGTTTCCCGCCCATTCTGACCGATCGTGCGATTGAATGTCCCGTCGGGCGCCAGTTCCTCGGCGGATGCAAGGTCGAGCAGGCGGAAACTGTAGTCGCCCGTATTTTCGGCCGTCGCGTCGATCGTCAGCGTATAGCTGCCCGCGCCAAGGTTGAGGACAGGATTGCCGCCAAAATCAAACCCGTCGGAATCATGCACGTTGCGACTGTCGACTTCAACGCCATCGGGACCGCGCAACGTCCAGTTGAATATGGTCGCGGTCGTCAGCGCGTCGAACACCAGCTTCGTCGCTTCGCTCAGCGTGAAGCTGTAGGCGTCGCTTTCCCCCACCGCGCCGATCGCCCCGTCCACACGCGATCCGATGGTCAGCGCCGCCGTCTGCGTGGTGATGGGATAGACGCCAAATTGATAGTCGGCGACCGTCGCGGTATAGACGCGCCCCTCGATAAGCAGCGAATAGACGCCGCTAATGCCAAGCTCCTGCCCGTCGATATTGCCGATCGAATTCGGGCCGAACACTTCGTTGCCGAACGGATCGATCAGCCGCCAGCGCATGTCGTTATGCACCGTGCCGCCGTCGAAGAAGAATTTTTCACCCGCATTCGCAGCGAAGCGATAGATGTCCGTCTCGCTCGTCGGCGTGAGCGTTCCCGAAACCGGCGAACCGAGCGTAAGCGGCGTGCCGAGCGAGAGATCGCGCAGGCGGAAATTATAATGGCCTGTCACGCTGCCGGTCGCGTCGATCTTCAGCGTATAATCGCCCGCGCCCAGCCTCAGGACGGGCGAGGCGCTGAAATCGGCGGAATCGGTGTCGCTCAAGCGCCGGGCGCTCACAATCTCGCCTTGCGGGCCAGTCAGCGTCCAGTTGATGTCAGCCGAATTTGTCAGGCTGTCCAGCATGACAAGTGTTTCGGCCGTCAGGCTGAAGCTGTAGACGTCGCTTTCGCCCGGCTGCGCGATGCGGCCGGAAACGCCATTCGCGTTGGTGGTGCGCAACAGCGCGCCGTCGCTCAATGCCGTGCTTTCGAAATCCAGCGCATAGAGCAGACCGCTGGTGCCCGACGCGGGCGGATTGGTCATGCCAGCGGCGACATCGGCCTCGCTGCGCGCAATATCCCATATGCGGAAGCTGTCGACCGCACCTTCCCACTGACCGTAACTGGTCTCGACTTCCTCATACTGACCGATCAGCAGCGGTTCGCCCGCATCAGCATTGTTGTTGATCCTGATGGTTCCGGACGCCTGCTCCACACCGTTGACAAGGATCTTCATCGCGCCGCCGTCACGGTCGGCAACCAGCGCGATATGCGCCCATTCGCCTGCCGCGATCAGGCCGCCCCCGGTCTGGATCGATTGCACCCCGGATGCATCGCGCACCGCCGCCCAGACCGAGCCGTTGGCGTTGACCGCGATCCGATAGGGTGACGTGCCATGGGTTGATTTGGCGACCAGCGATGTCCAGCTGTTGGTGAAGCGATCCAGCTTGAACCAGCCTTCGACCGTCAGGTTGCGGCTGGGCGACACTGCCGGGCTGCTCGGCACTTCGACATAGTCGACCCCGCGCAGCGTCAACGCATTGCCGCTCTTTCCGGGCTGAACCTGTGGCGCCTGGGGATTGGGTCCGTCCAGCGTGATCGCTATGGGCGGCGTGGCCGCGACCTTATATGCCGCGAAACGGAAATCTACCGGCCATTCGCGCCAGACCCGCGGTTCGACGATCAGCGTGTAGACGCCGCCAATCGCCAGTGCCCCGGTTTCGCGCGACGAAAAATCGACGGGGCCGAAAATCTGGCGGCCATAGGGATCGATCAGCCGATACGACACCCGGCTGCTCGAATTGGTCAATTGCTGGACATCGAACAGCAGATTGTCGCCGGGATTGACGTCCAGACGATAGGCATAGCTTTCCGAAGAGCCGCTCGCCGTCTGCGAAATCGCGGTATCGAACGGCATCAGCGGCGCCGCCGACAGGTTGAGCAAGCGGAAGGCAAAAGCGCCGGTCGCAGCGCCTGTACCGTCGACCACGATCGTATAGGTGCCCGGCTCGACGGTGAAAACGGGGTTGCTCCCGCCCAGTTCATAACTGTCGCCGTTGCGCAGATTTTTCGATATCGAAAAGCCACCCGGCCCGGTTACGGAAACGACCATCTGGTCATTGTCGTGCAGACTGTCGAACGCCATCATCGTGCGTTCGGCAACGGTGAAAGTGTAGGTCCGTTTGTCGCCCGGCGTGTCCAGACGCCCTTCCACCACGCCCTTCACATTGGCAAGGTCGCGCAGAACCGGGATCGTCGCACCGTTGACGCTGTTCGTCACAGCGCCCGCGGTCACATTATCCAGCCCCAATCGCAGTACCAGACCTGCGCTGTCGGCGGGCGCGCCAGCATTCATATTGTCGACGATCTGCGCTTCCGTGCGTCCCCCGCTCCAGACGCGTACTTCGTCCAGCCCGCCCTCGAACTTGCGGTAGGCTTCGTTATATTCGCTGGTGCCGCTGATGATCAAAGGCGTATCGGGCGAACCGTTCGACAGCGCCGTACTGACCGATCGGGACGCGGCCAGCACGCCGTTGACATAGATTTTCATCGTGCCGGTGCTGCGCTCCAGCACCGCGGCGACATGACTCCATTCGCCATAGGGAACCGAGTTGCTCGCGGTCTCCAGCGTGTCGTTCGCCGTACCCCGCATCGTCGAGAAATGAATGAAGCCGCTGGAGTTGAACCACACGGAATAGTCGCGCTGTCCCGCCTCATTGGCCTTGTACACGATCGGCGACCATGCATCCGCCTGTCGATCGGGATTGATCCAGAATTCGATCGTCACGTCCTGCCGCAGGTCGAGTGCGGGATCGACGATCTGAATCTGCTCATGGGCTGACAAGGCAAGGGCGTTGCCGACCTTGCCCGGCCGCGTCAGTGCTCCGTTGGTTGTACCGTCAATGGCGATTGTCTGGGTCGGGTTGGTCGGCTTTTGCAGGGTAAAGCCATAGCTCTGGCTGGCGCTGGCGTCCCACACCCGTCCTTCCAGCAGGATCAGATAGCGTCCCGTCTTGGGCAGCACGATCTCGCGATTGTCCATGTTCGTCGGGCCGACGAATTGAAGCCCGTCCGGATCGATGATCCGCAAGGAGGCGTTGGGCTGGTTTTGCAGATTCTGGTAGAAGATCGTTTCGCCCGCCGTCCCCTCAAAACTGTAGAGATCGGTTTCGCGCAACGGCGTCAGGTCGGAACGAACCGGCTGGCCAAAGATCAGCGCCGTTGCTGATGCGGTGTCGATCAGGCGAAATTCAGCGCTGCCCGTCTTTCCGGCATTGGCGGACACATCCAGATTATAGTCACCAGCGGGAAGCGTGAAAATGCGCTCGCCGTTATTTTCGTAGGAATCACTATTGTAGAAATTGCTGCCGACCAGGCTGAGGCCAGCGCTCGAAATCGCCCATGAAATCTCGGAATCCGGCGTAAAGCTGTCGAAATAGAAGGATTTGGGCGCGGTCAGCGTAAACGTATAACGCTGCTTTTGCGTCGGCTTGGCGATCGTCGCAGTGGTCCGCTCGCCAAAATTGAGCGCAATGGGGGCCGGGTCCGCCTCGATCCGTGACAGTGCGAACTGATAATTGATCGTCGCGGCATTGTCCCACGGGCGCCCTTCGACCAGCAATGTATAGGTGCCGGTGCGCGGCGTGGTGATGGCGGCATCACGGAAATCGATGGGGCCGTAAACGATCTGGCCAAAGGCATCGAGGATTTTGAGCGATCCACTGCCCGCCCCCTGGATGCCATCGAAAAAGACCTTTTCGCCCTCCGTCGCAGTGAAGCGATAGACATCTGTTTCCCGGCCCGGATCGAGCGTGCCGGACGTAGTGGATCCATCGACCGCCAGCATTGTTCCGGCGGCCGCGTCCAGCAGGCGGAACTTATAGTCGCCCAGCGTCCCGCCGCCGGTTTCCACCTGCTGCGATCCCCGGACCACCAGTTCATAATCGCCCGGTTCGAGCAGCATCGGCGTGCGGTTCTGCTGTTCGTAGCTGTCGGAATAATAGAAACGGTTGCCAAGCGACGTCTTCGGCCCGTTGAGCGCCCATTCGAGATAGACCGATGGGCTGTAGCTGTCGAAAATCACCAGCTTCTGCGTATCGACGGTGAACTGATAGCGCTGGACATCGCCGGTCTTGGCGATCGTGCCTTCCACTATGTCGTTCAATGCCAGATCGACAGGTGCGGGATCAGCCGGGCGATTGAGGATGAAGGCATAGTCGTCGGACGCCCGGTTATCCCAGACCCGGCCCTCTACGACAAAATAATATGTGTCCGAAACCGGCAGAATGAGTTCGCGATAGTCGAAACTGGCCGGACCGAACAATTGACGCCCGTTGCTCGAAAAGATGCGCCAACTTGCATTGCTGGGATAGTCGCGCACGTCGAGAATGATTTTCTCGCCAGCGCTTGCGGTAAAGCTGAAAATGTTCGTCGCGCGCGCGGGCGTGAGCGTGGACGCGGTGACGCTGCCATCTGCCGCCACAGGCGTCGCGCCTGCGAAATCGAGCAGGCGGAAACCATAGGCCCCCGTGCTGCCCTGCACCCGGATCTGATAGTCGCCCGACTGGGTCAGATCGATGAACGTATTGGCGCTATTCTCGAAACTGTCGGTGTAATAGAAAGCGCGATCCGGCGTGATGCGCCCCGACGGACCGAACAGCGCCCAGCTCTTTTCCGTGTCGGGCGTCAGACTGTCGAAATAGACCCGGGTGGGCCCCGCAATGGTAAAGCTGTGAAGATCGATTTCATCCGCCGCGCTCAGCGTGTCGCTGACCGCCGCGCCAAGGGTGAAGACGGTGCCCGTTCCCCTGTCCGGCGGCGGCGTGTTGCCGGTGCTGCTGACCTTGAGCACATAGTCGACCGGCGCGCCTTCCCACACCCGTCCTTCGAGCATCAGGACATAGGTGCCATCATAGTCAAGGCTAAGCGGAACCGAATCATTGAACTGGCGCGCGGATGTGACGAGACGGCCGAGCGGATCATATAGCCGCCAGTATGCATTGAGGTTCGTACTGGATATCCGTTCGATCGTGATCGCGTCGCCCTCTTGCGCGGTGAACGCGAACATGTCGGTCTCATTGCCCGGCTCCAGCCTGCCGCTGGTCTCTGCGCCAAGGGTCAGTGGCGTTGCGCTGGCAAGGGCCAGCAGCCGGAACTGATAATCGGCTGCAACATCGCCTGCACCGTCGACGGTAAGCGTATAGGTGCCCGGCGCCAGGTTGAGCAGCAAATTGCTGTTGGTGTCGATTTCGGCGGAATCGGCATAATAGAAATTGCGATTGGTGATCTCCGCGCCAAACGGCCCGGTCAGCGACCAGCTCAATGCAGAGTTCGCCGTCAGCGAGTCAAAGGCCAGCTTCGTCGCTTCGCTCAGCGTAAACGTGAAGCGGTCGGCTTCGCCTGCATCGATCCGTCCGCTGGTCAGCGCGTTCAGCGTCAGAGCGCTCGTGTCGTCCGACACCTTGAGCAGTTCGGCGGTAAAGGCGGCGCTGCCCTGATTGAAGAGATAGCCTTCGATCGCGATCAGATATTCGCCCGTTTCGGGCAGTACGCCAAGGTCGATGTCGCCCAGTCCCGAACCGCTGAGCAGCAATGCTCCATTGGGCCGGTATATCCGTATATATTGATTGTTGCTCGCGCTCAGCAGGTTGAGGAAATAATGGTCATCCTTCACGCCATCGAACCGAAACAGCTTTGTTTCGGTCCCCCGGCGCAGGACGCCACTGGCGACCAGAGCGCCCGGCGCAAGGTCGGCAGCGGTTTGCCCCGTCGCCTCGTCAAAACGCCAATAGCCCGCTAGGCCGCTTTCGCTGCCCGTTAGCGGGCGTTGGTAACCGCTGGCGATGTCGGCCGCGCTGCGCGCCATGCCCCACAGGCGTATATCGTCGATCTGCCCGTCGAACTGATAGTTGCCGGTCGGCGCCGCACCGAAGTTGAGCGCATTGCCGCTGTGGTTGATGGCTGCGTCATAGGCCTTCTCGGCAACCAGCGCGCCATCAATATATAGTTGCAATTTCGTGCCGTCATAGACGCCGGCGACATGCTTCCATTGATCGGTCGAAAGCGATGCCTCGACAAAGCCGTCGTTCCAATTGTTGACGAAGAAGCGGACATTGCCGCCAACGCGCATCAGCCCATAGCCATTGCTCCATCCGGTATCGTTCACCTTGCTGACGATACCCTGATAGAAGCCGCCGCCGCTGCGTGCGTTGACCCATGCCTCGACCGTGATCGCAGCCGGGTTGAGCGCCGCGTCGTTGGCGACTTCAAGCTCCCCAAGCGTCGCGACGTCCCAGCTGCGGTTGACTGTTCCGCCCTGCCCCGAATAGTCGAGCGGCGCGCCAGCCGCGTGGGCGATATTGGCCAGCGCGCCGCCATCCTCGATCGTCGCGCCAAACTCATCCCCCGCGCTGATCGCCGTGGCAGTTGTCGAAAAATCGAGCAGGCGGAAGGCAAAATCCCCGGTCGCATCGCCATCGGCGAATACCGTCAACTCATAATGCCCCGCGACAAGATTGAGCAGCGGATCGCCATTGAAGGAATCCGAACTGTTCATGCTGCGGTTGTTGACCACCTGACCGCGCGGCCCGGTGAGCGACCATTTGAGGCTGTCGCGGCGTATCAGATTGTCGAACAGCAACTTACTGTCACTGGCGAGATCGAAATCGAACACCGTGCTGCTGCCTGCGGTAGCCAGGCGGCCCTGCGTCCGTTCATTGATCGTCAGCGCGACGCTGGTCTGCGTGATCTTGCCGAAGGTGAAGGCGTAGCTGATGTCGTTGGTGGCAGAATTATAGACCCGACCTTCAATCTCCATCATGTAGGTGCCGCTGCGGTTCAGCAGATAGGCGCCGGAATCATCGAAGGAATTTGGCCCCGTAACATATTCGCCATCGGGGCCGATGAGCCGCCATGCCGTGGATTCGGCGGGATAGCTGTGCGCATCGAAGAAGAAACTGTCCCCTGCCAGGGCGTCGAACTTGTAGAGCGCGGTTTCGTTCGCCTTATGCTGTCCGTTGACGACATCACCGGGCGTGAACGCATCGGCATTGGCGATATCAAGCAGGCGGAAGGCGTAATTGCCCGTCGCGTCGCCTCGCCCATCGATGCTGAGCGTATATTCGCCCGCTTGCAGGTCCAGAACGTTGCCGCCCGAAAAATCATAGGAATCCGACTGGGCCAGATTGCGGTTCGAAACGATGCTGCCCTTCTGGTCGGCCAACGCCCAGAACATGTTGTTGGTGGCGGTGAGCGAATCGAACACGACCTTCTTGGGTTCGGTCAGCGTGAACGCGAAGCGGTCGGTTTCGCCCGGCACCTCGATCGTGCCCATGACCGGAGGCACGTCCGCCGCCAGCAGCAGGCGCGGTTCCACCGCTTCGAAATGGAGCCGGTTCGCCAGACTGGAGGAGTTTCGCAAGGCTGTGCGGCGACGCATGCGCCAATCACCGGGCAATCGATCCAAAGAGCGCCGCCCGCGGGCTAGCAATTCGCCCAGCTTGCGAAGTGCTTTTACGTCGTGCTCCATAGCCCCCCCAAAACGGCATCCAGACTGACAGAATCGTCTGCTGTCCTGCTTTGGGACAAGAGGGTCGAACATTCCCTCCGTTGAACCGGTCGGACCGTCGAACAGCGGAACCGGCAACGCGGACGACCGTTCATGTCACACCGGCAGTTTGAACCGGGATGACTAGAACGTGAGCGACGCGACCCGCTTATTTCCGACTTTTTCGTATAAATCTGACCGCTGATTTGCGCGGCATAGTTATCTTCGAATCAACCTAACTAGTCTGTCAAACCTTGCAACTTATCGCAAGCTGATAACAGGTCGCCGCAGCGCTACTCAGCGACGCTGCGCGTTGGCCGTTTTGCGGCCCATCGGGCTGATGCAGTCTTCCACTCATCCCCGTTTCAGCCTGTCAGTCAATCGGGGTCGGTCGCAAACCCGCAAGAAAAAGCGCGCGAAGCCATCGGCCTCGCGCGCTTCAAGGTTGCGCTATGGGAGAGGGAGTTTAGCGCGAAGCGAATTGGCGGCCCTTGGTCGCGATGGCCCAGCGCTGCGGCGTCGCGCCCGGCGCGCCTTCACGCACGAAACACTGGCCGTGCTGCGACTGAATGGTGCGGCAGGCGGTTACCGCGTCGGCCCGGCTGCCAAAGCCGCTGATGGCGAGACGGTGGAAGGACTTGCCCTTGACCGTCGCCTGGCTGGTGAGGACCGGGAAAGCGGCCAGCGCGCTGCTGCGGCCAGCCATGTTCATCCATTTTTCCTTGGCGATCGCCGCCGTGTCATAGGCGCCCAACTGGACGACCCAATTGCTGGCGCCAGCACTGACCGGCTTGATGAAGGCGACCTGTTGCATCCGCGCGGCTGGCTGCGTCGCGGACGCGACGGCATTCTGCGCCTTGGCATGGGCCTTTGCGCCCACTGGCTTGGCCCGATGATCTTCGATGATGAAGTCGCGGGCCGCGACGCGCACAGGCGCGGGCTGAACGACCGGCGCGGCTTCGACGACAGGTGGAGCGGCCTCGACCATGGCGGTCTGCACCGGCGTTTCCGGTTGCTCTGCCAAGGGTGGCGCAACATCGGACGGCGCAGCGGCCATTTCGACTGGCGCTGGACCGGCTGGCGCGAGCGCGAGAGCGACTGGCTGGCCGGCATCGGCGGCATCAATCGTGACGCCCATCAGCGCGGCGACGCGCTGCGGCGCGAGCGAGGGTTCGGCAATCTGCGCCCAGTCGGAAATACGCTTGTTCGCGGCCAATGGATCAAGGTCCATGCCCACGATCATGCGGGCATCCTTCCAGCGGCCAGCCAGCGCATAGGCATAGGCCAGATTCTGGCGGGTCCGGGCAGTGGCGGACGGGTCGTGAATGGCTTCGGACAGGACACGCACGCCTTCGGGTGCATCGCCGGCCATGGCCATCGCCAGACCATAATCGCCCGCAGGCACCGTATCGGCATGGGCCAGCAACAGGCTGCGCGCGCTATCGGCGCGACCCTGCGCGACCTGCACCAGCGCCAGGCTGACGATCGTGCGCGCATCGTTGTCACCCAGCGTCATCGCGTCGGTCAGCGCGGCTTCGGCGGATGCGAAACGTCCCGCCAGCACATAGGCGCGGCCCAAAATCTGTCGATAGGCGGCGTTTTGCGGCGCGAGCTGCACCGCGGCCTCTGCCGCCGCGATCGCCTTGTCACCGTTGCGATCGGCCAGCGCCTTTTCGGCGGCGATGGCGAGCTTTGCCGGATTGCCCTTTTGCTGGACAGCCGATGCAGAAGGACGGAAGGCCGCCCCGGTGCAGCCAACCATCGTCGTGGCGACCAGCAACGATGAAATCGCCGCCTTTGCAAATGTGTTGCGCTTCATAGTCCTACCCACCCTTCTTTCACTGGTTGCCGCGCATGTGCGGCAACTGCTGTGTCAGCCGGTCAATTTCCGGCAGGTCGTTGAGAAAATTGTCGAGAGATTCAGTAATGATCTGCTGTGCCGAGCGGCCGGTGATGGCGCAGGCGAGCCGCAGTTTGAGATGACGATCCGCGTCGATCCGCAACGTGAAGGCCGCCTTGCGGCTGGCCTTGGCTTTCGCGCTTGCCTTGGCCGCCGCTTTGCGCGGCGCAGGCTTGCCCGCCAAACGTTCGACCAGTTCCTCGCGCTCGATGACGACGGGCGGGACCGGGGCTGAAACGGGGAGCGCTGCAGGCATCGGCGTCAGGCCGATCGCAACCGGCGGCTCGTCCGTTGGCAACGGCGCTGGTTCGACGTCGAACCCCATGTCATTCCAGCCCAGATCATCCTGCTGAAGGGCAGCGCCAGCCGTGCGGCCAAAGCCGAGCATCGGGCGGCGCATGGCAGGCTGGGCCGCGCCCTTGCGGGCGAGCAGACCGGAGGTGAGTGATGCGAGTGGTTTGGGTTCACCCATGATGCGTCCCCTTACTGGCCGATCACGCGGCGACCGAAGCCCCCGCCGACCGGACGGCTTGCGACGGTACCGACGCTGCCCTGGGGCACGGAAAAGACCGTGCGGCGGAAATTCTTTTCAAGCCGGTCGGAGATATAGGACCATAGCGCCACGACCTCCGCCGCAGACCGTCCCTTGGGGTCCACTTCCATCACGGTGCGACCGTCGATCATGGAGGCCGCGAAATCGGTGCGGTGATGCAGGGTGATGGGGGCAACGGTGCCATGCTGCGACAGGGCAACGGCGGCTTCCGACGTGATCCGCGCCTTGGGCGTTGCGCCGTTCACGACAAAGATCAGTGGCTTGCCCGCGCGCTCGCACAGATCGACCGTTGCGCCGACGGCGCGCAGGTCATGGGGGCTGGGACGGGTCGGCACGACGATCAGTTCGGCGACGGAAATGACGCTCTGGATTGCCATGGTGATGGCGGGCGGCGTGTCGATGACGGCGAGTTTGAAGCCCTGCTGCCGCAGGATTTCCAGGTCGGCGGCCAGCCGCGCCGCGGTCGTCTGGGCAAAAGCGGGAAATTCGGCTTCGCGCTCATTCCACCAATCGGCCAGCGATCCCTGCGGATCAATGTCGATCAGCACAACTGGACCCGCACCCGCGTTCTGCGCCTGCACGGCCAGATGGCCAGACAGGGTGGTCTTGCCCGATCCGCCCTTCTGCGATGCCAAAGCCAAAATCCGCACGCAAATCCCCCCAGAAATCGAGTTCCGTTCAGGATTTGCCATGACCGCGCCTAAAATTCGGTTAATGGGCGAGGAAGTTTGATTGACGAAAGGTCAACAGGGTTAAGGTCGTTTCAGGCATGAGGAGCCTGTGATAATCAGACATTAACCTTGTTTCATCATAGCCGCTGCAAATCTATTGGCGCAGGAGCATGTGCATATGAAGCGTATATGGGGAACTGTCGCTGTCGGCGCCATGATCGGCATCGCGGCACCAGCCATGGCCGATGTGAAAACCGGCGTCGATGCCTGGCAGCAGGGCGACTATGCCAAGGCGATCGGCGAATGGCGGCCGCTGGCCCAAAATGGTGATCCTGACGCGCAGTTCAATCTGGGCCAGGCCTATAAGCTGGGCCGCGGCGTACAGCCGGATCTCAACGCCGCGATGGACTGGTATCGGAAAGCCGCGGCGCAGGGGCATTTGCGGGCAGAGGATAATCTGGGCCTGTTGATGTTCCAGCAGGGCGACCGCGCAGGGGCGATGCCTTACCTCCAGCGGGCCTCCACGCGGGGCGAACCGCGCGCGCAATATATTGTCGGCACGGCGCTGTTCAACGGCGATCTGATCGGCAAGGACTGGGTACGCGCCTATGCGCTGATGACCCGCGCCTCCACATCCGGACTGGCGCAGGCGACCACCAGCCTGGAGCAGATGGACAAGTTCATCCCGGAAGATCAGCGCAAACAGGGTCTGGCTCTGGCAGCGACACTGGAACAGTCCGAAAAGGGTGGCGCGCTGGCGTCGGCCAGCCCCGCCCCGCCCCGGCCCGCGCCATCCGGCATACGCAAGACCGATTTGCCGCCATCGACCGTCGCCCAACCCGTCGCACAGCCCGTCGTCACCCCGCCAGCGCCCAAGCCGGCCCCGGTTACGCCCAAGCCTGCGCCGCAGATCGCCGTCGCCAAGCCCAAGCCGACACCCCGTCCCGCCAACCCGGTCCCTGCGCCCGCCGCATCGGGCGGCTGGCGCGTCCAACTGGGTGCGTTCAGCGAAGACGGGCGCGCTCGCGCTTTGTGGGGCCAGTTGACGGGCAAGGTCAGCGGCCTGTCCGCCTATCAACCCTATCTAGTCAAGGCTGGCGCGGTGACACGGCTGCAAGCCGGGCCGGTTGCCAGCAGCAATGACGCCAGCCGCCTGTGCAGCCGGATAAAGGCGGCAGGCGCAGACTGCATTCCCAAGAAGATGTGAGCATCAGGCCATCCTGGCCTGATCCACAATCCAGTCGCCAAACTGGCTGAGCGCCGGATGGACAGGTGTTTCCAGCGGGCGGGCGAGATAATAGGCTCGCTCGCTCGACAATGGCCGGGCAAACGGGATGACCAAAGTGCCTGCATCCAGTTCCGGCTGGATCAGGAAGCTGGGGATCAGCGCCACCCCTGCCCCCGCCGCAGCGGCCTGCGCCAGCATCAGGAAATGTTCGAACGCGGGACCGGGCGGCAGCGTCCCGGCCTCCACGCCCGCCGATGCGAACCAGCGCGCCCAGGCATCGCGCCGCGAACTCTGACTGAGCAACGGAGCCGTCAGCAGATCGGCAGGCTGTCGCAAGGGGTGCGCGGCCAACCAGGCCGGCGCGCAGACCGGCACCGCCTCTTCGCGAAACAGGAAATCCATCGCGGCGCCAGGCCATTCGTCGGGTGTGCCGAAATGGATGGCGGCATCAAATTCCTCCTGCGCGAAATCGAACGGTTGCGACCGCGCGGCGAAATCCACCACCAGTTGGGGATGCAGGGCGCTCAGATGCGGCAGGCGCGGCGCAAGCCAGCGCATGCCGAAACTGGGCAGGGTCGCTATCCGCAGCGCCCCCGGTGAGCGGCGCATGGTTATGCGCGACGTGGCCCGACGAATGCGATCCAGCGCTGGCAGCAAGTCATCGGCATAGATACGGCCTGCTTCGTTGAGCCGCACCCGCCGACCGACCCGGTCGAACAAGGGCGTTTCCAGCCAGTCCTCCAATTGCGCGATCTGACGACTGACCGCGCTTTGCGTCAGGCCGATCGCTTCGCCAGCCCGCGAAAAGCCGCCATGACGCACCGCCGCCTCGAAACTGGTCAGCGCGGTCATGGATGGCAGCCATTTGCGATCGTCATTCATTCCATTCTCGCATCAACAGATGACAGGTCACCATTTGGAAAATACCACATAGGCTGAGATAAGGTGGCTGTCACCGGGAGCAATCTATGTCGAACGAGAATGATGGCCATGTCGTCGCACTAACGCTGGCGACGCTGGGCGAAGTGGCGGCACGGCGGACGCTCGATGCGCTGGCGATCGATCCTGCCTTGCTGGCGGAGCAAGGCGCTACGGTGTCGCGCGCGGCCTTTGCGATGGCGATGAACATCGCCCTGTTCGATGATCTGTTGAAAAGGGTGCGCAGCGGCGCGGCCTATGTCGCCGATACTGTCGCGCGTGGCGGCCGGGTGACGTTCGACCATGGCGCGCTGCGGACGATCCGCCTGCCGCATGGACCAACCGGCGCGCTGCCAGGCGGCGAGGATGCCTTCACCCGGATATTGCAGCCGCTGGGTTATCAGATGGCGGCCATCTATCCGCTCGACCGGCTGCGCATGACCGGGCGCGCCTATGTGCATGCCGACCGGCCCGAAGCCATCCCGCAATTCTTCCTGTCCGAACTGCATGTCGACCGGTTCGATGCGGAATTCGGCGCGGTGGCCGCCCGGATATTCGGCACCTCGCGCGATCCTTTGGGCGATGCGGAGCAAGCCGTGCTGGCGCGCTATGGCGCTGGCGAACCAGTGGCGCTGGATGAGGCGGTAGCGGCATTGCCGGGGATCGTCGCCGCGTTCGACCGGCAGCACGAGATGCCCAGCTTTGCCGATTATCAGCTGCTCCTGTCCCGGTCCAACGAGGCGGCCTGGATCGCGACCGAAGGTAACGCCTTCAACCATGCAACCGACCGTGTGGCCGATGTCGCCGCTTTGGCGGATCGGCTGAAGACGGAAGGTCAGCCGATCAAGGAACGGCTGGAGATTTCTGCAACCGGCCGGATACGGCAGACCGCATTCAGGGCCGATAGCGTCGAGCGGCTGTTCGGTGATGGGGCGTTGCGCGACGTGCCGGGCTCCTTTTACGAATTTATCAGCCGGGAGGTTGATCCGGCGACAGGCAGGCTGGACCTTGCCTTTGACACGGGCAACGCCACCGGCATTTTCGCCATGACCAGCGCGGGCGCAAGCGCATGATGCTGCAATCCTTCGACCCCGCCTCACGCGCGTTGATATGGGAAGGCCCGGTCGCCGATGCCGCCGCCTGCAACCGGGCGATCGCCACGGCCCGCGCCTCCCTGCCCGGCTGGCGCGCGCGCGCCGTGGAGGAGCGGATCGCCGTCGCGCGGCGCTATGCGCTGGTGCTGGAAGAAAGGCGGGCAGCGCTTGCAGAGCTGATTTCGCGCGAGACCGGCAAATTGCTGTGGGAGAGCGACGCCGAAATCGGGTCCATGATCGCCAAGGTCGAGGTGTCGATCGCTGCCCATGCCGAACGCACTGGTGAACGCACCGCCGCCATGAACTTTGGCCGGGCGGTGCTGCGCCATCGCGGGCATGGCGTGATGGCGGTGCTGGGTCCGTATAATTTCCCCGGCCATTTGCCCAACGGCCATATCGTCCCCGCCCTGATCGCCGGCAATGCGGCGGTATTCAAGCCATCGGAAATCGCACCAGCCACGGGCGCAGCGATGGCTGACGCCTGGGCCGCAGCGGGGCTGCCCGACGGGCTGCTCAACGTCGTGCAGGGCGGCCGGGCGACCGGAGAGGCGTTGGTAGCCGGTGACATTGACGGGCTGCTCTTTACCGGATCGGCCGGTGCTGGCGCGGCGCTCAGACGGGCGCTGGTGGACCGGCCCCATGTCATCATGGCATTGGAACTGGGCGGCAATAATCCGCTGATCGCATGGGATAGCCCGGACGAAGCCGCGTCGATCATCATCAATTCCGCCTTCATCACCACTGGCCAGCGCTGTTCCTGCGCAAGGCGGCTGATCGTGCCGGAAGGCGTAGTTGGCGATCGGATTGTCGCTGCCGTGGATGGGTTGGCGGCGCGCCTGCCGATCGCGGCATGGAACGAGCCGGGCGATGCCTTCATGGGGCCGCTTGTGTCCGATCAGGCCGCCGCTGCGGCCCATCGCGCCGTCAGCGACCTCGTCGCACGGGGCGCGCGGGTCATCCGACCCTTCGCAGCAGTTGACGGGCGCAGCGCCGCCTTTGTTACACCGGGCATCATCGACATGACCGGCATGGACGGACCCGATGCAGAAATTTTCGCGCCCTTGCTGTCGGTGATCCGGGTGCCGGATTTCGACGCGGCGATGAAGGTCGCCAACGCCACCGCCTTTGGCCTGTCCGCCGGATTAATCTCTCAGGACGCGGCCCTGTGGGAGCGGATGGTGGAGGAAAGCCGCGCGGGCGTGGTCAATCGTAACCGGTCAACCACGGGCGCGGCGGGCAACATGCCCTTTGGCGGCCTGGGCGCGTCGGGCAATCACCGCCCCAGCGCCTATTATGCCGCGGATTATTGCGCCTATCCGATCGCCAGTTTCGAGGCGGACGGGGTGCAACCCGTCCCCATCAACGGGCTGGCCTGACCCGGAATCGCAGGCCAGCACCGGAATTGAGGGCTGTGAAGTGGGATCGCGGTGGAGCGCCCCGTTTCGCTTAACCGGCGCGGTGCATCGCGCAGAGCTTGTTCCCGGACGGATCGCGCAGATAGGCCAGATAAAGCGGGCCAAAGCCGGACTCGCGAATGCCTGGCGGATCTTCGCAAGTCGTACCGCCAGCCGCAACGCCCGCAGCGTGCCAGGCATCAGCCTCTGCAGGCGTGGCCATGCTAAAGCCGATGGTTCCGCCATTGGCGCATGTCGCCGGCTGGCCATTGATCGGCTTGGTCACGAGGAACAGGCCGCCATTATGCATGTAGATCAAGCGGCCACGGTCATCCGTGAAACCCGGTTTGCCGCCCATCGCCTGAAACAACGCATCGTAGAATATCCTGGCGCGATCGATATCGTCGGCGCCCACCATGACGTGACTGAACATGAGATTTCCCTGTTTGCAGGATTAGCGGAGCGTATCGCTATGCGCCGGACAAACGGATGGGGCCAGTTACACCAGCCGAACCCGCGTCGCCAAAGCGCGTGGGTGTCAGAAGATCGTGCTGTAGAGGAACCAGCCGACAATCAGCAGGCTCGACACGATGCAGATACGATCACCAAAGACGTCGATACGAGACATCACAAACATCCTTCCAACAAGGGCGATCTCCGTCGCCTCGATGGAAAGATTACATCAGTTTTTACCCTGCGGGAATAGCAAAATTGCGACGAAACCGCGCGGGGGCGCGACGGATCGCTTTTTACGCCCCTTGAACGATCATTCCAATCGCAGACCCCGGCAGATTAGCGAAAGTCCGGCCCGCGATGACGCAGAAAAGAATCAGTTGCCTCCTGCGGTCCGCGATAGGCTTCCTGAAATTCCGCGCTCCAATATTTAAGATCTTCCAGATCGATTCTCTCTCCGGACACGGCGCAAAGGACGAACTGTCCCGGTCGCACGACGTCGAAATGCGGTGTGTCGTAATGCAGCACCGCCAGACCTTGAATATCCGCCATCAGTCGCCCGTCAGGATACGGTCGACCAATTGCTTGACGGTCGGAACGAAGCCGTTGGAATAGAATGGGTCCTGCTTGAACTTGTAGGCGCCATGGCCGGCAAAGACCAAATTCTGGTCGAGGTCGCCGCCATGAACCGCCTCCTGCAACGCCTTCTGGATGCAGAAGCTGCGCGGATCGGCCAGACGACCGGTCGAGTTGGTCTCACTGTCCATCCAGCTGGAGAAGGCGCACTGGCTAAGGCAGCCCATGCAGTCGGTCTGGTCCTTGCGGATCACCGCCCGCTCCTCGTCACCGACGAACACCAGCGTATTGTCCGGCGTCTTGAGCGCCGAGGTAAAGCCCTGCCCGAACCATTCGCGCGCGCGGTTCAGGTCGCCCAGCGTCACCCAGAAATGCTTGCCCTTCACCCCCACGTCGAGCTGGTGGGTATGGTCGCCAGCCTGTTCGGTGCTGAACGCGATCTGCCGTTCGGAGCGCGCTTCCAGGCTGCGCAGGAAGGGGTTGCGCACCGCCGAGCTGTAAAAGCCGGTCGGCGAGAAGCGGTGGAGCAGGATGTCGCCGGGGTTGAGTTGCGTCAGCAACTCCTTCCACGCCTGGGGGATCGGGCTTTCCTGCGTCAGCAGCGGACGGGTGCCGAACTGAAAGGCGATGGCGCCCAGTTCGGGATTGTCGATCCAGTCGTTCCAGTCCTTGAGCGCCCAGACGCCGCCCGCCATGACGATCGGCACGTCATCCGAAATGCCACCTTCACGCATGGTCGCGCGCAGGTCGCGCACGCGGGGATAGGGGTCTTGCGGCGCCTTGGGATCTTCGGCGTTGGACAGGCCGTTATGGCCCCCGGCCAGCCAGGGATCTTCATAGACCACCGCCGCCAGCCATTCCGCCGCCTTGGAATAAGCGCGCTTCCACAGCGCGCGGAAGGCGCGGCCCGACGATACGATCGGCAGATAGCTGACATTGTAGGACGCAGCGATTTCGGACAGCTTGTAAGGCATGCCCGCACCGCAGGTAACGCCTGCAACCATGCCCTTGGTCCTTTCCAGGACACCGTGGAGCACCCGCTGCGCACCGCCCATTTCCCACAGGACGTTGATATTGATCGCGCCCTTGCCCCCGGCGATCTCGTACGCGCGTTTGACCTGCTCCACCGCGCCGTCAATGGCGTAGGCGACCAGTTCCTCATGGCGGTCGCGGCGGGTGCGGCCATGATAGATTTGGGGAATGACATTGCCGAAGCTGTCGTAGCTGTCGGCATTGACCGCCGACACTGTCCCGATGCCGCCAGCGGCCGCCCAGGCGCCGGAGCTGGCATGGTTGGATACCGCAACACCCTTGCCGCCCTCGACCAGCGGCCAGACTTCACGGCCACCATAGACGATAGGCTTCAACCCCTTGAACAACGACATCTCCCGCGAAAAAGCGACACCCGGCTCGACCGGGCAAAGACCACTGCTATAGCAGCCTTTGCACTGATTGACGAATTTCCGCGCGCCTTAGCGCAAAATGTCAGGGCTGGCCAGAGCCTCCCCATAAAGGCTGGCATAGGCATCGACCATCGCCTGTTCCGCATAATCGCGAACCGCGCGATCGCGATTGGCCGCGCCCAGCCGGGCGCGCAAGTCCGGGTCGGTTGCAAGCGTGCCGAGCGCTTGCGCCAGGCCCGCCTCATCCGGCACCACGAAGCTGCGATTTTCCGGGGCCACCATGTTGATGACATCGCCGACATCCATCGACGCGACCGGAACGCCCGCCGCCATCGCCTCCACCAGCGAGATCGGGAATTGCTCACTATCGGAAGAAAGCGCGAAAATGTCGAACAGGCCGACGAAGCGCCACGGCTGGTCCATGAAACCGGCCATGTGGAGATCGTCTAGGCCAAGCGCATCGGCTTGCGCCACTATGGCGTCGCGCTCCGGCCCCTCCCCCACGACGACCAGTTGCAGCCGGTCGCGGTGGGCGGCGACGGCGCGGACCAGGCGGGGGATATTCTTGACCGGGCGCAGCCCCGCCAGAGTCCCCACCAGCAGCTTGCCGGGCGACCGGCGCAGGCCCGGAATCGCGTCGGGCGATGGCGGTTCGGCATAGCGGGCGGTATCTATGCCGTTGCGGATCAGGTGCACCTTCGCCACAGGCTGTTTCCAGACCTGCCGGGCGATGCTTTCCAGCCGGACCGAGGGGACGACAAGTGCATGGGCGCGGCCCAGAGCGGCGCGGCGATACAGGTTGCGCTGCGGCTTGAGGCCGCTTGCTTCGTCAGCGTTGAAACCATCTTCATGATGGATGAGCGGCGGCATGGCCGACACTAAGCTGAACATTCTGTGCGCCATCGCGGCGTCCATCGCGCCCCAATTGTATGTCAGGATTAAATCGTATTTTTTCAAGAAGTTAGCTATATCGCGAAAGCGCCCCACCCGCGGACGACCGGCAAAGGGAGGGGATGCCGGGAAATCCACCCGCACCGTCGGGTCGATCGCCGCGCGGGCGCCCAGCGCTTCCCGATCGGCACTGACGATCGCGTGGCGCGCCTTGTCACCCCAGATGTTCATCAGCCGAATGGCGCGCGCTTCCTTGCCCCCCAGGGTGAAGCTGCCATGGACGTGGAGAATGTGCGGCTGATTGTCAGCCATGCAGGACGCGGGCCAGCAACCGATCGATCGCCGCGATGCTTTCCGGCTCATCCAGTGCGGGCGCATGGCCGACGTCGGGAATAGTTGCCAGTTCCGCCTTTGCGCCAATGTCCGCCACCATGCGCTGCGCCGTTTGCGCGCTCAGCAGGTCTGATCGTTCGCCGCGCAGGAGCAAAGTGGGAATATCGCGAAAGGCCGCCATGACTGGCCACATATCGACGCCCGCCTCGCTGCCCATCGCCCGGATCGGTTCGGCGATGCGCATGTCATAGTCCAGCACGATCCGCCCGGCGCTGTTCAGGCGATACAGGCGCTTGGCCATGGCCAGCCATTGATCCAGGCCGTAGGCGGGATAGACGTCGCGATTGGCTTCCTCCAGCGCGCGGGCGGCATGAACCCAACTGGGGTGCGACTGATTGACGCCGACATAGGTGCGGATGCGCGCCAGTCCCGCCTCGTCCAGTTCCGGTCCGACATCGTTGAGCAGCGCGCCCGCCAGCCACTCGCGATGCGTAGCCGCGACCAGCATGGTGATGAGTCCGCCCAGCGACGTGCCGACCGCAACGAAACGGGTGATGGCAAGGTCCGCCAGCAACCGGCTGATATCCTGCAAATAGGTGAGCGGCACATAGGTCATGGGATCTTTGGCCTGAGCGCTCCCTGCCCGGCCCCGCATGTCCGGGCAGATCAGCCGCCAGTCCCCGGCAAGCCGCGCGGCGAGCGGTTCGAAGTCGCGGGCGTTGCGCGTCAGCCCCGGCAGGCAGAGCAGCGGCGGGCGGCCATCATGCCCCCCGGCATAATCCCGATAGTGTAGCCGCAGCCCGTCGGGGGACCACCAATATCCGTCGCTATAGTCGACCAAGCTTGATCCTTCAGGTGTCGCACCCCCATATCGCCTTATGATCCATATCCCGCAAGCCGCCAAATTCAGCCCCGTCCGCGAAATCGACCTGCTGATGCCCGATATAGCCGATCCGGTGACGGCTGCGGACTTTCCGCAGACGATCCTGCGCTTTCGCAATGATCGGGCGGCGGCAAGCGTCGGCCTGGACGGGCTGAGCGATGACCAATGGATCGCCCATTTCGGACGGTTTGCGCCACTGGACGGGTCGCTGCCCCGGCCGCTGGCGCTGAAATATCATGGTCATCAGTTCCGCCATTATAATCCCGACATTGGCGATGGGCGCGGATTCCTGTTCGCGCAGTTGCGCGATGGCGCGGGGCGCTTGATGGACCTGGGCACCAAGGGGTCTGGCCAGACGCCCTACAGCCGCTTTGGCGATGGGCGGCTGACGCTGAAAGGCGGGGTGCGCGAGATTTTGGCGACCGAGATGCTGGAGGCGCTGGGCGTGCCCACATCACGCACCTTCTCGATCATCGAAACCGGCGAAGCGCTGGAGCGTAACGACGAGCCATCACCCACGCGCGGCGCGGCGATGGTGCGCCTGTCCCATTCGCACATTCGCATCGGCAGCTTTCAGCGGGCGGCCTTTCATGAGGACAAGGCGCTGCTGGAGCGGCTGACCAACTATGCCCTGACGCGGCTCTATGACGAGCAGCCGGGCGACAATCCGCCCGCGCAACTGCTGGGCCGGGTGGTCGAGCGGACCGCCGACCTGGCGGCTAGCTATATGGTAGCCGGTTTCGTGCATGGGGTGCTGAACAGCGACAATATCAACGTGACGGGCGAGAGTTTCGACTATGGGCCGTGGCGCTTTACGCCCTTGTGGGACGCAGGCTTTACCGCCGCCTATTTTGACCATCAGGGTCTCTATGCCTTCGGGCGACAGGCCGAGGCGATCCATTGGGACGTGGCGCAACTGGCCGTGTCGCTGCGCGCGCTGGTCGAGGCCGAGCCGCTGATCGCGGAACTGGAGCGGTTTCCGGCTTTATACGGCGAGGCGATGGCGCGCCGCTTTTGCTGGCGGCTGGGGGTTGTGCCGGGGGACAGCGTCAATGCGATGGTCGAGGCGGCGGTGCGCGGCATGGTGACGAGCGGCACCGGGATAGACCGCTTCTTCCATGACTGGCGCGGCGGGGTGCAGCGCGAAGGCGCGGACTATAGCGACACGGCCTGGGGCGCATTTCGCGAGGCGCTGGTGGGATGCGCGCCTGTGCCGGGCGCGCGGGATCATGACTATTGGTCGGACGACGCGCCCTGCTCCATGCATATTGACGAGGTCGAGGCGATCTGGGCCGCAATTGCGGAAAGAGACGATTGGGGGCCGTTATACGCCAAGGTCGCGGCGATCCGGCGGATGGGCGAAGCATATGGCTCGCTCCGGTCATCGGCGGAATCGCCGGGACTGGAGCGCCGACCATGATTGATAGCTGTTTCCTTAACCAATTTCTGCCATGGTTCACACCAAATGGTCGCACCGCTTACATCCCATGAACCCGCCACCGGCGTCTTGCTCTGGCAGGGCGAGGCGGGGGATGTGGAAGCAGAGGTTGCGCGGGCGCGAGGGGCCTGGCCGCGCTGGGCGGCGCAACCGATCGCTTACCGGATCGAGACGCTGCGGCGCTTCGTCAATGTCGTGCGGCGGAACGAGGATGCGCTGGCCGACCTGATCGCGCGTGAAACCGGCAAGCCGCTATGGGACGCGCGCACCGAAGTCGCCGGCGTGATGGGCAAGGTGGATATTTCGGTCGCGGCCTATTCCGAACGCACCGGGCAAAAGCGGCTGGAGGCGGCGCTGGGTGCGCGGCAATCGGTGCGGCACAAGCCCCATGGCGTCATGGCCGTCCTTGGCCCCTATAATTTCCCTGCCCATCTGCCCAACGGCCATATCGTCCCGGCCCTGCTGGCGGGCAATGCGGTCGTATTCAAACCGTCGGAAAAAACCCCGGCGGTGGGCGAGATGCTGGTGAAGCTCTACCATGAGGCGGGCTTGCCGGTGGATGCGATGCGGCTGCTGCTGGGCGGGCCGGACGCGGGCAAGGCGCTGGCGGCACATCCTGATGTGGGCGGCATATTATTCACCGGGTCCGCGCAGACCGGGATTGCGATCAACCGGCAATTTGCCGCGCAGCCATCCAAGATTCTGGCGCTCGAAATGGGCGGCAACAACCCTATCGTCGTGTGGGATACGCCGGAAATCAATGCTGCCGCCGTCTTGGTGGTGCAGTCGGCCTTTCTGTCGGGCGGGCAGCGATGCACGGCGGCCAGCCGCCTGATCGTGAAGGAAAGCATAGCCGACGCCGTCATCGCCGAGGTCAAGAAGCTGGCCGACCGGCTGATCGTCGATCATCCCCATGCCGATCCCACCCCCTATATGGGTCCGGTAATCGACAATGCGACCGCCGACGGGCTGACCGAGAGTTTCCTGTGGCTGATGAGCAATGGCGGCAAGCCGATCAAGCATATGGTGCGGCCCAAAAAGGGTCTGCCCTTTGTCAGTCCCGCGATCATAGACGTGACCGCCATGACGGAACGGCCCGATGTCGAACTGTTCGGGCCGTTGCTCCAGGTAATCCGCGTCGCGGAATTTGGCGATGCCATCGCGGAGGCCAACAATACGCGCTACGGCCTGTCCGCCTCCCTGATCGGCGGGACGCCCGACCAATATAACCAGTTCTGGGCCAATGTTCGCGCGGGCGTCATCAACTGGAACCGCCCGACCAATGGCGCGTCATCCTCCGCCCCGTTCGGAGGCGTGGGCATTTCGGGCAATCACCGGCCAAGCGCCTATTATGCCGCCGATTATTGCGCCTATCCGGTCGTGTCGGCCGAAATAGAGCAGCCGCGCGCCTCGATCGGCGTCGGGCTGAAGGACATTGATGTCAGTGCGATGGGCGATTGACCCCGCCCCGACAAGATTTCCTAGTCCCCCGCATACCCATTCTGAATTGAACTTCGCCTGCGCCTTGTCCACATGGCGACCATGGCTGACCAACCATCCGATCCTGCCACCCCCGCCACCGTCCATCTGGTCGGCGCGGGACCGGGCGACCCGGAACTGCTGACGATCAAGGCGGTGCGGCTGATCCGCGACGCGCGACTGATCGTACATGACGGGCTGGTGTCGGACGAGATTCTGGCGCTGACGTCGCCTGACGCGGAACTGATCAGCGTCGCCAAGCAGCGCAGTCGCCATTCGATGCCGCAGGATGCGATCAACGCGCTGCTGGTGCGTTCTGCGCTGGCGGGCGAAAGCGTCGTCCGGTTGAAAGGCGGCGACCCGTTCATCTTCGGGCGCGGTGGCGAGGAATTGGAAGCATGCCGCGCGGCAGGTGTGCCGGTGGAAATCGTACCGGGCGTCAGCGCCGCGATCGGCAGCGCGGCGCAGGCGCAACTGCCGCTGACCCATCGCGATGCATCCAGCGCAGTGAGTTTCGTGGCGGGCCAGTGCAAGGGACTGAGCGATCAGGACTGGTCCGGGCTGGCGGGCAAGGGCCGCACGCTCGTCATCTATATGGGCGTGGCGACCGCGGCGCAGATCGCCGACAAGCTGATCGCCGATGGCGTGTCACCGGCTTTGCCGGTCGCAGTGCTGGAAAATGGCACGCGCGCAGACATGCGCACGCTGCGCACCTTGCTCGCCGACCTTGGCGACATGGTGAAACGTGAAGCGGTGGTCAGCCCGGCGCTGATCGTCGTGGGTGAAGTGGCGCGCTATGCGCTGGCACGCGATGTGCTGGCGGGGTGGGCGCAAAGACAGGAATATGGGGCGGAGACGCGTTCGTGAAGATTTTGACGGGTAATGATCTGGCGTCGGGCGATGTCATCTGGTGGGCTGGCGACGGCTGGTCACGGCAGGTGAGCGATGCGACCGATGTCGGGACGCATGGCGATGAACTGGCGCGCGCGGAAGAGGCCGCTCTGCGCGTCGTGGGCGCCTATGTGATCGATGCGACGCGTGACGAGGATGGCGTCCGCCCGGCGCATATCAAGGACCGCATCCGCGCGTTCGGACCGACCGTGCGCCCCGACCTTGTCGAACAACCAACCGAAGCCGACATCGGCAAGTGGGTGATCTGAACCATGTATCGTTATGACAGCTATGACCAGGCCATCGTCGACGCCCGCGTCGAGGAATTTCGCGACCAGACCCAGCGCCGCCTGACCGGCGCGCTGACCGAGGATCAGTTCAAGCCGCTTCGGTTGATGAACGGCCTCTATCTCCAGCTGCACGCCTATATGCTGCGCGTCGCCATCCCCTATGGCACGCTGTCGGGCAAGCAGATGCGCAAGCTGGGCGAGATTGCTGGCAAATATGACAAGGGCTACGGCCACTTCACCACGCGCCAGAATCTGCAATATAACTGGATCAAGCTGGCCGATGCGCCGGACATCCTTGCCGAACTGGCGACGGTGGAGATGCACGCCATCCAGACCAGCGGCAATTGCATCCGCAATATCAGTTCCGATCAATATGCGGGCGTTTCCGCCGATGAAGTCGCGGACCCCCGCCCTTGGGCCGAACTGCTGCGCCAATGGTCCAGCTTCCACCCGGAATTCACCTATCTGCCGCGCAAGTTCAAGATTGCGGTGATCGCGTCGGACGATGATCGCGCGGCGATGCGGCTGCATGACATCGGGCTGAAACTGGTCGAGCGCGATGGTGTGGTCGGCGCGGAAGTCTATGCCGGCGGCGGCATGGGGCGCACGCCAATGGTTGCCCCGCTTATCAGGGACTTCGTGGCCGAAGATGAGATTATTTCTTATCTGGAAGCCTGCCTGCGCGTCTATAATCGCTATGGTCGCCGCGACAACAAGTACAAGGCGCGGATCAAGATCCTGGTCCATGAAATCGGCGTCGAAGAGTATAAGCGGCAGGTCGAGGAAGAATTTGCGCATATGCGTGCGTTGGGCCTCAATCCGCCGGTCGAGGAACTGGCGCGCATCCGCGACTTCTTCGCCGCGCCCGCTTATGAAAGCGGCCTGTCCGACGAGATCGACCGGAGCGACCGGGCTTTCGCGCTGTGGGTCGACCGGCAGGTCGCGGCGCACAAGGCGCCCGGCTATGCCATCGTCAACATCAGCCTGAAGCCGATTGACGGCATCCCCGGCGATGCGTCGGCGAAGCAGATGGCGCTGGTCGCCGATCTGGCCGAGACATATTCCTTCGATGAACTGCGCGTAACCCATGCGCAGAATCTGGTGCTGCCGCATGTGAGGAAGGCGGACCTGCGTGCCATCTGGCAGAAGCTGGTCGCGGCGGGCCTGGCAGAGGCCAATCTGGACCTGATCACCGACATCATCGCCTGCCCTGGCCTGGACTATTGCGCGCTGGCCAATGCGCGGTCGATTCCCCTGGCACAGAAGATCGCGTCCCGCTTCGCCGCTGCGGATCGGCAGGCGGAGATTGGCGAATTGAAGCTCAAAATTTCCGGCTGCATCAATGCCTGCGGCCATCATCATGCCGGGCATATCGGCATTTTGGGCGTGGACCGCAGGGGCGTGGAAAATTTCCAGTTGCTGCTGGGCGGATCGGGCGCGGAGGATGCGTCACTGGGCCAGATCACCGGGCCGGGCTTTTCCGAGGACGGCGTGGTCGATGCGATCGAGAAGGTCACCGACATCTATCTGGCCGAGCGGGAAAGCGGCGAACGCTTCCTCGACACCTATCGCCGCATCGGCATGAAGCCCTTCAAGGAGGCGATCTATGGTTGATTATACACAACAGACGTTCGCCCTGAGCCTGTCGAAGGGTTCCGCTGAACGTAGTGAAGCGCCTTCGCTTCGCTCTGGCAAAGGCTTCGACTTCGCTCAGCCCGAACGGAAATTGTAAGATGGTTGAATTTCTCTCCTTCCGCGACGGCGAGTCCACGCAGGAACCCGCCGTGACGGTGGAATCCTTCACCGGCCAGTCCAACGCCACCGCCGTCCGCATCGAACCGGGCGAGGATGCGCGCGAATTGCTGCCGCATCTGGACCGCCTTTCGCTGGTCGAGGTCAATTTCCCCGGTTTTGGCGACGGACGCGGCTATTCGGCGGCGCGTATCCTGCGCGAAGCGGGCTATACCGGCGAATTGCGCGCGGTAGGCGATGTGCTGGTCGACCAGATCGTCGCCATGCGCCGCTGCGGCTTTGACAGCTTTCATCCCGCCAAGGCGCTGGACGATGCCGCCGTCGATCGCGCCCTCAACCGCTATGACGACGTCTATCAAAAGGCGATCGATGGCCGCACGCCCATTTGGGCAAAGCGGCACCCGGAGACACACAATGGCTGAAGCCGCCCGCACGCTCGACATCATCGACGCCCGCCCCGCCTTTACGCAGGCCGATGCGGACGCGCTCAATGCACGGTTTGAGGGTGTGGGTACGCTGGACATGCTCAAATCCGTCTTTGCCGAAGGGCTGGCGGGCAATGTCGCGGTCGTTTCCTCCTTTGGCACCGAAAGCGCAGTGCTGCTGCATCTGGTGGCGGAGGCGGACAAGAGCGTGCCGGTCATTTTCGTCGATACGCTCAAGATGTTTGCCGAAACCCTGGCCTATCGCGACACGCTGATCGACGCTTTCGGTTTTACCGACAGCCGCACGGTAACGCCGATTGCCGATGTGATCGCGAAGAAGGACGAGACCGGCCTGCGCTGGTCCTATGATCCCGATGGCTGCTGCGACATCCGCAAGGTGGAGCCGTTGAAGCGCGCCAAGGATGGGCTGGACGCCTGGATTTCCGGGCGCAAGGCGTTCCAGTCGGTGACACGGCAGAACCTGCCCCGCTTCGAGGTCGAGGACGGGCGGCTCAAGATCAATCCGCTGGGCGACTGGACCAAGGATGATCTGGAGGCCTATTTCGCCGAACATGCCCTGCCCCGCCACCCTCTGGAGGCCCAAGGCTATCTGTCGATCGGCTGCGAACCCTGCACGTCGAAGGTACTGCCGGGTGAAGATCCGCGCGCGGGGCGCTGGCGTGGATGGGACAAGGTGGAATGCGGGATCCACTCGCCCGTCACGCCGATCCCAGTGGTGGACCCGGAAGACCCCGCCAATATGCCGGTATTCTGACGGCGCTGCGTAATCTTCCATTGTGGCTGCGTAACTTTATTACAAGCCTCTGGAGGGATCGCATCTGCGGCTTAAGAGTCTCCCCTATTCAAAGATAAGGGAGCCTCTGCTATGGACCGTCGTGATTTTCTGCTCTCCTCCGGCGCCGTCGCCATTGCTGTCGCTGCCCCCCGCGCCCTTGCGCAAGGCAGCGACGATGCGCGGCTATCGGCGGCTTTCACTGCCATTTTCGATCGGCAACTGGACCTGTCGCCTGCCTTCGTGACCAGCCTGGGGCTGGACAAGGGCGCGCGGGCCGGGGCGAAGAGCCAGTTGGACGACAATAGCAAGTCGGCGATGATGAAGCGGCTGGCGATGACGCAGGCGGCGATCAAGGAACTGGAGGGGTTCAAAACAGCCAATCTGTCCGCCCCGCAGCAGCTTAACCTGGACGTGATCCTCTATTCGCTGGGGCAGCAGACGGTTGCTCCCGCGACCTTCGGCCTCAATAGCGCGGTGCGCCCCTATCGCATCTTTCAGCAGGGCGGCAGCTATTTTTCGACGCCCGATTTCCTGAACACGGCCCACACCATCAATGCAGCCGCCGATTGCGACGCCTATCTGGCGCGGCTGGAGGCCTTTGCCCGCAACCTGCGTACCGACAGCGCGATGCAAAGGGACGAGGCGGCACGCGGCTATCTGGCGCCTGGCTGGTCGCTCGACCTGACGCTGGTGCAGATGAAGAAACTGCGCGACCAGCCTGCCGCGAGCAGCAGCCTGGTCCAGTCGCTGGTCAAGCGCGCGGCGGCGAAGGGCATCAGCGGCGACTGGCAGGGCCCGGCGGCGGCGACCGTGGAAAAGAGCATCTACCCCGCGCTCGACGCACAGATTGCGATGATCGAGGGGCTGCGGCCCAGGACGGCGGCCGGCGACGGGGTATGGCGCACCCCGCGCGGCGAGGAGATTTATGCCGCCGCCTTAAAGAGCGCGACCACGACCGACCTGTCGGCGGCGGAGATTCACGCCATGGGCGTCGAACAGGTGGCCGACATCAGCGCGCAGCTTGACACGATCCTGCAAGGTGCGGGCTATAGCAAGGGAAGCGTCGGCGAGCGGCTGGCCGCGCTCAATGCCGACCCGTCGCAGCTCTATCCCGATACCGCGCAGGGGCGCAGCGACCTGATCGCCGCACTCAATGCCGAAGCCAAGCTGATGCAGGCGAAATTGCCGCAGGCCTTTGCCACGATCCCCGACACGCCGCTGGAAATCCGCGCAGTGCCGGTCGAAATTCAGGATGGCGCATCGAACGGCTATTATAACCGCGCGGCGCTGGACGGGTCACGCCCGGCCATCTTCTTCATCAATCTGAAGGCGATTGGTGACTGGCCCAAATATACGCTGCCCGCGCTCAACTATCATGAAGGGGTGCCGGGGCATCACCTGCAGATTTCGACCGCGCAGACGGCAGGCGACATTCCCATGCTGCGCAAGACCGCCTTCATGAGCGCCTATAGCGAAGGCTGGGCGCTCTATGCCGAGCAATTGTCGGACGAGTTGAAAGGCTACGCCACCCCGCTCGACCGGGCGGGCTATCTGCAATCCTTCCTGTTCCGCGCAGCGCGGCTGGTGGTCGACACCGGCATTCATTCGAAGCAATGGAGCCGTGAAAAGGCCACCGCCTATATGGTTGAAAAGACAGGCTTCACCCAGGCGCGTTGCCAGCGAGAGGTCGAACGTTATTGCACGCAGCAGGGCCAGGCAACCAGCTACAAGGTTGGTCATGGCGTATGGACCAAAGCGCGCGCCGCGGCGCAGGCGGCCATGGGCGACCGCTTCGATATCAAGCAGTTCCACGCCATCCTTGAGGAAGGTGCGATGCCGCTGTCGATGCTGGAAGCGCGCGTCGCGGCGCGGGCGAAGATGGGATAACTTCTAAATCCTCCCCTGCAAGGGGAGGTGGCTGACCAAAGGTCAGACGGAGGGGTGTCACCCCAACGATAGGGCGACACCCCTCCACCATTTGCTACGCAAACGGTCCCCCTCCCCGTGCCGGGGAGGAATTATTCGTAGTCCAGATCCTGATAGCTATCGTCAGCGATGTCGGAAAAGCGTGTGATGCGCGCGTCGAACTTCATGCGGATGCGGCCGGTCGAACCGTGGCGCTGCTTGGCGACGATGACTTCGGCCAGGCCGTAGATGCGGTCCATATTCTCACGCCAGACAGCATAGGCCGCTTCATCCTCGACCTTGGGTTCCTTGGCCGCTTCATAATAATCTTCGCGGAACACGAACCAGACCATGTCCGCGTCCTGCTCGATCGAGCCGGATTCGCGCAGGTCGGACAGTTGCGGCCGCTTGTCCTCGCGCTGTTCGACCGCGCGGCTGAGCTGCGACAGGGCCAGCACCGGCACATGAAGTTCCTTCGCCAAGGTCTTGAGACCACGGGAAATTTCGGAAATTTCGTTGACGCGATTCTCGTTGCCGCGCCCCGTGCCCTGCAACAGCTGAAGATAATCGACGACGATGAAGCCGACATCGTGGCGGCGTTTCAACCGGCGCGCGCGGGTGCGCAGGGCCGCGATGGTCAGGCCCGGCGTATCGTCGATGAACAAAGGCAGTTCCTGCAATTCCCGCGCGGCGCGGGACAGGTTCTGGAAATCGGCGCGGCTGATCTTGCCCATGCGCAGCGCTTCGCCGCTGATCCCCGATTGCTCCGCCAGCACGCGGGTCGCCAGCTGATCGGCGGACATTTCGAGCGAGAAGAAGGCAGTCTTGGCCCCCATATTCTTTTCGGGCGGGATGCCGTCCGCATTGTCGCGCAGCCAGCGGGACGCGGCATTATAGGCAATGTTGGTGGCGAGCGAGGTCTTGCCCATGCCAGGGCGACCGGCCAGGATCATCAAGTCCGAATTGTGCAGACCACCGATTTTCGCGTTCAGGCTGTTGATGCCGGTCGTGATGCCCGACACATGGCCGCCACTGTTGAGCGCGCGTTCGGCAACCTGCACGGCGGCGGTAGAGGCGGCCAGAAAGCTCTTGACCGATCCGCCCTCACCTTCCCCTTCGGATACTTTATAGAGCGCGACTTCGGCCGCCTCTATCTGTTCGCGGGGATTGACATCCTCGCTCGTATCCATTGCATTTTCAACCAGTTCCCGGCCAACGCTGACAAGCTGTCGCAGCAGGGCCAGGTCGTAGATCTGCGACGCGAAATCGCGCGCGCCGATCAGCGCAGCGCCATTGCCGGTCAGCTGCGCCAGATAGCCCGCCCCGCCCAGTTCCCTGAGCGCCGGGTCTTGATCCAGCATGGGTTTGAGCGTCACTGGATTGGCGACCATGTCGCGGTCCAGCAGCTTCATGATCGCGTCATAGATGCGGCCATGCATCGGCTCGAAAAAATGCTCGGCCTTGATCTTGAGCTGAACATCCTCCGCCAGCCGGTTGTCGATCATCAGCGCGCCGAGCAGGGCTGCTTCCGCCTCCACATTGCGGGGGAGTTCAGGCGCGCCGGTTTCGGCGGCATTGTTCATTTTTACGAGTTCGACCATGCCCCTCTATTCCTCCCCCCGCCGCCCGCGTGCAAGGCCCAAGGTTGAAACGACGATGGCTAGCTGTGGATAAGTGCCCGCCCCTGCGATGGCCGCCGCGCATTTGCGCATGATCGCCAAGTCCTGCTTGCATTTCGCGGGCCGTCGCCGCACTGAGGCTGATCGCAATATGGCCGACCCGCGCATCATAGACATCAAGCTCGACGAGCGGACGATCCTGTGGCGCAATGCCGACGTCGAACAGGAACGGCGCATCGCGATCTTCGACCTGCTGGAGGATAATATGTTCGCGCCCCAGCGCGTGCATCCCGACGGCTATGCCGGGCCTTACAAGGTCGTGCTGCGGGTCGAGGAAGGCCGGTTGGTGATAGAGATCAACCGCGACGATGACAGCCCGCTCGAAGCCGTCATCCTGGGGCTGGGCCGGTTCCGGCGACCGATTCGCGAATATTTCGCCATATGCGACAGCTATTATCAGGCGATCAGCAATGCCTCGCCCGCGCAGATCGAAACGGTCGACATGGCCCGGCGCGGCATTCACAATGACGCGGCGGAAATGCTGCGTGAGCGGCTGGAGGGCAAGATCGAGGTCGATTTCGATACGGCGCGTCGCTTGTTCACGCTGATCTGCGTGCTGCATATCAAGGGGTAGGGACAATCGGGCGACTGACTCTGGGGGGATTGCTGGTCCGTGTCGCGCTGGCGCTCACGCTGGTCGCCGTGCTGGCGCTGGCGCTGTTCTTCTATGCGCGCAACTGGGCGCCGAGCCGGGACGATTATCCCGTGCAGGGGCTGACAGTCAGTTCCGACAATGGCCCGATCGACTGGGGGACGCTGGCGGCGCAGGGGGCGGATTTCGCCTATATCCGCGCGGCCAAGGGCGCAGACTGGCGCGACCCGGACTTTGCCGTCAACTGGCGCGGCGCGCGCACCGCCGGGATGCGTTATGGCGCGATGCTGGAATTCAGCCTGTGTCGGCTGGCCAGCGATCAGGCGACCCGCTTCATGACCACGGTGCCGCGCGACAATGCCGCCCTGCCCCCGGTTATCCGCCTGGCGTTCGACCCTAGCTGCACCGCGCGGCCGGGGCGCGACCTATTGCTGTCGGAACTCAATACGCTGGTCAATCTGGTCGAAAGCCATGCGGGCAAGACGGTGCTGCTCAACGTGACCGAGGATTTCGACAAAAGCTATGACATCGGTTCTGGCATCAACCGCACGCTGTGGCTGGACGGCAATTTCTTCCCGCCCGATTACGCCACCAGGCGCTGGGTGATGTGGACAGCCAGCGACATGCGGCATATCGACGGGATCGACGGTCCGGTCAGATGGGATGTGGTGGCGCCATGACGCGCGAGGCGGAAATTGCGGAACTGGTGGCGGCTGCGCGCGCGGCGATGGCCAACGCTCATGCACCCTATAGCCGCTTTGCCGTGGGCGCTGCGGTGCGGCTGACCGATGGCAGCATCGTCACCGGCTGCAATTTCGAAAATGCAAGCTATGGCCTGTCGCTGTGCGCCGAAACGGTCGCACTGGCGACGGTCAATGCGCAGGGCCGCTTCGCCGGTGTCGCCGCCATCGCCGTGGTTGGTGGCGCCATGGATGGCGCTGGCCAGGCGATCGTCACCCCATGCGGACGCTGCCGCCAGGTCATGAACGAAGCCGAACAGATGGCCGGACGCCCGCTGGCCATCTATTGCGCGACGCCCGATGGCGGACAGATAGTCGAACATAGCGTCGCGGCATTGCTGCCCCATGCCTTTGGTCCGGCGGACCTTGGCATCACTCCTGTCAGGAAGAACTGAACTGCCCATGTCGATATTGTCGGATAAATGGATTCGCGAGCAGGCACTGAGCAACGCCATGATCGAGCCGTTCGTGGAGAGCCAGCGGCGCGACAATTGCATCAGCTATGGCCTGTCATCCTATGGCTATGACGCGCGGGTGGCGGACGAGTTCAAGATTTTCACCAATATCGACAGCACCATCGTCGATCCGAAGAATTTCGACACCAACAGCTTTGTCGATCGCAAGACCGACTGCTGCATCATCCCGCCCAACAGCTTCGCGCTGGCCCGCACGGTCGAATATTTCCGCGTACCGCGCGACGTGCTGGTGATTTGCCTGGGC
Source organism: Sphingobium sp. GW456-12-10-14-TSB1 (assembly GCF_059424385.1). NCBI lineage: Bacteria > Pseudomonadati > Pseudomonadota > Alphaproteobacteria > Sphingomonadales > Sphingobiaceae > Sphingobium > Sphingobium sp. GW456-12-10-14-TSB1. Next base: position 644,164 of record NZ_JBWKZI010000001.1, on the reverse strand, counting down.
AAATCGACCTATGCCCGCTGCGGCATCATCGTCAACGTCACCCCGCTGGAACCGGGCTGGGAGGGGCATGTTACGCTGGAATTTTCCAACACGACGCCCCTGCCCGCCAAGATCTACGCCAATGAAGGCGCATGCCAGTTCCTGTTCCTGAAGGGCAATGAACCGTGCGAGGTCAGCTATGCCGACCGGGCAGGTAAATATATGGGGCAGCAGGGCGTGACGTTGCCCCGCCTGTGACGACGTGCCAGACTATGGCTCATGAAATGGTTGCGGACATGGCTGGCACGCGGAACGCCGACTGAGGCGTTGCCCCCGCCGAGCATAGGCGACCGCCGCGTTTACGCGATTGGCGATGTGCATGGCCGCGCCAGCCTGCTCGACGCGCTGCTTATATTGATTGCGCAGGATGACGCCCAACGGGGCGCGATGCCCCCGCACATCATCCTGCTGGGCGATCTGGTCGATCGCGGCCCATCATCCCGGCAGGTGATCGACCGGGTGATGGCCATGGTCGCTTCAGGCGGCGACGTGCGCTGCCTGAAAGGCAATCATGAGGAGATTTTCGTCCTGGCGGCGCGAGGCGAAGTCCGGGCGGTGCCTGTTTTCCGCCGGATGGAGGGTGCGGCGACTCTGGCCAGTTACGGGCTTGACCCATTATTGTTCGGCGTCATGACCGATGAAGAGGTCGTGGCATGGATGCTGAACAATGTTCCGCGTGAGCATGTCGATTTTCTCGACGTCCTGCCCGATCAGGTCGAAATGGACGATTATCTGTTCGTTCATGCCGGTATCCGGCCGGGCGTGGCGATCGACGCGCAGAACGGGGCCGATCTGCGCTGGATAAGACGCGAATTTCTGGATCATGAAGGCGCACATCCCAAGATGGTCGTGCATGGCCATAGTATTACTGACGATGTCGATCTTCACCCCAACCGGATCGGCATCGACACGGGCGCCTATTATTCGGGGCGACTGACGGCGATCGGCCTGCAAGGTACGGAGCGCTGGTTTCTCCAGACCAACGACTGACTGGCTTCACTCGTTATTTTTTGCGTCGCAGCATGCCGATGATACTGCGTTGGCGGCCATAAGCTGTTGAAAGTCGGGCGCCGATTCGCGGCCAGGAAAATCCATAGCGGATTGCTACCTTTGCTTCGTTTCTAAAAGACAGAGCGGCCCAGATGCTGCCATCCAGGGGAACAGATCATGCGTGCTATTCATGCGTTAACCGGGCTTTGCCTGGCCTCATGCCTCGTGCCTTCATCTCAAGCCTTCGCAGCTGCAAAACAGGACTTGGCGCTCACTCAGCGTCACAAGTTCGACATTCATGTCCAGCCGCTCAGCAGCGCGCTGCGCCAGCTTTCCACGCAATCGGGCGTGCGTATCCTGTTCCCCTATGACGAGGTGGCCGCGATCCGCAGTCGCCGCATCCAGGGCTGGCTGTCGACGCAGGAGGCGCTGGGGCGTCTGCTGGCGGGCACTGACCTGAAAATGGAACAGGCGGGCGCAGGCGTGATCGCGCTGGCTGCCCCGGCCAATCGCAGCGCGGCGCGGCGCAGTCCGCTCTCGCTCCAGTTCGCGCAGGCTGGGACAGCGGGCAGCGTCGCCCCGGCCGCGCTCGCCCCCGCCCCCGAACCGATCGAGGATTCAACGCCGATCATCGTCACCGGCACGCGCGCGACCAACCGCACTGTCGCCGACAGCCTGGCGCCGATCGACGTTCTGGGCGCCAAGGATCTGGAAGCGAGCGGCAAACAGTCGGTTCGCGACCTGCTGGGGACACTGGTTCCGTCCATCAACGTGTCGAACAATGGTGCGGGCGCCAGTTGGGCGGTGCGTACCCTGTCGCTGCGCGGCCTTGGCGGGGACCAGTTGCTGGTACTGGTGAACGGCAAAAGGCGGCATAATTCGGCGACATTGTTCATCAACGGGTCAGTGCAGAATGGCCAGTCGCCGCCGGACCTGGACCTGATCCCCGGCAATGCGATCCAGCGGATCGAGGTGCTGCGCGATGGCGCATCGGCGCAATATGGTTCTGACGCCATTGCCGGTGTGGTCAACATCATCCTTAAAAACGATACGGCCGGGGGTGCGGCGCTGACGCTGGGCACCACGATGGACAATGGCGGCGAACAGGGGCGTTGGCAGTTGGACAACGGCTTCGCGATCGGCCCGGACGGCGGCTATATTCACCTTGCGGCGGATGGCGTCCTACAGGCCGGGACGATCGTGAAGGGCTCGCCGATCGCTGGCACCTATTATCCCACCGGCGATCCGCGGAACGACAATCCTGCCCTCGACCGCTACCGCGGCAAGGCCGGCCAGCCCGAAGTCATCGGCGGCAATGTCAGCTATGACGCCATGCTGCCGATCGGTGGCAGCGTGGAAGCCTACAGCTTTGGCACCTATTCCAAGCGCCACGCCGCAGGCTGGCTGACCTACCGCACGCCCGCCGCGCTCAACAATATCATCGAAATCTATCCCGAAGGCTATATCCCGCGCATCCATGTCTATGACGAGGATTTCCAATATGCGCTGGGCGTGCGCGGGGAAATCGGCGGCGGCGTGCATTTCGACCTGAGTTCCACCTATTCGCAGAATGAGGTGAAGTATAAGCAGACGACGTCGCTCAACCCGTCCATGGGCACGGCAAGTCCGACGAACTTTTATCTGGGCAAGATCCGGTTCGACGAATGGACCAACAATCTGGATTTCAGCAAGGAACTGGATGTCGGCCTGGCCGGGCCGCTGTCTGTCGCGGTCGGGGCGGAATATAAGAAAAACAAGTTCATGATCGGCGCTGGCGATCCGGAATCCTATATCGACGGCAAATATGTGTCGCCGCCGGGTGCCTGGCTCGCAGGTCGGCAACGCACCGGCGTCGGCGCGCAGGGCGTGACGGGTTTCGTTCCCGAAGGCACGGGAAGCTGGAGCCGCAGCAACTGGAGCGCCTATCTCAACCTGGAAGGCACGATCGTCGAAGGGCTGGAATTCGGCCTCGCCGGGCGGCACGAGGATTATACCGACTTTGGCACCACCGACACCGGCAAGGCGTCACTGCGCATCGAACCGATGCGCGGCTTCGCCATCCGTGGCACGGCCAGCACCGGCTTTCGCGCACCCACCCTGCAACAGCAGCATTACGCGTCATCCTCCACCATCGGCGTGATCCAGAACGGCGTCAGCGTCCTGTTGCCGGTGCAGGCATTGCCGGTCGAGGGTGCGGCGGCCAAGGCTTTGGGCGCGGTGCCGCTCAAGCCTGAAAAGTCCGTCAACTTCTCTGCGGGCATCGTGCTGACGCCAGCGCCGAACCTGAACATCACGGTCGATGCCTATCAGATCAAGATCAAGGACCGCATCCTGCTGAGCGAAACGCTGAGCGGCCCGGTAGTCATCAATGCGCTGGAAGCGGCCGGCATTTACGGGATTGCCGGTGGCCTGATCTTCTCCAACGCCGCCGACACGCGGACGCGCGGCCTGGACATTGTCGGTACCTATCGGGCGGGGCTTGGTGACATGGGCCTGGCGACGATCAGCCTGTCGGCCAATTTCAACAAGACCATTTTCACCCATATCGATCCTGTCCCCGGACCGATTGCCGCATCCGGCCTGGCGCTGATCGGCCGAACCAAGCAGGGCGACCTGACCGAGGGCACTCCACGCAACAAGTTCATCGCCAACGTCCTTTGGGAAAAGGATGATTTCAACATGAACCTGCGTGCCACGCGCTTTGGCAAGATCACGCAGCGCGCGAATGCCACCGCCTTTCACACGGCCGACTTTACCGCGTGCGCAGTCAATGTCGTGAGCCCTGTCTGCTTCCGCGATTTTGTGGACGAAGAATTGAAGCCTAAGGTCATCGTCGATCTGGAGATCGGGTATAAATTGACCAAGGGGATCAAGCTTTCGGTTGGCGCGAACAATCTGCTGAATACCTATCCCAACAAGTTGAAGCCGGTAAACCAGTTCGTCGGCTTTCTCTACAACAGCTATGCCCCCTATGGCATTAGCGGGGGCTTTTATTATGGCCGCCTGAATCTGGAGTTCTAGGCATGAAGAACGAACCGGGCGTGAGCCGGCGCGAGGCGATTGCGGCGAGTGGGATCGGCTTGCTGGCGGCGGGCAGCGTTGCATCGGTCGCGCAATCGGACGGCGCGCCGGGGGCAGGCAAGGAAACGATGGTGCGTGTAGAGGACGCCACCAATGTCGCACTCTCCTTGTCGCCCGATGGCAGCCGGATCGCCTTCGACCTGCTCGGCATCTTGTGGACGATGCCGGTCGCTGGCGGACCGCTGAAACGGCTGACCGGCGATTTTGACGATCTGGCCCAGCCCGACTGGTCGCCCGATGGCAAGCGCATTGCGTTCCAATCCTATCGCAGCGGCAATTTCCACATCTGGTCGGTCGCGGCCGATGGCAGCGACATGCGCCAGCATACGGACGGGCTGCTGGACGATCGTGAACCGCGCTGGTCGCCCGATGGCCGGACCATCGCCTTTTCCAGCGATCGGGCGGACGGGCGCTACGCCATCTATCTGCTGGATGTGGCGTCGGGTCGGGTGACGCCGCTGTCCAGCGGAACGAGCAATGACAGCGAACCGTGCTGGTCGCCCGATGGTCAGCGGATCGCCTATGTGGCGGGCGGTACGAAACTGGTTATCGCCGATGTGGCAACCGGCGCGGTCAGCGAGGCGGCATCAGTGCCCCCCTCCCCCGATCGCTTCAATCCGTCGGCGATCATGGCCCCGACCTTCGCGCCGGACGGCCGTATCGCCTATACGCGCGTCCAGCCCGGCTCGGTAACGCTGGTCGTGGACGGCGAGAGTGTTGTCGAGGGCGAAGATCTCTACCCTTTCCGCCCCGCTTTCACGGCGGATGGTGCGATCCTCTATGGCTCCGGCGGCAAGTTGCGGCGGTGGCAGGGCGGTAAGGCGACGGTCGTGCCCTTCACTGCGGAGATCCCGGTAACGACGCCCGATTACAAAAAGAAGGCGCGCGATTTCACCTCCACGACACCAAAACCCGTCATGGGCATTGCCGCGCCGATGCTGTCGCCTGACGGCAAGCAGATCGTCTTTGCCGCGCTCAATGATCTTTATCTAATGCCGGTCGGCGGGACGCCCCGCATCATCGTGGGCGACGCCTTCCACAAATGCGATCCGGCCTGGTCGCCAGACGGCGGGACGATCGCCTATAGTTGCGACCGGGGCGGCACGCTGGACCTGTGGCTGCATGACGTCAGCACTGGCAAGGAACGGCAACTGACCAACATCCCGGACAAGGCCGTCGCCTGGGGCAGCTGGTCGCAGGACGGAAAGCTGATTGCCTTTCTGGATCAGGAAGGCGCGCTCCATACCGTCGAAGTCGCGAGCGGCACAGTGCGCAAGCGCTTCGACGCGATCTGGGAACCGGGGCGGCCCAGTTTCGGTCCCGATGGCCAGACCATCGCCTATGCCGCCTTCAAGCCGGTGACGGGCCGCTATCGCGAAGGGGCGAGCCAGATATTGTCGATCGATCTGGCGACCGGCAAAGGCACCTATCGCCCGGTGTTCGACGGCAAGTCGCTCGGCACGCGCGGCCATGACGGGCCGGTCTGGTCGCCCGATGGCAAGGCAATGGCCTTCGTCTTCGCCAGCACGCTTTGGGTCGCGCCCGTCGCACCGGACGGCAGCTTCACCGGCGCGCCGCGCCAGGTCAGCACCGAACTAGCCGATGCGCCAAGCTGGAGCGGGGATTCCCGGTCACTCCTGTATCTGAGCGGCGGAAAATTGCGGCTCGTCCCGGTCTCAGGCGGCAAGCCGCAGACCGTGCCTTGCCGCCTGACATGGGCCAATGCCAAGCCTTCGGGTCGCACCGTCATCAGGGCTGGCAAAGTCTGGGACGCGCTGTCCCCGGCCTACAAGGGCGGCGTCGACGTGGTGATCGACGGCAACGTCATCACCGCGGTCACGCCGCATGATGGCGGCGCGCCGTCCGACGCCAATGCCCGCTTTATCGACGCGCCGGACCTGACGCTGATGCCGGGCCTTATCGACATGCACACCCACCGGCAGATGGCGGGCTATGGCTATGGCGACCGGATGGGGCGTCTCTGGCTCGCCATGGGTATCACCGCGACGCGATCACCGGGCTGTCCGGCCTATCACATGGTCGAGGATCGCGAGGCAATCCAGAGCGGCAAGCGGATCGCCGCGCGCCATTACGCCACGGGCGAAGCAATCGATGGCGGGCGCATCTTCTACAATTTCATGCGGCCAGTGACCGAACCGGGGCAGATGACGCTGGAACTGGAGCGGGCGCGCCTGCTCGATTATGACATGGTCAAAACCTATGTCCGGCTGCGCCACGACACGCAGAAGGAAGTGGTCGACGCATCGCACCGGATGGGGATGCCCTTGTCATCCCACTATCATTATCCCGCGCTTCACAGCGGCATGGACTGCATGGAGCATATCGGCGCGACCAACCGCTATGGCTATTCGCGCACCGTCACGGGGCTGGGCGGTGGCTATCATGACGTCAATGATCTGTTCTCTGCCGCCAGGGCCGGACGGACGCCAACATTGTTCGCCGCGACTGCGCTGCTGGGGCTGGACGACAGCTTCACCCGCGATCCCCGGATCACCACCCTCTATCCCGACTGGGAGTTCGCCAAGCTGACCGGACGGGTCAAGGCCATGTCGGGCGAAGGCGGCGCGGTGATGCTGGCCTCGCTGGAACGGCAGGTGGCACAGATCAAGCAGATGCTGGCGGCGGGATGGCACCCCCTGTCCGGCACCGACGCGCCGATTGATCTTACCGCGATCAGCCTGCACCTCAACCTGCGGGGCATGGTGAAATATGGCGTGTCTCCGTTCGACGCGCTGATGATGACGACGCGCTGGTCGGGCGAATTTCTGAACGAGCAGATCGGCCGGATCGAACGCGGCATGTTGGCGGACCTGATCCTGGTGGAGGGTGATCCGTTGAGGGACGTCAGCGCCGTCGCCAATGTCCGGCAGGTGGTGGCAAACGGCGTGGTCCATACACCCGATGCTCTGATGGCCCCGTTCGTGGGTGCCAAGCCGCAAGCGGACCTGACGCCGGTGCTACCGATGCTGGCCGACGCCCACCAGCATTTCTGGTGGCACGATGCCGAATATGTGGAATCGAGCCGGGCCGCATGTTGTGCGGGCCATGCGGTGGAGCATGTCTAGGCTGGCGGCGGACTGAAACGCCATCAGGAATAGCGACGCGAAGAGCGAACGGGCGGTGGTCCCTAACGCCAGCCCTTCGCCTTCGCGGCCTTCTCCCCCGCCGCGTCAACGGGCGCGCCTTCGATCAGCGCGTCGACCGTCGCCATGACCCGCACGTCCGCTGACGACGCCTGATGATAGCCATGCGCCTGCCCCGCGCCGGGCAGCGCCTGTTGCACTTGCCAGCCATCGCCCTCACGACAAGCAACGCCCGCGAGTGTCCCGTCGAAGCTGCGGCACCAGCCGCCGCCCTTGCGCTGGAAGGTCAGGCCGATGCGGATCTCGCCATCGCCCTGTGCCGAGGCCAGTTGCGTGTCGAGCGCCTGCGCCAGCCCGCCCTGCGCGATCATGACGCCATTCTGCACGCCGATCGGTCCGCCCTCCCCGCCGCTCAGGCGACCAAGGCCAAGGCCCAGCACGAGGCTTGCGGCGATCGCGCCACCCGTCACCCATCCCCGCCAGCGCGGCGCAGGACGCGCCAAAGGCACGACCCTGGCGCTATCCTCCACCAGAGCGCGCATTGCCTCAGGCAGCGGTTCCTGCGCGATCGGCGCATAATGGCCCGCCAGCCGCTCCCGCAACCGGCGGTGCATCGCCACGCGCTCGGCCAGTGCAGGGTCTTCCGCCATGGCGCGTTCGACGCGGCGGCGGGTCACATCATCCAGTTCGCCATCGACCAGTGCGATCAGCATGGCTTCGTCAATATCGGTCATGCCGCTTCCCCCATCAGTTCAATGAGCGCCCCGCGCCCGCGCACCAGCCGCGATGTCAGCGTGCCCATCGGCACCCCCAGCACGGCGGCGGCCTCCTTGTAGGACAGGCCCTCCACCAGCACGAGCGCGATGGCTTCGCGCTGTTCATCCGGCAGCGCCTGCATCGCCCGATCCACGTCGGACAGGCGCATATGCGTTTCTATGTCATGATCGCCGGCATGACCGACATGCTCGCCCGCTTCCTCCGGCGCGAATGTCCTGGCCGCCCGCTGGCGCGCGCGGGCTTCGTCGATCCACAGGTTGCGCATGATCCGATATATCCAGCTGTCGAGGCGAGTGCCCGGCTGCCATTGGTCGCGCGCCTTGAGCGCCCGCTCCAGCGCGGCCTGGCACAGGTCGTCGCCATCGGCACGATCGCGCGACAAGCTGGCGGCAAAGCGCCGCAACCTGGGCAGGATCGCCAGCAAATCATGCTCGAACGACATCGGGCCTCCGTACAATGTTCCTGGGATGAAACGTGCCTGCCCGGTCGTTTCATCCCACAGCCGAGGAAAAAACGGAAATATTCGTGCGATGGTTTATCATGCACCCGAAAGGACCGGTGACGACGCCATGAAATTGACCCGCCCCTGGATGATCGCCGGGCTGATGCTGATTGCGCCGGGCGCACAGGCGCAACTGCTGGGCGGCAGCGGGCCCGTCGGGCAGGTGGTGCCCGATGTGCTGAACCGGGTCGACGGGCTGGTCGAGGGCAGCGGACTGGAGCGCCTGTCCCCGGCGCGGCTGGCCGATCGGCTGGTGGCGGCGCGCGCGACACGGGTGGGCGATCTGCTGCGGCGGCATGGCGATAGGGTCGAACTGGACGACCGGCGCGAACCCGCGCGGCGGGGAGTGATATTGCTGACCGGCGCGGATGCCGCCAGTCTCGACGCGCTCAAAGCCGCGGGTTTTGGCGTGGATAACGAGGCGGTGGACGGGCTGGACCTGACCATTGCGCGGTTGCAGGTGCCGCAGGGCCGCAGTCTGGCGCGGGCGCTGAAGGATGTGCGCAGGATCGCGCCCAGGGCGCAGGCCAGCGCCGACAATCTCTATTTCCCCGGCGGGTCGGCCAATGGCGCGGCAGTGGGGGTACTGGCTGGAGGCGGTACGGTCGGACGCGGCGCAGCGGGACTGATCGACGGCGGCGTCGCGCGCCATCCGGCGCTGACGGGGCCGGTCGAACAGCGTGGCTTCGCGCGTGGCGCGCCGCGCGCAAGCGCCCATGGCACGGCGGTCGCTTCGCTGATCAGCGGGACAGGCAGCGTGCGCGGCGCGGCGCCGGGCGCGCCCTTGCTGGTCGCGGACGTCTATGGCGATGATCCGGCGGGCGGCGGCGCCTTTGCGATCGTGCGCGCGCTGGGCTGGATGGCAGCGCGCGGCGTGCCGGTCGTCACGGTCAGCCTGGTCGGACCGGACAATCCGCTATTGGCGGGGGCGATCCGGCTGGCGCGCGACAAGGGCGTCACGGTGGTCGCAGCGGTGGGCAATGACGGCCCGGCAGCACCGCCCGCCTACCCCGCTTCCTATACGGATGTGGTCGCCGTCACCGGCATTGACGGACGCGGACGCCTGTTGCCTGAAGCAGGCCGCGCCGCCCATGTCGATTTTGCCGCACCGGGCGCGGACATGAACGCAGCGCGCAGTGACGGCGGCAAGGGCGCGGTGCGCGGCACCAGCTTTGCCGCGCCGCTGGTCGCGGGGCGGCTGCTGGTGCGGGGCAGCCTGAATGCGCTGCTGGCTGAAGTGGAGGCGCCAAAGGGCAAGGCGCGCGGCTTCGGCAAGGGGATCATTTGCGCCACATGCAGAAATAATGACTAATTTTTAATCGGTTACGATTTTTTCCGCCAGCGCGGGATTAAACGCCTGTCTCCTCCCGTTGTCCCTGCATTGCATCGACAGTCAACAAGGAGACAAGCGATGAAGAGCAAGTTCATGATCGTGGCGGCCTGTATCGCAACGCTGACCGCGGTTCCCGCATCGGCCCAGTTGCTGGGCGGCGGTGGCGGTGGCGGTCTGCTGGGCGGGTCGATCGGCGGCGTAGGCGGCAGCTTGGGCGGCACGCTGGGCGGGTCGGGCAGCGGTGGCATCGGCCTCGACCGCAGCATCGACCTCGACAATGGCCGGGTCGGCGCGAACGGATCGGGCAATGGCCGGGCCGATGGCAATGCCAGCGGTTCACTGACCCGCCGGGACAAGAGCCGCAGCGGCAGCGCGTCGGGTTCGGCCAGCGGATCGGCGGGTGGCAGTCTGGCGGTCGACACGCTGGGTACCAGCGATGCGCGCAATGCCGTGGGCAATGTGCGTGATCGGGCCGCCAATGGCGTCGGGGCAGTACGGGATCGTGCGAACGGTGCCGTCAGTACAACCAAGGACCGGGCTGGACAGGCCGTTGGCGCGGTTCGTGATCGGGCAGGATCGACCGTTGGCAGCGCAACCGGCGCTGTAAACGGCGCTGCATCGATCGACGCCAGCGGCCAGGTTTCAGGGGGTGGACAAACTGCTGGTTCGACCAGCGCCGCTCCTGAAAGTCAGGCGGAAGATTGACCCCGCAGGGGAAAGGGGGATGGCGGCCAAGTTCCAAGCCGTCATATCCCGCCCCGTCGCCTGACCGGGCCGACGATCCAGACCGGATCGTCGGCCCATTTTTGCATCAATCGAGAGCAAGCATCCGGCGGATTGCGCCGGTCAGGTCATTGCGCGATTGCTGCGCGACGCGCGCGGTCGCCACGATGTCGAAAGCATGGATCGCGCCCGGATAGACATGACATTCCACCGGCACCCCTGCCCCGGCCAGACGCCGTACGAAATCCAGATCCTCGTCGAGAAACAGATCGAGCGCCCCGACCGCCACATAGGTCGGCGGCAATCCAGCCAGATCATCCGCCAGCGCCGGAGAGAACCAGCCCTTGCGCGCATCGTCGCAGCCATAATCGCCGCGCAATGCGTCCCAGCAAAACTGGTTGGAAGCGCGTGTCCAGATGAATTCGCCGGTGCCTGCCGATTGCCAGCGGCATTCCGCTCCGCCGGTGCGATGGTCCAGCATGGGATAGATGAGCATTTGTCCCGCCAGCGCCATGTCGCCCCGGTCCCGCACCATCAGCGCCAGCGCCGCCGCCAGCCCGCCACCGGCGCTTTCCCCCAACACGACGATGCGCTGCGGATCGATGCCAAGCGTATCGGCCTGTGCGACCAGCCACGCGAGCGCGGCGTAGCAATCCTCCTGTGGCCCCGGAAAGGCTGTTTCGGGCGCCAGTCGATAATCGACGGAGGCGGCGACGAACCCCATGGCCTCTGCCATCGGCCCGATCGAGCGGCTCGCCGCATCAGCCGTCCCCATCACCATGCCACCGCCATGGATGTGCAATATGGCTGGACGGGGCCGAGCGGCAGGATCGGCATTGAAGATATGAAGCGGCACATCCGGCGCGCCATCGCGACCGGGGATCATGCGAATGTCGGGAATTGCCACCGGCCCAGGCCGTTCCATCGCAGCCATGCCCGCCCGCATGATCGGCAGCGCATCGTGGCTCAGGTCCAGATCTGGCAGAAAATCGAGCACGGGGACGATTTCTGGATCAATCAGATGGCGGGTCGTCATGGCCTCTCCTGGGAAATTATATCCTTGGCGGACATTCTCCTATGGCAGGCCCGGCCCCGTCACAACGGAAAAGGCCGATGATCCTGTCGGATCACCGGCCTTTACACCCCCCGTTTAGCGCATGACGCGCGAAAGCGTCAGGCGACCTTGGCCTGTTCTTCCAGCGCCTCTTCCGGATCGCGCAGCACATAGCCACGGCCCCAGACGGTTTCGATATAATTGTCGCCGTTGCAGGCCAGCGCCAGTTTCTTGCGCAGCTTGCAGATGAACACGTCGATGATCTTGAGTTCCGGCTCGTCCATCCCGCCATAAAGATGGTTGAGGAACATTTCCTTGGTCAGGGTCGTGCCCTTGCGGAGCGAGAGCAGCTCCAGCATGGCATATTCCTTGCCGGTCAGGTGAACGCGGTTGCCGTCCACTTCCACCGTCTTGGCGTCCAGGTTGACGGCCAGCTTGCCGGTACGGATGACCGATTGCGAATGGCCCTTCGACCGGCGCACCACGGCGTGGATACGGGCGATCAGCTCTTCGCGATGGAAGGGCTTGGTCACATAATCGTCGGCGCCAAAGCCGAAGGAGCGGACCTTGCTGTCCATTTCGGCAATACCCGACAGGATCAGCACCGGCGTCTGCACCTTGGCAGCGCGAAGCTTCTTCAGCACGTCATAGCCGTGCATGTCGGGCAGGTTGAGATCCAGGCAGATGATGTCGTAATCATACAGCTTGCCGAGATCGAGACCTTCCTCGCCCAGATCGGTTGTGTAGACATTGAAACCTTCGGTCGTGAGCATCAGCTCAATCGCCTTGGCGGTGGTCGGTTCATCCTCAATCAGCAGCACGCGCATGTGAAGCCCCTTTGCGTCGCAGGTCCGTTCACCCCACCAGAACGGCATCTACTCCAATTCATTAACCAAAAAACTTCTGAAGGACAAAGGTTAATTTTTCGCTAACCCGCAGAAATCCACGAGTCGCCAAAAAACGAATCTATTTACAAAGAGTTGAGGCCGAAACGATTCTCCGCGAGTCAAGAATGATTCACCTGCGAAACGAGCATCAGCAGCCATGGTGCCGGGTGATGAAATCCAGCAGCGCATCGACGCGGGCGGGGCGCAATCGCGACGGCGGCGTGACGAGATGGAGGCCAAAGGGCGGCGCGCGCCAATCGACCAGCACCTCTTCCAGTTCGCCGCTGGCCAGCGCTTCACCCACGATGAAATCGGGCAGCCGGGCGATGCCCACGCCGGCGCGCAGGGCCGGCAACATCGCGTCGCCGCTATTGACGGTCAGGCGCGATCGGACCTGCACCACCACATTTTGTTGCCCCGGTCCGGCAAAGCGCCACACGTCCGGCGTAGTGACATTGGAATAGCAGAAGCAGTCATGACCGCTCAGATCGGACGGATGCATGGGCCGTCCCCGCGCCCCCAGATAGGCGGGTGACGCGACGACATGAATATCCACGTCGGCCAGACGGCGGGCGCGGAGCGAACTGTCGGGCATGTCGGCGATGCGGATGGTCGCATCCAGTCCCATTTCGATAAGGTCGATATGCGCGTCGGACAGATGCAGGTCGATATCGACCAGCGGATGTTCCTGCGTGAAGCGGGCGATCAGCGGGGCGATGCGCAACAGGCCAAAGCTCATCGGCGCGCCAAGCCGGACGACACCCGACAGGTCGGCAGTTTCCTCGCGCGCGGCTTCCTCCGCCGCCTGCCCTTCGGCCAATATGCGATGGGCATGGTCAGCCAGCCTCTTGCCGCTTTCGGTCAACGCCAGACGGCGGCTGGTGCGGTTGAAAAGGCTGGTATCCAGATGCTCTTCCAGCCGGGTCACGGCCTTGGACACAGTGGCTTTCGACACGCTCAGCGCCCTGGCCGCGTCGGTGAAGCTGCGATGTTCGACCACGGCGGCGAACATCGCCCAGGCCTCAAAATCAGGTAGTCGCATGGGGAAACAATCCGTTTCGATGCTGCGTGTTTCGGAAACGATCCTGATCACTAGATTGGCGGAAAGCAAGCCGGAAGTCCGGTCGATATCTGGAAAGGCAAGGATATGAACACGCATACCGCAAACCGTATCGAGCGCCGCCCCTTCGCGTCGCTGGGTCATGCCGATCATGGCTGGCTGAACGCCCGCCACCATTTTTCATTCGCCGATTATCATGACGACGATCGCATGCACTGGGGTGCGATCCGGGTATGGAATGATGACGAGATCGGCCCGCGTTCGGGCTTTCCGCCCCACCCCCATGCCGACATGGAAATCATCACCTATGTCCGCACCGGCGCGATCACGCACAAGGACAGCCTGGGCAATCAGGGCCGCACGCAAGCGGGCGATGTTCAGGTCATGTCGGCCGGCACCGGCATCCGGCACGCCGAATATAATCTGGAGGACGTAACGACCACCCTGTTCCAGATCTGGGTCATCCCGCGCGCACGCGGCGGCAGCCCAAGCTGGGGCGCCAAGCCGTTTCCGCGTGGCGAGCGGTCGGGCAAGCTGATCGTGCTGGCCAGCGGCTATGACGAGGACGCGGAAGCCCTGCGTATCCGCGCCGACGCGCGCCTGCTGGGCGGCACCATCCGTGCGGGTGAGAGCGTGACCTATGACAGTGCGGAAGGACGCCATCTCTATCTCGTGCCCGCGACGGGACGGATCACTATCGATGGCGAGACGTTTGAAGCACGCGATGGCGCGGCGATCATTGGCGGCGCGCCCATCACCATCACCGCGATCGAGGATGCCGAAATCGTCCTGGTCGACAGCATCTAGGCTTTCCGGCCCGTCCTTCCCCCCGGACGGGCTGGCCGCCGCCCGCGCACTCTCCCCCTCCCCTTGCGCGGGCGGCACCCCTTCTCCCCTTCAACCAAGGAGCACATCATGGCTAAGGTTCTGGTTCTCTATTATTCTTCCTACGGGCATGTCGAAACGATGGCCAAGGCAGTCGCCGAAGGCGCTGCCGCCACGGGCGCGCAGGTCGACATCAAGCGCGTACCCGAAACCGCACCGCTCGAAGTCGCCAAGAACGCGTATTTCAAACTGGATCAGGACGCCCCGGTCGCGAGCGTGGAAGAACTGGCGGGCTATGACGCGATCATCGTCGGCACCGGCACCCGTTTTGGCCGCATATCCAGCCAGATGGCGGCCTTCCTGGACCAGGCCGGCGGGCTGTGGGCGCGCGGCGCGCTCAATGGCAAGGTAGGCGGGGCGTTCACCTCGACCGCCAGCCAGCATGGCGGACAGGAAACCACGCTGTTTTCGATCATCACCAACCTGCTGCATTTCGGCATGACCATCGTGGGTCTGGACTATGGCTTCCAGGGCCAGATTGGCGTGGACAAGGTGCGCGGCGGATCGCCCTATGGCGCGACGACGCTGGCCGACAGCGACGGCAGCCGCCAGCCGTCCGAAGAGGAACTGGACGGCGCGCGCTATCAGGGCCGCCGGATCGCGGAAACCGCGATCAAACTGCACGGCTGACGGTTATCGGCCGCTCACATCGTCTGTAAGTTGCAGCTGCCGAGCCTCCGGGTCGTACCAGGGTGAAGGCAAGCCGCGGAGGCTGGTGCGTAAGGACTGTGCGCCAGCCTCCTTTTCCATCGCCTATTTCCCGGCGGCGAGCAGGAAGTCAGCGCTCTGTTGCAGCATGTCGGCGCGGGCATCACTATCGTTCAGACCATGTGCAAGCCCGTCATAAATGACGAGACGGCTGCGCTTGCCCGCCCCTTCCAGCTTGCCCTGCATGATCTTCGCCTGGGTGACGTCGACATTGCCGTCTGCGGTGCCGTGGAACATCAGCACCGGCGCGCGGAACTGCGCGGCGTGGCTGGAGGGGGACGCTTCCTCGGCTTCCGTTCCCGTGCCCATGCGCTGCTGCTGCACCAGATAGCTGCTATCAAACTGGGCACGCCGCAGCCGATCGCCAAAATCGGTAACGGGGGCAATCGCGACGACAGCTTTGAAGAGATCAGGATCGATCACCTGCGCCTGTAGCGCGGCATAGCCCCCATAGGACCAGCCAGCGATCGTCAGTCTGGCGGGATCGGCAATGCCCTGCGCGACAAGCCAGCGTCCGGCATCGACAACGTCGTTGATCGCCTTGCGCCACGAGCGATAGCCGTTGCGCATCAGCCATTGCTCGCCAAAACCAGCCGACCCGCGAAATTGCGGCTGGATGACGGCAAAGCCGCGCGCGGCATAATATTGCACCATCCAGTCGAAGCCCCATTCGTCGCGCGCCTCCGGGCCGCCATGCGGCATCACGATTGCTGGCAACCCCTTGGCCGTTTCCTTGCCGGGCGGCAGCGTCAGATAGGCCGGGATCGTGACGCCATCGCCCGCCTTGAAACTAACGGACTGCATTTTCGCCAACTGGCGGTCTGCCAATTCGGGACGATCGGGCATTAGCGGCGACAATTTGCGCGCCGTGCGGTCGAACAGATAATATTGGCCCGGATCGATGTCGCTACCCGCCCACACCAACACTTTTTGGCCGTCGCTGCTCATGTCGCCGATATGGATGGACTTGCCGCCCAGCGCCTTGCCCAGCGATGTGACCAGCGATGACACCGTCGGGTCAAAATAGATGGCTTCGCGATGGTCGAGCGCGTAGCTCGCGCCGACAACCCGCCGGTCACGCCCGACGCGGATCAGCCCGGTAACGTCCACCTGCGGATGGGCAAAAACGACCTTCTTTTCAAGCGCCGGGTCCAGCGAAATCGACACCAGCGCATCGCGCCCGTCAGTCTTTTCAAAGCCATAGACGATGTTCTTCTGCGGATCGACAGCGAGCGGATAGAAGCCGCTATTGTCGCGCACGTCGTAAGTGGACAGATCGCTCCAGCCCGACTTTCCCTGCGGCCGATAGAGGAATTTATAGGTCCCCTTGGAATAGCCCGTTCCCTTGATCTCCTGCATCCCCATGACGCGAACGTTACCGACGCCATCGGAGATATAATCGATCGCCAATTTGGCCGGTGTCTCGACCCGCTTCCCGCTGCCGCTGCGCGTGTCGATTCGGTCGACCCCCAGGCCCTCCAGGCGTTTTTCGATAAGACTGCCGATTTTGGCTTCCGGAACATAGGAACGGGTCATCAGGATCGCGCCGTCCTCTCCCGGCAGCAGATCCACGATGTCACCACCGCGAAAGTCGTAGGATAGCGCGTTCTGGCCGCGCCGCTGGCTCAGCAGCTTGGTATTGCCGCCTGACGCATCGACCGCGAACACATTGCTGGATCCATACACATCGTCAGCGTAGCGCGTTTCACTATAAATCTGGCAAGCGAGTCGGGCGGCAGCGACCCAGTCGCAGCGGGACATATAATCCGGATTGCCGGACGTCGTCGCGGCCGCAACCAGTTCAGCGCCTTTCCTGGCCTCAAGCACATAAGCGCGACTGCTTCGCCCCGGCCCTGCGGAAACCAGCGCGATTTTCGAGCCATCCGGCGAGAGGCTGGCGGAAATCACTGTCTCGCGCGCGCCAAAGGCTTTGGCCAGCGCGTCGGGTTGCGTCTGGGCGAGCGCGCCCTGCGCTGTCCCCGCCGCCAGCAGCGCCAACATCATTGCTTTACCGAAACGGACCATGCCCGAATTCCCCCCAAATTTTCCTGTTGGTTCAGGGGCTAAGCGAAGCGGATGTCGCGCGCAACTGCCTTGCTTGCCCTTGCTCTCTCACAATGGCATCACGGGGCATTACAATCGTATAATAACAACTCTCAGATAGGGGATATGCCCTGATGCGAACGTCGCTGCTGGCCATTGCGGCCGCCCTCGCCCTCCCGCTCGCCGCTTGTTCCAGCGACGGTACCGACGCGCCGCCCGCTTCGGCATCGGCGACGACTCCGGCTGCGGTCGAACCGTCGATCGACACGATGAAACGGCTGGTGCAGGAGCTTTCGTCCGACGCCTATGAAGGCCGCGCGCCCGGTTCGGCCGGCGAGGAAAAGACGCTGGCCCTGCTCGCGGCCGAATTCGGCAAGCTGGGCCTGAAACCCGGCAACAAGGGCAGCTGGTTTCAGGATGTCCCGCTGGTCGAGATTACCGCGAAAAATGTGTCGCCGCTCAGCTTCACGGGCGGCAAGAACCCGGTCAGCGCGACCTATGGCCCGGAAATGGTGATCGGCACCTATCGCACCACGCAGCCGAAAATCGCGGTCAAGGACAGCCCGGTCGTGTTTGTCGGCTATGGCATCAACGCCCCTGAAAAAGGGTGGAACGATTATGCCGGCGTGGATGTGAAGGGCAAGACGGTCATCATCCTGGTCAATGATCCCGATTATGAAACGCCGGGACTGACCGGGCCGTTCAATGGCCGGGCGATGACCTATTATGGCCGCTGGACCTATAAATATGAGGAAGCGGCGCGACAGGGCGCGGCCGCCGCGATCATCGTGCACGATACGGTGCCTGCCGCCTATGGCTGGAATGTGGTGCAGTCGAGCTGGACCGGCGCGCAGCATGTCGCCGACAGTGCGGACGGCAATGCCGGCCTTTCCGCCGCGATCGGCTGGATCCAGAAGGACAAGGCGAAGGCCCTGTTCGCCAGCGCGGGGATGGACCTTGATGCGCAGATGGCAGCGGCCAGGAAGCCGGGCTTCAAGGCCGTGCCGCTGGGCGCGGTCAAGGCGTCGGTGTCGTTCGACAATGACCTGCGCAAACATATGTCCAAAAATGTCGTGGCGCTGCTGCCCGGCAAGACGCGACCCGACGAATATGTGCTTTACAGCGCCCATTGGGACCATCTGGGCCATTGCCAGGCTGCACCGGACGGCGACGACATCTGCAACGGCGCCGTCGACAATGCGACCGGCACTGCGGCGCTGGTGGCCCTGGCGGAAGCCAATGTGAAGGCGGGGCCGACCGATCGCAGCCAGGTGTTTCTGGCGGTGACGGCAGAGGAATCGGGGCTGCTTGGATCGGCCTATTATGGCAGCAACCCGGTGTTCCCCTTCGCACAGACCGTGGGCGGCGTGAATATGGACGCCCTCTCGGTCGCGGGCCTCGCCAAAAATGTCGTGGTGATCGGCAAGGGCAAGTCGCAGCTTGATGCCTATCTCGACCGGGCGCTCAGCGCACAGGGGCGCGTCGCGACGCTGGAGCCTACCCCGGAGAAGGGCTATTATTACCGATCCGACCATTTCAGCTTTGCCAAGCATGGCTTGCCGATGCTCTATTTCGAGGGGGGCGAGGATCTGGTCAACGGCGGCACGGCAGCGGGTAACGCCGCTGCGGAGGATTATACCAAGAACCGCTATCATGGCCCCAAGGACGAATATGATCCCAATTGGGACTGGACCGGGGTGCTGGCCGACCTGAAACTCTATTATACTGTCGGCCGCGATCTGGCGACCGGCAGCGACTGGCCCAATTGGGTGGAAGGCGACGAGTTCCGCGCCATTCGGGACAAGGACCGGGCGGGGAAGTAATCCGTCCCGCCTCCGTTCGTATCGAGCGAAGTCGATAAGCGCTGCATTTGTGTAGGCGGCTTCTCGACGATGCTCGAAGCGAGCGGCGGTTGGTCATTCACTCGCCCATCGGCGCATATGTCCAGCTTTGTGTCTGGCTGCCATCCATTTTCGCCGTTTCGGCCATCAACAGCCGCCCCTCCCGCCAATAGCGGATGCGTTGCGGATAATCATGGTCGGGATTGGCGAAGCTGATGTCCCGCACGCCTTCTGCAATGGCCGGGAATATCGTCGCTGTCCCGCCTTCGGGTGCGCCGTGGAAGGCGAGCGATCCGTCAGCCGCCCGCACGATCCGCATGACTTCCCACGATCGCAGCACGCCACCACGCCCGGTCCGCCCCACGCCGATCATCACGCCCCCGCGCGGGAGTGTCCACACCTCCTCGGTCCAGCGATCGTCCCGCACTTGCAGCCATTCGCCCGTCAGCCAGTCGGGCAATTCGCCCGCACGCGCTGTTGCGGACAATGCCAGCAAAAGGGCAGCAGCAACCATCGAAACTCTTCTCTTCACGGCTTTCGCCCTCTGTCCAGACCCGATCCGGCACGCTATGGAGCGCGCATAACGCCCGCTATCACGGATCGGCGCCGCTGCCGAGCAAGGACCATATCATGACATTCCGTATGCCCGCCGAATGGGCGCCGCACGACTGGACCTGGATCGGCTTTCCGACGAACCCGGCCGAATGGCCCGGCGCTTTTGAAGCCGCGCGGACGCAAATCGCCGCCTTTGCCAGCGCACTCCATGCCGGGGGACAGGGGGAAGAGGTTCGGCTGGTCGCCGCCAATGCAGCAGATGCGGAGGCCGCACGGGCATTGGTCGCGCCGGGCGTCACGATCATCGAGCACCGGCTGGGCGACGTCTGGCTGCGCGACACTGCGCCCATCGCGGTGCTGAACGGCAAGGCGCGGGCGCTCGTCGATTTCGGATTCAATGGCTGGGGCGGCAAATATCAGATGCCCGGCGACGAGGATATTGGCGCGCGGCTGGCGGCCACGACCGGCCTGCCGACTTCGGCCCAGAACTGGATATTCGAAGGGGGCGCGGTGGATACCGATGGCAGCGGCCTGTTCGTGACGACGGAGCAATGCCTGCTGAACCCCAATCGCAACCCTGATCTGGATCGCGGCAAGATCGAGACTCTGCTTGCCGGAAGCCTTGGCCTTTCCGACATGCTGTGGCTGGGCGACGGGTTGCTGAACGATCATACCGACGGCCATGTCGACAATCTGGCGCGCTTCGTCGGCGATGGCCTGCTGGCGCTGCCGATCGCAACGACGGACGACGATCCCAATGCGGCGATCTACGCCGATGCACGGGCGCGGGCAAAGGCCCATGGCATAGAGGTCGTGGACATCCCGTCGCCGGGGCTGGTGATCGTGGATGGAGAAGCGATCCCCGCCAGCTACATGAATTTCTATATCGGCAACGCAGCCGTCATCGTGCCCATCTATGGCCAGCCTAATGATCAGGCCGCTCTCGATGCCCTGCGCCCCTTCTTTCCAGGTCGGGATATTGTCGGGCTGCGCAGCGATGCCATATTGTCAGGCGGCGGCAGCTTTCATTGTTGCAGCCAGCAAATGCCGAGTATCTAACCTCAACCGTTCGGGCCGAGCGACGTCGAAGCCCGCGCCCGAGCGCAAGCGAAGGCACCTCGCAATCGCTCGATGGAGCCCTTCGACAGGCTCAGGGCGAACGGAGAAACGAACAGCATGACCAAAGTTACCGTTGCCGCGCTCCAACTCGCCTTCACAGACGATATGAGCGAGAATATCGACCGGGTGGCGACCCATGTGGCCAAGGCCGCCGCGCGCGGGGCGAAGATCATCTTGCCGCCAGAACTGTTCGAAGGCCCCTATTTCTGCCGCGTCGAGGACGAGGCCCTGTTCGCGCGGGCACAGCCGGTGGACGAGCATCCCGCCGTGCAGGAAATGCGCAAGCTGGCCAAGGATCTGGGCGTCTATATCCCAACCAGCTTTTTCGAGCGCGACGGGCAGCATCATTATAATTCGCTCGCTATGATCGACGATCAGGGCGACATCATGGGCGTCTATCGCAAGAGCCATATTCCCGACGGGCCGGGTTATGAGGAGAAATATTATTTCCGCCCCGGCAATAGCGGCTTCAAGGTCTGGCCGACCAGATATGGCACGATCGGCGTCGGCATCTGCTGGGACCAATGGTATCCCGAATGCGCGCGGATCATGGCGCTGATGGGTGCGGAGATGCTGTTCTACCCGACCGCGATCGGCTCCGAGCCCTATGATGCGGACCTCGATACCAGCCGGATGTGGCGGCGGGCGATGATCGGCCATGCCGTATCCAACTGCATGCCCGTGATCGCCGCCAACCGCATTGGCGAAGAGGATGGCCAGAGCTTTTACGGCCACAGCTTCATCACAGACCAATGGGGTGATTTCGCTGCCGAAGCCGACGCCAGGGATATGGGCGCGCTCGTCGCGACGCTCGATCTGGCGCAGGCGCGGACGCACCGGGCGGGCATGGGCTTCTTTCGCGACCGGCGGCCCGACCTGTACGGGCGGATCGCGCAGGACGTCTGACCGCTAAAGCAGCAGCCGGGTCGCGCGCGGCGATCGGCGGATCAGCCAGAACATCGCAAACGGCACCAGCAATGCTATCGCCGTCAGCCATGGCTTGCCCAGATAGGGCGAGAGATAATGGATGAACGCCACATGCAGATACATGATCACCAGCGACGCCCGGCCCAGCGATGCCAGCGGCGCGGCATGGGGCGCGATCCGACGGGCGATAACGACGATCAGCAGTGATGTGGCGATTGCCGACCCGATCGACAGCAGCGGCCAGCCATAATCGGCGATCTTCATGTTCAGCGTCGGGAACCAGCCCGCCAGTCCCGCGATCGACAGGATGGCCAGCGGCGCAATGAAGCCGTTGCGCCAGCCCACCCGCCCCCATGCCGCGCCGATCCAGAGCAACACAAGCGCCATCGGGACGCTGAGCAGTCCCAGCGGCGACGCCTGCGTTGCCCAGCCCAGCCCATAGGCCATACCCGTCATCGGAATCAGCAGCATCCCCCAGCGCCGGTCCAGCGCATCGGGCCAGCGCGTCAACGCGACGTTGAACAGGATGCGGGCGACCATCAGGCAGGGAATGAACCAGAAGATCGTATAAGGCCCGCGCAGCCAGGAGCCACCCAGCAGGATCGGCAACAGATCGCCTGGCCATTGGTGAAAGATCGGACGACCACCCTTTAGCGGCTCGATAATCTGATCCGCGACGATCAGCAGCGTCAGGAAGATGGCATAGGGCCGCATCTGCGCGGCCAGTTGGCGGCGGGTAAAAGCGCCGATCGGCTGTGGCCGCGACAGCATGCCGGACAGCAGGAAGAAGAGCGGCATATGAAAACTGTAGAGCGCATCGCGCAACGGTCCGCGCGTCCATACATGGCCGACAACGACCGCGACAATGCCAATGCCGCGCGCGACATCGACCCAATCGAGCCGATCCCCGGCGGCCTTGTTGCCGCCGCCATTCTCCCCTCTATGCTCCATAGCCTCCACGCCCTATAGGACGGGACGCGCGCGTCAATGCGCCCCAGCCCTGTTTCCCGATCGGACCCTTTCCTTGGCCCTGCTTACCGACCATGTCCTCTTCATCGATGGCGAGGCCATCATTCTAGACAAGCCAGCGGGCCTGCCGGTCGATGCGCCGCGCGACGGGTCCATCGCGCTCGAAAACCATCTGCAATCGCTGACCTTCGGCTTTGCCCGCTGGCCGCTGCCCGTCCACAGGCTGGACCGCGACACCAGCGGTTGCCTGCTGCTTGCCCGCAATCCCAAGGCGCATAAGCGCTTCGCCGGCGCGTTCGAGGCCGGGACTGTCGCCAAACGCTATGTCGCGGTCGTTGACGGCATCCCTGCGGAAGAGGGCGGCACGATCGAATTATCGCTGTCGAAGATCAGCAGCGCGAGCGAAGGCTGGCGCATGATCCCGGCCAAGGCAGGCAAGGTCGCCGTCACCCGCTGGCGCAAGGTTGCTGAAAAGGACGGCCGCGCGCTCATCGCCTTCACGCCGCAGACCGGGCGCACGCATCAAATCCGCGTCCACGCGCTCCATGGCCTGGGCTTTGGCATCGTGGGCGATCCGGTCTATGGGACAGGCGGCGTGCCGATGCTGCTCCACAGCCGCTTTCTCAGCATCCCGCGCGGCGACAAGCCAGCGGCGGAGGCGACCGCCCCCTTGCCCGCCACCTTTGCTGCGGCCGGGTTCGGACAGGAATTGCTGGACCAAGCCGGGCTTTGACGAGCACGATCGAGCCGATACAGTCACGCCATGGTCGCCATCGCCATCACACGCTCGATTTCCATCGATAGCGACGAGATTATCGAAAGCTACACCCGCGCATCGGGTCCGGGCGGCCAGCACGTCAACACAACCGACAGCGCAGTGATGCTGCGCTTCGATGTCGCCAATTCGCCCGGCCTGCCAGACGCTGTGAAAAATCGTCTGGCGGACCTTGCAGGAACACGCATGACGCGCGAGGGCATATTGATCCTGCGCAGCGAAGGCGCGCGGTCGCAACTGCTCAACCGCCAGGATGTGCGCGACCGGCTGATCGCGCTGATACGCGAAGCCACCATCGTCCCCAAAAAACGCCGCCCGACAAAACCCACCAAAGCCTCGCAAAAACGCAGGGTAGAGGGCAAGGTAAAACGCGCGACCATCAAACAGGGACGCGGCAAGGTGCGGGTGGATTAGGCGGGTTGTTCCGCCAAGAGTCGAGACAGTGTCGCGGTTTCCATAGAGGGGGTCCGCGACAAGCGCTCCGCTCCCTTGAGGCTCACCCACGCAATCAAGACACCGATTGGCACGTCGATCAGATAATGCCAGCGGGTAGCGACAGCGGTCACGAAAATGAAGAAGGTGATGAAGGCATAAAGCGGCACCAGAATTCGTCCGTGCTTCCAGGCGAAGCTCAGAAACAGAAACGCCGCTGCGGAATGGAGCGATGGCATGGCGGCCAAGCCTACAGTGAAGGCTTTCCCCCCATTGCGCGCCAGCCAAATTGGCCCTTCCGCGATCGACTGATTGTAGAAGTCCAACATGCTATGCTGGCCCGCCGTCACCATTGGATTCAACCCGGCTTCATAGATGAATGGACCGATCGCAGGCGCAACAAGATAGGCTAATGTTCCTAAGCCTTGCAGAAGCAGCGCGGCAATAACCAATTCCGAAAATTTGTCCGGCGTGCGAAATGCATGATAGCAAAAGCTTCCATAGAACATCGCAATATAGCCAATCATATAGAAATTGGCTTCATAGGGAATAAATACCGTCATCGATCGGCGCAAGACCATACATATGTCTACCAATGGCCTAAATTTTTGATCTATTTCCCAATAAAATTCGTCGAATAAATATGGATTGATATGCGGTATCCATAGCTTTATGTTAAAATAAACAAACAAAACAACAACATAGCATGGAAGCGCGATCAGAAATGTTCGCGCTATCGCGCGTCTTTGCCCGTAAAAAGCAAATGCACCCCAAACCCCGACACCCATGAGCGGATATAGATAATGTATGCCAACAAATGCAGCACGTTCACCTGTGGGATACACTATCGGCAATTGAAAAATTGCAGCAAAAGCGACCATCACCGTGATCATCAATAGCGAAATACTGATCTCCGGCGGTAGGTTGGATTTCAATATATTCATGCTGCTGCTCCGCTAGCTCAGCACGCGCTAGCAAAACAAGGTTACCAATGTCTAAATTCAGCCTCTGGCCCTGCCCCATCACCAAGCCTATATCCGCTCCATGTTCGACTTCGCGCCCACCGATACCGCCGACAAGGCGACGCTCTATGCCGACCTGCTCTCCGCCGCCGATGCGTTGACGCGCGATGAGGCGGACCATGTTGCCAACATGGCCAATGTCGCCGCGCTGCTCTGGCAATTTTTGCCCGACCTCAACTGGGCGGGATTTTATCGCATGGTGGAGGGCGAGCTGGTGCTGGGGCCGTTTCAGGGCAAGCCTGCCTGCATCCGTATCCCCCTGGGTCGCGGTGTATGCGGCACCGCGGCGGCGACGGGCGAGACGCAACTTGTGGCGGACGTCCACGCCTTTCCCGGCCACATCGCCTGCGACGCTGCCAGCGCCTCGGAAATCGTCGTGCCGATCCTCAGCGATGGCGCGGTGATCGGTGTGCTGGATCTCGACAGCCCGCGTCCCGCGCGCT
Source organism: Sphingobium sp. GW456-12-10-14-TSB1 (assembly GCF_059424385.1). NCBI lineage: Bacteria > Pseudomonadati > Pseudomonadota > Alphaproteobacteria > Sphingomonadales > Sphingobiaceae > Sphingobium > Sphingobium sp. GW456-12-10-14-TSB1. The sequence goes on along the minus strand of NZ_JBWKZI010000001.1, from coordinate 618,895 downwards.
TCGACTCGGACGACGCGCACGGGTTGCAAGCACTGGTCGCTCGGATTGCCGCCCGGATCTGCTGAAGGCGTTAACCCTCCTTCCCGCCAGGGTCGCCTGTTTCGCCCCGTTTCGGGACAGGATTTAACCCTCGCACGCATGGATAGCCCCGGATCACCATGCTAAACAGAGCGTTAGCAATTTGACCCGCGCGGCGCCTTTCCGCTGTGGGAAAACAGGGAGCGTTAACCATGCGGACATCCGGCCTTCTCCTTCTGGGCGCGAGCATCGCGCTGGCGGGCGCGGCTAGCCCGGCACTGGCAGGCAACGGCCCCGGCATGAGCCATGGTGCCAAAGGCGGCTGGTCTGGCGGCGGATGGAAGGGTGGCGGCCGACCGATGACCCACGCCCCCCGACCCGGCATGACCTGGAATGGCGGGCATCGCTGGGGTCCGCGTCAGAACGGTCGCTGGTATGCGGGCTGGCGCGCGCCGGGTGGCTGGAATGGCTATCAGCGCCCGGTCTATGGCTATGTCCTGCCGCGCTACTGGATCAGCCCGGCTTATTATATCGGCAATTATGGCGCCTATGGCCTGCCCGCCCCGGCGGCCGGATATGGCTGGTCGCGCTATTATGACGATGCGGTGATGACCGACCGTTATGGCCGGGTCTATGACAGTCGCAGCAACATCGCGTGGGACCGTTATGAGGGCGGCTATGGCGACGATGGCTATTATGACGATCGCGATGGGTATCGTCGTCCCGACAATGGCCTTGGCGGCGCAGCGATCGGCGCGGTAGTCGGCGGCGTGGCGGGCAACCGGATCGCCGGACGCGGCAACCGCACCGCTGGCACGCTGATCGGCGCTGGCGTCGGCGCAGTGGCTGGAGCGATGATCGACAAGGCGGAGGATGCGCCCCGACGCGGCGCTGCGCCGCCGCCGCGTCGTCCGGGCGCTGGCTATGATTATGGCTATGGCTATGCCGACGACAGCGTGACCACGCAGAACGACTATGAAGGGCGCTGGACCGGCACCTGGACGACGGCCGATGGCAAGCGGACCAGCGGCACATATGAAGGCCGCTTCGAGGGGGAAGTGCGCGGCGCGGGCGTCGACTATGATCCGCCAGCCTATATGGGCCAGCCGCATTGGTCGCAGGGGCCGGTGCAGGTTACGACCCAGGGCGGGGGTGGCTATATATCGGGGGGCTATTATTACCCCGCACCGATCGTGACCACGGTGACGATCGAGCCGGAGGTGACGACGACAACGACGACCACCTATGTCACCCAGCGCGTAGGCCATCGCAAGCCAGCGCGCCGGGCGTGTCGCTGCAAATAAGCATTTGGGGGCAGCACATCGGGGTCGCGCCTTGCAACGGGCGCGGCCCTGTCATTTTGCCAGAGGTGGCGTGATGGCGGCACGGGGCTGCGGACGGCCCAGATGAAAGCCCTGGCCGATGATACAGCCATGGGCCAGAAGCCGGTCGGCCTGCGCTGCGCTCTCCACCCCTTCGGCGACGACATCCATGCCGAAACTGCCGCCCAGCTTGACGATGGCGTCGACAATGGCCGCGTCGCCCGCATCCTCTTCGATGTTCGAGACAAAGCTGCGATCGATCTTCAATATATCAACCGGATATTGTTTGAGGTGGCTGAGCGAGGCAAAGCCGGTGCCGAAATCGTCCAGCGCGACGCGCACCCCCGCCTCTGAAAAATGCTGCAATGCCCGCTCCACCTGCCCGGCGCCGCGGCCCAGGAAAACAGTCTCGGTCACCTCTATTTCCAGATGTTCCGGCGGCACGGCGAACAGCGCAAGTTGTTCCAGCACCCGATCCGCAAAGTCCCCCCGCGCAAAATCGGCGGCGGACGCATTGATCGCGACGCGACCGGGATCATGACCGGCCTGCAACCATCCGCGCACATCGCGCAAAACGCTGTCGAGCATCTGTTCGGTCAACGCCACGGCAATTTCGGCATGTTCAAAACCAGCCGCTATGCTGCCGGGCAATTGCAGGCCCAAACGCGGATGATGCCAGCGCAACAGCGCTTCATAACCCAATACCTGGCCATTACGCAGATCAACCTTGGGTTGATAATAGGGTGTCACCAGCCGATCGGCGATGATGCTCCGGGCCATGCCGATCATTGAACTGCGCTGCTGTGCCTGCGCGCGCAGATCGGAATGGAACAGGGTCAGGCGGCCACGGCCGGCGGCTTTCGACGCATAGAGCGCCAGGTCCGCCGCTTTAAGCAGATCCTCCGCCCGATCACCATGATCGCCAAACACCGCGCCGCCGATGCTGACCCCGCAATCGATCGAACGGCCATTATGGACATGGGGCGTGCGCAGGCTTTCGATCAGCTTCGCGCTCCACGCCTCCAGTGCCGCGCCATCGGTCAATGACGGCGCGATCAGGCCGAATTCGTCACCCCCCAGCCGTCCCAGAAGCGCGTCCGGCGGGGCAATCGCCGCAAGGCGTCCGGCAAAGGCGCATAGCAAGGCATCGCCCGCGTCATGGCCCAGCGAATCATTCGTGCGTTTAAGATCGTCAATATCGAGCAGAAGCAGGCCAAAGCGTTTGCCGGTTTGCCCCTGTCGTTCGGCCATATCGTCGAGCGTCGCCTGCCATAAGGCGCGGTTTGGCAAGCGAGTCATGGGATCATGCGTTGCGGCCCAGCGGATGCGGTCCTCGGCATCACGCTGATCGGTCACGTCCAGAAATGTCACGATGACGCGCTGCGCCCGTCCGGATTCAGATCGTGTGGTCCAGCCGCTGCTCCTGATCCAGCGCAAGGCGCCATCACTGGCGCGGTGGACCCGCAATGTCGCCTCGAAATGGGGCGGAACGGCGCCGGAAGCGACTGCGTCCAGCATGACCCGCAGGGTCTCACGATCGTCAGGATGGACGATCGACAGCGCCAGTTCGCTGGTCGCAGGTTGATCCTCGCTCAGACCCAGCATCGCGCGAAATTCAGCCGACCAGCGGCGTTCGCCAGTTGCGACGTCGAAATCCCAAATGCCCAGCCGCGCCGCCTGCACCGCCAGACGCGAACGTTCCTCGCTGTCCGCCAGCGCGCGCAGGGCGAGCTTTTGCGCGTGCACATCCTCCAGCGTGCCATACCAGCGGACAATCTGCCCCTGCTCGTCGCGGCGCGCCGCCGCGCGGGCACGCATCCAGCGATAGCCGCCATCGCGCAGCCGGATACGATAATCGATGTCGATCGGCGCGCCGGATGCCAGATGCTTGGTCCAAATGGTGATAGTCCGGGGCAGATCGTCCGGGTGGAGCGCGACAAGCCAGCCGGTTCCCAGCGCCTTCTTCGCGACCATGCCGGTCAGGTTCAGCCAGCGCGGTCCAACTTCCTCAATCGCGCCATCGGGGGCAGCGGTCCACGGTACCTGCGGGCTCAGTTCGACTGACCAGCGATAATGTTCCCGGCTTTCGGCCAACGCCCTTTCCAGCGCGCGAGCCTGGCTATCGTGGCGATCGTGCACATCTTCCAACGTGCCATAATAGCGGACCAGGCCTTCCGTGCTGGTCATCCGCCGCATTCGAAGAAGGCACCACCGCCGCTGGCCGTCCGTGCCCGGCAATCGCACGGTCAGGGGCTGCGGCTGCTCCTCCGCGATCGCGGCCTTCAGCAGGACGCGACGGTCCGCGCGGTCCAGCAATGCGCGCCATGTCTTGCCGGCCAAACCAGCATCCTGGTCAGTCGCCAATATCCGGCCCCGTGCATCGGCGATCCAACGCGACAAGGAAGGCGACAAATGATTAAAGACCGGCGAAAACAGTATTTCATTTCGATCATGTAATGAAATGTCGATCCGCTGACCGTCATCCAGCGCTCGCCGGAAATCATCGAATCGGCGTTCAGCAAAGCGATCCATCGCCAGCCTCCGCCCATGTCGCCATCATTGCGTTCATCATGGCAGGACTAGCCGAGAAAGTTAAACAACCTCCTCACACTCTGTCATTCTGGTCGGATTTACTTGCCGCGCGCGCGAAAATAATAGCAAATCTATGGAATAGGGCCGCTATTTGCGAAACATGCTCGCCAGTTCGATTGGCAGCGGAGGCTCGTCACGCTGCGCAACGTGACGAATAGCCTGATCCTGCTCATCAGGATCGAACCGGACCCAGCCGGCCCGGCTCAGCTTTTCGAGCGGTCGATAGCGGACCTTATATTGCATCCGCGCCGAACCGTCGACCCAGTAACCCAGATAGACATAGGGCAGGCCCGCCGCCGAAGCGCGCAGGATATGGTCCATGATGATGAAATTACCCAGCCCCGGACGATTGTCCAACTCTGTGTCGAAGAAGCTGTAGATCATCGACAGGCCATCGCCCTGCCGATCCGTCAGGCAAGCGCCGACCAGCTTGCCGACGCGCCCGTCGACGCCGGGTTCGCGATATTCAACGACATGGCTGTCGACCGGGGTCTGTTCGACCATGTCGGCAAAATCCATCTCGTCCATCTCGGTCATGCCGCCGCCGGGATGACGTGCCGACAGATAGCGCTGGAGCAGCGCATATTGTTCTTCGGTCGACCATGGCTTGCAGGCGGTGACCGTCAGGTCGCTGTTGCGGCGGATCAGCTTGCGCTGGGTCGCGTTGGGGCGAAATTCGTCCGTGACGACACGCACCGAAACACATGCCGAACAATCGGCGCAACTGGGGCGATAGGCGACATTCTGGCTGCGGCGAAAGCCGATGCGGCCCAGCGCATCGTTGAGTTCGGCGGCGTTGTCCCCGTTCAGTTCGGTAAACACCTTCCGCTCGCTGCGCCCCGGCAGATAGGGGCAGGGCGACGGATTGGTCACGAAAAAGCGGGGAAAACGAAAAGGTGCAGTCACGCTCCAATATCCCCTTCGTGGCGGCGGCGCGGGTGGATCATGCCGCGACTATGCCGTTGCGACGCGCCTATGAAAAGAGCGTTTACCACGAAATGTTAAGAGATCGTTCGCGCGTCACGCAACCTCGATCGGCGCAACCTCATAGCCAGCCTCGCCCAGTGCCGCGATGAGCCGCTGGAGATGGGCGCGATCGCGCGTCTCGCATTCCACGTCCAGGCTCAGCCCCTTGGCCGGCAGGTTCGTGAAAATACGCTGATGCGCCAGTTCCAATATGTTGACCGCTTCCTGATCGAAAATCTTGGCCACATGAAACAGCGCGCCCGGCCGGTCCTGCAGAATGATACGCAACCGCGCCAGACGGCCCGACCGGGCCAGATCGCGCAGCAGAACATTGGCCAGCAGTCGGGTATCGATATTGCCGCCGGTCAGGATAAGCCCGACATTGCGGCCGACAAATTGGTCGCGATAGGTCAGCAGCGCGGCAAGGCCCGCCGCCCCTGCCCCTTCCACCACGGTCTTTTCAATCTGGAGCAAGAGGCTCAGCGCCTCCTCCAGCCGTCGTTCGTCGACCAGCAGCACATCGTCCGCCAACCGTTCGACAAAGCGGCGCGTCAATTCGCCCGGCTGCTTGACGGCAATGCCTTCCGCCAGCGTGTCGCCGTCACAGGCAAGGTCCGCGCCCTTGATGAAATCATACATGGACGGATAAAGTTCGGCCTGCACGCCGACCAGCCTTATATCCGGCTTCATCGCCCGTGCGGCCGTCGCCATGCCGGAAAACAACCCGCCACCGCCGATCGGAATGATCAGCGTATCGATCTCCGGCGCATCCTCCAGCATTTCGAGCGCGACCGTCCCCTGCCCCGCCATAATGTCCGGCTCGTCAAAGGGATGGATGAAGGTCAACCCCTGCTCCACCTCCAGCAGCCGCGCATGGGCATAGGCGTCATCGAACTTTTCGCCATATTGCACCACGGTCGCGCCATGACCCTGGGTCTGGGTGACCTTCACCGTAGGCGTCGTCGTGGGCATGACGATGGTGACAGGCACGCCCAGCCGCTTGCCATGATAGGCCAGCCCCTGCGCATGATTGCCCGCCGACGCGGCTATGACACCCTTGGCCTTGGCCGCGTCGTCCAGCTGCAACAGGCGGTTGAGGGCGCCACGTTCCTTATAGGCTGCGGTGAATTGAAGATTTTCAAACTTCAGATAGACCTTGCAGCCCAGCATCGTCGACAGAGTCTGGCTGATCAGCGTCGGCGTCTTGACGATCGAACCGGCAATCCGGGTCCGCGCGGCAAGAATGTCATCGACGGTGATCGGCAGCGGCAAGGCGCTCTCTATCTTCGCTAAGCTGTTCATGGCCCGCCCCCTAGCGGAAAATTGCGCGTGAAGAAACTGGCACTGTCGGAAAACTGGCCCTATGGCTTGGTCTGGCGCACTAAATATACGGGGCATATGGCTAATATCGCGTTTATCGGCCTGGGCGTCATGGGCGGCCCGATCGCAGGCCATCTGGCAAAGGCGGGGCACAGCCTCACCGTCTATAACCGCTCCATCGGCAAGGCGAAAAGCTGGGCGGAAGCCTATGGCGGCACGGTGGCGATCAGCCCGGCCAAGGCGGCCGAGGAAGCGGACATCGTCATCAGTTGCGTGGGCAATGACGACGATCTGGCCCAAGTGACGCTGGGGCGCGAGGGCGCATTTCGCACGATGAAGCCGGGCGGGCTGTTCATCGACCACACAACGGTATCGGCCCGAATCGCGCGGCAATTGTTCGTCGAAGGCGAAAGCCGGGGCATCCACAGCGTCGATGCGCCGGTATCGGGCGGTCAGGCAGGCGCGGAAAATGGCCGACTGTCGATCATGTGCGGCGGCAGCGAACCGGCGGTCACCGCCGCGAAGATCGTGATGAACGCCTATGCCGCGCGGATCGTCCATGTCGGCGGCGCGGGGGCTGGCCAGACGACCAAGATGGTGAACCAGATCTGCATCGGCGGCGTGTTGCAAGGGCTGGCCGAAGCGCTGCGCTTTGCGCAGGCGGCGGAACTGGATCTGGACGCGGTTTTTGAAGCGATCTCCGGCGGTGCGGCGCAGAGCTGGCAAATGGACAATCGCTGGAAAACGATGGCGCAGGACCGTTTCGATTTCGGCTTCGCAGTCGATTGGATGCGCAAGGATCTGGGGCTGGCACTGGAAGAGGCGCGGGCGAACGGCGCCACCCTGCCGGTGACGGCGATGGTCGATCAATTTTACGCAGACGTGCAGGCGCTGGGCGGCAGCCGGCAGGACACGAGCGCGCTGGTGCGAAGGATTACGCGGGCGTGAAGGCTGACATTCCTATGGTTCGCGCTGCTGCATTGGCCCGCGCAGGTTGCTTGACGATCGCGGCTCTGACCGCCTCCACCCTCCCCGCCTTCGCGTCCGGGGTCATTGATAACGTCAACGGCATGGCGGTCGATCCCAATGGCAAGATCGTGCATTTTCGCGCGCTGCTGATCGACGATGACGGCAAGGTCGAAAAATTGCTGCCTGATCGCTATCAGGAGCCGGAATATAAGCCCAAAAAGCCCAAAAAGGGCCAACCCTGGCCCGAACGGCCCAAAGGGTTGTCCTTCCGCATGGATGCGGGGGGCAAGACGCTGATCCCCGGCCTGATCGACGCGCACGGTCATGTCATGGGGCTGGGCCTGGCGCTCATCACGCTGGACCTGTCAGATACCAAGTCTTTGGCGGAGGCGCAGGCCAAGATCAGAGCCTATGCGCAGGATGGTGCTGGCCGCAAATGGATCATCGGCACGGGCTGGAATCAGGAACAATGGGGGCTGGGCCGATTCCCGACAGCGGCGGATCTGGACGCGGCGGTCAGCGATATTCCGGTATGGCTGGAGCGGGTGGACGGCCATGCGGGCTGGGCCAACAGCGCCGCAATCCGCGCGGCGGGCGTGACGGCGGCGACCAAGGCGCCTGTCGGGGGCCGGATCGAAATGGCGGCGGGCAAGCCTGCTGGCGTGTTCGTGGACAAGGCAATGGACCTGATCGCAAAGGTCGTCCCCGCCCCTGCGCCGAAAGACCGCGACATCGCCTTTGAAAAGGCGCAACGCGCGTTGCTGGCGACCGGGATCACCGGCATTGCCGACATGGGGACGAGCATAGAGGATTGGCAGGCATTCCGCCGATCCGCCGACCGGGGCGCATTGCGCGTGCGGATCATGGCCTATGCGGCGGGCATCGGCAATATGACCCTGATCGCCGGGCCGGAACCGACACCATGGCTGTATGACGACCGGCTGCGGCTGGGCGGGATCAAGCTGGTGCTGGACGGGGCGCTGGGATCGCGCGGCGCGTGGCTGAAGGCGGACTATGCGGACGCGCCGGGGCAACGCGGTCTGCCGATGATCCCCGACACGCAACTGCGCAACATCATGAGCCGCGCGGCGATGGACAATTTCCAGATCGCCACCCATGCCATCGGCGACGCGGCGAACAGCGAGATATTGGACGCGATCCAGGAATTGTCGGAAACCTATAAGGGCGACCGGCGCTGGCGGATCGAACATGCGCAGATTGTCAGCCCTTCCGACCTGCCGCGCTTCGCGCAGTTCGGCATCATCGCATCGATGCAACCCGTGCATGAAGCGTCCGACTGGCGCATGGCGACCGCGCGGCTGGGCGAGGCACGACTGGCGGGTGCCTATGCGTGGAAGGCGATGCTGGATAACCGGGTGCCGCTGGCCTTTGGCTCCGACGTGCCGGTCGAAAGCCCCAATCCCTTTGTCGGCATCGCCGTCGCGATGAGCCGCGAGGATGGTAAGGGTGAACCGATCGGCGGATGGCTGCCGCAGCAAAAGATCAGTTTCGAGGCGGCACTGGACGGCTTCACCCGCCAGGCCGCCTATGCCGGTTTCGCGGAAAAACGCTTTGGCAGTCTGGTGCCGGGGCAGCGGGCGGATTTCCTGCTGATTGATCGGGACATTGCCACCGCCCGCCCGGCCGACATTCGCGCGACGCAAGTGCTGGAAACATGGATTGGCGGCAAGCGGGTCTATGTGAAGGGGCAATAGCCCGCTTCACATGGCATTGTCGGCGGCTTCCAATGCATCCTCGAATGTTTCGGGGAGCGGCGGCTGGACCGGCTTGTCGCAGCCTTCTTCCTTCATATGCGCGCGCAGGGCGTCCATGCGGCCCAGGTTCCACCGCGCCAGCGGCACGCCGAGGGGCCGGAATTCGGCGCGATCGAACAGTTCGACGACATAATTATGGCATAGCTCATCGACCTGATCGAGCGTCAGCATCCCCATATTCATGACCATCGGCTTGCCCGGCACGCCATTGCGGCCGCGCACCAGATCCGTGACGTAAAGGCCGCCACGCGGATCGACCAGCACGACATCGGCCTGGCTGGAATCGATCAGCCGATGGCTGGCGGCGTAGGGCGCGACGAATGCATGGGTGCGCCAGACCAGAAAGATGCTGGCAAGGCCAGTGATGAACAGGCCGATGATCAGCGGCCTGAGCGCATCGCGCGGCCGGAAACGCGCCCAGCCAAGCCCGGCCAGCAGACAGAAGGGGCCGATATAGCCATGGGCATAGCGAAAGCCCCAGCCATAGCCCTGCGCCAGCGCCAGCGCGCATCCGGCCAGACAGCCAAGCGCCAGCGGCAGCGCGATTTCCTGCCCCCTGATCGCCCGCTTCCACCGCATTGCGGCGATGCCGAGCGCAGCCAGGGGCACCATCAATATATTATTCCAGGCGACGAAGCGGCTGAGATTGACCAGCGGCTGCCAGCGATCGCCCAGCCGCTGGAACAGGCTGCCAACCTTGTCCGCAACGCCGGCGGAGGGACGGACGTCCGCTGGCGCGCCGAGCATATCGAGCAGGAAGGCCGGCCAGATCTTGGCCCAGACGATGACGATTGCCACAAGGGTCAGCGCATGGAAGGCCGCCACCGTCCAGCGACGAGCAAGCAGCATCCACAGGATGAACGGCGCGATGAAGATGGGCGGAAAATGCCATTGATGCAGCCCGGCGGCGACCAGCGCTACGACACCCGCGCTGACATGGCCGAGCACCCCGCCCCGCAGCACCAGCGCCAGCCACACCATGTTGAGCGCGAAATGCCCGGTCATGGCATAGGGCGTCATCGCCGTGATCCACAACTGGCTGGACGAACAACCCAGCAGGACAGTCACCCACACCGCATCGGGCCGATCGGGCATCAGGTGCAGCGCGACGCGCCAGAGGGCGAACAGGCCGGTGATCAGCAATACCGGGCCCGCCATGTTGGGATCCCCCAATTGCCAGAATAGCGCCTGGATCGCGCTGTTCACCGGCAGATAAGCCGCCGTCCAATAATCCGCAGCGCCGAAGGGGGAAAAGAATTCGGGCATGATCGCGCGGCGATAGGGTTCCCATTCGATCGGGATCGGCCGGGCGAACAGCCCCTCACGCATATAGGCGGCGGCGAAACGGGCGACCTCCTCATCGCGGGAAATGGCGTAATCCTGAAACAGGGCGTAATGACCCGCCCAGGCCGCCAGCCCCATCAGCACGATCAGCGGCACGACGATCCGCGCGGTGGGTCGCGGCAGGATGATCCCGCGCCCTTCGGCAAAGGGTGCGGCGAGCGCCATCAGCAGCAAGGGCATGATCAGGGCGGGGAAATCCTGATCCAGAAACAGGATGACCGCCAGGCTGATCCCCTGACGATAGGTGACGTGCCACAGGAACGTCGCGCCCAGCCACAATGTCAGGCCGATCGCCCCCGCCAGGAACAGGCGGCGCGCGCTGAAAAAGGACGCGGGCGACTCCATGATCAATCCTGAACCAGCGCCCGGTTGACGAAAATGCCGTCCATTTCGACGAGTAGCGGGAAATGCCCCTTATTATTGGCGAAGAAGGCCGAAGGGATGAAGGCGCGCGCGTCCAGCCACTCGATCATCGCGCGATAGCCGGTGCCGCCTTCGTAAATGGGTCGCACCCCCAGTTCGGTCTGCACGCCCGTCATCTGCGCCAGTGCCGCGCCCGCTCCTTCGCAAACCGACAGGTCATGTCCCTGCGTATCCATTTTCAGGAACGGTCGGGAAAAACCATGCTGCGCGATCAATTCAGGCAACAGCGTATCTAGGCGGCGACAAGGTGTGGCGAGTGTCTGCGTCACCTTGTTACGGCGCGCGAAAATATCGTCCTGTGCGCTGGACGGCGCCTTGAGCGAGGAAAATTGATCGGCGGCCATGATGTTGAAATCGGCGGTGCCGTCAAAATCCGACAGCGCCATGTTGAACACATGCCAGCGGCGGTCCGAAGCCGCGCGCATTTGCAGTTCGGCGAACACGGCCGGGTTCGGCTCGAAGGAAAGGATCAGGCCGCGATAGCCCGCATCCTTGCGTGCCATCGTCGCATATTGGCCGCGATTGGCGCCGACGTCGAACAGGCAGTCGACCTTGAACCCCGACAGAAAGCGCTTCAACGCCTGAATTTCGGGATATTGATGCACGCGACCGGCCAGCGCCAGGCGCAGCGCAAGCAGGCGATCGGCGGCCTCACGAACATAGCGGTTCATGCGCGCGCGGCCAGCACTGCGTTGTAGATGCCGATCGTCGCCACCGCCATGTCCTTCCAATCCCCCATTATCGTCCCATAGGCGCGCGCCTGGCCGCCCTGTTTTTGCCTGATGGCGGCGCTTTGTACCAGCGGCAAGAGGGCTTGGGCGAGCGCCGATGCATTTCCCGCCGGAAAGCGGGTCGCTACGCCTTCGGGCAATTGGCCGAACATGCCTGCGTCCGACGTCACCATCGCCTTGCCATGGTGCAGCGCGGACAGGAACGCGCCGCTGGAATCGATATGGCGATAGGGGAAGGCGATGACATCGGACTTGACCATATGCGCGTCGAGACGGCCTTCGGTCAGGAAGCCGAAATCGGTCAGCAGACGATCGGCAAAGCCAGCGGCGCGGACCTTCTGGAGCAAGGGCGCGACATCCATGAAGGGTTTGCCCGCCAGCACCAGTTCAAAGGCGTGGCCCGCCTGCCATTGCTGAAGGCAGGCATCGATCAGCAGATCGACGCCCTTATAGGGACGGATCGTCCCGAAGAAGAGGATGCGCGGCACGGCTGGATCGAGAACGGAGGCAAGGTCTGCGGCAGTGGCCGTCATCAATTGCATCGGCGGGTGCGGCGTCACATGGATATGCGCGGGATCGATCCCCTGCCCCACCAGCGCGGCGCGCGTGGTGTCGCCATGGACGACCAGCGCGTCGAACTGATCGAGCAACGCCCGATAGCCCCTGCCCTGCACCCCGGCATCGGCATGATAGGCGTCGGCATTGTGAACGGTGTGGACCAGCGCGGTGCGGCCCTTCAACCGGCGCAGCATCAATCGGTCGGCAGGCGCCAGCGGCAGCCACTGGACATGGACGACATCGGCGCGCGCAAGCGGCCCCATGTCGCCGAGCGCGCAGGACAGCCCATATTCCATCGCCTTGGCGACGCGGAAGGGGCGGCCTTCGCCGATCCGCTTGCGCAGCGCCTCACTATGGCGGAAGAAATGCGGGACATAGCGATAGCCCTGCGGGTCGATCGCGTCGGTCGCGCGCATCGGGCGGGCAAGCAGGGTCACGTCCGCCCCCGCCCCGGCCAGCGCCGCGCAGAGGCTGTCGTCATAGCGCCCGGTAAAGAGCGAGGGATCAAGCATCGCGACCTTCATCGCCGCACCAACCGGCGCAGCGAGACTGCATGCAGGGCCGCGGCCAGCAGCAGCGTCAGCGCATAGAGACCAAGGAAGGCAAGATCGAAACGTTCCGGCCAGAGCAGGCGGGCGAGCGGGACGCTGAGCAGCGACCCGGCGAGGAAGGGAAGCGAACGGGCGAGCAGATGCGAAAAGCGGCCCAGCGCCGCCTGCACATAGACCGACACGCACAGCAGCGCGAGAGCGAGGAGCGCGACGACGATAAGGATGAGATCGGCGCGATCGATGCTGGCGCGACCGTCGAACAATATGGCGAACAGCCGGTCGCCAGCGCCCAAGAGCAGGGCGGACAGCGCCAGGGCGAAGACCATCGCAGCCCCCAGCGCCCGGCCAAGCAACTGGCGCAGCCGTACCGCGTCGCCCGCATGATAGGCCCGGGTGATGCGGGGGAGCGCGGCTTCCACCAGCGCGCGGACCAACATCGACAGTGACCTCGACATCTTGAAGAAGAAATCGAACAGCAGCATCGGCCGGGCGTCGCTGGTCGCCAGCGCAATCGTGAAATAGGGGGCGTTATAGGCGATGATGTCGGAAACGGTGAAAGCCGCCGACGCCCCTATGTCGCGCAGATAATGGGTGCGGACATGGCCACCGCCCACGCGGAAGGCGATCCAGTGGCGCGGCCGCATGCCAAGGCGATGGTGGACATGGGCGATCGCCCAGCCGATGACGAGGAGGCTGACCAGGAGTTGCAAGGCAAGCGACAGGCGCGGGTCCAGCCCGGCCAGGATCGACAGCAGCAGCGCGATGGTGACGACCCGCCGCCCGCAATCGAGCGCTTCCCACAGGAAATTGCCGTCCACCGCCGCCAACGCCCGCTTGGCCAGCAGGCCCGGCAGGTTGAGGCAGGCGGACAGGAAAAAGAGGATGAACAGCAAGGGCATGGCCGTGCCGATCCATCCCGCCGCCAGCGCGACGAGCAGGATGATCGTACCGCCCGCGACGATCAGGCCAAGGAACAGGAACAGCACCCCCATTTCCTCCAGGCGGAACGCGCCTATGTCGCCTTCACTGCCGCCCAGCCAGTGGCGTCGCAGCCGGGCGTAGATGATGCTGGTCAACCCGAATTCGGCCGAAATGGTGAAATTGCCGAAGGCGACGAGCAGCAGGAAGGACTGGAATTCGGCCAGCGGCAGGGCGCGCACGAACACGAAGGTGACGGCGAAACCCCAGATGAGGATCAGGCCGACATTGGCAAGCTTCACCAGCGCAAGGATACGGGCGGACGCCTCCATCCGCGCGAGGCTGCTCACCGCGCGGCGGCCCCGCCGGGTTTGCGGGCGCGAAACAGCCGGTCGTCCAGCGCATAGAAATGGCGGGTCGCGACGTCGATGCTGGCGGCGTCGATTTCCTCCAGATCGAAACCCGCCGCGCGGATGCGATCGGCAAAATCCGGCCCATATTGGCGGACATGGTCCCACTGGCCAAAGCGGCGCTCCCGCTCGCGCGGGGGCATGGCGAAGCTGCCATCCTCGGTCGGCTTTTCCCATAAAGGCACGATCAGCCAGGCTTCGCCACCGGGTTTCAGCGCGCGCAAAATGTTACGCAGCACGGCCATGTCGTCAGGCACATGCTCCATCACATGGCTGGCGTAGAACAGGTCGTAGCGATCGGTATCGGCAAGTTCCATCAGGTCGACGCGGTGCATGTTCGGCACGGTGTAGCGCGACGGGTCGAGATCGGCGGGGATATAGTCGGCAGCGGCGGCAAAGCGGCGGACAAGGCTGGCTTCATTGGGCGCCATATGCAGGATCGCGCCGTCGGTCGGCACCGTCAGCGTCCCCTGGGCCATCAGCCAGTTCATCAGCCGCTCGCGCGGCGATGCGCCGCATTCCGGGCACCCCCATTCGCCATTGTCGCCATAGCGAAAGAAACCGACGACCGTCGCGCCACAGGCCGGACAGCCGCGGTTAGCCCGCGCGCCCAGCGCCTTGCGCAGTTTCAGCGCGGTTCGGGTCAGATGCTTGCCGACAGCCTTGGCCACCCGCTGAACAGTAATCACGTCATTCTCCGATGGGGAACAGCATTGGCGCTATACAAGATCGCACGGCTTTGACGAGAGGGTCAGCGCGACTTGGCCGGATTCCAGATGGTGACGGTGCGTCCGGTCATCGCCTTGGCCACGCCTTGCAGGGTCGCGGCATAGGCGATCAGCACGTCGACCAGTGCGGCGAAGGGGCCGCTTCGGGCACGGATGCCGCGCCAGATGACCAAGGCGACGACCAGCGCGCCGATCAGATAGAGCATCGGCGATATGCGCAGCGCCAATGCGCCCGCCGCGATCGCGCCGGTCAGGATGAACAGCCCGCCGAACCAGCGGACAATCTTGCGAGAGGCATATTTGAAGCGGTCGATCGCGGCCATGCGGCGCAATTGCGGGCCAAGATGGCTGTGCGTGTGCCAGGCGCGGGCAGCGATGCGTACCTTGCGCCGATATTCGTCCTTGCGAGCCGTGACCAGCCGTTCGCGCGCGATCACATCCTTTGCCTTCACCAACCGTTTTCCCGCGAACACCACCGCCATGGAGACGGTGAGGTCGTCGAGCACGCTGTCGGGGAAATCGGGATAGAGGCTGCGGCGGATCGAGAAGATCGAGCCGTCCGCCCCCAGCACATTGCCGGTGCGCGATTCCTCGTCCTTCAACCGCTCCTCGATCCGCCAGTAGAGCGATCCGACCGAAGCGGTCGCACTTTCGCCCTGTCCGACATAATGGAGCGACCCCAGCACGCCGCCAATGTCCGGGTCAGCATAGCGGGCGAGCAGATTGTCGATCGCTTCGGAATCGAGCAGCACATTGGCGTCGGTGAAGATCAATATGTCGCCGCGCGCACGCGCCGCGAGCTGCTTCATGCCATGGGCCTTGCCGCTGCGACCGGGGCCACGGATCAGCGTGACGAGATCGCCCTGCGCCGCGATCAGATCGCCCGTGCCGTCGGACGATCCGTCATCGAAGGCCAGCAGTTCCAGGCTGGGGTGCTGGCGTTTGAGCATGGCCAGATTGGCGAGCTTTTCGGGCATCGCATCCGCCTCGTTATAGGCGCAGAACAGCAGCGAGGCGCTGGGCGTCGGTCCCGCGACGGGCCGTTCGGGCTGTGTCGGCAATGCGCGCAACACGAGCGGATAGAAGAGGAACGGCCACAGCACAGCGACCAGCGAGACGAGAAGGAGCGCGCCAAGCCAGAGGTCGGTCATGCTCAATAGGCCTTGTGATGGAAGAGCACGCCCAGCGTCGCGACGATGATCCGCAGGTCGCGCCAGACCGACCAGGCGGTGACATATTCAAGGTCCGATTGCAGCCGGTCGATCAGATCCTGATGATGATCGGTCGATCCGCGATGGCCGCGCACCTGCGCCAGGCCGGTCATACCCGGCTTGATGCAATGACGCGCCCAGTAGCGGGCATCGACTTCCCAATAGAGCGTGTCGCCTGCCTTCGCCGCTGCGGCATGAGGACGCGGGCCGACAATGCTCATGTCGCCGTTCAATACATTGAAAAGCTGGGGAAGTTCATCGATGCTGGACTTGCGCAGGAAGGCACCGACGCGGGTAACCCGATTGTCGTCGCGCGCGGTCAAAGTCTCCGCCCTGCTGTCGCTCGCCTCGGCGCGCATCGAGCGAAATTTGTAGATCTGGAAGGACCGCCCGTCCTTGCCGATGCGCGGCTGGCGGAAGATGACGGGGCCGGGGCTGGTCAGCTTCACCGCCAGCGCAGCGACGACGAGAATTGGCGACAGGATGATCGCCGCCGCGCCCGCGACGATGACGTCAAACAGGCGCTTGATCAGGCGGTCGCGGAACTGGAGCGGGCCGCCCGCGACGATGATGGTCGGCTGGCCGTCAAATTCATCGACCCGCGCAGGCGCGAAGCGGAGCAGTTCGGGCACGATGATTTCGCCCCGCGCCGACAGGGATTTGAGCGCCGCTGACCATCCATCCATCCGGTCGAGCGGACAGGCGACGATGACCCGTTCGGCCATGCCGACCGCTTGCGCCAGCCGCGCCGCCATGTCGGCGTCATGCCGTTCGGGGCGCAGATCGGCGGCGGCCGCTTCGATGATCAGCATGTGGGGGCCGGTTTCCACAGCGACGCCGTCCATGATGACGGCGGTCAGGTGCGGCACTTCGCCCAGCAAGCGCTTGGCAAGCCGCACAACCAGAAGCCGCACCAGCACGACCGCTATTGCGCCCAATCCCAGCCCGACAATGAAGGTCAGGCGCGAAAGCTGTTCGGCGATCTTGCCCAGATAGACGATCAGCAGCATCAGCAAGGCCGCCTGCGCCAGCGCCAGCAGCGCGCGCGAAATGCCGCGCCGGACATTTTCCAGGCTGTGGATGCCATAGCCGCCGCCCTGCACGCCAAGCAGCGCATAGAGCGGCGCGATCATCGCGAACATGACGAGGCCGTGCGGCTTGCCCGGTTCCCCCCAAAGCGCGCCCAGCACGAACCAGTTGGCCGCGAGAAACGCACACACCAGCCCTGCCATGTCGCCAGCCAGGCTCAGGGCATAGAGCCGCAGCCGGACCATTTCCTTGGAGACTGTCACTGATGCGCCCTGCTTATCGCCATGTGCCCCGTTGGCACCGGGCGCGATCGGTTGCAAGGGGGAGAGTCAGCACCCCATCCGTTCGTAAGACATGCACTATTCGGGTTAAATCCCGAACAGCCGTTCCAGCGACTTGTCGAGCATCAGCAATTGCCAGAGCAGCCGCCCATGATCGGCCATGCCGGATTTATGGTCCGCCGCGATTTTGGCCAAAGCCTTGGGATCGAACCATCCCGTGCGCGCCAGCGACGATCCGCCTGCGATCGCCGTCGCCTCGCCCGCAAGCGCGCCACGGAACCAGGCGCTGATGGGGGTGACGAAGCCCATTTTCTGGCGATAGAGTATGTCCTGCGGCAAATAGGGTTCCATCGCCTTTTTCAGCAGATATTTGCCGCTATTGCCCCTGATCCGCTGATTGACCGGCAGGCGCGCGGCAAATTCGACGAGGCGATGGTCGAGCAATGGTTCGCGTGCCTCCAGGCTGACGGCCATGCTCATCCGGTCGGTCTTGGTGAGGATGTCGCCGGGCAGCCAGATGCGGATGTCGGCATATTGGGCGCGGTCGAGCGGATCGCGAGCAGGGGCATCGGCCATTGCCTTGATGTAGCGATCTTCGGCGCGATAGGCGCCCAAACGGCTTTTCATGTCCTGATCGTAGAGCCGGTGGCGCAGCGCATGCGGCGTGACTCCGACCGACGCGGCATAGGCAGCCCCGCCCTCCCCCGCCAGTTCAAGGAAGGTCGATTTGGCCCGCAGCGCGCGCGGCGCCCAGTCCGCCTTGGGATAATATTTGCCGAGCGCGCCGAACAGGGGCTGACGGACGGAAGCCGGGATGAGGCCGCGTATCCGCTCCCCCTGCATCTGGAAGCGATGGCGGCGATAGCCTGCAAATGCTTCATCCGCGCCATCGCCCGACAGCGCCACTGTGACCTGTTCCCGCGCCAGTTCGCACACGCGAAAGGTCGGCAAGGCGGAGGCGTCGGCAAAGGGTTCGTCAAAATGGAAGGCAAGCCGGTCGATCAGGCCGTAGTCGTCTGGCGACACGATACGGGTGCGATGGTCGGTCGCAAAGCGGCGGGCGATGCGATCGGCAAAGGCGGTTTCGTCGAGCGAGGCGACATCGAAGCCGATGGTGCAGGTCTTGACCGCCTGGGACGAAGCTTCCGCCATCAGCGCGACCACGCTGCTACTGTCCACCCCGCCCGACAGGAAGGCGCCCAGCGGCACGTCCGCGACCATGCGGGACCGGACGGCCTGCCGCATCAGGGCGACCAGTTCTTCCTCCAGTTCCTGCGGTTTCGCCTTGGTCCGATCGGCGAAGCTGACGTCCCAATAGCGTTGGGGCTGGGGCAAAGGGCGACCGCGCACCAGCCGCAGCGTTTCGCCTGCGCCCAGCTTGCGCACGCCAGCGACCATGCAGGCGTCGTCGGGGACATAGCCATAGGCCATATAATCCTCGACCGCGCTCAGATCCGGCGCGCGGCGCAGCAACGGATGGGCGAGCAGGCTTTTCAGTTCCGATCCGAAGATCAGGCTGCCGTCGGACAGCAGGGCATAATGGAGCGGTTTGACTCCCAGCCGGTCGCGTACCAGCCAGAGCGATTGCGCCCGCGCATCGAACAGGGCGAAGGCGAACATGCCGTTGAAGCGGTGGACGCAATCCTCGCCCCATTGGCGATAGCCGTGGAGGATGACTTCGGTGTCGCTATGGGTGCGGAAGATGTGGCCCTTGGCCTCCAGTTCCGCGCGGACTTCGCCGAAATTATAGATTTCGCCGTTGAATATGACCGCCAGGCTTTTATCCTCGGTCAGCATGGGTTGCGCACCGGCCTCCAGGTCGATGATCGACAGGCGCAGATGGCCAAGGCCCACGCCGGGCGCGGTCCAGATGCCGCTGCCGTCCGGCCCGCGATGCGGCATCGCGTCGAGCATGGCGCGCACGCGCGCGGGATCGACCGGCTTGGCCGTTTCGAGATGAAAGATACCTGCTATGCCGCACATGGTGACCGCCCTAGCGCAAGCCCATCGCGCGGTCAGCCAAAAGCTTCACGTCACCCATATCGTCCAGGAAAGCATTGATGGCAGCGTCGGCGGACTGGCCTTCGCCCTCTTGCGCGGAAATGAGGATGGCGACGGCGCGCTGATCCTGTCCCAACAGGCGCGCTTTCATCGTTTCGATCTTGACCGCAGGGCGGCTGCCCGTGGGGTTTCCTGCCCCCACGACATAGAAGCTTACGACATGACGGACCACAGGGCCGGGCGCCGTGATCTGTTCGCCGCGCGCATTGGCGGGTGCGCGGGCGGGCGAGGACCAGACCCATTGGCTGTCCGGGTCCGCCGCGCCCTGACCAAAGCCGACCAGTTCGCGGCCTTCATCCTGCCGGGCATAGGCAATGATGGTCAGGTCGACGACCTGCCCCTTGTCATTGCGATAATGGCCAGTGACGCGATGATCCGCACCGTCGAAACGGGGTGTCCAGGGATAGCTTTGGTCAGAAGCGGTGCGGGTCCAGCCATCGACCAGCGGCAGATCGATTCGCGAAGGCAGCGGATCGGCGGTGGCGGCGGTTGCGGCGAGCCAGAGCGGCGCAGCGATAATCAGCACCAGGGCGATGCCGGCCACGGTGCCAGCCGACGTCCGATGCCGCACCGCCCCCTGCAACTGCGCCGGATCAAACCATGGATCGCCCGGCTTTCGATCGAAAAAGGGCCAGGCGGTGGCCATCACGACAATCATGATGATCGCGAAGAATATCCAGCCATAGACAACATGGTCGAAACCGACCGCCGCGTCCACGCTAGTCAGATGGGCGACGAGGATGGTGGCGAAGGCGCGCACGCCATTGGCCAGCACCGACAGGCCCAGCGCGCCGGTCATGAAGATGATGCGGCGCGGCCATGTGCGGAAGCAGACATTGCACACCAGCACGCCATAGGCCGTCATCGCGATCAGAAATTTTGCCCCGGAACAGGCCTCGGCCACCTCGAAATAGCCTGTCGGCGTCGTGATGAAGATGCCCTCCATATGGGCAGGCACCCCCGACAGGTCGAGGAAGAACATAGCAAGGCGGGCCGTCACCAGCTGAAGCGGCGGAACGATCTCCTCACCAAAGGGGACCATGAAGAAGGCATAGAAGAGCGGGAAGATGAGCGCGCGCGCGACCGCCGGGCCGAGCAGCGCGATCGTCACGCCCTGCAACATCATGACGAGCGCGCCATGGCGAACCATCGCCACGCCAGCCGCCGCGCCAACCAGCCAGGCCAGCGCTCCCAGCGCCAGCCAGACCAGCCCCGGCGGCCATGCCACCGGCTCCAGTTGGCGCAGGCCGGGCAGACGTTGCTGCACCAGCCAGGCGACGAGCAAAGGGATGAAGAGGCAATGGCCAAAGGTGGAGGCCGTCCACCAGATGGTGACCATCGACCAGAGATCGGCATGGAACAGCGCCAATATGGCAGAGGCAACGATGCCCAGCGCGGTCAGATGGCCGCGCCATCCGGTCCGGTCGATCAGCGGCACCCGGCCAAGCGAAAGCGCCCGAACGCTCATGCCGCCTGCGACCCCGCGTCGTGGCCGAACAGCAGATCGGGCAATCCGGCAAGTGTTGCCGACCAGCGGTAGCGCGCCTCCATCCGGGCGCGGCCAGCCAGACCGATCCGGGCGGCGCGGGCGGGGTCGGCAAGCAGGGCGATGACCTTCGCGGCCTCTTCAGCCGGGTTGGCGGCAATCAGAAATTCGGTGTCGTCGGCTGCGTCGATCCCCTCCGCAGCCTGTGGCGAGGCCACGACCGGCCGGGCCATCGCCATGGCTTCCAGCACCTTGTTCTGGATACCGCGCGCGATCCGTAGCGGGGCGACGACAATATCGGCCGCCGCCAGCCAGCCGCGCACATCGGGCACGCCGCCGGTGACGATAACGCCGGGCCGATCAGCCAGCGATTCGACCGCTTTGGTCGGGTTACGCCCGACAATGGCGAAGCGCGCCTGCGGGTGGACGGTCTGGATGGCAGGCAAGGTCTGGCGCGCGAAACTTTCCACCGCCTCGATATTGGGGCGATAATCCATCTGCCCTGTAAAGACGAGCAGCGGGCCAGCGCCATGGTCAATGGCGGGAAAGGCGGCGGCGGGATCGAAATAATCGAGCGCCACGCCATTTTCGAGTGCCACGATACGGTCCGGTCCCAGCCCGGACGCAGTGCGGAACAGCGCGGCTTCGGCTTCGCTGACGAAGGAGCAGGCGTCGGCGCGAGCGGCTATGGCGCGTTCGAAATCGAGCAGCACCCGCCCCTCGCGCCGGTTGATCCAGGCCATGGGGCCAGCGCCTTCCGCGCCATAGGCGGCATATTTGGCCGAATCGAAATCGACAAAATCCATCAGAAAACGGGTCTGGGGGGCAAGTTGGGGCACGAAATGCGCCATCTGCGCCGAATAGGCGACCACCGCCGCGATCGGCCTCTGCGACAATGTCTGCGCCACCCATTGATGCAGGCCGGGATGGTCGAACAGGGAGACCAGCAACGACTGGCCTTTGGCGAGGCCGGTCAGCCCGGCCACGACTTTCGACCGATCGCGCCGCAACAGGCACTGGCTGGCGGCCAGCTGCGCCAGATCGCCCCCATAGTCCATGTCGCGATCGTCATCGCCAAAGCAGCCGACATGGACCGGCGCAATCTGGGCCAGACGCTGAAGCAAATGATAGGAACGGATCTTGTCGCCGCGATCCGGCGGGAACGGGATACGGTGACACAGGAACAATATGTCGCCGGTCATCCCAGCCCCCGCGCGATGTGCGGGCCGATCAAGGTCGCGATCGCTTCGGGCAGCTTCTTCCAAAGCTCCACCTTGCGCCGATATTGCGGCGAGAGCGGATTGACATCGCGCGTCTCCTTGCCGGGCGCCGTGCGCAAATAATAGCCGAGCGGTTCACCGGCAAAGCCCCAGGTCTTTTTCCAGGCCGCCGGGCCAGTGCCGACCTTTGATCGGCCAAAATCGAATGTCGTCAGGCCACGTTCGCGCGATTGCCGCATCAGCAGGAAATAGAGGACTTCGTTGGAGCGCATCGCCCGTGCGCCCTCCGCCGCGCCATGCCAATAGGGCATGCAGGCGCCGTGATGATAGAGGCTAATGACGGCCGACAGCGGCTTGCCGTCCTTCGATACGATCGCGATGTCGGCATCCTTCCCCATATGGTCGAGCATGGCGTCGAACAGCCCACGGGGAAATACCGGCGTGCCCAGATTATGCACGCTGTGCGCATAGAGGCGGTAATGAATGTCGCGCAGCCTTTTGTCCCGGCCACATTCAAAGGTCAGGTCGTTGCCCAGCCCTTTGCGGATTTCGGCGCGATGACGCTTGGGCACGGCCTTCAACTCCGCCTCGTCATCGGCGGCGAGCGGTCGGGAGAAGCCCAGATAGGCGTCGGCCTTTTCCTGCCACACCGCGCCATCGGGCGCTTCGCCCCCACGCAGTTCCAGCGTGGAACAGCCCAGTTGTTCCGCCAGCGTCCAGGCCGCGTCGGCAAGCGCGGGGCCAGCCTTGCGATGCGTGGTCAGCAGTCCGCCATCGACCGCAAAGCCACTGCCGACCAGCGCACGACCAAACAGGGCGGAACGGATATAGGTGAGCGGCAGCACGCCGACAATGTCGCCGCCCGCCCGGCGCGCCACCAGCATCTTCGCCTTCTGGCCCGTCCCGGCCTCTACGCCCATGATCCAGGCGGGGCGTTGAAAGGGCGTCGAATCGGGATGCGCACAGACCCATGCGTCCAGTTCGGCGACGCAGGCTGCATCCGTGAGCCGCGCCTGCTCGACGATGACTGTCAGTCCGCTCATCATATTCATCGACGTTATTCCTATTGTCGCCCCGCCACCGATCTACGCGTGGAGGCTGAACATTTCGTATCCGTTTCAACCCAGTCCGCGCGAAATGAACGGGCCGATGAAATTGGCGATCGGTAGCGGCAATTTTTTCCAGAGCGCGACGCGGCGCTGATACCGGGCGCTGCCCGGATCGATGTCGCGCTGCGCGCCATCCGCCGACCAGGCGTGATAGACGAGGGGCAAGGGATAAAAGCCGAAACTCTTTTTCCACGCCGCCTGCCCGCTGCCCGCCTTCGACCGGCCGAAGTCGAACAGTGTCATGCCGCGCGCTCGGCCATGGGTCATAAGGCGATAATACATGAGTTCATTGGAGCGCAGCCGCCGTGCATCGGCAAGCCCACCGCCCCAATAGGGCATGACCCGCCCCTGATGGTAAAGCGTCAGCACCGCGGAAACGGGTCGGTCGCCTTCCCGGACGATCAGAATATCGGCATCCGCGCCAAACTGGTCCAGCACGGCGCGGAACAGGCGTCGCGGGAAAACCGGCGTGCCAAGGTTGCGGACGCTCGTGGCGTAAATATGATAATGGTCCCGCAAATGGCGCGCATCACGACCGATCTCTACGCTGAGCGCCGGATTGGCGAGCGCCTTGCGCAGTTCCGCGCGATGCTTGCGCGGGACGGCGAGGAGTTCCGCATCATCGTCCACGGCCAGCGGGCGCACGAAGCCGACATGCGCTCCATCCAGCCTTTGCCAACTGTCGCCGGGCGCGGGACCGCCCCGCAGTTCCAGCGACAGGCCGCCGCGTTCGCCCGCCAGCCCCTGCGCCGCCGCCGCCAGCACGGCGATGGCGCGATCATCCTCCGCCAATATGCCGCCACCGACCGCGAAAGCCGTGGACACGAGCGCGGCGCCGAACAGGCGGCTGCGCACATGATGCAGAGGCAGGATGCCCCTGATCTGGCCCGATGGCCCGACCGCTGCCAGCAGGAGCGCGCGATTGCCGGTCGCCTGCTCGGTCGCGTGCAGCCAGGCGGGACGATGGAAAGGCAATCCGTCGGCATGCGCGAGCACGAAGACATCGACCGCGCGCGCCTGCGCCGGATCATTCAGGTCCATCAGGATGACGGCCAGGTCAGCCCCATTACCCAGCATCATGGCGCGAGCGCCGCCTGCGCGTCAGCCAGCGCATCCACCCGTGTCCAGGCGAAATCGCGGGTCAGGCGGCGCAACTTGGCCGCCATGACCGACAGGTTGGTATAATGGCGCAGCCGTGAGCGCAGCGGCGCGTCGGCGCGGCGCGGCTGGCCGGGATCGATCTCCCATGGATGGAAATAGATGATCGCGGGTCGCCCGGCTTGCTCATTGACCTGCCGGATCGCCCAGCGGGAAAATTGATAGGGCAGCAGCCGGAAAAAGCCCCCGCCCCCCGCCGCCAGAGTCCGCTTGCCAAGCTTTGCGGTCGTCACGGGCAGCTCGACCAGATCGGACCCGGTCACCGGCTTCCATGCAAAGCGCGGCGAATCGGGCCAGCCATAATGATCGTGCCGGATCGGCGCGACGCTGGAGGAGTAGCGATAGCCCTCCTCCGCCAATATGGTATGCGCCCATGGCGTGCGTGGGTCGATGGAGAAGCTGGGCGCGCGATAGCCGGTGACCGCCTGCCCGCTGGCATCCTCCAAAATCGCGCGCGATTTGCGCAGGTCGGCGCGGAACTGATCGGGCGTGAAGGTGAACACCCGCGCATGATCATAGCCGTGGCTGGCGACCTCATGCCCCGCGTCGGCAATGCGGCGCATCAATGCGGGATAACGTTCGGCGACCCAGCCAAGCGTGAAGAAGGTGCCGGTCACACCCGCTTGGGCGAACAGGTCCAGCACCGCATCGGTATTGCGCTCGACACGGTGCGTCAGGCCGTCCCAGTCGGCGCGCCGGATCGTGCGCTCGAACGCGCCGACCTGAAACCAGTCCTCGACATCGACGGACAGGGCGTTCTGTATCATATGGCGCACCTTGGCCGGGCTGCCCGCACGGGGCAAGCCATGTGTCAGGCAGCAGCGCTGTCGCGCGGCGCCGCCATTCGTTCTTCCCGCTCGACCCAATCGACCAGCAGGGTCAGCACCCGGCGCAGCGCCGTGTCCTGTTCCTCGGCGCGAAATTCCAGCGATTGCAACCGCTCCTCGATCAGGGTGAAGCAATCCTTGAGCGCTTCGGGATCGACTGTCTGTGCCGGCGTGAAAGGCACATGCGCCTGCACTGCCCGCAGCGAGGAAATTTCCGCGCGCAGCGCTTCAATCTCGGCCAGCATGTCGTGGCGCAGGGCGTCGACCTGATCCGCGTCGATCGTGGCGACGGGTTGCGGCTCGATCTGTTCAGGCTGTGACTGTTCGAAGGTCGCCGATTCCACCATCTCTGGTTCCATTATCTCTGGCTCCTCCTCCGCTTCCTGCGCGTCCCAAGCTTCGACCGGCTCCTCGACAGCATCGAATGCCGTGTAGAAGGGTTCGCCGATTACAGCGTCCGGGGATGCCTCTGCCACCGGCGACTCATCGACCTGCGGCGCGGCAAAGGGTGCCGCGAAAGGCGCAGGCGCGGTAGCTTCCGCCTCTTCCTGCTCGACGACAGCCTCGCTGTCGGCCTCATCTGCGATCTCAGCGGCGGGTGCCTCCTCTACCTCCGCAACGCTATCGAGCGGCGACGGCGCGACCGGTTCGGGTGCGACATCGACGTCCAGCCCCATATCGGCCACGACAGCCTGCACCACATCCGCGTCAATCTCGCGCAACTGGTCGATCGCGCCCATCAGCAGCACGCGGCTCACCAAAGCGTTCAGGCGGCGCGGTACGCCACCTGTCGCAGCGTAGAGCGCGTCGAAGGCGGCGGGGGTGAATGTCGGGTTGCCCACCCATCCCGCGACCGTCAGGCGATGGATGATGTAAGGCTCGACCTCCTTGGCCATCATCGGTTCGAGATGATGGGTGGCAATGACGCGCTGGCGCAATTGTTCAAGCTGGTGCGATTTGAGCAGGTCGCGAAATTCCGGCTGGCCCAGCAGAAAAATCTGGAGCAGCGACTGTCCGCCAAGCTGAAAATTGGACAGCATCCGCAATTCCTCGATCGCGGACACCGGCAGGTTCTGCGCCTCGTCCACGATCAGCAGCGTGCGCCGTCCGGCGCGCGCCTGGCCATGGAGGAAGGCTTCGACCTTTTGCAGCGTCACGGCCTTGGACAAGCCATCGGTCGCCAGACCGAAGCTCTGCGCGGCGAGGCGCAGCATGTCATCGCCGCCCACCTGGGTCGACACGATCTTGACCGCCGTCAGCCGCGCCGGGTCGATCGTCTGCATCAGATGGCCGACCAGCGTCGTCTTGCCCGCGCCGATGTCGCCGGTAATGACGATGAAGCCTTCGCCCTGCGCCAAGCCATAGCCCAGATAGGACAAGGCCTTGCGATGGGTGGCGCTTTCAAAATAATAATGCGGGTCCGGCGTCAGCTGGAACGGGCGGCTCTGCAATCCATAATATTGATCGTACATCAAAATTCTCCAACCGACCCGTTAGAAACTGTAACGCAGGCCGACCTGCCCCATCGCGCTGATCACCGTGTCGAGATCATCCGCCTTAACGCCGTCCACACCGACCGACGCCGACGCCGAAAGACGACGGGTCAAACCCTTGTAATAGCTGGTGAACCCGCCATAGTTGAGAACATCTGGGCGCGCGTCGCTGGCGTCGAAATAATTGACGTAAACAACGGTATCGATGCTGTCGCGATTGCCCAACATATAGGTCATCGACGCATTGCCATACCAGTTCTCGTCCTTCGACCCGCGCACCAGGACAGTCTGTCCCTGCGGCGTGACAAACTTGCGCTGCGAATAACCGGCGCCCACGCCCCAGCCCCACTGGCCGCGGCGCAGCGAATATTGCGCCGAAACGCCGCGATAACGGAAATTGGCGTCGGTGATGCCCGACAGCGCATCATTGAAACATTGCCCGCCGCCGGTGGTGGAGAAGGCGCAACCGGTAATGTCGCCGGTGAAGGGGTTGCGCGCCACGTCGAAGCTGCTGCCCGACAGCGCGGCGGCATTGGCGGTGATCAGACGACCGAAGCTGTCGATACCGTCGAACAGGATGACGGCAAAGCTGCTGTTCGCGCCCTGCCAGGTAAAGCTGCCCTGATAGGTCATGCCGCCATAGCGCTGACCGACCTGCGCCTGAAGCGACGTGCGACGGCTGGGCCGCCACAACACGCCCGCGTCCCAGATAATATCGTCAAATTCATAGACCAGCGCGCGCGGCGAGCTTTTGTCAGTGACATAGCGACCGTTGCGGATGACGGGCACACCCGTTGAATCCAGCAGCGGCGAACGCTGGCTGATTTCGATCTGCTCATATCCAAGACCACCGATCAGCGCGACGGTGCGCGATACCGGCAGCGTGGCGTCGACGCGGCCCCATTTGTCCTCGAACCGCTGATCGAGCTGGCTGGCATCCTCACGGTCATAACCTGCGCTGGCGGTCAAGCCGACAGGCAGCAAGGTGCCGGGGCCAAAGCCCACCGATCCCATCAGATTATGCGTCCAGCTGTCCGCGAAAGATCCGCTGACAGGAGCGTTGGAGAGGTTGGAGTCCAGATCGTCCTCGACCCGCGCATAGCCGAGCCGATAGGACGCGTTGACGGTGATGTCACCGATCTGCGTCGTGTAGGCCGGACCGATATAACCGGCATAGACCTGACTGGTGTAGCTGTCGTTGAGCGTCGATGCGCCCGAAAGTCCATCCGTCCGCACCCGCGATGCCAGCCCGCCGGTATGGATAGACAGGCCGCGCGCGACATTGACGGTCGCGTTGGCGATGCCGCTCAGCACATCCTGGTCACCGATCTGGTTGCTCCAGCTGAAGCTGTGATTATATTGCAGATCGACGGCGGCTTCGACCCGGCGGGTCTGGACCTGCGCCGTCACGCCTGCGGTGACATTGGTGTAGGTCAGCACATCGCCATCGCCCTTGAGCGGCGCCATCACCACCTGATCAACGCCCAGATAGGGCGTGACATTGACGCGCCGGTCCGCGCTGGTCGTCTGGGCGAGCGCAGGCGCACTCCCCGCGGCCAGCACGGCGAGCGATGCGCCGCTGATCCACTGACGGACAGTCATGACGAACTCTTCCCCTTGGCATAATAGCTGCCGAACCGGCGACCGCCGCCGTTGAAGCGGACCGCGTTGAGCAGAAGCTGAACCTGTGCGCCGCCCTTGAGCATCCCGGCAGCATCGCGCAGCGCGCTTTCCGATGTGCTGTCGGCGCGCACGACCAGCAGCGCGATCGCGACATGGCTGGCCAGCACGGCGGCGGGCGATGCCGCCAGCAACGGCGGCGAATCGAAAATGATGATGCGTTCGGGCCGTCCTTCGGTCAGCCGCGACAGCAATTGTTCGGTGCGCGCGGACGCAAGATATTCCGTGTCGGCATTGCTGCGTTGCCCGGCAGGCAGCACTGACAGCGACGGCAGGTCCGTGCGGATGATGATATCCTCTATCGCGATCATCGGATCGGCGAGCGCGTCCATCAGGCCGGGGCCGCTTTCCAGACCCAGCGTTTCGGGGATGCCGGGCTTGCCGAAATCCGCATCCACCAGCAGGATTTCGCGGTCTTTCTCCGCCGCCAGGCTGAGCGCCAGATTGATGGCGCAGAATGTCTTGCCATCGCCGCTATGGGCCGAACAGATGAGGATGCGATTGCCGCGCTCCTGCCCCTGTAACTGGGCGAGCAGGTCGCGCTTGAGCAGCCGGAACTCCTCGCTCATCGCGGTGACTGCGCCGTCGGGGCGCAGGAAACCGGCCTCCTCCAGCTTGATGCGATCGATCGGCTGGACCGGGCCGGTCCAGGGCAGGGCGCGAAAGGCCGACGGTGAAGGCGACACAGGGTCGGCCATGACCGGCGCTGGTGGCAGGTCCGCCGGAACGTCGACGGCCGGGGCGGCACGACCGCGCAGGGCAGCCGAGAAATCGTAAATCTCCGTCGCCCGCTCGATCAGCGATCCACCCTGGATGGAGCTATGCTGGTTCATGGTTCCTGGCTCCTTCACGCCATACCGCGCTGGACGAATTCGACGACGATCAGCAGCAGGCAGACAGCGGCCAGACCACCGCTGGCGCCTGCGAACCATTTCATCCGCTGTTTGTCGATGGCGACCTGCGCGGCGCTGATCGTCTGGCTGATGGAGCCTGCGACCGGCAGGCCGATCGCCCGCTCCAGCCGCGCGGCGGTGGGGAATGTGCCCTTGAGCTGCCCCATGGCGAAAGCCACGCCGACGCCTGCACCGATCCCCAGGACCAGCACAGCCAGCAACAGCAGCGGCCGGTTGGGCGCGGCAGGCGCGGTCGGCATGCTGGGCGGGTTGATGACGCGGAACTGGACGGAGCCGGTCTCGGTCTTTACCTCGCCACGCAGGCGGATCTCCTCCCGATCGGCCAGCAGCTTGTCATATTGGGTTTTCAGAACCTCATAGTCGCGGTCCAGCTTTTCCTGCTCCGACGCGATGCCCGGTTCATCGACCTGCTTGGCCATCATCGTGTTGAGATCGGCCTGTAGCTGCGCCTTGCGGGTCGAAAGCGCCTGCACCGTGGCGGCGCGTTCAGCCTGCATCGACTTGATCGACAGATAGGCAGGATTGGGTGTGCCGCCACCGCCCGAACTGGCGCCGCCGCCGGACTTGCGCAGGGCGTCCACTTCACGCTGGGCAGCGATCACGTCGGGGTGTTGCGCGGTCCAGCCGCGCGCGCGCATTGCGGCCAGATTGGCCTGCGCCTGACCCAGCGCCGAAGGGCCGCCCGAAGGGCCGACGCCCGGCAGGCTTTGCGGCGTGCCCGCCAACTGGCCGTTCATGGCACTGAGCGCGCTTTGCGCCTGGACCAGTTGCGAATCGATCGTGTTGATTTCCTGCCGCGCGGCATCCATCCGCTGGCTGATCGAGCCAGCACCGGGCAAGAGGCCGACATAGCGCTGCGCAAATTCAACGCGGCGCTGGTCGGCGGCTTCCAGCTGCTTGCCCCGCGCTGCGATCTGCTGATCCAGGAAGGCAAGGCTCTGCTTGGTTTCATTGCGGTCGCCGGAGAGATTTTCCTCCTGGAAAATATCGATCAGCTTTTGCACGATCTGCTGCGAAATCCGCGCATTCGCGCCGTCCGACAGGCTGCTGTCCGCGGAAATCGCGCTGATGTCGATCATGCTGGGGTCAGCCTGCGCCATCACCGTGATATTCTCGCGCAGCTTCGTGATCTTGGCCGCGATGTCGCGGGGGCCGGACACGCTCTGCGACAGGTCGGTGTTACGCACGACCTTTTCCAGATTTTCCGCGCTGGCCAGCGTATTGCGGACCCGGTCTAGATCCTGCTGCGACTGGACCTGGGTGATGCCCACCTTGTCCTCCAGCAGCGACTGGGTGTTTACATAGACCCGCGCCTTCGACTGGTAGCTGTTGGGGATCAGGGCGACGCCCAGCCAGCCCAGCATGCATACGCCCCAGGCCACGCCGAGCGCGATCCAGCGTCGGCTCCAGACGCCGTGGAGCAGCAGCAGCAATTCTTCGTAGAGACCGGCCATGATCAGAACATGCTTTCAGGGATGATGATGACGTCGCCGGGCGCGAGCATGACGTTCGCCTTCGTATCGCCCTTCTTCAGCAGGTCGTTGATGCGGACCTGATATTCCTGCTGCTTGCCGGTATTCTTGTTGAAGCGGACCAGCCGCGCGCGGTTGCCCGCTGCAAATTCCGACAGGCCGCCGACAGAGATCATCGCATCGAGCAGCGTCATATTGGCGCGATAGGGGATGGAGGCGGGCTTTTCCGTCGCGCCCACGATCCGCACCTGCTGGCTGAACGTACCGCTGAAATTGTTGACGATCACCGAAACCAGAGGGTTTTCGATATATTGGGTCAGCGCCAGCTTGATGTCATCGGCCAGCATTTTGGGTGTCTTGCCCACCGCCGGCATGTCGGTGATCAGCGGCGTGGTGATGCGGCCATCCGGGCGCACCTGAACCTTTGCCCCCAGTTCGGGGTTGCGCCACACGAAGATGGTGAGATCATCGAGCGGGCCGATCACATATTCCTCGCCCGGCCCTTCGCGGGTCGACACGAAAGAGGCTGGCGGCAATTGCGGTCCGCTGGCGCCACCCGCAGCGCAGCCCGACAGGACAAGCGCGGGCAGCGATGCACCGATCAGGAGCCTGGAAACCGACACGAAACGCATAATCTCACCTCTTTGTGCGGCCATGCGCGACCAGCCGCCAAAGAGGGCAAGGCGGGCCGGTCAGCACAGGGCTTCCGAGCTCTTCTTGCCGGGAAAGGGTAAAGATACCGTTAGGAGTTAAGTCACCAACAACTCAGCCAAGTAAAACTTCGCGAGGACTTGGATGACCAAGAAATGCCGCCGGACTGGCTGATGCGCCATAGGCACCGGCAAGGAAAATGGCGATCAGGTCGCCTTCCTGCACTGGTGGCAGCGCAATCCTGTCACCCAGCCGGTCGATGGGCGTGCAGAGGCAGCCAACAACCGTCGCGGGATCGGCGGCTGGCGGCGCGCCGAAATGGTTGGCGAGCGCGATCGGATAGTTGCGGCGAACCACCGTGCCGAAATTACCGCTGGCCGCCAGTTGATGATGCAGCCCGCCATCGACGATAACGAAGGTTTCGCCCTGGCTGATCTTCACATCGATCACGCGGGTCAGATAGACGCCCGCCTCCCCGACCAGCCAGCGGCCCAGTTCGATCGCAAAGGCGCTGCCCTTGAGAATATCCGGCAGCGATTCGAACGCTGTGTCGAGCGCGACGCCGATGGGGCGGATGTCGAGCGGCACGTCGCCGGGGAAATAGGCAAGGCCAAAGCCGCCGCCCAGATTGACCAGCGGCGGCGTGACGCCCACCGCTTCGGACAGGCGGGCGGCCAGCGCGATCGTCGCCGCCTGCGTTTCGATGATCGCCATCGCATCGAGATTCTGGCTGCCGGCAAAGATATGCCAGCCGCGCCAGTCCGCACCGCCATCGATCATTGCGCGCGCGAGCGCGGCGGCGCGATCGGCATCGACGCCAAAGGGTTTGGCCC
Source organism: Sphingobium sp. GW456-12-10-14-TSB1 (assembly GCF_059424385.1). NCBI lineage: Bacteria > Pseudomonadati > Pseudomonadota > Alphaproteobacteria > Sphingomonadales > Sphingobiaceae > Sphingobium > Sphingobium sp. GW456-12-10-14-TSB1. Next base: position 586,845 of record NZ_JBWKZI010000001.1, on the reverse strand, counting down.
CGCCACCCATCCGCATCCCTGATCCTTTGAGATCAAAGTCCGGGTTCACCCGCACGGCGACGCGCGGGGTCTTGCCTATCCGCTGGCCGATGGCGAGCGCGCGCCGCCCCTCCCCTTCGGATTCAAGGTTCAGCGTGACCCCGGCAAAGATCGCCGCTTCCAGTTCGTCATTGCGCTTGCCCGGCCCGGCAAAGCTGATCCGTGCCGGGTCCATGCCCGCCGCCAGCGCCATCTCCAGTTCACCGCCCGACGCAATGTCGAAGCCGTCCACCTGCTCCGCCATCGCCGTCAGCAGCGGCGCATAGGGGTTCGCCTTGATCGCATAATGGAGGTGAAGCGCCTGTGGCATGGCTTCGCGAAAACGGCGGATCTGCGCCCGGACAATGTCCATGTCATAGGCAAAGAGCGGCGTATCGCCCACTTCGTCGACCAGACTCGCCGCGCCATAGCCGCCGATCAGCAGCATCCCCTCTTCGCCCGCAAACCACGCCGGGATTGGTCCCATCGGTTTCAAATGCCATACTCCCGCGCCAGCGCGACTCGATCAATCTTGCCGTTGGGATTGCGGGGAAATGCCGCCAGCACAAGGATTTCGCGCGGTTGCATGAAATTGGGCAGTTCCGCCTTGATGTGCGTGGCGACCGCCTGGGCAACGTCCGGGTCGGCGGAGCGGATCAGCAATTTGACCGCCTGCCCCAGCCGTTCATCCTTCACCCCCAGTGCCACCGCTTCGGCGACGCCCGGCACCGCCACCGCAGCCTCCTCTATCTCGGTCGGGCTGATCCGGTTGCCCGCCGACTTGATCATCGCATCGTCGCGCCCGACGAAATAGAGCAGGCCATCGGCATCGCGCCGCACCGTGTCGCCGGACCAGACCGCCATGCCGCCATAGCGGGACGCGGATGGCGCGGGCTTGAAGCGCTCGGCGGTACGGGCCACGTCGCGCCAATAGCCCTGGGCGACGAGGGGGCCGCAATGGACCAGTTCGCCCGGTTCGTCATCGTCAGTGATGCTGCCATCGGGACGGACCACCAATATCTCGGCAAAGGGGATCGCCGACCCCATCGAGTCGGGGTGGCTCTCAACCAGGGCGGGCGGCAGGTAGGTGGAGCGAAAAGCTTCGGTCAGGCCGTACATGGGATAAAGATCGGCCTTGGGAAACAGCGCGCGCAGCCGGGATACCAAAGGTCGGGTCAGCGCGCCGCCACTGTTGGTCAGGCGTTTGAGCTTGGCCGCGACCTCCGGCGGCCAATCCAGTTCGGTCAGTTGCCCCCACAGCGGCGGCACACCCGCCAGCGTCGTGATGTCGCGCCGGTCGACCAGCTTCATGACGTCACGGGCCGTCAGATAGTCGAGCGGATAAACGCAGCCGCCGGCAAACCAGGTTGAGAGCAGCTGATTCTGGCCATAATCGAAGCTGAACGGCAGGACGCAGGCTGTGCGGTCCTGCGGCGTCAGACCCAGATAGTCGGCCACCGCGACCGCGCCCAGCCAGAGATTGGCGTGGCTGAGCATCACTCCCTTGGGCCGCCCGGTCGATCCGCTGGTGTAGAGGATGGCGGCGAGATCGTCCGGGGCCGCGGTCGATGGTGCAAGCGCCGCCCCCCCGCTCATGGCGCAGGCGGCGTCATCCTCCCGATGCAACTGGCACCCCTGCGGCACATCGCCCGGTGCCAGCGTCGCGAGTCGCGCCGTCGTGCCGATCAGCAGCGCCGCGCCGCTATCGGCCAGAATATGCGCCACCTGCGCATGTTTGAGCAGCGGATTGACCGGGACATGGACAAAACCCGCACGCGGCGCGGCGAGCGGCATCAGCGCCGCCACCGGCCCTTTTGCGATCCAGCTCGCCACCCGTGCGCCCGGTTCCAGTCCAAACCCCGCCAGCCAGCCTGCAAGCCGCCCCAGCGTTTCTTCCAGCTCGGCAAAATTATAGCTGCCCGACCGCCCGTCCAGCGCCGCCCGGTCCCGATCGCCACGCAGCAGCAGATGGTCGATCGGCAGGATCGCCATGGTCTGGTCTGTCTGGCGCATGCTTAACTCCATTTCCAGACTTTGCCCCTAAGCCTCACCTTCACGCATGCGGAGATAGTCGGTTGCCGACGACAAGGGAATATCACAGCCTCGCGCAAGTGCGGGACGCGCTGCAAGGCGGTCTTGATCGCGACGCCGTGCCCGGCCTGTTTGGCCGGTTCGACTGGTTCGATCTGCTGCATCGTCATTGTCTGGCCGATGTCCCGGTTCGGGTGGTCATGTCAGAGGATAATGGCGCACAGGCCTGGCTGTTCCTGCTGGAACATGAAAGCCGTCGTCTGTCTGCGCTGGCCAACTGGTATAGTTTCGACTGGTCGCCGCTGTTCACGGGCGACCCCGATGCTGTGCAGCGGGCGCACCTGCTCGACACGCTGAGCCGCCACCTGTTGCGCACCGCCAGCCAGATCGACCTCTATCCGGTCGAATCGAGCGTCGAACTGCTGGCCAGCCTGCGCCGGACCGGATGGTTTGCGCTGTCGCGGCCAATGGGCGGGCGGCATATTCTGGCGGTCGCCGGGCGGAATTTCGCGACCTATTGGGCCAGCCGCCCCGGTCGGCTGCGCACGCTCGTCAGGCGCCGGGCGCGGGCCAACCGCTATGACCTGTCGATCAGCGACCGGCTGACCGACGATCTGTGGCGCGATTATGTCGATGTGCATGGGCGCAGCTGGAAGGAGGCGGAACCCGGTCTGAATTTCCTGCGCGCGCTGGTCGAGCAGGAAAGTGATGCCGGGACGTTGCGGTTGGGCTTTGCGCGGGAGGCCGAGGGGAACAGGGGCCGCGCGGTCGCCACCCAATTATGGACGGTGGAAAATGGCGTCGCGCTCATCCACAAACTGTCCCATGATCGCGCCCACGACGCGGGATCGCCCGGCACGCTGCTGAGCCATGCGATGTTTGCCCAAGCGATCGATGGCGATCGGGTCGCGACGATAGACTATGGCACGGGCGACAATCCCTACAAGAGCGACTGGATGGAGGAGCGAGTACCGCTCCACCGCATCGACGCCTTCAACCCGCGCCATGCGTCCAACTGGCTGCCTGCGGCCCGGACAGCCATTTCCGCGCTTGTCGGATAGGGCGGGAATGACTAGGACGACGCCCATCATGCGGGCGCAATCTCCTCAGCCGGTCGACCGGACCGATGACATCGAGCTTCTGACGCGGGCGCTGTTGCGCGACGTGCTGGGCCTTTCGCAGGATCAGGTCGACGGGTTTGCGGCTGACACGCCCTTGTTCGGCGCGCTGCCGGAGCTGGATTCGATGGCGGTTGCTGGCTTGCTGACCGAGATGGAAGATCGTTTCGACATATTGATCGAGGATGACGACATCGACGGCGACACGTTCGAGACGTTCGGGTCGCTGGTCGCCTTTGCGCGGAGCAAGGTGGCGCAGTAATATCCGTTCGCCCTGAGCGAAGTCGAAGGGTCCGCCTGAACGTAGTGATGGCACTTCGCTCCGCTCAGTGGAAGGCTTCGACTTCGCTCAGCCCGAACGGCAAGTAGTCACGTCTCGACCATCGCCTCGAAATCCGCCTCGGCCAGGAATTTCTCCACGTCCAGCGCCGCCATGCAGCCCATGCCGGCCGCGGTCACCGCCTGGCGATAGATTTTGTCGGTCACGTCGCCTGCCGCGAACACACCGGGGATCGAGGTGCGGGTGGTGCCCTTTTCGACCAGCAGATAGCCCTCATCCATCGGCAGCTTGCCGGTGAAGAGTTCGGTTGCGGGATGATGGCCGATCGCAACGAAGCCGCCGTCGGTAGGCTCATGCGACTTTTCGCCGGTTACCGTGTCGACAAGGTCCACGCCGACCAGCCCTTCAGGCGTGCCGCCGCCGACAAATTTATCGACCGCCTTGTTCCACAGCACCTTGATATTCGGATGGGCGTGGAGCCGTTCCTGCAAAATCTTTTCGGCGCGCAGCGTGTCGCGGCGATGGATCAGGGTGACGTCATGGCTGTGGTTGGTGAGGTACAGCGCTTCCTCGACCGCAGTATTGCCGCCGCCGATGACCACCACCTTCTTGCCGCGATAGAAAAAGCCGTCGCAGGTGGCACAGGCGCTGACGCCCTTGCCCTGCAAATGCTCTTCCCCTTCTACGCCCAGCCATTTGGCCTGCGCGCCGGTGCAGATGACCAGCGTATCGGCGACATAGACGACACCGCCGTCCCCGGTCAGGCGAAAGGGCCGCTGCGACAGGTCCACATCGACAATCTGGTCATACATCATCTGCGCGCCGACATGCTCGGCCTGCGCCTGCATCTGCTCCATCAGCCATGGCCCCTGGATCACATCCTTGAAACCGGGGTAATTTTCGACGTCGGTGGTGATGGTGAGTTGCCCGCCCGGCTGCATCCCCTGCACCACGATCGGCGCCAGTCCCGCACGCGCGCCATAAATGGCGGCGGACAGGCCAGCAGGGCCGGAACCGAGGATGAGCATACGGGTCGAATGGGTGGCGGTCATATCAGGCTTTCAGATGCGATTCGTGTTGATGGGAGAGATAGGCGGTGACGGCGCGCAGGCAAGCGAAGGATTTGCTTGGGCGGTGCGAAGCGGGGGTGTGGGTAGCGCAAGAGATCCGCCGCCGTCGATCGGCGCAGCCCTGTGGCGCAAACGGGGCCGCGTCGCCTCCCCCTCCGGCCCTGCTCAATCCAATACGTTGGGCAAATCCTCGAAGCCCTTGCGCAGCGCGGCGCTCCAGCCCTGGGAGATCATGGCGAATTCTTCATTGTCGGCTTCGATGCGGGTGCGGACGCGGAAGTCGAACCTGTCGGTCGGGATGACCGTCAGGTCGAGCGGCATGCCGACGGACAGGTTGGAGCGCAGGGTCGAATCCATCGACACCAGCACCGCCTTCGTCGCGTCTTCCAGCGTGGTGTCGCGCGTGATGATGCGGTCCAGAATCGGCTTGCCATATTTATGCTCGCCGATCTGGAAGAAAGGCGTGTCCTCGGTCGCTTCGATGAAATTGCCCGCGCTGTAGACGAGGTAAAGTCGCGGCTTGCCGCCCCGGCGCTGGCCCGCGATCATGATTGAGGCGCTGGCGCCCGAACCGCCCATTTCGATGCTTTCGCGGTATCGCGTCTGCATGGCGCGCATCGCATCGCCCACGATCTGCGCGACGCGGTGCATGGTGCTGCAATTGAGGATGGTTTCGATGTCGGGGTCGAGCTTGGCGTCCTTGATCGCCTTGCTGAGCGTGGCCTTCACCCCCTGCGTGATCGACAGGTTACCTGAACAAAGCAGGGTGATCGCCCGTTCGCCCTCGACCAGATAGGTGAAGCTCTTACGAAAGCGGGCGATATTGTCCATGCCCGCATTGGTGCGGGTGTCGGACAGCATGACCAGCCCCTGGTCAACCCGCACCGCCACACAATAGGTCATTCGTCCCCGTCCCCGAAAGCTGAATCAAAGCTGCGCGTTGGACGGCGGGATAGACTGCTGCTGTTGCCGCTGCAACTGCCGTTCCTCGACGCCATCAACCGCCTGCGCGATACGGACGTCCGCGTCAATCGAGATATCGCCCGCAACCGTGATCGTGCCCCGGATCGGCGCGGCCTCATCCGCGTCCAGCCCGCTGGCGACGCGCAGATAGCGTTCGGTCACGCAGACGCGATTGGACGGATCGAAGCCTACCCAGCCCAGTTCGGGCACCAATGCTTCGGCCCAGCCATGGGTTTCATGCAATTCGCTGCCGTCACCCGCCAGCAGATAGCCCGACACATAGCGCGCCGGGATGCCGAGCGATCGCGCCCCGGCAATGAAAATCTGGGCATGGTCCTGACACACCCCTGCCCCCAGCGCAAAGGCCTGCGCGGCGGTGGTGGCCGATGTCGTGACGCCCGCGCGATAGCCTACCGCATCGATAACGGCGGCGGACAGCGCGTGCAGCCGGGCGAGCGGGCCGTCGCCTTCTGGCGTGGCGCGGGCCATGGCGGCGATACCGTCCGACGCGCGGGTGAGCGGCGTTTCGCGCAGGAAATAGCGCGGATTGACCCGGCTGACCGGCGCACCGACGACGCCATGAGTCTCGCGGGTTTCGACCAGCCCTTCGGCGACGATGACGGCATTGTCCTGCCGATCATGGCGAATCCAGATCGTTTCCATCTCGCCATAGCTGTTGGGGCGAAAATCCGTCAGCACATCGCCATTCACGCTGACCTGCCAATCCAGCACGGTCTGCGCCGGGGTATCGACCGGCATCAGCTTCAGCCGCATCGCCACGCGCCCGGCCGATGCGTCATAGCGATAGACGGTCTGGTGGCGGACAAGCAATTTCATGAAAGGCCCCCCTTCCCCCTTCTAGCCGAAATGATAGGCCTGGGCGATTTCCATGCCCAGTTGGTTGGTCATTTGCAGGCCATGCTGCACCGTTTCATGCAGGCCGAAGCGGAAGATTTCCCCACTGTCGAGCTGTTCGAGCGCAGTCACCATCTGCTGCACCGTTTCATGGCAGGGGTTGCGCGTGCCGTGCCACCCTTCCAGCCGGTGCAGGCGATAGGCCAGCTGGTCGTAGCAATAGGCTACGCTGCGCGGAAACATGCGGTTGAGCATCAGGAAATCGGTGATCTGCCAGGGCGTATAAGTGCCGCCATAGACATGATGATAGGCACGGCTGCCTGACAGTGCATGCAGCACCGATGTCCATTGATAATGGTCGCGATTGCCGCCGATGACTTCGGTTTCCGGCAGCAGGACATAATATTTGACGTCAAGCAACCGTAGCGTCATCTGCGCCCGTTCCAGCGCGGAACCGCAGCGCAGGAAATCATGGCCTTCATTGCGCAGCTGGCCCGAATGGGTAGCGCCGCGAAAGGTCATGACGCGGGTCTTGACCCAGTCGATAAGGGCCGGAAGTTGCTGCCGCGCTTCGGACACATCATAGCTGTCGAGCTTACGCCAGCCGTCGTTGAGCGCTTCCCACATATCTTGCGTTAGCATGGTGCGCGCCGATTTGGCGTTGGACCGGGCTTTGAGCAGGCAGGAGCGGATCGAGCTGGGATTGTCGAGGTCCAGCATCAGGAAGGAGACGACATCGCTTTCCGTCACCTGCACCCCTTCGGGAAACTGGTGGCCGCTGCCAGTCGCGCGCACGACGGAACGCCATTCGTCGCGATGATGCGCGCCGGGCAATATCGCCATGCGCTGCCCCATGGTCAGCAGCCGGGCGGTGGCTTCGGCCCGCTCCATATAGCGCGCCATCCAGTAGAGATTTTCGGCGGTCCGGCTCAGCATGTGGGATACCCCCTTCCCCATTCGCCCTGAGCCTGTCGAAGCCTGTCCTGAGCTTCGCCGAAGGCGGCTGTTCTTTCTTCAAGAGACGTGCAGGGCTTCGACAAGCTCAGCCCGAACGGATGTAGGTGTGTGTGACGAGCCATCATCAATCCTGCATGACCCATGTGTCCTTCACGCCGCCGCCCTGGCTGGAATTGACAACCAGCGATCCTTCGGTCAGCGCAACGCGGGTCAGGCCGCCCGGCACCAGCCGCAATTGCTTGCCGACCAGGCAATAGGGACGGAAATCGGCGTGGCGACCCACGACGCTGGCGGGGCCGAGCGTGGGGACGGTGGACAGGTCCAGCGTCGGTTGCGCAATGAACTTTCCCGGATCGGCGCGGATGCGCGCGGCATAGGCCTCCACTTCGTCTTTCGACGATTTCGGCCCGATCAACATGCCGTACCCGCCCGATCCATGAACTTCCTTGGCCACCAGATCGTGCAGATTTTCCAGCACATAGGCGCATTCGTCCGGCTTGCTGCATTGCCAGGTCTGGATATTGTCCAGGATCGGCACCTCGCCCAGATAGAAGCGGATCATTTCGGGCACGTAGATATAGACCGCCTTGTCATCGGCGATGCCCGATCCGGGTGCCGAAGCCAGCGTCACGCCGCCATTGCGATAGACGTTGAAAATGCCCGGCACGCCCAGCAGGCTGTCCGGGCGGAACACCAGCGGGTCGAGATATTCGTCGTCGATACGGCGATAGATGACGTCGACGGCCTTCGGTCCCAGCGTGGTTTTCATCCACACCCGGCCTTCATCGACGAACAGGTCCGCCGGCTCGACCAGTTCGACGCCCATCAGGTCGGCGAGGAAACTATGCTCATAATAGGCGCTGTTAAGCGATCCAGGCGTCAGCACGACGACGACCGGATCGCCGGTGCAGGCGGGTGGCGCGACTTCTTTCAGGCTCTTCAACAGCTCGGCGGGATAGTCGTCGACCGGCGCGACAATTCCCTGCGCGAACAGTTCAGGGAACATGCGCGTCATGATGTCGCGATTTTCAAGCATGTAGGACACGCCCGACGGGGTGCGGCAATTATCCTCCAGCACTTCGAAACTGCCCGGCCCGGTGCGAACGATGTCGATGCCCACGATATGGCTATAGACTTTGCCGGGGGGCGAAAAGTCGGCCATTTCGGCCAGATAGGCGCTGTTCTGGTAGATGATGTCGGCAGGCATGATGCCGGCCTTCACAATCTCCCCGCGATGATAGACGTCGTGCAGGAAGGCGTTGAGCGCACGGGCGCGCTGGCGAATGCCCTTGTCCAGCACACGCCATTCCTGCGCGGTAAAGATGCGCGGCAGCAGGTCGAAGGGGATCAGTCGTTCAGGATCGCCCCCCTCCCCATAGACGGCGAAGGTGATGCCGATGCGGCGGAAGATCGCCTCTGCCTCGTCCAGTCGACGGTTAAGCCCGGAAATGCCCGTTCGCTCCACCCATTTCTGCACTTCAGCGTAGCAGGGGCGTATCGAACCATCAGGCTCAAACATTTCATGGAAGGGCAAGTTGTCGATCCTCCCTCAGCCAATATGGCTGGTTGTGCGTTGCAACATTAGGACGTGGCGCAAAAAAGATTGCAACAGAAAAATCGCGCAGACGCCCGCCATTACGCTATTCCCGCCTCCAAACGGCATGGGAATGATGATGCAGGGCAGAAAAACATGGCTGGTCGCGGCGGCATTGATGCTGGCGTCCTGCGCTTCGGGCATACGCGAACAGATATACAAGGCCGACGCCACGCCCATCAGCGTCGCCCAATGGACCAAGGCGCCGCCCCAGCCTTTGCCGGTACGGACCGAGGACGGTTTGTCACTGACCGGCTATTATTGGCCGGGTGATCCCGGCGATCATGACGTCATCCTCTTCTTCCACGGGCGCGGATCGAACCAGGGGGTCGCCGCGCGCTATGCCGAACATCTGACCGGGCATGGCGATCATGTCATCGTCGTGTCCTATCGCGGCTTTGGCGGCAATCCGGGCAGCCCGACACAGGCAGGACTGGTGGCCGATGGCCGCGCTTTCGTCGCGCGGGCGCGGCAACTTGTCGGAACGGACGCCCATGTCTTTCTGGTCGGCCATTCGCTGGGCGGCGCGGTGGCGCTGCATGTCGGGGCGACAGCGCCGGTAACGGGTGTGGTCACCCTGTCGACCTTCGACAAGCTGGCGGAATCGGCACCGGGCGCAGTCGGCCTGCTGCTGCCAGACAAATGGAACAATCTGGATGCCGCGACCAAGATCCATGCACCGCTGGTGATGATGCTGGGCACTGCCGACGACCGGGTGGAATTGAGCCAGGCCGACGCGCTGTTCGATGCCGCGGGCACCCCCGCTACCTTGCTGACCATGCCGGGCGCGGGCCATAATCCCGACATGAGCCAGCTTGGCCCGCTGGTGAACGAAGCCGTCGGCGCGATCGATTCGGGCACGATCGCGGCTTATCCCGCGACGCTGCCGCCAGGCTGGAGCGTGCGTCGCAAATAAGTTGCGTTCTACCCGCATTACCCCCGTTGACCGACCCGTCCCTGCTGCGTATAGCGCCGCCTCACCGCAGGGCCACACGCCCCGCGCGGCCCCATGGGGCGGAGTAGCTCAGCTGGTTAGAGCAGCGGAATCATAATCCGCGTGTCGGGGGTTCAAGTCCCTCCTCCGCTACCATTCAAGTATTTTATCTTGTTGTTTTTGAACGATAAGGTTGTTCCTGAATCAATCGCAGACCACTTTTGTTCCCACTTTTTATGTGAGTTGGGATGGTATGATTCGGCACAAGTCGGGACGACGTCTCCCATTAGATCTGGCGCAGGCTACGCCAGAGGGTGATGCCTCTCCAACGGGCCGAGGAGATCTTCCTATTGGGAAGATAGATTTTATCGTCTAGGCTTGGAATTGTTCTGCCCGGCGGATAGGGACCACCTAACTTGTCGAAACTGGGGAATGTTGAAATGGCTCGTGGACGACCAAGGAAAGTCGCGACGGTGCCAGATAAGCCGAATTCTCGCGAATTTGAGGCTCCTCTTTGGGCTGCGGCTGACAAGCTTCGCGGCAACATGGATGCGGCGGAGTATAAACATGTCGCGCTTGGGCTGATTTTCCTCAAATACATTTCTGATCGCTTCAACGAGCGCAAGGCGGAAGCCGAAGCTGACTCGGAAAGCGCCTTCCTTGCTGATGAGCGGGATTGGTATGCAGCCGAAAGCGTGTTCTGGGTGCCAGAACATGCTCGGTGGGAGTATCTCAAGGAAAACGCAACCAGCACCACGCCAACCATTGGCGAGCTGATCGACACCGCAATGATCGCCATCGAGAGCGAGAACCCAACCCTCAAAGGCGTGCTGACCAAGAATTATGCCCGGCCAGAGCTGGACCAGACCAAGCTGGCCGAAGTGGTCAAGCTTTTCTCCGATCTGGCATTCCGCGATTCTCATCATGGGCAAGACGTGCTGGGCCGCGTCTATGAGTATTTCCTTGGCCAGTTTGCCATCGCAGAGGGTAAACGCGGCGGGCAGTATTATACTGCCGGGTGCGTCGTACGCCTGCTGGTGGCGATGATCGAGCCGTTCAAGGGCCGCGTGTATGACCCATGTTGCGGGTCAGGCGGCATGTTCGTGCAATCCGAACAGTTCATTGAGGCGCACGAGGGCGGGCGAAACGACATTTCGATCTATGGGCAGGAGTCCAACCCCACGACATGGCGGCTGGCCAAGATGAACCTGGCCATCAGGGGCATCGAGGCAAACCTTGGCAGCAAGTGGGCTGACAGCTTCCACGAGGATATGCACCCCAGCATCAAAGCGGATTACATCCTTGCCAACCCGCCCTTTAATCAGAGCGACTGGGGACAGGAACGTTTGCAAGGCGATGTCCGCTGGCAATTCGGCACGCCGCCCGGTGGCAATGCCAACTTCGGCTGGGTTCAGCATATTTATCACCATCTGGCTCCGCACGGCATCGCGGGCTTTGTGCTGGCCAATGGCTCGCTGTCTAGCCAGCAATCGGGCGAAGGCGAAATCCGCCAGCGGCTGATTGAAAAAGACGTGATCGACTGCATCGTGGCTCTTCCCGGCCAGCTTTTTTCGACCACACAGATTCCGGTGTGCTTGTGGTTCGTCGCACGCGACAAGTCGAACGGTATAGTGAAGGACAAGAAGCTGCGTGACCGACGCGGCGACGTGCTGTTCATTGATGCGCGCAATCATGGAGCGATGGTAACGCGGACGCTGAAAGAGCTGACCGCTGAGGACGTGGCGACCATCGCTGATACCTATCATGCATGGCGGGAAAAGAACGGCAAGTATGAGGACGTGCCCGGCTTCGCCAAATCGGTGAAAATCGAAGAAATTGCTGCCAAACGGTTCGTGCTGACGCCGGGCATGTATGTGGAGCAGGCGGCGCAGGCAGAGGATGACGAGCCTTTTGCGGAAAAGATGGTCCGGCTCACCACAACACTAAAAAAGCAGATGGAACGCGGCAATGTGCTCGATTTTGAAATCCGCAGCCAACTGAAGAAGGTTGGTTATGGCTGGTGAGTGGCAACAAATGGCTGCTGCTCAGGCGTTCATTATCAACCCAAGGATAAAGCCGCCACATGCGAGAAGTTTGCCGTTTGTGGATATGGCGGCGGTTGATGGCAGCGCTCAGTATGTGGAAGCCTCGCAAACGCGCGGCCTAGGTGGCGGTTCACGCTTCGAAGATGGCGATACGCTCATGGCCCGCATCACGCCGTGCCTTGAAAACGGCAAGATTGCACGTTTTCGGTCCACAGATCGGCACGGATTTGGTTTCGGTTCAACGGAGTTCATCGTGTTTCGGGGCCGCGATGGTGTGACAACATCGGACTTTGCCTTTTACACGGTCAAGAGTCAGGTGTTTCGAGATTTTGCCATTTCTCAGATGAGCGGCACTTCAGGGCGCCAACGTGTTCCGACAACATGCTTTGAACACCTGCACTTGAGCATCCCGCCAATCAAAGTGCAGGAAGATATAACAGCCGTTTTGTCCTCGCTTGACGAGAAAATTGAAATCAACCGAAAGGCTGCTGCAACGCTGGAGGAAATGGCGCGGGCGCTTTTCAAGTGCTGGTTTGTCGATTTCGATCCTGTCCATGCAAACGCCGAGGGTCGCGACACTGGTTTACCCGCTGACATCGCCGCACTTTTCCCGGATTGCTTTGACGATGAAGGGTTGCCGAAGGAATGGAAGCAAAGCACTGTCGGTGAGCTGTTTTCTATCGTGGCCGGAAACACGCCGTCCACTAAGCAAGCCGAATACTGGGGCGGGGCTCATGCATGGGCGACTCCTAAGGACATGTCTGGCCTACCGGGACCACTGCTAACCCAAACCGACCGCTCGTTGACCGAACAGGGCTTCAATGTTTGCAGTTCGGGGAAAATACCAGAAATGTCTCTGCTGATGTCGTCGCGTGCGCCTATAGGATACCTCGCCTTTAACGCTCTGCCTGTAAGCATCAATCAGGGCATTGCGGCATTTGTGGAAAAGACGCTTTCGCCTTTCTATGCTTGGGCTTGGTGCCATGAAAACATGAAGCTTATCAAGTCGAATGCTAACGGATCGACTTTTCAAGAAATAAGCAAAGGCGTTCTGCGGACCGTTGCCATGATTAAGCCTTCTCCCGCTGTCCATGATGCGTTTGTTGCAATCATGAAAACAACATTCTCCCGCATCGTGCAATTGGCTGAGGAAACCGCATCCCTCACCAGCCTTCGGGATGAATTGCTGCCCAAACTCCTGTCTGGTGAATTGGGCGTTGCTGACACTGAATCCGTGATCGCGGCTGCATAGAGGAACGCATGGCCTATCAGCTCCAGCTCCTTCGCAACCTCATCGAGGGGCACCCGGAGCAGGCCGGCAATCTTGAGCTGCACGTCCGGGCGCTGGAACAGCGCATCGAGCAACTGCCCGACACTTGCCTTGCCAGCGTCCGCACAATCTTTGAGGCTGCGCAAGCATCCATCGGACTGTCTCTGAATATCGAGTTTGGCCGCGATGGCCTTCCCGGTCGCATGACCAAGGTTATTGAAGCCTTCGACTTCACGATGACCGATCACCCGGACGGCGACAAAATCCATGAGGAGTTGTCCGCACTCATCAAGGGCATTGAAGAAACGACCACCGCGCTTGCCCGTCTGAGCAACATTCCCAACATGCGCCACGGCGGCGCGCTCGATTGGGCCGTGCTGCAGCGCCAGCACGCTTACATGCTTGGCGGGTTGTGCGATGCGCTGGTGTCGTTCCTGCTCGATGTCGCTTGGAGCCGTCCATCAAAAGATTTCGAAGCAGCGTCCGGCCCATCCTATGATTTGGCAGGCGCATTCAACGACAATCTTGACAGCGAATATGAGCTGGTTGAAATCGCTGGGTCGATTTTTGAACCAAGCCGCATCCTGTTCACGCTGGATGCCACACAATATGAGGCGGCACTGACCGAATGGCGGCTGACCAACCCCGCCGATGGTGAACTGGAAGCCGCCGCATGACCTACCCCACCGGCGGCGCTTCACCCCCAAGCCGATTCAACGAGGGCGCGGTTGAACTGGCGGCACTGAGCTGGCTCGATCTTTCCGGGTGGCAGGTGCTGCCAGGTGATTATCTGGCACCCGATGGCCCCATGAGTGCCCGCACCAACTACAAGCAGACGGTGCTGGAGGGGCAACTCCGCGATGCGCTTGCTACGCTCAATCCCGATGCAACTTCAACGCTGGTTGAAGCGGCCGTTCGGGCGGTATTGGCCGCGCCAACCCAGAATTTGCTGGAAAACAACCGGGCCTTCCATGAGCTGCTGGTCTTCGGCGTGCCAGTGGAATTGAACGAGAATGGCGAAAGCCGGACTGTTCGCTTGCGTTTGATCGATCAGAAGAAGCCGGACAACAACAGCTTCATCGCTGCCAACCAGTTTGTCGTGCAAGCTGAGCGGCATACGATCAGGCCGGACATCGTTCTGTTCATTAACGGCTTGCCGCTGGCAGTGCTGGAATTGAAAAATCCTGCCGATGAAAACGCCACGATGGATCGGGCGCACGAGCAGCTTCAAAACTACAAGAACAAGGCGCCAGAACTGTTCCGCTTCAACGCGGCGCTGGTCATCAGCGACGGGATGGAAGCGCGCATCGGCTCGCTGACTTCCGGGCTGGACCGTTTCCAGCCGTGGCGGACCATCGACGGCGAAAAGCATGACGACTTTGGCCGGGCAGAACTGGAAGTGCTCATCAAGGGCGCACTCGATCCGTCGCGGCTGCTGGACCTGGCGTTCGATTACACGGCCTTTGAAATGGCCGATGGTGTGGTCAAATCGAAGAAGCTGGCAGGCTATCACCAGTTCCATGCCGTGCGTCGGGCGCTGACATCGACCGTAAAAGCGGCGGGCGAAGGCGGACACCGCAAGGGCGGCGTGATCTGGCATACGCAAGGCAGCGGCAAATCGCTGACCATGCTGTTCTATGTCCGCCAGCTTCAACTGGCGAAGAAGTTGAAAAATCCGACAATTGTTGTGGTGACGGACCGCAACGATTTGGAGGATCAGCTCTTCAAGACCTTCACCGCCCACGGTAGCGCCATTCGTGGTGAGCCGCGCAACGCTGAAACAGTGGCGGCGGTGCGGGAACTGCTCAAGGTTGATATTGGCGGGCTGGTGTTCACGACCATACAGCGGTTTCGCGGTGACGATGGTGAGCACCCGTTGCTGACTGATCGCAGCAACGTGATCGTGATCGCCGATGAAGCGCACCGTTCGCAATACGGCCTCAACCGCCGCTTTGTGACTCGCGGCGATGAAGTGCGCGAAGAAGTAGGCTTCGCTGAATATCTGCGCCAAGCCCTGCCCCACGCCACGTTCATCGGCTTCACCGGCACGCCGATTGACGAAAAGGATCGCAGCACAGCGGCGGTGTTTGGCGACGTGATCGACACTTACGACATGACCCAATCGGTCATCGACAAAGCGACGGTGCCGATCCACTATTCTGCCCGGCTCGCCAAGCTGATGCTTCGGCTCGATGCGGAGCAACGCGAAGAGCTGGACGCGCTTGCCGAAGAACTGACGGAAGGCAGCGACGTGCGCGCCGCCGAACAGTTGAAGGCAAAGTTTAGCCGGTTTGAGGAAATTGTCGGCTCCAAGGAGCGGGTCGAAACCGTTGCCGCTGACATCGTTGCGCATTTCGAGGAACGCAAGGTTGCAATGGGCGGCGGCAAGGGCATGATCGTGGCGATCAGTCGCCAAGTCGCTGTTGCCCTTTATGATGAGATCGCCCGTTTGCGCCCGGCGTGGGTTGGCGCTGATCCGGCGAATGATGGTGACGGCATGATGAAAGTCGTCATCACCGGCAACAATGCCGATCCTCAAGCCATGCAGCCCCACATCCGCACAAAGTCGCGGCTGGAAGAAATTGCAGACCGTTTCAAAAATCCCAAGTCCGGCTTTGACCTCGTGATCGTGCGAGACATGTGGCTGACGGGCTTTGACGCGCCTTCGCTCCATACCCTCTATATCGACAAGCCGATGCGCGGGCATGGCCTCATGCAAGCCATCGCACGCGTCAATCGCGTGTTCGGTTCTAAGCCCGGCGGCCTAATCGTCGATTATCTCGGCATAGGTGCAGAGTTACGCGCGGCGCTGGCGCAGTACAGCGCGCGCGATCAGGAGCAGGTCAGCCTCAACATGGATGAGGCAGTGCGCCAGCTTCTCAGCAAGGTTGAATCTGCACTTGCCTTGCTCGGCAAGGTCAACTGGAATGCGTTTTTTGATGCTGAGCCAACAGCCCGCCTAACCATCCTTAAACAATGCCTTGAGGAAATCCTGTCCAGCGATCACCGTGCGGAGTTCGTTGATCTGGCGACCCAAGCCGAAGCAGCCTTTGCCATCGCGGCGGGTGACGAACGCGCCTCTGCCAAACGGCAGGAAGTTGCCCTGATCGTCGCATTGCGGGCGAACCTCGTCAAATATACGGCTGGCAAGGGCGGGCGCGGCAGGCATGCGATCGAGCAGGAAATCCGCCAGCTCATGTCGCAAGCCGTAATGTCAGATGGCATTCTTGACGTGTTCAAGGACGCGGGGCTTGAGCAGCCTGATCTTGCGATACTGTCCGATGACTTCCTGCTGGAAGTAAAGCAAACCAAGCAGCCCAATTTGGCAGTAGAAACGCTGCGGCGGCTTTTGCAAGGAAACATCAAGGCGCGCGAACGACTGAACATCGTCGAGGCGCGAAAGCTCAGTGAGAGACTCGACGATGTGCTGACCAGGTATCACAATCGCGCAGTGGACAGCTTGCAGGTGATCGATGAGTTGATTTCGCTTGCCCGGGAAGTGGCCGCGTCCGCCAAGCGCGGCGAAGAGCTGGGCATGGCCCCAGAAGAGCTGGCATTTTACGATGCCTTGGCTGAGAATGGATCAGCAAGGGATTTGATGGAACGCGAGACGCTTCGCACCCTTGCGCAACTATTGGTCAAAGCAATTCGCAGCACCGTGACTGTCGATTGGACGCAAAAAGAAAGTGTCCGCGCTAAAATGCGGATCGAGGTTCGCAAGTTGCTGGCCCGCTATGGCTATCCGCCCGATTTGCAAAAAGCGGCAGTCGATCTGGTTTTAGAGCAAGCAAACGCAATAGCAATCGACTGGGCTTTGTAGCTCTTTTGAAAAAGGTGGTGAACTGACTCTAATTCTTGCTTCGCATTTCGATTTTAATAATGCATCGAGCTGACTGATTAGTCTTGGCTGCCTGCCGCTCGCATGCGTCGATGGCCTCGCGGTTCTCCCGCGCCAGGTCGGCGGCATCCACGATCGCCTGCCAGCCTTCCGGGTCCCCGGCGCGCATCATGCGGATTCCTGCGTCCCATAGCGATGCCTCGCCCAGTGTGCGACGGGCCACCCGTTCCGGCCAAAGCCAGCTTTGCGGGCCGATGCTGGCCGCCCAGCCGGGATATATCAGCCAGAGAAGCGACACGGCTAGCGCCGCGCCGCTGCCGCAATAGAACATTTGCCAACGCTGTTCCCGCTTGGTGCGAACGGTGCCGATCGCGCGCATCTGATCCGCATGGGCTTGATGATGCAATTCCAGCGATTTCTTGATGGTCGCCTTGTCCGTCGCTCGTGCGGCATCCGCCGCAACGTCGATCCGCTCCGCCATGCTCTCCGGCGTCAACTGCATGGCGGGCGCATCCATGATCTTCTGCGTATATCCTGCCAGCGTTGCGAGATAGCCGTTCATCTTGGCAAGCGTCGGGCCATAGTCGGGGAATTCGAGGCTCTGCTTCTCGATGGCGATATGCTCAAGCGCGCGGGCCACCACGGCCATGCGCCCTTCAAGCCGTTCCTCCATAACAGCCACGCGCTCCGAGAGGTGCGCGAAAGCTTCGGCGGCGGCATTGGGCTGGGGTTCGGGGGCCGATTCGTTCAAAAGGCTCTGCTCGTCGTCCATGTCATGGTCTCCTTGGGGTTAGCGGCTCATGCCGCGACTGATGTCGCGTCCGTGATCGAAGGGGATGGAGGATGCGAGGTCGTGGGAGAGGCTGCGCGCCCCCTGCTGGCCGATCTCAAGCCCAAGTTCACGGCTGCGCAGGCCCAGCACCGATTCAAGCTGAGCGTCGCGCTCAAGGCTTTTCGCCATGCCCGCCATCTGCTGCGCGGCACTTTTCGCGCCCCGGAAATTGCCGTCGCGCACAAGCTCGGCATGATGGCGCTGC
Organism: Sphingobium sp. GW456-12-10-14-TSB1; assembly: GCF_059424385.1. Lineage (NCBI taxonomy): Bacteria > Pseudomonadati > Pseudomonadota > Alphaproteobacteria > Sphingomonadales > Sphingobiaceae > Sphingobium > Sphingobium sp. GW456-12-10-14-TSB1. Next base: position 568,835 of record NZ_JBWKZI010000001.1, on the reverse strand, counting down.
AATTGCTGCCACCCTTCCACGAACCTGTCGGCCCGCTGGAAGGGGTCCATGCGGATTTCGGTCTCCAATTGCATCGCCCGCACGGCGGCCTGGCCGCGCCCCTCGGCAGTCTCGCGGACAAGCTCCGGGCTGTTATGGAACGCGCTATTTAGGTCGGACGAACCTTCGGGCCGGATGGCGTCCAGAACATCGCGCGCCTTGTCGAGCGACTCGCGCTGGTGCGGCATGGCGTCCAAACCTTGCGCGCGCGTCTGCTGGATCGATTGCCATGCCTTGGCGTAGCGCTCCACCGCGCCGCGTACGCCGCCAGCCCGAAGCGGCTGCGCGTCATGTTCGGGCTGGCGCTGAACGGCCCGCTCCTGCGCGGGCGACTCAGCCTTGGGCTGGAAGCCCGCAAATATGTCGCGTTCCTGCTGCGGCGGAATAGTGGGCCGGAAATTGTCGAAAATCCCGCGCGCTTTCTCGACCATGGGCCTGACGATTTCCGCGATCCGCTCGCCAAAGGTGATACCGCGCCGCTCGGCATATTCCCTTGCGGGGTCTTCCTTCTGGTAGTCGGTCGCCATATCCTTGCCGCGCTCACGGCTGAGCGTGCGAACAAGCCGGGACTGATCGCGGAAATCGTCGCGGCCATAATGGAGCGCCATGCCGTCACGATGACGGGACATGGCAACATAAGCCCCGTGACGATCCATCCCCGGCGTCGCCAGCACATGCGCCCTATCCACGGTGATGCCCTGCGCCTTGTGGATGGTAGCGGCATAGCCATGGTCGAGGTCGCGATAATCCTTGGTGTCGAACGATACGACACGCCCGTCATCGGTGCGGACGGACATACGTCCTTCACTCACATGTTCGATGGTGCCCAGCGTGCCGTTCTTCACCTCAAGGCTGCGTTCGTTGCGCAGGAACATGATGCGATCGCCCGACGCGAACAGACGGTCACCGCGCTCGGTCTTCACCTGGCGCTCGTCGACCAATTCACCTGCGCTTCGCATCGCCGCGCGCGCGGCATCATTGATTTCGCGCACCTCCGCATTGGTGTGGGTCAGGATGATGCGGCTCGCATCGGGATTGGCTTGCCGCTCGCGATCCCAACGCTCGACCAGCTCACGCCGCGCGTCTTCGCGTGTCTCGGCCTGATGCACCATGTTCTTGTCGGCATAGGCGGCAATCGCCTCGCCGGTCCTGCCGGTCGCCAGATGCCGGGTAGCATTCTGCTGCCATCCTTCATGCTGGCGGCGAACCTGGGTGATCTCCACGCCGCCATGGCGCTCATGGATCGCGCGGAACGCTGCGCCTGCCTCGATCGACTGCAATTGCTGTGGATCGCCGACAAGCACGACCTTCGCGCCAGCCTCGGCGGCATGGGACAGGACACGCTCCATCTGGCGCGTACTGACCATGCCCGCCTCGTCAATCACCAGAACGTCGCGGTCGGTCAGAAGATCGCGACCCTGCGCCCAGCCATGTTCAAGTGCAGCGATGGTGCGCGACGCGATGCCGGAGCCGTTCTCCAGCCCCTCGGCGGCGATGCCCGCAAGCGCTGCGCCGCGCACATTCAGCCCCGCGCTTTCCCACACGTCGCGGGCCACGCCCAGCATGGCGCTTTTGCCGGTCCCGGCATAACCCAGCACCAGTGACAATCCGCGTCCACCGGTTATATGGCGCAGCGCGGCTTCCTGCTCTGCTCCCAGGGCAAGGCCACCCCTCTCGGCGGCGCGACTGGCGTAGGTCGCAGCCGCCGAGAGACCATCGCTCCGGTCCATCGCAAGCCGGTCAGCGGCGCGGCTCATCCGCTGTTCGGTCTCGATCATATCGCGCGACGTGAACCGCTCGTCGCCGCGCCCGTCCTTGCCCAGGGCGATCAGGTCCGGCGAACCGCGTACCGCGCGGATGGCGGCGTTGAACTGCTCGTGCCCGTCGCTATGCCGGTGGATGAACATCGCCATATCGCGGTTGGTGAACGTCGCCTGTTGGTGAGTAATGGCGTTGAGCGCGATGCCGGGATCGGCGATGATGCGTTCGCCATTCTCCCGCGCGATCTCGCGGTGCATCTCGGCGCGGTCGGCTTCCAGCCCCTGGGCGTCCATCCGGTGCGCGGGGCCGCCGATCTTGCTTTGTGGCTCAAGGTCGATGCCCTGATCGGCCAGACTGCGGCGATCGATGCGCGCGTCTATGTCGAGTTCGGCAAGGCGCACGTTGACGTGACTCTCCCAGCGTTCGCGCCAGCGCTCGACATTTTCATGATCGTTCCATTCGCGCACCTTCGCCCCGAAGCCAGCGGTGCCGTCCTCGTGCTGCACAACCTCCCGCATGGTAAGCATGACATGGGCGTGCGGTTTGGGTTGGCCGTCCGCGCCTATATCCCAATGCACGTTGAGGTCGGCGATCATGCCGCGATCGACAAACTCGGCGGATACGAAATCGCGGGCCAGTTCGATGCCCTGCGCCTTGGACATTTCGCGCGGAATGGCGAACTCGACCTCGCGGGTAAGCTGGGCGTCCTTGCGCTTCTCGAATACCTCGACATCATTCCAGAGGCGTTCGCGGTCGCGCCATTGTTCCGGCGCGCCCTCCGGCAACAGTATTTCGCTATGCTCGACGCCGGAGCGGGCACGGAAATCATGGTCGCGATCAAGGCGCTCGTCGTGCAGGCGTTCGCCCGCACGATAGGCGGCAGCGGAGACGGCGGAACGGCCCGCCGCGCGACTGATGACCTGCACGGAGAAATGGAAAATCGCCATGACGATCGTCCATCTACCCCGCACAAGCGCACGTCGGAACGACGTATAAGCGCGCCCTTCTCGAAAATTTCTCGGACGGGACTAGGCAGTGTCAGGCTGTCCCGGCGACTCTACTGCGCAGCGGGCAAGATCATCTTATCATAGCCTCATCGTCACTCAATGGAGACTTTACGATGCGCAAGCCCCGCGATTTTGATTCGGAACTCAAAGCCCTGGCCGACAAGGCCAAGGCGCTCAGGGAGCGGCGCGTGCGCCAGCTTGGCGAACTGGTGACGGCGACCGGGGCCGATGCGCTCGACGCCGATGTGCTGGCCGGGGCGCTGCTCCATGCCGTCACGGTGAAAGACGCCGCGACGAAGGAGGGCTGGCGCAAGGCGGGCGCGGCGTTCTTTCTCGGCAAGGGCGGCAAGCCTGCGGGCGGATCTTCTGGCCAGCAAAGCGGCACTCTCCCGCTCGACGGCAGCGCGGCATCGGCTTGAGGCTCGGAAAGCGCGAACCGACATGCGGGACTGGCAGGTCAAGCGGCGGGAGAGAACGCGGCATCTGATCGAAATGGGCGGCCTCGTCATCAAGGCGGGCCTTATCGATCTGACCAATGATGACCGGGCGACGCTCTACGGCGCGTTCCTCACGGTTGCCGACCGGTTGCGCGGCGAGGAACGCGCCAACGCGCTTGCCCTTTGGAAGCGCAAAGGTAAGCGGGCCTTCGAGGCGGAACAGGACGGAGGTTAGCGCGAAACTGACAAGCGCACATTGCTGTCTGGTTCTGCCTGATACTCGACCATCGCCGCCATTGGCGGGCGGCTCTTGTCGCAATAGCGCACGGTGATGAAGTCTTCCCGGATCGCAGGGCACAGGCCGGAGCCATAGAGAATGTCCGCGAGTGCGTCGAAGGTCGTCGCTTTGGCGCGATAGGCTCCGGTCCACCGCACAGTCCAAATGTCGTCGTTGGCTTTGACTCGGTAGCCCGCCCTCTGCGCAACCCCCATGACCGCGCCAAGCACCGTGTCCGCGCGCACGTCGAAGTCCAGCACGGCGGACAGGTCGGCGGGTTCGGAACGGACGGCCTGCGCGGACTTTACCCGCCATAGCGTTGCCTCGGCACCCGCCATGAAGAAGCACAGGCAGACAATCGCCAAGGGCATATGGTCAACCCAGTCCCTGCACCTGTCGGAGCGCCAGTACCGGCGAACGGGAACGAGCGGATTCCATCGGCCCTGTGGCGGGGCGATACGTCGCACAATCCGCCATGTCCGTTGCAGCATATTGGCGCGGCGAGCAGGCTGGGAAAGGTCTATCGCTGTCGTCGGCTCTGCCGGTGGCGGGAGCATTGGCGCTGGCAGGCTTTCGGCAAGCAAAGCTTGATGATCCGCGCAGGCGAACGCTGCCCGTACCTGCAATATCTTCACCCGCGCGAACGCCCATGCCAGTTCCTCGTCCGAAATGCGGTAAGATTGCCCATAGCGGGCTTCGACATAGGCTCGGCGGATACAGCCGAACGCGCGCCGCTCGAAGCGGCTGTCTCGCGGCCATGCCGAACATAGGTGCGGGTCCAGCGCCTCCGCCGCCTCGCGCAGTTCATCGAGCGCATGGGTGCGCGGGGCGTGAAGGCTGATCGACCGCAACACACACAGATAGAAATGCTCGCAGGCTTGATGCAGCATCAGCGCTGCCATCGGCCCATCGCCCCGGTGCCGATAAAAAGCCGCACCGTCCAGAAATCCGGTTCCGCGATTATGCCACCGGATGAACTCCGCCACGCCCCGGATAGCCCGTTCCCGCACCGGAAGGTGGCGCGGCTCTTTCAGCCGCAAGCCATCCATCTGGTAGAGCACGATACCCTGCTCTGCGATGGTGACGAAATGCGGGACGCCTTCGACAAGAGCGCCGTTCATCCGCTCAAGGCTCTCCATAGACAGCCGTACCGGCCGGGTAATTTCGCCATGCTCCCACGCGCGACGAAGACGGTCACGCACCAGCCGCCAGTCGCGTTCGCTGCGGGCAAGGCGGGAATAGTTGACGATCGCCAGCAGCCGGAACGCTTCCCCCGGCGCGACCTCTTCCCAACCATTCTCGGTATGTGGGCCATGCAGGATCACGGTTAGGATGCGGCCCGCCCGGAAATGTTCGGAGCAACGGCCTTTGGTCGTTTCCTCGAACGCCTCGAACAGGATCGTGGTGACGTGAAGAAGCTCCTCGCGGATCGGTGCAGGCAGATGGTCGGCATCGGTGCGCAGCATCATGACCGCGCCCCCTGTGGGCGGCGCTGGCAACCTTTTGGGCGCGGGTGACCGGTCACGTCATGGACGCGATCCACCAGGGTACGCACAAGGGGCGTAATCATGGCGGGAATGAAGCCGCCCGTGCGGGGCCGGTCTTCCTCCCAATCATGATAATGATAGCCCCATTTCCAATAGGGCGAGAGAACCGTCGCCAGCCGCGCCATGTCAGGGCAGTCATGGCCAAAGCCGCACGCATTGGAGTAGGCAAGTGCCTTGGCGATGTCCTGCTTAATGTGGCTCGCGTTCCACGCATCGGCAAAGCCCATATCCAGCAGATAGGCGCACAGGGCCTGCTGGGTCACGAAACCGGCCTGATGTAGCGCTTCCTTTGCATGTCGCGGCTCGGTGAGGAAATCCGCTTCCAGCGTGGTCATCCACCGTTCCGCATTGTGATAGCGGAAGCGGCTCATGCTTCGTCCCCCTCTCGTCCGCACAAGTGTCGCGGGTTCGTCTTCGTAGCGTTGGTGAAGCGCCGACAGTGCGCCACCCCAGGGCGAGGCAATCGCCGACGCGGCGACCGGCGCGATAGCCAATCCGCACAGCAGGGCGCGGCGAGATTTGGAGACAAGCATACGCACCTCCGTTCCGCATCCATCGCAAGAAGGCGAGATATGACGGGCGGATACGGAACGGTCCCGGCACTCCCACGTGATTCGCGATGCCGATTGCGCAATGGCCCTTCGAGAAAGCCGCTGCATCATATACGCCATCGTTTAATCAGTAAACGATGGCGTATATTCAAATAAACGGTGGCGTCAATAGGTTTGATTTGGAAATTAAGATTCTACCCGATAGCGACAAGTCGATGGGACGCCCGCCACTTGGAATGAAGCCGACGACGATCAGGCTAACTACCGACACGATCCGTCGTATCGAGGCGCTTGTCGGCAACCGCAGGCTTGCCTTGTTCATCCGCGAGGCGGTGGAGAACGAATTGCAGCGGCGCGAGAATCCGGAAGCGTCCACGGGTCCGGGTAACCCCTGAACGAAACATTTCGGCGGCGGTTGTCGGACGCCTGGCCAATCCGACAGTGATTGCCAGGAACTCCGTGAAACGGCGTAGCCACGCGGCACCGATTTTAATGGTATCGACGCAATAATGCGCCGCTAGTGGCCGAAATTGGTGATTTCCGATTGGCGAATGTGCGCCAATCCAGGCCGTCCAATTAGGAAAATAGAGCGCCAATGAGCGGTCAGTCCGCTTATGACGGGGGCTGGGACAAGGACGAACCCGTTGCGCGGGAGTGGCGTTTGGCGCGAGGTTGCGGCGTAATGGCACGGTGTTGAGCGACGCGGAGTCGCCATGAGATTGTGAGGTTCCTTGAACGCAAAGGAACTCACCATGGATACCACGATTACCACCGCGTCAAGCGGTTCGCTGCGCCAGCGGATGTTGCAGGATGTGAAGATTCGAGGCTTGGGGGCGCATACTCAGAAGGACTACATTCGCCACGTCCGATCCTTGTCGCCTTTCTGGGCCGTCCTCCCGATACAGCCAGCGCAGAGGACCTCCGGCGATTTCAACTTGATCAGCATCGACGCGCTGTGGGGCCGGCGACCATCGGCATCATGATAGGTGCAAGGTCGCCGCGCCCATCCAGTAGACGACAAACATGCTCATCGAACTTGCCTCCCTTGGCGGAAGGGACGATCAGGCCAAACGTCTTCATCAGCCCGCGGATCTGGTTGGAAAGCTCGACCGCAATCCTCAGCAGCCTGTTGCGGGCGGCCATGCGCGTGCGTGAAATCATACTCTCAAAGCCCTTCACACGCACTTCGCGGAAGAAGCCTATCTCGGCCAGATGCGCCAGTCCGTCGGCATCGTTCGCATCGGTCTTGTTAGGCGCCATATCAAGGGCCGCCTTGGCATGCCGTGCGTCGATGCAGATCGCTGGTAGCCCTTCGGCCTTCAAGGCATGGAAAAACCACACCGACAGCGGCCCGGTCTCAAATACAACGCGCTTCGCATAGGGCGCCCGCTTGCTGACAAGCTTTGCCAAAGCTGCAGGGTCTGACGCGCACTTGCCGCGCCAAATCCGCTTGCCCTCACGACGGTTAGAAACGGCAGTCTCTTTCATCGACACGTCCAGTCCGATATACTCTTCCATGGCTGTTCTCCGCTAGATGCTTGGGCCCGGCGTCCAGTCGTGAGCCCGTACTTCCATCTTATCGGGGGGCAGCCACCTCCTCTTCAACACCTGCGCGCAAACATCTCGATGACTCGCTCCCGCGATTCCCCATGTGTGAAAACTCTGAAGCGGCGGCTTTGAGAAGGGAGTCCATTTCACAAACTGCGTTGCCGGGAGTTGAACGCAGCGGTGCCTTTAAGTCGCAATGGCTTTCAGGATTGCCTTGCTACCCATGATGGTGAGCACCGTCGTGTGTTTGCGAAATTTTTCACATATTTTAGAATGCCATCTCGCCCAAGGCTCATCCAATTTCCTCCAAAGCCCTATTATAAAGGCTTTTGCGCTCCACGCCGCGGAAACTTATATAATTACGAAATTTATTGCATTTGCCGAAATTTGGTGAGAAACAGGCATCGATAGAAAAACAAAGGGGAGATTTGGGATGTTTCGTCATAAGGCAGTTTTGCTTGCCGGGCTGTCGCTAATTGGCGTGGACGCGCCAGCTTGGGGCCAAGTAGCAGCCCAGGATCCCGGAGTGGATCAGCCAACGGAAGGCGGCACTCCTTCACTGGCTGAAATCGTTGTTACTGCCCAAAAACGCGCGCAGAACGTACAAGACGTTCCCATCGCCATCGCCGCTTTCGGTGGACAAGCCATCCAAGAGCGCGGGATCACCGACGTGTCGGCCCTCGGCAACATTACCCCCAGCGTCGTTTTGGACGCAGGCACTCCATTTGCTGGATCGGGTGCTGCCCTGGGGGCGACAATCCGAGGCATCGGCCAGAATGACTTTGCGGTCAATGTGGACCCCGGTGTCGGGGTCTACGTCGACGGAGTATACCTGGCGCGAACAGTCGGTGCGAACGTCTCTCTTCCCGATGTCGAACGCATTGAAATTCTGAAAGGGCCTCAGGGCACCCTTTTCGGTCGTAACACGATCGGTGGCGCAATAAGCATCGTCACCCATGACCCCGGCGACGAGTTCCGGTTCCGGGGATCGGTAACGACCGGAAAATACAGCCGTCTCGATGTGGCCGGGACAACTGATATCCCGATCTCCGAAACGCTAAAATCCTCGTTCACCTTTGCCAGCAATAGCCGCGATGGTTTTGTCAAACGCGCTCCCTACACGCAAGCAACGCCTTTCGTTCAAGAGTCCAACACGCTCTATCGAGAGGTTGGCTATCGCTCTTCCGACCGCGAAGGTGGCATCAGTGATTGGTCCATCCGCAGCAAGTTGAAGTGGGAAGCTGCCCCCAACTTCAAGGTCACGCTGACCGGTGACTATTACAAGCAGAACACCTCAGGGCTGCCGAACCTTGTGCTGGACGTGCTGGATGATTTTCCGGGAAGCTTTGCAGGTCAAGGGGTGCCGCTGGTCCCCGGTTCAGCTTTGACGCCAGGAACTGGCTTCAACTTCGCCGGGCTTTACAACTTCTGCATCAATTCAACGCAGGCCCAGATTCTTGCGCGCAACGCGCAGTCAATATGCGGGCCACGTGGGTCCGAGCTTAACCCGTCCAGCATCCTGCCTCCGCTGGGCGCTGCCAATACCGATGCCGATCCGAGCAATAATCGCCTTCCCTTCGATGATCGCTGGGTAAACAGCGATTGGAACCGAAGCTATGCCACTGGCAACAGCTTTGCCAAGTCAAAGACATGGGGCTTTTCCAGTACGATCGACTGGGACATTTCAAAGGATATCACACTCAAGTCCATCACCGGTTACCGTGAGCTAACCTGGGCATCGGGTTTTGATGGCGATAACTCCCCGATAAACTATCTGCACGTATCCAACTCGGCCAAGCAGCACCAGTTCAGCCAGGAACTGCAGCTGATCGGTAAGACCGATAGCCTCGGCGGCACGCTCAATTATGTCCTGGGCGGCTACTACTTCAAGGAAAAGGCTGCTGAAGACAGTTATGTCACGATCGGCAACGGACTTCTGCAAATTCGCGGTCCGATTGACGTGGACAATGAAAATGTCGCCTTCTTCGGACAGGCTGACTGGCGCATCAACGACTGGCTCGGCTTCACTGTCGGTGGTCGCTACACTTCCGAGACCAAGGCGTTCGACGCGCGGCAAACCGATTTTGCCGGCTTCAACTATGACCTGTTCAATTGCCCGGTTTCCGTCCCGGTTTGCCCAGGCATTCTTGGCTTTCCGGTGCCATCTGAACCACTTCGGGTGTATCCGGCCAACACGCCTGATCGTAAGTTTGAAAACTTCTCGCCGAAGTTCGGGGTCCAGCTTTACCCGACAGAGGACACGATGCTGTATGGCTCGTATACTGAGGGATACAAAGTTGGCGGATGGAGCACGCGACTTCAGAACCCAACGGCTGTCGCACCAGCTTTCGATGATGAGCAGGCGACGACTTACGAAATTGGTGTAAAAACAACGCTGCTCAACCGTCGCTTGCGCGTCAACGTGGCTGCGTTCAAAACCGACTACCGCAACATCCAGTTGCTCTTCCAGCGCGGCACCAACCCGGTAATCGAAAATGCCGGTGTCGCAGATATCAAGGGTATCGAGGCAGATGTAACGGCATCAATCACCCGGGACATCAGCCTGACGATGTCGGCAGGATATCTGGACGCAAAGCTGACGAAGGTCGTTGGCCCAACCGGTCCCGATAGCGTGCAACTTGGCACCATCGCAGGGTCAACGCTTCCCAAGGTGCCGAAATTCACCTTCAACATCTCGCCACGCATCGAATTGCCTCTTGGCGCCGGAGACGCCAAGCTAGTCGCGCAAGGTGACTACACCCATACGTCGTCGATGTGGAACGATGCCCAGCGCACGTTCCTGCTGCAACGGCCGGTAACCGATGTATTCAATGCCAGCCTGATGTTCGATAGCGGCAATCACTGGACCTTGACGTTCGGCGGAAGCAACCTGTCAAACGAAAGGTTCATCGTGAACGGCGTGGGGCAAAAATCAGGCGGCCTGACTTATGCATCCCCAAATCGTCCCCGTGAATGGTACGCACGGTTTGGAATCGACTTCTAACTCGACCATAAAAGTCTGCATATCGAGGGGGAGAGCTGCGGCCTCCCCCAATTTGGGAGAAAAGTCGATGCGGCGCGTTGTTACTGGCGTGATTGACGGCAAAGCCGTATTTTTAGCCGATGGCGAGCCGGAAAATGCCCATGATTATGTGGGTTGGCCCGGGCATATGACATCAGTGATCTGGGCTACTGCAGCCTCTGTGCAGTTGCCCCTGCAGTTGGCCGACCAGCCAGTCTCTGGCTCGCAAGTAGCACCCGGCCCCGGTGAAACGCGCCTTATGATCGTTCGCTTTCCGCCCGATACCATCTTCGCTGATCCGAGGTTCGACGGTCCAGGCTATGGCGCGGAGGCGGCTGTCCACTTACCCGGCCTTATCGATGCCTTCGAACCAGATGGCAGCGGTTTCCACACCACGCTCAGCGTGGATTACGATGTTGTTCTCGACGGGGAAATCTGGCTCGAACTGGATGACGGGGCTGAAACCTGCCTAAAGCAAGGCGATGTGGTCGTCCAAGGCGGTACTCGTCATGCCTGGCGCAACCGTAGCGATCGCGATACCACGATGCTGTTTGTCCTGATCGGCGCAATTCATGGTTGATCTTGCCACGCTCCCGCCCTCGCTCGACGTCGATCCATTTGCAGATTCCGTGCGCGCTGATCCTTACGAGTGCTTTCGGCAAATTCGTGATGAAGGGCCCGTTTGCTACCTCGACAAGTACGGCGTCTATGCCATCGCACGTCATCAGGAGCTGAAAGATGCGCTGCTCAACTGGACAGATTTCAGCTCGGCAAGCGGCGTGGCACTTAATGATCTGATGAACTCACTTATGGTGGGCACGGTCCTCACCAGCGACCCACCAGACCATACGCAACTTCGCCAGATACTTGGCCGCCCACTCGCTTCTGCGCGACTTGCGCTCCTGCGCCAGCAGCTCCGCGAACTTGCCCATGAACGGGTGAAGAAGCTTGTGCGGCGCGGGCGAATAGATGCGATGGCCGACATTGCCATGCTTCTTCCGATAACAGTCGTTTCAGAAATGGTCGGACTTCCCGAAGAGGGTCGAGAACGAATGCTGGAATGGGCCGGAGCCGCCTTTAACGGCATGGCTCCCGCCGGGCTTCAGCTTTGCGATGACGCCTTTCCGATAATGGGCAGCCTGGTCGAATACATTACAGACCCTCAACTGGTTCAGAAGCTAAAGCCCGACAGCTGGGCCGCTCAATTGTGGTCCACTGTCGAAGCTGGCGAACTGTCCGCCGAAGCGTTCCGGTCGATCATCCAAGGTTATGTTTCACCCTCACTCGACACGACCATTTTCGCCGTCGGCAATCTCATCTGGCTGCTAGCCACAAACCCTGCACAGTGGGCCGAACTCAAGGCCGACAGAGCACTGATACCGCGCTGCCTGAACGAGAGCCTGCGGATAGAAAGCCCTGCCCTAGGCTTCTCGCGAGTTACACGTCGAGACGTCGAAATCGGCGGCATCGGCGTTCCTAAAGGCGCAAGGGTCATCACCCTACTCGCCGCTGCGAACCGCGACGAACGTAGATACGCAGAGCCTGACCGCTTCGACATTCGCCGTGATGCCCGTGACCACCTTGCATTCGGTGGGGGCGTGCATCGATGCGTAGGCGGGAACCTTGCGATGCTTGAGCTGACAGCTGTTCTCGAGGCACTCGTAGACCAGGTCGACAGCATCGAGCTTCACAGCTTTGTCCGCGCACAAAACGCGATATTGCGAGGCTTCGAGAAGCTTGAAGTCACACTGAATTGAACCGACGACGGGTTGGAGATCCAAGATGTTTCCGAAGAATTGCTGGTATGTAGCAGCGACGACATCTGAAGTGCAGGCGGGCAGCATTCTGGCTCGAACAATCTGCGAACTTCCAATGGCTATTTTCCGGACTGGCGATGGAGAAGTTGGCATTCTCTTGGATCGCTGCCCTCACCGGCTTTTCCCGCTATCAGAAGGAAACATCGAAGGGCCGGGTCTGCGCTGCGCTTATCATGGGCTCGTATTTGAAACAGACGGCAAATGCAGCGAGATTCCCAGTCAGCCTGAAATTCCGGCCAACGCGTGCGCAACTGCTTATCCCGTTCGCGAACAGCATGGCCTTATCTGGGTTTGGCCGGGGGAAACGGCGCTGGCCGACGAAACCCCTCTACCCGCGTTTGAGACAGGCGCCGGCTATCTGGCCGGTCTTGATTTCAGCTGCCTTGAGCCATCCGAAACCTGGGGTGTGGCCGGACCAAATGTAATCCACCTCAACGCAGGTTACATGCTGGCAGTCGATAACCTGATGGATCTGACCCATACTGCGTTCGTTCACGCCAAAACCTTTGATAACGGCGGAATTCTTGGCTCAGACCGCACCGTCAAAGCCGTAGGCAAAAGTCAGCTCATCGATTTCTTTGCATTCAAGAACACCATGTCTGCGCCACTGCGGACGGGATACATGCTCGACCCAGAAGTGCCGCTGTTTGACAACTTCCTCGAAACCTACTGGCAAGCGCCCGGCGTTATGATCCTAGTTCATGGGGCAGTGCCAGAAGGCGGCGACCGGGAAGCCGATGGTGCGATTGTCCTGAACACCAATATTCTCACGCCTGCGACCCGGACCACTTCGCACTACTTCTGGGCGCAGTCGGTCTACAAGAATCGCGGCGACGGCAGCGTTCGCGATCTGTGGGACGTCATGACACAAGCAGCCTTTGCCGAAGACGAGGAAACACTCGACAAACAGCAGATGAACCTAGACAGGTTCGGCAGCATCACGCTCGACGACGATGTTGCACTCGTACTCAAGGCCGACAAGGCCATTGTCTTGGCACGCCGCATCGTAAATCGTATGGTCAAAGAAGAGGCGACGGTCGGGTGAACCTGATCGCGCACCGGAGCGCAACCGTCTTGCGCATCTGATCAGACGAGGTTTTCTTGGCGGCACTTAGCGTAACTCCGGCCCGGTCCCATTCGCTTTCGGGGGGAACCTTGGCTACCGACGTGTTGCGGCGCCTGCGGGAAGACATCATCACTTGCGTGCACAAGCCAGGCGAAAAGCTTCGTTTTGAAGCGTTACGGGGCTTCTATGGAGTGAGCTATTCCACGCTGCGTGAAGCCCTTTCCCGACTAGCGTCGGAAGGACTTGTAACCACTGAAGGTCAGCGCGGCTTCTATGTCTCCCCGATATCCGAGGAAGATCTTCTGGATATTGCAGATGCCCGTGTTGTGCTCGAACTGGAGTGCCTCGAACGAGCAATGACCCGCGGCAAGGCTGATTGGGAAGCAAACATATTAGCTGCCTTTCATCGGCTCGACCGGCTGGAAGATTCGATGGGTGAAGAATTGCGGACCACGCCGGATTGGGATGATCTGCATATGCAGTTCCATGACGCGCTGGTTGCAGCAGCCGAATCCCCTACCTTGAGCGAACTACGCCATCTGCTCTTTGAACGGGCACGCAGATATCGCAGAATTTCTGCAATCGTCCGAAAAGAGCCACGCAAAAAATCAAGTGAGCATCGCGTGATGATGGAGGCAGTGATCTCGCGCGATGTTCAAAATGCCAAGGACATCATGGAGCGTCATATCCGTGAGGTCGCGCAGAATGTCTTGCACAACGGCCTGCTGATCGGGGCCGTGAAGGTCGCTTAGTCGCGCGACAGCCCCATCAACCTCGAGCCAAGGTATCGCCCCCCTACGACTCGCTTATTTCAGTTTTTCGAAATTTCTGCACAATTCATGAAGCAACATCGCATTTTGCGAATTTTGGGCGATTTTCTAACAAATATTCCTTTCAGAATTTCGAAATTATGGTTATGCACCTGACGGTGACCGGTAAGAACGGACACTGTTGGGAAGGCTCTGCAGATGAAACTGGTCAGCTTCGCGGTAGATGGCGAGTGCGGCTATGGCGTGGTTGATGACGATGTCGTCATCAGGCTTAACCATTCAAAAAACGCACCGGCTGATCTCAGGTCAGCTATTGCCAAGGGTGTGTTAAACGCTCTTGCAGCGGACGACGGAAATGCACGCATTCCGCTTGCCAGCGTCGAGCTGCTTGCGCCCATTCCCAACCCCGGCAAAATCCTCTGCGTGGCAACCAATTTCCGCGAGCCATCGTTGGAAAGCAAGCCAGAACCTAGTTTTCCACTTGTTTTTACGAGGTTTTCCGATTCCGTCGTGGGACATGGCGAGCCTTTACGGAAATCGTCCCTCACGCAAAAATATGACTTCGAGGGCGAGCTTGCCGTGATCATCGGCAGGCCTGGCTACAAGATCGAACGTGCCCATGCGATGAATCATGTCGCCGGATACTCGTGTTTCAATGACGGTAGCGTGCGCGACTGGCAAAAGCATTCGACCCAATTCACGCCCGGCAAGAACTTCTACAAAAGCGGCAGCATGGGTCCTTGGCTCATTACTGCCGATGAGGTGCCGAACCTCAATGAACTGACCCTGCAAACCCGCGTAAATGGAGTGGTCAAGCAATCCATCGGTGTGGGTCAGATGATTTTCGATATTCCTTGGCTCATTGCCTACTTTTCGTCATTCACACCACTGAATGCCGGAGACATCATTGCCACCGGCACACCATCAGGCTTTGGCTCCACTCGCAATCCACCTGAGTTTCTCAACGACGGCGATCTTGTTGAAGTCGAGATCAATGGTGTCGGGTTGCTGCGCAACACTGTTCGGGATGAGCCCGCATTATCACCTGCCAGTGGCAAATAGCCGCATGGCCGTCACCCGCTGACATCAGCCATTACGGAGAATTGACTTGCAAGAAGCAATCACATTCCAATCTGACGGATTGACCTTGTCGGGCGTGCTGCATGTCCCAGAACGCTATACTGGCGAGCCACTTCCGGCATTTATAGTCTGTCACGGCTTTGTCGGTTCCAAAGATGAAAGCCACGCCCAAATTCAAGCGGAAATGATGGAGCAGTTCGGCTACGTCGCCCTGCGATTCGACTTCCGGTGCTGCGGTGAGAGCGAAGGCGAACGCGGCCAAGTGCGCTGCTTTGACCAGGTAGCTGACGCCAAGAATGCTCTGACTTGGCTGGCGCAACGTCCAGAAGTCGATGGCAAGCGCATTGGCATTACAGGCCATAGTTTCGGTGCGGCGGTGTCTGTCTATACAGCAGGCGTCGACGACCGCGTCGCTTGTTGCGTCTCGTCATGTGGCTGGGGCGACGGTGAACGCAAGTTTCGCGGTCAGCACCCGACGCAGGAGTCCTGGGACCGCTTTGCTGGCCTTCTGGAAGAAGGACGCAAGCACAAGCAGGCAACAGGTGAAAGCCTCTGGATGTCGCGTTTCGATGCGGTCCCCATCCCCGAAGCCTTGCGCAAGAATCTGTCACCTAAAGCGATCATGGAAATTCCGACCGAGACGGCCTGGTCGATGATGAACTTTCGCGCAGACGATGTTGTAGCCAATATCGCACCACGTCCTTTGCTGCTGTTCCACACAGCCAACGACACGATCACGCCTACCATCGAATCTGTCAGAATGTTTGAAAGGGCCGGCCAGCCAACCGAGCTTCTGCTGGTTGATACGACGGCCCACTTCCCCCTGGCGCCCGCCGATGCGCCACGAACGAAGGCGATCATGAAGGGGTGGCTGGACAAGTTCTTCCCTTCGCCCCTCGCCAAGTGAACAGCATCTCCAAGGAATGACCTTATGGCCGTGATCGCCGCCCAGGACCTGAATACATTTGCGGCAGCCATCC
Source organism: Sphingobium sp. GW456-12-10-14-TSB1 (assembly GCF_059424385.1). Classification (NCBI taxonomy): domain Bacteria; kingdom Pseudomonadati; phylum Pseudomonadota; class Alphaproteobacteria; order Sphingomonadales; family Sphingobiaceae; genus Sphingobium; species Sphingobium sp. GW456-12-10-14-TSB1. Next base: position 552,933 of record NZ_JBWKZI010000001.1, on the reverse strand, counting down.
TGGCGTCGGCAGGATTTTCACGCGACGACGCCGCGCAAATGGCGGACCTTCTGGTCTGGGCCAATTTGCGCGGTGTCGCTTCGCACGGAGTGTTACGGCTACCTCGCTATGTTGAGATGCTGCAGCAAGGTGAGGTTCTCGCAGATCACGACATCAGTGTCGTGAAGCGGTTCGGTGCAGTAATGGTGCTCGATGCCGGAAAAGCACCCGGTGCTGCAGCAATGAACCGAGCTACGACCGAAGCAGCAAACCTTGCGCAAGAATCCGGCATCGGCTGGTGCGGCGTGCGCAGGACATCGCACGCCGGAGCCATCGGCTACTTCGTGGCCAAGCTTGCAAAACTGGGCCTTGTCGGCATTGCGATGACAGCGTCAAAACCATTGATGAGCTATTACGGCGCCAAGGGTGAAGCGCTTTCAACAAATCCATTGGCGATTGGTGTCCCAAGCCCGGATGGCGCCCCGCCCTTGATCCTGGATATGTCGACTGCTGCCGTTGCCCTGGGCAAGATCATGGCGGCCAAGGATTCATGCCAAAGCATTCCCTTAGGATGGGGTATCGACGCTACAGGTGCCGATACAACCGACCCCCACAAGGTCGCTGCAGTTCTGCCAATGGCAGGGGCGAAAGGCAGCGGACTGTCCCTCATGATCGAAATCTTATGCAGCGTCCTGGTCGGCAACCCCAACATCGCACCTGCCCTGTCAGGCGGCGAGGGTGGCGGCTTTAACGGCATGGTTCTGGCGATCGATCCTGCAGCTTTTGGTGACGCAGGCGGGTTTCTCGCAGAAATTGGCAATCTCGTGAATGCCATTCATGGGCTGGATCCGGTTGCCGAGGGTGGGCGGGTCCTGCTTCCCGGCGAGCGCGGGCACGAAAGCGAGCTTCTGCGACGCGACCAGGGAGTGCCCATACCCGAGGGAACCGTAAAGCGGCTGATTGCCCTCGCTGGACAGCTCGAGGTTCCCGTCCCCGCCGCGTTTCTTTGATCCACACCGCTTTGGAAGGCATGAACCAATGTCAGTTATCAGACCATCGCTGGCTCACCTCGGCATATTCGTGTCCGATCTTCCACGAATGGAAGAATTCTACACCGGAGCCTTCAGCCTGATCGTCACCGATCGCGGCGTTGGAGCGGTCTTCAAGAATGAGCTCGTCTTTCTAAGCGGAGCCGCTGACCAGCACCATCAGATCGTCTTGTCTAGCGGACGGGCAATTGAAACCCCAAGTACCGTTATGCAGCTCTCGTTCAAGGTAAAGTCACTGACAGAGCTGCGCGCCATGCAAAGCCGCGCTTTGGATCATGGCGCCACCGAAATGATTGGACTCAATCACGGTAACGCCTGGTCTATCTATTTTTATGATCCTGAACTGAATCGTATCGAGATCTATCTCGATACCGAGTTCCATACTCCCCAGCCTTGTGGAGCACCCCTGGATCTCAGCCGCAGCGATGATGAAATTCTTGCCGATACACAGGCACTCATTGCCGGACTTGCGGGGAGCATGCCCCGCCCAGACTTCATCGCAGCAATGGGCAAGGCTCTGGCTGCAAACTAAACGACATCGAGATTGGGAGACTATAACATGGTGCCAGCAAAAATGCGTGCGGCGCGGATGTACGATGTAGGTGCGCCAATGGTGATCGAAGAAGTCGATACACCTTGCCCCCAGTCGCTGGACGTAGTGGTCAAAGTTCATGCCTGCGGCATCGTCCCTAATCTTGGCAACGTGCTCAAAAACTGGAGCAGTTGGTTTCCGCAACTGCCCTTGCCAAAACTACCCGCAACCTTTGGCCTCGATCCTGCCGGCGTTATCGTGGAAGTAGGTAGCGGTGTGACAGGGCTGAAAGTCGGTGATCGCGTTTACGTGAACCCTGGCAGGTCATGCGGAAGCTGCCGTGCTTGCCGTGCAGGTAACCCTACCGCTTGCAACTCGATGATCCTCCAAGGATATTTCGGCTACTCGCCAACTGCCCAGGAGACCTTCGACCGCTATCCGTTCGGTGGCTTGTGCGAATATACGCTCGCTCCAGCCAGCGCCTGCGTCGTGCTGCCCGATAACGTCACTTTCCAACAGGCTGCCAGGCTTGGGTATACCGGCACCGGTTACTCTGCGCTGCGCAAAGGCAATGCCGGCCCCAACGTGGTAACCCTGATCAACGGGGCAACCGGCACGCTCGGCCTTCCCACAGTGCTCTGTGCACTCGCACTTGGCGTGACGAAGATTCTCGCAGTGGCACGCAATCCCGATCTGCTGGAAGAGCTGAGGCTGCTGGCACCGCAACGGATATTCACCCATTCGGTCAATGATGGTTCTGTCCGCGATTGGGCCATCGAGATGACAGGCGGCGAAGGCGTCGATCTCGCGCTTGACTGCGTAGGGCCGGGCGGCACGGGTGACCAGATGCGCGAACTTTTGCGCACGCTTCGACGGTCGGGAAAACTGGTCAATGTCGGTGCCGTTGCAGATCCTGTGCCGATGAACGTCCACAAAATGATGGACTGGAATCAGGGCTTTCAGGGGTCTGTCTGGTTCTCGACTGCCGAAGGACAGGATATGGCGGAGATGATCCGTGCCGGAACACTCGACATGAACCTGTTCCGCCAGGAAGCCTATCCGCTAGACCGCATCAATGAAGTGCTGGCCGGTATCGAAAATCGACACGGCGGCTTTTCGAACTTCACCGTCGTGCCCAACCCCGAATGAACATTACCCTGACCCATCGCATCGGTGGGGAGCGGATTGGCGGCGCATGCGTTGCCGAACGCCGCAACCCATCCGACCTTGACCAGATCGTGTCGCTAACTCCTGAAGGAGATGCTGATCTAATCAATCAGGCGATCGCGGCCGCCTCAGATGCACAGCCCGCGTGGGCCGACGCCTCTCCCGAAAACCGGGGCGACGTGCTTGACCGGGCGGGGGCATTGCTGATGACGCGGTGCGATGAGATTGGTCGCCTGCTTGCCTGCGAGGAAGGCAAGACTTTGGCGGAAGCACGCGGCGAGGTCCTGCGTGCTGCTCGCATATTGCGGTATTTCGGTGGCGAGGCCTTGCGCATCCACGGTCGCCAGCTCGCTTCTGTTCGTTCGGGCATCAATGTGTCCACGCGGCAAGAACCAGTCGGCGTCGTCGGTCTAATCACCCCGTGGAACTTCCCGATTGCGATACCCGCTTGGAAAGCAGCCCCTGCACTCGCATTCGGCAACGCCGTGGTTCTCAAGCCAGCGGGTATTACGCCTGCTACGGCATCGGCTCTGGCTGATGTGCTGGAAGAGGCCGGAATGCCACCCGGCGTGTTTAACCTGGTATTTGTTCCCGGCAATGTGGCCGGTGTCCTTGCCGAAGACCGCCGGGTTGCCGCACTATCGTTTACAGGATCAACAGGTGTCGGGCGAAGCCTTGCCCAGTCCGCTGCGCTGAATGGCAAACGCATTCAGCTCGAGATGGGCGGAAAAAACCCTCTGGTGGTGCTGGATGACGCAGACCTTGATCGGGCGGTGGTGATCGCCCTCGACGGGTCCTTCTTCGGATCAGGTCAGCGTTGCACCGCTTCAAGCAGATTGATTGTCACTCAAGGCATCCATGATCGCTTTGTTGCCGCGCTGGGCGATGCAGCTCGTGCCCTGAAAGTAGGTCACGCACTCGATCCAGCTACCCAAATAGGGCCGGTAGCCAGTGAAGAGCAACGCCGCACGATCGAAAGTTACATGGGCGTGGCTGTTCAGGATGGTGGTCGGATCGTTTGTGGGGGCGAGCGTGTGCCCTGCCCCACCCAAGGCTATTTCATGTCACCGGCAGTCATCAGCGATACGTCTGCCGATATGCGCATCAATTGCGAGGAAGTGTTCGGCCCGGTCGCTTCGGTCATTCGTGTAGAGAATTTCGAGGAAGCGCTGGCTGTAGCCAATGGCAGCGAATTCGGCCTTTCAGCCGGAATTGTCACCACCTCCCTGGCTCACGCAAGCCATTTTCAGGGCAAGGTCCAGTCCGGCATGGTCATGGTCAACGCGCCAACTGCGGGCGTGGATTACCACGTTCCATTCGGAGGCACCAAGGCGAGCAGCATGGGGCCGCGAGAGCAGGGTTTTGCCGCTCAGGAATTTTATACCCGTACCAAGACGTCCTACGTCGCACCATGAACTCGCAAGCCAAGGAAGTCGCTGTGAATAATGAACAAAACGCAGTAGCCATGGAAGATCGCCGCTTCGGGGCAATGGCGACCAGCAACATTGACGAGCTGCAAGCGGTGTTGGCCGATGATCTGCACTACACTCACGCCAACGGCATGGTTGAAGACAAGGCAGAATTCATCCGCAAGATAACCAGCGGTGAGCGCGAATACCGCGCCGTGAGACTAATAGGCCGTAAGGTTGTCTCGCAGCCAGGTTTCACTGCGGTGTTTGGGCAGGTAGAGGTCGATGTCATGCGAACTGCCGGGCCGCTGATCAATCGGCTCGACTATACCGCCATTTACCGTGACCACGACCCGCGACTGTTCGCCTGGTCAGCCGTCAAATCTTTAGGGTGAGGTCTTGTTCAAGCGAGGTGATGGTGTCGGAAGCGCTAGTTCGGATCTGCTGAACCGTATTGGCAAGCGAACTCCAGGGATCATTCTGCCGGTTTCGTCAGGCATATCGATTTTCATGTCCCGGTAGAGAATTTGTGGGTCTGCAAAAGCCTGCTCAACTGTGTTGATCGGGCCTGCTGGCACGTTTGCCTGTTCGAGCGCCGTCAATAAATCTGCCCGGGACCACGTCAAAGTGGCATCACGAATTTCAGCGCTTAGAACCTCTCGCCGTTCCAGCCTTTGAGCGTTGGAAGCGTAATGTGCAGCAGCAGGAATACCCACCACTTCGCAGAAGCGCCGGAATTGCGCATCGTTGCCAACGGCCAGAATGAACCACCCATCCCGCGTTGGCAAAGCCTCATACGGAGCAATGTTGGGATGGGCATTGCCAAGCCGCGTGGGCGAGTTTCCTGATACCAGATAGTTCATCGCTTGGTTGGCAAGTGTGCCAACCATGACATCGAACAGCGCCATGTCCACGTGCTGTCCCTTGCCGCTCCTTTCGCGTTCGGCAAGAGCAGCCTGAATTCCAACGACAGCATAGAGGCCGGTCATGATATCGGCATAAGCCACCCCGATCTTCTGCGGGGCACCGTCCGGCTCGCCCGTCAGGTCCATGATCCCGCTCATCCCCTGAACGATAAAATCATACCCTGGCCGAGATGCATGAGGACCATGTTGGCCGAACCCGGTGATCGAGCAATAGATCAGGCGTGGATTGATCGCGGACAAGGTTTCGTAGTCCAGCCCATACTTGGCCAGCCCCCCCACCTTGAAATTCTCGATCACGACATCAGCGTCGAAAATCAGCTGCATCACCCGCTGCCGTCCTTCAGGCGTCGTGAAGTCCACTATCTCGCTGCGCTTTCCCCGATTGGCAGCGTGGAAATAAGCCGCATCGCGCGAACCATCTGCGTTCTCCACAAAGGGTGGCCCCCATGTGCGGGTGTCATCGCCAGCCGGGCTCTCGATCTTGAGCACATCGGCACCAAGGTCAGCAAGAATCTGGCCAGCCCAAGGACCAGCCAGGATTCTTGCCAGCTCAATGACCTTAAGGCCATGAAGCGGGGTCGCCATCAAAATGCCGCGATGCCAGTGATACCGCGCCCAAGAATGAGAGCATGGACATCATGCGCCCCCTCATACGTGTTCACCGTCTCGAGGTTCACCATGTGTCGCATGACTTGGTATTCCTCGGAAATCCCGTTTCCGCCATGCATGTCACGAGCCATCCGCGCCGCATCGAGAGCCTTCCCGACGTTGTTGCGCTTGACCATCGAAACCATCTCCGGCGCGTAACGTCCTTCATCCATCAGCCTTCCGACGCGCAAGGATGCTTGCAACCCAAAGGCGACGTCACACATCATCTCAACCAGCTTTTTCTGGTAAAGCTGCGTGGCGGCCAAGGGGCGACCGAACTGCTTGCGATCCAGACCATATTGACGTGTAGCATGAAGGCAGAATTCAGCAGCCCCCAATGCCCCCCACGAGATACCATAGCGCGCGCGGTTCAAGCACTCGAACGGACCTCTCAACCCTTCAACCTCTGGCAAGAGCGCATCAGCCCCCACCCTGACCTCGTCCATCAAGATCATCCCGGTAGTGGACGCACGCAGCGATAGCTTGCCCTCGATCTTCGGAGCCTGAAGCCCTGGCATGCCCTTTTCCAAAACGAAGCCGCGGATCTTGCCGCCGTGGGCTTCAGACTTTGCCCAGACAACGAACACATCTGCGAACGGCGCGTTGCTGATCCAGGTCTTTGAACCATGTAGAATGTAACCGTCGCCGTCCTTTCGGGCGACAGTGCGCATACCGCCAGGATCTGAACCAGCATCAGGTTCAGTCAGGCCAAAGCAACCGATGAGCTTTCCAGATGCAAGGCCGGGCAGATATTTGCGCCTCTGCTCTTCGGATCCGAAAGCATAGATCGGATGCATGACAAGACTCGACTGAACCGACGCCATCGATCGATAGCCTGAATCGACCCGTTCGATTTCACGCGCAACGAGCCCGTAGGCAACGTAGCTAGCTGCAGACCCACCGTATTGCTCCGGCAGCGTCATTCCAAGAAGTCCGGCTTCGCCCATCAGCGGGAAAAGTTCAGGTGCATCAACCTCTTCGCGATATGCATCGATTACACGTGGCTGCAACTGGTCTTGTGCGACGCCATGCGCCGCATCGCGGATCATGCGTTCGTCCTCTGTCAATTGGCTCTCGAGATTAAGCGGATCTTCCCAGTTAAAGGCGGTTGCTGCTGCCATCGTCGTTCTCCTCTGATGCCATCACTCCACCACTTGTGTAATCTCAACAACATTGGATATGGCATTATTCTAATCTCGAATTGGAATAACAGATGATCGATGGAGATGGCTTGAACGCCTTTGTCGCGATAGCGGAAACACACAGTTTTTCACGCGCGGCAGATCGTCTCGGACTTGTTCAGTCCGTCGTCAGCAAACGCCTCAAGCGGCTGGAGGACCAACTAGGCGCAGTCCTTGTCGATCGCGCAATACGCACACGCAGCACTTTGACGCGTGTCGGTGAACTCTATTTGCCAGAAGCCAAAGCCACACTGGCCCAGCTTGAAAAAGCCGAGCGAACCGGGCGCAATCTTGCCCGAGGGACAACTGGCCCATTACGCATCGGATATGTGTTCTCAGCGGCGATGAATGGGACACTGGGGAGAGTTCTCACAGCCTTGAACAAGGGTGTGCCAGAACTGATAGTTCACCCTCGCCTGCTAGAAACTCCCGAACAATTGATCGCCCTTGAAGCAGGCACACTGGATCTTGGGCTTATTCGCCCCCGTCCAACTTATCCGCCCTTTTGCATAGCCCGCGATGTGCACCAAGAGCCCCTCGTTGCATGTATGACGGCACACCATCGACTTGCAAATGAGTTAGCCATCACGCCACCCATGCTGGCCGGTGAGCACTTCATCATTCCACAATTCCATGAACACGTCGGCCTGATTGACAATCTTCGCAGGCTCGGCGTCGCCGGCGGCTTTGTGATCTCAGACATTGAAAGAACAGCGGACTTTCTGACGGCAGCGAGCCTCTCTGCGGCAGGCTATGGCATCGTTCTAGCCCCCGCGTCGCTGGCTAAACTCAATCTCGATGGACTGGTCTTTCGGCAGATAGCACAATTCGACGACCGTGTTCTCACCACGTTCATTCACAGGACCGATGCGCCGCGCCAAGCATTGGATCACTTGACGGCCTCACTTGGCCCACTGTGAAGTTACCTTCCGGCCGGAGCATCAAAATCCAGAACCGGGCCTACAGGCACAGTGTCAATGGACACCTGGACTTGTAACGGTTTTGCGCCGGTCACCTATCTCATTACGCCACCTTGGCTTCGAACGCGAGTGGGCTGATGCCTCCCAGATATGAATGGCGGCGGCGGGTGTTGTAGAAACCGTTGATGTACTGGAAAATGGCGGCTTCCGCCTGACGCCGGGTTGGCCAACTCTGCCGCCAGATCATTTCCGCCTTCAGGGATTTGAAGAAGGTCTCGACAGCAGAGTTGTCGTAGCAATTGCCCTTGGCGCTCATCGATGGACGCAGGCCATAGGCCTGCAGCTTCTTCTGATAGTCATAGGAGCAATATTGGCTGCCGCGATCGGAGTGGAAAATGCAGCCCTCGGGCGGCTGACGGAGCCGCACCGCCATGTCCAGCGCCCGGATCGCCAAATCCTTTTTCATCCTGTCGCTGACCGCCCAGCCCACGACCCGACGGCTGTGCAGGTCGAGAATGACGGCCAGATAGAGCCAGCCCTCTGACGTCCAGACATAGGTAATGTCGCCTGCCCATTTGCGGTTGGACGCATCGGCGGCAAAGTCGCCGTCCAGCCAGTTCGCCGCGACACCCAGGCGGTGGTGGCTGTCCGTCGTAACCTTGTGCTTGCGCGTGCGGACCGGCTTGATACCGTTGATCCGCATCAGCCGCCCGACACGACGCTCACCGACATCAAGGCCGGCCTCTTTCAACTCCATCGTCATTCTCGGACGACCATAGCTGCCAAGGCTCAGACTATATTGCTCCCTGATATGTGCCAGCACCTTCATGTCCGTCCGCTCTCGATGGCTGATCGGGCGCGAACGCCAGGAACGGTAACCCCGCTCGCTGACCTGCAGGACACGGCACATCAATTCCACCGGCCAACGATGTCGCCAGCTGTGCACAAAGGCGAACCTCACGGCCTTTGGCTCGCGAAGAACTGAGTCGCCTTTTTTAAGATTTCCCTCTCCTCCCGGAGCACGCGGTTCTCAAGGCGAAGCCGTTCATTCTCTCGTGCCAGATCTGCCTGCGGCGCTGCCACCAGGTCCGACGGACGATAGTGCGAAACCCATTTGTTCAGAGTCGACTTGCCCACGCCCAAATCCGACGCGATCCGTTCGCGCGATAACCCGCTGGTCAGCGCAATCCGCACCGCCTCCTGCTTAAACTCTTCACTATGCTTCATCATCTCGTCGGTCTCCTGGCACGAACATAAAACGCTCAAGTGACCGGCGCAAAACCGTTACAAGTCCAAGACCGATACCGGTCGATTATGGGATTATGTCCGGGATGACCGTCCATTTGGCGGCGCCGATCCTCCGGCGGTGGTTTTCTATTATTCGCGCGACCGGCGCGGCGAACATCCCCAGGCGCATCTGGCGTCCTGGTCCGGGATTCTGCAGGCTGACGCCTATGCGGGCTATTTCGAGCTGTACGCTCCCAACCGCCAGCCTGGTCTCATCCTGGAGGCAGGATGCTTTGCTCACGCGCGCAGGAAGTTCTTCGAACTTGTTGACGTCGAGGGCGCTGCGCGCAAGAAGAGCCGCGGCGAGCGGACTGGCCCGATCTATCCGATTGCGCTGCAGGCGGTGCAGAAGCTGGACGCCCTGTTCGACGTTGAGCGCGGTATCAACGGTAAGGCACCAGCGGAGCGGCTTGCCGCCCGTCAGGAGTTGAGCGCGCCACTGATCGCCGAACTGCACGACTGGTTGAACGCCCAACTCGCCAAGCTGTCGCGTAACCATGATCTCGCCAAGGCCATCAACTATATGCTCCGGCGCTGGGACGCATTCACCCGCTTCCTCGTCGATGGCAGGGTATGCCTCACGAACAACGCAGCGGAACGGGCGCTACGCTGTGTGCCACTCGGGCGGAAAGCATGGCTATTTTGCGGCTCCGATCGCGGCGGTCAGCGCGCCGCCATCATGTTTTCACTCATTCAAAGCTGTCGCCTCAACGACCTCGATCCCCAGGCTTGGCTCGCCGACGTCATTGCCCGCATCGCCGGTCATCCAGCTAATCGGCTTGGCGATCTACTCCCATGGAATTGGAAACCAACAGCGTTGAAGCTGGAGCCGTGATCTCATAGCATCACGGCATGGAATTTGGCCCGCAACCCGAACTGATTGAATCCTCTCTCTGCCGGTCCATCGAACAGGCGGGCGTACGGCTGACCATCAACATCGTGCGGCTCGTCACCGAGCGCGGTTGGTCCCTCGAGGTCGTCAACCAGCACGGCACCTCGACGGTCTGGGACAATCTATTCCCCACCGACCGCGATGCCGATGCTGCATTCCGCGATGTGCTCGCTCAAGAAGGCGTCGAGGCCTTCCTCGGCAAGTAAGATGCCACATCCCCCAGGAAACCGTCAGTAGCCGCGGTCCTCACCGGATGCGTACTTACGAGCTAGGGCGACACCCAGTGTTACGAGGTGTCGCGTTGCATGAGAGGTATGATTTCAGGGGTGGGGAGCATGCTCCCCACCCCTGAAATTTCGTTGACGAAGATTGATGGTTAGGCCTTGAAGGCGTCCCGTGGGGATGAACATGGCTTTCTTGGCCGCGTCCTCCCTCCTTTCCGAGGAACGGTTTGACGTGAAGGTGATGGCAGGTGCTGTCTGAAGTGGCCGTTCGCGCGCTCAACCTGGAATGGCTTGGATTGGTCGGCAGGCGACGCAGCGTAAGCGGCAGCTATCCCCATATCTGCGCTCCAAACACGACAGTCGCCTACCGGCCAATCTTGGCAGCGTTTAGCGCTCTTTACTCCGGCTCGAATTCCGGGGGAATGTCGTGGGGCCACATGCGCGCGCCATGGATTACGCGAAGAACGCGCACGGTATCCCCGATGATCTGGTACGGTGCGATATAGGGCGTGCGCGCGATCACCAATTCGCGCGTGCCTTCGATCCGGCCCGGACGCCCGCTATTCGGGAAATCTCTGAGGCGCTGGGCTGCTGCCTCGATCCGGTCGTCAACATCGGCGGCAGCTTGAGCGTTATCCTCGGCAATCCAGATGAATATCGCGAGACGGTCGGTCGTAGCGCGATTGGACCAAGCGAGTTTCATTGCACCTGCTTGATGCCCTTTCGCGCGTTCGCGCGAAGCTCGGCGAACCGCGCGGAAACCTCGGCGTCGTCAATGTCGGGTCGATCATCGTCCAGCGCTTCCTGCACTCGCTCCCGGAACCATTGGTCATAGGCTTGCCGCTCCACCAACAGTTCCATGGGGGCAACACCTTCGCGCGCGGTGCGGGTCAGCAGGATGCGCACCGCGTCTGATACCGTAAGCCCCATACGCTCGAAAACGGCGGAGGCGCGGTCCTTTATGTCCGAATCGATGCGTGTCTGGATCAGGGCATTATTGGCCATGAGATCACTCCTTGGGCATCTATGTAATTCAATCGCATGACAATTACCACCAGGAAACCGCAATCGCTGTGGTGCGAGTGCCACCAGAATGTGCAAATCGGCACCGCAATGCCGAAAGCGGCAGTATAGTGCCTATTTCAGGAACTTCATTTCCTATCCACTTGCACACTCGAAAAAACCGAGACAGCATACGCACCGGAGGCATAGCACAAGACGGCTTGGCGGGTCGTCAACAAGAGGTCCGCCATGGCGTGCGACTCGAACAGGTCGATTGCTATCATGTCACGGGCTAAACGCCCGCTGCTTGCCCCTGCAAGTCACCGCCCCGCTCTGTCTCGGCAAAAGGCAACCGCAGCTTGCCGCCTGGGGCCACCGATGATCCCCTATGGCTGCCGCCTGCGCGAAATCTCCGCCGATCCCCGACATTTGCCGCCGTAGGCCCGCCATAGCCCTATGCGCGCCGATTGCCCCTTGCGGGCTGAGGGACGGCCCGCATTGTTCAACTCTCATGGGGGAAAGGAATAACTAGCGCATGTATGGAATAAGTCGATGTCCAACACCGATCGTATCATCCGATTAAAGACCGTTCTGGCCCGCACCGGGCTTTCCCGTTCAACCCTTTACCGCAAGATCGCGGACGGGACATTTCCCGCTCAAATCCGGATCAGCGTTCATGGCGCTGGCTGGCGGGAGTCATCCGTCGAACGCTGGATGGCCGATCCTGTCAGCTATCGAGAGGAACGGGCCGGGAGCCATGCCCAATGACCGCGCTCCCGCCCCCCGACCCGATCTGCGTCCGCGTTAATGAAGCGGCGCGCATGATCGGCGTCGGTCGCACGAAGCTCTATGAACTGATCGCGGCTGGCGAGATCGAAACGGTAAAGCTTGGCAAGGCAACCCGTATCACCACCGCCAGCCTGCACGATTTGGTCAGGCGGCAACGCGGCGCGCTGTAGGGGCGGACGCCGTTCCTACGGCGTCCTTCCCCTTGCCGTTCTGGGTCTCTGTGCGGTCGAGATATTCGGCCCAACGCGCCATGAGGCTGCGCCGCTTGTCGAAAAAGTCGGTGCGGCGATAGGCGGCTTCGACCTTGTTGGGCAGCTTGTGCGCGAGTGCCTTGTCGGCGACCTCCTTCGGAAAGCGCGTGCGTTCGGCTGCCCAATCGGTAAAGGATGAACGAAAGCCATGGACCGTAATTCCTGCGATTCCATCATCTCGCAACAGCTTGGTCATGGTTACGTCGCTGATAGGCTTCTCGCCGTTATGTGAGAACACAAGCCCGGTGTCGCTGGTGCGCTCGCTCCACCGCTTTCGGAGCAGCGCCACGGCGGGCGCGGACAGCGGCACGATATGGGTCTCTCGCGCCTTCATGCGCTCGCCGGGTATGGTCCAGATGCCTTTATCAAGGTCGAACTCGGTCCAGACGGCAAAGCGCGTCTCGTTCGAGCGCACGGCGTTGTATATGGTAAAGCGCAAGGCATCGCGCCCGGTTGTGGGCGAAGCTCCCGCAAGCTTTTGCATGAGCGCCGGGACTTCGGCATAGGGCATGGCTTCCATATGACCGCGCTTGTCGTTCTGGCGGGGAAGCCCTTTCCGAACGGAGCGGAGTGACACTTCCTCCGGCACCCATCCCTTGACGTGCGCAAAATCCAGAACGACGCTGATGCGCTGGAGGATGCGGCGGGCGGTTTCCGGTATTTCGAGCCAGATTGGCGCAAGCGCCTCGACCACGCAGGCGCTGTCCACTTGGTCTACCGGCTTCTTGCCGATTTTAGGGAAGACGTGCTTTTCGAAGCTGGACAGCCACTTTGCATGATGCCCACCTTTCCAGCCTTCACGCAGCGTCTTATGACAAATTCGAGTCGCGGCTTCGAAGTTGGGCACGATCTTTCGCGCCTTCCGACGCTCGGCGACTGGATCGAAGCCCTCTCGAACACGGCGGCGTAACGCCGTTGCTGCTTCGCGTGCCTCGGCTAGCGATACGTCCAATGCTGATCCCAGCCCGTAGTCACGGCGTTGTCCGTTTCTCTGCATTCGCAGAACCCATGTCCGCGCCCCGCTCTCCTTCACGAGCAGGCAAAGACCTCTGCTATCGGTATGCCGACCAGGCTTCGCGTTCTTCACTTTCAAGGTTGTCAGCGCCATCGGGTTTGGTTCCCTGTTAGGGAAATTTCTGCCCGTGTTCCCACAAAACGGTCCCACATATTGTAGCAAGAAATGATCCCACTTTTGTTCCCACATTTCGATGCGGGTTCAGACAAATCAGGGCGACCGACCGCGAACAGGCTACAAGAAAAATTACCGATGTTACAACGTGCTTACGGACGCCATGAACCCGCCTGACACGATACTTTTAGCGCCTCCTCCGCTACCATTTTCCAAACATTTATTATTCGCGAGCGCCCAGTTGCAGCGTCGCTGCATCAATTGTCGCGATTGCCGGGAGGACGTGCCGGTCAAGCCGGATGACCGATCGGGTGAATCGGGTTGCGCGGAAGGCCGCGGATCGTTGCGTGATTTGCTATTTGCCGTCGCCTGCCCTACATGGGCGCTGCTACAGTCGCAAATCGACGGTCTTCGGCGCTTTGCGGCACCTACTTCCTTCTTTCCCTGCCCCTTAGCAACCCGGCGCGTCCACACGGGGTTCGCCGCACAGAAAGAAGGAATACCACATGAGCAGCATCACTGGCGTCGTCAAATTCTTCAACGCCGACAAGGGCTATGGCTTCATCGCCCCCGACAATGGCGGCGCAGACGCATTCGTTCACATCAGCGCCGTCGAGCGCGCTGGCCTGGCTACCCTGCGTGAAAAGGACCGCGTGTCCTATGACCTGGAGCAGGACAAGCGCGGCAAGATGGCTGCGGTGAACATCGCCCACGCTGAATAATTCAGACGGCCCGGATCGGGCGCGGGGGTCTTCCTTCGCGCCCGGCCCATTCATCCTTTGACATCAAGGAGAGCCAAATGGCCGTTACCGACTATCATAGCCTCGCCGCGCAAGCCCGCTCCGATGCTGACGCCGCGACGCTCAGCAATGTCCGCGACCGCTGCCTTCGCGCCGAAGCCGCCTGGCTGGCAATGGCCAAACGTCAGGATCTGACCGACACGGCCCGCGCCCGCCGGGAAGCCGCCGCTGCCGACGCTCGCGCCGAACGGCTGTCCGACGAGGCCGAGTAACTTTCCCGCTCTCTTTGTTGCCCGCACCGCCGGAACCCATGGCGTCGCCGCCCGTTGATCGGCCGACATCTTGGACACCAACAAAGGAGCCACTCCATGATCCGCACCCTGATTTTCGGCGCTATCGCCGGCTATGTCGGCAAGAAGCTGTATGACGACGGCAAGCTTGACCAGTTCCGCGACGATCTCGTCGCCCGCTACAATCAGGCCAAGGCCGACCTGTCCGACCAGCGCGTCGCCGACAGCAAGCCGGTGACGCAGGTGAACCACAACACCAGTCCGCTGGTGTCGTGATGCGCAAACCCCTCCTGGCCATAGCCATGGTCGCGATGCTGCCGCTGGGCGCATGCGTATCGGATGGTGGCGGAAACCGAGGCTATGGTTATGACCGCCCCGGCGATCGCCGCGGTCCGCCCCGTTACCAGCGCCGTCCGATCCGCGATGACGAACAGATTTACCGTGATCGCGATGGCCGCTATTATTGCAAGCGCGACGACGGCACGACCGGCACGATAGTCGGTGCGATTGCCGGCGGCGTGTTGGGCAATGTCATTGCTCCGGGCGGTTCCAAGACGCTCGGCACGATCCTTGGCGGCGGCGCAGGCGCCCTTGCCGGACGGGCCATCGATCGGAACGACGTAAGCTGCGAATAACATCAAAAAGGGCGCGGGATTTTCCACCCGCGCCCTTTTTTTTCATTGGCGTTTGCCCGATTACAGCTTGCCGGTCAGTTCCGGCACCACCTTAAAGAGATCACCGACCAGGCCGATGTCGGCCACCTGGAAGATCGGCGCGTCTTCATCCTTATTGATCGCGATGATGGTCTTGCTGTCCTTCATGCCGGCCAGATGCTGGATCGCTCCGGAAATGCCGACCGCGACATAGACTTCCGGGGCGACGATCTTGCCGGTCTGCCCGACCTGATAGTCGTTGGGCACATAGCCTGCATCGACCGCCGCGCGCGACGCGCCAACAGCCGCGCCCAGCTTGTCCGCCAGCGGGAAGATAACTTCCTCGAACGTCGGCCCATCCTTGAGCGCGCGGCCACCCGACACGATGATCTTGGCGCTGGTCAGTTCAGGACGCTCCAGCTTGGCGATTTCCGCACCCACGAAGGACGACATGCCCTTGTCGCCAGTCGAGCTCACGGCTTCCACCGTTCCCGATCCGCCATCCCGCGACGCCTTGTCGAACGCCGTGCCACGCACGGTTATCACCTTCTTGGCGTCCTTCGACTTGACCGTCGCGATCGCGTTGCCCGCATAGATTGGCCGGGTGAACGTGTCTTCGCTCTCGACCGACAATATGTCGCTGATCTGCATGACGTCGAGCAGAGCGGCAACGCGCGGCGCGATATTCTTGCCATTGCTGGTGGCGGGCGCAACGAAGGCATCATGATGCCCCATCAGTTCCACGATCAGCGGCGCGATATTTTCGGGGAGTGCATGGCCAAAGGCCGCGTCATCAGCGACATGAACCTTGCCAACGCCCGCAATCTTCGCGGCCTCCTCGGCAACCGCGCTGACGCCTTCGCCAGCGACCAGCAAATGCACTTCGCCCAGCTTTGCCGCTGCCGTGACGGCGGAAAGCGTGGCATCCTTGACGGCACCGCCGTCATGTTCGACCCAAACGAGCGTTTTCATGCGGCAACTCCCATAGCCTTGAGCTTGGCAACCAGTTCATCGACATCGGCGACCTTGACGCCCGCGGTGCGCTTGGGCGGTTCGACGACCTTGAGCGTTTCCAGCCGTGCGCCGATGTCGACGCCATAATCGGCCGGTGTTTTCTGCGCGAGCGGCTTGCTCTTCGCCTTCATGATGTTGGGCAGCGACGCATAGCGCGGCTCGTTCAGACGCAGGTCGGTGGTGACGATCGCGGGGGTGGACAGCTTGACCGTCTCCAGCCCACCATCGACTTCGCGGGTTACCGACACGCTGTCGCCTTCAACCTCTACCTTCGATGCAAAAGTGCCCTGCGGCAGGTTCAGCAGCGCCGCCAGCATCTGGCCGGTCTGGTTGCTGTCATCGTCGATCGCCTGCTTGCCCAGGATGATCAGGCCAGCGCCTTCCTCTTCCTGCACCTTGGCGAGCAGCTTGGCCACGCCCAGCGGCTCGACCTCGTCATCGGTCTGGATCAGGATCGCCCGGTCGGCGCCCATGGCGAGCGACGTGCGCAGCGTTTCCTGCGCCTTGGCAACGCCGATCGACACCGCGATCACCTCGGTCGCCACGCCCTTTTCCTTCAGACGGATGGCTTCTTCGACCGCGATCTCGTCAAACGGGTTCATGCTCATCTTGACGTTCGCCAGATCAACACCCGTCCCGTCCGCCTTGACGCGCGGTTTTACGTTATAGTCGATCACCCGCTTCACGGGGACAAGGATCTTCATTTCAACATCCTCCATTATAAATGCCAACACGGGCGCGGGCAGCCCGAAACCGGACTACCCGCACCCAAATGGTGTCAGTTCAGGTGAAAAGCGGCCTCAGGCTGCCTTCCTCACTTCTGCGACGATCTTGCGTGCTGCGTCGCCCAGATCGTCCGCCGGGACGATGGCCAGGCCCGAAGCCGCGAGAATGTCCTTGCCCTGCTGCACATTGGTGCCTTCCAGGCGAACCACCAGTGGGACCGACAGGTCAACTTCCTTGGCTGCAGCCACGATACCATCGGCGATGATGTCGCACTTCATGATGCCGCCGAAAATGTTGACCAGGATACCCTTGACCGCCGGGTCCTTCAGAATGATCTTGAACGCTGCGGTTACCTTTTCCTTCGAAGCGCCACCGCCGACGTCCAGGAAGTTGGCGGGGAATTCGCCGTTCAGCTTGATGATGTCCATCGTCGCCATCGCCAGGCCAGCGCCGTTGACCATGCAGCCGATATTGCCGTCCAGCTTGATATAGGCGAGGTCATATTCGGATGCTTCGACTTCGGCCGCATCTTCCTCGGTCAGGTCGCGCAATTCGGCGATGTCCTTGTGACGGAACATGGCGTTACCATCGAAACCGACCTTGGCATCGAGCACCAGCAGGTTGCCCTGCTTGGTCAGCGCCAGCGGATTGACTTCGATCTGCTCGGCATCGGTGTCCAGGAAGGCGGCATAGAGCGAGCCTGCAACCTTGGACGCCTGCTTGGCCAGATCACCGGTCAGGCCCAGCGCGGCAGCCACCGAACGGCCATGATGCGGCATGAAGCCGGTCGCCGGATCGACGGAGAAGCTGTGGATTTTTTCAGGGGTCGAATGGGCGACTTCCTCAATATCCATGCCGCCTTCGGTCGATACGACGAACGCGATCCTGCTGCTGGCGCGATCGACCAGCAGGGCAAGGTAGAATTCCTTGTCGATGTCGGCGCCGTCGGTGATGTAGAGGCGGTTGACCTGCTTGCCCGCGTCGCCGGTCTGGATCGTCACCAGCGTGTTGCCCAGCATGTCGGCCGAGTGCGCCTTGACCTCATCCAGATTGAAGGCGAGGCGAACGCCGCCCTTGGCTTCGGCGGGCAGTTCCTTGAACTTGCCCTTGCCGCGGCCACCGGCATGGATCTGCGACTTTACGACATAAAGCGGTCCGGGCAGCTTCTTGGCGGCCTCGACAGCTTCCTCGACCGAGAAAGCGGCATAACCGGCGGCGATCGGCGCGCCATATTTCGCGAGCAGTTCCTTCGCCTGATATTCATGAATATTCATGGAGCGTGCCGTCCTTTTCCATCGAACCGTGATGGCGACGGCTAAAGCACAGACAGGATTGCAGGGCCAGAGTGATTTCGCAAAACGACTTTGCAAAATTGCAAAACCTTTGCGAAGCGTCAGCGCGGATTATTGCAAAATAACGCCTAGAGGGCGCAGTTGATCGCTGCCTTGCTAGTGACCAGAAAAATCTCCGGATCCTCCAGCGCGCGTACCTTATAGAGGAACCGATCCACGCTCATTTCGCCCATGTGAGACTTGCGGAGCGATGCGAGCGACTGGAGCCGGCGCAACTGCGTCAGGCTGAGCCGGTCGACCATGCGTTCGGCCATGCAGCCCGCCATCCGGGGCGACAATCCGGCTTCCACCAGCCCGGCACGCAGACGTGATTCGGGCGAAACAGTGGCACAGGACGCCAGCAGGGATGCGGTGAGAGCGCAGGCAAGCGCGCGAAAAGCGATGGCTGTCATGCGCGCTTCATGGCAACTAGCGCCTGAACGCAGCATAAATGCACGCCGCGCGGCGCGCCAAGGAATAGAGCATGATGGACAGATTTTTCGCCGCCCTGTCGCACCGGGTCGCCAGCTGGGCCGGACAACCATTGGCCTTCATTCTGGCGAGCGCCGTCGTGCTGGTCTGGGTCGCCACGGGTCCGATCTTCAATTATTCCGACACTTGGCAACTGGTCATCAACACCGGCACCACCATCGTCACATTCCTGATGGTGTTCCTGATCCAGAACGCGCAAAATCGGGACGGATCAGCGATCCAGGCGAAGCTGGACGAATTGATCCGCGCCGTGGACAATGCGCGCAACGATTTTATCGGCATCGAACATCTGACCGAAGCCGAATTGCAGCGGATCAAGGCAGTGCTGGAAAAGGAATGTGGCGACGACGCGACTCATCATCTCGCGATCGAGCGATTGCTGGAGCGTCGCTGACGTCCGCACCATCAATGGGCGCGGACGATCAGCCTTTCATTTTCCTGCCGATAGGCATCGACCTGTTCGATGTAGCGCTGCGCCATATCTTCATAGGCGATGCGTCCTTCGCGTGACGGGCTGGCCTGCGCCTTGATCAGCGAGATCTGCTGACGGTGCAGCAGATAATTGATGTCCGTCTCCATACTCATATTCGCCCTCCTCCGGTATCGCGACTAGAAGAATTGGTCGATTATTGGCGGCATGGCGCGACGCGCGCAGCCATGCAGCGAGTATGGGTATAGCACAGGAACATCGGCTTGGCGAACCGACCTAGCGCAGCGATGGCGCAGCCCAACGCAACAGGGCATAGCCACCAAGAGCCGAGGCGATCGACCCCATCAAGATGCCGCCCTTGGCCTCTTCGACCAGCAGCGCCGATCCGGGGAAGGCAAGCGCGCCGATGAACAGGCTCATGGTAAAGCCAATCCCGCACAGCATCGCCATGCCATAGATCTGCGCCCAGTTCGCGCCGTTCGGCCGTTCCGCTATGCCCAGTCGCGCCGCGGCCCAGACGCTGCCAAATATGCCGAGCTGCTTGCCCAGAAACAGGCCCAGCGCCACGCCCATCGGCAAGGGGTCCAGCAACGCGCTGAACACCTGCGCGTTCAACGCCAGCCCGGCATTGGCAAAGCCGAACAGCGGTACGATCAGATAGGCGCTCCAGGGATGCACGCCATGTTCCAGCTTGTGCAGCGGGCTGTCCTCCGCATCGGGCGCGCCCGGCGTGCAGCGGATCGGGACCGTCATGGCGGCCAGGACGCCAGCGACCGTCGCATGAACGCCCGACAGCAGCATCAAATACCACAACAGCACGAACCCGATGAGATAGGGGATCAGCGACTTCACCCCTGCCCGGTTCAACCCGAACATCACAACCAGCACCGCAGCCGCCCCGGCAAGCGCGGCCATATCGAGACCCTGCGTATAGATCAGCGCGATAATCGCCACCGCGCCCATATCATCAACGATCGCCACCGCCGTCAGGAACAGCTTGAGAGAGGCGGGCGCGCGATTACCCAGCAGCGCCAGCACGCCGATCGCAAAGGCAATGTCGGTCGCGGCAGGGATCGCCCAGCCATTGGCCAGTTCCGGCTGTCCACCTGTTACCAAGAGATAGACGAGCGCTGGCACGACCATGCCCGCAACGGCGGCGATGATCGGCAGCCGCCGCCGCTCCCATGTCGACAGCCCGCCATCCAGAAACTCCCGCTTGATCTCCAGTCCGACGAGCAGGAAGAAAATCGCCATCAGCCCATCGTTGATCCACAGATGAACGGTCATCGGCCCCAGCTTCGGGGTCAGTTCCGGTCCAAGCTGCGCATGAATCAGGTCGTGATAGAGATGACCGCCGCCACCCGGCAGATTGGCCAGAACCATGGCCAGCGTCGCCGCGATCATCAGCAACACAGCGCTGCCCGCCTGACTGGCAAGGAATTCGCGTAATACTGATGGGCGTGGCTTTGTCATTCTTTCGATCTTCCTGTTTTTTTGCCTCCCTTTTGCGCAATTTGCGCAAAAGACTTGGAAGCGGCTGACACCAATGCCATCCTCTCCCCTGTCGAGGCATGGGGGTCAAGGCTTTGGGGGACATTTTGGTCGCTGGCCTTGCGCTCCTTCATCATGAAATCCTGCTATTTGCCGCCGTTGGACTGGCCATCGGCGGTGTGGACGATTTTCTGATCGACCTGCTGTTCCTGGCGCGCAAGGCATGGCGCGATCTGTTCATATATGGTCGCCATGACCGTATGACGACGGCAACCCTGCCACCATCGCCCAATCCCGGCCGTATCGCCATTTTCGTTCCCGCCTGGCGCGAAGCGGACGTGATCGGCCCGATGCTGCGCCATGCGTTGGGGCGCTGGGGCGATGCGGATTATCGCATTTTCGTCGGCGCCTATCCCAACGACCCCGCGACGATCGACGCCATCGCCGCCGTTGCGCAGGGCGATCCGCGCATCCTGCTGGGCATCACCCCCCATCCCGGTCCCACGACCAAGGCCGATTGCCTCAATCTTCTATGGCAGGCGATGCTGGACGAAGAGACGCGCGAAGGATTCCGTTACAAGGCGATAGTGCTCCACGATGCAGAGGATGTCGTCCATGCCGATGAGATTCGTCTGTTCGACGTGATGATCGACAGGTTCCAACTGGTGCAATTGCCCGTGCTGCCGCTGCCGGGCCAAGGCAACTGGCTCTCCCGCGCCATCGCCAATCACTATTGCGACGAGTTCGCAGAAAGCCATGGGAAATATCTGACCATACGCGAAGCGCTGGGCGCGTCCGTGCCATCCGCCGGGGTCGCCTGCGCGTTCGAGCGGGACACGCTTGCAGCGCTCGCCCGCGATCCAGGCCATGGTCCGTTCGATCCGTCATCGCTGACGGAGGATTATGAAGCCGGCTTGCGGATTCGCGACAATGGCGGGCGCGGCATATTCGTCCGGATGCGCGACGCAGACGGCGAACTGGTTGCGACCCGCGAATATTTCCCGGACACGATCGACAGCGCCGTCAGACAGAAAGCCCGCTGGATCGTGGGCATTTCTCTGGCGGGATGGGACCGGATGGGTTGGCGCGGCGGACCGTTCGAATGGTGGATGCGCCTGCGCGATCGGCGCGCAGCCCTGTCCGCCTTTGTCCTGTTCGCCGCCTATCTGACGATCGCTCTATGGGGGATGCTCTGGCTCATCAGCCTCGTCCTGCCAATCCCGCCGCGGCCGCTGTCCCCCATGATCGTGGCGCTCCTGTGGATCAATGTCGGGCTGATGAGTTGGCGCGGCCTGATGCGCGTGCTGTTCGTGGGGCAGGCTTATGGCTGGCGTCACGGCTTTGGTGCAGTGCCGCGCACCTTCATCGCCAATCTCATCGCCATACTCGCGGCGCGGCGCGCCATCTTCCAATATGTGCGGTCCTTGCTGGGCCGTCCGCTTGCCTGGGACAAGACCCAGCATCGCTTTCCCGACATGCAGTCCGATCCATGATCGCAACCGCCAGTGGCCGTCCACTCCGTTTCTTTGGGCTATTGATGGTCGGCTGGATCGCGATCCGGCTGTGGAGCCAGCCGGAACCACCACTGCCATTGATAGCCCACCAGAAATTCGCGGCATCGGCAACCACGCGCCTGCCAGCGTCGCAACCCATAAGGTCGGGGAATAATGCCCCCGAATTGACCATGCCTTCACCGCACAAGACCTGGACAGTCCAGATGGCGTCCCTTGTGCCCCCGCCGGCCGTCGCGGTCATGGCAAATGCCCGTCTCCACCCGGTCCTGGCCAAGGGTCCAGCCCCGACCTACGCCCGCGTCCAAGACGCCATGCCGGTCGACCTGCTGAATTTCATCGCCTTTTCCATGGCCTTTGCCAACCGCCACTATGCGAGCGATTCGGATGCTAATTACGGCACTCCCTCCCCCGCGCCGCTGTTGCGCTCGGCGTCGACACGGCCGGATCGCTGGCATGGCAGCGCATGGATGCTGTGGCGGGACAATGGCACGTCACCGACTGATGCCGCCCTTGGTCGGCTGGGCGCGTCGCAGGCTGGCCTGCGCGTCGATTATGACCTGACCCCTTCGGCCCCGATCCGCACCGTCGCCTATGCCCGCGCGACCAGTGCGCTCCAGCGCCCGGCTGCCCCGGAAGCAGCAATCGGCTTTGCGATCCAGCCGGCGCGCACCGTCCCTGTCAGCCTGGCTGTCGAACGCCGGATCGCGCTGGACAAGCGAGCGCGCAACGCGATGGCGATCATGGCCGTGGGCGGCTTTGGCCCCACGCGGGTCGGAGGCGGGCTGGAGGCGGAAGCCTATGCGCAGGCAGGCATGGTCGGGCTGAACCAGTGCGACGCTTTCATCGACGGCAAACTCTCACTGCTAGCCCCGATCGACACGACAAGGCTGCGAATCGGTGCGGCCCTGTCCGGCGGAGCGCAGCCGGGCGTCGAGCGTGTCGACATTGGCCCGGAAATGCAGATTCGATTGCCATTGCCCAACATCCCCGCCCGCATTGCGGTCGAATGGCGGGAACGCATTGCCGGTCGCGCCGCGCCCTCGTCCGGCCTTGCGATCACCCTGGCTGCGGATTTTTGACGCTGGGCGCATCGCGCGCTTTCACTCGACACATTTTGCCACTACCCCGGTCGGGCCATGGATCTTTACCTGCCCATCGCCAATCTTTCGGTGAACGCGCTGGTCATTGTTGGCCTGGGCGGGATCGTGGGTCTGCTGTCGGGCATGTTCGGCGTCGGCGGCGGTTTTCTGACGACGCCCCTGCTCATCTTTTACGGCATCCCCCCCACCGTCGCCGCCGCATCCGCCGCGTCGCAGGTGACCGGTGCCAGCGTATCGGGTGTTTTCACCCATATATCGCGCGGCACTGTCGATTTTCGCATGGGCGGCGTCCTGATCGCCGGCGGCGTGGTCGGCGCCGGGCTTGGCGTGCTGATCTTTCGCCTGCTGCAATATCTGGGGCAGATCGATACGGTCATCGGCATCCTCTATGTGCTGATGCTGGGCGGCATCGGCCTGTTGATGGCCAAGGAATCGATTCAGGCGCTGATCGCGCTCAAGACCGGCAGGCGTCCGCAGGCGCGCAAGCGGCGGCACCACCCGCTCGTCGCGGCGCTGCCGATGCGCTGGCGCTTCTATCGTTCCGGCCTCTATATCTCGCCGCTCGCCCCGTTGCTGCTGGGGATGGCAACCGGCATCCTGACGATGCTGCTGGGCGTGGGCGGCGGTTTCATCCTTGTCCCAGCCATGCTCTATCTGCTGGGCATGACTACCCAGTCCGTGGTGGGCACATCGCTGTTCCAGATCCTGTTCGTCACCATGGCGACGACGATGATGCACGCAATGACGACCAAGGCCGTCGATCTGGTGCTGGCGATGCTGCTGCTGATCGGCAGCGTCACGGGCGCGCAGGTCGGCACGCGGCTGTCGATGACGATCCGGCCCGAATATCTGCGCGTGTTGCTGGCGCTGATCGTGTTGCTGGTCGCTGCGCGCATGGCGCTGGGGCTGGGCTGGCGGCCCGATGAAATCTTCACGATAGAGTTGAACTGATGCGGCGGCGTGACCTTTGGCGGCTGGCGCCGGTCCTGTTGCTCGGCGCGGCCACTGCGCCGCAACTGGTGCCAGACGTGTCGCAGCGCGACATCGATATCCAGTATAGTTTCACCGGCGCTGACCTGCTGCTGTTCGGCGCGATCGTCTATCCCGATGGCAACCGTCCGGAAAAGCCTGCCGATATCGTCGTGGTGCTCAAGGGGCCGGAACAGTCGATCACCATGCGCGAAAAACAGAAGGTGGCCGGCATCTGGGTCAATGCCGATCGCGCCAGCTTCCGGTCAGCGCCCAGTTTCTACGCGATGGCATCGTCCCGCCCGATCGACCGCATCGTCGACGAGCGCACCGCCGCGATATATGAACTGGGCGTCGACAAGCTGCAATTGTCGCCATCTTCGCTCAACGACAGCGCGGAAATCAGCCGGTTCCAGGAAGGGCTGGTCGATCTGCGCGAACGATCCGGCCTGTTCGTCGAACGGCCGGGCACGGTCGAAATCAGTGACGGCGTGCTGTACCGGGCGCGCCTGCCGCTATCGGCGCGTGTGATCGTGGGCGATTATACTGCGGAGACTTTTCTGGTGCAGGACGGGCGCGTGGTCGCCGCCGCCGTCCGCGACATTACGGTGCGCAAATCCGGCTTTGAACAGTTCATGGCCGTTGCGGCGGAAAAATGGTCCTTCCTCTACGGACTGACCGCCATCGCGCTGGCAGTCGGCATGGGCTGGGCCGCGGGCGCCATTGCCCGGCGCGTCTGACGGCGCTGGCCATCGCCTCTCATCCTTTGGCATGATCCAATTGCGCGGGCGCCTTTTGTCAGACTAGAAGCCGATCAGGGGGAGCAAAAACATGACCGACGACGCGCAGCACCGGGACGATCCTTTCACGGCGCTTCAACTGCGCGATCATCCCCTGCGCGCGCCCCTGTCGCAGGAAATGCATGTGCGTACCATGCCCCGGCTGTCCGCCCCGGCCCGCCTGCTGCAATTCGTCCTGCTGGTGGATGAGGACGAAGCGCGCGAGAGCAGCGGGGCGCTGGCCGCGCTGCTCGCGGCCCATGGCGTCACCGCCGATACTGGCGACCGCTTCCTGACCTGCAGCCTTGGCATGCTGGAATTTTCCTGCGAACGTCACACCGAATTCATGACGTACAGCTTCATCGCGGACGGCGATGGCGACCCTTTCGACCTGACGCCCTTTGCCGCGACGGCACAGTGGATCGCTGGCCTGCCGGGGCGGATCATCCGATCGACCCAGATCGCGCTGGTCAGGACGCCCCCGTCCGACGCCATGATCGCCAGCCATTTTGCGACCGATGACCTTATCATTTCCGACGTGGCGCAGGGCCGCGCCCGCATCTGGAGCGACTTTCGCCTGCACGCCAATGGCTTTGGTCGCCTGTTGATCCGCGACAATGGGCTGGCCGGTGCGGAGCCTTCGCAGTTGATTCAGCGGCTTCAGGAACTGGGCAATTATCGCAAGATGGCGCTGCTGGGCCTGCCCGAAGCGCAGCGGGCGACGCCGGTCGTCACCGCGCTGGAGCAGCGGCTGACCAATATCACGGCGCGCGTCGCGGAAAAGGACGCGGACGCCGACAGCGTGCTGGCGCAACTGTCCGCGCTCAGCGCCGAACTGGCGCAGATCGTCGCCCACACCCGTTATCGCATGAGCGCGACGCACGCCTATGCCGAACTCTGCTTCGACCGCATCCGGCGGCTCGACATGGCGACGGTGCGGGGGTTCCGATCGCTCGACGATTTTACCGAACGGCGGCTGCTCCCGGCGATGCGTACCTGCGACGCCTTCACCCGGCGGCTGGAGGACCTGTCGCAACGCACCGCCTGGACCAGCGCCATGCTTCGTACGCGCGTCGACACCGCGCTGGCGCGGCGCAATCGCGATTTGCTGGCGTCGATGGACCGGCGCACTGGCCTGCAACTGCGCTTGCAGCATACGGTCGAGGGACTGTCGGTCGTCGCGATCAGCTATTATGCGCTGGGCCTGTGGCATCATCTTGAAGCAGCGCTGGAACGCCAGGGCGCGCATCTGCCCGGCTGGATCAACATCGCGCTGTTGCCGGCCACATTGGTCACGGTATGGCTGGGCGTCCGGCAGATCAGGAAGGTGAAGCGTCCGCCCGCGCGTGGCGAGGCTGCACCGCACTGACAGTCCTTCGATCATCCGGCGATGATCTCCGCAAACATGGCTGGATCGACATTGCTGCCCGACATGACGACAACGCTCGCACCGTCGCATGGCGGTGCGAGGCCTGCGAGCATCGCCGCCAGCGCCACCGCGCCACCCGGTTCGACCACCAGCTTGAGCGTCGAAAAGGCAAAGCGCATCGCATCGCGCACCTGATCGTCGCTGACGGTCAGCCCAGCGGTCACCAGCGCCCGCATGATCGGCAGGGTCAATGCACCGGGGCTGGGCGAGAGCAAGGCGTCGCATATGGAACGCGCACCGGGCCCGACCTGTTCGCGCACGCCACTGATCAGCGACCGGGCGGTATCGTCAAAATCGCTCGGCTCGACGCTGTAGATGGCGGTGGCGGGCGACTGCGCCTTCACGGCGGTCGCGATCCCGGCGGTCAGCCCACCACCGCCGCAACACACCAATATCTGGCCGACCGACGCGCCCGCCGCATCCGCCTGCGCCAATATTTCCAGTCCGGCTGTCCCCTGCCCTGCGATGATATGAGGATCATCGAAGGAGGGCACGATCGTCGCGCCCCGATCATTCGCCAATTGGGTCGCTATCGCTTCGCGGCTCTCGCGATGGCGGTCATAGGTCACGACGTCTGCGCCCAGCGCGCGGGTGTTGGCCAGCTTGATCGCGGGCGCGTCCACGGGCATCACGATGGTCGCGGGGATGCCCAGCAACCGGGCGGCGGCGGCCACGCCCTGCGCATGATTGCCCGATGACCAGGCAACGACGCCAGCGGCACGTTCTACCGCATTTAGCCGGGCCAGCCGGTTATAGGCCCCGCGAAATTTGAACGATCCGGTATGCTGTGCGCCCTCGAACTTCAGGAAAACCCGGCGGCCAGCCAATGCGTTGAGTGCCGCATTTTCAAGCAAGGGCGTGATGATGGCGGCGGGCGCGATGATGCGGGCGGCATCGGCGACGTCATGGGCGGTGATGGCGAAAGATGCGTTGGACATGGACTGATCCCCCTATTGCTGCCGATCTAGTGCGGCAGGGCCGACCGGAGAAGGGCCATTGCCGCCAGAATGGAGCCGGGGACAAACGGGAAAAGCCGGACTTCGCTGCTGCGCGAAATCCGGCTTTTCGGGAATATTGGTGGAGCCTAGCGGGATCGAACCGCTGACCTCGTCATTGCGAACGACGCGCTCTCCCAGCTGAGCTAAGGCCCCGATGTGCGCGGCTATAGGCGAGGGAAATCGGGCTGGCAACGGTCTTTTGCGCAAAATATTGGCCATGACCCGCCCGATCATCGCTCAGGCCGTCGCCTTCTTGAGCAGCGCCATGCGCAGGCATTGGCAGGTGATTTCGTCGCGCTGATTGATCAGGCGATGGGTGAAAGTGACGATTCCCGCGTCCGGGCGGGACCGGCTTTCCTTCAGGTCCGTGACTTCGGATTCGCAGCGCATGGTGTCGCCGATGAATACCGGCTTTGGCATGACGAGCTTGTCATAGCCCAGGTTCGCGACCAGCGTACCGAGCGTCGTGTCGCCCACCGACAGGCCGATCATCAGCGCGAAGGTGAAGGTGCCGTTGACGAGAATCTGGCCAAATTCCGAGGCTTTGGCGGCTTCCGCGTCGAGGTGGAGCGGCTGGGGATTATGGGTCATCGTCGTGAAGAGGAGATTGTCCGTCTCCGTCACGGTGCGGCGGATGTCATGAGCGATTCTGTCGCCGATGGTCCACTGGTCGAAATAGCGTCCGGCCATTTTTGCCCCCTTTTTGGGTCTAACTTTTCGATCTTCGCCCATATGAACGATGGGATTTAATCGAAAGTTAGCGATTACAGTTGGTTATAGCAGATGGAAGTCCGGTAGGACAGCGGGCTGCCCGTCTCTCTGCCCAATAGGACATACGGCCCGTTCGTTTCGAGCGAAGTCGAGAAACGGCGCGCATGGGTTTCTCGACTTCGCTCGAAACGAACGGCGGGAGGGCGTGATGCGCGCCTTACCCTTCCGCCTTCTCGATCTTTGCCAGCAGCACGCCTTCGCTCACCTGCCCGCCTTCGCTGGCGTTGAGTTCGGCCACGGTGCCGTCGAAGGGGGCGATGAGGCTGTGTTCCATCTTCATGGCTTCCAGCGTCAGCAGTTTCTGCCCCTTGACCACTGCGTCACCCGCCGCGACCGACACGGAAATGATGCGGCCCGGCATCGGCGAGAGGATCGCGCCGTCGGAGGCTGCGCCTGCGGCCGCGCCATCGGTGCGGGCCACCTCAAATTTCCAAGTCTGCCCTTGAGTTGCCGCCAAGATCGCGCCATCCGACGGCGTGAGCGAGAACCAATCCGCGTCCTGCAATCTCTGCACTACATCCCGTCCGACTCCGGTTGTCGCATTGAAGACATTCTGCCGGTCCTTGAGGCGAACAGCCAACTGAGGCACCCCATTGAGACGAAATCCCCTCAATTCCGTTGGCAGAGACCTATCAACCAGAGCGTCAGCGACAAGCTCCAGCAGACCCTCTGGCGGCTCCAGATCATACACCACATCCTCACCTAGTTGCTCGATCAGCCCGGTGTGAACCGCCCCTGACGTGAAGTTGGGATCGACCAGCAAGGCGTGCAGAAACGTGGCATTGGTTCGCACAGGCCATGCCTCTACGCGGCGGACGAGGTTAGACAATCCGCGCGCCGCATCACGGCGACTATCGGCCCACCATATCAGCTTGGCGATCATCGGGTCATAAAAGGGAGAGATGTCGCTGCCTTGTTCGACGCCCGTTTCGATGCGCGGATAGCCGCAATAATTGAGCGTTTCCAGACTGCCAGTAGAAGGCGCGATATAACTGTATGGATCAAGGCTACGGGGGATGGAAAAATGTTCCAGCCGCCCTGTGCTGGGCAAAAATCCGGTCGCCGGATTTTCAGCATAAAGCCGCGCTTCCATGGCGTGGCCGTTGATGCTCAGTTCCTCCTGCCGCTTCGGCAGCGGTTCGCCCGATGCTACGCGGAGTTGCCATTCGACCAGATCGACGCCGGTGATTTCCTCGGTCACGGGATGTTCGACCTGAAGCCGGGTGTTCATTTCCATGAACCAGATGCGGTCGGCGCGCAGCCCTTCCGATCCGTCGGCGATGAATTCGATCGTGCCTGCGCCGACATAGTCGACCGCCTTGGCGGCGCGGACCGCGGCTTGGCAGATGGCTTCGCGGGTGGCGGCGTCCATGCCCGGTGCGGGTGCTTCCTCGATCACCTTCTGGTGGCGGCGCTGGAGCGAGCAGTCGCGTTCGAACAGGTGGACGACATTGCCGTGCGTGTCGCCAAACACCTGCACCTCGATATGGCGCGGGTTGGTGACCCATTTTTCGAGCAGGACGTGGTCGTTGCCAAAGCTGGACGCCGCTTCGCGCTGGCAGGAGGCGAGTGCGTCGGCGAAATCGGCGGGACTGTCGACCTTGCGCATCCCCTTGCCACCGCCGCCCGCGACTGCCTTTATGAGGACGGGGTAGCCGATGGCGTCGGCCTGCGCGGCCAGATGAGCGGGCGACTGGTCCGCGCCCAGATAGCCGGGCGTGGTGGGGACGCCGGCGTCCTGCATCAATTGCTTGGCCGCGTCCTTGAGGCCCATGGCGGTGATGGAGGACGGGTTGGGGCCGACCCAGATCAGCCCCGCGTCGATGACAGCCTGCGCAAATTCGGCGTTTTCGGACAGGAAGCCGTAGCCGGGGTGGATCGCCTGCGCCCCGGTCTGCAGGGCGGCGGCGATGATCCGGTCACCCAGCAGATAGGATTCGCGCACCGGGGCCGGGCCGATATGGACGGCTTCGTCGGCGGAGCGGACGTGGAGCGCCGTCGCGTCGGCGTCGGAGTAAACGGCGACCGTGCGGATGCCCATCGCACGCGCGGTGCGGATGATACGGCAGGCGATTTCGCCGCGATTGGCGATGAGGAGGGATTGGATCATGGCAGGCGTCCTTCTACCTCCCCGAAACGGGGAGGGGGACCAGCCGAAGGCTGGTGGAGGGGTTGGCGCTCACGGCAGGCGGAGACAATGGCGATGACGACCATGTCGACCGATTGCAGCACTTCTCTCGCGGGAATGCGAATTGTGTCGAACCCGCGCCCGCGCATATGAGCATCGCGGACGGAGTCGCTTTCCGGTTGATCGCCGCGATTATGAACTTCGCCGTCGATTTCGATGGCAAGCCGTGCGGACAGGCAGGCGAAATCCAGACTGTATGGGCCGATCGGGTGTTGGCGGCGGAACTTGAAGCCGCCGGGGCGCTGGCGCAACGCGCGCCACAATATCACCTCAGGAAGATTGCCGGAGCGTCGTTCGCGCCTTGCCATCCTGATCGTCGCGGAGGTGGTGTTGAATGCCCCTCCACCACCCTTCGGGCGGTCCCCCTCCCCGTTCCGGGGAGGTATGGCGTTGTCCTGCCTCACCCCCATCACATCCGGAACACGCCGAATTGCGCCCTCTCAGCCACCGGCGCGTTCAGCGTTGCGGCGAAGGCCAGGCCCAGCACGTCGCGGGTTTGCGCGGGGTCGATAATGCCATCGTCCCATAGCCGCGCGGTGGCGTAGTAGGGATTGCCTTCCTCTTCATATTTCTGGCGGACCGGCGCCTTGAAGGCTTCGGCGTCTTCCGGCGACCATTTGCCTGCGTCGCGGTGGACGGTGGCGAGGACGGATGCGGCCTGTTCGCCGCCCATCACGCTAATGCGGGCATTGGGCCAGGTGAAGAGGAAACGGGGCTGATAGGCCCGGCCGCACATGCCGTAATTGCCCGCGCCAAAGCTGCCGCCGATCAGCACGGTGATTTTGGGCACCTGCGCGGTGGCGACGGCGGTGACGAGTTTCGCGCCATGCTTGGCGATCCCCTCCGCCTCATATTTGCCGCCGACCATGAAGCCGGAAATATTCTGGAGGAAGAGCAAGGGTATCCGTCGCTGGCAGGCGAGTTCGATGAAATGCGCGCCCTTTTGTGCGCTTTCGCTGAACAGGACGCCGTTATTGGCGAGGATGGCGACGGGCATGCCCCAGATATGGGCGAAACCACAGACGAGCGTGGTGCCATAGAGCGGCTTGAATTCATGAAATTCGGAGGCGTCGACGATGCGGGCGATGACTTCGCGCACATCATAGGGCGCGCGGACATCATCGGGAATGATGCCGTAAAGGTCGCTCGCGTCATATTTGGGCGGGCGGGGTTCGCGCAGATTGAGGTCCGGCTTGCGGTCTGATTGCAGGGTCGAAACAATGTCGCGGACGATGGTGAGCGCATGATCGTCATTATCGGCAACATGATCGACCACGCCCGATTTGCGACCATGCAGGTCACCACCACCCAGATCTTCCGCAGAGATGACTTCGCCGGTCGCCGCCTGCACCAGCGGCGGCCCTGCCAGGAAGATCGTGCCCTGGTTGCGGACGATGACGGTTTCGTCGGACATGGCGGGGACATAAGCGCCGCCCGCCGTACAACTGCCCATGACGCAGGCGATCTGGGGTATGCCCTGCGCCGACAGGTTGGCCTGGTTATAGAAGATGCGGCCGAAATGGTCGCGGTCTGGGAATACCTCCGCCTGATTGGGCAGGTTCGCGCCGCCGCTGTCGACCAGATAGATGCAGGGCAGCCGGTTTTCGAGCGCGATTTCCTGCGCACGCAGATGCTTCTTCACGGTGACGGGATAATAGGTGCCGCCCTTTACCGTGGCGTCGTTGCACCCGATCATGACCTGCCGACCGGCGACGCGGCCAATGCCTGCGATCAGGCTCGCGCCGGGGACATCATCGCCATAGAGGCCGTTGGCGGCCAGCTGGCCGATTTCCAGAAAAGGCGAACCGGGATCGAGCAGCCGCTCGACGCGGTCGCGGGGTAGGAGTTTGCCGCGCGCCACATGTTTGTCGCGAGAGCTGGCGGACCCGCCGGCTGAGGCCGCCGCAACCTTGGCGCGCAATTCCTGCGCCAGCGCGCGGTTATGCGCAGCGTTATTGCGGAAGGCTTCGCTGTCGGGGAACAATTTGGTGTCGAGGACCGGCGCGCTCATGCCCTTGCGCTCCCGCGCCCGGTGGTGGCAGTGCGGTTCCCCCTGCCCTGTTCGAGGCCGTTCATGCCCACCATCGCTCTCCTTGTCATTTCAAACCTCTTCATGACCGTCGCCTGGTATTGGCACCTGAAAGGCGGAATGACCAAGCCGCTCGTTGTGGTCATCCTGATCAGCTGGGGCATCGCGCTGGTCGAATATTGTTTTGCGGTCCCTGCCAATCGCATCGGATTTGCCCATGGCTGGTCCGCAGGGCAGCTCAAGATCGCGCAGGAGGCGATCGCGCTGCTGATCTTCGGCGGGTTCATGGTGACGGTGCTGGGCGAACCGCTGCACTGGCGCCATTTCGCCGCCTTCGCCTGCATCATGGCGGGGGTCGCGTTCCTGTTCGTGGGCAAGAACTGATCCGTCAAACCAACCTTCGCTCGAAACGAACGGACGAGGTTGTCACAGCATGACCCGACCATATTCTATGCCCCGACCAGCTCTCGCCCGATCAGCATGCGGCGGATTTCATTGGTGCCTGCACCAATGTCGAGCAGCTTGGCGTCACGCATGAAGCGTTCGACCGGCCAGTCCTTCGTATAGCCCGCGCCGCCCAGCGCCTGCACCGCTTCAAGCGCGACCTTCACCGCATTTTCGCTGGCCAGCAGGATCGCGCCCGCCGCGTCGTAGCGGGTGGTGCGGCCTGCGTCGCACGCTTTGGCGACGGCATAGACATAGGCGCGGGCGCTGTTGAGGGCGACATACATGTCGGCGATCTTGGCCTGCATCAGCTGGAACGCGCCGATCGGCTTGCCGAACTGCTGGCGTTCGCGGACATAGGGCAGCACGACGTCGAGGCAGGCTTGCATGACGCCAAGCTGGATGCCCGCAAGCACAGTGCGTTCATAGTCCAGCCCCGACATCAGCACGCCAGCCCCGCCGTTGAGCGGGCCCATGATATTCTCTTCGGGCACTTCACAATCGTCGAACACCAGTTCGGCTGTGGGCGATCCGCGCATGCCGACCTTGTCGATTTTTTGCCCGATCGAAAAGCCGGGCATGGATTTTTCGATGAGGAAGGTGGTGATCCCCTTCGTGCCGTCCCCGGTGCGGGCATAGACGACCAGCGTGTCGGCTTCGGCCGCGTTGGTGATCCAATATTTGGTGCCGTTCAAGACGTAGCGGTCGCCCTTTTTGTCGGCGCGCAGCTTCATCGCCATGACGTCAGAACCGGCCCCCGCTTCCGACATGGCGAGCGAACCGACATGCTCGCCCGAAATAAGCTTGGGCAGGTAGCGCGCCTTCTGTTCGGCATTGCCCCAGCGGCGGATCTGGTTGACGCAGAGGTTGGAGTGCGCGCCATAGCTCAGCCCTATGGACGCGGACGCGCGGGCAACTTCCTCCTGCGCGACGACATGCTCCAGATAGCCCAGGCCCAGGCCGCCATCGGCCTCTTCCACCGTAATGCCGTGCAGGCCCAGTTCGCCCATTTCCGGCCACAGCGCGCGCGGGAACCAGTCCTCCGCGTCGATCCGGGCGGCCAGAGGGGCGATGCGGTCATTGGCGAAGCGGCGGCTGCTGTCGCGGATCATGTCCGCAGTCTCACCCAGGACGAAATCGAAATCGGTCATTGGCGTCTCTCCATTACCCCTATCCTAGCGCCAGCGTGCCCAAGAGAAAAATTGAAAGGACGGTGCTTAGTGTATAGTTTCTGTCTATGATCGAACGCTATCTGCTGCGCTATTTCCTGGCCGTGGTCGACCAGGGCAATTTTTCCCGCGCGGCGGCGCATTGCCATGTGTCGCAGCCTACCCTGTCCGTGGGCATCGCGAAGCTGGAACAGACGGTCGGCGCGCCGCTGTTCCTGCGCAGCAACCAGCGAGTGGAACTGACCGAGGCAGGCGCGCGGCTACTGGGTCATGCACGGCGGATCGAGCGGGAATTCAACCTGGCCGAACAGGCGGGCGCGCGATCGACGCAGGGCGCGCCGCTGCGGATCGGGTTGCTGACCAGCATTCCCGGCGCCCTGGTGGCGCAGGCGGTGGCCGCTTGCAGCCCCGGCGACGCGCAGGCGCTGGAACTGGTGCCGGGGACGGAGCGCGAACTGCTGGCGCGGCTGGATGCGGAGCGGATCGACGTTGCGCTGACGGTGGTGCGCGACGGGGCGGATCGCTATGCCGCGCGACCGATCATGCAGGAAGGCTATGGGCTGGCCCTGCCCTCCAGCCACAATCTGGCCGGTCGGGCGTGTGTCGCGGCGGAGGAACTGGCAGGCGAAGTGATGATCGTGCGGCGACATTGCGAGGCGCTGTCCGTCACAAGTCGCTATTTCGTCGATCGTGGCGTACGTCCGCATTTCGCCTTTCGCGCGACCAACGACGAGCGAGTGATGCAGATGGTTGCGGCGGGCCTGGGCGTGACAGTCATGCCAATGGCCTATAGCTGGCCGGGCATGGTGCGCGCTGCGCTGGCCGATTTTGGCGCACGACGCACGATCGGCCTGTTGTTCAGCGCGCGCGCACAGGGGTTAAGCCAAGCGATGCCGACCATCCTGACGGCGCTGGAAGCGATTGTTGCCGAAAAGCCACATTCCCCAAAAGACAGGTAATGGGGCCGATTGTATGACAATATCGACCATGCTAATTGTATTCCTGGGACACAAATCAACGATGTCCGGTTCCAGGGAGAGACGCTTTGAAGGCATCCATCAATGCACGCGCGATGTGCGCTTTGTTCGCATCGGTTTCCAGCATCGGGCTGATGCCCGTAGCGCAGGCGCAGACCGACGGCATGGACATCATCGTCACCGCGCAAAAGCGCAGCCAGTCCTTGCAGGATGTCAGCCTGGCCGTGTCGGCAGTTAGCGGCGATGCACTCGCCAATGCCGGGGTGAACAATCTGCAGGACATCCAGCAGCTGGTGCCATCCGTCACCTTCGGCAATGATTTCAACCAGGCCAAGGTGTTCATCCGCGGCGTGGGGGCCAATACGTCCACCACCGGGTCCAGCACCGGCGTCGCGCTGCATGTCGATGGCGCCTATGTCGCGCGGGCAGAAGCGCAACTGACATCCTTGTTCGATCTGGAGCGGGTGGAAGTGCTGCGCGGCCCGCAGGGCAGCCTGTATGGCCGCAACGCGGTCGGCGGCTCGATCAACCTCATCACGGCCAAGCCGACCGCCGATTTCACCGGCTATGCCCGGATCGGCTATGGCAATTATAGCGCGATGATTGCCGAAGCCGCGGTCGGCGGCCCGATCATCGACGCGATTCGCTTCCGCCTGGCAGGCAAGGTGGAGGCGCGGGACGGCTTTGGCGGAAATCCGTTCAAGGGCGGCAGCGATGTCGACGACCTGTTCCGCTATATGGTCCGCGGGCAGATCCAGTTGATCGCGTCGGACAAGGTCGATTTCCTGCTGTCGGGTGAGTATTTCCGTCAGAACGACAATAGCGGCGCGGTGCATTATCGCGGCCCCGCCTTTCCCGGTGTCCCCCGGCTGGCCCCGACGGGTACGGGCGGCTTTGCAAGCAAACCGCGCGATCTGGGCAGCGACGAGCCGCCCTCGGTCGACACCAAAAGCTATTCGGTCACCGGCACGCTCAATATTGAGCTGAGCGATGCGTTGAGCATTGGCAATATCACCAATTATCGCGATTTCAGGACGCAACTGATCCAGGATCTCGACGGGTCGGCGCTGGTCGCCACCCTGCCCAACTCGACGTCGATCCAGACCCGCACCATCGACGCGCAGCAGTTCAGCAACGAATTGCAATTCAAATATGACAGCGCCATCGTGAAGGGCGTGGTCGGCCTTTATTATTTTCACGAACGGCAGCGCCCGCGCGATCAGGTGGGCCTGAGTTCGACCAACGATCTGGCGTCCAACATCACCGTGCTGGCGACGCGGCCGACCTTCGTCGACAATGTCGCTGCGCCCGTGGGTTCCGTGACGCTGGCCGAAGCGCTGGCCATGTGCAACTTCCCGGCCGGCACGTCGCCCAACCGCGTCTGCCTGAAATCCAGCCTTGGCACCCGCGCCTATGCCGCTTTCGGGCAGCTCAATTTCGACATGGGGGAGGCATTTGGGCTGAACGGCGTGTCGCTGAAGCTGGGCGGCCGCTACAGCCATGAAAAGGTCGACAGCGCCAACCCGTCGATCATCCTGACCGCCAATGGCAACCCCGCCGTGGCGCAGGTGCGCAAGACGACGGTCGAAGGCACTTACCGCGAAAAGACGTTCAAGGACTTCACCCCGGAAATCGGCCTGCAATGGCAGCCCAATCGTGACCTGCTGCTCTACTATACCTATTCCGAAGGCTTCAAGGCCGGGTCGGGCGAAAATGCGGCGGGCAGCACCACGATCGTGCGCCCGGAAAAGATGAAGAACCACGAACTGGGGATAAAGGCGGAACTGCTCGACCGGCGCTTGCAGATCAATCTGGCCGCCTATCATTACAAGCTGGACGATTTGCAGATCAACAAGACGATCGGCGGCGGACCTGCTGGTTTTACCACCATCTTTGAAAATGCCGCCAAGACGTCGGCGACCGGCGTGGAAGCCGACATGATGGCCCGTCCGGTGGATGGCGTGCGCCTGCGCGGCTCCCTGTCCTACACCGACAGCAAATATGACGATTTCATCACGGTCGACCCGCTCAACCCCGTCAACGTCGCGCAGGCGGGGCAGCCCGCCTATAACCCGGTCACCAATCCCGATCCGACCGCCTTTGGCGCGCCGTGCGGCCCCGGCGCCCTCAACGCTAATGCGCCGTGCAACATCCAGTTGGCCGGCAATCCCACGCGCAATTCGCCCACATGGGCCTATAGCGCCGGGATAGAGGTCGACTTGCCGATCCTGACCGAAACCGGGACGATGACGCTGAGCGGCGATATGTCGGGCAAGAGCAATGTCTATTTCACCGAGTTCAAGCGACTGGTGGAGGGCACACGCGCCTATACGATGTTCGACGCATCATTGCGCTGGATCGACCGGACCGAAACGGTGACGGCGTCGCTGTGGATCAAGAATATCAACAACACGCTGCGCGAAAGCAGCACCTTTGCGATCTCCACCGGCCGCATCATCGGCGTCACCTACCTGCCGCCGCGCACCTATGGCATGACGCTGGGCTACAAATTCTGACGACGCCCCAACCCGCGCCGGTGCAAGATGCGCCGGCGCGGGTGAGCGTATGATGGATCTGGAGATTGAGGAGGTCCGCGAACGCGGGCGGATCGTCTCGACGGCGGCGATAGTCGCCGTTGGCGTCAACACCGATGGCCGCCGCGAAGTGCCGGGCATCTATCGACCCTTCGGAGACGGAGCCCTCCTGGAAAGCCCTCCTGCCTTTGCTGACGGATCGGGCGAGGATGTGCTTGCCTACATGGCGTTGCTGAAGGACCACTGGGCGCAGGTCGCGTCCACCAATTCGCTGGAAAGGGTAAACAAGGAAATCAAGCGAAGGGCCGATGTCGATGGTTTTCGAAACAATCATCTGGACCCCATGTTCTGGACCTGTTGGTACAGCAGGGCAAAGGCTGTAAGGGCCGAGAAGTGGACACAGGATGGGGAAGCAAACTGGTGAGGCACGCACGTCTGGTAAGCTTTGTTATTCCTGTCTATTGCGAAGAAGACACCCTGCCATTGCTCCACCAACGTATGGTGAGCATCCTTGATCAGGTCGCGGGAAAGGCGGAAGTCATTCTCGTAAACGATGGAAGCAAGGACGGCTCGCTGAAGATCATGCGTGAAATGCGGGCGCAGGATGACCGGTTCAGGATTGTCAATCTGTCCCGCAATTTTGGCCATCAGACGGCGGTTACTGCCGGCATCGATGCCGCGAACGGCGATGCGGTAATAGTGATGGACGCTGACTTGCAGGACCCTCCAGAGGTGGCGTTGCAATTGCTCGGCAAATGGTGCGAGGGATATGATATCGTCCTTGCCCGGCGCGTGGCTCGGTCAGGTGAAAGCTTGTTCAAGCGTACCACTGCGGCGCTTTTCTATCGCTTCATCCGGCGGCTCTCATCGGTCGATATGCCGCTCGACGTAGGAGATTTCCGCCTGATCGATCGCAAGGTCGTCAACGCTCTGGCACGAATGCCGGAGCAGGACCGGTACCTGCGCGGCATGATCAGCTGGCTGGGCTTCAGTACTACAGAAGTTCCGTTCCAGCGTGACGAACGCGTCGCGGGCGAGAGCAAGTATCCGTTACGCGCGATGATTCGGCTGGCCGTAAACGGGGTGGTTGGATTTTCCGACGTACCGTTGCGGTTGGCCTTGTGGTTCGGAATGACGATCTCGGTCCTGGCCTTGCTGTTCGGCCTATACATCCTGACGAGCTGGTTCTTCAACGATCATGTTGTGCAGGGCTGGACCTCGACCGTGCTGGTGCTGACCTTGCTCGGCGGTCTGCAACTGCTGATGCTGGGTATCGTGGGCCTGTATATCGGTCGCATCCACAACGAGGTGAAGCGCAGGCCACTATATTTTGTCGATCCCGAGCCGGATTCCCCCCAAGGAAGCCTTCTCGAGGATCACCAGCCCGAAAACAGGCTAGCTGGGGGCGGTGTTGCAGGCGGCGGTGGAGCTGCCCAGAAGAGACGAAGCGGACCATCGGCGGCATAGGCATATTCGCCGGGGTTCAGACGGACTATCTCGCCGTCCGAATAGGATCTGCCATTTGCGACCAGGCGACCTTGGCCTTCCACGCGGTAAGCGCCGCCGATCTCGATCCGCGTCCGCCCGCTGCCCGTCAGCATTTTGCCGGGCAGGAACAGCGGCCCCCAGTAACGGATATAATTGTCGCGCAGGACATCGAGGTCGGCGCCGAACAAGCCGTATTCGGATCGCTGCGAGTCTTCCGGCGTGATCCGATCAACCGCCAGGAGCGCACGCGTCTGGAGCATGAAGGCGGGCTGATCGTTCCGCACAGTGGCGGCCATCACCGGGTGTCCGCTCTTGCGATAATCGGTCACGCCCCAGCGGCTCATGAAGAAGCCCTTCTTGGGAAAAGATGAGACCATCGAGGTATGATCAATATAGGGCACGGGATGGGGGAACAGGCTGTGCACCAGCGCCAGCGTCGCGCGCTGCTGGGCAAGCCCGTTGTCGATCCGGTGCCAGACCGCACTGGCGGCGCCAAAGAGCAGCAGGACCAGCAGGGCCGTCCGTGTC
Source organism: Sphingobium sp. GW456-12-10-14-TSB1 (assembly GCF_059424385.1). Lineage (NCBI taxonomy): Bacteria > Pseudomonadati > Pseudomonadota > Alphaproteobacteria > Sphingomonadales > Sphingobiaceae > Sphingobium > Sphingobium sp. GW456-12-10-14-TSB1. Next base: position 513,464 of record NZ_JBWKZI010000001.1, on the reverse strand, counting down.
ACGCAGCGCAGACGTGCATAACCGAAACCGGCCAGGACTGAAATCGGCGCGATCAGGAATGGGTGAAAGTAGGGATAGACCTCGCTGTAGATCAAAGGGACGAGCGCGGGAATCGCAAAGGCAGCGAGCGCCAGACGATCGCTCCCGCCCAACTTCGCGTCGTACTGGTCATTGCGGGCAAGCGCGACGGCCCCACACAGCACAAGCACCCAAAAGCCGAGATTGCCTAGCACTGCCGCAGGCCAAAAGACGGACAGGACGGAGTAATCGCCTGTCAGCAGCGTTGCACCGCCGGTGCGTCCAAGAAAGCTGGCGGCCGATGCTGTCTTCTCCAGGCTGGCAGCGTGAAGGCCGAGGATAAGGCCAAGCACGGCCACACTGATCGCCGCACTGACGGCGATGATTTTAGCGGTTCGGACAAAGTCGCGCGACGCCCAGACGTTGACCAGCACCAACAGGCCGATGGAAGGAAGAAAGAATACCGATTTGATCGTCAGCGCGCCGCCGATGGCGATGAGTATGCCCATGGCTACCATTTGTGGCCAGGTCATGATCCGATGCGTTGCCAGCGCAATCGCGCCGATCATTGCCGCACTTGCTAACGTGTCAGTCCTGAAATCGGTGCCATAGAGTAAGGACGCGCCGAAGCAGTTGTAAGCGATAACTGCAACAAGCGCCGGATCGATGGCCATGAACCGGCGAGCGGCATGAAAAATGGCAAGACTGGTGAAAGCGGCGCAGCCGAGAGTGAAGAAGCGGGCGGCGATGAGTTGGTCGACCTCATTGGTCGAGACCAGCGGCAGGCAGTGGAACAGGTGGACGAAAGCAGTCTGGAAGATTTCGGTCATTTCGCCGCGGCGAAAATCGTAGAGCATCGAGAGGTTGAGGAACTCGTCCCAGTTCAACGCCAGATGCGTGACCACGTAGAGCCGCGCCACGAACAAAAGACCTATCAGCCATAGCAGGGCCGTGCGCTGGAGAGAAATCGGTTGCGGCGCAAAGATCACTGTGCGCAAGGCCAGAAAGGAAACCGCATTCACCGGGACGGCGGCAAGCAGGCCGGCCAGATAGAGATCGATCCCGAAGAAAGCGAGCGCGCCGATGAGCAGGATATTGGTGAGATAGAGCAGCGCCCACAGTGCCACGAACGGCACGAAGCGACTATCCAGTTGCGAACGGAAGGCGACCTTGCCCTGAGCCACGAAGCCGCTGCAGATCCCGGCAACCAGCGCTGCGAGGCTGGCAAACTGATAGCCGAGGCCAAGCGCGATACCCGCCGCGTAGATCGCGAAGGCGATGGCTGTGTTTGCCGCTCCTACAATGATGAAACGCAGCAATTGGCCGCTCTCACGGGCCAGATTGGTCCGTGCGCTTAGCCTAGCCACGCTCTGGCCCTGGCATAATAGCGGAAGGCTAATTTCTGCGCCGTGACGAACTGGCAGACCGCCGCTAAACGGGCCCGGCCAATGGCGCCGGGAGCACTATCGTGCTTGCGCGCGAGGCCCAGATATTCACTCAGCGTCGTACCGAGCAGCTTCCATGTCATGTTGTCGTTGGAATAGCGGTTGGCGATCAGCGGCCGATCAATGTGAAAAGCGCCGCCTTTGGACGCCAGTGACCATGACAGGTCGATGTCCATTGCATAGAGAAAATCGTCACCATAGCGCGTTTCGCCAAGCGCGCTGCGCCTGATGGCGATTGGAATGCCGAACAGGTTGCGCCCGCTCGCAAGGCATTTTCTGCCCGTGGCATCCGGATCGAACCGGCCCGATCGGGAGAATCGACGATGCGCCAGTGTACGGCGCTGATCGTCGACGTAAACGAGATCGCAATAGACGCTGGCAACATCGGGATTGTCGCTTAGCGCTGCCTGGGCGAGGTCCAGTGCAGCGGGGTCGGCCAGATAGTCGTCATGGCAAAGCAGCATGTATGCTTCGCTGGTCACGTCATCCAGCAGCGCGTTGAAGTGATCGCGCATTGGCAGGGTCTGTGTTCGGCGGATCACGCGCAGGGGCAAGCGGTCCTGCCACTCAGCCAGGATAGCGGCGGTGCCATCGGTCGAGGCGTTGTCGCTGACGAGCACTTCCACACCATCAAGGTTTTGCACCGCGATCGAACGCAGTGCCTCTGCAAGGAATCGTTCGCCGTTGTAGACGGGTATGGCTACGGTGAAGGCGGCCACCTGCCTGCTCTTACTTGCAGCGCCGGAGGTAGCCTTCGCGGGCAACCGAAATCTGCAGCTTGTCGTGCAGCGCGTTGTCGGTTTCGAACATATCGGTTTCCGCCAGATATGCCTTCACCGCGGTCAAAGGATTATTGCCGTGGCCCCAGGGGCGATCCCCAATGGCTTCATCGGGCAGATGTTCGACAAGGGTATCGAAAACAACGCAATAGCTGCCCAGACTGGTCATCGGGGCATAGGCACGCAGTTCTTCAAGAACATGATCGTGGGTGTGGTTGCTGTCGAGACAGACCAACACGCGCTTGGCATCGCCAACCAATTTGCCGACCTGAGCGATCACGGCGGGATCAATGCTCGATCCCTGGACGAGGTCGATGCGGCGCGAGAGCGGATGGGCCTCGATCGCTTTGCGATTAGGCTCGCGGATATCAATATCGATACCGATCACGCGCCCGCCGCTTGTTGCGGTGCAGGTCTGCAGCAGTTCGAGCATCGAGGCGTAGAAAATCAGCGATCCGCCCCGCGCAACACCAGTTTCCACCACAACTTCAGGGCGCAGTTTCCATATCAGTTCCTGCATGGCAACAATGTCTTGCGGGTACTGAATAATCGGCAGGCCGAGCCAGTCGAAGTTATAGGAATAGCCGAGTTCCTGCGCCTTCCCCAGCCAGTGATTGGTAAGATCTGCCATTGTCTCGTTCGAGCCGAGTTCGGCAACGAGTTCGCTGCGTTGCTGCGCGAAGGCTATGTCGGTGCTAGTCATATAAACTCCTTGCGCGGGATTGGTAAAATTATGGTTAATTTTTCTCTAACGAAGCCTTTGCGGCATCCACCAGTCCACGGGGCAGCGTGATCCGGGGCACGAAGCCGAGTTCCTTGGTCTGGCGCGTAATGTCGGGAACCAGCAGATGTGGTTCGCCTTCGCGGTCGCGCAGGGCGCCTAGCCGGACAAGGTCTGGGCGTTTGACAATGCCGCCAAGCGTTTCGACTATTTCCGCAATAGTCTTGTGCTCACCAGAGCCAAGATTGACGACGCCCTCCAGATCGGAGGCGCCAAGGCGAGCAATGGCAGTGCCAAGGTCGCGTACGTCGAGGAAATCACGGATTTGCGTGCCAGAGGAGCATAAGGCCGGTTCGCCCGCAGTGAGAGCGCGCAGCACGCTCGGCACCAGTCGACGCGGGTCTTCGCTTTCACCATAGGCGTTGAAAATGCGCACCCAGGCATGGCTTACATCAAGGCTGCGCAGGTGTTGAAGCAGAGCGAATTTTGCGCGGCCATAGGGAAAGGGAATCTGCCCCGGCTCAATCGTTTCATCCTCACGGCGCGGAGCGGTGCTATGACCTGAATATTCAGCGCAGGTGCCGCAGGCAACGATCCGCCTGCCCCCTTGTCGCACGAAGGCATCGAACAAGGCCATGCCCGCTTCGAGCCATGCGGCATTTTGGGGATCGTGCCAGAAGGCACCATGTGCGGTGGTCCAGGCGCAGTGGATCAGGATGTCAGGTTTGAGCGTATCGATCAGCGCAGCGCAAGCGCCGGAACTACGCAGGTCGATATTGTGCCAGGTTCCGACATCAGCGCCGCCTGTTTCGCGCGTGGTACAGTGGATATCCGCATCGGAGGGCAGATTTCTCAATACCTGGCGCCCGATGAAACCTGTGGCGCCGGTTAGAAGGATACGGTCGGAGCGCGTGTCAGTCACCGGTCAAGTCTTTGACGAAGGGCAGCGTCCGGTCGCGATCGGAAAGAACGACGGGCGGCATCGGCCAATTGATCGCCAGATCGGGATCATCCCAACGCACGCCCATTTCAACGCCTGGCCGATGCGCTCTGCTGAACTGGTAGAGGACGTCGCAGTCATCCTGAAGGGTGATGAAGCCGTGCGCCACACCGCGCGGCAGGTAAAGCGCATTACCTCGTGCGGCATCAAGTTCGACGCTGATATGCTGGAGGTATGTTGGCGACGCGGGACGGAGGTCAACCGCGACATCGAATATCCGGCCAGCGATGCAGCGGACAAGCTTCGCCTCGCCGTCAGCCTCGGGAATGAAATGCAGACCGCGCAAAGTGCCAGTTGCAGTGTTGCGCGAAATCGCCGCCTGAGCCTCCACCAACTCAAGACCATGCTCAGCAAACGCGGCACTGCAATAGGTGCGCTGGAAGCTGCCGCGCGCATCGGTATGAACCCCGCCGGAAAAGGCAAAAACTCCACCGATCGGGGTCGCGGTGAACTGCATCAGAATATCTCTATCCGAGGAATAGCGACAACGAAGCGACCGCCCCAGTCGCGCAACTGGCATAACTGCGCCGCAATCTCGTCGCGCAGGTTCCAGGGCAGGATCAGGACATAGTCCGGCCGTGCCTCGATCAATTCCTCAGGTGCGAGAATCGGGATGTTGACGCCCGGTAAATAGTGCCCCTGTTTGTGCGGGCTGCGATCGACGGTGAATGGCAGCAGTTCGGGACCCACCCCGCAATAGTTGAGCATGGTACTGCCCTTGGCCGGCGCGCCGTAGCCGAGCACCTTCTTGCCTGCGCGCTTCGTCTTGATGAGGAAATCGAGAAGTTCGATCTTGCGCTGCTCAACTTCATTCGCAAAGCCCCGATAGGTAGCCGCACTGTCGAGCCCCGCGCGCTTCTCGGCCAACCGGACCCGGTCAAGACCAACGGCCAATTCAACACTGCCAAGCCCGGCCCCCTCGTGGCTGGCATATACGCGAAGCGAGCCGCCATGCGTCGGCAACTCCTCCACGCCGTAAACCTCTAGGCCGTACGCGCCCAGCATCCGCTCAACGGTGAGCAGTGAAAGGTAGGAAAAATGCTCATGGTAGATTGTGTCGAACTGGCAGCTCTCAAGCATACGCAAGATGTGCGGAAATTCGATGGTGAAGGTGCCCCCTGGCTTCAAGATGGCCGGGATGCCGCCAATGAAATCCTTGGGATCAGGAACGTGCGCCAAGACATTGTTGGCCGCGATCAGGTCTGCCGCAATCCCTTGCGAGGCCAGCCTTGCTGCCAGTGAGACACCGAAGAAATCGACCACGGTTTCAATACCGTGCTTTTCCTTCGCGGCGCGCGCAGTGTTTGCGGTCGGATCAATGCCAAGCACGGGTATTCCGGCCTGTTTGAAATATTGCAGCAGATAGCCATCATTGCTGGCCAGTTCGACAACGAGGGAATCGCCGTTTAGGGCCTGTGCTGCAATCATGGTATGGGCGTAATCCCGCGCATGGCGCAGCCAGCTTTCTGAGAACGACGAAAAATAGACATAGTCCTCGGTAAAGTGTGCGGGCATCTCGACACGGGTGAGCTGGACCAGCCAGCACGCCTCGCACACCATCGCCTTGAGCGGATAGAAGGTCTGCCCGCGCCCGGCAGCGTCGCGAATATTGCGAAGTTCGTTTGATACCGGCGTCAACCCGAGATCCGCAACGGTGGTGGTCAGCTTGGTCGCGCAGAAGCGGCAAGTCTCGGTCATGCGCTCGCGCCCCCCTGTTCCATGGCTTCGATCTGGCGGATCGTCACGTCCCACATGTCCGCTCCAGCGGCATAGGCTCGATACCATTGCACGGCTTTTTCAACTCCGGTTTCCAGCGGCCAATGCGGGATCCAGCCCAGCCGGTCGGCGGCCTTTGACGAGTCCAGCGCGAGCAACCGTTCTTCAAAAACGCTGTCACTGGCTTGCGTCTCGACGCGCGCGTCGTCCGACCAACTAGCGGCGAGCAGGTGGGCAAGATCGCCGACTGGGCGACAGTCCTGCACGTCGGGACCGAAATTCCACTTGCCGGAATATTGCTTTGGTTGGTTCACCAGTCCTTCCGCAAGAACAAGATAGCCGCGCAGCGGGTCAAGGACGTGCTGCCACGGTCGGGTCGAAGCCGGATTGCGCAGAACCAGCGGCTGGCCGGTCGAGAAAGTGCGGATGGCATCTGGCACCAGCCTGTCCGCCGCCCAATCACCGCCCCCGAAAATGTTGCCGGCGCGGATAGTGGCGACGCCCTTGCCCTGTTCGTTCAGATAAGAGTGCTGCCAGGCATCAACGATGAATTCACTGGCGGCCTTGCTGGCGCTATACAGTTCGCGCCCGCCAAGTTCGTCGTCCTCTGTATAGGGTTCGGCGCGCTCAAGATTACGATATACCTTGTCGGTAGTGACTACGGCAACGGCCTTCACCCCAGGGTTGCGACGAACCGCCTCGAGCAAATTGGCTGTCCCCATGACGTTGGACCTGACAGTCTCGATCGGGTGGGCATGAGCATAGCGCACCAGCGGTTGCGCCGCCAAATGGAACACGACCGAAGGAGCGGCTTGGTCGAGCACACGGCAAAGCTGATCAAGGTCGCCGATGTCAGCCAGAACGGACGAGGCAAGCCTGCTCGGAAGACCGGTCGCATCGAAGAAGGCCGGTTCGGTATTGGGCGCGAGCGCATAGCCGTGCACGTGGGCGCCACAATGGATCAGATAGGCAGCCAGCCAGCCGCCCATGAAGCCGGTATGTCCGGTCAGGAAAACTGATCGCCCGCTCCAGAAATTCTTGCTCACGCCCAGACTTTCCAAGGTGCCCGCCCGGCTTTCCAGTAATTCTCAAGCAAGTGCTTTTCCCGCGGCGTATCCATACACTGCCAAAATCCGTCATGGCGAAAAACGGACAACTGCCCTTCGCGCGCAAGCGGCTGGAGCACGTCGGCCTCCAAAGTGAGATTGGGATCATCGGGCAGGCGTTCAAAGATCGAACGGTGCAGGACGAAAAAACCCCCGTTGATCCAGCCCTTGCCGGTCTGCGGTTTCTCTTCGAACGAGGTGACAGAATCGCCGTCGAGCCCCAGTTCACCGAAACGGGAAGAGGGGCGCACCGCGGTTACCGTGGCGAGTTTACCCGACGTTTCGTGATGAGTGCGTAGCTGATCAAGGTCGACATCGCACAGCCCGTCGCCATAGGTGGCCATGAAGATATCACCCTCAATATGGCGCAATGCCCGTTTGAGGCGCGCCGCAGTCAACGTCGCTTCGCCGGTATCCTGGATCACAACTTTCCAGTCGATCCTGTCTCGCTCGCCGCCCAGCAACGAAACCGAGGAACTGGCGAAATCGATCAGCAAGTCATTGGAATAATTGTCGTAATTGAGGAAGAAATCCTTGATGACTTCCTGCTTGTAACCAGCGCACAGGACGAAACTGTCATGTCCGAATTGCCGATAGAAGCGCATGATGTGCCACAGGATCGGCTTGCCACCGATTTCGACCATGGGTTTGGGGCGGTTTACCGTTTCCTCGCCCAATCGTGTCCCCAGACCGCCGCACAAAAGAGCTACCTGCATTAATATTCGCCCCGTTCCTGCCTGCTTTTCCCACCGCAGCTTACTGTCGGCGGGGCAATTATGGTTTATGGCTGCTAATATGACTTGGTTAACAAATAGGTTATGTCGCAAAGCTTGATCAACCTGAGAATGGTTGGCTGTCGCGGGAAATATCTGGGAAGGAAATTTGATCTGCCCCCTTCTGAATGGTCCAAAATCCCTGTTATTTTGGACGACGAAGGAGTTAGCGGTCAGGACTCACCGATCAGAGCCAGAAAATGACGGTTGCGGTGAGGGCGATGGCGGATAAGAACGCGGTTGGGCATCGATCGTAGCAGGTAGCGACCCGCCGCCAGTCCTTCAGGCGGCCGAACATGATCTCTATGCGGTTTCGGCGCTTGTCATATTTGATGGCCGTGTTCCGGGATTTGCGGCCCAGGATGCAGGGCGTGATCCCTGACTTGGCCCGCGGTCATAAAGAAGCTGAACGGGCGACCATTCGCGTCCGTCACGGCATGAAGCTTGGTGTTCATGCCGCCTTTCGTGCGTCCGATCAGGCGGCTCGCATTCCCTTTTTACCACCAGGCCCGATGTAGTGCGTTGCGGGTTGAGATAGGTCGCGTCGATCATCACCGTGTTGCGCTCGGAAGCCTGGGGCGCAACCAGCCCTTCCATCATCCGCAGGAACACGCCCTTATCGCTCCACCGCTTGTAGAGCGTCTTGTGTGGCCCGGAATGAGGATCAGCGTGCAATAGGCACCCCCTTCGTGGGGTGATCGGCGTGCAAAAAGGACCCCTTCATCCCGGGGATTTAGTCGGCCGACTGGTTTTGATCAGTTGGCGAGAACGGGATGTTGATCGTGGAGACAGTGGTTCGGATTCGGCGTGAGCATGCAGCGGGTAAGGCGATCAAGGCGATCGCTCGTGACCTTCGTTTGTCGCGGAAGGTCGTCCGCAAAGCGATCCGGTCGCCGGAGGCGGCGTTCAACTATCAGCGCAAAGTCCAGCCGCTGCCGCGGATCGGTCCTTATCAGGATCGTCTCGATGCGCTGCTTGAGGAGAACGAAGGTCGCGGCCGCCGCGATCGGCTACGGATGACGCGTATCCATGACCTGCTGGTGCGCGAGGGGTTCGATGGATCCTATGATGCGGTGCGCCGCTATGCGGCGCGCTGGCGTGCTGCGCGGCGGAAGGATGCTGGCGAAGGCGCACCGGCGTTCATCCCGATGACCTTCCAGCCGGGTGAGGCCTACCAGTTCGACTGGAGCCACGAGGATGTGGAGATCGCCGGCAAGCCGATGCGGGTGAAGGTGGCGCATATGCGTCTCTGCGACTCGCGCGCACCCTATGTCCGGGCCTATCCGCGCGAGGGCCAGGAGATGCTGTTCGATGCCCATGCCCGGGCGTTCGCGTTCTTCGGCGGTGTGCCGCGACGCGGTATCTACGATAATATGAAGACGGCGGTGACGGCCGTGTTCACCGGCAAGGAGCGTGTGTTCAACCGCCGCTTCCTGATCATGACCGATCATTACATGGTCGAGCCGACCGCCTGCTCGCCGGCGGCGGGATGGGAGAAGGGCCAGGTCGAGCAGCAGGTCCAGACAATCCGAGGCCGCTTCTTCCAGCCGCGGCTCCGGTTCGCCAGCCTGGCCGAGCTCAACGGGTGGCTGGAGGCCGAGTGCCGGCGCTGGGCCGAGCATCATGCCCATCCCGAACGCGGGGATATTACCGTCGCCGAGGCGCTGGATATGGAGCGACCGGCCCTGCAGCCGATCCTGGCACCGTTCGACGGCTTCCATGAGAGCGAGCATGCCGTCACCGGCACCTGCCTCATCAGCTTCGATCGCAACCGCTACTCGGTCATGTCGACGGCCGCACGCCGGACCGTTCAGGTGCGCTCCTATGCCGATCGCATCGTCATACGCTGCGGCGATGCGATCGTCGGGGAGCATGAGCGCCACTTCGGTCGGAACCGCACGATATACGATCCCTGGCATTATCTGCCGGTCCTCGCGCACAAGCCCGGCGCGCTGCGTAACGGCGCACCGTTCCAGGACTGGGATCTGCCGCCCGCCCTGCACCGATTACGGCGAAGGCTCGGCACCGGGGACGAGGCCGATCGCAGGTTCGTGCGGGTCCTCTCGGCGGTGCTCACCGATGGCCTGGAGCCGGTAGAGGCTGCCGTGCGCGAAGCGTTGGCGAACGGAACGGCCAGCGACGAGCTGATCCTCAACATCCTCTCCCGGCGCCGCGAGCCGGCGACACCCCACAGCATCGTCACTTCGGAAGACCGGATGCTGCAGCATCCTCCGCTCGCCGACTGTGCCCGCTATGATCTGCTGCGAGGCTATGATGCAGCGGCATGATATGATCGACACGATGCGCGGCCTCGGACTCAAGGGCATGGCGGCGGCGTTCGACGAGGCGGTCACCACCGGCCTCCAGCGCAAGCGCACCACCATGGAGATACTGACCGACCTGCTCCGTGCTGAGGCGACCCACCGGGATGCAGCCTCCATCCGCTATCGGATGACGGCTGCGAGGCTGCCCGTGGTGAAGGACCTGGAGCGGTTCAGCTTCGAGGGCACACCGATCAATGAGGAGATGATCCGCTCCCTTCACGATGGCTCCTTCCTCCCGCCTCGCCGCAATATCGTGCTGGTCGGCGGCACGGGGACAGGCAAGACCCACCTCGCCATCGCGATCACCGCCAATGTCGTGCGAAGGGGCGCTCGCGCCCGCTACTTCAACACCGTCGATCTGGTGACACGCCTCGAAGAGGAGACCCGGATCGGCAAAGGCGGGACCCTGGCGGCGCAGCTGTCGCGGCTCGACCTGATCGTTCTCGACGAGCTCGGTTATCTGCCGTTCGCCCGCTCGGGAGGGCAGTTGCTGTTCCACCTCATCAGCAAGCTTTATGAGCGGACCAGCGTCATCATCACCACGAACCTCGCCTTCGGCGAATGGCCGACCGTGTTCGGCGATCCCAAGATGACCACGGCGCTGCTCGACCGCGTCACCCACCACTGCGATATCGTCGAGACGGGCAACGACAGCTGGCGCTTCAAAAACCGCAGCTGACAGCCACCTTCGGCGCCTTCAAAAATCTATCTTGCGCTGCGCGCGCCTCCGGTCGGGCTACGCCCGCCCTCCGCCGCACGCAGCGCAAGGCCATCTTCAACAAACCAGCATCATATTATCTGAAAAGGGGGTCCCTCTTCGACGCCGATCGGGGGTCCCTTTTGAACGCCGTTTGACACCCTTCCGCAACTCGCCCGGCCTCAAATAGACATGAGGAGCAAGCTGCAGAGCAATCCGAGTTTCGATCTTGCCGCCATAGCCGTCGATCGCGCGGAGAAGTTCGCCGACCTTCACCGGATCGAGCAATGCGGCGTGATGCTTTACCTTCGGCGTGGTGAGCGCGCCTCGCAGGATGTCTGCCGGATTGTGCTGAGCCCGCAGCGTAGCAACCGCATAGCGGAAAATGCGCCCGGAAAATGAACGGAGACGGATAGCCGATTCATGATGACCTTTCCGCTCCAAGCGCTTGAGCGACTGGAGAAGCTCATGGGCGGTAATGTCGGCTATCGGCCGATGTCCGATGGAGGGATCAAGCAGGTCGCGAAACCATCGCGCCTTCTTGAGAGTGGCAGGGGCCTTCGCCTCCCGCTCCATCTTTTCGATGAACTCGTCTGCCACTACTCGGAATGTGGTGCGGGCCGCCAATTCGGCCTCCACCTTCGCCTGCAAACGAACCGCCAAAGGGTCCTGCCCTCCGCTCAACTGCTCGCGCGCTTCATCACACTTCTTGCGCGCCTCCTTCAGGCTCACATCGGGATAGCGCCCGAGCGCCATCTTCTTCTCAATGCCGTGAAACCGGAACTTCACCCGCCACAGATAGGAGCCCGATGGCGAGACCAACAGGTACAGACCCTTCTCGTCAGCAACCTTGTAGGGCTTCTCCCTGGGTTTGAGGGCATTGATCTGAACCGTTGTAAGCATCTGGGGGCCTCGACTCAAAAATGTCAAAAAGGCCCCCAATTCGAGGCCCCCAAATCACCCGGATAAGGGTGGACAGGAGCAAACGACACCGGAAAGCCGATGCCCAATTATACCAGTTTTTCAGGGGTTTTTCGAGGTTTCAGGCCCCTCGAAAAGGGCGGTTCTGGTGCCGCTTACAGGACTCGAACCTGTGACCCCCGCATTACGAATGCGATGCTCTACCAACTGAGCTAAAGCGGCGTTGCGGCGGGCAGATAACAGTGGTTGGGCCTTAGGACAAGCGGGCAATTGCATTGTCGGGTCGGTCTTTTTGCAGGCGGCACGGCATATGGCCGTTCGGCGCTGCCATCTTTACGGCAAATTTACCATCCGATGCCACTGTCGAGTCCCAAAGAGGCAGAATTTTGCCTGAAATAGGGACGGACCGGATGGACACTCTGCGGGGGCATGACGTCGCCAACGACCAGGACGATTTCGATTATGCCGATGATGCGGCGATCGACGCACCGTTGACGGTGGTATCGGACGAGCGGCGGATGCAGGTGCGCGCCTATAATTACTGGGCGTCGCTGCTGGGGGATCGCACCCTGCCATCGATCGAGGATCTGTCGCCTGACCAGTTGGAAGATTTCGGCCCGCACAGCGTATTGCTGGATTTTTCCACCGGGCTCGACAATCCCGCCATCGTATATCTCGGCTCCGCCTTGCGGCAGGAGTGCGAAATTGACGGGTCCATCAGCTATATCAATGATGTACCCGCCCGGTCGCTGCTGTCGCGGCTGACCGATCATTATCTCCAGATTATCGCCAATGCCGCGCCCATCGGATTCGAAGCCGAATTCGTCAACCAGCGCGATGCAGAGATATTATATCGCGGCATATTGATGCCCTTTTCGTCCGATGACGAGACGATCGATTTCGTGTTCGGCGTGATCAACTGGAAGGAACTGGCCAGCCGCGACGAGCGGCAGGCGCTGGAACTGGAAGTCAGCGCGGCGCTGTCCAGCATCATGCCAGCGCCGACGAACGTGCCCGTATGGGCAGATGGCCCGGCGGGCGGCGACACGGTCGATGACGCGGTCGATGCTGCCCCCCTCCCCCCTTCCGCTGCTCCTTCCGCCCCCATGCCCGTCGCTTCGCTCGATGAAGAGCCGCTGGACCTGTCCGGCATGGAAAGCCCGACCGATGACGCGCCGCTCGCCGACTGGCTGGCGCTGGCTCGCGACGGTGCCGACCAGTTCCGTACCAGCGAAGCGCGCAGCCATGCCGCGCTCTATCGCGCGATCGGCCTGGCCTATGATTTTGCGCTGGTGGCGCAGGCGCGGCCCGACGACTATGCCGAACTGCTGGCCGATTGCGGCATCAAGGTGCAGGCGCGCAGCCCGATGACCGCGATCATCAAGCTGGTTTTCGGCGCCGGATATGACAAGACGCGGATCACCGAATATGCGACTGTTCTGGACCATGGCCGTGCCCTGGGCCTGGGCGTGGGCATGCTGGCCGACCATCTGTCAAACTATGCAGGCGGGCTCAAGGCGCTGGTGCGCGACGAGCGGGCGTTGCGCCGAGCCGAGGCGCCGCCGCGCCCCGACAAGCGCGAAACGGCGCGAAACGCGATGAAAGCCGCCGCTGCCATCGATCCGCAGGCCCTGGCCACGGACACAGACGGGCTGGCGATTGTCGTCGCACGGCGCGAAGCCGATGGCAGCCTGGCGCTGGTCGCGCAGTTGCCCGAAGGATCGGACCTGGCGCAGCGGGTCATGCTCGCCGCCGCGCGTTAAGCGGGAAAGCAACCCGCGAGCGATCCCCGCAGGCGTGGAAACGCGAATCGACCGATGTTCTGTATCGGCGCGATGACCTGCTTCCTGCGCGGGTCTGGCCTGCCGACATTTTCGACGCCTTAGCGCCCTTACGGAGCGATCAAAGCGCCACAATTCGGAGTCGGAACAGCGCGGGGGCGCAGCACGGACGTCGCTCTTTTGACCGCAATTGCCGCACATCGCCCTTGCCACCACCGGCAAAGCGCGCCAATCAGCGGCGCAATGGGGATAAAGAGGATAGCGGGCCAATGAGCTATTATGACGTATTGATTGTGGGCGCAGGCCATGCGGGAGCACAGGCGGCGATTTCCCTGCGTCAGTCGGGCTTTGAAGGCTCCGTCGCGATGATCGGCGACGAAAAGGACCCGCCCTACGAACGTCCGCCGCTGTCGAAGGAATATTTCGCAGGCGACAAGAGCTTCGACCGCATCCTGATCCGTCCCGCCGCCTTCTGGGGTGAGCGCAATGTCGACATGCTGCTGGGCCGCCGCGTGAAGAGCGTCGATCCCGTTGGCAAGTTCGTGACCGTAGGGGATCAGGAAATCGGCTATAACAAGCTGATCTGGTGCACCGGCGGCAATCCCCGGATGTTGACCTGCAACGGGGCGGATGCGGCCAATGTCCATGCCGTGCGCCGTCGCGACGATGTCGATGCGATGATGGCGAAGATCGACAGCATCAATCATGTGACCATCATCGGCGGTGGTTATATCGGGCTGGAAGCCGCCGCCGTCCTGTCCAAATTCGGCAAGAAGGTCGTGCTTCTGGAAGCGCTCGACCGGGTGCTGGCGCGGGTCGCGGGCGAGGAACTGTCGCGCTTTTACGAAGCGGAACATCGCGCCCATGGCGTCGACCTGCGCACCGGCGCGCGGATGGATTGCATCGAAGTCACAGACGGCAAGGCAACGGCCGTGCTGATGGCCGATGGTGAGCGGATCGTCACCGACATGGTCATCGTGGGCATTGGCATCATCCCCGAAACCGGCCCGCTGATCGCGGCGGGCGCTGCGGGGGGCAATGGCGTGGATGTCGACGAATATTGCCGCACCAGCCTGCCCGACATTTATGCCGTGGGCGATTGCGCCGCCCATGCCAACCGCTTTGCGGGCGGCGCGCAGATGCGCGTGGAATCGGTGCAGAACGCCAATGACCAGGCCAAGACCGCCGTGGCGCACATCATGGGCAAGGAAGAAGCCTATAACGCGGTGCCATGGTTCTGGTCGAACCAATATGATCTGAAACTCCAGACCGTCGGCCTTTCGACCGGTTATGACCAGACGATCCTGCGTGGCGATCCGGCTGCGCGCAGCTTCTCGATAGTATATCTCAAGGGCGGCAAGGTGATCGCGCTGGATTGCGTCAATATGGTCAAGGATTATGTCCAGGGCCGCGCGCATGTGCTGGCTGGCGCGGCGCTCGATCCGGAGCAACTGGCGGATGCGAGTGTGCCGTTGAAGGAAGTCGGGTTGGCCTGAAACGCCAGCTACCGAAATAACGATCCGTTCGCCCTGAGCGTGCCGAAGGGGCGTTCTTCCTGGCGAAGAAGGGCTGGGCTTCGACAGGCTCAGCCCGAACGGATTGGGCGATAAGTCCCCTACCCGCGGAAACTTGCCTTCATGGCCAGTTCCCACGGACCGCCGCGATAATGCCAGGCGGCAAGGCCCGCGATGACGAACGGGCGCGGCTGGAAATCCGCGCGCAGGGCCTCCGCCAGCGCTTTGGCCTCTGCCGGCTTCACTTTATTTTGCACCGTCACATGCAGGCGCGGTCGGGCCTGGTCCTGCGGCGTCAGCAGGCCAGTGAAGGCGTCGGCCAGTTCGTCGCGCATCGCCGACAGTTGCGGACTGTCGATCCGAAAGGCCACCCCCTGCCCCAGCAGCATCACCTCGCTCAGTCGCGCGGCTGGCGCGGGGCCACGGCATAGCGCCTTGATGCGCGCGCTTACCTCCGCCAGCGCGGAAGGCGGCAGATGATGGAACAGGGTGATGTGCGCGGACAGGACATTGCGGTCGGGCGGAAAATGCGCGCGGCGCAATCCATCCGCCCAGGCAAAGTCCGCCGCGCCCATCAGGGCGCTGACGATAATCGGGGCGCTCACCCGGCGGGATGCGCCTTCAGCCAGTCCAGCACGGGTTCTGGCCGGGTTTCGCCATAGGGGTCGTCATCTTCGCCCATATCGTTGATCCCCGGCTCCTCGAACCAGGCGACGACCTTGCCGTCGTCCACGACCATCGCATAGCGCCAACTGCGGTCACCAAAACCCAGATGATTTTTCTTGATCAACATGCCCATGCGGCGCGTGAAATCACCCGATCCGTCCGGCAGCAGCTTCACATTGCTGACGCCCAGATGCTTGCCCCACTGGAACATGACGAAGGCATCGTTGACCGACACGCAATAGACATCATCCACGCCCAGCGCCTTGAAATCATCATAATAGCGTTCGAAGGCGGGGCATTGTTCGGTCGAACAGGTGGGCGTGAACGCGCCGGGCAGAGAAAACACCACCGCCCGCTTGCCGGCGAAAAGGTCGCCGGTATGCACATCCTCCCAGCGAAACGGGTTCGGTCCCTCGACGCTCTCGTCGCGCACGCGGGTCTTGAGGGTTATATTCGGTACGGATCGTCCCAGCATGGTTCATGTCCTTCCATGTCTCGCCGCTTCCGCGCGGCCCTTCACACGTATATGATCAGTCCATGACGCCCCTGCAACGGGACACGTCATAGAGGGAGGGGATTGGATCATGAATATGCCGCGATATTTTATCGTCATCGCCATCGTCCTTTTGTTGTGGAACCTGATGGGACTGGCTGCCTTTGCCATGCAATATACCGCTGACCTGACCGAATTGGCCAAGTCCGATCCGGTTACCGCACAGGCGTTCGCCGCCATGCCGGCCTGGGTTTGGATCGCCTATGCCATCGCCGTGGGTGCAGGCACGCTGGGGGCTGTTCTGCTGCTGATGAAGAAGGCGACCGCCGCGAGCCTGTTCCTGCTCTCGCTGATCGCTGTCGTCGTCCAGTTTGGCTATACCTTCCTTGGCACCGATCTGCTGGCATTGAAGGGACCATCGGTCATCGCATTTCCAGCGTTCATCGTGGTGATGGCCATCATCCAACTGCTCTATGCTCGCAATCTGGTGGGCAAGGGCGTGCTGCGCTGATCAGCAGCGCCGGATCGCCCATTGGCGCCACGCGCAGGCGATAAAGATTATGGACATGCCAACCGCATCCCGGCCACGATCCGGGATGCGGACAGGGTTACAATTCGCCTCTGGACCGCCTGATCTCAAACCATTTGCGCACATTTTCATTATGCTGCTGATAGGTATCGGCGAAGATGTGCCCGCCCTTGCCATCCGCGACGAAATAGAGCGCCTTGGTCTCCGCCGGATGCAGCACGGCGGCGATCGACAGGCGCCCCGGATTGGCGATCGGTCCCTTAGGCAGGCCAACCATCGCATAGGTATTGTAATCGTTGACCGCCGCAATCTCCGATTTGCGGATGCGGCGGCCCAACGGCTTGCCGCGCGTGATCGGGTAGATGATCGTGGGGTCGGCCTGCAACATCATGTTGGTGCGCAGCCGGTTGCTGTAGACGCCGGCCACCATCTGCCGTTCGGACGGCAGGGCGGTTTCCTTTTCGACGATGCTGGCCAGGATGATGGCCTCTCGCGGGCTTTTGGCGACCGTGTTCGGCGCCCGTTCGGCCCATAGCTTCGCCAGTTCCTTGTCCATCGCCGCCTGCATCCGCGCCAGCACCGCCGCGCGGCTCTCGCCCTTGTCGAAGGCATAGCTGTCGGGCAGCACGCTGCCTTCGTCCGGCACCTTTATATCGCCGGTCAGCTGGTCGTTGGCCATCAGCCGCTCATGCACCAGGATGGACGGCATCCCTTCGGGGATGGTGATCAGGCGGGTCAGCGTCTTGCCGCCTTGCAGGATCGATAGAATGTCGCTGTTGCTGGCACCGGCGGGGATGATGAATTCGCCCGCCTTGATCGACTTGCCGCCGCCAAATATCTTGGCCCGCGTCAGAAAGGCGTCTGCGGACAGCACCGCGCCAGACCGCTTGAGCAGCACTGCCGCGTCGGACAGCGTCGCCCCCTCCGGCACCACGATGCTGATGTCCTGCTTCGCCGGGCCTTGCTCGGTCCAGCCCGCAACGAAGCGGAAGGCGATAAAGGCAGCGACGGCCAGGCCGATCAGCAGAATGATACAGCCGAACTTCTGCATCGGATTTGCGCCGGATCGTCTCGCCATCATTACAACCGCCCAATCCGCAGTAAGAGAATATCCATTACCGCCAAATTCTCTCCTGCGAGGAGAGGACTATCGCATATGGAACGCACCTCATTCTACTTCGTCATGCTGAACTTGTTTCAGAATCCATTTCTCGTCACGAGCGGCGGCTCTTGGGGCGCGATGGATCCTGAAACAAGTTCAGGATGACGTTGAAGAGATAACGCAAAGTCAGATGCAATTCCCCTGCCTACAAGGGGAGGATTTCAAAACCGCCTCAGAGCGCCTTCATGATGAGCGAGGCATTGGTGCCGCCAAAGCCGAACGAATTGTTCAGCACCGCGCGCACCTTGCGCTGCTTGGCGACATGGGGAACCAGATCGACGCCCTTGCAGCTCTCGCTCGGCTCATCCAGGTTCAGCGTCGGCGGCACGATGCCATCGCGCATCGCCAGGATGCAGAAAATGCTTTCCACCGCGCCCGCGCCGCCCAGCAAATGACCGATCGCCGATTTGGTCGAGCTCATCGACATGGCGCTGATCTGGTCGCCAAACAGGCGACGGACCGCCCCCAGTTCCAGCTCGTCACCCAGCGGCGTCGACGTGCCATGCGCGTTCACATAGTCGATATCTTCAAGGCTGAGGCCCGACTTTTTGAGCGCCATCGCCATGGAGCGGAACGCGCCGGAGCCTTCGGGATGGGGCGCGGTGACGTGATAGGCGTCGCCCGACAGGCCATAGCCCACCACTTCGGCGTAGATTTTCGCGCCGCGCGCCTTGGCCCGCTCATATTCCTCCAGCACGACCACGCCAGCGCCTTCGCCCATGACGAAACCGTCGCGGTTGACGTCATAGGGGCGGCTCGCGCGGGTCGGATCGTCGTTGAAGCCGGTGCTGAGCGCGCGCGCCTGCGAGAAGCCGGCGATTCCGATCGGGCAGATCGCGCTTTCCGCGCCGCCCGCCAGCATGACGTCTGCGTCGTCCATCGCGATCATCCGCGCCGCGTCGCCGATCGAATGGGCGCCGGTCGAACAGGCGGTGACGACGGCATGGTTCGGCCCCATCAGGCCATATTTGATGCTGACCTGGCCGGAGATCAGGTTGATCAGGCGGCCATGGACAAAATGCGGGCTGACCCGGCCCGGCCCCTTGTTCGCCAGCACCAGCGATTCGCTTTCGATGCCCGGCAGGCCGCCAATGCCCGATCCGATCGAACACCCCGCGCGCAGCCTTTCTTCCTCGCTCATGTCGAGCAGGCCGGCATCCCGCAGCGCCTCGCTGGCCGCCGCGATGCCGAACACGATGAACAGGTCGACCTGGCGCTGGACCTTGTGGTCCACGTCCAGATTGGCGTCGAAGCCATATTCATGGTCCTTGGGCTTCACTTCGCACGCGATGCGGCACTTATAATCGGTCGGGTCGAACCGGGTTATCGTCGCCGCGCCGGATTTGGACGCGATGATGTTCTTCCAGGTGGTTTCGACATTTCCGCCAAGCGGAGTCACCATGCCAAGACCGGTTACGACGACACGACGCATATGCTAGCTCCGAAATTCCTTGTTGGCGCCTGACGTTCCTGTAGCGGCAATTGCGACAGTTGTGAACGACGCGCCAGATACGAAAAGGCTCCCCGCACCCCGGCATCACCGGACAGGAGGAGCCATTTCTCTCAACGCATTACCGGCCCGCCGCCCCGTGGGGGCAAGCCGCAAGACGCCTTACTGCTTGCTGTCGATATAGTCGATCGCATCCTTGACGGTGCCGATCTTCTCAGCCGCATCGTCCGGGATTTCGACGCCGAATTCTTCTTCGAACGCCATGACCAGCTCAACGATGTCGAGGCTGTCTGCGCCCAGATCGTCGATGAAGCTGGCATCCTCGGTCACCTTTTCGGCTTCAACGCCCAGATGCTCGACGACGATTTTCTTTACGCGATCCGCGGTCTCACTCATGAGTGGTCCTTCTTGACTGGTATCGTTAGTGGGTCTGAATAACTGTTAAGGCAGCCCTAGTGCCAAGCGCCGATACAGGCAAGAGGCAAGGCCGCCAAGCCCCCACATTCGCGCTTGGCCATGATTCCGCAATAAATTCGCGCTCATCGCGCCCTGGCAACGCTTCATTTACCAAAATTTCAGCGGCTTGTGGGAGGGATTGGGCCATGATCATGCCGTCAGCTCCCGACCATTTCATTACGCGCGCGCGCGTCCGGCTGACGGCGGCGCTGGTTCTGGCCGCCACGATCATCGGCCTTTGCACCCTGTTTGCGACCGCCCATGGCACGGTGGATTCGCTGGGGCGGCCGCTGGGGACCGACTTTTCCAACGTCTGGACCGCCGGGCAGATGGCCGATCAGGGCCGCGCGCCAGAGGCATGGGACTGGCCAACCCAGCACGCGGTACAGAAAAAGGTGCATCATGATGACGCCATCCCCTTTTACGGCTGGCACTATCCCCCGCCCTTCCTGATCATCGCCACGCTGCTCGCGCAATTTCCCTATGTCGCGGCGCTGCTGATCTGGCAGGGTTTGAGCCTGACCTTGTGCCTGGCGCTGGTGCGGCGCATCCTGCCCGATGATCGCGACGCGGTGCTGGTCGCGCTGGGCGCGCCGGTGGTGCTGGTGTGCCTGGGCCATGGGCAGAACGCCTTTCTGACCGCCAGCCTGCTTGGCGCAGGGATGCTGCTGCTGGATCGGCGGCCATGGATCGCTGGGATGCTGCTCGGCGCGCTGGTCTACAAGCCGCAATTTGCCGTGCTGATCCCCGTGCTGATCCTGGCGCGCGGCAATCTGCGCGCCTTCCTGTCGGCGGGGTTGACCACGACGGCCCTGTGCCTGCTGACGCTGGCGATATGGGGGTGGCCGGTATGGCACGCCTTCATCGAGTCCCTGCCGCTGACACGCCACATCATCATAGAGGCAGGCGCGACGGGCTGGGAAAAGATCCAGAGCCCGTTCGCCGCCGTGCGCCAGTGGGGCGGGTCGATTCCCGCCGCCTATGGCGCGCAGGCGATCGTCTCCGCCATCGCGATCGCGGCGGCCGCACTGGCGGCGCGGCGCGGGTCGATGGCAGTGCGCGGCGCTGCGGCCTTGAGCGCGGCTCTGCTTTGCACGCCTTATGTGCTGGATTATGATTTCGTGCTGCTGGGCGTGGCCATCGCCTTCATGATGGCGGACATGGCCAAGCGCGGCCCGCTGCGCTGGGAGCCGACATGGCTTGCCTATGCCTGGATCGCACCGCTGTTTGGCCGGGCCGTCTCTGAAATGACGCTGATCCCGGTCGACCTGATCGCCGCCATCGCCGTGCTGGCTCTGGCAACGCGGCGCGCCATCCTGCTGGACGGCGCGCTCGCAAACGTCAGATCATGGCCATTCCGCCGTTCACATGAAGAGTTTGTCCATTAACGTAGCCCGCCTCACGGCTAGCCAGATAGACCACCGCCGCGCCAATATCGTCGCCATCGCCCAGATCGCCCGCCGGTATCTTCTGGAGGATCGCGCCCTTCTGCGCATCATTGAGCGCGTCGGTCATCGCTGACCGGATGAAGCCCGGCGCGACGCAGTTGACGGTGATGCCGCGGCTGGCCAGTTCCTGACCCAGCGACTTGGACATGCCGATAATGCCCGCCTTCGACGCGCAATAGTTGGACTGGCCCGGATTGCCGGTGACGCCGACGACCGACGTGATCGAAATGATGCGGCCAAAGCGCGCCTTCATCATCGGCTTGGCCGCCGCGCGGCAGAGGCGAAACGCGGCCTCCAGATTGATCGCGATCACGCTCGACCATTCCTCATCCTTCATCCGCAGGATGAGGTTGTCGCGGGTGACACCGGCATTGTTGACCAGAATGTCGATCTTGCCGCCCAACGCTTCCACAGCCTGCGGCACCAGCGCATCGACCGATGCCGGGTCGCTGAGGTTGCAGACGATCGTCTTGTGATCGCCGCCCAGTTCCGCCGCAAATGCCTTCAGCTTATCCTCATTGCTGCCCGAAAGCGCGAGCGTCGCCCCCTGCGCGGCGAGCGCCTTGGCAATGGAAGAGCCAATCCCCCCCGAAGCGCCGGTCACCAGCGCGGTCATGCCTGTCAGATCGAACATGTCAGTCTCCCTTGAATGTCGGCGGGCGGCGGTCGAAGAAGGCGTCGATTGCCTCGTCATGATCCGCCGTCGCATGGGCCAGCGCCTGCATGGCGCCTGCCATTTCCAATATATGTGAAAGCTCCGCCGTCTGCGCCGCGCGCAGCAGGCGCTTGGTCATGCGGGTCGCATGGGGCGGGTTGACGGCGATGGCATCGGCCTGTCGGCGCGCGGTCGCCATCAAATCCTCGTCCGGCACGACTTCGCTCACCAGGCCGATGCGCAATGCTTCGGCGGCGTCGATCATCTCGCCCGTCAACGACAATTGCGATGCCTTTGAAATGCCCACAATGCGCGGCAGCAACCATGCGCCGCCATCGCCCGATACCAGGCCGAGTTTCACGAAACTTTCCGCAAAGCGCGCCGACTGGCCAGCAATCCGCACGTCGCACATGCAGGCCAGGTCCATTCCAGCGCCGATCGCCGGGCCGTTGACCGCCGCGATCACCGGCAGTTCGATCGCCTGGAACAGCAAGGGCAGGCGCTGGATGCCCGCGCGATAGTTGCGCCGCGTCTGCGCGGGCAACCCGGCGCGCAGTCCGCCAGCGTCCGGCCGCATCGCGTTCAGGTCACCGCCCGACGAAAAGGCACTGCCCGCCCCGGTCAGGATTGCGACATGGATGGAAATGTCGCGATCCGCCGCTTCGAACAGATCGCACAGCGCGTCGACCATCGCCGGGTCGGAAATCGGGTTGCGCCGGTCGGGCTGGTTCAGCGTGACCGTCAGCACCGCCCCGTCACGCTGGGTGAGGACCGCGCTCATAGCGATGCCAGCGCGGCCTCTATGTCATCCATCGTCACGACGCTGCGTACGGTGGCGTCCGGTGCGATGCGCTTGACCATCGGTCCCAGCACCTTGCCGCCCAGTTCGACAAATTCGGTGACGCCCGCTTCCCACATGGCGGCAACGGATTCGCGCCAGCGCACCCGGCCCGTCACCTGCTCGACCAGCCGCGCGCGAATCTCGTCCGGGTCGGCGATCGGCGCGGCCAGCACATTGGCATAGACCGGCAGCAGCGGCGCATTGATCACCGCCCCGGCCAGCGCGTCCTGCATGGCGTCGGCCGCGGGCTGCATCAGCGGGCAATGGAAGGGCGCGGATACCGGCAGCAGCACACCGCGCTTGATGCCATGATCCTTGACCATCGCCACCGCCCGCTCGATCGCGCCGCGATGACCGGAAATGACCACCTGCGAGGGATCATTGTCATTGGCGACGGTGCAGACCTCACCCTGCGCCGCGGCGTCGGCCAGCGCCTGCGCCTTTTCCATATCCGCCCCCAGCAATGCGGCCATCGCGCCTTCGCCCACCGGCACGGCCGCCTGCATGGCCTGACCGCGCAGCTTGAGCAGCCGCGCGGTGGTGCCGATATCGAACGCCTCCGCCGCGCACAGCGCGCTATATTCGCCTAGGCTGTGACCCGCGACATAATCGCCCTTGTCGCTCAGCGAAAAGCCGCCCTCCCGCTGCATCACCCGCAGCGTCGCAAGCGCGTTGGCCATGATCGCGGGCTGGGCGTTTTCGGTAAGGGTCAGGTCGCTTTCCGGACCTTCGACCATGATGCGGAACAAATGCTGCGACAGCGCGTCATCGACTTCCTGAAACAGCTCAAGCGCGGCAGGGCTGGCATCGGCCAGCGCCTTGCCCATGCCGACCGACTGGCTGCCCTGCCCTGGAAATAGAAAAGCCCGCATTCATCATCCCCTGACCCAAGCGCTGCAAAAAAAGCGCGTAATTCCAATGGTGTTACACTTTGTGACATAAATAGCATTGAGGCATACACATGTCTGCGGCAGGCAGGCATACGACACCCTGCCCCCTTCACGGGGGACTGACGACGGCCCCTTTAACGATGACGGAGTGCTAGGAAAAGGTGCGATATCGCATTGTCTGGATCACGGGAACGGCGCTTGCCCTCTCCGCCTGCGCGGCGGGACCGGACTATCGCGCGCCGCAACCTGCCGCGCTCGGCATCCCCGCCACCTATGATCAGGGCAGCGGCGCCCCCATCAGCGACGCGGACCTCGCCCAATGGTGGACGCGCCTGAACGATCCCGCCTTGTCCACGCTGATCGATACCGCCGTCACCGCCAATCTCGACATAGTGCAGGCGCAGGCCCGGTTGCGGCAGGCGCGGGAATCGCTGGTCCAGGCCAATGCGTCCTTCCTGCCTCAGCTCAGCGGATCGGCCAGCGGCGGCAAGAATTACCGCAGTCAGGCAGGCGGCACCCGCACCGACAGCAGCGGCAATGTCATCAGCCTTGGGTCCAGCAACTGGTCGAGCAGCTATTCGGCTGGTGCGAACGCCAGTTGGCAGATCGACCTGTTCGGCGAACTGTCGCGCAGTGCGCAAGCGGCGCGCGCGGACCTGGCGGCATCGGGCTATGATCTGGCAACGGTGCGGATGACGATCATTTCCGAACTGGTGACGAATTATGTGCAGGCGCGGCTGGCGCAGGAACAGCTGCGCATCGCCCGCGACAGTCGGCAGGTGCAGCAGGACAATTATGACATTGCCCGCTGGCGGTTGCAGGCGGGCCTCGTCTCCTCGCTCGACGAGCAGCAGGCGCGCGCGCAACTGGCGCAGACCAGCGCGTCGATCCCGCAGATCGAAGCCAGCCTGCGCGGCAGCCTCAATCGCATCGCGGTGCTGACCGGGCAGGCGCCGGGCGCCGCCACCCGCGCGCTTGAAACGCCCGCGCCCATTCCGACCGCCGCGATCGACATCGCCACCGGCATTCCCGCCGACACGCTGCGCCAGCGACCCGACGTGCGCAGCGCCGAACGCACGCTGGCCGCCGCTACCGCGCGGATCGGCGTGGCGCAGGCGCGGCTGTATCCCTCGCTTGGCATCAACGGCAATATCGGCACCACCTCCAACGCGTTCAAAGATCTGTTCAGCCTGATCACGGGCGGCGTGTTCGCCAATGTCGCGCAGACCATCTTCGACGGCGGCCGCCTCGCCTCCCAGGTGCGGGCGCAGAAGGCAGTGACCGATGGCGCGTTCGCGGCCTATAAGCAAAGCGTACTTGGCGCGCTGGAGGATGTCGAAAATGCGATGGCGGCGCTCAGCAGCGCACGGCTGCGCAAGGCGGAGTTCACCACCGCCTATGATGCGTCGAACAACGCCGCGATCCTGGCGCGCAGCCAGTATCAGGCGGGCCTCACCGACTTCCAGACCTTGTCCAACAGCGAATCCACCCTTTTGAATGCGCGCAACAGCCTGGCTGGCGCGCAATCGGACGAAATCCTTGCCCTCGCCCAGCTCTACAATGCGCTGGGCGGCGGCTGGCAGAGCATGGAAAGCCGCCCCTGATGAGCAATGACACCACCACCGATCCGGCGCTGGACGAATTTCTGGGGGCAAAGCCTGCCAGGCCATGGCGCAAATGGGCCGTGCGCGGTGCGATCGGCGTCGGCCTGCTGCTGCTCGTGCTGCTTGTCAGCCGTTGTTTCGCGGGCGAGGATCAGCCCAGTTATGCGACGCGCGAAGTGCGCCAGGGCGACCTGACCGTCAGCGTATCGGCCACCGGCAATCTGCGTCCCGTCAATCAGGTCGATGTCGGGTCGGAACAATCGGGCAAGATCACCGCCGTCTATGTCGATGTGAATGACCGGGTCGTGAAGGGCCAGCGTCTCGCTGAACTCGATACGCGGCGCCTGGTCGACGCGGTGAACCAGAACCGGGCACAAGTCGCGGCGGCGCAGGCGCAGGTCTCGCAGGCGCAGGCGCAGGTCGCGCTGGCCAAGGCGACGCTGGACCGTCAGCTGAACGTGTTCCAGCTGTCGGGCGGCAAGGTGCCCGCGAAAACCGAAATCGATTCAGCCCGCGCCAATTATGAGGGCGCGCTGGCCACGCTGCGATCGGCGCTGGCTCAGGTGGACGTATCCCGCGCGCAGCTGTCGTCGGCGCAAACCAACCTGACCATCGCCCAGATCGTGTCGCCAGTGAACGGCGTCGTCCTGTCGCGCGACATCGAACCGGGCCAGACCGTCGCCGCCTCGCTCAACGCCCCGGTCCTCTTCACCCTGGCCGAAGACCTGACCCAGATGGAGGTCGAAGTCTCGGTCGATGAGGCTGATGTGGGTCAGGTGAAGGAAGGCCAGAGCGCGACCTTCGCGGTCGACGCTTTCCCTGGCCGCAATTTCCCGGCGAAGGTTACGCGGGTCAATGTCGGGTCGAACAGCGCCAGCACCGCGTCGTCATCCACGACCAGCACGGCCAGCAGCTCGTCCGGCACCGTCGTCGCCTACACAGCCGTGCTGAGCGTCAACAACAGCGATGAAACGCTGCGCCCCGGCATGACGGCAACCGCCGACATCGTGACGCAGGAATTGCGCAACGTGCTGCTCGTCCCCAACGCCGCGTTGCGTTTCAAGCCAAGCGCGGGCGCAGGCCGGGGTGGCGGCATCACCAGCACGCTCATCCCCCGCCGCCGCGGCAATCGCCCCACCCGCGAAGTCAGCTTCGGCGCGGGCAGCAGCCAGACTGTCTATGTCGTGGGCGAAGACGGCAAGCCCAAGGCGATACAGGTCGTCGTCGGCGCCAGCGACGGGTCGCGCACCGTCATCACCGGGGGCGACCTGAAACCGGGCATGCGCGTCATCACCGGGCAATTGGCGGCGGGCCAGGAACCGCCAGCCGAAGATCAGGCGCGCACCGGCGCGGACCAGCGCGCGCCACGCAAGGACAGCGCGCCGCGCAACCCGGCGACCGACGGCACGCCCGCGACCGTGGGCAAGCTCGGCAATTCGGGCGACGCCGCGCCGCAAACCGCCCCCGTGACGGCCAAGCCCTGATCGCCATGCCTGCGGACCCCATCATCACCCTGCGCGGCGTCACCAAAATCTACGGCAGCGGTGCGACCGAATTTCAGGCGTTGAAGGGCATCGACCTCGACATCGCGCAGGGCGATTTCGTCGCGGTCATGGGGCCGTCCGGTTCCGGCAAATCGACGACGATGAACATCCTTGGCTGCCTCGACGTGCCATCGGGCGGCGAATTCCTGTTCAAGGGCCATCATGTCGAACGGCTCGACCGCGACCAGCGCGCGCTGCTCCGCCGCCGCTATCTCGGCTTCGTGTTTCAGGGGTTCAACCTGCTGTCCCGCACCAGCGCGCTCGAAAATGTCGAACTGCCCCTGCTCTATCGTGGCGAGGACAAAAAGACCCGTTACGAACTGGGGATGGCCGCGCTAGACAAGGTCGGCCTCAAACAATGGTGGGATCATACACCCGCCGAACTGTCAGGCGGCCAGCAACAGCGCGTCGCCATCGCCCGTGCCATCGTCACCAGCCCCGACGTGCTGCTGGCCGACGAACCGACCGGCAATCTCGATTCCGAACGATCGGTCGAAATCATGGAATTGCTAACCGATCTCAACCGGAACAGCGGCATCACCGTGCTGATGGTGACCCACGAACCCGACATGGCAGCCTTTGCCCGCACCATCGTGCATTTTCGAGACGGGCTGGTCGAACGGATCGAAAAGGGGCTGGCGGCGTGAGTTGCGCACAGGTCAAACCTTCTCCCCGGGGGGAGAAGGATACACAGCCTTGCCCGCGCAGCGGGTTAGGCGAAGTTGGAAGAGGGAACCGGACGCAGCCTTTGGCTCTTCCCCTCTCCCAGCTACGACTAGGCAGCAAGCTGCCAAGTCTCCGCATCCCTCTCCCCGCTGGGGAGAGGAAAGGATCGTCATGCTAGGCACCACCGTCATCCTCGCCTTCCGGGCGATCAACCGGCACAAGCTGCGCAGCTTCCTGACGACGCTGGGCATCATCATCGGGGTCGCCGCCGTCGTCACCATGGTGACTCTGGGCAATGGCGCGACCGCGGCCGTGCGCGAACAGATTAGTTCGCTGGGCGCCAATGTGCTGCAATTGCGCCCCGGCCAGGGCTTTGGCCGCGGCGGCGGCGGGCCACGCCCGCCCGACTTCAAGCCTGCCGATCTGACCGCGATCGAAAACCAGCTGACCGGCGTCCGCGCGGTTGCGCCCATGGCCCAGTCGAGCGGCACCGCCATTTATGAAGGCAATAACTGGTCCACCACCATCTATGGCACCACCGCCGCCTATTTCGAGGTGCAAAGCTGGAAGCTGACCAGCGGTCGCCTGTTCATGCCGGAAGAGGAACAAGCCGGTCGCCCGGTCTGCATCATTGGCAATACGGTACGCACCAACCTGTTCCAGAATGCCGATCCCATCGGCCAGCGGATGCGGATCAAGGGCGTGTCCTGCCAGGTGATCGGCGCACTCGCGACGCGCGGCCAGGGCGGCTTTGGCGATCAGGACGACGTCGTCGTCATGCCGATCAAATTCGTCCAGCGCCGCTTCACCGGCAATCGCGACATCAGCCAGATCATGATCGCGGTGGACGATGCCTATGACACGTCGACCGTGCAGAACAGCCTGGAAGACCTGATGCGCGAACGACGCCAGATCAAGGCAGGCAGCGAGGATAATTTCAACGTATTCGACACCAAGCAGATCAGCGACACGCTGACCGGTACCACCACCATCCTCACGCAAATTGTTGGCGCAGTGGCGGCCATATCCCTGCTGGTCGGCGGTATCGGCATCATGAACATCATGCTGGTCTCCGTGACCGAACGCACCCGCGAAATCGGCATCCGGCTGGCCATCGGGGCGGTCGCGGGCGAAGTGCTGATGCAGTTTCTGGTCGAAGCGATCGTGCTGTCCTGCCTTGGCGGGGTGATCGGCCTCTTCCTCGCCCTCATCGCCTCCTGGTCCATAGCGCCGCTGATGCAGGTGCCCTTCATGTTCGACGTGAAGGTCAATCTGATCGCCTTCGTCTTTTCCGCCGTCATTGGCGTGGTGTTCGGCTATTTCCCTGCCCGCCGCGCCGCCGCACTCAACCCCATCGACGCGCTGCGCCACGAATAGCGCTGACCGGCCCGACCGGCGCCCACCTGTAAAAAGAGCGCCGCGGGCTGCAAAGATGAACGGACATTCATCTTTAATCTCAATCTGTTACAATTTCCGACACTCTTTGCCCTTCCGCGACACATGGCTGCGACAAGCGCCGCCTATCTCTGTTCTCGACGCCGCAGAGGGCGCCCGAACACGGCAAAGGAGCAAGACATGTTCAAGAAGATCCTCATGACGCTGGCCACCACCACCCTGGTCGCCAGCCCGATCATCAGCAGCCAGGCACAGGCGCAGGCCTATGGCCAGCCGCATCGTCAGGAACAGACCCGCACGGTCGTCAAGCAGAAGCCCAATGGCCGCACCGTGGTCAAGCAGCGCACGGTGGTTCGCAAGGATGTGCGCAACAACCGCTACGCCGCCTCCCACCATCGCTGGGCGAAGGGCCAGCGTTTCGACCGGCGCCAGGCGACCAACTATCGCGTTATCAACAATTATCGCGGCTATCGCCTGAACGCCCCGCCGCGCGGCTATCAGTGGGTCCAGTCGGGTAACGACGCGGTGCTGATCGCCATCACCAGCGGCCTGATCGGCGCGGTCATCGGCAACGCGATCCGCTAAGCCGATCCATCCCCTTCATGCCCCAGGGATCTCTCCTCCCCTGGGGCATTTTTGCGTGCCCGCTTCCCTGACACAGGTTAAATACCCCAAATTAACGGCTTGCCCGGCACAAGTCCCTGGGTGGAGGGCGGATCGGGAACGGCCATGTCATTATATCAGATCATGTATATCAGCACCGTCACCGGGACGGTAACGCCCGACGACTGCGCCACCATCGCGCGCGAAGCCGCCGTCCGCAATCGGCGGGACAATGTGACCGGCCTGCTATTGTTCAACTCGCGCCGCTTCCTTCAGGTACTGGAAGGTCCAAAGGACGCGGTAGAGCGCATTTTTGCCCGCATCTATGACGACAGCCGTCATCGCGGCGTAGTCAAGCTGCGCGAAGGCGCGATCGTGGCGCGCGAATTTGGGCAATGGGCCATGGCCTATGATGACCCTTGCCGCCCGTCCGGCAACCTGAAGGATATGGTCGCCGCCTTGCTGACGAGCGCCGGGCCATCGACCAGCGCCCATTTCCTGGGATCGGCCGAACTGCATCGCCCGGCCGCCTGATCCGGCCAGACCAGTCCTTTCAGACCAGTCCGGTCAGATAATAGACCGCAATGACGATGAACACCGTCACAGTCTTGATCAGCGTCAGCGCGAAAATATCCTTATAGGCCTGCCTATGGGTCAGGCCCGTCACCGCCAGCAAGGTGATGACCGCGCCATTGTGCGGCAGGCTGTCCATCCCCCCCGACGCCATCGACGCGACCCTGTGCAGCACTTCGCGCGATATGCCCGCGGCATCGCCCGCAGCGATGAACTGGTCCGCCATCGCCGCCAGCGCGATCGACAGTCCGCCGGACGCCGACCCGGTAATCCCCGCCAGCGACGTGACGGTAATCGCTTCGTTGATCAGGGGATCGGGGATGGCGCGCAAGGCTTCCTTGACGATCAGGAAACCGGGCAGCGCCGCGATCACTGCGCCAAAACCATATTCGACCGCCGTGTTCATCCCCGCCAGCAGGGCGCCGCCGACCGCCGCCTTCGATCCTTCGGCAAAACGCTTCGCCACCGTCCGATAGGCAAACGCCAATATCGTTGCGATGCCCATCAGCAACGCGCCCTCGACGGCCCAGAGCGCCGACACCTGCGCCACCTTGACCTCGACCGGCTCGGCCATGCCGACCAGCGACAGGGTGATGACGTCACCGCTCACCCAGCGCGGAATCGCCATGGTCAGCAGCAGATTGCCGACCCCCACAACCAGCAACGGGAGCAGCGCGACCAGCGGATGCACCGTGACCGAAGCGTCAACCGGCTCCGGCTCGTTCACCAGCGTTTCCGGTGCGCCATAGCCCTCCCCCGCCGCCATCATCGCGCGCCGCCGCCAGCCCAGATATGTCAGCCCCATCGCCGCGATACAGGCCGACCCGATCAGCCCCAGCACCGGCGCGGCCCAGGACGTTGTGCCAAAAAAGCTGGTCGGAATGATATTCTGGATCTGCGGCGTGCCGGGCAGCGCATCCATGGTGAAAGTAATCGCCCCCAGCCCGATCGTCGCCGGGACCAGCCGCTTGGGGATGTCAGCCCGGCGGAACATTTCGGCGGCGAAGGGATAGACGGCGAACACCGCGACGAACACCGACACCCCGCCATAGGTCAGCAGCGCGGTGACCGCCATGATCGCCGGAATCGCCCGCCCCGCCCCGACAATGCCGATCACCGCCGTCACGATCGCGCGGGAAAAGCCAGAAATCTCGACCAGCTTGCCGAACAAGGCGCCCAGCAGAAACACGGGAAAATAGAGTTTGAGGAAACTCGCCACCTTTTCCATGAACAGCCCGGAAAAGGCGGCGGGGACAGCCGCGGGATCGGTCAGCAACACCGCCAGCATCGCCAGCAATGGCGCCATGATGATGACGCTCATCCCCCGATAGGCGGCGATCATCAGCAGGATCAGGGATAGTGCTGCAATTCCGACCGCCATAAGCTAACCTCTCAACCGTTCGCACTGAGCCTGTCGAAGTGCTGTCGTTCTTCTCTACGGGGATAGAAGAAAGGACAAGGCTTCGACAAGCTCAGCCCGAACGGATGGATTTACCTCACACGCCCTTGCCTTTCCCCCGCCTTTCCGCCATAGGCGCGCCTTCGCATCGGACCAGAGGTGACTCGGCCCGCTTGCGGAGCATGAAAGACGATAGCCGGAGGGGCGTTCCACATGGGGTGGGCGTCAGCAATCGGCCAACAGAAGAAGGTAGCATCATGGCTCTTTACGAGCATGTGTTCCTTGCGCGCCAGGATCTGGCACAGGCGCAGGTGGACGCTCTGGCGGAAAACGCCACCAAGATCGTGGAAGAAAATAACGGCAAGGTTACCAAGATCGAAACTTGGGGCCTGCGTTCGCTCGCCTACAAGATCGCCAAGAACCGCAAGGCTCACTATGTGATGCTGAACATCGACGCCCCCGGCGGCGTGATCGCGGAACTGGAGCGCCAGACGCAGATCAACGAAGACATCATCCGCTACATGACCGTCAAGGTCGATGAGCTGGAAGCTGGCCAGTCGGTCATGATGCGCAAGCAGGACCGCCCCGACCGTGGCGATCGCGGCCCCCGTGGTGACCGCGGCGATCGTGGTCCGCGCGAAGATCGTGGCGACCGTGGCCCGCGCCGCGAAGAAGCCGCTGGCGAATAAGGAGATCTAGATCATGGCACGCCCATTTTTCCGCCGCCGCAAGAGCTGCCCCTTCGCTGCGAAGGATGCGCCGAAGATTGACTATAAGGACGTTCGTCTGCTCCAGGGCTTCGTGTCCGAACGCGGCAAGATCGTCCCCAGCCGCATCACGGCCGTTTCGGCCAAGAAGCAGCGCGAACTGTCCCAGGCCATCAAGCGCGCCCGTCATCTGGGCCTGCTGCCCTACATCGTGAAGTAAGGGAGTAAGCCCCATGGAAATCATTCTGCTCGAACGTGTCGAGAAGCTCGGCGCCATCGGCGACGTCGTAACCGTCAAGGACGGCTACGCCCGCAACTTCCTGCTGCCCAACAAGAAGGCGCTGCGTTCCAACAGCGCCAACAAGAAGCTGTTCGAAGCCAACCGCGCCAAGATCGAGGCCGACAACGCCGCTCGCCGTTCGGACGCCGAAGCAGCCGCCGGCAACGTTGATGGCACGCAGATCATCCTGATCCGCCAGTCATCCAACGCTGGCGCGCTCTATGGTTCGGTTGCGGTTCGCGACATCATCGAAGCACTGCAGGCACAGGGCATCACCAACGTCACCAAGGCGATGGTCGTTCTGGAACGCCCGATCAAGACGCTCGGCGTGTTCGACGTCAAGGTCGCGCTGCACCCCGAAGTCGCCGTCACCATCAAGGTGAACGTGGCGCGTTCGCCTGAAGAGGCCGACCTGCAAAGCCAAGGCGTCGACGTCATGGCCGACCTGTTCGAAAAGGACGAAGCCGGCTTCACCGAAGATTATGATCCCAACGCTGAACCCGGCGATCTCGCCGCGCTCACCGAAGAAGCCCCGGCCGAAGAAGAAGCCTGAGCTTTCGTCAGAGATCAAACAGAAAAGCCGCCCCGTAACGGGCGGCTTTTTTGTTGCGGTCGCGCCAGTTGCAGACCGGATATTGGCGCGATGACCGAAGCTGATCCTCCCCTTGCAGGGGAGGTGGCTGGCCGCAGGCCAGACGGAGGGGTGTCATGCTATCGAGAGAGAGACCCCTCCACCACTGGCTACGCCAGCGGTCCCCCTCCCCTTGCAGGGGAGGAATGACAAAGCGCATGACCGCTCTTGCTGGCTAATCGAAAGCCGCCTTATTCCGCCTCTTCGACCGGCGCGCCCGGTCCGTTCTTCAGCACGGACTCGATCGCGTTTTTCGCGCCGGCCTTGCTGCTATAGCCTTCGGTCCAGAAGATCGTTTCGCTATTATATTTGAACTTGGCGACAAACTCGCCGGCCTTGTTCTTCTCGATCACGAACTTGTGCGCCATGTACCGTTCTCCAGATTCGTTTCGTCAGCGAAACCGGGTCGGAGAATAGGCATCCGCATCAATGCCTGCAACGCTTTCCGGCGGGGCTTCCCCGCGCAGCCGGGCGGCCGCCAGCAACGCGGCGGCGGGCGCGGTCTGGATGCCGAAACCGCCCTGCCCGGCGAACCAGAAAAAGCCCGACCTATCGGGGTCGAACCCATATACCGGGGCACGATCGGGCGCGAAGCTGCGCAGGCCCGCCCAGACATGCTCGACCCGCGCGATCGGCCAGTCGACCGCCTTTTCGAACCGCGCGATCGCTTCCGCCACCGCCAGTTCTTCAGGTGCAGCGTCGCACGGGGGCGATGGCGCCTCGTCATGCGGGGTCAGCCAGACGCGCCCCTGCCCTTCCGGCTTGAAGTAGAATTGCCCGGCCAGATCCATGATCAGCGGCAGGTCGGGCGATGGCATGGATGGCACGCCCAATTGCACCACCGTCCGCCGCAACGGCGTCAAGCCGATCGGCGCGACGCCGCTGGCGCGCGCTACATCGTCCGCCCATGCTCCCGCCGCATTGATCAGGATCGCGCAGGCGATCACTCCGTCCGGCGTCTCCACCTGCCAGCCACCACCCACGGCGCGCGCCGCGTTCAGCCGCGTCGCCAGCCGCACTTCGCCGCCGCGCCGCCGGAACTGGCGCAAATAGGCCTGATGCAGCGCAGCCACGTCAATATCCTGACAACTCGCCTCCATGACGCCCATGGTCCAGTCCGGCCGCAACCCCGGCACCAGCGCGGCAGGATCGACAGGCTCCAGCACCACCTTGCCCGCAAATTCCGCCATCAGCGCATCGCGATGCCCTTCATCCCCGGCCCGTCCGACATGCAATGTGCGTCGCGGCGACAGGAAGCTGCCGTCATGAAAATCAGGGTCGGGAACGCTCAGCAACGGCCCCGACGCGGTCGTCAAAGGCTGTACCGCCGCGCCGCCATAGGTTTCTTCCCAAAACGCCACGGATCGGCCAGTGGCGTGATAGCCGGCCCGCTCCTCCATCTCCAGCAGCAGGACACGCGCCTCTCCCGCCAGTTCCGCGCCCAGGCTGGCCCCGGCCATGCCACCACCCACAATAACGATATCGGGATGGCTCACGCCGCCATCTCGTCCAGAAAGGCGTCGATCCGCCGCAGCGCATCCAACCGGACAGGATCGAGTTCGCGCAATATCTCATGCGCGGCCTCTCGCCCATAGACATGCAGTCGCGCACCGGGAATCCGCGCGGCGACGCGTCGGATCGCCGGGGTGGACACCAGTTGGTCGGCGCGAGTCGCCAATATGAGCAGCGGCACGGCAAGCCGCGCCAATGCATCACTCTCGGCCAATGCCCGCGTCGATTCCAGCGCCTGACTGACCCAGGTCCAGCTTGGCGGCCCCAGCGCAATGTCACGGCTATGGTCACGCCACCATAGTTCGTCGGCATAGCGGTCCGGGTCATGGGTCAGCCGCTTCTGCCGTATCCGTCGCTGCCGTTCGGACCCTTCCTTCTGCGTCCAGGCCTGCCGCGCGCCCTGGCCCAGACACAGCATCGCCCGCGCCACGGCCACGGCCAGCCATCGCGGCAAGGGCGCGCTATGCACGTCCAGCATCGGCGCGACCGCCACCGCCGCATCGGGCGCCGGCATCCCTTCGGCCAGCGCGCGCAGCAGCAAATGCCCGCCCATGCTGTGCGCCACCATCGCATATGGCCCATCTCCCTCCGCGCGCCAGTCGACCGCCAGCGCCTTCAGGTCCGTGATCCAGTCGGCAAAATCGCCGATATGGCCAGTCATCGGATCGTCGGTCAGCCGACCCGACCCACCCTGCCCGCGCCAGTCGAATGTGGTGACCGCCCATCCGCGTTCGGCCCAATGGAGGACCACCTCAAGATATTTTTCGATCATGTCGCCGCGCCCGCCCAGCACCAGCATCCGGCCCCGCGTTCCATCGCCCAGTTGATAGCGGCGGATCGGCCAGCCGTCGGGCGCGCTCCAATAGTCCAGCCGCCCGCCCATCGGCCAGGCGCGGCGGTCAAAGGATGGCGAGGTGAAGCGGGGCGAATCCATGCGGGCCATGGTTACGGTTTGGTAAGCCATCGGGTCTAGGGTCAAATCCCATGACGGGGGAATATTTCAAAATCATACTGCTCTGCGCCCTTGGCGCACTGCTGATCGCTGCGGCGATTACCGATTTGCGTGCGCGCATCATCTCCAACCGGCTCAACCTGGCGGTCGCGGCCCTCGCGCCGCTCTGGTGGCTGGCAAACGGCTATGCGCTCTGGCCCGACATGGCGGTGCAACTGCTGGTCGGCGCAGCCATCTTCACCCTGTTCGCCGCGCTGTTCGCGCTAGGCATGATGGGCGGCGGCGACGTGAAGCTGCTGACCGCGCTGGCGCTGTGGTTCCCGTGGCAGGCGATATTGTCGCTGGTCGTGCTCATGGCGCTGCTGGGCGGCGTGGTCACGCTGGTCACCGTCATCCACCACAAGATGACCCACAGGCTGGGACAACCTGAAATTCCCTATGGCGTGGCGATTTCCCTCGCGGCGCTGTGGCTGCTGCCGTGGCCAACGATATTTTAACCAATTTACGTGATGAGTGAAGCACTGGGGGCAGTGCTCCCATTACAGGGAGGCGAATTTCGTCATGGATGCCAAGAAAATCGTGCTGCTGGTAGGAGCGCTTATCATAGCGGTCACTACGGCCTTGCTTGCCCGCAGCATGTTGAGCTCCTCCAGCGCACCGCAGGTCAATGCTGCGTCGATGCCCGTTGAGGCCGATCAGCCCCATGTGCTGGTCGCGACCAAGGCTTTGCCGGTTGGCACCATTCTGGACGCTGAAAGCTTCCGCTTCCAGCCCTGGCCCAAGGATCTGATCGAACAGGCCTATTATCTCAAAGGTCAGGCCGATCCGGCGAAACTGGCAGGCAGCGTCGTGCGCACCGCCATTTCCGCCGGACAGCCGCTGACCCAGGGCGGCCTGGTCAAGCCCGGCGATCGCGGCTTCCTGGCCGCAGCGCTTGGCGCAGGGATGCGCGCGGTCACCGTTCCCGTCTCGGCGCAAAGCTCGGTCGCGGGCTTCGTGTTTCCTGGCGACCGCATCGACCTGGTCCTGACGCAAAGCGTTGCGGGCGGTGGCGATGGCGAAGCGCTCAAAGTCTCCGAAACCATCCTGCGCAACCTGCGCGTCCTTGCCACTGACCAGCGGATGGATGCGATGGGCGCGGACGGCAAGCCGGAAGTACGTACCTATTCCAACGTCACGATCGAAGTGACGCCCAAGATCGCGGAAAAGATCGCGGTTGCCCAGACCATCGGCTCCCTGTCGATGTCGCTGCGCTCGATCGCCGATACCGCGTCTGATCTGGACGCTGCCATCGCCGGTGCCGATGTCGATCTGCCCGATGGCGCCAGCCCGAACGCGGAAAAGGCGATCATCGCCAAGATCGCGTCGCGCCCCATTGATCGCGGCTCCACCTATTCGACCGGCGCCGACGTGTCGCGCTACCAGCGCAGCTCGGTCCCGGCCAAGGCCGAAAACGGCGCGGCAATGGCTGGCACCGGCGCCCAGATTACCGCACCGGCTGCCGTCAGCGGCCCGGTCATCCGCGTCGCCCGCGGCACCAACGTGACCGAAGTTCCGGTCGGGGGGAAGTAAGATGAAGTCGATGCTCCAGATGTCCGGGCGCAAGGTCGCCGGACCCGCGATCGCGCTCGGCCTGGCCGTAGCCATGACCGCCGTGCCCGGAACGGCCGTCAACGCCGCACCGTCCAGCGCACAGGACAATGCGATCCTCATGTCGGTCGGCGGCAGCCGTGTCGTCAACCTGGGCGCCAAGATGTCCGACGTGGTGATCGGCAATCCCGAAGTGGTCGACGTCCATGTCCGCTCGCAGAACCAGCTTTACCTGATTGCCAAGAAGGCAGGCGAAACCACTGTGTTCGCCACCGCCCCAAACGGCAAGGTGCTGTTTTCCGGCACGGTTCGCGTCGGCACCAACCTGACCAGCATCGATGACATGCTCCGCCTGGCGATGCCCGGCGCGAACATCGCGGTCAACAAGATGAACGGCATGGTCCTGCTGACCGGCACCATCCAGGCGCCCGAAGATGCCGCCGAAGCCGAACGGCTGACGCAGGCCTTCGTCGGCAAGGAAACCACCGTGGTCAGCCGCCTGCGCATGGCTACGCCGTTGCAGGTGATGCTCCAGGTCAAGATTTCCGAAGTCGCCAAGGATGTGGGTCACAAGATCGGCACGAATTTCTCCAGCCTGGATACGTCTGGTGGCAAGGTGCTGGGCAGTATCGGAGGCGGCACACGCAACTTCGTTACTCAGTCCACGACAGCTGCAGGCCAGACCTGGACTTTCAACAACCCTAGCGACGGCAGCTACAGCCTTGGCGGCGTTGCTCGCATATTGGGCATGGACATCGCCGGTGCGCTGGACCTCGCCGAATCGAGCGGCCTTGCCACCACGCTGGCGCAGCCCAACCTGACCGCGCTATCGGGTGAAACCGCCAGCTTCCTGGCGGGCGGCGAATATCCCTACACGGTCAGCAATGGCACGCAGGGCAACAGCATCGAATTCAAGCAATATGGCGTACAGTTGGCCTTCACGCCGACCGTGCTGGCCGACGGCCGCATTTCGCTGCGGGTCCGCCCGACGGTGTCGAGCCTGGATTTCACGCTGAACGCCAACGTCCCTGCGCTGAAAAGCCGCACCGCCGAAACCACGGTGGAGCTGGGTTCGGGTCAGGCCTTCATGATTGCGGGCCTGCTCAACAATGAAACCAGCAACGGCATCAACAAGGTGCCGGGCATCGGCAACCTGCCAATCCTGGGCAGCCTGTTCAAGTCGCGCCAGTTCCAGCGCAGCGAAACCGAACTGGTCATCGTCGTCACCCCCTATCTGGTGAAGCCGATGAACGCATCGGACGTGCGCCTGCCGACC
Source organism: Sphingobium sp. GW456-12-10-14-TSB1 (assembly GCF_059424385.1). NCBI lineage: Bacteria > Pseudomonadati > Pseudomonadota > Alphaproteobacteria > Sphingomonadales > Sphingobiaceae > Sphingobium > Sphingobium sp. GW456-12-10-14-TSB1. The sequence goes on along the minus strand of NZ_JBWKZI010000001.1, from coordinate 475,347 downwards.
GACGGCTTCCGCAACGCCAATATCGGTCAGGGGCTGCTGCTCCAGCAGGGCAATGACGGGATCAGTGGCAAGCAGGGCGAAATGCCGCGCCGCGCGCCCGGATCGCCCACGCCGGTTACCCCCGGCCCGCAGGCATCCGCCGCCGCGCCGGTCGCAAAGCCGGGCAAGCCCGGCAAAGCTGCCCCCGGTTTCAGCTTCTGACGGAAGGACCAAAGACATGACCTATCTGTCCGCCAAGACTCTCACCGCCCTCGCCATATTGGCGCTGCCGCTCGCCGGATGTGTCACTGACAGCCCCAATCGCAGCGTCGAATCGGTGCATCAGCCGGTTGTCAGCTATGCCGCCTACACGTTCGACGTGCAGGCCAGCGGCGACTCGCTGTCCGCCTATGAAGCAGGTCGTCTCAACGACTGGTTCGCCTCGATCGGGCTTGGCTATGGCGATCAGGTCGCGATCGTCACGGATGCTGGCTATTACAGTCCCGGCATTCGCGAGGGCATCGCCGATGTCGTCGCCCGTCACGGCCTGCTGGTCGCAGAGGATAGTTCCGCCGCCGCTGGCGATGCGCCCCAGGGCAGCGTCCGCCTGATCGTGCGCCGCGCCACCGCCAGCGTCCCTGGCTGCCCCGACTGGAGCAGCAAGCAGGAAACCGACATGAATCTGGGCACCACGTCCAATTTCGGCTGCGGCACCAACAGCAATCTGGCCGCGATGGTCGCCAATCCCGAAGACCTCGTCCGGGGTCAGGGCACCGACAGCAATCTGCGTACGGCCACGTCGAACCGCGCCATTTCCACCTATCGCGACAAGCCGCCAACGGGCGCTGGCGATCTCAAGCAGATGTCAGCAGGAGGCCAGTAACATGAACGCCCCATGGAAACCCGGTTTCACTGGTCAGCGTGATCCGTTTCACGCCTTCGTCTGCGACGATCACAGCTATGATCTGATCCGTTCGGTGTGCGCCGAACTGGGCTGGGCACCGGAAAAGGTGAACAAGGGCGGGATGCGCAACGCAGTCCAGAGCCTGTCGATCACTGCATCGCCGCAAATCCTATTCGTCGATATGTCCGAAAGCGGTGATCCGCTCAACGACATCAACAGCCTGGCGGAAGTGTGCGAACCCGGCACCGTCGTGATCGCGGCGGGCCAGGTCAATGACGTGCGCCTCTATCGCGATCTGGTGGCCAGCGGCATTCAGGATTATCTGCTCAAGCCATTTGGCGCCGACCAGTTGCGCGACGCGCTGGCCAATGCGCAGGCCGTGTTCATGGCCCCGCGCGACGCTGCGCCCGAACGCCCGCACATGACCGTTGCGGTCATCGGCACGCGCGGCGGCGTGGGCGCGTCCAGCATCGCCACCTCGCTGGCATGGATGCTCTCGGACAAGAAGAAGCGTCCGACCGCCTTGCTCGACCTCGACGTCCATTTCGGCACCAATGCGCTGGCGATGGACCTGGAACCGGGGCGTGGCCTGACCGACGCGATCGACAATCCCAGCCGCATCGACGGCCTGTTCATCGAACGCGCCATGGTGCGGGCGAGCGACACGCTGGCGATCCTGTCTGCCGAAGCCCCCATCAGCCAGCCGATGATGACCGATGGCGGCGCCTTCTATCAACTGCTGGAAGAATTCCGGCAGGTGTTTGAATGCAGCGTCGTCGATCTGCCGCGCAACATGCTGATCCAGCATCCGCATCTCATGACCGACGCGCAAGTCACGCTGGTCGTGACCGAACTGACGCTGGCGGCGGCACGCGACACGATCCGCATCCTGTCCTGGCTCAAGAGCAACGCACCGCAATCGCGCGTGCTAGTGGTCGCCAACCGCGTCCATCCCGGCTCGCCCGAAATCAGCCGCAAGGATTTCGAAACCTCGATCGAACGCAAGGTCGATGTCCTCATCCCGTTCGACCTGCGGGTCGGCGCGCAGGCGGCAAAGCTCGGCAAGACATTGGCCGAAGCTGCCAAGGGCAGCAAGGTCGGCGCAGCCTGCACCGCCCTGCTCGACCAGGTGCTTGGCGCGGGCGATGCGGGCGATGGCGCCACCGGCGCTGCGGCACCGCGCAAGAAGGGCGACTCCCTGCTCGGCAAGATCGGCGACTTCCGCAACATGATGCCCTCTCGCCGCAAGGCCAAGACGGCCGCACTGGAAGATTGATCGCGTCTGCCGCCTGACCGGGCGGCGGCGATGACTGGGGAATAGGCGAACAGATGGACGGCAATTTCATCCTGAAAACGGTTTTGGTGGCAACCATGTTGGGCATGGCCATCATAGCGTTCGCCGGTCCGTCGCCGGAAAAGGCGCGCAAGCGCCGGGTCGCGATGATCCGCGGCCGTCACAGCGATTCGGCAGAAGCACTGCTGGAAGCGCGGATGCGCAAGGCCATTTCGAACCGTTCGACTGGCGCCGAAGCCAAGATGCTGGTGTCGCTGATCCCCAATCCGGAAAATCTGACCAAGCGGATCAGGATGACCGGCAAGAAATGGACGCTCAGCCAGTATATGACCGCCAGCGCGGGCATATTCCTGGTACTGTCGGCGTTCCTTATGGTGCGCGGCTTTCCGTTCCTCATGGCTGTCATGGTCGGCATGGCCGCCGCTCTGTTCCTGCCTCACTGGTGGGTCAGCCGCCTGATCAAGCAGCGGATCAACCGCTTCAACGCCAAATTCCCCGACGCGCTTGAACTGCTGACGCGCGGCCTGCGCTCCGGTCTCCCCATCGCCGAAACGCTGGGCATCGTGTCGAGCGAAATTCCTGGGCCAGTAGGCGAGGAATTCAAGCTCATCACGGAACGGATCAAGATCGGCAAGACGATGGAGCAGGCGCTTCAGGAAACCGCCGATCGCCTCGGCACGCCCGAATTCCAGTTCTTCGTCATCACGCTCGCGATCCAGCGGGAAACCGGCGGCAACCTGGCTGAAACCCTGTCGAACCTTGCCACCGTGCTGCGCCAGCGCGCGCAGATGAAGCTCAAGATCCGCGCCATGTCGTCGGAATCAAAGGCGTCCGCCTACATTATCGGCTGCCTGCCCTTCCTCGTATTCTTCATGATCTGCTACATCAACTTCAACTATATGAGCCCCTTCTTCACGCCCGATCCGGCGGGCATTTTCGGGCTTTCGCTGATGCAGGTGATCGGCATCGGGGGCATGTGCTGGATGGCGATTGGCGCCTTCATCATGGCCCAGATGGTCAATTTTGAAATCTGATCGGGGATAAGAGACATGGACGCCCCTACCCCTGCCGGCACACTTTTCGGCATGACCGCCACCGATTTTGGCACCTTGCTCGCCGCGCTGGCGACGCTTGCGATGCTGTTCGCCCTTTATGCGATCATGACCGTGCGCGATCCGATGGCCAAGCGGGTCAAGGCGCTTAACGATCGCCGCGAACAGTTGAAGGCTGGCATCACCGCATCGACCGCCAAGCGTCGCGCAAAGCTTGTCCAGCGCAACCAGACGACGGACCATATGCGCTCCTTCCTGTCGAGCCTGAAGGTTCTGCAGGACGACCAGCTCAAGGACGCGCAAATCCGTCTGGCGCAGGCCGGTATCCGGTCAAAGGACATGGCCGTCGCCGTCATCTTTGGCCGCATGATCATGCCGATCGTCATCGGCGGCGCAGCGGCCTTGCTGCTCTATGGCGTCGGCATCCAGCCGGAATGGGGGCCGGTGAAGCGGTTCTTCGCCTTCGCGATCGCGCTGCTGCTTTCCTACAAAGCCCCTGACATCTTCATCGACAACAAGGTGCAGAAGCGCTCCGCCGCGATCCGCAAGGGGTTGCCCGACGCACTCGACCTCCTGGTCATCTGCGCCGAAGCCGGTCTGACCGTCGATGCCTCCTTCAACCGCGTGGCGCGCGAACTGGGCAAGGCCTATCCTGAACTTGGCGACGAGTTTCAGTTGACCGCGATTGAACTCAGCTTCCTGACCGAACGGCGCATGGCGTTCGAAAATCTCGCCACCCGCGTCAAGCTGGACGCGGTCAAGGGCGTGGTGACCACCATGATCCAAACGGAAAAATACGGCACCCCGCTCGCTTCGGCGCTGCGCGTGCTGTCCGCCGAATTCCGTCATGAGCGCATGATGCGCGCCGAAGAAAAGGCCGCGCGCCTGCCCGCGATCATGACCGTGCCGCTGATTCTCTTCATTCTGCCGACCCTGTTCGTCGTCATCCTGGGTCCGGCGGCCTGCTCGATCAGCACGGCCTTCTGAAAATTCAGGCGCGCCGCGGCCCGCTGCCGTAGCGTTCCCAACCAAAACGCCCGCTTCCGCCAAAAAAGGCGGTGGCGGGCGTCGCGATTTGCGGCATATCTTCGGGCAAAAGATATGGAGAAACGGATCGCATGAAAGCTGCCACCATCGCCCTTGCCGCCCTGACCACGGCCATCACCCTGCCCGCTTATGCCGCGCAGCCCGTCATAGGTCGCTGGGCCACGGTCGAGGCCAAAGCCATCGTCCACATCGCCCAGTGCGGCAAAAGCCTCTGCGGCAAAATCGAAAAAATCCTAAAACCCACGCCGGGCCGCCCGAATACCGATGTCGAAAATGCCGACCCGGCGCTGCGCTCCCGCCCGCTGGTGGGCCTGCCCCTGCTGACCGGCTTTGGCGACGCCGGCAGTCATTGGAAAGGCACGATCTACGACCCGGAAAGCGGCAAAAGCTACACGTCCAAAATCAGCCGCAACGCCGATGGCACCCTGAAAGTCCAGGGCTGCATCGCCTTCTTCTGCAAGACGCAGACATGGACGGCGGTTCGCTAAGGCAGTGCCGGCGCGCCTCCCTGGCAACAGGGAGCGCCTTGCCCCACCCTCATGTCCAGGTCTTTACCGATCCCGACGCAGCGATGATCTGACTGTTGGAGGATGGCAGCCTGACTGAAGGCTGTCCCTCTAGCCCAGGATGAACTCGACCCCGGCCATGGCATGGATCGACGTGCAGTCGTAGATCGGTAGCACATTGGCCTTTACGTCGACGATCAGTTCCAGCTCGGTGCAGGCCAGCACCACCGCCTGCACATCCTGCTTGGCGATGTCGGTCATTTCCGACTTCATATAGCGTTCGGATTCGCGGCTGATCTTGCCGACAGTCAGCTCGTCATAGACGATGCGGTCGATCCGGTCGGCCAGTTCCATGTCGGGGGGCAGCAGCGACACGCCATGCGCAACCAGCCGCTGGCGGTAGAATTTCTCGGTCATCACGTTGCGCGTACCGATCAGCGCGGCTTTTTCGACGCCGTCGGCCTGCATCTTCTTGCCGACGCGCTCGGCGATATGCAGGATGGGCACATGCACCGCGCCCTGCACCCGGTCATAGACGCGGTGCATCGAATTGGCGCAGATCAGCAGCGCGCCCGCGCCTGCCGTCTCCAGCCGCCGCGCCGCCGCGATCAGCACGTCCGCCGCGCTGTCCCATTCCTCATCGCTGGTGCAGGCCGCAACGGTCGCAAAGTCCAGGCTCTCGATCAGCAGCGGCGCGCTATGCTGCCCGCCACGCGCACGATGCACCGCCTGGTTGATGATCTCATAATAGCGGGCGGTTGACGTCCAGCTAAGACCGCCGATCAGGCCAAGTTTGTGCATTGTCACCCCTATCCCGTCATCCCGGCGAAAACCGGGATCTCAATTCTCTTCTGCCTGATAGCGAAAGAAAAGAGAGATTCCAGCCTTCGCTGGAATGACGGGAAATAAGGTCGCTATCAGTGCGCCAGCCCCTTGACGATTTCCTCGACCATTTTCTTGGCGTCGGCGAGCAGCATCATGGTGTTGTCCATGTAGAAGACTTCATTGTCGACGCCGGCATAGCCAGCCCCGCCCATGGATCGCTTGACGAACAGCACCGACTTGGCGTTGGCGACGTCCAGAATGGGCATGCCGTAGATGGGCGACGATTTGTCGGTCTTGGCCGCCGGGTTGGTGACGTCGTTCGCGCCGATGACGAAGGCGACGTCGGCCTGGGCGAACTCGCTGTTGATGTCCTCCAGTTCGAATACCTCGTCATAGGAGACATTCGCTTCGGCCAGCAGCACGTTCATATGGCCCGGCATACGGCCCGCGACGGGGTGGATCGCATATTTGACCTTCACCCCTTCGGCCTTCAGCAGGTCGCCCATCTCGCGCAGCGCATGCTGCGCCTGGCTCACCGCCATGCCGTATCCCGGCACGATGATGACGCTGTCGGCCTGCTTCATCAGGAACGCGGCGTCCTCGGCCGATCCACGCTTGTAGGCGCGGTCGATCACTGGCCCGCCTGCGCCCGCCGGTCCCGCATCGGCGCCAAAGCCGCCCGCGATGACGCTGATGAAGCTGCGGTTCATCGCCTTGCACATGATGTAGGACAGGATCGCACCCGAAGAGCCCACCAGCGCGCCGGTGATGATCATCGCACTGTTGCCCAGCGTAAAGCCCATCGCCGCGGCGGCCCAGCCCGAATAGCTGTTGAGCATCGACACAACGACCGGCATGTCTGCCCCGCCGATCGGGATGATCAGCAGGAAACCGATGATGAAGCTCAGCGCCGTCACCGTCCAGAATATCCACGAGCTCTGGTCGGTCACGAAATAGCCGATCAGCCCCAGGATCGCGGCCAGCGTGCCAAGGTTGATGAGGTGGCGGGCGGGCAGCATGATCGGCTTGCCCGACATATTGCCGTTGAGCTTGAGGAAGGCGATGACCGAGCCGGAGAAGGTGATCGCGCCGATCGCCACGCCCAGCCCCATTTCGATGCGGCTGGCATTGTGGATTTCGCCGGTCACTACGTCCAAAATCCCGAAGGCACCGGGATTGAGGAAGGCGGCCGCGCCGACCAGGACGGCGGCCATGCCGACGAGGCTGTGGAACGCCGCCACCAGCTGCGGCATGTCCGTCATCGCGATCCGCCGCGCGATGATGAAGCCGATGCCGCCGCCGATGACGATGGCACCGATGATTTCGGGCAGGCTCACCACATCATGGGTGTAGAGTGTGGTGGCGACCGCAATCGCCATGCCGATCATGCCCATGCGATTGCCACGACGGCTCGTCGCCGGGCTGGACAGCCCGCGCAGCGCCAGGATGAACAGGACGCCCGCGGCCAGATAGGCCAGGCTCACGCCCCATGGGATCTGTGCGATCTCATGCATCACTTGCGCTCCTTCTTCTTGTACATCGCCAGCATCCGCTCGGTGACCGCAAAGCCGCCGAAGATGTTGACCGATGCAAAGACGACCGCCAGCAGGCCCAGATATTTGGCCGCAGCGCTCCCCGCCTCCGCCGACGCGACCAGCGCGCCCACGATGATGACCGACGAAATGGCGTTGGTAACCGCCATCAACGGCGTATGGAGCGCCGGCGTCACCGACCACACCACATAATAGCCGACAAAACATGCCAGCACGAAAACCGACAGGATGGAAATAAAGTCCATTCTAGTCCTCCCCTATCCTCTCTTGCGCCATCGCGACTACCCCGGCGACAGCTGTGTCAAGATCGTTCAAAATTGCGATGGCCGGTATGCGAAGGACTGTCAGTCCTTTTGCCGCAAACCAGCTATCACGCTGTTTATCCTTTACCGGCGCATCGCCCCGGCCATGTGCCTCGCCATCTACCTCGACCACCAGCCGCGCTTCGTGACAATAAAAATCAGCGACATAGGGACCAGAGGGGTGCTGGCGGCGAAACTTGAAACCTTCAGGACGTCCGCGAAGCCCCTGCCATAGCTTCACTTCGGGCAAGGACATGGCCTTGCGAAGCTGCCGTGCCTTGTTCACCTGCCCTTGCAGCACCCTCATCCTCCCCTGCAAGGGGAGGTGGCTGGCGCAGCCAGACGGAGGGGTGTCACGCTATCGAGAGGGTGACACCCCTCCACCACCAGCAAGCTGGCGGTCCCCCTCCCCTTGCAGGGGAGGACAGGGACCAAATCCGCCATCAACTGGCCAACAATCGCTCGTTCACGACCTTGCCGCCCTGCGTCAGGCGGATGGCGTTGCCGATTTCCTCGTCCAGCACCGGCGCGCCCTTGTCCTTGTCCCAGAAGGCAGACAGAAAGTTGAACAGGTTGCGCGAGAACAGGGCCGAGGCATCGGTGGCCAGCCGCGAAGGCACGTTGCGATGGCCCACAATCTTGACGCCGTGGCGCATCACCACTTCACCCGCCACTGCGCCCTCGACATTGCCGCCCTGCTCGACCGCCAGATCGACGATCACGCTGCCCGGCTTCATCGACGCGATCTGCGCGTCGCTGATCAGGCGCGGCGCGGGGCGGCCCGGAATGAGTGCGGTGGTGATGACGATGTCCTGCTTGGCAATGTGCGAGGATATGAGCTCGGCCTGGGCCGCCTTATATTCATCCGACATTTCCGTCGCATAGCCGCCGGACCCTTCGCCCTCGATGCCCGCGACCTTCTCCACGAAGATCGCCTTGGCGCCCAGCGATTCGATCTGTTCCCTGGTCGCGGCCCGCACGTCGGTCGCGCTCACCTGCGCGCCCAGGCGGCGCGCGGTGGCGATCGCCTGAAGGCCCGCCACGCCCACGCCCATGATGAAGGCGCGCGCGGCAGACACCGTGCCCGCCGCCGTCATCATCATCGGAAAGGCCTTGCCATATTCGCTGGCGGCATCCAGCACCGCCTTATAGCCCGACAGGTTCGACTGGGACGACAATATGTCCATCGACTGCGCGCGGGTGATGCGCGGCATGAATTCCATCGCCAGCGCTTCATAGCCCGCCGCCGCATAGGCATCGACCCGCGCCCGCTCGCCAAAGGGGTTGAGCCCCGCCACGATCCAGGCACCCGTACCGGCGCCGGCAATGCTGGTCACGTCCGGCCCCTGCACGCCCAGCACAATGTCCGCGCCCGCCACCGTCGCGGCCCGATCCCCAACGCTTGCCCCGGCAGCGGCATAGTCCGCATCGGCCACAGACGCCGTCACGCCAGCCCCTGCCTCCACCGCAACCTGCGCGCCAAGACCAATAAATTTCTTCACCGTCTCCGGTGTCGCCGCAACGCGCTGCTCGCCCGATGCTTGCTCCTTCAGTACCGCTATCTTCATTATTATGGCATCCCCTCCTGTTCGTGCGTGATCGGCCTAGCTGGAGATCAGCAGCACCACGAGCGCGGCCACCGCGATCGATGCGATCGTGCCCCACTTCATCACGCCGACAAATCCGGCATAGGTTTCGGTCGCTTTCTTAATATTTCCGTCAGACGCCATGTCCGGTCCCCTTCTGTGGCGGTTGTGGCGAACCTCTTATCCTGTCCCGCGCACCCCCTCAACCCGCACGGGCACAAGAAAATCTTTCGCGGTTAAGGCCGCCTTTACCCCCCGTCCTTACCATAGGTCACCTGTTTCTATTGAGGGGTATAGATGGCGCGCGACGGCATACCGATGCTGATGCTGATCGACGACGAACCGGCGCAAAGACGGCTGGTTTCGGCGCTGGCCGCGCGTGCCGGATGGCGGACGATCTTTGCGGGCGACGGCGAAACCGCAATAGCCACATTGGGCACCCAGGACGGGATGCAGCTAGATGCAATCATTCTTGACCAGTGGAGCCCCGACTATGAACCCGCGGGTCTGATCCGCGAGATTCGCGAACGTCGCCCTGCCTTGCCCATCCTGATTCTCACCGCCCACAATAATGTCGCCGTTGCCGTAGAGGCGATGCGCGCGGGGGCGACCGATTATCTGTCGAAGCCGATCGCGCCCGAACGGCTGCTCGCGGCGCTCAACGCGACGATCAGCGAAGGCGCGTCCCATGGCGAGCTGCGCCCGCTCACCGAAAAGATCACCGCCCCCCTCTCTTTCGAGGATGTGGTCGGCTCCGCCCCGCAATTCCGCGCCGCGCTCGCCATCGCGGCCAAGGCGGCGCGCGCCCGCGTGCCGGTCCTCATCGAGGGCGAAAGCGGCGTCGGCAAGGATGTGATCGCGCGCGCCATCCATGCGGCATCCCCCCGCCACAAACAGGCGATGGTCACGGTCAATTGCGGCGCGATTCCGGCCAATCTGGTCGAATCCGAACTGTTCGGCCATGAACGCGGCGCCTTTACCGGCGCGTTCGACCGCCATGTCGGCAAATTCGCCAGCGCCGACACCGGCACCATCTTTCTGGATGAAGTCAGCGAAATGCCGCTCGACGCACAGGTCAAGCTGTTGCGGGTGCTGCAGGATGGCGAAATGCAGCCGATCGGCGCGCGCCGCCCGATCCATGTCGACGTCCGCGTCATCGCCGCCACCAATAAGCGCCTGATCGAGGAAATAGAGGCCGGTCGCTTCCGCGAGGATCTCTATTACCGCCTGAACGTCGTTCAGTTGACCATCCCGCCGCTGCGCGAACGGATGGGGGATATTCCCGCGCTCTGCCGCCATCTGCTCGCGCGAATCGCGACCCAGCCGGGTCTGCGCAGCCTGGGCCTGACCGACGATGCGCTGGCGCTGCTGATGCAGCATGGCTGGCCGGGCAATGTCCGCCAGTTGCAGAACGCGCTCTTCCGCGCCGCCGTCCTGTGCGATGGCGACGCGCTGACGCCGCAGGATTTTCCGCAGATCGCGGCCCAGATCAGGACCGGCGAGCCGATCGACCGCCTCACCATCCGCCCGCGCGCCGCCAGCCAGCCGCACCGCGACGGCGCAGGCATCACCCTGTTCGAAGGCGATGGCCATGTGCGCCAGCTCGCCGAGATCGAAGCCGACGTCATTCGCCTCGCCATCGGTCATTATCGCGGCCGCATGACCGAAGTGGCCCGTCGCCTGGGCATCGGGCGATCGACCCTCTACCGCAAGCTTGCCGAACTGGGCATCGACAGCGCGGCGTAAACCGACGCGCCATCGCCTGCTCCCCATCGCTCGACCGTTGTATTCTCATGCTGCCTATGCTTTGGATCGGCGCATGAAACACGCCGCCCTCACCGCCTGCCTGCCCATCCTGCTCCTCGCCGCCTGCGGCCGCACCGAACCGGTGGCCGACATGCCAAGCCAGGAGGAGCTGGCCGCCGCCGCCAATGCCGCCGCTGCCAGCGCGCTGGCCAGCCAACAGGCCGCTGAAGAGGCGGAGCCGCGCAATTACGTCAATCTGGAACGCGGCTTTTCGATCAGCTTCCCTGAAGGCTGGACGAAAAATGCGGAGGGCAGCACCGCCGACGGCGCAATCTATGAAGATAAGGGTGCGGGCGCGGACGTGCGCGTATTCTGGCAAAAGAATGACAATGACGAAACGCTCAAGCAGATCGTCGAAGCGGTCAGCAGCGGGGCCGAAGGCGTCGATGGCGATTATATCGGCGAAAATGAATATCGCGGCACCGCCAATGACGGCGAAGGCAATAATGTCGCGGTCCGCCTGCTCAAGCAGCCCAACGGTTCGATCGTGACCGCCACCTTCGTCTATCCCGAAATGCTGAGCGAACAATATCTGCCGATCGTCGACAAGACGCTGGACAGCATGCGCATCTTCCCGCCCAAGGACGAAGCGGAAGCGGCTCCAGCGGAAGCGGGCAACAGCGCCGGAGCGAAGCCGACCGCGCCTTAAACCCCACCTGTGACTTAAATCGCGCTCAACCCCGCGTCGGCCAGCCCGCGCCACAGGTGCAGCGCCTGCACGCTTTCGCGCACATCATGCACCCGCACCATCTGCGCGCCCTGCTCCGCCGCGCGGAACGCCAGCGCGATCGAACCGCCCAGCCGGTCGGACGCCGGCGCTTCGTTCGACAGCGCGCCGATCAGCCGCTTGCGACTGCCCGCGAACAGCACGGGCACGCCCAGCCCCTGGAAGGTCGCAAGGCGGTTGACCAGCGCCAGATTGTCCGCCAGCCCCTTGCCAAAGCCCAGCCCCGGATCGACCATGATCCTGTCGCGGGCAATCCCGGCGGCTAGTGCGGCCGCGACGCGCGCCTCCAGATGGTCGAACACATCCGCCACCACATCGCCATAGCCGTCAGGATTGTCGTGCGGATCATCGCCTGCCGACGGTGCGTGCATCAGGATGACGGGACAGCCCGCCGCCACGACCACCTCCATCGCGCGCGGATCATGTTGCAGGGCGCTCACATCATTGACGATCTTCGCGCCAGCGCCCAGCGCCGCCTCCATCACGGCCGCCTTGCGCGTGTCGATCGATACCGGCACGCCAGACGCTGCCAGCCGTTCGATGACGGGCACCACACGGGCGATCTCGTCGCCCTCCCATAATTTTTCCGCGCGCGGCCGGGTGGATTCCCCACCCACATCGACCAGCGCCGCCCCCGCCGCCGCCATGGCAAAGCCCGCGTCCGCCGCTGCCTGCGGGTCGCCGACATGCTTGCCGCCATCGGAAAAACTGTCGGGCGTGATGTTCAATATCGCCATCACCTGCGGCCCGTCGAAACGGATGGTCCGCTCCCCCAGCACCAGCGGGGCGCGCTGCGCCGAGATATTGGCGGCCAGCATCCGCGCCCGCTGCGCCAGCGGTTCGGGCAGGGCCGCGATGGCATCGCCAAACGCCGCGACCGGAACAGTGACCCGCGCCACCCGCTCCCGACCACGCAGGGCGGTCAGTTCATAACCCTGGAACCACAGCAACCCATTGCCCATCCGCGCCGCCGCGCCATCGGGCAGGCCAAAGGGCGACGGCACGAACCAGACCGGGCGCAGGTACAGCCGGGCATCGGCGGGAATGGTGGGCAGCATCAACTATCCTTCTGACAGGTCCGGCGGCCTGCCCTTAACGCAATCCCGTGCTCCTGCGAAGGCAGGAGCCCAGTTCCGACCCTTCAGGGTAGAACTGTCGGCAGGACTGGGCTCCCGCCTGCGCGGGAGCACCCCATCATCTTAAGGCTCGTTCGCCAGCAAATAGGTCTGCCGCAGCGTGTCGATCGGCTGCAACTTGCCCTCAACCTCCACATGCCAGAAGGTCCAGCCATTGCAGCTCGGCGCGCCCTGCAAGGTCGCGCCCATCTTGTGGATCGACCCTGTGTCGCTGCCCACGCTCAGCGACCCGTCGGCCCTGACCACGGCGGTCCAGCGACGCTTGACGTCGCTCAGCGTCGTGCCGGGGCTCAGATAGCCGGTCTCGACCAGCGTACCGAACGCCACCTTGGGCTGCTGCCGCGCGGTCTGCATGATGGTGAGCGATGATTCATCGAGCGGCAGTGCCGCCTCGATCCGCTCCAGCGCGACCTCGATATAGCTCTCCTCGCGCTCGATGCCGATCCATTTGCGCCCCAGCCGCTTGGCCACGGCGCCCGTGGTTCCCGTGCCGAAAAAGGGATCGAGCACCACATCGCCCGGCTTGGTGCAGGACAGCATCACCCGGTAGAGCAGCGATTCCGGCTTCTGCGTCGGGTGCGCCTTGGTCCCGTTGCGCTTCAGCCGCTCCTGTCCGCCACAGATCGGCAGTACCCAGTCGGACCGCATCTGCAATTCATCGTTCAGCGTTTTCATCGCTTTGTAATTGAACGTATATTTGGCGTCCTCGCCCTGGCTGGCCCAGATCAGCGTCTCATGCGCATTGGTAAAGCGCGTGCCCTTGAAATTGGGCATCGGGTTGGCCTTGCGCCAGATGATGTCGTTCAGGATCCAGAACCCCTCATCCTGCAACGCCGTGCCGACGCGGAAGATATTATGATAGCTGCCGATCACCCAGATCGTGCCGTTGGGCTTCAATATGCGCCGTGCCTGGGCCAGCCATGCCTTGGTGAAACGGTCATAGGCACCCAGCGTATCGAACTTGTCCCAGTCATTATCGACCGCGTCCACCCGCCCGCCTTCGGGCCGGAACAGATCGCCACCCAGTTGGAGGTTATAGGGCGGATCGGCAAAGATCATGTCGATGCAGCCATCGGGCAGCTTGGCCATTTCGGCGATGCAGTCGCCGCGCAGCAGGCGATCCGCCTCGATCGTGACTGGTGCGAGCGCAACCGCCTTTTTCCGCCGCGGCGCGACCCGTTCCATGACACCCATAATGCAACCCCCGTTCGTACTGAGGCCCAGCGATGAGTCCTCGGCAGACTCCCGTCAAGATCAGCGACTTAGCGTTAACCTTTCTAAAAATGGTTAACATGGGTCGGAACGAAGCGGGTAGCCACTATATGTTGAGTCGCAGCGGACGAATCGGACTCAATATCGGCCAGTGTGACTCAAAAGACTCAACCGATCGCCTGCCAGACTTTTTTTGGTTAACGCGTGCGGCATGGGCAAAAATGCCCTCCCGCTTGACCAATTCATAACCTTATGGTTATGCCGCGCTGATGACAAACAGCGCCAATACCCCCGCCACCATCGACGCCCAGTTCAAGGCTCTGTCGGACGGTACCCGCCGCGCTCTGCTGGAATATCTGGTGCGCGAAGGCGAACAGAGTGTCCACGCCCTGACCGCCATTTCCGGCGTATCCCAGCCGATGGTGTCGCGCCACATGGCCAAGCTCAAGCGCGCCGCGCTCGTGACCGCCCGCCGCACGGGCCGCGAAACCTGGTATAGCGCCAGGGCAAAGGGGCTGGCCCCGGTGGTGCAATGGATGGCCGTCTATGGTGCGCTCTGGTCGCAACGCTTCACCGCGCTCGACGGACTAGGCGAATAATTGCGCTGGCGTCATGACGGCGCGGAACGCAGGCTGACAAGGCGCGTTGCCCCGTCATGGAACACCGCCCCCTCATCGAACGCCTGGCCCGCCATCTCGCCACCACGCCGGACGACTGGCCCGCCCATGTCGAGGATGCCGCCAGCATATTGGCGATCCTGAAACAGCCCGACGACGCCATGCGCGCGGCCGGGGACGCAGGCATGTGGGAAAGCATGATCGATGCGGCGCTGCGCGAACGCTGGACGGTCACCCAGCCAGCCGCCGACGATCAGCCCCCCGCCGGCGCCGACGAGGAAGGCGAGTTCCGCCTGCCCCCCGATGCGGTCGGTGGCAACCGGGCCGACTGGGTCCATCTGCAAGAACCAAAGGAGAGCGCGCCATGAAGGGTCTGCTCAAACTCGCCATCGTCACCGGGCTTGGCGCATTTGCCGTAAAGGGATGGCGCGACTGGATGGGCACGGCGCAGCCGCTTGACGATCGCGGGCCGGTGGGTTCGTCGGGCGTCGTCCGCGACGCCGGGCCGCAAGGGGAAACGGCAGCGCGCGACTGGGACATGGTCGACGAACAGTCGGACGAATCCTTCCCCGCCAGCGACCCGCCGGGCAACTATTGAAAAAGCTGAAATACTGCCGCTCGCCCTTGCTTGCCCCTGCCCCGCCTGCCTCCTATTGAGGCGGCATGACGGGCGGTCGATGCACCGGCCCAAACAGGGGAATCACTGTCTATGCCTTCGGGTCTGATTGCGCTGCTCGATGATGTGGCGGGCATTGTTAAGCTGACCGCGACCTCGCTGGACGATGTCGCCGCCGCCGCGGGCAAGGCGGGCACCAAGGCCGCGGGCGTGGTGATCGACGATACCGCCGTCACCCCGCGCTATGTCATGGGCCTCACCCCCGACCGCGAACTGCCGATCATCTGGAAAATCGCCAAGGGATCGCTGCGTAACAAGCTGCTCTTCCTGCTGCCCGCTGCGCTGCTGATCAGCGCGGTCGCGCCCTGGCTGCTGCCCCCTCTCCTCATGCTGGGCGGCGCATTCCTGTGCTATGAAGCGGCGGAAAAGCTGCTGGAGGCCGTGCAGGGCGGCCATGATGTCGCCAAGGAAGCGCTGGAAACCCTCAACTCGACCGAACTTGAAAACCAGAAAGTGTCGGGCGCGATCCGCACTGACTTCATCCTGTCGGGCGAGATCATGGCCATTTCGCTCGGCACCGTCGCATCCGAACCGATCTGGGAACAGGCGCTCATCCTCGTCGTCGTCGCCATCCTGATTACCGCGGGCGTCTATGGCGTTGTCGGCTTCATCGTGAAGATGGACGATATCGGCCTCCATCTGGCCACCCGCGCCTCCGCCATGTCCCGTGCGATCGGGCGCGGCCTGGTCAAGGCGATGCCGGTCCTGATGCGCATATTGGCGGTCGTGGGCACCGCCGCGATGCTGTGGGTCGGCGGCGGCCTGATCGTCCATGGCCTGCACGAATTCCACTGGGATGCGATCCCCGGCACGATTCACCACGCAGCGCAGGCCGCCGCCAGCGCCCTGCCCACTGTCGGCCCGCTGGTCGACTGGACCGTGAACGCGATTGGCGGCGCGATTGTCGGGCTGATCGTCGGCGGCATCATCGTCGCCGCGCTGCATTTCATCCCTCGGAAGCACTAAAGCCCCCCATGTCCTCCCCCTGGCGTATCGAAGCCGCCGCGCTTGTCGCCCTCGCGCTGCCGATGATCGCGGGCAATATCGCCTGGTCGGCGATTGCCGCGACGGATCTGTTGCTGCTGGGCCGCCTGGGGGCGGAGGCTGTCGCGGCGGGCGCGCTCGCCATCAACCTGTTTCATGCGCTGCTGCTGTTCGGCATGGGGCTGGTCACTGCCGCATCGCCATTGATCGCCAGCGAACGGGGCCGCCGCCGCCATTCGGTGCGCGACGTGCGCCGCACCGTTCATCAAACGCTGCGCGCCGCCACGCTGTTCGTCATCCCCGCCTGGGCGATATTGTGGCAGAGCGAGGCGATCCTGCTCGCCATGGGGCAGGACGCGGATCTTGCCCATGGCGCGGGCCGGCTGATGCGCGGCCTGCAATGGGCGCTGCTGCCTTTTCTGGGCTTTACCACGCTGCGCACCTTCATCGCCGCGCTGGAGCGCCCGGTCTGGGGTCTGCTGATCATGTTGGCCGCCATCCCGTTCAATATCCTGGCGGGCTGGGCGCTGATCTTCGGTCATCTGGGCTTTCCCCCGCTCGGCCTGTTCGGCGCCGGGCTGGCCAGCACCGCCTCCTCCTGCTTCCTCTTCTTCGGCTTGCTCGCGGTCATCCTGATCGACCGCCGCTTTCGCCGCTACTGGCTGGTCGGCCGCTTCTGGACCCGCGACCGCGAACGCCACCGGCAGGTCTGGGCGCTGGGCCTGCCCATTGCCATTACGCTGGGTTTTGAAACCACCGTGTTCAATGCATCGGCCCTGCTCATGGGCCTGATCGACCGCGATTCGCTCGCCGCCCATGCCGTCGCGATCCAGATCGCGGCGCTGGTGTTCATGGTCCCCATGGGCATCGGCCAGGCAGCGACGATCCGCGTCGGCCTTGCCTATGGCCGCCACGATCGCGCGGGCGTGGGCCGGGCGGGCTGGCTCGCCCTCTTCCTTGGCACCGGCTTTGCCTGCTGCGCCGCGCTTGCCCTCATCCTCATACCGCGCACGCTCGTCTCGGCCTTTCTCGACCTGCACGATCCCGCCAATGCCCGCACTGTCCAGCTCGCTGTCAGCTTCCTCGCAGTCGCCGCATTATTCCAACTGGTCGACGCAGCGCAGGCGGTGGGCGCTGGCGTGTTGCGCGGGGTGCAGGACACCAGAGTGCCGATGATCTTCGCGATGATCGGCTATTGGCTCGTCGGCATTGGCGTTGGCGCTATCCTTGCCTTTCCGCTGCGGATGGCTGGGCTGGGCATATGGCTGGGCCTGGCCGCAGGCCTGGGGTCCGTCGCCATCCTGCTAGTCACGCGCTGGAGCCTGCGCGAGCGGCTAGGGCTGGTGTAACGCCGACAGGATTGCGTTGCAGGACAATGGTGCAGCGCACAAAGCAATTGATCGAATCGGACAAATCGGTCAGATATGCGTCATTATGCAAGCCCCGACCGAGATTTTCGAAGCGATCGCGCTCCAGAAGTGCCTGCTGGTGACCTACAACAAGATGGTCGTCACCCTGGCCCCGCACATCCTCTACACGCGCCATGATGAAATGTTCATCGACGCCGTGACCGTGGACCGCGACGGCAGGCCGCCGCGCGAACTCAAACTCGGCACCTTCAAGCTGGTGGGTCTGTCCGACATCAAGGTACTGGACGAACCGTTTGAGGCGATGCACGGCCTCTACGACCAGAATGACGACAAATATCGGGGCGTTACCCTGTTCGCCGTCGCACCGGAGAGCGCCGCCGCCTGATTGGCGGGCCTGCTCACTACACACCGTTCGTTTCGAGCGAAGTCGAGAAACATTGCACGCAGGTTTCTCGACTTCGCTCGAAACGAACGGGTAGGGGTGTTCCCCTCCCCCTCACTTCTTCAACCGATAGCCAGTCCTGAACATCCAGCCGATGATCCCCAGGCAGATGGCCAGCATCCCCGCGACGAAGATCAGGCTGAACTCGATGCCCACATCGCCCTTGCCAAAGAAGGTCCAGCGGAACCCTGAGATCAGATAGACAATCGGGTTGAACAGGGTGATGGTGCGCCACGGCTCGGCCAGCATCTGCACGGAATAAAAGGCGCCCCCCAGAAACGTCATCGGCATGATCAGCAGCATCGGGATCACCTGCAACTGCTCGAAACTCTGCGCCCATATGCCCAATATGAAGCCGAACAGGCAGAAGCTGACGGCGATCAGGATCATGAAGCCCACCATCGCCAACGGGTGCGCCACCGGCACGTCGACAAACAGATGGGCCGTCAGGAAGATGATGGTGCCGATGATCAGCGACTTGGTCGCCGCGGCCCCCACATAGGCGATGATCGTCTCGGTCGCGGATACGGGCGCGGACAGCAATTCATAGATGGTGCCGGTGAATTTGGGCATGTAGATGCCGAAACTGGCGTTGAAGATGCTTTCGGTGAACATCGCCATCATGATCAGGCCGGGCACTATGAAGGCGGCATAGGGAATGCCGTCCACCTCCGTCATCCGCGACCCGATCGCCCCGCCGAACACCACGAAATAGAGCGTCGTCGTGATCACCGGCACCAGCAGGCCGGTCAGCAGCGTCCGGCGGAAACGGTGCAGCTCGAATTTGTAGATGGCGGCAATGGCGCGCAGGTTGGACAGGCTCATGCCGCTTTCTCCTGATGCACCAACGCCACGAATATATCCTCCAGGCTGCTCTGCGCCGTGTTCAGATCCTTGTACCCGATGCCCAGGTCGCCCAGCCGCCGCAGCAGCGACGACACGCCGGTCCGCTCCGCCTGCGTATCGAAAATATATTCGATCTCCTGCCCGTCGCCTTTCAGCGTCACCTGCCACTCCGCCAGTTCGGCCGGCACCGCGTCCAGCCGCTCGGCCAGCACGACGGTCAGCGTTTTCTTGCCCAGCTTCTTCATCAGCGCGGTCTTGTCCTCGACCAGCATCAACTCGCCCCGGTTGATCACCCCCACCCGGTCGGCCATTTCCTCTGCCTCCTCGATATAATGGGTGGTCAGGATGATGGTGACGCCGGTTTCGCGCAACTGGCCGATCAGCTTCCACATGTCGCGGCGCAACTCCACGTCCACGCCAGCGGTCGGCTCGTCCAGAAACAGCACGCGCGGCTCATGGCTCAGCGCCTTGGCGATCATCACACGGCGCTTCATGCCGCCCGACAGTTCCAATATCTTGGCGTTGCGCTTGTCCCACAGCGAAAGGTCGCGCAATATTTTCTCGACATGGGCCGGATTGCGCGGCTTGCCGAACAAACCCCGGCTGAACGTCACCGTGTCGATCACCCGTTCGAACTGGTCGGTGGACAATTCCTGCGGCACCAGCCCGATGGCCGCGCGCGCGCCGCGATAATCGCGCACGATGTCATGCCCGGCCACCTTCACGCTGCCGCTGCTCGCCCGCGCAATGCCGCAGATGATGGAGATCATCGTCGTCTTGCCCGCGCCGTTCGGCCCCAGCAACGCGAAAATCTCGCCTTCCTCGATGGTCAGGTCGACGCCGTTGAGCGCCTTGAAGCCCGACGCATAGGATTTGGTCAGACCTTCAATTTCAATGATGGATGCCATGGGTGGCTTTGCCCCTTTTGCGTTGCGGCAAAGATAGGAAGCCGATTGCCAAACGCAACCTATCTACCACCCTCTATGCGTCGCGGCGCGTGAACCGGAATACCGTTGCGGGCGGAAAGTTGCGTACCGTCTGTCCCGCGCGCTCGACATTCAGGTCCAGCGCGTCGATCACGTCGCGGCTCACCGGCGGGCGCATCGAATAGGTAAATTGCACGAAACTGCCGCCCGGCTGCAACATGCGGAAGGATTCGGACAAAATATCATAATGCACGTGCCGGTCCATCGCCAGCAACGGCAGGCCGCTCACCACCGTCTGATAGGTGCCCGGCTCTCCCGCTGCCGCCGTCGACACGATCTGCGCGGGGGTTTCCAGCACCGAAACATTGGGAAAATGCCGCCGCAACCCGCGCGCGAAGGCCGGGTTGATCTCTACCACCTCCAGCTTTTCGGGCGGCAGGCCGGTCCCCAATATCGCGCGCGTGAACACCCCCGTGCCCCCGCCCAGCTCCAGCACCCGGCCATCGGTCGGGTCGATCTGCGCCACCATCAAGCGCGCCAGATAGCGGCTGCTCGGCACGACCGAAGCGGTCTGGCGCGGCTTTTGCACCCAGGCCGCCAGAAAATCGAGATATTCGGTGGCGCGGGCGCGAAACTCCGCGCGCGGCAACGCGATTGCCCGGCTCCGCTTGGGCTTATGCTGCATGGGCGAAATGCGACCGCTCTCTATCCATCCCGACTCCCTTAACGAGCCAGAGCCGCCCCGTCGATTGGCTTTATGAGCGATTTCCGTCCGGGGGTGTCACCCGCCGGGCGGGAGCCTTCAGCCCAGCGAATGTCCAGCGCGATGGCCGGACAATGTGTCGATACGCTCCTGCAGCCATTGCGCCACCGCCGCGATCCGCGCCAGCTTGCGCAGGTCGCCATGCATGACCAGCCAGAAACTGCGGACGATCTCCACCTGATCGGGCATCAACTGCACCAGCGCAGGGTCGCGCCGCCCGATAAAGTCGGGCAAAACGCCGATCCCCGCCCCTTCGGCGATCATCCGCTGCTGCATGATGATGCTGGTCGATCGCAATGTCGCCTCCAGCCCCGCCTCCACCTCGTCCAGATAATCCAGTTCGGGCGAGAAGATGAATTCGGGCACATAGCCGATCAGCGTATGGTCCCGCAGCTGCGCCGCCCGGCCCGGACGCCCCGCCCGCGCCAGATAATCGGGCGATGCATAGAGGTGCAGCCGATAATCCCCCAGCCGCCGTACCAGCAACCGCCCGCGCTGCGGCCGCGCCAGCATCACCGCCATGTCCGCCTCGCGCTTGGACGGATTGAGAAAGCCCGACGCGGTGATCAGGTCCAGCCTTATGCCCGGATGCCGCCGGTTGAAATCGCCCATGCCCGGCGCCAGCACCCAGGTACCGAACCCTTCCGCCACCGACAGCCGCACCTGCCCCGCCAGCCGATGCTCCTGCCCCTGCGCATCCTCCATCGCCGCCAGCGCCGCGCTTTCCGCCGCTTCGGCGTGGCCGAGCAATTCCTGCCCCCGCGCCGTCAGCGTCCGTTCGCCAACGCCAAGCTCGAACAGTTCGGCACCCAGCGCCTTTTCCAGCCGCGCCAGCCGCCGTGCGATGGTCGTCGCGTCGATCCCCAGCGAACGCGCTGCCGGGGCGACCTTGCGCGCCCGCGCCACCGCTAGAAATACGCGCAGATCATCCCAATCGAACATTGCCGCCACCGCCTGCATATTTGCAGCGCGGCTATGCAAGACTTCCCCATTGCTTGCAATAACGCAACCAGACTAGAAGGCCGCCATTAACCGAGAGGATGCCTCCCCATGCGTGAGATTTCGCACAAGCTCGCCTTCGCCCACGATACACAGCCCACGCGCTACAGCGACGTGTTCGATCCCAATAATGGCGGGGTTCAGGCCCGCGTCGCGCTGGGCGACGCTGCACTGCTCGACCTTGCCGTCGCGGCCGCCAAGAAGGCGCAGCCCGCCTGGGCCGCCGTCAACCCGCAGCGCCGCGCCCGCGTCATGTTCAATTTCAAGGCGCTGGTCGAAGCCAATATGGACGAACTGGCGCATCTGCTCAGCTCCGAACATGGCAAGGTGATCGCGGATTCGAAGGGCGACATTCAGCGCGGTCTGGAAGTCATCGAATTCTGCTGCGGCATCCCCCATGTGCTGAAGGGCGAATATACCCAGGGCGCCGGGCCGGGCATCGACGTCTACAGCTTCCGCCAGCCGATCGGCATCGGCGCTGGCATCACCCCGTTCAACTTCCCCGGCATGATCCCGCTGTGGATGTCGGGCGTCGCGATCGCGACCGGCAATGCCTTCATCCTCAAGCCCTCCGAACGCGATCCGTCGGTGCCCGTCCGCCTGGCCGAACTCTTCCTGGAAGCGGGCCTGCCCGAAGGCATTTTGCAGGTCGTTCAGGGCGACAAGGAAATGGTCGACGCCATCCTCGACCATCCGGACATCAAGGGCGTCAGCTTCGTCGGCTCATCCGACATCGCCCATTATGTCTATAATCGCGGCGTCGCCGCCGGAAAGCGCGTCCAGGCGATGGGCGGCGCGAAGAATCATGGCATCGTCATGCCCGACGCTGATCTCGATCAGGTCGTCAACGACCTGTCGGGCGCTGCCTTCGGCTCGGCTGGCGAACGCTGCATGGCGCTCCCCGTGGTCGTCCCGGTGGGTGAAAAGACCGCGATTGCGCTCCGCGAAAAGCTGATCCCGGCGATCGAGGCGCTGCGCGTCGGCGTCTCGACCGATGCCGAAGCCCATTATGGCCCGGTCGTCACCGCCGCGCACAAGCAGAAGATCGAAAACTGGATTCAGACCGGCGTCGATGAAGGCGCGGAACTGGTGATCGACGGGCGCGGCTTCAAGCTTCAGGGGCATGAGGACGGCTTCTTCGTCGGCCCCACCCTGTTCGACCATGTCACCACGGACATGAGCGCGTACAAGGAAGAGATTTTCGGCCCCGTGCTGCAAATGGTGCGCGCCGAAAGCTTCGAGGAAGCGGTCTCGCTCCCCAGCAAGCATCAATATGGCAACGGCGTCGCCCTCTTCACCCGCAACGGCCACGCCGCCCGCGAATTCGCCGCCCGCGTCGATGTCGGCATGGTCGGCATCAACGTGCCGATCCCGGTCCCGGTCGCCTATCACACCTTCGGCGGCTGGAAACGCTCGGCCTTTGGCGACACCAACCAGCACGGCATGGAAGGCGTGAAGTTCTGGACCAAGGTGAAAACCGTCACCCAGCGCTGGCCCGACGGCGGCGCATCGGCCGACAGCGCCTTCGTCATCCCGACGATGGGGTAAGGGTTTGGGGGGAGCGGATCACCCGATCCGCTCCCCCCGCCTCTTGCCGTCATGCCGGACTTGATCCGGCATCCATTCATCCTACCCTCGCTCCAGTGGCGGAAAGCCGAGCATGATAGCCCGATCCTCCCAGAAGGGATTGTCCTTCTCGATAAGAGCGACTTTCCAGTCCCGCCGCCACTTCTTGAGCTTCTTTTCAAGCGCAATGGCGGTAGGAAAGTCTGGCTGATGCTCGAACCAGACCAGGCGACGGACCCCATGGCGGCTGGTAAAACCAGCGACTATGCCGGTGCGATGTTGATGGACCCGCTCGACCAGATGACCCGTTACACCGATATACAATGTGCCATGACGACCACTGGCGAGAATATAGACACATGGCTGGTTCGACATGATTGCACAGGAAGCGCCAAATGGATGCCGGATCAAGTCCGGCATGACGGCAATTTAGGGTAAGGCAATGACCAATCAGTTCGACCTGACCGACGACCAGCGCGAAATCCAGGATCTCGCCCGCCGCTTCACCGCCGACGCGATCACGCCTCATGCGGCGGAGTGGGACGAGAAGCATATCTTCCCGCGCGACACGATCCGCGCGGCGGCGGAACTGGGCTTTG
The DNA here is from genome assembly GCF_059424385.1 of Sphingobium sp. GW456-12-10-14-TSB1. Lineage (NCBI taxonomy): Bacteria > Pseudomonadati > Pseudomonadota > Alphaproteobacteria > Sphingomonadales > Sphingobiaceae > Sphingobium > Sphingobium sp. GW456-12-10-14-TSB1. The sequence continues at coordinate 451,630 of NZ_JBWKZI010000001.1, read as the reverse complement.
GCGGCATCTATGTCTCCGAAGCGTCCGGGGGCATTGGCCTTGGCCGGCTCGAATCCGCGCTGATCATGGAAGCCATGGCCTATGGCTGCCCCTCGACCAGCGCGTTTATCTCGATCCACAATATGGCCGCCTGGATGATCGACACATTTGGCGGGCAGGCGGTCAAGGACGCCTATCTTCCCGATCTCATCCCCATGAACCGCATGGCAAGCTACTGCCTGACAGAGGCAGGCGCGGGGTCCGACGCCGCCAGCCTCAAGACCAAGGCGGTGCGCGATGGCGACCATTATGTCGTCACCGGGTCCAAGCAATTCATCTCCGGCGGCGGCGAAAATGAAGTCTATGTCGTCATGGTCCGTACAGGTCAGGATGGGCCGAAAGGCATTAGCTGCCTTGTCATCGACAAGGATATGCCCGGCGTCAGTTTCGGCGCGCAGGAACGCAAGCTTGGCTGGCACAGCCAACCCACAGCGCAGGTGAATTTCGATGGCGTCCGCGTCCCCGTCGCCAATCTTGTGGGCAGCGAGGGTCAGGGCTTCGCCATCGCCATGGCGGGGCTGGACGGCGGTCGCCTCAACATCGGCGCCTGTTCGCTGGGCGGCGCGCAGCGTTGCATCGACGAAGCTGTCCAATATACCAAGGACCGCAAGCAGTTCGGCCAATCCATCGCGGATTTCCAGAATACCCAATTCACCCTGGCCGACATGCAGACCGAGCTGGAGGCCGCCCGCACCCTGCTCTACGCCGCTGCTGTCAAGGTGAGCGAAAACGCGCCCGACAAGACCCGCTTTGCCGCCATGGCCAAGCGCTTCGCCACCGACACCGGATCGTCGGTAGTCGACCGCGCGCTGCAACTGCATGGCGGCTACGGCTATCTGATGGATTATCCCATCGAACGCTTCTGGCGCGACCTGCGCGTCCATTCCATCCTGGAAGGCACCAACCAGGTCATGCGCATGATCGTCGCGCGGGATATGTTGCGGGATTAACCCCCCTCTCCCCGTGGGGGAGAGGGTTGCGAAGGCTTGGCAGCGTGCTGCCTAGCCGTAGCTGGGAGAGGGGGACAGGGCCAACGCGGCGCACCCCCTCTCCAACTTCGCCTAGGCGCGTGCCGCGCCAAGGCTTCGTATCCTCTCCCCGCCGGGGAGAGGCAGGAGAGAGACATGACCGACCAAGTCCTGACCTTCATCGAAAACAATATCGGCCGCATTCGCCTCAACCGCCCGAAGGCGATCCACGCGCTGACGCCCGATATGTGCGACGCGATCAACACCGCCTTGCTGGCCTGGCGCACCGATGACAGCGTCACCGCGGTGATGATCGATCATACCGAAGGCCGGGGTTTCTGCGCGGGCGGCGACATCGCCCTTATCGCCAACAGCGCGAAGGCCGACTGCGTGGAGGCTGAACGCTTCTTCCATCTCGAATATCGCATGAACCATCTGCTGTTCGTCTATGAAAAGCCGATCGTGGCCTTCATCGATGGCATCGTCATGGGCGGCGGCGTGGGCATCTCCCTCCCCGCCCGCTACCGCGTCGCGACCGAACGGACGACCTTCGCCATGCCCGAAACCGGCATCGGCCTGTTCCCCGACGTCGGCGGCGGCTGGTATCTGCCCCGCCTGCCCGGCCGGGTCGGCGCATGGCTGGCTGCCACCGGCGCGCGGATCGACGGGGCCGATTGCGCCGCCATCGGCATCGCCACCCATTATATGCCGTCCGACACGCTCGACGATGTGAAGGCGCGCATCCTGGCCGATCCCGCCAGCCTGACCGCCATTCTGGATGCTGCCGCGCAGACCCCGCCGCCATCCAAGCTCGACGCTGCCCGTCCCGACATCGACCGCCTCTTCGCCTCGAACAAGGCGGAGGAGATCGTCGCCGCGCTCGACGCCGACGGTGGCGAATGGGCCGCGAAACAACGCGCCACCCTCGCCACCAAATCCCCCCAGACGATCAAGGTCGCGCTGCGCCAGTTGATCGAGGGCGCGGCCCAGCCCGATTTCGCCGCCAATATGGCGATGGAATATGGCCTGGCCTGTGCGATCATCCGCCGCCCCGATTTTGTCGAAGGCGTGCGCGCGCTGATCTTTGACAAGGACAACAAGCCGCAATGGAACCCGGCAACGCTGGAGCAGGTGAGCGACGCGATGATCGACGCGATTTTCACGCCCCTGCCCGCCGACCGGCAATGGACGCCGCTGCCCGACGTCGCGACCTGAAGGGGGGTAAGCTGTCCTACATGGCAGACGCCCGTTATGATCCCGGCGCGCCTTGCCTGCCCAGTACCGGCCGCTTTCCGATAGGATCAGGGCCACGCAAGAATATGTCCGATTTACCGGGAAATATGCGAAGTTAAGCAGGAGAAATGCCATCATGACCCAGACGATCGCCTTCATCGGCCTTGGCAATATGGGCGGCGGCATGGCCGCCAATCTGATCAAGAACGGCTATGCCGTCCGCGCCTTCGACCTGTCGGAAGATGCGCTGGCCAAGGCGGAAGCCCATGGCGCGATCCGCGCCAGCAGCGCCGCCGATGCCGCCACCGGCGCTGACGCCGTCGTCACCATGCTGCCTGCGGGCAAGCATGTCGAAAGCGTCTATGCCGGTGAAGTCTATGGCGCGGCCAATCCGGGCGCCCTGTTCCTCGACTGCTCGACCATCGACGTCGCGACCGCCCGCCGCGTTATCGATGCAGCGACCGATCGCGGCTTCGACATGGTCGACGCCCCTGTTTCCGGCGGCATCGCGGCGGCCAATGGCGGCACGCTGACCTTCATGGTCGGCGGCACCGATGCCGCCTTTGCCAAGGCCAAGCCCATCCTCTCCGCCATGGGCAAGGCAGTCATCCATGCGGGCGGCGCAGGCAATGGCCAGGCGGCGAAAATCTGCAACAACATGCTGCTGGGCGCCACCATGGTCGCGACCTGCGAAACCTTCGCCATGGCCAGGAAACTGGGCCTCGATCCCCAGACCTTCTACGACATCAGCAGCGTCTCGTCGGGCCAGAGCTGGTCGATGACCAGCTATTGCCCCGTCCCCGGCGTCGGCCCGCAAAGCCCGTCCGACAATGGCTATCAGGGCGGCTTCGCCGTCGGCCTGATGCTCAAGGATCTGAAGCTCGCCACCGAAGCCGCCGCGCTGGTCGGCGCGTCGGTGCCGATGGGCAATGCCGCCGAAGCCCTCTATCAGTTGCTCGCCAATCGGGGCGAAGCAGGCCGCGACTTCTCGCTGATGATCGAAATGCTGGAGGGGAAATAAGCTTATCCGTCATCCCGGCGAACGCCGGGATGACGGGGGCAGTATCTACTTCCCCTTCTTGGCCTCCGCCGCTGCCAGCACGCGCAGCACATTGCCCGACCAGATTTTCTGGACGTCCGCCTCGCTATAGCCCGCCTTCAGCAGCGCGTCGGTGATCCTGGGCAGGTCGACCACATCCTCCATCCCGACCACGCCACCGCCGCCGTCCCAGTCCGCGCCGATCCCGACATGGTCCGGCCCCACGACCTTCAGCGCGTGCAGCATATGCGCCATGAAATCGTCGAAGGTCGCCCGGTCGGTCTCCGGATAGAGCCGATCGATCTCCTGCCGCCTGGCCAGCAGTTCGGCGCGTTTCTCGGCCGTTATCGCCCCCCCTCGCGCAGCGACGCGAACAGCGCACCCATCGCCTTCTGCCGCTCCGGGTTGGGTTTGGATGCTTTCAGATAGCTTCCATAGGCGTTCATCTGAATGACGCCGCCCTTCGCCGCCAGCGCCTTGAGATGATCATCGTCAATATTGCGCGGATGGTCATAAATCGCCTTGCACCCCGAATGGGTGAGCAGCACCGGCGTGGTCGATAGCGCCAGCAGATCGTCCAGTACCTGGTCTGAGCTATGCGACGCATCGGGCACCACGCCCAGCCGGTTCATCTCCTTGAGCAATTCCTTGCCCAGCGGACTAAGCCCGCCATAACGCGGCTTTTTCGACGGGTCGGTCGAACTGTCGGCAAACTGGTTATGCGCGAAATGGGCAAAGCCCACCACCCGCACGCCCATGTCGTAAAATGTCTGGAGCAGCGACACATCCTCGCCCAGCGGATAGGCGTTTTCGATCGACATATAGACGACCCGCTTGCCCGCCGCCGCGATCGGCGCTGCGTCCTTGGCTTCCAGCGCCAGCGCAAAATTGGCCGGGTCCGCCGCCACCATCTGGCGGATCGACACGCCCCGCAGGATCGCAAAATCGCGCGCCTTGTGGAAACCCTCGACCGTCAGCGGTCCCTGGCTCGTATAGATCGCCCAGAAACCGCCATCCAGCCCGCCCTTCTTCATGCGCGGCAGATCGACCTGGGTATAATCCAGATGAACATCATGCTCCTCTTCGATCGACCAACCCGGCAGGTCCAGAGAGGCAGGCGTGTCCATATGACTGTCGAGCGTCAGTAATTTCTGGTGCAATTGCTGCACCTTCTTGGGCACCGCCTGCGCCGACGCCGGACCTGCAAGCAGCGCCGCCAGCGCTGCCCCCATCACCAAAGTCCTCCGCATCAGATTTCACCCGAAATGGTCAGCTGGAACGTGCGCGGCGACAGCGGTCGGAAGAAGCCGTCGCCCGTCACCACCGGCGAAATATAGGATAGCGTATCCTTGTCGAACAGATTGTCGACATTGGCGCGCACCTTTATCCCCTTGACCGGACCGAAGCTGATGCCGTCGCCAATATCGACATAAGCGCTGAACACGGTGAACCCCGGCACGCTGGAACCGGGCGAGTTGGTGAAGGTCGACCAGCGCTTGGACGTATATTTGCCCGAAATATTGGCCACCAGCCAGCTCGCCGGCTCCACTGTCACGCCGCCGCTGACGATCCATTTGGCGCTGTCGGGGATATATTTGTCGGCGATCAGGATCGGCGTCGCCGCGGGCACGTCATCCTTGAACTTGGCATTGTTATAGGTGACGTTCAGATTGCCGTAGGCCAGCCCGTTCAGGAAGGACGGCTTATAGGTTCCGGCAAATTCCACGCCATAGGAACGGACCCGGCCGACATTCTGGAAGAAGGTTTCGGTCGCCAGCCCGCCGCCCGGTATCAGGCTGGTGATCGACTGGATGCGATTGTCAAATTTGGTGTAGAATGCCGCCAGCGACGCATAAAGCTGCCCCTGGTTGGTGCGGATGCCCAGTTCCATATTCTTGGATCGTTCGGGCGCAGGCTGCGGCACCAGCCCGCCGCCGGGGCGGATGACCGAATAGATGTCGTCCAGCCCCTTGGGCAGCGCCATATTTTCAGCGTAGGAGGCAAAGAGCTGCGTGCGCTCGTCAAATTTGTAGAGCAGCCCCGCCATCGGCAGGAAGAAATCGCTATAGTGCGCCGTATTGATCTGCGGACCATAGCCCGGCACGCCGACCCCGCCGACGACGCGATAAAAATCGTCAAATTCGCGATAGCCGTTATGGACATAGTCCAGGTTCAGCCCCTTGAAGCCGACATCGATGATGAAACGATCATCCGCCAGCTTGAGCGTATCCTTCAGGAAGATCTGAAGCGTATCGCGCTTGGTCCGATAATCGCGGCGCAGATAGACCAGTTCATCCAGATTGGGTGCGCCATCGGGCGCGCCGCCGACCGTATTATACCGTGCCTGCGTCCGGTGATATTTATCGACTTCGGCCCACACGCCCGCCTCGACCGTGTTGGCGCCCATCTCCCAATGCAGCTTGCTGGTAATGCCGTACCGGTCACCGCCCACGCCCGACAGGCCATATTGCACGCCCTTGGGCGCGACCACGGGCAGCCCCGCCTGCGCCTGCGGCGTGTAGCGGCCCAGCGAGTTGGCATAGCCGTCGGGCGACACGCCATAGCCGTCCTTATCCTCCCAATAGAGGGTGGATTCCGCCCAGACGCCCTCGGCAATCCCGGCATGGAAGGTCGCGCCATACAGCTTGTCCTTCCGCACGTTGATCGCCAGATTATAGACAGCGGTATAGGCGGCGTTCGAATAATAGACGCCGGGCGCGGTCGCCAATGGCGCAAAGCCGGGCGTTGTGTTGGGCACATTTTCGATCAGCGCAAAATTCCGGCCGCACTGGCCCAGCGCATTCCGGACCGTGCAATTATATTGCGCCCGGCTGATCGTGGGCGAGTCATAATCGAAAAAGTCGTTCGACACGAATTTGAACCGCGCCCAGCTGTCGCCGCCCAGGTCCGCGTGAATCTGCCCTTCCCAATGCTCGCGATCGACCGTGCCGGGACCGCGCCACAATTCCGTGTCCAGCTTGGTGCGGCTGACATAGGCCGTAAACGGCCCGACCCGCCCTGTGCTCGCGCGAATGAAGGTGCGGCGCAGATCCTGATCGCCAAAGCTTTGCGACACGAACAGGCCCATCTCTTCCTGTGGCGCGATGCTGTTATACTGGATGACCGGGCCCAGCGTCGAATAGCTGGGCAGGCTGACATCGCCCGCGCCGATCGCGGCTTCCACCACGCCCAGATTTTCATTGTCGACGTACCGGAATACCGGGCTGCCGCCAAAGGCGTCGCTGCGCCCGGTCGGAATACCATCGACCACAAAGCCGATCTGGTCGAGGTTGAAGGCGCGGGTCTGCACGCTGTTGCCAAATTCATACAGGCCCAGAGCGCCGTCGGTCTGGACGTTGAAACCGGGCAACTGCTCCAGCATTTTCAAGCCCGAAATGCCCGAAGGGGCCGACAGCAGCGCTTCCCGCGTGACCGCCACGACATTGCTGACCTTATCTTCGCCAATCGCTTCGGACGATTGCGAAATGCGGCGGCCAGTGACGGTGATGTTCATTTCGTCGTCGGCGGCCGGTTCCTGCGCGAAGGCCACCGGCGCCAGTGTGCCGGCCGCGCAGGCGAGCAGCAGCGCGCGAATGGACAGGCGGGCGGAAAATAGGTCGGACATGAAGAGGCTCCCTGCATATTATGAGCCTTTCAGGGCGGCGCGCCGCGCCACACCTCTCCATGTCTTTTGTTCCGTTTCCAAGTGAAACGAGAATGCCGGAAAACCCCTCTATGGGCTGATGCGAATTTGTCAGCAGACTATCAACCGCCATGGTCCCATGCAGGCGGAACCCAGTTCAGCGGACCTACTGGTCTCCCGCATTCGCAAGAGACCACAGCACCCTGAACGCTTAGCGCCCTTTCCAGACGCCCGGCCGCTTTTCGACAAAGGCGGTCATGCCTTCCTTCTTGTCCTGCGTCGCCGTCAATATCTGGAACATGCGCCGTTCGGTCAGCAGCCCCTGGGCAAGGCCGGTTTCGAACGCGATATTGACCATTTCCTTGTTCACCATCGCGGCCATAGGCGGCATCGCGGCAATCGCGGCGGCCGTCTTGAGCGCATCGTCCAGCAGATCAGCGGCAGCCACGACACGGCTGACAAGCCCGGACCGCTCGGCTTCTTCCGCGCCCATCATGCGCCCGGTCAGGCACATTTCCATCGCCTTGGCCTTGCCCACCGCGCGGGTCAGGCGCTGCGACCCGCCCATGCCCGGCGCGACGCCCAGCTTGATTTCGGGCTGGCCGAATTTCGCCGTGTCCGCCGCAATGATGAAGTCCGCCATCATCGCCAGTTCGCATCCGCCACCCAGCGCAAAACCGGCCACAGCCGCGATCCACGGCTTGCGCGTCGCAACCACGCCGGTCTGCCAGCCGGAAAAGAAATCCTGCAGGAAGAAATCGGCCGCTTCCTTTTCGACCATTTCCTTGATGTCGGCGCCCGCCGCAAACGCCTTTTCGCTGCCGGTCAGGACCGCACAATGCTGGGTCGGGTCAGCGTCATAGGCGGCAAAGGCGGCGCTCAGGTCCGTCAACACCTGCCCATTCAGTGCATTCAGTGCCTGCGGGCGGTTGAGCGTGATCAGCGTTACCGCGTCGCGCTGTTCCACCAAAATCGTCTCATAGGTCATCGCCGTCTCCCTTATGCCTTTGGACAGGCTCTATGGTCGACGCGCGTCGACCGCCAGCCCCTACTCCGCCGCATTTGCGCCGCACCTATCGGCATAGATGCATGAAATCCCGGTCGTAGCTGCGCATGTGCGCGCCGCCATCGACATATAGCGTCTGCCCCGTCACCGCACTGGCGTCGACCAGATAGAGGACCGCCTGCGCAATCTGCTCCGCCTGCGGCAGGCGACCCAGCGGCATCATATGCTCCAGCCGCGCCATCTGATCCGCATCATAGTCGGGCGTCGCGATCGTCAACCCCGGCGCCACCGCATTGACCCGCACCTGCGGCGCCAGACTGCTCGCGGTCGTCCGGGTCAGACCCGCCAGCGCCAGTTTGGACAATGTATAGGCCAGTTGGTCGCCATGGGGATGGTCGATCCGCTGGTCCAATATATTGATGATGCACCTGTCGCCCGATCCGGCCGGGACGGTTGCGAATGCCTTGGTCAGCATGGCCGGCGCGGCGCAATTGACCGCATAATGGCGCATCAGATCCTCGGCCGTCACATCGTCCAGTCGGTCCTGCCCGAACAGCGCAGCGCTATTGACGAGGATGTCGGGCGGGCGGCCAAAGCGCGCCGCGACCTGTGCGATCAGTTCCTCGGCATTTTCGGGGTCGGCGAAATCGACGACAAAGCCTTCCCACTGCGTCCCCTCCTCCTCCAGCGTCAGCGCCAGATGCGAATCGAGCCGCGTATCATGGCTGCCGTGGATCGCCAGCGAATGGCCCGCTCTGGCCAGCACCCCGGCGATGATCCCGCCCAGACGCCGATGGCCGCCGGTCACCAGCGCCAGCCTTTTGTTCGCGATCGGCAAGGCACCCGCCTCGCCCTGACCGCGCGCGCTGCCCAATGGGCGATAGGGGACGTCCTCCTCGATCATGACGAGATGAGTTTCAGCACTTCTTCCCGCGACTTTTCGTCATCACGGAATACGCCCAGCATCCGACTGGTTTTCATGATGACATTGGGCGTCCTGACCCCACGGCCGGTCATGCAACCATGGGTCGCCTCTATCACGACGGCCACACCCTGGGGCTTCAAATGCTCCCAGATGCAGTTGGCCACTTCGGACGTCAGCCGCTCCTGCACCTGCAAGCGATTGGCAAAGGCATGCAGCACGCGGGCCAGCTTGGAAATGCCGACCACATAGTCGCCCGGCAGATAGGCGATATGCGCCTTCCCCACGATCGGCGCCATATGATGTTCGCAATGCGACTGAAACGGAATGTCCTTCAACAACACGACATCGTCATATCCGCCCACCTCATGAAAAATGCGCGAGAGATGATAGGCGGGATCGTCATGATAGCCCCGGCAATATTCGCGCCAGGCCCTCGCCACACGTTCAGGCGTCTCGATCAACCCTTCGCGTTCGGGCGCATCGCCCGACCAGCGGATCAGCGTGCGGATCGCTTCCGAAACCTCTGCCGGAACCGGCTCCTTGCCTTCGCCAACCATCTCCGCATCGGGATCACATGCCATGAACAGGGCCACTCCTTATCGTATCGGCCCCGCATATGGCGACTAGCCCCGCCGATGACCAGACCCTTTGACGGTGGTGGACACAAGATCGCGGCGGTGGCAAATCGGACAAAAACAGAAGGTCGCCACACATAATATGCCAATCATTGTCTCGTCTCATGCGTACTGAACGGATCGCAGCTGTCCTGTTGGCGGCCGGCACCTCATCGCGTTTTGGTGAGGAGGACAAGCTGATGGCGGAGCTGCGCGGCAAGCCGCTCGCCGCCCACACGCTTGAAACCGTAGCTTCGATGGCGTTTGCCGAACTGATCGCCGTCGTCCGCCCGATAGAGGTCGCCCCCGTCCTGCATCGCAAGCTTGACCGGCGCGGCTACACCATCATCGTCAACGATCGTCCCGAAGACGGCATTTCGGGCAGCATCGTGCGCGCGGTCGAGCATGTCATGCCGGTGAACCGCATCCGCGGCATCCTTATCTGCCTGGCCGATATGCCCGAAGTGCCCCAGACCCACTATAACCGCATCTGCCTGGCAGCGGAGGACATAAGATCGGTCGTCGCCAGCACCGATGGATTCTCCTCTTCCCCGCCCGCTTTCATAGGCCGCAAGCATTTCCCCGAATTGCTGGCGCTCAAGGGCGATCAAGGGGCGCGGGCGCTGCTCAGCCACGGGCTTCAAATCGAAACCACCGGCAATGTCCTGCATGACATCGACACGCCGGAGGACTTGCCCGGCTGGCGACCGGCACCCTCCGATTGATCAGCTCGATCGCGTCGGGTCCGTCATCGCATCGCCCATTTCGCGCGGATCGGGCGCGCGGCTGATCGGCAGCGATCCGGTCTGCCGTTCCAGCATCCGGTGAACCACTGGCGGGATCGGGCCGGTGTGCAGCGCCCAGATCGCGTCGCTATTGGCAATATCGGCCACGGTGCGCCGCTGGTTATGGCGCACATAGTCCAGCCAGGTCGACACATGATAGCGTTCCAGCCATAGTTCCGGATCGCCAAGATCGCGCATCAGCGACCAGCCATGCGCGCCGTCGCGCCGCCTGATCCGTCGCCGCTCGCTCATTGCCGCCAGAAAGGGGACGATCGACCCCGCCGGAATGCGATATTCGATCGTCACGACCACTGGCCCGCTACGCGGTTCGACCGGCACGGCGGTATCAGGTTCACGCCAGCTGTTTTGCAGATCCAGATTGTCGTCGCCCGTCTGTGGCAAGCGCCAGACAAGGCCCAGCATCGCCGCGACAAACTGGGCCGCCGCCGACGCATAGAGCGCTTCGACCACGCCATGAGACTCGGCCAGCCAGCCAAACAGCCAGGCGCCGATCGCCATACCGCCGAAAGCAGTCATCTGATAGAGCGACACCGCGCGCGCCACCACCCAGCGCGGCGCGGACATCTGCACCGATACGTTGAACGTCGCCAGCGCCGTCACCCAGCCGAACCCGGCGAGGAGATAGCCCAGCAAGGCTAGCGCCAGCCAACCGCTCGCGCCGGTGATCGCGGTTCCCAGCGCCAGCGTCAGCGCCGCTGTCCGCACGATGGTTTCGACGGAATAGCGCGTACGCAGTCGGCGCGTGGACAGCGCGCCAATCACGGCGCCGATGCCGAAAGCGCCGCTCGTCACGCCGAATGTCAGCGCCCCGCCGCCCAATATGTTGCGCGCGACCAGCGGCATCAGCGCCGACACCGCACTCGCGCCGATGCCGAACACGCCCGCGCGCAGCAGCACCAGCTGGATTTTGGGCGACATCGCCACATAACGCACGCCTGCGCGCATCGCGACGCCCAGCCGCTCGCGCGGCAACAGCTTGGCTGGCAGGTCGGGCCGCCAGCGGAACAGCACCGCCAGCAGCGCGATATAGGTCAGCGCATTGGTCAGGAATGCGGCTGCGGCACCTGCGGTCGCGACGATGACCCCGCCCAGCGCCGGGCCGACGCTGCGTGCCAGGTTGAACCCCATGCTGTTCATCGCCACCGCGCTCGGCAGGATTGCGCGCGGGACCATATCGCCCACCGATGCCTGCCAGGCCGGGCCGTTGATCGCTGTGGCGCAGCCCAGCGCAAAGGTGAAGGCCAGCAGCAGCCATGGCGTAATCATCCCCGCCCAGGCCGTGATTGCCAGCGCAGCCGACACGATCAGCATCGCCAATTGGCAACCGATCATCACCATGCGCCGGTCCAGATTGTCCGCAACCGCCCCCGCCCATAGCGACAGCAGCATGATCGGCAGTGTCGTCGCCGCCGGAACCAGCGCGATTAGCAACGGGGAAGCCGAAAGCGACGTCATCATCCATGCCGCGCCGACAGACTGGATCAACCCGCCAAAATTCGACACCAGACTGGCCGTCCAGATCGCACGAAAAATGGGAATGGAAAGCGGCGACGGGGCTTTGGGGGAATCAACATCGGGCACATGCCCATGAAGCGGAATATCGTCCGCCGGTCAAACCCGTCAGTCTTTGGCCCCTGCCCTTACGTCAGAGCCACGCCACGCAAAAACTGCATTTCTTGCTTGCACTTTACGTAAACGTAAATACATTCAAGTGCGTATCCGATGCCCCCGGCAAGGGTGACCCACGGAGAGGGAAAATCTTATGGAAGCCTATATTTATGACGCCGTCAGGACGCCCCGTGGTCGGGGCAAGCCCGATGGGTCGCTGCACGAAATCACCCCGATCCAGTTGGCGACGCAGACGCTGGAAGCGATCCGTGATCGCAACGCCATCGATACCGCCGATGTCGACGATGTGATTCTGGGCTGCGTAACGCCAGTGGGCGAACAGGGCGCGGACATTGCGCGCACCGCCGTGCTGAACGCCGACTATGCACAGACAACGCCGGGCGTGCAGGTCAACCGGTTCTGCGCGTCTGGCCTTGAAGCCGTGAACATCGCGGCGGCGAAGGTCATGTCGGGCGAAGCGCTCTTCGCCATCGGCGGTGGCGTCGAATCGATGAGCCGCGTGCCGATGGCATCTGACGGCGGCGCAATCGCGATGGACCCCGCAGTCGCCTACAAGACCTATTTTGCGCCGCAGGGCATCGGCGCGGACGTCATAGCCACCAAGTTCGGCATCAGCCGCGACGATGCCGACGCCTATGCCGTGGAAAGCCAGAAGCGCGCCAAGATGGCGTGGGACGAAGGCCGCTTTGCCAAATCAATCGTCCCCGTGCGCGACGTGATCGGCCAGATCGTGCTCGACCATGACGAACATATGCGCCCGGACGCCACGATGCAGTCGCTGGGCGCGCTGAAACCCAGCTTCACCGCCCTTGGTGAGGAGATGCCCGGCTTCGACACCGTCGCCCTGCTGCGCTATCCCGAACTGGAAAGGGTCAACCATATTCACCATGCCGGCAACAGCAGCGGCATCGTCGATGGCGCCGCCGCCGTCCTGGTCGGTGGCAAGGATATTGGCGACAAATATGGCCTGAAGCCCCGCGCCAGCATCCGCGCCATGGCCTCGATCGGTTCGGAACCGCTCATCATGCTGACAGGGCCGGAATTTGTCGCAGGCAAGCTGCTGTCACGCGCGGGCATGACTGCCGCCGACATCGATCTGTGGGAACTCAACGAAGCCTTCGCCAGCGTCGTGCTGCGCTACATGCAGGCGATGCAGCTCGACCATGACCAGATCAACGTCAATGGCGGCGCGATCGCCATGGGTCATCCGCTCGGCGCGACCGGCGCCATGGTGCTGGGCACCGCGCTCGACGAACTGGAACGGTCGGGCAAGGGCACCGCGCTCATCAACCTGTGTGTTGGCGCAGGCATGGGCACCGGCATCATCATCGAACGTATCTAGCTATTTCCGTTCGGGCTGAGCGACGTCGAAGCCCACCATCGAACGCAGTGAGATGCCTTCGCTCCGCTCAGGCGAGCCCTTAGACCGGCTCAGGGCGAACGGGGGAGAGGAGATCAAAATGAACAGCATCACTATCAGCACCGACGCCGACGGCATCGCCACCTTGATGATCGACGTGCCGGACCAGTCGATGAACGTCATCGGCCCGGATTTCATCGCCGATCTGGACGCCGCGATCACCCGCATCGCGTCGGACGACGCGATCAAGGGCGCCGTGATCGCGTCGGGCAAGGATAGCGGCTTCATGGCCGGCATGGACCTTAAATATTTCGGCTCGATGCTTGCCACCAGCGATGGCAGCCGCCCGCAGCCCGCTGCGATCTTCGATCAGGTGTTCGTTCTCAACCAGTTGTTCCGCCGCCTCGAAACCTGTGGCAAGCCCGTCGCCTGCGCGATCGAAGGCACCTGCGTTGGCGGCGGCTTTGAACTCGCCCTCGCCTGCCACCGCCGGATCGTCGGCGACAGTCCCAAGACCCAGCTTGGCCTGCCCGAAATCCTGATCGGCCTGTTCCCCGGCGGCGGCGGGTCGCAGCGTCTGCCACGCCTCATCGGCGTGCAGGCTGCGCTCATGTACATGCTGCAAGGCAAGCTGTTCCGTCCCGCCGAAGCGGCGATGCTGAAAGCCGTCGATCAGGTCGTGCCGCAGGGCACGGCGCTGGAAACCGCGCGCGAATGGGTCAAGGCCAACCCCAACGCCGCGAGCCAGCCATGGGACGTCAAGGGTTTCAAATTTCCCGGCGGTGCGGGCGGGTTCAACCCCGCCTTCGTGCAGACCATGGTGGGCGCGCTGCCGATGACGCTCAAGCAGACCCAGCGTAACATGAATGCGCCCATCGCCTTGCTGTCGGCGGTCTATGAAGGGGCGATCCTGCCCTTCGACCGCGCGATCCGCGTCGAAAGCAAATATTTCGCCAGGGTCGCGGCCGATCCGCAGGCCGGCAACATGATCCGCAGCCTGTTCGTCAACAAGCAGGCCGCCGAACGCGGCGCGCGCCGCCCCAAGGACCAGCCCAAGGCCCCGACCATGAAGCTCGCCATGCTGGGCGCGGGCATGATGGGTGCAGGGATTGCCACCGTCGCCGCGCAGGCGGGGATGGAGGTCATCCTGTTCGACCGCGACATTGCCTATGCGCAAAAGGGCAAGGCGCATGTCGAATCCGTCCTGTCCAAGCGGCTTGGCAAGGGGATGACGCCCGAAAAGCTGGCCGCCACCCTCGCCCGCGTCACGCCGACCGCAACCTATGCCGACCTGGCAGGCGCGGACTTCGTGATCGAGGCGGTGTTCGAGGATGTCGCGATCAAGGCTGAAGTCACGAAGCAGGTCGAGGCTGTGCTTGGCCCCGACGTCATCTTCGGGTCCAACACCTCCACCCTGCCGATCACCAAGCTGGCGGGCGCATGGTCCAAGCCGGAAAATTTCATCGGCGTCCATTTCTTCTCGCCGGTCGAAAAAATGCCGCTGGTCGAAATCATCCTGGGCAAGCAGACTGGCCCCGCCGCCATTGCCAAGGCGCTCGATTTCGTCGCCCAGATCAAGAAAACGCCGATCGTCGTCAATGACTCGCGCGGTTTCTACACCTCGCGCTGCTTCGGCACCTATGTGCAGGAAGGTGCGGAACTGGTGGCCGAAGGGATCAATCCCGCGCTGATCGAAAATGCGGGCAAGCAATTGGGTATGCCCGTCGGCCCGCTCGCGGTCAGCGACGAAGTGTCGATCGAACTCGGCTATAAGGTGATGACGGCGGCCAAGAAGGAACTGGGCGACGCCTATGTCGCGCAATGTTCCGACGACGTCATGACGCAGATGGTGGAACTCGATCGCCTGGGCCGCAAAAATGCCAAGGGATGGTATGACTATCCCGAAAATGGCAAGAAAGCGCTCTGGCCCGGTATCGCCGATCTGTTCCCCCGTGCCGAGGATCAGCCGGATGTCGAGGCGGTCAAGGAGCGCCTTCTCTATCGCCAACTGGTCGAATGCGCCCGCTGTTTCGAGGAAGGCGTGCTGGAAACGCCTGAAGATGGCGACATTGGCGCCATCTTCGGCTGGGGCTTTGCCCCTTACACCGGCGGTCCCTTCGCTCATATGGACACGGTCGGCATCGCCCATGTCGTTGCGGTGCTGGACCGGCTGGCCGCGACCCATGGGAATCGCTTCGCGCCCACCGCGCAACTGCGCGAGATGGCGTCCACCGGCAGCACATTCTACCGCCCCGCGCCATCCCGCGCTGCGGCATGAAAAGACTGTAAATCGTAGCGTCGCTCGTTTAGGTCTCCCCATGACATCTGGGGAGACCTATTCTTTATGAGCGACAAACCGACGATCCTGGTAACAGGCGGCGCAGGCTATATCGGCAGCCACGCCGTATTGGCTCTGAAGGACGCCGGCTATGGCGTCGTCGTCATCGACAATCTTGTCACCGGGTTCGACTGGGCGGTGCCCGATGGGGTGCCGCTGGTGCGTGGCGACATTGCCGATCAGCCTTTGGTCGAATCCACCCTGCGCAAGCATGAAATCCGCGCGATCATGCATTTTGCAGGATCGGTCGTCGTGCCCGAATCCGTCGAAAACCCGCTCAAATATTACCACAATAACAGCGCCAAGACCCGCGACCTGATAGAGAGCGCGGTTCGCGTCGGCGTCAACCATTTCATCTTCTCTTCGACGGCCGCCACCTATGGCATTCCCGAAGAAAGCCCGGTCAAGGAAACGACGCCGCAACGGCCGATCAACCCGTACGGCATGTCGAAACTCATGACCGAATATATGCTGCGCGACGTCGCGGCGGCCCATCCGATGAACTTTTGCGCCCTGCGCTATTTCAACGTTGCGGGGGCGGACCCGCAGGGACGCAGCGGCCAGTCGACCGCAGGCGCCACCCACCTCATCAAGGTCGCGGTTGAAGCAGCGCTCGGCAAGCGCGCAGGCGTCTCGGTTTTCGGCACGGACTTCGACACCCCTGACGGCACCGGCGTTCGCGACTATATCCATGTAACGGACCTTGCCGCCGCCCATGTCCTCGCCCTCGAAGCCCTGATGGCCGATCCCGCGCGCAGCCACCTGCTCAATTGCGGCTATGGCCGGGGCTTCTCCGTCCTTGAAGTGCTCGACGCCGTGGATCGTGTCACCAACATGACCATCAACCGCACCTTGGGACCGCGCCGCGCGGGCGATCCCGATGCGCTGATCTCCGACAATCGCGCCATTCTGTCCACCTTCCCATGGGAACCGCGCTACGCCGATCTCGACCTCATCGTCCGCCACGCCCTGGCATGGGAGCGCAGCCTGAGCGAACGCGCCTGATGAGCGAAGCCTCCGTACGCGCCTGGTTCGCTGCAAATGCGCCGGACATCGCGATCATCGACCAGGGCGTCAGCACAGCTACCGTGCTGGAGGCGGCGCAGGCGCTGGGCGTCGAGCCTGCCCGCATCGCCAAGACGCTGTCGCTGCGCGTCGGTGACACCGTCGCCTTGGTCTGTACCCGTGGCGATGCCCGCCTGCATAACGCAAAGGCGAAAGCCGCGCTCGGCGCCAAACCCCGCATGCTTGGTGCTGACGAAGTCGAGGCCATCACCGGCCACCCGGTCGGCGGCGTCTGCCCTTTCGGCCTCGCTGCGCCGCTTCCGGTCTATTGCGACGTCTCGCTCCAAGCCTTCGCCACCGTCTTTCCAGCCGCCGGTTCACGCACCAGTTCGGTCGAACTCACCCCCGCCCGCCTCGCGCAACTGACTGACGCTAAATGGATCGACATCTGCACCCTGCCTGAAACCGTGGAATAATCACATGCCGACAGAGTATCATTTCACCGACGGTGGTGCAGCCGCCGCCGACCTCGCCACCCGCATCGCGACCGTGCTGAGCGAAGCGATCGCAACGCGCGGCACCGCTAGCCTCGCTTTGTCCGGTGGCCGGTCGCCAAAGCCCGTGCTGGAGGCACTCGCCCGCACCCCGCTCGACTGGAGCAAGGTTGTCGTAACTTTGGTCGACGAACGATGGGTGGCGCCCGATGCGCCCGACAGCAATGAACGGCTGCTGCGCGATACCTTGCTGACCGGCCCGGCCGCCGCCGCGCACTTCGTGCCGATGAAAAATGACGCGGCAGATGCTTATGCAGGCCGGCCCGCCGTCGAAGCCGCCTTCGCCGCCATTCCTTGGCCGCTCGACATAGTGCTGCTGGGCATGGGCGAGGATGGCCACACCGCCTCGCTTTTTCCCGCTGCGGCGGAACTGGCCGATGGCCTATCGAGCACCGCCCGCACCATCGCGGTCACGCCCCCCGCAGCGCCGCACCAGCGCCTCTCGCTGACGGCCAGCGCCATATTGGCCGCGCGCCACATCTTTCTGCAAATCAGCGGCGACGCCAAGAAGGCGGTCTATGCCCAAGCGCTGGAGGATGGCCCGGTCGAAACACTGCCTATCCGCCTTGCCCTGCTTCAGGCGCAGACGCCGGTGGAAGTCTGGATTAGCGCCTGAAAAGGCTTCCCCCGGCAGGAGAGGATTGACGACAAAAACGCCGCCTCCCCCCGGAAGCGGCGTCCAGTCAGCCTTAGTTGGCTTTGCTCATATCCACCTTCTCAACCCATTCGGGGTAGAAGGTCGGCTCGCGGTTGGACCAGCCAGCCGCCGTCGCCGCCGCTTCGCTGATCGACTGAAGCAGCGTACGACGCTTTTCGGGATGCAAATGCGGCAGACTGGCCGCCGCGCAGAAGGCGCCCGGAAGCCAGGGCCGTGCCCCCGCACCCAGCAGCCGCTCATAAAGAAAACGATAGGCCGAAAAACTTGCCAGCCGGTCCTGCCCCAGATCGAAGGCGGAGATGGTGACGAGCGGCGCCATGAATGGCTCGACCTGATCCAGCCCACTATCATCGGGCACGCGCGCCTTGATCTCCTCGATCCGGCCATAGATGCGGGCTTGTGCGCGAATGGAGGCTTCCTCCACCATGTCGCGCGACCACAGCTTCATCGCATCGCGACGATGCAGCCCAATATCCAGCGACCGACGAATATAGCGTTGCGTGGCAGACGGGAAACTGGCGAATTCACGCAATTCCGCCAAGGTTACGGCCCCGTCCGCAGGTCTTGCACTCGTACCCATTGTCATGCCCTCCGACTCCAAGTCGATCGTAGGAACATGCGCCTCTTATGGTTGCTAAAGGCTTAAGCGCCTGTTCCACGGCCATTCACAACGGACCAGATTTTGTTGTGCGGCGCAACATGAAAATTTGGCCTCGGTTGCGCAATCTTTCACGCGCCCGTCTGTCGCTCCAGCACTGCGCCGATCATGCTGCGCCACACCGCGACGTCGCCCGCCTGCGCCATCTGCGCGTCCGGTTCGCGCAACGTGTGCAATATTGCATAGGCATCATCGACATGACTGGGCCACGCCGCATCCACCGCGCCTGCCGCATGGGGATCGCTGCCGCCGCCATTCAGGCTAAGCTGACGGCCGGCAAGAACGCGGGCTATGCGTTCGATCGCGGGGGTGGCAGATGTCGGCATGGATGATCGCTCCTCTCAAAAACGCAGGTGCGTATTCGCAATCCCGCGAAGCAAAACTAGCATGATTTGCGGCAAAGAACCATCAATCCTGCCCTTCCTTGAAGCCCGACGAAGGCACCGGATCGCCCTTGTCACCCGGACGGGTGGCGGCTGGTGGATCGGACGCATCCATCGAATCCTTCAACCCTTCGTCCAGCTTCTCTTCCTCGCTCAGCACATGATCCTGTGCATCGGATTCACGCGCATCGCCCGCTTCCTCGCGACTGTTGGGGCGGACATCATCCTGATCGTTCATCACACTCTCCTTCTTGCCTGTTTCAACGGGCGGCGGCGGGCGGCGGTTCCCATGTTCGACCAACGGGCGGGGCAGTTCGACCAGCTACCGTGCCATGGGGCGACATTTCCCCCGCCAGCGCGTAAAAGGTGAAGATGACAAGCCTTCCCGACGACGGCGAACGCGGCGTATCCCCCGCGGTCGCGCTTTATTCCATTCTTGGTTTCTGGCTCTTCTACGCCATACTCGTAACCCTGCGCGCCGCCGTGATGGGCTTTGAATCGCAGGGCGAACTGGGTATTCGCCGCGCCGTCGTCACGGTGATCGGCATAGTCGTCACCTGGGTTCTCTACCTGGTGCTGCGCCGCTTCGACGCCAAGCCTTTAAGCGTCCGCATCGTCGCCGCCTTCTCGCTCGCCGCCCCCTTCGCGCTCGCGATGGCGTCTGCCAATTTCTACATGTTCAACGTCTATGACCCGGTGAATATCTTCACCGACGGCGATCGGGGCAAATATGCCAGCGAAGAGGCTTTTGCCCTGATCCAGATCGTCGAAGATGCGATCAGCCGCTATTTCTTCCTCGCCGCCTGGGCTGGCCTCTATCTCGCCTTGTCCTACGCCAGCGAAGCCCATCGTACGGAACGCCGCGCTGCCCGGCTGGAGCGCGCGGCCCAGCAGGCCGAACTGCGATCGCTGCGCTATCAGGTGAACCCGCATTTCCTGTTCAACACGCTCAACTCCCTCTCCTCCCTCGTCATGAAGGACCGGCGGGACGAGGCGGAGCAGATGATCATGTCACTCTCCAACTTCTACCGCACCAGCTTGACCGGCGATCCGCTGGACGACGTGCCGTTGGAGGAGGAAGTCCATCTCCAGAAACTCTATCTCGATATTGAGGGGGTTCGCTTTCCCGACCGGCTGAATACGGTGATCGATATTCCTCCCGGCCTGATGAGCGCTTGCGTCCCCGGCCTCATCCTCCAGCCGCTCGTCGAAAATGCCATCAAATATGGCGTCTCGCGCACCTCCAGCCCGGTCGAGATCCGTATCACCGCAAGGGAAGATGGCGGATTGATGCACATCGCCGTCACCGACGATGGCGACAACCCGCCCAGCCTGTCGGACAGCGGCAGCGGCATTGGCCTTGCCAATGTGCGGGACAGGCTATCAGCGCGCTTTGGCGATCAGGGCCAGATCGCCTATGGTCCGCGCGAGGAGAAGGGATTTTCCGTCCTCCTCACCCTACCCATCATCCGTCGGGGTTGCTGACGTCCATGTCCATCCGCACCATGATCGTTGACGATGAACCGCTTGCCGTCGAGCGGCTCCAGATGCTGTGCGCGCGTGAACCGCGCATCGCGCTTGTGGGCACCGCCACCGATGGCGAAGCTGCGCTACGCCTGATCGAAGGATTGAAGCCCGACCTCGTCATGCTCGACATCGCCATGCCGTTGCTCGACGGCATCGGCGTCGCCCGCGCGGTCGGGCGCATGGGCATCCGCCCGGCCGTCATCTTCGTTACCGCCTTTGAAGGGTTCGCGGTCGAAGCCTTCGACCTGGCCGCCATCGATTATATGCTCAAGCCCGTGGCGCACGATCGCCTGACCCGCGCCATCGACCGGGTCGAGGCAGTGTTGCGCAACCGCGCGCCCGAAGGCATCCCTGCACCCGCCGAACCACAACCCGACTGGGCCGAAGAATTCTGGGTGCCCCATCGTTCCGAACTGATCCGCATCGCCACTGACCAGATCGACCGGATCGAAGCCGAACGCGACTATATGCGCCTGCATGTCGGCAGCCACAGCTATCTGCTGCACCAGACGATCAGCAGCTTGGAGGAGCGGCTCGATCCGCAGCAGTTCGTCCGCCTCCATCGCTCCCACATCGTCCGGCGCGATCATATCGCCCGCCTGCGTCATGACGGCAGCGGCGTCTGGTTCGCCGCGCTCGTCGACGGTAACGAAATCCGCATTGGCCGCACCTTCCTGGCGAACGCCCGCGCCATGACGGGACGCTGAGGCGGAACAACGGCGCGTCGCCCTGCCCTCACGCAAAAAAGCCCGGCATTGGCCGGGCTTCTTCACAATTTGGCGGGTACCCCGGTAATCAGTTCTGCATGCCCTTCGCGCCTGCATCGGCATAGCGTTCGCTGGTTTCGGCACGAGCGATGGCGGCGTTGACCGGCGCTTCGACATGCGCGATCGCCTGCGTCTTGCATGCCTGCTTGGTGGCGTGGTCGGTCGACTTGCAAACCCGGTTTGCCGCGCGGGAAATGCGCTGACGCAATTCCCGCTGGTCGGACGCCTTGGACAGGTTCAGGTCGCCATGGCGCACTTCGCTCGTGCGGCCATTGGATATAAATTCACCAGCCGAAGCCGAACCGGCGGTGGCGATCAGCGCGAAGGAACCGAGCGCGGCGAAAAGGGTCGAACGGAACATGGGCTTATCTCCTCAAATCTGCTGTGGCTCAATCGCCACTTATCGACCACCGCCTGTTAGGGGCGGGCGGCGGTCCGGGTGCGAACGGGGCGGGCCTGGGGATCATTTGGGGTCGGCGCCGTCTCCCGTTCGCCCACCCTGTTTAGGCGCGGGCCGATGATGACGCCCGCCTGGTTCGACCGGCGGCACTCCGCATCGGCCAACGACGCTCCCATCGACAAAGCGCCGCGCGGCTCGGACAAACAGCGCGACGAACGACATGAACAGGCCGCCAAACGACATTTGCCGTAACGGAAAGCGGGAATCGCAACGAATGGCGGATGCGGAATTCGCGCGCCTGCGACAGCAGGGTCAGCGCATCGGTCCGCGCCAGCCAAACGAGAAAACGCCCCCGGCGCAAGGGATGGCCGGGGGCGTATCCAGGATGCTGTCGGGCACCGGGATCGGGATGAACTGTTGCGGAAAAGACGGTGCGACATCTGCGCAGCCGTTTTCTGCATGGCGCTCATCATAGCTGCAATGCCGCTGCGCGAACGCCCCGTTCGACAACCTGCCCCGGCAATACGCCCGGCGGCATTCCCCGGCGACAAACCGCCGACCGACATCCACCAACGACATGGGACGCGCCGTTGGCAGCGTTCCTGCGTTGGCCAGGATAGGCTCAGTCGGATGACTGGACGCTACGTCATGGCCGACAAAATCGGCAATGACGCGCAAATCAACGCCCATGTCTTTGGTACAGGGCAGCTAGCTTTGCGCTCCACGGTGCGGATTTTCCCTTCTCAAATCCCTGCCCTCGCCCCATCTGTCGGGACGATCGGCAGATGGACTTGCCCGAACAGAACAAATCTGGAACAACACGCCCCATGAGTCTGACCCACATAAGTGTGCGCGGCGCGCGCGAGCATAACCTCAAGGGCGTCGATGTCGATTTGCCCCGCGATTCCCTCATCGTCATTACTGGCCTGTCGGGATCGGGCAAAAGCTCGCTCGCCTTCGACACCATCTATGCCGAAGGACAGCGGCGCTATGTGGAATCGCTTTCCGCCTATGCGCGCCAGTTTCTGGAGATGATGCAGAAGCCCGATGTGGAGCATATCGAGGGTTTGAGCCCCGCAATCAGCATCGAGCAGAAGACCACATCCAAGAATCCGCGCTCGACCGTCGCGACCGTTACCGAAATCTACGATTATATGCGCCTGTTATGGGCGCGGGTCGGCATCCCCTACAGCCCCGCCACCGGCCTGCCGATCAGCGCCCAGACCGTCAGCCAGATGGTCGATCGCGTGATGCTGCTGCCGCAGGGCACCCGCTTTTACCTCCTTGCGCCCGTCGTGCGCGGGCGGAAGGGCGAATATCGCAAGGAATTGGCCGAATGGCAGAAGGCGGGCTATACCCGCGTCCGCATCGACGGCGAAATGATGCTGATCGAGGACGCCCCCGCGCTCGACAAGAAATATAAGCATGACATCGAAGTCGTGGTCGACCGCCTGGCCGTGGAAAACGACATGGGTACCCGCCTCGCCGACAGTTTCGAGCAGGCGCTCAAACTTGCCGACGGCCTGGCCTATGTCGATCTGGCCGATGGCGTCGTGCCGGGCCGCGAGGATGAAGCCCCTGCCGCCGACAAGAAGATGAAGGGGTCCGGCATCCCCGCCAACCGCATCGTGTTCAGTGAAAAATTCGCTTGTCCCGTCAGCGGTTTCACCATCGCGGAGATCGAGCCGCGCCTCTTTTCCTTTAACGCGCCCATGGGCGCCTGCCCGGCGTGCGACGGCCTTGGCGAACGGCTGGAGTTCGACCCCGAACTGGTCGTCCCCAACGAAGCCCTGAGCCTCAAGAAGGGCGCGGTCGTCCCCTGGGCAAAATCCAACCCGCCCAGTCCCTATTATATGCAAGTGCTCGGCTCTTTGGCCAAGGAATTCGGCTTCAGCCTCGACACACCCTGGTCGGACCTGCCGGGCGAAGTGAAGCTCATCATCCTGCACGGTACCGGCGGCAAGCCGGTCACCCTGAAATTCATGGATGGCCGCAAGAGCTATGAGGTGAAGAAAGCGTTTGAGGGCGTCATCGGCAATCTCAACCGCCGTCTGTTGCAAACCGAATCCGCCTGGATGCGCGAGGAACTGAGCAAATATCAGCGCGCCCAGCCCTGCGAAACCTGCCACGGTGCGCGCCTCAAACCCGAAGCGCTGGCGGTCAAGATTGCGGGCGAGGATATTTCCCTCTCCACCCGCCGATCGGTCGTGGACGCGCTCAATTTCTTCACCGCGATGCCGGACAAGCTAAACGATCAGCAGAACCAGATCGCCAAGGCCATTCTCAAGGAAATCGTCGAGCGCCTGGGCTTCCTCAACAATGTCGGGCTCGATTATCTCAATCTCGACCGCACCAGCGGCACGCTGTCCGGCGGCGAATCCCAGCGCATTCGCTTGGCGTCCCAGATCGGTAGCGGGCTGTCCGGCGTACTCTACGTCCTCGATGAACCGTCGATCGGCCTGCACCAGCGCGACAATGACCGGTTGCTCGTGACCTTGAAGCGCCTGCGCGACCTGGGCAACAGCGTGATCGTCGTCGAGCATGACGAGGATGCGATCCGCCACGCCGACTATATCGTCGACATGGGGCCGGGCGCAGGCATCCATGGCGGGCAGATCGTCACCCAGGGCACGCTGTCCGACATCCTCGCCGCCAAAGGGTCGCTGACCGCCGACTATCTGAACGGCACCCGCCGCATCGACGTGCCGAAGAAGCGCCGCAAGGGATCGGGCAAGAAGATCACCGTCCACAATGCCCGCGCCAACAATCTGCGCGGCGTCACCGCATCGATCCCGCTTGGCACCTTCACCTGCATCACCGGCGTCTCCGGCTCCGGCAAGTCCAGCTTCACCATCGACACGCTCTACGCCGCCTCCGCCCGCGCCCTGAACGGCGCCCGCATTCTGGCCGGCGCGCATGACAAGGTGACGGGCCTGGAACATTGCGACAAGGTGATCGACATCGACCAGTCACCCATCGGCCGCACTCCCCGCTCCAACCCGGCCACCTATACCGGCGCCTTCACCAACATCCGCGACTGGTTCGCGGGCCTCCCCGAAGCCCAGGCGCGCGGCTACAAGCCCGGCCGTTTCAGCTTCAACGTCAAGGGCGGCCGATGTGAAGCGTGCCAGGGCGACGGCGTGCTCAAGATCGAGATGCACTTCCTGCCCGACGTCTATGTGACATGCGACGTATGCCACGGCGCACGCTACAATCGCGAAACGCTGGAGGTGAAGTTCAAGGGCCAGTCGATCGCCGACGTGCTGGACATGACGGTCGAGGACGCGGTCGAATTCTTCAAGGCCGTCCCGCCCATCCGCGACAAGATGGCGATGCTCGCCGA
This sequence comes from Sphingobium sp. GW456-12-10-14-TSB1, assembly GCF_059424385.1. Lineage (NCBI taxonomy): Bacteria > Pseudomonadati > Pseudomonadota > Alphaproteobacteria > Sphingomonadales > Sphingobiaceae > Sphingobium > Sphingobium sp. GW456-12-10-14-TSB1. Next base: position 426,735 of record NZ_JBWKZI010000001.1, on the reverse strand, counting down.
AGTGGGCCTTGGCTATATCAAGGTCGGCCAGCAGGCCACGACCCTGTCCGGCGGCGAAGCGCAGCGGGTCAAGCTCGCCAAGGAACTTTCCCGCCGCGCCACCGGCAACACCCTCTACATTCTGGATGAACCGACCACGGGCCTCCATTTCGAGGATGTCCGCAAACTCTTGGAAGTCCTCCACGCGCTGGTCGACCAGGGCAACAGCGTCGTCGTGATCGAACATAATCTGGACGTCATCAAGACCGCCGACTGGATCATCGACATGGGACCGGAAGGCGGCGTGAAGGGTGGCGAAGTGGTTGCCGAGGGCACGCCGGAAAAGGTCGCCAAGGAATCCCGCAGTTTCACTGGCCACTATCTCGCTCCCCTTTTGGCTCGTCCAAAGGCCGAGGCCGCAGAATGATTGAATCCTCGACATTTGAACGCGCCAAGACCGTCCGGGGTACGGTCAACGCAGTCAACCAGAGGGCGGCGTCAAGAGCGGCGAGGTGGTAGCTGAGGGCACATCGGAGACGGTTGTGAAGAGCCGCGATGATTTACGGGGTAACATCTCGCTTCAATCTTAGCTTAACTGATGAATGAGTTTTCTATATAATATACAGGGGCATATAATTAATTAATAAAACTATTGAAAATGATATGTAGATCAATTTCTATGTTTTATTGTAATAAATTATTGGATATTGAAATGACCATATCTGAAAATGAATACTCTGGTTCATTTGGTCACTATTTTCAACACTATTTGCCTGATAATAGATTTGGCGACATCGAGAACATACTAGAAAAAAGGGGATTTTCTGGAAAAATAATAAGCTACTCAGAGGCCGTTTCGAAAGGGGTTGAGCAGCTGAGGCACATGTGATTCCGGGAGTTTGCAGACATCTCGGAGGCAGGTATGTGGACCCCAGCCACCCGCGCGCAGCATACGCGGGTCTCGAAGCGATACCAGACGGATTTGATCGACGCGGAGTGGCAGTTGATCGCAGTTTTTCTGCCGATGCCCGGTTCGACCGGACGACGGCGCGGATGGCCGATGCGTGAGATCGTGAACGCCATTTTCTATGTTCTGCGCGGCGGGATCGCATGGCGCTTGCTGCCGAAAGACTTTCCGCCATGGCAGACGGTCTATCGCTGGTTTGCCCGTTTGCGGGACGAGGCCGTGTTCGAGCGGATAAACCACGCGCTGGTGATGGCGGATCGTCAACGCGTGGGGCGCGAAGCCAGCCCGAGCGCGGCCATCATCGACAGCCAGAGCGTCAAAACTACGGAAAGCGGCGGCCCACGGGGCTACGACGCCGGCAAGAAGATCAAGGGCCGCAAGCGCCATGCCTTGGTCGATACCGATGGCAGGGCGCTGCTGGTCGAACCCCACACCGCCGATGTGCAGGATCGTGATGGCGGCGGCGCAGTGCTGCAAATCTCCCGCAGCCTGTTCCCGTTCATCGAGAAGGTCTGGGCCGATGGTGGCTACAACCATGAGCGCGTCACCCAGGCCACCAATATCAAGGTCGAGATCGTCAACAAGATCACCGGTCAGACCGGCTTTGTCGTCCTGCCACGACGCTGGGTCGTCGAACGCTTCTTCGCATGGATCAACCGAAATCGCCGCCTGGCCAAGGATGTCGAGGCTACGCTGAAATCCGCAGCGGCCTTCCTCTACGCCGCCGCCGCACTGCTCATGATCCGCAGACTGGCACGGTCAGCATGAGTTTCGAAACCGACTCTCAGATATTTATTCATTATCCCCGATCAATGCCGTCCTATGTAATTTAGCAGATAATATTATAAATTACTGTAATTTAACATGGGGTTGCAATTCGGAAATTAATATCTGCTTTATTGATTGTGATGGTTTAGAAAATGCATTTTGTTCTAAAATACGAGACAGATATGTTATTTGTTATTTTAGCGGACTTACTGGTTTACTAGCTAGAAACTGCAGCATATGGCCATGTACTGAAATTGGAAAAGAATTCATGGACATATCAGATGATTTCCATGAAGTTATCACAGAAAAAAATTACAAAAAACTACCTAGAGAAAATGGAATACCTATTATTACGACCACCAAAGATCCATCTCTTTTTAAACTATTATGTGGCGTCTTTGGAATGGTTATATTTCATGAAATTGGCCATATCTTGAACGGGCATTTAGATTTTAAAATATCGAAAGAAAATTTTCTTTCTATTGATGGAATTCATTTATTCGAGGACAGAAGCTCCTCGTTGAGAACGTATAACACGCTAGAATTTGACGCCGATGCTTTTGCTGCAATTGGTTGGCTAAACATGGTTCGCAGCGCCATGAATAAAAAATATTCAAAAGTACCAGAGTTTCTCAAATTTTCGTATAAATCCCCTAACGACTTAGGTGAGTTTTCTTTGATATGCGCGTTTCTTATGTTTCTCGGTGATGACGTAATTCCTTATCGGGACAATGATGATTATACTTTTGATAAAACCCATGCCAGATCCGACGTAAGAGCATGGTGCATCATGTTAACTATAGCAGAATTCCTACATCGCCATCGACTATCTAAGAATCCTTACGAACATATCGCTTCAGTCTATACTAGTATGATATCATCTTCTGTGCTAATTACAGGAAATGATGTAAAAAGTATGTCAGAAATAATGGATTACTATTTAGAATATCTTAATCTTGTCCTGCCGCGGTGGGCAACGCTGAGAGATACTTTGCAACTAATAAAGCCGTCCAAATTGAGCAACTTGGCACCTGCAAGTTGTGAAAAGGGTTAGCTCTAGACTATTCCCCCGTTCTCAATTTCCCCCTCCCCCGCTGATAGTCAAGCAGGATAGGTATGTTCGACGACCCATCCACGGCTGGTTTCATCCTGTTCTGCAACGCGGCTTTGAAGTTGTCGGTTTCGCCCTGCTGGATGGGCTGGCCGACCCTATCGGGTCCGCTTCTTCGATGCAGCAAGTAGTGATCAGTTCCTGACCATTGCACGAGAGTATTTGATCGCAGATCACATGGGCTAATATGCATCCGGGTCCGCCCCGGAAATGTTGGAACTAGTGCGCAACCACGCCAGTCCTTCGGAACGCGAGAAAGCCCCTCTTAAAGCCATCAAGGACATAGGCGGCAACTGGTAACATAAGTCGCTGGCGATAGTACTAACCCTTTGTCTAGGGCCACCGTGCCACTAGAGCGCCTTTATGGCGACGAACGCTGCAAAGTGCAGACCCGCGTGGTCTTTGCCGACGCCCGCGCGTTCACCAGCCCGGTCGACTATTGCGGGGTCACCAATCTGGTCGTCACCGACAGAAATATGTTCACGGAGTAACAGAGCCGCCCCCCCTTTGGGACAGCGCTGCAACATATAGGCGTGGCGCGGCACGACGCGCCGCCTGGCTTGGGCGGATCGCGGCAAAATGCGCCGAAAGCGCCTGTATCCCGCTCGACATGCGGCGCGGGCTGGCCGATAGTCACGTCACGACCTGCCCCGCCGGCCTGTTCGGGGCATGTTGCGGTGCATCATATTATTTCAATGTTAAGACACTTTATTTCGCAATCAGACTTGAGCCTCCCGATGGGCGGAGGCATATAGACGCTCGAAAGCCGAGGAGACGCATGGCGGCGATCCAGTGCCTCCTCCGTTCAATTCCAAGCGGGACGAACCCGCATGAGAGGTTAGGCGAATGACGGCGCTGGCGGACGCGAACATCAAGGAAGTCGACAAGTTCATTCGGGAGGCGCTGGAGACAGCGCTGGAGCGTGGTGCGCTGCCCGGCGAACGCGAAGGGCTGGACGAGCATGGCATTGCCGCCGCCGCCGCCTTTCTGGGCCGCACCGCCAACGGGCGCAAGCCGGGCGAAGCCGCCATCATGGTCGAAACATTGGGCGAAGGCGCCAATGGCCGTTACATGCGGATCGCGATCGTCAACGACGACATGCCGTTTCTGGTCGACAGTATCGCCAACGCGCTCGCGGCCGCCGACATCACCATCCACCGCCTGCTGCACCCCGTCCTGTCGGTAACCCGGCATGCCGACGGATCAATCGCCGCCATTCTGGACGATGACGCGCCGGGCGCGCGGCGCGAATCGATGATTTACATGGAAGCGGACCGGGCAGACGCCAAGGCGCGGCGGGCGCTGGAAAAGGCGATGCGCGATACGCTGGCCGACGTGCGGGCGGCGGTGGCGGACTGGGCGCCGATGCAGGCGGCGATGTCGGCGGACGCCGATGCTGTGCCGGATGAGGAAGGCGCGGCGCTGCTGCGCTGGTTCCTGGCGCGCCATTTCACCCAGACCGGGCACGAACTGTGCAACCGCGACGGTACCACCCAGTCGCAGCTCGGCATCTGCACCCTGCGCGACAAGACGCTGATCGCCCCGGCTTCGCTGGAAGCCGCCTTCGTGTGGTTCGAGGAAGGCAAACGCACGCCGCTGATCATCAAGTCCAGCCGCCTCTCGCGCATTCATCGCCATGTGCTGCTCGACCTGATCATCATCCCCGTGCGCGAAGGTCGCGAGGTCAAGGCGCTGTCGATCCATGCGGGCATGTGGACCAGTTCGGGCCTGTCGGCGACCCCGGACAAGGTGCCTTTGCTGCGATCGACGCTGTCGAACCTGATGGACAAGTTCGGCTTCGATCCGGCGGGCCATGCGGGCAAGACGCTGGCCCACGCGCTCACTGCCCTGCCCCATGACATCACGATCGGCTTTGATCGCGAGACGCTGGAGCGGCTGGCGCTGACCTTCATGTCGCTGACGGACCGGCCGCGGCCGAAACTGGCGCTCGCGACCAGCGCACTGGCGCGCCATCTTTATGCCTTTGTCTGGCTGCCGCGCGACGAATTGTCGACCGCGCGCCGGATGGCGGTGCAGGATATGCTGGCGCAGGCGTCGAACGGGCCGGTTCTCAGCTGGTCGATCGCGCTGGAGGAAGGCGGACTGGCGCTGCTGCGCATCACGCTCGACCTGCGCGAAGGCGGCGTGGTGCCGGATGACGCGGAACTGGACCATCAACTCAAGCAGATGGTGCGCGGCTGGCTGCCCGCCGTCGAGGAAGCGCTGGCCCAGACCGAGGAGCCGGGCCGCGCCGCCGCGCTGGCGCAACGCTACGCCGGGGGTTTCCCTGCGGTCTATCGCAACGGCGCCGGGCCAGCCGAAGCGGCTATCGACATCCGCCTGATCCATGGTCTGTCCGGGGCGGACGACAAATCGATCCGCATCTATCGCAATCCTGAGGATAGCGCGGAACGGCTGCGGCTCAAACTCTACAGCCATATGACGATCGCCTTGTCAGAAGTCGTCCCGGCGTTCGAGAATTTCGGTTTTCGCGTGATCGAGGAGATGACGACGGCCATCGACGCCAATGGCCAGAAGGGCGCGCTGGGCCATGTCCAGCGTTTCGTGCTGGAACTGCCCGCTGGCGGCGATGCACAGGGCGTGGTCGACCGCGCCGACATCGTCACCGAAGCGATCGCCCAGGTGCTGGAAGGCCGGGCGGAAAATGACCGCTTCAACGAACTGATCGTCACCGCCGGGCTGACGCCGCGATCGGTCGTGCTGTTCCGGGCGCTGTTCCGCTATCTGCGCCAGACCGGCATGGCCTATGGCATGGCGACCTTTGCCGAAACGCTGCGCCGTGCGCAGGGGGTTGCCGTCAATCTGGTCGCCCTGTTCGAGGCGCTGCATGATCCCGCCGCGCGCGATGGCGCGGACGCGCGCGTGACCGAGGCGCAGGCGGCGATCGACGCCGGGCTGGAAGCCGTGACCGCGATCGACGAGGATCGGGTGCTGCGCCTGTTGCGCGCGGTCATCACCGCGACGCTGCGCACCAATTTCTTCAGCAAGGCCGCAGTCGAGGCGCTGGCGTTCAAGCTGGACAGCGCGCAGGTTCCCGGCCTGCCCGCGCCGCTGCCATGGCGCGAAATCTGGGTCTATTCCCCCAGGGTAGAGGGCATCCATCTGCGTGCCGGGCCGGTCGCGCGCGGCGGGTTGCGCTGGTCCGACCGGCGCGACGATTTCCGCACCGAGATATTGGGCCTGATGAAGGCGCAGCGGGTGAAGAACGCCGTGATCGTGCCGACCGGGGCCAAGGGCGGCTTCTATCCCAAGCAATTGCCCAATCCGCAGGCCGATCGTGATGCCTGGCTGGCCGAGGGTACGGAAAGCTACCGCATCTTCATCCGCGCGCTGCTGTCGGTCACCGACAATATCGTCAACGATCATGTGAAGCACCCCGCCCAGGTCGTCGTGCGCGATGGCGACGACCCCTATTTCGTGGTCGCCGCCGACAAGGGGACGGCGACCTTCAGCGACGTGGCCAATGGCATTGCGCTCGACCGCAAATTCTGGCTCGGCGATGCCTTTGCCAGCGGCGGGTCTAACGGTTACGACCATAAGGCGATGGGTATCACCGCGCGCGGAGCATGGATCTCCGTCCAGCGCCACTTTGCCGAAATGGGCGTCGACGTGCAGAGCGAACCGATCAGCGTCGTGGGCTGCGGCGACATGTCGGGCGATGTGTTCGGCAACGGCATGTTGCTCAGCAAGGCGATCAAGCTGGTCGCCGCCTTCGATCATCGTCACATCTTCTTCGATCCTGCGCCCGATCCCGCCAGAAGCTGGGAGGAGCGCAACCGCATGTTCCAGCTGCCCCGCTCAAGCTGGGACGATTATGACAAGGCGCTGATCTCGAAGGGCGGCGGCGTATTTTCCCGCGCGCTCAAGAGCATAACGCTGACTCCGGAAATCCAGGCGATACTGGGCGTCACCGATGCCGAGATGGAGCCGACCGCGCTGATTTCCGCGATCCTCAAGGCCCCGGCCGACCTGCTCTGGTTCGGCGGCATTGGCACCTATGTAAAGGCGGCCGCGCAAAGCCACAGCGATGTCGGCGATCCCGCCAATGACCGGTTGCGCGTGAATGCAGAGCAACTGCGCGTCAAGGTGATCGGTGAAGGTGCCAATCTGGGCACGACGCAGGCTGGGCGCATCGCCTTTTCGCTGCATGGCGGACGGATCAACACCGATTTCATCGACAATAGCGCGGGCGTCGATTGTTCGGATAATGAGGTTAACATCAAGATCGCGCTCAACAAGGAGATGGCCGAGGGTCGCCTGCCGTTCGAGGAGCGCAATGCGCTGCTGGAAAGCATGACCGATGCCGTCGGCGCGATCGTGCTGGAGGATAATCGCCTTCAGGCGCTGGGACTGTCGATCGCCGAAAATGGCGGCGCGGCGGATCTGGCAAGCTATGTCCGCCTGATCGAGACATTCGAGGAAAGTGGGCGCCTTGACCGGCAGGTTGAAGGACTGGCCGCCAATGACCAGTTGCTGCGGCGTGGGCAGGACGGCCAGGGGCTGACCCGACCCGAACTGGCTGTGCTGCTTTCGACCGCCAAGCTGTCCTTGCAGGATGCGATCGAACAAAGCGACATCGCCAGCGACGACAGCATGACTGGCGAATTGATGGCCGCCTTCCCGCCTGCGATGCAGGAAAAGGAGGCCGATGCGATTGCCGCCCATGCGCTGCGCAGGGAAATCATCGCCACCAAGGTCGCCAATCGCATCGTGAACCGGCTGGGCCTGATCCATCCGTTTGAAATGGTGGAGGAGGAAGGCTGTTCGCTGGGCGACATGGCCAGCGCCTTCCTGATTGCCGAGCGCCTCTATGACATCGACGCGCTATGGGCGGATATTGACGCCGCCGAGATGGCGGAAAGCGCGCGCCTTGCCCTGTTCGGCGACATTGCCAGCGGGATGCGGGCGCAGATTGCCGACATCTTGCGCAGCCAACCGGCCGGAACATTGCCCAGCGCCGGACTGGCTGCCCTCAAACAAGGAGTCGGCACATTGGCGGCGCAGGTCGACGATCTGCTGACGAGCGAAGCACAGCGCCGCACCAATGCGGTGACAGACAGGCTGCTGGCGCTCGGCGCGCCAGAGGCTCTGGCGCGGCGTGCGGCGGGTCTGTTCAAGCTGGACGGCGCAGTCGGAATCGCGGCCCTGGCCGGAAAGATGGGCGTGGGTGAAGTCGCGCTGACCCGCGCCTTCACCCATCTGGGCGAAGCAGTCGGAATCGACTGGGTCCAGTCAGCCGCCGCGCGCATGGAGCCGAGCGACCCGTGGGAGCGGCTGCTGATTTCGGGCGTCGCCCGCGACATGCAGCAGGTCCGGCTCGATTTCCTGGCCCATGGCAAAGGCAAGGACATATCGGACCATGTCGAGCAATGGCTGATCCAGCGCGGCCCCCGCATCCGCCAGTTCCGCACCCTGGTACAACGCGCCAAGGCCGCGGCGACGCCCAATGTGGCGATGCTGGCCGAAATTGCCGGTCAAGCGCGCGGACTGTTGGGCCGGTAACCAGCGCCGCTGAGGGACGAAGGAGGCGGCCACCGCCGTCTCCGCTTCCCGCATGATTCGATGATGTTTGTCAAACGGCGTTCAAAAGGGACCCCCGATCGGCGTCGAAGAGGGACCCCCTTTTCAGATAATATGATGCTGGTTTGTTGAAGATGGCCTTGCGCTGCGTGCGGCGGAGGGCGGGCGTAGCCCGACCGGAGGCGCGCGCAGCGCAAGATAGATTTTTGAAGGCGCCGAAGGTGGCTGTCAGCTGGACACCTCGAAGAACCGCTGGATTTGCGTGTAGGGTCGACGGTGCGGATTGAGGCGGCGTGGAAGGAGTGATGTTGCAGCGTATTTGTCGGTGATTTCGATATTGCCGGTGCCGCAGTGGCCGGATTTACCGTCGGTAGCGCTTGGTTCATATCAAGCAGGCGCAGTTCGCCCTTCGAGCCAGGCCAAGCGCTGGAAGTTATAGGCCAAGTTGGCCATGCCGATCTTGATGGTAGCGCGGGCGATGCCGATGGTGCGCACGACCAGCCCCATGCGGTTCTTTTGCCCGGCGAACACATGCTCGACCTGGGCGCGGATCTTGGAACGCCGGGTATTGGCCTTGGCGATCCGCTCAGGCAACGCTCGCCGCGGTTTACGCCGCTGGTGAATGTGGCTGGTGAACATGCCACTGGCCAGGAACGCCTCGTTCTTCTTGGATCGATAGGCGGTATCAGCCCAGACGCCGGAGGCAGTGTTGTCCTTACTGATCAGAACCGGCAGCCGTGCGCCGTCATGGGCATTGGCGGCGCTGGCATCCCAGGTGCGGATCAGCCCATGGGTTTTGTCGATGCCGATATGATTCTTGTACCCGAACATCGGGATGGCCAGATCGACCGGCCTAGCCGCCTTGGGATCGGCGCCCTCTTTGATCTTGGCCTTGCTGTACTTGATCGACCAGCGCGCATCACGGTCCTTTTGCCGGGTCTTGGCCGGCTTCCAGCCCTCGGGCACGCCGCCTTCCTTGATCGCTGCTTTCTCCGCTTCGGTATTGCGCTGTTTGGGTGCCTGCACGACCGTAGCGTCGATGATTTGCCCGCCCATGGCGAGATAGCCCCGATCCTTGAGGGCAGCGTCGAAGCGAGCGAAAAGTTTGTCTATGGCCTTGGCATTTACCAGGCGTTCCCGAAACAGCCACACCGTGGTCGCATCCGGCACGGTGCCATCGAGCCCAAGGCCCAGGAACCGTTGGAATGACAACCGGTCTTTGATCTGAAACTCGGCGGCCTCGTCCGACAGCGAATAGAGCGCCTGTAGAACCAGAATCTTGAACATCAGCACCGGATCAAAGGGCGGTCGCCCACCCTTGCCGCGAACGCAGCGACGAAGCGCTGCCACCAGCGGACCACGGAAAACCTCGAAATCCACAACTGCCGCTAATCGCTCCAGCGGATCGCCCGCCGCGCTCAGCGCATCGTACCGGTCCGAAAGATCGAAGAAACCAGGCTGACTTGCCATCATCGCCTCCTACGCATCGCCGACGAAGTGAATCAAATCCGCCGATCAAACGCCAGAGTTTTTCGAGGTGTCCAGCTGCGGTTTTTGAAGCGCCAGCTGTCGTTGCCCGTCTCGACGATATCGCAGTGGTGGGTGACGCGGTCGAGCAGCGCCGTGGTCATCTTGGGATCGCCGAACACGGTCGGCCATTCGCCGAAGGCGAGGTTCGTGGTGATGATGACGCTGGTCCGCTCATAAAGCTTGCTGATGAGGTGGAACAGCAACTGCCCTCCCGAGCGGGCGAACGGCAGATAACCGAGCTCGTCGAGAACGATCAGGTCGAGCCGCGACAGCTGCGCCGCCAGGGTCCCGCCTTTGCCGATCCGGGTCTCCTCTTCGAGGCGTGTCACCAGATCGACGGTGTTGAAGTAGCGGGCGCGAGCGCCCCTTCGCACGACATTGGCGGTGATCGCGATGGCGAGGTGGGTCTTGCCTGTCCCCGTGCCGCCGACCAGCACGATATTGCGGCGAGGCGGGAGGAAGGAGCCATCGTGAAGGGAGCGGATCATCTCCTCATTGATCGGTGTGCCCTCGAAGCTGAACCGCTCCAGGTCCTTCACCACGGGCAGCCTCGCAGCCGTCATCCGATAGCGGATGGAGGCTGCATCCCGGTGGGTCGCCTCAGCACGGAGCAGGTCGGTCAGTATCTCCATGGTGGTGCGCTTGCGCTGGAGGCCGGTGGTGACCGCCTCGTCGAACGCCGCCGCCATGCCCTTGAGTCCGAGGCCGCGCATCGTGTCGATCATATCATGCCGCTGCATCATAGCCTCGCAGCAGATCATAGCGGGCACAGTCGGCGAGCGGAGGATGCTGCAGCATCCGGTCTTCCGAAGTGACGATGCTGTGGGGTGTCGCCGGCTCGCGGCGCCGGGAGAGGATGTTGAGGATCAGCTCGTCGCTGGCCGTTCCGTTCGCCAACGCTTCGCGCACGGCAGCCTCTACCGGCTCCAGGCCATCGGTGAGCACCGCCGAGAGGACCCGCACGAACCTGCGATCGGCCTCGTCCCCGGTGCCGAGCCTTCGCCGTAATCGGTGCAGGGCGGGCGGCAGATCCCAGTCCTGGAACGGTGCGCCGTTACGCAGCGCGCCGGGCTTGTGCGCGAGGACCGGCAGATAATGCCAGGGATCGTATATCGTGCGGTTCCGACCGAAGTGGCGCTCATGCTCCCCGACGATCGCATCGCCGCAGCGTATGACGATGCGATCGGCATAGGAGCGCACCTGAACGGTCCGGCGTGCGGCCGTCGACATGACCGAGTAGCGGTTGCGATCGAAGCTGATGAGGCAGGTGCCGGTGACGGCATGCTCGCTCTCATGGAAGCCGTCGAACGGTGCCAGGATCGGCTGCAGGGCCGGTCGCTCCATATCCAGCGCCTCGGCGACGGTAATATCCCCGCGTTCGGGATGGGCATGATGCTCGGCCCAGCGCCGGCACTCGGCCTCCAGCCACCCGTTGAGCTCGGCCAGGCTGGCGAACCGGAGCCGCGGCTGGAAGAAGCGGCCTCGGATTGTCTGGACCTGCTGCTCGACCTGGCCCTTCTCCCATCCCGCCGCCGGCGAGCAGGCGGTCGGCTCGACCATGTAATGATCGGTCATGATCAGGAAGCGGCGGTTGAACACACGCTCCTTGCCGGTGAACACGGCCGTCACCGCCGTCTTCATATTATCGTAGATACCGCGTCGCGGCACACCGCCGAAGAACGCGAACGCCCGGGCATGGGCATCGAACAGCATCTCCTGGCCCTCGCGCGGATAGGCCCGGACATAGGGTGCGCGCGAGTCGCAGAGACGCATATGCGCCACCTTCACCCGCATCGGCTTGCCGGCGATCTCCACATCCTCGTGGCTCCAGTCGAACTGGTAGGCCTCACCCGGCTGGAAGGTCATCGGGATGAACGCCGGTGCGCCTTCGCCAGCATCCTTCCGCCGCGCAGCACGCCAGCGCGCCGCATAGCGGCGCACCGCATCATAGGATCCATCGAACCCCTCGCGCACCAGCAGGTCATGGATACGCGTCATCCGTAGCCGATCGCGGCGGCCGCGACCTTCGTTCTCCTCAAGCAGCGCATCGAGACGATCCTGATAAGGACCGATCCGCGGCAGCGGCTGGACTTTGCGCTGATAGTTGAACGCCGCCTCCGGCGACCGGATCGCTTTGCGGACGACCTTCCGCGACAAACGAAGGTCACGAGCGATCGCCTTGATCGCCTTACCCGCTGCATGCTCACGCCGAATCCGAACCACTGTCTCCACGATCAACATCCCGTTCTCGCCAACTGATCAAAACCAGTCGGCCGACTAAATCCCCGGGATGAAGGGGTCCTTTTTGCACGCCGATCACCCCACGAAGGGGGTGCCTATTGCACGCTGATCCTCAAACCTCGATCTCGATCCGTCCACCGTCGGTCGTCACCGTCTTGCGGCCATAGCCGTTCCGGCTGTTGTTCCCTTGCTCCTCCTGGCCAAGATGGTGATCCATCTCCGCGTTGAGGGCGCGTTCGGCAAAGGCCTTCTTCAAAGAATCGAGCAGGCCGCCTTGGCTGAGTGCCGCTGCCGCGTCAGTGCCGGCCAGCAACTGATCGAGAATGGCGTTCGGTATTGAGGGTTCTTTCCGTCGTGACATATTGGGTCTCCTTGTTGCCCATTATGCCTCGCCGCACACGAAATTCCTGACAGTCCCAATCAGAATGATCGCTACCTTCTCGATGTTCAATGGGGCCAACCATGTCAGCCGATGATGATCGAAAAATTTGCCACAACTGTGTCGGCGAGGCCTATCTGAGCAACCTCATCGAAACCGATGGCGAGGTCGCTCTTTGCCATTACTGCGGTGACGATGAAGAAAAATGCATTCCGATTGAGGAGCTTGCCGATCATATCGAAGGCGCTTTCGAAAGACACTACTACCGCACTTCGGATCAGCCCGATATGTACGAGTCCATGCTGCTCCGGGACAAGGAGATCGACTACGACTGGGACCGTCACGGCGAGCCCGTCCTCGAAGCCATTGCCGAGGCTGCGTCCATCGAGGAGGATGCAGCAAAGGATGTCCTCGACATTCTGGAAGACCGCCACGCTGACTTCGAGTCAGCGCAAATGGGCGAAGAATGTGAATTCGATTCCGATAGCCGATACGAATGGAAGAGCGCGCGCGATCACGAGTTTGCGTTCGAATGGCGGAACATCGAACGCTCCCTCAAATCCCAATCGCGCTTCTTCAATCAGGGAGCAGAAGCATTTCTCGCGCGCCTCTTCGCCAATCTCGACGGACGCACGACGCGCGACGGCCATCCTGTGGTCGTCGCCGCTGGCCCCGATACCGCGCACGCCTCGTTCTTCCGTGCGCGGGTGTTCCACAAATCGGATGACCTCGATGAGGCCATGAAGCGTCCCGATCTCCACCTCGGGCCGCCGCCCGAACGCTTCGCCCGTGCTGGCCGCATGAATGCGAACGGCATCTCGATGTTCTATGGCGCATCCGACAAAGGCGTCGCACTCGCCGAGGTGCGCCCGCCTGTCGGTAGTCGCGCTCTCGTGGCCGAATTCAAAATAATGCGGCCACTACGTCTGCTCGACGTGACCGTTTTGCAATCGGTTTATGTCGATGGCAGCGTGTTTGATCCTGACTATCTGGAACAGCTATCGCTCGCGAAATTCATGGGACGGCTGAGCGACCGCATCACCATGCCGGTCATGCCAGACGATGAGCCAACCGAATATCTGATCACCCAGATGATCGCCGATTATCTGGCACGGCAGCCAGCTCCGGCCCTCGACGGTATCTTGTTCCCATCCGTCCAATCACCTGGCGATCATCGCAACGTCGTCTTGTTCCATCACGCATCGCGCGTACAGCACTTGGAGATTCCAAAAGGCACGGAAATTTCGGCACGCCAGTATGACTCGACCGAGGACGGTGACGAAACCGATTATCGAGTGTGGGAGGAAGTCCCGCCCGCTCCGGAAAAGAAGGAAGAACCGGATGATGAATTCGGCTTTCTTGCCTTCACGAAGCCGCCGCGATTTGATCCGAATGAGGATGCCCGAGACGTCACGCTTGCCGTCATGACGAATGCCATCTCGGCCCACCACATCACGGGTGTGACCTTCGCCACGGACGATTTCGAGGTCAGCCGCAGCCGGATGGAAAAGCGCGAGTGGAAGTTTGCGAGACCAGCGCAGAAGCCAATGCCTGATGATCTTGATTTCTGACACATTGCGCAGTTCATCTTGTCAAAGGCTAGAGCGCCGCGCTGGCCGCTCCGGCTAGGGCTGTCGCCGCCCGCTCCGATTAGGGCTGTCGCGTTGCTCTATGTCCCCAGATCAACGGGCGATTAGCACTTTCACATAGGTTGGCTCACCGCCCCATTTCCAGTTAGCGACACAAAATTCTGTGCGCCCCACCAATTCGCTAACCTCATCCCCAATCATTGCTTGGTTGGCGGGAACCCATGCATCGGATGCCGGGGCTTCGGCGAATACGGCACCATCTATAGCGTGAGCTAAATATCTTATATAGGTAAAATTATCTGCCGGAAATGTATTGCTCATTCCCAGATTTCTATTTATTTCTTCGCATATAGAACGGCTGATGCCGACTATCGCATACAGCATTTCTGATCTTGAATCATCTCCAACGCCTTTTATTCTTGCATCTATTAGTCCGGGGCCAACAGAGCTGTAATTTTCGATAATATATGGAGGAAAAAAAGAAATATTGGCGACCGGGCCTTTAGGGGCAAAAATCCATGTTCCCGGAATTCTGCTGGTAACGCAATTTGAGCTGCCCCATAGATAGCAAAATTGGTCCTCTTTAACCCCTTCGGAAAGCATCAGCCGTTTGACCAGATTTTCTGCTAGTGTGGCGTTCCCGACAATTAAAGCCGCTTGAGTTCTTATATTCTCGCTCGAACCGTCCTTGCTGCCGCCTTGTATGGAGCTCGTGACAGCATAAGAAAGCGCTGCAAACAGCACGACGGCCAGCAGGATCATGAAAAGAGCGGAACCGCATTGCGAGCGCGTATGACGGAGTGCCGAAGGCATTGATATACAAAGAGTATCATGGCCGATTCCGGCATGACAAGGGGGGCTTAGCCCCCCTTGCTTGTTCCGCCCGCAATGTCCAACTGCGCTACCGTGAGCGGCTGATTCCCTTGTCCGGCCTCTCGGTTACAATCGACTTGAACTCCCGATTGACATCACTCGCCTTGCCGACCTCTCGCGGCGGTTTGGGAACGCGGATCGGCGAGGCTTCCCGCCCCATTTCCATCGGCTGCGGTACTCTAATGCCTGACATACCCGGAGGGGCCAGCCGGGGATTGGGCAGACGGATGTTTTGCGGTGGCGGCATGCGCTGCTGCGTGTTGTCCTGATCGCGCTGCACAGGGCGGGGCGGCTGTGCCGCCCTCGCAAAGGGTGAGAACGGCTTGTCCTTATCCATCGACCCTCTCCCGCACTTCTTGTTCGGCGCGGAGGTTGCGCCCGAGCGTCTTCAGCCCAGGGTCTTCAAACCACCGAACTTTGGTGCCCATGATCGGATGATGGTTCTCAACAAAGATGAGCTGCTTGCCGCTGGGCAGGCGCATCAGTTCGTCAGGGAACGCCAGCTTGCGCTGTGCGAATGCATAGTTCTGGGTGTTGCTCATCGACGAGCTGGTTGACGTGCCATCCTTGCCCGAGGATGAGCCAAAGGTCCGCGCAATCGCATGGCTCAGATTCCAGACCGTCGTCACACCGCAAAGGGCCGAGAAATACTCCGCCGTCAGCCGGTCCCGGCTCCCGAAATATTGGATCATGCCGCTGTTCGCGATCATGCCCTCATACCCGTCGCCGTAGATGCTCTTCAGCTGACTCAGATCCTGGGCTATGCCCCAGAGCTGAATGCCAAAGCCTGCCATCAGCCCGAATGCCTGCTCGACCATGGTCAGGCGACCGAGCGCAGGCATCTCATCGAGAAGGAACAGGATGGGGTGCTCCGGCTGAAGTTCGATGTTGCGCGCATTGACGGTGATCGCCTGCTGAATGACCAGACGCAGCCAGCGGTCAAACGTCTTCAGGCGATCCGCAGGCAGCACGAGATAGACCGTCATCTCGCGCAGCTTCAGGTCTTCGAACGAGAAGTCCGACGCAGACAGGCTCTCACGGACGCGGTGGCTGTCGAGGAAGTTGGTCTGCGCCTGTGCCGAGGAGAGCACGTTCGAAAGCAGCCGCTCTTCCTTCTGGAGCGACCGCCGTCCGGTGCTGGCGACGACGTGATGCGGCGACGCCGCCATACGCATGAACAGGGGACTGTCAGGAATTTCGTGTGCGGCGAGGCGGTTGACCATCAGGCCGTCATGGCCCTGATGAAACGTTCGCCGAAGAGCACGGCAAATTGCGCCTTCGCCATGTTCCACTCACGCGGTGGCATTTTCCACTCTTTCTCCGATCGGTTCAAGATCAGATAGAGCAGCTTTGTCGCCGCCTCATCGTTGGGGAAATGGCCCCGCGCCCGGACAGCGCGGCGGAGCTTGGAATTGAGGGCCTCGATTGAATTGGTCGTATAGACGATCCGCCTGACCTCGTCGGGGAAGGCGAAAAATGGGATGACCTCAGGCCATGCCCGGCGCCAGCTCTGGCCGATAGCGGGATAGCGCTGGCCCCAGAAGCTGGCTTCGAAGGCGGTCAGCGCCTCCTCGGCGGCTGCGGCATCGACGGCACGATAGATGGCCTTCAGGGCTGTTCCGAGCGCCTTGCGATCCTTCCATGCCACGAAATCCATCGAGTTCCTCAGGAGATGGACGATGCAGGTCTGGACCATCGCTTCGGGGAAGACGGCGGTGATGGCATCGGGAAAGCCCTTGAGGCCATCGACGACGGCCAGCATGATATCCTCGACGCCGCGATTGCGCAGTTCGTTCATGACGCGCAGCCAGAATTTGGCGCCTTCATTCTGCTCCAGCCATAGCCCAAGGACCACCTTGGTGCCGTCGGCCATGACGCCCAGGGCAATATGGATCGCCTTATTGCGGACCATCCCCTCGTCGCGGATCTTGACCCGGATCGCATCGAAGAAAACCAACGGATAGGCTGGGTCCAGAGGCCGCTGCTGCCAGGCCGCAACCTCCTCCAGCACAGCGTCGGTGATCGTGCTGATCAGGTCGGGCGAGGCCTCTATGCCGTATAGTTCGCGCAGATGCCCGGTGATCTCACGGGTGCTCATGCCGCGCGCATACATCGAGATGATCTTGTCATCGAAGCCGGGAAAGCGACGCTGATACTTGGCGATCAGTTGAGGATCGAAGCTGCCCGCTCGATCACGCGGAACCTCGATCTCGATCCGTCCACCGTCGGTCGTCACCGTCTTGCGGCCATAGCCGTTCCGGCTGTTGTTCCCTTGCTCCTCCTGGCCAAGATGGTGATCCATCTCCGCGTTGAGGGCGCGTTCGGCAAAGGCCTTCTTCAAAGAATCGAGCAGGCCGCCTTGGCTGAGTGCCGCTGCCGCGTCAGTGCCGGCCAGCAACTGATCGAGAATGGCGTTCGGTATTGAGGGTTCTTTCCGTCGTGACATATTGGGTCTCCTTGTTGCCCATTATGCCTCGCCGCACACGAAATTCCTGACAGTCCCCATGAACAGCGACTTTAGATCGAGTCCATCCAGCAGCAGCAGATCGCGCACGCGGCCAAGGTGACGATCTTGCGCTTCGTCTTCATCCGTCGCGACGAACAGGATGACACCCTGGAACAGTGCGCGCACCTCATCCGACCAGAACGGCTCGTTCACGCTGGGTATGACCAGCGCGTCCGCCAGGATCATGGCATTCTCGGCAATGTCGGGATCATCCAGCCGGAGCCAGTCGAGAGGGTTGAACCGGGAGGGCTGCACCTTGCCGTCAGTGATGCCCCACGGATCAACGACATGGATTTCCTGGCCCATCCTCGCGCGCTGGGCGCGCGTGATCATCGCATTCTCGCCCTTTGGATCGACGACAACCGCAGAGCCTTTGTACAGCAGCAGATTCGGAATGATCGCTGACGTGCCCTTGTTCGAACGGGTCGGCGCAACGGTCAGGAGATGGCGGTCGCCCGTATAGGCCAGAGGCGCAAGTCCGTCCTCGCATGGAAACCCGCCGAGACGGATGCCATCGAGACCGATCAGTCCATGCTTCTGAATGTAGCGCAGCGACGCCCATTCAGCGGAGCCGAACGTGGTAGGCCGATCAAAGAAATGATCGAACGCCCCCCGAAACCATGAACTGAACGCGATGAGGAAACATCCCAGCGCGATCAGCGTGGTCAGGCTCCAGCCCAGCTTGCCCCGATCACCGATGGCCACGAGCACAAGCAGCGTGAACCCCGCGATCATCATGAACTTCCGAAACGCGCGTGCGCGCGGCGAGCAAAGCCAGCCGAGCGCATAACCCTGCACCCATGCCAGCCCGACCATCATCACCTGTTGCAGTGCGGTGCCGACATAGAACTGGAAGAAGTAGAATTTTGAGGCAAACAGCAGCGCCATCGCGCCGAGCACGATGAGATCAGCATTTTTCTTCCACATGGGAAGGACTCCTTTTTCCTAGCGGTCGTGGGAGATGCCGCGTGGGCGGCGGTGCGGATGATCCGGGGATGTCGGATCAGGCCGTTCGAGTTGCGCATCACGGCTGAGCTGTGCCGCCCGCATGAAGCGGACGACTTCGCGCGTGAGCAGCTTGCGGTTTTCAAGATGG
This sequence comes from Sphingobium sp. GW456-12-10-14-TSB1, assembly GCF_059424385.1. Taxonomy (NCBI): domain Bacteria; kingdom Pseudomonadati; phylum Pseudomonadota; class Alphaproteobacteria; order Sphingomonadales; family Sphingobiaceae; genus Sphingobium; species Sphingobium sp. GW456-12-10-14-TSB1. The sequence continues at coordinate 408,155 of NZ_JBWKZI010000001.1, read as the reverse complement.
CGCAGGCGCATCGCGTTGATGCGCTCCTGGAGCACCGCGCGTTCGCGCATCTGATCGAAGACCAGCGCGTCGCGCTGCTTCTGATCGCGGACGAGGCCCGCCATGGCTTCGCGCAGATTCTCGTCGCGCAGGGCTTTGGCCTTGCCCGTCACGCGGTCAATCAGACCCATGAACCCGGTTCGGATGCGAGCGGCACGTTCTGCCGTCTCCGCATTCCAGCGTTCCGCCTGTCTGGCTTTCAGGGTTTCGCGCTTCGCGCGGTGCTGTCCGCGCATGGCGATAAGCGCCTCGCGCAAGGATGATGCATCGCGCTGATGCTGGCTCTTCACTTGCGCGATAAAGCTGCGCAGTTTTTCGGTCATCAGCCCTGCGACCTCGCGCTGGACCGATGTCACGTCAGGCAGATGATCCGGGCTACCGAACCGGGATGTAATCTCTTTGGCTTTCAGCCCGGTCCATTTGGCGACCGCGAAGACTTCGCCCTGGGCATCCGTTGCGACGAAGCCGCGCCGGTCGCCCTTCGCGAGAAAGAACCCACGTTCGGCCAGTGCCGCCCCGAACGCCTTGAGCGAGTCGGACTGCTTCCACGCTTCCCGGAAAACCTGCCGGATTTCCCGAGGGTCGATGTCGAGACGCTTCGCGCGCTGCCATTCGTCCAGCGTGAAGTTGAGCGGGCTTTTGCCGCCCGCATGTTTCATCCCGTCCGGCAGTGGCCAGTCATGCTGGAGATAGAGTTCCTTGCCGAGTTCGTTCAGCCGCCGCTTGAAGTGCGACAGGTTGATCGCCTTCATCGTCTCCGCATCGATGCGCGACCACACGACATGTGCGTGCCGCCGACCTTCCTTTTCGTGGAAGACGATGGCGCGCGGCTGGCCTTTCAAGCCGAGCCGCTGTTCCGCTTCTTCCGCCGCCTGGCGGAATTGCTCCTCGCTGACCGACGCGCCAATCGGCGGATTGAGGCTGAGCGAGAACAGATATTGCGTGCAGCGCGTGCCCTTCGAGATCGCTTCCGCTTCTCGAAACGCACCCAGCAGATCGCTTGCGACAAAGCCGCGCAGCTCGAACACGGTGACATGATCATTGTCCCGCTCATTGAGCAGGTGAACGGCCAGCGGCTTCGCGCCCGACCGTTGCGAGCCTTTGAGGATCATGGCCGTGGCCGCGTCGGTACGGTCGCGCGCGTGAAAGACTGCGCGACCGACTCGCGCGGCCTCTCTTCGCCATCGAGCTTCAGCCCGAGGGCCGTCATCAACAGTTGCCGCATGATCCTGACATCGCGGCACGCGCCCTGGATCGCCGCCTTCGTATCTTCATCGAAGTAGAAGGTCGCAACGTGCGTCGAATGCGCGAGCTGGTTCAGGTTGCTCGACAGGCGGCTGGCACCCAGACATGCCAGCACCTGCGCGAGCGCCTGGTGATCCTTGACCGGCTCTTTCGAGCGAGCCTGATATCGCGGCGCATCGTCCGCGAAGAGAAGTGACTTGATATAAGCCGCCACGGGCATGTTGCCCGCGTTGGCTTCGACTTTGGTTCGTTCTTCAAACGACAGGCGAAGCGAGAACGGTGCAGCTCGCTTGCCTCTTTGACCATAGCTCATGGCCTCGCTGCCTTTCGGCCCGCGACACCTCGAAGCACAAAGACGCTGTTCCTAAAGGCAAATGCCTAGGAACGAACCGTCTTCGAAACTTTGGAAATGTCGTAGGCGTTGAACAGCAGATTCAAGCCGTAGGTAATGCTGGCTGGGGCGGCAGGATTCGAACCTGCGCATGGCGGCATCAAAAGCCGCTGCCTTACCGCTTGGCGACGCCCCAGCAGGGCCGACTATCGTCGACGCGGTCAGGCATATAGCGTGTGATTGGCGAAAGGAAAGCCCGGCGGATTGATTTTGACATTTGCATCCCCCTGGCGGCTAGGATGGGCCTGCAAATGTCAAAATCGCAAAATCCACCAGGATAAAAGCGGGCTGGTGGTCCGAAAAGATTCTGACATTTGAACAGGCCTTACCCCATAAGGTAGCAAATGTCAGAATCGGACCACTAGTCATCATCCTTTTGGGACGGCAATAAGATACTTTCCTCCCGCGCTGGATCATCACAGCCATGACCGTTACCAGTTCATCGCCTTCCTCGGCCCAGATGTCGCCCGCTTCCCCGCTGTTCCTGCGCGAGGATGAGATACGGCGCGGGATCGAAATGCTCTATTTCGGCTATTCGGCGCTGACCCGGTCCATCGACGAGGGGTTGGCCGCGATCGGGCTGGGCCGGGCGCATCATCGCGCGCTTTATTTCATTTCGCGCCAGCCCGACCTGACGGTCAAGGATCTGCTGCGGCTGCTGGCCATTACCAAACAGTCACTGGGTCGGGTTCTTAACGACCTGATCGAGCGCGGCTATATCGAGACGCGGCCCGGCGCCAGTGATCGCCGCCAGAAATTGCTGCGGCTGAGCGAAGCGGGCGCAGCGTTGGAGGCGGAACTGTTCCGCGCCCTGCGCGAGAAGATGGCGGCAGCCTATGCGCAGGCGGGGCAAGGATCGGTCACCGGCTTCTGGCGGGTGCTGGAAGGGCTGATCCCCGATCAGGACCGGTCGATGGTGTTCGGCCTGCGCGGCGGATAGGCCCGCCGACGCAACCTTATCGCGCCTGCTGCGCTTATCTCCTTCCATGCCATGGGGAAAAGGAGACATCATGCGCACTTCAGTTCTGGCCGCCCTAGCGGTCCTGTCTATCGCCAGCCTGTCGGCTTGCTCGGAAAAGACCCAGGATAGCGTCGAAAACGCTGGCGCTTCGATCGGCAATGACATCAGCCAGTCGGTTGATCGGGCTGGCGACAAGATCGACAATGGCCTGGATGAGGCCGGACGGACGATCGACGAGGGCGCGGACAAGATCGGCGCCGCGACGAGCGATGCGGCCGCAGATGCGGAACGCAAGGCGGATGCCGCCAAGCGCGATGTCGGCGCGTCACTGGAAGAAGCGGGCAAGGATCTGAAGAACGAATAATCCGTCCGGGTGCGCGGGCGCATCCCGCGCACCCCTGGCTTGACCGCGCCCTGCGCGGTCCATAGCGGTCGGTCATGACCCATGCCGCCGTCCTAGACCGTAAGCCCGTCCCAAGCCGCTGGCTTATAGGCCGCGCGGAACTGGCCCTGATCGGCATAACGATCCTGTGGGGCGGCACATTTCTGATCGTGCATGGCGCAGTAACGCATTCTGGCCCGCTCTATTTCGTCGGGCTGCGCTTCGGTACGGCGGCCCTGCTCACCCTGCCGCTGGCGGCTCCGCTGCTGCGCGGCATGACATTGCGCGAATTATGGGCCGGGCTGGTGATCGGGCTGGGCATATTCGCGGGTTACACGCTCCAGACTTGGGGCCTTCAGACGATTTCGAGCAGTTCTTCGGCCTTCATCACGGCGGCCTACGTCCCGCTGGTGCCGGTGCTGCAATGGATCATCCTGCGCCGCCGCCCGCGTCTTGCCAGCTGGATCGGGGTGGTTCTGGCCTTTATCGGCCTGCTGCTCGTCGCCGCGCCGCAAGACGGGGTGAAGTTGGGCAAGGGCGAGTTGATCACGCTGGTCAGCACGGTGCCGATCGCGCTGGAGATTATTTTCATCAGCCTGTTTGCAGGCAGCGTCAACATATTGCGGGTGACGGTGGTGCAGCTTGCGGTGACGTCGCTGCTGGCCTTCGCCTGCATGATGCCCGTGGGCGAGGCGATCCCGCCCTTTTCCTGGGCGGTGGTGATCGCTGCCTGCGGCCTGGGCGCGATGACGGCGATCATCCAATTGGTCATGAACTGGGCGCAGCGCACCGTGTCGCCGACGCGGGCGACCCTGATCTATGCAGGCGAGCCGGTCTGGGCCGGGATCATCGGGCGGATCGCTGGCGACCGGCTGCCGCCCATGGCGCTGCTGGGCGGGGCGATGATCGTCGCAGCGGTGATCGTGAGCGAATTACGGCTGGGCAAGCAGGCCGACGGCCCTAGCCCCGCCTGAATACGGGCGCGCGCTTTTCGAAGAAGGCGGTGAAGGCTTCCTGTGCTTCGGGTGATGTCAGCGATTCGCGGAACAGCCGCGCCTCCTCGTCGATCCGGGCAGTGAGCGTGGCGGGATCGCCCTTCATCAAGCGGCGGGTGACGGCGAGAGCCTGGGGCGGTTTCGCCATCAGTGCGGCGGCCTTGGCGCGGGTATGGTCGAGCAACTGGTCGGCCGGAACGATGGCGGTGACGAGGCCGACGCGGTCAGCCCCTTGTGCATCCATAGGTTCGCCCAGCATCAGCATCGCTGCGGCCTTCGCATGACCCATCAACGCTGGCGCGAGCAGGCTGGACCCGGCTTCCGGCACGATCCCCAGATTGACGAACGGCATGACGAAGCGCGCATCGGGCGCGGCGTAGATCAGGTCGCAATGGAACAACATGGTCGTGCCGACGCCAACGGCCAGCCCCTGCACTGCCGCGACCAGCGGTTTGTCGAACGCGGCGATCGCGCGGATGAAAGCGAAGGCGGCAGCGCCCCCTTCCGGCCCGGCCAGAAAATCCTTCAGATCATTGCCCGCGCAAAAGGCGTCACCACGCCCCGCGAACAGCACGGCGCCAATGTCCGCACGCGCAGACGCATCGGCGAGCGCGGCGGTCATGGCGCGATACATGGCGGCGGTCAGCGCATTTTTCTTGTCGGGTCGGTCGATGTGGATTTCCAGCACGCCAGCCTGCTCGATCACCGCAATATGTTCGCTCATCATCCGCTCCTTGCCTGCTTGTGCGAATCTGTTGGCTCAATGAAGAGGCGGCGTCTATCCCCGATTTTGCGCCCTTCCCTGCCCAAGGCTGACCCATGACCCGCCTTCGTGAACTGATCGATCCATTCCTGTTGCTGCTGCTGGGCACGGTTGCGCTAGCGTCATTGCTGCCCGCGCGTGGTGACGGAGCACGGATCGCGGATGCCGTGGCGGATGCGGGCATCGTCCTGCTGTTTTTTCTGCATGGCGCAAAATTGTCGCGCGCCGCGATCTGGGACGGGGCCAAGGCCTGGCGGCTGCATCTGGCGGTACTGGCGACGACCTTCGCCGTCTTTCCGCTGCTGGGGCTAGCAAGCCAGCAGATCGGCGCGGTGCCCGACGGGATGCGGGCCGGGCTGCTGTTCCTGACGCTTTTGCCATCGACCGTGCAATCGTCCATCGCCTTTACCGCGATCGCGCGGGGGAATGTCGCCGCTGCGGTCGTCAGCGCCTCCTTCTCCAATCTGCTGGGCATTGTCCTGACGCCTTTGCTGGTCGCGCTGCTGATGCAGCGGACGGGCAGCGGCAGTCTGATCTCGCTGGCTTCGGTCGAGGGGATCGTGCTGCAATTGCTGCTCCCCTTCCTGATCGGGCATCTGGCGCGACCCTGGATTGGCGGGTTCGTGGCGCGGCACAAGGCGATGATCGGACGGGTCGATCGCGGATCGATATTGCTGGTCGTCTATGCCGCCTTCAGCGCGGCAGTGGTCGAGGGGCTGTGGCAGACGGTGTCTGCGGGGGAGATGGCGCTGCTGGCGGGGCTTTGCGTTGCCCTGCTGGCGGTGGTCCTGTGCTTCACCTGGGGGCTGGGGCGGATGATGGGCCTGGCGCGGGCGGAGCGGATCGTGCTGGTCTTTTGCGGGTCGAAGAAAAGCCTGGCGACCGGGGTACCGATGGCCGGATTGCTGTTCCCGGCGAGTAGCGTCGGCGCGATCCTGCTGCCGGTGATGCTGTTCCACCAGATCCAGTTGATGGCCTGCGCCGTGCTGGCGCGGCGTTATAGCGCGCAGGTCGACAAAGCCGACACTGACCTGGACATATAGCTGGCATGAACGCGGGTTATATTATACGTTCGTAAAATTGATCGGCAGCGTCGGGGGATGCGCGGAAATGGTGGAGCAGGCAGGAAGCGGGGCAGACCCGGATGCGGGCTGGAGCCTGCCAGCCTGGACCTATAGTGACCCGGAATTTTTCGCCGCCGAAGTCGAACGCATCTTTCGCCCCGCTTGGCAGATCGTCTGCCACATCAGCGACATAGCCCAGCCGGGCGATTTCCAGACGCTCGACTATATCGGTGAAAGTGTCATCGTCATCCGGGGCGAGGATGGCGCGGTGCGCGCCTTTACCAATGTCTGCCGCCATCGCGGCGCGCGGATCGTCGACGGGGTGTCGGGCTGCGCCAGAAAGCTGGTCTGCCCCTATCATGGCTGGACCTATGAGAGCGACGGACGGCTGACCGGCGTGCCGATGAAGGCGGGCTATGCCATGGACCTGGCCGACCATGGCCTGACGCCCGTGCAGGTCGAGGATTTTCACGGATTTCTCTTCGTCCGCCTGACCGATGATGGTGGCCCTTCGGTCGCGCAGATGATGGCCCCCTATGTCGAGGAAATCGCGCCCTATCGCTTTGCCGACCTGCGCGCGCTGGGGCGGGTGACGTTGCGGCCACGCAGCGTGAACTGGAAGAATATCGGCGACAATTATTCCGACGGGCTGCACATCAGCGTCGCGCATCCGGGGCTTAAACGGCTGATGGGCGACGGCTATGGCGTGGAGGCCAGCGCCCATGTCGACAAGATGTGGGGGCCGATCGTCGAACGGCCATCGGCCAACTGGTCGGAGCGCGCCTATCAGCACTTCCTGCCCGCCGTGCCGCATCTGCCGCCGGAGCGGCAGCGGCTATGGACCTATTTCAAGCTGTGGCCCAATTTCGCGTTCGACATCTATCCCGATCAGGTCGATTTCATGGCCTGGCTGCCCGTGTCGCCGACGCAGACGCTGATCCGCGAGATCAGCTATGCTGTGCCGGATGACCGCAGGGAGATGAAGGCGGCGCGCTATCTCAACTGGCGGATCAACCGGCAGGTCAATGCAGAGGATACGGCGCTGGTCGCGCGGGTGCAGGCGGGCATGGCGTCGCACAGTTTCACCGTCGGGCCGCTGCATCAGGATGAAGTGGCGCTGCGCCATTTTTGCGGGCGGATGCGCACGATTATTCCACAGGCGCGGCAGCACCGCGCACCCGCGGCGGGATGGAGCGCGAACGCATGACCAAAAGCTACGACGCCGTCATCATCGGCGGGGGGCATAACGGGCTGGTGTGCGCCTTCTATCTGGCGCGGGCTGGCTATAAGGTGCGTATCCTGGAGCGCCGCGACGTCGTTGGCGGTGCGGCGGTGACGGAGGAATTTCACCCCGGTTTCCGCAACTCGACCGCCAGCTACACGGTCAGCCTGCTCAATCCCAAGGTCATTGCCGATATGAGGCTGGCCGATCACGGCTATCGCGTCATCGAACGGCCCATCAGCAATTTCCTGCCCCAGCCCGATGGCGGCTATCTGAAACTGGGCGGCGGGCTGGAACGGACGCAGGCGGAATTCGCCCGGTTCAGCGCGAGGGACGCCGCCGCCCTGCCCGCTTATTATGATGCGCTGGAGGTGGTGGCCGACATATTGCGCGACCTGGTGCTGAAAAGTCCGCCCAATGTCGGCGACGGCCTGTCGATGATCATCGACGCGCTGAAACAGGGGCGGCGCATCGCGGGGCTGACTATCGAACAGCAGCGCGATACGCTCGACCTGTTCACCAAATCGGCGCGCAGTTTCCTGGACGGCTGGTTCGAGAGTGACGCGGTGAAGGCTGCGTTCGGGTTCGACGCCGTGGTGGGCAATTATGCGTCGCCCGACACGCCGGGCAGTGCCTATGTGCTGTTGCACCATGTCTTTGGCGAGGTGAACGGAAAGAAGGGCGCCTGGGGCCATAGCGTCGGCGGCATGGGCATGATCACCCAGATCATGGCGCGGGTCGTGACCGCCATGGGGGTGGAGATCAGCCTGGAAGCGCCGGTCGGGCGCGTGCTGGTGGACGGCGCGCGGGCCGTGGGCGTGCGGCTGGAGAGCGGCGAAGAGGTGATGGGCAAGGCGGTGATCGCCAATGTCGGGCCGAAACTATTGTATGAGCGGATGATGGCCCCGGCCGATCTGCCCGCCGATTTCGCCAGGCGGATCAAGGCGTTCAAGGCCGGTTCCGGCACGTTCCGCATGAATGTGGCGCTGAGCGCCCTGCCCCATTTCCCCTGCCTGCCCGGCGTGGGGGAGCACCATCAGTCGGGCATCATATTGGCCCCGACGCTGGATTATATGGATCGGGCGTTCATGGACGCCAAGCGCGATGGCTGGTCGAAAGCGCCGATCGTCGAAATGCTGATCCCGTCCACCATCGACGCCTCTCTGGCGCCGGAAGGATGCCATGTCGCCAGCCTCTTCTGCCAGCAATTCGCGCCTGAACTGCCGGATGGCCGTAGCTGGGACGATGAGCGGGAGGCGGCGGCGGACTGCATCATCGCTACGGTGGAGGCGGCTGCGCCGGGCTTTGCCGGCAGCGTGATCGCGCGGCAGATCCACTCGCCGCTGGACCTGGAGCGCAAATTCGGGCTGGTCGGCGGCGACATCATGCACGGCCACCTGTCGCTGGACCAGATGTGGGCCGCGCGCCCGGTGCTGGGCCATGGCGCATACCGCGGGCCGGTGAAGGGCCTGTATATGTGCGGCGCGGGCACGCATCCCGGCGGCGGCGTGACCGGCGCACCGGGACATAACGCCGCGCGGGAGGTGTTGCGGGACGGGGCGCTGCTGGGGCGGCTTCGGGGCCGAAGGTGACTGCGATCCCACGGAAAGAACAAGGCTTCGACAGGCTCAGCCCGAACGGATGTCGGGTTTGCGTTCAACTTCATCACCGCTCCCTTGCCCTCTCTCCTCCCCTCGCCTAAAGCGCATCCCATGCCCGAAACGACCGCCGCGCCCGCTTCGTCCGACCTGACCGGTCGGGCGCTGTTTCCGCACAGGCATTTGCTGTCCATTGCGGACCTGATGCCCTGGGAAATCCGTTTTTTGCTGGACGAGGCGGAGCATTGGGCGCGGGCGAACCGCAGCGGCGCGCGCAAGCATGATGACCGGCTGGCCGGGATGACGCAGATCAACGCCTTTTTCGAAAATAGCACGCGGACCTTGCTGTCGTTCGAGATTGCGGGCAAGCGGCTGGGCGCCGACGTGGTCAATATGCATGCGGGCCAGTCGAGCGTGAAGAAGGGCGAGACGCTGATCGACACGGCGATGACGCTCAACGCCATGGCCGCCGACGTCATCGTGATCCGCCATGCCAGTTCCGGCGCAGTCGCGCTGATCGCGGACAAGGTGGACTGCCCGGTGCTTAACGCGGGCGATGGCTGGCACCAGCATCCCACGCAAGCGCTGCTGGACGCGCTGACCATCCGGCGGCGCAAGGGCGGTTTCGAAGGGCTGGTCGTCGCGATCTGCGGCGATGTGCTGCACAGTCGGGTCGCGCGCTCCAACATGCTGTGCCTCGCCGCGCTGGGCGCGCAGGTCCGGGCGGTCGCGCCGCCCACGCTGATGCCGCCGGAAGTGGAGATGCTGGGCGCGACGCCCTTCACCAACATGGCGCAGGGGCTGGACGGCGCGGACGTGGTGATGATGCTGCGGCTTCAGAATGAGCGGATGGACGGGGCGTTCATCCCGTCGGCGCGCGAATATCACATGCTCTACGGCCTGACGCCTGAGCGACTGGCGCTGGCCAAGCCGGACGCGCTGGTGATGCATCCCGGCCCGATGAACCGGGGCGTGGAGATTGCCAGCGTGGTGGCGGATGATCCCACGCGATCGGCAATCACCGAACAGGTGGAAATGGGCGTGGCGATCCGCATGGCGTGCCTGGACGTGCTGACGCGCGGCGCGCGGGGGGTGGAGGGATGGGCGTGATGAATTCCACAACCTCCGTTCGGGCTGAGCCTGTCGAAGCCCTGACCTTTTCCTTGACGCAACAGAAAGAACGGCCCTTCGACAGGCTCAGGGCGAACGTTTTAGGGGTATTTCTCGGTGACTAAACTCGCCATCATCAACGGTCGCCTGGCCGATCCGGCGGGGGATGCGCTGCTCTCCGGCTCCATCCTGATCGAAGGCGATCGCATCGTCGCGGCCGGGGACATCGCCGTGCCTGCGGACGCGGAGCGGATCGATGCGCAGGGGCAGGTGGTCGCGCCGGGCCTTGTCGACCTGGGCGTCTTTGCGACGGACAAGCCCGCCTTTCATTTTGGCGGGATCACGCGCGCGGCGCTGATGCCCGACCAGTCGTCGCTGCTGGACGATGCGGCGCTGATCCGGCAGGCGACGCGGGCGGGGAAGCCCGATTTCTGGGTTCACCCGATCGCGGCGGCGACGCGCGGCCTCAAGGGCACGGAACTGGCCGAGATTGGCATGATGCAGGCGGCCGGAGCGAAGGCGGTCGGCACCGGGCGGCAGTGGATCGCGGATTCGGGCGTGATGCTGCGGGTATTATCCTATGCGGCCGGGCTGGGGCTGACGGTGATCGCCCATGCCGAGGATGGCGGGCTGGCGGGCAAGGCGGTGGCGACGAGCGGTGAGACGGCGACGCGACTGGGCCTGCCGCACGCGCCCGCCTGCGCCGAAGCCATGGCGATCGCGCGGGACATCATGCTGGCGCGGCAGGCAGGCGCGGCGATCCATTTCCGGCTGGTGACGACCAGGGCTGGCTTCGACCTCATTCGCGCGGCCAAGGCGGAAGGGCTGCGGGTCAGTTGCGGCATCAGCCCCGCCTATCTGTTCCTGGCCGACAATGCGGTGACCGATTTCCGCACCTTCGCCCGCCTGTCGCCCCCGCTCCGGTCGGAGGATGATCGCAAGGCGAGCATCGCGGCGGTCGCGGACGGAACGGTCGACGTCATCACGTCCAGCCATGATCCGCGCGGGGCGGAGGACAAGCGCCTGCCCTTCGCCGACGCCTCGCCCGGCATGGCCGGGGCGGAGACGCTGCTGGCGCTCTCGCTCAATCTGGTGCGGGACGGGCATGTGTCGCTCAACCGGCTGATGACCCTGCTGAGCGCCAATCCGGCCAGGATTTTGGGCGTCAATGCGGGCAGTTTTGCAAGCGGCAGCGCGGCGGACCTGATCTTTGTCGACCCCGACGCGCCGTGGATCGTCGACAGTGGAAAAATGGCGGCGGCGGCGGGCAACACGCCGTTCGACCGGGTGCCGGTGCAGGGCCGCGCGCGGCGGATCATGAAGGGCGGCGTGTTTTTGTAACCCCCAACGGCGGGAACCGCCCTCCCCTTTCATGCGCTTGCCTGGTGTAGCAACAGGGGAAACCGATGAAGCAGCCAGTCGCGCAGCAGGTGCATGTCGATGCACCGTGGAAAATTCCGCCGCGGGCCTGGTGGGAGATTTTGAAGCGGGTCTATGGCGCGCTGTCGGCCAACCATGTCGGTTTGCTCGCGGCAGGCGTCGCTTATTATGCATTCCTCTCGATCGCGCCGATGATGGCGGCCGTCGTGCTGACCTATGGCCTGTTTGGCGATCCGGCGATGGTCGGACGGCATATGCAGGCGATCATCGCGGTCGTGCCGGCCGATGCGGCCAAGCTGATCAACGACCAGTTGCTGGGCGTCGTCAGCACCGCCAAACCGGCGATCGGCTTTGGCCTGGCCGCAGCACTGGGCATTGCGATCTATGGCGCGACGCGCGCGGCATCGGCCATCATGGAGGCGCTGAACATCGTCTATGGGCAGAAGGAAGGACGCGGCATCATCGCGTTCACCCGCGTGTCGATGGGCATCACCTGTTCCGCCGTGCTGGTGATGGTGGCAGGCGTTTTTACGGCCACGGTCATCGGCCTGCTGCAAAAGCTGCTGGTCAACTGGGGACCGGGCGTACTGTTCGCGATCAAGGCCGTGACATGGATTTGCGCCGGCCTGTTCGCCAGCCTGATATTCGGGCTGATCTACCGTTTCGGGCCGCACCGGCGACAGGCGCAGTGGCAATGGCTGACGGTCGGGTCGGTCACAGCCACCCTGTTCTGGCTGGTGGTCACGCTGGGCGTGTCCTTCTATGTCGCGACATTTGGCAATTATAACGAGACATACGGGTCGCTGGGCGCGGTCGTCGTGCTGCAATTATGGCTTTTCGTGTCGGCCTATGTCGTGCTGCTGGGCGCGCAGATCAATGCGGAGGCAGAGCGGCAGACCAGTGCCGAAACGAGCATCGCGGACCGCCAGGAAAAAGCTGCATAATCGCGCTTGCCCTGCCCGTCATGCCACGCTAAAGCGCCCTCCTTCGCCGGCACAGGAGTGTAGCTCAGTTGGTAGAGCGTCGGTCTCCAAAACCGAATGCCGGGGGTTCGAGTCCCTCCACTCCTGCCAGGCGTTCCAGCAGCATCCTTGTCTTGCATGAGGTTTGCCGCTAGACGCGCCGTCGAAATTGTGTCGCGAAGCTATGCGGCCGCATCCCCCGGACGCCGATATGGGCGGGATCGGGAGGGCGGACTATTGCTTCGCGTTTTGGTGTTTGTGCAAAGGGTTTGAGGCAGGCGATGGCGAAGGTTTCCCCCGGCGAATTCGTCAATCAGGTGCGGACCGAAGCGTCGAAGATCGTGTGGCCCACGGGTCGCGAAACGATCATGACCGGCGTGATGGTCGTCATCATGACGACGATGCTGGGCCTGTTCTTCTTTGGCATCGACACTTTTTTCGGCGCGATCGTCCAGTGGCTGCTGAGCCTCGCGGCGGGTCGGGCCTGAGCATGACCGCCTTGGTTTTTGGGAGTTTGAAACGGTAACATGGCGCGCTGGTACATCATCCACGCCTATTCGGGCTTCGAGAACAAGGTCAAGGAATCGATCCTGTCCGAAGCCGAGCGCATGGGCCTTTCCCAGCTGGTCGAACAGGTCGAAGTGCCTGTTGAAACCGTGACCGAAGTGAAGCGCGGCAAGAAGGTGCAGGTCGAGCGCAAGTTCATGCCCGGCTATGTTCTGGCCAAGCTGGCGATGAACGACGACATCTATCACCTGATCAAGAACACGCCCAAGGTGACGGGTTTCCTGGGTTCGATGGGCAAGCCGCAGCCGATCAGCGAATCGGAAGCCGCACGCTATTTCGGCGCCCGCAAGGAAGCCGAGGCCGCGCCCAAGCACAAGGTCAGCGTCGATTACGAAATCGGCGATGCGGTCAAGGTATTGGACGGTCCCTTCGCCAGCTTCAACGGCACGGTCGAGGAACTGGATTTCGAAAAGAACCGGGTCAAGGTGTCGGTGTCGATCTTCGGTCGCGCCACGCCTGTGGAACTGGATTTCGAGCAGGTAGAGCTTTCCAAATAAGGAAAGCTCGTGTCCCGGCGAAGGCCGGGATCCAGGGCGTCTGGGCGTGACGTCGCATGATTTCGCCCTGGGTGCCGGATCAAGTCCGGCATGACGGGGCAAACAGAATTTCCGGGCGACCGGGAATAAGCGCGGGAGGAGGCTTCGCCTTCGTTAGCACCGCTAAACTTGAACCGGGCGTGGCTTTCGGGTCCGCCCAGCAACAGAGTGAGTCATAATGGCCAAGAAAATTACGGGCTATATCAAGCTCCAGGTGCCCGCTGGAGACGCCAAGCCTGCACCGCCGATCGGCCCGGCCCTGGGTCAGCGCGGCGTGAACATCATGGAATTCTGCAAGGCGTTCAACGCGCAGACGGCCAATGTCGACAAGGGCACGCCCCTGCCGACGATCATCACCGTCTATGCCGACCGCAGCTTCACCTTCACCACGAAGCAGCCGCCTGCGACCTTCCTGATCAAGAAGGCGATCAACCTGAAGTCGGGTTCCAAGGAACCGGGCAAGGTCGTCGCTGGCAAGATCACCCGCGCCCAGCTCGCCGAAATCGCCCAGGCCAAGATGGTTGACCTGAACGCGAACGACATCGACGCAGCAACGAAGATTATCGAAGGCTCCGCGCGCGCGATGGGCCTCGACGTGGTGGAGGGCTAAGACCATGGCAAAGCAGACCAAGAAGGCGAAGGCTCTCGCCGCCGCGATCGACAAGAACAAGCTGCACGGCGTTGACGAAGCGCTGGGCCTGATCAAGACCCACGCGACCGCCAAGTTCGACGAAAGCGTCGAAATCGCGATCAATCTGGGCGTCGATCCCCGTCACGCTGACCAGATGGTCCGTGGCGTCGTCACCCTGCCCGCAGGCACCGGCAAGGACGTTCGCGTCGCCGTGTTCGCCCGTAACGACAAGGCTCAGCAGGCGCTCGACGCCGGCGCCGACATCGTGGGTGCAGAAGACCTGCTGGAATCGATCCAGGCCGGCAACATCGACTTCCAGCGCGTCATCGCGACGCCGGACATGATGGGCCTGGTCGGTCGCCTGGGTAAGGTTCTGGGCCCCAAGGGCCTGATGCCCAACCCCAAGCTGGGCACCGTGACCCCGAACGTCGCCGAAGCCGTGAAGGCCGCCAAGGGTGGTCAGATCGAATTCCGCGTCGAAAAGGCCGGTATCATCCATGCGGGCCTGGGCAAGTCGAGCTTCACCGCCGAAGACCTGCGCAAGAATTTCGACGCGTTCGTCGATGCGATCGTCAAGGCGAAGCCGACCGGTTCGAAGGGCAAATATGTGCGCAAGATCGCCCTGTCCTCCTCGATGGGTCCGGGCGTGAAGGTCGATGTGGCGGAAGTCGCCGCAGTCTGATTTTTGCGTTATAGACAATCAGGCAAGCCTCCTTCCTCGCGAAATGGGGAAGGAGGCTTCCTGTTTTTATGTTCATCCTCCCCTGCAAGGGGAGGGGGACCGCCGCATAGCGGTGGTGGAGGGGTATCACCCTATCGAGAGGGGGGACACCCCTCCGTCAGGGCTTCGCCCTGCCACCTCCCCTTGCAGGGGAGGATGGTATGAAACCGAAGCGTGCGACCTTGCGCTTCGGGCGTCCGATTGAACGGGCGGAAGGAACAGGTCTTTTGGTATCCGTCGGTATATGGCGGGTCGCTATTATCCGATGGAATACAACAATATGGCATTTGAAACTCTCCCCCCCATCCTGGCGCAGGCGCTCACGACGAAGGGGTATGAAAACCTGACCGAAGTGCAGGCGTCGGTCATCGAACCCGAAGCGATTGGCCGCGACATGATCGTGTCGGCCAAGACCGGGTCGGGCAAGACCGTCGCCTTTGGCCTGGCCATGGCGGGCGAATTGCTGAACGAGGAAGGCCGCCTGCCCCCGCCCGCCTGGCCGCTGGCGCTGGTCATCGCGCCGACGCGCGAACTGGCATTGCAGGTCAGCCGCGAACTGGAATGGCTCTACGCTGGAGCGCGGGCGCGCATCGCCACCTGCGTTGGCGGCATGGACGCCGCTCGCGAGCGCAAGGCGCTGGCGCAGGGCGCGCATATCGTCGTGGGCACGCCGGGCCGCCTGCGCGACCATCTGGAACGCGGCGCGCTCGACCTGTCGGCGCTGAAAACCGCCGTGCTGGACGAGGCCGACGAAATGCTCGACATGGGCTTTCGCGAAGATCTGGAGGGTATTCTCGACGCCACCCCTGATGGCCGCCGCACCCTGCTGTTTTCGGCGACCATGCCCAAGCCGATCGTGGCGCTGGCCCGCCGCTATCAGAAGGATGCGTTCCAGATCCAGTCCGCCGGCAATGATCGCGGCCATGGCGACATCAGCTATCAGGCGATGACCGTCGCGCCCGCCGACATTGAAAATGCCGTGGTCAACTTGCTGCGCTTCCATGAAGCGGAGACGGCGATCCTGTTCTGCGCCACGCGCGACAATGTCCGCCATCTCCACGCCAGCCTGACCGAGCGTGGCTTTGCCGCCGTCGCGCTGTCGGGCGAACATAGCCAGAATGAGCGCAACCATGCGCTGCAAGCGCTGCGCGACAAGCGAGCGCGCGTGTGCGTGGCGACCGACGTGGCCGCGCGCGGCATCGACCTGCCCACGCTGACGCTGGTGGTGCATGTCGAAATCCCGCGTGACGTCGAGACCATGCAGCATCGCTCCGGTCGTACCGGCCGCGCGGGCAAGAAGGGCACCGCCGTCCTGATCGTCCCCTATCCACGCCGTCGCCGGGTAGAAGGGATGCTGAAGGGCGCGAAAATTCCCGTCGAATGGACGTCCGCCCCCACCAAGGAAGCGATCGCCGCGCAGGATGCCGAACGGCTGCGCGCGCGCCTGCTGGAGCCGATGGAACTGGAAGAGTCCGACTGGGCACTGGGCGGCGAACTGCTGGAAGCCAAGAGCGCCAAGGAAATCGCGGCCATGCTGGTGCGGTCTGCCCGCGCCGCGCTGCCTGCGCCCGAAGAGCTGCTGGACGGCAGCGAAGCGCCCGCCCGCCGCGACGGGCCACGTCCCGGTTTTGAGGATACCCAGTGGTTCCGCATCAATATCGGTCGCCGCCAGAATGCCGATCCGCGCTGGATCCTGCCGCTGATCTGCCGTCGCGGCCATGTGTCGCGCGGTGACATCGGCGCAATCCGCATCACCACCAACGACACGATGTTCGAAATTCCCAAGGCGATCGCGTCCAAATTCCTGGCCGCCGTTCGTCGCACCGGCGAAGCGGGTGACGAGGGCGCGGACGTGCTGTTCGATCCGGTCGATGGCGCCCCGCGCGAGGAAGCGCGCGAAAAGCGCAAGCAGTTGCGCCCTGCCAATGGCGACCGCCCCAACCGCAGCGGTCCGCCCCGCGGCGGTCCCGGCAATTTTTCGCGTGGCGGCGCAGCGCCGCATAGCCCACGCCCGTTCAAGGGCGCGGGCGCAGGCGGCCCGCGCAAGGGGCCGCCGCGCAGCCGGGGGTAAGTTGCAAGATACTTACACATCCGTTCGTGCTGAGTAGAGACTGAGCTTGTCGAAGTTGAACAGGTCGGATCGTCCCCCGGACGATCCTGAACCATCCGGGGGATGGTTCACCTGTTCAAGTATCGAAGCATCGTGCGCATACGCATCCTTCGATACGCCATTTCGACTTCGCTCAATGGCTACTCAGGACGAACGGTGTTGATGTAAACCAGCACCCTTTAGAACAGCTAGGAGCCAAAGGGGCCGTCGGTCATTGCTATGAAGCATGACCGACGGCCCCTTTCTCATTCCGGTGCTGGGCGACCAGTTGACGCCCGACATCGCCGCGCTGCGGCACGCCGACAAGGCACGCAGCGTCGTGCTGATGATGGAGGTAGCGGATGAGACCCGCTATGTCCGCCATCACAAGGCGAAGATCGCCTTCATCCTGTCCGCCATGCGTCACCATGCCGATCGGCTGCGCGCGCTGGGGTGGACAGTCGATTATGTGAAACTCGACGATCCGGCCAATAGCGGCAGCTTCACTGCCGAGGTTGCGCGTGCCATCGCGCGGCATCACCCCGTCGCCATTCACGTGACGGAAGCAGGTGAATGGCGGGTGCGCGCGATGCTGGAAGATTGGGAACTGCGTTTCGGGCTGCCGGTCACGATCCATGAGGATGACCGCTTCCTCTGTTCCCATGCGGAATTCGACAGTTGGGCGGCGGCGCGCAAGCAGTTGCGGATGGAGTTTTTCTATCGCGACATGCGGCGAAAAACCGGACTGTTGATGACAAGCGCGGGCAATCCGGAGGGTGGCGAATGGAATTATGATGCGGAAAATCGCAAGCCACCGCCGGGGCGCGACCTGTTGATGCCGCAGCCCGTCCGGTTCCGGTCTGACGCGGTGACGCAAGATGTGCTGGCGCTGGTTGCGGATCGCTTTGCCGATCATATCGGCAGCCTTGACCATTTCCATTTCGCTGTGACGCATGAGGAAGCGATGCGCCAGCAGCGCCGCTTTCTGGACGAGGCATTGCCGCGCTTTGGCGACTATCAGGACGCGATGCTGACGGACGAGCCGTTCCTGTGGCACTCGATCCTGTCGCCCTATATCAACGCCGGGCTGCTCGATCCGCTGGCACTCTGCCAGGCGGTCGAGGCGCGCTATCGGGCGGGCAAGGTGCCGTTGAACGCAACGGAGGGCTTCATCCGCCAGATCATCGGCTGGCGCGAATATGTGCGTGGCATCTATTGGCACGAAGGGCCGGACTATGCGCAGCGTAACGCGCTGGGGGCGACACGGCCCCTGCCCGGCTTCTACTGGACCGGCGAAACCGACATGCATTGTATGGCGCAGGCCATCGGCCAGACCATCGACCATGCCTATGCCCACCATATCCAGCGACTGATGATCACTGGCAATTTCGCGCTGCTGGCCGGGATCGATCCGCACCAGGTTCATGTCTGGTATCTGGAAGTCTATGCGGACGCCTATGAATGGGTCGAACTGCCCAACACGCTGGGGATGAGCCAGTTTGCCGATGGCGGCCTGCTGGGGTCAAAGCCCTATGCCGCGAGCGGCGCCTATATCAACCGCATGTCGGATTACTGCAAATCCTGCCGCTATGACGTGAAGCAGCGGGTGGGCGAGGATGCGTGTCCGTTCAACGCCCTTTATTGGGATTTCCTGGCCCGTAATGAAAAGCTGCTGGGTGGCAATATGCGGCTGGCCATGCCCTATCGCAACTGGGCGAAGATGGCGCAGCCCGACCGCGCGGCGATCCGGGATCAGGCCGCGCGGTTTCTGACGTCTCTCGATTAATTGGCTCCGCACAGGCTGAGCATGCGGCCCGCCAGTTCCCGTTCCCCCATCACGATTTGCGGCACGCCCAGTTTCTCCAGATAGTCGACCTCCGCGTCGCTGTGCGCGCGGGCGACGACGGCCAGGTTGGGGTTCAAGCGGATCGCATGTTCAAAAATCGCCCCGCCCTCGAAACCTTCCGGCACGGCAATCAGCAGATGATGCGCCTTTTTAACTCCCGCCTTTGTAAGGTGCCGGTCCTCCAGCGCGCTGCCGCGTACCACGGACAGGCCGGCGGATTGGGCATCCTCGGCTTTCGCGCCATCGCCCTCGATCACGACGAACGGCACGGATCGCTCGGTCAGGCGGGTGGCGATCAGCTTGCCGACGCGGCCATAGCCTACCAGCACGACATGCCCCACCGGCGGGCGCTCCGCCGCGACGCGGGCGGCTTCTGCATCCACCTCGTCCTGCTTGCGGCCACGCACGGCCAGCGAGAAGAGGATGGGGTTGAGGAAGATCGAGACGATGGCGCCCGCCAGGATCAAATCGCGCGCATCGGCAGGCAGGACGCCAAGTCCCGTCCCCAGCGTGGCGAGGATGAAGGAAAATTCGCCGATCTGCGCCAGGCTGATCGCGATGGTCATGGCGGTGTCGGCTGGCTTGCCGAAAAGTCGGACAATGGCATAGGCGGCGATCGATTTGCCCACGATGATGATCGCCACGGTGGCCAGCAGCGGCAGCGGCTGTTCCACCAGCACCGCCGGATTGAACAACATGCCGACCGATACGAAGAACAGCACCGCAAATGCGTCGCGCAGAGGCAGCGTCTCCTCGGTCGCGCGGCGGCTGAGCGGCGTTTCGCCCAAAATCATGCCCGCGAAGAATGCGCCGAGCGCGAAGGAGACGTCGAACGCATAGGCCGCGCCGAACGCCACGCCCAGCGCGATGGCCAGAACCGCAAGCCGGAACAGTTCGCGCGATCCGGTATGCACCACCCAGTGCAACGCCCAGGGGATCACCCGTCGCCCCACCACCAGCATCAGGGCCACGAAGCCCGCAACCTTGAGCAGGGTACCGACCAGCGGCGCGATCAGGGCGCCTGCCCCTGCCCCTGCATTGGCGTCGTTGATGACGGTGGCGAGTGCGGGCAGCAGGACCAGCGCCAGGACCATCACCAGATCCTCGACGATCAGCCAGCCGATCGCGATGCGGCCCCGCCGCGTCTCGACCAGATCGGCGCCCTGTAACGCCCGCAGCAGTACGACGGTACTGGCGACCGACAGGGCAAGGCCAAAGACGATGCCCCCCATCAGCGGCCAGCCCATGACATGCGCCAACGCCATGCCAAGGCCGGTCGCGACTGCAATCTGCACCAGTGCGCCGGGGATGGCGATATTCTTGACCGACAGCAGGTCTTTGAGCGAAAAATGCAGTCCTACCCCGAACATCAGCAGGATGACCCCGATTTCGGCCAGTTCGTTGGCCAGCGCAGTGTCGGCAACGAAACCGGGGGTGAAGGGACCAACCATGATCCCGGCGACAAGATAACCGACGAGCGGCGAGAGTTTGAGGCGATGCGCGATCGCCCCCATGATGAAGGCAACAACGAGACCGGCGACAATCGTGCCGATCAGGGGCGTGTGATGGGGCATAGCAGGCTTTCTATTCTGCACGGCGGCCACGCGCATGACAGGCGCGGCCAGCCGGGCGACCTATCCCTGGGCGATGGGCAGCATGGCTAGCGATAGCGCGGCAGCGGCAATGGCCAGCGCGACCATGACGGCCGGCATGAACCACCAGGGCGGGCGTTTGCGGGGCATGAGCGAAGCTCCTTGTTCCGAACGAAGGCCCGCACAGGCGGGCCGGGACTCGATTCGTCAGGAACTGGCGGGCGGAGCGCGGGCGCGTCTATCGTTGGAGTGGAAGCTTGATCGCGCGCTTTCCCCGACAGGGGCGAAGGCGGGGGCAGCAGATTGCCGCCACAGGATCACAAAAGCGGCGGCAAACGCCGCCAGCAACAGCAGCGGGACCGACGGACCTTCGCCGTCCGGTTGCGTGGCCTGCACTGCCTGCGGGGCCAGCGGCGCGCGTGCCTTGATCACGACATCGATCGTCGCGGGATTGAAGGCGGAACCCGCGACCCGGCTGAGCGGAGGCCCAAGCGGCGCAAGCGCGGAGAGCAGGATGACCACAATCAGCGTACACACGGCAGCGACGACCGACAGGCGCTGGCCCGCCGATGCTCCACTGTCCGTTGCAATGCGCTTCATGTGTGTCACTATCCCTTTATCCTGCTATAGATAGGGCAAGGCAGGTCGAAAACCACCCCTCGAACCAGCCTATCGTGGTTGACAGGTCCGAGTCATTCCACTACCGGGCCACATTCCCGCGCGGGTCGGCTAAGGCTTCATGTCTTTGGTGATCTGCGTAAAGCAGATTTGAACGAGAAGAGACAAGCCATGTTCGCTATCGTGCGCACGGGCGGCAAGCAATATCGCGTCGCCGCCGGAGACAAGATCGTCGTCGAAAAGATGGCCGGTGAGGCCGGCGACAAGATCACGCTGGACGACGTCCTGCTGGCCGGTGAAGGCGGCGATCTGAAGGATGTGGCCGGTCTGACCGTCGCAGCCGAGATCATCGCGCAGGCGAAGGGCGAGAAGGTCATCGTCTTCAAGAAGCGCCGCCGCCACAATTATCGCCGCAAGAACGGCCACCGTCAGCGTCACACGATCCTGCGGATCGTTTCGATCGGCAGCGAAGCGAAGAAGGCCAAGAAGGCCGCTGCCAAGACCGAAGACGCGGCCCCTGCCGCTGCCGAAGCCTGATCGCTTCGCGACTAGAATTAGGAGTTTAGACAATGGCACATAAGAAAGCTGGCGGTTCGTCGCGCAACGGTCGTGATTCGGAATCGAAGCGCCTTGGCGTCAAGAAGTTCGGCGGTCAGGAAGTGATCGGCGGCAACATCATCATTCGCCAGCGCGGCACCCGCGTCTATCCCGGCCGCAACGTCGGCATGGGTAAGGACCACACGCTGTTCGCACTGGGCGAAGGCCGCGTGGTATTCCACGCTGGCAAGCAGGGCCGCAAATATGTGTCGGTAGACGCCGTCGCACAGGCCGCTGAATAACGGACGATCGATGACGGATCGTCCCTCCGCAAAGGGGCGATCCTCCCGACAGGGCCAATAGGCACTGTCGGTTTTCGAGGGAAAAAGGGGCGCTCCTTCCACAAGGAGCGCCCCTTTTTCATTGTTGCGGGCCTCCCCTCCACTTTCCCTCAAGTCCTTGGAACTTAAGCCCTTCTCGCGCGTCATGCGGGCGGGGCCAGTCCATGAACCCACGCCGTCGTCAAGCCGTCATCATTGGCGGCTATCGGCGCCGACAAAGAGGAGAGACGAGAATGTTCGCCCGTACCCCCCGCCTGCTCCTGCGTCCGGGCTGGATGGAAGATGCCCCTGCCCTGGCCCAGGCCATTGGCGACCCTGCCGTCCTGCGTAACCTGACGCGCGTGCCCAGCCCCTATGGCCTGGAAGACGCGCTGGCGTTTCTGGAAAGGCCGCAGGACGTGCATCTGCCCAGCCTGCTTGCCTTCACCCGCACCCACGGCGCGCCGCGCCTGGTCGGCGGCTGCGGCATCACCCGCGCCGACGATGGCGGCCATGAGCTGGGTTACTGGATCGCCCGCCCCTATTGGGGGCTGGGTTTCGCGACGGAAGCCGCACAGGCCGTGCTGCGCATGGCGCGCGCCAATGGCGTCAGTGGCATCCGTGCCGTCCATTTCGCCGACAATGGCGCGTCGGGCAATGTCCTGCGCAAGCTGGGCTTTCGCCAGACTGGCCGCGTCGAACCCCGTTTCAGCCCGGCGCGCGGCGACACTGCGCCCTGCCTGATCCTGGAAGAAGGCGGCGTGGCCCGACGGGGCGATGACCCGGCGATGGATCTGTACGCTGACGCCATGCCTGCTATGGCGGCGTAAGCTCCGGTCGTTCGATCATCGTCGACGACCCGGACGGAAAATCGACGCCCGTAAATTCAGGATACGCGGCGCGCAGCAGGGCAACTTGCTGCGCGCTGTCGATGCGGATCAGATACCATTGGCCTTCATCCTGTAACGCCAGCGTACTCGTCTGGCTACGCAGTGTCCCTACATCAGGAATAGCGATCTGACTCTCTGTTGGGATGAGCATATAGGCACGCTGTCGATCTGGCGTCGTGTTAACTGTCGCGGCCTGCATATTCATGGTGAAGGAGAGGAAGCGTACGCCCGCCACGGCATCGGCAATCTGCTTGCCGACCAAAAGCTTCACTTCGCTTTCTGGCACGCCAAAGCGATGCGCGATGCTACGGATCAGGCGGGGCGGAAGAAAGTCCAGGCTGTCAGCGATGCGCCCGTCATTCATCATAGCGTTGAACTCGACAACGCGGGAAGCGATGGCCGCTCGATCCACCTCTCCGATCACGGGCGCAGCGACGATAGCCATTACAGGCACGGACCAGCCGATCATGCCAACAGTCTCCGCCGATCGAACAGCCTGATCGCCTTGCCCGCCAGCATCGCATCGCCAAATTCGGCAAAGCCCAGCTTTCCCGCGACCTTGATTGACGCGCCATTATCGGGTCCGATGATGCAGCGGATCTTGGCCGCGTCCAGATTGGCGTCCGCCCAGCCCAGCACTGCCGTCATCGCCTCGGTCGCCAATCCCCGCCCCCAGGCCTGCGGTCCCAGCACCCAGCCGGCTTCGGGCACGCCCTCCAGTTCAGGCAAACCGCGTGCGGCGCTCAGCAATCCCGCCTCCCCGATCAGCGTGCCGGTCGCCCGGTCCTCCATCACCCACATGCCATAGCCCAGCAGCGACCACATGCCCGCATAGCGCAGCAGGCGGAACCACACCGCCTGCGCATCCTGCGGCGATCCGCCGATATGGCGCACGACATCGGCGTCGGCCCACAGCGCGCAACAGGCGGGATAGTCCGCAACGCCGTGCGGACGCAGGATCAGCCGGTCGGTTTGGAGCGTCGGGGGATGGAGCATGGCCGCGATAAGACCGCACCCCGCCCCGCCGGTCAAGCCGTGGCGGGCGCCGCCATCCGCGCATCGGCATAGGCGCTGTCGGCCAGCGCGATCAATGCCCGGTCGTCCACCCGCCATGGATGAAAACCGGGAAGAAAATAGCTCATCCAGGGTCGTGCCACGCGCCGCAATATGCCGGGCCGCACCAGAGCATAGTGCAGCAGCCCGCCCCATGCGCGCACATTTGTAATCCCGTCCTGCCGCAACAACTCCATCATCCCGCGCGCACGATGGTGCAGGAAATGCCTGGTCACGATCAGCATCATCAGCGTCTTGACGCGCCAGCGTTTCGCCCTGCTCCAGTTGCGGGTCGCATGCATCCATGTGTCATGCGCCGCCCCCTTATGCTCGATCTCCTCGATCGCGTGCCAGCGCCACATCGCGGCCGCTTCCGGCTCTGCCCCGACCAGGTAGCGCGGATCGCGCAGCAGTTCATGGGCCAGGATGGCGGTAAAATGTTCCAGCGCCATGGTCGCGGCCAGGCTGATGATCGGCGGCCGCTGCCGGGCAAGGTCCAGCAACCGAACCACGTCGGCGTCGAGCAGCGACACGTCATAGCCATTGTCCGTCACTTGCCGGTTGAAGGCCAAATGCTCGCGGCTATGGACCACTTCCTGCCTGGTGAAGGCCGCGATCTCCTGCGCCAGCCGATCAGGCACGCCTTCGCGAAAAGCCCGGACACTGTCGATGAAATAGGCTTCGCCGCGCGGAAAGGTGATCGACAGGGCGTTGAAGAAAGCCGTGGCGATCGGATCGCCATTCAGCCAATGTCGGGCGGACCCTTGCCCGCGCCCGAAACGGCGGTCGCGCGGCGTGATGGTCAAGTCAGTCGGGGTCATGGGGACATCTCTTCACTACTTACATGAATGTAAATACGAGTTGCTTACACTAATGTCAATAAAACGTGCCCGCCTCAGCCCCGATGAAAGCCGTCACGCGGCCGTGGAAGCGGCGCGCATGCTGCTGATCGAGGCCGGACCGCAAGCCGTGACGCTCAAGGCCGTGGCAGCGCGGATCGGACGGACCCATGCCAATCTTCTCCATCATTTCGGGTCGGCCGCGGGCTTGCAAAAGGCGCTGGCAGCGCATCTGGGCGAAACGATCACCGCGACGATCGGCAAAGCGGTGGACGCCATGCGGCGCGGCGAAGTCGCCCCCCGCCTGATCGTCGACATGACGTTCGATGCGTTCGACGCGGGCGGCGCGGGCGCGCTGGCCAGTTGGATGCTGGCGTCAGGCAATGAGGATGCGCTCGACCCTGTGGTGGAGGCGATCCACCGGCTGGTCGACAAGCTGGTCGCCACCGCGCTGACCCCGGACCTGGGCGATGTAATCCGCGACAATACGCTGATGCTGGTTCTGCTGGCGCTGGGCGATTCGCAGATGGGCGGGCCGATGGCGGCGTCGCTGGGCCTGCCGCGCGAAAAGGCGCGCGAGATCGCCACGCGCAGCCTGGTCGCTGCGCTCATGGCCGAAGCTGCCGCCTTTGCCGCGACCGAAGCGGCGCAAGCCAAGGTTTAACCTTGTGCGATTGCACGCTATTTCTCATTTTCCGCATTCCGCGAGCGCTCGGCTGTTCCAGCAGAGTTCAGAATGCTCTATGGGCGCCCCATGCATTTTCTCGATCAAGCAAAAATCTTTATCAAATCCGGCTGGGGCGGCCCCGGCGCGGTCAGTTTCCGGCGCGAAAAATATGAAGAATATGGCGGCCCGGATGGCGGCAATGGTGGCAAGGGCGGCGACATCATCTTTGAAGCGGTGCAGGGCCTCAACACCCTCATAGACTTTCGCTACACCCAGCATTTCAAGGCGCAGCGCGGCACGCCCGGCATGGGCAAGAATCGCTATGGCGCGGGCGGCAAGGATCTGGTGATCAAAGTGCCGGTCGGCACCCAGATATTGTCCGATCCCAAACCGATCGAGGGCAGCGAGGATGAGGACGGCATTCCCGATTATGAGGATCAGGAAGTGCTGGCCGACTTCACCGAAGTGGGACAGCGCATCACCTTCCTGCGCGGCGGCGATGGCGGCCGGGGCAACATGTCCTACAAGACCAGCACCAACCGCGCGCCGCGCCAGCATGGCACGGGCTGGCCGGGCCAGGAAATGTGGGTGTGGCTGCGGCTCAAGCTGCTGGCCGATGTCGGCCTTGTCGGCATGCCCAATGCGGGCAAATCGACGCTGATCAATCAGGTCACCAATACCAAGGCTAAGGTTGGCTCCTATGCCTTTACGACCACCAAGCCGCAACTGGGCGTGGTGCTGCACAAGAATCGCGAATTCGTGCTGGCGGACATTCCGGGCCTGATCGCCGGCGCGGCCGAGGGCGTGGGGATTGGCGACCGCTTCCTGGGCCATATCGAACGCTGCCGCGTGCTGCTCCATCTGATCGACGCGACCGGAGACGATCCGATCGAGGCTTTCCACATCGTACAGGACGAACTGGCCGCCTATGGCGAGGGGCTGGACGAAAAGCCGCAGATCGTCGCGCTCAACAAGGGCGACCTGCTTGGCCCCGAACTGATGGAAGATATTGCCGGCCAGCTGCGCGAGGAAGGCGTGGAAGATGTGTTCATCATCTCGGCGGGCACTGGCGAGGGCGTGGAAGCGTTGCTCGACTCGATCCTGCCGATCGTGGGACAGGCGCTGGACGATGCGAAGGCTGAAGGCAGCGCGGATGAAGAAGGCGAAGGCCCATGGTCGCCGCTCTAGGCGTCAACCAACCCACCCCCGTTCGGGCTGAGCCTGTCGAAGCCCTGCACGTCTCTTCAAGAAAGAACGGCCCTTCGACAAGCTCAGGGCGAACGGAATGATAGCTGTGTCCATGCCCCCCCTCTCCGGCTTTCCCCCCGCCCTCATTCGCCGTCTGGTCATCAAGATCGGCTCTGCCCTGCTGGTCGATCCGGCGGGTCAGGTGCGGGTGGACTGGTTGCGTACGCTGGTCGCCGATGTCGCGGCGCGGAAAAGCGCGGGGCAGCAGGTGATCATCGTATCGTCCGGCGCGATCGCGCTGGGCGCGCGCCGGTTGAAATTGCCCAAGGGCGGACGCGGCAGCCTGGAGGATGCGCAGGCAGCGGCGGCAACCGGACAGATCGCCCTGTCGCAATGCTGGGCCAGCCTGCTGGACGAATGCGGCATCACTGCCGCGCAGATGCTGGTGACGCTCGACGACCTGGAAAATCGCCGCCGCTATCTCAATGCGTCCGCTACGCTCGAACGGCTGATGACGCTGGGCGTCGTGCCGGTGGTGAACGAGAATGACAGCGTCGCTACCGCCGAAATCCGCTTTGGCGATAATGACCGGCTGGCGGCGCGTATCGGACAGGCGGCACGGGCTGACGCAGTTGTCCTGCTGTCGGACGTCGACGGGCTTTACACCGCCAACCCGCACGTCGATGCGGACGCGATGCTGATAGAGACAATAGAACGCATCGATGCGCGAATCGCTGCCATGGCCGATGGCGGTTCCGCGTCCGGCATGGGATCGGGCGGGATGACCTCAAAGATCGAGGCGGCCAGGATCGCGACCGGCGCGGGCGCCCATCTGGCCATCATTTCGGGCAAGGTCGATGCGCCCCTGTCGCACTGGACCACTGGTGGCAAGGGGTCGATCTTCCTCGCCGCTCCAGCGAAACGTGCGCGCAAGGGCTGGCTTGCCGGGCGGTTGACCGTGCGCGGGCGGATCATCGTGGATGCGGGCGCGGAACGGGCGCTGGGCCAGGGCAACAGCCTGTTGCCAGCCGGTGTCGCCAGTGTCGAAGGCGTATTCGCGCGCGGCGACGTGGTCGATATCATGACCCCCGATGGCCGGACGATCGCGCGCGGCCTGAGCGAATATGACAGCGAGGAAGCGGCGCGGATCGCGGGCAAGCGCAGCGAGGATATTGCCGTGCTGCTTGGCCATCTGCCACGATCCGTGCTGGTCCATCGCGACCATATGGCGATGGTCTGACGCCATGACATTGCGGATTGCGATGACCGGCGCGACGGGTTTCGTCGGCACGGAGACGTTGGATCAGGCGTTGGCGGCGGGGCATCATGTCACCGCACTGACGCGCAAGGCACAGCCGCCGCGCGCGCGGCTGAAATGGGTGCCGGGATCGCTGGAGGACGCCGCGGGGCTGGATACGCTGGTCCGCGACGCCGATGTCGTGGTGCATATCGCGGGCGTGGTGAACGCGCCGGACAGGGCGGCTTTCGCTGTCGGCAATGCGCGCGGCACCATCGCCGTGATCGACGCGATGCGCAAACGTGGCGTGCGGCGGTTGATCCACGTTTCTTCACTGGCGGCGCGCGAACCGGACCTGTCCGACTATGGCTGGTCCAAGGCGCTGGCCGAACGCCATGTACAGGCCAGCGGCCTCGACTGGACGATTGTGCGCCCGCCCGCCATTTATGGCCCCAATGATCGGGAGATGCTGGAACTGTTCCGCATGGCCAAGCGCGGCGTCATGATGCTGCCGCCCGGCGGGCGCCTTTCGGTGATCGAAGTAGGCGATCTGGCCCGGCTGCTGCTGACGCTGGCGGGCGAGCAGGAAATCAGCCTGACGCACATCTATGAGGCGGACGACGGCACTGTCGGCGGGTGGGATCACAAGGATTTTGGCGCAGCGATCGGCCGCGCGATGGGGCGCACCGTACGGACGCTGGCAACTCCGGCATGGCTGCTGGGCGTGGCGGCACGGACTGACCGGATGATCCGGGGCAAGGGCGCGAAGCTGACCCCTGACCGGGTCGATTATTTCTGCCATCCCGACTGGGTCGCCGCGACCGGCGCGCATGTCCCCCGGCAATTATGGATGCCGCAAGTGCCGACCGAGGCGGGGTTGAAGGCGACGGCGGAGGCTTATCGGGCCAAGGGCTGGGTGTAGGTCCGCCCCCCTTACCCTCACCGTTATGATTCGACGGGCTTCTTCGCTCGCTGTTCCGCCAGAAATTCGCTGATCGCCTGCCCGCTGGCATTGAGCAGCGGAAAGGTGCGCGCGTCGGACAGCCAGTCCGGGCGGCGCGCGCCGCTGCCATACATGGTGTCATAGACCAGACTGAATGCCAGAAAGATCAGGGTCGCGCCGATCAGTCCCTTGACCGCGCCAAAGCCGCCGCCCAGCACCCGGTCGACCGGCCCCAGCACGGACTGGCGGGTACGGCGGCCAATGGCGTGGGCGACCATCTTGCCCGCTGCGAAGGTAACGCCGAACACCAGTACCAGCGCCAGCACGGCGGCCCCGCTGGTCGTCCCGACAAAGGCGCTGAGCAATTCGGTGGCGGAGGCATGGAACAGGCGAATGGCGAAGATCGCGAGCACCCACGCCATCAGCGAAAGGGTTTCCAGCACGAAACCGCGCAGCAAGCCCAATATGGCGCAACCGCCAATGGCGAGCAGGACAAGAATATCAACGGCGTTCATCGCCAGCGTGGCTATCCCCTGCCCAGCATCTGGTCAACCAGCCCCGCGAGCGTGCGGAAGCCATTGACCGCAATTCCCTTCACCCCGTCCGCCGCCGCGGCGGGGATGAAAGCGCGATTGAACCCGAGCTTGGCCGATTCGCGCAGCCGCAGCGGCGCATGGGCGACGGGCCGGATTTCACTCGACAGCGCGATTTCGCCGAACAGCACGACGTCGGCGGGAACGGGCTTTTCCGACAGGGCGGAGACCAGCGCCGCTGCCACCGCCAGGTCCGCCGCCGGGTCCGACAGGCGATAGCCGCCCGCGACGTTCAGATAGACTTCGCAGGTCGAAAAGCTGAGGCCACAGCGCGATTCCAGCACCGCCAGCACCATCGCCAGCCGACCGCTGTCCCAGCCTACTACGGCCCGGCGTGGCGTCGCCCCGCTCGACAGGCGCACGACCAGCGCCTGTATCTCTACCAGCACCGGCCGGGTTCCTTCCAGCGCCGGGAACACGGTCGCGCCGGTCACGCTCTCATCACGATGGGTCAGGAACAAGGCGGACGGGTTGGCGACTTCCTCCAGCCCCTCCGCCACCATTGCGAACACGCCGATCTCGTCCGTGCCGCCAAAGCGGTTCTTGATCGCGCGCAGGATGCGGTACTGGTGGCTGCGCTCCCCCTCGAACGCCAGCACGGTATCGACCATATGTTCCAGCACGCGCGGCCCGGCGATGCTGCCATCCTTGGTCACATGGCCGACCAGCACGAGCGCACTGTTGCGCTGCTTGGCAAAGCGGATCAGTTCCTGAGACGATGCCCGCACCTGGCTGACCGTGCCGGGCGCACCCTCGATCAGATCGCTATGCATCGTCTGGATCGAATCGATGATGAGCAAGGCGGGCGGCTCCCCCTCCCCCAGCGTCGTCAATATGTCGCGCACCGACGTGGCGCTCGCCAGCATCACCGGCGCGCCCCCCAGGCCCAGCCGCTGCGCGCGCAGCCGCACCTGATCGGTCGCTTCCTCGCCACTGATATAGACGACCGACAGCCCGCGCGCCGCCACCCGCGCCGCGGCCTGCAACAACAAGGTCGATTTGCCGATGCCCGGATCGCCGCCGATCAGCGTGGCCGATCCCGCCACGATTCCGCCGCCCAACGCCCGATCGAACTCGGCAATGCCGGTGCTGGTGCGCGGCGGCAGCTCGACCTTGCTGTCCAGCCCGATTAGCGTGATCGCCCGTCCGCCAGCGTGCAGGTCGTGCCGCGCCGAAAACGCGGTTTCCGGCGCTTCCTCGACGATGCTGTTCCACTCGCCGCAATCCTCGCACTGGCCCTGCCACCGCGGCGAGACTGTGCCGCATTGCTGACAGACGAATTTCCGCTTTGCCTTGGCCATGGCGGAGATATGCCGACCATGCGCGAACATTGCAAGAACATCCGGTGATGGACTGGAAACATCATCGCGGCTCAGGCATTGAAGCGGTAATGAAGACAATCCGCGTTGCCAGCTACAATATCCGCAAGGCCATCGGCACCGACCGGCGGCGGATGCCCGAACGGGTGCTGGAGGTGCTGGGCGAGGTGGACGCGGACATCATCGCGCTACAGGAAGCCGACCGGCGCTTTGGCGTGCGATCTGCGGCCATTCCGTCCGTGCTGATGGAGCGCCTGAGCGATTACAAGCCCGTGCCGCTCGACGTGCAGGTGGATTCGATGGGCTGGCACGGCAACGCCCTCCTGGTGCGCAAGGCTGCACAGATCGACCTGAGCGACGTGCTGCATCTCCCCTATCTGGAACCGCGCGGCGCGACCATGGCGGAAGTGACGCTGAACGGCCTGTCGCTGCGCGTGTTCGGCATGCATCTGGACCTGTCGGGCCTGTGGCGGCGGCGGCAGGCCGCAGCCGTCATCAATGCGGCGGCACAGGGTGCGCCCATGCCCACCGTGCTGATGGGCGATCTTAACGAATGGAGCGCCAATCGCGGCTGCCTGGCCGACTTTGCGCATCATTATAGTTTCGCGCCGTGCGGACGCAGTTTCCATGCGCGCCGTCCGGTGGCGCGGCTCGACCGGATCATGCATTGCAACCGGCTGACGCTGACCGACTGCGGCGTCCATGACAGCGCTTCGTCGCGCAAGGCGTCCGACCATTTACCGATCTGGGCCGATTTCCGCGCCTGACAGCCCCTCGACAAGCTGTCTCCGCTCTGCGACGTTCACGCCATGAAGGAGAGGGAACTCAGGCTTGGGCTGGTCTGCTATGGCGGCATCAGCCTGGCCATTTACATGCATGGCATCACCAAGGAGGTATGGCGGTTGGCGCGCGCCAGCCGCGCCTATCATGACGGCGTGCAGCCGGAGACAGGCAGCGAGGCCATCTATCACAAGTTGCTTGCCGATATGGAGGAAGCCAGCGGGGTGCGGCTGCGCGTGCTGCCGGACATTATCGCCGGGGCCAGCGCCGGCGGCATCAATGGCATCTTTCTGGCGCAGGCGATCGAGACCGGCCAGTCGCTGGAGCCGCTGACCAACCTGTGGCTCGACAATGCCGATGTCGACAGCCTGCTCGATCCCGACGCCCGCCCGACCCGCGCGCTCACAAAATTCTGGGCGACGCCGCTGGTCTGGATGGCGGCGCGGCGGCCCGGCGATGCGGTGGAGCGCACGGTCGCGCCGGACACGCGCGAGGAAGTGCGGATGAAATTGTCCCGCTTCATCCGCTCCCGCTGGTTCGAACCGCCCTTTGGCGGGGAGATTTTCACGACGCTGATCCTCGACGCCTTCGACGCGATGGCGGCCAGCGAGCGCGGGCCGGTGCTGTTGCCTGACGGCCATCCGCTCGACCTGTTCGTCACCGTCACCGATTTTGAAGGGCATCCGCAAAGCCTGACCCTCAACAGCCCGCGCCAGGTGATCGAGACCGAACATCGCCTGTCGATCGGCTTCCGGGCACGGGGTCGGGGAGCGCGCGAATTTGCCGATACCGCCGAACTGGTGTTCGCGGCGCGCGCCACCGCCAGCTTTCCGGGCGCCTTCCCCCCCTTCACCGTGCGGGAACTGGACCGGGTGCTCAAGCGCCGCCATCGCAATTGGCCGACGCGCGATGCCTTCCTGGCCCGCGCGCTGCCGCGTCACTGGGCGCGCGGCACGGCCGAGGATGCGGTGCTGATCGACGGGTCGGTGCTGGCCAATGCGCCCTTCGCGCAGGCCATCGGCGCGCTGCGCAACCGGCCATCGCGGCGGGAGGTCGACCGGCGCTTCGTCTATATCGATCCAAAGCCTGGACATCGCACCATCCAGCTCAACCGCCATGGCGATCAGGTCGCGGTGCCCACGGGCGAGGATGCGCCGCTGCCCGGCTTCTTCCGCACCATCTTCGGCGCGCTGAGCGACATTCCGCGCGAACAGCCGATTCGCGACAATCTGGAGGCGATCGACCGCCATTCCTCGCGCATTCGCCGGATGCGCCGCATATTGAACGCGCTGCGCCCCGGTATCGAGGCGGAGGTGGAAGGGGCGATCGGCGGGATGCTGTTCCTCGACCGGCCAACCCCGTCGCGCCTGTCGGCCTGGCGCGCCAAGGCGCAGCAGCGGGCGGCCAGTTCCGCCGGTTTCGCCTTTCCCGCCTATGGCCACCTCAAATTGTCAGGCATCGTCGAATCGCTCGCAACCTTGCTGTTCCGCCTGTCGGGGGAGGACAGCCGGATGCTGCGCGAAACCTATCGCGCGGCGATATGGGCACAGGTGCGCAAGGATGGCGCGGATCAACTGGACGGGAGCGGCGGGTCGGCTTCCGGCCCGGTCACCTTCTTCCGCACCCATGATCTGGCGTTCCGCATTCGCCGCCTGCGCTTTCTGGCGCGGCATCTGGCCGACACGCTGGAAAGCGAGGGCGCGGCGGAGGATGAAGCGGTGCTGGCAATGCATGACGCGATCTACCGCGCGCTGGCGCTCTATGCCGAATGCGAGGAGAGCGATTTTCACGGGGCCGCCGTGCTGGCCGCCGCGCGCGATGTGCCGGGCGATGCCGCCGCCGCACTGGAAGCGGTCGCGCAGGAACGCGGCCTGCGGACGCGGGACGAGGGTGCGGAGATGATCCTGGCCGAAGCCTTCGCCGCCCTGCCCAAGGCCGGTCGCAGGTCCATGCTGCTCGCTTATCTCGGCTTCCCCTTCTATGACATAGCCACCCTACCGTTGCTTCAGGGTGACACTATGGACGAATATGATCCGGTGAAGGTCGACCGGATTTCGCCCGAAGATTGCTCCGCGATCCGGCCCGGCGGCGCTGCCGCCACACTTAAAGGCATTGAATTCAATAATTTCGGCGCTTTCTTCAGCCGGGTCTATCGGGAAAATGACTATCTGTGGGGCCGCCTGCATGGGGTCGAGCGGCTGCTGGACATCGTGATTTCAGCCATGCCCACCGCAAGCCGCCTTTCCCCCGACGCGCTGCGCGACTATAGGCGAGCGGCTTTTCTGGCGATCCTGGACGAAGAAGAGTCGCGGCTACCGCATGCCGCGGACCTGATCGCCAGCTTGCGGGAGGAAATCGGGTGAGCAGGCGTTTGAGGCTGGTTCCGATAGGCATGACGCTGGCGCTCGTCGCCGGCTGCGGAGATTCGTCACCGCAGGTTGCGCAGGCCGATCCCAGCCCCAGCCCGCCGGTCGTTCCCGCGCCTGCCCCGCCACCCCCGCCCAAAGCGGTCGTCAGCCCACCGCCGCGGCCCAAAGCCGGGCCGGTCGTTACCGTTCGCGCCCAGCCCGCGCCATGGCATTCGCTCGACCTGCCGCCGTCGGACGTCGCCGCCAGCGCGGCCCCATTCCCGCGCGAAGTGACCCAGTTCATGGTGGAGCGCGACAGTTGCGACCATTTCCGGGGCGAAGAAGCCTATGATGCGGAACGGCGCGCCTATATCGAGGAAAATGTCGCGGAACTGTGCCACGGGTCCGACGCGACGCTGGCGACGCTCCGCCGCCGCTACGCCGCCGATCCGTCCGTCACCGCCGCACTGCATGGATATGAGGACCGGATCGAAGGGCGCGACGAAGAATAGGCGCTCCCCCCATCCGTTCAGTATTACAACAACCCGTCGACCTGGTGCGCCAGGTCAATGTCCCGCTGCGACAGGCCGCCTGCGTCATGCGTGGTCAAAACCATGTCCACCCGGTTATAGACATTGCTCCATTCGGGATGATGATCCGCCTTCTCGGCCAAGATCGCCACCTGCGTCATGAAACCGAAGGCGGCGACGAAATCCGGAAAGGTGAAACGGCGCGAAATGCCGTCCGGCTCCGCGACCACCAACCATTCGGGCAGGTCGGCCAGCGCCAGCGCGCGCGCCTCATCGCTCAGCTTCTCGATCATGTCCCTATCCTCTGAAAATAGTTTCGCCTATGTGGCAGCCATGTCGCACGAAGGTCAACCGCACCGCTTCGCTCCCACTGCGCAGGATATTGAGGCGCTGGCGCTTGAAGCGCTGGCGCGCCTGCCCGCCCCCTTTACCGACCATCTGCACAATGTCGTCCTGTTCGTTGAGGAATTTGCCGATGCGCAGACGCTCAAGGACATGGACATTGACGATCCGTTCGGCCTGACCGGCCTCTATACCGGCCGCCCCGTCGGGCAGGAGGCGCAGACCGGGGATGCGCCGCCCACCGTCCATCTGTTCCGCCGACCCCTGCTGGACGAATGGATCGAAACCGGGGTGCCGCTGGACGCGCTGATCACCCATGTGGTCGTCCATGAAATCGGCCATCATTTCGGCCTGTCGGACATCGACATGCATGTGCTGGAGGATATGGTCGCGCCATGAGCCGTGCGGCGCTGGCCCTGTCGGACGTCGCCTGCCTGCGCGGCGGACGGATATTGTTTCGCGGCGTCAACCTGACGCTCGATGCAGGCGCCAGCGCGTTGCTGACCGGCCCCAATGGCGTCGGCAAATCCAGCCTGTTGCGGCTATGCGCGGGGCTTCTCCCCGCCTTTTCCGGCACGATGGAACGCCATGGCGCGGTCGCGCTGGCCGATGAGCGGCTGGCGCTCGACAGTGAATTGCCGCTGGCGCGCGCCCTCCATTTCTGGGCGCGACTGGACGGCAGCGCCGCGAATGCCGTCGCCGCGGCGCTCGAGGCTATGGCGCTTACGCGGCTTTCCGACGTGCCGGTTCGGATGCTGTCGACCGGGCAGCGCAAGCGGGCGATGCTGGCGCGGGTCATCGCCAGCGGCGCGCCGATCTGGTTGCTGGACGAGCCGGGCAATGGTCTGGACAGCGCCTCGCTGGCCCTGCTGGGATCGGCCGTGTCCGCGCATCTGGCGGGCGGCGGCATCGTCGTTACAGCGTCGCACCAGCCACTGCCGCTGGGCGCGCCGGTCGTGCTGTCGCTGGCTGACCATCTGCCCGATCCGGCGGAGTGGGACGCATGAGGATGCTCTGGTTGCTCGCCTCGCGCGATCTGGGCACCGCCTGGCGCTCGTCGGGCCTGTGGCTGCCGGTTGCCTTCCTGCTGCTGGTCGCCAGCCTCTATCCCTTTGCTGTCGGCCCGGACCTTGGCCTGCTGCGCCGCACCGGGGGCGGGATGGTGTGGATCGCCGCGCTGCTGGCCAGCCTGCTGCCGGTCGACCGGCTGATCGCGCCGGATCGCGACGCGGGGGTGCTGGATCAGATGGCGCTGCGCGGCATTGGCGACGAAATGGTCGTGCTGGCCCGGCTGATCGCTCACTGGCTGGGCTTTGGCCCGCCGCTGATGATCGCCACCCTGCCCGCCGCCGCCTTGCTGAAGCTGGATGGCGGGACGATCTGGATGCTCGAGGCTGGCCTGCTGATCGGCACGCCTGCGCTGGCGGCGCTCGGCCTGCTGGTCGCGACGCTGACGGCGGGCCTGCGATCCAGCGGTGCGCTGGCGGGATTGCTCGCTCTGCCGCTGGCGGTGCCGCTGCTGATCTTTGGCGCCGGCACGCTGGGCGATGGCAGTGGCGCAGCACTCAAATTCCTCGCCGCCGCCTCGATGCTGCTGGTCGCGATCACGCCATTTGCCGGTGGCGCAGCGATACGGGCGGGGCGGGAATAGTCCGGCATCCGCCGATCGCGAGGCTGTAAAAGGCGAACAAGCCCGACACGGCCCTGCTCCTTCCGCCTCTCGACATCGCCCTTCGCCTGCGCCACAGCCGCCCCATGCTTGCCCTTGCCGCCTCGATCCTGTTCGTCCTGATCTGGTCCACCGGATTCATCGTCGCCCGCGCGACGGTGCCGCACGGCGCGCCAGAACTGGTGCTGGCGATCCGCCTGACGCTGGTTGCGATTCTATTGTGCGGCGCGGCCCTGTTCGCGCGGCAGGACTTTCCGCGCGGGCGCAGGCTGGCCCTCCACCTGCTTGCCGGCGCCATGTTGCACGGCGTCTATCTTACGGTCGGCTGGTGGGCGATCAGCCGTGGCATGCCCGCCGGGATCATGTCGCTGCTGGGGGCGCTCCAGCCGCTGATGGTCGCGGTCGCCAGCGTCGTCCTGCTGGGCGACCGGCTACCGCGCCGCACCTGGGTGGGACTTGCCATCGCGATCCTGGGCGTCACCTGCGTCCTGCTGCCCGCCATCATGCGCAGCGGCACCGGCTCCATCTCCATCGGGTTGGCGATTGCGGGTCTGGTCGCGGTCATCGCCATGACCGGCGGCACGTTGATTCAGCGCGGCGGACTGGCGGGTGATCCGATTTTGGTGTCGGGCGGGGTGCAGAATATCGGCGGCGCACTGGTCGCGATCACCGCCACGCTGATCGTGGGCGAATGGCGTTGGGACAATGATCCCATGCTCTGGGCCGCGCTCGGCTGGTCGGTGCTTGTCCTGTCGGCGGCTGGTCTCAGTCTGCTCGTCTGGCTGGTCCGCCATCAGGGGCCGACCGCCATGTCGATGCTGTTGCTGCTCGTCCCGCCCCTGGCCGCGATCGAGGCTTGGCTGCTCTTTGGCGAACGGCTTGGCCCTATCCAGCTTGTCGGTTTTGCGCTGGCGCTGGGCGGGGTGCTGCTCGGTCGATCGGCGCCCGCCAGACAAGCGGACCTGACCGAACCGGCCTGATCAGCCTTCGCGCAGCCTTTCATGATGGCGGATCACTTCGTCGATGATGAAGCGCAGGAATTTTTCGGTGAAGTCAGGGTCCAGCTTCGCGTCCAGCGCCAGCTGCCGCAACCGGGCAACCTGCCGTTCCTCCCGCCCCGGATCGGCCGGGGGCAGCGCATGGCTCGCCTTATATTCGCCCACCGCCTGCGTCACCTTGAACCGCTCGGCCAGCATGAACACCAGCGCGGCGTCGATATTGTCGATGCTTTCGCGGTAGCGCTGCAATGTGTCGGTCACGTTCATCCTCCGGTCAATCGGCGCGCTTTTTGCGCCATCTGGCCTCACAGGCAAGCTATTCCCGCTTGCCATCTGCATTTTGCCCGGCCAAGGGACGCACATCATGACAGCACCCGCCCCCGGTAACGTCCACCCCATCGGCCGCGCCAAAAGCGCGCCGTCGCTGGCCCCCATCATGAATCTGGTCGCCGATGGCATGAACCAGGTCAATGCCGTGATTCTGGACCGGATGCAGTCGCGCATCCCGCTGATCCCCGAACTGGCCGGGCATTTGATTGCAGGCGGCGGCAAGAGGCTGCGGCCTATGCTGACTCTGGCCTGCGCCGATCTGGTCGGCTATGCCGGATCGCGCCACTACAAGCTGGCCGCCGCGGTCGAATTCATCCACACCGCCACGCTGTTGCATGACGATGTCGTCGATGGATCGGGCCTGCGCCGGGGCCGCAAGACCGCCAACATCATCTGGGGCAACAGCGCCAGCGTGCTGGTCGGCGACTTCCTCTTCTCCCGCTCCTTCGAGCTGATGGTCGAGGCGGAATCGCTCAAAGTCCTGAAAATCCTGGCCAACGCATCGGCGGTGATCGCGGAGGGCGAAGTCAACCAGCTGACCGCCCAGCGCAAGATCGACACCAGCGAGGACCAGTATCTCGACATTATCGGCGCCAAGACCGCAGCGCTGTTCGCCGCCGCCTGCCGCATTTCCGCCGTGGTCGCCGACCGGGACGAGCGGGAGGAGCAGGCGCTCGACGTCTATGGCCGCAATCTGGGCATCGCCTTCCAGCTGATCGACGACGCGATCGATTATGAATCGGATGGCGCGACCATGGGCAAGGATGCTGGCGATGATTTCCGCGATGGCAAGGTGACGCTGCCGGTGATCCTGGCCTATGCCCGTGGCAGCGATGAGGATCGCGCCTTCTGGAAGGCGGCGATCGCGGGTCACAAGATCAGCGATGATGATCTGACCCACGCCACCGGCCTGCTGCGCCGCACCGGCGCGATCGCCGACACGCTCGCCCGCGCCCGCCATTACGGCCAGCGCGCGATCGACGCGCTGGGCATGTTCGACAATGGCAAGGCCAAGGCCGCGCTGACCGAAGCCGTCGAATTTGCAACGATCCGCGCCTATTGAGGATTTGGGTCCGCGTTTCGTCTGACCAGCAAAGGCCGTTCGCCCTGTTTCGAAGGGTCATTCTTCTTAGAAAGTATCAGGCTCCGACAGGCTCAGCCCGAACGGGATGGGGTGGCGGGCCAAAGCACCCATGATCCTGACTCCCGAAACCCTCGCCTTCCTGATGGCCGCCGCATTGACGGCGAGTTGCATCGACGCGATGGCAGGTGGCGGCGGGCTTATCACCCTGCCCGCGCTGATGGCTGCTGGCATTCCGCCGGTGCAGGCTGTCGCCACCAACAAACTGCAAAGCTGCTTTGGCACATTCGGTGCGTGCCTCGCCTATGCCCGGCGCGGGCATATGGACCTCAAAACCTACAAGGCGCCGGTGATCGCCGCCTTCATCGGATCGGTCGGCGGCGCATGGCTGCTCCAGCGGGTCGATCCATCGATCCTAGCCGGGCTTATGCCTGCCCTGCTCATCACCATCGCCGCCTATTTCACCTTCTCTCCCAAACTGGGCGAGGCAGACCGGCACGCGCGCGTCGGCATTGCTGCGCTAAGCGGCCTGATCGGCGTCATCGGCTTTTACGACGGCTTTTTCGGTCCGGGCGCGGGCGCTTTCTACACCACCATCTTTCTGGCGCTGGGCGGCCTGTCGATCCTGCGCGCCACCGCCCAGACCAAGGCCGCCAATTTCGCCAGCAATGTTGCGGGCCTGCTGACCATGGTGGCTGGCGGCCATGTGCTATGGGTCGCGGGCCTCACCATGGCGATCGGCAGTATCATCGGCGGGCAGGTGGGATCGCATCTGGCCATGCGTTTTGGTTCCAGGCTGATCAAGCCGCTGCTGATCATCATGTCGCTGGCGCTGACGACCAAGATGCTGATCGATCCGAAGAACCCGATTCACATCTACCTGTTCGGCTGATCGTCGGACTGGAGCAAGGCGGCGACCCGGCGGCGCAATTCCTCAACGGCGAAGGGCTTGGTCAGCACTTCCATGCCATGTTCGATATGCCCGTGGTTCAACACGGCATTCTCAGCATAACCCGTCACGAACAAGATGCGCAGGTCCGGCCGCAACGCCCGCGCCGCGTCGGCTACCTGCCGCCCGTTCAGCCCGCCCGGCAAGCCGACATCGGTAACCAGCAGGTCTATCCGCGCCGGTGATTCCAGCACCTTGAGGCCCGATGGCCCATCGCCCGCTTCGACGCAGACATAGCCAAGATCGGTCAGGGCATCGACCATCAGCATGCGGACCGATGGTTCATCGTCGATCACCAGCACCGTCTCGCCCGCTTCGGCTTCGGTGGCGGCGTCGGGCAGGGCCGGACTTTCCTCATCCTCTTCGCCGCGATGGCGCGGCAGATAGACGCACACCGTCGTCCCCTGTCCGATTTCGGAATAGAGGCGGACATGGCCGTGGCTCTGCCGGGCAAAGCCATAGACCATCGACAGGCCCAGCCCTGTCCCCTGCCCCATCGGCTTGGTAGTGAAGAAGGGATCGAACACCCGGTCCAGAATCGTCTTTTCAATGCCGGTCCCGGTATCGCTGACGGACACGGTGACATATTGGCCCGGCGTCAGACCATGGTCGCGCGCGGTGCGATCATCCAGCCATCGATTGGCGGTCTCGATCGTGATCTTGCCCCCGTCCGGCATGGCGTCGCGCGCATTGATGCACAGGTTGAGCAGCGCATTTTCCAGCTGGTTGGCATCGACCAGCGCAGGCCATAACCCGCTCGCCGCAATCGTCTGCACCTCGATCTGCGGCCCGACGGTCCGGCGCACCAGTTCGGTAAAGTCGGTGAACAGGCGGTTGATGACAGTTGGCTTGGGCGTCAGCGTCTGACGGCGGGAAAAGGCCAGCAGCCGGTGGGTCAGCGATGCAGCGCGCCGGGTCGCACCCTGCCCGGCGGCCAGATAGCGTTCGACATCCGCCGTGCGTCCCTCGGCCAGGCGCAGGCCGATCATTTCAAACGCGCCGGAAATCCCGGCCAGCAAATTGTTGAAATCATGGGCCAGGCCGCCGGTCAATTGCCCCACCGCCTCCATCTTCTGCGCCTGTCGCAGCGCGGCTTCCGCTTCCTCCCGCTCGGCCAGCGCCTGCGCGATCCGCGTCTCCAGCGTTTCGTTCAGCTGCCGCAACTCGGTTTCGATGCGAATGCGATGGGTCACATCCTTGAACAGAACCGCAACCTGCTTGTCCTCCAGCGCGCCGATGCGAAAGGAGGAAATGTCGAGATGGCGGCCGGTAGCGATCAGTTCGCGCTGGAAGTGGATCGGCTCCCCGGTGCGCAACACGCGGCCATATAGTTCCAGCCAGCCATCGGCCTCGTCCGGAACCATTTCACGCAATGTCTGGCCAACGACATTGGAAATGCCGGCATGGCGTTCATAGGCCGGGTTCGCCTCGATATGAATATAGTCGCTTAACGGTCCATGCGGCCCGTCGAAAAATTCGATGACGCAAAAGCCTTCGTCCATCGTTTCAAACAGCGTACGATAGCGTTCCGCATCTTCGGTAAATGCCGACATGCCCTGTTTATCCCCCACCCATGCTCGCGCGCGCAAGGGCTATAATTTCTGCCTATCACGCAAACGCCTGAAACGGCTAATCTTTCCCTCACCGCGCAATTTCCGTTCCGCTTGCGATTTCGCGTCAATGGGGCGAGAGGAAGGGCCATGAGCGCCCTGCCCATCCATGCCGTCCTGCCCGATCTGCTCGCTGCGCTGCGCACCGGCAGCAACGCCGTGCTGGTCGCGCCGCCGGGGGCTGGCAAGACGACGGCGGTGGCGCCCGCGCTGCTGGACGAACCATGGTGCAGCAGGCAGGTCTTGCTGCTTTCCCCCCGCCGCCTTGCGGCCCGCGCCGCTGCCGAACGGATTGCCGAAATGCTGGGCGAACAGCCGGGCGGCACGGTCGGCTATGCCACGCGGATGGACAGCAAAATGTCGGCGCGTACCCGTCTGCTGGTGCTGACGGAGGGCATTTTCGTCCGCCGAATTCAGGACGACCCCGAACTGACGGGCGTGTCGGCGGTGCTGTTCGACGAAGTGCATGAGCGTAGTCTGGACAGCGATTTCGGCCTCGCGCTGGCGCTCGACGCGCAGGAGGCGCTGCGCCCGGACCTGCGCATCGTGCCCATGTCCGCAACCCTCGACGGCGCGCGCTTCGCCGCCTTGCTGGGCGACGCACCGGTGATCGAGAGCGAAGGCCGCATCCAGCCGCTCGAACTGCGTCATATCGGCCGCCATGCGGAACGACGGATCGAGGATGAGATGGCCGCCGCCATCCGCCGCGCCATCAGCGAGGAAGCGGAAGGCGACCTGCTCGCCTTCCTGCCGGGCGTGCGAGAGATTGAACGCACGGCGGAGCGGATCGACGGCGGCCCCTATGACGTGCATCTCCTCCACGGATCGCTTGGTCCCGCCGCCCAGCGGGCCGCGATCCGGCCATCGCGGTCGGGCGTGCGAAAGGTCATTTTGGCGACCAGCATCGCGGAAACCAGCCTGACCATCGATGGTGTGCGGATCGTCGTCGACAGCGGGCTGGCGCGGCGCCCCCGTTATGACAGGGCGGCGGGCGTCACCCGGCTGGTGACCGAACGGGCAAGCCAGGCGTCGGCGACCCAGCGTGCGGGCCGCGCCGCGCGGCAGCGGCCCGGCGTCGCCTATCGCCTGTGGGAAGCAGCCGCGAACGCTGGCATGCCCCCCTTCGATCCGCCGGAGATATTGGAAAGCGACCTTTCCAGCCTGCTGCTCGATTGCGCGCTGTGGGGCGTGAGCGATCCGGGGACGCTGCGCTGGCTCGATCCCCCGCCCGCCGCAGCCGTCGCCGAGGCGCGGGCAAGGCTGACCGCGCTGGAGGCGCTGGATGGCGACGGTCGGATCACGCCCCATGGCAAGGCGCTGGCGAAACTGCCGCTCAGCCCGGGCATCGCGCATATGCTGGTGCGCGCCGCCGAAATGGGGCTGGCGCAGACCGCCGCCGATATTGCCGTGCTGCTGGGCGAACGCGGCATTGGCGGACAGGACACAGACCTTACGCTGCGCCTGCAACGCTGGCGGCGGGAGGGCGGCAAGCGGGCCGATGCTGGCCGCGCGCTGGCCAAGCGCTGGGCGGGTCTTGTGGCGACGCCCAACCATCTTGCTCCCCTCCCGCTTGCGGGAGGGGCCGGGGGAGGGTCTGTACCAGCTAATCTAGCGACACGCCCTCCCCTAACCCCTCCGGCAAGCGGGAGGGGAACAGTCAGCGCGACGGAAGCCACCGGCCTCTGCCTTGCGCTCGCCTTTCCCGATCGCGTGTCGAAACGCCGCTCCGCCGATGGCGCGGACTGGGCCAGTGTGGGCGGGCGCGGTTTTCGGCTCGACCCCCTGTCGCCGCTCGCCCGCGAAGAATGGCTGGCGGTGGGAGAGGTGCAGGGCAGCGCGGCAGGCGCGCGCATCCTGTCCGCCGCGCCGATCGCCGAAGCGGACGTGCTGGCGCTGTTTCCGGACCGGATCATCACCAGCCGCACCGTCCGCTTCCGCCCCGCCAATGGCGGGATAGAGGCGCTGCGGGAACGGCGGCTGGGCGCGGTGCGCCTGTCGTCAGGCTCCGACGACCGGCCCGATCCGGCGGCGGTGGTGGCGGCGCTGCTGGACGGCGTGCGACAGGGGGGCCTCGATCTGCTTCCCTGGTCGGAGGCCGCGCAGTCGCTGCGGATGCGCGCCGACTTTGCCGGGGTGGAGGCGCTGTCCGATGCCGCCCTGATCGCCAGCCTGGACGAATGGCTCCCGCCGCTGCTGGCGGGCAAGCGCCGCCTGTCGGACATCGACCGGTCGCACTTGTCGGGGGTGCTGGACGGCCTGATCGGCTGGGACGGCAAGCAGCAGGTGGACCGGCTGGCCCCGCCCGATTTCCGCTCCCCGGCAGGCAGCAGCCATGCGATCGACTATATGGCCGATGGCGGCCCGCGCGTCGAATTGCGGGTACAGGCGCTCTACGGCCTGGCCGAGCACCCGACCGTGGGCAGCGCGCGCATCCCGCTCGTCCTGTCGCTCACCTCGCCCGCTGGCCGCCCGATCCAGACCACGCGCGACCTGCCCGGCTTCTGGGCGGGCAACTGGCGCGATGTGGCGAAGGAAATGCGCGGCCGCTACCCCCGCCATCCCTGGCCCGACGATCCGACCGCCGCCCCGCCCACGTTGCGCACCAAGCGCGCCGATGCCCGCACGCGCACTTGACTTCACGCCGGACGCTGGTGCAACGCAGCATGACGATTTACCGGAGTCTTTCGCGATGAGCGCGCGCATTTACCAGATCCAGAAGAACGCCCTGCAATCGGGCAAGGCGCTGACCCATAAATGGGTGCTGGAATATGCACCGGCAGAAGCGAAGCAGGCCGATCCGCTGACCGGATGGGCAGGCTCCGGCGACACGCAGCAGCAGCTCAAGCTCAGCTTCCCCTCGCAGGAAGCCGCCATCGCCTATGCGCAAAAGCAGGGTGTGCCCTACACCGTGATAGCGACGCCGCCCAAGACGCTGAAATTGCAGGCCTACGCCGACAATTTCCGCTAAAGGCGCAAAAACACCGTGCAAATTCGGGCGCGATGCTGCCCGATTACCGCCTTATTCACTTGCCATAGGGCAGGCCAAGGCGGCAAAAGCCGTGCTTTACGGAAAGACAGAAGCAAAAGATGACGGATCGCACCGAAATTTTCGACAGCGTCGCCGCGCAGGTCGCCCCCTTCAACAAGAAGGGCGTCGCGCTGACCGAAACCACCACCTTTGCCGGCGATCTGGAATGGGACAGCCTGACGGTCATGGATTTCGTCGCCGCGATCGAGGATGAATTCGACATTCTGATCACCATGAACATGCAGGCGGAAATTGAGACGGTCGGCCAGCTGGTCGATGCCGTCGCGAAGCTGAAGGCCGCCTGAGTTTGTCGTCACCCCGGACTTGATCCGGGGTCCAGTGCGCCAGGCACTCCGCATGGAACCCTGGATGCCGGATCAGGTCCGGCATGACGAAT
Source organism: Sphingobium sp. GW456-12-10-14-TSB1 (assembly GCF_059424385.1). Taxonomy (NCBI): domain Bacteria; kingdom Pseudomonadati; phylum Pseudomonadota; class Alphaproteobacteria; order Sphingomonadales; family Sphingobiaceae; genus Sphingobium; species Sphingobium sp. GW456-12-10-14-TSB1. The sequence goes on along the minus strand of NZ_JBWKZI010000001.1, from coordinate 363,795 downwards.
TGGGAAAGACAGAAGAGATATGACCGACACCGCCACTGAAACCCGCGATCTGCTGTCCAAATTCGATCCCCTGATCGCCGAGCGGCAGGCGCTGCTCGACACCGGCGTGCGCGATCCTTTCTCGATCGTGATGGATCAGGTGCTTTCTCCCACGCGCGCGATCATCAAGGGCAAGGAAACCATCCTGCTGGGCACCTATAATTATATGGGCATGACCTTCGACCCGGACGTGGTCGCGGCGGGCAAGAAAGCGCTGGACGAATTTGGCGCTGGCACGACCGGCAGCCGCGTCCTCAACGGCACCTATCAGGGCCATCGCGAAGTCGAGGACGCGCTCAAGGAATTTTACGGCACATCGTCCGCCATGGTCTTTTCGACCGGCTATCAGGCCAATCTGGGCATGATTTCGACGCTGGCCGGACGCGGCGACTATGTCGTGCTGGACGCTGACAGCCATGCGTCCATCTATGATGGCTGCTTCCTGGGCGACGCGGAAATCGTCCGCTTCCGCCACAACAGCGTCGAGGATCTGGACAAGCGCCTGGGTCGCCTGCCCGCCGACGCGCTCAAGCTGGTCGTGCTGGAAGGCGTCTATTCGATGCTGGGCGACATCGCCCCCCTGCCCGACATGGTGGCCGCGGTGCGCAAGCATCAAAATTGCATGATCCTGGTCGATGAAGCGCATGGCATGGGCTTTTTCGGTCCCAATGGCCGGGGCGTCTATGAGGAACAGGGCGTCGAACAAGACGTGGATTTCGTCGTCGGCACCTTTTCCAAATCGGTCGGCACGGTCGGCGGCTTCTGCGTTTCCAACCATCCCAAGTTTGAGATCATGCGGCTGGTCTGCCGTCCCTATGTGTTCACCGCATCGCTGCCGCCCAGCGTGGTCGCGACCGCCGCGACCTCCATCCGCAAGCTGATGCATGCGGGTGAAAAGCGCGCCCACTTGTGGAAGAACAGCAAGCGGCTGCATCAGGGACTGACCGACCTTGGCTTCACCCTGGGCACCACGACGCCGCAATCGGCAATCATCGCAGTGATCCTGACCGATCAGGCGCAGGCCGTGGCGATCTGGCAGACGCTGCTGGAACTGGGCCTCTACGTCAACATGGCGCGCCCGCCCGCAACCCCGGCCGGCACCTTCCTGCTGCGCTGCTCGCTATGTGCCGATCATAGCGACGAACAGGTCGAACAGATTATCGGCATGTTCAAGGCCGCGGGTCAGGCGACCGGCGCGATCGCCTGACCGGCACGCCGTTGATCAGCGCTGTTTCGCTGCTATGCTTGTTCCGCTAGTGTGACGAGTGATGGCGGACGGCGACACTTTGGATCATGAAGGCAGCAGCTTGCGCGTTAAGGCGCGACGCCTGCTGCCATTCCTGCTCGGCATCCTGCTGGTCGGGTCGCTCGGTGCTTTGCTCTATAGCGCCAGCAACGCCTCGCGCGATCATCAACTGGCGCTGGCCGAACAGCAGCGCAGTTTCGAGATCATCGCGCTGGCCCGCGCGTTTGAGGCCCAGACCGCACGCGCGGAAGTGACGCTGGCCCGCTATGTCATCGGCCTCAACCCCGATACCGGCCGCCTGTTTCAGGACCAGTGGCGCACTGCCGGCGCGCAACTGAAGGCGCTGGCCTTTGCGACGCGCGGCACCGGATGGCAGCGCGGCAATGTGGAGGCGCTGCAAAAAGCCTTCATGGCGCGCGGCAAGACACTCAACGAAATCGGCCTGCGCACCACCTACGACCAGAAGATGGCAGCCCTCGGTCGCTTTCACGAAGCGGGGACGTCGCGCGACCTGAAACGCATCACCGCGCTGCTCAACCGCGTCATAGAGGCGGAAAATCTGCGCCTGCGCGAACGTAGCCTTGCCGTGGCGCTCGCGGGGGACCGTACCGAATGGATGGGGCAGACCTCACGCCTGCTGGGGCTGGCGATGCTGGTATGTGTGCTGTTCGCTGCCTGGTTCGCCCATATCGCCTATAGCGATCGCCGCAACGCCCGGCGGCTGGCGGAGGCGGAGGCGGAACGGGCCGACCGGCTGGACTTGGCGGTGCGCGCACGCACGGCGGAACTGACCGATGCCTATGAGCGGTTGCAACAGGAAACGATCGATCGCGCGGCGGCGGAGGAAAATCTGCGCCAGATGCACAAAATGGATGCGGTGGGTCAGCTGACGGGTGGTATCGCCCATGATTTCAATAACATGCTGGCCGTTGTTGTCGGTGGACTGGAACTGGCGAAGCGCAATATCCGGCTAAAGCCGCAGGAAGCATCCCGTCATCTCGACAATGCGATGGAGGGGGCCAATCGCGCCTCCGCCCTCACGCGTCGCCTGCTTGCCTTTGCCCGGTCCGAACCATTGCTGCCCAGCGCAGTCGATCCCGATGCGCTTGTGTCGGGCATGGCGGACCTTATCGACCGCACCATCGGCGACCAGATCACCGTGGCGCTCGCACCCAAAGCGCAGGGATGGCGCATCTTCGTTGACCAGCACCAGATGGAAAATGCGATCCTGAACCTGTGCGTCAATGCGCGCGACGCCATGGACGGGCGCGGGCGGCTGACCATCGGCACCAGCCAGACCGCGCTAGCGGCGGGTGAGGTCGGCGATTGTCAGGCGGGCGACTATGTCGTGCTGAATGTCACTGATGATGGCTGCGGCATGAGCGCCGAGGTACTGGCGCGCGTGTTCGAGCCGTTTTTCACCACCAAGCCGGTCGGCAAGGGCACGGGTCTGGGCCTCAGCCAGATCTTCGGCTTCGTGCGCCAGTGCGAAGGCGAAATCCGCATCGAGTCCGAACCGGGCAAGGGCACCAGCGTCCATATCTACCTGCCCCGGCGGATGGGCGACGCGGCAGCCGATGCCAGCGAGGCCATATCCTCCCCGCACGACGCAACGCTTCATCCGCCCACCCGCATCCTGGTGGTGGAGGATGATCCGCGCGTGCTGAAACAGACCATGGCGGCGCTGGCGGAACTGGGGCACCTGCCCATCGCCTGCGATCATCCGTCCAAGGCCGCAAAGCTGCTGTCCAATAATAGCGATATTGGCCTGATCATGAGCGACGTGCTGATGCCGGACCTGACCGGGCCGGAAATGATCCGCGCCCTGCCACAGCAATATCGCCATCTGCCGGTGCTGTTCGTCACCGGCTATGCGGGCGACGCAACCGCCAGCGCCGATTTTGCGGGCCATGAAGTGCTGCGCAAACCCTATACGCTGATGTCGCTCGCCAATGCCCTGTCCGTCGCGCTCAGCGGATCGAACCAGAACGGAACAGTCGCGGCAGCAGAGTGAGCGCGCCCAGCAGCGGCCAGCGCCGCTGCCATGGCTTGATGACGATCGCCGTCCCCGCATGACGATTGATTTTCCACGCCAGATAATCGATCCCACCCGCATAGGTGAAGCTCGCCTTGGCCAGCCTCACGACCGACAGCCACTTGCCCCGCCGCTGAAGCGCACGCCAGCGCTGCGCGGCCTGCTCTGGCGATGGGGGCAGGCCATCGGCCAGCGCCGCCTCGCCGAAACGACGGTAGCGATCGGGGTCCGCATCAACGATGGACAGCGACCGCCCCTTGCGCTCCGCCCGCAACTCGGCCTGGTAGGTCAGGGTGAAGCCCGCCTTCCACAGGGACAACGCATCCTGACCTTCCGCCATGGGCAGGGCCAGCGACAATAGGGTCGGTGCGGCTTGAGCCACCGCCGCGATGGCCCGCGCCCGCGCATCCTCATCTACCGCCCACAGCAATCGCGACGGCTGCGCAAAGCGCGCCCAGACCGACACATTGTCCGCCGCTGGACTGCACAGCCGGGCAAAGTCCGGTTCGGACAACACCGCATATTTGGCGATCAAGCCATTATGTTCAAACGGAAACACATTGGGTGGGATCAGCGCATTGGCCCGCGCCAGCCAGCTTTTGCCATAAGCGGCGCGATAGTCCGACACGATCAGATAGAAATCCAGCATCAGCCCGTCGAGATTGGCCTCCCGCAGGCAGGAGCCGTAGAATAGGACCGCGCGGGCCGCGTGCGGATATTGCGCCGCGATCGCCCCGGCCATGGCCGCCGCACGCGGATCGGCGGGCTGGAGCATCTCGGCAGCGACAAGGGGAAGGAGTTGGCTGGACATTGCGCTCCCCTTATCCGTTCGGCCTCAGCTTGTCGAAGGCCTGTTCCTGTTCGCGGGACTGTAAAGCGCTTCGACAGGCGCAGCGCGAACGGATTTCAGAAGGCCGCTCGCCTGAAAATCAGCGACAGATTGTTCGCCGGCATGTCCACCATCCTGTCGAGGCGCAACCCTTGCGCCTGCGCTGCGGTCACGACATCCTCCACCCGGCGCAGGCCCCAGCGCTGGTCGCGGGCCTTGAGCGAGGCGTCGAACGCCAGGTTGCTGGGCGCAGTCTCCACATCATCGCGCATATAAGGTCCGTACAGATAGAGCGGCCCACCCGGCGGTAGAACCCGCCCTGCCCCCTGCATCAACCCCAACGTCGCGTTCCATGGGCTGATATGCACCATGTTGATGCACAATATCGCATCGGCCCGATCGACCGGCCAGTCTCCCGCCGCGTCCAGCCGGATCGGTTCATGCAGATTGGAAAGGTCCGCCTCCGCCCGCCATGCCGCGATGGAGGCCAGCGCAGCCATATCGGGATCGCTTGGCTGCCAATCGAGCGCGGGCAGCGCGGCGGCGAAATGGATGATATGTTCGCCGCTACCGCTCGCCACCTCCAGCACCAGACCGGATGGCGGCAAGGCATCGCGCAGGATGGTCAGGATGGCGTCCCTGTTCCGCAGCGTCGCGGGGGCGTGGCGCTTCTGCGCCTCGCCGCCCGCTTCACCCGGAACCCAGGGCGTCATTCCGCCGCCTGCGCCAGCGTCGGCGCTTCCCATGTCAGCACGGGCTTTCGCGCCGCCAGCGTTTCGTCGAGGCGACGGCGCGGCGCATGATAGGGCGCACCCTTCAATGCCTCATCCCCTGCCTTGGCCCGCTGCGCCAGGCTGCGCAGCGCCATGATGAACTGGTCGAGGGCCGCCTTGCTTTCCGTCTCGGTCGGTTCGACCAGCATCGCGCCATGGACGACCAGCGGAAAATACATGGTCATCGGGTGGAACCCCTCGTCAATCAGCCCCTTGGCGATGTCGAGCGTGGTAAAGCCATCGGCCAGTCCCTTGTCGCTGAACAGCGCCTCATGCATGCAGGGGCCGCTGCCGCCGAACGGCGCGTCCAGCACGTCGTCCAGGCTACGCAGGATATAATTGGCGTTGAGGACCGCATCCTCCGCCACCTGCCGCAGGCCGTCCGCGCCGTGGCTCAGAATATAGGCCAGCGCGCGGGTGAACATCCCCATCTGGCCGTGGAAAGCGACCATCCGCCCGAACGTGCCGGCGTGATGATCCTCGGCCGATTCCTCCTCGATCAGGACGAAGCGATCGCCCTGCCTTTCGACGAAGGGCAGCGGCGCATAAGGGGCAAGCGCCTCCGACAGCACGACCGGGCCGGAACCGGGACCGCCCCCGCCATGGGGCGTGGAGAAGGTCTTGTGCAAATTGATGTGCATCGCATCGACGCCCAGGTCGCCGGGGCGGACCCGGCCGACGATGGCGTTGAAATTCGCGCCATCGCAATAGACGAACGCGCCAGCCGCATGAACCGCGTCGGAAATCGTCTTGAGATCCCGCTCGAACAGGCCGCACGTATTGGGGTTGGTGATCATCACCGCCGCGACGTCCGGTCCCAGCCGCGCGGTCAGCGCCGCCAGATCGACACGGCCCTCAGGGGTCGCCGGAATATCCTCGACCTTATAGCCACAAAAGGCTGCCGTCGCAGGGTTTGTGCCATGCGCGCTTTCGGGCACCAGCACGACGCTGCGCGCGTCACCCCGTGCCTCCAGCGCCGAACGGATCGCCAGCAGGCCGCACAATTCGCCATGCGCCCCGGCCTTGGGCGACATCGCTACCGCATGCATCCCCGTCAGCGTCACCAGCCATTCCGCCAGTTCATGGATCACCGCCAGCGCGCCCTGCACCGTCGATTGCGGAGCGAGCGGGTGAAGATCGGCAAAACCGGGCATCCGCGCGACCTTTTCGTTGAGGCGCGGATTATGCTTCATCGTGCAGCTGCCGAGCGGAAACAAGCCAAGATCGATCGCATAATTCTGGCGACTAAGGCGCGTATAATGCCGCACCGTTTCCTGTTCGGACAGGCCGGGCAAGCCGATCGCCCCGCGCTCCAGTCCGCCAAGGCGGGTGGCAAGCTTGGGCGCGGGCGCGAAATCGACGCCGGTGGTATCGGTCGATCCAATCTCGAAGATCAACGCTTCTTCCAGCATCAGCGCGCGGTTTCCCGTCGCCGTGGCCGGGGCCATATGCGCATCCTTGACGGTGACGGGCGCGGTGGGACGGCCTTCCTTGAGCATGGTCATGCGACAATCTCCTTGTTCGCGCCGTATTCCCGCGAAGGCGGGAACCCAGTCCTGCCCTTGCGGGTAGCTGAACGGCCGGACTGGGCTACCGCCTTCGCGGCAGCACTGAGGCTATGAACCGTCATGCCAGTTCCTCCTCCAGCGCCTGGGCCAGCGTTTCGATATCCTCCGCCGTCACCGTCTCGGTCACAGCGACGACCAACCCGTTGCCGACCGATGCGTGTTGCGGAAACAGACGGCCCAGCGACACGCCGGCCAGCACGCCCTTGTCGGCCAGGCTGCGCACCACTTCCCGCGCATCCTTCGTCAGGACCAGCGTGAATTCGTTGAAGAAGCTCTCATTGAGCAGCGTCACGCCCGGCACCTGCGCCAGACGATCCGCCGCCTGGCAGGCCAGCCCATGATTGAGCGCCGCCAGTTCACGCAACCCGCGCTCACCAAGCAGGGTCATGTGAATACTGAACGCCAGCGCGCAAAGCCCTGAATTGGTGCAGATATTCGACGTCGCCTTCTCGCGGCGGATATGCTGTTCGCGGGTGGAGAGCGTCAGCACGAAACCGCGCTTGCCCGCCGCGTCCACCGTCTCGCCACACAGGCGGCCCGGCATCTGGCGGACATATTTCTGCTTGCAGGCAAAGAGGCCGAGATACGGCCCGCCAAATTGCAGGCCGACGCCGATCGACTGGCCTTCGCCCACGACGATGTCCGCGCCCATCTCGCCGGGCGGGACCAGCGCGCCCAGCGCCACCGGCTCGGTCACCACCGCGACCAGCAGCGCACCGGCGGCATGGGCCGCGTCGGCCAGCGGGGTCAGGTCGGCAATGCGGCCCAAAATGTCGGGATATTGGACGACGACGCAGCTCGTCTCCTTGTCGATGCCGGCGATCAGCGCGTCGATATCGGGGTCGGCGCTCAGGGTCGGCGCGTCATGCACCAACTGGTCGCCGGTGAACTTCGCCATCGTATTGGCGACCGACACATAATGGGGATGCAGGCCCGACGACAAGATCGCCTTGCCCCGCTTGGTGATCCGCCGCGCCATGCCGATCGCTTCCCAGCAGGCGGTCGACCCGTCATACATGGATGCGTTCGCCACGTCGCAGCCCAGCAGGCGCGCCACCTGCGTCTGGAACTCGAACAATACCTGCAACGTCCCCTGCGCGATTTCCGGCTGATAGGGCGTGTAGGCGGTCAGAAACTCGCCGCGCTGGATCAGATGATCGACACTGGCCGGGACATGATGCTTGTACGCCCCCGCCCCCAGGAAAAAGGGCGCTTCCCCCGCCGACAGATTTTGCCGCGCCAGCTTGCTCATATGGCGTTCGACCGCCAGTTCGCTCGCATGATCGGGCAGACCCGCGATCTTGGTCGAAAGGCGGGCTTCAGCGGGCACGTCGACGAACAGATCGTCAATCGACGCCGCGCCGACGACGGACAGCATATCCGCGCGGTCAGTGTCGGTTAGGGGTAGGTAGCGCATCAATTTCTCCTTCTCCCCTTCTGGGGAGGGGCCGAGGGTGGGCGCTGTCCGCTCCACGCGGCGCGTGAGGCAAGCCCCCACCCCAACCCCTCCCCTGAAGAGGAGGGGCGATTAAATATCAAAGGCTGGCCACAAACTTCTTGTAGGCCGCTTCGGTCATCAGCCCTTCCAGCTCGGACGGGTCGGTCATGCGCAGCTTGAAGAACCAGCCATCTTCCTCCGCGTCGCTGTTGACCAACGCGGGTTCATCCTCCAGCGCGCCATTGGTTTCGATCACTTCACCCGAAATCGGCGCATAGACGTCCGACGCGGCCTTCACCGATTCGACCACGGCGGCATCGTCGCCCTTGTCGAACGTGGTGCCTTCGGCGGGCAGTTCGACGAACACGATGTCGCCCAACTGCTCCTGCGCATAGTCGGTAATGCCGACCGTGGCGATCTCGCCCTCGACATCGATCCATTCATGTTCGTCGGTGAAATAGCGGCTCATGGGTCTGTCTCCCCTATCGGACAAAAAATTCAGGCTTTGCGGCGATAATTGTGCGGTACGAACGGCATGGGCGCGACCGTTGCGCCGATGCGCTTGCCGCGCACTTCAATTTCCAGCGCGGTGCCGATGGCGCTATGGGGCAGGCTGACCCAACCCATCGCAATCGGCGCGCCCACGGTCGGGGCAAAACCGCCGGAGGTGACGTCGCCCACCTGCACATCGCCGACATAAATCTGTGCGCCCTCGCGCGCGGGCAGGCGGCCCTCGATGGTCAGGCCCACGCGCTTTGCGCCCGGCCCGTCCGCCAGTTCCTTCATCACCCGGCCATGGCCGATGAAACCGCCCTCCTCACGACGACGCTTTGGAATCGCAAAGCCCAGATCAGCGCCGATCGTGCTGACCGCAGGGGTCAGGTCATGGCCATAGAGCGGCAACCCCGCCTCCAACCGCAAGGAATCGCGCGCGCCAAGGCCGATTGGTTTCACCTGCGGCAGGGCACACAAGGCGTCGGCAAAGGCGTTCGCCGCATCGGCGGGCAGGCTGATCTCGAACCCGTCCTCGCCGGTATAGCCCGACCTGCTGATCCACAGCGGCACCCCGTTCCAGTCGAACGCGCCGCACTGCATGAAAGTCAGTTCGGCAGTCCCCGGCACCAGCACCGCCATCGCCTCGCCCGCTTCCGGCCCCTGCAAAGCCAGCAGCGCCTGATCGGCCATATGGTTCATGGTCACGGCATCGGGCAAATGCTCAATCATCCAGCCAATATCGTCATATTTGGTCGCGCCGTTCACGACCATGTAGATCGCCGCGTCATCGAACGCCCCATCGCCAAGGCGCGATACCATCAGGTCATCCAATATGCCGCCATCGCGATCCAGCAACATCGAATAGCGCTGGCGAAAGGGCTTCAATCCCTTGATATCGCTGGGCAGCAATAGCTCCAGCGCTTCGTCCACGCCCTCACCCGAAAAGGTCAGTTGCCCCATATGGCTGACGTCGAACAGGCCTGCATGTTCGCGGGTCCAGCCATGTTCGGCCATGATGCCATCATATTGGATCGGCATGTGATAACCGGCAAACCCCACCATCCGCGCGCCGCGCGCGCGATGCCAGGCGTCGAGCGGCAAGGCCTCCAGCGGCAGGCTTTCTTCCAGCGTGGCGATATTGTCCGTGGCGGTCATGAAACGACCTTTCCGTAAGAGGGCACAGCGACGATCGACCCGGCCAACGGACCGCCTTTTCGTCACCCCCTCTGTCACGGGAACCTGAGAGCTTTGACCGTCCTTTGCGGGACGGCTTACCCCTTCGGTGGGACAGGTTCCCCCATCCGCTTTCCAGAGCGTCTGCGCGTGATGCGGTCCTTTGGCCTGAGAGATTCCGGGGCGGTTGCTCCTTCGGCGACGGGCTTGGCCTGAAAGGCCGCCCATACTCTCCCGCATCATGCCCGGCGCCGAATCCTCAGCGCCGACGACATGATTTGCATTGCGTCAAACGCACCGGCGCGTCAATCCGCCACCGCCCCGAATATCTCGGCATGGCGCTTTTCGGCGTAACGGTCGGTCATGCCCGCGATGAAATCGGCGATGTGGCGGCTGCGATCGGGTTCGCCGGTCACGCACTCATCGCGCCATTCGCCCGGCATCAGCGCGGGATCGGCCTGATAGGCGGCGAACAGGTCGGTGACGATCACCCGCGCCCGGTCGGCAGCGGCCAATTGTTCGGGATGATGATACAGGCTGGCATACATGAAACGCTTGAGACCACGCTCTTGCGCCGCCAGTTCGGGCGAGAAGGCAACCAGCGTACGGCCCAGCGCACGCACATCCTCCACCGTCCGCACCCCCGATTCTGCGATATTGGCGCGGGTCGCGGCGATCAGGTCGTTGGCCATCACGCCAATCTGTTCGCGCACCAGTTCGCGCAGCAGCCTGTCCTGCGCGACATCGGGATAGCGGGTCCGCACCCGGTCCCAACAGCGCGCCACGAACGGAACCTCCAGCAACTGCTCCAGCACCAGCAGCCCCGCGCGCAGCCCATCGTCAATGTCGTGATTGTCATAGGCGATATCGTCGGAAATCGCCGCGAGTTGCGCCTCCAGCGAGGCATGGCTGGTCAGGTCGAGCGGGAATAAAGCGTCGAGTTCGCGCATCGCCCAGCCGGGATTGCGGATCGGCCCATTATGCTTGGCCAGCCCCTCCAGCATTTCCCAGCTCAGATTGAGTCCCCGGAACCGCGGATAGGGACTTTCCAGCAGCATCAGCGTGCGCAGCGTATGGGCGTTATGATCAAAGCCACCATGCGCCTCCATCGCCGCCTCCAGCGCATCCTCGCCAGCATGGCCAAAGGGCGGATGGCCAATGTCGTGGGCCAGGCACAGAGCCTCGGTCAGATCCTCGTTCAGCCCCAGCGTCCGCGCGGTGGTGCGCCCGATCTGCGCAACCTCCAGACTGTGGGTCAGGCGGACGCGGAAATGATCCCCGTCTGGCGACACAAATACCTGCGTCTTGTGGCGCAGGCGACGAAATGCGATCGAATGGATGATGCGATCCCGATCCCGCTGGAACATGTCGCGCGGGCCGCGCACCTCGCCCCCCTCTTCGGGGTGGAGGCGGCCACGGCTGGCGGCGGGATGGCAGGCATAGGAAGCAAGGGTCGTCATGGGACGCCCCTCTACTCGCCGCTCAGCCTTTCGACCACCTCTCCGGCATCACTTTGCCAGGCAAAAACATCTGCACCCTCGCCCTTCAGCTTGGTTTCGAGCGTCCTGGCGCGGGTGAAGCTGGCGAATGGACCGACGACCAGACGATTGGTCCGGCCCCAACTGGCGGTCCAGGCGCTTTGCGGGGCCAGCTCGTCATATTTCTTGCGCAGCGCCTTCAGCGTGAATGCCAGCGCGCTCTTGTTCGCGCCGGTCGCGATCTGAAGCCAGTTGCGTGACGGATTGTCGGCCAGCCGCTTCTTTTCCTCCGCCTCCTTCTTCGCCTTCGCATCGGCTTCCGCCTTGGCCTTGGCTGCGGCGGCTTTCTTCACCTTTTCGGCAGCCGCCAGACGCTCGGCGCGGCGCGCGGCCTGCATTTTCTCGATCTCGGCCAGATCGACGGCCGCGACGGTGGGCCGCCGTTCCGCTTCCGGCACATCGATGGCGCGGATGATGTCGGCCAGCGTGCGGGTCGCCTGCGGATCGGGCTGAGGCGGCGGCGCGGGCGGCGTGGGCTGGACAACAGGCGAAGCAGCGGGCGTCGATGCCGGTGCGGAAGCCTGGGCCAGCGCGGTGGCATTATTCGGTACCGTGGTTGCAGGCTGGCTGGCGACAGGTGCCGCGGTCCGCGGCGTGTCGAGCGATTCAAGACCGGGCGCTGGCGGCCCCTGTACCTGCGGCGTGGCGGCGGCAAGCTGCCTTGGCGGAGCAGACTGGGTCGGGGCCGGTGCGCCGGGCGTCTGCTGGACCATCTGCACCTGCGCCGGTGCGGGTGTGGGCGCCGGTGTCGGTTGGACGGTTTGCGGCGCAGGCTGCTGCGGGGTGGGCGCTGCACTCGGTGTCGGCGCTGGAGTCGGGGTGGGCGTCGGTGCCGGCGTCGGTTGAACCGTCGCCGTTCGCGGCGTTTCGGCCCGCGCCAGCCGCGTTGCTTCGCGGCGCTGGCGCTGTTGTTCGGCGCGACGCGTGCGGCGATCCTGCGCCGGGCTGGTCGGGGCGGCCGCCACAGCGACTGGCGGTGGTGCCTTGGTTGCAACCGGCTGGCTGTAGCCGGGAGCCGGAGGCGTCGGCACGATCGCGGCGATGGTGGTGCCGACCTGCGCCGGGAAATGCCCGAAATGAATCGCAGCAGCCTTCTGCGCTGGGGTCAGATAGGGCATTTTGCGCAGATAGGGCATCATCGCGGCGGCGAGCTGCGGCGGCATAGTCTGCTCGGCTATCTTCTGCGCTTCAGCCTGCCGGTTGTTCATCGCCAAAATGAATACGCGCGATCGCCATGCCGCGCGATCGCTCTTGTAGAATAGCGGCTGCATGACCTTGTCCGACGCATCGATCTGCCCGGCTATCCCCAATGACGATGCATAGCGGCGAATCAGTTCCGCGTCGTCGGGCGTGCGTTGCAGCGCCGCCTGATAATCGCGCTGCGCCCCGGCCTGATCCCCGGTCATGTCGCGCGCCAGCCCGCGATCGGCCAGGATCGTCGCGTCGGGATAGCCCAGCCGCGCCGCCTGATCGAACAGGCGCAGCGCTTCGCCCGGATTTTGCAGCTTCAACATCACCCGCCCCAGCCCGGCCTTGATCCGGCCATTACCGCTGGCGATCGCATCGGCACGGGCAAAAAAGCCGGTGGCGGCGCGCGGGTCGTCCAACGCCAGCGCCGCCTCCCCCGCGCCGATCAGCGCCGCCACATCGCGCGGATTGGTGGACAGACGGGCAAGGTAGCTGTTGAGGTCGGCCGCGTCTGGCGGACGGACCAGTTGCGATTGGTCAACCTGCGCGAATGCGCCGCCCGGAAGCATCAGCGCGGCAATTATCCAGGGAAGAGAGCGTTTCACACCCGTGCCTTAACCGATGCCGCCATGAATGGGAAATGACCGCCAACGAAAAAGCGCGCCCGGTTGCCTTGTGGGACCGACGGCGCGCTTCTGGTGGAGCAGATGCCCCGGCAAGCGGATCGCTTACTGGTTGTTCTGGCGATTGAGGAAGCGCGGAATGTCCATCCCCGGCGCGCCTTCGTCGGCGGCAGGCGACTTTTCCGTACCGCGGGTCAGGCCGGCCATCCGCTCGAACAGGGTGCCGCCCGATGCGACACGCGGCGCTGGCTCTGCTGGCGGAGGCGGTGCCGCACTTTCCGCGCCGAGCACCAGTTCATCCTCTGCCGGGTCGTCGTCCGAAAAGACAGCGACCGGGCGCGGCGCAGCGAACGGCGCGGGCGCGGCGGCTGCCACCGGCGCGGGGGCCGGCGCTTCGGGGACGTCCAGTTCCAGCGTTTCCGGTTCAGGTGCTGGCGCGGGAGCTGCCTGTGGCGCGGGCGCGGGTGCAGCGGCCTTGGGTGCTGCCGACTGGGGCACCGACACCGCAGGGCGGCTGGCGAAGCTGAAAGGCTGGGTCAGCGGCGCGGCATGATTGCCAACATCATTGTCGATGCCCGTGGCGACAACCGACACGCGAATCTTGCCATTCAGATTGTCGTTGAACGCGCTGCCCCAGATGATGTTTGCGTCCGGGTCCACCAGTTCGCGAATATGGTTGGCGGCTTCGTCCACTTCCATCAGGCGCATATCCTCGCCCCCGACGATCGAGACGATGACGCCCTTTGCCCCGCGCATCGACACGCCATCGAGCAGCGGGTTGGCGATCGCCTTCTCCGCCGCCTGAAGCGCACGACCGTCGCCTTCGGCTTCGCCGGTGCCCATCATCGCCTTGCCCATTTCGCCCATCACAGAGCGGACGTCGGCGAAATCCAGGTTGATGAGGCCGGGCATGACCATCAGGTCGGTGATGCCGCGCACGCCCTGTTGCAACACTTCGTCCGCCATCTGGAACGCTTCCTTGAAGGTCGTGTTCGGATTGGCGATCAGGAACAGATTCTGGTTGGGAATGACGATCAGCGTATCGACATGCTTTTGCAGCTCGTCGATGCCCGATTCCGCCGACTTCATGCGGCGATTGCCTTCGAACGTGAACGGCTTGGTCACGACGCCAACGGTCAGGATGCCACGCTCGCGCGCCGCCTTGGCGATGACGGGGGCCGCCCCGGTGCCGGTGCCGCCGCCCATCCCGGCGGCGATGAAGCACATATGCGCGCCCTCCAGCGCCTGCTCGACCGACACGATCGTTTCTTCCGCAGCCGCCTTGCCGATTTCGGGACGCGATCCTGCGCCCAGACCCTCGGTGATTTGCGGGCCAAGCTGGATGCGGCGTTCGGCTGGCGAGGCGTTGAGCGCCTGCGCATCCGTATTCGCCACGATGAAGTCCACGCCCTCGACATGGGCTGCAATCATGTTCGCGATGGCATTGCCGCCCGCGCCGCCGACACCGATCACCGCGATACGCGGCTTCAGTTCATCCACATGCGGAGGGCTGATCTCAATGCTCATATATTCTGCTCCCTCAGCTTCCTCGTCAGGAAGCAACAACCGACATCAAATGTTAACACCAGAAACTGGAGTATTTCACCAGTTAATTTCGTCTTACTGTAAATTCGTTCAATAGTTGGTCTTTATCGCCCGCATCATCCGCTGCCACCACAAGGGTGCGCCCAGACGATGCACGGTTTGCGGCGCGGGCGCCATCGTGCGGAGATCAACCGGGTTGGAAGCGCCGTAAAGCGCCAGTCCCGCCAGCGTCGCGAAGGCCGGGCCACTATGCGCTTCGGGCATGGCGGACAAGCCCCTTGGCCGACCGATCCGCACCGCGCGGCCCAGCGCGCCCTGCGCATAGTCGGCAATGCCCTTCATTTCCGCGCCGCCCCCGGTCAGCACCACCTGCCGCCCGGTGGGGGAATTGAATCCCATGCCCGCCAGCGCGGCGTTCACTTCGGACATCAACTGATTGAGCCGTTCGCAGATAACGCCGACCAGCGCCGCGCGCGTAATCTTGCCCCCTTCCGCATTGGGACCGGCGCTTTGCCCCGGCAGGGCGACATCGCCATGAGGGGTTGCGATCTCGATCATCTCGCGGAAATCGCGGCGGTTCTGCATCGCCGAACCATAGAAGCATTTGATCCGCTCCGCCTGGCTGCGGCGAATGCCAAAGGCCGATGCAATATCGTCGGTAATGTCGGATGCCCCGATGGGAATGGAATGCAGGCCCACCAGCATTCCCCCGGCATAGAGCGACACATTGGTCACCCCTGCCCCCAATTCCACCAGCGCTACGCCCAGATCGCGTTCTTCTTCGGACAGGCAAGCGAGGCCCGTCGCGATCGGCGATGCGACGATGGAATTGACGTTCAGATAGGCGCCACGCACGCACAGGTCCAGATTGGCAAGCGGCGCGCCGTCGGCCAGCACGACATGAATATCCACGCCCAGCAGGTCCGCATGCATCCCGGCGGGTTTCTTGACCGGCACCTTGCCATTGATGGTGAAGCAGGTGGGTTGCGCGTGCAGCACCACGCGACCATCCGGGTCGATGCCCTGTTGCCCGGTCGTCAGCAAATCGTCGATATCGGCCTGCTCGATGCGATAGCCGCCCATGTCGCGCTCTACCGTCACGACGTCGCTGACCAGGCTGCCGCCCGAAAAGCTGACCCACACATCCTCGATATTGGTGCCAGCAACCCGCTCGGCCTGCTCGATCGTTTCACGCACCGCCAGTTCGGTGCGCTCCATGTCGGCGATGAAGCCGCGCCGCACGCCCCGGCTTTCGCGCTGGCCCGTGCCCAAAATCGCCAGTTCACCTGTGTCGGTTCGCCCCGCGATCAGCGCAGACACTTTCCACGATCCGATGTCGATCGCGGTGATCAGCTTTTCGACCTTGGGCTGCGCCATGGGGCTTAGCCTTCCTCGCCCAACGGCGCGGCGCTGGCCGCGGTGTCGGCCGCATCGACCGGCCGTTCCTCGACCTTGCCCTGCGGCAGCCGCAGGACGAACCGGTCAGGATCGCGCATGTCGAATTTCACGATACCCCGGCCCAATAGCCGGTTGACCCCGTCCATCCGTGCGAAGTTGACCAGAGCGGCTGCGGAAACCTTGTCCCCTTCGGGCAAGGACAGTGTCTCGCCCGACTGGAAGCGCAAATCCCAGCGGCGATTGCCGACCCAGGTGGCACCCGCCAGCATCGGCTTGAGCGCCGGGGCATTTTCCATCAGCCGATTAAGCCCCGCCGTCTGGCGGTTGGCGTTGGGGCCGACAACCAGCGGCAGGTCCGGCATGGCGCTGGCCGACACGGGTTGCAGCACCACGCCCGCCACGTCGATCAGGTGCAATTGCCCGCCATGCTGCCACACCGCCACCGGATCGCGTTCGACAATGTCGACCACCAGCGTATCGGGCAGACGGCGGGAAATGCGCGCATCCTTGACCCAGCCCAGTTTCAGCATGTCGGCGCGGACCTTGGGCAGATCGAGCGAGAGCATCGATCGATCCACCTGTCCCAGCGCGATATTATAGACCGGCAGTTCGTCCATCCGCTCGACGCCGCGCACCTCGACCTTGTCGACCTCGAAACCGGCGCGCGCCGCGATCAGCGCGGCCTGTTGCTGCACCATGGCGGGCAGGCCGAAGAAAATCGCAAACCCGATCAGGATCGCGGCGAAAATGCCCACGATCGTCCAGCTGGCCATGCGTTGCAGCGTGGCTTCGCTGACCGGCAGCGCCTCGATCAGTCGATCGAGTGAGGACTGGCGCTTGAGCGTCCGGCCGCGACCGCCCTTGGTCGCCCTGCCCTTCGCGCTGCTCAGTCGCGCCGTGCCCCCGCGCCTGATCCGTGCTTCAGCCATGTTTCGCTCCCGCCCTGTCCGGCATCCGGGCACCTGCCAGTGCTTCCTCGACAATAGTCTCTACCAGCGTGGCATAGTCAATGCCCAGCTTCGCCGCCTGTTCGGGAACCAGGCTCAGCGGCGTCATGCCCGGCTGGGTATTGACCTCCAGCAGGAACAGCCCCTCGACGCCGCGTTCATCGTCCCAGCGGAAATCGGACCGCGATGCGCCCTTGCACCCCAGCAACTGGTGCGACCGCAACGCCAGCGCCTTGCACGCCTGCGTAATCTCGTCGGGAATGTCGGCGGGGCAGACATGCTCTGTCATGCCATCGGTATATTTGGCATCGAAATCATAAAAGCCGCTCTTGGGCCGCAACTCCGTCACCAGCAGCGCTTCGTCGCCCAGTACGGCGGTGGTCAGTTCACGCCCGCGAATATAGGGTTCGGCCAGCAATTCGGGGAAATCCTGCCATGGCCCCACACTGTCTCGCGCGATGGGGTTGCCATAATTGCCCTCCGCCGTGACGATGGCGACGCCGACAGAACTGCCTTCATTGACAGGCTTCAATACATAGGGACGCGGCAGCGGATCGCCCTCGAACAGGCTCTCGCTCTGCACGATATGGCCGCCGGGCATGGGAATGCCGTGCGGTACCAGCGCCTGTTTGGTCAATTGCTTGTCGATCGCGATGACAGAAGTGGCAAGGCCCGAATGGGTGTAGGTCAGCCCCATCAGGTCCATCATCCCCTGCACGGTGCCATCCTCACCCGGCACGCCATGCAGCGCGTTGAACACGACGTCGGCTTTTGTTTCCGCCAACCGCGCCGCGACATCACGGTCCATGTCGATCCGCGTGACTCGATGCCCACGCGATTCCAGCGCCTTGGCTACACCCTCCCCGCTCATGAGGGAAACAGGCCGCTCCGCCGACCAGCCGCCCATCAGGACGGCGACATGCCAAGGGCCACGCATTAAAATCCTCCCCTGCAAGGGGAGGGGGACCGTTCGCGAAGCGAATGGTGGAGGGGTGTCGCCCTCTCGATAGCGCGACACCCCTCCGTCAGCACTTCGTGCTGCCACCTCCCCTTGCAGGGGAGGATGAAATCAATCCCACTCACTTCACCAACCCCACCCGCTGTATTTCCCATTCCAGCTCCACGCCGCTCTTGTCCTTTACCCGCCGCCGCACTTCTTCGCCCAGCGCTTCGATGTCGGTGCTGGTCGCCTCGCCCAGGTTGAGCAGGAAATTGGTGTGCTTCTCGCTCACCTGCGCGCCGCCCAGTTGCAGCCCGCGACAGCCCGCTTCGTCGACCAAAGCCCAGGCCTTGTGCCCGTCCGGGTTCTTGAAGGTCGATCCGCCGGTCTTGCTGCGCAGCGGCTGGCTTTCCTCGCGCGCGGTGGCGATGCGGTCCATTTCTGCCTGGATCGCGGCGGGTTCGCCCGGTTCGCCCCGGAACGTCGCGCTGACCACGATCGCACCGTCGGTCAGGTTCGAATGGCGATAGGTGTAATGAAGATCGCGGTTGAGCAACGTCACCTGCTCGCCCGACCGCAGCACCACCTGGCATTCCACCAATATATCGCGGGTCTCACGCCCGTAGGCGCCGCCATTCATCCGCACGAAACCGCCGACCGTGCCGGGGATCGAGCGGAGAAATTCAAGCCCCGCAATGCCCGCATCCCGCGCGGTCGATGACACCAATATCCCCGACGCGCCGCCGCCACAGGTGAGCGTCACCGCGTCCAGTCGCTCGACTTTTGCAAACGGCTTGCCCAGCCGCACCACCACGCCCGGCACCCCGCCATCGCGGACGATAAGGTTGGAGCCGAGGCCGAGCGCCATGACCGGCACATCGGGGTCCAGCATCGCCAGGAAATCCGACAGGTCGTCGGCATCTTTCGGCTCGAACAGCCATTGCGCCGCGCCGCCCGCCTTGAACCAGACGAGCGGGGCCAGCGGCGCATCCGCCTTCAAACTGCCGCGCACGGGCGGAAGGGCAATCGTCGCTGTCAACCGCGCATGCCCCACAACTTCATCCAGCTTTTCATCGCCGTCAGCCCCGCCTCGCCCGCCTGATTGGCGGCCATGCCTGCCTTGGCATTTTCCTGCGCCGCCTGCACCATGTCGCGCGCGGCCTCCACGCCCTGCATCTGCACGTCGATCATGCGCTTCTGCATTTCCAGTCCAACCGCGAACAGTTCGAACATCAGGCCGACTCCTTGACCTTGGCGGAAACGGCAGCGGCCAGCCCCGCCGCCCATTTGGTGATGTCGCCAGCACCCAGGCAGATGACCATATCGTCCGCCTGAATGTCGGCGGCCAGCGCCGTCGCCAGCGCATCGGCGTCCGCGATCGTGGAAGCATTGCGATGCCCCCGCCGCTTCAGCCCCGCGACCAGCGCCGCGCTGTCCACACCCTCGATCGGCTGTTCGCCAGCGGTGTAGACGGGCGCGGCATAGACGATGTCGGCATCGTTGAACGCCTGCTGGAAATCATCCATCAGGTCGCGCAGCCGGGTGAAGCGATGCGGCTGGACGACGGCGATGACCCGTCCCTGCGCGCCTTCGCGGGCGGCAGCCAGCACGGCTTTGATCTCGACCGGGTGATGGCCATAATCGTCGATCACGGTGGCAACGCCGCCATCGACGGCGATCTCGCCGACCTTGGTAAAGCGCCGCTTCACCCCACCGAACTTGGCGAAACCCGTCTGGATCGTCGCATCGTCGATCCCCATGTGCAGCGCCACGCCGATCGCCGCCATGGCGTTCAGCACATTGTGGCGACCGGGCATCGGCATCTCGATCCCCTCGATCTTGCGCGTCGACCCGTCCCGCTCGCGGATCTGCACGTCGAAGCGGTTGCCGCCGGGGAAGCTCACCACATTGTCGCCGCGAATATCCGCCTGCGCGGAAAAGCCATAGGTGACGATCCGCCGGTCCTGCACGCGCGGCAAAATCGCCTGCACTTCGGGATGGTCGAGACACAGCAACGCCGCGCCATAGAAAGGCACATTGCCGACGAACTCGACAAACGCATCCTTCACCCGGTCGAAACTGCCATAATGGTCCAGATGTTCGGGATCGATATTGGTGACGACCGCGATCGTGCCGTCGAGCCGCAGGAAACTGCCGTCGCTCTCGTCGGCCTCCACCACCATCCAGTCGCTATTGCCCAGCCGCGCATTGGAGCCATAGCTGTTGATGATGCCGCCATTGATGACGGTCGGGTCCACCCCGCCCGCGTCCAGCAAAGCCGCGACCATCGACGTCGTCGTGGTCTTGCCATGCGTCCCCGCCACGGCAACGGTGGATTTGAGCCGCATCAGTTCGGCCAGCATCTCCGCGCGGCGGATCACCGGCACGCGCGTTTCCAGCGCCAGTTCGACCTCCGGGTTGCCGCGCTTGATCGCGGTGGACGTCACCACCACGGCGGCATCGCCCAGATTTTCCGCCTTGTGGCCGATCATCACGCGAATGCCCTTGGCCCGCAGCCCTTCGACCACATAGCCTTCGGCCACGTCGCTGCCCTGCACATCATAGCCCAGATTGTGCATCACCTCGGCAATGCCCGACATACCGATGCCGCCAATGCCGATGAAATGGATCGTGCCGATGTCCGTGCCGACACCCTTCATGAGCGAGATTCCTTGTAATTCATTATAATAGATCCTCCCCTGCAAGGGGAGGTGGCTGGCCGAAGGTCAGACGGAGGGGTATCACCCTCTCGATGGGACAACACCCCTCCACCATTCGCTTCGCGAACGGTCCCCCTCCCCTTGCAGGGGAGGATGCAGTGCGGACAGCCAGCCTCAAGCAGGAACCCCCGCCAGGTTGAGCGACGTCGGCGTCGGCCCGACCCGCACCGCATCATTGACGATCGGCGCATGGCCGATGCTTTCCAGCAGGTCCGCCATGTCCCGCGCCGCATTGGGACGGCCACAACCGCGCGCGCGCTTCGCCGCATTTTGCAGCGCGCCCGGCTCCATCGCCATCTTCTGCATCTGCTTGGCCAGTTCCACCGCGGTAAAGCGCGCCTGCGGAATGGTGCGCGCACCACCCGCCTCGGTCATTTCACGGGCATTGGCGGTCTGGTGATCATCCATCGCGCTTGGCAACGGCACCAGTATCGCAGGCCGCCCGGCGCAGGTCAGTTCCGCCAGCGTCGACGCGCCCGCGCGCGCGATCACCAGATGCGACCAGCCCAATTTCTCCGGCACATCATTGAAATAGGTGGCAAGGTCGGCGGGGATTTCCATCTCCGCATAGGTTTTGCGAACCCGCTCAATATCCTCGGCCCGGCATTGCTGCGTCACCTGCAAGCGGCGGCGCAGCGCGACCGGCAGCATCGACAGCCCTTCCGGCACGACGCTCGACAGGATCGACGCGCCCTGGCTGCCGCCGATCACCAGCACCCGGAACACGCTCTCTTCCGTCAGCGCCGGGAAATCCTCCTCGCGCAACTGCTTCACTTCCTCGCGCACCGGATTGCCGATCAAATGCACCTTGGCGGCATATTTTTCCTTCAGCCGCTCGACCCCCGGATAGGCGGTCGCAATCGCATCGACGCGGCCCGCCACCAGCCGGTTGACGCGACCGAGCACCGCATTCTGTTCATGCACGGCGGTCGGCACGCCATCGGCCAGCGCGGCGAGCAGAGCCGGCATCGCCGGATAGCCGCCAAAGCCGACGACGGCGGTGGGGCGGAATGTCTCATTGAGCCGCCGCGCCATCGCCCGGCCCGCCAGTATCGCCTTCAATGCGCCCGGCCAGCTTTTGGGATTCTTGGTCATGCGCCCGGCAGGCAACACATGAACCTGCGCCTTGTCGAAGATGCCGGGGATCTTCGCCCCCCGCTCATCGGTGACCAGCGCGACATGATGGCCGCGCGCCATCAATTCCTCGGCCACGGCATGCGCTGGAATCATATGACCGCCCGTCCCGCCGGCAGCGAGGACGAAGTGACGGGAAATGCTCATCGACCACTCCATTTGACGACCGTATGCCGACCCATGAAGGGGTTGCGTCGCGTGAAGGCGAGCAACAGGCCGACGCCGATGCAAAGCGCCAGCATAGAGGAGCCGCCATAGCTGATAAAGGGCAGCGTCATCCCCTTTGACGGAAATATCTGCGCATTGACGCCCATATTGATGATCGCCTGCAATCCAAACTGCGTCGTCAGCCCGGCCGCGGCCAAAATGGTGAAACTATCCTCTTCATCCAGCAGGCGCAGCAGCACCCGCACGACGACGGCCAGATAGACCAGAGCGATGGCGATACAGGCCAACAGGCCGAACTCTTCCCCGATCACCGAAAAGATATAGTCGGTATGCGCTTCGGGCAGGCGGAACTTGTGCTGCCCGCCGCCCGGTCCCACGCCGGTAAAGCCGCCATGAGTGATGGTGCGGAAGGCCAGGTCCGTCTGATCCGGCCCGGCGCTATGATCGACGCCGATCCCCAGAAAGTCATTGATCCGCTGGCGGCCATTTTCATAGAACATATAAACCGCGACCAGCCCAGCCAGCCCCATGCCGCCCAGCGCCGCTATCCATCGCATCGGCAGGCCCGACAGCAGCAGCAGGCAGCCCCAGCAAGCCAGGAAAATGACGGTCTGGCCAAAATCGGGCTGACGCATCAGGATCGCCGCGATCAGCAACGTCATCGCGCCGGTCAGCGGGATCACCGGCAAAGTCGCATCCTTGCCGCGTAGCGACAGCAGCCAGGCCAGCGTCACGACATAGACGGGCTTCAGAAACTCCGACGGCTGAAAGCGAAATCCGGGCAGGTCGATCCAGCGCTTCGCCCCGTTCACCGTACTGCCCAGCAACGGCACGAACAACAGCATGACAAAGAAAAAGACGCACAGAAAGGTCGCCAGCCGCCGCGCCTGCGGTCGGGGCAGCATGGATATGACCAGCATGATCGGCAGGCCGATACCGACCCACACAAGCTGGCGGTACAGATAGTTGAGCGGGTTGACCGCAACCTGCGCAGTCGACCGGTCGATCGCCGCCACCGGCGATGCCGCCGCGACCGCCACCAGACCGATCGCCATCAGCGCGACGATCAGCGACAGAAGGACGCGGTCGATTTCCCAGAACCATATGGCGAGCGCGGTGCGTTCGCGCGGCACGGTGCGGGTGCGAAACCCCTTCACCAGTTCGCCTGCTCTAGACATGTGCCCCGTCCCTTCCCTGTTCGGCCCGTGCCATCACCCTATTCCAGCGCCCCGACCGCCGCGACAAAAGCATCGCCGCGCGCCTCGAAATCGCGAAACTGGTCGAAACTGGCGCAGGCGGGCGACAGCAGCACCACGTCGCCGGGCTGCGCGATCCGCGCGGCGCGGCGCACCGCGGCGCTTAGCATCTCGCTATCGTCCACCGCCATAGAGCCGCGCAGCAGGTCAGCGAACATATGCCCCGCCTCACCGATGGTATAGGCATGGGCGACATTGCCGAAATGCGGCACGCACTCGTCCAGATTATCCGACTTGGCTACCCCGCCCAAAATCCAGTGGATGCGCGGCCGTCCATCAACCGGCGGCCATGCGGCGAGCGCGGGCGCAGTCGAAGCCGCATTGGTCGCCTTGCTGTCATTGACGTAGAGAACGCCGTTGCGCGTGCCGACCGCCTGCATCCGGTGGGGGAGGCTGGCGTAGCTGACGAGCGCATTGGCGATGGTCGCCTCATCAATGCCCAGCGCTTTGGCCACAGCAATTGCGACAGCGGCGTTTTGCGCATTATGCGGGCCTTGCAGGGCGGGCCACGTCAGTTGGGCGACGGGATCAATGTCGCTCGACCCAACCTCTTTCACGTCATCCCCGCGCAGGCGGGGATCCATTTCTCCAACCTCGCCTTGGCCCATAATATCGGGAGATGGGTTCCCGCTTTCGCGGGAATGACGGAGGTTTTGAGCAATCGCCCGGCTCGGTTCATCCTCCGTCGCGATCACCGCGACATGATCCGCCGACTGCATCGCAAACAGCCGCGCCTTGCTCGCCACATAGCCCTCAAACCCGTCATAGCGATCAAGGTGATCGGGCGTGATATTGAGCAGCACCGCCACATCGCAGTCCAGGCTATGCGTCAGGTCGATCTGGTAACTCGACAGTTCCAGCACATAGACGCCCGGCCCCTTCAGGTTCGGCTCCAGCGGCGGCTGGCCCAGGATCGGCAGGCCGATATTGCCACCCATCACCGTCGGATAACCGGCCTGCTCGATGATATGGTGGATCAGCGCCGTGGTGGTCGACTTGCCGTTGGTGCCAGTGATGCCGACCACCTTGTGCGGCGGTAGGGTCGGGCGGGCCAGCGCGAACAGTTCGATGTCACCGATGATCGGCACGCCAGCCAGCTTCGCGCGCATGGTAATGGGATGGCGATTGAGCGGCACGCCCGGCGACACGACGATGCCGTCAAAGCCGCTAAGGTCGATCTCCATCGGATCGCCCAGTTCCGCCTTGCCCGCGACCGCAGCGCGCGCTTCCTCGCGCCCGTCCCACGC
Organism: Sphingobium sp. GW456-12-10-14-TSB1; assembly: GCF_059424385.1. Lineage (NCBI taxonomy): Bacteria > Pseudomonadati > Pseudomonadota > Alphaproteobacteria > Sphingomonadales > Sphingobiaceae > Sphingobium > Sphingobium sp. GW456-12-10-14-TSB1. The sequence goes on along the minus strand of NZ_JBWKZI010000001.1, from coordinate 339,495 downwards.
CACGACCCGCGCGCCGCTGGCCGACAGGCAATTGACGGTGGCAAGGCCAGACCGCGCCAGCCCCAGCACCGCATAGGTCTTGCCCGCAAAGGCGTCCGAAACGATCATCGCAGCTTCAACGTCGCAAGGCCGGCCAGCGCCAGAATGAAGGCGATGATCCAGAAACGGATCACCACCGTCGGCTCGGCCCAGCCCAGTTGCTCGAAATGATGGTGGATCGGCGCCATCTTGAACACCCGCTTGCCGGTGCGCTTGTAGAAGAACACCTGGATGATGACGCTCATCGCTTCCACCACGAACAGCCCGCCAATGATGCCCAGCACGATTTCATGATGCGCAGTCACCGCGATCACGCCGATCGTCCCGCCCAGCGCAAGGCTGCCGGTATCGCCCATGAATACAGCCGCTGGCGGCGCGTTGAACCACAGAAAGGCCAGCCCCGCGCCAATGATCGCCCCGCAAAGGATCGTCAGATTGCCCGCGCCCGGCACATGCGGGATGCCCAGATATTCGGCAAAATCCGCGCGCCCCACCAGATAGACGATCAGCATGAAGGCCAGGCAGGCGATGATCACCGGCATGGTCGCGAGGCCGTCCAGACCGTCGGTCAGGTTCACTGCATTGCCGAACGCCACGATCACGAAGGCTGCAAACAGGAAATAGAACGGCCCCAGTTCGATCGCCGGGCCATTGTAGAAAGGTACGTAAAGCGCGGTATTGCCGTGCTGCGACACGATCAGCCAGGCGGCAAAGCCAGCGATCAGAAATTCGAACAACAACCGCGCCTTGCCCGACAGCCCCTTGTGGCTGGCCTTGGTCACCTTGTCATAATCGTCCAGAAAACCGATCGCGCCGAAACCCAACGTCACGAACAGGCAGGCCCAGACATAGATGGAACTCAGGTCCATCCACAACAGGACCGACGCCACCATGGAGGTCAGGATCATCAGCCCGCCCATCGTCGGCGTGCCGCGCTTGGCCAGATGGGTCTGCGGCCCGTCGGTACGGATCGGCTGCCCCTTGCCCTGCCGCACGCGCAGCCAGCCAATGAATTTGGGGCCGATCAGCAGGCCGATGAACAGCGCGGTAAAGATCGCCGCGCCCGCGCGGAAACTCAGGTAACGGATCAGGTTGAACCCACCCGCAAAATCCATGGTCTGGGCAAGCCAGTAGAGCATTAGTTGGTCTCTCCGTCGCGGGCGGGTTCGCCAAGCGCCGCGACAAGGCGGGACAGCCCGATGCCGTTGGAGCCTTTGACGAGGACAGCATCGCCCGCGCGTATCTCGGTGGTCAAAAGGGTGGTGGCGCTGGCCGTGTCGGGAACGTGCACATAGGCGATGCTGCCGTCCAGCACATCGGCCAGCGGCGCCATTTCCGCGCCGACCAGGATGGCATAGTCGACATGCCCCGCCTCCAGCGGCCCGGCCAGATCGGCGTGCAACTCAGCGCTGCGCGCGCCCAGTTCGCGCATCCCGCCCAGCACGGCAATGCGCCGGTCGGCCTGCTCGCGCCCCAATTGCTTGAGCGTTGCGGCCATGGACAGCGGGTTGGCGTTATAGCTTTCGTCGATCAGCAGCGCCTCTCCGCCCGCGACCGGCACTATGCGCCGCTCGCCGCGCCCCGGCAGGCCCGGCATTTCCGCGAGCGCCAGCCCGGCCGCCGCCAGATCGCCGCCCACAGCCGACACCGCCGCCAACACCGCCAGCGCATTGGACACCCAATGATCGCCCGGCGCTGCAACGGTAAAGCAGAGTTCCGCGTCCGGCAGCTTCGCCGTCACCAGCGTCCCGCCGCCCGGCGCCGCCACGGCCTCGCGCGCATGAACGTCCGCGTCGGCGCTCATGCCGAAGGTCAGGATATTGGCGGCGTGCCGCTCCGCCCTGTTGTAGAGCAGCGCCACATGCGGACTGTCATAGGGGATGATCGCGGTGCCGCCCGGTTCCAATCCTTCGAAAATCTCCGCCTTGGCCTCGGCAATCTTCGCCTCGGTGCCGAAATATTCGATATGCGCGGGCGCAATGGCGGTGACGATCGCGACATGGGGGCGCACCTGCCGGGTCAGCGCCGCCAGTTCGCCCGCATGGTTCATCCCCATTTCGAACACGCCAAAGGCGGTATCGCGCGGCATCCGCGCCAGGCTCAGCGGCACGCCGACATGATTATTATAGCTTTTGACGGAGCGATGCACCTGCCCCGGATGGGCGCGGTCCAGCGCCTGAAACAGCGCTTCCTTCGTGCCGGTCTTGCCGACCGAGCCGGTCACGCCGATCACCTTGCCGCCCATCCGCTTGCGCGATGCCCGGCCCAATGCTTGGAGCGCTGCGGCACTGTCCTTCACCAATATGTGCGGATGATCGACCGCTTCGCTGACGATCGCCCCTGCCGCACCTTGGGCAAAGGCCTTGCCGATGAATTTGTGCCCGTCGGTCGCCTCGCCCTTCATCGCGACGAACAAATCACCGCCGCTCACTTCGCGGCTGTCGAACGCGACGCCTGAAACGGCAAACGGCGCCGACACGGCGCCGCCCGTTGCCTCGGCGATCTCGGCAGAGGTCCACAGGTCCGCCATCAAACGCCCCCACCGTTCGGGCTGAGCGAAGTCGAAGCCTTCCACTGAGCGGAGCGAAGTGGCCTCCCTATCGGTCGGCCGAGCCCTTCGACTTCGCTCACAGCGAGCGGAATTGAGAACCGCATCAACCCGCGCACTCCCGCGCCACGGTCACATCGTCGAAAGGCAGCACCCGGTCGCCGATAATCTGGCCCTGCTCATGCCCCTTGCCCGCCAGCAGCACGATGTCATCCGCGCCCGCCTGCGCAATCGCCGCCGCAATCGCCGCGCGTCGCCCGCCAATTTCCTCAGCGCCAGCAGCACCCGCCATCACGGCGGCACGGATCGCGGATGGCTCCTCCGACCGTGGATTATCGTCCGTCACGATCACATGATCGGCCAGCTGTGCCGCCACCTGCCCCATCAAAGGCCGCTTGCCCGCATCGCGGTCCCCGCCCGCGCCGAACAGCACGATCAGCTTGCCCTTGGTATGCGGCCGCAGCGCCTCGATCGCGGCGCGCAGGCCGTCGGGCGTATGGGCATAATCGACATAGACCGGCGCGCCCGCCTTGCTGATGACCGCGCGCTCCAGCCGCCCGCGCACCGGCTGAACCCGGCCCAGCAGTTCCAGCACCTTCGCCACGTCCCCGCCGGTCGCAATCACCAGGCCCGCCGCCGTCAGCGCATTGGCCGCCTGATAGGCACCGATCAGCGGCAGATTGACCTTATATGTCTTGCCGTCCGCCTCAATGCCCAGCGTCTGTCCCAATTGCGTCGGCGTGCGCGTGACGAGCCGCAGCGCTTCGCCTTTCTCGCCAACGCTCAACAGGCGCAGGCCGCGCGCGGCCACCCGCGCAATCACCTTGTCCGACCAGGCATCGTCCGCCCACACCACCGCCGCGCCATCCGCCGCCACGACTTTATCGAACAGCCGCATCTTCGCGTCGAAATAGCTGTCCATGTCGCCATGATAGTCGAGATGGTCGCGCGACAGGTTGGTGAAGCCGCCCGCCAGCACCGGCAGCCCTTCGGTACGATATTGCGCCAGCCCGTGGCTCGACGCCTCGAACGCGGCATGGGTAACGCCTTCGCGGCGCAGCCCCGACATGTTCGACAGGAAAGTGACGATGTCCGGCGTGGTCAGGCCCGTCGACACCTGATCCACCGATGTCGTGACGCCCAGCGTGCCGATCGACGCGGCATGATGGCCCATCATCCGCCACAGCTGCCGGGTCAGTTCGACCGTGCTGGTCTTGCCGTTCGTGCCGGTGACGGCAACCGTCACATCGGGAAAGGGCGCGAAATAGCGTGCGGCAAGCTGCGCGAAAAGGCGGCGCGGATTGGCGTGGGCGATATGGATCGCGCCTTCGACCCTGGCTTCTGGCCGCGCGACGACCGCGATCGCCCCCGCCTTCACAGCGTCGGCAATGTAATCCTCGCCATTGACGCGCAGCCCCTGAAAGGCGCCGAACACCGTGCCGGGCGCAACCTTGCGATTGTCGATTGCAAAGCCGGTGACATTGGCGTCCAGCACCGCCCCGGCGCTCACAGCCGCGTCCAGCCCGTCGATCAGCCCGGCAAGGCGCGTCATTCGGCTTCCCCCTTGGGTTTCCACAGCAATGGCGTCAGGTCCGAAATATCGACGTCGCGGCGCTCATCGGGCATCACGCCCAGCATCGGCCCGGTACGCTCGATCACACGCTTGACCACCGGCGCAGCGGTCCAGGCGGCAGTGCGCAGGCCGATCGCGCTGGTCGCGCCATCCATCATGGTCAGGACGACATAGCGCGGATTATCCATCGGGAAAGCAGCAGCAAATGTCGTCACCAGCGAACTCTTATTATAGCGACCATCCTCAGGTTTCTCGGCGGAACCTGTCTTGCCGCCCACCCGGAACCCCGTGGCGTCGGCGCTACGCCCTGTACCCGCCGCAACGATCAATCGCAACAGCTGGCGCATCCGCGCGCTGGTGGCGGCGGAAAAGACGCGCTGTCCGACCGGCGCTTCGCCGGGCTTCAACTTGCGCAGCGTCGCGGGGCGATACATCCCGCCATTGACCAGCGCGGCATAGGCGCTGGCCAGATGCAGCGGCGTTACCGCAATGCCATGGCCATAGGATACGGTCATGGTGGTGATCCGTCCCCAATTGCTCGGCCAGATCGTCCCGGCCCGCTCCTTCAGTTCGATCGGCGCGCGCTGGTCGAATTTGAGCGTGCGGAAAATCTGCTGCATCGGCGCAGCGCCCATTTCATCGGCGATCCGCGCGGTCGCGATGTTGGAGCTGTGGACCAGCGTTTCAGGCACGTTGATCCAGCGTCCCAGCGAATGATCGTCCTTGATGCGGAACCCGCCGATGGAGATCGGCGCGGTCGCGTCATAACGCTTGCTCATCGACGTCACGATGCCATGGTCCATCGCCGCCCCGATGGAGATCGGCTTGAAGGTCGATCCCAGTTCGTAACGGGCCTGCACCATCCGGTTGCACAGCGGTGACTCGCTGCACGATTTGCCGGCATAATTTTGCAGCTTGTTGGGATCGAACACGGGGATGGAGGCCATGGCGATCACTTCGCCCGTATTGGCGTCCAATATGATGCCGCCCGCACCCTTGGCATGTTGCGCGACCATCTGGGCGTAAAGCTCGCTTTCCAGCGCGCCCTGCACCCGGCTGTCGATGGAAATGGCAAAGGGCTGGCCGCGCAGCGCCGCATCGGTCAGCCGATCGTTGAACGCAGCCTCCACGCCCATGCCCCCGACCCCGTCGGCATTGGGCGCAAAGCCCAGCACATGCGCGGCAAGTGTGCGCTGCGGGTAGAGCCGCTCCTTCTCGCGCGGGAATTCGATGCCGATTTCGCCCAGCGCATTTACCGCCGCCACCTGCTCAGGCAAGGCCCGGCGACGCAGATAGGCCCAGCCACGGCCGGTCAGCTTCTTGTAAAAGACTGCCTCGGCCTCATCGGGGAAAATCTCGTGCAGCTTGCGCGCCAGTTCGTCGGGTTCGCCGATCAGCCTGGACGGACGCACCGCCACCGAATAGGCGTCCATCGTCCGCGCCAGCGGCACGCCGTTGCGATCGACTATGTCGGCGCGGGCCGGCAGGAACGCCGACAGGGCGTCGTCGCCCGTTCCGCTGTGCGCGAACACGCCGACCCACAGCAGCCGGCCGACCAGCACCATCGTCACCGCCATGAACAGGATCAGCAGCAGCATCAGCCGGTGATGCGCAATGGCGGTCAGGCTGACCCGTTGCCGCCCCGCCCGCGCCACGCCCGGCTGAACGATGATCGTCGCCATATCAGCGCGCTCCCTTCTTGCGCTCGCGCGCCGCCGTCGCGCTCAGTTCGCCCAGCGTATTGTCGTCCAGCAGCTTGGCGTCCAGCATCGCCATGCGCTCCGCCTTGCGCGCCACCGGATTGGGCCTCGACACATCGGCGTCGACCTTCGCCTGCACCGCAGGCGTGTGCGGCGCGGGCTTGGCCAGTTTCTCGACATTGTCGGCGGCGTGCGCCTCGCGAATCACGGCGATGTCGCTGCGGATCTGGGTGGCGGCGGGGCTGGCGGGCGCCGCCTGCGGAGCGGACGGCAGGTCAGCGGGGGTTTCCACCATCGCCACCATCACCGGCGGCGCGACGTAGTCCGGCCCGTTGGGCTGCACCCCGTCCAGTTGCGCCAGCGCGCGTTCGCCCGCCAGATATTGGCCAGCGGTCGGCGTGCCATACATGAAATCATGCTGGTTCCAGCTTTCCAGCTGCCGCATCGACGCACGCGCGCTGAATTCCGTCTCCAGATAGCGAATATCCCCCTTCGCCCGCGCAATCTGCATCCGCACCTGCATCAATTCGTTGCGCTCGGTCGCGACCTTGAGCGACACCAGATAGGCACCCAGCGCGCCCAGCGCGACCAGCAATACCCAGATCAGGCTCTGCAACCTTTTGACGGCGATCATGCGCGGGGACTCCCGGAGGACGAAACAGGGGCAGATGTACGCACGGCACTGCGCAGCGTGGCCGATCGGGCGCGGGGGTTGCGCGCCAGTTCAGCATCACCCGCGCGCACCGCCTTGGCGGGCTTGGCAAAGGTCGGCGCATCGGCGGCGCGCTTTTCGGGCATGTGCCGCGACCAGCCGCCTTCCCCGCCGCTGCGGTTGCGCAGGAACTGCTTGACGATCCGGTCTTCCAGACTGTGGAAGCTGACGATGGCCAGACGCCCGCCTTCCTCCAGCAGCGCCTCGGCCGCTTCCAGCGCGCGCTCCAGTTCCTCCAGTTCGCGATTCACATGGATGCGGATCGCCTGAAAGGCGCGGGTTGCAGGGTCTTTCTTGTCATGCGGCTTGTGGCCCAGCGCGCGGCGGATGACATGGGCCAGCTGCCCGGTCCGCTCCAGCGGGCGCGCCTCGACAATCGCGCGGGCGACGCGGCGCGAACGCGGCTCCTCGCCATAGCGGTAGAGGATGTTGGCGATCTCCTCTTCGGGCGCATTGTTCAGGAAATCGGCCGCGCTCATCCCGTCCTGGCTCATGGTCATGAGCAGGGGGCCATCGGACTGGAAGGAAAAGCCACGGTCGGCCCGGTCCAGCTGCATCGAGGATACGCCAATGTCGAGCGTGATGCCCGACACCTTGTCGATCCCGCGTTCCGCCAGCAATTCCGCCATGCGCGAAAATTCGCCCGCGATCAGCGTGATGCCATGCGCATCGGCAACCGCCTGGCCTTCGCGGATCGCATCGGGGTCGCGATCCAGCGCATAGACCGTCGCCCCCGCCTTCGCCATGGCGCGCGAATAGCCGCCCGCGCCGAACGTGCCGTCCACATGAATCTCGCCAGGGGTGATGGCAAGAGCATGGAGCACTTCGTCGAGCAGCACGGGGATGTGCGGGGCGGTATCAGCGTCAGACAGGCTCACTTGCCGCCCTCCGCTGTGCGCGCGTCGAGCCAGCGCTTCACCTTGTTGCGGATCAGCGCCGGGCGATCGGGGCTTTCCACAAGGGCTTCGGGCTTCCAGATCTGGAAATAGCGGCCCACACCATAGAAAAACGCCACGTCGGTGATGCCCGCTTCTTCCTTGATATCGGGGTGGAGGAAGAAGCGGCCGCCATCATCGAAATTGACGTCCTCGATCGTGCCGAGGCGATTTTCGCGTTCCAGATCGCCGTTGAAGGGCCGGTTCGCTTCGCGCGCCAGCCGTTCCAGTTCAGCGACTTCATCGAACAGGAAACGCTTGTGGGACAGGCCAAAGCCGGTGGCGCAGCCATTGTCCATGTGGACGGACAGGCACAGGCGATTTTCATCGCCGCTCGCCTGGCGAACCAGCTTGCGCATCTCCAGGGGCAACACGAAACGGCCCTTGCCGTCCGCGACGCTGAACGCGTTGCCCGAATAGAGAATGACATCCGACACGCTGGAAATTCGCCCCTTTCATGCGGGGCACAGGCCACCCGTCGCCGGAATCACTGGAATGACATCCGGCACGCAGGAATCGCCAACACCTGATTAACCCCAATTGCTGATTACCTACCAAGCAAGGGGCCAACTGAAAAGGGAAAAGTCGGGAGAAAGTGGGCTGAGCTGTTAGAAAATGGGTCTAACGGATTTTCCTCGGCTTTTCCAGCATATTTTCATGATTTGTTCTCATTCTCCTCATTGTTCAACTCGCTGTTCAGTCCGGCGGAACAGCACCATTCCCAGGATCGCCCATCCCGTCCCAAAGATCAGCGCCCAGCGTAGCCCTGTCACCACGTCGCGCGCCTCGCGAAACCAGTGCCGCCCTTGTGCAATCGACGCGCCCAGACAGCGCCCGACCAATGCGGGCGTATCCGCCGCCCAGGCGCGCGGATCGAGCGGACTGGCCGGATCGGCGAGCCAGAGCCGGTCATCGATCAGGTCGGCATCGCCCACCAGTACGACGCGCCCCTGCCCGATCCGGCAGCGCATGATCGCACCGCGCGGCGGGATGCAGCCCGGCTGCCTCCCCGTAAATGCCTGCGTCCCGGACAGGGTGACAAGCTGCCCATCATCCAGAAAGTGGCGCGTCTCCGCCTCGTCCAGCCCGCCCGGCTCAACGCCCCAATGCGCCAGCAGCGGGCCTAGCAGACTGATCGATGGCGCGCGCCGACGGTCGCCGGGCGGCAGCGCAGTCGGCCAGCGCAACAGCGGATCGGCCAGTACCAGCGCCGTGCCGCCTGCCCTCACCCAGGCGTCGATGGCTACCAGTTCCTCCGCCGTCATCGCGCGCGGCTGGGCCAGCAGCAAGGCGCGCGCGCCCGATCCGGCCAATGCGCGCGGATCATCCAGCGGTCGCATCGTGAAGCGCGTTCGCAGCACAGTGATGATCGGCGCGTCGGCGCGCGCCCCTTCGGCCCAGAACAGCGGCAGCGCCGTGATCACCGCCAACACAGGCCGGTCGGCCACCGGCGTCAACGGTTGCGCCGGACCGCGCCAGGCCAGCAACCCGGCCAACGCCAGCAACCCGACCGCGATCAACCTTGTCCCGCCTTCCCGCAACCCGCGACTGCCCAACCCCGCCAGCAGCGTCATAAGCAGCAATCCCACAGCCGCCCAAAGATCGGGCGGACGCGCCGCGGCTATCGTGCAGAAAATCAGTGCCGCCCCGGTCGCGCCGATCGCGATCCATAGCAACCACCGCCAAAGATTTTTCGCCAGCAACTGCCCCATCAGCGCCACCATCAGCGCAGCGGGCAAGGCCCATGTCCATGGATCGGCCTGCCCGCCCGATCGCCAGGCGCGCGCCAAACCCGCCACCAACGCCGCAACAACGGGCAGAAACAGAATCAGAAAGATCGTCAGGCGGCGCGGCACCTTCACCCGCCCATCATTCAACGCGGCTGCGGATCGCGGTCCATCGGCTTGCGCAGATTGGGATCGGGCTGAAGATCGGGCACGACCGGCGCCTGATCGGGCACCACCGGCGCCTGCTCCGGCGCGGGCTGCACGCCCAGTTCAGCGAGCGGGTCCTTGGGCGACACGACATTGGTGGGGGCAGTGGACAATGTCGGCACCACTGGCGGCGGCAGCGCGGCATCGTCCTTGCGCGCCTTGTCGATGACGATATTGGCCAGACCCACCAGCAACACGACACCTGCCAGACCGGTCAGCCCGATCTGAACGCGCTGCAACCCTTCCAGTCGGCGGGGTGTTTCAGCCATGCCTGCGCTCATTTGTACATCGCCGCGACCCGTGTCGGCGCTCATGCAGTCTGCGCCAGCCAGGGAAAGACCGTCAAGCCCTTAGATTCCAGCCATTGCCGGTTGTATAGCGTCGACAGATAGCGAAAGCCGGTATCGCACAAGATCGTCGCGATCCGCTTCCCCGGCCCCAACTGCCGCGCCAGCGCCACCGCGCCCGCGACGTTGATGCCTGACGACAGGCCCAGGCAAAGCCCTTCCTCCGCCAGCAGGCGACGGACCCACTCCAGCCCTTCCTCGTCGGAAATGCGGAACTGCGTGTCGATCGGCGCGCCTTCCAGATTAGCGGTGATCCGACCCTGCCCGATCCCTTCGGCAACGGAGCTACCCTCCGCCTTCAGTTCGCCACAGGCATAATATTGATACAGGGCCGCGCCGTGCGGATCGCTCAGCGCAATGGTGATGGCCTCATCCTTGGCCTTGAGGCCCAGGCCCACGCCCGCAATCGTGCCGCCCGTGCCCGCAGCGCAGGTAAAGCCGTCGATCCGGCCTTCCATCTGGGTCCAGATTTCCTCGGCAGTGCCGACGATGTGCGCCTTGCGATTGGCGATATTGTCGAACTGGTTGGCCCAGATCGCGCCTTCCGTCTCCTCCGCCAGCCGGCGCGAGGTGTGGACGAAATGACCCGGATTGGAATAGGGCGCCGCGGGCACCGTCACCAGTTCCGCCCCCAGCGCGCGCAACGTGTCCATCTTCTCGCGGCTCTGGGTTTCGGGCATGACGATGATCGTCTTGTACCCCTTGGCATTGGCGACCAGCGCCAGGCCGATGCCGGTATTGCCCGCCGTCCCTTCGACGATGGTGCCGCCGGGCTTCAGCAGCCCCCTCTCCTCGGCATCATTGACGATGAACAGCGCAGCCCGGTCCTTCACCGACGCGCCGGGATTGGCAAATTCGCACTTGGCGAAAATATCGCAGCCCGTCGCAGCGGAGGGACCGGCAAGGCGCACCATCGGCGTATTGCCGATCAGCGCGAGACTATTGGATTGTAGCAGCATGGCGCACGCATAGCGGACCCCATACGCCTTTGCCAAGCAAGGGAATGATGCGCAGTCAAAAGAGGCGATTTCACCGCCGCGTTAACCCCTGCCCCTCACCCTGTCCCAACACGGCACAGGGCGGAATCGGGGGAGGAAGTGGAAAGGAAATGCGTCTATGGGCGGCATGGGCGACGGTGCGTCGCTGCATATGAAGGATCTGGACATGGGCGCGATCGGGTGGAAGGGACGCAGCGGCATCGTCGCCCTTGTCCTTGCCGCGCTCGTCGCACCGCGCTTCATCACCGCCGCCCCGCTCGACATGCTCGACGGGCAGCAGTCCCATGACGACCCGGCCGAAGAGGCCGCCGCCAACTTCCCCGGCTCCGCCTTCTTCTTTGCAGAAGGCGCTTTCGATCCCGTTCCCGGCGCGCAGACGGTGCAGAGTGAGCATGTCATGGGGCTGGACGAGGTGAAGGCCGCGCCCGCCGCCATCTTTCGCGGCATGACTGGCCTCGACAGCTATCGCGCGCTCAACTGCCTGACTTCCGCCATCTATTATGAGGCAGGCAACGAGCCGGACGATGGCCAGCGGGCCGTCGCACAGGTCGTGCTCAACCGCGTCCGCAGCCAGCTCTGGCCCAATACGGTGTGCGGCGTCGTCTATGAAGGCTCCGAACGCACCGACTATAAATGCCAGTTCACCTTCAGCTGTGACGGCGCGATGGCGCGCCTGCCTGCCGCTGCCCAATGGGTACGCGCGCGGCGGGTCGCGCAGGACGCGCTGGCGGGTCGCGTCTACGCCCCGGTCGGCCTCGCGACCCATTATCACACGCTGGCGGTCCGCCCCGCCTGGTCGTCCAGCCTGCACCCGGTCGCAGTGATCGGCGCGCATATCTTTTATCGCAATCCCGGCTTCAACGGCACATTGGCGGCTTTCCGCACCCCCTATCTGGGGCGGGAAACCATATCCGGTCCCGCGCGCCGGGTCTGGCCGACAAAGCCGGTCACGCCCGTGGAAGCGTTCGCCGCGCCTGCACCTGTCGGCAACGCAGCCGCCGCGAACCCATCGACGGGCTGGATCGCGCCCATCGCCCGTCCTGCGCCATCCGCTCGCGAAGACAGCCTGCCGGAATCCACCATCCGCCCAGAATATCGCAACAGCGGCCGCCCGATCGTCTGAGCAGCGCCAACTTTTTTCAGGTTAACGCGCGCTGCACCAGCCAAATGTCTGGAATTGCGCGGGATTAAAAAATGCATTTTTCCGGGCAGCGCGGGAACCGATCCGCGCCATTGTGGGTTCTTCACTTCGGATAGCAAATCTTTTGCCCCCCGCTCTTGCTATCCACATAATATGAGCCCGGAACGCCTCCCCCCCCCGACGCGTTCCGGGCTCAGATTTTTTTGGACGACCTTCCTGTTGAAATCATTAAATTTTTGATGGTCGGAACGCTTGTGTAAGAAGCGGGTTCTGTTCCTCGTCACCAACATGGCTCACCCCATATGGTCGCATGTTTCTCAAGGAGAGTTTCGATGACGAAAAAGATCCTCGCAGCCTTGCTGCTCACTGGTTCGCTGATGGTCGCCGCCTGCAACACCGTCGAAGGCGCTGGCCGCGACGTGCAGAGCGCAGGCGAAGCCGTGGAGAAGGCGGCGGATTAATCGCCGCCAGCAATACGACTACCCGACTCCCCTAGCATCGGCCCGCCCCTTAAAAGGCGGGCCGCTTTTTGTTCAGGTCGACGCTTCCTCGACCTCTTGCATATTGGCCTGCCGTCGGTCCGTGAACCAGATCGCCACGATGGTGATTTCGTACAGCAGCAACAGCGGAATCGCGAGCATGAGCTGCGACACGACATCGGGTGGCGTCAGCACGGCGGCCAGGATGAAGGCCGCTACGATCATGTAGCGGCGCAGGCTGATCAGCTGCGCGCGGCTGACGAAACCGGCCCGGTTGAGCAGCATCAGCAGCACCGGCATCAGGAAACTGATGCCGAACGCCAGGATGAACTGCATCACCAGCCCCAGATAGGCGTCGGCGCTTGGCAAAGCCTCGACCTGCAAACCGCTGCTGTCGCCCTGAAATTCCAGAAAGAAATGGAAGGCGGTCGGCATCACCACGAAATAGGCAAGGCTCGCGCCCATCGCGAACAGAAAGGGCGTCGCCAGGATGAAGGGCAGCAAAGCCTTCTTCTCCTTGGCATAGAGGCCCGGCGCGACGAACGCCCATAGCTGGTTGGCGATGATCGGGAAGGACAGGCAGAAGGCCCCGAAAAAGGCGATCTTCACCTGCACGAAAAAGGCTTCGTACAGCTTGGTATAGACCAGCTTGCCGCCGCCATCGCCAAAGGCTTCCTTGAGCGGATGGACCAGGATCGCGAACAGTTCGGCGGAAAAATAGAAGCAGAGCGCGCCGGTCAGCGCCAGCGCATAGACGCATTTCAACAAACGGCCACGCAACTCGATCAGATGGTCGAGCAAGGGCGCCTTGCTATCATCAATATCGCCGATCATGCCGCCGACCCGCTCTTATGGTCAGCAGCCGCTTCCCCGGCCAGATAGGGGGGTGCGTCGGTCGTCGGCGCCACGGGCGCGGATTCCGCCACGAAGGGCGGCGGCCCGTCCGGCGCGGCCTCAACATCCGGCGGCGGCAGCGCCTCCATGGCTGGAGCGGCAACCTCTGGCGGATGCTCTTCCATGATCCGCTTGTTCTGCGCGGCCCACTTCTTTTCCAGTTCCTCCAGCTCGACCTCTCGCACCATGGCATCGAGACCAGTGCGGAAATGGCGCGCCATGCCCTGCGCCTTGCCGACGATCTGACCCACCTTGTAAAGCGCGCGCGGCAAATCCTTCGGCCCGATCACGATCACCGCAACGATGACGATCAGCAGGAACTCGGTCGAATCGATACCAAACATGCGTGGCTACCCTACCACCCGGCGCTTGAACGTCAGGCCTTGGTCTTTTCTTCGGTAGCGCCGGTCGCCGTCGTCCCCGCATCCTGTTCGGGCACGCGATGGCCCTCCAGCCGGGTCGCGGGCTTGGCCGGAGCGACATCGTCGTCATCGTCCGCCATGCCCTTCTTGAAGCTCTTGATGCCCTTGGCCACGTCACCCATCAGGCCGGAAATCCGGCCGCCACCGAACAGCAGCATGACGACCAGGAGCACGATCACCCAGTGCATCAGCGAGAAGGAACCCATTTCAAATACTCCTGTAAGGCAACCTATCTAGGCCACATCATCGTCATTTTCCAGAACGGATTGCCCGCCCAGACCCTCCAGCACCAAATCGACCGGATCGAGCAGCCCGGCCGCACGCAGATCGTCGATACCGGGCAAGTCCCGGCGGCTGCTAAGCCCGAAATGTGACAGAAAATCTACGGTCGTCGCATAGATGAGCGGTCGTCCCGGCACCTCGCGCCGTCCGGCGGGACGCACCCAGCCTGCCTCCATCAGCACGTCCAGCGTTCCCTTGGCCACCTGAACGCCCCTTATCGCCTCTATCTCGGCGCGGCTGACCGGCTCATGATAGGCGATGATCGCCAGCGTCTCCATCGCCGCGCGCGACAATTTGCGCGCCTCATCCTTCTCGCGCCGCAATATATGCGCCAGATCCGCCGCCGTCTGGAAATGCCAGCGCCCGCCCCGCTCCACCAGGTTGATGCCGCGCCCGGCATAATCGTCCGCCAATTGCCGGAGCGCCGCCGCCAGATCGCCCGCATCGCCGACATGCAGTCTCAATTCCGCAGCCGTCAGCGGCGCTTCGGCGACGAACAGCGCCGCCTCTACGGCGCGCAGATAATCGTCGGGTTCCCCCTTCATGCCCCCGCCTCCATGTCCGGCGCCCCGGCGCGCAGAAAAATGGGCTGGAAAATCCCGTCCTGCTGGATTTCCAACCGCCCCTGCCGAGCCAGTTCCAATGCCGCGACAAAGCTGCTGGCCAGCGCCGACTTTGCCTTGGCATTGTCCAGCCCGGCGGGCAGAAACGCCTCCAGCCGCGTCCAGTCGATTGCCGCGCCGACCAGCGCACCGACCCGCTGGATCGCCTCGTCCAGCGTCATCACCGGCCGCACCGCGATGGTGTGGACGACGGGCTGGGTCCGGGCGCGGATCTGCCCATAGGATTGGATAAGGTCGTAAAGGCTCGCGTGCCATTTGGCCTTGCGCACCAGCCGCAGCCCTTCGGGATTGCGCCGCACGAACACGTCGCGCCCAATCCGGTCGCGCGCCATCAGCCGCGCCGCCGCATCGCGCATCGCATGCAGCCGTTGCAGCCGCAATTGCAAGCGCAGGGCCAGCTCTTCGGGGCTGGGATCGGCCTGCTCCTGACGCGGCAGCAGCAGCGCGGATTTGAGATAGGCCAGCCACGCTGCCATCACCAGATAGTCGGCGGCCAGTTCCAGCTTCACCTGCTGCGCGCCGTCGATGAACTTCAGATATTGTTCGGTCAGCGCCAGAATCGAAATCTCGCGCAAATCCACCTTCTGCGACCGCGCCAGCGTCAGCAGCAAGTCCAGCGGCCCTTCCCACGCATCGAAGCTGACGGTCAGCGTGTCGGGGCTGGGAATGGCCGGGGCAATGAACAGGTCGTCCACGTCTAGTCCCTCCCGCATGGGCCAGGATTATGGCATATGAAACGGCCCTCTATTTCACCGTCATCCTGAACTTGTTTCAGGATCCATTTTTCCAGCTCACACAGTTGCTTGTGACGAGAAATGGATGCTGAAGTAAATTCAGCATGACGTTGGAGGGATAACCGAACGTCATGCGCAATGGTCGTCGCCCTATGGGAGGCATTTTCGAGTTCGCCCCTCAAGCCGCCACCAACCCCAGCAGACTGTCCCGCGTCGCCAGCAACTCCGCCAGTTCCGGCTGATCGCCGCCACGCTCGACCGACCCCATCGCCCGGTCGAGCCGCGCGCGCGCTACGTCCGTTATCTCCGGCAACTGGTCGGCAATGCCCAGCATATCGTCCATCCGCCCCCAGCAGTTGAGCGCCAGATCGCACCCTGCCGCGACCACGCCCGCCGCCAGATCGGGGATGCCGCCCTGCAACGCCTTCATGTCCAGATCGTCGGACATGAGCAGCCCGTCAAAGCCGATCCTCGTGCGAATAACATCCTCGATCACGGTCGGCGACAGGCTGGCGGGGCGCTGCGCGTCCCAGGCGGTGTAAACGACATGCGCGGTCATCCCCATCGGCGCGTCGCGCAAGCGCTCGAACGGTTGCAGGTCGCTCGCCAGCATATCGGCATCCGCGCGCACCACCGGCAATTCCAGATGGCTGTCCACCAGCGCCCGGCCATGGCCCGGCATATGCTTGACGATGCCGACCACCCCGCCATCGGCCAGCCCTTCGAGAGTCGCCCGCCCCAGCGCGGCGACCCGCATCGGCTCGGCGCCCAGCGTGCGATCGCCCATGATGTCGCTTGCCCCATCCTGCCGCACGTCGAGCAACGGCAGCGCATCGACGGTAATGCCGACCTCTGCCAGCGTCAGCGCGATCGCGCGGGCATTGGCGCGTGCCGCGGCGATCGCGCTGGACGGCGCGACGTCATAAAGCCGGTCGAACATCGCTCCCGCCGGGAAGGCAGGCCAGACCGGCGGCTGCATCCGCGCCACCCGCCCCCCTTCCTGATCAATCATGATCAGCAGGTCGTTGCGGCCATGCAGCGCCCGCAAATCGTCGGTCAGCGCGCGCAGCTGCGCCCGATCGATGATGTTGCGCCGGAACAGGATATAACCGGCCGGTTGTGAATCCGCGAAAAAAGCGCGTTCGTCAGGGGTCAGTGTTGCGCCGGACAGGCCGAAGATCACGGGTTTCATGCGGCAGATGGTAGCGCCAAGTCCCGCCCCTGTCGAAGGCGAATTGATGAACTGCGATCAGGCTGGCGCAGCCGCCGCAGACCTTTCCGCGTCCATCATCGCCTGCAACATGCGCCGACCCTCCACTGCGTTGCGATCGGTCTTGATCAGCAGTTCGTCGGGATTCTCGCCGACGATCGCCAGCATCTTCTCAATCTCTTCGGTCGCGAACTTGTCCTCCTCCAGCACGGGCTTCAGATAATCGAACATGAAATCCATGCCCGCCACATCTTCGGACGCCATGGCGAAGAAATAGATGCAGCTATGCGGCGTCGCGGGCGTAACGGCGTGATAGACCCGGCTCGTCACGATCATCTCGCCGGGATGTTCGGGGTGGTCCTGCGGATAGGCCATGTCGCCAATCCCGGCATGAAAGCCCGGCAGGTAGAAATCCATCCCCGTCACCCGGTCGATCTTGCCCGCATAGCGCCCGGTCGCCGCCATCACGGCAGGCGCGTCGGCATTACGGATATATCGGCGGCAACTCAGAAATCCGGGGCGCTTGACCAGTTCTTCAGGTGCCTGCGCATTTTCCACCGTGCCGATGCTGCTGGCGTGGAGGAAGGCAAGGTGCGACAGGTCGAGCAGATTGTCGTTGAGCAACTGGTAGCGCCCTTGCACCTCCTGCACATAAAAGGGCCGCGCCGTCATGCCCGCCGCAGTCACCCCGATCTCCTCCAGATCGGGCAGCAGCGCGACATCGGCCTTGTCCGCGTCCCCCATCCATATCCACGCCCACAGGCCATGCTCGACCAATGGATAGGTCGGAATCGTGTAGGCGCGCGGCACGACATCCTGCGATGGAATATCGACGCACCGGCCATCCGCGCCAAAGGCGATGCCATGATAGCCACAGACGATCGCATCGCCCTTCAGACAGCTTTTGCCCAGGGGGAAATGTCGGTGCGGACAGCGCCCGCCGACCGCAACCGCCTCGCCATCTTCCTTGCGATACAGGACGACCGGCTGGTTCAGGATCGTCCGCGCCAGCAGGTCACGGCCCAGTTCGTTGCGAAACGCGGCAACATACCAGCCATTGCGAACGGCAAACGACCCTTCCCGAAATGGGTACATGGCATCTCTCCCTGACAAAGGCCGGCATCATCGTCTGTCGCGATTGGTGCCGGACCAGCTAAACTAACAATGTTAGCCTAACACTGTTAGGGAGCAGGATCAAGGCCATGGATCAGCGCGTCCAACCCCTCGGCAAAGGCGGCGTCGATGGGCAATTGGGATTGGAGATAGGCCGCGTTCGGTCCCTGCGCGAACGTGGTCCAGCCAGTGACCAGCGCCTGCACCGACGCCTGCATCATCATGGCGCGCTCCGGTTCCAGCCCCAGCGCAATCAGGGGCGCGCTGGTCGCATCCTGCATCGCTTTGAGCACCTCGACCGGCTGCCCCGCCCCCAGGATCAAGCGTCCCGCGTCGCGCGTCGCATTCTGCGCCTGCCACAGCGCCTTGCCGAACGCACGCAACCAGTCGCGCCAGTCGGCACAGGCCGGAATTTTCGACAGGCAATCTGCGAAGATGCTTTCGGCCAGCAGCGCCAGCAACATATTCTTGTCGGCGACATGCCAGTAGAGCGAGGGCGCTTTGACATCCAGCCGCGCCGCGACCTTGCGCAGGCTCAACTGGTCCAGCCCCTGTTCGTTCAGCACATCCAGCGCCGCCGCCGCGATCGCGGCGCGGGTCAGTTTCCGTTCGGTCATGCCCCTCCTTCGAACAGCATGACGCCTATGTCCATCGCAACGCGAAGGCTCAGTTCACCACCATGCAGCTTTCGCCCGCCACCTTCAGCTTGCCGCAGATCAGGCTGGCCTGCCCGCCAGCACTCGCACGCAGGCGATAGACGGTGCTGCCGCCAACTTCCGCCGGTTCGACGGTCATGGCGAGCGGGGCGAGATAGGCAAAGCGCTTGGACAATCTGGTCCAGGCATCCTTTGCGCCGGACGCGCTGCCATAGGCGCCCAGCTGAATCAGCGCGCCGCCGCTGGCCGCCTTGGGCGCCACGGTCGCGCGATCGCTGGTTTCGTCGGCGACGCGCGCGGTCACGCTCTGTGCAGGCTTGGCCGGGACGGCCGGCTTGGTCCCGGTGGGCGCGGGCGCGGTCTTGGTGATCGGTGCTTCGGGGACGCGGCTGGCGTCAATCCGTCCGTCGCGCGGCACGCCCTCGCTTGCCGCAAAGCTCGCATCGCCCTCGCCATCGAATTTCTTCGCGTCAGCCTCATTGGCGGCGATCTTGTAATTGTCCGCGGGCGCCTCGATCAGTTGGCCCTCACCCGCAGCGCCGGGACCATTGCGGTTCTGCAACCACCATATCCCGGCCACCACGACACCGATCAGCGCGAGACCGAGCAGGATCAGGCTCAGCAGCCGCAGTGGCGAGATGCTGTTGTCATCCTCGTCATCGACCGCAGGCTCCAGCCAGGGCAGCCGGTCCTCATCGTCAAAATCCAGCCGGCCTCGTGCATAATCGCCCATCGTCCGAAACTCCGCCCGCCTTTAGTTCAGCTCAGTCAATGCCGCCACGCCCATCAGCGCAAGGCCATTGCGGATAATCTGCCCTATTCCACGGCTCAGGAAAAGCCGCGACGACGTAACGGCCGGATCGTCGGCCAGAATGACGCGCGCGCGCGGATCATCATTGCCCATATTCCACCAGCCGTGAAAGGCCGAAGCCAGATCATTGAGATAGAAGGCAATTCTATGCGGTTCGCGGGTCAGCGCCGCGCCTTCGACCACACGGGGGAACTGGGCCGCGAGCTTGACGAGGCCCAGCTCTGCCGTCCCAAGAAGGGACAGGTCCGGGGCTGGCAGTTCGATCCCCGCCTCTTCCGCCCGCCGTCCCAGCGATGCAATGCGGGCATGGGCATATTGGACGTAAAAGACCGGATTGTCCTTCGACGCCTCGACCACCTTGGCAAAGTCGAAGTCCATCTGCGCGTCGGCCTTGCGCGTCAGCATGGTGAAGCGCACGACATCCTTGCCCACTTCCCGCACGACATCGGCCAGCGTCACGAAATTGCCCGCGCGCTTGGACATTTTCACCGGCTCGCCATCGCGCAACAGCCGCACCATCTGGATAAGCTTCACGTCGAAACGCGCCTTGCCCTCCGTCAGCGCCGCGACCGCCGCCTGGATGCGCTTGACCGTCCCCGCATGGTCCGCCCCCCATATGTCGATCAGCTGATCGGCGCTCTGGGCCTTCTGATAATGATAGGCCATGTCCGCGCCGAAATAGGTCCAGCTGCCGTTGGACTTCTTGATCGGCCGGTCCTGATCGTCGCCGAACTTGGTCGACCGGAACAGCGGCAGCACGACCGGCTCCCAGTCATCGGGCAATTCGCCCTTGGGCGCTTCCAGCACCCCGTCATAGACCAGATCATGCGCCCGCAACCAGGCTTCGGCCTCGTCAGGCTTGCCCGCCGCCTGCAATTCGGCCTCGGACGCGAAAATGTCGTGATGGATGCCCAGCAGCGCCAGATCGGCGCGGATCATGTCCATCATCTTTGCGACGGCAAAGCTGCGGAACGTGACCAGCCAGTCGGCTTCCGGCGCCTTCAAGAAGCGGTCGCCATATTCAGCAGCCAGCGCCTGCCCAACCGGCACCAGATAATCGCCAGGGTAAAGACCCTCAGGGATTTCGCCCACATCCTCGCCCAGCGCCTGCGCGTAGCGCAGATGCACCGATCGGGCGAGGACATCCACCTGCCCGCCAGCGTCATTGATATAATATTCGCGGATCACCTTGTGCCCGGCATATTCCAGCAGGGTGGCGAGCGCATCGCCCACCACGGCGCCCCGGCAATGCCCCATATGCATGGGGCCGGTCGGATTGGCGGAAACATATTCGACGTTGACCGTGACACCTTGCCCGATGTCGGACCGGCCATAATCGTCGCCCTCTTCCGCCATCACGGAAAGCTCCGAGCGCCATGTCGCGTCGGTCAGCGTCAGGTTGATGAAGCCCGGCCCGGCGATCGACGCGCTCTCGACCTCGGCCAGCCCCTCCAGCTTGCCGACAATCGCCTCGGCCAGCGCGCGCGGGTTCGTCCCCGCCGGCTTGGCCAGCACCATCGCGGCATTGGTCGCCAGATCGCCATGGCTGGCGTCACGCGGCGGCTCGACCGTCACCGGCTTGCGATTGAGGCCGGCAGGCAGGACGCCGTCGGCTTCCAATATGTCCAGCACAGTGTCGAGATGGGCGGTGAAACGGGTATAGAGGGACACGAGACGAAACTTTCTACAAGTCCCGTTCGCCCTGAGCCTGTCGAAGGGCTGCTCTTGTCTTCAAGAAGTGCAAGGCTTCGACTTGTCTCAGCCCGAACGGATGATGGGCTGGCCGTTAACGCGTGGCGTTATATTGGAGCTGGTCCTGGGTCAGGTTGAACCCCACGAGCAGCTCGAAACTGGTTCGTTGCAGCGCCGCCTTGACCTCTGGCTGGGCGAAGGGATCGATCGCGGCATCCGCGTCGCCCGCCTTGCGCTTCTGCGTGATCTTGGCCTGGATGTCGGCTGGCAGCGTTGCCGATGCCTTGTCGACATAGGAACCCGCCTTCGCCTGCGCGCTGGCGCGATATTCGCCCGCGGCAAAGTTCAGCGTCACCTGGCCGACCCGCTTGGCGACCACGCTGTTGCCGCCGCGCACCACGGCGGAGAAATAGGGCAGCGTCACTTGCCGCGCCACGCTGGCGTCGCTGCGCCGGGCGTTCACGGTGAAGCTCGCTTCGGTATAGAATTGCGCCCCATCGGCGCAGGTCGAGCGCAGATTGGTGATGTCGGCCACCACGTCGATCGCGGAAGCATCGCGGCTCTGGGCCGGATTGAACAGGGTGATGTCGCCGGTATAGGCCGGGACGGCCGCCGTCGGGCAGGCAGAGCGCACAGCGACGATACCGCCGGAAGCGTCGATTTCACCCCGGCGCGAACAGCCCGCCAGGGCCAGAGCCAGCATGCCGGTCACAACGACGCGGTTCAGGGCAGTATGAGGCAGGCAGATGTTCCTTGGCACAGGCAGAAATTCCTTGGCATGGCCCGTCGGCCAGAAGCTTTGCGCTTCCTTATCCATCCCCCGCCCCTCGCGCAACCGCAAGGAAGCGGCTTTCCTCCCGGCCCACATTCGCCTAAGCGCAAAGCCATGACCGACAGCGCAGCCGCCCGCCCGCCCATGACCCTTCTGATCGCCGCACCGCGCGGTTTCTGCGCCGGGGTCGACCGCGCCATCATCATCGTCGAACGGGCGATCGAAACCTATGGCGCGCCGGTCTATGTCCGCCATGAAATCGTCCATAACAAATATGTGGTGGACAGCCTGAAGGCGAAGGGCGCGATCTTCGTAGAGGAACTGGACCAGGTGCCCGATGGCGTGCCGGTGGTCTTTTCCGCCCATGGCGTGCCCAAGGCCGTCCCTGCCAAGGCGGAGGAACGCGGCCTTTCCTATCTCGACGCCACCTGCCCGCTGGTCAGCAAGGTTCATCGCCAGGCCGAACGGCAGGTCAAGGATGGCCGCCACATCTTGTTCATCGGGCATAAGGGGCATCCCGAAGTCATCGGCACGTTCGGCCAGGTGCCAGGCGGCACCATGACCCTGATCGAAACGGTCGAGGACGCGCAGGCCTTTACCCCCGCCGATCCCGCCAATCTCGCCTTCCTGACCCAGACCACCCTGTCGGTCGATGATACAGCCGCGATCGTCGCCACCCTGCAAGAGCGCTTTCCAGCGATCGTCGCGCCCAAGGGCGAGGATATTTGCTACGCCACATCCAACCGCCAGACAGCGGTGAAGGCGATCGCCGCGCGTTGCGAAGCGCTCTATGTCATCGGCGCGCCTAACAGTTCCAATTCCCTGCGACTGGTCGAAGTCGCCGAACGCGAAGGCACGCCAGCCCGCCTGATCCAGCGCGCCGACGACATCGATTTTGGCTGGCTGGACGGCGTCACGACGCTGGGCCTGACCGCCGGGGCATCCGCACCCGAAATATTGGTGCGCGAAGTGGTCGACGCGATCGCCAGCCGCTTCACCGTGACCGAGGAACAGGTCGAAACCGCGCGCGAGACCATCGCTTTCAAGCTGCCACGCGGGCTGGAGACCGTCTGAACCATGGCCGTCTATACCCATGTTCCCGCCGAAGAGATTGACGCCTTCCTCAGCCGCTATGACGCAGGCCGCCTCGTATCCGCCAAGGGGATCGCCGAAGGGGTGGAAAACAGCAATTATCTGCTGGAGACCACCGGCCATGATGGCTCTGGCCACCGCTATATCCTCACGCTCTATGAAAAGCGGGTGGATGAGGCCGACCTGCCCTTCTTCATGGACCTGCTCGATCATCTGGGCGCGCGCGGCTGCCTTGTGCCGCGCTTCATCGCCGACCGGGACGGCCAGCGGCTCCAGACCTTGTCGGGTCGCCCCGCCTGCCTGATCGAATTTCTGACCGGCATTTCGCTGACCGAGCCGACCCCGGAACAGGCGCGCGCGACCGGCGCGGCACTGGGGGAGTTGCACCGCGCGGCAGAGGGCTTCCCGCTCGAACGGCGCAACACGCTGGACCTTGCCGGCTGGCATGATCTGGCGGCCCGATGCGGTGAGGATTTCGATCAGATCGCGCCGGGCCTTGCCGCCCGTGTCCGCGACGAACTCGCCTTTCTCGACGCGCACTGGCCCGCCGACCTGCCCCGCAGCATCATCCATGCGGACCTGTTCCCCGACAATGTGCTGATGCTGGGCGACAAGGTGACGGGCCTGATCGATTTCTATTTCAGTTGCACCGACATCCGCGCCTATGACCTGGCCATCACCCACAGCGCCTGGGTGTTCAGCCATGACGGCGGCAGCTTCTTTGCTGATCGCGCGGCGGCGCTTGGCGCTGGCTATGACTTGGCCCATGGCCTGACCGACGCAGAGCGCGCGGCCTTCCCCATATTGTGCCGGGGCGCATCGCTGCGCTTCCTGCTGACCCGCGCCTATGACTGGATCAACACGCCGCCCGACGCGCTGGTGACCCGCAAGGACCCGCTCGCCTATCTGCGCCGCCTCGATTTCTACGCCAGCGCCAATCCAGCGGAATTATTGGGCGCATGAGAGCAGCAGATAAAAGCAACCTGTTCCCGCGCAGCCGGGAACCCGGTTCCATGCCTGCCTATCCTCGCGACGGGACCGGGCTCCCGCCTGTCCAGGAGCACGCAGCATGAGCACTGACCTGCCCATCGTCGACATCTTCACCGACGGCGCGTGCAAGGGCAATCCAGGTCCGGGCGGCTGGGGCGCGGTGCTGCGCTTTGGCGACACGGAAAAGGAAATGTCGGGCGGCGAAGCGCTCACCACCAACAACCGCATGGAGATGATGGCCGCGGTCGAGGCGCTCAACGCGCTCAAGAAGCCGTGCCGCGTCACCCTTCATACCGACAGCAAATATGTGATGGACGGCATCACCAAATGGGTGTTCGGCTGGCAGAAGAAGGGCTGGCGCACCGCCGACAACAAGCCGGTCAAGAATGTCGAAATCTGGCAGGCTCTGGTCAAGGCCGCCGCCCCGCATCAAATGACCTGGAAATGGGTCAAGGGTCATGCCGGCCACCCCGAAAATGAACGCGCCGACCGTCTGGCCAGCGCCGCGGCCGACAGTTTTCGCCGTTAGAGACACGCCCGAAGCAACAGCGTATCTTGCCAGACGCATCGCCAGACCCCAAAGCGGGCCTTCGGGGGAAGAAATGACAGAAAAGCCAGTAAACCGTAAGGGAATTTCAAAGACACGCGCGCGCTTCATTCGCGAAAGCGCCGACGTGCGGCGACAGGCGCTGATCGAAGCGACCGCGCGGTGCCTTGCCGAAAAAGGCGTCGCTGGCACGTCGGTCCGCGCCATCTGCGCGCGCGCGGGTGTTTCGTCGGGCCTGCTCACCCATTATTTCGACGGCGTCGACGCCCTCATCCTCGCCACCTATGAGGATGTCGGCGTGCGCGTGTCCGCCGCGCTGGAACAGGCGGTCGAGGAAGCGGGCGACGATCCGCGCGACCAGCTCCGCGCCTGCCTTCAGGCCAATTTCCGCGCGCCCATCCTTGATCCCGATCTGCTCGCGACCTGGACCGCTTTCTGGAGCCTGGTCCGGACCGACCCCGGCATCGCCGCCATCCATGCCGATGTCTACCGGCGCACCCGCGCCCAGCTCGAAGCGCTGCTGCGCGCGATCGTGCCGGAAATGCCGCAGGACCGCGCCCGCCTGGCGGCGATCAGCCTCACTGCTCTGGTCGATGGGCTGTGGCTCGAGATCTGCCTCGATCCCACCACCTTCTCCGCCGAGGAAGCCCAGGCCATGGTCGAGCGCGCGATGATGCTGGCGCTGGGGCAATGGCGGGGCGACGCGGGGCGCGGTGACTGGATCGATCAATCAGATAAGCCGTGATCGTTTTTCTCACTCTCCAAGTCCGATAAAACCAATTTCCCTCGACTCAGCCGCTACCCTACATGGGGTCGGCAACAGCAACCCCTCAGAAGGAACTGACAAGCCCATGGCTCTCATCAACACCACCATCAAGCCGTTCGCCGCGACCGCCTATAAGGAAGGCAAGTTCGTCGACGTCACCGACGCGGACGTGAAGGGCAAGTGGGCGATCTTCTTCTTCTATCCCGCCGACTTCACCTTCGTCTGCCCGACCGAACTGGAAGACCTGGCCGGCATCTACCCGACCCTCCAGTCGCTCAACGTCGAAGTCTATTCGGTATCGACCGACACGCATTTCAGCCACAAGGCATGGCACGACACCTCGCCCGCCATCGGCAAGATCAACTATTACATGCTGGGCGACCAGTCGGGCACGATCACCAATAATTTCGACGTGATGCGCCCCGGCGTTGGCCTGGCTGACCGCGCAACCTTCCTGGTCGATCCCGAAGGCGTGATCCAGTTCATGGAAATCACGTCCGAAGGCGTGGGCCGCAACGCGACCGAACTGCTGCGCAAGGTGAAGGCCGCGCAATATGTCGCCGCGCACCCCGGTGAAGTCTGCCCGGCCAAGTGGGAAGAAGGCGAAGAAACCCTTGCCCCAT
Source organism: Sphingobium sp. GW456-12-10-14-TSB1 (assembly GCF_059424385.1). Classification (NCBI taxonomy): domain Bacteria; kingdom Pseudomonadati; phylum Pseudomonadota; class Alphaproteobacteria; order Sphingomonadales; family Sphingobiaceae; genus Sphingobium; species Sphingobium sp. GW456-12-10-14-TSB1. Next base: position 313,862 of record NZ_JBWKZI010000001.1, on the reverse strand, counting down.
CGCTCGACCTAGTCGGCAAGATCTAAATTATCATTCCCCTAGCGGGTCGCAAAGTGGCTCGGAGTGGAACCTCTCCTCCGCTCCGGGCCATTATTGTATCTAACGTAAGGATTATTCCATGCTCGACGCCACCCTGACGCAGCAGCTCAAGGCCTATCTGGTCAACATCCGTGAGCCTATCGAACTCGTCGCCTCTCTGGGTGACGATGCCAAATCGCGCGAACTCAATGACCTGCTCAATGAAATCGCTGCCCTGTCCGACAAGGTCAGCGTGACCACCGGCGCTGACAAGCGCGTCCCCAGCTTCATGATCCGCCGCGTGGGCACCGACATCGGCGTCCGGTTCGCGGGGATTCCGATGGGCCATGAATTCACGTCGCTGGTCCTGGCCCTCCTCCAGGTCGGCGGCCACCCGTCAAAGGCCGCGCAGGATCTGATCGAACAGGTCAAGGGGCTGGACGGCGACTTTGCCTTTGAAACCTATTTCTCCCTGTCCTGCCAGAATTGCCCGGACGTGGTGCAGGCCCTTAACCTGATGAGCGTCCTCAACCCCCGCATCAGCCACGTCGCCATCGACGGCGCGCTGTTCAAGGCGGAAGTGGACGAGCGCAAGGTGATGGCCGTGCCCACCATCTTCCTGAACGGCGAACCCTTTGGGTCGGGCCGCATGGAACTGGAGCAGATCGTTGCCAAAATCGACAGCGGCGCGGCCACCCGCGCGGCGGAAAAGATCAAGCGCCAGGACCCTTTCGAGGTTCTGATCGTCGGCGGCGGGCCTGCCGGGGCCGCGGCGGCCATCTATGCCGCGCGCAAGGGCATCCGCACCGGCGTTGCCGCCGAACGCTTCGGCGGCCAGGTGCTCGATACGATGGACATCGAAAATTTCATCTCCGTGTCGCGCACCGAAGGGCCAAAGCTCGCTTCCGCGCTCGAAGCCCATGTGAAGGATTATGACGTCGAGATCATGAACCTGCAAAAGGCGACGAAGCTGATCCCCGCCCGTACCGAAGGCGGCTATCATGAGGTCGTGCTGGAAAACGGCGCGTCGCTCAAAGGCCGCACCCTCATCCTCTCCACCGGCGCGCGCTGGCGGCAGATGGGCGTGCCGGGCGAGGACGAATATCGCAACAAAGGCGTGGCCTATTGCCCCCATTGCGACGGCCCCCTGTTCAAGGGCAAGCGCGTCGCGGTGATCGGCGGCGGCAATAGCGGCGTCGAAGCCGCGATCGACCTGGCGGGCATCGTCGCCCATGTGACGCTGATCGAATTTGACAGCCAGCTCCGCGCCGACGCGGTGCTGCAACGCAAGCTCGCCAGCCTGCCCAACGTCAAGATCATCACATCGGCGCTGACCAGCAAGGTCGACGGCAATGGCGATCGCGTCACCGGCCTGTCCTACAAGGACCGCAACAGCGGCGAGGAACATGACGTCGAACTGGAAGGCATCTTCGTCCAGATCGGCCTGGTCCCCAACACCGAATGGCTGAAAGACACGGTCGCCCTTTCCCCCCGCGGCGAAATAGAAATCGACGCCCGCGGCGAAACCAGCGTGCCGGGCATCTTCGCGGCAGGCGACTGCACGACCGTGCCCTACAAGCAGATCGTCATAGCCATGGGCGCAGGCTCCACGGCGGGCCTGTCAGCCTTCGACTATCTGATCCGCCTGCCCGCCAGCGAAGAGGCCGCACAGGCGGCGTGACGGGAGAAGTTCGACGGTAAGTTGGACATATGTGAAGCGGCCGATCCGGTGACGGGTCGGCTGCTTTTTTGTGGGGTGGGGAATGGCTGAAGTGCGCCATTTGTCGCCGTTCGGCAGCTACGTACCAGCACTCGGAAACGGACATTCAAATTGTGAATGGGTCTAGGACTTCGCGGCCATTTCCTTCGGACGCGCCCAGCGGCAGGTACACCGCCTCTCTAAAGCCCGAAGGCTACTTGGTCATTGTTGCAAGCGAAGATAGGCCACGATCCATCTTTGCAAATCCGTACATTAGGTCCGCCGGCCAAGTCGCTAGAGTAGGAGACGAAATTGCGGTGGTAGCAGCCACGACTGAAGTGTGCGCGGCTTCACCTCGATAGGTTGCGAGTTGGGCTATACGAGATTTGAACGTAGCACCGACCAAATCGAGATCAAATCCAAGCGCCGTCAATAGTTTAAACTGATACTTCAGCGCCGCTCCATGGTTGTTAGTGACGGTCTGCTTATAACGCTGATAGCCGATGTTCAGCAGCCTCCCGTATTCGATTCTGTTTTGAGCGATCGACTTGGCCGATGCCATAATGCCAAAACCGCTAGTCCCGAAAATTCTTAACATCTTCTGGGACTGTCAGGAATTTCGTGTGCGGCGAGGCATAATGGGCAACAAGGAGACCCAATATGTCACGACGGAAAGAACCCTCAATACCGAACGCCATTCTCGATCAGTTGCTGGCCGGCACTGACGCGGCAGCGGCACTCAGCCAAGGCGGCCTGCTCGATTCTTTGAAGAAGGCCTTTGCCGAACGCGCCCTCAACGCGGAGATGGATCACCATCTTGGCCAGGAGGAGCAAGGGAACAACAGCCGGAACGGCTATGGCCGCAAGACGGTGACGACCGACGGTGGACGGATCGAGATCGAGGTTCCGCGTGATCGAGCGGGCAGCTTCGATCCTCAACTGATCGCCAAGTATCAGCGTCGCTTTCCCGGCTTCGATGACAAGATCATCTCGATGTATGCGCGCGGCATGAGCACCCGTGAGATCACCGGGCATCTGCGCGAACTATACGGCATAGAGGCCTCGCCCGACCTGATCAGCACGATCACCGACGCTGTGCTGGAGGAGGTTGCGGCCTGGCAGCAGCGGCCTCTGGACCCAGCCTATCCGTTGGTTTTCTTCGATGCGATCCGGGTCAAGATCCGCGACGAGGGGATGGTCCGCAATAAGGCGATCCATATTGCCCTGGGCGTCATGGCCGACGGCACCAAGGTGGTCCTTGGGCTATGGCTGGAGCAGAATGAAGGCGCCAAATTCTGGCTGCGCGTCATGAACGAACTGCGCAATCGCGGCGTCGAGGATATCATGCTGGCCGTCGTCGATGGCCTCAAGGGCTTTCCCGATGCCATCACCGCCGTCTTCCCCGAAGCGATGGTCCAGACCTGCATCGTCCATCTCCTGAGGAACTCGATGGATTTCGTGGCATGGAAGGATCGCAAGGCGCTCGGAACAGCCCTGAAGGCCATCTATCGTGCCGTCGATGCCGCAGCCGCCGAGGAGGCGCTGACCGCCTTCGAAGCCAGCTTCTGGGGCCAGCGCTATCCCGCTATCGGCCAGAGCTGGCGCCGGGCATGGCCTGAGGTCATCCCATTTTTCGCCTTCCCCGACGAGGTCAGGCGGATCGTCTATACGACCAATTCAATCGAGGCCCTCAATTCCAAGCTCCGCCGCGCTGTCCGGGCGCGGGGCCATTTCCCCAACGATGAGGCGGCGACAAAGCTGCTCTATCTGATCTTGAACCGATCGGAGAAAGAGTGGAAAATGCCACCGCGTGAGTGGAACATGGCGAAGGCGCAATTTGCCGTGCTCTTCGGCGAACGTTTCATCAGGGCCATGACGGCCTGATGGTCAACCGCCTCGCCGCACACGAAATTCCTGACAGTCCCCATCTTCTCCAAATCTGACATCTGCTTCGGCGCATCTATGAACGGGAAAACGCATAAGTGCCTGGCGACCCTGCCAAAATCTCCCCCGCTATCGAAGGCTGCTTTGGCTTCATCCGCAACTTTCAATGCCCTTTTTTCTAAGAAATGCTCACATTCCGCATGCAATAGAATGACGAACGCAGCCATTTTATCGGCATCCTGCCTTGACGGCGTCGCTCCAGCCGCTGGTGCCGGCGGCAGCAGATGGGTCAGACTTGTTAGCCTTGCCTTCAGGGCTAGATAATCAGCGGTATACGCGCGCGGCATGACGTCGAATCAGCTTAAGGATTGCGAGCCAATGGAAATTCACGAACAACTGCGCCAATAACCTTTCTTAGTGCGTCGCCCCAGTCATGGAACCGCTGGCTTGTAGCCTTTGTTGTCTTCGTTGATGTCTGGAGAGCCTGCAAAAACTTCGCGTTATTATCGCAGAGATCTTCAAACGCGGCGCGAATGGCCGGCTTCTTGTCGTCGGGGATTGCAGCACGCACGGCGGGATCGGCAAAATAGTATGCCATTATATCAATAACGGCGCGGTTCGGACTGCGCTGATACTTTCCGTCCTGTCTGGACTTGAACGCATCCTTGCCGAAGATGGTGCTTGCTAGAGACATACCATCTTCAAGCTGCATCCAGTCATGCTCTAACTGGCCCAGCTGAGAGTCGGTTTCGAAACTCATGCTGACCGTGCCAGTCTGCGGATCATGAGCAGTGCGGCGGCGGCGTAGAGGAAGGCCGCTGCGGATTTCAGCGTAGCCTCGACATCCTTGGCCAGGCGGCGATTTCGGTTGATCCATGCGAAGAAGCGTTCGACGACCCAGCGTCGTGGCAGGACGACAAAGCCGGTCTGACCGGTGATCTTGTTGACGATCTCGACCTTGATATTGGTGGCCTGGGTGACGCGCTCATGGTTGTAGCCACCATCGGCCCAGACCTTCTCGATGAACGGGAACAGGCTGCGGGAGATTTGCAGCACTGCGCCGCCGCCATCACGATCCTGCACATCGGCGGTGTGGGGTTCGACCAGCAGCGCCCTGCCATCGGTATCGACCAAGGCATGGCGCTTGCGGCCCTTGATCTTCTTGCCGGCGTCGTAGCCCCGTGGGCCGCCGCTTTCCGTAGTTTTGACGCTCTGGCTGTCGATGATGGCCGCGCTCGGGCTGGCTTCGCGCCCCACGCGTTGACGATCCGCCATCACCAGCGCGTGGTTTATCCGCTCGAACACGGCCTCGTCCCGCAAACGGGCAAACCAGCGATAGACCGTCTGCCATGGCGGAAAGTCTTTCGGCAGCAAGCGCCATGCGATCCCGCCGCGCAGAACATAGAAAATGGCGTTCACGATCTCACGCATCGGCCATCCGCGCCGTCGTCCGGTCGAACCGGGCATCGGCAGAAAAACTGCGATCAACTGCCACTCCGCGTCGATCAAATCCGTCTGGTATCGCTTCGAGACCCGCGTATGCTGCGCGCGGGTGGCTGGGGTCCACATACCTGCCTCCGAGATGTCTGCAAACTCCCGGAATCACATGTGCCTCAGCTGCTCAACCCCTTTCGAAACGGCCTCTGAGCGTCGAAATTTTCAGACAGCCTTTGGGAAGTTTCGTTCAAAAACTTCTTCATGTTGCCCTCATACAGGTCGGTAAACCTGTGGAAGCCGAGAAATCGAGTTGCAACTTCCATATCGCGCATGCGGAAGTCCGGCACTTTTTTGAAGACCGATTTCATCGCTGCGGACTGTGCGGTCTTATCATCCAGCCAGTCCATGAACTTGCCGGGATAGAGAGCCCTACGAAGCTCTTGAGGAGAAAGCGTTACGCTATTCTGGTTTAACCTCAAGAACAATAAGTAAAGTAGGCTGTCTGACTTCCAATTCTTGACTACAACTGTCCGTACCGTGTGATTTTGGAAAGCATCTACTGACGGCTCCAGAGCCGGGATTGCTTGGAGATCATCGTAAGTATTGTTGTTCAGGTCCGCGCGATACTCACATCCGCCCAGCCGCAAAGGTGCCTTATCGTCCAAACAAAACCGCGCCAGCGAATTGATACGCTGCTTACCATCGATAACGGCAAAGACCCCGGGACGCATTTCAGCCAAGACAATCTGAGGGACCGGCAGCCGCATGAAAAGGCTCTCAATGAACCGAGACATCTTCCCCTCGTCCCAGGCCACTCGTCGCTGGTAGTTCGGCTGCAAATCGATCTTACGCTTGCGAAGCAGATCAACGAGGACACTTATCGTCCAGTCGGTGGGCGCGACAACCAGTTGCTGGATATCGTCCGCGACCAACCCCAGATCGTCTTCGGTGATCTCACCGTATTGTAGGACTACCTCGGGACCGATATCTTCGCCCTCGTTACCAGACATTACTACACCTATGAAAAATCATGCTTCATATGTCCTACGCGAGTTCGGTTTAGCAAGGGCTTCCGTTCGGCATCCACCGTGTCGCCGTTTCTGTCTCAAGCCAACATTTCTGAAAGCAAATCAAAACGAGCCACTCTGGTCGGGAGCCGACGCCGTGCGAGAGTCAGCTAGCCCCGTGACCCGATACCAAACCGGCCAGTTGCCTTCCGGCCAACCCGCCCCACTCACCGTCGACCCCAGACCCCGAAAATATCCGGGTCGATCTCCAACATCGGCACCCGCGTCGCCGCGCCCGTCCGCATGGCGCTGCCGCCCATGCCGCCCTCCATCCCGAACGTCACCACGCTGCTCCCCTTGTCGCCCAGCACCAGCGGGTCGAGCAGGATCGCGGCGTTCAGACGGTTGGCGGTCACCTGCGTCAGTGTGCCGATCTGCGTCAGGGCGAAGAGTTGCCGGGCGAAGGCATAGGGCAGGCGGATGCAGCCATGGCTGGCGGGGTAGCCGGGATTATGCCCGGCGTGGAGCGCTATGCCGTCCCAGGTCAGCCGCTGCATGAAGGGCATGGGCGCATTGCTGTAGAGGTTGGAGCGGTGCCACTGGCGCTTTTGCAGGATAGGGAAGCTGCCGGTGGGGGTGCGGTGGCCCTTCGTCCCCGTGGACACGCTGGCCGCGCCGATCAGCCGGTCGCCGCGATAGACATGGACGCGCTGCCGTTCCAGGCTGATGATCAGGTAGAGCGGCCCGCTGGCGGCGGCATCATCGGCCCAACGATACGCCCCCGGCGCCAGCGGCAGGTCGGCCAGTTCCGCCCGCGCGGACGGCATGCCCAGGATCAGACAGCATGATAGGACGAACAACCGGGCGAAAAGCATAAGCCTTTCTTAACCATATGCCAGCGTCGCGCCAGAGGGGGACGCTGCGCTTTGCCGCATTGGTCCCGACTTGGGACAGGGGAGAGAACAGCGTCCCCCGTTCGTTTCGAGCCCTTCGATTGCCCATCTGCGGCAGACGCTCTGGATAAACTATGTCGAGAAACGATGCGCCCTGTTTCTCGACTAAGCTCGAAACGAACGGAGGTTGTGTGGGACAGTGCCCTTAAATCAGCAGCATCTGCGCCACGGGGGCAAAGCTGCGCCGGTGCAGCGGCGTTGGCCCATGGGTGCGCAGCGCGGCGAGATGCTGCGCGCTGCCATAGCCCTTGTTGCTTTCCCAGCCATAATGGGGGTGGATGGCGGCCGCCTCCCGCATCATCCGGTCCCGCGCTTCCTTGGCCAATATGGAGGCCGCGGCGATCGACAGGCACCGGGCGTCGCCGCCCACGACCGGGGTGGCGGGCCAGCGCCAGTCGGGCACGCGGTTGCCATCGACCAGGACATGCTGGCAATCGCGCCCCAGCGCCTCGACCGCGCGGGTCATGGCCAGCATCGTCGCCCATAATATGTTGATCCGGTCGATCTCCTCGACACTGGCGACGCCCAGCCCCCAGCACAGCGCCCGCGCCTTGATCTCCGCCTCCAGCGCGGCGCGGCGCCTGGCCGACAATGCCTTGCTGTCGTCCAGCCCCTCCGGGCAATCCTCCGCCCGCAAAATCACCGCCGCCGCGACCACCGGCCCGGCAAGCGGCCCCCTGCCCGCTTCATCCACCCCGGCGACCAGCCCCGGATGGTGGCGCAGTTCATGGGCGAAATCAGGCACGGAAGGGCGCTTCGAACCCGCGCGGCGCACCCATCGGCCCATGCCCGCCACCCAGCCCCGGCGCGATGGTCAGCGCCGCGCGCACATAGGCCCGCGCCCGCGCAATAGCGCCCGGCAGCGCCATCCCCTGCCCCAGCCCGGTCGCGATCGCGCTGGCCAGGGTGCAGCCGGTGCCATGGGTGTGCGGCGTGTCGATGCGCGGATCGGTCCAGTCGGTGACCAGCCCGTCGGGACCAAGCAGCCGGTCGACCAGCACCGGGCCGACGCCATGCCCGCCCTTGGCCAAAACATGCGTGCCAAAGCGCGCGGCAACCCGCTCCCCGCCCAGCGCCAGAAGTTCCGGGATATTGGGCGTCACCAGCGTGGCGATCGCCATCAGTTTCTCGAACGCCGCGATCGTTTCCGCATCGGCCAGCACCGACCCGCTGGTCGCCACCATCACCGGATCAAAGACGATCGGCACATCGCGCAAACCCGTCAGCAGATCGGCCACCGCCATCGCCGTTTCCGCCGACCCGATCATGCCGATCTTCACCGCATCGACGCCAATGTCGCTGATGCAACTGCGCATCTGCGCCAGCACCATGTCGGCGGGCACCGGATGCACGCCCTGCACCCCCAGCGTATTTTGCGCCGTGATCGCGGTGATCGCGGTCATGGCGAAACCGCCCAGCATCGTCACGGCCTTCAGATCCGCCTGTATGCCCGCGCCGCCGCCACTGTCGGACCCGGCGATGATCAAAATGCGCGCGATGCTCATCCCTTGAAGTAACGCACGGTGGACGCGGGATTGCCCGCCAGCGCCTTGCCCGTGCGGGTCGGCCGATCCATCAGCTCGCCGCCGCAATTGGGGCAGCGATCGTCCAGCGCCTCCGCACAGGGCGCGCAGAAGCTGCATTCGAACGAGCAGATGAACGCGCCGGGCGCATCGGCAGGCAGGTCCGTGCCGCAGCGTTCGCAATCGGGGCGCATTTCAAGCATGATCGATCCCCGTCACGCCGCCGCCTTCTCGACCGCGGCGCAGATACGGTCGACAACGTCGCGCACCTGTTCCTCCCGGTCGCCTTCGGCCATCACCCGGATCACAGGTTCCGTACCGGACGGGCGGATGACCAGCCGGCCAACGCCGGTCAGTTCCGCCTGCGCCTGCGCAATGACGCGCCGGACATCATCATGCTCCAGCGGCTTGCCCCCGGAAAAGCGGACATTTTTGAGCAATTGCGGCACGGGATCGAACTGGTGCAGCGTCTCGCTGGCGGGCTTGCCGGACCGGACGAGTGCAGCCAGCACCTGCAACGCCGCGACCGTACCGTCGCCGGTGGTCGCATAATCGGACAGGATCATATGGCCCGACTGCTCCCCGCCGACATTGAAGCCGCCGCTGCGCATCCGCTCCAGCACATAGCGGTCGCCCACGCTGGTGCGTTCGAGGGCAATGCCCTGCCCGGTCAAAAAGCGCTCCAGCCCCAGATTGGACATGACCGTCGCCACCAGCCCGCCGCCGCGCAGCGTGCCCGCGCGCGCGAAGTTGGCGGCGATCAGCGCCATGATCTGGTCGCCATCGACGATCTGGCCTTTCTCATCGACCACGATCAGCCGGTCCGCGTCGCCATCCAGCGCGATACCAATGTCCGCGCCCGACGATACGACGGTTTCCTGGCACAGCAGGGGCGCGGTCGATCCGCAGCCGTCATTGATGTTGGTGCCATTGGGATTGACGCCAACCGCCACGACGGTCGCGCCCAGTTCCCACAAGGCGGACGGCGCGACCTGATAGGCGGCGCCATTGGCGCAATCGATGACGATTTTCAGGCCATCGAGCCGCAGGTCGGCGGGAAAGCTGGATTTGACCGCATGGATATAGCGGCCACGCGCATCCTCGACCCGGCGGGCACGGCCAATATCCTTGGACGCGGCCAGCGGCACCTGCTGCTCGATCAGCGCCTCGATCTTCAGTTCATCCTCGTCCGACAACTTGTAGCCGTCCGGGCCGAACAATTTGATGCCATTGTCGAAATAGGGATTGTGGCTGGCGGAAATCATGACGCCCAGATCCGCGCGCATCGAATGGGCCAGCATCGCGACAGCGGGCGTCGGGATCGGCCCGAACTGCACCACGTCCATGCCCACCGCGGTAAAGCCAGCGACCAGCGCATTTTCCACCATATAGCCCGAAAGCCGCGTATCCTTGCCAATCACAACGCGATGGCGATGGTCTCCGCGCTGGAAATGGGTGCCCGCCGCCATGCCGACCTGCATCGCCAGTTGCGCCGTCATCGGCCATGCGTTGGTGCGCCCGCGTATGCCGTCGGTGCCGAAATATCGTCTGGTCATGCGTTTCTCATGCACCGGAGAGACGCCCGGTATCAACCCCAGAACCGTTCGGCATGAGCGGGATGAGAGAAAGCCAAGTTTTTCTTGATCGACTTTCCAACGGCCTCGCGGCATCCCCGCGCGATGGACAGTTTCAATGGCTTTATCGACGCGCTGTCGGGCGCGGTATTTTTCAAGGTGCCCGTGGCGGGCGCGCAGATCGAACTGATCGTGCTGTATCTGGCGCTGCCGATGCTGTTCTTCACCCTGTGGCTGGGCTTTCCCAATATCACCCAGATCGGCCGCGCGATCCGCATATTGCGGACCCAGCCGGACAAGGGCGAGGCAAAGGGCGATGTCAGCCAGTGGGCAGCGCTCAGCACGGCGCTGTCCGGCACGATCGGGCTTGGCAATATCGCGGGCGTTGCGGTGGCGCTGACCATGGGTGGACCGGGCGCGATATTGTGGATGTTCATCATCGGCTGGTTCGCGATGACGGTGAAGATGGCGGAGGTCACGCTGGGCCTCAAATATCGCATCTTTGACGATGCTGGCCATGTCCATGGCGGGCCGATGTATGTGCTCAAATCCGTCGGCGCTGCGCGCGGATGGCCGAAAATCGGCATGATATTAGGCGGTGCCTACGCCTTTTTCGCGCTGTTCGGCGCCATACCGATGGTGCAGGTCAATCAGAGTTTCGCGCAAGTGAAGGTGGTAACGGGCCTGACCAACGGATGGGCCTATGGCGTGTTTCTGGCCGGGGCCGTCGCGCTGGTGACGCTGGGCGGCGCGGCCTGGCTGGGAGAAGTCGCCAAAAGGCTGACCCCGCTCAAGGTCGCGGTCTATCTGGCGGGCGTGCTGGCGATCCTGATCCTGCATCTGGACGCCATCCCCGGCGCGCTGGCGCTGATCTGGGACGGGGCGTGGAATGGCCAGGCGGCGACAGGGGGCGCCGTGGGCGCGTTCGTCGCCGGGATGCGCCGCGCGGTGTTCGCCAGTGAGGCGGGCGTCGGATCGGCCGTGATGGCGCACAGTCTGGCACGGGCGCGCCACCCGGTGTCCGAAGGGCTGGTCGCGCTGCTTGAACCCCTGCTCGGCACCATGATCGTGTGCGCGTTGGGCGGTCTGGCGCTGGTCGTCGCGGGGACATGGAATATGGGGCTGGAGGGCATTGCGATTACCTCCGCCGCCTTTGCGCAGGTGTCGCCCTGGTTCCCCTGGCTGCTGGCGGTCGTGGTGTTTCTGTTCGCCTATTCGACGCTGGTCGCTTGGGGATTTTACGGCTTGCAGGCCTGGGGCTATCTGTTCGGCCATGGTCCGCGCGCGCAATGGACCTATAAAATCCTCTACATCGTCGCTTTGCCACCCGCAGCAGCGATCGACCTTGGCCGTGTCGTCGACATTGTCGACAGCAGCTTCTTCCTGATGGCGATCCCCAATGTCATCGCGCTATATCTGTGCGCGGGCGAATTGCGCCGGGACGTGCGCGCCTATCTGGCGGATAAAGAAAACCCCGCCGGATAAGGGCGGGGCTTTCTCCTGCTTGGGAGCAAGTCGAAATCAGATTTTGTCGCCAAGGGCGCCCTTGACCGATCCGGAAACGTCCTGAGCCGTGCCCTTGGCCTTCTGCGCCTTGCCTTCGGCTTCCATGCGCTCATTGTCGGTCGCCTTGCCGATACCTTCCTTGACGGCGCCCGCCGCCTTGTTGCCAGCGGCCTTCAACTTGTCGGTTACTTCACCCATGTGAATACTCCTTGCGTGATTTCCACAAGTTAAACCAACGCGGGGAGAAAGGGTTTCAGCCAGAACGCAGGCGTAACGTTACTTTTCGATCACATCATGGCGCATCGGCGCGAGTTTGGAGAGAAAGCGGTTCTGCGCCTGGAAGCTGACCCCTTCCTCGCTCATCGCGCGCTGGAGCGTTTCGACGAGGCGGTTCATGTCCGCCTTCTGCACGCCCAGATCCTTGTGCGCGCTGGCCATGTCCCGCCCGCTATAGGTGCAGCCCGCATTCAGGATGAAGCAGAATTGCTCGAACAAGGTGCGCTTCAGGCGAACCTTGTCATGATTGGCGAAAATCTCGCCAATCACCGGATCGGCGAAATTGATCGCGACGAAGCGATCGACGATGCGGCGGATGCCATCCTGCCCGCCAAATGCCTTCGCCATGCCGTCGCCCGTAAAAGGCACGGCCCCGGCTTGGCGATTGTCGGCGACATAAGGGTCCACGGCGGCCTCCCCCGGCAAAGCATAGGGCGCCTGCAACAACAGCAGCGAGAGGATGATGGACATGGGCATGCGTCCTTTAGAAGGCGGTCTGAAGCTGGAGAAACACGCCGCGCTGCTTCTTTACCGTGGCGATCGAGCCAAGGTCGGCATAGGCGATGGTCGCGGTGACATTGCGGCTGATGGCGACGGCGGCAAAGGCGTCGAACCAGTCATCTTCCCGCGCGATGTTCAGATTGTCAGGCTTGCGCCGATATTCCCCGCCGATCGCGATCCGGCGCGACAATTGCCAGGCGGCCGATCCTTCAAACTGAAGCGTGTGATTGCCCTGCTTGCCGCCGCCAAAGCCCAGCAGCCCCATCTGGTTCGCCTTGGTCAGGCGCGCGGTCGCCGACAGCAGGATGGAGCGCGCGAGGAATAATTTGCTGACCGACGCATAATAATCGACGCCTTCGTCCCCTTTGGCCCCCACCGCCCGGACGATCGCACCCTGATTATTATTCTTATACTGAACGCCGACCGCGATGGCTGGCAGCCGGTCATAGACCAGATCGCCCGCAAGCCTGACCTTCGCGCCGAAAATATCCTGCGAAAAGGCGAAATCCTTGCCCAGCCCCAGCGCCGCGCCAATCTCGTTCGTGTTGAAATCCTGATGCGTGTAGCTCAGTTCGATGCTATCGCGGATGCCGATCGCGACGCCAGCGCTTTGATAGTCATAATCCTTGACCTCGACCAGCGTGCCATGGGCCGACAGGCCGAAGCCGTCCGATGTTTCATTGCCGGCGATCACCGCCCAGGGCGTCAGGCCACCGCCCGACGCCCCTTCCAGCGAACTGATGCCATTGGTCAGCAGCAATTTGCCACCATTGCGGATCGGTCTGGCCATGCCCTGTTGCGGGGACAAAGCAGCCAGCGCGAGCATGATGCACAGGAAAGGACGGAAACAGGTCATGATCGGCAGATAGGCAAATCATGGTTAAAATAATGTTTCCCGCCCCGTCAGCGTGAAAATGCGGTCCATAACGAACTAAACATTTGTTCAATGTTTGCTTTTACCAACAGTAACCATGAACGCGCCACGCCTTTTCCTCGCCGCCCTCTCCCTGATCGCCAGCCCGGCCATGGCGGGCGACATCGATCTTCGGATCGTCGATGCCGCTGGCCGCCCGGTCAGCGATGCGGTCGTCACCGTCCGTCCCGCCGGCGGCATCCCGGCTGGCCCGATCCGCTTCCCATGGGGCACGACCATGGTGCAGCAGAATATCGCCTTTTCGCCCCATGTGCTGATCGTACCCGTTGGCGCGACGGTCAAATTCCCCAACAAGGACAAGGTGCGACATCATGTCTATTCCTTTTCCAAGGCGGCCAAGTTTGAAATCAAGCTGTTCGGACAGGATGAAAGCCGCAGCTACACCTTCACCAGTCCGGGCGCGGTGGCGCTGGGCTGCAATATTCATGATGCCATGAGCGGCTTCATCAAGGTGGTCGACACCCCCTTCGCCGCCAAGAGCAATGCCGCCGGACAGGCGCGGATAAACGGGCTGGGGACCGGCACGGCGCGGGTCACGGTCTGGCACCCGTTGCTCAAGGGCAAGGACAATGAATTGCTGATCAACCTGCCCATTCCGGCGAGCGGCATGGAGAGCAAGACCGTGCCATTGGCGTTGCGCGCGTCCAAATGAGCCTACCCCTTCGCCTGAAAAGACGGTGGCTGCGCTGGCGGCGCACGGCACAGTCGACCCTGACGATCAGGATGACCTTGTTCTACGGCGCGCTGTTTCTGGCCGTAACGACGCTCACGCTTTTGGGCACGCGCCAGGCCATCGAAAGCTATGCCGAAAATGCCATCCGGCATGAGATGAATGTCGGCAGCGCCCTGTTCGACCGGATTTCGGCGATGCAACGGCGTCAACTGAGCCAGGGGGCCGACGTGCTGGCCAGCGATTTCGGCTTTCGCGAGGCGGTGGGCACCAATGACGCCCCGACGATCGAATCCGCGCTGCATAGCCTCAAGGGCCGCTTCCAGCTCGACCATGCAATGTTCGTCGGGGTCGATGGCACGGTGGTGGGCGACCTTCAACATCTTGGCCGTACCGATCAGGACCAGCTTTACGACGCGCTCGACGCCGGGCGGATACAGGGCGTGGTGCGATGGGGCAGCGAGGGTCATATCGTCGCGGCCGCGCCCGTCCGCGCGCCGATACTGACCGGCTGGGTCGTCTTTGCCCGCAACATGGGCCCGACCGACCTGAAGGCGCTGGCGAAACTGTCCTCGATCGACCTGCATCCGCAACTCATGCCGCTGGCACGTGTCGCCCGGACGGACACGGCCAATGGTGGCCTGCGCGAAGTCGTGCGGAACGGCGAACTGATGCTGGTGCAGACCCGGCCTGTTGAAACGCTGATAGAGACTGCGCCGGAAATGCTGGTGCTGGAATATAGCCTGACCCGCGCGATGGCTGGCTATGCGCCGATCCTGTGGGCCTTGTTCGGTTTCGGCGTGGTTGGCGGCGTATTGGCCGTGGCCGGCGCATTTGCCGCATCGCGCAGCCTGTCGCGGCCGATCGTTGCGCTGGAAGCCGCCGCCCGCAAGGTGAGCGCAGGCGAACATGCGCAGGTGAAGGTCGAAACGCGCGACGAAATCGGGCGGCTGGCGCAAAGCTTCAACCGCATGGTCGATGCGGTCGAGGCGCGCGAGGCGCAGATTGCGCATATGGCCTTCCACGACGCGCTGACCGGCCTGCCCAACCGGGCGATGCTGCGCGAACAGGTTGCGCTTGGCCTCACCCGCGCCGAAGGCGGCAATCTGATGCTGTTCTGCATCGACATCGACAATTTCAAATCGATCAACGAATCGCTTGGCCATCCGGTTGGCGACGCCCTGTTGTGCGAAGTCGGCGCACGACTGAAGGCGACCTGCCCCAGTGGCTTTGCCGCCCGGCTGGCGGGCGACGAATTTGCCATCAAGCTGCGCGCCGGGGGGCAGACGGCCGATCAGGCGGGTCGCGCCATCGTCGCGGCGCTGGCCGAACCGTTCGACATAGATGGTCATCGCATCATCGTCAGCGCCAGCGTGGGCATTGCGCTCAGCCCGCAGGACGGCGCGGACGCAACCAGCCTGCTCAAAAATGCCGAACTGGCGCTGCACCGGGCCAAGAGCGAGGGCAAGGGCAGCCATCGCTTCTTTGAAAGCGCCATGGACGCAGAGGCGCAGGCCCGCCGCGCGCTGGAAACCGACCTGCACGACGCGCTGCGCAATGGCGAACTGGCGCTGCATTTCCAGCCGCTGTTCGGCCTGTCGCAAAATCGCGTGACAGCGTTCGAGGCACTGCTGCGCTGGCAGCATCCCACGCGCGGCATGGTGTCGCCGATCCATTTCATACCGATGGCGGAGGAAACCGGCCTCATCATCCCGATCGGCGAATGGGCGCTGCATGAAGCCTGCCGTATCGCCGCGACCTGGCCCGACCATATCCGCGTGGCCGTCAACATATCGCCGATCCAGTTTCGCAGCCCCAATCTGGCCGCCGTCGTGCTTCAGGCGCTGGCGCGGTCTGGCCTCGCGCCCAACCGGCTGGAGTTGGAGATTACCGAAAGCCTGTTCATCGACAATGTCGAGGCGACGCTATCCTCGCTCCATAGCCTGCGGGCGCTGGGCGTGCGCGTGGCGCTCGACGATTTCGGCACCGGCTATTCCTCGCTCAGCTATCTGCGCAGCTTCCCGTTCGACAAGCTCAAGATTGACCGCAGCTTCATCGTCGATCTGCTGGAACATCAGGGCGCAACCGCCATCATCCGCGCGATTACGACGCTGGCCGACGCGCTGGGCATCGAAACGACGGCGGAGGGCGTGGAGCATAGCGACCAGCTCGACATATTGCGCGCCGAAGGATGCGGCCAGATCCAGGGCTATCTGTTCAGCCGCCCGATCCCGGCGCAAGATGTCGACGCGCTGCTGGACAAGCTGGACGGCGCGCGCAAGGCGGCCTAGGCGCATCGTCGCGCCAGATTGAACCTACCTCCGCTCGTTTCGAGCGAAGTCGAGAAACGTAGCGCACAAGTTTCTCGACTTCGCTCGAAACGGACGGATCAAGGTGATTGCGCGCCTAACCGCGCGCGGCGACGATCCGTTCGATCAGCACGACATCGTCCGGCTTGTCAGCGTCGATACAGGCTTCGGCCTTCTCCATCGCCACCAGCCGCGCGGTCAGCCCGAAGCGCCGCCCGATCCGCGCAATCCCGCCGCGCAGCGTCAACAGGCGCAGCAGCGTGCCGATCAGCGCAACCGGGCCAAAGGCCGATACGATCTTCCACCCCTTCTTGCGGTCCTGCTCGACCTCCTGCCACAAGGCGATGATCGAGCGCGCCCGGTCGCTGCCGAACCAGAAGATGTTGGCGCCCGACCACCAGCCATCGCGAAATTTGAGCCATGTGCGGCGCGACCCAGGATAGCGCGCCAGCAATATGCGCCGCTCCACCATCGCCACGGCGATATCGGCGCCTGCGGCCTCTTGCGTAAACTGATCGAGCATCGCGCTGTCGAGCAGCACATGATCGGCTGTGGTGAGCAGGATCGGAAAGGGGACATCGCCCCGCTCCAGCAGCGCCAGCAGGGAGGAGGCTATGCCCGCCCCGCTCTGCTCGAACCGGACCTGCGGATGTGTCGTCAGCCAAGCCGTCGCGGGATCAGCGGCAAAGGGGGCGGACGACTGGGTCAGGATGATGACCTGTCCCACCGCCGGCTGCGCCAGCAGCGCGCGCGCGGGATGATTGATCATCGGTTGGCCCGCGACCGGGGCGAGCGGCTTGATCGCCACGCCAGCAGCGACCGCCAGAGGATCGGGCGTGGGCCGTGATCCGGCAAGCAGGATGGCGGTGATGGGCGCGCTCATGTCTGCCCTCTACCCAAGCAGGGGCAGCGCGGAAAGCGGCTTATTTCCCGCTCGTCACCGGCCCCAGCGCCTTTTGCGCAAAGCGGTCCTGCTCGCCGACATGCAGCCCCTTATATTGGGCCAGCTTGGCGCGGAATGCGGACAGTTCGGCCCCGGCCAGTTGCGCGGTTGTGGTGAACTTCACCGACAGCGGATTGATCGTCGCGCCATTGCGATACAGTTCATAATGGAGGTGCGGTCCGGTCGACAGGCCCGTCGACCCGACATAGCCGATCACCTGCCCGCGGCGCACCCGCTGACCCGGCGCGGCGGCGATACGGCTCATATGGGCATAGCCGCTGGCCAGACCCCCGCCATGCTGGATGCGGACATAATTGCCATGCCCGCCATGCCGCCCGGCAAAGGCGACAACCCCGTCCGTCACAGCATAGATGGGCGATCCGTAGCGCGCGGCGAAATCGACGCCTGCGTGCATGCGCGTATAACCCAATATCGGATGGCGACGCATGCCATAGCCCGACGTCATGCGCCCGGCGACCGGGGATGACAGCACGCCGCGCCGTTCGCCCACGCCCGACGCCTCGAACCATTCGGTGCGGCCATCCTTGGTCCAGCGCAGCATGTCGATCGACTTGCCGCTGGCGCGCTGAAGGCCAGCATAGAGAAGATCGCCCACCTCCACATCGCCGGTTTCGGCGCGGCGATAGGCGGTGACGATGTCATAGCGGTCCCCCGCCCCGATCCTGCCCAGATCGACCTGCCCCGCAATCACCCGCAGGAAAGCCTGCACCGCCTTGGGCGGTGCACCGGCTGCGCGGGCCGAGCGATAGATGCTGTCGCCAACCACGCCCTGAATACGCAACGGCGTATCGTCGACGCGAATGGGGATGCGCTTGACCGACAACACGCCACCTGCGCGCGTCAGTTCCATCCCCAGGTCGAGCCGGGCGCGGAACGCCAGCCTGTCGAGCGGCCGGGGCCGGTCGCGACTGGCGCGGCGGCCCAATATGATGTCGAGCCGCGTGCCCGGCTTCACCCCGCCAGCGATATTGCTGCCGACCAGCGCGTTGATCGTCGCCACGTCCCCGCTGCTCACGCCAGCGCGCGACAAGGCGCGCGACAGCGTATCGCTGCTGCCGACCTGGGCGTTCAATTCGATCTGGGGGCGTTCTGGTGTCTGGCGCAGCGGCTGGACCGCATCGGTCGATCCCATGCGATGGCCACTGTCCGCACCCAGCGCCAATGGCGTGATCATCTGGCTGCGCACTTCGTCGAACTGCTTTTCGCCAAGCAGCGCGCCGGGCGCGCCGGGCACGGGCTGAAAACCGGGCGACAGATAGATGGCCGTGGCGCACAGGCCGATACAGGTGGCAAGGCCGCGAAACCAGGTCAGGCTGCCGACACGCTGGCCAAGATCGGGGACCAGTTCCACCGCGTCCGACCATTCGCGCAAACGCGCGCGCCAGTCCTGCGGCGGCTGGGCTACCGGCGTCCGGGCAATCGAATCGGCCAGCCACAGCGACACGGACGCGCCGCCCTGTTGCGATCCAAACTGGCTTTCCTGAAACAAACCCGCGACCCCCAGGGCATTTTCTCATTGCGTCCGCAACGGCCCCGCGCGCCGTGCGTCGAGCGCGACTGTTGTGAACGCCCAAGGTTAAAGTCAATTTAAGACGGGGCCGCGACACGCATCCATGCGACGAACGGTGCCAGCGGTCCGACAGGATCGCGGCAGACCATGGAACCACGGAATCCGCTTGCCCCCGGACCCGTCCTGCCCGACAGAATGGGCCATGGTCCAGTTCACCCGTTCGCCCGTTACCGCCGTTCTGGGCCCGACCAATACCGGCAAGACCCATCTGGCCGTCGAACGCATGTGCGGCCATTCCAGCGGCATGATGGGCTTTCCGCTGCGATTGCTGGCCCGCGAAGTCTATGACCGGGTGGTGGCGATCAAGGGACCGGCCCAAGTTGCGCTGATCACGGGCGAGGAAAAGATCGTCCCGCCACAGGCCCGCTATTTCCTCTGCACCGCCGAATCCATGCCGCTCGGCATAGGCCGACAGGCCGGAGCCGCACCCCAGGGCCAGTCCGATTACGCCTTTGTCGCTCTGGACGAGGCGCAGATCGGCGCGGACCCGGAACGCGGCCATATCTTCACCGACCGGCTGCTGCGCGCGCGCGGGCGGGAAGAAACAATGATCCTTGGTTCGGCCAGCATTGCGCGGCTGGTCAAATCGCTGATCCCCGATGTCGACATTATCGGTCGGCCGCGTTTCTCCACCCTGTCCTATGCGGGCGCAAAGAAGCTGTCCCGCCTGCCCAAACGATCGGCCATCGTCGCCTTCTCCGCCGAAGAAGTCTACGCTGTCGCTGAAATGCTGCGCCGTTTTCGCGGTGGCGCGGCGGTGGTGATGGGCGCGCTCAGCCCCCGCACCCGCAACGCGCAGGTGCAGATGTTCCTGAATGGCGAGGTCGATTATCTGGTCGCCACCGACGCGATCGGCATGGGCCTCAATCTCGATGTCGCCCATGTCGCCTTCGCGTCGCTGCGCAAGTTCGATGGCCGCCGCAGCCGCCGGTTGACCGTCGCGGAAATGGCGCAGATCGCCGGGCGCGCGGGCCGCCATCACAAGGACGGCACATTCGGCAGCCTGGGCGGGGAAGATGGCCATGCCGCCTTCACCCCGGAAGAGATAGAGGCGATAGAGGCGCACCGCTTTCCGCCCATCGAGCATCTATACTGGCGCGACGGCGCACCCCGGCTCGACAGTCTGGCGACATTGATCGCCGATCTGGAGATGCGACCCGACCGCCCCGAACTGCGCGCCGCGCCGGAAGCGGTCGACCTTGCCGTGCTGAAGCGCATGGCCGCTGACCCGCAAGTCATCGACCGGGTGCGCGCCCCGCGACAGGTCGCCCGGCTGTGGGATGCGTGCGGCCTGCCCGACTTTCAGAAACTGGGCGCGGATCATCATGCCCGCACGGTCAATCGCATCTGGCAGTTTCTGTCGGAAGGAAACGGCCATATTCCGCGCGACTGGTTCGCCCAGCAACTCGCCCGGCTCGATTCGGTGCAGGGCGATATTGACACGCTGTCGGGCCGGATCGCGGCGGCGCGGACATGGGCCTATATCGCCCATCGCGCCGACTGGCTGGCCCACCCCGCCGAAATGGCCGAACGGACGCGCGCGCTGGAGGAAAAACTGTCCGATGCGCTGCACGCCGCGCTGACGCAGCGTTTCGTCGACCGCCGCACTACCGTTCTGTTGCGCGACATCGGCCAAAATGTGAACCAATTGCCCGTAACCGTGGAGGCCGACGGCAATGTCTGTGTAGATGGCGAAACGATAGGACGACTTGACGGCTTCCGATTCTCGGTCGATCCCGCTACGCGCCATCAGGACAGGAAATTGCTGTTGGCTGCGGCGGAAAGGCGCCTTGGAAAGGTATTACGGGTGAAGGCAGACGAATTGATCGGCGCGGCGGACGTGGATTTCGCGCTTCTGGACGCAGCGGGTGACGCGCCCTGCATCGCGTGGAACGGCACGCCGGTCGCAACGCTGCTGGCCGGGCCAACCCTGCTGGCCCCCGAAATCCGGCTGGATCGCGCGATTCTGGCGCTGGATCAGGATGCGCAGAAGCAGGTATCGGCGCGCCTGACCAACTGGGTCGATGCGCAAAAGCAGAAGCATCTGCTGCCGCTCGTCAAGATGGCCGAAAGCGCCGCCGATCCGCAGGTTCCCCCCGTGGTGCGCGCTGTGTTCGCGCAACTGGGCGACGCTGGCGGGGTCAGCCCGCGCACCGATCTCGATTCGGCGCTGGGCCATCTGGACAAGGATCAGCGCCATTTGCTGCGCCGGGCGGGTATCGATATTGGCGTGCTCGACCTGTATCATCCCGGCCTGCTCAAGCCCGGCGCAGCGCGCTGGCGCGGCGCGTTGCTGGCGGCGCGGATCGGCAAGCCCTGCCTGCCGCTGCCCCTGCCCGGCCTTACCCTGATCCCGGCGGGCGAGAAATTCGACCAGATGGGCGCGCGGATCGCGGGCTTCCGCACCTTTGGCGAACAGATGCTGCGCATCGACATGGCCGAACGCATGGCCCGCACCGCGCATGAAGCCATTGCCAAGGGCGAAGCCTTCACCGTCGCCAGTCCGCAGATCGTCTCGCTCGGCCTGTCCGAACCCGCCTTCCTGGCGCTGATGCGCGCGGCGGGCTTCCGCCCGGTCGAAGGCGCGGAAGAAGGCAAGCCCAACTGGATATTCAAGGGCCGCCAGAAAGCGCGCGCACCCCAGCAACAGCCCGCCCCGGCGCGCGAGGGCAAGCCACGCGGCAGGCCAGCGCCCCGCCCTGCCGCAGCAACGCCCGCCAGAGCGCCCGCAGCGCCAGCCAACAACGCCTTTGCCGGTCTTGCCGCGCTGCTCGGCCGCAATGGCTGATCCGGTCGCGGTGGGCGGCCATGGCCCCACGCTGCGCATCGACAAATATCTGTGGTTCGTCCGTCTGTGCCCCAGCCGGTCGAGCGCGCAGAAACTGGCGGAGGACGGCCATATCCGCGTCAATGGCCGCCGCATCGAACGCGCCCACGCCGCCATCCGCGTGGGCGACCTCATCACCTTCCCCCATGGCCAGGGCGTGCGCGTGGTGCGCGTGGCGCAATTGCCGGTCCGCCGTGGCCCCGCGGTGGAAGCGCAGCGCTGTTATGAGGAATTGACGGTCGGGGGATGAAGCCCAAGCTGTCGCCTGCCAAGATTATCCTCATTGACCTTGGGCGTGCCTGCGCATAGCAGGACCGCGCTTTTCCAACCAAGAGTGCCCTGACAATGACCTATGTCGTGACCGACAACTGCATCCGCTGCAAATATATGGATTGCGTCGAGGTCTGCCCCGTGGACTGTTTCTACGAGGGCGAGAATATGCTGGTCATCAATCCAAGCGAATGTATCGACTGCGGCGTGTGCGAGCCGGAATGCCCGGCCGAAGCGATCCTGCCCGATACCGAGAATGGCCTGGAAAAATGGCTGGAACTCAACACCAAATATTCGGCTGAATGGCCCAACATCACGGTCAAGGGCGAAGCGCCCGCCGACGCCGACGAAATGAAGGGTGTTGAAGGCAAGCTGGAGAAATATTTCTCTCCCGAACCCGGCTCAGGCGACTGATCCGGGCGGCCTCGCGCCGCTGCCATCTTGTTCCTTTTGCCAACCGCGCCCGGCGATTATGTCCGGGGGTGGCAATTTTGTTACGAATCTGCTATGTACCTTCCCAACGGTCGGACACCCTCCTGTCCGTCCCTGGAGAATTAGCTTCATGTCCTGACGGTGGCGCCGTGGACCCCTCATGCATATGCCCCTAGCGCATATGTTCCGCGACGGCCCCGTTCCCCGGTTGATTGGAAAGGTTCCAAATGGCTGCCAAGGCGCTGTCCTTTGACGTTGGTGATTATGTCGTTTACCCCAAGCATGGCGTGGGCCGTGTGATCGAACTGCAAAAGGAGCAGATCGCAGGTATGGAGCTGGAGCTCTATGTGCTCCGCTTCGAAAAAGAGCGCATGACGCTCCGCGTGCCGACCAACAAGGCGGAAGGCGTGGGCATGCGCAAGCTTTCGTCCAACAAGACGCTCGAAGAATCGATGGAAACGCTCAAGGGCAAGCCCAAGGTCAAGCGTACCATGTGGTCGCGCCGCGCGCAGGAATATGAAGCGAAGATCAATTCGGGCGACCTGGTGTCGATCGCCGAAGTGACGCGCGACCTGTTCCGCGCCGATGACCAGCCGGAACAAAGCTATTCCGAACGCCAGATTTTCGAGGCTGCGTCCAGCCGCCTCGCCCGCGAACTGGCGGCGATGGAAGAGACGGACGAGCCCGCCGCGCTCAAGAAGATCCTCGCGATCCTCAACGAAGCCGCGCCGAAATATGCCAAGGTCGAAGGCTGACATCAGCCACTGACGCAAAAAAGGGGCGCGCCTTTCGCAAGGCGCGCCCCTTTTTTTATGAGCGCAATCGGGCTTATTCGCCCTTGCTGCCAACTGCATCCTGTGCCGCGTCGCCGACATCGCTGGCGGCCTGCCCCACCTGTGTCGCGGCGCTGGTCACGGCATTATCCTTGCTCGTCTCGCTGCTGACCAGGAAGAAGGCGGCGACCGCCACCACGACGACCAGCAGCAGGATCGCAAATGTCATGCCGCCACTGCCGCGCTTTTCAATCACTGTCGTCGTCGTCGTTGCCGGACGCTCCTGATACTCGGCCATGATCCTCTCCTCCTCAACACAATAGATGGCCGCATAATGCGCGGCTGTTGAGGGAGGTTCCCGCCCGGCAGGGTCCGACCTATTGGCCAATCGGAACGAAGGCGCCCTTCGCGCGGTCCTTCACTACCGCGTCGGCGCGGAATACGGACCCGCTCATCGTGATGTAGATGCCGGGCTCCGCCACCTGAACGGTGGCAAAGGCCATGCCCAGATTGAAGCTCGCGTCGCTCTCGCCAAAACGCGCCGGAGCCAGCGCACCCACCAGCACCACCGTCTTGCCGGGAATATCGGCCAGCAGCTTGGCCGTATCGGTCATCGTGTCGGTGCCATGGGTGATGACGATATGGCTTTCCGGCGCAGCGGCGACGCGGGCACGGATCAACGCCCGATCGGCATCGTCCAGTTCCAGACTATCCTTGCGCACGACTTCCTCGACGCGGAAGGGCCGCTTGACCCGCGCCACATCCAGCAAACGGGCCATGACGGTTTCGCCGACCTGATAGTCGGACAGCGCATCGAAATAGATTTTGTCGATCGTGCCGCCAGTGGTCAGGATCAGTATAGGCGTGTCGGGGGTCAGCATAATGGCTCCGGTCAGGTTCAAGCCCCGCGCGCCATGGCTTCGCCACGATCGCGGGCAGCGGCCAGCGTGTCGGTGAGTAGCGCCAGCAGGCGGTCGTCGGCGTCCAGCACATTCATTCCCTCGCGCGTCATGCCGCCGGGGCTGGCGACCCGGTCGGCCAGCACGCCGGGACTGTCACTCGCCCGCGCAGCCATGCTGGCCGAACCCTGCACCGTCGTCAGGGCCATGCGCGCAGCCTGATCGGCGGGGATGCCCAGCGCTTCGCCAGCCCGCGCCAGCGCGTCGATGAAGCGGAACAGAAAGGCAGGGCCGCATCCCGACAGCGCCGTCACCTGATTGAACAGCGCTTCGTCGCCAATCCATTCGGCCAGGCCCAGCGGTTCGATCAGTCCGCCAATATCGGCCTTGGCCTGCGCGGATGTCCCGTCGTCGGCAAACAGCGCCGTGACGCCCTCTCCCAGCCCCACCGGCAAGTTGGGCATCGCCCGCACCATGTCGCCCACGGCCGGAAAGCGCGCCCGCAAATCGGCGATCGGCGTACCCGCCAGGATGGAGACGATCCGCACGTCCGCCCCGCACAAGGGCGCCAGCGCCGTGGCGACATCAGCAATCTGATAGGGCTTCATGCCCAGCAATATGGTCGTCCCGGCCGGCAATGTGGCGGGGTAGGTCGTCACGACTGCTACGCCATCGGCAACCGGCCGCCCGCTTGGCCGCAGCACCGTTACCCGCGCGGGATCAAGCCCGCAGTCGAGCCAGCGCGCCAGCATCTGCCCGGCCATATTGCCGCAGCCGACAAGGAAAAGATGATCGGGCCAGCAGATCGTCATCGCGCGCTCAGGCTTCGCCGCGGGTTTCGATCAGGCTGGCGGCAATCGCCTCGGTCGGGCTTTTGCCGCCCCACAGCACGAACTGGAACACCGGATAGAAACGCTCGCACTCGTCGATCGCGGTTTCGACCAGCAACTGCGCCTGATCCAGCGTCAACGTGCCGCCAACGCCCAGCAGCGCGCCGTGGCGGAACAGGATGATGCCGCTCGACGACCAAAGCTCGAAATGGCCCAGCCACAGCTGTTCGTTGATCAGCCCCAGCGCCTCGTAGATCGTGCCCCGCTTTTCGTCGGTGACGCGAATGTCCGGCAGCGCCAGCAGTTGCAGCACCTGATCTTCGTCACGCCAGATGCCGCGCAGTTCATATTGCGCCCACGACCCTTGCGTATTGGCGACGATCTCATCCTCGCCGACCTGCTCGTAGGTCCAGCCATGCGCCTCGAAATAAGCCGCCAGCATGTCGATCGGCGCGGCTTCCTGGCCGCCATGTTCAAACTCGTCACTGTCCATCATCGGCGCGCCTTAACACCGTGAAGGATGAAAGGACAGACAGGATCAGTCCACCCCGCCGGGCTTGGGCTTGGTCGCCTTGACGCTTTTCTTGACCGGTTCAGGGGTCTTGCCTTCCAGCGCGTCGATGCGTGCCTTGAGCAGTTCGACCTCTTCGCGCGCCGCAGCCGCCAGCGCCTTGACCGCGTCAAACTCCTCACGCGACACAAAGTCCGCGCCGCCCATCCATTCCCGCGCCTTCTCGCGCGCATTGGCTTCAAACTCGCGGCTCATGCCCGCCACGGTCCCGGCTGCGCCGTTCACCAGCTTGGCCAGATCGTCGAAAAAGCGGTTCTCGCTCTGCATGATGCTCATCCTCTCAACGGGCGCGGAAAGCCGCGCCAAAACTCATATCTGGGTCTGGAGCGCGGGCGCGACAAGGGTTTCCGCGTCCGGGTTCAGGCGATTAATCTCAAAATTGAGGAAAGACGCGAAGGCCAGCCAGGCCAGATAGGGCAGCAGCAGCCAGCCCGCGACACGGCGGATGCGGCTGAACAGCCAGGTCGTGATGGCGACCAGCACAATCAGGACAAGGATCAGCACCAGCGCGCTGCCGACCTGGTGTGCGCGGAAAAATAGCGGTGACCAAGCAAGGTTCAGGACAAACTGGACGACGAACAGGGTGATGGCGGTGCCCCGCCCGTTGGCTCCGCGCGCATGCAGCACGATTGCCAGCGCCAGCGCCATGGCGATGTAAAGGATGGTCCAGGCAACGCCAAACGCCCAGCCCGGCGGCATCAGCGCCGGTTTTTCCAGCGCGTCGAACCAGCGATTGCCAAAGCCGCTATTGGCGAGCTGACCCGACAGAAAACCCAGCAGGACAATGACCGGCACAGTCACCAGCGCCCAGCGCAGATAAGCAAGGCGCAACTGGCCGGGGGACGCGATTTCGTTCATCGGCAACGCTTCTCCACGCTCATCCTATTCGGCTGGATCGGGCGAATCCTTCAACGCCGAATCCAGCTTGCGACCAACGGTTTGCGGAGAAACGGTCCGCTTCGCAACACGCGAATAGAATATGGGGATCAGGAATAATGTTATCAGCGTCGCCAGACTGACCCCGAACACGATGACCACGCCGATCGAATTGCGAGCAGCAGCGCCAGCGCCCCCGCGAATCACCAGCGGAACCGCGCCGATGACCGTGGCGATCGACGTCATCAGGATCGGCCGCAAGCGCCGGGTCGCGGCCTCGCGAATGGCCTGCGCCACCTCCATGCCCTCGTCGCGCAACTGGTTGGCGAATTCGACGATCAATATGCCGTTCTTGGCCGCCAGCCCGACCAGCATGACGATGCCGATCTGGCTGTAGAGATTGACCGATCCGCCCGTAACGATCAGCCCCAGCACACCGCCCGCCACCGCCAGCGGCACCGTGGCTATAATCACGCCGGGGTGAATGAAACTTTCGAACTGCGCGGCCAGCAGCAGATAGACGATCAATATGGTGAGGCCGAAGATCAGCCAGATCGACCCGCCGGTTTCGCGCAAGGACTGGCTTTCGCCGCGATAGCCGATCGCCAGCACTTCGGGCGACTGGCGCGCTTCATTTTCCAGAAAGGCGAGCGCCTGCCCCAGCGACGTGCCGGGGGCCAGCGCCGCTGACAAAGTGATCGCGCGCAGCTTGTTGTAGCGGTTGAGCTGGCGCGGCCCGGCGACTTCGCGCACCGTGACCAGCGCCGACAGCGGGACGAGCGCCCCATTGTTCGCGCGCACCTGAATCCGCTCCAGATCGGCGAGCGTCTGGCGTCCCTCCTGTTCCGCCTGCACCAGCACGCGATATTCCTCGCCCCGGTCGACATAGGTGGTCACGCGCCGCGACCCCAGCAGGCTTTGCAACGCCTGGCTGATGTCGTTCACCGACACGCCCAGATCGCCCGCGCGCTGCTGGTTGACGTCGATCCGCATCTGCGGCTTGGTTTCCTTATAGTCGCTGTCCAGGTTGATCAGCCCCGGATAGTTGGCCGCCGCCGCAAAGACGCGATCGCGCGCCGCCACCAGCCCTTCATAGGTCGAACCAGCGAGCACGATATTGACCGGCAGCCCGCGCCCGCGCCCCAGGCCCGACCGGGGGGCGGCGTTGCCGCGCACGCCGGGCTGCTCGGCAATCACCTTGTTGATGATGGTCGCGACTTCCGCCGTCGTGATCGTGCGGTCCTCCCATGGACGCAGGAAGGCGATCACGTTGCCGCTGTTGAAATCGTCCGACGTGCCGAAACCGGCGGGGGTGCGGACGACCAGATTCTGGAGGGTGCCATCTTCCCGCAGCGGCGCTAGCGCCGCTTCGATCTTGCGCATATAGGCCAGCATCCGGTCATAGCCGGTGCCCTCCGGCGCGCTGATCTGGCTGTCGACGACGCCGGTATCCTCCGCCGGCGCCAGTTCGTTCGGCAGCAGGGTGAACATCCCCCCGGCAAGCGCCAGGAACAGTCCGACGCCGATCAACGGCAGCAGCGGCTTGCGCAGCACATGGTCCAGCCAGCGGGAATAGCGGCCCTCCAGCCGCTGGAACCGGGCATCCACCCAGCGCGCCAACCGCCCGCGTTCGGCATTGTTGAGCAGCTTGGAACAGAGCATCGGGGCCAGGCTGAGCGATATGAAGCCCGAAAAAGCGATGGCAGCGATCATCGCGACCGCCAGTTCGCGGAACAGCAGCCCGGTCTGCCCCGCCAGGAACATCACCGGCACGAACACCGCGCACACGACCAATGTGGTGGAAATGATCGCAAAACCCACCTGCCGCGTGCCGAGATAAGAGGCGACCAGCGGGTCCTCCCCCTGCTCGATGCGGTGATAGACATTTTCCAGCACGACGATGGCGTCATCCACCACCAGCCCGATCGCCAGCACGAAGGCCAGCAGGGTCAGCAGGTTGATGGACAGGCCAAGCAGCCACATGACCGCGCAGGTCGCCAGCAGGCAGATCGGCACGGTGATGGCGGGAACGATCGTCGCACGCACTGAGCCTAGGAACAGGAAGATGACGAGAATCACGAGCAGCGCGGCTTCAAGCAGCGTGTCATAGACATTGTCGATTGCGCGGCTGATGAACAGCGACTCGTCGGAGCCGACCGCCACCCGCATCCCCTGCGGCATGTTCGGGCGCAATTGTTCGACCAGCGCCTTGGCCTTGTCCGCAACCTCCAGCGTGTTGGCGCCCGATTGCCGCACGATCCCCAGGCCGATGGCCGTCCCCGCGTTGGAACGGAAGCTGCTATAGGGATTTTCCGCCCCTTCCTCGATCCGGGCGACGTCCCCCAGCTTGACCTGATAGCCATTCGCGCCCCGGCCAACCACCAACTGGGCGAACTCGTCGGGCGTGGCGAAGGGCCGCTCGACGCGCAGCGTCTGGTTCTGATCCTTCGATTCAAATCGACCGGCGGGCAGTTCGACATTCTGCGTGCGCAGCGCATTTTCGACGTCGGCTGGCGTCAGGCCGAAGGCCGCAAGCCGTTCGGCGTTCATCCACACACGCGTCGATGGACGCGCCTCGCCACCGATCGTGACGCGGGCCACCCCGTCAATGGCGGAAAAGCGATCGGCGATGTTGCGGTCGATATAGTCGCTCAGCTGGATTTCGCTCCAGCCGGGGCGGGAAAAGGACAGGTATAATATCGGCCGCGCATCGGCGTCGACCTTGCGGATTTCGGGCGCCAGCGCCTCTTCCGGCAAATCCTCCACCACCGATCCCACCCGATCGCGCACATCGTTCGCCGCAGTGTCGATATCGCGCGAGGGATCGAATTCGATGCTGATGTCGGACGTGCCATCCTGGGATGTCGACGTAATGGTGCGGATGCCCTGAACGCCTGCGACGGCATCCTCGATCAACTGGGTGATCCGGGTTTCGACGACCGAAGCGGCAGCACCCGTGTAGATGGTCTCCACCGACACGATCGGCGGGTCGGTGTCAGGATATTCGCGCACCGACAGGCTGAGATAGCCGACCACCCCGACGATGCAGAGCAGGATCGCGATGACTGCGGAGAATACCGGGCGGCGGACGGACAGGTCGGACAATTGCATGGCGGTGCCCTACCCCGCCGATTTGGAAGACGGTGCGGGCTTGTCCCCCGCCAGCCGCACCGGCACGCCATCGCTCAGCTTGACGACGCCATCGGTCACCACCTGCTGGCCCGCCTTCACCCCGCCCAATATCTCGACCAGCCCGTTCTGCCGCAGCCCGGTATCGACTTTGACCCGTTTGGCCTTGCGATCCTCCACCACGAACACGAAGCGATCCTCGCCATCGCCCACCACCGCCAGTTCGGGCAGCGCGAGCGACTGGCGCTGGCGCGACACGATGCTGACGGTCAGCAACATGCCCGGTTTCAGCGCATGGTCAGGATTGGGCAGGATCGCGCGGACACGCACCGCGCGCGTGGCGGGGTCGATCACAGGGTCGATGGTCGCGATCGTGCCGTTGAATGGCCGGTCGGGCCAGGCGGCGGACACGGCGCGGATCGTCTGCCCTTCGCGAATGGTCGACAGGCGGGTTTCGGGCACGGTGAAGTCCAGCTTGATCCGTGAAATGTCGCTGACCGTGGCGATGGCCGTGCCCGCCGTCACGATTGCGCCGGGCGACACGGTGCGCAGGCTGAGCCAGCCGCCAAAGGGCGCGCGGATCACCCGGTCGTTGATCGCGGCACGACTCTGATCGGCACTGGCCTTGGCTGCGTTCGCCAGCGCAAGTTGCTGGTCCAGCAAGGCGGCCGTGGCAAAGCCGCGCGCCTTTAGCGCCTGTACCCGTTGCAGTTGCTGTCCCGCCTGCAATGCCTGCGCCTGCGCCGCGGCCAGTTCGGCCTGTTCCTGCGCGATCGCCATGGTCGCGATCACCTGCCCTTTGGCGACATAGCCGCCATCGGCGAAATTGATCGAGGTGACCCGTTCGGTCACGGGCGCGGACAGGATCACCTGTTCATTGGCCAGCGCCGTGCCGACGGCATCCAGCGTATCGGCAAAATCCGCCTTCGCAATCGGCGCTGCCTCGACCAGCGCAGCCTGGCGCGGCTTGGATGTCTTGTCGCCACTGCAACCGGCAAGGCATAGGGCGGTGATAAGAAACAGGGATTTGCGCATGGTGGAGGGCTATCGGGCCTTTCGATGCGACACAACATGGCCTTTTGTCGCAAGATGTAACAACGTCGCAAATAACGAATACAGGACGCTTATCCACCAAGCCGGGCATAGAGTAAAAATTCGACATTGCCCTGCGGTCCCGTGATCGGGCTGGGCGTGATGCCGATGGTGGTCCAGCCCTGCCCCTCTATCCACGCGCGCACATCCTGGCAGACACGATCATGGATCGCCGGATCGCGCACCACCCCGCCTTTGCCGACCTCCTCACGTCCCGCCTCGAACTGCGGCTTGATGAGCGCCACCAGCGACGCGCCGGGCCGGGCGAAGGTCAGCGGCCGTTCCAATACCTTGGCAAGCGCGATGAAGCTGGCGTCGCACACGATGATGTCGATCGGCTCGGCAATATGGGCCTGTGTCAGGATGCGCGCGCTGGTCTGTTCATGGACGATGACGCGCGGATCGCTGCGCAACTTCCACGCCAGCTGGTTGGTGCCGCTGTCCACCGCATAGACGCGAACCGCACCATTGGTCAGCAGCACGTCGGTAAAGCCGCCGGTCGAGCTGCCCACGTCCAGCCCCACCATGCCGGTCACATCGATGGCATATTCGGCCAGCGCATGGGCCAGCTTGATGCCGCCGCGCGACACCCAGGGATGGTCCCGGCCCCGTACGTCCAGTTCGGCATCGGGCGCGATCTGCTGCCCGGCCTTGTCGATCTTCCTGTCGCCCAGAAAGACGAGGCCAGCCAGGATCAGCGCCTGCGCGCGCGCGCGGCTTTCCGCCAGGCCATTGTCGACAAGCAGCTGGTCGGCGCGAATCTTCGCCATCAGCCCACCAGCGCCGTCAGCGTCGCGGGCGTCAGCAATTGCGGCAGCGTCTGCGCGTCCTTGCCCGGCGCATACCACAGATAGAGCGGCACGCCCGACCGGCCCTGACCTTCCAGAAAGCGGGTGATCGCCGGATCGGCATTGGTCCAGTCGCCGACCATCACCGTCACGCCCCCCTTGTCGAAGGCGGCGCGGGTCTCGGCGCGGTCGATCGCGGCGGCTTCATTGGCCTTGCAGGTCAGGCACCAGTCGGCGGTGAAATAGAGGAATACCGGCTTGTTCGCCGCGCGCAGGCTGGCCAGCCGTGCTTCGTCGAACGGCAGCGCCGCCCCCTCCTGCGCAGCGGCGGCAGGCGCGCGCGACGGCAGCAGCGCCGCCGCCCCGCCCAGCACCGCAAGGGCCGCCAGCGCCACGATCCAGCCGCCGCCCCGCCCGGCCCGCTGTCGGCTGCCCAGCCACCAGAGCAGCAGCACCAGCGCCAGCATGGCGGCCAGCCCGATCGTCATGCCCGTCACGCCGCGCTGTTGCCCCAGCAGCCATGCCAGGCCCAGCGCGGTCAGGAACATCGGGATCGACAATATCTTCTGGAACCGCCCCATCCACGGCCCCGGTCGCGGCAACCGTGTGCGCAACGCGGGGATATAGGCCAGCAGCAGGAAGGGCAGCGCCAGCCCCAGCCCCAGCCCGGCAAACACCGCCAGCGCGGCGGCCAGCGGCAGCACCAGCGCCGCGCCCATCGCCGCGCCCATGAACGGCCCGGTGCAGGGCGTCGCGACAAAGGCGACCAGCGCCCCAGTCCAGAAGGCACCCGCCATGCCGCCCTTGCCCGCCAGCCCCTCGCCCCCGCCGACCGCCTGCAATTCGAACAGGCCCGCGAGGTTGAAAGCGATCGCGCCGACCAGCAACAGCAGCGTCAGGATGATGCGCGGGTCCTGCAACTGGAACGCCCAGCCGACAGCCGCCCCCGCCGCGCGCAACGCCAGCAGCGCCGCGCCAAGCGCCAGGCAGGTGGCGATCACCCCGGCGGCATAGGCGATCGCTTCGCGCCGCACGGTCCGTTCATCGCCCCCGGCCTTGGCCAGTTTCATGGCCTTGAGGCCCAGTATCGGGAAGACGCAGGGCATGATGTTGAGCAGCAACCCGCCCAGCAGCGCCCCGCCCAGCGCGATCAGGATCGCGCCGGTCACGCCGCCGCCCGATGCCGCCACCTGGCCGGGACGGGCCGTCAGCAGAAAGCCGACATGGTCGCCCGTGGCCAGCACCGCCTGCACCGCGCCGCCCTTGCCGCCCTCGCCCGCATCGGTTTCGACCAGCAGCCGGTCGCCATCGCGGGTCACGCTCTGCGGCGCGGCATAGCGCGCCAGCCCTTCGCCCAAGGGAAACAGATGCACCTGATCCGCCTGCGCATCGGCGGGAAAGGGTACGGACAGGCGCAGCTTGCCATCGGCAATCGCATAGGTCGCTTC
Organism: Sphingobium sp. GW456-12-10-14-TSB1; assembly: GCF_059424385.1. Lineage (NCBI taxonomy): Bacteria > Pseudomonadati > Pseudomonadota > Alphaproteobacteria > Sphingomonadales > Sphingobiaceae > Sphingobium > Sphingobium sp. GW456-12-10-14-TSB1. The sequence continues at coordinate 281,102 of NZ_JBWKZI010000001.1, read as the reverse complement.
GGACCCCAGCGGCCGCGGCAGATGGCTGCGCCAGGCGTCGAACCGCGCCCGATCGGCTGCCGCCACCTGCCCGTCGCCCGCGACCAGATCCAGCGCCATCTCGCCACTTTCCGGCACGCACACCTTGTCGGTGCAGGCCAGCCATTGCGCCTTCACCCGCACGGGCAGGCGCGTGCCTGCCGCGACATCGGGCGCAACCGTCAGGGTCGCCAATATGCCATAGGGGCCTTCATACACATGGTTCATCAGGCCCGAAATCAGCAGCGTTTCAGGCACTGGATAGCGCAGGCGACCGACGCTCACGCCCTTGGGCAATGTCCAGCTCACCGTCATGCCAAGGCCGGCGTCGCCCGGATTTTCCCAATAACCGTGCCATCCCGCCTCCGGCACCATGGCAAAGGCTATGTTCGTCGTCTTGCCCGGTGCGGGCGTAGCGCTTTCGGCCACCAGATGCGCAGAAATATGCGGCGCACCGCCCCCGAACGCGCCCTGCGCCTGCGCGCCTGAAACCCCGGCCAGCAAAGCCAGCGTCATCAATATGACATGAAAAATCCGCATCGGGCCTCTGGTCGCGTGGGTGTCAGCGGGCTAGGTCGGGTGACGTTCGCCGTCAAGGCTGGAGAAGGTAGAGTAGATGTTGAGAAAAGTCGCCACAGCTCTGCTGCTCGCCACCGCGATCCCGGCCACGGCCCAGACGACGCCACCCAAGCTGATCGTCGCCATATCGGTCGACCAGTTTTCCGCCGACCTGTTCAGCGAATATCGCCAATATTATAGCGGCGGCCTGAAGCGGCTGACGCAAGGGGTCGTGTTCCCCAAGGGCTATCAAAGCCATGCCGCGACCGAAACCTGCCCCGGCCATTCAACCATCCTGACCGGCAGCCGCCCGTCGCGCACCGGGATCATCGCAAACACATGGTTCGACCTGTCGACCGCGCGCGAGGACAAGGCGGTCTATTGCGCCGAGGATGAAAGTCAGCCGGGCAGCAACAGCGGCAATTATGTCGCCTCCCCCGTTCACCTGAAAGTCCCCACATTGGGCGGCCGGATGAAGATCGCCAACCCCGCCACCCGCGTCGTATCGGTCGCGGGGAAGGATCGCGCCGCGATCATGATGGGCGGACCGACCGCCGACCAGACATGGTGGATCGGCGGGGCACAAGGCTTCGTCAGCTACAAGGGCGTCGGCACCCCGCCACTGGTGGCGAAGATCAACGAAGCCTTTGCCGCGCGACTGGCCCAGCCCAATGCTGGATTCGATCTGCCGCAACAATGCGTGGCCAAGGATTTCCCGGTCGCGATCGGCGCTGGCAAGAGCGTTGGCACCGGCCGCTTCGCGCGCGTAGCCGGTGATTTCAAAGCCTTCCGCGCCTCGCCCGAACAGGATGCGATGACGCTGGTGCTGGCCGCCGGTGCGATCGAAAGCATGGCGCTGGGCAAGCAGGCGCAGACCGACATCATCTCCATCGGCCTGTCGGCGACCGATTATGTCGGCCACACCTACGGCACCGAAGGCACCGAAAGCTGCATCCAGATCGACCGTCTGGACCGCGAACTGGGCGCTTTCTTCGACCGGCTCGACAAGGATGGCATCGACTATGCGGTGGTGCTGACTGCCGACCATGGCGGCCACGACCTGCCCGAACGTCACCGCGAAAATGCCATGCCGATGGAAAACCGCGTCGACGCGGCGTTGACGCCCAAGGCGCTGAGCGCGACGATCGGGGCCATGACCGGCCTGTCCGGCAAGACGCTGATCTGGGGCGACGGCCCGGCGGGCGACCTTTATGTCGACAAGGGGCTGACCGCCGCCCAGCGCGCGAAGGTGGAGGCCGAGACGCTCAAGCTGCTGCGCGCGCATCCGCAGGTCGAGGCCGCCTATACCAAGGCGCAGATCGCCGCCGTCCCCTCCCCGTCCGGCCCGCCGGAAAGCTGGTCGCTGCTACAGGAAGCGCGCGCCAGTTTCGATCCGGCGCGGTCGGGCGACATCCTGTTGCTGCTCAAGCCCCGGATCACGCCGATCGTCGATCCGACCAAGGGCTATGTCGCCACCCATGGCAGCCCGTGGGACTATGATCGCCGCGTGCCCATCCTGTTCTGGCGCAAGGGGCTAACCCATTTCGAGCAGCCGCTGGGCGTGGAAACGGTCGACATCATGCCGACGCTGGCGGCTCTGATCGGCCTGCCCGTTCCCAAGAGCGAGATTGATGGCCGTTGCCTGGATCTGGTGGCGGGTGAAGGGAGCAGTTGCCCCGCGCAATGACGGGGCTTTGGCGGGGCTATTCCCGTTCGCGCCGCGAATATTGCTCGCGGCCGCGGTTTCTCATTTGCCCGAAGGCAGGAACAGGCAGATTTCAGCGCGCAAGCCCCCTTCGGGCCGGTTCGCGAGCGTCAGCTTGCCGCCTTCGGCATCGACCGCCTTCTGCACGATCGCCAGCCCCAGCCCCAATCCGCTGGTATTGCGCTGGCGCGCGGTGTCGAGCCGGGCAAAGGGTTTGAGTACGGCGTCGAGCTGGTCGCGGGGGATGCCCGGTCCATCATCATCGACGCGGATCAGCACCTCATTCCCCTTGCGCTCCAGGCTCACGCGGGCGCGCTTGCCATAATGCAGCGCATTTTCGATGAGGTTGCGCACCGCCCGGCGGAGCGATAGCGCCCGCACCGCCAGTTCCAGATGATCCGGCCCGGCATATTCGACATCATGGCCATGGTCCTGAAACGAATCGACGATCGTCGCGACCGTCACCGCCAGGTCCGTCCGCACTGCAGGTTCAGGGTCTTTCTCACCGCCCAGAAAATCGAGCAGCGATTCGATCATCTGCCCCATTTCCTCCAGGTCGCCATCCATCGCCTCGCGCGTTTCCCCGTCGGGCACCGTTTCCAGCCGCAATTGCAGCCGCGCCAGCGGCGTACGCATGTCATGGCCAACCGCCGCCAGCGTCTCCGTCCGTTCATCGATCAGACGGTGGATGCGGGTCTGCATCACGTTGAACGCGCGGATCAGGTTGCGCACATCGTTGGTGCCCGCTTCTGGCAGGATCACCTCGCGCCCCAGGCCGATCTGCTCGGTCGCGCGGGTCAGGTCGCGCAGCGGGTCCAGCGTCTTGCGGATCAGAACCCAACCCGCAATCAACAGCGCCAGCACGGGAATGAGCGCCATCCCCATCCGTCCGATGGTGAAGGCCCATTTGCCCCCGCCATGGTGCATACCGAAATAGAGCCAGCTGCCATCGGGCAATTGCAGCCCGCCATTGATTTCCGAATGGCGGCCCGGCGACGCCAGCCGCAGCCAAAGGCGGGACCGTTCCAGACTGGGTTCCCAGGCGATGATCTGCTGGCGCATCCGCTCCAGTTCGGGCGACAGGGGCGGCGGCGGAGGCGCAGCGGGCGACCAATGCACGTCATAGCGGTCCGTGGTCAGCTGGACGCCCATCGTGCGCCGCTCCTCGACCGGCTGTTCGGTCAGCAGCTTGCGCGCGATCACCAGATGCTCGGCCAGCCGCCGCGCCTCGTCATCCTGCAGGGATAGCTGGCTGGCCCGCTCGTACATCAGCGTGCCGACGGCAAATTCCAGCGTCACCGTCAGCAAAAGGATCGCGAAAATGCGGCCGACCAGCCCCAGCGATCCTTTGAAATGCCGTTTCAAGCGCGGCTGACCTCAGCATTGAACATATAGCCGACGCCTCGCACCGTGGTGATGGGCGCTGGCCGATCCTCTGTGGTCAGCTTGCGGCGCAAACGGCTGACAAGCACGTCAATGCTGCGGTCGCTGCTGTCGCCCATGCGGGTGCGCGACAATTCTATGAGCCGCTCGCGCGCGATCACCCGCTGCGGATGGCTGAGGAAGCTGCCCAGCAGGTCGAATTCCGCGCCCGTCAGGTCGACGATCGCGCCCGTGGGCGACCGCAGTTCGCGGCGGGGGAAATTGACCACCCAATCGTCGAAGCGCGCTTCATTTTCGCGATGATCGTCCGGCCCGCGCTCCAGCCCGACACGGCGCAGGATAGCGCGGATGCGGGCGATCAGTTCGCGGGTGCCGAACGGCTTGGGCAGATAATCGTCCGCGCCCAGTTCCAGCCCGACAATACGATCGGTCTCGCTGCCCTTGGCGCTGATGAAGATGATGGGAACGTCGCTCTTGCGCCGGATCTGGCGGCACAGGTCTATGCCGTTGGTGCCCGGCAACATGACGTCCAGCACGACCAGATCGACCGGCCCGGCATCGAACGCCACCCACATTTCCGGTCCCGAAGAGGCTGGACGGACCTGATAGCCATGCTCCTGCAACGCCCGCGCGGTCAGCGTACGCAGTGGCGGGTCGTCCTCGACCAGGATGATGGTGGGGGCGGTCATGATGGGAACGACAGGACGTTGGTCATGTCAGCAGGGATAAGGTCGCCCGGAACAGGGGTCAACCATGAGACGCTTGGGAAACGAACTGCAAGCGCGACAGCAACAATTTGTCATGCCCGCGACATCGGCGGGTTGGCGCGGCGGGACAGGTTGCGCCGGGCCTGCGTGACAGGCCCGGCGCATCTGGATCAGAAGGCTGCGGTCAGCGAGAAGACGACCTGGCTACGTGCGATCGACTTGCCGACATCCTTGCTGTCGCCCGACACCATGAAGTTGGGGCGGAGGTAGTTTTCTTCGACGCGCGCAATGTCGGTATCGACATAGGCGACGCCCAGCGTCAGCGGCGTGCCGGGAATGGCGACGTCCGCGCCGACCAGCCAGTCGAGATATTTGCCGGTCGGGGCAATCGACGTGCCGTTCGGGCCAAGGCCGGGGTTGCCGTTCGACCAGCCCAAATGCGCCTTCAGCGAGACAGGCGTGTTGGGGATGGCGCCGCTCACGTCAGCCCAGACGTAAAGGTTGTCTTCCTTGTCGCCCGGATTGAAGATCGTGCAAGCCGCGTCGCTGCACACATTACCCAGCGCTTCCTGCTTGGGCGCATAGGCAACGCCAACCAGACCCTTGACCGGACCAACGGTGCTGGACAGCTTGACATAGGGTTCGGCGAAATCGGTCGTGTCGGCACCCGACGGATACATGTACCAGGTCAAACCAACGTCGAGCGTCGCGCTGCCCAGCGGAATGGCGTAACCGGCGAACAGGTCGAGTTCCATATTGGAACCACCGAAACGGCCCCAGCCGCCCAGGTTCGATGCCCAGGTGCCGACATAGGCGCCGCTTTCATGCGTGGCGGTGATGCCGCCCTGAACGGCCATGCCCTTGTCCGTCTGCGACACGCCACGGAAGCGATAGTCGGAAACCAGGGCAACGCTGCCCGATATGGTGACGGGACCGGCAGGTTCTTCCTGCGCGAAAACCGGGACGCTCGACATAAGGGCGAGGGCGGCGGTAGCGATCTTATACTTCATGAACATTCCCCTTTACGAAAGAATGTTCCGTCCTGCGTCCACTGGCCCGAAAGTCTGTTGCTGCCGCTTCCAGTGCCTGTGGTCGACGTCTGACTAATTCTCAAATGCCCGGCAGGCAAACAGGTTTTTCTCGCATATGCGAGATGTTGGAAATTGCTGTGACATAAAAGTAACGATTTGACCGTCACCCTCGCCGCTCTGAAACGGCAAAATGCCGCCGTGTCGGGAGGAACACGGCGGCATTTTGGTCGCCTGATCAGGGGGGGGATGATCAGGCGACGAGCTGGCGCATCCGTCCGGTTGCGCCGAACAACTCCACGGGGGAACCGGCACCGCGGCGGCGATCGACCCATTCCCGCACCATTTCGGCGCAGGTATGGTCGATATGCCCCAGCCGCTCGACATTCAGGATGACGAGGCCGGCCGCAGGCAGCGAGTCGAGCTTGGCCGACAGTTTGGGCAGGTTGAGGAAGGTGGCCGAACCGCGTAGCGCGACTTCATGCGTGTCGCCACGGCTTTCTTCCTCCATCTTCAGCCGCAGACGGCTCAGATGCGGGATCAGTTCCAGCATCGACAGGCCAATGCCGACCAGCACGCCGGTCAACAGGTCCGTTGCGACCACGCAGATCAGCGTCGCGGCCCACACGATGGCCGGCAACGGCCCATAGCGGTGCAGCAGATGGCGAACATGATCGACACTGACCAGACGGACGCCGGTGACAACCAATATGCCTGCCAGCGCAGCCATCGGAATTTCACGCAGCAACCAAGGGAGCAGCGCCACGAAGCCCAAAATCCAGATGCCGTGCAGTATGGTGGACATCCGGGTCTTGGCCCCCGCCTGCACGTTGGCGGAACTGCGCACGATAACGCCGGTCATCGGCAACGCCCCGGCAAAGCCGCAAAGCAGATTGCCGACGCCCTGCGCGCTGAGTTCCCGGTTGTAATTGGTGCGCACACCATCATGCATCCGGTCGACGGCAGCAGCCGACAGCAGGGTTTCGGCGCTGGCGATGAAGGCGATCGCAACGGCGGTGGTGATCACGGTCGGATTGAGCAATTGCGCCAGCAATCCGCCCTCGGGCAGCGTGATGGCGCCGACAATCGATTCCGGCACGACGACCCGCGCAACCGGCAGGGCGAGCAGGAAGGCGACCAGCGTGGCCGCAACCACACCAACCAGTGCGCCGGGCACCAGCTTGAGCGAGGCGGGGCGGAATTTCTCCCAACCCAGCATGCCGAAGATGGTGATGAGGCCGACCGCGAAGGCCGTCGCCGCATCGCCGTTGGTCAGGCCGAAAATCTGGCCCGGCATGGCGATCAGATTGTGCAGGCCGCTCGACAAGGGCTTGTCGTCGAACAGCACATGGAACTGGCCGACCACGATCAGCACGCCGATGCCAGCCAGCATCCCGTGTACGACCGCGGGCGAAATCGCGCGGAACCAGCCGCCGACCCGCAACAGTCCGGCAATCACCTGGATCGCGCCTGCCAGGATCAGGATGGGACCAAGGGCGGAAAGCCCCTGTTCGCGGACGATTTCAAAGACGATGACGGCCAGGCCCGCCGCCGGACCACTGACCTGCAAGGGCGAACCTGCCATCAGACCAACGACGATGCCGCCGATGATCCCGGTGATCAGACCCTTTTCCGGTGGCACGCCGGAAGCAACCGCAATGCCCATGCACAGCGGCATCGCCACCAGAAAGACAACGATCGACGCTACGAAATCGCGGCTGAATGTGCCGCCGGAAAAGGCTTTCAACATGGCTTACTCCGCCGCCAGGGCATATTCGCCTTCGCCAGCGAGGCGACGGGCGTGGGGGAGCGCTACGGGCAGCGGCTGGCCTTCGCGCAGCGGCGAGAAACGGCCGGTTTCGCCATCAAGGCCCATCACCAGACCGGCATGAATGTCGACATACCAGCCATGCAATGCAATCTCGCCACGGGCGATGCCCGATGCGACCGATGGATGGGTGCGCAGATGGGCGAGTTGCGCGACGACATTTTCCAGCGCCATGTTGCGCAGCTTTTCCGCGTCGCTCAGATCGGCGGGATAGCTTGCCTTGCAGACCTGCTGCGCGGCATGGCTGTGCCGCAGCCAGGCAGCGACATTGGGCATGGCGGTCAGGTCGGCCTCGGTCGACAAAGCCTTCATCGCGCCGCAATCGCTATGGCCGCAAACGATGATGTCGCGGACGCCCAGAACCATGACGGCATATTCGACCGTGGAGGTGACCCCGCCATTCTGCGTCGCGTGCGGCGGGACGATGTTGCCTGCATTGCGGCATACGAACAGATCGCCCGGCTGCGCCTGCATGATATGTTCGGGAACGATTCGCGAATCGGCGCAGGAGATCATCAGCGCCTTGGGGCTCTGACCGTCACTGGCGAGTCGGTTGTAAAGCGCGCTTTCGTTCGGAAAAGTGTGCTTTTCGAAGTTGAAAACGCGACCGATGAGCTCGTTCATGGAGTCTCTCCTTCGTTGTTTTGCCAGTCGGAACGGACCGGCCTGTCACGTTAGATAGGAGAGCGGCTTTGCTAGGTCGCAGCGGCTTTGTTAAATAGTATGTCTGAACGTTGAATCGATGTTGCAGTGCGGCGAAAGCATATTTCAGCAACGATCGACGGTGGCACTGAACATGTAGCCGATGCCGCGGGCGGTCACGATCGGCGCGGGCTGGTCGCCATGGCGCAATTTGCGGCGCAGGCGGCTGATCAGCACGTCGACGCTGCGATCCGAGGATGGCGCGTCGCGCACGCCGGCCAGTTCCATCAGCCGCGCCCGCGCGATTACCGTCTGGGGATGGTCCAGCAACACAGCCAGCAATGTAAACTCCGCAGCCGTCAGATCGACCGGCGCGCCGGCTGGATCAAGGATGGTCCGCCGTCCGAAATCGACTGTCCAGCCGTCGAAGACCGCCTGGGTCTGGCGATTGAGGCCTGGGGACCGATCGCTCCTCCCGCGGCGCAGCACGGCCCGCACGCGCGCAGCCAGTTCCCGCCCCGAATAGGGCTTGGCCATATAATCGTCCGCCCCCAGTTCCAGCCCGACCACCCGGTCCACTTCGCTGCTATTGGCGCCGACCAGAATGACAGGCACGTCGCTGCGTTCGCGCACGTCGCGGCACAGGTCCAGCCCATCCGCCCCGCGCAACGCCGAATCCAGCACCACGACACCCACAGGCACTTTACCGAGCGCCTGAAACACATCGTCGGACGATTGGGCAGGCAGGACGCGGAAGCCGCTTTCCTCCAGAAACTCGCGGATCGTCCGGCGCAGATCCGGCTGCGTCTCGGCGACCATGATCAACGGCGCGGTTACCGGCATCGCGGACCATTCGGCGCGGCATTGTGCGTCATCATCGCAACTCCTGCTCAGGCGAAAGCATCCGGCCCCTGCGAAGCCGGCGCGCCCGAATTAGGGCAGGCGAATGTCTCCGAAATTTGCCGGAGGTAACAAATTGTTGCTAATGGCCGACGGCAGATTTGGATCAGTAGCAGGACATCAGCGGCATCCGCACCGGCGGAGCAGCGGCAAGGTCGGGCCAGAGCTGCGCCATGACGCATGCCAGCCACAGGGCATCGCTGCCTGCCCGGTGCCGCGTCGGACAGCGCTGGTCGGCGATCCGCACGGCCGCACTGATCTGCGCCTCATCGACCTGCCGTTCGTCGAGCAGCGTTGCGACATGATCGATCGCAAAGGGGGCCGCCCGACCGGCCGCCGCCGCCAGCGTCTCCAGCCAATAGGGGTCGATCAGGCTGTCGGCGACCACGCGCTGGCCACCCACCGCCTCGACCAGTTGATCCAGCACGACATGGGCAGGCAGCCCGTCCCGTTCGATCCGCGCCCGGCTCAGCCCGTGCAAAGCCTCGGCCTCCGCCGTCCAGCCCCAGCCCGCCCAGTCGGGATGCGGCCTTATGATCCAGCTGCGCGCGCCATCCGTTCCCGCCAGTCCGACCTCGATCGGAAAGGACCGTCCGTGGCGCGGCAGGCAGGATGCCTCGAAATCTATGGCCAACATGATGGGGACCGCCTTCGCCTGCTATTTCCAATCCCCCTCTCGCCCCCAACTATGTCAGGGCGAAGTCACCTGCCACCGCTTCGTCGAAAAATCATGCGGGCCGTGGCCTGATTGGGATAGGACGCCATCCCCGCCATCTGCTAATCGAACCTCGCCTTGCCCCAAGCCGGACCTGTTCATGACTGTCATCGCTGCCTATCTCTATCGCAACGGCGCCCGTGTCCGGTCGGTGTCGATCGACGAGCGAATCGACTGCGCCCACGACAAATCCGAATTTGTCTGGATCGGCGTCGCCGACCCCACGCTGGCGGAAATGCAGGCGCTCCAGCGCACCTATGATCTGCATCCGCTGGCTGTCGAGGATGCGGTCAAGGCCAACCAGCTGCCCAAAGTCGACCTTTATGGCGACCAGCTGTTCGTCGTCGCCCGGACCGCCCATGTCGAAGATGACAGCATCTGCTACGGCGAAACCGCGATCTTCGTGGGCCACAGCCATATCATCACCGTCCGCCACGGCTCTTCGCGCGCGCACCTTGCCCTGCGGCAGGATCTGGAGGCGGTGCCCGCCCGCCTCGCCCAGGGGGTCGATTATGTCCTGCACGCCATTCTCGACTTCGTGGTTGATGGCTATCTGCCGATCATCGAGGGGATAGAGGAAGAGGTGCTGGCGATGGAACAGCACACCATCGACACGTTCCTGGGACATGATGACATCACCCGCATCTTCAACCTGCGCCGTCAGCTGCTGCGTTTCCAGCGTATCCTGACGCCGATGCACGAAGTCGCTACCAAATTCGTCAAGCAGGAACTGCCCTGCATCGATGCGGAGGCCCGCCCCTATTTCAGCGACGTGCGCGACCATGTGCGCCGGGTCCAGACGATGGTGGAGGATCTGCGCGAGATTCTGGCGTCCGTGTTCGAATTCAGCAATTTGCTGGAACAGCAGCGCACCGGCGTCATCACCCGCCAATTGGCTGCCTGGGCCGCCATCCTGGCCGTTCCGACCGCGATTGCGGGCATTTACGGCATGAATTTCGAGAATATGCCCGAACTGCGCACCCGCTATGGCTATTTCGTGGTGCTGGGCGTGATCAGCATCATCTGCGCCCTGCTCTATGTTCGCTTCAGGAAACTCAAATGGCTGTAACCAACGCCCTGGAACGCGCAGCCCGCGCCATGTACGCCAATATCGCGCCCGACTGGGACTGGGACGATCCCGATGCAGAACCGATGCGGCGCATGTATCGCGACAATGCCCGCGTCGTGCTGGCTACGATCCGCGATCCCGACCTGGCGATGGATAGCACAGCGCTTGCCGCCTGGCAGGCGATCATCGACGCCATGCTGGCAGAAGGCTGAACGGGCACGCATGCCCGCGCTGGCGCCTGAAGCTGTAAAAAATGGTGCACCCGACGGGGTTGCTTGTTTCTCCGATTTATAATGGCTTAGGCTGGCGAACCCGGCCAACAGCTGCCAAGCAAGTTCAATGCGTTATGAACGCGTTGGCGAACCGAACGAAGCCACTTTTGCGCCTCTCTAAGGCGGCGCGGCTATGTTTCGGTTCGGTCCATGGCGACTGAGCCTAGCCCCCCTGCGATCGACCAAAAGATACTTTCCACCGCCTTGGCCTATGCTGCGCGGGGTTGGCCGGTGTTGCCCTGCAATCCGCGCGACAAGCGTCCGCTTGTCCAGCGCGAGATTGTTGACGGGAAGCCGGTTCCCAAGAGCGGAGGCCTGTCCAAGGCCAGTTGCGACACGGAGACGGTGCGGGCCTGGTGGAGGCGCTGGCCACACGCGCTGATCGGCATTGCGACGGGAAAGAGCGGTTTTTTCGCCCTCGACTTCGATCCGCGAATAGACGCCGATACGGGCGAGGAATGGACGCTCGATCGACTGAAGGCGGAATTAGAGGCGCAGATGGGCTGCGCCCTGCCGCCGTCACTCGCCGTCCGAACCCCCTCGGGCGGGGTCCATGTATATTATCGCCAGCCTGACGAGGATCCGATCCGCAACAGCAATGCGCTGCCCGATCATGTCGATGTGCGCGGCGATGGCGGCTATGTGATTGCACCGCCTGGGCGCAATGCCGCCGGTGGCGTTTATCGTTGGCTACGCGATGATAGCGCCGCGCCGATTGTCGATGCGCCAGACGCGCTGCTGTCGATCCTTCGCCCGCGCAAGGCCAGCAAGGCCAATGGGTCGCCTCCTCTGGGCAAGGGAAAGGGTGACGCGGCGACGGAGCGCTATGCCTTGACCGCGCTCCAGCGCGAGTGTGCCGAAGTGGAAACCGCAGGAACGGGCGGGAGGCAGGACAGCCTTAACCGCGCAGCGTTCAACATTGCTCAGCTGGTCGCGGCTGGCGCTTTGCCAGAAGGGATGGCGCGCGCAGCGCTGGAACAGTCGGCCGCGAAGAATCCGGGAAGGGACAGCGAGGCGCAACTGACGGCCACCATTGACAGCGGTTGGTTGGCGGGCCTGGGCAAGCCACGCGACCTTGCAGCCATTGCGGATCGGCAGCAAGTGCGCCGCCAAACAACGGCGCGGGTGCGGCCTGCAGAGGCCAATGACAATACGCCGGATGAGGATGCTCTGCATCGCCGTCTATGCATGGTGCCGCTGACTGACCTGGGCAACGCGGAGCGTTTCGCGGCCCGCTTTGGTGATCGCGTGCGCTATGTCGATAAATGGGGCTGGATTGCCCATGACGGGCGGCGCTACATCCATGACGGGGCCGAAGCCCTGATTGGCGGGTGGGTGCATGCGACCGTGCGCGCGATCAGGCAGGAGGCGCGCGTCATGCGGGACAGCGGCCGTCGCGATCATGGCGACGCGGGCGCGCTGGATGACCTGATCGAGACGAAGCGCAACGGTGATGAGGTGCTTTTGTCGGATAAGCTCGCGGCCTGGGCGAAGGCCTCGGAGAGCGCGGCGAAGCTCGCCTGTATTGCTGGTATTGCACGCCAGCTCGAAGGCTATGGCCTGACGGTCCAGCCTGAGCAGCTCGATCGCAATCCGTTCCTGATCAATTGCGCCAACGGCACGTTAGAGCTTGTGCATGAACCGGATGCGCCGGAACCGTGGGCGCAACTGCGGCTACGCCCGCATGATCCGCGCGACCTGATCACGCGGCTTGTGCCGGTAGAGTATCGGCCAGGCGCGACGTGCGAGCGCTATGATCGCTTTCTAGAGAGGGTGCAGCCTTCGGACGAAATGCGGGCTTTTCTCCATCGCTGGGGCGGGTTGTCCCTGACAGGCGACGTGAGCGAGCAAAAGCTGGCGTTCTTCTATGGCAAGGGTGCAAACGGCAAATCGACGCTGGTGGACACATGGGCGACGATCGCGGGCGATTATGCCGGGACCGTGCCGATCGAGACCTTCCTTGATCAGGGTCGAAAGCGGAAAGGGTCAGAGGCTTCCCCGGACCTGGCGGCGCTTGTGGGCGTTCGTCTGCTGCGCACGTCCGAACCTGAAAAGGGATCGAAACTGGCCGAAGCGCTGATCAAACTGGCGACGGGCGGCGAGCCTATGCCGGTCCGGCGCTTAAACCGTGATCCTTTCGATCTGCATCCCGCTTTCAAGATGATCATATCGGGCAATCATCGCCCGTCGATCAGTGGGGTGGACGATGGCATCTGGCGGCGCGTGATGCTGGTGCCGTGGGACGTCCAAATCCCCGACGCGGAGAAAGACCGGCAATTAGTCGCCAAGCTTCGGGATGAGGCCAGCGGGATACTCAACCGGCTTTTGGCCGGGCTACTCGACTGGCGGCTTCGCGGCCTTCAGGAACCGGCCAGCGTGCGCGGTGCGACGGCCGACTATCGGGAGCAGAGCGACCCGCTCGGTCGCTTCCTGGCGGCCTGCACGCGCCCTGCCGATGGGCAGCGGGTCCAGTCATCCAAGCTCTACGCTTTGTTCCTGGCATGGGCGCGCGCCGCCGGTGAACGGGAGTGGACGCAGATGGGCTTCAGCAAAGCCATGCTCGATCGCGGTTATCGCAAAATCGAAAGTCACGGCATGCGGTGGCTCGACCTGGAGATGACGCGCACGGCCGACGACCTGGCGAGTGATGAGATGGCCGACGACTTCGTGCCCGGATTTGAAGCGCCCCGTCGCCCCTGGGAGGATGACGATGACTTGCCAATCTAGGCTTGCAACGCTTCGTGCAACGCTAGCGCAACACCTGATGCAACGCTTTAGGCGCGGTTTTCTGCGCCTTTGCAACACCTGCAACGCCTATGTGCATTGTTGTCCTCATGCGTGTGCGCGCGGGCGCGCGTCTGCGCGCATGCGCGAGAGTTACACAAAAGCCTTGCTAGTCTTGCAAGTATTGCATTCTCTCAAAGAGAATGGCGGTTTTCCGCCATTCCATGTCTCCAGACTGCGCAAGGGTGTGCAAGGCTCACAGCTTTTGGTGCAAGGGTCGGTGTTATGAGGCGGGTTTCCCCTTCATCCCGGCTGCGCTCGCTCGCCCGAGAAGTCGGCCGCCTTCATCCCGATTGGCAAAACCCCGAACGCTACTTCGAGCGGCGCGATGAACTGCGCCGGGAGATCGCCGCGCTCGCCACTGACATGGAGGCTGGACGATGAGCCAAAAGGGACAGCGAGACCGTGTGGTCAATCACACGTCTGGGGACGCAGGGTGTGATACAGCACCGGCAAACAGAGGCCGGGGGGGGTGGTCAAAAGTCGCTAAGGCCGGGGGGGTCTGCACCGCCTCAGTCCCCATCGGGAGACTTTTTTTAGCTGAAAGCGATTTTCAGAGCGCGGTTCCGGCGTGTGATACGCCACCCCGACGAGGTGGCATACCACCCCACAATAAAACGCCAGAAAAATCATTACTTGTCAGTGACTTGGTACGTTCCGGTAAAACACGCCAGCGATAGCGCGGGCTATCGGTGTCTCGCAGTCCACCCTTTACGCCATTTATTTTTCTGAGCTTGGCGTCGGCTCTGTCCCGCGCGGACGGCCCCGCCACGTCCCGACCGATGCGACCCGCGCCCAAGTGGCCCGTATGCGCCGCGCCGGGGCGAGCAAGATGACGATCGCAAAAGCGCTGGGCGTGTCCGAGCCAACGCTGCGCCGAGCATACGCGGACGAGCTTTTCTCAAAACGCAAAGGAACCGAAAGTGAATGAACTGGATCAAGCGGGCGCGGTGGCGCAGCGAGTCAGTGCGGCCATTTACGAGGAGCTGGCCCTACACCCGCGGCATTTAGTTCTGGCGGGATCTGTTGCTGCAACGGTCGAGCTATTCCGGCGATTTGGTGCGAGCCGTGTGCTTTCCGATGCCCTCAGAACGGAAGCCGATCGCGTGGACCGCATGGACCGTTTGGACACTGCGGCGCGCCCACATCGGGGCGCTTGATCCTCGATCACTCCTTTGCTATGCCGTGAAGGTCAAAACGCGGGTGTCCGTGTTTCTGACCCTCTGCCAACCGCGAGGATCGCGCAAGGCGACGGCTTCCTGAAACGCCCATTTGGGCGAGCTGTCGGACTATGCGCATGAATTTCCCAATTACCATTTCAAGTCTTGATGATGCTGGCACCCTGACCGGCATTGCCGCTTTCGACGATGGTCAGCTTGATCGAAACCGGCGGCGTTATGCGGCCGGTGCCTTCGACAAGTCTGTAGCGGCGCATATGGCGGCCGGGACGATGCCCGCCATGTTGATGTTTCATGACTTGAATCGCCCGGTCGGCGCATGGCGGTCGATCCAGTCGCAGGGCAACAAGATGCACGTGCAAGGAACGATCGAGCGATCGACCCGCGACGGTGCAGAAGCCTATGCCCTTGTCAAGGCAAAGGCGATCCAGAGCCTATCGACTGGCGCACTTCACATCAAAAGTCAGGTCGTTCGCCCGACTGGACGATCCGCCGGCGACGTTTCGGGCGAGATCATCACCGAGGCGGATCTCGTAGAGATCAGCCTTGTGAGCGTCCCTGCGAACAAAGGCACGAACATCCTTCAGGTCAATTCGCTCAACGGACCGCGCGAGGTTGAAGAGCTGTTGCGCGACGCGGGCATGTCAGGGCGCAAGGCAAAAATTGCCGCAAGTGCGGCCTGGCGGGCGATCAACGCCAGCGACGGGCAGGCCGACGAAGCCATTTCCACCATCCTCACCAGCGCCAGCAGTAAACTGGCCCGTTTCAAGAAGGACCGAACATGAGCGAAATTGAAGAACTGCTGCGCCAGCATACCGATAGCGTTGACGCGGCGCTGTCCGGCTTCGAGGGGCAGATTACCACCATCAACGACGCCGTTCAGGCGCTCCAGCGGTCACAACGGCAACAGCCCCTCCATCCAGCTGCCGCACGCGGCGGCGGCATCTCCCGCCCCGGACAGCAGCCGGCAGGCAACGTCGACGGCATCGCCCCTTCGAGCTTCGGCATGGCGGATATGCGGAACCTGAGTTGCAGCGGCGATGCCCGCGACAGCCTGGCCAACATCATGCGGGGCGTGGTGACTTCGGCCATGCGTGAAAATAGCGACCCCGATGGAGGCTATCTGGTGCCGGAGGTCATAGCAGCGCAGATCGAGACCCTAGTGCTGCGCCAGTCGCCTTTGCGCCGCATTTGTCGGGTGGTTGATTTCATATCCAGCCCCAAGGTCGTACTGCCCGTAAACGCGCGGGGTGCGACGGCCGGATGGGTCGGTGAAACCGAGGAGCGCACTGAAACAGAGACGCCCGAACTGGCGACAGTCAATCCGCCGGGTGGCACCCTCTACGCCCTGCCCGCTGCGAGCGAAGAAGTGGTAGAGGATGCAATCATCAACATGGACCAGTTCCTGGAGGAAAATGTGGTGGACGCTTTCGCGGAAAGCGAGAGCGAAGCGTTCATCCGGGGCAACGGGATTAAGAAGCCAGCCGGTTTTCTTGCACCGGATCGCATCGCCACCACGCAGGCCGATGGCGCGCGTCCAGTGGGCACCCTGCAATATATCCCGACCGGAAACCCTGCGTCTGAGGATCAGCGTGCAATAGGCACCCCCTTCGTGGGGTGATCGGCGTGCAAAAAGGACCCCTTCATCCCGGGGATTTAGTCGGCCGACTGGTTTTGATCAGTTGGCGAGAACGGGATGTTGATCGTGGAGACAGTGGTTCGGATTCGGCGTGAGCATGCAGCGGGTAAGGCGATCAAGGCGATCGCTCGTGACCTTCGTTTGTCGCGGAAGGTCGTCCGCAAAGCGATCCGGTCGCCGGAGGCGGCGTTCAACTATCAGCGCAAAGTCCAGCCGCTGCCGCGGATCGGTCCTTATCAGGATCGTCTCGATGCGCTGCTTGAGGAGAACGAAGGTCGCGGCCGCCGCGATCGGCTACGGATGACGCGTATCCATGACCTGCTGGTGCGCGAGGGGTTCGATGGATCCTATGATGCGGTGCGCCGCTATGCGGCGCGCTGGCGTGCTGCGCGGCGGAAGGATGCTGGCGAAGGCGCACCGGCGTTCATCCCGATGACCTTCCAGCCGGGTGAGGCCTACCAGTTCGACTGGAGCCACGAGGATGTGGAGATCGCCGGCAAGCCGATGCGGGTGAAGGTGGCGCATATGCGTCTCTGCGACTCGCGCGCACCCTATGTCCGGGCCTATCCGCGCGAGGGCCAGGAGATGCTGTTCGATGCCCATGCCCGGGCGTTCGCGTTCTTCGGCGGTGTGCCGCGACGCGGTATCTACGATAATATGAAGACGGCGGTGACGGCCGTGTTCACCGGCAAGGAGCGTGTGTTCAACCGCCGCTTCCTGATCATGACCGATCATTACATGGTCGAGCCGACCGCCTGCTCGCCGGCGGCGGGATGGGAGAAGGGCCAGGTCGAGCAGCAGGTCCAGACAATCCGAGGCCGCTTCTTCCAGCCGCGGCTCCGGTTCGCCAGCCTGGCCGAGCTCAACGGGTGGCTGGAGGCCGAGTGCCGGCGCTGGGCCGAGCATCATGCCCATCCCGAACGCGGGGATATTACCGTCGCCGAGGCGCTGGATATGGAGCGACCGGCCCTGCAGCCGATCCTGGCACCGTTCGACGGCTTCCATGAGAGCGAGCATGCCGTCACCGGCACCTGCCTCATCAGCTTCGATCGCAACCGCTACTCGGTCATGTCGACGGCCGCACGCCGGACCGTTCAGGTGCGCTCCTATGCCGATCGCATCGTCATACGCTGCGGCGATGCGATCGTCGGGGAGCATGAGCGCCACTTCGGTCGGAACCGCACGATATACGATCCCTGGCATTATCTGCCGGTCCTCGCGCACAAGCCCGGCGCGCTGCGTAACGGCGCACCGTTCCAGGACTGGGATCTGCCGCCCGCCCTGCACCGATTACGGCGAAGGCTCGGCACCGGGGACGAGGCCGATCGCAGGTTCGTGCGGGTCCTCTCGGCGGTGCTCACCGATGGCCTGGAGCCGGTAGAGGCTGCCGTGCGCGAAGCGTTGGCGAACGGAACGGCCAGCGACGAGCTGATCCTCAACATCCTCTCCCGGCGCCGCGAGCCGGCGACACCCCACAGCATCGTCACTTCGGAAGACCGGATGCTGCAGCATCCTCCGCTCGCCGACTGTGCCCGCTATGATCTGCTGCGAGGCTATGATGCAGCGGCATGATATGATCGACACGATGCGCGGCCTCGGACTCAAGGGCATGGCGGCGGCGTTCGACGAGGCGGTCACCACCGGCCTCCAGCGCAAGCGCACCACCATGGAGATACTGACCGACCTGCTCCGTGCTGAGGCGACCCACCGGGATGCAGCCTCCATCCGCTATCGGATGACGGCTGCGAGGCTGCCCGTGGTGAAGGACCTGGAGCGGTTCAGCTTCGAGGGCACACCGATCAATGAGGAGATGATCCGCTCCCTTCACGATGGCTCCTTCCTCCCGCCTCGCCGCAATATCGTGCTGGTCGGCGGCACGGGGACAGGCAAGACCCACCTCGCCATCGCGATCACCGCCAATGTCGTGCGAAGGGGCGCTCGCGCCCGCTACTTCAACACCGTCGATCTGGTGACACGCCTCGAAGAGGAGACCCGGATCGGCAAAGGCGGGACCCTGGCGGCGCAGCTGTCGCGGCTCGACCTGATCGTTCTCGACGAGCTCGGTTATCTGCCGTTCGCCCGCTCGGGAGGGCAGTTGCTGTTCCACCTCATCAGCAAGCTTTATGAGCGGACCAGCGTCATCATCACCACGAACCTCGCCTTCGGCGAATGGCCGACCGTGTTCGGCGATCCCAAGATGACCACGGCGCTGCTCGACCGCGTCACCCACCACTGCGATATCGTCGAGACGGGCAACGACAGCTGGCGCTTCAAAAACCGCAGCTGACAGCCACCTTCGGCGCCTTCAAAAATCTATCTTGCGCTGCGCGCGCCTCCGGTCGGGCTACGCCCGCCCTCCGCCGCACGCAGCGCAAGGCCATCTTCAACAAACCAGCATCATATTATCTGAAAAGGGGGTCCCTCTTCGACGCCGATCGGGGGTCCCTTTTGAACGCCGTTTGACACCCTGCGTCGCTTTCCACTGACATGATCTCGCTCCTGGTGAAGATGATTTTCAGCATGAAGGCCGGTTACCGACAGGCGCCTGGCGTGGCATGGCTCGCCGCAACCGAGATGATTTCCTATCTGACCCAGCTCAGGGATGAACTTGGCCGCCCGCTCTTCATCCCGTCATTGACCGATGGTGTGCCAGGAACGCTGTTGGGCTATCCTGTGCTGGAGGCGGAACATATGGACCCGGTTGTTGCGGACGCTACGCCGCTCGCCTTTGGCAACTGGCAACGCGGCTACGTCATCGGCGACCGCACTAAGCTGAATGTGTTGCGCGACCCCTACACCACGAAGGGGATCATCAAATGGTATTTCCGCAAGCGGGTTCATGGCTCCGTTCTGAACAGCGAAGCGATCAAGTTGCTGCGGGTCTCCGCCGAATAAGTCCGCCGACTCCCGAGGCCGACGCCGTGCGGCCGACAGCGACAAGTGCGATGCCTGGCGGATGCCTAGCGTGGGCTGATTGGTTCAATCGCGCAGCACGGCAGTAGGAGGGACAGGCGAAAGTCTGTCCCTCCTATGCTCATTCAGTCGATTCTTCAGGAGGATTGACCGTGGGCGGAGCAAGGGCATTTTGTCCGGCGCGAGCGTTCGCGATCGCTGCCTTCTTTTCGTCACTCACGCTGGCAATGCGTGCAAGGCGCTGCTGGCGACTGTTGCGAGCGACATACCATTCCTCGAACAGCATTTCGATCAATTGAATAAGAACCTGGGCTTCATCGGCATCAACCGGAATGATCAGGTTGATGTCTTTTTCCATGTGGGCACCGATATTGCCGATACCCCTCACCTGGTCGATCGCGTCGACAGCCTCACTATTGACGCCCTTAGGTGCGTCGCCTTCATCTACCCTTTTTCTCAACTCGGTAATTTCTTGCAAAAGAGTCGATTTTGATATGCCGCAAAAGTCTCTTATCATGCCTTGCAAACAGCGCCGTGATAAAGTGGCGGAGGCCTTTGGACTAAGGGTCCGGATACGACAGGCTTCAGCGTAATCTTCCAAAAGTGGAGCGGGTATATAGTTGGGCTGCGGCTTCGCCGATCCTTCTGGAAGAAAATTCCACTCTTGGTAGCATGAATCAAAATCAAGTCGATCAGGAGAATAACTGGGATGAACACGTCGTAAAGCTACGAAAACTGTCAACCGAGAACAATCTGAATTGGCGCATCCGATCGATTCTATAGAAAATCCAACCCGTCCTTCAGAAAGATTCTCTATACCAACCAGAGAGGTCTTTAGGCTCCTCTGTGAGGGCACAACTACTTGCGCGGTTTGACAGTAGGGACATGTCCATTTCACATTATTTCCCCTGAATTTTCGACACTAAATTAGACGGTCGATTAGAATGCGGATCGCTTCGGGTCTTGATAGCCGCCGTCCGTCTTGGCGCATAATCCATGCGTCTAGCGCAGCTAGTTGCTCAGGCTGAAGGCGGACCTGGATAGGCGTGCCTGCCCCGATCGCTGGGCGGCCTCGCTTTTTTGGTTGCATTTTTTCGCTTGCGTTCACTAATTTAAGCAACCATAAATAACGGGCGGACGCAAGGGGCCTAATCCTTGCGCCAGCCCTAACCAACAACCGATCCAGGAGATCGATCGTGGCTCACTCCCATCTACGGGCGGAATCCGCCTATGCCAACCCTATCGGTCGCCGCCAGGCACTCGCTGCCTTGGCCATTTCCCAAATTGCGACAGTGCCCTCCGTTCACGCGCTGACCCCTTCCATTTCGGAAGGGCGGAAGCCTCTCTTTGCTCGCGCAGATGAAGCGGACGCGCTTTTTTGGCAGCTGCACGCGCACAGGATCAAGATCGATGCGGCATGGGAGGCGAGTTTCAAAACGACGTCATCTGACATGTCGGATGAGGAAATGAATGATTGGGGCGCGCTTCATAGGGAGGCAGAGCGGGCCATGATGGCTGCGCCTATTGCCACCCTGACAGCACTACGGGCCAAGCTCACCTACATCAAAACAGGCGATATGGACGTGCTGGATGGTGATGATGAATATCCAGCGGTCATCGATCTAGTTTTGCGTGACGCTGATCGCCTTCTTAGCATGTGGGAGGCTGCCCGATGAGCATGCATTTCCCTTTCCCCGTAGCATCGCCCCTGTCCTGGTCGCCAGCGAATCGTCGCGCGATCGAGGATCAGATTGAATTTCTGATTGCCATGCTCGACGCGGCGGATGGCGACCCCGATCGGGAGGATGACGATGAAGATTGTTGCGCCGCGTCGGACGACGACGCCCGCACGTTTTCGCATGGCCGGTTGGGCTATGACTGCCAGCTCCAAGACCCCGACGCCGAACCGGACAGCGACGATGACCAGGACGACTGGTTCGGCGGTAATGTCGAGGACGAACCGCAGGCGGCAGAGGGCCAGGACTATTACCGCCTTTTGCCGGTCTATGGCGTCGATCAGACATTAGGGCCGCTCAACGAGATCGAGTCAGAGCGCCAGCGGCGCTGGGATATGGGTTGTCGTCCATGATCGCCCGGTCAGAGCGTGCCGTACGCATTCGCTCGCCTTTCTGGCGTGGAATGCCAAAATGCGCGCAAAGTGAAAACTGCTTGCATGATACCGCAGTAACAGACATACGCCTTGATACTACAGTGTTAGGTGATCAGATGAACATTTCCAACGCCAAATTCTCCAGTTCGCAAGTGGCAAAAGCCGCAGGCATGACCGCCATCAATTTCCGCGCGCACCTGTCGCGAGGAAACTGGCGCATTATTGGAGATTCCAAGGCCGCCGAGACATTCGGCAAAGGGCATGAGTTCACCCTCGAAGATGCGCTAGGCTATGCTCTGGCGCATCAGCTCGTGTCTTGCGGGATCGAACCCAAAGTCGCTTTTGACCGAGCGATGTATGATTTTGCCCATGTTGGCTCTGTCACGGACAGCTTCGGCGGTCATGATCGCAATCCGGGCGACGTGTTTGATGAGAAGACTTTGGGCTATACGCTCTATGTCTATTGCCCCGGCGCGGAGCGCGGCCAGTGCGTCGCGACGAACGATGTTTTGCCAATCGAGTTGATGTTCAATCCATCTTCGCAACTCATGGCTCCCGCGACGATTTTGATCAATCTCAATGCCCTCCGCAATCAAGTTTTGTCCGGGCTTGGACTGTCGTGAAGGCTATTTAGCGATGACCGCACGCCGCGCCACATTCAAACAAGCCGACGCTACACGCGCCTTAAAGGCAGCTGTCGCGGCCGGATTGAAGCCGACCGGCGTTCGTTTTGACCCGGCCGGCTTGATCGAAGTTCTGTTTGACGGCCAAGCACGCGCAGCAGCCAGCAATTCATTCGATGAGATCCTAGGCACATGAAACGGCGTTGGCTTCCTGAATGGGTAAGCGAGTATCGCGACCGGCACGGAAAGCCGCGCTATCGCTTTCGTCGCAAGGGCTTCACCTCATATGCTTTCAAGGCTGCGCCGGGCACGGACGCATTCCGGCAGGAATATGCGGCCTGCCTTGATGGCATAACCGCGCCCGCGATCGATCCTGGCGCCGATAGGGCGATGCCCGGCACGTTTGACGACCTGATAGCCCGTTATTACCGGTCACCCGACTTTCTCGATCCTGGCGAACGCACCCGGGTCGTGTATCGCGGGGTGCTGGAGCGCTGGCGGCAGCAAAAGCCGTCTAGCGGCAGGCGCTATGGCGAGGCACTGGTGCGCGACCTACAGGCGCGTCACGTCGAGAAGATGATGGCCGACATGCTGCCGCACCGGACATCGGCAAACATGCTTCGCAAGCGCCTAAAGGCTCTAATGCAATTCGCGATTCGGCAGGGTCTCGCGAAAACCAATCCCGTCGATGCTACGCGGCCCTTCAAGGTCGAAGGTGGCGGCTTTCACACTTGGACCGAGGCGGAGATTGCCGCCTATGAGGCGACGCACCAGATCGGCACGATGGCGCGCCTTGCGTTCGACCTGCTGCTGTTCACCGGCCAGCGCGGCGGCGACGTGCGCTTGCTCGGGCCGGGCCATGTTCGTGACAAGCGAATTACCCTCACACAGGAAAAAACCGGTGTGACGGTAAGCCTGCCTGTCCTGCCTCCGCTGGCAACCTCGATCTTAGCGACCCCTTCCCGCGCGATGGTGTTCATCGTCAACGGCTTTGGTCGTCCTTTCACGCGCAAGGGATTTGGCAACAAAATCCGCGAGTGGTGCGATGAAGCCGGTCTGACCGAATGCAGCGCCCACGGCCTCCGCAAAGCGGCTGCACGACGATTCGCAGAGGCAGGCTGCTCCAATCAGCAAATCAAATCTTGGACCGGTCACACGACTGATAGCGAGGTCGCGCGCTACACAGCGGCGGCTGATCAAAAGTCACTTTCGGACGAAGCTGGTGCGATGTTGATGGCTAACCTTGGCAAACGGTTAGCCAATCAGAGCGACAAGCTATTGAAAAAGGAGGCATAAATGAAAAAGGTGGTGCACCCGACGGGATTCGAACCCATGGCCCTCAGATTAGGAATCTGATGCTCTATCCTGCTGAGCTACGGGTGCCCATCGCTTGGCCTCTATTATGGGCGGGCGACGCGGTCAATTCTTCGCTTCGGGGGGAATGACGGGAAAAGGCAGCGGCGCGACCGGCACGCCCTCTTCCATCAGCGCTTTCGCCTCTGCCGGGGCGACCTCGCCATGGATGCTGCCGCTGGCCTGTTCGCCATAATGCATGGCGCGCGCCTGTTCGGCAAAGCCGCGGCCAACCCAGGTGGACCCTTCCAGCAGCTTTTGCTGGGCCTGCGCAAGCGCTTCGACCATCGCGCGCATCTTGGCCGCGTCGCCCGTGCTGATCGCGACGGCGGCGCCGGGCGCAGGCGCGGGGGCGTCCTGCACCACGACCGAGCGGCTATTGCCCTTGGCCGCAACCGCGGGCGCCATCACTGCTTTGGTCACCTGCGGGTCGCCACATATCGGGCAGGCCAGAAGCCCGCGTTCCTGCTGGTCCGCATAGTCGGCGCTGGAACCGAACCAGGCTTCGAACACATGGCCCTGCGACTGGCATTTAAGGTCGAACACGATCACGAAATTTGCACTTCCTGCGCAATGGCACGGCGGTTGGCGATGGCGGGCACACGCACCCTCACATCCCCTAGCCGCGTCAGGTCGATATCGACAAGCCCCAGTCCCCCAGCCTCCCCCATGTCGAGCAGCACCTCGCCCCATGGATCGACAACCAGGCTATGGCCATAGGTCACGCGCCCGTCCGCATGCGCGCCGACCTGCGCCGTCGCAATGACGAAGCAGCCTGCCTCGATCGCGCGGGCGCGCAACAGCACATGCCAATGCGCCTGTCCGGTCGGCACGGTGAAGGCGGCCGGGGCCAGAAGGATCGTCGCCCCGGCATTGGTCAGTGCGCGATACAGGTCGGGAAAGCGCATGTCGTAGCAGATCGAAAAACCCATACGGCCCCAGGGCGTATCGGCAGCGACCACCTGTTCGCCCGGCCCGTAGACCGACGATTCGCGCCAGCTTTCGCCCGTCGCCAGATCGACGTCGAACAGGTGGATCTTGTCATATTGCGCCCGGATCGCGCCGGTGTCGTCGATCAGGAAGCTGCGATTGGCCCAGCGACCGTCGGCGCGCTCATCTTTCAAAGGCAGCGATCCGATATGAATCCACAGGCCCTCCCTGGCCGCAGCATCGCGCACGGCGGCAAGCACCGCATCATCGGCTTGGCATCGCAATGTGGCAGCAGCGCGCGCGCGGTCGCGGTCCAGATAGCCCGCCATTTCCGGGGTGAAGAGCATGTCCGCCCCCTCCCCCCTGGCCCGCGCCGCCATCGCCACGATGGCAGCGGCATTGGCGGCAGGATCAATGCCGCTGGTCATCTGGAACAGCGCGGCGCGCATGGTGGTCACAGCCCCAGCAGCGGGTCGAGCTTGCCCTGCCGGTTCAGCGCCGCCATGTCGTCGCTGCCACCGATATGCTGTCCGTCGATGAAGATTTGCGGCACGGTGCTGCCGCCCCGGCTGCGTTCCAGCATCTCGGCGCGTTTCGGCCCGCCCATCGTGATGTCATATTCCTCGAACGCGACACCCTTGTCATTCAGCAGCGCCTTGGCCCGCGCGCAATAGCCGCAAAACGCCTTGGTATAGATTTCGACCTTTGCCATCTGTCCGTCGTTGCTCCTTATTCCCTGAAATTGGGGCTTTGCTCTACATTGTCAATCGGCGCTTTCGCGTGGCAGGGCCCGCGCCCAACACAGCAGCCGCACCTCGCCAGCCCCGCCGCGCTTGAGAATATGGGTGCAGGCGGCCGCCGTCGCGCCGCTGGTATGAACGTCGTCGATCAGCAGGATGCGTCGTCCCGTCATCCGATGCCCGGCCGCCAGCGCAAAGGCGCCGCGCACCGCCCTTGCCCGCTGCCCCGGATGCATGCCGCGCAAGGGCGCCGTCCGTTTGACCCGCAGCAGACCATGTTTGTCCACCGCCAGCCCGGTCAGTCGCCCCAAATGATCCGCGATCAGCGCCGACTGGTTGAACCCCCGCCCCCATAATCGCCAGCGATGCAGCGGCACCGGCACGATCAGCGGCGGGTCTTCGCCGGTCGCGGGCACATGGCGCAACATCTGCCGCGCGACCAGCCGGGCAAGGCCGATGCGCCGCCCATATTTCAGTCGCAGCGCCACCGTGCGCGCGACATCGCCATAGGCCAGCACCGCCCGCGCGCTGTCGAAGGGCGGCGGATCGGCCAGACAGGCGCCGCACTCCGCGCCCTCCCCCATGTCATGCGGAAAGGGTATGCCGCAGCGCGCGCAACAAGGTTCGCCCAAAAATTCCATGCCGTCCCAGCAGGACAGGCAGAAACCATGATCTTCCCCCACGATCACGCCGCAACCGGGACAGCGCGGCGGCAGCGCATAATCAAGCGCGGGGCGGATCGCGCTCTTGAGAAGCGGCAGGAAAGGCATCATCTGCCTTGTCCCCCCTTCCCGCCCGTTGCACAAGGCCCGGCATGAGCAGCCCCGACATATTCGACCGTTCCCTGCGCAGCATTCGGCGGGACCGGATGCTGGCCGATTTTGCGGCCCATGACTTTCTCTATCGCGCCATGCTGGACGAACTGCTCGACCGGCTGGGCGATGTGCAGCGCGACCTGCCCGAAGCATTGGTGATCGGCTGCCCGGACGGCAGCGCCAGGGCCGCTCTGGAAGCGATGGGCAAGCGGGTCGCCTGCATCGACCCCGGCTTCCGCGCCGCCCGTGCCAGCAATGGGGTGCAGGGGGATGAGGACGCCCTCCCCTTTGCCGACAATAGTTTCGATCTGGTCATCGCCTGCGGCACGCTCGACAGCGTCAATGACCTGCCCGGTGCGCTGATCCTGATGCGGCGGGTGCTGCGGCCCGACGGGCTGATGCTGGCTGCCTTCACCGGTGCTGGCAGCCTGCCGCGATTGCGCGCCGCGCTGATGGTGGGCGAAGGAGACCGGCCGGGCCAGCATATCCACCCGCAGGTCGATGTGCGATCGGCGGGCGACCTGCTCAGCCGCGCGGGCTTTGCGATGCCGGTGGCCGATGGCGAGACGCTGACGATCCGCTATGGCGATCTGCTGCGGCTGATGCATGACCTGCGCGGCATGGGCGCGGGCAATGTGCTGACGGCGCGCGCCCCCGCGCTGCG
This sequence comes from Sphingobium sp. GW456-12-10-14-TSB1, assembly GCF_059424385.1. Classification (NCBI taxonomy): domain Bacteria; kingdom Pseudomonadati; phylum Pseudomonadota; class Alphaproteobacteria; order Sphingomonadales; family Sphingobiaceae; genus Sphingobium; species Sphingobium sp. GW456-12-10-14-TSB1. The sequence goes on along the minus strand of NZ_JBWKZI010000001.1, from coordinate 254,528 downwards.
TCGGGACGCGCTTGTCGCCGCCGCGCGCCATTTTGCCGATGCAGCGGACCCGGATGGCCGGACGGCGGAGCAGATGGCGATCCTCTATCTGTCAGGCTGGAAACCCGACCCCAGCCAGGCCGCCCCGGCCCGACGCGGCAGCGCGACAGTATCGCTGGCGGAGGCGTTGAAGGGGAAGGCGGGATAACGCCTGCCCCCTGCCCCACTTCATTCGATAGTGATGCCTGCTATGCGCCACTGCCCATCCTCGCGATCCAGACTGACCGTCTCGATCGCCTCTCCCTTGTTGGCGAAACGGGTGCGGAATTTCACCACTTCATAGCCGGCGGGCGGTGCAGGCAGATTTTCCTGACTGACGAAGATACGCGAAAGTGCCGCGCCCAAGGGCACGCGCACCTGTTCCGAGGTATCGGCCCACACCTTTGCCGTGTTCATCCGGCGAAAGGTCACGGTAGTCCCGCGATAGCTTTCGTCCCAACGCCCTTCGTCAACTAGCACCAGCCATCGACGCGCTGCATCCACCACTGCCGGATTTTGTGCTGTGCTGGCAACTGCCACCGGGGAAGAAGGGGCAGAAGCGAGTTGCGGCAGAGCGGTGAGGGCCAACAGGCCAAGGGCAAGCGTCATGAGAGCTACTCCGATGATGATCCAGTAAGGGCGGATGGCCCGCCCTGCGCCGCTAATCGGCACGCTGTCCTGATCCACCGGACTATCCGGCGCGTCTGCCCGGATTTCCTTGTCCCCCACATAATTGGGGGACGGTCCCGCACCGTCCCCCTCCACCTCCAGCAGCAACCGGGCCGCTTCCCGGCTGCTCGATACCGCCATTTTCCGCCGCGCATCGCGCAACCGCTCGTTAATTGTGTGGACCGACAGGCCCAGACTTCGCGCGACCGACTTCGCGTCATGACCGCGAACGATCAGGCGCAGCGTCTGCTTCTCCTTCTCGGTCAACGCCCAGCCCATATCCGTCCTTTGCGTGTCCATCATGTCGACGACCTAGGTCAGGCCAGGGAAAGCAGCTACCCCCAAAAATTTGTAGTGTAATCGGGCAGCCATATCCTCACTCCACGATCTCACCGATCCTTGGAGCGTCCGCCAAGTCCCGAGGCGTCCAATCCTGCCCGTCGCGGACATATTCCACATGGCTCGCCCGGCGAAAGCCTGCGCCGTCCCAGACGATCACTTGCAGCTCCATCGCATTATTGCGCCGGACGTGCAGCCAGTTGAAGCTTTGCGGTTCGGCGTTGCGCAGCCGGGTCGATGTCGCGGTGCCGGCCTGGATGATCAACGCGCCGCCCGCCCGTTCCACCATCTTGCGCGCCGCCTGCGCATAGGTGCGGTGAAAATGGCCCGCCAGCGCCAGATGGACGCCTGCTTCGCATGCCGCCTGGACCGCGTCGTCATGCTGGCCGACCGCTTCGCTCAATTCCCCGCCCCGGCCGATCGGCATGGCAAAAAGGGGATGGTGCGTCACCAATATGCGGGTCTTGTCGCTGGCGACCGGCGCGAAATAGTCCCGCAGCATGTCCATCTGGTCATGATTGATCCGCCCGTCCTTGATGGTCAGCGACCGGGCGGTGTTGAGGCCAAGGATCGCGACTTCGTCATCCTCATACCAGGGGCACAGGTCGTGACTGATATAGCGTTTGTAGCGTTTGAGCGGGGCAGCAAAGCGCCGCACAACGTCATAGAGCGGAATGTCATGATTGCCGGGAATGACCAGCAATTTCAGCCCCGCCGCGCGCAGCCGGTTGAGCCATGCGGACGCCGCGCGGAACTGCTCGACCCGCGCGCGCTGGGTCAGGTCGCCGCTGATGATGACCAGGTCGGGCCGACGCTCCTCCAGCCAGGCTGTGGCGGCGTCGACTATGCGCGGATCGTGCGCGCCGAAATGAATGTCGGACAGATGAGCGATACGGGCCATGATCAGTTAACGATCCAGCGGGACATGGTTTCCCCGGAGCCGAACCCGCCTTCGCGAGTTGTTGTGGCATGATAATGAAATCCTCCAATCGCCCCCTCCCGCGTCAGGCCGCGCTGATCGTCAACGCGCACAGCCGCAAGGGCGAAGCGCTCTTTGCGGAGGCGAAGGAAAAACTGGAGGAGGCGGGCATCGACCTGCTCGCCGCCCATGCAGTCAAAAACCCCGCACTGATGGAAGAAACCGTGGGGAAGGCGATTGCCGATGGCGCGCCGATGGTGATTGTAGGCGGCGGCGATGGCTCCATGTCCAGCACGGTCGACCAGTTTGTCGGCAAGGATTGCGTGTTCGCCGTCCTGCCGCTCGGCACCGCCAATAGTTTCGCGCGGACACTGGGCCTGCCGCTCGATCTGGACGGCGCGATCGCGGCCATCGCCAACGGACGCCGACGCCGGGTGGACCTGGGCATGATCGACCAGGATTATTTCGTCAACGCCGCCTCGCTCGGCCTGTCGCCAATGATCGGCCGGACGGTGCCGCACAAGCTGAAACGCTATCTGGGGCGGATCGGCTATCTGCTATGGGCGATCAAATGTTCGGTCGGCTTCCGCGCCTTCCGCCTGATCATCGACGATGGCCAGCAGGAACGGCGGCTATGGTCCACCGAAGTACGCATCCTGAACGGCCCCTTTCATGGCGGGGTCGAACTGTCCGATCATGCCGACGTCGATAGCGGCGAAATCGTGGTCCAGGCGGTCGTCGGGCGCAGCAAGCCGCGGCTGGCGTGGGACTGGTACGCCAAATTCGTCAAGCTGCGCGATCGCGACGCGCATACGCAGGAATGGCATGGCAAGGCCTTCACCATCACCACCCGCCCGCGCCAGCGCATATCCATCGACGGCGAAGTGCTGGCGAAAACGCCGGTCGTGGCGCGGATTGCAGCGGGCGCTGTCGATGTCGCAGTGCCCGCCGATCCATGATCAGAGCGGCTTTTCGTACAGCTGATAGACTTTGTTGACCTTGCTGTTGATCGCCTGCGCAATGGCGTTCATGCCCTGATTGTCATCCAGAACCCAGCCGATCTCGCCACGGGTCGCGCCATAATGGGCGATCGCTTCTAGCCTTATCGCCTCAATCATCATGAAGGCCAGCTGGCTGGCCAGCCGGGACGATTGCAGCCGTTGCAGCACGCCCATCAGCGGCACGCGCATCGTGCGCACCTTGGGCTTGCGCAGCCACCAGAGCAGCCTGGCCCAGCCAAAGGGAAACAGCGCGCCGTTGAGCGGCTTGATCGCCTCGTTAAGGTCGGGCAGCGTCATCATGAAGGCGACCGGCTCACCGTCCAGTTCGGCGACCATGATCAGATCTTCGAATACGATGGGTTTCAGCTTCTTGCCGGTATGCGCGATTTCCGCATCGGTGATCGGCACGAAGCCCCAGTTGCGGCCCCAGGCGTCGTTCAGGATGTTGAGGATGATCGCCGCCTCCGCATCGAATTTCGACTTGTCGACCTTGCGGATACGGATGCGCTCGTTCTTCTGGCCCGAAGCGATGATCCGCTGGATCAGCGGGGGGAAATTCTGGGTGATGTCCAGCTCAAAACAGTTGAGGGTCTTGACCGGCTGATACCCCGCCCCCTCGATCATCGCCTGATAGGTCGGGCTGTTGTGCCCCATCATGACCGTCGGCGGATGGTCATGCCCGGCGATCAGCAGGCCAGGCTCTTCCCAGATCGACAGCGAGATCGGACCGACCACGCGGGTCATGCCCTGTTGACGCAGCCATTGCTCGGCCTGCGCGATCAGCGCCGCGCCAATCGCATCATCTTCCGCCTCCAACAGGCCGAAATTGCCGGTCCCCGGCCCCATGCCCTGTTCCGGCGGCATCGACAGCGCCAGTTCGTCATAATGGGCCGAAATGCGGCCAACGACACGGCCGTTGCGACGAGCCAGGAAATATTGCGCCTTGGCATGTTCGAAAAAGGGATTTTTGCCGGGCGTCAGCAATTCGTACATTTCCGCCTTCAGCGGCGGCACCCAATTGGGGTCCGTGGCGTAAATCGACCAGGGCAGGTCGATAAACGCCTTGAGGTCGCCCTTGCCCGAAACGGGCGTAATCACCAGATCAGAATGTGCCACGGCTGCCGCTTTCACCAAAAGATGGCAGCAGTTCGCCGCTTGTTTGCGGATTGTCAATCACAGCCCGCCGCCAGCCCGCTATTGGGCGGATAATGTCATCGTGCTGCCACGATGTCAGCGCATTTGGAGATTAGGACGCCTGCCATGACTGTGCATGATCCCATCCTTGCCGCCGCGCAGCGCGCCCGTGTGACCATTCCCGATGACGTGGCGATGCTGCGTGCGGCGGCCGACCTGACGCGCGACCTGTCCACCGCCAATCCGCGCATCTACTGGCCCGACATGCTGGCGTCCGCGCTGATCGGCTGGGGTGCGCTGGCGGGTGCTATCCTGATCGACAGCGTGCCGCTGGCCATAGCCTGCGCGGTGATTGCGATGCTGGCGCTGTATCGGGCGGCCAGCTTCATCCACGAACTCACCCATATCCGCGCCGGCGCGCTGCCCGGTTTCCGCGCCGCGTGGAACCTGATCGTGGGCATTCCGCTGATGATCCCGTCCTTCATGTATGAAGGCGTCCATACCCAGCATCACGCCCGCACCCGCTATGGCACGGCGGAAGATCCGGAATATCTGCCGCTCGCGCTCATGAAGCCCTGGTCGCTGCCGCTGTTCATCCTCGTCGCCGCGCTGGCGCCTATCGGCCTTATCCTGCGCTTTGCTGTGCTGACGCCATTGTCCCTTATCATCCCGCCGCTCCGCGCGAAGATGATCGGTGAACTGTCCGCGCTGTCGATCAATCCGGCCTATCGCCGCCGCAAGCCCGAAGGGGCCTTCGCCCGCATGTGGGCGTGGCAGGAGGCTGGCGCGTCCCTGTTCGCGCTGGCGCTGGTCGGCAGCGTGTTCGTGGTCGGGTGGAAGCCGTTGCTGGTCTATATGGCCGTCCATTCGGCGATGACCGTCATCAACCAGCTGCGCACTCTAGTCGCGCATTTGTGGGAGAATGAAGGCGAACCGATGACCGTGACGGCGCAATATCTCGATTCGGTCAATGTGCCCCCGCCCGGCAGCCTGCCTGCGCTATGGGCGCCGGTCGGCCTGCGCTATCATGCGTTGCACCACCTGCTGCCCAGCGTGCCCTATCACAATCTGGCCGCCGCGCACCGCAAGCTGGTGGCGACGCTGGACCCGCAATCGCCCTATCATCGCGGCAATTATCGCGGGATGATGCCGCTGGTCGGCAAGATCGCCCGCAGCACCATGGTGGCGCGCTAGGCTATTCTTCCGTCCTGAACAGCACAGTCTCACCGACCAGCAGGAACAGCAGGAAGGGCGCCCAGGCCGCCAGAAACGGCGGATAAGCGCCCAGGCTACCCATCGCGAGCGAGAAATTGTCGGCGACGAAATAGGCAAAGCCCAGCGCCATGCCCATCACTGCGCGCACGAACAACTGGCCCGATCGCGCCAGCCCGAACGCCGCGACCGACCCCAATATCGGCATCAGCAGGGCCGAAAGCGGGCCGGACAGCTTGTGCCACAAATTGGCCTCCAACTCCGCCGTGGGTCGCCCGGCATCATGCAGGTCGGAAATCGCGGCCTGAAGCTGGCTGAAGGTCAGGGCATCGGGATCGACCTTGGCCAGGGTGAACTGGTCGGGGCGAATGTCGCGGCCAAAACGCACCGTGCCGACATTGGTCACGGTGCCGCGCGCCACGTCGAACTGGCGCGCCTCTTCCAGCACCCAGCTCTTGTCCGCCGCGTCATAATGGCCGCGCGGCGCCTGGATGATGGTCGTCAGGCTGTTGTTGATGCGGTTGAAAATCTCGACCTTGCGCAACTGCACCTGCGTACCGCGCCCGGCGACGATGGCGGCGTTGACCAGATTATTGCCGTCGCGCACCCAGGGATTGCTTTTGACCCCGCTATCGCGCGGGATCGGGCCGTAATCGACCGCTTGCCAGGCACTGAGCGCCGCGGTGGACCGGGCGACGATCCGGTCGTTGAAGGCATAGCTGATGATCGCAACGCCCAGCGCGGACACCACAAGCGGGGCCAATATCTGGTGCGCGGACAGGCCCGCCGCCTTCATCGAGATGATTTCGCTATTCTGGTTCAGCGTCGCCAGCATCACCAGCGTACCGAGCAGCACCGAAAAAGGCAGGAAGCGCGCCACGATCTGCGGCACGCGCAGGCCGACATAATGCCACAATTGCGCGTCGCCATTGCCGGGATAGGCAAGGATGTCGCCTGACTGGCCCAGAAGGTCGAGCGTCTGTAGCACCAGCACCAGCAGCGCCAGCACCGCCAGCGTCCGCGTAAGGAACAGGCGCGCCATGTACCAGCTGATCTGGCGCGAGGGGAAGAAAGCAAATTGCATGGGTCAGGCGGCTCCTTCCGCCGCGGGCGGGCGTCGACGGCCCAGCCGCAACAGGCGCACGATCTGCTTGCCCACCTTGGCAAAGGCGACTTCCAGCGCGCCGATCGGCTGCCCGCCGGGGCGGTGCGCGATGACATGATACATCCAGAAGATCAGGCCCGCCGTCAGCAGAAATGGTCCCCATAGCGCGATGATCGGGTCGACCTTGCCCAGCGCGCCCACGCTTTCGCCATATTGGTTGACCTTGTGATAGGTCACGATGAAGATGATCGACAGGAACACGCCCAGCGCCGATGTCGACCGCTTGGGCGGGATCGCAAAGGCCAGCGCTGCCAGCGGCAACAGCATCATCATCACCACTTCCACCATGCGGAAGTGGAAATTGGCGCGCACTTCGTTGCGCAATTTGTCCGGGGTGGCCGGATCGCGGCCTATGACGATCAGTTCGGGGATCGTCTTTTCCCGATCGACGTCGCGCCCGCGGAAATTTTCGATCTGCGGCAGGTCGATCGGCAGGTCGTGGCTGGAAAAGGACAGGATTCGCGGCGTCTTATATTTGGGCGCGTCGTTGACCAGAACGCCGTCGCGCAGGCGGAAGATGATCGTGTCGGGATCGTCCGTCGCCAGGAACATGCCCTGCGCCGCCGTGACCGCGACCGATTGTCCGTCCCGGCTGACCGCGCGGACGAAAATCCCCTGCAGATTGCGCCCGCCGTCCAGGCTGCGTTCGATCCGCATCGTCATCCGCTTGCCCAGATTGGTGAACTCGCCGACCTTGATCGACGCACCCAGCGCACCCGACCGCAATTCGAATCGCAGCGCTTCATAGGCGTGGCGGGACAGCGGCTGGACGAAGCCGACAATGCCGAAATTAAGCAGCGCGAGCGCAATCGCATACATGTACGGCACCCGCAGCAGCCGCCCGTAGGACAGGCCGACCCCGCGCATCACGTCCAGTTCCGACGACAGCGCCAGTTTGCGGAAGGCCAGCAGGATGCCAAGCATCAGGCCGATGGGAATGCCGAGCGAGAGATATTCGGGCAGCATGTTCGCCAGCATCCGCCACACGACGCTGACCGGCCCGCCTTCCGCCGCGACGAAATCGAACAGGCTGAGCATCTTGTCCAGCACCAGCAGCATCGCGGCGATCACGAGCGTACCCAGCATGGGCACCGCGATCAGGCGGGCAAGATAACGGTCGGTGGCGGTCAGCATTCTCTAAGTCGTCGTCCCATCACCATGTTTTGGCCGCAAACCCATTCCATATTGGAATCAGGAAAATAGCGGGGCGAACAGGGGCTGCCGTCCGACCCGATCGGGCGGCTATAGCTTCCAGGAGTCTAATGGTCATGGTAAAAGTTGCAGTGGGTCTGATGTCGGTGGCAGCGATGATCGCAGCTATCCCGGCAATGGCCCATGGTCAGGTCATTCCCAACGATCTGGAACGTTGCGGCGGCAGCCGGAACGGCCCGGCCGTATTGGTCGACGTGCGCGGCTTTGCGGCGGAAACCGGCAAGGTGCGCGTCCAATCCTACCCCGCCACCAAATCCGCCTGGTTGAGCAAGGGCGAATGGCTCAATCGTATCGACATTCCGGTTCGCCCGTCCAATGGCACGATGCGCTTTTGCATGCCGGTGCCGCAGCCGGGCAAATATGGCATCGCCGTGCGTCATGATCGCGATGGCAATGGCAAGACCGACATCAGCCGCGACGGCGGTGGTTTTTCCAACAATCCGTCGATCAACATCTTCAATCTGGGCAAGCCTGGGGTCGAAAAGGCCGCTTTCTATGCCGGTCCCGGCGTGACGAAAATCACCATCACCCTCAAATATATGTGATCAAAAGCCATGGTCTGCGTCGCGCTCCTGTCCAATCCCAAGTCCACGGGCAACCGCCAGACCCTGCCGCGCGTTCGCAGCTATTGCGCCAGCAACCCGGACATCTTCCATTATGAAGTGGAGCATGTCGACCAGATCGGCCGCGCGCTCCAGACGATTGCCCGCGTCGATCCCGTCGTCATCGTCATCAATGGCGGCGACGGTACGGTGCAGGCGGCGCTGACCGAGCTTTACCAGGGCGAACATTTCAAGGGCCGGGTGCCGCCCATCGCCGTGCTGCCCAATGGCAAGACCAACCTGATCGCGCTCGACCTTGGCATCCATGGCGATCCCATCAAGGCGCTGGAACGAATCGTCGCGCTGGCCAAGGCTGGCGTTGACGACCATGTCGTCGCGCGCGAACTGATCGCCCTGTCGGACGGGCAGGTCGGCAGCCGCCCGGTGCTGGGCATGTTTTTGGGCGGCGCGGGGCTGGCCGATTACATGCTCTATTGCCGCAACCAGATCTATCCGCTGGGCCTGTCCAACGGCCTCAGCCATTTCCTGACGGCGATGGCGGTGCTGGTTTCCCTGATTTTCGGCATCCGCGCCAAATTCCTGCCGCCATCCAGCAAGCCGGTCAGCATATCCCTGATCCGCGACGGGCAACTGGCCGGGCGATTCTCCGTGCTGATCGTCACCACGCTGGAACGACTGCTGCTCGGCGTCCAGCCGGGCGACAGCCGCCGGGGCAATATGAAGCTGATGGCGGTGGAACAGAGCTTGCCAGCCCTGCTGCGCCTGATCTTTGCAAGCCTCTTCAAGCGCGTGGGCAAGAGCCAGATGCAGGGCATCCATCTGGAACAGGGCGACACCATCCGGATCGAGGGCAATCACAGCAGCGTCATTCTGGACGGCGAACTGTTCGAAGCGTCGGAAGGCAAGCCGATCGTGCTGCGATCGACCCAGCCCGTACCGTTCCTGCGGCTGGCGGCTTAGGGCGAGACGCGACCATTTGCCGACGCTAAGCAACTTCGCAATTCGGCTCAAAACCGGACGCTCGAAAGCATTGCTGTTCGTCACAGCCCTCCGCATAATAAGCTCATGAAAAACATCCAGATCATTGACGGTGCGCTCAATGCGACCTTCAGCCTGTTTCAAGCCACTGACGATGAATTTGGTGCGATTTTTGTCGGGAATAGTGACATGGCAATCATTGAGGACGTGTTTGCGCGTCTTGGGGATGCCGAAGCGGGCCGCGTTATTTCGCCTCTTTGGGATCGCCCCATTCTGAAGAGCGAAGCGCAGGGGATACATGGAACGCTATTCTACGACTATGATGACCGGCGAGAAAGCTTCCCGCCATCAATGCGTGAGGTTGATTGGGATGAGCTTTCTATCAATCAGGCGCAAAGAGAACTGTTTCGCGCAAAGCGGTAAGGCTGTTTCCACCTGAAACTGCGAGCGAAGTCGCCAGTCCGCTAACCACCCTTTTTCGTCATTCCCGCGAAAGCGGGAACCCATCTCCCAAACTCTCAACACGGTGCGAAGGCGGGAAATGGATCCCCGCCTTCGCGGGGATGACGGTGTGGGAAGGGCACGGCGGCTACCCACCCAAACCGCCCTTCCTCAGCCCCGCAATTCCACCCAGGTCGGCGCATGGTCGCTGGCCTTCTCTCTGCCGCGGAACTCCTTGTCCACCTGCGCATCGACCAGACGGTCGGCGGCGGCGGGGCTGAGCAGCAGATGGTCGATGCGGAAGCCCGCGTCGCGGGGCCAGGCGTTCATCTGATAGTCCCAATAGGTCCACACCCCGCCCGCGGGATGGCGGCTGCGCAGCGCGTCGGTCCAGCCATCGGCCAGCAACCGGCGATAGGCGGCGCGGCTTTCGGGCTGCATCAGTGCGTCGTCCGCCATCGCCTTGACCGAATAGACATCATCGTCGCGCGGGATGACATTATAGTCGCCTGCCAGAATCGCGGGCACTTCCTCCACCCAGATTTCCGCCGCACGGGCGCGCAGGCGCTTCATCCAGCGCAGCTTGTAATCGAATTTGGGGCCGGGCTGCGGATTCCCGTTGGGCAGATAGATGCTGGCGACGCGCACGCCCTTCACATCCGCTTCCAGATAGCGGCTATGCTCGTCCTCCGGCTCGCCCTCCAGCCCGCGCCGCACTTCCACCGGGGTTTCGCCGCGCGCCAGGATAGCAACGCCGTTAAACCCCTTCTGCCCGTGCCAGATGACGCCATAGCCCGCCGCTTCTATATCCTTGGCCGGGAAGGTCTCGTCGGACGTCTTGATTTCCTGCAGGCAGGCAATGTCAGGCCGCGTTTCGTCCAGCCATTCCAGCAGGCGCGGCAGGCGCGCCTTGATGCCGTTGATGTTGAAGGTGGCGATGCGCATGACCTAACCCAATCCGTTTCGATTCCAATGTCGATGCCCCGCCCATAGCATGAAATGCGCTCCCGCGAAGGCGGCAGCCCCGTTCCGATGGCTCGACTGGACTCCCGCCTTCGCGGGAGCACGTCATGGATGAAATCAGACCGAGAAGCTCGTGCCGCAGCCGCAGCCAGCAGTGGCGTTGGGATTGGTCACCTTGAACGCCGCGCCGCCAAGGTCGGAAACGAAATCGACCGCCGACCCGCGCACCAGGTCCAGGCTGACGTCATCCACCACCAGCGTCACCCCGTCGCGCTCGACCGCCAGGTCATCCGCCTCGACCGCATCGGCCAGGCCGAAGCGATACTGGAAGCCGGAGCAGCCGCCCCCCTCCACCGCCAGCCGCAGGATCGCAGGCTTGCCCTGCTTGGCAGCGATCGCGGCAACACGAGCAGCGGCAGATGAGGTGAGATCAATATCGGTCATGCTACCCTAGATAGGATGACGCAAAAGGCCCGGCAACCCATAGGGTACCGGGCCTTTTACGAAAGTCGATAAAAGCGCGATCAGTCGATGCTCTTTTCCTGCGCCTTGGTCGGGCCGCCCATGGCGACCGGGGGCTTGTTGTTCATCGCCACCAGATAGTCGGTGCCAGCGACGAAGGGCAGCGGGTTGATCGCGGCTCCGTCAACACGGACTTCATAATGAAGGTGGCTGCCGGTCGAGCGGCCGGTCGATCCCATCAGGCCGATGATCTGGCCGCGCTTGACGAAGCTGTTGGCGGGCACCAGCAGCTTGGACATATGGCCGTAGCGCGTTTCCATGCCATTGCCATGAGAGATCTGGACGAGATTGCCATAACCGCTGGCCCAGCCAGCACGGTTGACGATGCCGTCGGCGGTGGCGTGGATCGGCGTGCCGACGGGACCGGGAATATCGATGCCCTTGTGCATCCGGGCGCTGCCATTGAACGGATCAGACCGGACGCCGAAATTGGAGGTCAGCGCCAGTTTTTCGACCGGGCGGCCCGACGGGATATAGGCAGCGGTCTTGGCATTGCCATCGAGGCGTTGAAGGCTGGAGAAGAGGTTAGAGAAACCGACATCCTGCGGCCCAAGGGCGCTGGTGTTGATTTCCGACGCATCGCCATAGGGATCGTCGGTTTCCGTCGCATTGGCCGATGCAGCGGCGCAGAGTGCGCCCGCGATACCGAGTCCTGCGAAAATCTTTGTCGCCTTTACGGCAGATTGGAACAAACGCGCACCACGAGTATTGATCATATGACGTTCAAACATGCCGACCCCGACTATGTCACCGGAGGCTTATGCCCCTCGGCGCTTCCCGTGTTACTTTTTGGCGACCTGGATCGCCCCCGCTGTTAGGCAGACTGCAAATCGGCGGTCATGTTGCAAGCGCGGCGTAGAATTCTAGCGTCAAACCGGCCTGCCGACGCGCTGAGTCGTTGAACGGTGGCTTAACCGAACCACGAAAATGCCTTTTCACAAGCATTTGGTAATGATTTGGGGCGGACAGCCCCAATCGGTTCGTCGCCGCAAGGAACCATGTCGTCCCTGCGGCGACATGGCGAATCTCATCCGCCATGATGCGGCGCAGGGACTTTGCCGACACAAAGTCGCCCGCCCCTTCGAACCGCTCGACCGTCGCTGGCGTGATGTCTAGGGCGCGCGCTTCCAGCACCATCGGGACGATGGCGAGCCGGGCGAGAACGTCGTGCGCCGTTTCCTCCGCCGCCTGCCACAGCCCGTCATGGGCGGGGAGCGCGCCATAATGGCTGCCGCACTGGCGCAGCCGCCGGTCGAGCAGCGCGAAATGCATCGCTTCCTCAGCACCAACCTGCATCCACTGGTCGACAAAGGCCGGCGGGAACTGATCGCCGAAACGACCGATCAGGTCGAACGCAAGGTCGATCGCGACAAATTCGATATGGGCCAGCGCGTGGAGCATGGCGACGCGCGATCGCGCCGACCCCATCTTGCCGCGTCGGGGCATCTGGCCAGGATGCAGCAGGACGGGCGCGTCCGGGCGCGCGGGCTGATCGGGCATCGCCCCATCGAAGCGGTGCGCCAGCCGTCCCAGCCGCCACGCCCGCGCGACGGCGCGCGCAGCCATGACCTTGGCATGGGGATCGGCAGTCAGCAGGACATGGCGGCACGCCGCCCCGACACTGTCGGGCAGGGTCAAAGCGCCTTCGCCGCCTCCAGCACCTCGGCGGCATGCCCCTTGACCTTCACCTTGGGCCAGACCCGCGCGACAACGCCGTCCGCACCGATCAGGAAGGTCGCCCGCTCGATCCCCATATATTTGCGGCCATAGAGCGACTTTTCGAGCCATGTCCCGAACGCCTCGCAGGCATCGCCCGACTCGTCCGACGCCAATGTGACCGTCAGGCCATATTTGTCGGCGAATTTCTTGAGCTTGGCGGGCTTGTCCTTCGACACGCCGACCACCGGCACGCCCAGCGCGGCAAAGTCGCCGGCCAGTTCGGTGAAATCCTTGGCCTCATTGGTGCAGCCGGGCGTGTCCGCCTTGGGATAGAAATAGACCACGACCGGCTTGCCCCGATAGCGAGCCAGGGTGAAATCCGCGCCATCAGCATCCTTGAGCGCGACGTCGGGCGCGCTGTCGCCTTGTACCAGCATCACATATCCTCCTGATAGGGCGCGGCGAGCGCAGCCCAGGCTTGGGCTATGCTTTGCCGCGCCTTGGCATAGCTTTCAAGCAACCTGTCCCAATGTTCAGCACCGCAGGCGCGGGCGACCAGCGGGCGCGTCGCTTCGGGCGGTTCGGTCGAAGAAGGCGACACTAACCTCGACACAATCAAATAGCGCGTGATGAGCGCATGGGCCTCGATCAGATCGGCAGGCAGATGGCCCGTCTCCACCAGCATGGCCAGCGCCTTGCCCAGATCGGGGTCGAACGCCATGCCGTAGCGGAATTGATTGATGTGGATCAGAAATTCCAGATCAACCAGACCACCCGGCACCAATTTGACGTCCAGTTCGCTCGCTGGCGGCTTATGGGTTGCGATGTCGCCGCGCATCTTGACGGCCTCTCGCTCCAAATCATTGATATTGCGTTCTTTTTCTAATGTTTCGGTCAGAATGGCGGCCAACGCCGTGCGGGCCTTGGCCGATCCGAATATCGGCCGCGCCCGCGTCAGCGCCAGATGCTCCCAGGCCCACGCCTCTTCGCGCTGATATTTGGCGAAACTGTCGAAACTGACCGCCAGCAGGCCCTGCGCGCCCGATGGGCGGAGCCGCGTATCGACCTCATAAAGCGGGCCGGAAGCGGTATGGACCGACAGCGCGTTGACGATGCGCTGCGCCAACCGGTTGAAATATTGGGTCGCGCCCAGAGGCTTGGGGCCGTCGGATTCGGCGCGGAAATCGCCGGTGAACAGGAAGATGACATCCAGGTCCGATGCATGGGTCAACACCCCGCCCCCCAGCCGCCCCAGCGCCAGAATGACGATCTCGCCCCCTGGCACCCGGCCATGTGCAGCCTCGAACTCCGCAACCGTCCCAGCCGCCAACGCCTCGATCGCGGCCTCCGCCACCCGGCCATAGCCGCGCCCGGCCTCCAGCGGATCGCCGCCCCGGATGATCTGCGCGCCCAGCGCGAAACGGCGATCGCCCACGCGCTGGCGCACCCGGTCGAGCAAGGCCTGATAATCCTCGCCCGGCTCCAGCGCGGCCAGTTGCCCGGCCAATATCTCGACCGGCGGCGGCGGGTCGAAAGCCGTGGCGTCAATCAGGCCGTCGATCAGTTCCGCCCGCCGCGCCAGCGCATCGGCCAGCGTCGGCGCATGACTCAATATCTCCGCCAGCAGCGCGACCAGCGCGGGCCGCGCGGCGAGCAGCTTGAAGAAATTGATCGCGCTGGGCAGTCGTCCGATCATGTCGTCCAGCCGGTTGAGCGCGCGCGAAGGATCGGGCGCGGTCGCCAGCGCGCGCATCAGGCCAGGCAGCAGGCTTTCCAGCGCTTCGCGCGATGGGCCGCTGCGCAGCGCCCGCACCTTGCCCGCGCGCCAGTGGGCGATCCGCGCCATCGCCGTTTCAGGATCGGCAAAGCCCATCTCGACCAGTTGCCCGGCCAGCAGCGCCTCATCCTGCGACAGGGAGGCGTCATCCTGTTCGGGGCTGAGCCGGTCATAATTCTGCCCGACCCATTCGACCTGCGGCCGCAACAGGTCCAGCAGCGCGTCGCCATCGACCACACCATGGAGCCGCGCGACATTGTCCATCGCTTCCGCCGATTTGGGCAGTTCGTGGGTCTGCAAATCCTCCACCATCTGAAGCCGGTGCTCGATGGTGCGGAACAGGACATAAGCCTCGTCCAGCCGCGCCGCGACGTCAGGCTCGATCAACCCCGCCTGCGCCAGCGCCGCCAATGCCTGCCGCGTATTGCCCGATCGCAGCGCCGGGTCGCGACCGCCATGGATCAACTGGTGAACCTGCGCGAAAAATTCGACCTCGCGGATGCCACCCCGCCCCCGTTTCAGGTCAAATCCCGGCCCGAACGCCTGCCCCTGCGCATAATGGTCGCGAATTCGGCGGCTGATGTCGACGATCGCGTCGATCGCGCTGAAATCCAGATGCCGCCGCCAGACGAAGGGGCGAATCTGGCGCAGGAAATAGTCGCCCAGCGCCATGTCCCCTGCCGCCGCGCGCGACCGGATGAAGGCCGCCTGTTCCCACCCCAGCGCGGTCGATTCATAATAGCCGATCGCCGCTTCCACCGGCAGGGCGATCGGCGTCGCTTCGGGCGAGGGACGCAGGCGCAGGTCGACCCGGAATACATAGCCGTCGCCATCGCGCGCGGTCAGCAATTCGCTCATCCGCCGCCCGATCCGAACCGCTGCATCGGCGGGATCTTCGCGCGGGCCGTGCGGCAGCGTGGCGGGATCGTAGAGCAGTATGGGGTCGATATCCGACGAATAATTCAGCTCGCGGCTGCCATGCTTGCCCAGCGCCAGCACGACGAACCCTTTATGCTCGGCATCGGGATAGCGTTCGGCCATGGCGGCGGCCAGCGCTTCCTCCACGGCGGTATCGGCGAAATCGGACAGGGTGCGCGTCACCCGGTCCAGCCCCCATGCCCCGGACAGATCGGCAGCCGCCGTCACCAGCGCGATCCCCGTGCGCCGCCGCCGCAAGGACCGGGCGACGCCATCCTCCGGCTGGCCAAGCGCCTGCGCCACAGCCAGAGCCGCGTCCATGTCTCCGGTCGCCAGCGCCGCCGCCACTTCAGGGTAGCGATCCAGCGCGCGCGTCAGAAAGGGCGAATGGCCGCGTATCCGCGCGAGTGTTTCGGGCCAGTCCGTCACCATCGTCTCTCCCCTTGCGCCGGGCCTGCTGTCGCGCGCTATCGCTTGGGCTTGCGACGAATGCCAGAAACTTTTGCCTGCGACGTCCGTTCTACTGACATGGAAATGCAGCGCAAATCGTCCGGCCGATCGGCACCGGGTCGCCAAGGCGACAAGGGACGGGTTGTGACTGTCGCGCTTCCCCTGCCTTATGAAGGCGTTGGCAATGCGCTGCGCTCTACCTACGCGCCGCCGCGCGATGGGCTGCCCGACGATATGACCGCCCTGCTGGCTCGGCTCGATGTGTTCAGCCGGTAAAGCGCTGATCGGCACAGGCATTTATTTACCGATTTTGGATATTGTCGCCCGGTCGATCAGCAAGAAGTCCAGGCGATGATATACCGCAATTTTGCCATCTGCACGGTGATCGCAGCACCCTTGGTCGTGCTGGCGGTGCAGGACGTGTTGCCCAGGCGTCCCGAATCTTCCCCATCGCAGCCCGCCATCTTCGGCACGTCGCCACCGCCGTCCGTCACCGCGCCCGTAGCGCAACCGGCGGTCCCGCCACCCCCGCCTGCGGATGCGCCAGCCTTTGGCCAGCCAATGGCCGGAGCCGGGCAACCGATGCTCGCGCCGGGCGCTGGCCTGCCTGAAACGAGCGCCGCGCCAACGGACGCCAACGGCCAGATGGTCGACCCGGAGGCAGATCAGGCCGAATCAACCGACGATCAAGGACAATAGGCTCAGAGCGATCCGTTGAACGTGTCGCACTGGGCCGGATCGCCGGTCGACAAGCCCTTGCGCAGCCAGGCCATGCGCTGGGCGCTGCTGCCATGGGTAAAGCTTTCGGGCACTGGACGACGTCCCGCCGCCTTTTGCAGCGTGTCATCGCCAATCGCCTCTGCCGCGCGCACTCCTTCTTCCAGGTCGCCTGCTTCCATCAAATTGGTGTCGCGCGCCGCCCACACCCCGGCATAGCAATCCGCCTGCAATTCCATCTTCACTTGCAGCGCATTGCCCTCCGCTTCCGATGCGCGCTGCTGCGCCCTGCGAATCCGGTCCGCCTCGCCCGTGATGGTCTGGATGTGATGGCCCACTTCATGGGCGATGATATAGCCGATCGGGAAATCGCCCGGCGCGTTGAACCGCGTCTCCATTTCCTTGAAGAAATCGGTGTCGATATAGATGCGCTGGTCGGCGGGGCAGTAGAACGGCCCCATCGCCGCCTGCGCCGCGCCGCAGCCTGACTGGCCGTTCTGGCTGTAGAATACCAGCGTCGGCGGCGGATAGCTTTGTCCTTCCGCCCTGAAAATCTCGTCCCAGCGGCGCTCGGTCGATCCCAGCACTTTGAGCGACGTGCGCTGAATGTCGGTCAGTTCGGTCGTCGCAGGGCGCTGCGTCTGCACAGGCTGGCCGCCCCCGCCGCCGCCGATCAGGCTCAATGGGTTCATACCCATGACAATCATGATGATCAGCGCCACGACAATGCCGCCGCACCCGAATCTGCTACCGATCAGCGGCAGGAGCATCCCCAGCCCGCCACCAAAGCCGCCTCCGCCGCCCCGGCCGTCCTGCACCTCGAAATGGCTGCTTTCCTGTTCGTCGTCGAGACGCATGACGCCCTCCCTGTTCAGGCCTGTGCCTAGCCGATTCACCGGATGCTGCAAACCGCCGGAATGGCCAGAGGGTTGCGGGCAAAGCAAATTTTATCTGGCGACATAAAGTTGGATTGCCGTTCGCAAAGCCTATATTGCACTGCATCATGGATATTCAGCCAAAGCCCCTCCGCCGTGCCCGCACGCCTTTGCCCCTCCCCCGCGAAGTCGCGCTCCTGCTTCAGGGGGGCGGCGCGCTGGGTTCCTTCCAGTCTGGCGTCTATGAACGGCTGGACGAACTGGGGGTCGATGTCAGCTGGGTTGCGGGCATATCGATCGGCGCGGTCAACGCCGCGATCATCGCGGGCAACCCGCCCCACCGGCGGATCAGCCGCCTCAAGAAATTCTGGTACACCGTATCGGGCGGAATGCCCAATATCCTGCTGCCCGACATCGACCATATCCGCGAGATCGCGCATCTGGCCGCCGCAGGGACGGTCGCGACCTTTGGTGTGCCGGGCATGTTCCGCCCGCGCCTGTGGCCAGCGACGATGATGCCCGAAGGATCGGCCGGCGCGATCAGCTTTTACGACAGCGCCCCGCTGAAAGACACGCTGGACGCCTGTATCGACTGGGACTTGCTGAATGACGGGCCAGTGCGGCTTTCGGTTGGCGCGGTCGATGTGGAAACGGGCAATTTCGCCTATTGGGACACGCGCGGGCCGGGCGGCAACACCCGGATCGACGCGCGCCACATCATGGCGTCGGGCGCGCTGCCGCCTGGCCTGCCGCCGGTCGAGATTGACGGGCGCTGGTATTGGGACGGCGGTATCGTATCCAATACGCCGCTGGCCCATGTGCTGGACCATCAGACAGAAGACATGCTGGTGTTTCAGGTCGATCTGTTCCCCGCCGAAGGGCCGATGCCGCGCCAGATGACCGACGTCTATTCGCGGACCAAGGACATTCAATATAGCAGCCGTACCCGGCAGGTGACGGACCAGTATCTGCGGCTGCGGCGCGAACATGGCACGATCCGCGCTTTGCTCGACAAACTGCCCGAAGAGCTGCGGAACGATGCGGATGCGCAGCAGTTGCGTCAATATGTCGAAACCGGATCGATCAACATCGTCCACCTCATCTACCGCAGCCGCAACTGGGAAAGCGGCGCGAAGGATTTCGAATTTTCCCGCGCCACGATGCTGGACCATTGGAGCCAGGGCCGCGACGCGGTGGAAGAAGTGATGCACAAGGGCGACCTGATCGCCCGCAACATATTGGATGGCAAGAGCGCCACGTTTGACCTCGACCGTCCCGATCATCTCAAGGAGAAAAAGGCATGAGCAAGTCCCTCGCTGGCAAGACCGCTTTGATCACCGGATCAACATCCGGCATCGGCCTCGCCTATGCCAAGGCGCTGGCTGGCGAAGGCGCGAATGTCGTCATCAACGGCTTTGGCGACAAGGACGCGATCGAAAAGGAGCGGTTGGGTCTGGAGGAACTGAGCGGGGCCAAGGCGCTCTATAGCGGCCATGACCTGACCAAGCAGGAAGAGATCGAGGCCATGATGGCGGAGGCCGCCGCTACCTTTGGCGGGGTCGATATTCTCATCAACAATGCCGGAACCCAGCATGTCGCCCCGGTCGAGGATTTCCCGGTCGACAAGTGGAACCTGATCATCGCGCTCAATCTGACCAGCGCATTCCACACGACGCGGCTGGCCGTCCCCTATATGAAGAGCAAGAAATGGGGCCGGATCATCCAGACCGCCAGCGCGCATTCGCTGACCGCGTCCCCGTTCAAAAGCGCCTATGTGACCGCCAAGCATGGCCTGGCCGGTTTCACCAAGACCGTGGCGCTGGAAGTCGCGACCTGTGGCATTACCGCCAACTGCATTTCGCCCGGCTATGTCTGGACGCCGCTGGTTGAAAACCAGATCCCCGACACGATGAAGGCGCGCGGCATGACGCGCGAGCAGGTCATGAACGATGTGCTGCTGGCGGGCCAGCCGACCAAGCAGTTCGTGACGGTCGAACAGGTCGCCGCGATGGCGCTGTTCCTGTGCAGCGACGCCGCCGCCAATATCACTGGTGCGAATATGAGCATTGACGGCGGATGGACGGCGCAATGACGCGCCGCCCGGCCTGACGTCAGGCCGGGCCAGCCTCCAGCCGGCGCAGCACCGCTTGCAGGCCCTCCTCGCTCGCCGTCGCCAGCGGCAGCGGGCGGTCGGCCATGCCCTCATGCTGGCTGTTGAGGAACAGGATCGCGGCAGGCGCGCCCAGCCTCTCGATCGCGATCCGGGTGACGCGGCCCTGCCGTTCGGCTTCCGCCGGGGACAGGCGCACGGCATTGTGCGGCGTGAAGCGCCGACCCGGCGATGTGCGGTTGGAAGCGGGCGCTGGCGCGGACTGATCGGGTGTGTCGGTCGTCATCGTTCAGCTTTTCAACGTCACGATGCCGACCGGGCCGGGCTTGGTAGACGGGTTGGACGCATTGGCCTTGGGCGGTTTTCCCGCCTTGGGCTTGCGGATTTCCCGGTTCGATTTCTTCTGACCCTTGGCCATGATCTGGATCTTTCCGCTATGTGAGAGGGAGGTCAGCGCGCCGTGTTCAACGCGGCTTCGGCGTCATCTTCAGCGCGAAATTCGGCGGCGATCGCCTCATCTTCCGTCGTGATCGTGCGCGTCGCGCGGCGGCGTTCGGCGCTCGCGGCCAGCTTGGCTTCGCGGCCCCAGGCATTGGCAGCGGCCAGCGCAACGCCACGGGCGTTGGGCAGGGTTTCGGACAGGGAACGGGCGTGATGGATCGACTGCTGGGCAAGGCAGAAGGCGGATGTCTGGGCCATGGAGCAGGCTCCTTTGCGCGAGGGATCGGGATAACAGGGCAACAGGATGCGCTTCGTCGGACGCGCGCGGATCAAGCATGTCGCAGGAGGATGGACGATCATCGCGCCACGCGATGCGGCGGATCGTTCCTTTCACTTGTGAAATAGTATCGACGGGACGGGTTTACAAGGGCCGCCGCTTTTTCGGCATTTGGCACGCAGCCCCCCCTTTCACCGCCCTGAAATCGCCTTATGCTGCGGGCAGCCAAGGGAGACTTTCATCATGCGCCATGCGCTCGCAGCCATATTGGCCGTCGCCAGCTTCACCTCCATCGCGATCGCCCAGACCGATCCGGCAACGCCGCCGACAGCCCCGGCGGAAACGCCGCAAAGCGCGATCGGCGCGACCATAGCGAAGGATATGGAAGGGCTGATGGCGCTCTATCGCGACCTCCATGCCAATCCCGAATTGTCGGAACAGGAAGTCAATACCGCCGCGAAGCTCGCCAAGCGGCTGAAAGCGTTGAAGTTCGACGTGACCGACAAGGTCGGCGGCACGGGCGTGGTTGCGGTGATGAAGAACGGGTCCGGCCCGGTGCTGCTGATCCGGGCGGATATGGACGCATTGCCGGTCGTCGAACAGACCGGGCTGCCCTTCGCGTCGAAAGTGCGTACCAAGACGCCCGAAGGCGTTGAAACGGGCGTCATGCACGCCTGCGGCCATGACACGCATATGACCGCCTTTATCGAAACGGCCAAGCTGCTGGCGGCGGCCAAGGATGAGTGGAAAGGCACGCTGGTGATGATCCTCCAGCCTGCCGAGGAAGTCGGGCGCGGCGCGCGGCTGATGCTGGAGGACGGGCTTTACACCCGCTTCCCCAAGCCTACCCACGCCATCGCCTTTCACGACGCGGCCAATCTGGAGGCGGGCAAGATCGGCTATACGCCCGGCTATGCGCTGGCCAATGTCGACAGCGTGGACATATTGGTGCGGGGCGTGGGCGGCCATGGCGCCTATCCGCAAACGACCAAAGATCCGATCGTGCTGGGATCGCGGATCGTGGGGACGCTCCAGACGCTGGTGAGCCGGGAGCAGGAGCCATCCGACCCGGCGGTCGTGACGGTGGGCAGTTTCCAGGGCGGGGCCAAGCATAATATCATCCCTGACGAAGCGAAATTGCTGCTGACGATCCGTAGCTATTCGGACGAGACGCGGGCCAGGCTGATCGACGGGATCAAGCGCATTTCGCGCGGCGAAGCGATCGCGGCCGGGGTGCCGGACGACCGGATGCCGGTGGTGACGGTGAAGGACGAATTCACCCCCTCCACCTACAACCCGCCCGAATTTGCCGAACAGATGGCAGGCGTGCTGAAAGGGCATTTCCCCGAAGGCCGGGTGGTCAAGACCCAGGCGGTGATGGGCGGCGAGGATTTCGGCCGCTTCTATCGCGCGGACAAGAGCATCCACAGCTTCATCTTCTGGGTCGGCGGCGTGCCTGCGGACAAGATGGCGGCGGCGCAGGCGGGCCAGGCTCCCCTTCCCTCGCTCCACAGCCCTTTCTGGGCGCCGCAAGCCGACGCAGTGATCGCAACGGCGAGCGAAGCGATGACGGTGCTGGCGCTGGATATATTGAAGAAGGAGTAGGCTGCCTATTGCGGCCGATGCCCCTTGCGCCATTTGGTCCACAGGTGCCGGGCCAGCATCAGGGGCGGCATTCTTAGCCAGTGGGAGCGCAGGAAGAAGGCGAACACCAGCGCCTTGCGGGTCTCGCGGCCCCAGCCGTCGCGGGCCAGCAGCCGGGCGCGGATCAGGCGATCCCACAGGGTCAGGCGCGCGCCGGGGCCGTAGAGCGCGGCGGCCAGTCGCTGCGCTTGCCGGACATGGGACGTCAGGCCATGGCGGGCGGCGCGGGTCGCCAATATGTCCGGGTCAGTGTCGGCCAGCAGATGATGGATGTCCCACAGGTTGCGCAGCCCGCCCTGCAAATCGCCATCGGCCAGCATATGGGCGACGGCATGGACGACCCGATCTTCGGGGGACAGGACGAAAAGGCCATCATCCACTGGCACGGCGTCGGCGATCATCGCGGCGGCATCGGGGGTCTGGCGCGCGGTGAGCGGCAATATCGTGTGATGCACGTCGATCATCCGGTCGCGCGTCGCGTGGATCATCGGCGGGAGTTCGTGCATCCATTGGCGATAATAGACATCGTCATAGGGATCATCCTTCACCCATTCCCAGCCCGCCGCGATCAGCGCCTGTTCGACCGCCGCCATCGCCTCGACCGGCACGAGGATGTCGAGATCGCCGATGAAGCGCCCCTGCCCGGCCTTCAGTCCGGCGGCGGCATAGGCCGTGCCCTTGAGCAGGACGACACGCACGCCCAGAGCCCCAAGCGCCTGCGCCGCGCGATCAGCCTCCCATAGCGCCTGCCGCGCTTCGCGGGCGGCATCCAGCCGCGCATCGGACAGGATCGGCGTGAGCGCTGAGGGCACCGTCACCCCATCAAGCCGAAACGCCAGCGTCCCGATCAGCCGTTCGGCACGCGCGGCGGCGATCAGGCCGTTCCAGCCGGATGCGTCCAGCCCGGCGACGGACGCAGGATCACGCAGCGTGCGCACCAGCAGCGCGGCGCTCATGCCATCTCCTCCCACAGCCGTTCGACCATGGCGATGGCGTCCTCACCCGTGGGGAAGTCGATCGCGCGGGCGGGAACATCGCGCACGAACCGGGTCAGCGCCGTGAAAGCGGGTTCGCCCAACGCGACATAATTGGTCGAGGCTTGCGTGAGGCGCATGAAGATTTCCGCCTGGCCAACGGCACGCACATCGGCGGCGTGGCCGAAGCGGGGGAAAAGCAGCAGTGCGGGCATCGCCCCCTGCCCCATGCGCGCGACCGCATCATGGCGGGGGACCATATGGCGAATGTCGCCCTTGGCCGTGGCGGCGAGCAGCGGCCCCATGCGCCCCTCCCCGACTTGGCCCGCCACCACGTCGATCGCGCGATTCTTGAGGCTGACGAGGCGGGGAAAGGGCAGGATCGCGCCGCTATCAAGGTCCAGCAAGGCAAATTCATCGCCCATGAAGCGCCAGCCACGTTCGCCAAGCAGGGCCGCGAGGGTCGATTTGCCCGAGCCAGACTCGCCGGTCATCACCAGCACGCGACCATCTTTTTCTACGCTGGAGGCATGAAGCAGCAGGTGCCGCCGCCAGCCCAGCGCCATTTGCAGGTTCATCCCCATCTCCGCCGCGAGCAGGCCATGGGACAGGCTCATCGGCGCAGCATCGGCCAGGCCATGGTCGCCGGTGATGAAAATGGACGGGCGGATGAAGCGGCGCACAAGACTGGTCGGCTGGAGCCGGACGGTGAAATCCGCGATGGCGTCGGCAGGTTGCGGATAGGCGGCGTAGAGGCTGGCAAGTTGGTCGATCGGCGCTGGCCAGGCGGAGCCGATGCGGAAGGTCGCCGGGCCAATGCGCAGCGTCAGATGGTGCCTCATGCCGGGCGCACCAGGCCGAGCGCCACCAGCGCGTCAAGATGGGCGGCGATTTCGTCGATCGCTTCGTCTGCCGGGCCAAGGTCGAAGCTGCGGGCCAGCCGGTCATGGATCTGCGCCACGCTGGCCGGGCCGCCATCGGCCAGTTGATCAAGAATTTCGGGGACCGGGCTGATCACCATATGGGTCTGCTCCGACCGTGGATGGTAGAGGAGGACGATGTCGTCGAGCGCGCAGGCGGTCACCGCATCCGCCCCGTCCCGCCGATAGAGTTTCGTCGCTGTCACTCTCTGCTACCCCATAAGCAGCGCCCTGCTCCGGCGCTATTGCATATGGTGCCACCACATGCCCGTCATGCTGAACTTGTTTCAGCATCCATTTCTCGTCCCAAACAACTGCTTGATCTGGTGAAATGGACCCTGAAACAAGTTCAGGGTGACGATGAAGGAGATGTTGGCCTCACATACATCCGCCCTGCCCTAACGCAGAGGGGTAGCCAAGTGCCTAACGCGGCATCTGGAGCGAGGCGTAGCAGGTGAAGCCGCTGGTGCCGGACTGAAGGCGGCGGATATAGTTGAGATAGGCCTGATTCTGCTGATAGCTGGTGCCCGGCAGCGGGCGTCCCCGCAAGGCTTGCTTGACCTGTTCGCCGGTGAAGGGGCGACCCGCGCCGGGAAAGGCGCCGGGCGTCCCGGCGGGGACGAGCTGGCCATTGGGGGCGATCAGATTGCCCGCCCGGCCGGCATCCGGCACGGGTATCGTGCAGTTGAGGACCGAGGCGGCGGTATTGGCCAGCGCCGGGCGGATCGACACGATCGCGGACGCCGCCGCTGCGCCACCCATCAACAACTGGCGACGCGAAGGCACGGCCAGATCGGGCGTGTCGGCCTGCGCAGCCATATCGGGCTGCTGGTCATCATCCTGTCCGGTCATCGGCTCGCTCATCTGATCCTGGTCCGCTATCGGGCTTGCCAAAGCGTCATGATTGCACGCTATTGGGCCAGACATCGCAGCAAATGCGCGACAAATCCAGTGCGGTAACCATGAATCGACTCAGTCCTTCCCAGATCATCGCCTCCTTCGCCGTCCTGCTGCTGAGCACGGGCGCTGCCCTGATGATGGGCGCATCCCCCTTTGCCGTCATGCTGCCGGTGCTGGCGGGCGTGATCGTCCTGGCCATTACCGCCGAAGCCGGTACGCCACGGCGCGACGTACCGAAAGTGACGCTGGACGAGCCGGACCTGATCGACCATCCCGATTTTGCGAGCCTGCTGGAGGGGATTTCCGATCCGCTGATGCTGGTGGAGCGCGGGCGGATCGCGCGGGTCAACCGGGCGGCGCAGCGCCTGCTGGGCGCGCATATCGAGGGGGAGGATGCGCGCATCGCCATCCGGCATCCTGCCGCCGCCGAACGACTGGCGAGCCTTGCCCCGCTGGCCGAACCGTTCATGATCGAACTGGTCGGGCTGGGCACGCGCGAGCAGCGCTGGCAGATGCGGGTCGCGCCGGTGGGCGCGGTGGCGGACATGCGCCGCCTGGTGCATCTGGTCGACCATAGCGGCACCCATGCCGCCGAGCGGATGCGGGTCGATTTCGTCGCCAATGCCAGCCATGAACTGCGCACGCCGCTGGCCGGGATATTGGGCTTTATCGAAACGCTGGCCGATCCCGAACTGGGCAAGGACGACGAAACCCGGCAGCGCTTCCTTAAAATCATGGATGGCGAAGCGCGGCGGATGCAGCGACTGGTCGATGACCTGATCTCGCTGTCGCGGATCGAGGCGGAGAAATATCGCGCGCCCGCGGACGCGGTCGATCTGGGCGAACTGGTCGCCGAAGCGGTCAATGTGTTCCGATCCAGCCATGGCGAGCGTGGCCGCGAGGTGGAGATGGATGTCGCGCCGGGGCGGCAGGCGGTGCAGGGCGATCGGGCGCAGCTGTCGCAGCTGCTGCACAATCTGATCGGCAATTCGGTCAAATATGGCCGTCCCGGCACGCCGATCCGGGTGACGCTGAGCGAAGGCGGCAGCCGCATGTGCCGCCTGTCCGTCGCCGACGAAGGGGAAGGCATAGGCCCGGACCATCTGCCACGCCTGACCGAGCGCTTCTACCGCGTCGATTCAGGGCGCAGCCGGGCGATGGGCGGCACCGGGCTGGGGCTGGCGATCGTCAAACATATTGTCGAACGGCATCGCGGACGGCTGGACGTAGCAAGCGTTTTGGGCAAGGGAACGACCGTGACCGTGCTGCTGCCGCTGATGAACGAGGCGGAAGCCGGGCAGGTTTGACCAAAATAGCGATCCTGTCATCATCGCCTTTTGCGATGTCATCAAACTGCAACCTGAATGTCACAATGCCGCGATGGAGCGGCCCTATAGCGCCGGTCAAAGGGGGCAGCGAACAGCGAATCGCGGCCTTTCATAATGGAGGTTTCCGTGCATAAATTCACCCTGTTCGCCGCAACGGCATTGAGCGTCATTTCCCTGTCCGCCTGCGGCGACCAGAGCGGCAGCGGCGGCGCGGGCCAGACCCGCGACCAGATTCGCGCGGTCGGATCGTCGACTGTCTATCCCTTCGCGACGGCGGTTGCCGAACTGTTCGTTCAGGGCAATCCCGGCATGAAGTCGCCGATCATCGAATCGACCGGCACTGGCGGCGGCATGAAGCTGTTCTGCGCCGGCGTCGGCGCCCAGCATCCCGACATTGCCGATGCATCGCGCCGGATGAAGAAATCCGAATTCGACATGTGTGCGACCAATGGGGTCAAGGACATCATCGAAGTGCAGGTCGGCGTCGACGGCCTGGCCTTTGCCGAAGCCAAAAACGGTCCCGGCTACAAGCTGACGCCGAAAATCGTCTATGAGGCGCTGGCGGCCAATCCCTATGGCAAGGGCCCGAACAAGGCGCAGACCTGGAAGGATGTCGATCCCAGCCTGCCCGCCATCGCGATTTCGGTGTTCGGTCCTCCGTCCACCAGCGGCACGCGCGATTCGCTGGCGGAACTGATTCTGGAAAAAGGTTGCCAGTCCGACCCGGCGATGAAGGAACTGAAAGAGAAGAACGAGGACGAGTATAAGGCAACCTGCACTCGCGTCCGTGAGGACGGCAAATATGTCGATTCGGGCGAGAATGACAATCTGATCGTCCAGAAACTGGGCGCGAACCCCAATGCGGTCGGCATATTCGGCTACAGCTTCTTGGAAGAGAATAAGGACACGCTCAAGGATGTGCCGATCAACGGCATCCAGGCGACCTATGAAACGGTCTCGACCGGCCAGTATCCGGGTGCGCGTCCGCTCTATATCTACGTGAAGAAGGCGCATATTGCGGCCATTCCGGGGCTGCAAAACTATCTCAACACCTTCGCCGCCAACTGGGCGCCCGATGGCGCCCTCACCAAGCGCGGCATGGTCGCGGCCCCCGAAGATGTCCGCAAGGCCAGCGCCGAAACGATCAAGGCGCTGACCGTGCTTGACGGCTCCAAGCTGAAGTAAGGGCCATAATGACCGGTCCCGCACTTTTCCTGCTGCTCGCTGGCCTGGGCGCTATCGCCTGGGTCAGCGCCCGCGCCCGCGCCATGCGTTTGCAGACCGTGGCACGGGCGACCGGGCGGCGCGATGCCGTCCATTCGCTGCCGGGCTATCATGGCTGGTATGTCGCCTTGTGGGCGATCGTACCGGCGGTCCTGTTTCTGGCGGTCTGGTCCAATGTCGCGCCCGGTCTGGTGACGCAGGCAGTGCTGGCCGATCCGGCGGCGCAAAGCCTGCCCGCCGACGATTTCTCGCGCTCCGCCATATTGGGTGAGGCACGGGCGATCGCGACGGGCGCGCAGGCGGGCGCGTTCAATCCGCTGTCGCAGGGACTGGTCGAACCCTATCGCGCCGCCATCAGCAAATATGGCCTGGCGGGCGCTGTGCTGGCGATCGTGCTCGCCTTTGCCGGCGGCGCCTATGCCTTCACGCGCGTTCGCCCCGATTTCCGGGCGCGCACGCGGGTCGAACGGCTGGTGATGGCGACGCTGCTGATCGCATCGCTGATCGCGATCGTGACGACGGTGGGGATCGTCGCGTCCCTGCTGTGGGAAAGTTTCCGCTTCTTTTCCATGGTCAATCCGCTGGACTTCCTGTTCGGCACCAAATGGTCGCCGCAATCGGCGGCGATGGGCTATGGCAACAAGGATGCGTTCGGCGCGGTGCCGCTCTTCTGGGGCACCATCTTCATCGGCGCGATCATCGCCATGGTCGTCGCCATTCCGCTGGGCCTGATGAGCGCCATCTATCTGACCCAATATGCCCAGCCCGTCGTGCGCAAATGGATGAAACCGACGCTGGAGATGCTCGCGGGCGTTCCAACGGTGGTCTATGGCTATTTCGCGGCGCTCACCATTGCGCCTGCGCTGCGCGACTTTGCGGTGACGATCGGCATCCATGGCGCTTCGTCGGAAAGCGCGCTGGCGGCTGGTCTGGTGATGGGCGTGATGATCATTCCCTTCGTCTCTTCCATGGCCGACGACAGCATCGCCGCCGTGCCGCAGTCGATGCGCGACGGCAGCCTGGCGATGGGCGCGACCACGAGCGAAACGATCCGCAAGGTGTTGATCCCGGCCGCCCTGCCCGGCGTGGTCGGCGGCGTATTGCTGGCGGTCAGCCGCGCGATCGGCGAAACGATGATCGTGGTCATGGCCGCCGGTCTGGCCGCGAACCTGACCCTCAACCCCTTTGCCAGCGTGACCACGGTGACGACCCAGATCGTCCAGTTGCTGACCGGCGACCAGGAATTTGACAGCGCCAAGACGCTGGCCGCCTTCGCGCTTGGCCTCGTGCTGTTCATCGTCACCCTGCTGCTCAACATCGTGGCCCTGCGGGTCGTGAAGAAATATCGCGAGGCTTACGAATGAGCCGGAACACCCAACATCCGTTCGCCCTGAGCGAAGTCGAAGGGTTCGACCGACCGGAAGGAGGTCACTTCGCTGCGCTCAGTGGAAGGCTTCGACAGGCTCAGCCCGAACGGGGAGAGACAGAATGACCACTCGCAACCCCACCGACTGGAAGTCGGACGCGATGCGCAAGCGGATTGCGCGGCGCTATGCGGCCGAGCGGCGGTTCAAATTCGCCGGCCTGTTCGCCGTGGCGCTCTCTGCCGCCTTCCTCGCCTTCCTGCTGTTCACGATGATCGGCAACGGGCTGCGCGGATTCACCCGCACGGAAATCCCGCTTCAGGTCAACTTCCCTGCGTCCCCTCTGCTGCTTGATCCGGCCAACATCACCGACGCAGCCTTGGCCAATGCCAATCTGCCGATGGTGACCGGGCAGGTCGCGAAGGCAGCGCTCGGCCCGGACGCCGACGCCCTGCTGTCGCCGACCGCCTGGATCAGCATCCGCGATGCGATCAAGGCCGATCCGGCGATATTGGGACAGACGGTGACGATCCGCGTTCCAGCCTCGACCACCATAGACCTCGCCGCCAAGCATGAAGGCGCGCCGGAAGCCGAAGCGGCAGTGGAGCGCCTGCGCAAGGCAGGGCTGCTGACGACCGGCTTCAACTGGGGCTTCCTGACGTCCAGCGACGGCACCGATCCGACGCAGGTCGGCATCTGGGGGGCGTTCAAGGGTTCGTTGCTGACGATGCTGGTGACGCTGGCGCTCAGCTTCCCGGTTGGCGTGGCCACCGCCCTCTATCTGGAGGAATATGCGCCCAAGACGTGGTGGACCGACATTATCGAAGTGTCGATCAACAATCTGGCGGCGGTCCCCTCCATCATCTTCGGCCTGCTTGGCCTGTCCATCTTCCTCAACTTCATGCACCTGCCACGATCGGCGCCGCTGATCGGGGGCATGACGCTGGCGCTGATGACGATGCCGGTCATCGTCATTGCCGGGCGCAACGCGATCAAGTCCGTCCCGCCCAGCATCCGCGACGCGGCGCTCGGCATCGGCGCCTCGCCGGTGCAGGTCGTGTTCCACCATGTCCTGCCGCTGGCGCTGCCCGGCATCCTGACCGGCACGATCATCGGCATGGCCCGCGCGCTGGGCGAAACCGCGCCGCTGCTGATGATCGGCATGCGCGCCTTCATCGCAACGCCGCCGGGCGGGATCAACGATCCGGCGACCGTGTTGCCGGTGCAGATCTTCCTGTGGTCCGATGAAGTCTCCAGGGGCTTTGTCGAAAAGACGTCGGCCGCGATCATCGTGCTGCTGGCCTTCCTCCTCGCGATGAATGGCCTGGCCATCTATCTGCGCAACAAGTTTGAAACACGGTGGTAAACGCGCCCATGACCGAAGCAACAAACCCTCTGGCCATTGCCAACCCCAAAATGTCGGCCCGCGACGTCAAGGTCTTTTACGGCGCGAAGCAGGCGATAAAGGGCGTGTCGATCGACGTCGACATGGACCATGTCACCGCCTTCATCGGCCCGTCGGGCTGCGGCAAGTCGACCTTCCTGCGGACGTTGAACCGCATGAACGACACGGTTGCCAGCGCGCGGGTGGAAGGCACGATCACGCTGGATGGGGACGATATTTATTCCCCGTCGATGGACGTGGTGCAACTGCGCGCGCGGGTCGGCATGGTGTTCCAGAAGCCCAATCCCTTCCCCAAGTCGATCTACGAAAATATCGCCTATGGGCCGCGCATCCATGGCCTGGCCCATGCCAAGGCGGACCTGGACGTGATCGTCGAAAAATCGCTGCGCCGCGCGGGCCTGTGGGAAGAAGTGAAGGACCGGCTGCACGACAGCGGCACTGCCCTGTCCGGCGGGCAGCAGCAGCGGCTATGCATTGGCCGCGCTATTGCGGTGGAGCCGGAGGTCATCCTGATGGACGAACCCTGTTCCGCGCTGGACCCGATCGCAACGGCGAAGATCGAGGAGCTGATCCACGAACTGCGCGGCCGCTATGCGATCGTCATCGTGACCCACAACATGCAGCAGGCTGCGCGCGTGTCGCAACGCACCGCCTTCTTCCACCTCGGCGATCTGGTCGAATATGGCGTGACGAGCGACATCTTCACGAACCCGACGCAGGAGCGGACCAAGGATTATATCACCGGTCGCTACGGCTGATCGCGGGAGAAACGAATATGGCTGAACATACGATCAAGGCGTTCGACGAGGAAATCGACAGGCTGCGCGGCCTGATCGCGGAAATGGGCGGACGGGCCGAAGCTGCCATCGAAAGCGCAATGACCGCGCTGCAACGGCAGGATCTGGCGCTGGCGGCGCAGGTGGTGGCCGACGACAAGCGTATCGACGCGATCGAGGCGGAAGTCGAAAAGCTGGTCATCCAGGTGATCGCGCTCCGCGCGCCGATGGCCAATGACCTGCGCGACGTCATCGCCGCGCTCAAGATTGTCGGCGTGGTCGAGCGGATTGGCGATTATGCCAAGAATATCGCCAAGCGGGTGCCGCTGATCATGGTCAACCAGCGCACGCTGGAGCCGGTATCGCTGTTGCCGTCCATGGGACAGGTGGCGAGCGAGATGGTGCATGACGCGCTCAACGCCTTTGCCGCGCGCGATCCCGATCTGGCGGTCGCCGTGGTCGAGCGCGACACGGTGGTCGACGATTTCTACAACAGCGTGTTCCGCACGCTGGTCACCTATATGGTCGAAAATCCCAAGACGATCAGCGAATGCGCGCATCTGCTGTTCATCGCCAAGAATATCGAGCGGATCGGCGACCATGCGACCAATGTCGCGGAAATGGTCTATTATGCGGCTACGGGCCAGACCCTGCCCGACCGCGATCGCGGCGGCGCGGCGGCGGAGGAATAAGGACCATGGCCCGTGCAAAAATGCTGCTGGTCGAGGATGACGCAGCGCTGGCCGAATTGCTGATCTGGCATTTCAAGCGTGAGGATTTCGACGTCGCCCATACGGTCGATGGCGAGGAAGCCCTGTTGATGGCGCAGGAAAATGTGCCCGACATCGTGCTGCTCGACTGGATGGTGGAAAGCCTGTCGGGGATCGAGGTGTGCCGCCGCCTGCGCCGCGCCAACGGCACCGCCAATGTGCCGATCATCATGCTGACCGCGCGCGGTGAGGAAGAGGATCGGGTGCGCGGGCTGGAAACGGGCGCGGACGATTATGTGACCAAGCCGTTTTCGCCACGCGAGCTGGTGGCGCGGGTCGGCGCGGTGCTGCGGCGCGTGCGCCCGGCGCTGGCCGGCGAAACGCTGACCTTTGCCGATGTCGAGATGGACACGGTGGGGCACAAGGTACGGCGCGGCGGGCAGGTTATCCCGCTCGGCCCAACCGAATTCCGCCTGCTGCGCCATTTTCTGGAGCATCCCGGCTGGGTATTCTCGCGCGAACGGCTGCTCGACAGCGTGTGGGGGCAGGACAGCGATATCGAACTGCGCACCGTGGACGTGCATATCCGCCGCCTGCGCAAGGCTATCAACGGCGATGGCCAGTTTCAGGACATCATCCGCACCGTGCGGTCGGCGGGCTATGCGCTGGATACCGACGGGGTGAACTGACCCAGAGGCCCGTCATGCCAGCGAAGGCTGGCATCTCCCTTATTCTTGCAGCGCCGCGCAAAGGAAACGAGATCCCGGCTTTCGCCGGGATGACGAACATAAATCAGGCGGCGCGGCGGGCCTTGGTCAGCTTCTTCATCAGCATGTCGCGCTTCATGCGCGACAGGTGGTCGATGAAGAGAACACCCTCCAGATGGTCCATTTCATGCTGGAGGCAGGTGGCAAGCAGCCCGTCGAGCTGTTCCTCATGAATGCGGCCGTCGCGGTCCATCCAGCTGGCGCGGATCGTCGCGGGACGCTCCACCTCCGCATATTGGTCGGGAACGGACAGGCAGCCCTCGTTATAGACGGACAAATCCTCCGATTCCTTGAGGATTTCGGGGTTGATGAACACCATCGGCTTCTTGACCGGGGGAGCGTCCTCCGCGTCGGATTCCGGTTCCTGCAAGTCCATCACCAACACCCGCTTGGGCACGCCGACCTGGATCGCGGCCAGGCCGATGCCCGGCGCGTCATACATGGTGTCGAACATGTCGTCGATCAGACGTTGCAGATCGTCGTCGATCGACTCCACGGGGGTCGAAATGGTGCGCAGGCGCGGGTCCGGCGCCTCTAGGATGGGAAGAATGGCCATCTTCATAAAATAGCGGAAAGACGCAGGATTTCAAGCGATCCACGGCGCGGGCAAAAGGTTTCACTCCCCTACCCCACCGGCCTTCGCGCCCGCAGCGCCTGCGCCAGCGTTCCTTCGTCCAGATAGTCCAGTTCGCCGCCCACCGGCACGCCATGGGCCAACTGGGTCAGGCGGATCGGGAAATGTTCGAGCCGCTCGGCCAGATAATGGGCGGTCGTCTGCCCCTCCAGCGTCGCGTTCATCGCCAGCACCACTTCATCGATGCCGCCCTGTTCCAGCCGCCCGACCAGCGCATCGATGGTCAGATCCTCCGGCCGCACCCCTTCCAGCGCGGACAGGCGACCGCCCAGCACATGGAAGCGGCCGGGGAAAAGGCGGGACTTGTCGAGCGCCCACAGGTCGGCAACATCCTCCACGACGCACAGCGCACGCGGGTCGCGGCGCGGATCGGCGCAGATGCCGCAAGGATCGACCGTGTCGACATTGCCGCAGACATGGCAGGTGACGAGCCGGTCGTTCACCGCCTCCAGCGCGCGCAGCAGCGGGGCCATGGCGGCCTCGCGCTTCTTGATGAGGTGCAGCACCGCCCGCCGCGCGGAACGCGGCCCCAGACCGGGCAGGCGGGACAGGGCTTGCGTCAGCGCTTCGATTTCGGGAGAGGCCATGCCGTGAGATAAGGGCTTGCAACCCGTCCCGACAAGGGCTTTGAGATGATGCTATGCGTATCATCTACATGGGCACTCCCGATTTCGCGGTTCCCGCGCTCGACGCACTGGCAAAGGCGGGGCACGACATCGTCGCGGTCTATAGCCAGCCGCCCCGTCCGGCCGGGCGTGGCAAGAACCTGACCCCCTCCCCTGTCCATCAACGGGCCGAGGCGATGGGGATTGAGGTTCGGACGCCGGAATCGCTGAAGGACGCGGCGGTACAGGCCGCCTTCGCGGCGCTCGATGTCGATGTCGCGGTGGTCGCGGCCTATGGGCTTATCCTGCCGCGCGCCATATTGGATGCGCCGCGCCATGGCTGCATGAACATCCATGCATCATTGCTGCCGCGCTGGCGCGGGGCGGCGCCGATCCAGCGGGCGATCCTGTCGGGCGACAATGTCACCGGGGTCACAATCATGGACATGGCGGCTGGCCTGGATACCGGGCCGATGCGGGCCAAATATGTGACCAAGATAGAGGGCAAGACGGCGGGCGCGCTGACCGCCGAACTGGCGCAGGCGGGCGCGGACCTGATGGTCGAAGTGCTGGACGATGTCGCGCAGCATCCGCCAATGGCCCAGCCAGATGAGGGCGTCACCTACGCCGCCAAGATCGCCAAGGCCGAGGCGCGGATCGACTTCACCCGGCCCGCGCTTCAGATCGAGCGGCAGGTTCGCGGCTTCAATCCTTTTCCCGGTGCCTTTTTCGAATATGGCGGGGAGCGGTTTCGCATCCTGACGGCGCAGGTCGAGCATGAGGATGGCGCGCCCGGCGCGTTGCTGGACGACGCGCTGCTGATCGCATGCGGCCATGGCGCGATCCGCCCGACATTGATCCAGCGCGCGGGCAAGGCGGCGATGACGCCGGATGAGATGCTGCGCGGGTTCGATATGCCGGCGGGGAGCCGGGTGGACGGGTGAGATGACGCGTCCCCTGTTTCTCGACCATGTTCGACACGAACGCCCCTGAGCCATGACCCGTTTTGCCTTCACCGTCGAATTTGACGGACGGCCGTTCATGGGGTGGCAGCGGCAGGCGCATGGGCCGAGCGTGCAGCAGGCGATCGAAGATGCGATCCATGCCGTGACGGGCGAGCGGGTCGTGGTTCATGCCGCCGGGCGCACCGACGCCGGTGTGCACGGGCTGGCGATGCGCGCCCATGCCGATGTGGCCAAGCCGATGACGCCATTCCGCCTGATGGAGGCGATCAACGCGCGGCTGGGACGGCAGCCGGTGGCGATATTGGGTTGCGAAGAAGTATCGGACGACTGGCACGCGCGCTTTTCCTGCATGGGCCGATCCTATGTCTATCGCATCGTCAACCGCCGCGCGGCGCTGACCTTCGAAGCGGGGCTGGCCTGGCAGGTAAAGCCGCAGCTTGATGCCGGGGCGATGCATGACGCGGCGCAAGTGCTGGTCGGGCTGCATGATTTCACCACCTTCCGGTCCGCCCATTGCCAGTCGGCCAGCCCGGTCAAGACGCTCGACCGGCTAAGCGTCGAGCGGGAGGGGGACCGGATTGCGATCCATGCCGGGGCACGATCCTTCCTGCATCATCAGGTGCGGTCCATGGTCGGTTGCCTGGCGATGGTGGGAATGGGGCGATGGTCGGCCGATGACCTGCGCGATGCGCTGGAGGCCCGCAACCGTGCCGCGCTGGGGCTCAATGCGCCGCCAGATGGCCTCTATTTTGTGCGGGCCGATTATCCGGCTTAAAGCCGGGCGCGGAACGGCGTGAAATTGGTGCCCTGGTCGTAGACGTCCAGCCCTTCGCGCCGCTTGAGCATATTGACCACGCCATAGGTCACCGGCGTCAGCAGCATCTCCCAAAAGACCTTCATCGCCCAGTTGGTGACCATGACGGTCAGCACCTGCGCATTGCTCCACTGCCCGTAAAAGGCGAGCGGATAGAAGAGCAGGCTGTCCACGCCCTGCCCCACGACGGTCGACCCGATCGTGCGCATCCAAAGGTGCCGCCCTTGCGTCAGCACCTTCATGCGGGCCAGGACGAAGCTGTTGGCAAATTCCCCGGCCCAGAAGGCGATGAGGGAAGCGAACACGATCCGCCAGGTATTGCCAAACACCGATTCATAGGCGTCCTGCCCCGGCCAGCCGGGCGCTGGCGGCAGCGCGACCACGACCCAGCTCATCAGCGCCATGAACAGCATCGCGACAAAGCCCGCCCAGACGCAGCGGCGCGCGCGGGCATAGCCATAGACTTCGGTCAATACGTCGCCGATGACATAGCCCAGCGGGAAAAACAGGATGCCCGCACCAAAGGTGACGCCGCCCAGCGTCGACAGCTTGGCCGCGCCGATCAGGTTGGACAGAAGCAGGATGACGACGAAGGCCGCCATCACAAAGTCGAAATAGCGCAACGGGCGACCGCCCAGCGCATCGGCATCGATTTTCTGAACGGCCCCGTCGATCATGCAGCCGTGCATATCGCACAGGCCGGTGATTGCAAGCTGCCGCGCTCGCCGCTATCGGGGCGAAGCATGGCCCCGTAGCTCAGCTGGATAGAGCATCCGCCTTCTAAGCGGATGGTCGCAGGTTCAAGTCCTGCCGGGGTCACCATCCATCATATAAGGACGATCAGCGCCGGGCGCGTCGTCTAACGCGCCCGGCGCTCCTGGATCAGAGGATGGTCTGGCCGGTCTTTTCCCAGTCGGCCAGGAAGCCTGCAATGCCCTTGTCGGTCAGGACATGGTTGAACAGCGCCTTGATGACCGCGGGCGGCGCGGTCATGACGTCGGCGCCGATCCGCGCGCTTTCGAGCACATGGATGGGGTGGCGGACCGACGCGACCAGGATTTCGGTGTCGAACCCATAATTGTCGTAGATCAGGCGGATGTCCTGAATGAGGGCCATGCCGTCAAAGCCGTTATCGTCATGCCGACCGACAAAGGGCGAGATGAAGCTGGCGCCCGCCTTGGCCGCGAGCAGCGCCTGATTGGCGGAAAAGCACAGCGTGACGTTGACCAGCACGCCATCGTCGGTCAGCGCCTTGCAGGTTTTGAGGCCGTCGATGGTCAACGGCACCTTGATGCAGACATTGGGCGCGATCTTCCGCAGGACGGCGGCTTCCTTCATCATCGTCTCATGATCGAGCGCGACGACTTCGGCGGAAACGGGGCCTTCGACCAGCCCGCAGATTTCCTCGACCACTTCCAGGAACTTGCGGCCGGATTTGTGGATCAGCGACGGGTTGGTGGTCACGCCGTCGAGCAGGCCGGTGGCGGCGAGATCACGGATTTCGGCGGTGTCGGCGGTATCGACAAAGAATTTCATGGAATGCGGCTCCGGGGATGGGCGAATCCGGTCCCTTTAGCGGCTGGCGGCGGGATTGGCCATGTCGGATCGGGTGATTGTGTCGTCCCGCCACTGCGATTATAGGGCGCGCACCCTGCCAAAGGACCAGAGATGCGCCGCCATTTGCCCCTCAGCCTGCTGGCAGGCGTCCTGCCGGTCATCGCGATGCTCTCTCCCGCGCTAGCCGCGACCCAGGAATCGCAAATGTGGATCACGGAAATGGCGACGATCCACGCCAGCAAGGACGATCTGGTCACCATTGATGCAAGCCAGCGCGCGCGGTCCGACACTGGCAGCGGCGGCGAGCAGTTTCTGGCGCGGATCGCGTTGGACCATCGCATCAGCCCGGCGGTGCAGGTGGGCGGCGCCATCGCCTATCTCAAGAGCGAGGTCGACCAGGAACTGCGCTTTCATCAGCAGGTGACGCTCAGCAAGGGCATCTGGCAAGCCCGCACCCGGATGGAGGAGCGCTTCTTCGACAATGTCGACACCGCCAGCTGGCGCCTGCGCCAGCGGCTCCAGGCCAGCGTACCGCTGGACCGGGCGAAACAGTGGACCATGATCGCGGTGACGGAATTCTTCTTTCACCTCAATCGCGCCCGGCCCAGCGACAGGACCGGCCTTGCCGTGATGCGGCAACAGATCGGCCTGCGCCACCCGATCGGCAAGAACCTCGATGCGCAACTGCTCTACATGCGGCAGCAGACTTTTCGCGAGGCACGGCCAGATGTCGTCGCCCATATACCCTGGCTGACATTGAGCTGGCGGATATAGCAGGCGGCATTTGCCTGTCGGGCGTCAGGCGCTAAGGACGGGGCATGTCCCGCGCCCGTGTCCTCCTGCTCAACGCTGCCCTGGGGCCGCTCGACTATCGCGTGCCGCACGGCATGAACGTGAAGCCCGGCAGCATCGTCGTCGCGCCGCTCGGGCCCCGCCAGCTGGTCGGCGTGGTGTGGGAGGAAGATAGTTTCCCCGATGTCGAGAGCGTGGGCGACAACCGGCTGCGCAACCTGATCGAGCTGGTGGACGCCCCGCCTTTGCCAGAAACGCTGCGGCGGCTGATCGAATGGACGGCGGACTATTATCTGTCGCCCCCTGCCGCCGTGCTGCGCATGGCGCTGGCGTCGATGGCGGCGCTGGAAGGCACGCGCACCGTCATCGAATATAAGGCCAATGGCCGTCAGCCCGACCGCATGACCGATCAGCGCGCGCAGGCGCTGGAGCGGATCGGCGAGCGGCAGGGGCTGGTGCGCGAACTGGCGCTGATCGGCGGGGTGAGCGACGCGGTGATTCGCGGCCTCATCAAGCAGGATATTTTCGACGCCATCGAAGTCAGCGTCGATACACCCCTCCCCGCGCCCGACCCGGACCATGCCCCGCCCACCCTGTCAGCGGCACAGGCGGACGCGGCGATGACGATGGCGAACGCCGTGCGCGACCATGAATTTGCGCCCTTCCTGCTCGACGGCGTGACCGGATCGGGCAAGACCGAAGTCTATTTCGAGGCGATCGCCGCCGCCATCCGGGCCGATGCCCAGGTGCTGGTCCTGCTGCCCGAAATCGCGCTGACCGAGCCGTTTCTGGAACGGTTCGAGGCCCGGTTCGGCACGATCCCGGTCAACTGGCATAGCGGCCTGCGCCAGACCGAGCGGCGGCGGGCGTGGCGGGCGATTTCCAGCGGGCAGGCGCAGGTCGTCGTCGGCGCACGCTCGGCGCTGTTCCTGCCCTATCCGAAGCTCGGCCTGATCGTCGTCGATGAAGCGCATGAGGCGAGTTTCAAGCAGGAGGATGGCGTCCATTATCACGCCCGCGACGTGGCGGTGATGCGCGGCCTGATCGAGAAATTCCCGGTCATCCTGGCGTCCGCCACGCCCGCGATCGAGACGCGGCATCAGGTCGAACTGGGCCGCTATCGCGAAATCAAATTGCCATCCCGCTATGGCGGGGCGGAAATGCCGCAGATCGAGGGGATCAACCTGCTGACCGATCCACCCGAACGCGGTCGCTGGATCGCGCCGCCTCTGGTCAAGGCCATCGACGAGGTGATGGCCAAGGGCGAACAGAGCCTGTTGTTCCTCAACCGGCGCGGCTATGCCCCGCTGACCCTTTGCCGCCATTGCGGCTATCGCTTCCAATGCCCCAATTGCACCGCCTGGATGGTCGAACATCGGCTGACACATCGGCTGGCCTGCCATCATTGCGGCCATGTCGTTCCCGCGCCCCGCTTCTGCCCGGAATGCAAGGAGGAGGATTCGCTGGTCGCCTGCGGGCCGGGGGTGGAGCGGATCGCTGACGAGGTGAAGGCGCTCTGGCCGCAGGCGCGCACCGCCATCGTCACATCCGACACGTTATTTTCGCCCGCCAGGGTCGCCGATTTCGTCAAATCGGTGGAGGCGGGCGACATCGATATCATCGTGGGCACCCAGTTGGTGACCAAAGGCTATCATTTCCCCAATCTGACATTGGTGGGGGTGATCGACGCCGATCTGGGGCTGGAGGGCGGCGACCTGCGCGCGTCGGAGCGCACCTTCCAGCAGATCATGCAGGTGGCCGGGCGCGCCGGACGCGGACAAAAGCCGGGCCGCGTGTTCATCCAGACCCGGATGCCCGAAGGCGAGGTCATCAAGACGCTGATCGAGGGCGATACCGAGCGCTTCTACGCGGTCGAGACCGAAAATCGACGGCGCGCCAACGCCCCGCCCTTCGGCCGCTTCGCCGCGATCATCATTTCGAGCGAGGATGCCGACGAAGCAGCACAGGTCGCGCGCCTGATCGGCAAGTCTGCGCCGCTGATAGAGGGTATGCGCGTCTATGGCCCTGCCCCTGCGCCGCTCTCCGTCCTGCGCGGACGGCATCGCCACCGACTGCTGATCCACGCGACGCGGCAGGTCGACATACAGGCGGCGATTCGCGAATGGCTGGGCAATATCGTGTGGAAATCCAGCACCCGCGTCGCCGTGGATGTCGATCCCTACAGTTTCATGTGATGGACGCGCCTATCGCCAGCCCATGCCGCAACCTCTGCGCGCTGGACGCAGCGCGGATCTGCACTGGTTGCGGACGGACGATCGACGAAATCGTCCATTGGCGCAGCATGGGCGACGAAGCCCGCGCCGCCGTCATGGCGCGGGTGCGGGATTTCCCGTTTTCTTCGCCTTCTCTGCCGACGTCTGGGCCGCCTGGCCGTCCAGTTCCGCCTTCAACCTGATCGCCGCTTCGCGCATGTTAGACGCATGGGGCGAATAGGCGATGGGATCGAGCAGCAGGGAAGCTGTGGCATAGTCGCCCCGCGCCGCCATCGCGCGGACGACATTGAAGCGATAGTCAGGACTTTGCGGCAACAGGGTGAAGGCCTTGTAGAGCCCATCATAGCCAAGATCGGGCATCTTGCCGCCTCGCATCGCGTGATAGCGGTAGAATAGCGCAAGCGGCACGGGGTCCTCCGTGTCGGCGCGGTTGGCGCGAACGATGGCGGTCAGCGCCGCCTTCCAGTCGTCCGCCTTGTCGCTGTCATGCGCGCGCTCCAGCAAAACCTGCGCGCGAACCGCATGGGCACGCGATGAGCGGGCATCCATCGCGATCGCCCGGTCCGCGTCCGCCAACGCGGCGTCCTTTTCCTCAGCGGCCCATTCCGCTTCCGCCAACAGGGCAGCCGCATAGGCAGAATCCTGGAATTGGGCGGCGGTCGCGCGAATGGCGGTGACGATGGCGGGCAGTTCGTCGGCCTTCGGGTGATTGATGAGCCGCAGTTCATCCTCGACCAACGCGCCCTGCGCCGGATCGACAGGGCTGACGACAATCTCGCCAATCTTCATTTCATTGGATTTGAGCGATGAGGCTGACAGACGGTGGCGCATATAGGCCCTGAGGTCCTTTTCCAGACCTGCAAGCCCACCTTCAAAATAGCTGTCGGGCGAACGGTCTGGAACGCCCCTGACCAAATCCGCCAAATAGCTGGCGATCTCCTTGCCACGCTGCGTCTTGTTATATTGATAGAAGTGGGTGAGCAGCCAGGCGGTGCCATAATAACGGTCCCCGTCACGTCGGCTGAGATCGCCCGTGTCACGGGCGAACAGATATTCGAGCGGATAGGGTTGGCCCAGCACCAGTCCGGGCAACCGCGCCATGGGCACATGGCCGAACTCGATCGCGCCGCTCTTGGGAAATTTCACGACAGAGAAAAACTCGGCAAATCCCTCGACATACCAGGCGGGATAGGCAGCCGGAAAGTGATGCAGCATGAAATGATGCGTATATTCGTGGAAGAGGATTTCTTCCGCGCCGAAATCAAATTTTCCGGTCTTTTCGCCGCGCGCCAGCACCGCAAAGGCGCTGCGATTCGATGTCGTGTAAAAGCCGCCGATGTTGGGATTGCCCGCGAGTTTCTGCACCTTCCTGTCGTTGGAAAGCAGATAGACCTGCACCGGGCTACCCTGTTCGGGATCGGTCACATCATGGAGCCGCCGCAGCAGGAAATCGAACTTCTCCAACCGTTCGGCCAAGCCGCGCAGTTTTTCGTCATTGCCTTCGCTGTAAACGGTAAAGTGACGGCTTTTCGCCTGCCACCATGCCGCCTGCACCGTGCCGGGCAACGCCATCATCCATCCGATGCCCAGCAACAGGGCCGCCCACATCCGCATCGTTATATTTCACCCAAAGACCGGTCCCCAGAGTGGCGGAGGCCGGACCGATTGGAAAGTGCAATCTGATCCGCTATTTGCGCCTTTCTCGCGCCAGCAGTGCCTGTTTCCGCTCCACGCCCCAGGCGTAGCCGCCCGCCGTGCCGTCGCTGCGCAGGACGCGGTGGCAGGGGATGAGGACGGCAAGCGCATTGTCGCCGCAGGCAGTGCCAGCCGCTCGGACGGCGCCGGGGCGGCCGATGGCGGCGGCGATCTGGCCATAGCTGCGGGTCTGCCCGGCAGGTATCGCGCGCAGGGCGGACCATACCGCCTGCTGGAAGGCGGTGCCGCCAACATCGACCGGCAGATCCGGCGCGCCGGTCGGATCATCCACAAGCGCCACGACGGCAGCGGCGAGCCGATCCAGAGCAGCGTCGGCGGGGCGCAGGTCCGCCTGCGGAAAGCGGTTGCGCAGCGCCGCCTCGCCCTCATCGAAGCTGATCCGGCACAGCCCCTTGTCGGTCGCTGCGATCAGCATCGGGCCAAGGCTGCTGTCGATGGTGCGCCAGCGAATCGTGACGCCGCGCCCGCCCGCGCGCCAGGCGCTGGGCGTCATGCCCAGATGGGTTGCCGCGTCGGCATAGGCGCGACTAGGCGCACCATAGCCCGCCTCGTAAATGGCCGCCGTCACGCTGCCGCCCGCGTCCAGCGCGGTCTTCAGCCGGTCGGCCCGCAGCGTACGGGCATAGGCGGCGGGTGTCTGCCCGGTCTCGCGCTTGAACAGGCGGTGGAAATGATGCGGGGCATAGCCGACATGGGCTGCGATCGCCTCCAGCCGGGGGGACTCCTCCGCCGCTTCGATCAGTGCGATCGCGGCGGCCACCGCCTGCCTGTCCCGCCCCGTTTCGTCCGGGCGGCAGCGCAGGCAGGCGCGGAAGCCCGCTGCGCGCGCCGCTGCGGGATCGGGCAGGAAGGTCATATTCTCCCGCCTGGGGTGCCGCGCGGGACAACTGGGCTTGCAATAGATGCCGGTGGTCGCGACGCAACTGACGAAGCGCCCGTCCATCGTCCGGTCGCGCCGCAAGACCGCCGCCCAGCACTGGTCGGGATCGGGCATGGAGGGCACGGGCGTGGACAGGCGGGTCATCTGGTTCATACATTATGGGATATAGCGAAAGCGCTGGCCATGCTTCCCGCGGCTTGCGCTCAAAAAAACCACGCACTTTTCCCGATTGCGCAACGCCCGCCTTCGCATATGTATGCGCGCCTATGGTCGCTCTTTTCCGCTTCATCCTCCTGGCGCTCGCCCTTGCCGCGCCGACGGTCTCCCGCGCCGAACAGCAGGACATCGCCGCTGCCGCGCGCGGTGTGGTGCGTGTCGTGCTGGTCGCGACCGATGGCAGCGAAGCCTATTTTGTCGGCCATGGCAGCGGTTTGGCGGTCGCACCCGACAAGATATTGACCAACGCCCATGTCGTGGAACTGGCGCGGGAAGAGAAAAATCTCGTCATCGGCGTGATCCCCTCCGAAGGCACGAACAGCTATGGCGGGCGCATCATCGCCTTTTCGCCCGGCAACGACCTGGCCCTGATCCAGCTGGAACAGGGCAGCCTGCCGGTCAGCACTTTCTATGCCGGGGCCGTGACCGACGGCCAGCATGTCACCGCGATCGGCTATCCCGGCACGGTCGACCGGGCGCAGGGGCTGGGCCTCAAGCAGATGGTCGAACCAGTGGCGACCGTCAAAACCAGCGGCAATGTGTCCGCCGGCCGCGCGAGCCGCAGCTTCGACACGCTGCTGCACACAGCGCCCCTGGCGGCTGGAAACAGCGGCGGGCCGCTGGTCGATGATTGTGGTCGAGTGCTGGGGGTCAACAGCTTCGGATCGGTATCGGACGGCAGCGACGCCGAATTCGGCTTTGCCGTATCCTGGCGAGAAATCGCCTCCTTCCTGCGGCAGGCGGGCGTATCGTCGCGCCATACTGTCGTGCCGTGCCGTTCCTTTGCCGACGCCGATTCGGCCGAGGCCGCGATCCTCCAGCGCGAATCGGCGATGAGCGAGCAGAAGCTGCGCGCCAGCGACAGCGCGCGCCAGCAGGCGATGGACCGCGCTCGCGACGCTGCCGAGCGGGAGGTGATTTCCGCGCGCGAAAACGCGATGGCCGGGGCAGCCGTACTGTTGGCCGTGGCCGTACTGGCGCTGGGCGCTGGCGGGCTGTTCTACAGCCAGAAGCGGGAGAAGCATGCGACATGGTCGCTGGCGATCGGCGGGCTGCTGCTGTTCGGGGC
This sequence comes from Sphingobium sp. GW456-12-10-14-TSB1, assembly GCF_059424385.1. NCBI lineage: Bacteria > Pseudomonadati > Pseudomonadota > Alphaproteobacteria > Sphingomonadales > Sphingobiaceae > Sphingobium > Sphingobium sp. GW456-12-10-14-TSB1. The sequence continues at coordinate 210,674 of NZ_JBWKZI010000001.1, read as the reverse complement.
GGCGGGGCTGTTCTTCTTTCGACCCAGTTTCGCCAGCATCGACGAAAAGGTCGCCGTGGCGCAGGATGGGGGCGTGGTCAGCAATACCGCCTTTGCCTGGGCGGGCGACAATATCTGCAAGGTGGACATGGCGCGCAGCCGCCTGACCCTGTCGCAACCCGATGACATCGCCTTCAACTGGGCGGAGGGCGGCTGCGTCAATGGCGACACCCAATATGTCGCCAGCGGCACTGGATGGCAGCGGGTGACGATCCCGGCGGAGGGCCATTATCTCGCCTCCAGCCGCTTCGATCCCGTCAATGGCGTGCTGCGCGTCGACCGCTGGCTGCCCGATGCCGACACCATGGCCAAGGCGCGCGCGCTGGTGGGGGACAAGCCGATTCCCGCCTGTGGCAGCAACCCGGGAGCTCTGGCCCGGATTGCCGCGCTGCAATCGCATATTGCGGCAATCGTCCCGGCCCAGCCCAACGAACGGATTGTCTATCATTGCCAGAAAGGTCGGCTTGCCCCGGTCGATCCGGCGCAATAACCGATTCGGTGCCGCGAAAAAACTCAGTCAAATGCCAGCGGTTTCGCACTATTGCCGGAATCGCGCAGCATGACTTGCATAGTCATAATCGCGCTGCTAACCGGCCCCACAACAAGGGGGACGGGCGTAACTGCTCCCCCCTCTTTGCATGACCGGCACATCAAATGGAGGACGGTAAGCGCGTGGAGACTACCGGCGGTATACAGGCCAGCCTCAGCGGCCGCTACGCGGTTGCGCTGTTCGATCTGGCGCGCGATGGCCAATCGCTCGACACCGTGGCGGACAGCCTTGCTGCGTTGAAGGGTGCGATTGCCCAATCGCCTGATTTCAAAGCGCTTATCAACAGCCCGGTGCTGAGCCGCGATGCGTCTGGAAAGACGATCGCCGCCGTCGCATCCTCCATGGGGATCGATCCCCTGACCACGAAATTTCTGGGCGTGCTTGCCGGGAACCGCCGGCTTGGCCAGCTTCCCGCTGTCATCCGCGCCTATGAAACCCTGTTGTCGAATCACAAGGGCGAGGCCCGCGCCGAAGTGACGAGCGCGCACCCGCTGACCAAGACGCAGATCACCGCGCTCGGCAAAAGCCTGCGCGCCCGCGTCGGCCGCGACGTCGCCATCGATGCGAAGGTCGACCCCGCGATCCTGGGCGGGCTGGTCGTCAAGATCGGCAGCCAGATGATCGACAGCTCCATTCGTACCCGTTTGAATAGTCTCGCCATGGCGATGAAAGGCTGAACATGGATATCAACGCCGCAGAAATTTCGAAGGTCATCAAGGACCAGATCGCCAATTTCGGCACCGAAGCGCAGGTTAGCGAAGTCGGTTCCGTGCTGACCGTGGGTGACGGCATCGCCCGCGTCCATGGCCTCGACAATGTCCAGGCGGGCGAAATGGTCGAGTTTGCCAACGGCATTCAGGGCATGGCGCTGAACCTGGAAGCCGACAATGTCGGTGTCGTGATCTTCGGGTCCGACAGCGAGATCAAGGAAGGCGACACCGTCAAGCGCACCGGCACCATCGTCGACGTCCCCGTCGGCAAGGGCCTGCTGGGCCGCGTCGTGGACGGCCTTGGCAACCCGATCGACGGCAAGGGGCCGATCGTGTCCGACCAGCGCATGCGCGTCGAGCGCAAGGCGCCCGGCATCATCCCGCGCACCTCGGTTCACGAACCCGTGCAGACCGGCCTCAAGGCCATCGACACGCTCGTCCCCGTCGGCCGTGGCCAGCGCGAACTGATCATCGGCGACCGCCAGACCGGCAAGACTGCCGTGGCGATCGACACCTTCATCAACCAGAAGGCCGCCAATGCGGGCGATGACGAGAGCAAGAAGCTTTACTGCATCTATGTCGCAGTCGGCCAGAAGCGCTCGACCGTTGCCCAGATCGTCAAGCAGCTCGAAGAAAATGGCGCGATGGAATATTCGATCGTCGTCGCCGCGACCGCTTCGGAGCCCGCTCCGCTCCAGTATCTCGCCCCCTATACCGGCGTGACCATGGGCGAATATTTCCGCGACAACGGCATGCACGCCGTCATCGTCTATGACGATCTGTCGAAGCAGGCCGTCGCCTATCGCCAGATGTCGCTGCTGCTGCGTCGTCCTCCGGGCCGTGAAGCCTATCCGGGCGACGTGTTCTATCTGCACAGCCGCCTGCTGGAGCGCGCGGCCAAGATGAACAGCGACAACGGGTCTGGCTCGCTGACCGCACTGCCGATCATCGAAACGCAGGCAGGCGACGTGTCGGCCTACATCCCGACCAACGTGATCTCGATCACCGACGGCCAGATCTTCCTGGAAACCAACCTCTTCTACCAGGGCATCCGTCCGGCCATCAACGTCGGCCTGTCGGTGTCGCGCGTCGGTTCCGCCGCGCAGACCAAGGCGATGAAGAAGGTGTCCGGCTCGATCAAGCTGGAACTGGCCCAGTATCGCGAAATGGCGGCCTTCGCCCAGTTCGGTTCGGACCTCGACGCATCGACCCAGAAGCTGCTGAACCGCGGCGCGCGCCTGACCGAACTGCTCAAGCAGGCGCAATTCTCGCCGCTGCCGTTCGAGGAACAGACCGCGTCGATCTTCGCTGGCACCAACGGTTATCTGGACAGCGTCGCCGTCAAGGACGTGACCCGTTACGAAGAATTGATGCTGGCCTATCTGCGCCACGATCATGCCGACGTACTGACCATGATCCGCGACACCAAGGATCTGGGCGACGAAGCCAAGGGCAAGCTCAAGGCCGCGCTCGACAGCTTCGGCAAGACTTTTGCTTAAGTCTGGCGCCTAAGTGATTTGATGAAGGCCGCCGGGCGACCGGCGGCCTCCCTACACTGAATTCGGGATTGAGATGGCAAGCCTCAAGGAACTGAAGATCCGCATCGGGTCGGTCAAATCGACCCAGAAGATCACCAAGGCGAAGCAGATGGTCGCCGCCGCGAAGCTGCGCAAGGCGCAGGCCGCAGCGGAAGCCGCGCGCCCCTATAGCAGCCGCCTGGAAGCCGTCGTCGCCTCCCTCGCCTCGAAAATCGCGGGCGGTTCGGGCGAAGGCGCATCGCCGCTGCTGGCGGGCACGGGCAAGGATGACGTGCATCTGCTGGTCGTCGCCAACTCCGACCGTGGCCTGGCCGGTGCGTTCAACGCCAACATCGTCAAGGCCGCCCGCGCCAAGGCGGACGAGCTGATCCAGCAGGGCAAGACGGTGAAATTCTACCTGATCGGTCGCAAGGGCCGTCCGGTGATCAACCGCATGTATCCCGGCCAGATCGTCGCCCAATATGACACGACTGGCGCCAAGCAGCCCGGCTATGACCAGGCGCACGCCATCGCTGGCGAGCTGACCGACATGTATCTGAACGGCAAGTTCGACGTCGCGCATCTCTTCTATTCGCGCTTCAAGTCGGCGCTGGCGCAGATCCCGACCGAACAGCAGATCATTCCCGTCAAGATCCCCGCCGACGCCGACCGCAACGCCATCGCCGCGACGGTCGAATATGAACCGAGCGAGGAAGCGATCCTGGACGACCTGCTGCCGCGCAACGTCGCGATCCAGCTGTTCAAGGCGCTGCTGGAAAACAACGCATCCGAACAGGGCGCGTCGATGACCGCGATGGACAATGCCACGCGCAACGCCGGCGACCTGATCAACAAGCTGACGATCCAGTATAACCGCAGCCGCCAGGCCGCGATCACCACCGAACTCGTTGAAATCATTTCGGGCGCTGAAGCCCTCTAAGCACACGCACGCAAGGAAGCAGTCATGGCAACCACCAACAATGTAGGCCGCATTTCGCAGGTCATCGGCGCCGTCGTCGACGTGACCTTCCCTGATGCGCTCCCGTCGATCCTGTCGGCACTGGAAACCAGCAACAACGGCCAGCGCCTTGTTCTGGAAGTCGCGCAGCATCTGGGCGAAAACACCGTCCGCACCATCGCGATGGACTCGACCGAGGGCCTGACCCGCGGCCAGGAAGTGACCGACACCGGCGCGCAGATCAGCGTCCCCGTCGGCCCCGCCACGCTTGGCCGCATCCTCAACGTCGTTGGCGAACCCATTGACGAGCGCGGCCCGGTCGCGACCGAACTGCGTTCGCCCATCCATGCCAAGGCTCCCGAATTTGTCGACCAGTCGACCGAAAGCGCGATCCTGGTCACCGGCATCAAGGTCATCGACCTTCTCGCCCCCTATGCCAAGGGCGGCAAGATCGGCCTGTTCGGCGGCGCTGGCGTGGGCAAGACGGTTCTTATTCAGGAACTGATCAACAACATCGCCAAGGGCCATGGCGGTACGTCGGTTTTCGCGGGCGTTGGTGAACGTACCCGCGAAGGTAACGATCTCTACCACGAATTTCTGGACGCGGGCGTCATCGCCAAGGATGCCGATGGCAACGCCATCACCGAAGGGTCCAAGGTTGCGCTGGTCTATGGCCAGATGAACGAACCGCCGGGCGCCCGTGCCCGCGTCGCGTTGTCGGGCCTGACCATCGCTGAATATTTCCGCGACGTCGAAAATCAGGACGTGCTGTTCTTCGTCGACAATATCTTCCGCTTCACCCAGGCAGGCGCGGAAGTGTCCGCTCTGCTCGGCCGTATTCCTTCGGCCGTGGGCTATCAGCCGACCCTGTCGACCGACATGGGCGCGCTGCAGGAACGCATCACCTCCACCAACAAGGGGTCCATCACCTCGGTGCAGGCCGTGTACGTCCCCGCGGACGACTTGACCGATCCCGCGCCTGCGACGTCGTTCGCGCACTTGGACGCGACGACCGTTCTCAACCGCGCCATTTCGGAACTGGGCATCTATCCGGCGGTCGATCCGCTCGACTCCACCAGCCGCGTTCTGGAACCGCGCACCGTGGGTCAGGAACATTATGACACCGCCCGCGCCGTCCAGTCGATCCTGCAGAAGTACAAGTCGCTGCAGGACATCATCGCCATTCTGGGCATGGACGAACTGTCGGAAGAAGATAAGCTGACGGTCGCCCGCGCGCGCAAGATCCAGAAGTTCCTGTCGCAGCCGTTCCACGTCGCCGAAGTCTTTACCGGCATCAGCGGCAAGTTCGTCCAGATCGAGGACACGGTTAAGTCGTTCAAGGCTGTGGTCGATGGCGAATATGACCATCTGCCCGAAAACGCCTTCTACATGGTCGGCGGCATCGACGAAGCCATTGAGAAGGCCAAGAAGCTGGCCGCCGAAGCGGCTTAAGCGACCTGTTGCATCCCCTCCCTTGAAAGGGAGGGGCTAAGGAAACGAACATGGCACTGCATTTTGAACTCGTGACCCCCGAAAAGCTCTTCCGGTCGGAAGAGGTCTATCAGGTCGTGGTGCCCGGCACCGATGGCGACTTCGGCGTACTGGAGGGTCATGCGCCCTTCATGTCGACCGTACGCGACGGTAGCATCCAGATCTATGCGACCGCAGGGGCCGCGCCCGAAATCATCCCGGTGGAAGGCGGCTTTGCCGAGGTCAATGAAAAGGGTCTGACGGTCCTGGCCGAAAAGGCCGGCTGATCACCGCATATGAAAGGACCGGCCCGGCGTGGCACGGTCAGCAGAAGGGGCGCTCGACAGCGCCCCTTTTGTTGGGCGGTCATTCATGAAGGGGCCGGATTTCGATTTCGCTGGGTCCGGGCATCGGATTGGGGCAACGCTTCGCCCAGGCGACCGCCTCGTCCATATCCCTGACATCCCATAGCCAGAAACCTGCCACCTGATCGCGGCTGGGCGTGAACGGACCGTCGATCACGGCCCGATCCGCGCCGTCGAAGGCGATACGCTTGCCCTGCGATGTGGGGGTCAGCCCATCGGCGGCAATCAATATGCCAGCGTCGCGCAATGCGTCATTATAGCGGCCCATCGCCGCCATCATCTGACTTGTCCAGGGTTCGGGAAACAGGCCGGTCTCGCTATCCGGCGTCGCCTTCACCAGCACCATCACCCGCATCGCCTGTCTCCCTGCTCAATGCAGCGCTATCGCGTATGACTTAGCGTTACCCCCAAACGTCATGCTGAATTTATTTCTGCATCCATTTATCGTCGCAGACAACGGCATGGGCTGGCGAAATGGACCCTGAACCAAGTTCAGGGTGACGAATAAGATAGGCATGGTGCCATATGCGATAGCCCTGCTGTCCTATGAGGCAATGTTGGCAATCTGCATCCTTACCGCAACTTTTTTATGCATGAGGCGGGCAACGCCGATTGCCGCACTCGCCCCGCCTTGTCATGAACAAGCCCGATGATCGCCCCGCCCCCTTCCCCCGCGCTCCAGCGGCCCCTGCCCGGCAGCTGGCTAATCGCCTTGCTGGCCGGCTGGCTCGCCCTCGACCAGTTGCTGCTGTGGCGGTTCCTGAACGTCATGCCCCTCTGGGCCTATGGGCTGGGCGCGCTGCTGACCGGCTTGCTCTGCGTCGCCATCGTCCGGACGGCGCGCGACTTTGCCGGACCGACAGCCGCGACATGGCTGATCTGCATCGGCGTGGCGACGATACTCCTTCTCCTGGGCGGGGAGGGACGCTTTTTCTACGCCAATATCGACTGGCAGGTGCGCTTCGCCGTGCTGCGCGACATGAGCATCAACCCTTGGCCGTTCGTCTACACCGCAAGGGGCGAGGCGGAACTGTTGCGCGCGCCGGTCGGCATCTTCCTGATCCCCGCGCTGGTGGCCAAGGCGCTGGGTGGAAGCGCTGGCGACATCGCGCTGCTGTTCCAGAACAGCCTGATGACCGGCACGCTGCTGGCTTTGGGATCGACGCTATTTGTCACGCGCCGCGCGAAAATGATCGCGCTGGCGGTCGTCGTGGGCTTCAGCGGCCTCGACGCGCTGGGGCGCATCCTGTTTCGTGGTGGATTGTCGGATCATCTCGAAAACTGGGCCTATCTTCAATATTCATCGACTGTCACCCTGGCCTTCTGGGTGCCGCAACATGCGATTTCAGGCTGGATCGGCGCGCTGGGTTTCCTCCTTTGGCGTGCCGAGAAATTGCCGCTGGGCGCCTATCTGGCGCTGCTGCCCTTGACGGCGCTCTGGTCGCCGCTGGGGTTGATGGGCGCCATGCCATTTGCGGCACTGGCGGGGGTGCGGAGCCTGCGCGCGCGCGCCATCAGCCCCGCCGACATCGCCCTGCCCGCCCTCACCACCTTGCTGTGCATCCCCGGGCTGCTTTATCTGGGCGCAGCGGGTGATGGCGTGGGCGCAAAGCTGATCTCAATCGTGCCGTTGCAATGGGCTTTTTTCGAGCTGCTTGAAGTGCTGGTCTATGTCGTACCACTGGCGTTGTTCGTGAGGAGGTCGCGTTTCGGGATAGACATATTGGCGGTACTAACGCTGTGGCTGTTGGCGATCCCCTTCCTTCAGATCGGATCGTCCACCGATTTCATGATGCGCGGGTCGATCACTGCATTGACAATATTGGCAGTCATGGTCGCCGATGCCGTGCGGACCGCCTCGCCCGCACGGCCATGGCTTTTGCTGGCGCTGGCCATCGGCATCATCACCCCGCTGACGGAAATACGCCGCGCATTGGCCTATCCCCCGGCGCCGGAAGTCCGATGCAGTTTCGTCAAGGCCTGGGAAGGAAGTTTCTGGTTTCAGCCCAAAGGCACATATCTGGCTCCGCTGGACAGAATGCCGTTACTCGTGCGACCGACTGTTCCTTATCGGTTAGACCCGACCGAACCGGACCGCTGCTGGGACGGGGCATGGCATCACCCGGACAAGCCGGATGCGCCGCCGTCAGGCCGACAGGATCGCGTAAGCCGATAAGCCAACAGGCAGGCTGATCCGCCCGATCAGGTGGCGTTCCATGCAGAAAATATGGCGAAACAGTGCGTTTATAGGCCGTACAGGGCGCGAGTCTGCAACTGTCGTTCGCCCCGTCAGGCGCTGCGCGAATCGCGCCAGAACGGCAACCGGGAATAGAAGGCTGTTGAAATAACCGACTTCTTTAACCTCTAGCCCGGCCGAACGGGCGACAGCAGACAGGCTGCCAAGCGTATAGCGGCGCTTGTGATGGTGGAGGATATCATGGTCCGACCACAGCCATGGCGCGGCCGGAACTGTCAACAATAGTGAACCGCCCACCGCGAGCCGTTCGCGCAAGGCCGCCAGCGATGCTCGATCCTGTTCGACATGCTCCAGCACATCGAGCAAAACGATGAGGTCGTAGCAGTTGTCACCGAAGCCGATCTGGTCAGGTAATGCTCCCACCGCAACTGTGCCGACGCCGCGAGACATCGCCAGAGCAAGCGATTCGCCGTCATATTCCAGCGCATCGACCGTGCCATGGCGCGCCAGCATCGCCAGATTGCCGCCGGTGCCGCAACCCACCTCCAATATGCGCGCGTTGGCGCGCGGCGCGATCCGGGTGCGGATCAGCGCGTCCACTATGGCGCGGCGGGCGACGAACCACCAATGGCTCCCCTCCTGCGCGCTCAGGCTCGCATAGGCTGATCGGTCCATTCATCCTCGTCCCTGATTGGTTCGGCGACCGGAGCCACCGGCACAGTCGATTGATCCGCGACCACATAGAGCGGCCGTTGCCGCACTTCGCGCGCGACCCGGCCCAGATATTCGCCGATAATGCCCAGGCTGAGCAGGTTAAGCCCACCCAGCCCCAGCACCGCGACCATGATGGAAGCATAGCCCGGCGTATCGACCCCGGTGATGATCGTATGGGCGACCAGAAAGGCCGCATAGGCAAAGGCCAGGCACGCAATGCCGCCACCGATATAGGACCATATGCGCAGCGGCATGGTGGTCGACGCGGTGATGCCGTCGATCGCCAGCGACCAGAGCTTGCCGAGCCGCCATTTGGTCGTCCCCGTCCCGCGCGCGGCACGGACATAATCGACCGTGGCGACGCGAAAGCCGATCCAGCTGAACAGCCCCTTGTTGAAGCGCGCCTGCTCGCCCAATTGCTTGATGACGTCCACCGCCTGCCGATCGAGCAAACGGAAGTCGCCGACATTTTCGGGGATCGGATAATCGGACAGACGATTGAGCAGGCGATAGAATCCGCGCGCGCTCGTCCGTTTGAACCAGCCGTCCGTGGAGCGGTCGGACCGGCGGGCATTGACCACCTGCGCGCCCGCCAGCCAGTGGCGGACCATATCCACGATCACCTCCGGCGGATCCTGCAGATCGACGTCGATCGGGATCACGGCGTCACCGCTCGCATGGTCGATCCCGGCCGCCAGCGCCGCTTCCTTGCCGAAATTGCGCGACAGGGCGACGACGCTTATGTCGGGGTTCAGCCGCGCCAATATGGTCAATATGTCGCCGGTCCGGTCGCTGCTGCCATCATTGACGAACAGATATTCCGCCCGCGCATCAGGCCCGATCAGCGCCAGCGCCCGCCCCACCGCCGGACGCGCCGCCTCCAGGAACAGCGACAGGCTGTCCTGCTCGTTATAGACCGGAATGACGATCGACAGCGTGCGCATGGGCGCAATGATCCTCGCGAAAAACTGACTCCGCTATCGGCTAGAATGGTTAATGGATCGTAAGTGCGCGCCATCATCCTTACGCTTCATTTACCATATTGCGTCATCACCGGCCCATGCGCGCCATCGCCTCCCTTGCCAGCCGGCACCCGGTCTGGACGCTGACCCTGTTGGGCTGCGGCCTGATGCTGCCTGCCTTGCTATGGGGACCGGGCGCGACTCACAGCCATCTCTACAATCTTATGTGGACCCGCCATTTTGGCGATCAGATCGCGGCAGGGCATTTTTACGAGCGCTGGCTCCCCCACAGTTTCGAAGGGCTGGGCAGCCCGACCTTCTATTTCTATCCGCCGCTCGCCTATTGGCTGTCGGGCGGCCTGAACGCGATCGGGCTGAACGTAACGCAAGCGATAACCGGCGCTGGCCTGCTGTTGCTGATCGCATCGGGGCTGGCCATGTATGCGTGGCTGGCCGAGAGAGGAACGCGGCCATTGATCGGCGCAGCCCTCTATATGGTTGCGCCCTATCATCTGTTCGACCTGTATGTGCGCGGCGCACTGGCGGAATTTGCCGGATTTGTCTGGCTGCCCTTGATCGCGCTGGGCATTGGCTGGCTGCCGTCGCGGCGTGGCGTGACGCTCCTCGCCAGCGCCTATGCAGCGCTGATCCTGACCCATTTGCCACTGGCAACGCTGACCGGCCTGTTCCTGATCGCGCCACTGATGCTTCAGCGGATCGTGCAGGACCGCGCGACGTTGCTACCGGGCCTTGTAGCCGGCCTGCTCGCCTTTGCGCTCGCCGCCTTCTATCTGCTACCCGCCGCGACGCTTCAGGCGCACATGTCGACCGCGCTCTTATGGACTGGCAAATATCAGGCAAGCGTCTGGTCGATCTGGCGCGAGGACTTTGAACTCTTCCCCTCCATCGCGCTGGGCCTTGTCCTGCTTGCCTGGCGCGCGCGATCGCTATGGACCGCCATCACGATCGGCACGGCGCTGGCGGCGATCAACCTGATCCCGCTGCTGTGGAGCATCGACCTACTCGACAAGGTGCAATTTCCCTGGCGGATATTGGCCATCACCGAATTTGCCGCCGTCACTGCGATCGCCGCCTGCCCGCCTCGCCGCATCATGGCGTTTGGCGCGGCTTTGGTGCTGGCCTTCCCGTTCCTGCTCACTGGCCTGATCGCCCATGCCCTGCTGCGCATGCCTGTCGACTATAACAGGATCGAACGGCACCAGCCTGACGCGCCGGAATATCTGCCCGCCGGATTCGATGCTTCGCTCGTCGATCGGGTCGATCGCTGGACCGACCTTGGCCGCTTTGCCACCCTCCCGCGCGGCGACAGCATCACCGTGACCCGCTCCGGCCCGGTGACGATGGGCCATGCGGCCTTTCCCATCTGGCGCGTGACGCGCAACGGGCAGGCCATTGCGAGCCATGGTCCGCTGATCAGCTTCGACGCGACGCCGGGCACCTACCGCATCGAGCGGGTGCGGTTGTGGCAGGAAACGGCTGGCGCGGCGGTCAGCCTGATCGCGCTACTGATACTGGCGCTGCTGGCGGGCCGCCGGTCCATTAGCCATTTGTCAAAGTTTCCATCTTATTCACCTTCCCAAGCCCTATCTGATCGGCCCTCAACTGGGCGGCTTCGATCGCGAATTACTGGCGGAGACTTATGAGCGCCTTTGGACGGAAAAATGGACCTGCTGGCATCAAGCCCGGCTTTGGCGTTGCCCGGCCGATGCAGGGAGGCGGCGCGCCCAAGGAAGAAGCGCGCGGCGGCGATCAGTTTCCCCCGCTCGACATAGCGGCCCTGCCAGGCGAAACGAGCGTCGATCCACTGGCTGCACCGACCAGCCAGATGCAGCGCAATGCCGACGCCATCCAGCGCCTGTCCGACCGCGCCAATCATGAACATGTCGCCGACGCCGGACCGCAGGGTTTTGAAGCCAGCGTCCACAAGATCAAGGAGCAGGTGCTGCCCCGCCTGCTGGAGCGTGTCGATCCGGAAGCCGCCGCGACCCTGACCAAGGATGAACTGGCCGAGGAATTCCGCCCGATCATCATGGAAGTGCTGGCGGAACTGAAGCTGACCCTCAACCGGCGCGAACAGTTCGCGCTGGAAAAGGTGCTGGTCGATGAACTGCTTGGCCTCGGCCCGCTTGAAGAATTGCTGTCCGACCCGGACGTGACCGATATCATGGTCAACGGTCCGGACCAGACCTATATCGAAAAGAAGGGCAAGCTCCAGATCGCGCCGATCAAGTTCCGGGACGAGGAACATCTGTTCCAGATCGCGCAACGGATCGTCAGCAAGGTTGGCCGCCGCGTCGACCAGACCACGCCGCTGGCCGACGCCCGCCTGCCCGATGGCAGCCGCGTCAACGTCATCGTGCCGCCGCTGTCGCTGCGCGGCACCGCCATCTCGATTCGTAAATTCTCTGCCAAGCCGATCACCATCGACATGCTCGCCCAATGGGGCGCCATGAGCCCCAAGATGGCGACCGCGCTCAAGATTGCAGGCGCCTGCCGCTTCAACATCGTCATTTCGGGCGGTACCGGTTCGGGCAAGACGACGATGCTCAATGCCCTGTCGAAAATGATCGATCCGGGCGAACGTGTGCTCACGATCGAGGACGCGGCCGAATTGCGGCTGCAACAGCCGCACTGGTTGCCGCTGGAAACCCGCCCGGCCAATCTGGAAGGCAATGGCGCCATCACCATCGGCGATCTGGTCAAGAACGCCCTGCGTATGCGCCCGGACCGCATCATCCTGGGCGAAATTCGTGGCGCGGAATGTTTCGACCTGCTCGCCGCGATGAACACGGGCCATGACGGCTCCATGTGTACGCTTCACGCCAACTCGCCCCGCGAATGTCTGGGCCGTATGGAAAATATGATCCTGATGGGGGACATCAAAATCCCCAAGGAAGCCATTTCCAAGCAGATCGCCGACTCGGTGGATCTGATCATCCAGGTCAAGCGCCTGCGTGACGGTTCGCGCCGCATCACCAACGTGACCGAAGTGATCGGCATGGAAGGCGAAGTCATCGTGACGCAGGAACTGTTCAAGTTCGAATATCATGATGAGGATGACAGCGGAAAGATCGTCGGCGAATATCGGTCGATGGGCCTGCGTCCCTACACGCTGGACAAGGCGCGGATGTTCGGTTTCGATCAGCCTTTCCTGGAAGCCTGCCTGTAAGCGCTGGCTGAGAGAAACGGCAAAGCTGTTTCATGACGAATCGTGGCTGGCGGGGATTTCCCCTCCAGCCCCCTTGCATCGCTTCGCCGCGACCGGCACACCCTCCTCCTGACTTTTCAAGAGAGGACTGCCGATGAACCGTCTCGCCCGTGCCGGACTGCTGCTGACCGGCCTTGCCCTGCCTGCCCTGCCCCTGCTCGCCCAGCATGCCGGGCATGGCGATCATAACGCGCCCAAGGCGGCTGACCCGATCGCCGCCGCCATCGCGGCGCCCAGCCGCACGCCGGCCAATGTCGCGCGCGACAAATATCGCCACCCGGCCGAAACGCTCGCCTTTTTCGGCGTGACGCCGACCCAGACAGTGGTCGAATATGCGCCCAGCGGTGGCTGGTACACTGAGATATTGGCGCCGCTGCTGCACGATCAGGGCAAATTCTATGCCCTGCAACCGACCGGGCGGTATCTGGACGGTTACAAGACCTTCCTGGCCGCCAAGCCGACCGTCTATGACAAGGTCACGGTTGTCCCCTTCCCCGACGAAAGCGCCACGATCCCCGCCAACAGCGTGGACACCGTCCTGACCTTCCGCAACGTCCATAACATGGTGATGGGCGGCACGGAGGCGGCGACCTTCGCGGCGTTCTTCGCGATGCTCAAGCCGGGCGGTACGCTGGGCGTGGTCGATCATCGCATGCCCGAAGGACGCGACAGCGCGCTGGAAAAGACCAGCGGTTATCTCAAACCCTCCACCATCCGCCGCATCGCGGAAGCCGCCGGCTTCACCTATGCCGGCGCAACGGAGGTGAACGCCAATCCCAAGGATACGGCGGATTGGGCCAAGGGCGTATGGACCCTGCCCCCGACGTTGAGCCAGAAGGATGTCGACCGCGACAAATATCTGGCCATCGGCGAAAGCGATCGCATGACGCTGAAATTCGTCAAGCCGATGCAATAGGATTTTGCCGTCCCTTCCCGGTTGCGCGATGGCGCAACCGGGTTAAGGCGGAGCGGTGACGCCCGCCCCGCCCCATTCCCGACCGCATCGACCGCTATTCGCCATCGGACTTCGGCTGTCTGCTGTCATCTGCCTGTCCATCATGTTCGTGACGGTGCGGGTGGTCGATGGACGGGGCGTCCATGTCGTCGAATCGCTCTTCTATCGCCAGGCTCTGGCCCTTCCCTTCGTGCTGGGCTGGGTGGCGATGGCCGACGGGTTGCGCAGCGTCCAAACCCGGCGCATCGGCGTCCATGCCAGCCGCATGCTGCTGGGCCTGACCGGCATGCTGCTCAACTTCCTGTCCTACATCCTGCTGCTGCCCGCCGAAGCCGCGACAATCGGGTTCACCATGCCGATTTTCGGCACGATCCTGTCGGCGCTGATCCTGCGGGAGGCAACGGGCATCCATCGCTGGGCTGCGGTGCTGATCGGCTTTGTCGGCGTGCTGGTGATGGTACGGCCCGATGCCGCCCATTTCCCGCTACAGGGCGTCGCGGTCGCCATCGCCGCCGCTTTCGTGACCGCCAGCGTCAGCCTGGTGCTGCGCGAACTGGGCCGTACCGAAAGCGCTGGCGTGGTCGTATTCTGGTTCACCACGCTGTCGATGATCCCGCTGGGCATCGCCATGCCCTTTTTCGCGCAGATGCATGATCCGGTCACATGGGGCCTGTTGCTATTGATCGGCCTGTTTGGCGGCATCGCCCAGATTTGCCTGACCGCCGCGCTGCGCTGGGGTCCGGTGTCGGTCGTGCTGCCGATGGATTACAGCGCGATCATTTGGACGACGCTGCTGGGTCTGGCGATCGGCGCGCCATGGCCGCTGGCGACGACCTGGATCGGGGCAAGCCTGATCATCGCCAGCGGTCTCTATATCGCCTGGCGCGAACATGTCCGCGGCAAGGCGGCACGGGTCAGGACAGCAACTCTGCCTCCAGACTGATGTCGGCCTTCAGCAATTTGGAAATCGGGCAATTGGCCTTGGCCTTTGCCGCCAGATCCTGAAATGTCGACTCGTCGACGTCGGGGATGCTGGCCTTCAGCGTCAGATGGCTGGCGGTGACGGCAAAGCCATCTTCCTGCTTTTCCAGCGTGACGACGGCATGGCTTTCCATCTTGCTGGCGGTAAATCCTTCTTCCCCCAGGATCAGCGACAAGGCCATGGTGAAGCAGGAGGCATGGGCGGCGGCGATCAATTCTTCCGGGTTGCTGCCCGGCACCCCTTCAAAACGGGTCGCAAAGCCATAGGGATAGGCGTCCAGCGCGCCGCTCTGGGTCGATATCGCGCCCTTGCCGTCCTTCAGCCCGCCGCTCCACACCGCTGAGCCGCTGCGATTGATCTTCATGCTTCTATCTCCTGCTAATCGACAAGGAACCCCCAGCGTCGCTCGTGGTTGCATAGATATAACCCCACTGATGCAGGAGAATGACAATGTGTGAAACGACAATGATCAATCATGCGGCCAATCATGGCGAACTGATTGCGTCCGACCGGGTGGAGGGTACCGCCGTCTATAACCGGCAGGGCGAAAAGCTCGGCAAAATCTCCAACTTCATGGTCGACAAGATGTCGGGGCAGGTCCGTTATGCGGTGCTGTCCTTCGGCGGCTTTCTGGGGATCGGGAATGACCATTATCCCCTGCCCTGGTCGATGCTGAACTATGACACCGAACAGGGCGGCTATGTCGTCGACCTGGACAGCAAGGTGCTGGAGCAGGCCCCGCATTACATGGCCGATCAACGGCCCGACTATGACGAAGGCTATGGCCGCAACGTCTATCAATATTATGGCCTGATCTACCCCTGGTAAAATGGTGCTGGCGGACGGGCGCAGCCGCAAGGCGCCCCCGATCCGCCGCCACGTTTCCCGCTTCTTCGCCTCCCTTCCCACCTACGCCATTCCAATTGCCCGGATTCTGCCACATTCCGTCGTTGACCAATTGTCTATCTAAATAGTAGAATTACGGTCATGGCCTGGATAGACAGGATTGAGGACCAGATCATGGAGCGATTCGGATTTTCGGGTGACACGCGCCAACCGCTCGTGCTGACCATTCCCGGCCTGAACAATAGCGGGCCGGACCATTGGCAAAGCCTGTGGGAAGAAACGCGCGGCGATTGTGAGCGGGTGGATCTTGGCAGCTGGGCCAGCCCCAATCGCAATGCCTGGGTCACCCGGCTGGACGCGGCGATCCGCGCCGCCAACGGCCCCGTCATATTGGCGGCGCACAGCCTGGGCTGCATGGCGGTCGCATGGTGGGGCGCCTTGCAGAGCCAGGCCTATGGCTGGCCAGTGACCGGCGCGCTGCTGGTCGCCCCGCCCGATTGCGACCGGATGGAAACGCCCGAAATGATCGGCGGCTTTGGCCCCACGCCACGCGCGCCCTTGCCCTTCCCCTCCATATTGGTGGCCAGTCGGGACGATCCTTATATTTTCTTCGAGCGCGCCCATAGCATCGGCAAATATTGGGGCAGCGAATTTGTGGACGCTGGCCATGCCGGCCATATCAACGCGGCTTCCGGCCTTGGCGGATGGCGCTTCGGGCAAGGGCTGCTCGAAAGGTTGATCGACAATGCGCGGGAACAGGCGTCCGCCATGCATCAGTCCCGCCCGGCCATGCCACTTGCGCGGCAGCCGCTGGTGGCTGCCAGTGCGCGCGCCCACCGATGATCCTTGGCTCCGACAGGGAGCGACAAAGAGAAAGTTGCGCGCCATCCATATTTGCTTTTTTGTCTATCATTTTAGTTGATATATAGCGCGAAACGGAGGCCATATGAAAGACACCCTGCCAACTGACTTGCGCAACGGCCGTACCGACACCCAGCGCTCCGACATCATGGTCAGCATCGACAAGGTGCGCGCCGTGCTGACGGGCCTGAAGTTCGGATCGATCACGCTGACCGTCCATGACGCCCGCGTGGTCCAGATCGACGTTACGGAAAAGACGCGCCTGACCAGCTGACCATATAGGGCGCGCAAGAGCGACCGGGTCATCACGGCCCGTGCGGCAAGGGGGTGAGCCGCATCATCCAGCATCACCCCGACATTACAGGCTTTGACCGGACCACCGGAAACGCCGCGATCGACAACCACCGGACCGCCGGAAAAGGGGACCAATATGATTGCGCGTTTTCTGTTGCTTGCCAGCGTGGCAAGCGCTTCCTTCATCACGCCTGCCGCCCATGCGCAGGACGCCACACCACAGCCGGTCGATCCGGCCGCCGAAACGCAGAACCCGCGCGGCGACGTTATCGTCGTGACCGCCCGCCGCCGTCAGGAAACGGCGCAGCAAGTACCGCTGGCCATTTCCGTGGTCCGTGGCGACAGCATCGAAGCCACCGGCAACTTCAACATCGTGAAGCTGCAACAACTCGCGCCGACCTTGCAGGTCTATACCACCAACCCGCGCAACACCTCGGTCAACATTCGTGGCCTGGGCGTGCCATTCGGCCTGACCAGCGATGGCTTTGAACAGGGCGTCGGCATCTATGTCGACGATGTCTATAACAGCCGCGTTGCCGCTGCGACCTTCGACTTTCTCGACGTCGCGCAGGTCGAAGTGCTGCGCGGGCCGCAGGGCACGCTCTATGGCAAGAACACCACGGCAGGCGCGATCAACATCACGACCAACCAGCCGACCTTCGATTTTGAAGGCCGCGCCGAACTGACCGTCGGCAATCTCAACCTCAAACAGGCAAAGGCCGCTGTTTCCGGCCCGTTGTCAGACACGGTCGCCGTGCGCATCGCCATGGCGTCGACCAGCCGACGCGGCACGCTCTACAATGTGACAAGCCAGCGCTGGATCAACGAACAGGACAATCTGGGGCTTCGCGGGCAATTGCTGTTCAAACCGAGCGAGGATTTCAGCGTCACCCTGTCAGGCGATTACAGCCGCCAGAACCCGGAATGCTGCGGCACGACCTTCGTGCGGGTTGGCCGCACCCAGCGCCCGCTCAACCGCCAATATGACGCGCTGGCGGCGGCACAAAATTATGTGGTGCCCAGCCGCAATCCCTATGATCGGCTGACCGACCTGGATTCCAACCTGAACGCAGGCAACAAGATTGGCGGCGTGTCGGCCAAGATCAAATGGGATGTCGGCCCCGGCACGCTCACGTCGGTTACCGCCTGGCGCTTCTGGGACTGGAAGCCGGAAAATGACCGCGACTTTACCGGCCTGTCGATCGTATCCCGATCGCAAAACCCCTCTCAGCAGGACCAGTATAGCCAGGAATTCCGCTATAATTACGAAAGCCAGCATGTCGATGTCGTTGTCGGCTTGTTCGGCTTCAGGCAGCGCGTCGACACCCAGGGGACGGAGCAACAGGGCAGCGCCGCCGCGCAATGGAGCCTTGCGCCTTCATCCGATCCGGCCAACCCCGCCAATAACCCCGCGACACTCGCTGGCCTGACCGCCAGCAACACCCAGTGGCTCAAGGCGGACAGCGCTGCGCTGTTCGGGCAACTGAGCTGGAAGGTGACCGACGCGCTGACGATCCAGCCGGGCCTGCGCCTCAACTATGACAAGAAATCAGGCTTCTATCAGCGCGTCGTCACCAATGCGCAGGGTCAGGCCATCAGCTGCACCGCCGTCGCTGAGCCGGGAACCATCAAGGGAACGTCACAGCAATGCGGCGTCTATCAGCCGCAGGTCAGCACGCCATCCGACAGCGCATGGAATTTCACCTATGACTTCAACATCAATTACAAGATCGCCCGCGACGTGCTGGCCTATGCGACCTATGCCAAAAGCTTCAAGACGCTGGGGATCAACCAGAACGGCCTGCCGCTCAACGCCGACAATACAGTCAACTACGACGCCAGCACGGTGAAGCCGGAATCGGTCAACCATTTTGAAATCGGCCTGAAGACCCAGTTCCTTGACCGGCGGGCGACCTTCAATCTCACCGCCTTCCGCACCGACATCAGGAATTTTCAGGCAACGGTGAATGGCGGCCAGTTCGGCACGGTGCGCGGCTATCTGGCCAATGCGGGCAAGGTCCGCTCGCAGGGCATAGAGGCGGACTTCAAGATCGTCGCCAGCGACCGCTTCACCGCCTATGCCAATGGCGCCTATACCGACGCCAAATATAAGAAGTTCGTGGACGCGCCTTGCCCGCCCGAACTGTCGGGCGGCACGTTCCAGGCGGCCAATGCGACGCCGGACTATTCGCAACCCGGCGTGCCGGGCGCACTCAGCCCGCGCCAGTGCGACATTTCCGGCGCCGATCTGCCCGGCGTATCCAAATGGGCCTTCTCCTATGGTGCGGAGATCAACCAGCCGGTGACGCTGCTGGCGAAAGAGGGCCAAGTCTATTTCGGCGTGGACGGCAATTACCGTTCGCACTGGAACAGCAACGCCTCGCCCTCGATCTACACCAATGTGAAGGGCTATGCGCTGACCAACTTCCGCGCCGGTTTTCGGGGCGAAGGGTTCGACGTGTTCGGCTGGGTCCGCAATGCGCTCGACGTCGATTATATCGAAACGCTCCAGGTCGCACCCGGCAATACCGGCCTGATCGCTGGCCAGCCCGGCGACCCCCGGACCTGGGGCGGCACGATCAAATTTTCCTTCTGATCCCTCTCACCCCCGGTGGGCGGAGCGGCACGACCATGCCACTCCGCCCATTGCTGGCCATTTGCGCCGCGGGACTGGCTGGGCTAGAGCCTGCCCATGTCCACGACCTTCACGCTCGACACCTCGACCAGCCGCGCCAATCCCACGCCCGCGCCGATGAAGCGCCTGACCGTGCCCGCCATCCAGCGGCGCAAGTTTGAGGGAAAAACCGCCGAACCGCTGGTGATGCTGACCGCCTACACCGCGCGGCAGGCGCAATTGCTCGATCCGCATTGCGACATGCTGCTGGTCGGCGATTCGCTGGGGCAGGTGATTTACGGCCTGCCCTCCACCCTTGCCGTCACGCTCGACATGATGTGCGCGCATGGCGCGGCGGTGGTGCGCGGCAGCTATCATAGCGTCGTCATCGTCGACATGCCGTTCGGCAGCTATGAAGCCTCACCGCAACAGGCCTTTGCCAGCGCCAGCCGCATCATGGCGGAAACCGGCGCGGCGGCGGTGAAGCTGGAAGGCGGTCAGGTGATGGCCGAAACCATCTCTTTTTTGAGCCAGCGCGGCATCCCGGTCATGGCCCATGTCGGCCTGACCCCGCAGGCGGTCAATGCGCTGGGCGGCTATGGCGCGCGCGGCAAGAGCCAGGAAGAACATGCCAAGATCATGGCCGACGCCCGCGCCGTCGCGCAGGCGGGCGCCTTCGCGCTGGTGCTGGAAGGCGTGATGGAGGAACTGGCCGTCGCCATTACCGACAGCGTCGATGTGCCCGTCATCGGCATCGGCGCATCGGCTCATTGCGATGGGCAGGTGCTGGTGACCGAAGATATGCTGGGCATGTTCGAACGGGTGCCGCGCTTCGTCAAACGCTTCGACAATATCGCCGAAACGATCGCCAGCGCGGCGGAGCGTTACGCCCATGATGTGCGGGCGCGCAGCTTTCCGACCGAAGAACAGGTCTATCGCCCTAAAAAGTGATTTGCCTGTGGCATAAGCGCCGCTATTGATCGCGCCTTCTGCCCATCTGTTTCTGATCCATGTCCCGGAGAATAAAGTGGCCCTGACGCCGCAAAATAGCGAAGCCTTCATGCGCGAGGTCGATGAAGCCGTCCGTCAGGACCAGCTTTTGACCGTGTGGCAGCGCTACGGGCGCTGGATATTGGTCGCGGTCGTGGCCGGGCTGGCGGCCTTTGGCGGCTGGCTCTACTGGCAGCATCACAGCAAGACCGAGGCGGAAGCCGTGTCGGAACAGATGGACGCCGTGCTGGCGACCGCAACCGGCGGCGGCACTCCTGACGCCAAGCAACTGGACGCGCTGACGAAGGCCAGCCAGCCGGGCTATCGCGCGTCGGCACTGCTGGTGCAGGCGGGGGCGGCGTCGCGGAAGGGCGATACCAAGGGTGCGATCGCGCTCTATGGCGCGATGGTCGCCGACACGGGGCTGGACCAGCCCTATCGCGATGTCGCGCTGATCCGCCAGACCGCGCTGGAATTTGACAGCCTGAAGCCGCAGCAGATCGTCGATCGGCTGAAACCGCTGGCGGTCGAGGGCGCGCCCTGGTTCGGCAGCGCGGGGGAACTGGTCGCGATCGCCTATATGAAGATGGGCAAGAATGACCTCGCCGGGCCACTGTTCGCCGGAATCGCCAAGGACGCCAACGTCCCCCAGTCGATCCGTTCACGCGCGCGACAGATGGCGGGACTATTGGGGATCGACGCGGTGGAATCGCCCGCTGATCCGGCACAGGGATGAATGAGCGCATGGGAATGGACAGCATGAAGACAAAGGCGCCCATCGGCCGCGCTGTGACGCTCACCCTCATGATCGCGCTGCTGGCCGGCTGCGGCATTGTCGGCGGCAAGAAGGGCGGCCCCAAGACCCCGGTGCTGGGCAACCGCGTGTCCATCCTGAACAATGAACAGGGTATCGAGGTCGAACCGGCTCTGGCCGACGTGCCCGTCGCCCTGCCCGCCCCTTATGTCAACGATCAATGGGCGCAGCCGGGCGGCGATCCGTCCAAGGCGATGGGCAATGTCGCGCTCGGCGCATCGCCGACGCAGGTGTGGAGCGCCTCGATCGAGGGCAGTTCGCCACAGGCGCGCCTCGCCGCATCGCCGGTCGTGTCGGGCGGCAAGCTGTTCGTTACTGACGCAGGCGCCCATGTCATCGCGTTCGATGCGGCCAATGGCAGCAAATTGTGGCAGACCAGCCTGCCTGCCGAGGGCAAGGGCAATGGCCGTTCGCTCTTCGGCGGCGGCGTCAGCGTCCTGGGCGACCGGGTGTTCGCCAGCACCGGCCTTGGCGACGTATTCGCGCTCAACGTCGCCGATGGCGCGATCATCTGGAAAAAGCATCTGTCCGGGCCGCTGCGCGGCGCGCCGACGCTGGAAAATGGCCATGTCTATGTGATGGGTCAGGACAATCAGATTTTCGCGCTCAACCAGTCCGACGGCGAAACCCAGTGGACCGACAGCGGCACGTTGCAGGTGACCGGCGTGTTCGGTGTCGCCGCCCCCGCCGCGGCGCAGGGCACGGTGATCGCAGGCTATAGTTCAGGCGAACTGACCGCCTATCGATATGAAAATGGCCGGACGCTGTGGGGCGACGCACTGTCGCGCACCAGTATTTCCACCGCCGTCGCGACCCTGACCGACATCGATGCTGATCCCGTGATCGACCGGGGCCGTGTGTTCGCGATCGGTCAGGGCGGCCGCATGGCCTCCTATGAACTGACCAGCGGCCAGCGCCTGTGGGAAATCAACATTGCGGGCATCTCCACCCCGTCGGTCGTCGGCGAATGGGTGTTCGTCGTCACCAGCGACGCCCGCCTGCTCTGCGTCGCGCGCGCCACCGGCAAGATTCGCTGGGTCAGCCAGCTGCGCCGCTGGCAGAAGGAAAAGAAGAAGGACAAGGCGATCCGCTGGACCGGCCCCGTTCTGGCGGGCAATCGGCTGATCGTCGTGTCGACGCGCGGCCAGATGGTCTATGTCGATCCCACCAATGGCAGCGTGCAGGCCGATGTGGACATGAATCGCTCCATGTCGCTCCCGCCCATCGTCGCCAACAATATGCTTTATGTGCTTGCCGATGATGGAAAGTTGACGGCACTCCGCTAAGAGCAACAAACATGCTAAGCCCGCTCCCGCGAAGGCGGGAGTCCAGTTCCCCGATACGGACTGGGCTCCCGCCTTCGCGGGAGCGCGGCGTTTGTCGATTTTGAATTTTTCGGAAGGATACGGGCCTCCATGCTGCCCACAGTAGCCATTGTCGGGCGTCCCAATGTGGGCAAGTCCACCCTCTTCAACCGCCTGGTCGGCAAGAAGCTGGCGCTGGTTGACGACCAGCCCGGCGTGACCCGCGACCGGCGGGAGGGCGAGGCCCATCTGCTTGGCCTGGATTTCATCATCGTCGATACCGCAGGCTATGAGGATGAAGACGCCAACAGCCTGCCCGGTCGCATGCGGATGCAGACCGAAGCGGCGGTCGACAATTGCGACCTTGCCCTGTTCATGATCGACGCGCGCGCGGGCATCACCCCGCTGGATGAGGAAATCGCCCGCTGGCTGCGCGCCAATGACGTGCCGGTCGTGCTGGTTGCCAACAAGGCGGAGGGCAAGGCTGCCGACGATGGCGTGATGGAATCCTTCAGCCTGGGCCTGGGCGAACCCATCCCCTTTTCCGCCGAACATGGTCAGGGCCTGGCCGATCTGTTCCAGGCGCTGCTCCCGCATCTGGAGCGGGAAGAATTTGAATCCGAAGACAAGACTTTTTACGAGGATGAGGAGAGCGCCCCGCTCAAGCTCGCCATCGTCGGCCGTCCCAATGCGGGCAAATCCACGCTGATCAACCGGCTGCTGGGCGAAAACCGGCTGCTGACCGGCCCGGAAGCGGGCATCACCCGCGACAGCATCGCCGTCGACTGGATGTGGGTCGATGACGAGGGGCTGGAGCGTCCCGTCCGCCTGATCGACACCGCCGGCATGCGCAAACATGCCAAGGTGCAGGACAAGCTGGAAAAGCTGGCCGTGACCGACGGTCTGAACGCTGTAAATTTCGCCGAAGTCGTCGTGCTGCTGCTGGATTCGACGCGCGGGCTGGAGGCGCAGGATCTGCGCATCGCCGACAAGGTGCTGGAGGAAGGGCGCGCGCTCGTCGTCGCGCTCAACAAATGGGATACGGTCGAACATGGATCGGCCCTGTATCAGGGCATCAAGCAGGCGCTGTTCGACGGGTTGGCGCAGGTGCGCGGCGTGCCGATCATGACCGTGTCGGCCGCGACCGGAAAGGGACTGGACGATCTGATCCGCGTCGCCTTCGAAACCCGCTCCACCTGGTCGAAGCGCGTGTCCACCGGCGTCCTCAACCGCTGGTTCGAAAGCGCGCTGGAGGCCAATCCCCCGCCAGCGCCCGGCGGCAAGCGGATCAAGCTGCGCTACATCACCCAGGCCAAGACGCGCCCGCCCGGCTTCATCCTGTTCGGCACCCGGCTCGATGATCTGCCCGAAAGCTATCGTCGCTATCTGGTCAACGGCATCCGCAAGGAACTGGGCTTTGGCGCGGTGCCGGTGCGGCTGACGCTGCGCAGCGCCAAAAATCCCTTCGGCAAATAGGCGCGATGGCCGACCCGGTCATCGTCAATGCACGCGGCATGAAATGCCCCTGGCCCGCCCTGCGCGCGGCACGGGCGATGCGCGATGCGCCCGCCATCAGGATCGAAGCGGATGACCCGATTGCCGGGCGCGAACTGGAAGCGCTTGCCCGGCAAAATGGCTGGCTTTTCGCGGTCCTCGACACGCACCAATATGCGTTGTCGCGCATGGCTCCGGATTGACGCAAACAATCGGTTGCTGCCCGCCACGCTTTAACGCTCTATTTACGCGCGCCACTTATTTTCCCGTTCGTAGAACAAGGAGTGGCACGGGTGCCTCATCAAGACGCCGACCTCGTCAATTGGAGCGATTTTGCACGAACCCGCGGTGAGCTGGGTGCGGCATTTCTGCGCATCCTTGGCTATTTCCGTGAAGATGGCGCCAAATCCATCAGCGCGGTCGAAGATGCCTTTCGTGCCCGCAACGCCGCCGCGCTGGTGACGCCGGCCCATACGCTCAAGGGCGAATCGGCCCAGTTTGGTGCTTATCGGCTGAGCGCCATGGCCGAAGAAATCGAGATGGTCGCCCGCCGATGCGTCGAAACCCGCGAAGGCCCGGACGAACTGATCGAAACCGTCGTGGCGCTGCGTCCCTGCTTTACCGAAACGATGGCGCTGCTCGACCGGGACGCAAATCCGCTGGTCGCCCGCCGCCCCGTGACATTTGGCCGCCGCGCAGACACCCCGCCACAGGGATTTGGTCGCGCCGTCTGATTTCCCGTATTGAAATAAAACTCATCATGCCCCCATATAGCGGGCATGACACGTTTTTCCCTACTCGACCTCGTCCCCGTCCGCGAAGGCGACAGCGTATCCACCGCGCTCGCCAATGCCGCCAATCTTGCGGCCCATGCCGAGGCGCTGGGCTATCATCGCTACTGGGTTGCCGAACATCATGGCATGCCGGGCATTGCGTCGGCCGCCACATCGGTCGTGCTGGCCCATATCGGCCATGCGACCTCCACCATCCGTATCGGCGCAGGCGGCATCATGCTGCCCAACCACGCCCCGCTGCTCATTGCCGAGCAATTTGGCACGCTCGCGGCGCTTTTCCCCAACCGGATCGACCTGGGGCTGGGCCGCGCGCCCGGCTCCGACCAGCGGGTGGCGCAGGCGATCCGCCGCAATCTGGCCGGCGGCGCGGATCAGTTCCCGCGCGACGTCATGGAATTGCAGGCCTATTTCGCGGGTGACGCGCGGCTGGGCATAGAAGCGACGCCGGGCGCGGGCGAGGATGTGCCGCTGTGGATATTGGGGTCCAGCCTCTATGGCGCGCAGCTCGCCGCCGCGCTTGGCCTGCCCTACGCCTTCGCCTCCCATTTCGCGCCGGGCGCGCTGGATGAGGCGATCGCCATCTACCGCCGCGATTTCCGCCCATCGGCGCAGCTGAAATATCCCTATGTCATGGCGGGCTATAACGTCTTTGCCGCCGACAGCATGGAAGAAGCGCAATTGCTGGCCAGTTCGATGCAGCAGGCGTTCGTGCGCCTGCGCACCGGGCAGCCGGGCAAGCTCCAGCCGCCGGTGGAGGGCTATTATGACAGCCTGCCGCCCCAGGCGCAGGCGATGCTGTCCGACGTGCTGAGCGTTTCCAGCATCGGCACCCAGGCCCATGTCGAGCGCGACATTGCCGCCTTCCTGCGCCGTACCCAGGCGGACGAGTTGATCCTCACGGGCCAGATCCATGATGTGCAGGCGCGCAAGCACAGTTTCGCCATCGCCATGGCCGCGGCACAGGCGCTTACCGCCCGCGAACCGGCTTAACGCGAACGAGGTTTCAGCCGGCCACCGCTCAGCACGCTCGCCGCGCCGGGCGCGATCCGGCGCAGCCCGGTAGCGATCAGCATGACCGCGCCCAGCACCAGCAATGGCTGGATCAGCAGGTAGACGGGATAGAGCGGCGATCCGAGCTTGCCGAACAGCTTGCCCAGCAGTGGCCCGAACAGCCAGATCAGGATCAGGTGCGCGCAGAAGAGGAAGAAGGCAAAAGGCTCGATCCGCAGCAGCACGGCGCGCGCCCTGCTTCCCGCCAGCGCCCATGCCAACCGCCAGAAAGCGAGCGTGGCCGCGATCCGCACCATCAGGTCGATAGCATTGCGCACCGGCGCGTAGGGCATGTCCACCAGCCCGACCATCAAGCAAAACTGCACGCCGATCATCAGCGCAAAGGGCAACACTGCCGCCGCCAGCGGCAGGGCGATCGCCCGCGGCGCCCACGCGCCGCGCCGGGCAAGGATGCCGAGCGTGAAGAAGCACAGGATCGACGCCCGCATCAGCAATGGCGGCCCCAGCCCCGCCACATGCGCCGCAGCAGCCACCATGACCACCAGCCACAGCGCCCATCCCGGCGAACGCACCAGCATGGGCGCTACGACCATGCACAGGAACAGGTCGCGCAGGAACGGCATCTGGACATTGATGTCGGGGTTGCGGCTGATGATCAGCACTTCCTGCGCCACCCACCAAAGCGATGTCGGCACCGGCGCGCTCAGCGACCAGAGGTAGGCCGTGCCCGACACGAGCAGGATCGCCAGCCCGTTCCACAGGATCATCGGCAGCAATATCGTGCGCGCCTTGCGCCGGACATGCGGCGCCCAATGGCGCGCAGCGTCCGATCCCGCCACCAGCCAGCCGGAAATCAGCCCCAGCAGCGGCACCGCGCTGCGCCCGAATATCTCCATCAACGCCCAGCGCAGATTATCCTGCGCACTGCCGCGCAGCGCCGCGAGCGCTTCCCCATTCTGCCCGGTCCAGGCATGGACATAGACCACGCCAAGGATGCAGATGACACGGGCAATGGCGATCGCGTCGGAGCGACGCGCTCCATCGGCCAATATCGTTTCGGACAAACAAAGATCCTGACAGTTACGCGGCAACAATGCGCCAATTGGCCCGCTGTTCCCCGCGTGGCAAGGTCGATCCGTTTCGGACCCGTGCCTACGCCCTGTTAACCGTCCGCGCGTATAAGCCAATCTTTACCTTCATCGCCTAGACAAGTCTCTGTTTGCCGGAATCCGCTCCGGTCAAAGGGATGACAAAGGCTCATGACCCAGATGCCGGGCGTACATGAATTTTGTAATGCTGTACCGTCCGCGCACCCCGCCTTGGGGCAGGCCATGGGTATGGTGTTCCAGATCGCCGGCTCCAGTTCCAAGGTGATGATAGACCCTGTGCGGCTCGCCGTCCTGGGTCAGGATCTTGATCCCTGCACTGCCATGGCCGGGCAGGTCGGCAGTCAGGTAAAGATGCGCGTCGGCGAATGCTGGCTGGTCGCCAGCGTCCGCGCGATGACGCTGGATCAGGCGAGCCAGAGCATCATCGCCGACATCGATTTTCTGGGTGAAGGCGAAGAGGAAAAGCTGACCGGCCGTATCCATCGCTTCCGTCGCGGCGTTACCCGCTATCCCACGCCGGGTACGGACATTTTCCCCGTGTCGGGCAGCGACATGCAGCAGATTTACGCTGCGGACGACCGGGCCAATGTCGAAATCGGCACCGTCTATCCGACCAACGACACCCGCGCCGCCCTGTATGTCGATTCGATGCTGGGCAAGCATTTCGCGCTGCTCGGCTCCACGGGCACCGGCAAATCGACCAGCGCAGCGCTGATCCTGCACCGCATCTGCGACCTGTCGCCGCAGGGGCATATCGTCATGATCGACCCGCATGGCGAATATGGCGCGGCCTTCGCCAGCAACGGGGCCGTGTTCGACATCAACAATCTGGCCCTGCCCTATTGGCTGATGAATTTCGAGGAGCATTGCGAGGTGTTCGTCACCTCGTCCGGCTCCGAACGCACCGTCGATTGCGACATTCTCGCCAAATGCCTGCTCGCGGCGCGATCGAAGAACCGCCTGGCCGAACAGATTGGCCGCCTGACCGTCGATTCGCCCATCCCCTATCTGCTGTCGGACCTGACCAACATTCTCCAGAATGAGATGGGCAAGCTCGACAAAGGCACCAACTCGCTGCCCTATATGCGGCTCAAGACCAAGATTGACGAGATCAAGGCCGACCCGCGCTACAGCTTCATGTTCTCCGGCATGCTGGTCGCCGACACGATGCAGGCGTTCATCGCCAAGATTTTCCGCCTGCCATCGGACGGCAAGCCCATCTCCATCATCGACGTGTCGGCCATGCCGTCCGACATCACCTCGACCGTCGTGTCGGTGTTGTCCAGGTTAGTGTTCGACTATGCCATCTGGGCGCGCGACGAACCGCAGCGCCCCATCCTGCTCGTCTGCGAAGAGGCGCATCGCTACATTCCCAACAGCACCACCGGCGCGGGTCAGGCAGTGCGCAAGATTTTGGAGCGGATCGCCAAGGAAGGCCGCAAATATGGCGTCTCGCTGGGCCTCATCACCCAGCGCCCGTCCGATCTGGCCGAAGGCGTGCTATCCCAGTGCGGTACCATCATTTCGATGCGCCTGAACAATGATCGCGACCAGGCCTTCGTGAAAGCCGCCATGCCCGAAGGCGCACGCGGCTTCCTCGATTCCATCCCGGCACTGCGCAATCGGGAAGCGATCATCTGCGGCGAAGGCGTCGCGGTGCCCATCCGCGTCGCGCTCGACAATCTGGAAGAACATCGCCGTCCCGCATCGGGCGACCCCAGCTTCACCGAACTCTGGCGCCAGTCGGGCGGCGAGGACGCCATTCTCGACCGCACCATCACCCGCTGGCGCAATCAGGGGCGCTAAAGCGGCTCATTGTTGAATGTGCCTTAGCACATTCGTGCCGCACCGGCCCTCTCCCCCACCCGGCCACCCCACGATAGTAGCCTATGGGTGGCCGGGTGGGGGAGAGGGCCGGTGCGGCTGCAAAAATGCGCCCTTCGGCGCATTTTTCAAAAGACCCCTTACCCGGTTGGTGCGATCCGCCCGGCCGGCTCCGCCTCGCTGTTCACGGCCTCGCGGCATTCTTCCTCGTGCACCGGCACCAGCAACTTGGCCTTGCGCCAGCCGCCATGGGCATAGACGAGGAACGCCAGCAGCAGCGACACGAACGACCCCGCCGGGAAGCTGAACCACAGCGCGTCCGGCCCGATCAGCGGATAACCGACATAATAAAAGCCGATCCGCACCACGAACAGGGTGAAGATCAGGATGATGAGCGGCTTTACCACCACGCCATTGGCGCGCATCACGCCAAACAGGATCATAGTGCAGCCAAAGGCCAGGAAGCTCCAGCTCACCCGCAACTGCATATGCCAGGCTTCGGCCATCACCGCGCTGTTATTGCCCAGAAACAGGCTCAGCAGCGGCTCGTGGAACGCCAGCATCACCGCGACCATCGTGCCGGTGATCAGCAATTGATAGCCGATGCCGACCCCTGTGATCCGGCTGATCCGGTCCCACCGGCCCGCCCCCACATTCTGCGCCGCCATGGCGCTGACCGCCGCGCCCATCGCCATGGCCGGCATCTGGAGATAGGTCCATAGCTGTTGCGACGCGCCATAGGCCGCCGTCACCGCCAGCCCTTCGCGATTGACGAGGCCGATCATCACCAGCCCCGACGCCGACATGACGATCATTTGCAGCCCCATCGGCAGCCCCTTGCCCAGCAGCACCCGCATCTGGTCGGCGGCGGGACGGAGATAGGCAAGCTCCGGGCCGCGCAACCGCAGCGGCAAATCCCTGGCATAGCTATAGGCGATGATGCCGATCAGGCTGATAAAGCCCGCCAGCGCCGTCGCGGTCGCGGACCCGGCGATGCCCATGGCGGGAAACGGCCCCAGCCCCAGGATCAGCACGGGATTGAGAATCAGGTCGACGCCTACGCTGACGATCATGAAAATGAGCGGCGTGCGGGCGTCCCCCACCCCGCGCAGGCCCATCATCATCATCACCGACAACAGGGTGGCGGGCATGGCGATGAAGATGACGCGCAGATAGACCAGCGCCATGTCATAGGCTTCCGCCGGGGTCGCCAGCACCCGCAGCAAAGCGGGCGCGCCCAGCCAGCCCGCGGTCGAAACCACGACCGCCAGCCCCATGCAGAAACCGACCGCCGATCCAAACGCGCGCCGCGCCGCATCGACATCCCGCTGCCCCATCGACTGGCCGATCATGACGGTGGCCGCCATGCCAAATCCGAACACGACGGAGAACATCAGGAACATGATGATATTGGCGTTGGCCGTCGCAGCCAGCGCCTGCGGCCCCAGAAAGCGCCCGACCCAGATCGCATTGATCGAGCCGTTGAGGGACTGGAGGATGTTCGACGCCAGCGTGGGAATGGCAAACAGCAACAGCGTGGACGCGATCGGCCCCTGCGTCAGGTCTTTTCCGCCCGCTGTGCTCGCTGCCATGCTCGTTCCTCAGCCTACCCAATCGAACGGAGGATGAAACCCTCCACCCCCGTTCGCCCTGAGCCTGTCGAAGGGCCGTCCTTCTTGAAGGAAAGAACAAGGCTTCGACAGGCTCAGCCCGAACGGGTCTATATTCTGCTACGCCAGACTACTCACTTACCCCAGCCGGTCCAGCGCTGCTTTCAACCGTTCGGCCTCGGCGCTCTTTTCGGCATGGTCCTCGCGGGCCTTGGCGACCGCTTCGGGCTTGGCTTTCTCAACGAAACTGGGGTTGGACAGCCGCCCGCCCAGCGCGTCCCGCTCCTTCTCCGCGGCGGCCAGCGCCTTGGCGAGCCGCGCTTTTTCCGCCGCAATGTCGATCACGCCTTCCAGCGGCAGGATGAAGGTCGCCTCATCCACCACGATCTGCGCCGCGCCGCCTGCGGGTGGCTCGCCGAACGTCAGGCTCTCGATCCGCCCCAGCCGCGCCAGCGCCGCGCCCTGCCGGTCGAGGCGACGATGCGTCTCTTCCGATCCGTCGCGCACCACCATGGGCAGCTTCGCGCCGGGCGGCACATTCAGTTCGGTGCGCCCGGTGCGGATCGCGCTGACCAGCCGGATCAGCCAGTCAATCTCCGCCTGCGCCTCCGTATCCACCGCCGCCAGCGCCCTGGGCCATTGCGCGACGATCAGCGCGCTCGCGCGGTCGCCGGTCAGGTGCCATAACTCTTCGGTGATGAATGGCATGAACGGGTGCAGCATCACCAGGATCTGGTCGAACGCCCATCCGGCGACGGCGCGCGTTTCGTCATCCATCGCGCCCTTGGTCAGTTCGATATACCAGTCGCAAAACTGGTCCCAGACGAAATGATAGATGGCGTTGGCCGCCGCATCGAAACGCAGGTCGGCGAGCGCCGTGTCGATCGCCTGCACGGTGGCCACCGTCTCCGCGATGATCCAGCGATTGACCGGCAGGCTGGCGGCGGGCGCATCGATGCTGGTCGACGCCGTGACGCCGTTCGACTGGAGGAAGCGCGCGGCGTTCCACAGCTTGGTCGCGAAGTTGCGATACCCCTCGACCCGCTTCTCGTCCATCTTCACGTCGCGGCCCTGGCTCTCCATCGCGCTCATGAAGAAGCGAAGGGCGTCCGCGCCATATGTATCGATCAGGCCCAGCGGATCGACGACATTGCCCTTGGACTTGGACATTTTCTGCCCGTCCGCCGCACGAACGAGGCCGTGGAGATAGAGTTTGCGCCATGGCACGTCCCCCATGAATTCCATCCCCTGCATCGCCATCCGCGCGTCCCAGAAGAACAGGATGTCGAAGCCGGAAATCAGCAGATCATTGGGGTAGTGACGGGACACTAGTGAGTTGCTCCCCTTTTCCTGTGCGCCATCCGGCCAGCCCAGCGTCCCGAACGGCCACAATGCCGAGGAGAACCAGGTGTCGAGGACGTCGGAATCGCGGGTCAGCTTCCTGTTGCCAGCCATAGCCTGCGCTTCGGCTTCGGTCTCTGCCACATAGGATGCGCCATCCTCGTCGAACCACGCCGGAATCTGATGGCCCCACCACAACTGCCGAGAGACACACCAGGGCTGGATATTCTCCATCCAGTTGAAGAAGGTCTTTTCCCACGTCTTGGGGACGATCTCGATCCGCCCGTCGCGCACCGCCTGCATCGGCGCGACGGCCAGCTTGGCGGCGTCGACATACCATTGGTCGGTCAGCCAGGGTTCGATCACCACGCCGGAGCGGTCGCCAAACGGCGTCTGGATGACGCGCGGCTCAAAGTCCGCGACGACCTCCTCGCCTTCCTTGTTCTTGGTGACATGCGGCATCAGGAAGCCCAGCGCCTTCATCTCCGCGACCACAGCCTCACGCGCGCCGTCCACGCCATCGCGCTTGAAGCGGTGCAGGCCCAGATAGGCGTCGGGCACCCGACCGTCCGTCGTCTGCACGACATTGGCGTCCGCATCGAACATGTTGAGCATCGCGCCAGCGGCGATGCCCGCGCGCTTGCCGACCTCGAAATCGTTGAAATCATGCCCCGGCGTGATCTTGACCGCGCCCGATCCCAGTTCGGGGTCCGCATAATCATCGCCAACGATCCGCAATCGCCGTCCAGTGATCGGCTGCAATATCTCCTTGCCGATCACGCTGCGATAGCGCGCATCGTCGGGATGGACCGCGACCGCCATGTCCGCCAGCATCGTTTCGGGCCGCGTCGTCGCGACCACGATATGATCGCTCCCGTCCGCCAGTGTCACGCCGTCGGCCAGCGGATATTTGAAGCGCCAGAAGCCGCCCTGCGTCTCCTTCGTCTCCACCTCCAGATCGGAAATGGCCGAACGGAAATGCGGGTCCCAGTTGACCAGCCTTTTGTCGCGATAGAGCAGGCCGCGCTGGTGCAGTTCCACGAACACCTTTACCACGGCCTTGCTGAAATGCGGGTCCATGGTGAATTGTTCGCGGCTCCAGTCCATCGAACAGCCCAGCCGCCGCAGCTGGCCAGTGATCGTGCCGCCGCTTTCCTGCTTCCATTCCCACACTTTGGCGATGAATTCGTCGCGCGTGTAATCGGTGCGCTTCTCGCCGCGGGCATTCATCTGCCGCTCGACCACCATCTGGGTCGCGATGCCCGCATGGTCGGTGCCGACCACCCACAGCGCATCCTTGCCGCGCAGCCGCTCGTAACGGATCATGATGTCCTGCAACGTATTGTCGAGCGCATGGCCGATATGCAGGCTGCCGGTCACGTTTGGCGGCGGATTGACGATCGTATAGGGCTGCGCGTCCGGCCGTTCGGGGCGGAACAGGCCGTTCGTCTCCCAATGCTTGTACCAGCGGGCTTCGATATCGGCGGGGTCGAATGTCTTGGGCAGATCGGTCATGGAAGCGCCCTTAATGGCCCTTCCCGTTCCATTCCAGCCGAAAGATCAGCCCAGCCAGCGCCAAATGCCCGCAGGCCAGCCGGTCAGCGGTATATGCGCCCAGGTCGCAACCAGCCAAAGGACCGTTCCCCCTGCCAGCGCATGCAGACCGAAACGCCCGAAACGCGCCCGTCCGGCCAGGATGGCGGCGAACGGCCAATAGCTGGTCCGCGATTCCCACAGCGGCCACGAATCAGGGGTCAATGCCGCTTTCTTGCTGTCCTGCAGAGCAGCGCCCACCAGCGACAGGATGATGATCGCCACGGACAGGATGATGTTGGCGATGACGGGATAGACCAGAATATGCGCCACGCCCCACAGCGCGATGGCCCACATCATGGGGTGGCGGGTGATGGCAAACACGCCCTTGGCTTCGGCGGGCACCATGGCGCTGCCATCAGGCGCGGGCAAGGCGGGGTTGCCGACCAGCGACCCCAGCAGCAGGATCGACGCGATCAGCATGATGACCGTCACCAGCGCCCACAGGTCGTCCCCCACCGGCCACAGCATGGGCGTGACCGGCGCGGCGCGATAGGCCAGGATCATCCAGATCATCGTCACCGCCGCTACCAGCGAATAGAGGCCCAGAAAGCCTTTTTCCCCCAGACGCGACACCAGCGGCGCGCGCAATGGATGCGACATCAGGAAATGCGTTCCGACAAACGCCGTCGCCGCGATCAACAGCATCATATCGCCATGCCCCCAGCCATGCCAAGCCAGGGGCAGCATATCATGATTGGAACAATCGCGTCAGTCGTCGAACAAAGGAAAAATCAGCGCGCGGTGATGCGGGCGATTTCCTTGGCCACCATATCCTCGACCAAGGCCGGCAGGCGGGCGTCCAGCCATTCCTTCAGCATCGGCTTCAGCATCGACCGGACCAGCCCGTCGAGCGTATTGTCGGCACCCTCGGGCGCGGCGATCAGCATGGAGGACAAGGCGGACAGCGAATGGCGCGCGGCGACTTCGCTTTCGACCGACAGGATCGACTCATCCGCCGGGGCTGCGGGCTTGGCCGCGGGCGTCGCCTTCGCGGCAGCTTTGGGAGCGGGCATCACATCCTCCACCACGACCTCATCGGTCAGTTCCAGCACCTCGTCGACCATCGGCGCGAAGGATACGGGGGCCGGTTCGTCAGGCGTGCCAGTCTCGATCACGGGCTTGGGCGCGGCGTCAGCCCGCCCGCGACGCGGCGCCGCCTGTACCGCCTCCTCGCCTTCCTCGGCGATGATCCGCTTGATGGACGAGAGTATCTCTTCCATCGACGGTTCCTTTGTCATGTCGCCCATGCCGTCCCCTGACTATCGGCCCCGCAATCACAGCCCCTTATGGCTGTTGTGCCGTTTCGGGACTCACATTGGCGTTTTGTGGCAGCGTGTCAACGGTGCGCGTGGCGACCGGCATGGGCGCTGCACCATAGTCCCAGTCGAACCATTTGCCCTTCACCCGGTCATAATTGACCATCGGATCATAGAGCGTGCCGCTGGCCAGCCCCAGATCGTCCGCTTCGGCATGGCCCATCGCGGCGAGCAGGCTGAAGCCGGCGACATAGGCGTTGCGCCGCGCCGACACCAGCTGGACGCGGGCGTTGAGCGCTTCCTGCTCGGCATTGAGAATGTCGAGGATGGTGCGGCTGCCGACCGAATTTTCGGCCCGCACGCCTTCCAGCGACAGCGATGCCGCCTCGACCGCCTTCTGGTTCGAATCGATCGTCTGGAGCGACGCCTGCCAGCTGGCATAGGCGGCCCGCGTCTGCGCGATCACGCCGCGCTCGATCTCGATCTCCTGTTCGATCGCCTGCGATTCGAGCGCCTGGGTCTGGCGCACCTGCGCGGCCGGACGACCGCCCTGATATAGCGGGATGGTCAGCTGCACGCCCGCGACGGCCTGCTTGTTGATCTGCGGCCCTTCGACCGCATTGCCATTGGCGTCGAGCGCGGTGCTGTCGAGCGAATGGAGATAATTGGTGTAGCCCGCCTGGGTGAAAGCCGACACGCGCGGCAGCACGCCGCCTTTCGCCGCCTTCGCGTCATAGTGGCGCGCCTCGCGCTGCTTCTGCGCCGCCAATATGTCCGCATTGTCGCGCAGGGCCACCTGCACGGCGGTTTCCGGGTTGGCGGGCAGACCCGGCAATTGCGGCGGCGGCTCCAGATTGTCGGGCGCCTCGCCGACCAGCGCAATGTAATTTTCCCGGCTGGTGATCAGGTTGGCCTGGGCGATCTGGAGGTCGGACCGGGCCAGCGCCAGCCGCGATTCGGACTGGGCAACGTCGGTGCGGGTCAGGTCGCCCACCTCGAACCGGTCGTTCGTCGCCTGCAGGTTGACGTCCAGCACCTTCACATTGGCCTGGTTGAGCGCCACGATGGCGCTGTCGCGGATCACGTCCATATAGGCCGCGACCGTCTGCGAAAACACGCTTGCTTCGGTGCCGCGCAGGTTCGCCTGACCGGCGGCGACGCGGGTCTTGGCGGCCTTCACGCCATTGCGAACGGTCCCGCCGGAATAGATCGGCACATTCAATTGCGCCTGTGCATTCACGGTGCGCTGTGGCGCGGTGAAGCTGATCGTGGGCTTCAGGATGCTTTCGCTATAGCTGCCGCTCACGTCGGCCGCGGGACGCCCGTTCGCCTTCTGGAGCGGCACATTTTCGTCCGTTGCGCGCTGCCCTGCGCGCGCGCCGGTCAGCGTCGGGTTGGACGCATAGGCCTTCGCCAGCGCCCCCTGCAACGTTTCGGCCATGGCCGGACCGGCCAGGCAAGAGGATAGCAACAGCAAGGCTGTAGCGGTGGTCCGCCGGAAATTAGGTCGCTTTGCTGTCATGATCCCCGTCTCAAAAAACGAATCGCTCCGGCGCGGCAAAGCCCGGCAGCACCACCATCTCAATATCCGCAACGCTGGACAGGCCCAGCACGCCCGCGACAACCCGGCCACTCGCCAGCCGGGTGACGCCGCGTTCGACCACGCCCGTGACGACCCGCGCCCCATCGCAAAGCTGCCCAACGAGCACGGCGGGCACTTCCGCCACCGCGCCGTCGATAAACAGCAGATCATAAGGCGCACCAGCGGGCGATCCGGCATTGAGCGGACCACGCACCACGCTCACGCCGGCAATGTCCGGCCCGCCCTCTTCCTCGATCGCCGTCACCTGTGCGCCCATTGCGGCCAGCAAGGCGGCGCTGTAGCCGGTCGCCGCGCCGATCAGCAGCACCTTGTCGCCGGGCGCAACCTTCGCCTCGGTCAGCAGGCGCCCCGTCACCAGCGGCGGGTTCAGCGCACGGCCGCCGCTCAGCGGGATCGGGCGATCGACATAGGTCATGGCCCGGCGCTCGACGGGGACATAATCCTCACGCGGCACGCTCGCCATCGCGGCGATCACGCGCGGATCGTCCACGTCGCTGGTACGCAACTGGCTTTCGACCATGGCGGTCCGCATCGAAGAAAAATTCTGCTCGGTCACGATCATTCTCGCTTGGTCGATTGGACTTGGCACAACTGTATTGGTAATGCAATACAGCAAGGGGATCAACGGACCTCTAAATCAGCGCGCAGGCCACGCCAAGCGGCTTTGCACGGCAAAGGACCAGAATCTTGCGCCCACTGCCCGATCCGCCGCTTGACTTTGCAACCAAAGCCGCACATTTGCGGCGTCCACCGCGACGGATGGCCCGATGGCGGAGTGGTTACGCAGAGGACTGCAAATCCTTGCACGCCGGTTCGATTCCGGCTCGGGCCTCCAAAATCCTGTCTGGCGACGTCTGCCAACAGTTGAAAAATCCCTGATTTCCGGTAGTTTATGGGCATTCTCTGATTGTCAGTGGATGCCCTTGTTTGCCTGCAATTGCGGATGATAGGGGCCTAATTTGGGGGCCTCAAAAGGCCCCAGCAGAATCGAGGCCCCCAATGGTGCTAACCGATACCGCTATCCGCAATGCTAAGCCCGCAGATAAGCCTTACAAGGTTACTGACTCCCAAGGTTTGTATCTGCTCGTCAATCCAAGAGGCAGCAAGCTGTGGCGAATCAAATACCGGATCGACGGCGTAGAGCGAAAACTGTCACTCGGGGCGTATCCCGAGATTACCTTGGCCGAGGCGCGCGCTGCCAGGGATGCCGCCCGTAGGCAGCTGGCTCATGCGATCGATCCCAACGTAGCCAAACGACAAGCCCGCATTGAGGCGAGCATTCGGGCCAGCAACAGCTTCGCTAGCGTGGCCGAGGAATTGATAGAGAAGAAAGCGCGTGAGGGGTTAGCTGAGCCGACGCTGGAGAAGATGCGCTGGTTGTCAAACGGCGTTCAAAAGGGACCCCCGATCGGCGTCGAAGAGGGACCCCCTTTTCAGATAATATGATGCTGGTTTGTTGAAGATGGCCTTGCGCTGCGTGCGGCGGAGGGCGGGCGTAGCCCGACCGGAGGCGCGCGCAGCGCAAGATAGATTTTTGAAGGCGCCGAAGGTGGCTGTCAGCTGCGGTTTTTGAAGCGCCAGCTGTCGTTGCCCGTCTCGACGATATCGCAGTGGTGGGTGACGCGGTCGAGCAGCGCCGTGGTCATCTTGGGATCGCCGAACACGGTCGGCCATTCGCCGAAGGCGAGGTTCGTGGTGATGATGACGCTGGTCCGCTCATAAAGCTTGCTGATGAGGTGGAACAGCAACTGCCCTCCCGAGCGGGCGAACGGCAGATAACCGAGCTCGTCGAGAACGATCAGGTCGAGCCGCGACAGCTGCGCCGCCAGGGTCCCGCCTTTGCCGATCCGGGTCTCCTCTTCGAGGCGTGTCACCAGATCGACGGTGTTGAAGTAGCGGGCGCGAGCGCCCCTTCGCACGACATTGGCGGTGATCGCGATGGCGAGGTGGGTCTTGCCTGTCCCCGTGCCGCCGACCAGCACGATATTGCGGCGAGGCGGGAGGAAGGAGCCATCGTGAAGGGAGCGGATCATCTCCTCATTGATCGGTGTGCCCTCGAAGCTGAACCGCTCCAGGTCCTTCACCACGGGCAGCCTCGCAGCCGTCATCCGATAGCGGATGGAGGCTGCATCCCGGTGGGTCGCCTCAGCACGGAGCAGGTCGGTCAGTATCTCCATGGTGGTGCGCTTGCGCTGGAGGCCGGTGGTGACCGCCTCGTCGAACGCCGCCGCCATGCCCTTGAGTCCGAGGCCGCGCATCGTGTCGATCATATCATGCCGCTGCATCATAGCCTCGCAGCAGATCATAGCGGGCACAGTCGGCGAGCGGAGGATGCTGCAGCATCCGGTCTTCCGAAGTGACGATGCTGTGGGGTGTCGCCGGCTCGCGGCGCCGGGAGAGGATGTTGAGGATCAGCTCGTCGCTGGCCGTTCCGTTCGCCAACGCTTCGCGCACGGCAGCCTCTACCGGCTCCAGGCCATCGGTGAGCACCGCCGAGAGGACCCGCACGAACCTGCGATCGGCCTCGTCCCCGGTGCCGAGCCTTCGCCGTAATCGGTGCAGGGCGGGCGGCAGATCCCAGTCCTGGAACGGTGCGCCGTTACGCAGCGCGCCGGGCTTGTGCGCGAGGACCGGCAGATAATGCCAGGGATCGTATATCGTGCGGTTCCGACCGAAGTGGCGCTCATGCTCCCCGACGATCGCATCGCCGCAGCGTATGACGATGCGATCGGCATAGGAGCGCACCTGAACGGTCCGGCGTGCGGCCGTCGACATGACCGAGTAGCGGTTGCGATCGAAGCTGATGAGGCAGGTGCCGGTGACGGCATGCTCGCTCTCATGGAAGCCGTCGAACGGTGCCAGGATCGGCTGCAGGGCCGGTCGCTCCATATCCAGCGCCTCGGCGACGGTAATATCCCCGCGTTCGGGATGGGCATGATGCTCGGCCCAGCGCCGGCACTCGGCCTCCAGCCACCCGTTGAGCTCGGCCAGGCTGGCGAACCGGAGCCGCGGCTGGAAGAAGCGGCCTCGGATTGTCTGGACCTGCTGCTCGACCTGGCCCTTCTCCCATCCCGCCGCCGGCGAGCAGGCGGTCGGCTCGACCATGTAATGATCGGTCATGATCAGGAAGCGGCGGTTG
Organism: Sphingobium sp. GW456-12-10-14-TSB1; assembly: GCF_059424385.1. NCBI lineage: Bacteria > Pseudomonadati > Pseudomonadota > Alphaproteobacteria > Sphingomonadales > Sphingobiaceae > Sphingobium > Sphingobium sp. GW456-12-10-14-TSB1. Next base: position 171,526 of record NZ_JBWKZI010000001.1, on the reverse strand, counting down.
AACACACGCTCCTTGCCGGTGAACACGGCCGTCACCGCCGTCTTCATATTATCGTAGATACCGCGTCGCGGCACACCGCCGAAGAACGCGAACGCCCGGGCATGGGCATCGAACAGCATCTCCTGGCCCTCGCGCGGATAGGCCCGGACATAGGGTGCGCGCGAGTCGCAGAGACGCATATGCGCCACCTTCACCCGCATCGGCTTGCCGGCGATCTCCACATCCTCGTGGCTCCAGTCGAACTGGTAGGCCTCACCCGGCTGGAAGGTCATCGGGATGAACGCCGGTGCGCCTTCGCCAGCATCCTTCCGCCGCGCAGCACGCCAGCGCGCCGCATAGCGGCGCACCGCATCATAGGATCCATCGAACCCCTCGCGCACCAGCAGGTCATGGATACGCGTCATCCGTAGCCGATCGCGGCGGCCGCGACCTTCGTTCTCCTCAAGCAGCGCATCGAGACGATCCTGATAAGGACCGATCCGCGGCAGCGGCTGGACTTTGCGCTGATAGTTGAACGCCGCCTCCGGCGACCGGATCGCTTTGCGGACGACCTTCCGCGACAAACGAAGGTCACGAGCGATCGCCTTGATCGCCTTACCCGCTGCATGCTCACGCCGAATCCGAACCACTGTCTCCACGATCAACATCCCGTTCTCGCCAACTGATCAAAACCAGTCGGCCGACTAAATCCCCGGGATGAAGGGGTCCTTTTTGCACGCCGATCACCCCACGAAGGGGGTGCCTATTGCACGCTGATCCTCACTCGAATGATGCCTCGCTAGTCTTCCATGGCTTGGTAAACGTCCGCTTATCGACAGCTGGCCCTCCTCCGTGGCTCCTCAATCAGCTTTCTCGGGGTCGCGGACGGCAGGTTCAGCCGAAACCTGACCTTCACAGCCGTGCTCGCGAATGACGGCTTCGTCCCACAAGCCGATCAGAACCCGCAATGGTCAAAGGTAGCCATTTGGGCCTTGACCATACCACTCCCGCGCCACCGGGAGAGGCCACCAACAGCGCCGCCGCGCAAGCGGCGACCGCAAGGGTCAGCGGACGCTGACCCGCGCCAGCCGATCGTTACCGCCAGGCCGAGACCCGGCACCGGGGCTCGGCGGCGAGAAGCCAGGCTTCGAGCCGTAGAGCGCGGTCGCGCCGCTTCACCGGCGCGAGGCGCCAGCCCTATCGTCACACTGTTAGCATCGCCGCTGTCACGCGGTGAATCGGCAAATCACCCCCTCCGCCCCATCAATTGCCGCCAGCCGCCACGCGCCATGCAGCCAGCCTCGCGGACCAGACGCCTGACCCGCGACCGCAGCGAATCGGACGATCCCGTCCAGTCCTTCGCCACGCGCGCGTCCCCGAACAGGGCGGCACCGATATCGCGCTGGCTGGCCCCCTGCCCGAGCGCATCATGGACGCGGAGCATATCGACTAATCGCGCGATCTGTGGATCGGGGGGAAAAAGCGAGCGCGAGAATTGCCGCCTGCGACACAGGTCGAGAAACCGGCGCAGCGGCAATACGCGTTGCTGCGAAGACAGGATCCCCTGCAAGCGGAAATGCAGCAGGACGGCTTGCTGTCCTGTCAGCCGCCCTTCCTCGATATCGATACGGATATGATGCCAACCGTCGGACAGGACGGCATGTTCGCGTCCCTCCCTGCCGATTGCAACGGCGAGCCAGGGGGCGATGCGGTCGAGATCCAGGCTATCGGGATCGGCCGGATCAGCGGGGATTGCGGCGACGGCCATCGTCCCCGGATCGAAATCGGCATGCCAGATGATCCGGGCCTCGGGCGCTGCGCGGCTCGGATGCTCGGCGAAAGTGCAGCCCCCAAAGGAGCGGCTCGGGATCGATGCCGCGCGTGGCCGTACTGGCCCGCACATGCCAGGCGATATAATCGGGATCGCGGCGCAGCCATTCCCACATGAGGCCGGCCCGGTCGATCCCGCGCAGTCGCGCATAGCCCGCGGCATCCCGCCAATCGAGCGAAGGGCGTTCGCCGGTCGGCAAATTCACTGGTCGGCTCTGCCGCCGCCGAGCAAGCGGCGACCAGACCATGCCCGCTCGCCATGGCAGCGGCGTGCGCGCGACAGGGCCAGCGCCGGTCTTTTTCCATAAAAGCCGTTATGATATGACAATTTTGTTACTGGAGTCGTCGGGCGCTGACATGAGACACCATCGCCTGGCCCGATATGTCGGGAAAGGGCGGACGCCGGGCGTGCGGTGACTTGAGACACCGCCGGTGATCGCGACATCGTCTTATGAGACTGTCCAATATGGCGACGCAGTTCAGACGCGTCGTGGACGCCGTGGCGAACGGTGATGATTTCGCCGCGGCCATGAAGGGGCTGACGGATCAGCTCGGCTTCCAATATTTTGCGCTGACGCATCATGTCGATCTCGCCAAGGCCAGTGGCGGCGCGATCCACCTGCATAATTATCCGACGCAATGGGCCGATTATTATCATCGCCATGCCTTGGGCGTGACCGATCCGGTCCACCGCGCAAGCCAGGTGGCGCGCGTCGGCTTTCCCTGGTCTCACATGGCGGAGATGATCCCGCTGTCCGGCCGCGATCGCCGCATATTGGCATTGGGTCGCGCACAGGGCATCGGCGATGGTTTCACGGTGCCGGCGGTCCATGTGCCCGGCGAAGCGCGCGGCTCCTGCTCGTTCGCGAATGAAGCTGGAAGGCAGCTGCCGCATGACATGCTGCCGCTGGCAGAGGTTGCGGGCCTGTTCGCATTCGAGGGTGCCAGGCGGCTCTGGTCGATCGGCAGCCTGCGGCAGGCTCCACCGCACCCGATGCTCACCGACCGGCAGCGGGACTGCGTGCTTTGGGTCGCGCGCGGCAAGAGCGACTGGGAGATCAGCCTGATCCTGAAGGTGGGCGAAGAGACGGTGGCCCGCCATATCAAGCAGGCGTGCGAGCGCTATGGCGTGAACAAGCGGACATATCTGGTGATCCTGACGCTCTTCGACGGAACACTGACCTTCTCGGATATTTTCCGCCGCCGATATTACCCTTTTCCGGAATAGCGGCCTGACCCGTCGCGAGGCGACCCTGGACCGATCACGGCCAGGGAGTCCTTATCATGCTGCATATCCGTCAATCCGCTGCGCGACCGGCCTCGGACGCCGTCCTGCGTTCGATGTTCGCCGCCCGCAAATCCGTCTTCGTCGACCTGCTCAAATGGGACGTGCCGGTGCTCGCCGACCGCTATGAGATCGATCAATATGACGACGTCCATGCGACCTATCTGATCCTGGCCGACCCCAACGGAACCCATCTGGGATCGGCCCGACTCCTGCCCACGACGCGCCCCCATATATTGGGTGATTTCTATCCCGACCTCTGTGAGCACGCACCGCCGCAGGCACCGGACATCCATGAGATCACCCGCTTCTGCCTGGATCGCCGCCTGCGGGCGGCGGAGCGGCGGCAGGTCCGCGATACGCTGGTGACCGCCCTCGTCGATCATGCCCTGGCACATGGCATCACGGCCTATAGCGCCATTGCCGAGATCGGCTGGTTGCAACAGATCCTTGCCTTTGGCTGGCGCTGCACGCCGCTCGGCCTGCCGCGCATGATCAACGGGACCATGCTCGGCGCGTTGCGCATCGACATTGCGTCGGACACAAAGGCGTTGCTTGCCGAGCGCGGCATTGTTGCGTCGCCGTTGCGTATCCACCAGCGCGTCGCAGCCTGAGGGAGACGCCGCCATGACCGTCTCCATCACTCTCTCCCAAGCGATCGCGCGCCACGCGACCGAACTTAAGACGCACGGCTATTGCCTCGTCCCGGATGCCCTGCCGGCTGCGGCCATCGCGGCGCTCGACGACGATCTGGCCGGGGATTTCGCCCGCACCCCTTTTGGCCAAGGCCATTTCTATGGCGAAACCACGAAGCGCTTCGGTCGGCTCCTGATCAGGTCAGACCATGCCAAGGCGCTGGTCCAGCATGCACTGATACTCGGCATTGTCGAAACGATCCTGGCGCCCTGGTGCGACTGCATCCAGCTGAACACGACCCAGGCGATCGCCATCCATCCCGGTGCTCCAGCTCAGTTGCCCCACCGGGATCAAGATATGTGGCGCGGACCGGTCGGCGAGGTCGAATATCTCGTCAATGTGATGTGGCCGCTGACGCCGTTCACGCCGGACAATGGCGCGACCCTAATATGGCCGCGCAGTCATGGTGCCAGTGCGCTGGACGCCGAACCGCCAGAGGCACCGTTGCCTGCCGAAATGGCGCCAGGCGCGGCGCTTCTCCTGCTGGGCTCCACCCTGCACGGCGCGGGCGCAAATATCACCGGCGCGGTCCGGCGCGGCCTTGTCGTGGGCTATGCGCTCGGCTGGCTCAAGCCTTATGAAAATCCCTGGCTGGCTTATCCCCCGGCGATCGCCCGGACCTTTCCGCCCGCATTGGCAGGGCTGGTCGGCTATCGCCAGCACCGGCCCAATCTCGGCAATTATGAGGGCCAATGTCCCTCCGTTCTTCTGGGCGACCATGGCGGCGCGCCGCTGGGCGCGATCGATGCACTGCGTCCAGACCAGCAGGCGGTGGTCGATGCCCATGCGCATGATCAACAGGCGGCATCATGAATGCGGGCCCGACCGTCGAACGGGTCCATGACGCGCTGCGCCAGCGCATCATGCGCCGCGACTATCGGCCCGGCGACCGTTTGGACCCGGCGGTCCTCGCCGCGCCGCTGTCGTCGAGCGTGACGCCGGTCCGCGACGCGCTCCATCTGCTGACCGGGGAAGGCTTGGTCGAAACGCGCACGAGCGGCGGCTTTTATATTCCCGCCCTGGACGAACCGGCCCTGAAGGATCGCTACGACTGGTCGGCCCAATTGCTGGTGCTTGCGATCCGCGCATGGCCGGGCGTGAGGACCGCGATCATGCCGACCGCCATGGAGGAACTGCCATCGATCGCCGATCGCACCGGCGCGATCTTCCTGGCGATCGCCAGCCGGTCGGCCAATGGCGAGCATGGTCGCGCCATCGACCGGCTCAATGCGCGCCTCCATGCTGTCCGCTCGGTCGAGATGCACATACTCGAGGATATCGAGGCGGAACTCGCGGCGATTGTGTCCGCCACCGGCCTTGGCGAGCGCGACCGGCTGCGACGCCTGATCTTGGTCTATCATCGCCGTCGGCGTCGGGCCGCCGCCGCCATCGTCCGGGCGGTCTATCGGGCCGAATGACCCCGTCGTCCAACCTGCCAGCCAAACAATATCGATATAGAATCGGTATAAAATTCGGATAGCGAAACGGGCTTCCTACACTGCCGGGGCTGCATGTCGCAGCATGACAGAAGGAGTCCATCATGGAACGCGAAGACACTCTGATCGACCTCGGGACCGCAAGCATCGAGACCAAGGGACCGGGCGGCATCGCCGGCGATGTCGGCCTGAACCAGGAACTCACCGGCCTGTCGGACGATTGATGCGGTGGCGCGCGGCTTCGGCCGCGCGCCATTGTGTCGGGCATCTCCCATGGCTGGCTATAGGCTCCGCACCGGCTTGAGCTTCTGCCGGATCGACAATCGAACGCTGTTTCTCGACCTCCCGGCGGACCGCTATTTCGGCCTGGGCGGGCCGTTCGACACAGCGTTCCAGGCGCTGCTCGACACGGGCGCTGCCGATCCCGCGCTGGCGACACTGGTCGAGAGGGGCCTGATCATACCCTGTCCAGAAGGCGGGCTTCCGGGCCCGTGCCCTACCACATCCCCAGGGCCAATCCTGCCACCGCCATCAGAGCCCCCCGCCCGCCCCTCGCTACTGGCCATAGCCATGGCGCTGGTCGCTCGGGTGCATTGGACCTTGCGCGTACGCTATTGCCCACTCGCCGCCAACATCGACCGGCTTGCCCGGCGCAAGGACGCCCCTGCCTTGAGGCCGCGACCGACATCGGCGGCGATCGCACGGCTGGCCGAGGCGCACCGCCGCGCAGGGCTGATCCTGTCCGCGCGCGACCAGTGTCTCCCCACATCCATGGCGCTGATGGCCACCCTGACCGCGCGAGGCGCCAACCCCACCCTGGTGCTGGGCGTCAAGCTCGATCCGTTTCAGGCGCATTGCTGGGTCGAATTGGCAGGCACCGTCCTCAACGACGCGCCCGACCATGTGCGGCCCTTCACCCCGATCAGGCGGGTGTGATGGAAGCCTATCTCATCCTTGCCAGCAGCATGGCGGACCCGGCATCGATCCCGGCCTGGATCAGGGCGGCGATCGCCGACCGGCCAGACCTTGAAATCGTGATCGACGAAGCCGGGCTGCTGGTCGCGACGACGCCGGGCCTCACGCGGGCCAAAATGGCGTGCGAGGGCGAATGGGTGCTGGGGGATATCTTCCAGCGGGGGACCAGCGACCGCGCGCATTTCAAAAGCGGCACGACGACATCGGCGTCCATGCGCCCGCAGGAACTCATGCGGCGCTATTGGGGCCATTATGTCGCAATCCTGCGCGACGGTCCCGCCACCCTGGAGATCGCGCGCGCGCCATTCGGCCGCCTGCCCTGCCTCTACACGCAACGCGATGGCCTGATCCTGATCGCGTCCGACCTCGCGCTTCTCACCTTGGCGGGGTGGATTCCGACCGGCCTCGACTGGAGCGCGATCGCCCATCGGCTGGCGTTCCAGAATATCGCCTCGCCGACGACCTGCCTGTCGGGCGTGACGGACCTGCGGGGCGGCGCCTGCCTGCGGATCGGCGATGGCGCCCTCACGGTGACACAGGCCTGGACGCCGTGGGACCATGGTGGCCGCCGCCATTGGACCGATGATCGCGACGAGGCGGCCGATGCCCTCCGCCGGGCGGTCACGGCGGCCGTCCGCGCGAGCCGTGGCGATGCCGAGCGCGCGCTCCTCATGCTTTCGGGCGGTCTCGATTCTTCGATACTGGCCGCGACGCTCGCCAGCCAGGGCGGCGCCTTCGCATGCTTCAACCTGTCCAGTCAGGGCGGGGTCGGCGACGAACGATCCTATGCCCGCGCGGTGGCGAGCCATCTCGGCGCCTCGATCCTCGAAGCGGAATGGGACGTCGGGCTGGTCGATTTCAGCCGCTCGCATGCGGTGGGATTGCCCAACCCCGTGGGCCGCAGCTTCATGCAGGGCACCAATGCGCTCCTGGCGCAAGCGATTGCGACATCCGGCGCCGATCTGTCGATCGATGGCGGCGCGGGCGACAACGTCTTCTGTGCATTGCAGTCGGTCGCCCCGGTAACCGATGCGCTAGTGCGCGGCGGGCGGCTGCACGAGGCCTGGACGGTAGCGCTCTCGATCGCCTCGCTCGCGCAGGTCGGTGCGGCGACGGTTTTTACACAAGCGATCAAACGGGCCTTCCGATGCTCGCCCGCCTATCGCTGGCATGGCGAAACCCAATATCTGGCGTCGGCGATGGTCAGCGACCAGGCGATCATCGCCGGGCATCCCTGGTTGCAGGCGCCAAAGGGGGCTGAGACCGGGACGGCCGCGCACATCGCGCTGATCGTCGCCGCCCAGACATGGGCCGAAGCCAGCGACCTGCACAGTCCGGTGCGCCATGCCTCGCCACTGGCCACGCAACCGGTCGTGGAGGCGTGCCTGCGCGTCCCGAGCTGGTGGTGGTTCGAGAACGGGCGCAATCGCGTGATCGCCCGCAAGGCCTATGCCGCTCGATTGCCAGCCGATATCATCGAACGCCGATCGAAAGGCTCCCCCGACGGCTATATCGCCGCCTTGTACACCGCCAATCGAACCACCATCCGCGCGATGCTGCTCGACGGCCGATTGCGCGCGGCGGGCATGCTCGACGTGCCCGCGCTCGAACGCGCGCTCGGCGAACCCGGCCCGCTGCGGGGCACCGCTTATCACCGGCTCATGCGCCTTGCCGATGTCGAGGCCTGGATCGCGGGCCGGTCCTGACCGCCGCCAGCCCTCCCCTGCTCTTGGCGGAGCCTTTGCCACCGCGCATATTGCGCCGCCTTGCGCGGGTCCGAGTCGACCGTGTCGCGCAGCCAATAGTCGAACCAGTCGAGATTGCGTTCATAGATGGCGAGCCGATGGGCGGGCTGCCATTTATTATGATATTCGTCCGGAAACACATAGAGGTCGACCGGCTTGCCCTGCTCGCGCAGCGCGGCATAGACGTCGATCGCGGTGAGATATTCCCGGTCCGCCAGTTGCATGAGCAAGGGCGTGTCGATCGACGCCGCATTCTGGATCAGCGACCCGGGCGCCCAGAAGCGACGGTCGTCGGCGGTCGCCGCAGGCCACCCCTGCCCGCGCATGCTCCGGGCAAAGGCAGGGCCGAATGTCGCATTGACCATCCAGGGCTCAAGGCAGCAGGTGCTGACAGCTGCCGCAGCGAAGCGACGGCTGTTGATCAGCGCGAAGCCGACCGTACTGGACCCGTCGCTCAATCCGGTAATGCCGATGCGCGCCGGATCGGCGACGCCCATGTCGATGACGCGCTGCACCCCGACCATCACGGCCGAGTGCAGGCTGCGCCGCTCGGCCCAATTCGCTGTATTGGCGGCGTTCAGCCGGTCCGGGTCGGTGGCGTTCGCATCGGCCTCGGCGACGAAAGGCGGACGATGCAGGCTAAGCACGGCAAAGCCACGCGCGGCAAAGACATGGATCGGATATTCATTGCCCGTCGCCCCGCGCAGGAAGCCACTGCTCCAATAGGTCGTGACGATGAGCGGATGGCGCATACCCGGCCTGTGGCCAGGCGGCAGGACCAGGTCGCCGCGCACCGCGAGCCCGCGATCGTTCCGCCAGCGGAGCCGCTGGACCTTGCCGAAACGGATCGCGCCAAAATCCGGATTGGGCACATAGAGCGTCTCGGACTTGCCCGTCCGTGGATCGATCCGCACGATGTGGCGTGGCACGGTCGCGCTCTCCGCCAGGCAGACGAGTTGCGCCTGCGCCAGGACGCAGCCATCAAGCACCCCGCTCGTGCGCAGGATCGCACGCGGCTGGCCCGCCCCGGGCTGCCAGCGATACAGGACAAGATCGCCCAGGTCCCAGCCTTCGCGCCGCAGGAACAAGAGCGGACCGCCTTGCGGCATCCACCACAGGCCGGTCAATTTGCCGCGGCAGGCCGCGACGGTGCAGGCGACAGGATCACCCGACGCCAGGCTTGCCTGTAGCCGAAGGGGGCTGAGGATATTCTCGCTACTATGCGCTGTCCAGGCGCGGCGGCCATCGCCTGACTCGGCGGCAGGCAGCGGCGCGGGCGTGTTCAGCCGGTCGGGCGGCAGCTCCACAGAGTCATCGCCACGGACCGGGCGCACGGCGAGGCTCGCGATATCGACCGCATAGTGGGACAGGGGCGTCGTGGCGACCGGCAACGGGACCGGGCTCATGGCCGGCACGAAGCGGTCATCATAGGGATAGCCCGTGAGCGCCGCATTGGCATCTGCGGCCCGCTCGGCTAGCTGTCCGGTCCGGGCCGCGTACAGGAGCGTTTTGCCGTCGGCCCGCCAGACGAACTGCTCGATATCGACGGGAGACTGGGTGAGCGGATGCGCCATGCCGCCCTCCGCACGGGCGGCCCAGAGCTGCGTCACGCCCTGGTCCCGCCGCAGATAGGCGATTGAGCGGCCATCGGGGGACCAGGACGGCGTTATCACCGCAGGATAGCCGATGGGCGTGATCAGTCCCCGCACATTGCCAGACGCCAGGATCATTTCGCCGCCCTGGTCGATAAGGCGCGGTCGGGCGCCGACGACGAGGTCCATCACTGCGAGCCCGACGCAGATGCTGTTCGAGGCCGGATCGGGCCGGCTGATGTTGAAGGCGATACGGGTCTGGTCGGGGGCGACGGCTAGCGGGCTGGGTCCGCCGAGCAGCGCGCCGTCGGGTCGACCGATGTCGCGCAGGCGCGCAAGATCGAGAGACGTGATCGATCGCTTCGGCCCCGTCGGCTGTGCCGCACCCGGCAACAGGTCGGCGCAGCGCGCCCACCCCGGTGACGAAAGCGCGAGCATCATCACGCACGCGCCGAAAAGGCCCGTCTTCCCAAGCGCCACCCTTACCATCTCTTGACGAGCTCGAACGCCACGAAGCGCCCCACCGGGGAATAGTTGGTCGAGTCATAGGGTGTGTCATAATAGAGGCTGGTCGCGATCACTGCGGGCGCGACGTTGAACAGATTCTGGATCGAGAGACCCACTTCGACGCCGCCCAGCGGCCCATGGCCGCCTTCGATCCGGTAGCGTGCGCTGACATCGGCTATGGTCATCCCGCGGACCCGCCCGGCAGAGGCCGTGCGCTGATCATCGACCCCGCCAATATGGCTGAGCGTGACCGCCAGGCCCAGGCCGCCCTTGTCCCAGCTGGCCGTCCCGCGCCCGCGCCAGTGCGGCGGATTGAACAGGGTGCCGGCCAGTTGCTGGACCGGCTGGCCCGCCGATATCTGCTGCTCGCTGTCCAGATAGGTCGCGCTGGCCGACAGGTTTAATCGCCCATCTGCGAGCGCTGTCTGATAGCGCGCCTGCACGTCGATCCCGCTGATACTCTGGCGGCCGGCATTGACGTTGCTATTGTCGATGATCGCCACGACCCTTGAAGGATCATAGGCCGACGACGTGGCATTGAGAAACTGGTCGGCGCCCGCGACCAGAGCGGCCAGCTGCGCGGCGGTCGGCGACAGCGTGACCTGTCCGCTATTGGACGGATTGCTGAGCGCTTGCGAGGCGATGGGGATCGGCGTCACGATCCGGTTGACATAGCGCGTCGAAAAATAGCTGACTTCGAGCGACGCGCCGGGCCATGCGGGCGGATGCAGCGCCAGCGTGCCGGACCAGCTGCGCGCCCGCTCCGGCTTGAGGTCGCTGTTGCCGCCGGTGAGATAGAGCGCCGTCGATACCGCCGGATAGCCGGTCCCGCCAAAGGTGGTGACGGGATAGAGCAGCGCCTGCTGGATAGAATAGAGCTGGATGAAGCTCGGCGCGCGGAACGACTTCCCCCAGCTGGCCTTGAGATCGAGGACATCATTGGGCGCATAGATGACGCCCAGCTTGGGCGTGACGATATCGCCGATCTGGCGGTAGCGCTCATAGCGCAGCGCCGCGCTCAGGTTCAGCCGGTGCACCAGCAGCTGGCCCATGTCCGGACCGACGAGCGGCAGATTGAGTTCGCCAAAGGCGTAGCGACTGTCCTGCGACGGTCGGGCATTGTTGATATTGCCCACGCCCCGGAAAATCTCGAAATCATTGGCGCGGATGCCCGCCCCGACCGCGAGTTTCGCAGGGCCCCCCGGCAGCGCGAACAAGGGGCCATCGGCAGCGACTTCACCCGTGACGGTCTGGTTGTTGTAGCGGCCGGAGGCGGTGCTGGCGAACTGGTTGTTGCGGAAGGTGTCGCCCTGAAAATAGGTGAGTCCCTTGCCGAACGTCCCTGACAGGCTGAGCTGCCAGGGGCCAAGCGCCAGGCGCGCGGCGCTGGCGAGGGCGAGCATATTGGAGTCGAAAGTCTGCCGCGTGCGACTGAGGGTCAGGTCCCCGGCCGCGTTGAGCGGATAGGTGAAGGCCCCCTCACGATCATTATAGAGCGCATCCGCCTCGATCGTCAGAATGTCCGTGATATCCTGGTGGACGCTGGCGACGATCGCGTGCCGCTGGCTGGCCGGCAGGATGGTCACGTTGGGCCGCACCTGCGCATAATCGCGTTGATTGGTCAGCAGCGCGGTGTTGCGATTATATTCATAGGCCACGAACCCGCCGCCGCCCTGCCAACGCCTGCCGGCAAGAATGGAGTAGCGCTGCTCGACATCGCCGCCGTCGGTCGCGCCAGCAAGCCGCGCCCGGGTTTCGACGCCATCATAATCGCGCTTGAGCATGACGTTGACGACGCCACCGACCGCGTCGGATCCATAGATGGCCGAGGCGCCGTCGGCGACGATCTCGATCCGATCGACCGCCGCCAGCGGGATGGCGGAAATATCGACGCCCTGTCGCGCCGAATCATAGGGCACGCGCCGACCATTCAAGATGGTAAGCGTCGCATCGCTGCCCAAGCCGCGCAGATTGACGGTCGATCCACCACCGACATTGCCGCCCGTGCTGGAGGGGACATTGAAACCGACGCCCGGATTTTGTCCGCCGCCAAAGCTCTGCGGCAGGCTGCGCGCCACCTCGCCCAGATCCGCCAGGCCGCTGTCCCGGATCGTCTTTTCGCTCAGGATCGTCACGGGCGAGGCGCCCGGCGCCCCGCGAATCCGACTGCCCGTGACAATGATCCCCGGACCATCGCTTGCCGCTCGCCTGTTGTCACGCCCGCCGTCGGCGCGAACGACATAGCCGCCATCGACCCGGTCGAACGTCAGCCCTGCCCCCTGGAGCAGCCGGCGCAGCGTGTCCTCAACCGTGAAGCGACCCTGGACCGCTGGCGCGGGGCTATCACCAATCACATCCGCGTCGGCGAGAATGGTGTGGCGAGACTGCAGCGCCAGCGCCTTCAGCGCACTGCCCAGCGGTTGCGCTGGCAGGTCGATTGCCATCTTTTCGGTCGGCGCACTCGCCATCGCCGTGCCCGTCATCACGGCGACCGTAGCGATCGCTGAAAAAAGCCGTATGTCCCCAAATATCGTCATTATCGTCTGTCTCCCCCCAGGCCGCTAAAGGGCGGGTTGTGCGGGAGACGACCGCAGCGAAATGCACCCGACAGTTATTTTCGGGCGGCAGGTGATTTTTTGCGTGAGGGCTGCAGAATGAGACGATCGGGATGCGAGGCATCGACGACAAGGCCGAACATGGTCGCGATCGCCTGTGCGAACTGCTGGGGATCCCGCGCGCGGAAGGCGCCGGTCACGGAGAGACGGGCGAGACCCGGATCGCCCAGTTGCACCTGCCTGTGATTATAGCGGTTGATGGCGGCGACCGCGCTGCCGAGCGGCGTCTTGTCGAGCGCGACCATGCCCGACACCCAGCGGGCTTCGGCCAAGGAGCGCGCGCGCGGCACGGCGTCCGCGCCCATGCTGCTCGCTTTGCCGGCTACCAGTGATTGCGTCGCAACGCCGCCGTCCCTGCCCTCCTTCTGCAATGCGATGTCGCCCTCGATCGCCGCCACGGTCGGCTCCGCACCGACCACGCTGACATCGAACACGGTCTGGTGCGCCACGATCTCGCCGCCCGAAACGGCGACGGTGAACGACCGGCGATCTTGCGCCACGCTGAAACGGGCTCGGCCCTCCGCCAGTTCGAGCCGACGGCGATCCGGCGTGAAATGGACACGAACAAGGGTGGAGGTATCTAGCGTCAGGGTCGAGCCATCCGCTAACCGAACGGTGCGAATCTCGCCGACCGCGGTCCGATAGGTAGCCGCGTCGGCCGCTGAGACGAGGTCGAAGGGGCCGGCATGCCGGACCATGGTGAGCGTCCCCACCCCCAGGATCGCGGCAACACCCAAGCTCACGGCCCCCACATGCGTACTGTGGCGCATCAGAAACGGCGCGCGAACGAGCTTGCGGCTTCGCCCCACCTTGCTATCGGCTAGCAGTTCGCTATCGCGCCAGGCGCGCGCTGCCTCGTCATAAGCTGCCCGATGCCGGGGATCGGCGTCCAGCCAGGCAAGGAAGGCCTTTTCGCCATCCGGATCGGTGCCCGCCTGCCGACGGGCCAGCCATGCCCCAGCCGCATCGTGCACGCTGCGCGGGATCGAGGGCCGCTCCGCGTCAGTCATGATCGCGCAAGTGCCTGCCCAGTTGCTTGATCGCGCGACTCATCTGCTTTTCGACGCCCCTTATGCTCAGCCCGGTCTGCTCGGCAATTTCAGCATAACTATAGCCGTCGAGACGGCATGCGAGAAAAATCTGCCGGGTCAGCGGCTTGAGCCGTAGCACCGCCGCCTCGATCCGCGCCAGCCGATCGCGCGCTTCGAGCGCCGCGATCGGATCGGCATCGGCCACCGGCGCCTCCTCGATCGACATGTGAAGGTGCAGGCTGGTCCGCTCGGCGGCCCGCGCATCGTCTCGGACAAGGTTGCGGGCGGCCTGGCGGAGATAGGCGCCAGGCGACGCGATCGCGGCGGATTGATCGTCGGTCTTCCCCGCCATGCGCGCAAAGACCTGCTGGACGATGTCCTCGGCCCGGTCATCGGCAGTCCGGCGCGCCAGAAATCGCAGCAGGGCCGGACGCTCGGCCCGATACAGCGCGCCCAGCAGGTATCGCGGGCTTTCGACCCGATCATGATCAGGCGGCAGCGGGTCTCGTTCGTCCAATGGCAAGCGCGCGGCGCCTAGCGCGGTCGACATCTCGGCCCACAACCTGCACCACTATGCGCTGCATTCTCCATCGGCATGGCCTCCGTGCAAAGGGCGAGGCGGTGCCGGCAAGAGCCGGGTGTAGAGAACATGCTTGAGACATGCGCCGACGCCTTTGGCCGCAAGCGGCTTGGACATGCGCGTCGGCCACCCGGCCGCGTCGATGGCGGGTCCATTTTCCCCAAGCGAGGTTCTCAAGCCTCGGCGCCGCCTTCGCGACGCGGAACAAGACTAACATCATGATTCGGAGAAGCAATACCGATGGGACGATTTGCAAAGCGCGCGTGTATTGACAGCGGGAGATCGACCACGATCCCGCCTGTAATAATTTCCCTGTTTCCCAGACAGCGCCAGACGTTCTTTGCCCTCATGGGTCGTCTACGACGATCACGCTTAAAACGATCATCCTCGTCCCGCCACAACCATCATTCGCGGCGCGGCTTCAATCTGCCAAAAGTGCTGTCACGGTCTTTGTCTCCGTGTAATGGAGGACACCTTCTTCGCCAACCTCCCGGCCCCAGCCTGATTCCTTGACCCCGCCAAAGGGGGCGGAGGGATCGTTCATCCCGTGCGTATTGATCCAGACCGTGCCGGCCTGAAGCCGTCTTGCGGTCAGATGAGCGCGGGACAGGTCGCGGGTCCAGATATTGGCAGCCAGGCCGTAGCGGGTGTCATTGGCTTGCCTGACCACGTCATCGATATCGTCAAAGGGGGTCGCAACCAGTACCGGGCCAAAAATCTCCTCCCGCACGATGCTGGCATCAGCATCGGGATTGGCGAAGATCGTCGGCTCGACGAAATAGCCGTCCCGGTCCCCGGTCCCGCCACCTGTGACAAGGTCCGCGCCGGTCGCCTTGCCTTGCGCGATAAAGTCCAGCACGCGCCCCTGCTGCACCTTCGATACCAGCGGTCCGAGCATCGTGTCAGGATCGCGCCCATGGCCAAGTTTGAAGCTCTTAGCGACCTGCGCGATACCGTCGATCACCTTGTCGAACACCGACCGTTCGACATAGAGGCGCGAGGCGGCCAAGCAAACCTGGCCCGAATTGAAGAAAATGGCGAGCGCCGCGCCGATCGCCGCCTTGTCGAGATCAGCATCGGCGAAGATGAGCGAGGGCGACTTGCCGCCCAGTTCCAGCGTGACGCGCTTGAGGTCTTTCGCACAGGTCTGGACGATCCGCTTGCCGACGCGGGTCGATCCGGTAAAGGCGATCTTGTCGATGCCGGGATGCTCAACCAGCGCCTGCCCAGCTTCATGCCCATAGCCGGTGACGATGTTCAGCACACCGTCAGGCAGCCCCGCCTCCAGCGCCAGTTCCGCGAGGCGCAGCGCGGTCAGTGGGGTGACTTCGGACGGCTTCAGCACAATGGTGCAGCCCGCCGCCAGCGCCGACGCGATCTTCCAGGCCGCCATCGCCAGCGGATAATTCCACGGCACGATTTGGCCGACAACACCGATCGGCTCGCGCACCGAGTAACTGTGATATTGGCGGCCATCGCCGGAAATGGGGTTCACCTGCCCATAAATCTTAGATGCCCAGCCCGCCATGTAGCGAAAAATATCGACGGCGGCGGGCACGTCCACCGCCAGCGCATGATGCACCGCCTTGCCATTGTCATAGCTTTCGAGCAGCGCCAGTTCCTGCGAATGATCCTCGATCTTGCGCGCGATCGCCTCGATGATCCGGCCGCGATCGAGCGGGCGCATCCGGCTCCAGGCGGCTGATTCGAACGCGGTCCGCGCTGCCCTGACGGCGCGATCGACATCGGCGGCCGTTCCTGCGGGAACAGCGGCGAACACCTTGCCGGTAGCCGGGTCTTCCACATCGATGACGCGGCCGTCCGCGGCCGCTTCCCATGATTGGCCGATCAACATTTTTTGCTGTGGAAGGCGGACCTTGAAACCGGCGTCACCATGTAATCCAGCGGCGATCAAAACGGGTGCAGTCATGGAACATGTCTCCGGGGATCAAGAAAGAGCCGCGCCCGCCTTTCATGGCGCGGCCCAGGGGGAGCAGGTCAGAAGCGCGCCGACAGGGTCGCGCCGAATGTGCGTGGTCGTCCGGCAAAACGGACCGTCGTGTCCGTGATCCGCGTGGCGTTGGACCAGTAGTAGGTATTGCCCAGGTTCCGCACAAAGGCGCTGATCTTGTAGCGCTTGTCGGCAAAGGACAGGCCAGCGCGCAGGTCGATCAGCGTATAATCCTCGATCGTCAGGCCACCTTGCGCGCTCAGGTCCGCCGATGGCGTGGCGCGGGCGTTGCCCAGCACAGCCTTGGTATCGCTCTGGAAATTCAGATTGGCACCGACGAAAGCCTCGACATCGTCACTGAGCGCCCAGTCATATTGGGCATCGGTCACGATCTGAAATTTGGGCGTGTAGGGAAAGGCCGATCCACCAAAGTCAAGCTCGCTGCCATAGCTGTCATAGTTGACGAAACTGCCCTTGATCCGTGTGTCGAGATAGGTCGCGCCGATGCTGACGCGCAGGCCATCGGTCGGCGCGAGGTCGAGTTGAATTTCCGCACCTTTTACCCGGCTTTTCGGGACATTGACCAACGCTTCGAGAGGGCCGAACACATTGGGACTTGCGATCACGCGGCCCTTCAACTGCTTGTCGCTATAGTCGTAATAGAAGAGTGCGCCGTTGATCTGGGCGGTGTTCTCCAGCAAGGTCAGTTTCGCGCCGAGTTCATAAGCGGTCACGGATTCCTGCGTGACGGGATTGAACTGGTTGGCATCGCTGGCCGACAGCAGCGGAAAGCTACCCGATTTGTAGCCTTTGCTGACGGAAGCGTAGAGCAGCACGTCCCTGCTCGGCTTGTAATCGACACCCGCACGCCAGGATATATTATCCTCGTCCAGCGACTTGCGCACCTCGCCCACGGTCAGCGTCGATCCGTCGATCGTGACGCAGCCATTGGTGGGAATATCGATGGGCGCCAGCCCTGCGCCGCCGCGAATGAAGTTGATCAGATTTTCGATCCCCAGCCCCAACGCATTGCCGCGATCGGCCGTGCAACCGGCAAAATCGATATTGGTCTTGGTATAACGCACCCCACCATGCAGGGTGATGCTGTCACTGATGTCATAGTCCAGATTGGCGAACACCGCTTTGTTCACGAATTTCTGGCGCGCATATTGGCTGTAGACGAAAAAGGGGACGCCAAGGCCGGCGTCGACGAAATTATAGGCCGATGTCGATTGGTCATAGGGACCGGCATCATCCTGCTGATAGGTTTTTTCGCGCGCATAATTGGCACCCAGAATATAGGTCAGGCCGCCAGTCCGCCCTTGCAGACGCAATTCCTGCGACAGTGCCGTGATCTTTCCGGTGGTGTTGTAGAAATAGTCACGCAGGGCGACGCCGTCCGGGTCGATATCCTGGTCATTATGATATTCCGACCAGCTGCTGATCGAGGTCAGGCTCACATCGTCGGTCAGATCGATATCCCCCCGAAACGAGGCCTGATAGAACCAGTCGTCACGCTGGGGCTTTTGTTCCGGCGTCCAGTCGGCATCACGATTGTTACGCGGCGCGATAGGATAGGTGGCCAGAGGCCCCAGCCGCGCGGGATTGCCCAGCGGCACCACGCCGATCAGTTGCGCAGCCTGCCCATCGCTCTTGTCGATGAAACCGTTGAGGTTAAGCGAAAAGCGTGCGCTGTCGGACGGCTCGAAGTCGATCAGGATGCGGCCCGTGGTGAAGTTGCGATCACCGAGCTTTTCATCGCGCGTGTAGCTGCGTTGCCATGCCCCGCCCTGCTCGGTCCGCACCGCCACGCGTGCGGACAGCGTATCGCTGATCGGCCCGCTGATGAAGCCGCCACCCGACACCTGTCCGAAACTGTCCAGACCCGCGTCAAGACCGGCTTTGAAGGTCGATGTCGGCTTGGCGGCGATATAGTTGATTGCACCGCCCGTCGCGTTCGATCCGAACAGCGTGCCCTGCGGCCCTTTCAGCACTTCCACGCGCTCCAGATCGAGCGTCGCGCCGCGCGTCATGATGGAAAAGGGGATCGGCACCTGATCCTGATAGATGCTGACCGTCGGCTTGGCGGCCAGGCTGGTGTCGTAAAAGCCGATACCCCGCAATGTGTAGACTGGCGTTGCGAACGCGCTCTCGGTATAGTTGAACCCCGGCACAATCTTTACCAGATCCGCGACATTGGTGATGCCCTGGTTCGCCAGCTTCTCGCCGGATGCCGCGGTGATCGACAGCGGCACATCATTGATCGCCTGCTCGCGCTTCTGTGCCGTCACGACGATGTCGCCAAGGCCCGAGGATGTCGCCTGTGGCGCAGCTTCGGTCTGGCCCCAGGCCTGAGCATGCAATGCAACGGCCGATACGGTGGCGGCCAGCGTGATAAACCTCTTGGTCATGTTCAGACTCCTCCCATTTATCGCCCGGATGTTCCCATCCTGGGCCTGTGCGCCGGTCCCGCTTTGGCGGTGATCCAGCGGCGATGTGCGTCAGTTCTTCGTGAAGCGGATCGGCAGCGCCTTGTACCCGCCGACGAAGTTCGTCTCGACCATGCGGGGATCGCCCGCCATTTCGACCGAGCTGAGATGCGGCAGCAATTCCTCGAACAGGATGCGCATCTCCAGCTTGGCGAGATGCTGGCCCAGGCACATATGCGGACCAAAGCCGAAGGCGATGTGCGGATTGGGCGAGCGGGTGATGTCGAAGCGGTCAGCGTCGTCAAACACCGCCTCGTCGCGATTGCCCGACGGGTAACAGATCATCAGCCGTTCCATCGCGCGAATATCCATGCCGCGCACCTGCGTGTCGGCGGTGGCATTGCGCATGAAATGCTTGACCGGACTGGTCCAGCGGATCGCCTCATCCACGAGGCCAGGGATCAGCGACGGGTCCGCCTTCACCTTGGCCCAATTTTCGGGATAGACCATCATCCCGTGCAGCCCACCGGCGGTCGAGGACGACGTCGTGTCATGGCCCGCGGTGGCGATCGCGACATAATAGCCGTTCGCCTCATCGCGCGGGATCGGCGCGCCGTTGATCCGCGAATTGGCGATCAGCGACAACAGGTCATCGGTCGGCCTTTCCCGGCGGTCGGCACTCAATTTGTCGAAATAGGTGTAGAAATCCTCGATCGAGGCTGCCCATTGCTTTGCCGCGACCACCGGGTCCGCCGCCATTTCGGGCCGCTGTTCTTCGGGATCATGCACGCCGAAAAATTCCTGCGTCAGCTTGAGCATCCGCGGTTCGTCTTCGGGTGGCACGCCGAACAGCGTCATGATGACGCGCAACGGATAGTGCAGCGCGAAATCGCGGACGAAATCGCATTCGCCGTCAAAACTCAGCAGATTGTCCACCGACTGGCGCGCCAGCACTCGGATCTGATCCTCCAGCTTGCTGATCTTGCCGGGCAGAAACCAGTTGGACGTCAGCGTGCGGTAGGACGCATGTTCGGGCGGGTCCATATAGGTCAGCGACGACAAGATGCGGATCGACCCGCCGTTAATGTCCCGCGTGAAGGCGTCCGATGCCTGATCGACCAGGATCGGGTTGTGATCGGCATTGTGGAACAGCTTGCCGTTGCGTTCCACTTCCTTGATGTCGGCATGTTTGGTGACGACCCAGACCGGGTCATAGCCAGGCACCTGTGCGATACCCAGCGGCATATGTGCGCGCAGCCAGCGAAAAGCGCCATAGATCGTCGCGTCGTCCGTATAGCTTTTAGGCGCGATCACGATTCGCGCAATGTCGTCGGGGATGATGGGACGCACGTCGGCATCCAGCGAAGTCGCCATGAAACTAACCTCTCCTACACGCTGCCCTAAGAACGCTTGCGTATTACGTATTGTCATTACGTAACTATGGACAAGCGCATTCGTCAATCGTAAAAAGAGGTCGGACCATTCAGCCTTTCAGGGACGGAAATCGCAGAAAATACGCGGCTTTACGGCGCAAATCATCCGTTCCCATTCCCGAAACTGAATGACGAACCCAAAGATTGAATAGGAGAAGACCCATGGAAGTGAAGGCAGCTGTCGCCCGGATAGCGGGTGGTCACTTTACGCTAGAGCAGCTCACCCTGTCCGATATGCGCGCCGACGAAGTGCTGTTGCGGATCGTCGCGACGGGCCTGTGCCATACCGATATCGTCGTGCGCGATCAGTTGCTGCCGACGCCCCTGCCCGCTGTGCTGGGCCATGAAGGTGCAGGCATCGTCGAGGCAATCGGCGCGGATGTCACCTCACTCGTGCCGGGTGATCGCGTCGTGATGGGCTTTGCCGCCTGCCGCCAATGCCCCCAATGTGTTGCGGGGCACCCAGCCTATTGCCGCGATTTTTCCGCACTCAACTTCGGTGGCTGCCGGGCGGACGGCTCGACCTGCCTGCATGACGGCGTAGCGCCGGTCAGCAGTCACTTCTTCGGCCAATCCTCCTTCGCCAGCCACGCCATCGCGGCCGCCCATAATCTGGTGAAGGTACCGGACGAAGCACCGCTCGAACTGCTTGGCCCGCTGGGCTGCGGTATCATGACCGGGGCAGGCGCGGTGATGAAGGCGCTCAAACTTCAGACTGGCGAGACCATCCTGATCACTGGCGGCGGCCCCGTCGGTCTGAGCGCCGTCATGGCGGCGAAGGCTTCGGGCGCAGGGGAGATCATCGTCGCCGATCCTTTGGCAACACGCCGCGCCATGGCGCTCGACCTGGGCGCGACCCATGTCATCGACGTGACCGCGAGCGACACCGCCGAACAGTTGCGCAAGCTGTTGCCCCAAGGCGTCGATTGCGTGCTGGACACGTCGGGCGCGGTCCCGGCGATCGACGCCGGCGTGGCCTCTCTTGCCCCTCTGGGGCGTCTTGCCATCGTCGGTGTGCCCAAGGCGCTGGATGCGGCGATCAGCCTCAACATCCTGACCCTCCTGTCGCTTGGCATCTCGATCTGCGGCGTGACCGAAGGCAATGCCGACCCGCAGACGTTCCTGCCCGAACTGATCGCGCTGAATGCCAAAGGGCTGTTCCCATTCGAGAAGCTGATAACGACCTACAGGCTGGAAGACATCAACCAAGCGATCGAGGACCAGCATGATGGCCGCTGCGTCAAGGCTGTACTGACGATGGCGTGACCTTGCCCGCCGGGCGATCCGTTTCCTTGCCGGCGCGGATCGCCTCGACATGGCGGAAGAAAGCGCGCTGCCGCATCAGGCCGAAGAAATCGAGCATGAGCGGAAGCGCATGTTCGACCATGGTGGCTGCCTCAGCCACATCGATATGCCCGTCGACCCGCTCCATGAAGGTCGACGCTTCCCAGCGTCCGACGAAATCCGCTGCCTCTGTGTAGAAACCCAGAATGTCGGGCGTATAATCAAGCCGCTGATCGAACCCGGCCTTGCGCATGTCGCCCCAGATACGCACCAGCTGCGCGCAGGTGATGCTCAGCGCCTCGCCCTGATCCGTTTCGATGATATCCAATATGCCGATCTTCGCCAGCGTACGGGCATCCTCCGCCGCATGCGGATGGCGTTCCAGCAGCGACGCGATCGTCACCGGCGGCCCGTCCACGCCGACGCGATGCGCGACCAGTTGCTCCAGCTGGTCGAACGCGCTGGCCTCGACCCGGCCTTCGGTGCCCTCGCCGCCGATGATCGCCTTAATCTGTGCCAGTGTCAGCCGGTTCTCACGCTGGAGCCGACGCACAGACAGGATCGCCTGGACATGCTCCTCCCCATAATCGGCAACCGTCTTGCGCGGCCGCTCCGGCTCCGGGATCAATCCTTCGCGCAGATAGACGCGGATTGTCTCCCGATGAACCCCTGTCCGATCCTCCAGTTCGCGCATCTTCATGATGGCGCTACAGCATGGCGCACCGGACAGGGCAAGCCGCTATGTTACTTATATACGCAAGGCTTGGTGGTTCAGGCAGCGACCTTGCCGCCATCCTCCGCTTCCTGCATGGCGCTGAGCAGTCGGCGCGCTTGGTTGACCGCGCCATCGCTGGCGATGCCCACAAATGCCCGTTCCGGTTCGTCGTCGATCCGGCGCTGCTGCGCTTCCAGCGTCACCTCATCCTCGGTGATGGTATCGAAAAACTGGTCGAACAGCACGTCCGGCACACCGCTTTCCTTTGGCGCGGTGGTGCAGATAGTCCACAGATAATGGCTGGTCGTTTCCGTTTCCGGCGTGATGAAATGGTTGTTGGCCAGCATGAAGCCATTGTCGCGTTTGCCTTCATAGGCACCGGTGCCAGCATCACAGCCCCCCGCGTTGACGCGGCACGTCATGCCGATGCCCGGCTCGAACCGCACTTCCTGCCAGCGATCGACCCGGCCTTTGAACCCACCAGCATCGATATAGGATTTGGGCGGGATCGAATTGGGCATCTTGCGCAGCAACGTCACCTTGCGACCGTCGAACTCGACCTTGGTATCGGCATTATAATGCTGCTCCGGGTTCCCGCCGATCGTGCGCGCATGGATATAAGGCACATGGGTCAGGTCCATGATATTGTCGATGATCAGCTGCCAATTGGCCTTCACCGGGAAATTATAGGGCCGCCACGTCCAGGCCGGATCATCATGTTCCGGGCTGTCGACGATGATCGACGGATCGGCCAGCGCCGGTTCGCCCATCCAGATCCAGATCAGATGATCCTTTTCCACCACCGGATAATGGCGGACATTGGCGGCGGCAGGAATACGCGCCTGGTTGGGGATGCGGGTGCAGGTGCCTTTGCCGTCAAATTCCACGCCATGATAGCAGCAGCGGATGACGTCGCCATCGACATGGCCCGAAGAGAGCGGCATCGCCCGATGGCTGCACCGGTCCTCCAGCGCGGCGATCTCGCCGCTTTCGGTGCGGAACAGCACGACCGCCTTGTTCAGATATTTGCGCCCAAGCGTCTTGCCGGCTTCGATATCGGCGGCGAAAGCGGCCACATACCATGCGTTGTAAATGAACATGCTGCTCTCCATTATCCGGCCGGGCCGTTCACGGCTCCGGCGCTACCCTATTGTTGGTGGTGATTATGGATAGCCCGCGCAGAACCGCCAATCGCAATCCCATAACGCCATAAGAAAAGCGGGAAACAAAGACGGTAAAGCGGGATCACCGCAAATATAGCCCCCCATTCATGTCCAGCGTGGCGCCCACGAAGAACCCACCGCGATCCGAAGCCAGCAGTGCGGTCGCCGCCGCAATCTCGCCCACCTCCATGAAGCGGCCGACCGGCACCTCGCCCTCGACCTGTACGATCTGTTCCGCCGACAGTCGCGCCTTGGCCGTGTCGATCGGTCCCGGCGCGATGGCGTTCACGGTCACGCCGGTCCCGGCCAGATAGCGGGCGAAATATTTGGTCAGCATGATCGCCCCGGCCTTGGACGCGGCATAATGGGGGGAGGCCACCGTCCCGCCATTCTGCCCGGCGAGCGACGTGATATTGACGATCCGGCCATAGCCATTCTCGCGCATATGGTCGGAAAATATCTGGCAGCTCAGGAATACGCTGCGCATGTTGATCTGCACGATCGCGTCGAACTCTTCGGGGCTGATGTCCTGCGTCGGCGTGCGCTTGGCGAAGCCGGCATTGTTCACCACGATGTCGACCTTGCCCCACAGGCCCGCCATCTGATCCCGCGCAGCGAGGAAATGCGCCTTCTCCCGCACGTCCAGCGTCAAGGCGATCGCCGTCTCGCCCGACTTATCGAGCGAGGCCGCGACCGCCTGCGCCACAGCGCTGTCCACATCGCTGACGGCCACGCGACCGCCCCCGGCATGGATTTCGCGCGCCACGGCCTCGCCCACACCACGGCCGCCGCCGGTCACCAGCGCGGTGCGGCCTGCAAAGGAAAAGCTGCCATTGGCAGGCAGCGTGAAATGATCGCTCATGATATCGTCCTGCAATGAAATGGCGGGGAAGGCCGCACCCTCCCCGCCCATGCCGTTCGTCAGCGGCGGATCGACAGCGTCAGGCCATAGGTCCGCGGCGCGTTGGTAAAGATCTTCCAATAAGTCGTGCCATTGCCCGGTACGGCCAGGAAGGCGGTGATGTCGTCCGCATTCACGATCTGATAATTGTTGGTCAGGTTCTTGCCCCACAGGCCGATCTGGAAACGGCCATCGGCTGTTTCATAATTCAGGCGGGCATTGAGTGTCCGCCCCCGCGTGTCGCGATGCAGATTGTCATATAGCCGCAGCGTATTGGCGTCGTCGGTCGAAATACGGGTGGAGAAGTTGAAATCCGCCTGCGGCGTCAACGTCGCGCCATTGCTCAACCGCCCGGTATAGGCCGCGCCGACGGTGAAGCTGTCACGCGGCGCGAACTTGGCCGGATTGCCCGAATAATCGAGGTTCACCAGCGGATCGCGCAGGTCGGTATATTTGCCCACCAGATGCGTATAATTGGCGGTCAGACGCAGGTCTTCGACCGGGCGAATGACGGATTCGACCTCCATGCCCTTCATCTTGAGCGTGCCATTATAGGTATGGGCAATACCGCCCGCGCCAGAGAAATTCTGGAGATTCTTGGTCGTCTGGTGGAACAGCGCGACGTTTAGATCCAGCTTATTATTGAAAAGACGCGACTTTGCTCCGATTTCATAATTTTCGGCATTTTCCGGCTCCAGCGGGATGGTCGGGTCGCGATAGGCATTGTCGACGAAGCCGCCCGATTTGAAGCCCTTGGCATAGGTCGCATACATGTTGATCTGTTCGGTCGGCTCGAACTTGACCGTGAAGCGCGGCGTGAAGGCATCCCAGGTGCGGCCGCCCGATGCGCGCACTTCACCAGGAAAACCGAAACCGGGAATGGCCCCTGCATCCGTGGTCGAAAACGCACGATAATCGATCTTCTTGCGATCCGACGTATAGCGACCGCCCGCGACCACAGCCAGATTGTCGGTGATTTCGAATGTCGCTTCGCCGAACACGGCCAAGCTGCGGACATTGCCGTCCTGAACGCGCGTGATGTTGGTGACGTCGGGATTCCGGCGGATGCTGCCGGGCACGGCCGATCCGGGCAGCGGGCTGTAGAAGAAGATGTTCGTCGTCGAAACATCGGCCGACAGGAAATAGGCACCCACGACATAGGAGAAACGGCCCGGTGCCGATGCGAAGCGCACTTCCTGCGTAAAGCTGCGGTTTTTGACAACCTGGCGGCGGTCGAACACCGGCACGACCGTCCCCACCGGCACGTCGTCGTTGATCGCGCGGCTGTCGTTCATGCGATAGCCGGTGATCGACGTCAGCGTGCCGCCGAGCAGGTCGAGGTCACCGCGCAGATAGCCCCCGCGCAACCGCTGGCGATAGGGTGACGATACGAAGTCGTTATTCGTCCATTCGTCGTCGGTATAGGCACCGAACGTATCGGGGATGAGCTGATTGCCGCCAATTCCGAGCTGGATCGCGCCGCCATTGCCTTTGGTATAGCTATAGTCACCTGACAGGACGACCTGCAGCGTATCGGTCGGCTGGAACAGAAGCTTGCCGCGCG
Organism: Sphingobium sp. GW456-12-10-14-TSB1; assembly: GCF_059424385.1. Taxonomy (NCBI): domain Bacteria; kingdom Pseudomonadati; phylum Pseudomonadota; class Alphaproteobacteria; order Sphingomonadales; family Sphingobiaceae; genus Sphingobium; species Sphingobium sp. GW456-12-10-14-TSB1. The sequence continues at coordinate 145,815 of NZ_JBWKZI010000001.1, read as the reverse complement.
CCGAATAGCTGTCATATTTGCCATAACGCCCCGACTGATTGGGCGTGTCGATCAGGCCATCGCTATGTTCGGTGCTGAACGCGAAGCGTCCGGCGATCTTGTCCTCTACCAGCGCGCCGTTCAGCATCCCTTCGGTCCGCACGAAGCCGCCATTGCCGCCACTGATCTGGGCGAAATAATCATCGTTGAATTCAGGATTGTTGGTGACCACCGCAATCGCGCCGCCCACCACGTTGCGCCCGAACAATGTCCCCTGCGGGCCGCGCAGCACTTCGACGCGGTTGGTGTCATAGAAGTTGGCGTTCAGGTCGTTGTTGAACACATAATAGACGTCGTCCATGAAATAGGCGACCGGCGTGTCCAGCGTAGCGGTGCGGAATGTCGACACATTGCCACGGATCGCGACGATCGACAGCGACTTGTCGGCGGTGTTTATGGTGATGCCCGGCATCTGCTGCGTCAGCGCGGCGGGGCTGTAGACCTGCGCCTCGCGCAGCAATTCGCCGCCGAACGCCGCAATGGAAAAAGGCACTTCGCGCACCGTCGATTCGCGCCGTTCGGCGGTGACGACGATGTCCTCGGGGAAGATCGCCTGCTGGGGCGCTGCGTCCTGCGGCACTGGCTGATCGGCCTGCGCAAAGGCCGAAACGCTCGTCATGGCGGCGATGATCGCGCCCATGGCGCAGGATGTTTTGAAGCTGAAAGGCATTCCCGGACTCTCCCTTGACAACACGGCTTGATGCCGTCTGCCAACCGTGAAGCAGCAAAAACAAAAGAGGCGCAATAGTATCGTCCCGGTTATTGAATGGTCCGACCACATTCCGATTGGGGCGTGGCCTGGAGTGGCTCTAGTCAGTGATCAGGGAATGGCGCTGGCTTCGATTCACGCGGCGCTGCCAATGAAAAGCAAGGAAGAGGCTGAAAAACTCATGCAGTCCACAGATAGCGCCGACATGACCAGGGTAGGACCGGGCACGGTCATGGGCACAATGATGCGCCAATATTGGCTGCCCGCCGTCCTGTCGTCCGAAGTGAAGGCCGATGGCGATCCGGTCCGCCTGATGATCCTGTGCGAAAAGCTGATCGCCTTTCGCGACAGCTCAGGCCGCGTAGGCATCATGGACCATCGCTGCCCACATCGCTGCGCGTCGCTGTTCATCGGCCGCAACGAAGAAAACGGCATACGCTGCGTCTATCATGGCTGGAAGTTCGACGTCGACGGCAAGTGCGTCGACATGCCGTCCGTCCCCGCCCGCATGGACTTCAAGGACAAGGTCCATGCCAAAGCGTATAAGACGCACGAAGCCAATGGCCTGATCTGGGTTTATATGGGCGAAAACCAGTCCGCGCCGCCGCCCTTGCCGGAAATCGAAGCAACGATGCACCCGGACGCGGAAATCTGGTGCCTGCAGCGCGACTGCAACTGGCTTCAGGCGCTGGAGGGCGACATCGACACCAGCCATGTCGGCTTCCTGCATGTCGGATCGATCGAGGCGGACGATCTGGATGAGGATCATCCGATGCGTCCCACCGTCCTCAACCGCGCGCCCGACTATGAAGTGGCGCAGGCCGACTGGGGCGTCATGTATGGAGGCTATCGCCCGAATGATGATGGCCAGATGAGCTGGCGCGTCGCCCACTTTATGTTCCCCTTCTGGACGCAGACGCCCAACAATCGCTTCGCCACCCGCGCCATTGCCCGCGCCTGGGTGCCGATGGACGACGAACATTCGATGCTGTTCGACATCACCTGCGGCGTGGACGCGGGCAACCCGGCCTATACCTCGACGCTCAAGGACGGCACGCCCTTGTTCGCGCCGCTGGAATATGCGCCGACGACCACCGACTGGTTTGGCCGCTGGCGCTCGCCCGATAGCGAGAAGAATGACTGGGCGATCGACCGTGAATCCCAGCGCAACGGCACCCAGTTCACCGGCATCCCCAACATCACGATGCAGGATCAGGCGGTGACCGAAAGCATGGGACCGATCACCGACCACAGCTTTGAAAATCTGGCGCCGACCGACCAGATGATCGCCCGCGTGCGCCGCCGCGTGCTGCTGGCCGCCCGTGCGCTCGCCAACAAGGGCACGCTGCCGCCGGGCATCGAAGACCCCAGCATCTTCTATCGCGCGCGCGCAGGCTCCTTCCTGCACGACCCCAGCGACACGCTCGCCAACGCCTATGAATCGGCACTAGCCAAGGCGGTACGCTGGCCCGACAAGGTCGAAGCGGCTGAGTGACACATATATAAGGGCCGGGGCGATCCATGCCCCGGTGCCTCAGACAAGGATGACAGAGGTGACGACACGCATTGCGGTTTGTCCGGTTCGCCGATCCATGGCGCCCCGGCCCTGCCAAGAGACGCATCGCACCGGACGGAGAGGGTGATGCGCGCACGATTGAAGAATATCCGCTGGGAAGCCGAAGGCATCAACAGCTACATCCTCGAACCGGTCGATGGCGGGCTGATGCCGCCCTTCGATCCCGGCGCACATATCGACGTGCAGCTTTCCCCCGGCTTGGCGCGCAGCTATTCGTTGGTCAATGATCCCGCCATTCGCGGCTATTATGAAATCGCCGTCCATCATGCGATCGACGGTCGCGGCGGATCGCGCCACATCCATGAAAAATGGCAGGTCGGCCAGATCCTCGACATCTCGGAACCGAAAAACAATTTTCCGATGGTGGAGGATGCCAGCCACACCGTGATGATCGGTGGCGGGATCGGCATTACGCCGATGTTGCCCATGATCGCGCGTCTCGAAAAACTTGGGCGTAGCTGGGAACTCCATTATGTCGCCGCCTCGCCTGAGCGCGCCGCCTATGTCGATCGCCTGTCTGATTATGACCAGGTGGAAATCGCCTATGACGGCATTCCCGGCGGCCGCCGCCTGGACCTCAAGGCCATCTGCGCGGCTGCGCCTGCCGACGCGCATCTCTATTGCTGCGGTCCGGGCGGGATGCTCGATGCTTTCGTGGCGATCAATTGCGACCGGCCCAAGGACCACGCCCATATCGAATATTTCTCGGCCGAAACCGAAATGGCGACCGAGGGCGGCTACACGCTGGAACTGGCCAAAAGCGGCAAGACCATCGCGGTGGAAGAAGGCGAAACGATGCTCGACGCGCTGCTCAGCGCCGGTGTCAATGTCGGCTTCGCCTGTTCCGAAGGGATTTGCGGCACCTGCGAGGTCAAGGTGCTGGACGGCATTCCCGACCACCGCGACCATTTCCTGTCGGACGACGACAAAGCCGCCAACAGGTCGATCATGGTCTGCTGTTCGGGGTCGAAAAGTGCGAACCTGGTCCTCGACATCTGATAGCGATATTCCGGTTTTTCAATTGCCTGTCGGTAAATGAATAGAGCGGCCACGCATGGCCCAGGGTAAGGAGAAGGTGTTGGCGGTCGTCCCAATGAAAGGCAGCAGTAAAGGGATGCTGGATGACATACCCATGTCGTCCTACCAGATCTGGTCCGTGCTGATGATCGCCGCGACCGTCATTCTCGACGGCCTCGACAATCAGATGCTTGGCCTCGCCGCGCCCTCCTTGCTCCAGGAATGGGGCATCGACCGAACGGCATTGGGGTCCGTGTTCGCGCTGGGCTTTGTCGGCATGGCCATCGGCACGCTGACATCGGGCTGGGTAGGCGACCGTTTCGGACGGCGCGGCGCGCTCATCATCGGTGTCGCCATCTTCGGCTTCGCGACCCTGCTTACCGGCTTTTCCACGGCATTGTGGCAGGTTGCCGCGCTCAAGACGCTGGCGGGCGTGGGCCTTGGCGGCGTTCCCGGCACCGCCAGCGCCATGATCGCCGAATTCACCCCCGTCCGCTGGCGCAGCGTCGCCGTCACCTTCGGCGTGGTGTGCGTGTCGATCGGCGGGATATTGGGCGGGGTCGCGGCCGCGCTGATCCTGCCGGGCCTTGGCTGGCGCTGGCTCTTCTATATCGGCGGCAGCGTGACGATGATCTTCGTCGCGTGGCTCTGGTTCGTCCTGCCCGAATCCCCCCGCTATCTGGCGGAACGGCCCGATCGCGCCGCTGAACTCGACCGCATCTTGCGCCGCATCGGGCACCCTGATCCCGCCTCTGTCGCCCACATCCCGCTCGCCGCCGGGGAAGCACCCCGGTACGAACCGATGCGCAACCTGTTCGGCACGGCCCTGTTGCGCGACACGCTGGCGCTGTCGGTGGCGATGTTCTCCGGCATGTTCATGATCTATCTCATGTTCAACTGGGCGCCGACCATGCTGACCAGCGCGGGCTTCGGCCTCCAGACCGCCAGCCTTGGCCTCACCAGTTTCAACATCGGCGGCACCATCGGCGCGATGATCGCATCGCTCGCCATCATCCGCTTCGGATCGCGTCCGGTGCTGATCCTGATGGCGATCGTCGGGGCGGCCGTTTGCGCCACCCTCGCCCTGCTCCCCATCAGCGGCGCGCGGAACGAAGGCGCTGTCCTTGCCTGCCTCGGCGCGCTCGGCCTGTTCGCCAGCGCCGCGCAATCGGCCATGTTCGCAGTCGGCGCGCACGCTTTCCCCACCGGCCTGCGCGCCCGTGGCCTGGGCCTGATGGGCGCTGCGGGCCGCATCGGTGCGATCGTCAGCGCGGTGGCGGGCGCGCTCCTCATCGACTGGGGCAATCTCGGCTTCTTCGGCGCGCTCGCCGCCCTGATGCTGGTCAACGCCCTGGGCTTCATCGCCGTGCGGGGCCATGTGCCCGCGCTAGGCCGCAAGGACGCACTATCATGAGCGACAGCTTCGACTATATCGTGATCGGCTCCGGCTCGGCGGGCAGCCTGATGGCCAATCGCCTGTCGGCCGACCCGGCCAATCGCGTCGCCCTGATCGAAGCGGGGCCGTCCGACAAAAAATGGCCGGTCAATCTCAAGACCGCGATGCCGGTCGGCAATATCTTCCTGCTGCCGCACGCAAAATATAACTGGAAACAGGCGCTGACCGGCAACGCCGCCGTCAACAACCGCACGATCAACTTCCCGCGCGGCAAGCTGTTCGGGGGATGCAGCGCCATCAATGGCGGCGTCTATATTCGCGGGCAAAGGGCCGACTATGACGCCTGGGCCGAGGCGGGCAATGACGGCTGGGCCTATGACGATGTCCTGCCCGCGTTCAAGGCAGTCGAAAATTACGCCGGTCCCGACACGCCCTGGCACGGCAAGGGCGGCGAACTGGACGTGCAGAAGCCCAAAAGCTGGAACCCGGTCAGCGCCGCTATCGTCGACGCGGCAGAACAGGCCGGGCATCGCCGCAATGATGATTTCGCCAGCGATCGGCAGGACGGCTTTGGCCGCTACGACCTCAACCAACGCAACGGCACCCGCCTGTCGAGCGCCCGCGCCTTCCTCCACCCCGTGCTGGATCGCGCCAACCTGACCGTCATGGCGGACACCATGGTCCGCCGCATCCTGTTCGACCGGGGTCGCGCGGTAGGGCTGGAGATCGAGACGGGCGGCGCGCGCAGCGCCATCGCCGCCCGGCGGGAAATCATCCTGTGCGCGGGTGCGACCAATTCGCCGCAACTGCTGATGCTGTCAGGCATCGGGCCGCAGGATCATCTGCGCGAGATGGGCATCGACCTGGTCCACCATTTGCCCGGCGTCGGCGCGCATTTGCAGGACCATCCCACCGTCCATGTCGCGATGGAGAACCCGTCGGCGGAATCCTATGCCGTATCGGCCAAGGTTCTGCCCCGCATCCTGGCCAGCCCGTTCAAATATCTGCTGAAACGCGAAGGGATGCTGGCGTCCAATGTCGCGGAGGCCGGCGGTTTCCTTTGCACCGACGGAACGGGTCGCCCGGACATCCAGATCACCTTCCTCGCCGGGCTGAAGCTCGACGCCCGTTCGGTCCCCCGCCGCCACGGCTATATGGGGCTCATTCAGTTGCTGCGTCCCAAAAGCAGCGGGTCGGTCCGCTTGGCCAGCAACCGGCCGGAGGACAAGCCGGTCATTGATCCCAATTTCTTTGCCGATCCCTATGACATGCAGACGCTGATCGCCGGGTTTCGCGCCTGTCGCCATATCTTCGCCCAGCCCGCGCTCGCCGCCATGACCGGCGCAGAAATCGAACCGGGCGCGCAGCATCAAAGCGACGCCGAGATCGACGCCGCCCTGCGCAAGATCGTCAACACTGCCTATCATCCGACCGGCACCTGCAAGATGGGGCCGGACAGCGACCCGATGGCCGTCGTGGACAGTCGCCTGCGCGTGCGCGGCGTATCCGGCCTGCGCGTCGTCGATGCATCGGTCATGCCCGACATCATCAGCGGCAACACCTCCGCCCCCACCATGATGATCGCCCAGCGCGCGGCACAGTTCATCCTGCAAGACGCCGTCACATCCAACATCGCCGCCTGAAAGAAGCTCCCATGACCCAACTCATCATCCCCCCGCGCCCCGCCTTGCTCGACACCCCGCATCAGGACATGCTGATCGGCGGCCAGCGCGTCCCCGCTTTGTCGGGGCAGCGTTTCGAGACCCGCAACCCCGCCACCGGCGATCTGTTGGCTACCGTTGCGCAGGGCGGGGCGGAGGATGTCGACCGCGCGGTCAAATCGGCCCGCGCCGCGTTCGAGGGGCCATGGCGGCGCATGAAGCCGGTGGAGCGCCAGCGCATCATGCTGCGCCTCGCCGATCTGGTGGAGCAGCATTTCGAGGAACTGGCGATGCTCGACACGCTGGACCTTGGCGCACCCTATAGCCGCACGATCATGGGCAAAGCCCGCGCAGGCGCATTGCTGCGCTATTATGCGGGGCAGGCAACGCTGATCGCGGGCGACACGATCGACAATAGCGCGATGGGCGACGTCCTCTCCCATACGCTCAAGGAACCGATCGGCGTGGTCGCAGCAATCAACCCATGGAATGGCCCGATCGGCATGTCGGTGTGGAAGGCGGGGCCGGTACTCGCTACCGGCTGCACCCTCGTCATGAAGCCCGCTGAACAGACGCCCCTTTCCGCGCTGCGCTTTGGCGAACTATGCCTGGAAGCGGGCGTACCGGACGGCGTCATCAACATCGTCACGGGCCTTGGCGATGCAGGCGCGGCGCTCTCCAGCCACCCGGACGTCGACAAGATCGCCTTCACTGGCTCCACCGGCGTCGGTGAAAAAATCCTGCACGCCGCCGCCGGAACGATGAAGCGCGTAACGGTGGAACTGGGCGGCAAGTCGCCCAACATCGTCTTTGCCGACGCTGATCTCGACAAGGCCGTCCCTGCAGCCGCCATGGCCGTGTTCGCCAATGCCGGGCAGATTTGCAGCGCGGGCACGCGCCTGTTCGTGCAAAGCACAATCCACGACGAATTCATGGAGCGTCTGGCCGCCTTCACGAAGACGATCAAGGTCGGCGACCCCCTGGACCCGACCACCCAGATGGGGCCGGTCGTTTCCCTGCCCCAAATGGACAAGATCCTCGGCTTCATCGCCAGCGCCAACACGCAAGGCGCCCGCCCGCTGACCGGCGGCAATCGCATGAGCGGCGCGGGCTATGATGCAGGCTATTTCATCGAACCCACCATCTTCACCCATGTCGCCGACGACATGACGATCGCGCGGGAAGAGATTTTCGGCCCGGTGCTCTCCGCCTTCACATTCGAGCACGTAGAGGAGGTTCTAACCCGCGCCAACGCCACCGAATTTGGCCTGGGAGGCGGCGTATGGACCCGCGACCTGGCCACCGCGCACCGCATGGCGCGCGGCATCCGCGCCGGGTCCGTCTGGGTCAATTGCTACCAGATGCTCGACCCCGCCGTCCCCTTCGGCGGCTATCGCATGAGCGGCTTTGGCCGCGAGTCCGGCGCGCACCATATCGAGGATTATCTGGAAACGAAGGCGGTCTGGATCAACCTGGACTGAGGCGCGCATCGTGCAGCAGGACAACAGCAATGGCGTGCATCTGGAGGAGGAGATGATCCTCCAGATGCAAAGGCTGGTGACTGGCCGCACCGACGAAGCGCTTAACGCCCGCTTCGGCATCAGTTACAATACATGGCGCAAATTGCTCGCCGGACAGCCGATCCGCCCTTCGCTTGCTGATCGTCTGAAGGGCCGCATCGCCGCGCTTGAAGCCAGCAACCCGCGATAGCCTCACACCCAGCCCGATTCTCGCAAGTCCGGCGGCGCGCCCGCCACCCGCTCGCCCTTGGCCGCCTCGCCCAGCATTTCCAGAAAGCGCCGCTGCGTCGCGGTCGGGCGCCAGCTGCGCCGCGTCGTGATCCCCACTACGCGCTTGCTGTCCTCCAGCGGCGGACCGACCTGGGTCAGCAGCCCGCTGCGGATCTGCAACGCCACCTGATCGGGCGACAGCAGGGTCAGGAAATCCCCCTCCGTCAACAACCGCCCGATGATCATCACCGATCCGCACTCGACCGGCGTCGCTGGCACCTTGCCCGCCCCGAACAGCTTTTCCCATTGTTCGCGCAACGGCGAATTGGCGGGCGCGACGATCCAGGGATAGCTGGCCAGTTGCTCCATCGTCGGCTTGTCAACCTTGGCCAGCGGATGCTGGCTCCCCGCCGCAATCACCAGCCGATCCTCCGACAAGGGCAACTGATAAAGATCGGCAATCTCGAACGGCCGCAACGCGCCGACCACCATGTCGATCACCCCGTCGCGCAGCGGCTCCACCAGCTCGCGCCAGCTTCCCTCCAGCACCTTGAACGCCGCGCGCGGATCGCTCCGCGCCATCCGCGCCATGGCGGCGGGGACCAGATAAGGCCGCGCCAATGGCAGCGCCCCGAACGCGATCAGCTCGCTCCCGCTCCCGCTATCGCGCCCGATGTCCGCCAGCGCCGCGACGATCTCCGCCACCGCCAGCCTTGTCCCGCGCGCCAGCCTTTTCCCCGCCGGATTGAGCCACACCGCCCGCCCCCGCCGTTCGACCAGCTTCCCGCCGATCATCTGCTCCAGATCGCCGACCGCGCGATGCACCGCCGTCTGCGACAGAGTGCTACCATGCGCCGCCGCCGCGAAACTCCCTGCCTCCGCCAACGCCAGAAAGGCGCGCAACTGCGTCATCGTCATTAGCCGCTCAGGATAATGGAACACGCCCGACAAGCCCTTGGCCGCCTGCGACAGATGATCGAGCGCCGCGCGCGCCCGCTCGATCACGATCTCGCCCATGGGCGTTGGCACCATCCCGCCCGACCGACGCTCAAAAAAGGTGTAGCCGAACTGCCGCTCCAGCTTGGCCAGCCCCTGCGTCAGCGCCGGTTGCGACAGGCTGACCACATCGGCGGCGGCGGTAATGCTGCCATGTTCGCGGATCGCCAGCAGCGCGCGCAGGTGGCGCAGATTGAGGTCGAACGGATCGGTCGCCATGCCGCTTACTCTTGTTACCCTGCGCCCGCGCGCTGTGGCGTCATCGGGCGACCGCAGCCTTACCGGACAACTGCCCCAAAGGACAGCGGCCCCTTGCCCAAATCAGCCGAAATTCTAATGGACTGACCATTACTGTAATGGTAGGACCATTAGCGAGAGGCGCGCGCGGCCGCCCGACGGATTCGGATAAAAAGGAGGCACCCATGGACTTTGAACTGCCCGACGACATCAAGGAATTTTGCGACGTCACCCGCGCCATCGTGCGCGACCTGCTGCCTTATGAAACGGAATTTCAGGCCACCGGCAAAGTGCCGCCGATCGTGCGGCAAACGCTGGTCGATAATGGCTATTTCGGCCTGTCGCTGCCGGAAGAATATGGCGGCCTGGGCCTCGGCGCACTCGCGCAGGCGGCAGTGCAGATAGAACTCGCCCGCCTTCCCCCCCAATTCTGGACCGAATTGCGCCCGCTCATGGGTCCGGGCGCGCGCAACATCGTCTATCATGCCTCGGAAGCGCAAAAGCAGCAGTTGATCCCCGGCATGGTGTCAGGCGAAATCCCGATCGCCTTTGCCCTCACCGAACCCAATAGCGGCTCCGATCCGGGCTCGATGCGCACCACCGCCACCCGCAATGCCGACGGCTGGGTCATCAACGGCTCCAAAACCTATATTTCCAACGGCAAGAACGCCAAATATGTGATCGTCTATGCCTATACCGACAAGGCCGCCGGGCCACGCGGCGGCATTTCCGCCTTCCTAATGCCCGCCGACACGCCCGGCTTTGCCGTCACTGGCACGATCGAACTAATGGGCACCGCAACGCCGGGCGTCTATGAACTGACCTTCGACGAATGCCAATTGCCCGCCGACGCCCTGCTCGGCGAAGAAGGGCGCGGCTTCCACTATGCGCTCGAAGGCCTGAACGAGGGCCGCATGAATGTCGGCGCGACCGCCGTCGGCATGGGCGAATATGCGCTGGAACTGGCGATTGAGGAATCGAAACAGCGCCCCGCCTTTGGCGGCGTCATCTCCGATTTTCAGGCGATCCGCCACTATATCGCCACCATGGCGACGGACATGCGCGCTGCACGCCTGATCCTGCTCGACGCCTGCTGGCGCTACGACCAGGGTGAGAAAAAACGTGAGCTGGCGTCCATGGCCAAATTGTTCGCCACCGAAGCCGGCAGCCGCACGGTCGACACGGCAGTCCAGATTTTCGGTGGATCAGGCTATTGCCGGGGCTTTGCGATCGAGCGCCTGTACCGCGACATTCGGATTACGCGGATTTACGAGGGGTCGTCGGAGATTCAACGCAATACGATTGCGCGGGAGTTGTTGCGGTAAAGAGGGTGTGGGCGGGAGGGCTGTAGGGCGTCTCCCGCCTAATGGCTGGTATGCGCCACTTGTCGCCGTCCAGCGGCTCTTTTCTATTTCCTGGAAGCGGTCATTCGTTCAGGTTCAGGCGTTGGAAAAGCAGACGGTCGGCCGTCGACCACTTGCGGACATTCGCCTTTTGGATTGAACTGTCACCATGAGGACTGTCCCCACTGTGTTTGTCGCTTTTGCGATCGCCGCTTGTTCAAGCCCCTCGGATCAGCCTGAGGTCGCCGCAGTTCGGTATGCCGAAGACCATTTTGGTCGAAAATCTTTCGATCCAGATGGAAAAGGATACAATATCAACGTAATCGATTGTGGAAACCTGTGGTGCGTCAGCTTGCATCCTGCGTTTGATCCGAAAACTTTTTCTCTCCGTTACGCTGGTGGTGGGATTGAGATGGAACTACGCAAAAGTGACTCAAAGGTGGTTTCGGTTTCGCGAACCCAATGATCGCCTACTTCCTAGACGGACTTAGCGCCCGCTTCCCACCGGTCATGGGCGGCGCAGATATCCGAATCGCTGTGCCCTTCCGATGACCGGCCTGTCCGGTTTCGAGCGGGAAAGCTGACGGGGTGGAACCGACCATTTTTTGTCGTTGGTTTGGTGGATTGGGATCACCAATTGCGGACAAAACCTTACACTGCAATGGTGTGTTTTACGGCCTCAGGCTGCCGAACCCGTTTGCCTATCTTAGCGAGGTTTCAATGGTTAGATTGATCCTTATCATAGCATTTTGTATCACTCCACTCTTCGCCAGTGCAAGAGAAGCGAGCCCTGTGATCCGAATTAGCTTTGCGGAGGACTGGGTGAAAAAGCCCCCAGAAATAGTAAAGGGAAGCGGCAGTTGGCGGAATTTTGCCACCAATAACACAGGGGAGTCAGCGCTATCTGAAGCAATGCTGCGCTGCGGCCAAAAGCGGTTCCAGTGGGACGCAATAGGTTTCGGCCATGGCAATTCAATGCTTATCAATAATGAAGTTGGGGCGGTGGCGCGGATCAAATGTGCGGCTGCTCTAGTGCCTTTCTCTTTGGTCATCGAACGGTAAGCTGACGGGTAGCAGGCGGTTATAGTTGATCTTGAAAAGCCGAAAGCGGACCGTCCCCTCTCCACCCATCGTGGGCGTCCCCGATCTCAGGATCGATGCGTCCCGCTGATGACCGGCCTTTCCGGTTTTGGGCGGGAAAGCCGACTGGGCAGAAGCGACCAATAGCGGACCTGCCGCTTTGCATGTATTGATGTCCGTATGCAGCCTGAAGCAAACGACAAATCCCGCCTCTGTCTGAATTTCGCAGCCGATGGCCTAACAGCGTATTGTAATCGAGAAGCGCTGATCGACTTACGTAATCAGCTTGATTGGCTCATAGCATCGCCTCCAGAAGACAATTATCATTGCCATGTTCTGACGACGCTTGAGAATGACGCCAGTAGGTTCGACGGAATACGGCCCCGAAACGCTGGCGTCACTTTTTCCGAGGGTGTTGAGACCATGAAAGATGCGGACATCGAGGAGGCAATCTGCGAAGCGGTTACACGTCAGACGATGCGGTTCGTGCCCATCAAGTCGCGCGAGCAGCAGGCGGCATTGTCACTGCACCGCGTGCGCCAGCTGTTGATCAAACAGCGCACGCAGCTGGTCAACATGATGCGCAGCGTGCTTGCCGAGCTGGGCACCACCATCCCAGTAGGGATCGTGAAGGCACTGCAGATGGCGCGGGAGATCGTCGACGGGGAGTCCGAGCTCGACTTGCCGCCCGAAGCGGCGAACGTCGTCGCAATGCTGGCAGGACAACTGCTCCAGCTTCACGCTCAGTTGCGCAAGCTCGATCTGCGTCTCGCCGCTCTGCAGCGGAGCGACGACAGGGCAAGGCGCCTGGCGACGATCCCTGGTATCGGGCCGATCGGCGCGACCGCACTCGCCGCGTCGGTGACCGATCCAAGCCAGTTCTCGTCAGGGCGCCAATTCGCCGCCTGGCTAGGGCTGACCCCGCGACAGAGTTCGAGTGGCGGCAAGGAACGCTTGGGGCGCATTACCAAGATGGGCGACCGATATCTGCGGCAGCTCCTGGTTGTCGGCGCAACCGCGCTCGTCCGATACGCCAAGCAGAAACCCAGCACGGTCGATCCGCGCTTCGTCGCGTTGCTCGCCAGAAAGCCCGCGCGTGTCGCCTCGGTCGCCATCGCCAACAAGATGGCGCGGATCGCATGGGCAGTCATGGCGCGCGGCGGCGTCTTCGAAGGCGGGCATGCGCCGATGCTGGCTGCGGCATAGATTAAGAGCTTAGCTGAGGAGATCAGCTTCACGAGGTTGTGAGAGCGAAGGATGTGATGGCAAAACCGGTCGGACCGGGAACAAGGACAACCCAGGGAATGTCATAGGCGTAATAGCCTGCAAAGCCGATCGGACCTTGTTCGCGGACACCATCAGGGCCAGCAGTCTACACCGACTGCATCAACAGGCCGGACAGACGACTGCACCCGACGGAACGTCAGATCATCACTTTATGCTTGCAACGCGGGAGCCATCCACAGACGACATTCCGAAATCGGCCAAAATGGAACGGGAAGAGAGCGACCAGCTGCCCCACCAAATCATTGGCGGGCAGCTGAATCAGGCTAAACGATGCCAAGCAGCGTCATTTGGGGAAGTGGATGCCGCATAGCTTGTTTCCATCTGGATCGCGGAAGTACGCGAGTACGATCGTACCCATAGACGCTGTTTCGCGAGGACCGGGCGCTACCTCGATCGACATGCCACCATTGGCAACTGCAGCATCATGAAACTGCTTCACCTGCTCTGACGAATTACATGAAAAAGCAATGGTGCTGCCGTTCGCGACAGTTGCCGGTTCGTCATTGATCGGCTGGGTGACAATGAAATTGGCCCCATTCCCGCTGTTGTAGATCAGGCGCGTGTGGCCACTGTCGGCCACGTTGATCGTCGCCTCCCCAACTCCGAGGGTACCAAGCACCGTGTCGTAAAAGCGCTTCGCCCGGTCGATGTCGTTCGCCCCCACCATCGTGTGAAAAAGCATGTCAAACGGCGTTCAAAAGGGACCCCCGATCGGCGTCGAAGAGGGACCCCCTTTTCAGATAATATGATGCTGGTTTGTTGAAGATGGCCTTGCGCTGCGTGCGGCGGAGGGCGGGCGTAGCCCGACCGGAGGCGCGCGCAGCGCAAGATAGATTTTTGAAGGCGCCGAAGGTGGCTGTCAGCTGCGGTTTTTGAAGCGCCAGCTGTCGTTGCCCGTCTCGACGATATCGCAGTGGTGGGTGACGCGGTCGAGCAGCGCCGTGGTCATCTTGGGATCGCCGAACACGGTCGGCCATTCGCCGAAGGCGAGGTTCGTGGTGATGATGACGCTGGTCCGCTCATAAAGCTTGCTGATGAGGTGGAACAGCAACTGCCCTCCCGAGCGGGCGAACGGCAGATAACCGAGCTCGTCGAGAACGATCAGGTCGAGCCGCGACAGCTGCGCCGCCAGGGTCCCGCCTTTGCCGATCCGGGTCTCCTCTTCGAGGCGTGTCACCAGATCGACGGTGTTGAAGTAGCGGGCGCGAGCGCCCCTTCGCACGACATTGGCGGTGATCGCGATGGCGAGGTGGGTCTTGCCTGTCCCCGTGCCGCCGACCAGCACGATATTGCGGCGAGGCGGGAGGAAGGAGCCATCGTGAAGGGAGCGGATCATCTCCTCATTGATCGGTGTGCCCTCGAAGCTGAACCGCTCCAGGTCCTTCACCACGGGCAGCCTCGCAGCCGTCATCCGATAGCGGATGGAGGCTGCATCCCGGTGGGTCGCCTCAGCACGGAGCAGGTCGGTCAGTATCTCCATGGTGGTGCGCTTGCGCTGGAGGCCGGTGGTGACCGCCTCGTCGAACGCCGCCGCCATGCCCTTGAGTCCGAGGCCGCGCATCGTGTCGATCATATCATGCCGCTGCATCATAGCCTCGCAGCAGATCATAGCGGGCACAGTCGGCGAGCGGAGGATGCTGCAGCATCCGGTCTTCCGAAGTGACGATGCTGTGGGGTGTCGCCGGCTCGCGGCGCCGGGAGAGGATGTTGAGGATCAGCTCGTCGCTGGCCGTTCCGTTCGCCAACGCTTCGCGCACGGCAGCCTCTACCGGCTCCAGGCCATCGGTGAGCACCGCCGAGAGGACCCGCACGAACCTGCGATCGGCCTCGTCCCCGGTGCCGAGCCTTCGCCGTAATCGGTGCAGGGCGGGCGGCAGATCCCAGTCCTGGAACGGTGCGCCGTTACGCAGCGCGCCGGGCTTGTGCGCGAGGACCGGCAGATAATGCCAGGGATCGTATATCGTGCGGTTCCGACCGAAGTGGCGCTCATGCTCCCCGACGATCGCATCGCCGCAGCGTATGACGATGCGATCGGCATAGGAGCGCACCTGAACGGTCCGGCGTGCGGCCGTCGACATGACCGAGTAGCGGTTGCGATCGAAGCTGATGAGGCAGGTGCCGGTGACGGCATGCTCGCTCTCATGGAAGCCGTCGAACGGTGCCAGGATCGGCTGCAGGGCCGGTCGCTCCATATCCAGCGCCTCGGCGACGGTAATATCCCCGCGTTCGGGATGGGCATGATGCTCGGCCCAGCGCCGGCACTCGGCCTCCAGCCACCCGTTGAGCTCGGCCAGGCTGGCGAACCGGAGCCGCGGCTGGAAGAAGCGGCCTCGGATTGTCTGGACCTGCTGCTCGACCTGGCCCTTCTCCCATCCCGCCGCCGGCGAGCAGGCGGTCGGCTCGACCATGTAATGATCGGTCATGATCAGGAAGCGGCGGTTGAACACACGCTCCTTGCCGGTGAACACGGCCGTCACCGCCGTCTTCATATTATCGTAGATACCGCGTCGCGGCACACCGCCGAAGAACGCGAACGCCCGGGCATGGGCATCGAACAGCATCTCCTGGCCCTCGCGCGGATAGGCCCGGACATAGGGTGCGCGCGAGTCGCAGAGACGCATATGCGCCACCTTCACCCGCATCGGCTTGCCGGCGATCTCCACATCCTCGTGGCTCCAGTCGAACTGGTAGGCCTCACCCGGCTGGAAGGTCATCGGGATGAACGCCGGTGCGCCTTCGCCAGCATCCTTCCGCCGCGCAGCACGCCAGCGCGCCGCATAGCGGCGCACCGCATCATAGGATCCATCGAACCCCTCGCGCACCAGCAGGTCATGGATACGCGTCATCCGTAGCCGATCGCGGCGGCCGCGACCTTCGTTCTCCTCAAGCAGCGCATCGAGACGATCCTGATAAGGACCGATCCGCGGCAGCGGCTGGACTTTGCGCTGATAGTTGAACGCCGCCTCCGGCGACCGGATCGCTTTGCGGACGACCTTCCGCGACAAACGAAGGTCACGAGCGATCGCCTTGATCGCCTTACCCGCTGCATGCTCACGCCGAATCCGAACCACTGTCTCCACGATCAACATCCCGTTCTCGCCAACTGATCAAAACCAGTCGGCCGACTAAATCCCCGGGATGAAGGGGTCCTTTTTGCACGCCGATCACCCCACGAAGGGGGTGCCTATTGCACGCTGATCCTCAGAAAAAGCATGCATCTTCTCCTACTAGGGCTGCGCCATGATTGAACACTGCCCGCGCTCGGCCATAGCAGGATCAAACGCGCGGTCACGCTTGGATCGTTGGGCTGACGTTGGCATGCTTGAATCGATAGGGACAGAAGTCTTACCTTGGTCGATGGGCGACAGGCAGCCACTTCCGTTCATGATCGTGTCGCCTGCCCTAAGGGGGACCGGCGGCTATCCCTTCCTACCCGCCGGTAAGGCGACATTCCGAAATCGGCCATCCTCCCACTGTCCTACATCCCGACCTCATGCCATAATCCACCCAGGCTCTTTCCAACCGTCCGTCTCCACCCCGCGCGCCGTCCGCACAGGGACACGCATTAACTTCGCAAAAAATCTCCTATTGCGAAATTCACGCCACCATTCCGCATCCACGCAAATGCGTAGCCCACGACGGTGTGAACTTCGGACCTTTTACAAACGCGCGTGTCAGCCCAGATCGCCGCTGGCCCGCAACGCCGCGACAACCTCCGCGCTCAAGCCCAGCCCGGCCAGCACCGTCGCGCCATCCTCGCCCAGTCGCGCGACATAATCCCGTGCCTCGACCCGCGATCCGCTCATGCGGAAAGGCGGATTGGGCACTTTGAACGTACCCGCGCCGTCATGCACCTGTGCGAACGCGCCGCGCGCCGCGAGTTGCGGGTCGTCCAGCAACTCGCCAATCTCGCGATAGCGGGCGCATGGCACGCCATGGCGCGACAGGATCGCCTCGGCCTCCGCCGCGCTGCGCTCTATCGTCCACGCCTCGGTCAGCGCCAGCAACGTTGCCCAATTGGCATTGCGATCCGCATTGGTCAGGAAGCGCGGATCGTCGCGCCATTCGGGATGACCTACGGCGTCCGACAATTGCTCGAAATTGCGCGGACTGGTCGGCGCGACCATGATGAAACCGTCATTGGTCTTGAGCGGCGTATAGAGCGGCCGCCGCGCGTCGCCCGGAAATTGCGCCTCCTGCGTCTCGAACACGAGCATGCCGACCATCGCTTCCAGCATCGACAGGTCGATATGCTGCCCCTGCCCCGTCCGCTCCCGCTGATAGAGCGCGGCCTGGATCGCGCCGAACGCATGGGTGCCGCCCAGCACGTCAGCGATGAAAATGCCGCTGGTCGCGGGCCGATCCGCCCCGTCCTGATAGCGCAGGTTCACCATGTCGAAACCGCTGGCCGCATGGATGACCGGCGCATAGGCCGGGAACAGCGCCTTCGGCCCGGTCTGGCCATAGCCGGAGATGGAGCAATAGATGAGCCGCGGATTGATCGCCGCCAGCGTCGCAAAGTCGAGGCCGAAGCGCGCCATGACGCCGGGCCGGAAGTTCTCCACCAGCACGTCGCAGGTGGCGACGAGCTGTTTCATGAGCGCGATGATCTCGGGCGATTTGAGGTTGCAGGCGATCGACTGCTTGCCCGCGTTCAGATTGCCGAAATAGGCGCTATGCCCGTCTCGCTTGGGCGGCCGCGCACGGACCTGATCGCCCTCAAGCGACTCCACCTTGATGACCTCCGCGCCAAGGTCTGCGAGCATCCGGGTGGCGAAAGGCCCGGCCATGACGCTGGTGAAATCCAGTACCCGCACGCCGTCCAGCGCGCCCGCCATCACAATCTTGCCATCATCCGCCATGCCGCACCTACCTATGGATCCATATATTTAATGGTCCTACCTATTGCATGGCAAAGATGGCGCGGTCAATCAGCCCTTGGCGGCGGCCTTGCTGTTCTTGCGGACATGGCGATGCACCCGTTCCAGATGCTTGCGCATTTCCGCAACGGCCGCTTCCTCATCCTTCGCCCGCAAATGCCGCACCAGCTTGAACCGAGATTCGATCAATGACTGCTGCAACGTCTCATAGTCCGGCCCCCGCACAAATTCGTGCAGGATCGCCGATAGCGAATCGACGAAGATGCCAAAGATGCGGTTCTTGGTCGCGCGGGCCAGCACCGCATAATATTCCACCGCACAGGCATAGCGCGCCTCCACGCTGGTTTCCCGCTTCGTCCGTTCGGCAATCGCCTCCAGTTCCGCCAGGTCGGTTTCCGTGGCGCGCGCGCACGCCAGACGGACGATGATGTCCTGCAACGCCAGCCGCGCCTCGGTCAGTTCGCCCAGCGAAATATCACCCAGATGGACATAATCCTGCATCGCCTGCACGATCCGGTCCGGCTCGGCCGTCTGCACGAACGCCCCTCCCTTCGCGCCCTTCACATTGCGGATGATTCCCGCGACCTCCAGGCTGCGTAGCGCTTCCCGCAACGCGCTGCGACTGACCTGAAACTCAACCGCCAATTCCCGTTCGGCAGGCAGCTTGTCCCCCGCCTTGAGCGTCCCCGCCGCCAATTGCTCCCGTATCTGTTCACAGATCACCTCGAACGCGCGGCGCGTCTTGATGGGAGCGAAACTGGGCTTGGGGGACGGGGACGATGCCATAGAGTGCGCTCCGATAGAGATGCGCAAATCTATAGCCGACGCCGAGAAAGGCGCAATGGCCGGACCGAACGGGATTGACAGACGCCTATCATCCCTTATTGGTCGGACCATTGACAAGATGGAGCAAGCCATGAAGATCCTTGTGCCCGTGAAGCGGGTCATTGATTATAATGTGAAGCCGCGCGTGAAGGCGGACGGCACGGGCGTCGATCTGGCGAACGTCAAGATGAGCATGAACCCGTTTGACGAGATCGCGGTCGAAGAAGCCATCCGCCTGAAGGAAAAGGGCGTGGCGACCGAGGTGATCGCCGTGTCGATCGGCGTCGCCAAGGCGCAGGAAACGCTGCGGACGAGCCTTGCGATGGGCGCGGACCGGGCGATCCTGATCCAGACCGATGAAGAGGTCGAGCCGCTGGCCGTCGCGAAGCTGCTCGCCAAGGTACAGGAAGAGGAAGGCGCTGGCCTGATCATCCTGGGCAAGCAGGCGATCGATGATGACAGCAACCAGACCGGCCAGATGCTGGCGGCGCTGCTGAACCTGCCGCAGGGCACGTTCGCGTCGAAGGTCGAGGTCGAGGGCAACAGTGTGTCGGTGACGCGCGAAGTCGATGGCGGGCTGGAGACGGTGAAGCTGTCGACGCCGGCGATCATCACCACTGACCTGCGTCTCAACGAGCCGCGCTATGCGTCGCTGCCCAACATCATGAAGGCGAAATCCAAGCCGCTCGCGCAGAAGACGCCTGCCGATTATGGCGTAGATATCGGCGCACGGCTGGAGACGCTCAAGGTGGTCGAACCGCCCAAGCGCACCGCCGGCGTCAAGGTCGCCGATGTCGATGAACTGGTTGCCAAGCTCAAGGCCATGGGAGTTGCCGCATGAAGACGCTTGTCTGGGTTGAACATGAGGGCGGCGCGGTCAAGGACGCGACGCTTTCGGCCATCACCGCCGCTGCGAAGCTGGGCGAAGTGCATCTGCTGGTTGCTGGCGAAGGCGTCGATGGCGTTGCCGCTGCCGCCGCGCAGATTGCGGGCGTGGGCAAGGTGCATGTCGCTGACGACGCCGTCTATGGTCATGCGCTTGCCGAGAATATCGCGCCGCTGGTCGTGGAACTGATGGGGCATCATGATGCTTTCATCGCGCCCGCCACCAGCAACGGCAAGAATATCGCGCCGCGCGTTGCGGCTCTGCTCGACGTGATGCAGATCAGCGATATCCTGTCGGTCGAAGGCGAGGACACGTTCACGCGGCCGATCTATGCGGGCAATGCGATCGCCACGGTCAAGAGCAAGGATGCCAAGAAGGTCATCACCGTTCGCGGCACCGCGTTCGAGAAGGCGGCTCGTGAGGGTGGTTCGGGCACGGTGGAAGCGGTGGCCTCGACTGGGGACAAGGGGCTGTCGTCCTTTGTCGGGGCGGAGATCGCCAAGCTTGAGCGGCCGGAACTGACCAGCGCCAAGATCATCGTGTCGGGTGGTCGGGCGCTCAAGGATGGGCCGACGTTCGAGGAAGTCATCTATCCGCTGGCCGACAAGCTGGGCGCTGCGGTCGGAGCCAGCCGGGCGGCGGTCGATGCGGGCTATGTGCCCAACGACTATCAGGTCGGGCAGACCGGCAAGATCGTAGCGCCGGAAGTCTATGTTGCGGTCGGCATTTCCGGGGCGATCCAGCATCTTGCCGGAATGAAGGACAGCAAGACCATCATCGCCATCAACAAGGATGAGGATGCACCGATCTTCCAGATGGCGGACATCGGCCTCGTGGGTGATCTGTTCAAGATCGTGCCGGAATTGACCGATAAGCTGTAAGCGCGACGCCATCGCATAGGAAAGGGCGCGGGATAAAGATGCCGCGTCCTTTTTACGTCTGTCGTCGGCTGCATTGTCGCAAAGAAGATGATCTGTCGCGCGACGATGAGCGGCGGGCATTCACTGCTACCTCGCTCCATTCATGGTCCGTTCCCTTGTGCCTAGCTTTGCGGTAAGTAATTGGGAACCCAATGTGATTCCCGATTCCAGCAAGAACGAACTGGGGCCTTTCTGGGGGCCTTATTAACCATCTTATTTTCATTACATATTTGAAAATAAAAACAGAAACATCGTGGATTGGATTCCGGCTCGGCTCCAAAATCCTGTTTCGTCGCCGCTGTCCCGCCCCTCGACTTCTGCGCGCCGCTCCGGCTAAAGCGGGGGCATGATGAAGCTGTTTATCGGGAACAAAGCCTATTCGAGCTGGTCGCTGCGCGGCTGGCTGGCGTGCAAGCTGTCCGGCCTGCCCTTTGAAGAGGCGGTCGTCCCCCTCTATGACGAAGCGTGGGAAAAGCGGCGCGAAGGCGACGAATTCGCCCCCTCCTCCGGCAAGGTGCCGATCCTGTGGGACGGCGATGATATTGTCGTGTGGGACAGCCTGGCGATTGTCGAATATCTCAATGAAAAAACCGGGAACGAGAAATTCTGGCCCACCGATCCCGCCGCGCGCGCCATGGCCCGGTCGATGGCGGCCGAAATGCACTCCAGCTTCGCCGCGCTCCGCCGCGAGCATAGCATGAACATCCGTCAGATTTATGATGCGGTGCCGCCGTCCGAAGCGGTCAAGCAGGATCTGGCGCGACTGATGCAGCTCTGGGCGCAGGCCCGCGCCCGCCATGGCGGCGAAGGCGACTTCCTGTTCGGCCCGTTCGGGGCGACCGACGTCATGTTCGCGCCGGTGGTCACGCGCCTCATCACCTA
Source organism: Sphingobium sp. GW456-12-10-14-TSB1 (assembly GCF_059424385.1). Taxonomy (NCBI): domain Bacteria; kingdom Pseudomonadati; phylum Pseudomonadota; class Alphaproteobacteria; order Sphingomonadales; family Sphingobiaceae; genus Sphingobium; species Sphingobium sp. GW456-12-10-14-TSB1. The sequence continues at coordinate 124,351 of NZ_JBWKZI010000001.1, read as the reverse complement.
TCAACTGCCCGTGGCCCGCTTTGCCGAAGCCTATATGCACGCCATCATCGCCCACCCCTGGATGCAGGAGTGGATTGGCGGCGCACAGGCCGAAGATTGGGTCATCGACCGGTTCGAGGTGCCGCCGCAGGTGGCCTGAAACGATGAGCGACGCACCCGACACGCCTCAGGAAGCCCGTGCACAGGAAGCTGCCGCGATCCGTCGCCGCTGGATCAGCCTGGGTGAAATGCTGGCGGTCTTGGCGGTGGGTATTTCCGCGCTGACCCTTTATCTCAACTGGTCGGACAAGCGCGACGCGCGCGCGGACAAGGCCAGCGAAAGCCGTCAGGCTTCGGCCCGCGCTGCCAAGCTGGTGCTGGAGGCCAAGGCGGACGGGGACGACCGGCTGGTGCTGAAGCCTGCCGCGCCCGACCAGATCGTGCAGAGCCAGACGCTCATCTTCCCTGCTGCGCTGGGCGTTGCGCCGGTATCCACGACAGGCGAACCGCGGATCGAGGCCGACTGGTTCGATAACGCGCTCAAAAAGGCCAGGGCGAAGGCCAAGCTGCCCGACAACAGCGTGGGCGATGAAAAGCTGCCGGTCGTCATCACCACGCGCTTCGTCGTCAATGGCGAAGCGCGGGAGGATAGCGCGATCTATGACATCGGCTATGGCATAGCGGGCCGCTGGCTATCGGGGCATGACGTGACGTTGCGCGGCCTCTCTCTGGTGACGCGCAATGTCGGCAAGGCGCCTGTGGCCGCAATCGACACCCGCTGGTCCACGCTGGTGGCGGCCCGCAAATAGCAGAGCCATGAAAAAGCCCGGCCCTTCACCGAAGGACCGGGCTTTTTCAGACCGATGGGATCGCGGCGTTAGCCGACGATTTCTTCCGGCTTGAAGAAGAAGGCGATTTCGGTCGCGGCATTTTCTTCGCTGTCCGAACCATGGACCGAATTGGCTTCGATCGATTCGGCCAGTTCCTTGCGGATCGTGCCAGCGTCGGCATTGGCCGGGTTGGTCGCGCCCATGATGTCGCGGTTGCGCTGCACGGCGTTTTCGCCTTCCAGCACCTGCACGACGACCGGGCCGGAAATCATGAAGGCGACGAGGTCAGCGAAGAAGGGGCGTTCCTTGTGGACGCCGTAAAAGCCTTCGGCCTGTTCGCGGCTCATGCGGATGCGCTTCGATGCGACGACGCGCAGACCGGCTTCCTCCAGCATCTTGGTGACAGCGCCGGTCAGGTTGCGACGGGTCGCGTCGGGCTTGATGATCGAAAAAGTGCGCGTGACGGCCATGGCCCTCGATACTCCGAATGGTTGGAAATGCTGCGCGCGCCTTTAGACGGGGCCGGGCCGGGCCGCAAGGGGCTTCGCCTAAGCCCCGGCTATGCCATTTGCAGCCACTTGCGTCCGTCCTGCTTGAAATAGCGGGATTCGATCCCGTCGCGCTTGGCCAATGCCCGCCAGCTCGCCCGCGCCGCCTCGATCGTGCTGTCGTCGAAGAAGTGGAAAACCCGGTCGAAATCGAGCGCCTGTTCGCGCCACAACCCATCGGCCAGCGCGACATGACGCGCGCCATTGGCGGCATCGCAGGACGCGCCGAGCAGGATCGGCTGATGCCCCTCCCCCGCTTCGCCCGCATGGCCATGCGCCAGGAAACTGTCGGGCGGGCCATTCCACAGCCCGGCGGAAATCCGCTCCAGCCAGTCCGGCTCCTGCGCCACTACCAGCAGGCGCGCACCCATCGCCAGGATGCGCGCGGCGATAGCCGGCAGCACCTGATCGACGGGATCACGGCTCAACTGATAGAAATCGACCTGCATGGCCTTAAAATCCTAACTCCGTTCGCCCTGAGCTTGTCGAAGCCTGTCCTGAGCGCCTGCCTTGGCAGGCAGTCGAAGGGGGGCGTTCTTCTTTTCGAAGAAGGACAAGGCTTCGACAGGCTCAGCCCGAACGGGCGTGGGGGCATCTTACCGTTCGAACTTGTCCGCGACAAACTGGTCGAGCAGCCGCACGCCATAGCCGGTCGCGCCCTTGTCGAACGTCGCACCGGGCTTGTCGGACCAGACCATGCCTGCAATGTCGAGATGCGCCCATTTGACGCCATCGTCGATGAACCGCTTGATGAACTGCGCGGCGGTGATCGACCCGGCATAGCGGCCACCGATATTCTTCATATCGGCGATCGGGCTGTCGATCAGCTTGTTGTAAGCGTCGGACAGCGGGAAGCGCCAAAGCGGTTCGCCAGCCGTCTTGCCCGCCGCGGTCAGATCGTCCGACAGGCCGTCATCGTTGGAGAAAAGCCCGGCATATTGATCGCCCAGCGATACCAGGATCGCGCCCGTCAGCGTCGCCAGATCAACCACCGTATCGGGCTTGTAGTTTTTCTGCGCCCAGGTCAGCGCGTCGCACAGCACCAGCCGCCCTTCGGCGTCGGTGTTGATCACCTCGATCGTCTGACCCGACATGGATGTCACAATGTCGCCGGGGCGCTGCGCATTGCCGTCGGGCATATTTTCGACCAGCCCGCAAATGCCCACGACATGCGCCTTGGCCTTGCGCCCGGCCAGCGCCTTGATCGCGCCGGCGACGGCGCCCGCGCCGCCCATGTCCCACTTCATATCTTCCATACCAGCGGCGGGCTTGATGGATATGCCGCCCGTGTCGAACGTCACGCCCTTGCCGACGAGCACCAGCGGCGTTTCCACCGCGCCGTCAGTGCCGTCCCATTCCAGCGCCAGCAACCGCGCGTCGCGCGCCGAACCCTGCGCCACGCCCAGCAGCGCGCCCATGCCCAATGCCTCCATGGCCGGGCGGTCCAGCACGCTGATCTTCACGCCCAGTTCGGCCAGATGCTGGCAACGCTCGACGAAGCTTTCGGGATAGATGATATTGGCCGGTTCCGACACGAGTTCGCGGGTCAGCGCGACACCCGCCGCGACGGCGGCATGCCGCTCCCACGCCGCGCCAGCGTCGGCCGACACGATCGTCACCGTCGTCAGCGTCGGCTTGGCCTTTTCCGGCTGGCGGGTGCGATATGTGTCGATCCGCCAGCCGCGCAGCAGCGCGCCCAGCGCCAGCCGCGCCGCGCCAGCGCCACTCGCGCCGCCGACAAATTCGACCGCTGCATGGGTCGCCCCGCTGGTCAGCAGGCGGGCGGTCAATGCGCCACCGGCGCGCTCCAGGTCCGCGTCATTCCCCGTCCCCGTGCCCAGCAGCACGATGCGCAGCACCTTGCCGCCCTCGTCCGCAAAACTCTCGAACGTCGTGCCCACTTCCCCGGTAAAGCGCGCAGCCGCAGCGCCCGCCACCAGCGTCGCGGATGCGGCGACCGGCAGGCGGTCGGGCGTGCCCTTGGGCATGGCCAGGACCAGAGTGTCGGCATCGGGACGGGTCGGGCTGATCGCGATATCCATCAAGGGACCTTTTCTGCATGGGGCTGTAAGACGTAATCTTTGCCAAATAGTGCGGCTTGCCCCGTCTGGCAAAGGCGTTCGACCGATTTTGCCCGAAAAGAGCGCAGCAGGGCGATTGCGGCGCGCGCCAAGCAATGCGATAGGCAGGCGCTGATACCGCCCCTTGATGAGGCCCGACCTTTTGGCTATCCTCCCTGCATCCCTTACATTGCGTCCTGCCCTGCTGGTCGGTTGCGCCCTGACGTCCCTCGCCATCGCCAGCCCGGCCATGGCGCAGCAGTTGAACGAACCGCAGGCGCCGATCAGCGCGCCGGACGCGCCGGTACCGGCCAGCGACGACCAGATCGGCTTTTCCGCCGACGCGCTGGAATATGACAGCAATAGCGACATCGTCACGGCCAGCGGCGCGGTCCAGTTGCTGCGCGACGGCAATCGCCTGCGCGCCGACAAGGTCGTGTGGAATCGCAACAGCGGCAAGGTGGAAGCGATCGGCAACGTTTCCGTGACTGATCCCGACGGCAATATCGCCTATGGCGACCGCTTCGACGTGACCGATACGCTCAAGGACGGCCTGGTCGACAACATCTTGCTGGTGCTACAGTCGGGCGGTCGCCTGGCGGCGGCCACCGGCACGCGCACCAACGGCCTCTACACGCTCAATCGCGCCGCCTATACTGGCTGCGCGGTGGAGGACAGCAAGGGCTGCCCCAAGGAACCGACATGGCAGATCAACGCGGTCAAGGTCGTCTATGACCCGACCCGCCAGAGGGTCACCTATACCAACGCCAATATCGAACTGTTCGGCCTGCCGCTCATTCCGCTGCCCGGCCTGTCCCATCCCGTCGGCGAAGGCGGCGGCAGCGGCCTGATGGTGCCCAATCTGCGCTATGACCGGAACAATGGTTTTGAAGTCGCGCTGCCCTATTATTTCAAGCTCGCGCCCAATCGCGACCTGACGGTCACGCCGCATGTCTATACCGACAGCCTGCCGATGCTCGAAACGACCTTCCGCCATCTCTATGATCGCGGCGCGTATCAGATCACCGGCTATGCGACGTATGGCAGCCGCGTCGCGACCGGCGACAGCAGCGTGGGCACCCCGCCCGCAGCGTCGCAAAAGGATTTCCGCGGCTATCTCGACGCCAGCGGCGCCCTGCAACTGACGCCGGAATGGAGCGTCGACGGATCGATTCGCGTCGCCAGCGACCGCACCTTCCTGCGCCGCTACGACATCAACCGCGACGACCGGCTGCGCTCGACCATCGGCGCGCAGCGAATCGGCCAGAACAGCTATTTCTCCTTGCGCGGCTGGGCGGTGCAGACCCTGCGCGCGGGCGATTCGCAGGGGCAGACGCCGATCGCGCTGCCGGTCATGGACTATCGCCTGCGCCTGAAAGACCCGCTGCTGGGCGGCGTGCTGCAATTGCAGGCCAATACGCTGGCGATCACGCGCACCCATGGTCAGGATACGCAGCGCGCCTTCTCGGCGGCCGAATGGAACCTGCGCACCCTGACCGGCATGGGTCAGGAAGTGACCTTCACCGGCTATCTGCGCGGCGACGTCTATCACAGCAGCGACAATGACCTGACGCCGACCGCCAGCTATGCGGGCGATCCGGGCTGGCAGGCGCGCGGCATCGCCGCTGCCGCGGTGGACATGCGCTGGCCGTTCATGGGCGAGGCGTTCGGCGGCGTGCAGCGGATTACCCCGCGCATCCAGATCGTCGCGGCGCCCAAACTCGCCAATCTGCGGCTACCCAATGAAGATGCCCGCGCCGTCGATCTGGAGGACAGCAACCTCTTCGCCCTCAATCGCTTCGCAGGCTATGACCGGTTCGAGGATTCGACCCGCATCACCTATGGGCTGGAATATAGCCTGTCCCTGCCCGACTTCTCGCTCCAGAGCATCGTCGGGCAAAGCTATCGGCTCAACAGCCGCACCAGCATCCTGCCCGACGGCACCGGCCTGTCGGACCGCACGTCCGACATCGTTGGCCGCACCACGATCCGCTACAAGGATTTCATCAGCTTCACCCACCGTTTCCGGCTGGACAAGGATCATCTGTCCGTCCGGCGCAACGAACTGGACGCGACCGTGGGCAGCAGGGATACCTACGCCATGGTCGGCTATCTGCGGCTCAACCGCAATGCGCTGGCGGGGCTGGAGGATTTGCAGGACCGCGAAGAATTGCGGCTGGGCGGGCGCGTTCAGTTCGCCCGCTTCTGGTCGGTGTTCGGCTCGACCGTGATCGACCTGACCGATGCAAAGGAAGATCCGCTCAGCATGGCCGATGGTTATGAGCCGGTCCGCCATCGCCTTGGCATCGCCTATGAGGATGATTGCCTCACCCTCGGCATCACCTGGCGGCGCGATTATCAGGCCAATGGTGACGCGCGAAAGGGCAATGCTTTCCAGCTTCGGCTAGCTTTCCGCAATATTGGCATATAAGGATCACCCTTCCCGCTTCCCTGTCAGGGCTGGTTCAGGCGGATTGGCGCATTCGTGCCAGACCGTATTGGAGATATTTGCCGACGATGCTGCCTGTCGTTTCCACGTCCACCCGCATGTTTCCGGCCGTTCGTTCGGCCCTGCGCACCCTGTTCCTGTCGACCGCGCTGCTTGGCGTGGGGGTGCAGGGCGTCACCGCGCAAACGGTCGATGATGGCGGCGACATCGCCAGCCAGCAGCTCAACCTGCCGCAGGACGTCACCGTTTTCGGCAAGAGCGACCCCAATGTCCGCAAGGCGACGGCGATCGTCAACGGTCGCATCATCACCGGCACGGACATTGACCAGCGCCTCGCGCTGATCATCACTGCCAATGGCGGCAAGGTGGCGCCGGAGGAAAAGGAGCGGCTGCGGGTGCAGGTGCTGCGCAACCTGATCGACGAAACGCTCCAGATTCAGGAAGCCGCCGCCAACGACATCAAGGTCGATCCGGCTGAAATCGAACAAAGCTATGAACGTGTCGCGGCCAATTTCCGCCAGTCGCCGACCCAGTTCGACGCCTATCTGCGCAGCCAGGGCAGTTCCTCGGCCAGCATCAAGCGCCAGATTGAAGGCGAACTGGCGTGGAGCCGCCTGCTGCGGCGCAATATCCAGCCGTTCGTCAACGTGTCGGAAGACGAAGTGAAATCGGTGGTCGACCGGCTGAACGCGGCCAAGGGCAGCGACGAATTCCGGATCGGCGAAATCTATCTGTCGGCGACCCCGGAAAATCGCGACCAGATCATCGCCAACGCCCGCAACATCATCGAACAAATCAAGCAGGGTGGCAGCTTTGCCGCCTATGCCCGGCAATTCTCCGAAGCATCGACCGCAGCGGTCGGTGGCGATCTGGGCTGGGTCCGCCCCGCCCAGCTGCCGCCCGAACTGGCGAATGCCGCCGTCGAAATGCAGGTCGGGCAGATTGCCGGGCCGATCGAGGTCGCTGGCGGCGTGTCGCTGATCTACGTGATGGACAAGCGCAAGGTGCTGACCGCCGATCCGCGCGATTCGCTGCTCAGCCTGAAACAGCTGTCGGTGCTGTTCCCGCAGGGCACGACCAAGGAGCAGGCGAGCGCCAAGGCCGCAAGCTTCGCCGCCGCCATCAAGGAGATCAAGGGCTGCGGGCAGGCCAATGAGGTCGGCGCAAAGATCGGCGCGGACGTGGTCGACAATGACAATGTGAAGCTGCGCGATCTGCCGCCCCAGCTGCAGGAGATTCTGCTGAACCTCCAGGTCGGCGAAGCCACGCCCCCGTTCGGCTCCATCACCGACGGCGTGCGCGTCCTGATCGTGTGCGGCCGCGATGATCCAGTGTCGGCCAATGCGCCCAATCCCGAACAGATCATGGCGCAGCTGGAAGAAGAGCGGGTCAACAAGCGTGCGCGCATCTATCTGCGCGATCTGCGTCGTGATGCGATCATCGAATATAACTGACACCGCGCCCCTGCCCGGCCAGTCGCCGCTGCCCTTTGCGGTTTCGCTCGGTGATCCCGCCGGGATCGGGCCGGAAATCGTCGCCAAAAGCTGGGTCATGCGCGACGCGCGTGGCCTGCCGCCCTTTTTCGCGGTGGGCGACGTCGCGGCGTTGCGCGCGGTCTGGCTCGGCCCGATCGCGCTGATCAGCGCGCCGGAAGATGCTGCCGCCGCCTTCGGGTCGGCGCTGCCCTGCCTTCAGGTCGGACAGGCGGGGGAGATTATTCCCGGCACCCCCAGCGTCGATGGCGCGCGCACCGCGTTTGAATCGCTCGAAGCCTCGGTCGGCCTCGCCCGGTCGGGATCGGCGGCGGGCATCGTCACCGCGCCCGTGGGCAAGGAACAGCTGTACGGCGTGGGCTTCACCCATCCGGGCCAGACCGAATTCGTCGCCGAACGTTGCGGCGTATCGCCCCATAATGCCGTGATGATGCTGGCCGGGCCATCGCTCAAGGTGGTGCCGGTCACGATCCATATTCCGCTGAGCGAAGTGCCGGCGGCGCTGACCATCGACCTGATCCGCGCCCGCGCGATCACGACGGCCAAGGGATTGCAAAAGAATTTCGGCATTGCCCGCCCCCGCCTCGCCGTCGCCGGGCTGAACCCTCATGCAGGGGAAGGCGGCGCGCTGGGGCGGGAGGAAATCGACATCATCCGCCCGGCCGTCGAATCGCTGCGTGACGAAGGCTTCGACATAGTCGGGCCGCTCGCCGCCGACGGCATGTTCCATGCCCGCGCGCGCGAAACCTATGACGCGGCGCTGTGCATGTATCATGATCAGGCGCTGATCCCTATCAAGACGCTGAATTTCGACGATGGCGTCAACATCACGCTCGGCCTGCCGATCGTGCGCACATCGCCCGACCATGGCACCGCCTTTGGCATTGCAGGCACCGACAGCGCCAATCCCGGCGCAATGATCGCGGCGCTGCGCATGGCCGCCGACGCCGCCCGTGCGCGCCTCGCCTATGCCGCCTGAAGCCAGGGTGAAGCTGCCGCCGCTGCGGGACGTGATCGCCACGCACGGGCTTCAGGCCAGCAAGGCGCTGGGGCAGAATTTCCTGCTCGACGAACAATTGCTCGACCGGATCGCCGCTATCCCCGGCGCGATCGACGGCCAGCCCGCGTTCGAGGTCGGCCCCGGCCCCGGCGGCCTAACCCGCGCCATATTGCGCGCGGGCGCACGCCTCGTCGCGGTGGAGCGTGACCGGCGTTGCCTGCCGGCATTGGCGGAACTGGACGCCGCCTTTCCGGGGCAGTTGCGCATCCTGTCGGGCGACGCGATGGAAATCGACGCCCGCGCGGAAGCGGGCGATGGCGCGCATATCATCGCCAACCTGCCCTATAATGTTGGCACCGCGCTGCTGATCGGCTGGCTGTCGGCTGACTGGTCGCCGCTCCCCTGGTGGTCCACGCTGACGCTGATGTTCCAGATGGAGGTCGCCGAACGCATCGTCGCCCAGCCCGGCACGGATCATTATGGCCGCCTCGCCATCCTGTCCCAATGGCGCAGCGACGCGCGCATCGCGATGAAGGTCCACCGCAGCGCCTTCACCCCGCCGCCCAAGGTCATGTCCGCCGTCGTTCACCTGACGCCCAAGGCCGCGCCGGACGGCGTGCAGCTAAAGCATCTCGAACGCCTGACCGCCGCCGCCTTTGGCCAGCGCCGCAAAATGCTGCGGCAAAGCCTCAAGGGCTTGCCCGGCGCGCTCGATGCCCTGGCAGAGGTCGGCATCGACCCGCAACGCCGCGCCGAAACGGTCAGCGTCGATGAATTTGTCGCGGTGGCAAGGGTGCTGGGGCGGCAGGCTCGCGCTGCGCCTTAGGCGCGATGATTTCACGGAGGTAGAGAATTGAACCTAAACGCCCCACACCGGGCGCACGGGAACCACTGTCCTACACGCCGCCCGCCCTGCTACTATCGCGCCGACCGGCTCTTTCTCACCGTCGACAGCCAAACGGATCGCACAACAATCTATCCCGGCCCGATAATAAAATATCGCGTTCACCGGGAAATATGCGAAGTTAAGCGTCGCAAATCCTATTTTACGGCGTCTCGGTCGGCACCGTTTTGGGCGCGGTCGGGACGGCATCCTTGGCCGTCAGGGCGACGGCAGGCGGGCCTTTCTGGATCGCGGCGGCCAGCTGGCTGACGGGCGCGCACTCACCCTTGCACAGCGTCTGCGCCTTGGCCAACACCTCCTTGGCCTTGGCCAGCGCGCCCTTTTCCACCATCGCCTCGCCCTGCCCCGCCAGCGCGACCACATCGGTCGGGTCCAGCAGCAGCGCTTCCTTGTAGAGGCGGATCGCCTTGCCCTGCAGCCCCTGCGCACGGGCGACCTGCGCCAGATCGATATAGGCGGCGCGGTTGCGCGGATCGACCGCCAGCGCGCTTTCCAGCGCATCGGTCGCACCGCTCAGATTGCCCGCCGCGAAGGCCGCGGCGCCCGCCTTCTGCCATTCTATCGATCGCGGCTCGATCTGCGCATCGGGCCGCTGGCTCAGCCCGACGCTGGACACAGTGGTCAGGACGATGGCAAGCGCGATCGAGGCGGGGGTAAAACGCATAAGAGTCTCCAGCCATGTTTCAGGCGTTGATTTTGTCCAAGTGTCGCCATTTTGCGGGCGCTTGTCCATGGCCTGTTTCACGCCGCCGCTTTCAGGCAGACCGGCGCAGGCGCGCAAAGAAAAAGCCGTCCGTCCCGTCATGCCCCGGCGTCAACAGCCAGCCGTCGCCATGGGCGCGGCCCAGCGGCATATCCAGCGCTTCCGCCGTCCATCCATCATGGCGGGCCAGAAAGCCATCCACCTGATCGCGTCCCTCCCGATCCGTCAGCGCACAGGTAGCATAGACCAGCGCGCCGCCCGGAGCCAGCAGGGGCGCGGCGAAATCCATGATGCGCGCCTGTTCCGCGACCAGCCGGTCAAGCCGCGCCTGCGTCAGCCGCCAGCGCGCCTCCGGATTGCGACGCCAGGTGCCGGTGCCCGAACAGGGCGCGTCGACCAGCACGACGTCGGCCTTGCCGTGCAGGCTGTCCAGCCCCCGCCCTTCATGCCCCTGATCGATCAGCAGCGTTTCGATGAAGGTCGCGCCAGCCCGCTCCGCCCGTGGACTGAGCCGCGCCAGCCGCGCGCGGATCGTATCGGCGGCGATCAGCATGCCCTGCCCCGCCATCGCGGCGGCCAGCGCCAATGTCTTGCCCCCTGCCCCGGCGCACAGGTCAACCACAGTCATGCCGGGCGCGGCGGCGCAGGCCAGCGCGATCATCTGGCTGCCGCCATCCTGCACTTCCACCAGACCCTGTTTCCATGGGTCGGCCTGTTCGACCGGGAAGCCTTCGGGCAGGCGCAGGCCATCGGGCAAGCCCGCGATCGGCTGCGCGTCGGGCAATTGCCGCGCGACCGTGGCAGGCGTCGCCTTCAGCCGGTTGACCCGCAGATCGACCGGCGCGCGGCCCAGCAGCGCCGCCTGCTCGACCGGCGCAGCGAGCAGCGGCGCAAGCCAGGCTGGCACCGCCCCGGCGCTGGCCCCGACCTCGCCCGGTTCGATCGGCATCGGCGCATGGGTCGATCCGTCGAACAGCGTGGCCAGATCGGGCCGCTCCATCGCAAGTCCGATCATCGCTTCGCGCCCGGTGTCGGGCCGTTCGCCCGCGCGGCGGATCGCATCATAGACATGATCACGCACCGCCCGCCGGTCGCGCGACCCGGCGTAGCGCCGCTCCTTGAAATAGCGCGCGATCAGCGTGTCGGCGGCAGGCCCGCCGTCCCGCGCCGACGCAATGATCGCGTCAAGCAATTCGATCGCGGCCTGAAGGCGGGCGGCGGGGGTCAAGACTCCCCTCCCTTTAGGGAGGGGTTGGGGGAGGGCATGTCGCAGTAATCGACGATCAGCACACGCCCTCCCCTAACCCCTCCCGCAAGCGGAAGGGGAATATCATCAGCGCGTCGGATAATTGGGCGCTTCACGCGTGATGGTGACGTCATGGACATGGCTTTCGGACAGCCCGGCATTGGTGATCTGCACGAAACGGGCGCGCTCCTGCAAGTCAGGAATGGTGCGGCTGCCGGTATAGCCCATCGCCGCCTTCACGCCGCCGACCAGCTGGTGGATCACATCCTTGGCCGGGCCCTTGAACGGCACCTGCCCCTCAATCCCTTCGGGGACCAGCTTCATCTGGTCCTTGATGTCCGCCTGGAAATAGCGGTCGGCGCTCCCCCGCGCCATGGCACCGACGCTGCCCATGCCGCGATAGCTCTTATAGGCCCGCCCCTGATAGAGGAAGGTTTCGCCCGGTGCCTCGGCGGTGCCTGCCAGCAGCGATCCGACCATGACGCAACCGGCGCCAGCCGCCAGCGCCTTGGCCACGTCGCCGCTCGTGCGCAACCCGCCATCGGCGATCACCGGCACGCCCAGCTTGGCGGCGGCTTCGGCCGAATCCATGATCGCGGTCAGCTGCGGCACGCCCACGCCCGCGACAACGCGCGTGGTGCAGATCGACCCCGGCCCGATGCCAACCTTCACGCAATCCGCGCCCGCGCCGATCAGCGCGCGCGTTGCCTCGGCAGTGGCGACATTGCCCGCGACCACCTGGACATGGTTGGACAGGCGCTTGACCGCTTCTACCGCAGCCGAAACCTGCTTGCTGTGGCCATGGGCGGTATCGATGACGATCAGGTCGCATTCCGCGTCGATCAGCGCCTCGCTGCGCTCCAGCCCCTTGTCGCCCACCGTGGTCGCCGCCGCGACGCGCAGGCGGCCTGACCCGTCCTTGGTCGCCTGTGGGTATGTCACGGCCTTTTCCATATCCTTGACCGTGATCAGGCCGATGCAGCGATAGGCGTCGTCCACCACCAGCAGCTTTTCGATCCGGCGCTGATGCAGAAGCCGCTTGGCTTCGTCCTGGCTGACACCGGCTGGAACGACGGCCAGATTGTCCTTGGTCATCAGTTCGCTGACCGGCTGGGCCGGATTTTCGGCGAAGCGGGTATCGCGGTGGGTCAATATGCCAACCAGCTTGCCCGATTCCTCCACCACCGGAATGCCGCTGATCCGATGTTTCTGCATCAGCATCTGCGCATCGGCCAGCGTGGCGCTGGGCAGGATGGTGATGGGGTTGACCACCATGCCGCTTTCGAACCGCTTGACGGCGCGCACTGCGTCCGCCTGTTCTTCCACGGTCATGTTCCGGTGCAGCACGCCGATGCCGCCCAACTGCGCCATGACGATCGCCATGTCGGCCTCCGTCACCGTGTCCATCGCCGACGACAGGATCGGGATGTTCAGCTTTATCTCGCGCGTGACATAGGTGGACGTGTCCGCCTGACTGGGCAGCACGTCGGATTCGCCGGGCTGCAACAGCACGTCGTCAAAGGTGAGGCCGAGGCGGATGTCCATGGAAAATGCCACTTTCTGATGCGAACCCTGGGGTTGGTTCCGGGGGATTTGTGGCGGCCCATGTAACCACTATGGGCGCGGACGGCCAGTCCCTTTGGCCCATTTTATTGCGCGGGTTGCGGGGACATGAAAAAGGGCGCGCAACCCGATGGTCGCGCGCCCCATTTCCTGTCCTTGCCGATCAGGCTCCGGCGGGAGACGGGTTTCCGAAAGGCCCCTTGCGCTTGCCTGCGCGCGGGATGGAAGACCCTGCCGCCGGAATGACCGACGGCTTGATCGTCGTGCCATCGTCGCGGGTGATCTCGCCCTTTTCCAGCAGCGCCTTGATCTCGTCGCCGCTCAGCGTTTCATATTCCAGCATGGCGTTGGCCAGCAGGTGCAGCTGGTCCTCATGACCGGTCAGCAATTCCTTGGCCCGATTATAGCCCTGCTCCACCAGCCCGCGAATTTCCTTGTCGATCAGCTTGGCGGTCTCGTCCGACATATGGACGCGGGCGCTCTGCGAATAGCCGAGGAAAGTCTCGCCCTGCTGCTCTTCATATTGCAGCGGACCCAGCTTGTCGGACATGCCCCACTGGGTGACCATGTCGCGCGCCAGCTTCGTCGCATATTGAATGTCGCCCGATGCGCCGCTCGACACCTTGTCATAGCCGAAGATGATCTCTTCGGCGACGCGGCCGCCCATGGCCACGGCCATGTTCGCATGCATCTTGTCGCGGTGATAGCTGTAGCTGTCGCGTTCGGGCAGGCGCATGACCATGCCCAATGCACGACCGCGCGGAATGATCGTCGCCTTGTGGATCGGGTCGGACGCAGGCTCATGGACCGACACGATGGCATGGCCGGCCTCATGATAGGCGGTCATCTTCTTTTCATCGTCGGTCATGACCATAGAGCGGCGTTCCGCGCCCATCATCACCTTGTCCTTGGCCGCCTCGAACTCGTCCATCGCGACCAGCCGCTTGCCACGCCGCGCCGCCATCAGCGCCGCCTCGTTCACCAGATTGGCAAGGTCCGCGCCGGAAAAGCCCGGCGTGCCGCGCGCGATCGTGCGCGGTTCGACGTCGGGCGCCAGCGGCACCTTCTTCATATGGACGGCAAGGATCTTCTCACGGCCTTCAATATCGGGACGGGGCACCACCACCTGACGGTCGAACCGGCCCGGACGCAGCAGCGCCGGGTCCAGCACGTCGGGACGGTTGGTGGCCGCGACGATGATGATGCCTTCATTGGCTTCAAAGCCATCCATCTCGACCAGCAACTGGTTCAGCGTCTGCTCACGCTCGTCATTGCCATTGCCAAGGCCCGCGCCGCGATGACGGCCCACTGCGTCGATTTCATCGATAAAGACGATGCAGGGCGCATTCTTCTTCGCCTGCTCGAACATGTCGCGCACGCGGCTTGCGCCCACACCGACGAACATTTCGACAAAGTCGGAGCCGGAAATGGTGAAGAAAGGCACGCCCGCCTCGCCCGCGATCGCGCGGGCCAGCAGCGTCTTGCCGGTGCCGGGCGAACCGACCAGCAACGCACCCTTGGGAATCTTGCCGCCCAGCCGGGCGAACTTGGTCGGGTTCTTCAGAAACTCGACGATCTCCTGCAATTCCTCGCGCGCTTCGTCGATGCCGGCAACGTCATCAAATGTGACCTTGCCATGCTTTTCAGTCAGCAGCTTGGCCTTCGACTTGCCAAAGCCCATCGCACCACCTGCACCGCCGCCCTTCTGCATCTGGCGCAGCACGAAGAAGGCGATGCCAAGGATCAGCAGGAAGGGGAGCGACTGGTAGATCAGGATCATCCAGAAGCTGGGCTGTTCTTCGGCCTGCCCCGAATATTTGACATTATAATCGTCAAGCAGGCCCGTCAGGCCCGGATCATTGACCGGAACGGTGCTGAACTTCTGGCCGCTGGCCAGCGTGCCCGAAATCTTGTTGGGCGCGATGGCGACATCCTTGACCTGCCCTTCCTGCACCTTCGATCGGAATTCGGAATAGGCGATGCCGGTCCCTGCCGTGGAGGCGGAACGGCTGTCAAACATCGACACGAACAGCAACAGGGCGACAATCACCCCTGCCCAAATCATCGCGCTCTTGATCCAGGGGTTGCCCTGCGGGTCTTTCTCGTCGTTCATCATCACTCTCTTTCACCGGCCAAGATAGGGCGCATCGGCCAAAGCGCAAGCTTGGCAACCGCCCTACAGGACAAGGATTAACCGGCAGTGAGTTGGACGATCGCGAGACAGGCCAGCGCCAGCGCCAGGCCCGCTGACAGGCCGCACAGCAGATAGCCCAGATACAGCAGCAACGGCGGGTGCGGCCGGGCCAGCTTATGATTACGTTGCGCTGCCGAAAGGATGACACTGGCCAACAGGCCATAGGTCAGCGCCGCAAATTCCATCATTACTGTAAATCTCCGCTCATTCGGATGCAGGATGAAGCATGGGCGGCGTTAAAGAAAGACTATTGCGGCGCACAAAAACGGCAGGGCGTTGGGTTCATGCGTCGGACTGCGGAACTTTTTGGAAATGTCCGCGCGGGGGCGCGGCGCGCAGCGTCCATACTCGCCCTCCGCGCAGCAGCCAGTCGCCCAGATTCGCTTGTCCTCCCACCTGCGCAGCACCGATCGCCCGGTCGAGTGCATCGCCCCGCGGCAGGGCCGCATTCGGCGCGGCGGCATTGAGCATGTGGAGGACCAGGCGGCGCAGATATTCGCGCGGCAGGTCAGTGCGATCAAGCCGCCACTGATCGCCATCGCGGCCGACATGGCGTGCGGCCAGTTCGGCGACGCTCCAGTCCAGCGCCGCTTCCGCCTCCGCCAGCGCGGCAGCGCTGCGGGCCGCCGCTTCCGGGTTCAACCAGTTTGCTCCGGTGAGGGCCACGCGCAATGCCGCACGGTCGAACCGTGGGTCAGCGTTGGAAGGGTCATGGACATGCGGCACCGCCTCTTCGTCGACAAGCCGCTGCAACGCTGCCTTGCGCACGCCCAGCAGCGGGCGGATGACCGTGCCGGACCGCCCCCGCACCCCGGCAAGGCCACCAACGCCCGATCCGCGATTGAGCCGCATCAACAGCGTTTCAAGCTGGTCGTCGGCATGGTGGGCGGTCATGATCCAGTCGACGCCCTGCGCGCTGCGCCATTGTTCGATCAGGCGGTAACGCTGCGCCCGCGCCCAGGCCTGAATATTGCCGGAGGGCGGCGCGTCCGGCTTTGCGACATGATGGGCGATCCCCTGCCCCGCGCACCAGCGCGCGACCATGGCCGCTTCGTCGGCGGAGGCGGGACGCAGGCGATGGTCAACGGTCACCGCCGCCACCCGTTCAGGAAAGGCGCGGGCCGCCAGATAGAGCAGCGCCATGCTGTCCGGTCCACCCGACACTGCGACACCAAAACGCGCCGCCGGGTCATCGCCCGCCAGCGCCCGGGTCGCCGCGATCAGCCGCGCTTGCAGGCCGGATCGGTCACTGCTCAGCTGCACTTCGCCTTGGTGCGGCCCTTGTCCATCATGCCGCGCAGACTTGCGGACAGGCTTGTTCCATAGACCTGCTCCAGCTCTGCATAGACTTTGCAGGCATCGGCAGGCTTTTTGAGCTGGATCAGCGCTTCGCCCAGATAGGCCAGGCTATCGGGCGCGCGGTCGCCGCGCGGACGCTTCTGATAATTTTCATAGAAAGCGACCGAGGCCAGAGCAGGCTTGCCATCGTCCAGATAGGCGCGACCAAGCAGGTTCTGCGCACGGCTGGCAACGGATGCGTCGCCATATTTGTCGACCGTGGCCTTCAACTGCGCCTGCGCTTCGGGATAAAATTTCGCGTCCCACAGGCGAAAGCCATAGCTGTAGGAGTCCATGGCTGCGTCGCCGGTATCCGGTCGCTCGATCGCGGCGATCGCTGCCTTGCGGGCTTCGCTGGCGGCCGGTGTCGCGGGCGCGGGCGCAGGCTTGGAAGGCGCTGGCTTGGCCGCGACCGGCGCCGGGTCGGCCGCAACAGGCGCAGCCGCGGTCGGCCTGACTTCAGGCGGGGTTTCGGGCTGGAGCAGACGGCCTTCGATTTCGGCCTTATATTTGGTGAAAGCTTCTTCCAGCTGCTTGAGCTTGAAGCTGTTTTCCTCGACCTGGCCAGTGATCGAGGCGAGCTGCGATTCCAGCGCCCCCACCCGCGCCGTCAGGTCCGATATGGGCGAGGAGGATGGCGATCCGGGGGCGACGGCCGGGGCGGCGGGGCGAACGATCTGCGCTTCGACGGGCGCGCCAGCCGGAAACACCTTGCGCTGAACGGCTTTCATTTCCTTTTCCAGCCGGTCGACCCGCACCTCGACCGGCGCATTTTGCGCAATGGCGGGCGGCGCGATCGCCAGCAGAAGCGGCGCGCTCCATGCCAGACAGGAGGTCGCGAAAAAGGCGTGACGCATGATATTCCCCGACTAATTCTCTCGCCTTAACCATAAGGCGTTATTTCGCGCGGTAAAGCGTCACGTTTCACGCTGCCCGCGTCCGGAACCAGGCTTAGCCACCCGTTCCGTCGCCCAATGCCGCTGGCGCGGGCGCTGGTGCCGCGGGTGCGGTTTCGCCAGCGGAGGACGGCCCGGCCTGACGCTGGGCTGCCGGGCGCTGCGCGGGCCGGAGGGATGGCGCTGCGGCAGACGAAGCGGCAGCGGGCGCTGCGGCGGCAGTCCCGCGCGCCAGCAGCGCTTCGGCGCTGACCGGCACGTCGGCGATCGTCCGGTCCGGCGCGCCCAAAGGCGCCACCACCTTGCCCCCGACAGTGACGCTGAGCGCCTGTGGCCGCCCGGTCAGGATCATCGGATTACGCGCGCTGGCAGGCAGAGTGAAAACCTCGCCCTTCTTCATCAGGCCATCCTTCAGCCGCTCGCCCGCCTCGTCATAGATACGCAGCCAGACATCGTCGGTTGCGGTAAAGACGACTGGCTGCGCAGCTGGCGCGACCTGTGCGGTGCTGGCGGCGACCGGAGCCTTGGCCTTCGCCTCTTCCTGCGCCATTTCCTCGCCCGTTGGCGGCGTCAGCGATTGCGATCGCCAGAGCGTGTAACCGGCAATCAGCAGGATGACGATGATGGCCGCCGTCCAGGCCAGCGTGCGCGAGGGCACGCGAGCGGGATCGACCGGCTCGAACACTTCGTAGCGATTGGTCGCCATGTCGCTGCTATGCACGGCCTCGCGCACTTCGGCGGCAATCGCCACTTCGTCCAGGTCGACCGCGCGGGCATAGGCGCGCGCGAACCCGACCGCATAGGGGATGCCAGGCAGGGCGGCATAATCGTCGCGCTCGACCGCTTCGAGTTGCCGCAGCGCGATCCGCGTGCGGGTGGCGACTTCCGCCAGCGACAGGCCCGCTGCCTCCCGCGCGGCACGCAGCTTCGCGCCGGGGGTGTCGGGCTGCATTTCCGGTGCGGGGCCCGCACCGGTGTCCAATTCTGTTTCGTCTGCCATGCTGCTCCGCGACCTTCGATGGTCGGTCTTGTCTCACTGTGGGACGGGGATTGTCAACGGCGCGCCGCGCCTTTGCCGTTCACCTCACCCCAGTTCGATGTTCCGTTCAACCGCCCACTGGGTCAGGCTCGCCCGAATGTCGCGCGCGCCCCCGTCCAGCAATTCGCGCATCAACGCCTGCAGTTCCGCCGCATCGACCGCGCGGATCATCGCCTTGACCGGACCGACCGAGGCAGGCGTGATC
The DNA here is from genome assembly GCF_059424385.1 of Sphingobium sp. GW456-12-10-14-TSB1. Classification (NCBI taxonomy): domain Bacteria; kingdom Pseudomonadati; phylum Pseudomonadota; class Alphaproteobacteria; order Sphingomonadales; family Sphingobiaceae; genus Sphingobium; species Sphingobium sp. GW456-12-10-14-TSB1. Next base: position 105,904 of record NZ_JBWKZI010000001.1, on the reverse strand, counting down.
GAGAGGCGGCGAATGCCCAGGCCAACCAGCGCCATCGCTTCGAGCGTCCGCCCACCCATTTCGCCGCACACGCCGACGGGCACCTGATAGTCGGCGCAGGTCCGCACTACCCGGTCCAGGAAGCGCAGAATGGCGATACTCAACCAGTCATATCGTTCCGCCAGACGCGGATGGGCGCGGTCTGCGGCGAACAGGAACTGGGTCAGGTCATTGGTGCCGATCGACAGGAAATCGAGCCGCGGCAGCAATATGTCCAGCACTTCGGCCAGCGCAGGCACTTCCAGCATCGCGCCATATTTGACCGCGATCGGCAGCTTCTTCTTGCGCTCCTGCAACCACAGGCGCTGATGTTCGACGAGCGCGCGCGCCTGCTCATATTCCCAGGGTTCCGACACCATCGGGAACATGACATGCAACACCTTGCCCGCCGCCGCTTCCAGCAAGGCGCGGGCCTGCGCCTTCATCAGACCATCGCGGTCGAGCGCCAGCCGCAGCGCGCGCCAGCCCATCGCCGGATTATCCTCCAGCTCCTCGTCATCGTCGCGCTGCATATAGGGCAGCGCCTTGTCCCCGCCGATGTCGACGGTGCGGAAGATGACGGGGCGGTCACCCGCCGCATCCAGCACATCCTTGTAAAGCCGCTGCTGCTTTTCCCGCTGCGGCAATGTGGCGGACACCAGAAACTGGAATTCGGTGCGAAACAGGCCGATGCCGTCCGCCCCCACCATGTCGAGCGCCTGCGCATCCTCGCGCAGTCCCGCATTGACCATCAACTCCACCCGCTGGTCGTCGGCCGTGACAGACGGCAGGTCGCGCATCGCGGCAAATTCGGCGCGACGCTTCTGCGTGACATGCAGCTTGTTGTCGAACGCCTCGTCCATGTCGGGCGTAGGGCGGATCAACAGCGTATTGGTGTTGACGTCCATCAGGATGAGGTCGCCCTCATTGACCAGATGGCGAATGTCGCGGACGCGGCCTAGCACCGGCACGCCCATGGCGCGCGCGACGATGGTGACGTGGGCGGTCAGCGATCCTTCCTCCAGGATCACGCCCTTCAACCGGCGGCGATCATATTCCAGCAGTTCGGCCGGGCCCAGGTTGCGCGCGATCAGGATCGCGTCCTGCCGCAGACCCATCTGCGCCGCCGTGCCCAGTTGCCCCGACACGATCCGCAGCAGCCGGTTGGCCAGATCCTCCAGATCATGCATCCGGTCCGACAGTAGCGGATCGTCAATCTGGCGCATCCGCATGCGGGTGCGCTGCTGCACCCGCTCGATCGCCGCTTCGGCGGTCAGGCCGCTGTCGATCGCCTCGTTGATCCGGCGGGTCCAGCCTTCGTCATAGGCGAACATCTTGTAGGTTTCCAAAACCTCCTGATGCTCGCCCTCCATGCCGAACTCGGCCGCGCCGGTCATGCGGTCAATCTGTTCGCGCATCTTGGCGAAGGCGGAAATGACCCGCTGCCGCTCGGCCTCTATATCCTCCGCAACCGTATGTTCGATATGGACGCGCGGCTGGTGGAATACCGCATGGCCCCGCGCCATGCCCATCACCAGTTGCAGGCCGTGCAGCATGGTCGTGCCGGTATCGGCGACGCGCTGGTCGCTTGGTCCGTCATCGGCCAGTTCCGCATTGGCGATCAGTTCGGCCATCACCATGGCGACGGTCTGAAGCGCCTCTATCTCCACTTCTTCATATTTGCGCGGCTCGGCATGTTGCACGCACAGCACGCCGATCGACCTTTCCCGCCGCACGATCGGCACACCGGCAAAGCTGTGGAACAGCTCCTCCCCGGTTTCGGGGCGATAGCTATAGTCGGGGTGCGACGCGGCCTCGTCCAGGTTCAGCGTTTCGACATTGGTGGCGATCAGGCCGACCAGCCCCTCGCCCATCGCCATGCGGGTGACATGGACCGCTTCCTGCTTGAGGCCACGGGTCGCGAACAGTTCCAGCACGCCTTCGCGCACCAGATAGATGGAGCAGACCTCGCTCGACAGCGACTGGCCGATAATCTCCACCACCTTGTTCAGTTTCGCCTGCGCGCTGGTGCGCGACGCCATCACTTCCTGAAGGCGGGTGAGTATCTGGCGGGCGGCGGCGGCGGGCGTGCTGGGCATGATAGCAGCGCTATCAGATCGGCGGCCTGCTTTCCAAGCCATTCATGCAGCGCGATCGCCGACAGATGTCATTTGCATGGCGGAAACATTCTGTACGATCGTCTAAGAAGATAAAATCGGCTTTCTGGGAGAATGGGACCATGGCGACACGGGATGAAACGGCGTTTGAGCGCGACCTTCTGGACCGCGGCTATTCGCGGCGGCAACTGGCCAAGGCAACCGCCCTGCTGGGCGCTGGCGCAGCGGCGTTCCGCGCGACGGGCGCCCTGGCGCAGCAGGCGGCCAAGCCGGTCGCGGGCGCGGTCCGAATCGGCGCGAACGAATGCTGGACCGGCCCTTTCCCGATTGCAGCCGAAGCCGGTTTCAAGCTGGTGACCGAAGGCAATCGCTACGAACCGGACAATGAGCATCAGAAATTGTTCGACGCTGTATCCGCGGTAGAGGGCATCCCGGTGGATCGCATCGTCGCCTGGCCCGGATCGTCCGATCCGCTCAGCCGCGTCGCTGTCGCCTTTGCCTCGCCTACGCGGGGCATCGTGACGGCAAACCCCACCTATGAAGCGATCTGGCGGACCGGCGACTGGCTGGGCGCTAAAGTGACCAAGGTGCCGCTGACCAAGGATTATGCCCATGACGTCAAGGCGATGCTGGCGGCGGACCCCAATGCCGGGCTTTATTATATCTGTTCGCCCAACAATCCGACCGGCACCGTAACGCCGGTCGCCGACATTCAGTGGCTGGCCGACAACAAGCCCAAGGACGCGATCCTGGTCGTGGACGAAGCCTATATTCACTGGACCGAAATCGGCACCGCCGCCAAAATGGCCGCGACCCGTGACGATGTCATCGTGCTGCGTACCTTCTCCAAGCTGTTCGGCATGGCGGGGATGCGGCTGGGCCTGACCTTCGCCGCGCCTGCGCTGATGGAAAAGATGATGCGCTATGATGGCGGGCAGGTGACGGCGATGTTGCCGATGACCGCCGTGGCGTGCGGCACGGTGTCGGTCGCGCAGGCGGACCTCATCAAGGCACGGCGGGCCGAAATGATCGCCAATCGCGAAAAGGCGATCGCCTTTCTGACGAAGAAGAAGATCAAGGTCATCCCCGGCAGCCATGCCAATATGTTCATGATCGATTGGGGCAAGCCCGCAAAGCCCATGGCCGATGCGTTGCTGGCGGAAAATGTGCAGATCGGGCGCAGCTGGCCGATCTGGCCCAATGTCTCGCGCGTCTCGGTTGGCTCTGCGGCGGACATGGACGCCTTTTGCGCCGCCGTGGACAAGGTGTGGAAAGCCTGACGGCACCTCGCCTTCCCAACGTCAAAAAGTTACGATTTCTGGCGGCGGCGCATTGCGGAAATGCGCCGCCGCTTCGTTTTACCCCATGAACGCCCGGAACGAACGCCCGGATGGCAGGACAAAGGGGACAGACGACATGACGATGATGCTCGACAAGGATGCCAGAGACGATCTGATCGAACGCGGCTATTCGCGCCGCCAACTGGCCGAAGTGGCCGCTCTGCTGGGTGCAGGCGTCGCCGCCAGCACATTGCTGGACAACAGCGCGATGGCGCAGCAGCAGGCCGGGCGCGGCATCAAGGGCGCGGTGCGCATCGGTGCGAATGAATGCTGGACCGGCCCCTTCCCGTCTGGCGTCGCCGCCGCCGCCGAGGCTGCATCCTTTGGCAACTGGTATGATCCCGACAATTATCGTGGCGATCTGGTCAAGACCGTCGCCTCGGTCGAGGGACTTCCCGAAACCCATGTCATGCTCTGGCCCGGTTCCGGCGGCCCGCTGGTCAGCATCGTCGCGGCCTATTGCTCGCCGACCAAGGGTCTGGTCACCGCCGACCCGACCTTCGAATCCGCCTGGCGCACCGCCGACTATATGAAGGCCCCCATCGCCAAGGCTCCGCAGGCCATCGGCAAGGGCCATGACGTAAAGGCGATGCTGGCCGCCAATCCCAATGCGGGCCTCTATTATATCTGCACGCCCAACAACCCGACCGGCACGATCACGCCGCTGGCCGACATCCAGTGGCTGCTCGACAACAAGCCCGCCGATTCGATGCTGCTGGTGGACGAAGCCTATATCCACTTCTCGGAAAGCCCCAGCGCCGCCACGCTGATCGGCAACCGCAAGGACATCATCGTCATGCGGACCTTCTCCAAGCTGTTCGGCATGGCCGGCGTGCGCCTTGGCCTGACCTTCGCCGATCCCGAAGTGCAGAAGCGCATCATGCTGTTCGGCCCGGCAGCCGGCGGTCTGGCGATCACCGCGATGCATTGCGGCAATGCGGTCTATACCGAAGCCGCCCTTATCAAGGCGCGCCGCAATGAAATGATCGCCAATCGCGACGAAACCATCGCCTGGCTCACCAAGAAGGGCATCGAGGTCCAGCCGGGCAGCCAGGCCAATATGTTCATGGTGAACTGGAAGAAGCCCGCCAAGGACATGCAGGCCGCGCTGCTGGCGACCCCGGAAAAGGTACAGATCGGCCGCAGCTGGGCGATCTGGCCCACCGTATCCCGCGTCACCGTCGGCTCCGCCGACGACATGGCCAAATTCCGCGCAGCGGTGGACAAGGTCTATAAAGCGTAAGGCATCCCCTTTCCTTACGAAACGAAGAAGGGCGTCCGGGCAACCGGGCGCCCTTTTTGGCCAGGGGGGGAGGTGCGGAAGAAGCGCCCTATTCCGCCTTGGACCTGGAATCGCCCGTCACGGACTGGATGACATTTTCCCGCAGTCCGGCATCCTGAAGATGCTTGGCATTTTCCAGCCTGATCTGGGCCGCCGCTTCATCATATAGAAATGGCAGAACCGCATATCGCTCCCCACTGGTCACGGGCAGAACTTCGTGGAGCAGCGAGCAGGAGAATATGATCGCCCCGCCGGTCGGGGGCCGATAGGTGCGCGGGCCAAATTCGGGGAACCGCAGATCCCCGCCCTCATAGCGATCAGCGTCGAGACCGATGGAAACCGCAAATCTGCGATGCGCCGTTCCCAGCGTCGTATTGTCCTTGTGAGGGCGAAAATGTCCCCCGGACTTGGAATCATAGCGCGCAACGATGTATCGCTCCATCCGGGACACCGTGAACTGAAATGCCCTGGCGATCGGCGGAACAAGCCGCCGGCGAATGCGCGCTTTCAACGCATTGCGCAGCTGCTCGTCATCAATGCTGCAGTCGGACCGGCGCTTGTGGACATGATCGAGCACCTGGACCGTCTCGCCGGTCTTTGGGTCCGTTTTCATATAGCCGCTGTCGTTCAGCCCGACCGTTTCGGCATAGGTGATCAGCTTATGGCAGAAATCCGGTTCCAGCACGTTGGGCACCACCAATATGGGCGCCCATGCATCCATATCCGCCTTCGGCGCCGGTTGCCCGTCCAGCGCAGCACATATGTCGTCATAATGCGTCGCCAGGTCATTGATCGGCAAAATCCTGAGTACGCGCATGCCTGGGTCAAGTATCCAGGTCATGAGCGCCACGGCGGAGCCATTGTCCTTCTGGCGCCCGACAGCCCCGAATAATGTCGCCATCTCCAGGTCGAAGTCGAGGAATAGCCGAATTCCGGGCTGACGCTCCGTCAGCAACCCGCTCTGTTCGTCGCGCGGGTCGTTCGTGACGATGAACGCACATGCAAACCGGTCATCCAGGCACTTGGTTTCGGCGTGCATGGCCGCCAGAAACGCCTGCGCGCCGGGAGAAGCACCGCTGCCCAGGAACGTAACGACGATGTAGCGCCCGGCTGCGCTGTCGAATGAAAACCGGGGATTTGTGATTCCTCGAGCGAAGAATGAGGGGACAGGGTCACCGACCAACAGCATGTCAATTCCTTGAGGATCACGATCGTTCGCACAGGTCTGCCCAAGCCCGGCGTTCAACGCAACCTTCGCCGCCCCAGTCGATGTTGGAGAGAGACCGCCCGGTCGCCCGCCCCCTCAATCCAGGTTCGGCCTCAAATAGCGCTCCGCCGTATCAATATCGATCCCCCGCCGCACCGCATAATCCTCCAGCTGGTCGCGGCCGACACGGGCCACGCCGAAATATTCCGCCTGAGCATGGCCGAAATAGAAGCCGCTGACCGCAGCGGTGGGGAGCATCGCAAAACTCTCCGTCAGCGTGATGCCGGTGGCGTGATGGGCGTCCAGCATCTCGAACAATATGGGTTTCAGACTATGTTCGGGACAGGCGGGATAGCCCGGCGCGGGGCGGATGCCGCGATATTGTTCCTTGATCAGGGCTTCGTTGGTAAGCTGTTCGCCCTCCGCATAGCCCCACAGCGCCGTGCGGACATAATGGTGCAGGCGTTCGGCAAAGGCTTCGGCAAGGCGATCGGCCAGCGCTTTCAAAAGTATGTCCGAATAGTCATCGATCGCCGCCTTGAACCGGGCGAGATGCGGCTCGATGCCGTGCATCCCGACGGCAAAGCCACCCATCCAGTCGCCGTCATGGCTGATGAAGTCGGCAAGGCACATATTCGCCCGGCCTTCGCGCTTCTGGATCTGCTGACGCAGCATCGGCAGGGTGTAGTGCTTCTCATCCTCGACATGGACGATGATGTCGTCGCCTTCGCGACGGCACGGCCACAAGCCCGCAACCCCGCGCGCGACCAGCCATTTTTCGTTGACGATCCTGTCCAGCATCGCCTGCGCATCGGCAAACAGGCTGGACGCACTTTCGCCCACCACCGGATCGGTCAGGATCGCGGGATAATTGCCCGCCAGTTCCCAGGCACGGAAGAATGGGGTCCAGTCGATATATTGGACGAGATCCTTCAGATCCCAGTCGGGGAAGCGATGGACGCCCGGCAGGCGCGGGCGCGGCGCTTTCAGGCTCTCGTCAATCTCGAACGCATTGGCACGCGCGTCCTCCAGGCTGACGAGCGCGCTCTGCCCCTTGTTCGCGCGGGCGACGCGGACATGCTCATAATCATCCTTGGTCTTCTGGACGAAATCATTGCGCTGCGTTTCGGAGACGAGCGCCGTCGCCACCCCGACCGCGCGACTGGCGTCCAGCACATGGACCACCGGGCCAGTATAGGACGGGTCGATGCGCAGCGCGGTATGCACCTTGGACGTCGTCGCGCCGCCGATCAGCACCGGCATGGTCATGCCCGCGCGCTGCATTTCGGTAGCCACTGTCACCATCTCGTCCAGCGAGGGCGTGATAAGGCCGGACAGGCCGATCATGTCGGCGTCATTCTCGTTCGCCGCCTTGATGATGTCGGGCCAGGGGACCATCACGCCCATGTCGATGACCTCAAAGCCGTTGCACTGAAGGACCACGCCGACGATATTCTTGCCAATGTCATGGACGTCGCCCTTGACCGTGGCCATGATGATCTTGCCCTTGCCCTTGGCGCCCGGTTCCTTGGCGGCCTCGATAAAGGGCAGCAGGTGCGCGACCGCTTTCTTCATGACGCGGGCGGACTTGACCACCTGGGGCAGGAACATCTTGCCCGCGCCGAACAGGTCGCCAACCACGTTCATGCCGTCCATCAACGGCCCTTCGATCACCTCGATCGGCTTGTCGGCGGACAGGCGCGCTTCCTCCGTATCGTCGACGACATACATGTCGATGCCCTTGACCAGCGCATGTTCCAGCCGCTTGGCGACCGGCCAGCTGCGCCAGGCTTCGGCGGCCTTGTCGGCGACCGCGTCGGTGCCGCGATATTTTTCCGCCAGCGTGACCAGACGGTCGCCCGCTTCCGGGTCGCGGTTCAGGACGACATCCTCGCACGCAGTGCGCAGTTCGGGATCGATCGTGTCATAGACGTCGAGTTGTCCTGCATTGACGATCGCCATGTCGAGGCCAGCGGGGATGGCATGATAGAGGAATACGCTGTGCATCGCGCGGCGGACGGGCTCGTTGCCTCGGAACGAGAAGCTGAGGTTCGACAGGCCGCCGGAGATATGGACGTGCGGGCAGCGCGCCTTGATCTCGCGGCAGGCCTCGATGAAGTCGACGCCGTAGTTGTTGTGCTCCTCGATCCCCGTCGCGACCGCGAAGATATTGGGATCGAAGATGATATCTTCCGGCGGAAAGCCGATGGTCATCAGCAGCTTGTAGGCGCGCTCGCAAATCTCGACCTTGCGCGCCTTGGTATCGGCCTGCCCCGTTTCGTCAAAGGCCATGATGACCGCGGCGGCGCCATAGGCCATGCATTTGCGGGCATGGAACAGGAAGGCCTCCTCGCCCTCCTTCATGCTGATCGAATTGACGATCGGCTTGCCCGACACGCATTTGAGGCCCGCTTCGATCACCTCCCATTTGGAGCTGTCGATCATCACTGGCACGCGGCTGATGTCCGGCTCCGACGTCATCAGCTTGAGGAAGGTCGTCATGGCCTCGACCGCATCGAGCAGCCCCTCGTCCATGTTGACGTCGACGATCTGCGCGCCATTTTCCACCTGCTCGCGCGCAATGTCGATCGCAGCGGCATAATTGCCCGCCATGATCAGCTTCTTGAACTTGGCTGATCCGGTAACATTGGTGCGTTCGCCGACATTGACGAAGCTGGCGGTGGATTTGGTGGTCATTCGCTTCTTCCAAAAATCCTCCCCCTTAGGGGGAGGGGTATCACGCTATCGAGGGGGAGGATGGTATTAGGCAGCGATATGCATCGGCTCCAGCCCCGCCAACCGCGTAACGACGGGCAATTGCGGTACCGCGCGCGGCTTGTGTCCTTCCAGCGCCTTGGCCACCGCACCGATATGCGCGGGCGTCGTGCCACAACAGCCACCGACCATGTTGACCAGCCCTTCGTCCACCCATTCGCGGATCAGCCGCGCGGTGGTGGCGGGCATCTCGTCATATTGCCCCAGTTCATTGGGCAGGCCCGCATTGGGATAGGCCAGGATCAGCGTGTCGGCATTTTTGGACAGTTCAGCGAGGTAGGGCCGCAACAGATCCGCGCCGAACGCGCAGTTCACCCCGATGGTGAGCGGCTTCAGATGGCGCAGCGAATACCAGAAGGCGTTGATCGTGTGGCCTGAGAGATTCCGGCCCGACATGTCGGTGATGGTGAAGCTGAGCATCAGCGGCACGGAGCGGCCAGCCGCTTCCTCTGCCTCGCGCGCGGCCATGCCCGCCGCCTTGGCGTTGAGCGTGTCGAAGCAGGTTTCGACCAGCAGGAAATCGACCCCGCCCGCGATCAGCGCGTCACATTGCTCGCGATAATCGGCTTTCAGCGTGTCGAAGTCGACCTCGCGGAAAGCGGGATCGTTGACGTCGGGGGATATGGACAGCGTCTTGTTCGTCGGGCCGATCGAACCGCAGACGAAGCGGGGTCTGCCATCCTTGGCCGTTGCCTTTTCGCACGCGGTGCGCGCCAGCTTCGCAGCGGCGATGTTGATGTCCCACACCAGATGTTCGCAGCCATAATCGGCCATCGCGATCTTGGTCGAGCTGAACGTATTGGTTTCGATCATGTCCGCGCCCGCGTCCAGATAGGCGCTGTGGATACCTTCCACGATGTCGGGACGGGTCAGGCAGAGCAGGTCGTTATTGCCCTTCTGATCCTTGGGCAGGTCGAGCGTGCCGCGATAATCCGCCTCGGTCAGGCCATGTTTCTGGATCGACGTGCCATAGCCGCCGTCGAAGATCAGGATCTTGTCTGCGGCCAGCGCCCGCAATGTCTGTTCGGCTGTCATATCAAAAACTCCGTTCGGGCTGAGCGCAGTCGAAGCCCTTGTCTGAGCGGAGGCAAAGACACCTCCCTGCGGTCGGTGGAACCCTTCGACAAGCTCAGGGCGAACGGATGAGGATAGATCATGCCGTTCCCCCATTGCTCGCCGCCGCCCGCAGGCCCAGCAAATGGCAGATCGCAAAACTCAGTTCAGCGCGGTTGAGCGTGTAGAAATGAAAATCGCGCACGCCCCCGCCGTAAAGGCTGCGACACAGTTCCGCCGCGATCGTCGCCGACACCAGCTGGCGCGATGCGGGATGATCGTCCAGCCCTTCGAACAGGCGGCCCATCCAGCTGGGCACCTGCGTATTGCACATCGCCGCCATGCGCTGCGTCGCGGCGAAATTGCTGACCGGCATGATGCCGGGTACGATGTCCGCCTTGATCCCCGCCGCCAAAGTCTTGTCCAGGAAACGGAAATAGGCGTCGGGGGTGAAGAAGAATTGCGTGATCGCACGGGTCGCCCCGGCGTCCAGCTTGCGCTTGAGATTATCAAGGTCGCTCTGCGCGCTCGCCGCTTCGGGATGCACCTCTGGATAGGCGGACACGGAAATTTCGAACGGATGGCGCTGCATCAGCCCTTCGACCAGTTCGGCTGCGCCCTTGTAACCCTCCGGGTGCGGCTCGAACGTCCCGCCCACTTCGGGCGGATCGCCGCGCAGCGCCACGATATGGCGCACCCCCGCCTCCCAATAGGCGTCTGCAATCTCGCCGATTTCCGCCTTGCTCGCGCCCACGCAGGTCAGGTGCGCGGCGGCGGCCAGCGGCGTTTCCCGCGCGATCCGGGCGACCGTATTATGCGTGCGCTCACGGGTCGATCCGCCCGCGCCATAGGTTACGGACACGAATTTGGGCTGGAGCGGCGTCAGCGTTTCGATCGCCGACCACAACTGCGCTTCCATCTTTTCCGTCTTGGGCGGGAAAAATTCAAAGCTGACATGGCAGTCGCCCGCAAGGTCCGCATAGAGCGGCGCGGCGGGATCGTTCAAAGTCATGCGGAAATCCGTCCTTCTTGCTGCCGGACGGGCGCGCCCTTGCGTCGCCCCAGCCACAGTTGCACCGTCAGTTCATGGCCGGGCAAAGTCTCCACCCGTTCCAGTTGCAGGCCCGCAGCGGCGAACCAGCCTTCCATCTGTTCGTCGGAAAAGCCTAGCCGCGCATGCTGGTCGCGCACGCGCAACTCCTCCCGCTCATGCGGCGCGAAGTCGGCGATCAGCACCCGGCCATCGGCCGCAGTGACACGCGCAGCCTCCCCTATCACCTGCTCAGGCGCCTGCGCATAATGCAGCACCTGATGCAGCACGACCGTATCCACGCTGCCCGGCTCCAGCGGCAACGCGCCAAAATCACCCAGCAGCAGCGCATATTTGTCGCGCGCATCCTCAGGCAGCTTGGTCCGCGCCAGCCGCAGCATGTCGGGGCTGCGGTCGATCGCGGTCACTGCCTGCGCCGCGCCGCCGAACAGCTCGATCATCCGCCCGGTGCCAGTACCGATGTCGAGCAAGTGGCCGATCGGCTCACGCTCCAGCAGCGCTGTCATCGCCGCCTCTACATCCGCCTCGGCCACATGGAGCGAGCGGATCGCGTCCCATTCTTCGGCATGGTCGGCGAAATAATCCTCCGCAGCGCGTGCCCGATCCGCCCGCACCGCCGCCAGTCGCGCCAGATCGGCCGCCTGCCACAATGTTTCGCTTTCCGACGGCGTCAGCCGGTCGAACAGCGCGATGAAGGGCGCAACATCGTCCCCCTTGCCCAGCCGCAGGAATACCCAATTGCCTTCCTTGCGCCGTTCCACAAGGCCAGCTTCGGCCAGGATACGGACATGGCGCGACACGCGCGGCTGGCTTTGCCCCACGACCTGCGCAATCTCCCCCACGGCCAGCTCCATCGCGCGCAGCAGGTGGATGATGCGCAGCCGCGTCGGGTCGCCAAGTGCCCGGAAAATATCGAGTGCCGTGTGCATGGCGGCATCATATAAAGAAATCTTTATATACGTCAATGCCCGCAGAATTTCCGCAACTGCGAACAAAAGCGCCCGGCTTTGCGGCCCGGATTGCAGGAATGGGATTGCCTTGCATCATCCAAAGCATTACGAATCGATGCGCAGGCGCAATGGGGGGTGAGCTTTTCTCCGAGAGTGGTCTGCACCGTTTTTATTCTCAGAGAGGGGTTTCTGCCCATGACCAAGTCTATCGCTCTTTCGCTCGTTCTCGCTGCTTCGCTCGGCCTGGCCGCCTGCTCGGGTGGCGCGGAAAACGCTGCCAACAACGCCGCCAACTCGGCTGAGAACGCATCGAATGCTGCTGACAACGCCATGAACGCTGCGATGAACGCCGCCGACAATGCCGCCAACGCTGCGTCGAACGCGACCAACAACGTCGCGAACGCGATGTAAGTCCAGCTGGACTTTTCAGAATTTGATTGGGGGTCGCGCCGGAAACGGAGCGGCCCCTTTTCCATTGGGGACCGATTGATGATCCGCACCATCTTCATCGCCACGGCGCTGCTGTCGCTAACGGCTTGCGGTTCGGGGTCGCCCGATGGCGTCGGCGGGGTCAGCGCCAGCGAAGCCAGTGCGCTCAATGATGCAGCGGCGATGCTCGACGCACAAAAGGGGGCGGCGCAAAATGATAACGCAGGTCTCAATCCGGCGGCCAGCACGGCGGCCCGCGCCGATCGCGGCCGGGTAGCGCCAGCGCCAGCCTCCAACCCCTGACGCAGAAAGGCCGCCTCACAAGAGACGGCCTTTCCCTTATCCTGCGGAAACCGCAGGCCTCACATCACCCGCTCAGCAATCGCGATCGATCGCGCGACCCGCCAGGGCACCGACGCCTGCGCCAATGATCGCGCCGGTCGTGCCGTCACCGCGACGGCCATAGCGGCCCGAACCCTTGCCGACCTCGTTGCCCAGCAGGCCACCGGCGATCGCACCAATGATGGTGCCACCCGTGCCATTGTCCCGGCAGCGATAACCGCCGCGATAGCCACCACGATAGGCGTTGTTGCGATAATAGCGGTCATTGCCGCGATAATAGCGGTCGCCGCGATAGCCGCGATAACGGTCACCGCGATAATAGTCGCCACGGTCATAACCGCGATAATAGCCATCGCGGGCCATAGCCGGGGTTGCAGTCACGGCCAGGGAAGCAGCGCCCATTGCCAGAGCGGCTCCCATATTGATCAGAAACTTCATCTTCATGGCGTTGCTCCTTCCAAAACCATCAATGCCTTGGCGCGTCCCACGCACGGGTTTCGCCAGTCATGATCGTCTTATGACCGATTCGCCTTGAGCCGACCCTGAATGGGGCTGACAGCCATGGTTCAGAGTCGACCTCCGCTGAAAAGCACAATTCGAAGCGCACAACCGCCTGCTGCGCCCGGCAGGATATTATCCTATGGCGAAGGGAATGTCGCGAATCCTGATCGTCCTGGCGCTCGCCATCCTGCTGCTGCCCGCCCCGCACAACAGCAAGCCCGCAACCGTGCAGCCGGGCGCGCTGCTCGTGACCACGCGCGCGCTGCCGCTCAGCACCAACGATCCTGCGCTGCGGCGTGTGGGCGCGCTTGCCTATCTGGGCGGTTGGGAACTGCGCAGCGCCAATCCGGGCTTTGGCGGCATTTCCGCCATGCTGGTCTCGCCGCCGGGCGATGTGCTGGCCTTGAGCGATTCCGGCATATTGATGGGGCTGCATGTCGGGCCGGGCGAAACGCGCCGCCGCCCGTTCATCGCCCCCCTGCCCATTCGGCCACAGGACCGCGATCGCCCCTGGTGGGCCTGGGATTCAGAATCGCTGACCCATGATCGTGCGACCGACCGTTATTGGGTGGGGTTCGAATTGCAGCAGGCAATCTGCCGCTATGCGCCCGGCTTTGCGCGGGTGGAGGCGTGCCGCACCTGGCCGCAGATCATGGCATGGCCCCCGACCGGATCGATCGAATCACTCGCGCGCCTGCCCGATGGCCGCTTCATCGCAATCGGCGAGATGGGGATGACGGCCGATGGGCGTCATGACACGCTGCTATTTCCCGGCGACCCGGCAGAAAGCGACACCGCCGATCCGATCCATCTGCGCTACACCCCGCCGCAGGGCTATCGCCCGACCGACGCTGTGGCGCTGGATGCGCGGCACCTGCTGGTCCTCAATCGCCGCCTGACCTTGCAGGAACTGTTCACCGCGACGATCGCGATCGTCGACCTGCCCGAACGGCTGGAACCGGGCATGGAACTAAAGGCCCGCACCCTCGCCCGCCTCGCCCCGCCGCTGCTGGCCGACAATTTCGAAGGACTGGCGATCAGCCGGGAGAACGGACGGACGATCATCTGGGTCGTGTCCGACGACAATCACGAATTTTTCCAGCGGACCTTGCTGCTGAAATTCGGGCTGGATTGATAGCTGCGAATGGGGTGCAGGGTGGATCGCAAGTCGTGAATTTCGAGAACCGGCGCCCAGCGTACTTCAGTACGTGAGCACCGGAAGCGCAGAAAGGCGCGGCTTGCGGGCCACCCTGCACCCCATTCGCACGCAAAAAAGCGGCCCGTTGCGGGGCCGCTTCTTATGCCGAAACGAATCGAGAAATCAGGCGGCTGCGGCAGCCTGCTTCTTGACGATGTCGCGCTTCAGGCGACGCGCCTTGAGCGACAGCTTGTCGTCGCTGGTCTTGAGCAGCCAGTTGTCCAGGCCGCCATTATGTTCGACCGAACGCAGACCATGGGTCGACACGCGCAGCTTCACGCTGGTTTCCAGCGCTTCGGAGATCAGCGAAACATTCTGCAGGTTCGGCAGGAACACCCGCTTGGTCTTGTTATTGGCGTGGGAAACATTGTGACCCACCTGGCGACCCTTGCCGGTCAGCTCGCAAATGCGCGACATAGTCAATCAACCTTGTAATTCGGGTTCGTTCGGAAAGCCGCGCCGATAACGGGATTCCCTCTGGCCGTCAACCCGCCGCTCGGCGTGTCGCAACCCTTTTGCGCGGCGAAGCGTTGTCGCCCCGTAACATATGGGAGGTTGAAATGCGATTCATTGGCGGGCTGTTGATCATTCTGTTGCTCGTGCTGGCTGGCGGCATCGCCACCGGCTTCATCGACTTGCAGAAAACGCGGGACGGACGGCTTCCCGAAATCGCCGTCAAGGAAGGCGCGCTTCCCAAATATGAAGCCAGCGTCGCCAAGGTAGAGGTTGGCACCCGCAACGAAACCGTCGAAGTGCCGACTGTCGCCGTCAAGAAACCCTGAGTTCGCGTGACGGGCAAGATGCTGTAAGGGCGGGGATGTCATGTCCTCGCCCTTTCCCTTGCCTGATCCGATGCGCCGCGCGCTGGCGCTGGCCCGCGCGGCCGAAACGGCGGGCGAAGTGCCGATCGGCGCGGTGGTGACCAGAAACGGCATCATCATTGGCGAGGGCGAGAATCGCAACCGCCGCGATCATGATCCCACCGCCCATGCCGAAATCGTCGCGATGCGGGCGGCGGCCATCCATCTGGGCGATTTCCGCCTGACAGGCTGCGACCTGTGGGTCACACTGGAGCCTTGCCCGATGTGCGCGGGGGCCATTTCCCACGCCCGGATCGCGCGGCTATATTATGCCGTGGGCGATCCCAAGGGCGGCGCGATCGAGCAGGGGCCGCGCCTGTTCGCTCAGCCGCAATGCCTGCACCGGCCCGAAGTCTATGGCGGATTGGCCGAAGCCGAAGCCTCAGCGCTGCTCAGGGACTTTTTTGCCGCCCGACGCTGAATAATCGATGCGGTAGAGCTGATAGGGCAATGTCATGCCGCTGTTCAGCGTCACCGGCACCAGCCAGCGCGGAATTGCGCCCCGCATCAGGTCGGCATAGAAACCCTGCGGGCTGCGCGACTGATAGATCGTGCCTTCGGGGAAATTGGGGCACACCAGCAAATAGGTCGCGTGATGCCGCGCCGCGATGGGGCGGAAGGCATCGGCCGGGCCGTCATAGGCGTGGTGCATGTCCAGGATCGTCGCACCATTGCGATGATAGGGACCGGCCAGCGCACTATGATGCGTCGTCGCGATCAGGCGCGGCCCCAGATCGACCATGGTGAAGATGGTCGCGGGGGGCAATTGGTCCAGCACCTCCAGCGCGGGCAGCGTGCGACACCGGCTATTGGCTTTCTTGATCGCATCGTTGCGGGCGATGGCAGATGGCCGCCAGGGCCTGGGCTTGTTGCCGGTCAATTCCGCCCATCCGCGCATGATCTGCGGATAGAGCGGATAGGCGCAGGCGATCGCCGCCAGCAGCGCCACCCCTGCCCCCGCCGCGATTCGCACCCGGCGCGTGCCGGTAAAGATCGCGACGATCAGCCGGTGCGAGGCCCAGGCAGCAGGCGGGATCGCCAGCAGCTGCGCCGCTGGCCCCGCGCGCAACTGCCAGAACAGCAAGGCGGTGGAAAAAAGCATCATCAGGCCGACAGTCGCCCAGGCCCATAGCCGCTCCGCATCGCGCCGCGCATCCCACAAGGCCCAGATCAGCCCGACCAGCCCCGCCAGCGGAATCGCCAGCAGCGGCACGACCAGGCTTTGCGCCTGCGCGGTGATCGGCTTGGCCTCCCGGATATTGGCCAGCCACAGTCGTTCGAGTTCGGGCGAAATCTGATAGGGACTCAGGCATTGCGGCCAGTTCAGCCAGAAGAAGGCCGCCACCGCGCCGCCCACGACTGCGCCTGCCGCCAGCCGCATCGCCCAGCCGCGCAAAGGGGCAAGCGAGAGCAGCACCATGCCCGCCGACGCCGCGCCGAACACCGCCACCCAGATGGGCGAAATCGCATCGCACACCATCGCGCGATTGGCATAGCTGGCGAACAGCAGATAGCAGAGCGAAGTCGCCCCGCCCAGGCTGAGCGCATAAGGCAGCATCCGCCGTTCCGCCCCTTCGCGGAACACCCAGCGCAGCGCGATCAGCCCGCCGCCCGCCGCCAGATAGACGATCATCTCCATGCCGATCGCGATCGACAGCGCACTGCTGACGCCAGCCATCACCCCGCCGCGCAGCCGGTTGGTGTCGATGACGCCGGCCAGCATCGTCACCGCCAGCGCCAGTTGCCAGCCATGATGGTCGATCCGCATCGGCGCATACATGCCCAGCCCCATCTGCGCGGCCAGCGGGGCAAGCGCGGCCAGCAACCAGCCATGCGGCCCGGCCAGCCGCCGCCCGATAAAGCCCAGGCTGAGCATCAGCAGCAACAGCGGCAGCAGCGGCGCGATGCCGCAGGCCAGCCGATCGGCCAGCCCCTGGTCGACAAAGGCGCGGAAGAACAGGATCAGCCCGGCAATGGGAATATCGACCAGACGCGACCAGTGGATATTGGCGCCGCCCGGCGGATCGAGCCGATATTGGCGCAGGTCGTACCACCCCTGCCCGGCCAGCCAGTCCTTCACCTGCACATAGCGGATATTGTCGTCCGTATCGCCCAGCACCAGCCAGTGTATGGCGGGCCAGCGGCTGACGACCATGGCGACCGCAATCGCGATCCAGATAAGGAAGGTCAGCCACTTCCAGTGCCGCGCGCTCCACGCCAGCAGGACAGGCCAAATATGGGTCACCCGCGCGCGCAGGGTATCGGCGCTTTTCAAGCTCATTCATGCCCCCTAAACGAGCCGTGGCAAAGCGCAACGGGGACCATGGCCATCATCAACCGACTTTCACCGCAGCATCGCGCGCTCTTCTGGCAAATCGTCCGCTATGGCGTGACCGGCCTGTTCGTCACCGCCTGTCAGGCGGTCATCTACTGGAGCCTCGCCGCGCTCGCCGGTCTGCATCCGCAACTGGCCAATCTGATCGGCTATGGCGCGGCGGTCGTCATCGGCTATGTCAGCCACAGCGCCTTCACCTTCCGCGGCCACGGCACCCGCGACAAGGCCGCATCGCGCGGCATCCGCTTCGTCGCGGTGTCACTGGTCAGCTATGCGCTCAACGCCCTGTGGGTATGGCTGTGCGTGACCCATATGGGCTGGCCCGAATGGTCGCCGATCCCGGCAATGATCTTCGTAACGCCCGCAGTCATGTTCGGACTGAACCGCCAATGGGTGTTCAAATAGTCCATTGGGCAATTTTTAACACAGCCTGCTCCCGCGCAGGCGGGAGCCTGGGTCCGCCCTCTGGACTGGGTTCCCGCCTGCGCGGGAACACGGTAGAATTTCGGCATGACCAAGCCCGGTTACGTCTATCTGATGGCAAGCAGCCAGAATGGGACACTGTATCTCGGCGTGACCAGCGATCTCGTTCAACGGGCCTGGCAACATCGCAACGGCTTTGGCGGTGAATTCAGCGCCAAATATCGCTGCCACTTGCTGGTCTGGTACGAAGCCTATGACGACATTCAGGAAGCGCGCCAGCGCGAGTTGCGGATGAAGAAATGGGAGCGCAAATGGAAGCTGCGTGTGATCGAGGAAATGAACCCAACGTGGCGCGACCTGTTTGAGGATATCGCCACATAAGCCGTGTTCCCGCGCAGGCGGGAACCCAGTCCCGTTCTGCGAACTGGATTCCAGACTGCGCGGGAATACGATGTTCTATTTAATGCACGAACCGCGCCACCACGTCGCGGTAGGAGCGGCTGACCTTTACCTGGGCGCCTGATTCCAGCACCAGGAAACATTCGCCATTGGTGTGCGGCTTGACCTGCTTCACCTGACTGAGATTCACGATGGTGGAGCGATGGACGCGCTGGAAATTGCGCGGGTCGAGCCGCTTTTCCAGATCCTTCATGGTTTCGCGCAGGATCAGGCTATTGTCGGCGGTGTAGATGCACATATAGTCGCCCGCTGCATCGATCCGCTCGATCGAATCGACATCGACGCGGAAAATCTGGCCGCGATCCTTGATGTTGATGAGCTTTTCGAAGCGATTGGACGCCGGACCTTCCTCC
The DNA here is from genome assembly GCF_059424385.1 of Sphingobium sp. GW456-12-10-14-TSB1. NCBI lineage: Bacteria > Pseudomonadati > Pseudomonadota > Alphaproteobacteria > Sphingomonadales > Sphingobiaceae > Sphingobium > Sphingobium sp. GW456-12-10-14-TSB1. The sequence continues at coordinate 87,211 of NZ_JBWKZI010000001.1, read as the reverse complement.
TCCGCCACGATGAAGTCGCTCATCGCCTGGGGCGCGACTTCAGCCAGCACCTCGCGCAGCTTCTCCGCTTCCTGCACCTGCCGCTTGTCCGACAGGCGCAGGCGCACCCGGTCGAGTGCGTCGGCCAGACGGCCTTCCTCCACGGGTTTCAGCAGATAATCGACCGCCTGCGCCTCGAACGCGCGAATCGCATGGTCCATATAGGCGGTGACGAAGATGAAGAGCGGCGGTTCGACTTCCATGATCCCCTGAACGACGGAAAATCCGTCAAAACCGGGCATCTGGATGTCCAGGAACACAAGGTCGGGCTTATGCGTCTTGATAGCGCGGATCGCTTCGCGCCCATTGTTGCAGGTTTCGATAATTTCGACATCCTCATGCGCTTGCAGACGCAGCATAAGCCCTTGCGTAGCAAGGCTTTCGTCGTCGACGAGGATTGTTCTGATGGTCATGCGGCCACTTTCGATGAATCTTCCAAATTGAGCGGGATTTCGATGATCACCGAGAAACCGCCGGGACTTGAACGTGTTTCAAAGCTCTGTCGTTCCCCGAAAGCCTGAATGAGCCGGTCGCGGATGTTTGGCAGGCCCACGCCCGTCCCTTCGCTGACGGCAATGTGTGGCTTCATTCCGCTTTCATTCAATCCCGGCCCGGTATCGGATACGACGATCCGCACATTTTCACCGGCAGGCTGCGCGCTGACGGTTATGTCCGCCCCCTCCTCCTTGGGCGTCACGGCATATTTGATCGCATTTTCGACCAACGGCTGAAGCAGCAGGGATGGCAGGCGCGCCCGCGCGACCGCCGGGTCGATGGTGAATACCGGACGCAGCCGGTCCTCGAACCGCATCTTCTCAATCTCCAGATAGAGTTTGAGCGTCTCTATCTCCTGCTCGATCGTCACCTGCGCGGTCGGCTCGTTGATGAGGGTGTAGCGCAAAAAGGAGGACAGGCGCGAGAGCATCGCATTGGCACGATCGGTCTGTTTGAGCAGCACCAGCGTGGAGATGGAATTGAGCGTGTTGAACAGGAAATGCGGGTTGAGCTGGTAGCGGAGCATCGCCAGCTGCGCGCTCGACGCCTGATTTTCCAGATGGAGCAGCTGGTCGGCCTGCTCCTCCACCGTAAGATAGAAATTGATTGCATAATAGAGCGCCGACCATGCGCCCAATAGCGTCATCGACAGATAGAAAGCGCCCAGGAACAGTTGCAGCCCCGCCGTCTCGCTGCCCTTGTTCTGGGTCGAAAAGACCCAGGCGTCGATAAAGGCGACCAGCGCGGCGGCGGCCACGACCGTCAGGATCGATGCGCCCCAGGTGACGATCGGTTTGCGCTTGAGCAGGAAGCGAAACATCACCGCGATCAACAACGTCACCGAATAGCCGGTGACGGTGGAAATCAGCACCGGCACCAGGCTGGATAGCGGCTGGCCATTGGCGATGGTGGACGATCCGCGCAACAGGAACGCGCCGGCCCAGCCCAGCGATTGCAGGTTCCAGAAGGCGCGATTCTTGTCCGCGAAAAAGGGCTGGGGCTGAAAGGGATGAACAGACATTGCAGGCAGCCTAGGCGATTTGAAGCGGCTGGTGAAGCCGCCGCCGCCCAGGACGTCCTCACCCTGGCCGCGTTGCGCCCGCCCGTCAGGCGGCGGCAGCGGAATCCTCCGCCATCGGGGTGACTTGGTCGGGACACAGCCAGACCAGATCGTTCAGGTCCAGTTCGCGCCCGTCATGCGCCTGTATCGTGACCCTGCGGATCGGCAAGCCGTCGCGCCGGTCGGCCAGCACCTGGCACGACACGGTGCCGCAGCTCCATTTTTCGCCCCACTGGCGCAGGGCGATCATGACCGGGGCCAGTTCCCGCCCCTTTTCCGTCAGGCGATATTCCACCTTGCGCCGGTCGCACTGCATGGGTTGGCGCAGCATGATGCCGTTTTCGACCAGCCGGGCGAGGCGGTTGGCCAGGATGTTGCGGGCGATTCCCAGCGTCGACTGAAACTCCTCGAAATGGCGGATTCCCGACAGGGCGCCACGCAGGATAAGGAAAGACCAGCGCTCTCCCATCGCCTCCAGCGCACTGGGGAGCGCGCATTGTTCCAGATCCTGTGCCAGATTATGTTTCATGGTGATGACTAGATAGCCCAAAGCAGCGACAGTTGCAAAAGCGCTGTGTATTTAGGGCAGATGGGATTTTTTTGTTGCGCTGCAAGGCACTTCCCACACAATCGGGAAACGATGTTACGCCAGTATGAACTAGTCGAGCGCGTCAAACGCTATGATCCCAACGCGGATGAAGCGATGATCAACCGCGCCTATGTCTTTTCGGTCCAGAAGCATGGCAGCCAGAAGCGCGCCAGCGGCGACCCCTATTTCAGCCACCCGATCGAGGTGGCGGGCATCCTCACTGATTTCGGGCTGGACGACCAGACGATCGTGACCGCGCTGCTACACGACACGATCGAGGATACGCTGGTCACCTATGCGGAGATAGAGGCGGCGTTCGGCAAGGATGTCGCGCGCATGGTCGATGGCGTGACCAAGCTCTCCAAGATCGAGGCGATGAGCGAAAATGAGCGGGCGGCGGAAAATCTCCGCAAATTCCTGCTCGCCATGTCGGACGACATCCGGGTGCTGCTGGTCAAGCTGGCCGACCGGCTGCACAATATGCGCACGCTGCATTTCATCAAGAATCCCGACAAGCGCCGCCGCATCGCCAAGGAGACGATGGATATCTACGCGCCGCTCGCGGAACGGATCGGCATGTATGACTTCATGCGCGAAATGCAGTTGCTGGCCTTTCGCGAGATTGAGCCGGAAGCCTATGCCAGCATCACCCGGCGGCTGGAGCAGCTGAAGGAAGGCGGCCATGACAAGGTCGACCGGATCGGCGCGGAATTGCAGCTGTTGCTGGGCGGATCGGACATTCCGGTCACCGTGTCGGGGCGCGAAAAACATCCCTTCTCGATCTGGAAGAAGATGCAGGAGCGCCATATCAGCTTTGAACAGCTGACCGACGTGATGGCGTTCCGCGTGATTACCGAGACGACCGCGGACTGCTACCGCGCGCTGGGCGTCATCCACCAGACGTTCAAGATGGTGCCGGGCCGGTTCAAGGATTATATCTCCACGCCCAAGCGCAACGGCTATCGCTCGCTGCACACCACCGTCATCCATCAGGACAATGCCCGGATCGAGGTGCAGATCCGCAGCCGCGACATGCATCATGACGCCGAACTCGGACTGGCAGCGCATTGGGCCTACAAGCAGAAGGGCGACGCGAGCGACCGTAATGCGGCATGGCTGCGCGATCTGGTCGAAATATTGGAACAGAGCCAGGATGCGGACGAGCTGCTCGAACATACCCGCATGGCCATGTATCAGGACCGCATCTTCGCCTTCTCGCCCAAGGGGGAACTGCACCAGCTGCCCAAGGGATCGACCCCGGTGGACTTCGCCTATGCGGTGCATACCTCGCTCGGCAACCAGACAGTGGGCGCGAAGGTCAACGGACGGGTCGTGCCGCTGCGCACCAGCCTGGACAATGGCGATCAGGTCGAAATCCTCAAATCCGACGGGCAGGAACCGCAGCCGGGCTGGCTGACCTTCGCCATCACCGGCAAGGCGCGCGCGGCGATCCGCCGCTATATTCGTCAGAAGCAGCGTGGCGAGGAAGTCGCGCTGGGCGAAAAACTGTATGAGGAAATCGTCGGCCGCTTCTCTCCCGATCTGGCCAGCGAACTGGGCGACAAGGCGCTCAAGGCGGCGCTCAAGCGATTGAAGCTCGATGATCGCGCCGCGCTGATGGTGGCGATCGCGACGCATCGGCTGCTCGATTCGGAAGTGATGGAGGCGCTGGTTCCCGGCTCCACCACGGGCAAGGACATGGAACAATCCCATCCGCGCCAGCATGCGCCCATCTCCATCCGTGGGCTGACACCGGGCATCGCCTACAGCCTGTCCGATTGCTGCCACCCGGTGCCGGGCGACCGCATCGTCGGCATCCGCCGCACCGGCGGGCCGATCGAGGTGCACACGATCGACTGCCGCACGCTCGAAGCGGGGCAGGATGACGACTGGGTCGACCTGTCATGGGACAGCAAGTCGAAGGGCGGCACCGCGCGATTGCAGGTCATCGTCCAGAACCAGCCGGGCGCGCTGGCCGCGGTCACCAATGTGTTCGGCGCGACCAAGGCGAACATCCTCAACCTGCAACTGGTCAACCGCGAAGGCCCGTTCCACACCGACATCATCGACCTGGAAGTCGCCGACGCCCAGCATCTGATGCGGATATTGTCCGCGCTGCGCGCGCTCGACACAGTGGTACAGGCGGACAGGGTTTAAGGCATCAGCCGTTCGGGCTGAGTGAAGTCGAAGCCTTCCCCTGAGCGGAGGCGAAGGCACCTTGCTTCGCTCAGGGCGAACGGTGTCAGGAATTTCCGCGTGACATTGCGCCCCTTCCCCGCTAATGGCCCCGCAGCGAACCCCTTGCGGGTTCACCGTCCGAGACAGTTGGTGAGGGGAATCTGCCCCTCTTAATGTCCAGCCTAGACGGGGAAAAGTTCTTTACCGGGCGGGCCATCACGGTCTGTTTCGGGTCTGCCGCTTTCCTTCATATGGACGAACGGCCAGTCGATCTCTCCCCTTCGGACTAAACATCCCGTGTGCTTGCACGCGGGTTTTTGCCGTTCATCGGGTTTTCCGGTGGACATGAAGTGGAGAATGGCATGGATCGTAATCAGAAATCTGAGGTCGTCACCACGCTGAACGCTACTTTTGCCGACCTGGGTGTTGTCGTGGTCACACGTAACCTGGGCATGACCGTCGCACAGTCGACGATCCTGCGGCAGAAGATGCGCGAAGCTGGCGCGTCCTACAAGGTTACGAAGAACAAGCTCGCCAAGATCGCGCTGAAGGACACGCAATACGAAACGATCAGCTCCATGCTGACCGGCCCGGTTGCGCTGGCCACCTCGGCCGATCCGGTCGCCGCCGCCAAGGTGGTGATCGATTTCGCCAAGACCAACGACAAGCTTGAGATCGTTGGCGGCGCAATGGGCGGTGTGCTGCTCGATGCAAATGGCGTCAAGGCGCTCGCATCGATGCCCTCGCTGGACGAACTGCGTGCAAAGATTGTCGGCCTCATCCAGGCCCCGGCAACCAAGCTCGCCACCGTCATCCAGACGCCGGCTTCGCAGCTCGCTCGTGTCTTCAACGCCTATGCGGAGAAGGAAGCGGCCTGATCGGTCGCAACCAGCTTCCTGTAATCGTTTCAACATATTGCGGGGTTCACCCCGTTTAGAAGGAAAAATATCATGGCAGACATCAACGCACTGGTCGAACAGCTTTCGGCCCTGACCGTCCTCGAAGCCGCCGACCTGTCGAAGGCTCTGGAAGAAAAGTGGGGCGTTAGCGCCGCCGCAGCCGTCGCCGTCGCTGGCCCCGCCGCTGGCCCCGCCGCCGCCGCTGCTGAAGAGCAGACCGAATTCGACGTGATCCTGACCGGCGACGGTGGCAAGAAGATCAACGTCATCAAGGAAGTCCGCGCCATCACCGGCCTGGGCCTGACCGAAGCCAAGACCCTGGTTGAGTCGGCTCCCAAGGCGATCAAGGAAGGCGTGAACAAGGAAGAGGCCGAGAAGGTCAAGAAGCAGCTTGAAGAAGCCGGCGCAACCGTCGAACTCAAGTAATCGGGATGCCTCGCTTCATGCGAGGCTGACCGGCTGGCCTTTGGGCTGGCGGATATAGGGCGGTGCCGAAAGGTGCCGCCCTTTTTCTGTGTTGCGATATTGCGTTCGCACTCTCCGTCATCCCGGACTTGATCCGGGATCCCTTCACCGGGCGGTCGTGATTCTACGAGAGGTAGAGCCAGTGGATCCTGACTTTCGTCAGGATGACGGCAGTGGTGATGGCGGGTGACGACCAATTTTTGCCGCTCCCGCCGTGCCGTGCACATCCCGATTGCAGACGTCGCCCATCGTGATATTTTCAAGCCCATGAAAGTTCGCCAGAAGAAGTTGCGGTTGACCGAAGCGACTGCCCACTATCTGCGGCAGATCGGGCGGAAGGCGCAAAAAGGCGAGGAACCAAATGATCGCGGCTTTGATCGCAAACTCGATGAAAAACTCAAGCGAATGCGGCCGGAAGACGTTGATGCCCTTTTTCGCGGCGAAGATGATTAGCGCCTTAACGGCGGCGACGGTGACCACTTGCGGTCCCGCCCATGCTTCGGCACCATCCTCACATGCAGACGCAAAACAAAAAACTTGCGATGATTGTTGCGGTAACATCTGCAACGCTATTGACGTCTTGTTCGCCTAGTCCAATCGAAATTTATGCGTGCCTCCTCGGGAAAAATCTCGCTTTTCATGTGGAGAATACGCGCGGTTGGTTCTCAGATAGCGTTGCCCGACCTTGGAGCGTGTCAGTATTCGAATATCGAACCAGACTGGCTTGGGAGACGAAAGTACCCTTCGGCCTGGCTGACAATCGGGAACATACATATCAGCCGCAGCGAAGCATCATTCTTTACGGTGATCGGTATGTTGGTTGGGAAATCCAACAAGAAGCTCAACCGCTGATCAGAGGAAAGAACTACATCGTGACGATTTGGTCTGACGGCGGTAAGGGCCACTTGGACATGATTTACGGCACCGAGCTTCCTTCATGTCCCAACGGCAGCCAAAGCCGTTAAGCGTCCAAAAGCCGCCAGTCCGCTACCCACCACCTCCCCGTCATGCTGACGAAAGTCAGCATCCAGTGTCACGCACACCACCCTGTATCCCGCCGTGCGCCGCAATGACGAAGCCCCCGCGCAACCGCCCCCCTCCCCGCCCCACAGTGGCACGCCCCTGTCCCAAAAACCCGTTCCCACTTTCCCCCAGTCTGTTCTACAAGTGGAACAGATATGCCGCGCGCCCTTTCATCCGAAACGCTTCATGCGACCAGCGTGGCCATTGGCGGCCGCGCGGTGCTGCTGTGCGGGGTGAGCGGGATCGGGAAGTCGGACCTTGCGCTACGGCTGATCGACCGAGGGGCGGTGCTGATCAGCGATGATTACACGCTGGTCAAGCGGGTGGACGGGCAACTGGTCGCCACTGCACCCGCGACCATCATCGGCAAGATGGAGGTGCGCGGGCTTGGCATCGTGGCGATGCCCCATGTCGCCGACGTGCCGGTCGCGCTGATCGTCGATCTGTTCGACAAGGTCGACCGGATGCCGCTGGAGCCGGTCATGCGCACGGTGGCCGGGATCAACGTGCGCGTCGTCAAAATCGCGCCGCTGGAAGCCTCCGCGCCGATCAAGGTCGAACTGGCGCTGCGGATGCCGGATCGGGGGGCGGACACCCCATGACCCAGTCTCACCCCAAATCCATCCTCCTCCTGTCCGGCCTGTCGGGCGCGGGCAAGACCACGGCGCTCAAAACGCTGGAGGATATGGGCTGGGAAGTGGTGGACAATCTGCCGCTGGTGCTGCTCGACCGGCTGCTCGACACCCCCCTACCCGCGGGCCATGCGGGCGCGGACGACCGGCCGCTGGCGCTCGGCATCGACGCGCGCACGCGCGGGTTCGATGCCAATGCCATCGTCCAGCGGATCAAGGCGCTGCGCGACAATCATGGCCATGATGTCGAAACCCTGTTCCTCGACTGCTCCGGCACCGAACTGGAGCGCCGCTTTGCCGAAACCCGGCGGCGCCATCCGCTGGCGCTCGATCGCCCGGCGGCTGACGGGATCGCGCGCGAACGCGAACTGACCGAGCCGCTGCGTCGCTGGGCCAGCCAGGTGATCGACACCACCAGCTTCTCCAGCAACGCCCTGCAACAGGCGATCCGCGACCGTTTCTCGCGTGAGCGGCTGTCGGACCCGGTGCTGACCATCTTGTCCTTCGGCTTTTCGCGCGGGATGCCGCGCAACGCCGACCTGATGTTCGACATGCGTTTCCTGCGCAACCCGCATTGGGACGACGCGCTGCGGGACAAGACGGGGCAGGACGCGGACGTCGCCGCCTATATCATGGCGGACCCCGCCTATGAGGAAGCGGTCGGCAAGATCGAGGAACTGCTCAAAATAGTGTTGCCGCGCTACGCAGAGGCCGGGAAAGCCTATATTACCGTGGCGTTTGGCTGCACCGGGGGACGGCATCGGTCGGTCCATGTGGCCGAACGCGTCGCCAGATACTTGCAAGACGCGGGCTTTTCGCCCACGGTCTCGCACCGCAATATGGAATCGGCGCCACAGGATAGTCTGGAGAAGCGCCCACCGGGAGGCCCGAAAGCAATATCATGAAGCAGGTGGGCCGCAAAAGCACATGATCGGACTTGTACTCGTCACCCATGGGTCGCTTGCGACCGAATTCGTCGTCGCGATGGAGCATGTCGTCGGCCCGCAACAGCAGATCGAAACGATCTGCATCGGGCCGGATGATGACATGGAATTGCGCCGCGCCGACATCGCGACCGCCGTTGCGCGCGTGAACGACGGCAGCGGCGTCATATTGCTGACCGACCTGTTCGGCGGCACCCCATCCAATCTGGCGATTTCGCTGCTCAAGGCGGGCGAGATCGAGGTGATCGCGGGCATCAACCTGCCCATGCTGATCCGGCTGGAAAGCGCGCGCAAGGTGATGGACGTGAAAGCCGCCGTCGCCGCCGCGCGGGAGGCGGGACAGAAATATATCAGCGTTGCGTCGGAACTGTTGGGCAGCACCACATGAATGAAGTCAGCCAGTTAGTCCTCATCAGCAACAAACGCGGCCTCCACGCCCGCGCGAGCGCCAAATTCGTGACGCTGGCCAGCGGCCTGCCCGCCAACATCATCGTCAGCAAGGATGGCAGCGACGTGACCGGCACCTCGATCATGGGGCTGATGATGCTGGGCGCGGCCATGGGCGACAGCATCACCATCAAGGCAACCGGGCCGGACGCCGCCGATTCCCTGGGCAAGCTGGTCGGCCTGGTCGAAGACAAATTCGGGGAAGAGTAGACATATCCGTTCGCCCTGCGCGAAGTCGAAGGGCTCAACCGACCGCAGGGAGGCACGTCGCTCCGCTCAGTGGATGGCTTCGACAAGCGCGGCCCGAACGGATGTAGCCTGCGGCCCTATTGCCCCACTTCGCCTTCCCGCCGCATCTGGGTAAAGATGTTCCACGTCGCGATGAACAATGCCGCGATCACCGGGCCGATGACGATGCCGTTAAAGCCGAACATCTCGATCCCGCCCAGCGTCGAAATCAGCACGACATAGTCAGGGATTCGCGTTTCGCGGCCAACCAGTATCGGGCGCAGCAGATTGTCGACCGATCCGATGATCAGCGCCCCGGCCCCCACCAGCACCGCGCCCTGCCAAATCGCCCCGGTCGCAAACAGATAGAGGGCGACCGGCGCCCACACCAGCGCCGATCCGATGGCGGGCAGTAGCGAAAATGCGCCCATCAGCACGCCCCACAGCAGCGCGCCCTGAATGCCCAGCATCCAGAAGATGACCCCGCCGATAAAGCCCTGCACGATGGCGACCACCAGGCTGCCTTTCACCGTGGCGCGGATCACCACGACGAAGCGGTGCAACAGCGCCTCGCGCTGATGCGGGCGCAGGGGCGCAGCATCGGCGAAGCGTTGCGACAGCCGTTCCCCGTCGCGCAGCAGGAAGAAGGCGAGATAGAGCATGACGCCCAGCGCAACGATGAAGCTGAACGCCCCCTGCCCGATCAGCAACGCCTGCCCGGCCAACGTACGGAAACTGCTGGTAATGCCGTTGGTCACGGTGACGCGGGCGGCATCGAAATTGCTGAACCCGATCCGCCGTAACATGCCATGCGCCCATTCCGGCAAGCCGTTCTGCATCTGCGCGAACATGCGCGCAAAATCGATCTTGCCCGACTGGATCTGGGCATAGAAATGCACCGCTTCCTGGATCAGCGCGACCGACAACAGGATGGCGGGGATGATGACGATCGCAATGATCAGCAGCAGCGTCAGCAGCGCCGCACTGTTGCGATGACCCGGCATCCGGGCCGCGATCCGCTGGTTTATGGGCCAGAACAGGACCGCGATGATCACGCCCCACAGCACTGCGGCGAAGAAAGGCTCCAGCACAAGGGCAAAGGCTATCGTGACCAGAATGACGAGGCCGAGGAAGAATCCGTCCTCGATGCGGTTGTGGTTGGTATGCGGCGTGGTCATTTCACCCCCGTAAGCAAGATCGGGCGGCAAATCCATGGGGGTGCGCGCAGGTTCCATGCCCCCTGTCCTTTTATGCAATCCGCCGGTAGAGAAGCCGCTTCTTCCGCCAATCGGGAACAGACGCAACGTGGCACGCGAAATCACCGGATTTTCCAACCCGCTGGTGAAGCGCGTCCGATCCCTGCGCGAAAAGAAATTTCGCAAGGCCGAAGGGCTGTTTCTGGCCGAAGGCTTGCGCATCCTGACGGAAGCGCGCGAGGAAGGCGTGCTCCCTGAAATGCTGTTCCATGCCGGGTCCGCCCACCCGCTGGCGATCGATCTGATCGCGGCGATGGAGGCGGCAGGCGGCGACGTCATCGAAACGTCCGCCGACATCCTCTCGAAAATCAGCGGCAAGGACAATGCGCAGGCCGTGGTCGGCGTCTATCGCGACCGGCTGACCCCGCTGGACAGGCTGGACCGCAACAGCGCCGACATCTGGATCGTCGCGCAATCGCTGCGCGATCCGGGCAATCTGGGCACGATATTGCGCACCGGCGATGCGGTGGGCGCAGGCGGGCTGATCCTGATCGACGATTGCGTCGACCCCTTCTCGGTCGAATCGGTGCGCGCATCGATGGGCGCGCTGTTCACTCAATCGATCACCCAGACGCGCTGGGGCGAATTCATGCACTGGTTGCGGCAGGGACCGGGCGAACTGATCGGCACCAGCCTGAAAGCCACGCAGGATTATCAGGAACCGCGCTATCAAAGCCCGTCCTTCCTGCTCGTCGGCAATGAAGCGCAGGGACTGCCCGAATCCTACGAGGCGGAATGCGACCTGCTGGTCAAGATGCCGATGCTGGGGAAGGCCGACAGCCTGAACGCGGCGGTGGCGACCGCCGTGATGGCCTATGAACTGCTGAACCAGAAAAGAAAGGGTTGAGGATGGCGGGTGCGGGGGCACGGATGAGCGGCATCGGTGAAATGTGGCGGTACAAGCGGGTGCTGACCGCCAGCCTGGTCGGCACGGCAGTCGAGTTTTACGACTTCTACATCTATGCGACCGCCGCCAGCCTGATCTTTCCCTCGCTCTTCTTTCCCTCCTCCTCCCCCACCGCGCAGCTGATGGCGTCCTATGGCAGCCTGGCCCTCGCCTTCTTCGCGCGTCCTGTGGGCGCAGCGGTGTTCGGCCATTATGGCGATCGCGTCGGGCGAAAGGCGACGCTGGTCGCATCGCTGATGCTGATGGGCGGCTGCACCCTGTTGATCGGCTTCCTGCCGACCTATGCGATGATCGGCTATTGGGCGCCGCTCATCCTGTGCGTGCTGCGCTTTGGTCAGGGCTTCGGGCTGGGCGGCGAATGGGGCGGCGCGGCCCTGCTGGCGGTGGAAAATGCGCCGCCCGGCTGGCGCGCGCGCTTCGGCATGTTCCCGCAGCTAGGTGCGCCGGTCGGCTTCATCGCCGCCAACGGCCTGTTCCTGATCCTGGGGGCGCTGCTCAGCGAACAGGATTTCCTGGCCTGGGGCTGGCGCTTGCCGTTTCTGGGCAGCGCCGTGCTGGTGATATTGGGCCTGTGGGTGCGCCTCAAACTCACCGAAACCCCGGAATTTGCCGCTGCGCAAAAGGAAACGCCGCCGCCCGCCGTACCGCTCGCTACCCTGCTTTCCACCCATCTGGGTGCGGCGATCGCCGGCACCTTTGCCTGCGCCGCCTGCTTTGCGGTCTATTATATCGCCACCGCCTTTGCGCTTGGTTACGGCACCACCGCGCTGAGGATCGACCGGGAAATCTTCCTCGCCATCCAGTTGGGGGCCATCCTGTTCATGGCGGCCAGCATCATCCTGGCCGGATGGTGGGCCGACCGCAGCAGCCCCACCACTGCCCTGGCCTGGGGCTGTGTCGGTACGGTCGGGATGGGGCTTGTCTTTGGTCCGCTGATCGGCACCGGCGCGCTGCTGCCCATCTTCGTGGCGCTCAGCCTCGCGCTCTTCATGATGGGCTTCATCTACGGCCCGCTGGGCGCCTATCTGCCTGCCCTCTTCCCGATCCAGTTGCGCTACACCGGCGCGTCCTTCGCCTTCAATCTGGGCGGCATCATCGGCGGCGCGCTGGCCCCGATCGTCGCGACCTGGCTGATCGGGGTGCAGGGCGTTGCGCTCGTCGGCCTCTATATGTCGCTGGCCGCGTTGATCAGCCTGGGCGGCCTGTGGTGGACCAGCCGCGGGCGCAGCTTGCCGGATCACTGACAAACAGCGTTAATTCGGGCTTTACCATGTCGTGGCAAAGCCGGTCGGATGACGATCCGACGCCTGATCTTGGCTGCCAGCATGATGCTGGCATTGGCGACCGCCCCGGTCGCCAGTGCTGCGCCTGCGACCGGCGGGTCCAGCGCGACGATATTGGGCGCGCTGCGGATCGAGAAAACAAGCGATCTCAATTTCGGGCAATTGGCGGTGCCCGGCCAGCCGGGCGTCGTGCGAATTCGTGCCGACAATAGCCGCGTGTGCAGCAACGGGCTGGTCTGCATGGGCAGCGCCAGCGCGGCGGCCTTTACCCTGCATGGCCGGCCAAATGAGCGGGTGGAAATCAGTCTCGACAAATCGACGGTGAACCTCACCAACGCGGCTGGCAATCGCATATCGGCCAGCCTCAGCCAGTCCCATTCGCACATCCGCCTGAACGGGGGCGAAGCCGTGTTCCAGATTTTCGGCACGCTACAGGTCCGCGCCAATCAGGCGCCCGGCGCCTATCGCGGCAGTTTCAGCGTATTGGTCCAATATGATTGACCGCACGGCCGGTCAAACAACAGCCTTGCGCATCAGCATCATCGGCACGCCGCTATCCTGGAAAGCGCGCACGTCGACAAAGCCGAAACTGCGATAGAGCGGCGCGCCCGCCAATGTGGCGGACAATTCCAGCGCAGCAAAACCTTCCGCCCACGCCGCGGCCTGGCAGAGCGAGAGGACGAGCGTGCCCACGCCTTTGCGGACATGGTCGGGATGGGTGTACATCGCCCGCACCTTCGCCGCCTCCGTCGCCGGATCGAGCAGCCGGTCGTCACGCCCCGCGCTGTGATTGCCGCCATAGGCCGTCGCGCGACGGCTCCACCCGCCACAGCCCGCGATCGCATCCCCCACCTCCACCACGAAATAGGTGCCATCTGCGATCAGGCGGCTGTCCAGCCCCATGAAGGCATGGCTGGCCCGTACCTGATCAGGCGTGAGGAACGGCCGTTGCAATTCATCGATCGCCCGCCGCATCAACGCGGCAAGCGCGGGTTCGTCGGCCAGAGTGGCAAGGCGGTGGGTCAGAGTGCCAGTCATCATGAGCACCTCTTGAAACGGCAAAGGCCGGCCCCGCAAGAGGCCCGGCCTTCACCTGTCAGAACCGGATCAGAATTTGAAGCCGACCTTGCCGTACCAGAAGCCACCGTTGAAGCCGAACGGCGAGACGTCAGGATAGATGTCGCCAGTAAAGCGCCCCCCGGTCGATGCATAGACCGGACCCAGCGTCCCTTTGGTGTTGGAATATTTGTCGGGATAATTGCTGAACAGATTCTGCACCCCGACGCTCAGCGTGAAACTGTCGTTCACCTCATAGCTGGTTTCAAAGTCGAACACGAATTCGCTGCCGAAAGTCTGCGACACCGGACCATCATCCGTCTGGGTATATTTGCCGTACCAGTTCATCCGCGCCAGCACGGACAAGGGGCCGCTGCTCCAGTTTTCGGTCAGGATGAGGCGGGTCTTTGGCAGGGTCTTTTCCAGCTGGGCGACACGGACGTCGGACACGATTGTCGGATCGCGCGCGATCACCTTGGTCTTGTTATAGTTGAACGCTAGCGTCGTGTTGAAAATGCCCATGGTTTCGGTCGCAAAGCGATAGCTGCCGACGACATCGACGCCTTGGGTGCGGGTATCGAAGGCGTTGGTCAGGAACTGCACTTCGTTGACGGTCGCATAGTTGGCCAGCCCCAGCGACTGAAGCGTCGGCCGCTGCGCATCGTCGATCACGAACGTGCCCGATGTGCCGATACGGTCCTTCACCTTGATGTTATAATAATCGACCGACAGGGTGAAGCCGGGCGCGGGCGTGAACACGGTGCCCAGCGAGAAGCTGACTGATTCTTCCGGCTTCAGGGGCGTCGCGCCCAGGAAGGCGGCGACCGGGCTGGTGACCGGCAGCGTCATCGATTCGATTGCATTGGGATTGCCGGGGTTGAACCCGGTCGCGATGCTGCTGCTGTTGACCTGCCCCGGCGTCGGCGCGCGGAAGCCCGTCGCCACCGTGCCGCGCAGCGCCACGACGTCGGGCACCACGGCATAGCGGGCAGAAAATTTGCCGGTGGTCGAATTGCCGAAGTCGGACAGATGTTCGTAGCGGCCTGCGATGCCGAAAGAGAGCTGATCGGTGACGTCCCCTTCGATGTCGATATACAATCCCTTGGAATTGCGCGCGCTTTCGCCCGCAATCGCCGGGCCGTAACCGGGAAAGCCATTGGCGCCGACGGGCAGGGCGACCGACAATTGCGTGCCATCCGCGTTCAGCACCGGCGTGCCGTCCTGATGAAACACCAGATTGCCGGTATAAGGCCCGATCGCCCAGGACGGCTGGTCACCCAGGCCCAGTTCATAGGATTCGCGGAAATATTGGCCGCCAAAGGCTATCGTGACTGGGCTGGCGAAGCCGACTTCCCAGGGATAGCTGAAGTCCGCGTTGAACAGCGTTTCGCGCTGTTGCAGCTTGCCGAGGTAAAATTCGTTCGGCGACGCGATGCCCAGCGACGGGTTCATCGTGCCATTCATCGTATAGCGCAGGGTCGACTGGCCGTAGCTGCCCGAAATATCGTAATTCAGGCCGAACCCGAATGTACCCTTATAGCCGACGGTGCCCGAAATATCGTCGATCTTGCCGAAGAAGATCGGCGTGAAGCCGCCGGGATAGACGCAACTCCAATTCTGGACCAGCGGGTCGGAACAGGTGGCAACCTTGGTATAGTCGCGCGTGGTGACTTCATAATCGTTGGGCGCATAGACGTTGCCGCCCGCCGCGCCCGTCTGAATGCCGGGCAGCATATTGTTGAAGTCGGTGAAATAGTCGTTGAAGATGCCATTCTTGCCGAAACTGTTGCCTTCAATGTCCACGCCCGACGTATTGACCGACTGGCGATAGTTGAAGCTTTCTTCCTGGAAGCTGTGGCCATAATTACCGAAGAAATAGATGGAGCTTTCGCCCAGATCGAAGCCGCCATTGACGAAGAAGCGATAGGATTCCATCGCCGGGTTGCCGTAGCGCTGCGCCAGCTTGGGCACGCCGATCGTCGGCTGCTCCTGCGCCAGCAGATGCGCGCCAGCGCGGGTCACGCCCCGGCTGGTCTTGCCCGCATTCACATATTCGCCGCTGATGTTGATGAAACCGGCATCGCCCAGCTTGAACCCGCCATTGAGCGCGAGCTGATAATCCTCACCATCGCCACGATAATATTGGCCATAGCGGGCATAGCCCGAAAAACCGTCCGTATCGTCGCGCAGCGTCATGTTGATGACCCCCGCGATCGCGTCGGACCCATATTGCGCCGACGCGCCGTCACGCAGCACTTCGACCGCGCGGATCGCAATCGCGGGCACCTGCGCCAGATCGGCGGAATGCGCGCCCGCCGATTGCGCGTTGGCGCTGATCTGGACCAGTGCGGAACGATGCATCCGCTTGCCGTTGATCAGCACCAGCGTCTGGTCGGGGGCAAGGCCGCGCAGGTTGGGCGGCCGAACGAAGGAGGAGCCATCGCCGATCGCGTAGCGCGCGACGGAGAAGGAGGGGACGAGATTCTGGATCACCTGATTCATGTCCGCCGTGCCCTGCTTTTGCAGCTCGACGCCGGAATAGACGTCGATCGGCGTCGGCGATTCCGCAACGGTGCGGTCGGTGCGACGCGTGCCGGTAACGATGATGGTCTGGCCGGGCGCGTCCTCGACAGCGGCCTGCGGCACGGCGTCCTGCGCCAGAACGGGCATCGAATAGAGCAGCGCAACGGCTATGGCGCCGCGCGAAATCAGTCCCTGATATGTCATCAAAAAAGCCCCCTAATTTCTCTTTTACAGAGGCCTTCTCGACATCCCGTCCCTTTCCCGACTTATTCCACCCAACAAGGTTACAGATCACCGAGCCCGAAACCGCGAGTTTCAGTGCAACATCGTTCAGCAACATTTGGAAACGTTAGGCTGACACAAATCCACTATGGGCGAAATGGCCCTTTTTTGGGCCTGCGCGAATCCGGTCAGGCTCGTGTCAGGCGGAGGCTTCCGCCGCAGGGTCAAATATTTGTAACATATAGAAAAAGGCGGCAGTCCATTGGACCACCGCCTGTTTCTTTTTTACAACTGTCAAGAATTGATTTTTACAATCAACCCTCGGTGCGCACGTCGCGGCGTTCGGCGATGCGCGCGCGCTTGCCGGTGCGGCCGCGCAGATAATAGAGCTTCGCACGACGCACGACGCCACGGCGGACGACGACGATCGAATCGAGGTTGGGCGAATAGAGCGGGAACACGCGCTCCACGCCTTCGCCGAACGAAATCTTGCGAACGGTAAAGTTGGAGCCCATGCCCTTGTTCGAACGCGCGATGCACACGCCTTCATAATTCTGGACGCGGCTACGGTCGCCTTCGACGACCTTCACGCCGACGCGCAGCGTGTCGCCGGGGCGGAAATCGGGAATGTCCTTGGCCAGGGCGGCAATGCTTTCCGCCTCGATCTGCTGGAGGATGTTCATGAAACGTCAGTCCTTCAAGTCGCGTTGCGCGCCAGAGGGCGACTGGACCCGAACGCCGATGTGACGTTCCCAAAGGTCCGGCCGCCGTGACCGTGTATCGACCTCCGCCTGTTGTTTCCGCCAGGCGGCGATCTTCGCATGATCCCCCGATCGCAACACTTGCGGGATCGTGCGCCCCTCCCATTCGACTGGTCGGGTATAGTGCGGATATTCGAGCAGCCCCGTTTCAAAGGACTCCTCCACCCCACTGGAAGCCGCGCCCATTACACCGGGAAGCAGCCGGACGCAAGCATCCAGCAGCATCAGCGCGCCCATTTCCCCGCCCGACAGGATGATGTCACCCATGCTGACCTGCTCGATCGGCCGGGCATCGAAGATTCGCTCGTCAAACCCCTCGAATCGCCCGCATAATATCGTCGCGCCGGGACCATCGGCCAGCGCGCGGACGCGCGCCTGGGTGATCGGCGCGCCGCGCGGGGTCATGGCGATGACCGGCAGGTCGGGCCGCTGCGCGATCGCATGATCGACCGCGCGCGCTATGATGTCCGCACGCAGCACCATGCCCGCGCCGCCGCCTGCTGGCGTATCATCGACCGTGCGGTGCCTGTCGGTGGCAAAGTCGCGGATCTGGATCGGCGCGCAGGACCAGCGCCCTTCCGCCAGCGCCCGCCCCGCCAGCGACACGCCCAACGGCCCCGGAAACATCTCCGGGTAGAGCGTCAATATCTGCGCGGCAAAGCTCATCGCCGGCGCACACGCAGCCAGGCCGCCGACACCCCTCCCGCCAGGCACAGCGCGCCACAGGCCAGCAGCGCCAGTCCGATGGCGCGCAGCAGGTCGGCAAAGGGGCGCTCAGGATGGATCAGGCCGGGCAGCAGCACCAGCAGTGGCACGGGGCACACCAGCCCGATCGCCGCCGCCAGCTTCGCGCCCCGCGACCAGCCAAGCCCGAACAGCCGCCAGCCAGCGGCCAGCATCGCAAGGAGATAGAGGGCGGTAAGGATCTGAACCATGATCGCCGCTTAGGCGATGCGGACGGCAGCGTCCAGTTCCCGGCGGAAGGGAAGCATCAGCGTGTCCAGTCCTCGATTTGCAGGCCGGCTATATCGGCAAAGTCGGCTGCGTTGCGGGTTACCAGTGCGGCGTCCAGCGACAGGGCATGCGCCGCAATCAGACTGTCGAAACTGCCGCGTCGAAAGGGAAGCGCCGCATAAGCCTGCGCAGCCGCCTCGTCGAAGGGAAGAATAGCGATCTCCGCGACAAAGGCCGCCAGCACATCGGGCGGCGGCGGCTTGCCCCGCACCGTCCCATAGGCCAGTTCCGCATAGGTGATGGACGATATGAAGAGGCTGCCAGCCGCCTGCTCCGCCATCCGGGCAATCAGCGACGGATAGATGCCGGTAAAGACATAGATGCAGCTATTGGTGTCCAGCAGCCGCATCATGCCCCGGACGCATCACGACCCATCAGGTGCCAATCGCGAGGACTGTCATCGAAATCCTCGCGCGACAACGGCTCCAGCCATGGTGCCTTGCCCGCGAATTTGCTGACATCGATCTTGCGCTCGTCCTGAGCTGGCTCGAACGTGAAGCGGCCATGATCCTCGCGCAGGGTCATTTCGGCCCCTTCCTTGAAGCCAAGAGCCTTGGGCAGACGCAAGGCCAGGCTGTTGCCCGACTTGAAAATCTTGGCCTTATACTCTTCGCTCACCGCGGATCTCCGTATATACGTTCAGTATATACTATTCCACGAATGCCGCGTCAATCACCGCCCGTTCGGCTTCCAGCGTGACGGCGTGCATCGGGGCCATGAAGCGCTTGCCCGGCTTGCCTTCGACCGATGGCCGCTGAACCTCGATAATGTCGCCAGCGCCGAAATTCTCTATCGCGATGATCTCGCCCAGCGCTTCGCCGTCACTCGACAGGCAAGGCAGGCCGATCACGTCGGCATGATAATATTCGCCCTCGGCCAGCGGCGGCAGGGCGGAACGCGGGACGGTCAGCGCCGTGCCACGCATGGCTTCGGCCGCGCTGCGATCGCCGATTTCGGCAAAGCGCGCGACCGCACCATTGGAACCGGGGCGCACCGACTTCAATGTCAGCCTGCGCCCGCCCGCATCGAAACCGTCATAGCTTTTGAGGCTTTCCACCCCGTCGCCAAACAGTTTCAGGCGGACTTCGCCCGCCACCCCATGCGCGCCGATGATCGCGGCGAGAGTGACGGGCTTGTCGGTCAAGAGAATCAGCCCTCGGCCTGTTCGGCAGCGGCTTCTTCAGCAGGCGCTTCTTCGGCGGCAGGCGCTTCGGCAGGTGCCTTGGCGGCTTCCTCGGCGGCGATGCGGGCTTCTTCCGCCTCGGCCAGCTTGGTCGCGCGATCTTCGGCGCGGTCCTTGGCCTTCTGGCCCGGCACGCCCTTGTTCGGGTTGTTGCGCACGATCCGCTCCTTCACGCCAGCGGCGTCGAGGAAACGGGCGACGCGGTCGGTCGGCTGGGCGCCGGCGGCAACCCAATGCTTCGCGCGTTCCACGTCCAGAACGACGCGCTTTTCGTCGCCCTTGGGCAGGACGGGGTTATAGCTGCCGATGCGCTCGATGAACTTGCCATCACGCGGCGCGCGGCTGTCGGCCACGACGATGCGATAATAAGGGCGCTTCTTGGAACCACCGCGCGAGAGACGAATGGACGTTGCCATGGAACTTACCTTTCTGACGTAAACTACGAATATACTTGCATTAATCGTCATACCGGACTTGATCCGGCATCCAGAGCGACTGGTCATTCCCATCCGACACTGGATTCCGGCATCCGCCGGAATGACGGGCTACTTCTTCATGAAATTCTGAAAGCCGGGCGGCAGCTTGGGCATGTTGCCGCCCAATCCGCCAAGGCCGCCCAGCCCGGACAGATCGGGCGGGCCGCCCTGTCCGCCGTCGGGACCGCCCAATCCGCCCATGCCACCGCCGGTGAACATCTTGGCCAGCCCTTTAAGGCCGCCCATCTTGCGGATCTTCTTCATCGCGCCTTCCATTTCCTGATGCATTTTCAGGAGCCGGTTGACTTCCTGCACCGTGGTGCCGGAGCCTTTGGCGATGCGGATCTTGCGCTTGGCGTTGATGAGCGCCGGGCGTTCCCGCTCCTTGGGCGTCATCGATCCGATCATCGCGTCGAGATGGATCAGCGTCTTGTCGTTCGCGCCACTATTGGCCATCGCCGCCTGCGCTTTCTTAAGGCCAGGGATCATCCCCGCCAGCGCGCCCAACCCGCCCATGCGGCGCATCTGACTGAGCTGCGCGCGCAGGTCGTTCATGTCGAACTGACCCTTGGCCATTTTCTTGGCCAGCTTGTCGGCTTCGTCCGCATCGATGCTCTCGGCGGCACGCTCGACCAGGCTGACGACGTCGCCCATGCCCAATATGCGCTGCGCCACGCGCTGCGGGTGGAATATCTCGATCGCGTCGAGCTTTTCGCCAGTACCGGCAAATTTGATCGGGCGGCCGGTGACCGCGCGCATCGACAGCGCCGCACCACCGCGCGCGTCGCCATCCATCCGGGTCAGCACCACGCCGGTCAGCGGCACCTGCGCGGTAAAGCTCTGCGCCACATTGACCGCGTCCTGCCCGGTCAGCGAGTCGACCACCAGCAGGATTTCGGCAGGCGTCGCCACATCGGCCACCGCCTTCATCTCGTCCATCAGCGCCTGATCGACATGCAGGCGACCAGCGGTGTCGAGCATCACCACGTCGAAGCCCTGAAGCTTGGCCGACTGGAGCGCGCGGCGGGCGATGTCGACCGGCTGCTGCCCGGCGACGATCGGCAGGGTCGCCACATCGCACTGGGTGCCCAGCACCGCCAGCTGTTCCTGCGCGGCCGGGCGCTGGACGTCGAGCGACGCCATCAGCACCTTCTTGCGGTCCTTGTCCTTCAGCCGCTTGGCGATCTTGGCCGTGGAGGTCGTCTTGCCCGACCCCTGCAAACCGACCATCATGATGACGGCGGGCGGGGCCACGTCGATCATCAGGTCCGACGTGTCGGACCCCAGCGTTTCGGTGAGCGTGTCGGACACGATCTTGACGACCATCTGCCCCGGCGTGACCGACCGCAGCACGTCGCTGCCCACTGCCCGCTCGGTCGCCTGATCGACGAACTGGCGCACGACAGGAAGCGCGACGTCGGCTTCCAGCAGCGCGATTCGCACCTCGCGCATCGCGGCGCGGACATCGTCCTCCGTGAGCGCACCACGCCCCCGCAGCTTGTCGAATACCCCACCCAGACGATCGCTCAGCGAATCGAACATCATCACCTCAATTGGCCCAAAGGCCTGAAAATCCGCGCATCCCTGCCAAACGACAAAATCGCCGGTGGGCGAAACCTCGCCAACCAGCGTCCATACAAAGCGCCTGATGCTGACCCGTTTGCCGGGCGCGCGCTCAATGGATAAGTCAGGGACCGGACGTCGAACCGCCCGATTGCAGTCGCGCCCTTAGCCCAGCCACGCCCGCGATGCAACTATGACCGTGCAAGCGCGTCCGTCAGCGCGATGACGGGCGGCGTCGCGGCCAGGATCGGGACGCCCAGCCCCTCGATAGCGATCACCGCCGCGCCGATCCAGCAGGCGGCATGCACCCTGCCCCGGCTGCGCAAATCGTGAACCATGGCGACCAGCACGAACAGCAATTGCCCGCTCATCACCGCCAGTCCACCCCATGGACCCAGCAGCGGCATCGGCAATATGCGTCCGAAGGCCGGGCCGATCATCGCCACCATCGCGCACAGCATCAGCCGCTTGTGCCAGTCGGTCCGGCGGCGCAGGCGGATCGCCGCGATCAGCAACCCGCCAAAGGCGGACACTTCCAGCAGGTTCAGCGCCACGAAGATCGTGTCGGGGAAGAAGGGCGGCACCCGGCCCATCCGCACCGACATCGCCGCCGTCCCCAGCGCCAGCGGCACCATTACCACCGCCAGCCCGGCTGCGATCCAGCCAAGCCGCCGGTGCAAGGCCCGCGACCCGCGCTGCGCCAGCACGGCCTGCGCCACGAAGATCAGCGTCCACGCCATGAACACCGCGCCATGGACATGCACCCAATAGGGCACGCGCGCGATGTCCACCTGCCCACGCAGGGCGAAGGAACCAAAGCCGCCGATCACGGTCGCCGCGATCGCAACCGCCATCCCGACATGGAAACCATGATCGCGCGCCACCCCATGCGGTCCAGCCGCGATACGCCCCCGTCCATCCATTGCCGCTACTCCCCCATTTCCGCAATTTTACGCCTGTCCCATCGCCCTGTCTTGCAAGAAGTCGTCGCGTGCCAGCACAGCTCTTGCGCGGGCCGTCGCTTTGGGTCAGCAATCGAGCGACACAGAAAGAATGAGGGGCCGAACATCATGAGCTGGACACGCCGCAAGCCGATGGAGGCGATGACGCCCAGCGGCGACCAGCACCGCATGGCGCGCACCCTGTCCTGGCCGCATCTGCTGGCGCTGGGGGTGGGCGCTATCGTCGGCACCGGCATCCTGACGCTGATCGGCGTCGGCGCGGACCGGGCCGGTCCCGCCGTCCTCCTCTCCTTCGCCATAGCGGGCGCAATCTGCGCCTGCGCCGCGCTTGCCTATGCCGAACTGTCGACCATGATGCCCGCAGCGGGCAGCGCCTACAGCTACTCCTATGTCGTGCTGGGCGAAGGCATCGCCTGGATCGTGGGGTGGAGCCTGATCCTCGAATATAGCCTTGTCGTATCGACTGTCGCGGTCGGCTGGTCGGGCTATGCCGCGCCATTGCTCACCGCGATAGGCTTTCCCGAAGCGCTGACGCAGGGGCCGGAACTGGGCGGCCTCATCAACCTGCCCGCCATCTTCATCATCGCCGTGGTCGCCGGGCTGCTGATGCTCGGCACGCATGAAAGCGCGCGGCTGAACAGCCTGCTGGTGCTCATCAAGATCGCGACGTTG
This sequence comes from Sphingobium sp. GW456-12-10-14-TSB1, assembly GCF_059424385.1. Taxonomy (NCBI): domain Bacteria; kingdom Pseudomonadati; phylum Pseudomonadota; class Alphaproteobacteria; order Sphingomonadales; family Sphingobiaceae; genus Sphingobium; species Sphingobium sp. GW456-12-10-14-TSB1. The sequence continues at coordinate 64,334 of NZ_JBWKZI010000001.1, read as the reverse complement.
AGCCTGTTCGTCTGGTTCACCCTGCCCGCCTTCGACGCCCAGAATCTGGAACCGTTCATGCCCTTCGGCTTTGCCAAGCATATGGGACCGGACGGGGTCGAGCGCGGCGTCATGGCAGCCGCCGCAATCATCTTCTTCGCCTTTTACGGCTTCGACGCCATCTCGACCGCAGCGGAGGAAGCCAAGAATCCGGAACGCGATCTGGCCATAGGCATCGTCGGATCGCTGGTCGCCTGCACGCTTATCTATGTGCTTGTCGCCGCCGCCGCGATCGGCGCCATGCCCTTCACCCGCTTCGCCGACAGCCCGGAACCGCTGGCGCTCATCCTGCGCGAAATGGGCCAGGGCAGCGTGGCGCGCATCGTCGCCATCGCTGCCGTCATCGCCCTGCCGACCGTGCTGCTGGGCTTCCTCTATGGCCAGAGCCGCATCTTCCTGGTCATGGCGCGCGACGGCTTCCTGCCGCAAAGCCTCGCCAAAATCTCCAGCCGCGGCACGCCTGCCCGGATCACGATGGTGACCGCCATATTGGTCGCGATCATCGCCGGCCTGCTGCCGATCGACGAGATCGCCGCGCTCGCCAATGCCGGTACGCTGATCGCTTTCACTTCGGTCGGCCTGTGCCTGCTGGTGCTGCGCCGCCGTCTCCCCGACATGCGCCGCCCCTTCCGCACCCCTGCCGCCTGGTTCGTCGGACTCGGCGCGATGGGCGGCTGCGCCTATCTGTTCATCAGCCTGCCGATGCAGACGATATTGGCCTGCCTGGGGTGGAATGCCGTGGGGCTGGTGGTGTATTTTCTCTATGGGCAGAAACGGGCGACGGCGGCGGGGGCGAACAGATGAGTATGATGTTGGCTGCATTGGCAGGCGCTGCGCTAACACGCGCCATGCCAGCGACGTCTGCCGGTAGTTGGCTCAGCGACTTCGACTACCCGGCAGGTTCGGTAAAGCGCCGCGAGGAAGGCCCGGTCGGCTTTTCCATGCTCGTTGCCCCGGATGGGAAAGTGACCCGCTGTTTCGTGACGAAGTCCAGTGGCTTCCCCGATCTGGATCAGCGGACCTGTGCTATTATGTTGATACGGACCAAGTTCAAATCTGCCCGTGATGAAAATGGCAGCCCGCTCTACGACCTTTACAACGGGACTTTGACTTGGCGACTTCCAGGCAAAGGTATCGGTCGACCATTACCCAAGTCGCCGCCTGTGATTGAGCCTGACATGATCATTGAGGTGCAACAGCTTCCTGGCGGCATAGAGGAAGAGGCAGTGTCCATCCTCACAAGGATTGACGTGACGGGCCATGTCGCCTTTTGCCAACCCAATCCTACATACAAGAACTCTGCCGCGCTTGTTAAGGTCGCATGTGCACAAGCCAAGGCGCTCTACACGTCGGACATGAAAGACGATGCAGGCAATCCGCTCCCGATTATACAGCCCTTCCGAGTAGGCTTCAGGGTCGCGCCAAAGTAGCGACTCGCCTTTTCCCTTCCCCCACATTACATGCGCCCCCATCATGGGACGCTTTTCCAAAATGCATGGCCTGGGCAATGATTTCGTCGTCATCGACGCGCGCACCGGTGCGCTCGACATGACGGAAAGCCGCGCCCGCGCCATTGCCGATCGTCATGCCGGGATAGGCTGCGACCAGTTGATCCTGATCGGCAACGCGCCCGACGCCGACGTGTCGATGCAGATTTTCAATGCCGATGGCAGCGAAGTCGAAGCCTGCGGCAACGCCACGCGCTGCGTGCCGTTGTTCGTGGGCCGCGACGTGCTGATCCGCACGCGGGCGGGCCTGCTCGACGCCAAGGCGGTGACAGGCGGCGCCAGCGTCGATATGGGCGCGCCGCGCTTCGATTGGGATGCGATTCCGCTGGCCTACGCCATGGATACGCTGACCATGAGCGCCAGCTGGGAGGATCTGCCCCCGCCCGCCGCCGTCAATGTCGGCAACCCCCATGTCATCTTCTTCGTCGAAGATCTGGACGCGGTGGACACCGCCCGGCTTGGCCCGATCATAGAGACGGACCCGCTTTTCCCCTCCCGCGTCAACGTCAACTTCGCGCAGGTCGTGGGCGACAATCATCTCCGCCTGATCGTGTGGGAACGCGGCGCTGGCCTGACCCGCGCCTGCGGCACGGGCGCCTGCGCCACCGCCGTCGCCGCCATTCGCCGCAAACTGGTCGGCGGCCCCGTGACCGTCAGCCTGCCCGGCGGCGATCTCGTCATCGACTGGGCGCCCGGCGGCACGATCCGCATGACCGGCCCCGCAACCCATGTGTTCGATGGCGAGGCCGACTGGTCGCGCTTCTAATGAGCGGCCCGGACATCATCACGCTGGGCTGCCGCCTCAACATTGCGGAGAGCGAGGCGATCCGTGAAATGGCGGGCGGGCAGGACGACCTGATCGTCGTCAACAGCTGTGCCGTCACCGCCGAAGCCGTGCGCCAGACCAGGCAGGCGATCCGCCGCGCCCGCCGCGACCGGCCCGACGCGCGGATCATGGTGACCGGCTGCGCCGCGCAGACCGAGCCGGAAACCTTCGCCGCCATGCCCGAAGTCGATGCCGTGATCGGCAACCGGGAAAAGATGGCGGCGGCAACATACCAACCCCCGTTCGGCGCAATGCCAGAGGTCCGCGTCGCCGACATCATGGCCGTGCGCGACACCGCGCCGCATATGGCCAGCGCCTTTGCCGATCATGCCCGCGCTTTCCTGGAGGTGCAAAATGGCTGCGACCATCGCTGCACCTTCTGCATCATCCCCTATGGCCGGGGGAACAGCCGCTCCGTCCCCGCCGGCGCGGTGGTTGAAAAGGCGAAGGAACTGGTTGCGGCGGGCTACCGGGAAATCGTGCTGACCGGGGTGGACGTCACCAGCTATGGTCCCGATCTGCCCGGCAGCCCCTCGCTCGGCCTGCTGGTCGAACGCATATTGACCGGCGTGCCCGACCTCCCTCGCCTGCGCCTGTCGTCCATCGACAGCGTGGAGATTGACGACAGGCTGTTCGACCTGATCGCCCATGAACCCCGGATGATGCCGCACCTCCATCTATCCTTGCAGGCTGGCGACGACATGATCCTCAAACGCATGAAGCGCCGCCACAGCCGCGCCGACGCGGTCCGCATCGTCGATCGCCTCCTCGCCGCGCGGCCCGACATCAGCATCGGCGCGGACATCATCGCCGGTTTCCCGACCGAGGATGAGGCGATGTTCGAAAACAGCCTGGCGCTGGTGTCCGATTGCCGCATCGTCCACGGCCATATCTTCCCCTATTCCCCGCGTACCGGCACGCCCGCCGCGCGCATGCCGCAGGTGGACCGCGCGACCATCAAGGCCCGCGCCGCCCGTCTCCGCGCCGCCTGCGAAGCCCGGCGCGCGGACTGGCTCGCCAGCCTTGTCGGCACCCGCCAGTCGGTGCTGGTCGAACGCAGCGGGCTGTCCGGCCATGCCGAAAATTTCGCCCCGGTGCGCTTTGCGACCCCGCAGACCCCCTCCGCGATTCTACACGCAACGATCACCGGCCTTGAGAATGGCGCGCTGATCGCGCAAGAGGCGCAGTAATGACCGATAATGCTATTTCCTGGCGCGATCGCCTGTTCGGCGGCCTGAAGCGCACATCCGACAAGCTGGGCGAAAATCTCACTGGCCTGTTCGGCAAGGCAGCGCTCGACAATCAGACGCTGGACGAGATTGAAGAAGCGCTGATCATGACCGATCTTGGCCCGGCCATGGCCGCCAGGGTGCGCGACCGATTGGCCGAAGGCCGGTTCAACAAGGAACTGACCGAGGAATATCTGCGAGAGATTATCGCGGAAGAGATTGAGAAGGTGCTGGCCCCCGTTGCCCGCCCGCTGGAGATAGAGGCCTTCCCCCGCCCGCAGGTCATATTGGTGATCGGCGTCAATGGCTCCGGCAAGACGACCACCATCGCCAAGCTGGCGCATAATTTCCTGGAACAGGATTATGGCGTGATGCTGGCGGCGGGTGACACGTTCCGCGCGGCGGCCATCGGTCAGCTCAAGGTCTGGGCCGACCGCCTTGGCATCCCCATCGTCGCTGGCAAGGAAGGCGGCGACGCGGCGGGCATCGTGTTCGATGCGGTCAAGCAGGCAACGGCCACCGGCATCGACGTGCTGATCGTCGACACGGCGGGCCGCCTCCAGAACAAAACCGAACTGATGGACGAACTGGCGAAGGTGCGCCGCGTGCTGGGCCGATTGAACCCGGCCGCCCCCCACGACGTTGTGCTGGTGCTGGATGCCACCACCGGACAGAATGCATTGAACCAGATAGAGGTTTTCAAGGAAGTCGCCCATGTCACCGGCCTGGTCATGACCAAGCTGGACGGCACCGCGCGCGGCGGCATGCTGGTCGCGGCGGCGGAGAAATATCGCCTGCCGATCCATGCCATCGGCGTGGGCGAAAAGATCGAGGATCTGCGCCCCTTCGATCCGGGCGACATGGCGCGGGCCATCGCCGGGACCGCCTATGCACGGTGAAATCGCCGTCTTGCCGGGCTTGATCCGGCATCCAGAGTCCGCCACGCAGCGCTTCGATGCCCTGGATCCTGACGTTCGTCAGGATGACGATAGGAAAAACAGCCATGGCTGACACCAAACCCGCCCAACGCCCCGGACATGGGGGCACGCTCAGCCTGGCGCTCGATTTCGGGCCGCTGCTGGTCTTTTTCCTGGGTTACAAGTTCCTCGGCATGATTGTCGGCACTGCTGCCTTCATGGCGGCCATCGTCGTCGCGGTGATCGTGTCGAAATGGAAGCTGGGCAAAGTCTCGCCCATGCTCTGGCTGTCCGCCGCGCTGGTGCTGTTTTTCGGCGGCCTCACCATCTACTTCCATGATCAGCGCTTCATCCAGATCAAGCCGACGATCATCTACAGCTTTTTCGCGCTGATGCTGTTTGGCGGGCTGATGCGCGGCAAGCCGCTGCTCAAATATCTGCTTCAGGCCGCCTATGATGGCCTGTCCGAAACAGGTTGGCGCAAATTGTCGCGCAACTGGGCGATCTTCTTCGTCGCCATGGCGATCGCCAACGAAGTGATGCGCCGCACGATGAGCTTCGACAGCTGGCTGGCGGTCAAGGTATGGGGCGTGACCATCGTGTCGGTTGTCTTTGCAGCCGCCAACATCCCCATGCTGATGCGCCATGGCCTCAATCTGGGCGACCGGCTGGACAGCGACGAAATTGGCGGCACGTCGCCACCGCAGGGCTGAACGGAGCCGCGCAAGGCCCGACAACCCGACCTGTAAGTCTAGGCGATCGTTACGCTGATGTCACATGGATATTTCCGTAGATGAAAAGCGAAAATATCCTGTTTTCGGTCGCGTAATAAGCCTGCTAGTGGCACGGAGCCTTCAGGTCGCAGTTTCGTTATGCGATCGTCCCCATCAACGAACCGAGGAGTTTTCCCATGGCTTTCACGCTGCCAGACCTGCCCTATGCCAAGGACGCTTTTGGCGAAATCCTGTCGGCCGAAACATTCGACTATCACCATGGCAAGCATCACAACGCCTATGTCGTGAAGGCCAATGAACTGGTCGCCGCCGACGCGTCGCTCCAGGGCAAGTCGCTGGTCGAGCTCATCAAATCGTCCAAGGGCGGTCTCTTCAACCAGGTCGGCCAGATCTGGAACCACAGCTTCTACTGGCTGTGCCTGTCGCCCGAAAAGAAAGCGCCGTCGGGCAAGCTGCTCGACATGATCAACGACAGCTTCGGCTCGGTCGACGCCCTGGTCGACAAGCTCAAGGCCGAAGCCGTTGGCCATTTCGCCAGCGGTTGGGCCGCGCTCGTCCTCAAGGACGGCAAGCTGGAAGTGACGTCCTACCATGACGCCGACACGCCGGTCGCGCATGAAGGCCATGCGCCGCTGCTGATCCTCGATGTGTGGGAACATGCCTATTATATCGACTATCGCAACCTGCGCCCGGCCTATGCCGAAAAGCTGCTGAAGGAAGCGATCGACTGGGACTTCGTCGCGCTCAACCTGGATGGCGAAGGCGTCAGCCGCGCCGACCAGCCGGGCTGATTCAACGGCCGTGGCCCTGCATCGCATGGTGCAGGGCCACGGGTATATTTACGACCGTAATTATACCTACCGCAACGGTTTCTTAAGCTGCCGAACGCATCATCGGCCATCCGTAGACACGGAAGGGCGAAGCGATGGACATGACCGAATTGCGCCGGCAGCATGACGAGATCAGCCACACAGCGCACAGACTGGCGCTGGCGACCGCCGATCATGCAAACCCGCGCAGCGTCGGCGCGATACGCTGGCAACTTGCGCGCCAGCTCATGGGGCATCTCGCGCTGGAGGACCGCATCCTCTACCCGGCGCTGCAACGCGCCGACGACGCGCACACCCGCACCACCGCCGCCACTCTCCAGGCCGAAACCGGCGCGCTCGCCGAAAGCTTTTCCAGCTATATGACCGCGTGGAGCGACGATCGCGTCGCACGCGAATGGGCCGATTTCTGTATCGCGACGCAGGCCGTCATCCGCGCGCTGACCGAACGGGTCGACCGCGAGAACCGCACCCTCTACCCCCTCGCCGACAGGATCGACAACAGCGCCCCGCCAATCGCCCGCGCGGGCTGACCGGGTCAGGCGACTGGCGGCGTCAAGGCCAGCGTCCGCGCCAGCTCATCCAGATCGGCACCGGGCCGTACCAGCAGCCACTCCCGGCTGGCCGCGCCGTTCACCACCGTCACCGCGCCCTTGGGACACACGCCCAGGCAACTGACCTCGATGATGCCCGCCGCGGCCTTGCGTCCTTTCTTCAACGACAGGTGCCGCCGCAGCGCCTTGGCCAGTCGCTCGTCGCCATCGGGGCCAAAGCCGCCATCCAGTTTCTTTTCGCATTTGCGGCAGACAAGGATGGCATTCTGCCAGTTGGACCGGACCAGATGTTTCAATCCGCCGCCCCGCGCGGCTTCCACGTCCGCCGTTCTTCCGCCGCGCGCAACACTTCATAGGCGGCCTGGATCGTCTGAAAGCGGGCGGCGGCCTGCGTGTCGCCGGGCTTGACGTCGGGATGATTTTCCTTGGCCAGCATCCGCCAGCTTTTCTTCACCGCCTCGAAATCGGCGTCATCCTCCAGGTCCAGCGCCTTTAGCGCATGGAGTTCGTCGCGCGACCGGCTGCCATCGCCCGGACCGCCCCAGCTATGATAGGCGCTGCCCTGATAGCCGCCTGCGTCGCGCCGCTCGTCCCGCTCGCGCTGTTCGCGCTCTTCCTGGTCCAGACCCTGAAAATAGTCCCAATTGCGATTATATTCCCCGGCATGTTCGGCGCAGAAATACCAGCGTTCCGGGCTGTTGGGGGATTTGGGCGCGGGGCAATCGCCCGGCTTGTCGCACCCGAAACGGTCGCACACACGCACGCGCTGCGCCTCACGCGCTGCGCCATAGGCACGCCAGCGGGGAAATCCCCAGTCATTGGATCGGCTGTTTCGTGCCATTTGCCCGAATTAGGGAAGGTGCGGGCGGAATGCCAGCCCATCGCGCCATATTTTGAACATGCGCGAAAGAGCGCATTTTGACGCCCGCGCCAGCGGCAATACTCAAATAAATGCCAGAGGGCCTGTAAGCCGGGTTCTGTCCACCCCGTCAAGCCGTGAAGCCGGCGGGGATAGGCGACCATTCCTCTAGGGAACGGATTACTCCGTTCCTCAAGCAACCAACCCGGACGGTCTCGGTCGAAACAGACCTAGCAGCATGAAGCTGCGCGCCGCCCCTATTCGGTCTTGCTCCCGGTGGGGTTTACCATGCCGCCTTGCGTTGCCGCAGACGCGGTGCGCTCTTACCGCACCCTTTCAATGTCACTGGGTCGAAACCTTAGCGACCTGCTTTCTGTTGCACTGTCCCTTGGATCACTCCAGCCGGTCGTTAACCGGCACCGTCATTTCGTGGAGCCCGGACTTTCCTCGCCGTGGAAGTTACCCGCCACGCCGCGGCCGCCCGGCCCTCTGGCGCGATGGTTCCTAGCCTCGTTCCGCTATCGCGTCACCTGCTTATTCATCGCCCCTTGGCTTGGGCAGCAGCAAAGCCAGCAGGATGGCGCGACATTCGCCGCAAATCACCCCGTCGATCAGTTCGGGACGGAAGCGCCGCTGGAACGCCACCACCGCCGCCTGCGGATCGGCGATGTCATAACCGAACCGTTCGAGCGCCAGCATGAAGCCGCCATCGGTCCAGTGCGGGTCCATCAGATTCTTGGTCGGGCGCGGCAGGGCCAGCCGCAACCGCGCCAGTTGCCCCCAGGGGAATAATTCACCCGGGTCCTGCTTGCGCGCGGGCGCTATGTCGCTGTGGCCGACGATGTTGCCGCGGGTGATACGATGGCGCTGGACGATGTCGTGGACCAGCGGGATCAGCGAACTCATCTGGGTTTCGGGAAAGGGCCGATAGCCCCATTCATGCCCCGGATTGACAATCTCTATGCCGATGCTGGCGCTGTTGACGTCATCCACCCCGCGCCAGTGGGACCGTCCCGCATGCCAGGCGCGCTTGGATTCGTCGACCATGCGGATGATCTGGCCATCCTCGGTCACGACATAATGGGCGGAAACCTTGGATTCGGGATTGGCCAGCCAGTTGATCGCGCTCGCCGCGTCCGGCATCCCGGTATAGTGCAGCACCAGCATCGTGACCGGCAGGCTGCGCTCGTCGAAATTGGGCGACGGCGTTTCGATTATCGGCAGCTCGTTCATCATGCCCTTTCGGCCCGCCCGTGCAGTCGCGCGGCCTTGGCACGACATTGGCGCAGCGCGGCGCGGCAATCAAGCATGGTTAAAGCAGGCGCGAAGCTTTAACCCGCCCGCCGCACCCGGCCGATCGCGCCCTCCGGCAAGGCCGCCTGCCGCGCATAGGCGCCGCGAAATTCAGAATGGGCAATGAAATCATCGCCTTGCCCCATCACCGTTTCTCCCGCGCCCAGCAACAGGATCGATCCCGCATGGCTGTGCCGGGCCAGCAGCGACAACACCGCCTGCCGCCGTTCGGGCGTGAAATAGAGCAGGACGTTGCGGCAAAGCAGCAGGTCATAGGCGCCGGTCGGCGCCTTCGCATCGAACAGATTGTCGTGGCGGAAATCGATCATCCGCCGCAATTCGGGACTGGCGCGCCAGTCGTCGCCCGACGGTTCGAACCATTTGAGCAGATCGCCCACTGCCAGCCCGCGCTGCACGTCCATTTGCGAAAATATGCCCGACCGCGCCTGATCGATCGCGGCGGTCGAAATGTCGGTCGCCATGATCTCGATCCGCCATCCGCTCCAGCGCGCCGCGTCGTTGCGCAGGCGGGTCGCCAGCGAATAGGCTTCCTGCCCGGTGGAACAGCCCGCGCTCCATATGCGCAGCGTCCGGTCAGTCTTGGTGGCATGGATGGCGGGCAATATCTGCCGCTGGATCATGTCGAAAATCTGAAGGTCGCGGAAAAAGCTGCTTTCATTGTTCAGCAGCGCATCGACGACATGCTGTTCCAGCCGCGCGTCGCCCTTGCGCAGCAACCGGGCGGCCAGTTCGTCCATGTCGTTCAGGCCATGATTGCGCAGCACGGGCCGCAGCGCGGTTTCCATTCGCCAGGCCCGTCCCTCGGTCAATATCTGCCCGGTGCGCGCTTCCAGCAGCCCGGACAGGATGCGCGCCGCGCCCTGGAGTGTCGATGCGGGCGTGGGAGGCATGACCATCAAACAAGAACCTTTCCGCGCCGCGACACGAAGTCCATAATGGCATGCGGTTCCATCACCGCGCAGGTCAGCCCCGCGCCCGCGACCGATCCGGGCATGCCCCAAACGACACTGCTGGCTTCATCCTGCGCGACGATCCAGCCGCCTGCGGCGACAATATCGCGCGCGCCGACCGTGCCGTCGCGGCCCATGCCGGTCAGCACGATACCCACCGCGCCCGCGCCATAGACTTCCGCCATGCTGGCAAACATCGGATCGACGCCGGGCAGGTTGCCAGCGGGCGTGCGTTCCGGGTTCAGCGTTATCGTCACCCGCCCATGCAGGCCGCGCCTCAGTTGCAGATTGGCGTCACCGGGGGCGACATAGACCGTGTCGGCCATCAACAGATCGCCGGTTTCGGCGACTTTGACCCGCAGGCTGGTCATGCGCGACAATTGCTGCGCGAAATAGACGGTGAAGCTGGCGGGCAGATGCTGGGTCAGCAGCACCGGCACGCCCAGCGGCGCGGCCAGACCTTCAAACAGCTGCCCCAGCGCATGAATGCCCCCGGTCGACGCGCCGATGCCAAGGCAGGCGATCGGTTGCCCGGCAGGCTGGACGACGGGTGGCGCCAGCGGGCGCTGCGGCGGGGATGGCGCGGGACGATCGGTGAACAGGCGATTGAGCCGCTCGATCAACGTCTGGGGGAAATGCTCGCCGAAACTGCCGCTGCCCGGCTTCGACACAATGTCGCTCGCGCCCAGCGCCAGCGCTTCGATGGCGGCCGCGCTGCCCTCCTCGCACTTGCCCGACAGGATGGCGACCTTGACGCCGGGATTGGCGCGCAGGATGGCGGGCAGCGCGGCAAGCCCGCTCTGCCCCGGCAATTCGATGTCCAGCAGCACCAGGTCGATGTCGTGCTCCGCCAGATAGCCCAGCGCCTGTTCGGCACTGTTCGTCTTGTGAACGACGGCATAGGCCGGGTCCGCATTCAAAATGCGTTCGATAACGGTGCGGACAACAACCGAATCGTCAACGACCAGCGTGCGAACCACCTGGGGTTCGCTCCTCTGACTGGTCATGATCGGCGCGATGAAAGTCATCACGGGGCTTTCTGCACGAAGGATGAAGAAAAGGTCGGAAATCTCCCAAGGAAAAGGACGTCCGTCCCGCCCGCTAAATCACCCCGACGATGACCAGCTTGCTTTCCAGCGTTTCCCGGTCAAACGGCTTCATCACATATTCGTCGGCCCCGGCCTCGACGGCCGCCTTGATATGGCCGATGCCATTTTCGGTGGTGCAAAAGATGATCTTGGGCCGGGCCGTCATCTTCGCGCTCGACAGCGCCTGAAGAAACTCCATGCCGCTCATCACCGGCATGTTCCAGTCGAGCAGGACAACATCGGGCGCAGAGGCTTCGCACTGGGTCAGGGCATCCTGACCATCCACGGCTTCGCTGACGGTCAGGTCCAGCGATTCCAGTATGTGGCGCGCCACCTTGCGGATGACCTTCGAGTCGTCAACGACCAGGCAATTCTTCATGAGGCGTCCCTTTGGTTTTCGCGTAACGGCTGAAGGTTTAACCACCAAAGCCAAGCAATTGGTAAACGAGGCAGGCAGGATTATTCGGTTGGTCGCAAATCCGGGCGCATCTGCCGGTCACGCCGCCTGCGCCAGCGCACCGCCCTCGATGAAGGCAGCCAGCGACACCAGCAGCCAGGGATGCCCTTCATGCTCCACGATGGCGCGCGCATAGGGGGTCCAGGCCGGGTCGATCTGGCCGCGCAGGGGCAATTCGCCTTCCGGTACGCGGCAAATGTCCGTGACGCCGTCGACCATCAGGCCATAGCTGTGGCCGCTGATGTCGGCGATGATGGCCAGTCCCCGCTCCACCCGCGGACTGGCGACGCCATGGATCAGCGCAGCGACGTCGATGATGGTCAGCACCCGGCTGCGCAATGCCGACAGCCCGGCGATATGCGCGCCCATGCCCGGCACGGGCGACACGTCGTTCAGGCGGACGACCGCCTCGACCTCGCTCGTCTCCACCGCGATCCGCGTGCCTGCCAGCGTGGCGAAAAGAAAGAGTCTGTCCATGGCCTTACCCGTTTCCTCCGGCCATCTGGCCCCCGGCGATCGCCGCCATCAGCGCATCCTGATCATAGCGATAGATGCTGTCATCCTGTGGTCCGGCCGCGCGCGGCGAAGCGCGCAGATGGACGATGCGGCATCCGATCATCCCGGCCATGACGCCCGCCGTCTGCGCGGCATCGGCGCCGGTCAGCAACAGCACGTCGCGCGGGTCCACCGCCGCATCGTCGGGCAGGCCCAGTACGACCTCTTGCCCTGCCTGTCGCAGCAACGGCGCCAAAATCTCGCGGGTCCAGCCATCGTCGGCGTCGGCCAGCAGGCAACGGCCGCGCGTCCGCTCCACGATCGCACGGTCGGGCAGGCTGCCGAACAGCGCGAAGGGATTGATCACTTCCAGATGCTCGCCGTCGATCACCGCGACGCCGCTGATGTGGCCGTGCATCGCCACCATGTCCGGCACCATCGGCATCTGCACGATGTCCAGCACGGCAGCGACAGGATAGCAGGCTTCGATCGAACCATCGCGCAGGCGCAGCGCGGAGATCTTGTCGCGCCCGAATTCGGTCAGGCCGTTGGCCACCGGCACCAGCCGGCCATCCAGCCGGACAAAGGCGTCGCCGCCCGACCGGCCGAACAGCGATGCGTCAATATCCTCGACCCGCTCGATCAGCGACAGTTGCAACAGGCGGCGCTGGCCCGAACATTCCTCGAACCGCAGCGCGGCGATCATCTCGATCCCGGCCTGCGCCTTTGTCTCCTGCTCGGACTGGCGCAGGGTGCGGTCGTCGATCATCGTGGGCAATCTGGCCGCGCTGGCGATACCCGCCGCGTCCAGCAGCAGCATCGGCTTGCCATTGTCGGGCAGGGTCATGCCCGCATAGACGCCCGACGCCATCACCAGCGGCGACGCTGGACGGATCACCAGTTCCTCATGATTGTCGACCGCCGACACGCCCATGGCAAAGGGTACGCCCGTGGCAGACCGCACCACCATGATGGCGCGCGGCTCGGCCTCGACCGGCTTTTCCATGCCCAGCACATCTTCCAGATCGATCATCGAATGACGGACCGACCGGATCGTCGCGATCTTGGCCCCGCCCACTTCGCTGATCTGGAGCGTGTCGTTATTGTCGTGCAGAATTTCCACCACCGCGGCGCGCGGGATCGCGAAATGCAGGCCGCCTGCGCGGATGATCAGGCCCGGAATGATGGTCAGCGTCAGCGGTACGCGCAGGGTGATGCACAATCCGCGCCCCGGATGATTGTCCAGCGCGATCAGGCCGCCGATCCGCTCCACATTGGCGCGCACCACGTCCATGCCCACGCCGCGTCCGGAAATCGCCGTCACCTGATTGGCGGTGGACAGCCCGGCCTGGAAAATCAGCTCCAGCCTGTCCGCCTCGCTCATGCGGGCAGCCGCCTCAGGGGTCAGGCGGCCAGCGGCAATCGCCTTTTCCACCAGTCGCGCAGTATCGATGCCCGCGCCATCGTCGCTGATGACGATCACGATCTGGTTGCCCGACTGCCGCGCCTCCAGCCGCAATGACCCGACTTCGGGCTTGCCCGCCGCGCGCCGCTTTTCTGGCGTTTCGATGCCATGGTCTATGCTGTTGCGCACGATATGGGTGAGCGGGTCGACGACCATCTCCACCATCTCGCGGTCCATCTCGACGTCGCCGCCCTCCAGCGTCAACTCGATCCGCTTGCCCAGATCCCGGCCCAGATCGCGCACCATGCGCGGGATCGCGGCAAACAGCCGCTCGACCCGCTGCATCCGCGTCTTGGAAATCACGTCGCGCATGTCGGCCACGCATGTCGACAGCCGCTCGAACACTGTGTCCAGTTCGGTGTCGACCGATCGCTCGCGCAGCTTGCGCGACAATTCGTTGCGCGCCAGCACCATGTCCGACACGCCGTTCATCAACTGGTCGATCAGGCTGAGTGGCAGGCGAATGGTGCGGGGGCCAGACTGGCCGCCTTGCCGCGCGACCGCGACCGGCGCGGCCGCATTGTGATGCTCCTCCCCGCCCGTCGGCAATGTCTCGGCCGGGGTGGTTAGCGCAGCGATCAGAAATTCGTCATTCTCATTGGGCAGCGCCGCCCCTGTCGCCACCGCTTCGGCCAGTTCGCCGATCCGGTCCATCAGGCCCAGCACCGCGCTCACCGTCGCAGGATCGGCAACGCGCTTGCCCGCGCGGATGTCCGACAGCACATCTTCGGCCGCATGGCTCAGCCGCTCGAACCGGGGCAGGTTCAGGAAGCCGCAGCTACCCTTGACCGTATGGAAGAAGCGGAAAATCGCATCGAGCCGGTCCCGGTCCGACGGATCGGCTTCCCAGGCGACGACTTCCCCCGCCAGCGCCTCCAGCGTTTCCTGGGTCTCGGATATGAATTCTTGTAACAGTTCGTCCATGCCCATGGTCCCACGGATGCGCGCAACGGGCACCATGGCGGGACGTGGTTAAGAGCGGGTTAAAGCGCAAATAAAAGGGGCGCCGCGATCCAATCGCGACGCCCCTTCCAATCTTGATCGGTAAAAAGCGCTTACTGGTGCTTTTCGACCGCATCCTCGGCCTTTTCGCCCGCTTCGCGGGTCGCGTCGGCCTTGTTTTCCAGCGCGTCGGCGGCGTGTTCAGCCGTATTTTCGGCGGCGCCGGTCAGGTTGTCTGCCATGGCTTCCATATTGTCAGCCTGATTGTCGATCGCATCCGCCTTGTTTTCGTACGCATTCTCGACCTGGTTTTCCTTAGCCGAATCGCACGCGGCGAGGGCCACAAGGCTGGCAAGGCCAAGGATTTTGACGAAGGTTTTCACGGCGTATTCTCCTGTTGCGCCCCCAAGGGCAGACCGTATGGCTCACCGGGCGGAACGGCATTACGCCGTCCCAACCCTGACCGCGATCAACCGGCCACGCCCCCAATGGTTCCCGCCGACCGCTCCGTTCGTCGCATAGACGATTATTTTCGCAGCGAATCGCGAATTTCACGCAGCAGGACGATGTCCTCCGGCGTGGGCGCCGGCGCGGGCGCTGCGGTCTCCGGTTCGGGCTTGGCCGTCAGCCGGTTGACCGCTCTCACCAGCAGAAAGATGATGAAGGCCAGGATGATGAAATTGACCAGCACGGTCAGGAACTGGCCCCAGCCGAACATCGCGACGCCCGCCGCCTTCAGGTCCGCATAGCTTTGCGGGTTGCCCTCATAATCGGCAGGCAGGTCGCCCAGCCGGATGAAATATTCGGAAAAATCCGCGCCGCCGAAAATATAGCCCACCACCGGCATGATGAGGTCATCGGTCAGCGACTTGGTGATGGTCGCAAACGCGCCGCCGATGATGACGCCGACCGCCAGGTCCATCACATTGCCGCGATTGATGAAGGTCTTGAATTCGCTGATCAGTCCCATCGCTACCGCTCTCCCTTGCAAAGATAATCACTGGATGGCCCGTTGCGTGCGACAGGACAACCGCCTATTTCGTGACGCAGATAATTGCCGAGGATCTTCCATGACCTTCCTGCGCCGCTTTGCCCCTTTCCTTCTGCCGCTGCTGGGCGTTTTCGCCCTGTCCGCCTGCGGCATCAACAGCGTCCCCGCCGCCGAGGAAGAGGCCAAGGCCAAATGGGCCGACGTCCAGGCGCAATATCAGCGTCGCGCCAACCTGACCGATAACCTTGTAGCTACAGTGAAAGCTGCGGGGAAATTGGAGCAAGGTACACTTATCGGTGTTGCCGAAGCGCGCGCCAAGGCAACCTCGGTGCAGATTAGCGCTGATGACCTTTCCGATCCGGCAAAGGTGGCACAATTCAAGGAATCACAAGCCCAATTGAGCCAAGGCTTGGGGAGGCTGATTGCATCGGTCGAAGCCTATCCTGAAATCAAGACCAACGCCAACTTCCTGAACCTGCAATCGCAACTGGAAGGCACCGAAAACCGGATCGCCGTCGCCATCCGCGATTATAATGAAGCCGTGCGCGCCTATAACACCCGCATCCGCACCTTCCCCGACGCGATCGGCGCCAAGATCATCCACGGCGCCAAGCCCATGACCCCGTTCCAGGCGACGACGCCCGGCGCGGAAGAAGCGCCGAAGGTCGATTTCGGCAATTGATCGCGTGATCCGCCGCTTTCTTATCCTCCTCGCGCTGCTGGCCTTCGTGCCCGCAGCGCAGGCCCAGTCTTTTCCCAAGCTGACTGGCCGTGTGGTCGATGACGCCGCGCTGCTCTCCCCGGCGCAGGAACAGGCGCTGACCGGCAAGCTCGCTGCGCTGGAAACGCAAAGCGGGCGGCAACTGGTGGTCGCGACCATTCCCGACCTTCAGGGTTATGACATTGCCGATTATGGCTATCGCCTGGGCCGCGCCTGGGGGATTGGCGACAAGGCGAAGAATGACGGCGCATTGCTGATCGTTGCGCCCAATGAACGCAAGATACGGGTAGAAGTCGGCTATGGCCTGGAAGGGCTGCTGACCGACGCGCAATCGGCCCAGATCATCCGCGACGCCATAGCCCCGCGCTTCAAGGCGGGCGACATGGCCGGCGGCATCGACGCGGGCGTGGACCAGATCGGCGCGATCATGACCCTGCCGCCCGAAGAGGCGAAGGCCCGCGCGGCGGCGGCGGATGCGGCGGCGCGCAAGGGATCGGGCGGTCATGTCAGCGGCATGGCGATCATCTGGGTCATCGTCATGGTCGTCGCCTTCATCGCGCTGGCATCGCGGCGGCGCGGTAAGGGCAAACGCTATCGCAGCCGTTCGGGCGTGCCGATCATCCTGTGGGGTCCGGGGGATTCCGGCTGGGGCGGTGGCGGCTGGGGCGGCGGTGGCGGTTCCGGCTGGGGCGGCGGCGGCTTTGGCGGTGGTGGCGGCTTTTCGGGCGGCGGCGGCAGCTTCGGCGGCGGTGGCGCGTCGGGGGACTGGTGATGCAGCTTCATCTTTCAGCCGCCGACCACGCCCTCGTGTCCGCCGCCG
The DNA here is from genome assembly GCF_059424385.1 of Sphingobium sp. GW456-12-10-14-TSB1. Classification (NCBI taxonomy): domain Bacteria; kingdom Pseudomonadati; phylum Pseudomonadota; class Alphaproteobacteria; order Sphingomonadales; family Sphingobiaceae; genus Sphingobium; species Sphingobium sp. GW456-12-10-14-TSB1. Next base: position 47,598 of record NZ_JBWKZI010000001.1, on the reverse strand, counting down.
TGGCGGAGGCAGAGGCCCATACGTCCGGCGAAATCGTGACGATCGTGACGCGCCGGTCCGATGCCTATCATGATGTCGGGCTGCACTGGGCGATCGCGGCGGTGTTCATCGCGCTATCGGTGGCGGCCGCCTTTCCGGAGCAACTGCGAAATTTCCTGTCCGCCCTGCTGCGCGACTGGGACCATGAACTGGCGGACTGGAAATTGCTGACCGGGCTGCTGGGCCTGCTGATCCTCAAATTTCTGGCTGTCCGCTATCTGCTGGCCATCCCGGCGCTGCGCATGTGGATGACCCCGCGCGCCACGCGGGCGCGGCGCGTGCGGCGGCGCGCGATCCTGCTGTTTCGCACCGCTGCCGAAGCCCGCACCCAAGGCCGCACTGGCGTCTTGATCTACCTCTCGCTGGACGAACATCGCGCCGAAATTGTCGCCGACGCCGCGATCAATGACAAGGTCGCGCCGGAAGAATGGGGCGCGGCGATGGCGGCGCTGATCGACGCGATCCGTGCGGGTCGCGCGGGCGAAGGGCTGGCGCAGGCGGTGCGCCAGGTCGGGCTGGTGCTCGCCACCCATTTCCCGCGCGCCGATGACGACATCAACGAACTTCCCGACAGGCTGATCGAATTATGAGTGACCCGGATGCGTCCGCCCCCGAAGAAGTGATGTGGGCCGGGCGCTTCATCACGGCGAAGCGACGCGGCAAATGGGAATATGTCGGTCGCGCGCGGGGCATCAGGGCGGCTGTCATTCTGGCCATCGATGACGGGCATGTCCTGCTGGTCGATCAATATCGCGTGCCGCTGGGACGGCGCTGCATCGAATTGCCCGCGGGCCTTGTCGGCGATCATGACGCGGACGAGGATGCAGGCATCGCCGCCAGTCGCGAACTGGAGGAGGAAACCGGCTATCGCGCCGCGCGCCTGGAATCCGTCGGCGAATTTTTCAGCTCGCCCGGCATGGTCTCGGAAAGCTTCACCCTGTTCCGCGCCCATGATCTGGAAAAGACCGGCGAAGGCGGCGGCGTGGAGGGGGAGGATATTCACGTCCACCGCGTGCCCCTTGCCGGGCTGACGGCGCAGATCGCCGCCTGGCGCGCGGAGGGCTATGCCATGGACGTCAAGCTGCTGCTGCTGCTGGGCGCAGCCATGATCGGCTGACGCCTCAAGCAACCCGATACCATCCCGCCACCCGATCGAGCGCCAGCGTCAGCACCAGCTTGCCCGCGCGGCTGGGCCAGCCCAGCGCCCGTTCCGCCGCGACCAGCCCTTCGCCCGCGCATACCACCCGCCATAATATGTCCGCCAGCCCCGGCCCCGCCGCGCGGATCGCGCCATCGAAGCGTTCGCGCGCGGACAATTGCATCAGCGTCGGGTCCGGCTGGCGTGCGGGCATAGACCGTCCTCTCGCGCGGGGCGCCGCGTCCCAGCGCATCGTGACGCGCGCGCCCAGCCCGGCCTTCTCCCAGTCTGCACGCAGCCGATCGCCCGCGACATAATGCCGTTCGCTCAAATGGCCGCGCGCATGGAGCCAGGCCAGCGGCGATTCCCCGATATGGACCAGCACGGTCTGATGGCGGCCCTGCGGGTCTTCGATCGTCTGTTCGACATGGGTGGCGGTCATGCGGCCTTCTCCTTGGACGATGGGTGGGGAATCAGCCTTGCCACGGCGGATAGTTTGTAGGAAAGAGGAAACCAAATAGGTTATTCAGCGAGGTAAAGATGATCACCCGCATCCGCGAGGTCCGCAAGGCGAAGGGGCTGACGCTGGAACAGGTCGGCGCGCTATGTGATCCGCCCACGACCGCGCAGACGATCGGTCGACTGGAAACCGGCACCCGTACCGTATCGATCAAATGGCTCAACCGCATCGCGCTGGCACTTGACGTCGCCAGCGCCGAACTGGTCGCCCTGCCGGGGCAGAGCGAGGTGCCGGTGGCGGCGCTGCTGGGACCGGACGGTGCCCGCGCGCCGACCCGCCCGCTCACCTTCCCCTCCCCCATCGCGACCGACGGCATGGTCGGCGTCCATGTCAGCGCCAGCATTGGCGATTATCGCAGCGGCGACGCCATCTGGTGCCGCCGCATCGCGCCGCAGGATTTCGCCAGCGCGCTCAACCGCGACATTCTGTTCCCGCGCCCGGCGGGCCGCTTCCTGTTCGGGCGCCTGATCGGGCGGGAAGGCGACCGGCTCCAACTGCTGCCGCTGGGTTCGGGCGCACGCCAGCTGGTGCTGACAGACCCGCCATGGGCCGCAGTCGCGGAACAGCTCGTCCGACGGCTCTAGCCAAAAAGTCACCAGCCTCTTAACCCAATTGCAAAGGCTGCTGCGCGAAAGAGAGACCATGACGCTCAACGTCCTCATGCTATCGACCCTCTTTCCCGACATCAGCCGTCCCAATTTCGGCGTGTTCGTGGAGCGGCAGGCGCGCGAACTGGCCAGTCGCCCCGAAGCGAACGTCACCGTCATCGCGCCGGTCGGCCTGCCGCCATGGCCGCTTTCGCTCGCACCGCGCTACGCCGCGTTGCATGCGTTGCCGCGCCGGGAAAAATGGCGCGAACTGACGGTCTATCGCCCGACCTTCCCGATCATCCCCAAATTTGGCGGGCGCACCAATGTCTGGACGATGACCCGCGCGATCCTGCCTCTGGTCAGGCAATTGCACGCGCAAAAGCCGTTCGACGTGATCGACGCCAGCTTCTTCTTTCCCGACGGTCCGGTGGCGCAGCGCCTGTCGCGCGCGCTCGGCATCCCCTATTCGGTCAAGGCGCGCGGCGCGGACATCCACCATTGGGGCAGTCAGCGCGGCACGCGCAAGATGGTGCTGCGCGCGGGTGAAGGCGCGGCAGGGCTTCTCGCCGTGTCGGACGCCATGCGTCGCTCCATGGTCCGCATGGGCATGGATGAAGGCAAGATCCGGGTCCATTATACCGGGGTTGATCTCGACACATTCGAACTGGCCGACCGGGCGGAGGCCAAGGCCACGCTCGATTTCAACGGTCCGGTCGTGCTGTGCGTGGGCGCATTGATCCCGCGCAAGGGACAGGATCTGCTGGTCCGCGCCCTGCCGATGCTCCCCGATGTCACCTTGCTGCTGGCGGGACAGGGGCAATATCGGCGAACCCTTGAAAATCTGGCGGAGGAATTGGGGGTCGAACGGCGGATCGGCTTTCTCGGCTCCGTCCCCCACCATAAATTGCCGCGTATCTTCGCTGCCGCCGATGTGATGGCCTTGCCCTCGGCTTCCGAAGGCCTCGCCAATGCCTGGGTAGAGGCGCTGGCCTGCGGCACCCCGATCGTGATCAGCGATGTCGGCGGCGCGCGCGAACTGCTCGACCGGCCGGAAGCAGGACAGATTGTCGATCGCGATCCACAGGCCATCGCAACGGCCATTCAGGCGATATTGGACAACCCGCCCGACGGCGAAGCCGTGCGCGCCGCCGCGCTGCGCTTTACCTGGGCGGCCAATGGCGACGCCCTGCTCGCGCATCTGCAAGGCATTGCCGCCACCGCCAGATAAGCGGTTCCGCCTGTCCTACATCGGCCCGCTGCTCTACCATGCGGGCAGGACGCAGCCGACTTTGCGATAGGATCAGCGCCGCGCAACAATATATCGCATTTGCCGGGAAAAGTGCGAAGTTAAGCGAATCTCGCCCGTCCGTCGGGTGTCGGAAAATGCCCGCCATCGAACGGCACTTCGCCCCAGCGCCAGGGGGTCAACTCGTCATAGGCCGGGTTGGAAATCGGCGCGTGCCGCCGCAGGTTGAGCAACCGCCCGCCATCATTGCCATAAGCGGTCAGCCGCCCATGTTCGCGATAAATGTCGGCTGGCCGCTCATAATGGAAAGCATCGCCCCAGCCCATTGCCTGTGCCACCTTGGTCAGCATCCACCAGTCTGGCCGCGCCTCCCCCGGCAGGGGGAATAATCGACGCTGGCGACTGACCAGCCGGTCCATGCCGGTCAGCGTCCCGTCCTTCTCCACCCATGTCGCAGACGGCAGCAGCATCGACCAGCCATCGTCCTGCTCCGCCACACTGTCGGTCGATCGAACCGCCAGCGGGACCAGCGCCCTCGCCTCACCCAGCCATGCCTCCGCTGCCGGGTCCGCGCCAATGCTCCATAGCGCCCTGACCTGTCCGTCGCGCATTGCCCGCAACAGCGCCTCCCCCTCCAGCCCCGGCCCTTCGACCAGCAGCCGCGCGCCCCAGAAGCGGGCGACGCTGGCGCGCGCGTCAGGCGCAAAATCGCGATGGGCGGCCAGGCTGTCCGCCACGCAACCAACCTCGCGCGCGCCCATGCCATTGGCCGCACCCGTGATGGCGAAGGGGGTCGCGCCGGGCCGCCCAATCCGTCCGCTGGCAAGGTGAAGGTTGATGACCGCCGCGGCCAGATCGGCGCACTCGCTCCCGGCGAACAGGGTGACGACGCGGTCGGTGGCGATCCACTCGTCGTAAAAGGCCCGGATCACCGCTGTCGTCAGCCCGGTCGCGCGGGCGATCGACCAGATGTCATGCCCCGGTCGCAACCGTTCCCAGAAATCGGCCGGCACCGCCACACTCCGCGCCAGAAAAGCCGTGTCATGCCTGCCCTTGTCATGGCCATGCAACAGCGCGCCGGTCAGCAACCGCGCCGCGCTGCCGGGCTTCAGCGTCAAACGCAGATCAGCGTCTATCGCCACCCCCGCATCGGTCAGCAGCACCAGCCGCGCGCCCGCCTCCCGCGCCGCCTTCACCCGGTCCAGCAACACCGGCTGCGCCATGATGCCGCCCCCCACCAGCAGGATCGTCGCGGCGCGATCAATATCCTCATAGGCCGCGGGCATGACATCCTCGCCGAACGCCCGGACGTGCGCCGCGCTGCTCCCGTCGCGCCACGGCGCATGGATATGCGCCGACCCGAAAAAGCCCTTCATCAGCTTGTTCGCGACATAATAATCCTCGGTCAGCAGACCGCCGCCTATATGCAGCGCAATGCCGCCAGGCCCATGGCGCGCCATTATGGTCGACAGCCGCCGCGCCACCTGCGCGATCGCGCGGTCCCAGCCAGTCGGTCGCCCATCCACCAAAGGTCGCAGCAACCGCCCTTCCAGCGATATGGCGTCGTCGCCCAGCGCCTGCCCGCGATCGCACAGCAAGCCGCCATTGGCCGGGTGCAGCCGGTCGCCCTCTACCGTGACGCGACGGTCGGTGTCAGTGACCGCGCGGATACCGCAGCCGACACCGCACTGGCCGCACTGGCTTCTGACGATCGCCATGTCAGCGCGGTTTCCTGAACATGCCGCCTGCTCTAGCCGATTGATCCCCTCTGCAAAAGTACCGTGCGCCACTTGCTTCGCCAAATCGCCCACGGCACACAGGCGGCATGTTCCTGCGCTTCCTGTCTGCCATCGCCCTGTTGCTGCTTCTGGTCCCGACCGCCCGGGCTGCGTCACCCGATCGCGGCCCGCTGATCCTCGCCGCCGCCAGCATGCAGGAGGCGATGACCGCCGCCGCCGACGCATGGGGCCGGCGCGGTCATGCCCGACCCATCCTGTCGTTCGCTGGCTCCTCCGCGCTGGCGCGGCAGATTCGGGCGGGCGCTCCGGCCGACCTGTTCCTCTGCGCGGATGAAGACTGGATGCGCGATGTCGAGCAGGCCGGGTTCGTCGTACGCGGCACCCGCGTCGATGTCGTCGGCAACCGTCTGGTGCTGGTCACGCCGAAGCGCAAGCCGGTGCGCCTGCGGATCGGCCGCGCCATGCCGATCGCGCGGGCGCTGGGCAACGGGCGGCTGGCCATGGCCGATCCTGACAGCGTGCCAGCGGGCAAATATGGCAAGGCAGCACTCACCAGCCTTGGCGTGTGGCCAAGCGTCGCTGGCAAAATCGCGCGCGGCGACAATGTCCGTGCCGCGCTGGCGCTGGTGGAACGGGGCGAAGTGCCGCTGGGGATCGTCTATGCCACCGACGCGCGGGTCGCTGGCGGCGTGGCGATCGTCGGCGCCTTCCCGGCCAGCAGTCATCCGCCGATCCGTTACCCGATCGCGCGCCTGACCAGCAGCCGCCACAAGGATGCCGAAGCGTTCCGCCGCTTCCTGTTATCACCATCGGGCAAGGCCATCTTCGCCCGCTACGGCTTCACCGCGCCCTGACCGTCAGGGGTCGCTCAGTTGCGGACCCGCCGGGTCAGACCGCGCTATTCGACGCGATGAAATCGCTGACCTGGGGCGTCACCAGTTTCAGATGACGGCGGGTTCCCCGTCCGACCGGCGCCAGTCGATCCGCCGCATTCTCGACCAGCATCTGCAAGCCTTCATCGCTCAGCAACCCGCCGCGAATCAGGCAGCGATCGGCCAGCACCTGCCTGAAGGCGGAATAGAGCGCCATGTCGGGTGGCGACGGATTGGTCCAGAATGCGTCCAGCCCCTTCACGCTGACGATGCCGGGGATCTTGTACACCGCATGTCCCAGAACCAGCACCGGCTTGCCACTGTTCAGCGCCAGCGTGCCGACCGTGCTGTTCACCGTGACCACGCCGATCGCATTTTTCACGACTGCGGCAATGTCCCAGTCCGACAGATAATGGATACGGTCCGCCACGCCATAATCTTTCGCCAGACGACGGATCAGCCGGCCCCAGGCGACCAGACCGGAATCGAGCGGATGCTGCTTGATCACCAGCAGCACGTCAGCGGGGGCATGATGGGCAAAGCTTTTGATGACGAAGCGCAACGCCGCCCGCATGTTGCCAAAGGGCGAATGGACGCGCAGCTGATAATCGGAATTCAGCTGCAACGGCAGGGTGAAATAGCGCTTTCCTTCCACCTTGGCCCAGGCTTGGGCCGACTGCTCCAGGTCGCGGCTGCGCATCATCAACTTCCGCGCCCAGGACAGCGATTCCATGACGAAACTGTGCGGCCGATGGGTCCGGTAGAAGGGGAATAGCGGGCGCAGCATGGCAGCAGCAAAACCATTGCGCATGGTATTGCGCGCGCGGGTGCTGAAGTTCGAAGGGATAGTCGGCTGATTCTCCTCCAGCGGGGGGAGGCCCATCGCTTCGTCGCGATACCATTGCGGGTCCAGCGGCAAGGTGGAATTGCCGTTCACGCCATCGGCCTGAAGCGTCAGGAAATCGGGGCGGATATACCCTTCCTCCACCACATGCACGCGCAGGTTGCGCAGCCGGGCCATGCCGTGCGCGCTGGCATGGTAGGGGCGGCAATCGCCATAAAGGATCAGGTCAGTGACGCCATGGGCGACGATGAAATCGTCAAAAAACAGCGGCCAGTTACGGAAGGTGCCATGATAGTCGGTCGCATCGCCGGGCCAGTCGACCTTGTCGCCGCCATTGATGTTGATTCGCAACGCCACATGCCCGCGCTGCCGCAAGGCATCGGCCAGCATCGCGAAATAGGGACCATGCGGTCCTTGCAGAAACAGAAAGGTCTTCTTGTTGCGGTTAGCCATGCAGAAACTCAGCGGACAAGGTCATAAAACGTCGAAACTTCCCCTGTAGCGCCCGCAACGCGATGAGCCAGGTCATCGGCGGCGTCGATCCATCCGCCATGCGATCCACCATGATTTCGGGACCGCACGGCAACCGCGTTACCGGATCGAGATAACGAGGATAGAGAATGAGAGCGGCCGCGACAAGCTGATCCACGGTGAGTTGACGCCCGCGCCGCACACAGGGTTGCGCCAGATCGCGCGTCAGGCCCCAGCCTGCGTAGAAAGGCATCCCATGGACCGTTACGGAACGGCCGCGCATCAGCGCCTCGAAACCGGTCAAGGAAGAGAGGACATGGAGTTCATCAACAGCCTGCACCAGTTCCATCAGCGGCGCACCACTGTCGATCGCATCGGCATGGGCAAGGACGACCGAGTCGGGTAAATGCCCCTTGCGATGCCCCGCCTGCACATCGGGATGGGGGCGATAGACGATCCAGGCGTCCGGCTCGGCCCGGCGCACCCGCTTCAGAAAATCCAGATTGCCATCGACCCCGGCGCCGCCCAGCCGCACCGACAGATCGTCATCGACCTGGCCGATCGCCAACACCGTGCGCCCGCCGGCCGGAAGATCGATCATCTGCCCGGCTTCCGGCCCATATTTGGTCACGCCGGTGGCGCAGACCCGTTCGCGCAGGCGGCGGGCGCGATCGACCAGCGCGGGCGGGAAATCATGCGTCGCCAGCAGCGTTTCCAGATCATTGGCGGCGCGCGCATTATAATAGATGCCCGTGCGATCCACCACGACGGAGCCGGGCGGGTGCAACGCCGCACCCAACCCGCGGGAACGCAAAAAGCCATCCTCCACCCGCGCCAGCGCCACGCCCTGACCGGCGGCATCCTGCGGCAGAGCGACAGGCACGCGCGATGGCCAGACCGCCAGCGCTCCCTGCTCCCGCCGGGCGCGGCGCAGTCCCCGGTCGGCGGACAGAAATGGGGGCGAGGCAATGCCGTCCCACAGGAAATGACGGATCGCGTCACGCTTCCAGAACGCCATGCCGCTCGCCGCCACGATGCCGCGATTGCCGTCGATATGCCGCCGCCAGTCGGCCAGCTGCGTCACCGCCTGCATCGCATCGACCGGCGCGCCAGTGAAACAGTCGCGATAGCGGGCGGCTGCGATCCGCGCCTTGAGGGATGCGCGCAGCTGACCGGCATCGATGACCGCGCCGTCGGGACCGATCACTGAAACGCCTAGCAGGCCCGCAATCAGCGCCACGTCATCGTCCGCCTGCGCGTGGATCGACTGCACGGAAGCGACCAGTGCCCAAGGATCACTCTCAGCACGATCCGACCGGCGCGGTTCGCCGGGTCTTGCGCCCCAGAACGCGCCGCCGACCCGCGCCGCAACAATCGCTTCCAGTACATCGTCGCCAACCGGCGCAGCGCCATCGCCCGTTTCGCGCATCACGCTGACAGCGGCGAGCGAAGCAGCAATGCCGGGAAAAGGCGGGGACCGCAGGAATGGCGTGGGAATCATAATGGCAGTCAGTTCATGGGCTTGGGCCGATGCAAGGTCAAGAAACAGAACTTGTCACATCTTCCAGCAAATCGATGACGATATCGAAATAGTCCCGCCAGGTCGGCGCGCGCCAGACCGAGAGCCGTGCGATCTGCGCCGCGCGATCGGGCGAATCGGGCTGACTATAGTTCAAGATCGCCTTCATCCAGCCCAGCCCGTCCAGCGGATCGAGATAGTCGGGCGCGTCGCCGCCCACTTCGCGATGAGCCATGATGTCGCTGCATATCACCGGAACGCCAGCGGCCAGCGCCTCCACCACCGGCATCCCGAACCCTTCGGCGAAGGAAGGCATCAGCATCGCGCGCGCGTTGGCGACCAGCGCCTGCATCCGCGTGTCGGACACCTCGCCCGCCTCGATCACATGGCCGCGCAACGCTTCGGCGCGATCGAGCAGATCGACGACATTCTCATTCTCCCAGCCGCGCCGTCCGATCAGCACCAGCACCGGGGCTGCATCGCCCAGTTGCTCGACCAGCCGCCGCCAGATGGTGAGCAGGAGCAGGTGATTCTTGCGCGGCTCGATGGTCGAAATATAGACGAAATACGGGCGGTCAGGCAGCGATTCGCCACGACCGCCAAATATGTCCACCGCGTCCGCGCCGAAATGGGCGACACGGACCACGCGCCCGGCCAGCCCGCTGGCCATATGCGGCGCCAGCGCGTCGATCGTCGCCTGGCTATTGCCGATGATGCCGCTGGCAAAGCGATCGATCGTATGCACCCGCCGCCGATGTTCATCCGCCCCCTGTGGCCGGGCATATTCGGGATGGCTGAGCGGGATCACATCATGCACCAGCGTCACGAATTTCGCGCCCTCCGCGCGCAGGATCGCGCCGACCTGATCGGCATTGTCCAGATGGTGTGGCGACACCTGCAAATAGAGGCGGGGCCCGGTTGCGCGTGGCACCGGGCGCGGACGCAGCGCGAACATGTGCCGCACGATCGCCGCCCGCCCCTCGCGCGCATCAGCTGCCCCGGCGTTGCGCCATTTGGCCGCCGTAAAGGCCAGAAATTGCCGCACCGCCGCGCTGTTGAGCCGACCATAATAGCCGCCCGCCGGATGAACCGCTGCAAAGGACAGCCGGTCTGGAATCCGCTCCAGCAGTTCGCGGGCGTAGACATATTCCACCCGGTCGATCCCGGTCGGCGCGGGGTGGAAGGAACGCGACAGCAGGCGCGACAGGTCGAGGACAACCTCGCCCTCGCCCCGCCGCCCCTGGAACAGCGGACTGGCCCGCTTGGTACGCAAAGCCAGCCGGGCACCGGGCACATTGAAGGGACGCAGGACCATGTCAGCGTCCGCCAACACAAAGGGGCGTCTGCCCCGCAAAGCGATGGAAACGCATCAGAGGTGCGCGCGTATCTCTTGCGCCAGCGCTTGGAGCGCATCGGCGTCAGCAAACTGGCCTTGTCCATGGGCGACGAAGCCGGTCGCCTGCCCTGCCCAGCGCGGCACGATATGGACATGCAGATGAAACACCGTCTGCCCCGCCGCCGATCCGTTGAACTGCGCGATGTGCAGGCCGTCGGGGTTGAGCGCGGCCCGGATGGCGGTCGCGACCTTGCGGGTCGTCGCCATCACCTGCGCCAGCGCGTCCTCCTCAATCTCCAATATGTTGCGCGCCTTCGACCATTTGGAAATGACCAGCGCATGGCCCTTCGACTGGGGCTGAATGTCCAGAAAGCAGAACGTATGGGCATCCTCATACAGGGGGACCGAAGGGATTTTGCCCGCAAGGATGAGGGCAAAGACATTGCCCTCATCATAAGTACCATCGAGGCTCATGACGCTGTCAGACCAGATAGTGCGCGGTGGTCTTGGCGGCGACTTCTTCCGCCGTGACGCCCGGCGCCATTTCGACCAGTGTGAACGGGCTGTCATGGTCGGGACGCTGGAACACGCACAGGTCGGTGATGATCATGTCGACCACATTCTTGCCGGTCAGCGGCAGGGTGCAGGCCGGGATGAACTTGGGATCGCCATTCTTGCTGGTGTGCTCCATCACGACGATGATCTTCTTGACGCCCGCGACCAGATCCATCGCGCCGCCCATGCCCTTGATCATCTTGCCGGGGATCATCCAGTTGGCGATGTCGCCATTTTCCGCCACTTCCATCGCGCCAAGCACGGTCAGGTCGATATGCCCGCCGCGGATCATCGCGAAACTGTCGGCCGAACTGAAATAGGCGGTCTGCGGCAGTTCGCTGATCGTCTGCTTGCCCGCGTTGATAAGGTCGGCATCCTCCTCGCCCTCATAGGGAAAGGGACCGATCCCCAGCATCCCGTTTTCCGATTGCAGCGTCACTTCCACGCCTTCGGGAATATGGTTGGCGACCAGCGTCGGAATGCCGATGCCCAGGTTCACATAGAAGCCGTCCTGCAATTCCTTTGCCGCGCGCGCGGCCATTTCATCACGTGTCCAGGGCACTATATGGCCTCCTCTGCTTAATGGGGCTTCCACCGGTTCTTGGGGAAAATCTCGTTAAAATCGCCTTCGGCGCCCTTGCCATAGACGGGGTTGGGCAACAGGAACCATCCCTGCCCCCACATCCGCGCCAGCATGGGCGATCCCATGGCCTGCCGCCGTTTCACCACGGGCAGGCGGCCATTTTCCTTCACGTTGAACAGGTCGCTGAAATCGCCGAGCTGGTCGCCAGCCATCGCCACGACGCACCATGTCTCGGCGATCGTGGCGCGGCGCCCGTCCTTCTTGCCATCGCCAGCACTGTCCAGGAACAACGTCTTCCCCGGCTCCGCCACGCCCAGCCCGGCATGGGCCAGCGCTTCGGCGGTTTCCTGCATGCTGGAGGCGCTGCGATTGCTGTTGAAGATCACGGCAATATCCGCCTTGCGCAGCGTATCGACCGCCTCGACCGCGCCGGGCACCGGATCGACCAGCTTCGCGCCGTCCTTTTCCCACTTGGCCCAGGCATCCTTGTCGAAAGCCCGCGACTGTTCATAGCTTTGCTGCTTGGCCGCCGCCCAATATTCAGCGCCGGTGTTCAACAGCAGAGTCTCGTCAATATCGAACACGACGGCGGGCTTCTTGTCGCCGCAGCTTTCGAAGGCAGGCCGGTCGAGCGTCGCGCCGGGCGCCAGCACCCGCTGCACCACCGGCTCGCCCATGCGCCAGCGTTCCGCCTGTATCACCGCAAAAGCACGCAGCGCGTTGAACGCCTGCCGGCTGGTCGCCGCCCCTTCCGCCGAACCATAGAGCCACTGGAACTCGCGCCAGGGCTGGTCGCTGTCGGGGCGCGTCTGCGCCGTGGCTGGCGCGCCCGCCAACAACGCGGCCGCCGCCGCCAGCGCGCCGGTCAGGCGACGCATCACGCCGCCGCCCGCTGCCTTACCGTGCGGAACTCGATCTTCTTGTCATAGGGCGCGCCCACGATCATGCGCTTGACGTAAATGCCGGGCAGGTGGATCGCGTCCGGGTCCAGGCTGCCGGTCGGCACCACTTCCTCGACCTCTGCAATGCAGATTTTCGCGGCAGTCGCCATCGGCTGGTTGAAGTTGCGCGCGGTCTTGCGGAAGATCAGGTTGCCGCTCTCGTCAGCCTTCCAGCCCTTGACGATCGCAACGTCGGCGAAAATGCCCCGCTCCAGTATATAATCCTGCCCGTCGAAGCTCTTGACTTCCTTGCCCTCGGCCACGGCCGTGCCGACGCCGGTCTTGGTGTAGAAACCGGGGATGCCTGCCCCGCCGGCGCGGCAGCGTTCGGCCAGCGTCCCTTGCGGGCAGAATTCGACTTCCAGTTCACCCGCCAGATACTGGCGTTCAAATTCCTTATTCTCGCCGACATAGGAAGAGATCATTTTCTTGACCTGCCGGGTGCGCAGCAGCTTGCCCAGCCCCTCGCCATCGATACCGGCATTGTTGGACGCGATGGTCAGATCCTTCACCCCCGAATCGCGGATCGCATCAATCAGCCGTTCGGGAATGCCGCACAGGCCAAAACCGCCCGCGCACAGGTGCATGCCGTCGAAGAGAAGCCCGTCCAGCGCGGACGCGGCATCGGGGTATAGCTTGTTCACCATCGCTTATTTCCTCCTCAACTGCCCCAGCCCATAGGCGACAAGATAGGCGGCGGTCAATTTGCTGCACAAGCGAAAGACACGTCAGATAAGCCCGGCCAGGGGACTGGACGGATCGGCATACATGCGCTTGCCCATGCGCCCGGCGCGATAGGCCATGCGCCCCGCCTCCACGCCTGCCTTCATCGCGGCGGCCATCAGCACCGGGTCTTTCGCTTCGGCGATCGCGGTGTTCATCAGGACGCCGGTGCAGCCCAGTTCCATCGCCTGCGCCGCTTCGGACGCCGTGCCCACGCCTGCATCGACGAGCACGGGCAGCTTGGTGCCCTCGACGATCAGGCGGATGGTGACCCGGTTCTGGATGCCGAGGCCCGAACCGATCGGCGCGCCCAGCGGCATGATCGCCACCGCGCCCACATCCTCCAGTCGCTTGGCTGCGATCGGGTCGTCGACGCAATAGACCATCGGCTTGAAGCCTTCCTTGGCCAATATCTCGGTCGCGCGCAGCGTTTCGACCATATCGGGATAAAGCGTACGCGCCTCGCCCAGCACTTCCAGCTTCACCAGCTCCCAGCCGCCCGCTTCCCGCGCCAGCCGCAGCGTGCGGATCGCTTCCTCGCCGGTAAAGCAGCCCGCCGTGTTGGGCAGATAGGTGATGACCTTTGGATCGATATAGTCGGTCAGCATCGGCGCCTTGGGATCCGACACGTTCACCCGGCGCACGGCGACGGTGACGATCTCCGCGCCTGATGCCGCGACCGCCGCCGCATTCTGCTCGAAATTCTTATATTTGCCCGTGCCGACGATCAGGCGCGACCGGAAGGTCTGGCCAGCCACGCTCCAACTATCGTCGGCGACCGAAGCGACGTCGCCACCGCCAACAAAATGCACGATTTCCAGCTCGTCGCCATCCTCGACCATGACCTGCGCCAGCGTAGAGCGCGGCACGACCTCCAGATTGCGTTCGACCGCGACCTTTTCCGGCACGAAACCCAGCTCACTTGCCAGTTCGGCCAGGGTCAGCCCGTCGCGCACGCGGCGATGTTCGCCATTGATATGGATGGAAATAGTGCCGTCGACGCTCACAATATGCGGTCCCGTTCCTGCAAGATGGAAACGTGTCTCGACTTGGCGCGACACGAAAGGCTAAAGGTCTTGGCCACATATAGGGGCGCTTGTCCCCTGCTCGCAACAACCAAGGGGGATCGTCGTGGCGGATACGCGCAAAATCTATGTGCTGAACGGCCCCAATCTCAACATGCTGGGAACGCGGGAGCCGGAAATATATGGCTATGACACGCTGGACGATATTGCGGAACGGATGGAGGATGCCGCCACCCGCGCCCATGTCGTCATTGATTTTCGCCAGTCCAACCATGAAGGCCATCTGATCGACTGGTTGCAGGAGGCCCATGGCGAAGGCGCCCATGCGGTCATCCTGAATCCCGGCGGACTGACCCACACGTCGGTCGCCCTGCATGACGCGATCAAGGGCATCACCGTGCCGGTGATCGAAGTGCATCTGTCCAATCCGCACAAGCGCGAGCCATTCCGCCACAAGAGCTATGTCGGCATGGCGGCGAAGGGCACGGTCGCGGGATTTGGTCCAATGTCCTACATGCTGGCGCTGGAAGCCGCGCTGGAACTGTAACAGCCGTTGCACTGCTTCGGGTCGACGCTACAAAGTTGCGCTTTGGCGCAAATCGGCATAGGCGCTGGCCGCAATTATCAGGCTTAGATACGAAATAAGGGTCAACCATGAACGACAAGCAGGAAAAGGGCGCAATGCAGGTGGATGTCGCGCTGGTGCGCGAATTGGCCGCGCTGCTCGACGATACCCACCTGACCGAGATCGAGGTCGAGGATGGCGATCGCAAGATCCGCGTCGCCCGCAAGGCTGGCGGCGGCGCGCCCATCTATGCGCCATCCTTCGCCCCGGCCCCCGCCGCCCAGGCTGCGCCGACTGCCGCCCCCGTGGCCGCGTCCGCCGCTGAATTGGCGGCGCCCGCCGGAACCATGGTCCGGTCGCCGATCGTCGGCACCGCCTATCTGTCGGCAGAACCGGGCGCTGCCCCGTTCGCACGGGTCGGCGCACAGGTCGCCGCCGGCGAAACCATCCTGATCGTGGAAGCGATGAAGGTGATGAACGCCATTCCCGCGCCGTCGTCCGGCACGATCAAGGCGGTACTGGTCGATAATGGTCAGCCGGTCGAATATGACCAGCCGCTGATCGTCATCGAATAAGGCCGCGCAGCCCATGACCATCGAAAAGCTGTTGATCGCCAACCGCGGCGAGATCGCGCTGCGTATTCACCGTGCCTGCCACGAAATGGGGATCAAGACGGTCGCCGTCCATTCGACCGCCGACGCCGACGCCATGCATGTGCGGCTGGCCGACGAAGCGATCTGCATCGGGCCGCCCGCCGCACGCGACAGTTACCTGAACATCGCGGCGATCATTTCGGCCGCCGAAATATCAGGCGCGGACGCGATCCATCCGGGCTATGGCTTTTTGAGCGAAAACGCCAAATTCGCCGAAATCGTCGAGGCCCATGGCATTGCCTTTGTGGGGCCAAAGCCCGAACATATCCGCACCATGGGCGACAAGATCGAGGCGAAGCGGACCGCCGGTGCGCTGGGCCTGCCGCTCGTTCCCGGTTCCGACGGCGCAATCAGCGACCTTGAGGAGGCCAAGGCGATCGCGGAGAAGGCCGGCTATCCGGTCATCATCAAGGCAGCATCGGGCGGCGGCGGTCGCGGCATGAAAGTCTGCACCTCGCCCGATGAGCTGGAAACGCTGATGCAGCAGGCCGGGTCGGAAGCGAAAGCGGCCTTTGGCGACGCGACCGTCTATCTCGAAAAATATCTGGGCAATCCGCGCCACATCGAAATTCAGGTGTTCGGCGACGGCAATGGCAACGCCATCCATCTGGGCGAACGCGATTGTTCGCTCCAGCGCCGCCACCAGAAGGTGCTGGAAGAAGCGCCCTCCCCGATCCTGAGCCAGGCCGACCGCGAGCGGATCGGTGGCGTCTGCGCAAAGGCGATGGCCGATATGGGCTATCGCGGCGCAGGCACGATCGAATTCCTTTGGGAAGACGGCGAATTCTACTTCATCGAAATGAACACCCGGCTTCAGGTCGAACATCCGGTGACCGAAATGATCACCGGCGTCGATCTGGTCCGCGAACAGATCCGCATCGCCGAAGGCAAGCCGCTGTCCGTGGCGCAGGAGGATCTGCGCTTTACCGGCCATGCGATCGAATGCCGGATCAATGCCGAAGACCCCCGCACCTTCGCGCCCTCGCCCGGCACCGTGACCCGCTATCATGTCCCCGGCGGGATGCATGTCCGCGTCGATAGCGGCCTGTATCAGGGCTATAAGGTGCCGCCTTATTATGACAGCATGATCGGCAAGCTGATCGTCTATGGCCGCACCCGCGAAGGCTGCATCATGCGGCTGAAACGCGCCTTGCAGGAATATGTGATCGAGGGGATGAAAACCACGATCCCGTTGCATCAGGCGCTGCTGGAGGACCCGCAGTTCCTGAACGGCGACTATACGATCAAATGGCTGGAAGATTGGCTGGCTCGTGAGGGATAAGGAAAGCATCCGGGGGATGCTTTCCCCTGAACTAGCCTGCCAACTGGCGCGGGACGGCCAGGGATGAAGGCCACAATCTGGCATAATCTCCGCTGTTCCAAGTCGCGCGCGGCGCTGGCGATCCTGCAGGAAACGCCCGGCGTCGACGTGACGGTCGTGGAATATCTCAAGACCCCGCCCAGTCGGGCCGAGATCGCGGCCGTTCTGACCAAGGCCGGACTGACCCCGCGCGATGCGCTGCGCAAGGGTGAGAGCGTCGTCAAGGAAATCGCCCTCGACACCAGCGACGATGCCGCGATCCTCGATGCCATGGCCGCGCATCCGATCCTGATCGAGCGCGCAATCGTCATGACCGACAAGGGCGCAGTGATCGCCCGTCCGCCGGAAAAGGCGCGCGACGTCCTGTAACGTCACCATGGCGTAACATTGCCGTGATTGAGGGCTTGCTTTGGCGGGCGGAAGCCGTAGCTTCCCCCCATGGCAAAGGAACCGGCATTGGCGACTATCGCCGTTTACAGCCTGAAGGGCGGGGTGGGCAAAACCACCTTTGCGATCAATCTCGCCTGGGCGTCGGCGACCATTTCCAAACGGCGGACATTGCTGTGGGATCTGGACCCGCAGGCGGCATCGAGCTGGCTGATTTCCACCGATAGCAAGAGCCGGGACGCCGCGCAGGCGATATTCAGCAAGGATGTCGAAGTCCGCAAGCTGATCCAGCCGTCGACAGTGCCGGGGCTGGACCTGATCGCCGCCGACACGTCATTGCGCAGCCTGGACCATCTGTTCCGCGAAATGGACAAGAAGAAGCGGCTGTCCAAGCTGATCGAAAGCCTGGGGAAGGATTATGACCGCATCATCCTCGATTGTCCGCCGGGCCTGACCGAAACCAGCGAGCAGGTGCTGCGCGCCGCAAACATCATTGTCATTCCCGTAATCCCCTCCCCCTTGTCGCAGCGCGCGATGGGCGAAGTGGCCCGCTATCTGGTGCAGCGGGGCGGCAGCCATGCGCCGATCCTGCCGGTCTATTCGATGGTGGATCGCCGCCGGACATTGCATCGCAAGGCGCTGGACGAACAGCCCGACTGGCCCGCCATCCCGATGGCCAGCGCGATCGAGCAGATGACCGTACGCCGCAAGCCGCTGGGCGCCTTTGCCCCGGCATCGGCCCCTGCGAAGGATTTTGCCGCGCTCTGGACCATGGTCGAGCGCCAATTGCAGGGCAATTAGGCCCGCGCCCGCTCCTGGGGCGGCGGAAAAAGGCCAATGGCGTCCTGCGCGGCCATCGGGCGGCCGAAATAATAGCCCTGCACCTTTTTGCAGCCCAGTTGCCGCACCATCTCCAGCTCGACCTCGGTTTCCACACCTTCAGCCGTGGTCGTCATGCCCAGACTGTCGGCCAGCGTCACGACGGCACGGATGATCGCCAGGCTTTCAGGCGTGTTTTTCGACGCGCCGACCACGAAGCTGCGGTCGATCTTGATCGTGTTGAAACGGGTGCGGCTGAGATAGCCGAGCGATGAATAGCCGGTGCCGAAATCATCGAGCGAAAGCTGGATGCCAAGGCCGAGCAACTGGTCGAGCACCCGCAGCGCGCCAGCATCCTCGTTCATGAACACGCTTTCGGTGACTTCCAGTTCCAGCCGCCGTGCTTCCAGCCCGCTCTGCGCCAATGCGGACACGACCGCAGATACGAAACTGGGGTTGGTCAATTGTTCTGCCGACACGTTGACGGCAATCCGCACATCGTCGGGCCAGCGCATCGCTTCCATGCAGGCGGTGCGCAGCACCCATTCGCCGATGGGTGCGATCAGCCGGGCTTCTTCGGCGACGGGCACGAATTTGGCCGGCGAAATCGGCCCCATTTCCGGGTGGGTCCAGCGCACCAGCGCCTCAAACCCCAACACGCGGCCGCTCGTCGCATCCACCACCGGCTGATAGAGGACGTGAAGCTGGTCCTTGGCCAGCGCCTCGCGCAGGGCCAGTTCGAGCAGCCGCCTTTCTTCCGCCTTGGCATGCAATTGGGGCTCATAGGCGCAATGCAGCCCGCCGCCCTCATCCTTCGCGCGATAGAGCGCCAGGTCCGCGCTGCGGATCAGCGATTCCGATTCTCCCCCGTCCATCGGCGACATCGCCGAGCCGACCGATGCGCCCACATAGAGCATATGCTGATCGACCTGATAGGGCGCCGACAGCGCGCTGATGATGGCGGAGGAAAGCTGTTCGATGCGGTGACTGTCAGAGACGGTCGGAATGACCACGCCAAATTCGTCGCCGCCGATACGCCCACAAAATTCCGGGCCAGAGCAGATTTGCCGCAGACGGCGCGCGACCTGGCTCAGCAGCTTGTCGCCGGTCTGGTGCCCCAGCGTGTCGTTGATCGCCTTGAACCGGTCCAGATCGATCATCAGGAAGCCACAGCCCGGCGTTCGTCCACGGGTTGCCGCCATTGCCTTGTCCAGCGCTTCGCGCAGATGGCTGCGATTGGGCAGGCCGGTGAGCGGATCGAAGCGCGCCAGCCTGGCGATCTTGTCCGCCGATTCACGCTGCGCCGTGACGTCCGACGCAACCCCGCGAAAGCCCAGAAAAAGCCCGTTTTCATCATGGCGGGGCGAAGCGGACAATTCCCACCAGCGGGTTTCGCCCTTCACCTCGACCGGAAGAACCAGGTTGCTGAAACTTTCGCGCCGCTTGAGATGATCGGCCAGACTATGCAGTCCAGCGGCGAAACGGCCGCTTTCCCAACTGCTGCCCGCCAATATCTGGACAAGGGGTTCGCCCTCCAGCTGGGCTGGGTCCAGTCCCATGGTTTCGGCAAAGCGCGTCGACACGCTGCTGATACGGCGCAGTGAATCGGTCTGCCATAACCAGTCGGACCCACCGCCTTCATATTCGCGCAGCAACAGGCTGACGACCTCGCTCTTTTCCTCCAATTGCACGCTGGTGCTATGCTGACGCGCGAAGGTGCGGGCATAGATGACACAACCGATCAGCAGCGACAGCGCATAGCTGGTCGCCAGCGCGCGCAGCGGCAACTGGCCGCCATCGTGGAACATGCCGAACAGGCCGGCGATGCAGGGCAAGAGGAAGGCGGCGGCAGACAATGGCGTCGCGGCATAGCTGATCGCGCCACACACCATGATGCAACTGATCAGCGTCCACAGCGCCACCAGTTCCTCGGTCTCCCCCGATTGAGAGACAAGCATCATGCAGGCGGCCCATATGATGCCCTGCAACAATGCGCCAAGTCCATGCCGACGCAGATCGCGGCTCGTCAGGCCACTATTGTTCGCGTTGCGCCGGGCGCGGTCCATCAGCACGCCAACCAGGGTGCAGCCGATCAACCCGGCGCTCCAGAGCCCCAGCATGACCGGCGAACAGCAGTGGGTAAAAACCTGCCAGATGAACACCAGGCCGCACAGGTTCATCACCTGCCGCAACAAGGCGACGCTGTCTGCCGTGCGCAATTGCGCTTCGAGCACCCGCGTTCCGACATCGTCACTGACCTGGCACAGGCCCGTCATCGCGCGCAGCGATGCGCGTTCCTGATGGTCCGGCTCGACGATATGGTTCGAATTGCTGCCCACGATCCCGCGATAGCAGCGATGCGTTATGATTTGGTAAGCCCGCCGATCGCGCGACGATCAGCCTCAGGCCGCGATGTCGTAAGGGCGTATCTCACCGGTCAGATAGAGGTTGCGCGCCTTGGACCGGCTCAATTTCCCCGAACTGGTGCGTGGCAGGGTGCGCGGCGGCACCAGTTCGACGACACAGTTCATGCCGGTGATCGCGCGGACCCGTTCGCGAATCTGGTCGCGCAGGCGGGACCGTTCGTCATTGTCGGAGGTGCGGCAATGAACCAGCACCGCGGGTGCTTCTTCCCCGCCCGGCGTGGTGATGGCGAAGGCGGCGATGTCGCCCTGCTTGAAGCCCGGCAGCTGCTCGACCGCCCATTCAATATCCTGCGGCCAGTGATTCTTGCCGTTGATGATGATCATGTCCTTGGCGCGGCCGACAATGTAGAGATAGCCGTCGCTCAGATAGCCCATGTCGCCGGTGTCGAGCCAGCCGTCAGCCATGCAGGCATCGGTCGCGGCCTGATCCCGGAAATAGCCGACCATCAGCGACGGGCCAGTGGTCCACACCTTGCCGATCTGGCGTTCGTTCAGCGGGCCGCCATCCTCATCGCGGATTTCCACGGTCATGCCGCGCGCGGGCTTGCCGCAATTGACGATCGAGCGGAAGCGCTGTGGGCGGCCTTCGGTCGCGTCGCCGCCCGACAGGTCGGTTTCCTCGACCAGTTCGACGATGATTCCTTCGCCCGGCGGCATGATGGTGACGGCCAGCGTCGCTTCGGCCAGGCCGTAGCTTGGCAGGAAGGCGTTGGGCGAAAAGCCAGCATCGGCAAAGGCGTCGACGAAGCTCTGCATCACGTCAGGACGGATCATGTCCGCGCCATTGCCGGCCAGCCGCCAGCGGGACAGGTCGAACCGATCCTGCGCCTTGGTCTGGCTGGACATGCGACGGGCGCAAATATCGTAGCCGAAGGTTGGCGAATAGCTGATCGAGGTGCCTTCATTGCGGCTGATGAGGTCCAGCCAGGCCAGCGGGCGGCGGGCAAAATCCTCGGTCTTCATATAATCGGTCGACACCTGGTTGGCGACGACGGACAGGAAGCAGCCGACCAGCCCCATGTCATGATACCAAGGCAGCCAGCTGATGCAGCGATCGCTGTCCTGCACTTCCATGCCATGGCTATGCGCTGCCAGATTGCTG
Source organism: Sphingobium sp. GW456-12-10-14-TSB1 (assembly GCF_059424385.1). Classification (NCBI taxonomy): domain Bacteria; kingdom Pseudomonadati; phylum Pseudomonadota; class Alphaproteobacteria; order Sphingomonadales; family Sphingobiaceae; genus Sphingobium; species Sphingobium sp. GW456-12-10-14-TSB1. The sequence continues at coordinate 26,184 of NZ_JBWKZI010000001.1, read as the reverse complement.
AGCAGCGCATGATGCGTCACGGCGACGCCATGGGGGAAGCGGGTCGATCCGCTCGAATATTGCAGATAGGCGATGTCCTGCGCCTGCGCCCTGGGCAGGTCGGCCGGAACGGCATCGCGGGCGATGAAATCTTCAAATGCGATGCTCTCGACCGCCTTCTGACGGCCCGATTCACCCGCCATCTCGGCCAGTTCTGCGGGGAACAGGAACAGCATCGGGTCGCAGCTGGAAAGCTGGACATTAAGCTGGTCGATATAACTTTCCTTGCCGCCAAAGCTGGTCGGCAGCGGCAATGGCACCGGCCAGGCGCCCGCATAGATGATGCCGAAGAAGAGTTGGGCGAAATCGACGCCGGTTTCCGCAACCAGGGCGACCCGGTCCTGCGGCTTGACGCCATGCGCGATCAGCCGATGGGCGCAGGCGATCGCGTCGCTGCGCAACTCGCTGAACGGATAGGGCCGCGCCAGATTGCCGCGGGCATCATGGAAATTGAGGCCGCGCACACCCTGCGCCGCATAGTCGAGCGCCTCGCCCAGCGTCTCGAAGTCCGAGAAACGGCGCGGCAGAACATCAGTGGTCGGCGTCGGTGCCATCATCTCTTGCGAACCCGTCATATTGGTTTCACCCAATGTCATAAATTATGTGATCGGCGCGGCCGCTATCATCTTTGACCGCGACATGCACCGGATATTAGATTCCAGTCCGCCCTTTTAGCGCATAAGGCACGGTGAAATTCCGGCCCGACTGTGGCATAAAGATGGCGGCCGGCGCATGAAGGCGCAATATGACCAGCAAACGCCCCCGCCCACCGCTTGACGAAGACAGCCTGCGCGACGCCGCGCTGCGTTATGTCAGCCGGTTCGCGACCAGCCGGGGCAAGCTGCTTGCCTATCTGCAACGCAAGATCAGGGAATGCGGCTGGGGCGGCGAGCATCCGGCTGACCTGCCCGCCCTGGTCGATCGGCTGGCAGGCCTCGGCTATGTCGATGACAGCCAATATGCGGTGATGAAGAGCGCGGCGCTGGGTCGCCGGGGCTATGGCGCGCGCCGGATCGACGAAAGCCTGCGCGCCGCGGGCATCGCCCCGGCCGACCGCGCGGATGCCGATGCGCAGGTGGATGCGGAACGCTGGATCGCGGCGGAACGCTATGCCCGGCGCAAACGGATCGGCCCCTATGCCAGCGCAGCGCCCGACCCCAAGCAGCGGGAAAAGGCGATCGCCGCCTTTCTGCGCGCGGGCCATAGCTATGCGGTTGCCCGGCGCTGGGTCGATGCCGCGCCCGGGCAAGTGCCGGAAGCGGAGGAATGAAGGTTAACCCCCTCCCCTCGCCACGCAAATCGCATTAGGCAGACGCAATGACGCGCTTTCCCGCCCTGATCGCTCTTGCCATGCTCACGGCCTGTTCCAGCCAGCCCCCGTCGGCAGGCGGCAATTCGGCAGGCGGCAATATGGTCGACAATGAGGCTGCCAGCGCTGCGCCTTCAACTGCGCTGTTGCCGCTTGTGATCCAGAGCAGGAACGGCGCACGGCGCTTCGCCGTCGAAGTTGCCGCGACGCCGCAGCAGCAGGAAGCGGGGCTGATGTTCCGCAAGGAACTGGCGGATAATGGGGGGATGCTGTTCCCCATGGACCCGCCACGCACGGCAAGTTTCTGGATGAAGAATGCGCTGATCCCGCTCGACATGCTCTTCATCCGCACCGATGGGACGATCGCCTTCATCGGCGCCGACAGCGTCCCCTATTCGCGCGAGCCGGTGTCGGCAGGCGTTCCTGTGGCCGCTGTGCTGGAAATAGGCGGTGGGCGCGCGGCAGAGCTGGGCATCAAGGAAGGCGACGTCGTGCAATGGGGCGGCTGCGCCGTGCCGACGGAAAAACTGCGGACGGAATTGAATTTCTGCCCCGGATGATCGTCACGCCCCGGCGAACAAGTAAATTTTTTGCAGCCGCATTGCCCCTCATGGGCATCATCACACTCCCAAAACGCCTTGCCAATCCCCCGTCGCAGCGGCTAAGCGCGTGAGCCATGGGAATCCTCGGCAAGATCTTCACCTGGTGGGATGGCGCGACCATCGGCACCTCGCTGTTCACCGCTCGCAAGGGTCAGAAGGTGGGCGAGGATATTCAGGGCAATGTCTATTATGAAGGCGGCAGCGACGTCCATGGCGTGCCGCGCCGCTGGGTAATCTATAACGGCACGAATGACGCGAGCCGGGTTCCGGCCGAATGGCACGGCTGGCTGCATCATTCGATCGAAGGGACGCCCGAAAGCTTCCTGCCGCCGCCGCGCATCTGGGAACGGGAATTCACGCCCAACGCCACCGGCACCGCGCTTGCCTATCGCCCGTCCGGCGCGATGGAAAAGGGCGGCCTGCGCCAGAAGGCGACCGGCGATTATGAGGCATGGAGCCCCGACGCATCATGATCCGCCGTCCGGCGGGGGCTTGCCTGCCGATCCTGCTTGGCGCCCCCCTGTTGGCGCTGTCCGCCTGTGGCGGCAATGACGTGCCCACCACCAACCAGACCGGACCGGTCAAGGTACAGGGGTCGCCGATCCAGTCGAGCAACGCCGCCACCCTGCCCGGCACGCCGATGGCAGACCGGGTGGCCGTGATCGGCCTGCTCAACAAGCGCAACGGACTGACCCGCGACCTGACGATGAAGCCGGGCGAAGCCTTGCGCGTGGGCGATGCGATCGTGCGGCTTCAGGCCTGCGAAACCAGCGCGCCATGGGAAAATGTCCAGGAAACCGGCGCTTTCGTGCAGTTGGACGTGCGCAGCAGCGCGGACGGCAAATGGCGGCGCAATTTTTCCGGCTGGCTGTTTCGCGAACGACCCGACCGTAACGTCGTGCAGCACCCGGTCTATGATGTGTGGGTCAGAAGCTGCGCGATGGCATGGCCCGAAAGCGGCCCCGCATCGGTCAAGATCGGCGGCAAGGGCGAACCAGTCACCGCATCCCGTGCCAGCGGCGCGAACGCCAGTTCCGCAGCGACACCCGCGCCTGCCGACAGCACGCCCGATCCCGCCCCCAGCGGCACGCCACCGACTGCCGCCCCCAGCAACTGAAGATAATCACGCTGGGCAATCTCCGCCGCGCCGAGTGAGCGGAGATGTTCGGTCATGAACTGGCAGTCGAGCAGGGTAAAGCCCGCAAAGCGCAGCCGCGCAACCAGCCAGGCCAGCGCGACCTTTGAGGCATCGGTGCGACGCGACACCATCGATTCGCCGAAGAAGGCGCGGCCCAGCGATACCCCGTACAGCCCGCCGACCAGTTCCTCCCCCTCCCACACCTCGATGGAATGGGCAAAGCCGTGCGCGTGGAGTTGGCGGTAGGATTGTTCGATCGGACCATTGATCCAGGTCGATGGCCGATCCGGCGCGGCCTGCGCGCATAGTGCCACAATCCCGGCGAAATTGCGATTGGCCGTGACGCGAAACTGGTCGCGACGGAGCGTTTTCGACAGCGAGTGCGACATATGAAAAGCATCGAGCGGCAGGATCGCCCGGCGCTTGGGTTCCACCCAATAAACTTCCTCTGCCTCCCGATCGTCGGACATGGGGAATACGCCGATGGCATAGGCTTGCAGCAGGAGCAGCGGGTCGATCGTCATCGCCTTCCCCTCTAACGGCATCCGTCCATGCGGTCATCACCGGACTCGACAGGATCGCGCAAAAGCGCCACCACATTGTCGGCTTCGGGGGGAGCGGAATCGATGGCACAGGAACGGACGGGCAGCGACGCCGCCAGCCTCTTTGCCTCACCGGCGCGGTTGCTGGTGGGGACGCTGATCTTCGTCGCCATCGTCTTTGTTGCGGCGGTGTCGGCCTATGTCGCGGCGGGATGGCCGATCGCGGACGCCGCCTACATGGTAACTTTGACCATATTTTCAGTGGGTTATGGCGAAGTCCGGCCGATCGCCACACCCTATCTGCGCGTCGTGACGATCGCCACGATGGTGCTGGGCTGCACCGGCATGATCGTGCTGACCGGCGCGCTGGTGCAGATGTTCGCGGCCATTCAACTACGCCGATTGCTGGGACTGGATCGCATGCAGACTTTGATCGAACGGCTGAATGGCCATGTGGTGATTTGCGGCTTTGGCCGGATCGGCGTGCAACTGGCCAAGGAACTGCACGCGGCGGGCACGCCCTTTGTCATATTGGAGCGCGACGGTGGCAAGATCGCCGAGGCGCAGACGCTGGGCTATCTGTGCCATCGCGGCGAGGCGACGGAGGAAAGCGCGCTGCGCGCCGTCCGCATCGACCGGGCAAAGATATTGGCCACCGTCCTGCCCGATGACGCCGCCAATGTGTTCATCACCCTGTCCGCCCGCAACATCAATCCGGACCTGGAGATCATTGCGCGGGGCGAGGCGCCGACCACGGAAAGCAAGTTGCTGCACGCAGGCGCGGACAAGGTCGTGCTGCCCACCCATATCGGCGCGGAGCGGATCGCCGAGATGATCCTCTATCCATCGACCGCCGGGTTCATCGCCGATTCGACCGAAATGGGGCAGATGAAGCGCGGCCTGCACGAATTCGGGCTGGAACTGGAAATGGTCGTCGTCCCGGACAAGGGCGCGATGACCGGCGTGACCGTGGGAGAGGCGGAACGACGCGGTCGGGGTGCATTCTTTATCGTCCAGATCGACCATGCCAATGGCAAGAGCATCCAGCATCCCGGTGAGGAAGTGCGACTGGAGGCGCAGGATCAGGTGCTGCTGGTGGTGCGCGGCAGCCGCGTATCGGCGGGCGCGATCTTCACCGCCCCGGCGCAACGCCAGCGCACCGGACGGACATTCTTCGGATAACAAGCCGGCGATTGACTTGGGGAAACGCAGGCCTACCCTCGCCCCCATGAAATGCCTTCGTCTTGCGGCGCTGCCGCTGCTGCTCGCCGCCCTGCCCGCGCAGGCCGCGCCCGATCCCTATGCGGCGCGGATCGCCCGCGTCCTCAAAGCCACGCCGCTGATCGACGGCCATAATGACTGGCCCGAAGCCCTGGCGGAAAAGGCGAAGGACGCGCGCTGGACGATGGACCTGACGCAACTCGATCCGAAGCAATATCATACCGACATCAAGCGGCTGAAAGCTGGCGGCGTTGGCGGGCAGTTCTGGTCGGTCTGGGTATCGGCGGACCTGCCGCAGGACCGCCAAGTCAAGGATACGCTGGACCAGATCGGTATGGTGCACAGTCTGGCCGAACGCTATCCGCGCGACTTTGCGCTGGTGACGACCGCAGCGCAGATGCGTGCCGCGCACAAGGCCGGGCGGATCGGGTCGTTGATCGGGGTCGAAGGCGGCGGGCAGATCGACGGCAGCCTGGCGGTACTGCGCGCCTATCGCGGGCTGGGCGCGGCCTATCTGACGCTGACCCATAGTCGCACGATCGACTGGGCCGACAGCGCGACCGACAACCCGAAGCATGACGGGCTGACCCCGTTCGGCGAGGATGTGGTGCGCGAACTCAATCGCCTGGGCATGCTGGTGGATCTGAGCCATGTCAGCGAGGCAACGATGCTGGACGCATTGCGGGTGACGAAGGCGCCAGTCATCTTTTCCCACTCCAACGCCCGCGCGCTGTGCGACACGCCGCGCAATGTATCGGACGCGGTGCTGACGCAGGTTGCTGCCAATGGCGGGGTCGTGATGGTCAATTTCGCCGCGCAATATGTGTCCGAAGCCCGCCGCGTCTGGGGCGCGGACCGCAGCGCGGAGATTGCCCGCTATAATGCGCCGCCCTTTGGCGGGCTGTATATCGGCGATCCCAAGGGCGCGGAAAAGGCGCTGGCGGCATGGGAAGCGGCACACCCGGAGCCGGTAGCGACGATCGGACAGGTGGCCGATCATATCGAGCATATCGTCAAGATCGCTGGACACGACCATGTCGGCATCGGCAGCGACTTCGACGGCGTGGGTGATTTGCCCGAAGGCCTGGGCGGGGTCGAGACCTATCCCGCATTGCTGACCGAACTGATGCGGCGCGGGTGGAGCGACGCGGAGGTGGCCAAGCTGGTCGGCGGCAATGTGCTGCGAGTGATGGAAGCGGCGGAGAAGGTGGCGGCTGGGGTGGATGACTGACGTCATCCCCTCCCGTAGACGGGAGGGGCAGCGAGACTTGGGGCTGCGTAGCAGGCCCTAGTCGCAGCGGGGTGGGCCATCGCTGCGCTGCGCTGGCCCACCCCCTAGCCCCCTCCCGCCTGCGGGAGGGGGAACAACATGGTCCGCTCAGCCCGCCCCCTGCACCTGCGCCACCAGAGCCAAGACCTGTTCCGCATGTTCCTTACGGCAGATCAGCAGGTCGGGCATGTAGACGTCGCGCTGGTTGTAGATCAGCGGGCTGCCGTCGATGCGGCTGGCATGCAGGCCGTGGGCAAGCGCGACGGCGGCCGGGGCCATGCTGTCCCATTCATATTGCCCGCCCGAATGCAGGTAGATGTCCGCCTGCCCCAGGATGATCGCCATGGCCTTCGCCCCGGCGCTGCCCATCGGCACCAGCTCCGCACCCAGTTTCTCCGCAACTGCCACCGCTTCGGCGGCGGGGCGGGTGCGGCTGACCACCATGCGCAGTTGCGCAGGGGCGGGCGGCACCACGCGCGGCTGGTCGGTGCGAATGACGGCGCCGCCATCCAGCCCCGGCAGCGCGACCGCGCCGATCGCGGGCTTGCCGTCGATCGCCAGACCCACATGCACCGCCCAGTCGGCGCGCGCTTCGCCATATTCGCGGGTGCCGTCGACCGGATCGACGATCCAGACACGCGACTGGCTCAGCCGATCCGCATTGTCCTTTTCCTCTTCGGACAACAGGCCGTCCTCAGGCCTCACCTCGCGCAGGGCGTGGCACAGGAACTGGTTGGCGGTCTGGTCACCTGCCTTGCCCAGCGCCTTGGGGCTGAAAAGCCCGCTGGCGCGCACCTCCAGCAGGATGCGCCCGGCGGTTTCGGCGAGATGGACCGCGAGTTCCGCGTCAGTCATGCCGCCGCTCATGGGATCAGCCTCGCGACGATGGCGTCGGCGGCTTCTTCGGCCGTCATCGCCACGGTATCGACGCGGATTTCCGGGTCGAGCGGGGTTTCATAGGGACTGTCGATGCCGGTGAAGTTTTTAAGCTCACCCGATCTTGCCTTTTTGTAGAGCCCCTTGACGTCGCGCGCTTCGGCATCGGCCAGCGGCGTGTCGATATGCACCTCGATAAATTCGCCCGGCTGCATCATCTGGCGCACCATGTCGCGTTCCGAACGGAAGGGCGAGATGAAGGCGGTGATGACGATCAACCCCGCATCGGTCATCAGCTTGGCGACTTCGCCCACGCGGCGGATATTTTCCACCCGGTCGGCGTCGGTGAAGCCCAGATCCTTGTTGAGACCGTGGCGGACATTGTCGCCGTCGAGCAGGAAGGTATGGCGGTTCATCCGCGCCAGCTTCTTTTCGACAAGGTTGGCGATGGTCGATTTGCCCGCACCCGACAGGCCGGTGAACCACAGCACCGCCGGCTTCTGATTCTTCAGCCCGGCGTGGAATTCACGGCTGACGTCGGTGGCCTGCCAATGGACATTCTGCGCCCGGCGAAGCGAGAAGTGCAGCATGCCCGCGGCGACCGTGGCGTTGCTGATCTTGTCGATCAGGATGAAGCCGCCCAGCGTCCGGTTCTGGGCATAGGGTTCGAACACGATCTGCTTGTCGGTGGACAGGTTGGCGACGCCGATGGCGTTGAGATCCAGCGTCTTGGCCGCCAGATGCTCCATCGTGTTGACGTTGACCTGATATTTGGGCTGCTGGATGGTCGCGGTGACCATCTGGGTGCCGATCTTGAGCCAATAGGAGCGGCTGGGCAGCATCTCCTCATCGGCCATCCACACGATCGTCGCCTCGAACTGATCGGCGGCCTGCGGCGGATTGTCGGCGAGCGCGATGACATCGCCGCGCGAACAGTCGATTTCATCGGCGAAGCAGAGCGTGACCGACTGGCCAGCGACGGCCTGATCCAGATCGCCATCCATCGTGACGATGCGGCTGACGGTCGAGGTCTTGCCCGACGGCAGGACGCGGATGGCGTCGCCGGGCTTGACCGTGCCGGTGGCGATCAGGCCGGAAAAGCCACGGAAGTCGAGGTTCGGGCGGTTGACCCACTGCACCGGCATGCGGAAGGGCTTGTCGGCATCGACCGCGCTGTTGACCTCGACGGTTTCGAGATGCTCGATCAGCGCCGGGCCGGTGTACCAGGGCGTGTTTTCCGACGGGCCGGTGATATTGTCGCCCTTGAAACCGGAAATCGGCATCGGCGTGAAGGCGGTGATGCCGATGCTGTTCGCAAATTCGGTGTAATCGGCGACGATCTTGTCAAACACCGCCTGATCATAGTCGACCAGATCCATCTTGTTGACGGCCAGCACGATGTTGCGGATGCCGATCAGATGGGCGAGGTAGCTGTGGCGACGGGTTTGCGTCAATATGCCCTTGCGCGCGTCGATCAGGATGACGGCCAGGTCCGCGGTGGACGCGCCGGTCACCATGTTGCGGGTATATTGTTCGTGGCCGGGCGTATCGGCGACGATGAACTTGCGCTTTTCGGTAGCGAAGAAGCGATAGGCGACGTCGATCGTGATGCCCTGTTCCCGCTCGGCGGCAAGGCCGTCGACGAGGAGGGCGAAGTCGATCTCGTGCCCCTGCGTGCCGACGCGCTTGGAGTCGGCCTCCAGCGCGGCAAGCTGATCCTCGAAGATCATCTTGCTGTCATAGAGCAGCCGACCGATCAGCGTCGACTTGCCGTCATCCACCGACCCGCAGGTGATGAAGCGCAGCATCGTCTTGTGCTGATGCACATCCAGATAGGCGTCGATATCCTCGGCAATAAGGGCGTCGGTCTTGTAGATGGGGTCTGTGAGGGTGTCGGTCATATCGCTACCTCGTCATCCCAGCGAAGGCTGGGATCTCGTTGATCTTGGGAAGAGTCAGGCGGCCTGAGGCCCCAGCTTTCGCTGGGGTTGACGCTTCGGAACGCTGCGCATTCCGTGGCGCGTCAAAAATAGCCCTCCTGCTTCTTCTTCTCCATGCCAGCGCCGCCGGCGTCCTTGTCGATCGCGCGGCCCTGCCGTTCCGACGTCGTGGTCAGCAGCATTTCCTGAATGACTTCAGGCAGGGTCGCGGCCTCGCTCTCCACCGCGCCGGTCAGCGGATAGCAGCCCAGGGTGCGGAAGCGGATCGAGCGTTCGACCGGCACTTCGCCCGGTTCGAGCGGGAAGCGGTCATCATCGACCATCAGCAACATGCCGTCGCGCTCCACCGTCGGGCGCTTGGCCGAGAAATAGAGCGGAACGATCGGAATGTCGTTCAGGTGGATATATTGCCAGATGTCGAGCTCGGTCCAGTTGGAGATGGGGAAGACGCGAATGCTCTCACCCTTCGCCTTGCGGGCATTGTAGAGGTTCCACAGTTCCGGGCGCTGATTCTTGGGATCCCAGCCGTGGGAGGCGGTGCGGAACGAGAAGATGCGCTCCTTGGCACGGCTCTTTTCCTCATCGCGGCGCGCGCCGCCAAAGGCTGCGTCGAAACCGTAGAGGTTGAGCGCCTGCTTCAGCCCTTCGGTTTTCCACATATCGGTGTGGAGCGCGCCATGGTCGAACGGGTTGATGCCCCGGTCCTTGGCTTCCTGATTCTGATAGACCAGCAATTCCATGCCGCTTTCCTGCGCCATCCGGTCGCGCAGCTTGTACATTTCCTGAAACTTCCAGGTCGTGTCGACATGCAGCAGCGGAAAAGGCGGCGGCGAAGGATAGAAGGCCTTGCGCGCCAGATGCAGCATCACGGCTGAATCCTTGCCGACGGAATAGAGCATGACCGGCTTTTCCGCCTCCGACACCACTTCCCGCAGGATGTGGATGCTCTCGGCTTCGAGTCGCTCCAGATGGGTCAAGGTTTTTGCGTCTACCATGCGGTCCTCGGCTTGATTGTGCGTCACCTATGGCAGCAAAGCCAAAGGACTGGACCTCCCATATGGGAGGATGTATGAACATGGCCCATGCGGCTGGACGATGGCGGATTATTGGCGGCCCTGCACGAAGGGATGTTCCAGCAACCGCTGTGGCATGACTTTCTTGAAAAACTGCGAATGCGCACCGGCGCCATCTATACGACGCTGGTCTTTCGCCCGGTGGACGAGGATGCGATCGTCGAATTGCATGCCGGACCGCCGCCGCCGACCCATTTGCACAGCCTGTTCATCGAAAAATATGGCCGCGACCCCTTCCCCTATCGCCACATGCGCGAAGGACGGGCCTATACGCTGGCCGAATTGCTGGAACAGAGCGCCCCGGTCGATCGCGCCCTGCCCCGCGACCCGGTGTTGCCGCAGGGGATAACGGACATGCGGTCGATCCGCGTAACCGAGCCCAGCGGCGTGGATGGCTGGCTGGCCTGTGCGGGAGGAGCCTCGATCGGATCGGCGGTCAGCGCGCTGCTGACGGGGCTGGCGCCGCATCTGCGTATCGCGTTGCGATCCTTCGTTGCGCTGGAGCGGGAGAAATTGCGATCGACGCTGACGACCGAAGCGTTCGGGCGGCTCAATTTCGGCTGGCTGACGCTCGATGCGCGCTGCCGCATTATCGACATGACGGCCCATGTCGAACAGTTGTTCCAGCGTACCAGCGTGTTGCGGCGCGGGCGCTATGACCGGCTGACCCCGGAATCGCCGCTGATCGACCGGGAACTGACCGCGCTGGTCAAGCAGATGGCCGACGACCCGGACAGTCGACCGCGCGCGATCAACCTCAGCCGCGATCCATGGATGGACATATTGGTCTCGCCTATCCGGGGGCGGTCGGTGTCGGCGGGATCGACCCCGGTGGCGATCGCCTATCTGAGCGGCGATCGCTGGTCGCAGGCGGACCGGTGCGAACAATTGGTGGAACTGTTCGGCCTGCTGCCAAGCGAGGCGCGCCTTGCCTGGGCGATCGCGCAGGGCATTCCCATCAGCGAGGCTGCGGCGAACCTTGGCATCACGGTGGAAACCGCGCGCAATTACAGCAAGAAAATCTATGCCAAGACCGGCGCGCGCGGACAGGCGGAACTGGTGCGGATCGTGCTGACCAGCGTGCTGGCGATTGCGTGATTGGGGAAATCCGATGAGCACCCATCATCCGTTCGTTTCGAGCGAAGTCGAGAAACGTCGCGCACAGGTTTCTCGACTTCGCTCGAAACGAACGAAGGTTGGAGTTTACCCTGAAATGATCATGCTTCAGGTGACCGCCGCCTCCAGCAACCTGATCGTACCTGCGCCAGCGTCCATTTCCGCCTGCACCCCTTCCGGCAGGCTGAACTGGTTGGCGACATGGCCAAACAGCGCGCCCTGAAACGCCGGGACGCCGAGTGGCTCCAGATGCTGTTGCAGCACTTCTGACAGCGTGAAGCCGCCATAGGAGGGGCCGGCGGCGGTGCAGCTGCTGCACTGACCGAATATGACGCCCGCCAGCTTTCCCAGCACCCCGCCCAGCGCCAACTGGGTCAGCATCCGGTCGATCCGGTAGGGGGCTTCGTCAATATCCTCGATAAACAGGATCGCGCCGGTAAAGTCGGGCAGCCAGCCAGTGCCCATCAGCGCCGCCAGCACGGTAAGATTGCCGCCCAGCAACCGCCCGCGCGCCATGCCAGGGCGAAAGGTGCGGATACGCCCGCTGCGCTGGACCAGCCGGTCCTCCGTCCCCGGCGGATTGGCGAAGGTCGGGGTTTCCGCGTCGAACGCCACGGCACGAAAAGCGTCCCAGGATAATTTGCCCCAGCTGCTCGCGGCATTGGGACCATGAATGGTCGTAAAGCCCGCCTTCGCCGCGAAAGCCAGATGCAGCGCGGTAATGTCCGAAAAGCCGACCAGCAGCTTGGGGTGGGCGCGGATCGTCGCGAAATCCAGATAGGGCAGCAGGCGCGCGCAGCCCCAGCCGCCGCGCACCGCGAACAACGCCTTGACCGATGGATCGGCATAGAAGGCGTTGATGTCCGCCGCCCGATCCGCATCCTTGCCCGCCAGATAGCCATGGCGCTGCGCCAGATGGGGCGCATCCTTGGGCTTCAGCCCCATGGCGACGATGGTTTCGCGCACCAGATCAAGGTCGAACCCGTCATCGGTAAAGCCCGCCGGTTCGATCAGCCCGACCGTGTCACCGGGCCGCAGGCGGGGCGGCTTCACCAGCGTCGGCGGCGCGACGGGTGGGGGCGCGACCGGCGGGGACTTGGCCGCGACCAGCAGCGCGCCCATGCCGCCCATCAGCGCGCGGCGATCCAGTGCGATCGTCAAAAGCTGCTCCTGTCCTTGCGCCTATAGCCGCCATCCGTCCACAACAGGTCTATGTCGGGATAATGGCAATCCCCCGATGGCGGACGACCAAAGGCAAGAAACGCGCAATCATCGTCGCTTTCGTTCAGCAGATGGTGGCCATTGGGCTCACCCTTGGGAAAGACCGCCATGTCGCCCGACCGCATGGGCGTGCGGGCGTCATTCTCCACCAGCACCGCCTCGCCTGCCAGCATGACGACAAATTCATCCTCATCCTCATGCCAGTGGCGCTGGGACGATGCGCCGCCGGGCTTCAGCACGACATGGCTGACACCAAAATCGGTAAGGCCAAGCGCCGGTCCCAGCCGCCGCACCCATCGATGCGCCACGGCCTTATCATGCGGCGGCGGATAGCCGGTGGTGTTCGTCAGCGCGACTATTTCTGGATCGATCCGTGGCACGGCCTCTTCTCCTGCTGCTGCTGGTCAAGCGGCATGGCTTTCGCTAACGCACGGGCATGACCATGACCAGAGCCAATGATGACGTGGTGGCGCTTGCCCGGCAGCTGCTTGCCTGTCCATCCGTAACGCCAGCGACCGGGGCGGTGTTCGCCGCGCTTGAGGACATGCTGCTGCCTTTGGGCTTTACCGTGGATCGGTTCGTGGTCGGCGAAGCGCCCGACGGGCCGGTCGAAAATCTGCTGGCATGGCGCACTACCGGCGCAGGGCCGCACTTCGCCTTTGCCGGACATCTGGACGTGGTGCCACCCGGTCCCGGCTGGACCAGCGATCCGTTCGCGCCGGAGATTCGCGGCGACCTGCTCTACGGACGCGGCGCGGTGGACATGAAGGGATCGATCGCTGCCTTCGTCGCCGCGCTGGGCACCCTGTCCGACGACCTGCCCGGTACGATCAGCCTGATCATCACCGGGGATGAGGAAGGCCCGGCCGTCTATGGCACGCTGGCGCTGATGGAGCGGATGGCCGCGCGCGAACTGCGCCCGGACCTGTGTGTCGTGGGTGAACCGACATCGTCGGCCCGGCTGGGCGATGTGGTCAAGATCGGGCGGCGCGGGTCGGTGAATATGTGGATCAGCGTGGCCGGAACCCAGGGCCATGTCGCGTATCCGCACCTGGCCGACAATCCCGTGCCCCGTCTGGTCCGCATCCTGGCCGCGATCGATGCGCTGGTGCTGGACGAAGGGACCGACTGGTTCCAGCCCAGCAATATAGAGATTACCGACATGGAGGTTGGCAACCCGACCACCAATGTCATTCCCGGCGCGGCGAACGCGCGCATCTCTATACGCTTCAACGATCAGCATAGCGGTGCTTCGCTCGTCGAACGGATCAGTGCGATCGCGGCGGCCGAGGGCGGCACGGTGATGGCCAAGATCAGCGGCGAACCCTTTCTGACCGCACCGGGCACATTGTCCAATCTGGTGTCGGGCGCGATCCGGCAAGTAACCGCCGTGGAGGCGGAACTGTCCACCACGGGGGGCACGTCAGACGCGCGCTTCCTCTCGCGCCTGTGCCCGGTGGTGGAGTTTGGCCTGAACAATGCGACCATGCACAAGCTGGACGAGGCCGTCGCGGTGCAGGATCTGCACGATCTGGTCGAGATTTACCGGCTGATCGTGGAGCGGGCGCTGGGTCAGCCAGTCGGCGCTTAACCCGCGTCGCGTTCCAGCATGGCGGGGTTCCCGGTGTAGCGGCCCAGATAATCCTGCTCGCCGGTCGGCATCGCCAGATGATAGCCCTGAAACAGGGTGCAGCCGATGACGCGCAGCATGTCCATCTGCGCCTGATTCTCTATGCCTTCGACCACCACTTCCATGCCAAGCCCTTGAATCAGGCCGACGACGGCCGAACAGATGGTCCGCGCTTCGGATGATGTGGCAATGTCGCGCACAAGGCTGCGGTCGATCTTCACCCGGTCGACCGGCAATTCCTTCAATCGCGACAGGTTGGAATAGCCGGTACCGAAATCGTCGATCGCGATACGCAACCCATCGCGGCGCAGGGCGGCAAGTTGGTCGAGCACCCTCGCTTCCATGTCCATCGCGAGCGATTCGGTGATTTCCAGTTCCAGCATGCCGTTTGGCACCTGATGCGTGGCGATGGCGTGGCGCAGGCGCAGGAAAAAATCGGCCTGACCCAGTTCGCGGGTGGAAATATTGATGGCGATCCGCTGATGAATGCCTGCGCGCGACCAGCGGGCGGCCGTCTCGCAGACCCGGCTCATCACCCAGTCCCCCAGCGCGACGATGGTCCCGCTTTCCTCCGCCACCGGCACGAACACGCCGGGCATGACGATATCGCGCTCTGGATGCGCCCAGCGCACCAGGGCTTCGGCGGCCACGGCGCGGCCCGTCTGAATGTCGATCTGCGGCTGGAATTCCAGCAGAAATTCGTCGCGCTCCAGTGCCAGAAGCAGGTCGCGCTCCAGGTCGGCGCGGTCGGACGCTTCCAGCGCCAGCGCGTCGCTGTACATTTCCGCGCGGCCACGCCCTTCATGCTTGGCATGATACATGGCGATGTCGGCGGCGCGCAGCAGGGTGGACAGCGTATCGCCATGGTCGGGATAGCAGGCGATGCCGATCGACGCGCCCAGATCGACATGCTGGCTGCCAAGGTCAAAGCGCTCACCCAGCGCGAACTGGATGGCGCGGGCGATGCGCGCGGCGGCGTTGTGGCCCGACAGGGTCGGGAAGAACATCGTGAATTCGTCACCGGCAAGGCGACCGATGACCGCGTCCCCCATCCCTGCGCCGATCTGCGCCATCACCACTTCGCGCAGCCGGCCCGCAACACGCGCGAGCAGCTGGTCGCCCGCGGCATGGCCCAGCGTGTCGTTGACGCCCTTGAACCCGTCCAGGTCGATGAAGAACAGGGCGGCCATGCCCCCCTCCTCCCGCTCGGCCAGCAGGCGTTCGACCTGGCGGCAGAAGCTGGTGCGATTGGCAAGCCCGGTCACCTGATCGAACAGGGCAAGCGCCTGGACATGGTCGAGATTGGTGCGGACCTGACTGAACAGGCTTTCCAGCGCGACCGACAGATCCGGCAATTCCAGCCCGATCTCCCTTGGCACCGACGACTGGAGATCGCCATGGGCGGCGGCCAGCAGGCGTTCGGTGGCGGCGTCGATGGCCGTCGCGGTGGTGGCGATGGTGCGGCGCGCCGACGCCCAGCTCATCGTACCGCACAGAATGGCGATGATCAGCGCGCGGCCGATCTGGACGATGTCATCCTGCGCGCCGGGCGTATAGCCCAGCACCAGCGACAGGATGAACACCAGCGCGCCCGCGGCGCAGGCAAAGGCAGCGGCGCGGCTTTTCAACGTTACGCCGTGCATCTGCCTCCTTACCCCCGCAAGCGACCCCGAACAGGATCATGATCCGCCGGATATGAAGGACAGTGGTTAAGAAAAGATCAGCGAAAGCGGGGGATGGCGTTATTTTTTGCGCCGCAAAACAAGGTAGAGCGCACCGTCGCCGCCATGACGCGGATGGGCGATGCGCACGCTGGCTATGCGGTCGGCATAGGGGCTGGTTTCGATCCAATGACCGATTTCGCCACGGATGGCCCCGCGCCGCGAAGCGCCATCCGCTGCGTTTTTGGGCGGCTTGCCGGTGACGACGAGCAGGACGCGGGCGTCGCGCGCCAGCGCCGATGCGATCGCCTGATTTAGCCGGACATGCGCCGCCGACAGGCTGTGGCCATGCAGGTCGATGCTCATGTCGGGGCTGATCGTGCCGCCGCGAATGCGCTTTTCCCAGCCGGTATCGAGCACGGCGGCCGGTGTACGCACCGCGACGGGGGTCGGCGTCTGCAGCAGCGGCGGCGTTAACCCTGTTTTGGGCGTGATGGCCACTGGCTGCGTCGGGAGCGCTGGCATCACGCGGCCATGCGGCCGGATCGGCCGGACCGATCGGGTCAGCGCGGTCCAGAGCGCGGCCTCATCAGGGGACAGGTGCCGCCGCGCCATCGGACGACCGGTCAGGGCCTTGCGAGGCGCGCCGCCGAACCAATCGGCAGCAGGACCAGCGCGCTGCCGCGCGCCGACATGCCACCGGCAATGCCCCGCGCCCGCGCGCCTGCGCCCCAGAAACTGTCGAAGCGATTGGCCCCCTTGATCGCGCCGCCAGTATCCTGTGCGATCCACACGCCATTGGGTTCGGCCCGATCAAGCGAAAGCAGCACCGGCGCGCCCAGCGGAATGAATTTGGGATCGGCGGCCACAGTCGCCTCCGCCGTCACGGGCACGCCCAGCGCGCCGATCGGTCCAGCGCCGGTCAGTTCGCGGAAAAAGACGAAACTCTTGTTTTCATTCATGATCGCCGCGCCCTCGACCGGGTTGGCGCGCAGATAGGCCATGATGTCCTGCATCGACCCCACCTGAATCAGGCCGCGATCCTTCATCAGCTTGCCGATGCCGCTATAGTCGCGGCCATTCTGCCCGTCATAGCCAATCCGCATGACGCTGCCGTCGGGCAGATTGAGACGCCCGCTGCCCTGCACCTGAAGGAAGAAAAACTCGACCGGATCAGCCGCCCAGGCCAGTTCCAGCCCGCGTCCGGCCAGCGAGCCAGCCACGATCTGGGCGCGTTCGTCATAGGGGATGAATTTGGTGCCGGATACCTTGCCCCGGATCGTGCGGCCTTTCAGAGCGTCACTGAACTGGCCGAGATCGACGTCGATCAGGTCGGTTGGGCGGCGGTAAATCGGAACCTCATAGCCCGGTTGGCGGGTGCGCGATCCCGCGATTTCCGGCTCATAATAGCCAGTGACGAAGGCCGTGCCGGCGCCCACCTGCACCGCTTCGAAATAGCGGGAGAAAAATTCGCTGGCGGATGCTTCGGGCCAGCTAGCCGCCGCCGCGCAGCTATTGTTCCAGTCGGACCCCTTGGTCAGGCCGCTCTGGTCGGTGCGGCGCATCAGCGTCGGGCAGGATATGCGGAAGGCTTCGAGCGCCAGCCGCGATCGTTCGCCCGACGGGATCAGGCTGGCGATGTCAGGGCCGCGCGTAACGCCAAGGCCCGCGGCGGTGCTGCTGTCCATCGCCGGATCGGCAGGCATTTCGACCGGCAAGGTCGGCCGCGGTACAGCAGGCGTAGGGCGCGTGGCCGTACCCGACGGCACGGGACGCGACGGAGCGGGGCCGCCGGCAGAGGGCGGGATCATGCCGCCCGCGCAGGCGGACAGTGCCAGCGCCGCCATCAGCGCGCCCGCCCTATGCCGAAAATTCATGCTGCGATCACGCCTCGTCGGTTTCGCTGAGCTTCCAGTTGGGATCGGCGCTGCGAATGTCGCGGGTGAAGGTCCAGATGTCGTTGGTGCCGATCGCGTCGGTCATCGATCCGGCAACGACATTGCCGTCCTTGTCGCGGGTGATCGCCGCGATGTCCGCTTCGAATTGAAGCGCAACCTGTGCGATCCGGCCATCGACCGACGCCTCGACGATCCGCGCTTTTTCGATACGGACCAGCCGGTTGTCGAGGACATGACCCTCCGCCTCGCGGGCGGCGATCGCCTCCTCGAACGACGCGCGCACATCGTCGTCGCACAACCAGGCGATTTCATCCCGATCGCCGCGCCAGAAGGCTTCCAGCACCATGCGATAGGCGCTCTTTGCGCCATCGACAAATTGCGGCACGTCGAAGCTGCGGTCTGCGGCGATCAGCGCACGGACGCCCATTTCGGCACCCGGCGCGATCAATCCATCGGCCAGACGCACCGAATCGCCCGACATCTCAGTGGCGGGGCGCGGTTGCAGCACCGTCACCTTGGCGCGGTCCTCCGCCGGGCGCAGCGCAGGCTCCTGCTCATGCCCGGTACGCTTGCCGAGCACGGAATAGAGCCGCAGCGCCAGAAAACCGGCGATCATGGCGAGGATGACAATCACATACACGGAAGGCTATACCCTTTGTGTGGGAACAATGTTCCGAACAACATAGGCATGTTTGCGCACAACTTCAAATAGGGGGTTGCACGGCGCGGCATTGCCCTGCCCTTCCGCCCCTGCTAAGCGCGCGGGTCATCGCACAGGGGGGCTTGCCGCCCACCGGACAACAGGGAAAGCCAGGACAGACAATGGCCGACGAAGTCGACACCAATTTCACCGTGAACAGCCAGATGAATGGCGCCGATACCGCACCGCAGATCGCGCTGATCAGCCAATATGTGAAGGATCTCTCTTTCGAGAATCCGAACGCGCCCGCCTGCTACCAATGGCAGGACCAGCCGCAGATCGACGTCCAGTTCAACATCGGCGCCGACAAGGTGGGCGACGAGGTGCTGGAAGTGTCGCTGAAGATCGAGGTCAAGGCCGTCGCACCGCAGGGCACCGCCTTTGCCGTCGAACTGCTCTATGCCGCGCTGTTCGGCATGCGCAATGTGCCCGAAGACCAGGTCCAGCCCTTCATGCTGGCCGAAGCGCCGCGCCTTATCTTCCCCTTCGCCCGTCGCGTGCTGGCCGATGCGATCCGCGACGGCGGCTTCCCGCCGCTGCTGCTCGACCCGATCGACTTTGGCGCACTGTACCTGCAACAGGCGCAGCAGATGGAAACGACCGCAGGCGAGCCTGCTGGCCACGCCTGAGCCTGTATGAACTCACCCTCCGTTCGGGCTGAGCCTGTCGACGCCTTGTCCGTCTTTGCGCAAGAAAGGACGGCCCTTCGACAGGCTCAGAGCCTGCCCCCCCGCTCGGTCGGGGGCGAACGGGTGGAGGAGATATTGTCATGGGCCTGCTGAGAGCCACCTCCACCATCGGCGGGCTGACGCTGATCAGTCGGATATTGGGGATGGTGCGCGACATGCTGGTCGCGCGCTTTCTGGGCGCGGGGCTGGCGTCGGACGCCTTTCTGATCGCCTGGCGCCTGCCCAACCTGTTTCGCGCCCTGTTTGCCGAAGGCGCCTTTGCCGCCGTGTTCGTGCCGATGTTCAACCGGACGATGGCGGAAGGGGACAGGGACGCGCCGGGCAGCGGCAAGGCGGCGGCGGTCGCCTTTGCCGGGCAGATATTGTCGATCCTGTTTCCGGTGCTGGTCCTGTTCACCGGCCTCATGATGGTGCTGGCCGCGCCGGTGGTCTGGGCAATGACCGGCGGTTTTCCCGATGGCGGCCCGGCCAAGTTCGACCTGGCCGTCACGCTGACCCGCATCACCTTCCCCTATCTGGCGCTGATCAGCCTGGTGTCGTTGCTGGGCGGGATATTGAATTCGCTCGACCGTTTCTGGGTGAATGCCGCCGCGCCCGTGCTGCTGAACCTGTGCATGATCGGCGCCGTGCTGTTTTTTCGCGGCGCTACCCCGATCGAAACCGCGCATACGCAGGCGATTGCAGTCACGGTGTCGGGGGTGTTGCAACTTTTATGGCTGACCTGGGCCTGTCGCCGGGCGGGTGTGGTGCTGCGGCTCCAGCGCCCGCGCCTCTCGCCCCAGGTGCGCCGGTTGCTGTCGTTGATCGGCCCGGCGGCGCTGGGCGCGGGGGCGATCCAGTTCAATCTGCTGATCTCGACCAGCCTTGCCGCCCGCTTCCTGCCACAGGGCGCGGTCAGCTATCTTTATTATGCCGACCGGCTGAACCAGTTGCCGCTCGGCCTGATCGGCATCGGCGTCGGCACCGCCATCCTGCCCGCGCTTTCGCGCCAGATCGGGTCTGGCAATGAGCAGGCGGCCAGCCATACCCAGAATCGGGCGATGGAACTGGCGCTGTTCCTGGCCCTGCCCGCCGCCGTCGCGCTATGCCTGTCGGCAACGCCGCTCATTCGCGGGCTGCTGCAACATGGCGCGTTCACGGCCAACGACACGATCGGCGCGGCGGGCGCTCTTGCCGCCTTTGCCCTTGGCGTCCCCGCCTATGTCCTGATCAAGGTGCTGACGCCCGGCTTCTACGCACGGCAGGACACGAAAACGCCCGTGCGGGTCGCGGTGTTTTCCATGCTGTTCAATCTGGTCGGCAATCTGACCCTCATCTGGCCCTTCGGTCATGTCGGCGTGGCGATTTCCACCGCGATCGCCGCCTGGGTCAATGTGCTGGTCCTCTACTGGCTGCTCCACCGCCGCGACCAGTTGCGCATGGATGCCCGTTTCCGGGGCAAGGCGCTGCGCATCATCCTGGCCAGCGCGATCATGGGCGTGGCGCTGCTGCTGCTCAATCCGCTGGTCGATCCCTATATGTCGGGCAGCGTGACGCAGCGCATCATCGCGCTTGGCCTGTTGTGCGGCATTGGCGGTCTGGTCTATGGGGCGGCGGCCCTGATCGTCCGGGCCTATAGTATCAGCGAATTGCGTGGCGCCCTGCGCCGTGCGCCCAAAGCGAGTTAATCGATCCATGCGCGTCCTTTCCGGCATCCAGCCCACCGGCAATCTGCACCTTGGCAATTATCTGGGCGCGATCCGCAACTGGGTGAAGATGCAGGACGAGATGAACTCGGAGAGCCAGTGCTTCTTCTTCCTGGCCGACATGCATTCGATCACCGTGCATGAGGGGCGCGAACAGCGCATCCGCAACGTGCGCGACATGGCCGCCGCGCTGGTCGCCGCCGGGATCGACCCCGACCGCTCCGTCCTGTTCAACCAGGCCCGCGTGCCCGCCCATGCCGAACTGTGCTGGTTGCTGAACGGCACCGCACGGATCGGCTGGCTGAACCGCATGACCCAGTTCAAGGACAAGGCAGGCAAGGACCGCGAAGGCGCGTCGGTCGGCCTGTTCGTCTATCCGGTGCTGCAAGCCGCCGACATTCTGCTCTATCAGGCCAGCCATGTGCCGGTGGGCGAGGACCAGAAGCAGCATCTGGAACTGTGCCGCGACATCGCGACCAAGTTCAACACGGATTTCGGCAGGGACGTCTTTACCCTGCCCGCGCCGATCATCCCCAAGGAATCGGCGCGCATCATGTCGTTGCGCGACGGGACGGCGAAAATGTCCAAATCCGACCCCAGCGATCTAAGCCGCATCAACCTGACCGACGATGACGATGCCATCATGGCCAAGGTGAAGAAAGCCAAGAGCGATCAGGACATGCTGCCCGAAACTGCCGAAGGGCTAGCCGGGCGTCCCGAAGCGACCAATCTGGTCGGCATATTGGCGACGATGACTGGCCGCACGACCGATGCGGTCTGCGCCGAATTTGCCGGCAAGGGCTTTGGCGCGTTCAAGCCTGTGCTGGGCGAAGTGCTGGTCGAAACGCTGCGCCCGATTCGCGAACGCTTCCTGCAATTGCGGACCGACGACGCGATGCTGGACGCGATCCTGGACAAGGGCGCGGCAAAGGCGGCGGCGGCGGCGGAGCCGACGCTGCGTGCGGCCTATGATGCGATGGGCCTGATGCGCTGACGGGTTTGGCGGGTCCGCGACGTCCTTCAATTGACAGAACATGCTTTGCGCCCGTTCGGTTACTTCGTGCGTTCAAATGATGTTCAGTTGCGTTTTGCTATCGCAACGCGCACATAGTTGATTAGGCTTCATGCCTGGTACAGGACGCAGAAAAATGACCCGTTTCAAGAAGTTCGGCATGTTCGCGGCCCCCGCTCTGGCGCTGGCTGCGCTTTCTGGCTGCGCGACGCCGTTCAAGGCCGACGTCGCCCGCTTTCAACAGCTCCCCGCCCCGGCTGGCCAGAGTTTCACCATCGTCGCGGACAATCCGCAACTGGCTGGTGGCCTTGAATTTTCCCATTACGCCGCGATGGTCGGCCAGCGCCTGAGCCAGACCGGCTATGTCGCGGCTGGCGATCCGGCCAGCGCCGACCTTATCGTGCGCGTCGCCTATGATGTCGACAATGGCCGCGAAAAGGTGCGCTCGACCGGCTTTGGCGGCCCCTATGGCGGCTGGGGCGGTGGTCCTTGGGGTGGCTGGGGTGGCCGTTGGGGTCGCCCATGGGGCTATGGCTTTTATGATCCCTGGCTGTTCGGCGCCGGCGGCTTCAACGATGTGTCGAGCTATACCGTCTATACCAGCGACCTGAGCCTCAAAATCGACCGCGCGGCCGACAATCGCCGCCTGTTCGAGGGGAAGGCCAGCGCGCAATCGCTGTCGAACAAGCTGACCTACCTCGTCCCCAACCTGATCGACGCCATGTTCACCAACTTCCCCGGCCAGAATGGCGAGGATGTGAAGATCACCCTGCCGCCCGAAAAAAAGAGCTGAGGCAGGCACAAGTTACGGGGCGGCTCCCAGCCTGACCCGATTGGCCCGGTCATCCCATGCGGATGGCCGGGCCTTCTTTTTTTGGCGGCATGCGCTTTGCCAGCCCGGCATGAAAAATTCCTCCCCTGCAAGTGGAGGGGGACCGCCGCGTAGCGGTGGTGGAGGGGTATCGCCCTGTCGAGAGCGCGACACCCCTCCGTCTGGCCTCCGGCCAGCCACCTCCCCTGCAAGGGGGGGATGATCTTTGTCCAGGTGCGGAAAGACGTTGGGGCGTTCATTTTGGCAGCGAACGCCGCCTCCAAGCCGCAAACGGGGCCGATCCGCATTTTTTCCTGTCATCCTGCCTGCAACAGCCATTAGCCTGTCGGCGCGCGCCGATGCGCCGGGAGGAAACCAGCCTATGTCCCTGACCGTCCGCATCCTGATCGCGCTGCTGCTGGGGCTGGGCCTGGGCATCGCGCTGACCGAATGGGGCGGCGCGTGGGAGGGGGATGTCGTCGCGCTGGCGCAGCCGGTGGGTTCGGCCTGGCTCAATGGTCTTCAGATGCCGCTCATCCCGCTGATCTTCGCGCTGCTGGTGACGGGCATCGCGCAGGCGGCCACGACCGCGCGGAGCAGCGGCATGGCCGGGCGCGCGATCCTGCTGTTCGCCCTATTGCTGACCGCCTCTGCCGCCGTCGCCGCGCTGGTCGGGCCGCTGATGCTGCGTCTGTGGCCAGTGCCGCCCGGCGCGGTGGGCGCATTGAGCGGGGCGGAAGGAATAGCGCAGGTGCCGGACGTGCGCCCGTCCGCGCAATGGCTGCTGGGCTTCATCCCGACCAATCCGATCCGGTCGGCGGCTGAAGGCCAGGTGGTCGCGGTGGTGCTGTTCGCCCTGATCTTCGGCTTTGCCGTCACCCGTATCGCCGAGGCCCGTCGCGCCCAATTGACCAGCCTGTTCGAGGCGCTGGCCGAGGCGCTGCTGGTCGTTGTCGGCTGGGTGCTGTGGCTTGCCCCGATAGGCGTATTCGCGCTGGCGCTGGTGGCGGGCGCGCGATCGGGCCTCGCGACGGCTGGCGCGCTGCTCCATTATATCGGCTTCATCGTGCTGATCTGCGTCATCGTGACGCTGCTGGTCTATCCGCTGGCGGTGCTGCTGGGCCGGATCGGACCGGGCCGATTCGCGCGTGCCGCCCTGCCGGCTCAGGCGATCGCCTTTTCGACCCAAAGCTCGATCGCGTCGCTGCCCGCGATGATCCAGGCGAGCGACGGGCCGCTGGCGGTGCGGGAGACCAGCCGCTCGATCGTCCTGCCGCTTGCCATATCCCTCTTCCGCATCACCAGCCCGCCCGCCAATCTGGGCGTCGCCCTTTATGTGGCGGCGATGAACGGCGTGGCGCTGGGACCGACGCAGTTGGTGATGGGGGTACTGGTCGCCGCGATCGTCAGCCTGGCAGCGGTCGGCCTGCCCAGCCAGATCACCTTCTTCACCACCACTGGTCCCATTTGCCTCGCCATGGGCGTGCCGGTGGAGGCGCTGCCGCTGCTGCTGGCCGTGGAGACGGTGCCTGACATTTTCCGCACCGTCGGCAATGTAACGGCGGATATGGCGGTAGCGCGGATTGTGGACCAGCAGGGTGAGGTCGGCGAATAGCCACGACGTGCTCCCGCGCAGGCGGGAGCCCAGTTCGGTGGGCGGGACTGGGTTCCCGCCTGCGCGGGAACACCACAGCTCTGCTTAAGGCACCCGCCGCGCCGTGAGGATCTTCACCGGAGTTTCGAGCATCTGCCCCTTCATCACCCCTTCCCCGGCGGTCGCGGATTTGGGCGCGGTCAGTATGGCTTTCACCACGTCCAGCCCCTCGACCACATGGGCGAACACGGCAAAGCCCTGATTGTCGCCAGCCGCCTCCGGGTGCGCGTCCATGCCGGGCATCTTGCCCAGCACGATGAAGAAGTCGGCGGTCGCGCTGCCTGGCGCATAGCGCGCCATCGACAGCGCGCCATCATCATGGGTCAGGCCCGTCAGCGTCGTCGGTTCATGCTTGATCGGCGGCAGCAGCCGCTTGGGATCATTTTGCGCCCCACCCTGGACGAAACCATAGTCCGCCGCGCCGACGCCGCGATAGAAATTCGTGCCATCGAGACGCTTGCCATCGACATAGGCCAGGAAGTTGGCGGCGGTAATCGGCGCCTTTTCGGCATGGACAGCCACCACGATACGCCCCGCTGTCGTATCGAGCGCGACGCGGACATCATCCTGCGCAATGGCAGGCAAAGGCAGGAGGGCGACGAGGAGGAGAAGCAGGGCGCGAATCATGCCCTTAGTCTAGGGTCTCGATACTCGATCCGAAAGTGTGTTCCCGCCTGCGCGGGGACACAACCACCTACGCCCTGTGCGCGCCGATCACCCCTCCAGCTGGCGCAGCAGCGCGCGCACGTCGGCGTCGATGTCGGGATTGCTTTCGCGCAGCCCCTCGATCGTGCGGACGGCGTGGATGACGGTGCTGTGGTCGCGCCCGCCAAAGATACGGCCGATTTCCGGCAGCGAACGCGGCGTCATCTTCTTGGCCAGATACATGGCGACCTGACGCGGGCGGGCGACGGCGCGGGCGCGCCGCTTGGACCGCATTTCCGACGCATCGATCTTGTAGTGGGCTGCGCACAGCTTCTGGATTTCATCGACCGTGATGCGCCGGGCATTGGCGCGCACGGCGTCGGCCAGCATCCCCTGCGCAAAGTCGAGGTCGATCGCGCGCCCCGTCAACTGGCCATAGGCGACCAGCTTGTTGAAGGCGCCCTCCAGTTCGCGGACGTTCGACCGGATCGAGCGGGCCAGGAAATCGATCACCGCGTCGGGGACCGGCGGATCGCCCGCCACGGCACGCTTGGCCTCCAATATGGCGAGGCGCAGGTCGAGATCGGCCGGCAATATGTCGGCGACCAGCCCGCCCGCGAGGCGCGACAGGATGCGCGCGTCGATCGATTCGAGCCGCTGGGGCGGACGATCCGCCGTCACGACGATGCGCGCGCCCGAATCGATGAGGTCGTTGATCGTGTGGAGAAATTCCTCCTGCGTCGATCCCTTGCCCGCGATGAACTGAATATCGTCGATCAGCAGCAGGCGGGCTGCGCGCAGCTTCGCCTTGAACGCCATGGTTTCATTGGCGCGCATCGCGTTGACGAATTCCACCATGAAGCGTTCGGCCGACATATAGAGGACCGGCGCGGCAGGCGAATGATCGGAAAAGGCGCGGGCGATGGCGTGGAGCAGATGGGTTTTGCCCTGCCCGGTCCCGCCATGGATGAAAAGCGGGCTGAAACGCGGTTCCGCCTCCCCCGCCATGGCAAGCGCCGCCGAGCAGGCCAGCCGGTTGCTGTCGCCGGTGACGAAGTCGGCAAAGGCGTGACGCGGCTGAAAATTGGAGGCGACCTGCTGCGGCGCGGGCGCAACCGTCGGTTCGACCCGGACGACTTCGAGCAGGCGCGGACCTGTCGCATCGGCGGCACGGTGCAGGCGGACTTCGCGCACGCCGACATTGGCCGCGCGCCACGCCATGCGCAACCGATCGCCAAATTGACCGGACACGAAATTGGCGCTGAAATCAGTGGCGACCAGCAGGTCGAGCGTCTGCGATTCGGGGCAATAGTCGCCCAGCCGTACCGGCTTCAGCCACTGGTCGAACATGCGCGCGCCAATATCGCGGCGCAGCCCGGCACGGATAGCGGCCCAGGCGGCCTCCAGGCCGGAATCAGCCTGGCGTCCCTCTCCATCCTCCCAAGCCGTCAC